>NZ_JBLADV010000001.1:0-2446013 GCF_047200555.1 Paenibacillus sp. MB22_1
CCTGTAATGAATTAATTTGAGGTTTGAACGAAAAAAGCGCCTCCTGTATGCTGGGTCTTGGAATGTGGACCATTCACTGCCCTAATTAAGAGGAGGACGCTCACTATGAAGTATAAGCAATCGAAGAAGCAGAATCAACGGATTACACAAATTACCGAAGCTACACTAGTGGTTGGAGCAGACATTGCAAAAGAAACCCATGTAGCACGCGGGATCGACTTTCGGGGAATCGAACTTGGCAAAGAATGTGTGTTTAGCAATAACCGCTCAGGGCTGACTAAACTGGTATCGTGGATGAAGGAGCTACAGTGGCAACATGCGAAGACTGATGTGATCTTCGGCATCGAGCCGACCGGACACTACTGGTTCCCGCTAGCGGAATTTCTGCAGCACGAAGGGATTAAGGTGGTTATCGTCAATCCTCATCATGTGAACAAGAGCAAAGAGCTTGAGGACAATTCCCCGACGAAAAACGACTATAAAGATGCCAAAGTGATCGCAGATCTGATCCGCAATGGGAAGTACACCGAACCGAAATTCCCGAAGAGCGTCTATGCGGATTTACGCATCTTGATGAACCTGAGGGAAAAAGTGATGGGGAACTTTGGGCAAGTCCAAAGGCGGATTCAAAACTGGCTGGACCGTTTCTTCCCGGAATACCAACAGGTGTTCAAAGACTGGGAAGGGAAAGCATCGCTCATCACACTGACAGATTTTCCAACACCGCAAGACGTCGTATCTCAAGGCGCCTATACGATTCTGAAGCGTTGGAAGCAGGATGTGAAACGAGCTGTAGGCATGAAGCGAGCGGAGAAACTGGTTCAAGCCGCCAAGTCTTCGATCGGACTTACCGAGGGTCTCACTGCAGCCAAAATCGAATTGAAGGCTTTACTGGAGCAGTACGACTTATTTGCTCGTCAGCTAGAAGACATCATGCAACAGGTGGAACAACTACTGGATCGGGTTCCCGGTTCTGAAGAGATGTTGACGGTACCTGGAGTCGGAGTGGTGACACTGGCTGGTTTCCTGGCGGAAGTCGGGGATCTGCGAGGCTACGATCATGGCCAACAGATCATACGACTTGCCGGATTCAATCTGAAGGAAAACAGCTCCGGCAAGAAGAAGGGCAAGTCCACGATCACCAAACGTGGACGATCCCGGCTACGGGCGTTGCTGTTCCGGGCTGTCATGCCGATGGTGGCAAAAAACGCGGAGTTTAAGGCATTACATCAATATTACACGACACGCACAAACAATCCGTTAAAGAAGAAACAGTCCATTGTAGCCCTGTGTGGAAAACTCATTCGAGTCTTATTCACATTGGGGACAAAACAAATGTGCTACAACCCTATGGATGTTCTGGGGCCGGTACGCCAGTCTCAGCTTCGGATGGCAGCGTAAAACGAGATTCAAACTTTCAGCGTTTGCATACGACGAATAGGTTATAAACAACGACAACAGAAGCACGGAGCAGCCGCAAGGAATTATTCCATAAGGGCAACGACCCAGTAAAGGAGCAAGAAGCGGCGTCCACCCCTTGAGAGGCAGGACGAAGGAATGTGAGGGCTATGACCCAGTGTGACATGGGAGGGTAAGCCGTCAAGGGAATGGTGTGGATATCCAAGGTGCGAACATACCGATGTTATCCATAGATTGGAAAATGGGTTCCAAACTCTATTCCTGCCATCGGCTCCACCAGAAAAATATGTCATATAAACATAATATCTCCATCTCTCGAAAACGTCGAAGTTGAAAATCTAAGAAATCGTAAGCAAATGAAAGAAAACATTAATTTATAGTGGGAGGATGAAAAGGAACAAATCATGGTCTTTCGGCCTGAACTATTCAATATTTGGGAACCAACCACGGAACTTACAAAAGGCATTTATGAAATTAGTAAAAATCTCGATGATGTGACCCGAATGCAATTGATTGACCTTCATTTATGGTTGCCAGGGAATATTCTCATGAAGGCAGATAAGATGAGTATGGCACATTCTTTAGAGATTCGGGTTCCTTTTTTGGATAAAGAGGTTTTCAATATTGCCCGAAAAATCCCGGTGAATTATCGCATATCAAAAGACACTACAAAGTTTGTTTTACGTCGGGCCATGGACGGTCTGGTCCCTGATCATGTGTTAAATCGGCCTAAGCTTGGCTTTCCCGTACCCTTAAGAAAATGGCTTATGACATCTATAGGGGATCACATGCTAGAGCAAATCATAGGTAGTGGGGTAGAGGAATGGTTTAAACTTAGTCAGGTGAAGGAGATGTTAGATCGGCACCGCAAAGGTTTAGGGGATTACTCCAGAAAGCTCTGGACCATTTATATTTTTTCATTGTGGAAGTCCCTCTATATTCAGCCCGATTATATGAAAATGGTCATGATAAATTGATTAACTGCCTTGTTCATGCACAAATGGTCTTCACATCGGTCATTAATAAAATGACATTCATCATAATGGTTAGGAGAATGAACATGTTTAGAGTAAAAAAGAAATTTTCTTGGGGATTTGGCTTTTACTTAACAATAGCTTTAGCTTTAATTATCATTTTTGCGATATGGGGTGGAACTAAAAAAAGCAAAGAATCAAATTTGGCATCTTTGATTACCGAGTCCAACACGCACCCACACGTCTTTAGTTATGCACTCGATGATACAACGGTTTTGATGGGGACACATACAGGTGTATATGAACTTGTTGATCAGAAGTGGCAGAGAACTTTTGAGCCGATTAAAACCAACGATGTGATGGGAATCGAAACGGATTTCGAGAATCCTTCAAAAATATATGCCGCAGGTCACGGATTTGTGAAACGATCTGTCGATGGCGGAGATACGTGGGAAACGATTGAAAATGGACTTCCTAATCAATCCAAACCCAATGAACCCGATGCGCATTATTTAGTTATGGATCCTGACGATCCGAATCATTTATTTACCTTGTTGGCAGGTTCGGAGAACAACTTATTTGAAACAAAAGATGGGGGCGAGATATGGCAGAACATAGGCACTCTGCCTGAAGGTGCGTACTCCATTACGGCGCTGCCGGGAGCTCCTGTTTCCTTTTTGGCAGCCACGGAAACAGGACTTATTCATTACATTGTTAATGAAGGCAAGGTTCAGAACTTGCTCTTAACCAATGAACCGGTATATGGGGTGCTTTATTTAGCTAATGGGGAGGTCATCCTTATGTCGGAAAGCGGATTTCTAAAATCAAAAGATTTGAAAGACTGGTCAGACCTTCATGTTGATTTAAAAGGTGAAATGCCGCTCGGCATCAAAGCGTCGAAACGTGATCCCAACCGGCTGGTCATTGTGACTGACCGATATTCTGTTTTTGAAAGCGACAATGGCGGCAGTAGCTGGTCACTGAGAGCAAGTGTTGAATAAACATATATCTTCTGATCTCTCCTTATTTTTATTATCTATTATTTCAAAATTTAGATGTCTTCATAAATTCCACACAAATTTTAGATATACTGTTGGAGATAAAATCAATAGGAGCATTCCTGTAATGAATTAATTTGAGGTTTGAACAAAAAGAGCGCCTCCTGTATGCTGGGTCTCGGAATGGTGCACATTCACTGCCCTAAATGAGGAGGACGCTCACTATGAAGCATACCCAATCTAGCAAGCAAAATCAACGTATCTTAAGAATCTCTGAATCGACGCTGGTCATCGGCACAGACATCGCCAAACGAAATCACGTTGCGCGTGCATTCAACTACCGCGGAATTGAGCTTGGCAAGCGCTGTCTGTTCACCAATGACGACAACGGCTTGAACAACCTACTAGCCTGGGCGAGAAACCTTCAGCAAGAGCATAGCATGAATGACATCGTCATGGGAGTCGAGCCCACAGGCCATTACTGGTTTCCGTTGTATCACTTCATGAAGTCTCGCGATGTCGAGGTGGTGTTGATCAATCCGCATCATGTGAACAAGAGCAAGGAACTGGACGACAACTCGCCAACCAAGAACGACACCAAGGATGCCAAGGTTATCGGAAAGCTGGTGATCGATGGTCGCTATACGAAGCCTCAACTGCCAGAAGGGATCTATGCCGATCTGAGAGTCTACATGAACCAGCGCGATCGCTTAAACAAAGACCTGAATCGTGCCAAGGCGCGAGTTCACAATTGGCTAGATCGATTCTTCCCCGAATATACCAAGGTGTTCAAGGACTGGGAAGGCAAGGCCTCGATTATCACATTGGAACACTTCCCAACGCCACATGAGGTGATTCAAGCTGGTGAAACATCGATTGTGGCGACTTGGAAGAAGAACGGCGTACAGCGGGCTGTAGGTGCCAAGAGAGCCGCTCAGCTGTATCGTACAGCCAGCAAGTCCATCGGCCTGACGGAAGGTGTAACGGCAGCCAGACATGAGCTAGCCCTGTGCTTGGAGCAGTACACCATGCTGTCTAGGCAGCTTGATCAACTGATGGAGCTTGTTGAAGCGTTGGTCAAACAGATTCCTGGGGCCGAAGTCATGATGAGTATCCCCTGTGTGAAGCTGGTTACTGTTGCAGGGTTTCTAGCGGAAGTCGGCGATCTCAGCGACTATGATCATAGCCAGCAGATCGTGCGTCACGCCGGTCTGAGCTTGCGTGAGAACAGTTCAGGGGATCGCAAAGGGGAGACGACCATATCCAAGCGAGGACGTCGTCGCCTAAGAGCCTTGTTGTATCGGGCGACGCTTACCTTGGTAGCGAAGAATCCTGAGTTCCGTGCATTGCATCTGTACTTCACGACACGCAGAGACAATGCACTGAAGAAGAAGCAATCGATGATTGCACTGTGTAACAAGCTCATCCGTGTCTTATTTGAGCTGGGTCGAAAGCAAAAGCACTATGATTCAAGCAAAGTCCTTGGCCCCCATCGGGAGGCTCAAATGCAAATCGCAGCTTAATTTATTCACAGGTTAGCAACTCAACGTTTTACTTGCTTTATCCACATGTTGATCTTTGACAAACGAAGCACGGATAGGCCGGGAGGAATTATCACCACAAGGGCATCGACCCCGCAAAGGAGCTTACCTGGCCTCCACCCCTTGAGAGGTAGAACGAAGGAATGTAAGGGCATTGACCCAGAGAGATATGGGAGGGTAAACCGCAAGGGAATGTGTGGAGATCCATTTGCGACCAAAGGGCTGAAAAAACGAGGTGACCACCACCTCTGTTCCCGCCGACAGGTCGATCCCATATTTTTGCTCTTCATTAAATCTTATCCAAGGACGCTTCGTTGGTCAAAGGAGATATTGTAAGAAAAAGCGAGAAAAACGTAGGAAACATTAAATTATTGAGGGAGGATCATTATGAAAGGTAAACTAAAAATTCTACTTGCAGTAGGTGCTTTTAGTGTCATTGTGGCAGGTTGCGCAAATTCAGACGGTCAAAATGGGATGGAAGGCATGGATCATTCAAAAATGAACATGAGTGATTCTCAACAGAATACGGATCAAAATAAAGACCAGTCAGGGGAAATCAAATTGACGAAAGGGTAGCGTCCCGTCAAGTGGTGTAAAATTGATTTCTACTCTGTGACCCATATTTATTTCTGCAAGAGCATAGCAGATGTTAAGAGATTTTGCTCCCCCTGAACCACTTTGGCCATGGACTCTTTACTAAAATAACGGCGCGATACTGTCCATTCATCCTGCTGTTCCATCAGGATGGCACCAATAAGACGAATGGCAGACTCTCGATTCGGAAAGATCCCAACAACATCGGAACGCCGGCGGATTTCTCGGTTCAAGCGCTCCAATGGATTCGTGGAATGGATTTGCCGCCAATGTTCCTTGGGGAAAGCCATGTAAGCCAGGACATCACTTTCAGCCTGCTCAAGGATCTCCATAGCCTTCGGGAACTTCCCGTGAAGCTGGTTCACGACTTGCCGTAATTGCAGGATTGCATCTTCTTGGGTCGGCTGTGCAAAAATGGTCCGAATAATCGAAGAAACCATCGATTGTGAAGACTTCGGCACCTGGCTCAACACATTGCGCATAAAGTGAACACGGCAACGCTGCCAAACCGCGCCTGTCAGAACTTGCTCGATTGCGCCGCGTAATCCTTCATGTGCATCACTAATCACCAGTTGAACGCCATGCAGCCCTCTTGAAACCAATTTGCGAAGAAATTCAACCCAGAACGGGCCGTCTTCGCTCATCCCAAGGTCAAAACCAAGGATCTCTCGTTCTCCGGTTTCCCGAACCCCAATGGCTACAACCAGTGCCATACTTCGTACACGGCCGCCTTCACGCACCTTCGGGAATGTCGCGTCCAACCAAACATAAGGGAACTGCCCTTCGAGCGGACGCTCCTTGAAGGCCAGTACGACTTCATCCAGCTCTTTGCAGATCCGGGAGACTTCACTTTTGCTAATGCCCTTCATGCCGAGCGATTCTACGAGTTCGTCTACTTTCCGTGTGCTGACGCCATGAACGTATGCCTCCTGAACCACGGAAAGCAGCGCTTTCTCTGCACGCTTTCGAGGCTCAAGCAGCGAAGGAAAATAAGTGCCTTTGCGTAGTTTTGGGATTCTTAGATCGAGTGTTCCTACGCGTGTATCCCATTCACGGTGTCGATAGCCATTTCGATGGTTGGTTCTGTCTGTGTTGCGTTCATAACGCTCTGCACCGATTTGTGCCGCTACCTCCACCTCCATCAGTGCATGAACCAGAACGTTCAAAGCCTCTTTAAGAAAATCTACATCACCATCAATTCCGGACTTGCGCAACAGCTCTAAAAGTGACATTCTATCTATAGAAGTCACGGTGTGATCCTCCTTCTAAAGGTGATTGGCTTCACTTTAGTAGAAATCATACCGTGGCTTCCTTTGTCAAGAAGCCCGGGCTAATTTTACACCACTACTTGAGACTATAACGACGAAAGTTGCTCCTGTTGCGGATGGAAAAGAATTTACGATTACCGCGCAAACGAGCAACTTGAAAGTATCGGATGATCTGACGCTGCCTGTGTGGACGTTTAACAATTCGGTGCCGGGTCCACAGATTCGTGTGAAGGTCGGTGATACCGTGAAAATCAAATTGAAGAATGAGTTGGAGGAGCCTGTCTCCATACACTGGCATGGTTATCCTGTTCCAAATAATATGGATGGTATTCCGGGGGTAACTCAAGATGCAGTACCTGCAGGTAAGGAATTCACCTATGAATTTAAAGCGACTGTCCCGGGAACTTATTGGTATCACTCGCACCAAGATAGTGTAAATCAGCTTGATAAGGGCTTGTATGGTACGTTAATCGTAGAAGATCCCAATGAAAACTATGACCGTGATTATACCCTTGTGCTGGATGAGTGGATGAGCTCAGGCGAGATGGATATGAGCAACATGGAAGGCATGGAGGGGATGGATCACAGCCAAATGAACATGGGAGATATGAGTAGCATGACAGAGATGGCTGGGCATGATATGAGCGTGTATGACCTGTACACCATGAATGGGAAAACTGGGGATTCGATTGATAAGCTTATCGTGAAGGAAGGGGATAAAGTTCGCATTCGTTTGGTCAATGCGGGCTACATTACGCACACGTTGCATTTACACGGACATGAGTTTAAAGTCATTGCCTCCGATGGGCAACCTGTAAATAGTCCAGCCGTGATCGCCAATCAAGGCATTGCGATCGCGCCTGGTGAACGCTATGATCTCGAATTTACTGCCAATAACCCCGGATCATGGCTCTTCGAAGAGCATGGAAAAGATGAGCGGGTGAAGAACATGCGTGCTGTAATTGAGTATGAGGGCGCAATAGGCAAAACCGATAACTCGAATGCGGATGATGAGCTGCCTAACTTTGATTTAACCAAATACGGCCAACAAGCGATGTCTAATTTCTCTTTGGATCAAAAGTTTGATCAAGACGTAAAATTAAATCTGAACACAGAAATGAAGGATGGGGAAATGGTCTACACAATCAATGGAAAGATGTTTCCTGATACCGATTCGATCAAAGTAGATAAAGGGGACAAAGTGAAGGTTACCTTAGTTAATTTGTCTAAAACCGATGATCATCCCATGCACTTACACGGTCATTTCTTCCAAGTATTAAGTAAGAACGGTAAACCACTAGAAGGAGCACCTGTGATCAAAGACACGCTTAATGTGAAGCCTGGCGAAGAATACGTGGTTGCATTTGAAGCGGATAATCCGGGGGATTGGATGTTCCACTGCCATGATTTACACCATGCGTCCGCAGGGATGGTTACAGACGTGATGTACGAGGGCTACAAAAGTAATTACACACCTGACCCTACAGTCGGAAATAAGCCAGAATAATTTAACAGACTCCTGCAGCGATCAGTCGTTGCAGGAGTTTTTGTTTCAACTCTTCTCTATGTCTATCGACAAAACTCGCTTCTATTTTTCATCTTCTTACTTTCCACACAGATTCTCAACATTTTCCATGTACAATGGACTCATCATAGATTACGAGAGGAGCAATTCCTGTAGTGAATTAATTTGCGGTTTGAAATGAAAAAGCGCCTCCTGTATGCTGGGTCTCGGAATGTCGCACATTCACTGCCCTAAATGAGGAGGACGCTCTAGATGAAGCATAACCAATCCAGCAAACAAAATCAACGGATTTCGAGAATTTCTGAAACAACACTGGTCATCGGGACCGACATCGCGAAGCACAACCATGTCGCTCGGGCCTTCAACTATCGTGGCATTGAGCTTGGCACGCGTTGCCTGTTCCAGAACGACGAGAATGGCCTGCTGAACTTGTTGGCTTGGGCCGAATCCATCCAGCAAGAACATGGACTGACGGACGTACTACTTGGCGTAGAGCCAACCGGGCACTACTGGTTCCCGCTGTTTCACTTCCTGAAGCGGCGCGGCGTCGAAGTCGTTTTGGTGAATCCGCATCACGTCAAGAAAAGTAAGGAACTCGACGACAACTCGCCGACCAAGAACGACATCAAAGATGCGAAGGTCGTTGCCAAACTCGTCATCGACGGACGCTATACACAGCCGCAGCTGCCGGAAGGCGTTTACGCCGACCTGCGTGTGCTGATGAACCAGCGAGACCGTTTGTGCGGGGATTTGAACCGGGTGAAAGGAAGAATCCATAATTGGCTGGATCGCTTCTTTCCCGAATATAGACAAGTGTTCAAAGACTGGGAAGGCAAGGCCTCGCTTATTACGCTCACGCACCTTCCCCTGCCGCAAGACGTCGTCGCCGCCGGCGAAACAACGGTCGTGGCCATCTGGAAGAAGAACGGCGTGAAACGAGCGGTAGGCCCCAAGAGAGCGGAACTGCTCTATCGGAAAGCCCGAAAGTCCATCGGCCTCACGGAAGGCGCTACGGCGGCCAAGCATGAGCTAGCCATGTACTTGGAGCAGTACGCCATGCTGTGCAGGCAGATCGAAGAACTGATGGAGCATGTGGCGGCTCTGGTGGAGCAGATTCCGGGCGCCTGTCACATGATGAGCATTCCATGCATCGGCCTCGTTACGGTTGCAGGCTTCCTGGCGGAAGTCGGGGACTTGAGCGGCTACGATCATAGCCAGCAAATTGTCCGTCACGCCGGTCTCAGTCTGCGGGAAAACAGCTCCGGGCTCCACAAGGGGGAAACGACCATCAGCAAGCGAGGTCGCTGTCGCCTTCGGGCCCTGCTGTACCGAGCAGCGCTGACGATGGTTGCCAAGAACCCGGAGTTCCGCGCGCTGCACCTGTACTTTACGACGCGCCGGGATAACCCGCTGAAGAAGAAGCAGTCGATGATTGCGATCTCGAGCAAGCTCATTCGCGTCATGTTTGAGCTAGGCCGTAAACAGAAGGACTATGACGCCAGCAAAGTGCTCGGCCCCCATCGGGAGGCTCAATTGCAAACAGCAGCTTAATTCATTCACAGCTGGATAACTCACTCACGTTTTATCGCTTATACACATGTTGATCTTTGACAAACGAAGCACGGATAGGCTGGGAGGAATTCATTCCATTAGGGCGTCGACCCCGCAGAGGAGCTAACCTGGCCTCCACCCCTTGAAAGGTAGAACGAAGGAATGTAAGGGCATCGACCCAGGGAGATATGGGAGGGTAAACCGCAAGGGCTCATGTGGAGATCCATATGCGACCATACGGCTTTCAAAAAGCGGGGTGGTCCCCACCTCTATTCCCGCCAACAGGTCGATCCCAAATATTCGCTCCTCGTCAAATCCTATCCAAGGGGGCTTTGGATGTCAAAGAAGAAAACATGCGAAAAAGTGAGAAAAACGGAGAAACCATTAATTTATTGAGGGAGGATACAGTACACGATTATTGAGTAAATCAAGAAATGGAGGAGACGATTTTGATCAAAAAATTTTGGAAGCATGGCAGCTTGGCGGTCTTACTCGCGGTAAGTGCCTTTGGTTCTGTAGGGGCCGCTAATGCGGAGCAAGCCAAGCCGGCTAAACAAGATTTGAATATCCTGACCACCACTCAATTGCGAAAATTGCCTCCGTTAAAAGAGACAGACACAATTGTACCGACAGGTAAAGTAAAAGAGTTTACGCTCGATGTCAAGGAAGAAAAGTGGGAGTTGGTGAAAGGGACAACCGTAGACGCCATTACCATCAACGGCACGGTCCCGGGACCGGAAATCCGGGTGACCGAGGGAGATACGGTTCGTATCACGGTCAAAAATAACCTTAAGGAAGACACATCGATTCACTGGCATGGACTCCATGTTCCAAACAATATGGACGGAGTACCTCCTTTTACGCAAGATGGCATTAAAGCGGGTAAATCTTATACTTACGAGTTTATTGCGAACCATGCGGGAACTTTCATGTATCATTCCCATTTAAATAGTGTCAAGCAAATCGATAAAGGGTTTTACGGAGCGTTTATTATAGATCCGCAAAAACCCGAAGCACAACCCAAATTTGATCAGGATATAACCTGGATGCTTGGCGGCTGGAACGTAGGCGATATGCAAGCAATGAGTGTCAATGGGACAATGTTAGATAAAGCCGGTATGAATGCTGAAATGCCGGATGCACATGGCAAGATGACGGATATGGCAGGTATGGATATGGGGATGCACACTGCGGAAGGAACCGGCTCAGCTCAGATGAACATGGACTACAATTACTGGACGATCAACGGGAAAGCATTCCCGGACACGAAACCTCTTGTTGTCAAGAAGGGACAAACCGTTCGCTTACGTCTCATCAATATCAGCAACCTAAATCACCCGATGCATTTGCATGGACACGATTTCCGGGTCATTGCGGAAGACGGCCATCCCATCTCTAATCCGCAGGTCATGAATACCATTGATATTGCACCCGGTAAAACCTACGATATTGAATTCATTGCCGACAACCCGGGAACTTGGGTATTCCATTGCCATGAACTGCACCACACAATGAACGGTGAAGTGGAACCAGGCGGATTAATCGGTGTGATCCAATATGAAGGCCAACCGGCTACTGTTCAAACCCAGAGCGGCATGGAATAAGTCATAGGAGGAGTTCAGTAAGAGAGGAGAAATAGATTGAAGAAGATTATTGGATCAATTTTATTCCTTACCCTACTTACCGTGTTTAATGCCGGAAGCGTGTTTGCCAGTGAGTCGGCATTGCAGTCGGAAGTCGATCAAGTATTGGGGACCCCCTACCTATATGGTGGAACGACAACCAAAGGATTTGATTGTTCTGGATTTATTCAATATGTGTTTAAACAAGTAGATGTTGATCTCCCTAGAACAACGAAATTACAGGCAAAAGAAGGAGCAAAGGTGGAGAAGAAAAACCTGCGTTCAGGGGATCTTGTATTTTTTAATACGGACGGAACGGGCATCTCGCACGCCGGCATTTATATGGGGAATGGATTATTCTCCCACTCATCTGCAAGTAAGGGAGTTCAAATCAGCAAACTTTCGGAGGATTATTATGTCGAACGTTATGTAACCGCTCGCCGTATATTATCTGATGATGAGTATAATAAAATAACAAAAGAATGAAAGAATAGCTCGGTACATTAGTTGGACAGGCTTAACCCTAGAATTTAACAGTAAAAAGAAGTGCTTAAAACGCACTTCTTTTTCATTCTACCACTTAGAGGGGCGTAGGCATTCTTGATAAAGTCAATCAATATAAAGGGAAATTTTTTAATTTTATTAAGTATTTTCTTTGTATCTGTTTCCTTATTTGTATACCAAGTAATACTAACAAGAATATATTCGGCACTTTTATCCTATCACTATACTTTTCTTATCACATCTTTTGCAATATGCGGCGTTGGTGTCGGAAGCGTACTTGTATATATGCAGCAGAAAAAGGCAAAAGAACCGGGTAAGATACAGAAGGTGCAAAGTATAGGTTATGCGGCTTTTTTGTTAGCCCTATTTTATCTCGTCATATTATCGGTGATCTATAAGCTGCCTTATATAAATAGTGTTTTAATCTATGCCCTGTTGGGAACCCTTCCTTTTGTAATAGGGGGATATTATATATCCCTTCTCTTCAGACTATCCGCGGGGATAAGCAATAAACTTTATTTTGCAGATTTGCTCGGCTCAGGGGTTGGGAGCGTAGTTGTACTTCTATTAATGAACAATTTAGGAATGTTCAGGTCTTCCTTGGTTATAGCTATTATTGCCTTATTGGCTGCGCTCAGCTTCTCGTTGTTAGCAAATTTTAAGAGGTTGATTGCTGTAACCATAGTTTCTCTCGTTCTATTATCTTCAGGTTTATTCGTTCCAGTTCAGTATATAAATTCGATCGAGAAGAATTTCAACGGTTTATTGACTAATCCAGGTAAAACGTTTGGGTTTTATCAATATGAAGGTGAGAATGCAGAAATTATATCTACGGAATGGAATTCATTCTCTAGGACTGATGTTATAAGACTACCGGAAATACCCGACTATATGGTGGTTACTATTGATGGAGCGGCTAATGCCCCAATGATGAAATATAACGGTGATTTAAGCAGTCTGGAGAAATATAAAAAGGAAACTGAGTTTTTACCTTTTTCGATAGGGAAGAATGATAAGTCTTTGATCATTGGGCCAGGAGGGGGAAGAGATATATTATACGCTTTAGCGGCCGGGAGTAAAGATATTACCGCAGTTGAAATAAATACTTCGAGCATTGACGCCGTAGAAAAGTACTCCGACTTTAACGGCAACATTTACAATTTGCCGGAAGTGAAGGTATATGCAGAAGATGGTCGGAATTTCGTCAGAAGGACGAACGATAAATTCGATACGATCTTTTTATCCTTAGTAATGACCAATGCTTCTCAAAGTGTGGGGTACGCTCTTTCTGAAAACTATATCTATACGGTTGAGGCAGTGAAAGATTATCTAAATAAACTGGAAAGTAACGGAAGAGTCGCCTTTCTTGCTCATGATCAAAACGATCTCGAAAAAATAGTGGCAACCTCCATTTCAGCTCTTACTCAAAGAGGAGTTCCCTTGAAGGAAGCACCAAAATACATCGCTATTTTAGCCAAAAATATGCCTCCATCAGAACATGGCGGTGATGCTGAACATATTCATTATCCTATTGTAATCATAAAAAATGTACCTTTTACAGAGAATGAGAGTAACCAGTTATTAGACAAGGCATTACAAGGCGGTAATACGCCGTTATTCCTTCCTAATATTTACGAGGAGGGGCCTTTAAAGCACCTGGAAGATGAGCACGATACTTTCAAACAATTCACAGCCAAATTTAGCAACAATGTGGTCCCGTCTACAGATGATAGTCCCTATTTCTACAATTTTGAGAAGGGTTTACCTACATCGTTGCTTAATCTTCTTGCTGCTGTTGGAATTGGGAGTGTGATTCTCTTTGTCCCGTTTTTAATAAGAAATCGGAACTTGAAGAGACCAGCACTTTACTTTGGACTTCTAGGTGCCGGATTTATGTTGATTGAAACACCGCTCATACAGAAATTTTCTCTTTACTTCGGTCATCCTGTACTTACTTTTAGCTATATTCTGGCGGCATTGCTGGTAGGAAGCGGGTTGGGAGGATACATGAGTAGAAATAAATCGCTTAACAAAATTCTGAAAAATGACTGTATACCTCCTCTTTTGGTTGTGGTAGTCAATATAGCATTAATACTGCTTTTAGAAAAAATGTTTCTCATCACGTCGGAGTGGAGCTTAGTTAGTTTCCCCTGAAAAAGTCAGGGTGTTTTGAGCATAATTAAAAGGAATTCAGCACCTCAAAATGGAAATTGTTATTGACGAGATAACAAAGTTCCACACCCCGAGGGAAGAATTCCTTTGCTATAGGAGTTCAACAGAAGCCCTCGGGAATCCTTCCAAGAGGTGAAGAAAATGTTGAAACTTCGAGACGAGCAATTGACCATCTGGGATGCCATTCTCCCGGAATCTGTTAGAAAGTTGCCGGTCGAGCTTGCAATCATAGATCAATTACTGGACGACGACCGTTTTCTTCAACCGTTTACTGAGTTGCACCCGAAAGGCAAGAAAAGCGGCCGTCCTACGCTTGCAATTGAAAAGTACATCCGTCTTATGGTCCTGAAGCATAAATACAATTTGGGCTACGAGTCACTCGTGAAGGAAGTCGGTGACAGCATCACATGGCGAATGTTCTGCCGGTTTGCCATCGACGAACCGATGCCCGACCCGTCTACGCTCATCTATGCCCGCAAACGCTACGGCGACAAGATCGTCGAAGACATCAATGCCGCACTCGTAAAGCAGTGTGAGGAAAAAGCCGTTCTGAAAACCCGCAAATTGCGCACGGATACGACGGTTGTGGAATCCGACATCCATCACCCGACAGACGCTACGCTGTTGCAAGATGGCGTAAAAGTCATCACTCGAACGATTCAGAAAATCCGGAAAGTCGCCTCCCACACTGTTCAAGGCTTTGAAGATCGTACGGCAGAAATCAAGGAAAAGATTCTGTCCATCGCGAAAGTTCTACGTCGCCGCACCCGTGAATCTTGGGAAGAAGTTGACCGGATCACTGGGAGCGTAATCGAAGTAGCCGAGAACGTTGTGAACAAGGCGCAAGCCGTTATCGAGAAACTGCAAGACAAGGGCAAAGCTGCTCTTCGACAAAGTAAAACCAAACTGACCGAGGCGGTCACGCTAACCGGCAAGTTGTTGGAACAAGCCAAACAGGTCGTTTCCGGCAATCGAATCATCGCAGATCGGATCGTCAGTTTCTTTGACCCGGAAGCAAGACCGATTAAGAAAGGTAAGCTGGCCAAAGGAACTGAGTTCGGCTACAAGGTGCGAATCGACGAGACGGAAAGTGGCTTTGTGACCGGCTACGCTGTCTACGAGGGGAACCCCTCGGATGATGAACTGCTCGTTCCCGCTGTACAGGCGCATATCAAGCAATTCGGCAAAGCGCCGCAAGCTGTAGCGACCGACCGCGGTTTCTCAAGCAAGAAGAACGAAACGGCCATTACCGAACTTGGTGTGAAGCGAGCTAGCTTGCCGCGAAAGGGCAAAAAAGGCATTGCCCGATCCGAGTACGAAAACGAATTATGGTTCAAAGACTTGCAGCGTTACCGTGCAGCTGGAGAAGCGAAGATTAGTCTTCTCAAGCGGAAGTACGGTTTGAACCGCAGCAGGTATCGGGGCTTTGTCGGCTCAAAATGCTGGGTCGGCTTCGGGATTCTGACCCACAACCTGCAAAGAGCGGCAAAAATGCTCCAAAACTAACATGGAAACCGATCATTAGGGAAAGTTCTCCCTCACAACCCAGCCAGCAACCCGAAACTATTTTTGAAAATCGACTTTTTCAGGAGCAACTAGTTAATAAAATCATTGTTGCTTCCATATTAGTAATGATTCAAGGGTTCTTTATGGGGATTCCATTTCCAAGAGGACTAAAACGACTTGAGGAATCAGGTAAAGAGGACGCAATTCCGATGATGTTCGGCATAAACGGTGTTATGTCTGTAATGGGCTCGGTACTAGCGGTTATTCTCTCCATGAGCCTGGGGTTCAATGGCGCACTGCTCGTTGGCGGATTCATTTATGCTCTGATAAGCGTTATTAATAGACCCTAATTTTGAATAAGTGAGGTACGATTATTATGCATCTTTTGGATAAGAATGCGTACGGTCTCTGGGGATCCGTTCTATTTAACATCCTGTTTTTTGGTATGTTTGTATTTGCGGCATATAAGCCCCAAACGAAAAGGGAGTGGAGAACATTAGGAGCCTTCGCGGCATTTATAGTTGCACTTTTCAGTGAAATGTTTGGATTTCCGTTAACAATCTATATTTTAACTTCAGCTTTGGGGAGTAAATACCCGGTACTAGATCCGTTTACTCATCTTAATGGGCATTTATGGGTAGCCTTGGCTGGCGGTTCAACAACACTATACTCCATTCTCCACCCTCTCAGTAACCTACTTATATTTGCGGGGATATTGATTATTGGGATAGGTTGGAAAGGGATTCATGCCGGAAAGGGAGAGATGGTCACTAGCGGGATATACAGAATAGTACGGCACCCTCAGTACAGCGGTTTTGTGCTTAGTATCATTGGCTTCCTGGTGCAGTGGCCAACAATAATTACGATTTTGATGGCGCCTATCCTTTTAGTCATGTATACAAAACTTTCCAAAAGAGAAGAAAAACAAATGATAGAAGAATTTGGAGAAAAATATCTGGAGTATAAAAAAACAGTTCCGGCATTCATTCCGAGAAGATTATTAACTAGAAATGAAATTTCAGAAATTGCAGGGACATTTAGAAATAGGTAAGCCTATATTTTTTGTAATAGAAACTATGTATTAATATTGTATAAGGAGCAATTTATCGTGAAACTCTCCATAAAATTGATGATCATGTTTTCGAGTGTCATTTTAATTGTTGTCGTTTCATTAGGGGGATACTCGGCAGTAATGATGAAAAATGAGGTAACCCACCTTGCTGAGAAGAAACTCGCAACGAATGAAGCTATGGCCAAGGCATTGCTCAATGAAAAATATCCAGGGGAGTGGGAAATTAAAAATACCAAGTTGTACAAGGGCGAAACATTAATGGAAAATAATCGTCAAGCGGTAGAATCCATTAATAAACTGACTGGAGATAGTATCGTCATTTTTAAAGGTAAAATCAGCGTTGCAACTGCAGATGATTCCATGGCAAATAATGAATCGATGAGTTCCCTTGAAACTGAGGTTCAAAAGACGGTTTTGGAGAAAGGGGAAGCCTATCTTGGTTCTTCCCATAATGGAGAAGAACTTTCTTTATATGAACCGATAAGAAATAAGCAGGGCGATGTTATTGGAGCTTTTCATGTAAGTATGCCGAAAGAAATGTATGAGCATGCCTCCCAAAATTTTCGAAAAAGTATGATTTGGTTTGCCTTAATCGGTCTCTTAGTTTCCTTAATAGTTGCTGCTTATTTATCGGTCAGATTTGTACGGCCAATTCTCCAGATGACACATCTTATGGAGAAGGTTTCAGTTGGCGATTTAAGAGTAGATCTTCTGGTTTCTAAGTCTAGAGATGAGCTAGGTAGACTAGCTATTAGCGTCAATCAAATGGTGCGGGGGCTTCAAGAAATGGTACATTCCGTCAAAGAAGTTTCTATAGGTGTTCACCATTCTTCTCTATCTGTTGACGAGAAGACGAAGCAAATTGCAGAGATGGCTCTAGATGTGAACTCAAATGTCATACAAGTTGAATCAGGGGCGCTTAAGCAAGCTCAGGGAATGAATGCCAGTGCTAATGCCATGGATGATATTTCAGAAAACATTCAGCATATCGCCGAAACAACTTCCATTGTCGCACTAACTTCAAGTGAAATGTTGGAACATGCTGATCGGGGAAACCAGTCAATCCAAACAGCTGTTGAGGAGATCCATCAGCTTAATGAAACGACTTGCTTAATGGCAGATAGTATTAATGAGTTGTACCAGATGTCTGATAATGTTAGCAGTATAGCAGGAATGATTACAGAGATTTCCTCACAAACCCATCTATTGGCATTGAACGCAGCCATTGAGGCAGCTCGAGCAGGAGAGAATGGCCGAGGGTTTACGGTGGTCGCCGATGAAGTGAAAAAATTGGCTGAACAATCTGAGCGTTCTTCACATGAAATTCAATCTTTAATTGATACTGTTCAAACGAAGACAAGTGACGCTGCAGAAATGGTGGAGCTGGGACTCAAGCAGCTTGATCGAGGGATAAAAGTCCTACAGAAAGCAGGACAAGCATTCAGCAATATTGTCAATTCTGCTGGAGTTGTAGCTAAGCAAAATCAGGAAATATCTACGGCAACTCAGGAAATATCTGCTGGAATTGAAGAAATTGCCTCCTCATTTCAGACGGTATCTTCAATCGCCGACGAGACAGTAAAAAATGTCCAACACATCATGGAAGCGAGCCATTCACAAGTGAATAGAACAGAGGATATATCCGAAACTTCATCCAAAATGTTGGAAACGATCGAAAAAATGAGAAAGGCCGTTAATCAATTTCAAGTATAAATTTGGAGAAAGGACGAGCCAGTGAGTTATTTCTCACTGGCTTGTTATGCTATTTCAACACACTTCCCCCAAACAGAAAGCGCTTTTCCCATTGAGTGCCCTCAATTTTATCGATACGAACGCCGCCCGATTCTTTGGAATAAGTTTGCAGGATTTTCCCGTTTCCAAGATAAATTCCGTTATGAGTGATGCGGGCAGTGCTTTTATTAATTCCTTGGTAGTCAGAAGCTTTGCTGCCTCTGTAAGACATGAAGAACATAATGTCTCCACGCTTGAGGTTCTTCCAGTTTGTTGTATAGGTGCCGTTTTTCTTGATATAAGCTCCTTGAGTCCTCGAATTAGAAGGCAACCTGATTCCTGCTCCTTCCCAATAGGCTTGTCTTACAAAGTCGGAACAGTCGAAGGTTTTGGTATTGCTTCTGCTGGACCCGAACTCATAAGGAGTTCCTAAATATTTCATCCCTTTTGCGATAACATTTTCCCGCACGCTGCTTACTGTTGCTTTAGCTTGTGTAGGAATGTCGCTTGATGCATGAGTCGTCGGAGCTCCAAACGGACTCATTACGAGAGAAGCAGATACCATTAAAATTGCTAAAGATTTCTTCATGCTGAATTTCCTCCTGATGTTTTTTTGTGAAACTGACGTCATCCTAACACAGGATTTCAGGGTTTGTTTAGGCGTAATATTTGGAAGCGGAAAAGGTAATAATTAAACGGGATCTCCACGAAAACCACATACTTTCCACAAGCTTTTTGTTTAAAATGGATATCACCTAATAACTCTATTTAGAAAATAATGAGAATTTACAGGAGGCGCTTATGAAGAAACCAGTCCAACTCGGAGTAGCTTTATTAGTTACGGTGTTCATTTTATCGGCCTGCACCAATTCGGGAAACGACAATGCTGCTAAAGCTGAGAATACGGTTCAACCATCAAGTAATACAACTGTTTCCGAAGTAAAAGTCGTGACTCCATGGATTTCCTCAAAAAATACGACGCGGATAAACACGGATAATCCCGTGGAAGCGGCGGTGTCGGTATCGCGAACGTTATGGATGGCAACCAGTGATGATAACCGTCCAGGGAGTATTATTCTTACATCTGCTGATGATTGGCAGAATGCAGTTGTTAGTGCCGACTTGATCCATCATCCAAGCAATGGCCCGATTTTGTTTGTCAATCAGGATGGTATTCCTGAAGCTACTGCAAATGAGATGAAAAGATTAAAGCCGAAAGGCGTGGAGAGTAACGAGGGAATTCAAGCGATCTTGGTTGGTGATCTTGATCAAAAAGTTGAGGATCAGGCAAAGGAACTCGGGTTCAAAACGGACAAACTTGCAGCCGATAATCCTGCAGCTTTGGCTAAAGCCATTGATGCTTATTACGCTAAAGTAGCGGGTGAAAATCCTTCTTCCGTCATCATTGGATCGATGGAAAGTCTTGAGTATACAATGCCGGCCATCAACTGGATCGCTCATATGCCTGAGCCCCTGTTGTATGTCATGAAAGATGAGATACCGCAGGAAACCAAAGAAGCGTTACAAACCCGGGGAGGAAAGGCCAATATTTATATTTTAGGGCCTGAATCTGTCATTTCACAGAATGTAGCCAATCAAATAAAGCAATATGGCAAAGTGGTACGTATTGCTGGCGATGATCCATATGCTAACGCTGTTGCCTTTGCTCAATATAAGGACAAAGCAACCGGATTTGGTTGGGGAATTACAACACCTGGGCATAACTTTTCGTTTGTAAATCCAGAAAATCCGGGACTGGCTATTGCGGGTGCGCCTTTTTCTCACTTAGGCAAGCATGCACCGCTTCTATGGACAACAAAGGACAGTATGCCGGATTCGGTGATGTCTTACGTGATGTCTGTCCAACCCAAATATGAGAAATCTCCAACAGAGGGACCGTATAACCATGCCTGGCTAACCGGCTCTCAGGCATCCATTTCTGCTGAAGCTCAGGGGCAAATCGACACCATGCTGGAGATTGTATCGGCATCAGGGATGGATCATGGAAGTATGGGTGGAATGAACGGCAATACGGAGGATATGCCCGGGATGAACCACTAACCCGAAGAAAAGGCAAAAAGGCTGTATAGGATTGTTTAATATGATCCATGCAGCCTTTTTATTAAAAAAATGATGTTAGTATTAGGGAGCGAATCCGGCAATGTTACAGGCAGAAGATGTTGCAGAATGGTTGGCAGGCTGGGGGATAGGATCGTACGTCCTTAGCATCGTCCTCAATGTGGTCATCAGCATCTTAGGGGTAATTCCTTCCGTTTTTCTCACGATGGCCAATGTGTTAGTGTTTGGGGGAATCCCAGGTTTTTTCGTATCCTGGCTCGGTGAAATGGCCGGTGCGATTGTTTCCTATATGTTATACCGAAAAGGGGCACTCAAACTAGAGGAGAAGTATCTTTCAAAGAACAGAAGATTGTGGTTCCATCGTATACAACGGATGAGTACTCTTAGGCAGTTTCTCACGGTTTTGATCGCCAGAATCATTCCATATATGCCGTCCGCCCTGGTTACAGTCATGAGTGTAATAGCACAAGTACGTATCCCGATCTATCTCCTCGCTACAGGCATCGGAAAAGCCCCGTCCATTCTTTTAGAGTCTATGGCTGGCTATGGGTTTAAGATGATTGAAGACCAACGCGTCAAGACGGGTATTTCAATATTGCTACTATTTTCATTCTTTTTCATTCTCTTTATACCCGGAAAGTTCAGATCTAGGAAGTCGGATATTTAAACATTCGCCAAAGAAAGGATCGAAGGGGCTGAATTATTGACATGCCTAGTTTGGATACAGTACCGTCCACGCCTTACCACGACCATAATATCGGGTCGTGTTTTTTTATAAGTCCATAGAAATTGCACGCTTTCCACACGGTTTCTACACAATCACTCTTTACAATGAACATATCAAGTTATTGAAATGATAAAGGAGGAATACAAATGGATTGGTCTTGGCTGCTATTGTTGGCTTGTCCGTTAATGATGGTGTTTATGATGTTTGGAATGAAGGGGCATGGTCATGGACACGGCTCTCATTCGGAGCATTCAAATGACCGTGCGATGCAAGTACAGCTTGACGAACTAAAAGCGCAAAATGAGCAAATGAAGCAAGAAATTCAAAAATTATCCCGGTAAACCAATCCGAAGTTCAAATTAACAAAGGAGCCATTCCTGTAATGAATTAATTTGAGGTTTGAACGAAAAAAGCGCCTCCTGTATGCTGGGTCTTGGAATGTGGACCATTCACTGCCCTAATTAAGAGGAGGACGCTCACTATGAAGTATAAGCAATCGAAGAAGCAGAATCAACGGATTACACAAATTACCGAAGCTACACTAGTGGTTGGAGCAGACATTGCAAAAGAAACCCATGTAGCACGCGGGATCGACTTTCGGGGAATCGAACTTGGCAAAGAATGTGTGTTTAGCAATAACCGCTCAGGGCTGACTAAACTGGTATCGTGGATGAAGGAGCTACAGTGGCAACATGCGAAGACTGATGTGATCTTCGGCATCGAGCCGACCGGACACTACTGGTTCCCGCTAGCGGAATTTCTGCAGCACGAAGGGATTAAGGTGGTTATCGTCAATCCTCATCATGTGAACAAGAGCAAAGAGCTTGAGGACAATTCCCCGACGAAAAACGACTATAAAGATGCCAAAGTGATCGCAGATCTGATCCGCAATGGGAAGTACACCGAACCGAAATTCCCGAAGAGCGTCTATGCGGATTTACGCATCTTGATGAACCTGAGGGAAAAAGTGATGGGGAACTTTGGGCAAGTCCAAAGGCGGATTCAAAACTGGCTGGACCGTTTCTTCCCGGAATACCAACAGGTGTTCAAAGACTGGGAAGGGAAAGCATCGCTCATCACACTGACAGATTTTCCAACACCGCAAGACGTCGTATCTCAAGGCGCCTATACGATTCTGAAGCGTTGGAAGCAGGATGTGAAACGAGCTGTAGGCATGAAGCGAGCGGAGAAACTGGTTCAAGCCGCCAAGTCTTCGATCGGACTTACCGAGGGTCTCACTGCAGCCAAAATCGAATTGAAGGCTTTACTGGAGCAGTACGACTTATTTGCTCGTCAGCTAGAAGACATCATGCAACAGGTGGAACAACTACTGGATCGGGTTCCCGGTTCTGAAGAGATGTTGACGGTACCTGGAGTCGGAGTGGTGACACTGGCTGGTTTCCTGGCGGAAGTCGGGGATCTGCGAGGCTACGATCATGGCCAACAGATCATACGACTTGCCGGATTCAATCTGAAGGAAAACAGCTCCGGCAAGAAGAAGGGCAAGTCCACGATCACCAAACGTGGACGATCCCGGCTACGGGCGTTGCTGTTCCGGGCTGTCATGCCGATGGTGGCAAAAAACGCGGAGTTTAAGGCATTACATCAATATTACACGACACGCACAAACAATCCGTTAAAGAAGAAACAGTCCATTGTAGCCCTGTGTGGAAAACTCATTCGAGTCTTATTCACATTGGGGACAAAACAAATGTGCTACAACCCTATGGATGTTCTGGGGCCGGTACGCCAGTCTCAGCTTCGGATGGCAGCGTAAAACGAGATTCAAACTTTCAGCGTTTGCATACGACGAATAGGTTATAAACAACGACAACAGAAGCACGGAGCAGCCGCAAGGAATTATTCCATAAGGGCAACGACCCAGTAAAGGAGCAAGAAGCGGCGTCCACCCCTTGAGAGGCAGGACGAAGGAATGTGAGGGCTATGACCCAGTGTGACATGGGAGGGTAAGCCGTCAAGGGAATGGTGTGGATATCCAAGGTGCGAACATACCGATGTTATCCATAGATTGGAAAATGGGTTCCAAACTCTATTCCTGCCATCGGCTCCACCAGAAAAATATGTCATATAAACATAATATCTCCATCTCTCGAAAACGTCGAAGTTGAAAATCTAAGAAATCGTAAGCAAATGAAAGAAAACATTAATTTATAGTGGGAGGATGAAAAGGAACAAATCATGGTCTTTCGGCCTGAACTATTCAATATTTGGGAACCAACCACGGAACTTACAAAAGGCATTTATGAAATTAGTAAAAATCTCGATGATGTGACCCGAATGCAATTGATTGACCTTCATTTATGGTTGCCAGGGAATATTCTCATGAAGGCAGATAAGATGAGTATGGCACATTCTTTAGAGATTCGGGTTCCTTTTTTGGATAAAGAGGTTTTCAATATTGCCCGAAAAATCCCGGTGAATTATCGCATATCAAAAGACACTACAAAGTTTGTTTTACGTCGGGCCATGGACGGTCTGGTCCCTGATCATGTGTTAAATCGGCCTAAGCTTGGCTTTCCCGTACCCTTAAGAAAATGGCTTATGACATCTATAGGGGATCACATGCTAGAGCAAATCATAGGTAGTGGGGTAGAGGAATGGTTTAAACTTAGTCAGGTGAAGGAGATGTTAGATCGGCACCGCAAAGGTTTAGGGGATTACTCCAGAAAGCTCTGGACCATTTATATTTTTTCATTGTGGAAGTCCCTCTATATTCAGCCCGATTATATGAAAATGGTCATGATAAATTGATTAACTGCCTTGTTCATGCACAAATGGTCTTCACATCGGTCATTAATAAAATGACATTCATCATAATGGTTAGGAGAATGAACATGTTTAGAGTAAAAAAGAAATTTTCTTGGGGATTTGGCTTTTACTTAACAATAGCTTTAGCTTTAATTATCATTTTTGCGATATGGGGTGGAACTAAAAAAAGCAAAGAATCAAATTTGGCATCTTTGATTACCGAGTCCAACACGCACCCACACGTCTTTAGTTATGCACTCGATGATACAACGGTTTTGATGGGGACACATACAGGTGTATATGAACTTGTTGATCAGAAGTGGCAGAGAACTTTTGAGCCGATTAAAACCAACGATGTGATGGGAATCGAAACGGATTTCGAGAATCCTTCAAAAATATATGCCGCAGGTCACGGATTTGTGAAACGATCTGTCGATGGCGGAGATACGTGGGAAACGATTGAAAATGGACTTCCTAATCAATCCAAACCCAATGAACCCGATGCGCATTATTTAGTTATGGATCCTGACGATCCGAATCATTTATTTACCTTGTTGGCAGGTTCGGAGAACAACTTATTTGAAACAAAAGATGGGGGCGAGATATGGCAGAACATAGGCACTCTGCCTGAAGGTGCGTACTCCATTACGGCGCTGCCGGGAGCTCCTGTTTCCTTTTTGGCAGCCACGGAAACAGGACTTATTCATTACATTGTTAATGAAGGCAAGGTTCAGAACTTGCTCTTAACCAATGAACCGGTATATGGGGTGCTTTATTTAGCTAATGGGGAGGTCATCCTTATGTCGGAAAGCGGATTTCTAAAATCAAAAGATTTGAAAGACTGGTCAGACCTTCATGTTGATTTAAAAGGTGAAATGCCGCTCGGCATCAAAGCGTCGAAACGTGATCCCAACCGGCTGGTCATTGTGACTGACCGATATTCTGTTTTTGAAAGCGACAATGGCGGCAGTAGCTGGTCACTGAGAGCAAGTGTTGAATAAACATATATCTTCTGATCTCTCCTTATTTTTATTATCTATTATTTCAAAATTTAGATGTCTTCATAAATTCCACACAAATTTTAGATATACTGTTGGAGATAAAATCAATAGGAGCATTCCTGTAATGAATTAATTTGAGGTTTGAACAAAAAGAGCGCCTCCTGTATGCTGGGTCTCGGAATGGTGCACATTCACTGCCCTAAATGAGGAGGACGCTCACTATGAAGCATACCCAATCTAGCAAGCAAAATCAACGTATCTTAAGAATCTCTGAATCGACGCTGGTCATCGGCACAGACATCGCCAAACGAAATCACGTTGCGCGTGCATTCAACTACCGCGGAATTGAGCTTGGCAAGCGCTGTCTGTTCACCAATGACGACAACGGCTTGAACAACCTACTAGCCTGGGCGAGAAACCTTCAGCAAGAGCATAGCATGAATGACATCGTCATGGGAGTCGAGCCCACAGGCCATTACTGGTTTCCGTTGTATCACTTCATGAAGTCTCGCGATGTCGAGGTGGTGTTGATCAATCCGCATCATGTGAACAAGAGCAAGGAACTGGACGACAACTCGCCAACCAAGAACGACACCAAGGATGCCAAGGTTATCGGAAAGCTGGTGATCGATGGTCGCTATACGAAGCCTCAACTGCCAGAAGGGATCTATGCCGATCTGAGAGTCTACATGAACCAGCGCGATCGCTTAAACAAAGACCTGAATCGTGCCAAGGCGCGAGTTCACAATTGGCTAGATCGATTCTTCCCCGAATATACCAAGGTGTTCAAGGACTGGGAAGGCAAGGCCTCGATTATCACATTGGAACACTTCCCAACGCCACATGAGGTGATTCAAGCTGGTGAAACATCGATTGTGGCGACTTGGAAGAAGAACGGCGTACAGCGGGCTGTAGGTGCCAAGAGAGCCGCTCAGCTGTATCGTACAGCCAGCAAGTCCATCGGCCTGACGGAAGGTGTAACGGCAGCCAGACATGAGCTAGCCCTGTGCTTGGAGCAGTACACCATGCTGTCTAGGCAGCTTGATCAACTGATGGAGCTTGTTGAAGCGTTGGTCAAACAGATTCCTGGGGCCGAAGTCATGATGAGTATCCCCTGTGTGAAGCTGGTTACTGTTGCAGGGTTTCTAGCGGAAGTCGGCGATCTCAGCGACTATGATCATAGCCAGCAGATCGTGCGTCACGCCGGTCTGAGCTTGCGTGAGAACAGTTCAGGGGATCGCAAAGGGGAGACGACCATATCCAAGCGAGGACGTCGTCGCCTAAGAGCCTTGTTGTATCGGGCGACGCTTACCTTGGTAGCGAAGAATCCTGAGTTCCGTGCATTGCATCTGTACTTCACGACACGCAGAGACAATGCACTGAAGAAGAAGCAATCGATGATTGCACTGTGTAACAAGCTCATCCGTGTCTTATTTGAGCTGGGTCGAAAGCAAAAGCACTATGATTCAAGCAAAGTCCTTGGCCCCCATCGGGAGGCTCAAATGCAAATCGCAGCTTAATTTATTCACAGGTTAGCAACTCAACGTTTTACTTGCTTTATCCACATGTTGATCTTTGACAAACGAAGCACGGATAGGCCGGGAGGAATTATCACCACAAGGGCATCGACCCCGCAAAGGAGCTTACCTGGCCTCCACCCCTTGAGAGGTAGAACGAAGGAATGTAAGGGCATTGACCCAGAGAGATATGGGAGGGTAAACCGCAAGGGAATGTGTGGAGATCCATTTGCGACCAAAGGGCTGAAAAAACGAGGTGACCACCACCTCTGTTCCCGCCGACAGGTCGATCCCATATTTTTGCTCTTCATTAAATCTTATCCAAGGACGCTTCGTTGGTCAAAGGAGATATTGTAAGAAAAAGCGAGAAAAACGTAGGAAACATTAAATTATTGAGGGAGGATCATTATGAAAGGTAAACTAAAAATTCTACTTGCAGTAGGTGCTTTTAGTGTCATTGTGGCAGGTTGCGCAAATTCAGACGGTCAAAATGGGATGGAAGGCATGGATCATTCAAAAATGAACATGAGTGATTCTCAACAGAATACGGATCAAAATAAAGACCAGTCAGGGGAAATCAAATTGACGAAAGGGTAGCGTCCCGTCAAGTGGTGTAAAATTGATTTCTACTCTGTGACCCATATTTATTTCTGCAAGAGCATAGCAGATGTTAAGAGATTTTGCTCCCCCTGAACCACTTTGGCCATGGACTCTTTACTAAAATAACGGCGCGATACTGTCCATTCATCCTGCTGTTCCATCAGGATGGCACCAATAAGACGAATGGCAGACTCTCGATTCGGAAAGATCCCAACAACATCGGAACGCCGGCGGATTTCTCGGTTCAAGCGCTCCAATGGATTCGTGGAATGGATTTGCCGCCAATGTTCCTTGGGGAAAGCCATGTAAGCCAGGACATCACTTTCAGCCTGCTCAAGGATCTCCATAGCCTTCGGGAACTTCCCGTGAAGCTGGTTCACGACTTGCCGTAATTGCAGGATTGCATCTTCTTGGGTCGGCTGTGCAAAAATGGTCCGAATAATCGAAGAAACCATCGATTGTGAAGACTTCGGCACCTGGCTCAACACATTGCGCATAAAGTGAACACGGCAACGCTGCCAAACCGCGCCTGTCAGAACTTGCTCGATTGCGCCGCGTAATCCTTCATGTGCATCACTAATCACCAGTTGAACGCCATGCAGCCCTCTTGAAACCAATTTGCGAAGAAATTCAACCCAGAACGGGCCGTCTTCGCTCATCCCAAGGTCAAAACCAAGGATCTCTCGTTCTCCGGTTTCCCGAACCCCAATGGCTACAACCAGTGCCATACTTCGTACACGGCCGCCTTCACGCACCTTCGGGAATGTCGCGTCCAACCAAACATAAGGGAACTGCCCTTCGAGCGGACGCTCCTTGAAGGCCAGTACGACTTCATCCAGCTCTTTGCAGATCCGGGAGACTTCACTTTTGCTAATGCCCTTCATGCCGAGCGATTCTACGAGTTCGTCTACTTTCCGTGTGCTGACGCCATGAACGTATGCCTCCTGAACCACGGAAAGCAGCGCTTTCTCTGCACGCTTTCGAGGCTCAAGCAGCGAAGGAAAATAAGTGCCTTTGCGTAGTTTTGGGATTCTTAGATCGAGTGTTCCTACGCGTGTATCCCATTCACGGTGTCGATAGCCATTTCGATGGTTGGTTCTGTCTGTGTTGCGTTCATAACGCTCTGCACCGATTTGTGCCGCTACCTCCACCTCCATCAGTGCATGAACCAGAACGTTCAAAGCCTCTTTAAGAAAATCTACATCACCATCAATTCCGGACTTGCGCAACAGCTCTAAAAGTGACATTCTATCTATAGAAGTCACGGTGTGATCCTCCTTCTAAAGGTGATTGGCTTCACTTTAGTAGAAATCATACCGTGGCTTCCTTTGTCAAGAAGCCCGGGCTAATTTTACACCACTACTTGAGACTATAACGACGAAAGTTGCTCCTGTTGCGGATGGAAAAGAATTTACGATTACCGCGCAAACGAGCAACTTGAAAGTATCGGATGATCTGACGCTGCCTGTGTGGACGTTTAACAATTCGGTGCCGGGTCCACAGATTCGTGTGAAGGTCGGTGATACCGTGAAAATCAAATTGAAGAATGAGTTGGAGGAGCCTGTCTCCATACACTGGCATGGTTATCCTGTTCCAAATAATATGGATGGTATTCCGGGGGTAACTCAAGATGCAGTACCTGCAGGTAAGGAATTCACCTATGAATTTAAAGCGACTGTCCCGGGAACTTATTGGTATCACTCGCACCAAGATAGTGTAAATCAGCTTGATAAGGGCTTGTATGGTACGTTAATCGTAGAAGATCCCAATGAAAACTATGACCGTGATTATACCCTTGTGCTGGATGAGTGGATGAGCTCAGGCGAGATGGATATGAGCAACATGGAAGGCATGGAGGGGATGGATCACAGCCAAATGAACATGGGAGATATGAGTAGCATGACAGAGATGGCTGGGCATGATATGAGCGTGTATGACCTGTACACCATGAATGGGAAAACTGGGGATTCGATTGATAAGCTTATCGTGAAGGAAGGGGATAAAGTTCGCATTCGTTTGGTCAATGCGGGCTACATTACGCACACGTTGCATTTACACGGACATGAGTTTAAAGTCATTGCCTCCGATGGGCAACCTGTAAATAGTCCAGCCGTGATCGCCAATCAAGGCATTGCGATCGCGCCTGGTGAACGCTATGATCTCGAATTTACTGCCAATAACCCCGGATCATGGCTCTTCGAAGAGCATGGAAAAGATGAGCGGGTGAAGAACATGCGTGCTGTAATTGAGTATGAGGGCGCAATAGGCAAAACCGATAACTCGAATGCGGATGATGAGCTGCCTAACTTTGATTTAACCAAATACGGCCAACAAGCGATGTCTAATTTCTCTTTGGATCAAAAGTTTGATCAAGACGTAAAATTAAATCTGAACACAGAAATGAAGGATGGGGAAATGGTCTACACAATCAATGGAAAGATGTTTCCTGATACCGATTCGATCAAAGTAGATAAAGGGGACAAAGTGAAGGTTACCTTAGTTAATTTGTCTAAAACCGATGATCATCCCATGCACTTACACGGTCATTTCTTCCAAGTATTAAGTAAGAACGGTAAACCACTAGAAGGAGCACCTGTGATCAAAGACACGCTTAATGTGAAGCCTGGCGAAGAATACGTGGTTGCATTTGAAGCGGATAATCCGGGGGATTGGATGTTCCACTGCCATGATTTACACCATGCGTCCGCAGGGATGGTTACAGACGTGATGTACGAGGGCTACAAAAGTAATTACACACCTGACCCTACAGTCGGAAATAAGCCAGAATAATTTAACAGACTCCTGCAGCGATCAGTCGTTGCAGGAGTTTTTGTTTCAACTCTTCTCTATGTCTATCGACAAAACTCGCTTCTATTTTTCATCTTCTTACTTTCCACACAGATTCTCAACATTTTCCATGTACAATGGACTCATCATAGATTACGAGAGGAGCAATTCCTGTAGTGAATTAATTTGCGGTTTGAAATGAAAAAGCGCCTCCTGTATGCTGGGTCTCGGAATGTCGCACATTCACTGCCCTAAATGAGGAGGACGCTCTAGATGAAGCATAACCAATCCAGCAAACAAAATCAACGGATTTCGAGAATTTCTGAAACAACACTGGTCATCGGGACCGACATCGCGAAGCACAACCATGTCGCTCGGGCCTTCAACTATCGTGGCATTGAGCTTGGCACGCGTTGCCTGTTCCAGAACGACGAGAATGGCCTGCTGAACTTGTTGGCTTGGGCCGAATCCATCCAGCAAGAACATGGACTGACGGACGTACTACTTGGCGTAGAGCCAACCGGGCACTACTGGTTCCCGCTGTTTCACTTCCTGAAGCGGCGCGGCGTCGAAGTCGTTTTGGTGAATCCGCATCACGTCAAGAAAAGTAAGGAACTCGACGACAACTCGCCGACCAAGAACGACATCAAAGATGCGAAGGTCGTTGCCAAACTCGTCATCGACGGACGCTATACACAGCCGCAGCTGCCGGAAGGCGTTTACGCCGACCTGCGTGTGCTGATGAACCAGCGAGACCGTTTGTGCGGGGATTTGAACCGGGTGAAAGGAAGAATCCATAATTGGCTGGATCGCTTCTTTCCCGAATATAGACAAGTGTTCAAAGACTGGGAAGGCAAGGCCTCGCTTATTACGCTCACGCACCTTCCCCTGCCGCAAGACGTCGTCGCCGCCGGCGAAACAACGGTCGTGGCCATCTGGAAGAAGAACGGCGTGAAACGAGCGGTAGGCCCCAAGAGAGCGGAACTGCTCTATCGGAAAGCCCGAAAGTCCATCGGCCTCACGGAAGGCGCTACGGCGGCCAAGCATGAGCTAGCCATGTACTTGGAGCAGTACGCCATGCTGTGCAGGCAGATCGAAGAACTGATGGAGCATGTGGCGGCTCTGGTGGAGCAGATTCCGGGCGCCTGTCACATGATGAGCATTCCATGCATCGGCCTCGTTACGGTTGCAGGCTTCCTGGCGGAAGTCGGGGACTTGAGCGGCTACGATCATAGCCAGCAAATTGTCCGTCACGCCGGTCTCAGTCTGCGGGAAAACAGCTCCGGGCTCCACAAGGGGGAAACGACCATCAGCAAGCGAGGTCGCTGTCGCCTTCGGGCCCTGCTGTACCGAGCAGCGCTGACGATGGTTGCCAAGAACCCGGAGTTCCGCGCGCTGCACCTGTACTTTACGACGCGCCGGGATAACCCGCTGAAGAAGAAGCAGTCGATGATTGCGATCTCGAGCAAGCTCATTCGCGTCATGTTTGAGCTAGGCCGTAAACAGAAGGACTATGACGCCAGCAAAGTGCTCGGCCCCCATCGGGAGGCTCAATTGCAAACAGCAGCTTAATTCATTCACAGCTGGATAACTCACTCACGTTTTATCGCTTATACACATGTTGATCTTTGACAAACGAAGCACGGATAGGCTGGGAGGAATTCATTCCATTAGGGCGTCGACCCCGCAGAGGAGCTAACCTGGCCTCCACCCCTTGAAAGGTAGAACGAAGGAATGTAAGGGCATCGACCCAGGGAGATATGGGAGGGTAAACCGCAAGGGCTCATGTGGAGATCCATATGCGACCATACGGCTTTCAAAAAGCGGGGTGGTCCCCACCTCTATTCCCGCCAACAGGTCGATCCCAAATATTCGCTCCTCGTCAAATCCTATCCAAGGGGGCTTTGGATGTCAAAGAAGAAAACATGCGAAAAAGTGAGAAAAACGGAGAAACCATTAATTTATTGAGGGAGGATACAGTACACGATTATTGAGTAAATCAAGAAATGGAGGAGACGATTTTGATCAAAAAATTTTGGAAGCATGGCAGCTTGGCGGTCTTACTCGCGGTAAGTGCCTTTGGTTCTGTAGGGGCCGCTAATGCGGAGCAAGCCAAGCCGGCTAAACAAGATTTGAATATCCTGACCACCACTCAATTGCGAAAATTGCCTCCGTTAAAAGAGACAGACACAATTGTACCGACAGGTAAAGTAAAAGAGTTTACGCTCGATGTCAAGGAAGAAAAGTGGGAGTTGGTGAAAGGGACAACCGTAGACGCCATTACCATCAACGGCACGGTCCCGGGACCGGAAATCCGGGTGACCGAGGGAGATACGGTTCGTATCACGGTCAAAAATAACCTTAAGGAAGACACATCGATTCAGCTGGCATGGACTCCATGTTCCAAACAATATGGACGGAGTACCTCCTTTTACGCAAGATGGCATTAAAGCGGGTAAATCTTATACTTACGAGTTTATTGCGAACCATGCGGGAACTTTCATGTATCATTCCCATTTAAATAGTGTCAAGCAAATCGATAAAGGGTTTTACGGAGCGTTTATTATAGATCCGCAAAAACCCGAAGCACAACCCAAATTTGATCAGGATATAACCTGGATGCTTGGCGGCTGGAACGTAGGCGATATGCAAGCAATGAGTGTCAATGGGACAATGTTAGATAAAGCCGGTATGAATGCTGAAATGCCGGATGCACATGGCAAGATGACGGATATGGCAGGTATGGATATGGGGATGCACACTGCGGAAGGAACCGGCTCAGCTCAGATGAACATGGACTACAATTACTGGACGATCAACGGGAAAGCATTCCCGGACACGAAACCTCTTGTTGTCAAGAAGGGACAAACCGTTCGCTTACGTCTCATCAATATCAGCAACCTAAATCACCCGATGCATTTGCATGGACACGATTTCCGGGTCATTGCGGAAGACGGCCATCCCATCTCTAATCCGCAGGTCATGAATACCATTGATATTGCACCCGGTAAAACCTACGATATTGAATTCATTGCCGACAACCCGGGAACTTGGGTATTCCATTGCCATGAACTGCACCACACAATGAACGGTGAAGTGGAACCAGGCGGATTAATCGGTGTGATCCAATATGAAGGCCAACCGGCTACTGTTCAAACCCAGAGCGGCATGGAATAAGTCATAGGAGGAGTTCAGTAAGAGAGGAGAAATAGATTGAAGAAGATTATTGGATCAATTTTATTCCTTACCCTACTTACCGTGTTTAATGCCGGAAGCGTGTTTGCCAGTGAGTCGGCATTGCAGTCGGAAGTCGATCAAGTATTGGGGACCCCCTACCTATATGGTGGAACGACAACCAAAGGATTTGATTGTTCTGGATTTATTCAATATGTGTTTAAACAAGTAGATGTTGATCTCCCTAGAACAACGAAATTACAGGCAAAAGAAGGAGCAAAGGTGGAGAAGAAAAACCTGCGTTCAGGGGATCTTGTATTTTTTAATACGGACGGAACGGGCATCTCGCACGCCGGCATTTATATGGGGAATGGATTATTCTCCCACTCATCTGCAAGTAAGGGAGTTCAAATCAGCAAACTTTCGGAGGATTATTATGTCGAACGTTATGTAACCGCTCGCCGTATATTATCTGATGATGAGTATAATAAAATAACAAAAGAATGAAAGAATAGCTCGGTACATTAGTTGGACAGGCTTAACCCTAGAATTTAACAGTAAAAAGAAGTGCTTAAAACGCACTTCTTTTTCATTCTACCACTTAGAGGGGCGTAGGCATTCTTGATAAAGTCAATCAATATAAAGGGAAATTTTTTAATTTTATTAAGTATTTTCTTTGTATCTGTTTCCTTATTTGTATACCAAGTAATACTAACAAGAATATATTCGGCACTTTTATCCTATCACTATACTTTTCTTATCACATCTTTTGCAATATGCGGCGTTGGTGTCGGAAGCGTACTTGTATATATGCAGCAGAAAAAGGCAAAAGAACCGGGTAAGATACAGAAGGTGCAAAGTATAGGTTATGCGGCTTTTTTGTTAGCCCTATTTTATCTCGTCATATTATCGGTGATCTATAAGCTGCCTTATATAAATAGTGTTTTAATCTATGCCCTGTTGGGAACCCTTCCTTTTGTAATAGGGGGATATTATATATCCCTTCTCTTCAGACTATCCGCGGGGATAAGCAATAAACTTTATTTTGCAGATTTGCTCGGCTCAGGGGTTGGGAGCGTAGTTGTACTTCTATTAATGAACAATTTAGGAATGTTCAGGTCTTCCTTGGTTATAGCTATTATTGCCTTATTGGCTGCGCTCAGCTTCTCGTTGTTAGCAAATTTTAAGAGGTTGATTGCTGTAACCATAGTTTCTCTCGTTCTATTATCTTCAGGTTTATTCGTTCCAGTTCAGTATATAAATTCGATCGAGAAGAATTTCAACGGTTTATTGACTAATCCAGGTAAAACGTTTGGGTTTTATCAATATGAAGGTGAGAATGCAGAAATTATATCTACGGAATGGAATTCATTCTCTAGGACTGATGTTATAAGACTACCGGAAATACCCGACTATATGGTGGTTACTATTGATGGAGCGGCTAATGCCCCAATGATGAAATATAACGGTGATTTAAGCAGTCTGGAGAAATATAAAAAGGAAACTGAGTTTTTACCTTTTTCGATAGGGAAGAATGATAAGTCTTTGATCATTGGGCCAGGAGGGGGAAGAGATATATTATACGCTTTAGCGGCCGGGAGTAAAGATATTACCGCAGTTGAAATAAATACTTCGAGCATTGACGCCGTAGAAAAGTACTCCGACTTTAACGGCAACATTTACAATTTGCCGGAAGTGAAGGTATATGCAGAAGATGGTCGGAATTTCGTCAGAAGGACGAACGATAAATTCGATACGATCTTTTTATCCTTAGTAATGACCAATGCTTCTCAAAGTGTGGGGTACGCTCTTTCTGAAAACTATATCTATACGGTTGAGGCAGTGAAAGATTATCTAAATAAACTGGAAAGTAACGGAAGAGTCGCCTTTCTTGCTCATGATCAAAACGATCTCGAAAAAATAGTGGCAACCTCCATTTCAGCTCTTACTCAAAGAGGAGTTCCCTTGAAGGAAGCACCAAAATACATCGCTATTTTAGCCAAAAATATGCCTCCATCAGAACATGGCGGTGATGCTGAACATATTCATTATCCTATTGTAATCATAAAAAATGTACCTTTTACAGAGAATGAGAGTAACCAGTTATTAGACAAGGCATTACAAGGCGGTAATACGCCGTTATTCCTTCCTAATATTTACGAGGAGGGGCCTTTAAAGCACCTGGAAGATGAGCACGATACTTTCAAACAATTCACAGCCAAATTTAGCAACAATGTGGTCCCGTCTACAGATGATAGTCCCTATTTCTACAATTTTGAGAAGGGTTTACCTACATCGTTGCTTAATCTTCTTGCTGCTGTTGGAATTGGGAGTGTGATTCTCTTTGTCCCGTTTTTAATAAGAAATCGGAACTTGAAGAGACCAGCACTTTACTTTGGACTTCTAGGTGCCGGATTTATGTTGATTGAAACACCGCTCATACAGAAATTTTCTCTTTACTTCGGTCATCCTGTACTTACTTTTAGCTATATTCTGGCGGCATTGCTGGTAGGAAGCGGGTTGGGAGGATACATGAGTAGAAATAAATCGCTTAACAAAATTCTGAAAAATGACTGTATACCTCCTCTTTTGGTTGTGGTAGTCAATATAGCATTAATACTGCTTTTAGAAAAAATGTTTCTCATCACGTCGGAGTGGAGCTTAGTTAGTTTCCCCTGAAAAAGTCAGGGTGTTTTGAGCATAATTAAAAGGAATTCAGCACCTCAAAATGGAAATTGTTATTGACGAGATAACAAAGTTCCACACCCCGAGGGAAGAATTCCTTTGCTATAGGAGTTCAACAGAAGCCCTCGGGAATCCTTCCAAGAGGTGAAGAAAATGTTGAAACTTCGAGACGAGCAATTGACCATCTGGGATGCCATTCTCCCGGAATCTGTTAGAAAGTTGCCGGTCGAGCTTGCAATCATAGATCAATTACTGGACGACGACCGTTTTCTTCAACCGTTTACTGAGTTGCACCCGAAAGGCAAGAAAAGCGGCCGTCCTACGCTTGCAATTGAAAAGTACATCCGTCTTATGGTCCTGAAGCATAAATACAATTTGGGCTACGAGTCACTCGTGAAGGAAGTCGGTGACAGCATCACATGGCGAATGTTCTGCCGGTTTGCCATCGACGAACCGATGCCCGACCCGTCTACGCTCATCTATGCCCGCAAACGCTACGGCGACAAGATCGTCGAAGACATCAATGCCGCACTCGTAAAGCAGTGTGAGGAAAAAGCCGTTCTGAAAACCCGCAAATTGCGCACGGATACGACGGTTGTGGAATCCGACATCCATCACCCGACAGACGCTACGCTGTTGCAAGATGGCGTAAAAGTCATCACTCGAACGATTCAGAAAATCCGGAAAGTCGCCTCCCACACTGTTCAAGGCTTTGAAGATCGTACGGCAGAAATCAAGGAAAAGATTCTGTCCATCGCGAAAGTTCTACGTCGCCGCACCCGTGAATCTTGGGAAGAAGTTGACCGGATCACTGGGAGCGTAATCGAAGTAGCCGAGAACGTTGTGAACAAGGCGCAAGCCGTTATCGAGAAACTGCAAGACAAGGGCAAAGCTGCTCTTCGACAAAGTAAAACCAAACTGACCGAGGCGGTCACGCTAACCGGCAAGTTGTTGGAACAAGCCAAACAGGTCGTTTCCGGCAATCGAATCATCGCAGATCGGATCGTCAGTTTCTTTGACCCGGAAGCAAGACCGATTAAGAAAGGTAAGCTGGCCAAAGGAACTGAGTTCGGCTACAAGGTGCGAATCGACGAGACGGAAAGTGGCTTTGTGACCGGCTACGCTGTCTACGAGGGGAACCCCTCGGATGATGAACTGCTCGTTCCCGCTGTACAGGCGCATATCAAGCAATTCGGCAAAGCGCCGCAAGCTGTAGCGACCGACCGCGGTTTCTCAAGCAAGAAGAACGAAACGGCCATTACCGAACTTGGTGTGAAGCGAGCTAGCTTGCCGCGAAAGGGCAAAAAAGGCATTGCCCGATCCGAGTACGAAAACGAATTATGGTTCAAAGACTTGCAGCGTTACCGTGCAGCTGGAGAAGCGAAGATTAGTCTTCTCAAGCGGAAGTACGGTTTGAACCGCAGCAGGTATCGGGGCTTTGTCGGCTCAAAATGCTGGGTCGGCTTCGGGATTCTGACCCACAACCTGCAAAGAGCGGCAAAAATGCTCCAAAACTAACATGGAAACCGATCATTAGGGAAAGTTCTCCCTCACAACCCAGCCAGCAACCCGAAACTATTTTTGAAAATCGACTTTTTCAGGAGCAACTAGTTAATAAAATCATTGTTGCTTCCATATTAGTAATGATTCAAGGGTTCTTTATGGGGATTCCATTTCCAAGAGGACTAAAACGACTTGAGGAATCAGGTAAAGAGGACGCAATTCCGATGATGTTCGGCATAAACGGTGTTATGTCTGTAATGGGCTCGGTACTAGCGGTTATTCTCTCCATGAGCCTGGGGTTCAATGGCGCACTGCTCGTTGGCGGATTCATTTATGCTCTGATAAGCGTTATTAATAGACCCTAATTTTGAATAAGTGAGGTACGATTATTATGCATCTTTTGGATAAGAATGCGTACGGTCTCTGGGGATCCGTTCTATTTAACATCCTGTTTTTTGGTATGTTTGTATTTGCGGCATATAAGCCCCAAACGAAAAGGGAGTGGAGAACATTAGGAGCCTTCGCGGCATTTATAGTTGCACTTTTCAGTGAAATGTTTGGATTTCCGTTAACAATCTATATTTTAACTTCAGCTTTGGGGAGTAAATACCCGGTACTAGATCCGTTTACTCATCTTAATGGGCATTTATGGGTAGCCTTGGCTGGCGGTTCAACAACACTATACTCCATTCTCCACCCTCTCAGTAACCTACTTATATTTGCGGGGATATTGATTATTGGGATAGGTTGGAAAGGGATTCATGCCGGAAAGGGAGAGATGGTCACTAGCGGGATATACAGAATAGTACGGCACCCTCAGTACAGCGGTTTTGTGCTTAGTATCATTGGCTTCCTGGTGCAGTGGCCAACAATAATTACGATTTTGATGGCGCCTATCCTTTTAGTCATGTATACAAAACTTTCCAAAAGAGAAGAAAAACAAATGATAGAAGAATTTGGAGAAAAATATCTGGAGTATAAAAAAACAGTTCCGGCATTCATTCCGAGAAGATTATTAACTAGAAATGAAATTTCAGAAATTGCAGGGACATTTAGAAATAGGTAAGCCTATATTTTTTGTAATAGAAACTATGTATTAATATTGTATAAGGAGCAATTTATCGTGAAACTCTCCATAAAATTGATGATCATGTTTTCGAGTGTCATTTTAATTGTTGTCGTTTCATTAGGGGGATACTCGGCAGTAATGATGAAAAATGAGGTAACCCACCTTGCTGAGAAGAAACTCGCAACGAATGAAGCTATGGCCAAGGCATTGCTCAATGAAAAATATCCAGGGGAGTGGGAAATTAAAAATACCAAGTTGTACAAGGGCGAAACATTAATGGAAAATAATCGTCAAGCGGTAGAATCCATTAATAAACTGACTGGAGATAGTATCGTCATTTTTAAAGGTAAAATCAGCGTTGCAACTGCAGATGATTCCATGGCAAATAATGAATCGATGAGTTCCCTTGAAACTGAGGTTCAAAAGACGGTTTTGGAGAAAGGGGAAGCCTATCTTGGTTCTTCCCATAATGGAGAAGAACTTTCTTTATATGAACCGATAAGAAATAAGCAGGGCGATGTTATTGGAGCTTTTCATGTAAGTATGCCGAAAGAAATGTATGAGCATGCCTCCCAAAATTTTCGAAAAAGTATGATTTGGTTTGCCTTAATCGGTCTCTTAGTTTCCTTAATAGTTGCTGCTTATTTATCGGTCAGATTTGTACGGCCAATTCTCCAGATGACACATCTTATGGAGAAGGTTTCAGTTGGCGATTTAAGAGTAGATCTTCTGGTTTCTAAGTCTAGAGATGAGCTAGGTAGACTAGCTATTAGCGTCAATCAAATGGTGCGGGGGCTTCAAGAAATGGTACATTCCGTCAAAGAAGTTTCTATAGGTGTTCACCATTCTTCTCTATCTGTTGACGAGAAGACGAAGCAAATTGCAGAGATGGCTCTAGATGTGAACTCAAATGTCATACAAGTTGAATCAGGGGCGCTTAAGCAAGCTCAGGGAATGAATGCCAGTGCTAATGCCATGGATGATATTTCAGAAAACATTCAGCATATCGCCGAAACAACTTCCATTGTCGCACTAACTTCAAGTGAAATGTTGGAACATGCTGATCGGGGAAACCAGTCAATCCAAACAGCTGTTGAGGAGATCCATCAGCTTAATGAAACGACTTGCTTAATGGCAGATAGTATTAATGAGTTGTACCAGATGTCTGATAATGTTAGCAGTATAGCAGGAATGATTACAGAGATTTCCTCACAAACCCATCTATTGGCATTGAACGCAGCCATTGAGGCAGCTCGAGCAGGAGAGAATGGCCGAGGGTTTACGGTGGTCGCCGATGAAGTGAAAAAATTGGCTGAACAATCTGAGCGTTCTTCACATGAAATTCAATCTTTAATTGATACTGTTCAAACGAAGACAAGTGACGCTGCAGAAATGGTGGAGCTGGGACTCAAGCAGCTTGATCGAGGGATAAAAGTCCTACAGAAAGCAGGACAAGCATTCAGCAATATTGTCAATTCTGCTGGAGTTGTAGCTAAGCAAAATCAGGAAATATCTACGGCAACTCAGGAAATATCTGCTGGAATTGAAGAAATTGCCTCCTCATTTCAGACGGTATCTTCAATCGCCGACGAGACAGTAAAAAATGTCCAACACATCATGGAAGCGAGCCATTCACAAGTGAATAGAACAGAGGATATATCCGAAACTTCATCCAAAATGTTGGAAACGATCGAAAAAATGAGAAAGGCCGTTAATCAATTTCAAGTATAAATTTGGAGAAAGGACGAGCCAGTGAGTTATTTCTCACTGGCTTGTTATGCTATTTCAACACACTTCCCCCAAACAGAAAGCGCTTTTCCCATTGAGTGCCCTCAATTTTATCGATACGAACGCCGCCCGATTCTTTGGAATAAGTTTGCAGGATTTTCCCGTTTCCAAGATAAATTCCGTTATGAGTGATGCGGGCAGTGCTTTTATTAATTCCTTGGTAGTCAGAAGCTTTGCTGCCTCTGTAAGACATGAAGAACATAATGTCTCCACGCTTGAGGTTCTTCCAGTTTGTTGTATAGGTGCCGTTTTTCTTGATATAAGCTCCTTGAGTCCTCGAATTAGAAGGCAACCTGATTCCTGCTCCTTCCCAATAGGCTTGTCTTACAAAGTCGGAACAGTCGAAGGTTTTGGTATTGCTTCTGCTGGACCCGAACTCATAAGGAGTTCCTAAATATTTCATCCCTTTTGCGATAACATTTTCCCGCACGCTGCTTACTGTTGCTTTAGCTTGTGTAGGAATGTCGCTTGATGCATGAGTCGTCGGAGCTCCAAACGGACTCATTACGAGAGAAGCAGATACCATTAAAATTGCTAAAGATTTCTTCATGCTGAATTTCCTCCTGATGTTTTTTTGTGAAACTGACGTCATCCTAACACAGGATTTCAGGGTTTGTTTAGGCGTAATATTTGGAAGCGGAAAAGGTAATAATTAAACGGGATCTCCACGAAAACCACATACTTTCCACAAGCTTTTTGTTTAAAATGGATATCACCTAATAACTCTATTTAGAAAATAATGAGAATTTACAGGAGGCGCTTATGAAGAAACCAGTCCAACTCGGAGTAGCTTTATTAGTTACGGTGTTCATTTTATCGGCCTGCACCAATTCGGGAAACGACAATGCTGCTAAAGCTGAGAATACGGTTCAACCATCAAGTAATACAACTGTTTCCGAAGTAAAAGTCGTGACTCCATGGATTTCCTCAAAAAATACGACGCGGATAAACACGGATAATCCCGTGGAAGCGGCGGTGTCGGTATCGCGAACGTTATGGATGGCAACCAGTGATGATAACCGTCCAGGGAGTATTATTCTTACATCTGCTGATGATTGGCAGAATGCAGTTGTTAGTGCCGACTTGATCCATCATCCAAGCAATGGCCCGATTTTGTTTGTCAATCAGGATGGTATTCCTGAAGCTACTGCAAATGAGATGAAAAGATTAAAGCCGAAAGGCGTGGAGAGTAACGAGGGAATTCAAGCGATCTTGGTTGGTGATCTTGATCAAAAAGTTGAGGATCAGGCAAAGGAACTCGGGTTCAAAACGGACAAACTTGCAGCCGATAATCCTGCAGCTTTGGCTAAAGCCATTGATGCTTATTACGCTAAAGTAGCGGGTGAAAATCCTTCTTCCGTCATCATTGGATCGATGGAAAGTCTTGAGTATACAATGCCGGCCATCAACTGGATCGCTCATATGCCTGAGCCCCTGTTGTATGTCATGAAAGATGAGATACCGCAGGAAACCAAAGAAGCGTTACAAACCCGGGGAGGAAAGGCCAATATTTATATTTTAGGGCCTGAATCTGTCATTTCACAGAATGTAGCCAATCAAATAAAGCAATATGGCAAAGTGGTACGTATTGCTGGCGATGATCCATATGCTAACGCTGTTGCCTTTGCTCAATATAAGGACAAAGCAACCGGATTTGGTTGGGGAATTACAACACCTGGGCATAACTTTTCGTTTGTAAATCCAGAAAATCCGGGACTGGCTATTGCGGGTGCGCCTTTTTCTCACTTAGGCAAGCATGCACCGCTTCTATGGACAACAAAGGACAGTATGCCGGATTCGGTGATGTCTTACGTGATGTCTGTCCAACCCAAATATGAGAAATCTCCAACAGAGGGACCGTATAACCATGCCTGGCTAACCGGCTCTCAGGCATCCATTTCTGCTGAAGCTCAGGGGCAAATCGACACCATGCTGGAGATTGTATCGGCATCAGGGATGGATCATGGAAGTATGGGTGGAATGAACGGCAATACGGAGGATATGCCCGGGATGAACCACTAACCCGAAGAAAAGGCAAAAAGGCTGTATAGGATTGTTTAATATGATCCATGCAGCCTTTTTATTAAAAAAATGATGTTAGTATTAGGGAGCGAATCCGGCAATGTTACAGGCAGAAGATGTTGCAGAATGGTTGGCAGGCTGGGGGATAGGATCGTACGTCCTTAGCATCGTCCTCAATGTGGTCATCAGCATCTTAGGGGTAATTCCTTCCGTTTTTCTCACGATGGCCAATGTGTTAGTGTTTGGGGGAATCCCAGGTTTTTTCGTATCCTGGCTCGGTGAAATGGCCGGTGCGATTGTTTCCTATATGTTATACCGAAAAGGGGCACTCAAACTAGAGGAGAAGTATCTTTCAAAGAACAGAAGATTGTGGTTCCATCGTATACAACGGATGAGTACTCTTAGGCAGTTTCTCACGGTTTTGATCGCCAGAATCATTCCATATATGCCGTCCGCCCTGGTTACAGTCATGAGTGTAATAGCACAAGTACGTATCCCGATCTATCTCCTCGCTACAGGCATCGGAAAAGCCCCGTCCATTCTTTTAGAGTCTATGGCTGGCTATGGGTTTAAGATGATTGAAGACCAACGCGTCAAGACGGGTATTTCAATATTGCTACTATTTTCATTCTTTTTCATTCTCTTTATACCCGGAAAGTTCAGATCTAGGAAGTCGGATATTTAAACATTCGCCAAAGAAAGGATCGAAGGGGCTGAATTATTGACATGCCTAGTTTGGATACAGTACCGTCCACGCCTTACCACGACCATAATATCGGGTCGTGTTTTTTTATAAGTCCATAGAAATTGCACGCTTTCCACACGGTTTCTACACAATCACTCTTTACAATGAACATATCAAGTTATTGAAATGATAAAGGAGGAATACAAATGGATTGGTCTTGGCTGCTATTGTTGGCTTGTCCGTTAATGATGGTGTTTATGATGTTTGGAATGAAGGGGCATGGTCATGGACACGGCTCTCATTCGGAGCATTCAAATGACCGTGCGATGCAAGTACAGCTTGACGAACTAAAAGCGCAAAATGAGCAAATGAAGCAAGAAATTCAAAAATTATCCCGGTAAACCAATCCGAAGTTCAAATTAACAAAGGAGCCATTCCTGTAATGAATTAATTTGAGGTTTGAACGAAAAAAGCGCCTCCTGTATGCTGGGTCTTGGAATGTGGACCATTCACTGCCCTAATTAAGAGGAGGACGCTCACTATGAAGTATAAGCAATCGAAGAAGCAGAATCAACGGATTACACAAATTACCGAAGCTACACTAGTGGTTGGAGCAGACATTGCAAAAGAAACCCATGTAGCACGCGGGATCGACTTTCGGGGAATCGAACTTGGCAAAGAATGTGTGTTTAGCAATAACCGCTCAGGGCTGACTAAACTGGTATCGTGGATGAAGGAGCTACAGTGGCAACATGCGAAGACTGATGTGATCTTCGGCATCGAGCCGACCGGACACTACTGGTTCCCGCTAGCGGAATTTCTGCAGCACGAAGGGATTAAGGTGGTTATCGTCAATCCTCATCATGTGAACAAGAGCAAAGAGCTTGAGGACAATTCCCCGACGAAAAACGACTATAAAGATGCCAAAGTGATCGCAGATCTGATCCGCAATGGGAAGTACACCGAACCGAAATTCCCGAAGAGCGTCTATGCGGATTTACGCATCTTGATGAACCTGAGGGAAAAAGTGATGGGGAACTTTGGGCAAGTCCAAAGGCGGATTCAAAACTGGCTGGACCGTTTCTTCCCGGAATACCAACAGGTGTTCAAAGACTGGGAAGGGAAAGCATCGCTCATCACACTGACAGATTTTCCAACACCGCAAGACGTCGTATCTCAAGGCGCCTATACGATTCTGAAGCGTTGGAAGCAGGATGTGAAACGAGCTGTAGGCATGAAGCGAGCGGAGAAACTGGTTCAAGCCGCCAAGTCTTCGATCGGACTTACCGAGGGTCTCACTGCAGCCAAAATCGAATTGAAGGCTTTACTGGAGCAGTACGACTTATTTGCTCGTCAGCTAGAAGACATCATGCAACAGGTGGAACAACTACTGGATCGGGTTCCCGGTTCTGAAGAGATGTTGACGGTACCTGGAGTCGGAGTGGTGACACTGGCTGGTTTCCTGGCGGAAGTCGGGGATCTGCGAGGCTACGATCATGGCCAACAGATCATACGACTTGCCGGATTCAATCTGAAGGAAAACAGCTCCGGCAAGAAGAAGGGCAAGTCCACGATCACCAAACGTGGACGATCCCGGCTACGGGCGTTGCTGTTCCGGGCTGTCATGCCGATGGTGGCAAAAAACGCGGAGTTTAAGGCATTACATCAATATTACACGACACGCACAAACAATCCGTTAAAGAAGAAACAGTCCATTGTAGCCCTGTGTGGAAAACTCATTCGAGTCTTATTCACATTGGGGACAAAACAAATGTGCTACAACCCTATGGATGTTCTGGGGCCGGTACGCCAGTCTCAGCTTCGGATGGCAGCGTAAAACGAGATTCAAACTTTCAGCGTTTGCATACGACGAATAGGTTATAAACAACGACAACAGAAGCACGGAGCAGCCGCAAGGAATTATTCCATAAGGGCAACGACCCAGTAAAGGAGCAAGAAGCGGCGTCCACCCCTTGAGAGGCAGGACGAAGGAATGTGAGGGCTATGACCCAGTGTGACATGGGAGGGTAAGCCGTCAAGGGAATGGTGTGGATATCCAAGGTGCGAACATACCGATGTTATCCATAGATTGGAAAATGGGTTCCAAACTCTATTCCTGCCATCGGCTCCACCAGAAAAATATGTCATATAAACATAATATCTCCATCTCTCGAAAACGTCGAAGTTGAAAATCTAAGAAATCGTAAGCAAATGAAAGAAAACATTAATTTATAGTGGGAGGAACTAACATGAGTTGCTGTGGTAATCACAACCATGACGGAAATAATCATGCTGGCGGGGAGCATTCCGGCCATTCCAAAAAACATAATTGGATGATGATCTTGTGCTGTGTTTTGCCGATCGTTCTATTCGCTGCAATGCTACTTTTTAACGGAATAACAGGCTCAACGGGAAACATTATTCCATTCCTGCTTCTGCTGATTTGCCCATTGTCACACCTGGTTTTGATGCCGATGATGAGTAAGAAACGACACTAACAAACCCAATGACGAGAACATGGAGTGGATGAGTTCATGAAAAATATCTATCGATGGGGGGGAGTTTTGCTTTTCCTTTTGCTCGTTGCCGGTACTTGGCTTTTCGTAAAACAGCCAGAAGGGAAAGCAGCTCCTGCTTCAGTTTTTTATGTACCAAACGCTGGAGACGGAACCATCTCCGTTGTTGATTATGAACAAGGAAAAGCAGTGGACACGATTAAACTGGGAACAGACCAAGCTTCCCATGGTATTGCACTAAGCTTAGACCAAAAAGTACTTTACGTCGGCACCGGCTTTGACGGCAAAACGCTGATAGCGATCGATACGAAAACCAAAAAGAAAATAAAGGAACTTGCTTTTGACGAAGGCGTTCATGGCATCGATATAAGCCCGGACGGTCAAAACTTATACGTATCCCTTAATCCGGGGCTTGGTAAAACGGGCGGGAAATTAGCCATTGTGGATACGGCGAATCTCAATCTAAAATCCATGGTTGAGACGGGAGAAGGCCCGGCGCATGTGGCAGTTACTGCGGATGGTTCCCAAGTTTGGACAGCTAATGTGAATGATGATACGATTTCCATCGTAGACGCAACAACGGCAAAAGTCGTCAAAACCATCGCTGTCGGGAAAGTACCTAACGAGGTGGCGGTTATGCCGGATTCGCGATATGCTTTTGCTGCCAATGTAGAGTCGAATACGGTGTCTGTCATCGATATGAAAACCATGCAAGTGATCAAGGATATTGAAGCGGGAGAGGCTCCTCATGGGGTAACTGTCTCCCCAGACGGAAAAGAATTGTGGGTCAGCAATAACAAATCGAACGATGTCACAGTGATCAATACGGACAACTTTCGTGTTTTAGCGACGATTTCAACGGGTTCCTATGCAAATCACGTAGGCTTTTCACCTGATGGGGTATGGGCTTTTGTCTCAAATCGGCAATCGAACGATATCGTAAAGATCAACCGAGAAGACAGAAAGGTCGTAGCCATAATTCCGGTAGGTTCCGAACCGCATGAAATATCGCTGGAAGATATCATTGTTCCTGTCCAAGCTTCGAACGTAACCGCCCCTGACATTAGTCCGGATCCATCCGTTCAGGAGGGAACGCTTGGCTCGGCTCAAATCACGGTGCAAAGGTTAAAGGCAACTGACCTTGGGAATGATCCGAATTTTACGGATATCAAAGCGGAGGATTTTCAACAAAATGATATCTATGGAATTTCATTAGCTGCTCATTCTGGCGATATTTCTGATTTGTTAAATGAGCAGAGGATTAGCCTGCAAGGCTTAAATGGTAAATATGTGTCTCCTTCTCGGTTGGTTTCCGTAAGCAACGACTCACACCATCCTTTTTATTTGGCCTGGTTTCCAAAAACAGAGCAAGCCTCTCAGGTCGAAATGAAAATTGACGGACCCAATGGAGAAACGGTTTCTTTATCCTGGAGTGAGTAACTGAATCGAGAAATATAGTGAGCACGCTCACTATATTTTTTGGGGATAAATATAAAAATGAGAATAAATAAATTTAGGGGGATAAATAACATGAAAAGAAACTGGATGATAACGCTCTCTGTAGCGGTTTTAGCCATTGGTATTACTGCCTGTGGTACTGCACAACAGAATAACAATGCTGCACAACAGAATAACAATGCTGCACAACCAAATCAAACCACGAATAACTCTGAAAACAAAGCTGAAGCCCCAATTTCACAAAATGTTGCGCCGGCGTTTTTTTACACTGCCGATGAAGGGGGAAGTGTTACTAAGATAGATGCAACTTCAAATCAAGTCCTGCAGACCATTAAGGTTGAAGGGGCCGTTCATAATGTCCAGGTCTCTCCCGACGGGAAATTGGTAGGAGCTACGGTTGTTCCATCAATGTCGGACATGGAAGGAATGTCGGAGGCGGAAGATCAAGAGGGCGGACATGGCGAAGATGGCGATCATGAAATGAGCGGTTATGCCAATTTTTATGACACGGTTTCAGACGAACTCGTCAAGAAAGTCGAAGTAGGTATCCACCCGGCTCATCTCGTTTTTACGATGGATGGGAAAAATGTTCTGGTTACCAATAATGAAGGAAATAATGTAACGGTACTGGATGCCAAGACGTTTCAAACGGTGGGAACGATTCCAGCAGGAAAAGGCCCTCATGGTTTTAGAGTGTCGGCGGACAGTAAATTTGCCTATGTGGCAAATATGAGCGAAGACACCGTTAGTGTGTTGAACTTGCAGACCATGGTTGAGGAGAAAAAGATCAAGGTCGGTAGCACGCCTGTAACGACTGGCGTAACGAGTGACGGTAAAACCCTGGTCGTTCCTTTAAACGCAGAGAATGCAGCCGTAATTGTGGACTTAGCTACCGAGAAAATGATCAAAGTACCTGTCGGTAACGGTCCTGCGCAGGTGTATATTCCATCCGACAACAAGTATGCGATTATTGCGAATCAAGGTACCGAACAAAATCCATCAAATAGTATCTCGAAAATTGACCTGGCTACAAATCAGGTCATTGCCACGATCGAGACGGGCAAAGGGGCGCATGGCGTGGTAGTGAGCCCGGATAACAGTAAAATATATGTGACAAACATGTTCGATAACACTGTAACCGTGATCGACAATGAAACCAATAAAGTGATTACAACGATTAAAGTAGGCACAACGCCAAATGGAATTAGTGTTACTCCATAATAATAAGGGGATAGTGACGTGAGAGTAATTTTATTTGAAATCGGGGGATTCTCCCTTAGATCCTATGGCGTCGTAGTGGGTTTGGCTGTATTGCTTGCCGTGGGCATGGCGTATTATTTAGCTAGAGGGACGCAATATCAAAAACATATCTTTAATCTGGTGTTCTATGTACTTCTTGGTGCCATTCTAGGAGCCAGAATATGGCATGTGTTCTTTTTTCAATGGGGATACTACTCGAACCATTTATCTGAGATTTTTGCCATCTGGAATGGCGGAATCGCCATACAGGGAGCATTGGTTGGCGGATTCCTGACAACGGCTGTTTATACCTGGAAAAATAAAATTTCGTTTTGGGAACTCGCCGATATTGTGGCTCCTGCCATCATATTAGGTCAGGCCGTAGGCCGGATTGCCTGCTTCCTAAATGGTGATGCGTTTGGAGCTCCGACTGGGACAGGCTTTGGGGTTGTTTACCCTGAAGGTACCATCGCTTTTGAACGGTATGGTTCCGTTCCGCTATGGCCGGCCGAAGTTTGGGAGGGTCAGCTCGATTTGATCGTATTTGGAGTTCTCATAGCCATGAAGAATATCAAGCTTCCCGTAGGGGTGCTGTTTTTAAGTTATAATATGATGTATGCACTGGTCCGGTTTTCTTTGGAATTCCTTCGTGGGGATTCACCACGGTACGCCTTGGATTGGACTGCCGGACAATGGACCAGTATGAGTATCTTCCTGATCTCTATGGCCTTGATGGTGTATTTCTTCTTTAAGCGCAACCAAGAGACAAAGGTAATCACTATGTAAAAATGAGTCAATCGGTAAAGGCGGGTGGCGGCGTGCCAAAACTACAGGTTCTTGTTGTAGATGATGAATGGAATATGCGCAATCTCTTGCGGATTTATTTAACGCGAGAAGGGTTCGAGGTCAAGGAAGCTACAAACGGCAATGAAGCCTTGGAAATGGCGGCTAACCATCATTTCGACATTATTCTGCTGGACCTTATGCTGCCGGATATGGACGGGTGGCAAGTATGCAAAAAGATCCGGGAGAAGGATCATGTAGCTATTTTGATGCTCACCGCGCGTTCGGAGACGAAAGATAAAGTGTACGGGCTTGGCATCGGCGCGGACGATTATTTGACCAAGCCATTTGAACCTGAGGAATTGCTTGCCCGGGTCTATTCCTTAATCCGCCGTTCGGCGATTACACAATCCATCAGGCGGCAAGAGGCTGCGTTAGAGTTTCCCCATCTGAGAATATTACCGGAAGGTAGAGAAGTTATTATCCATGACCATTCCGTTGAATTCACACAGAAAGAGTTTGATTTATTCATCTCGCTCGCGAAAAGCGAACAACGTGCGTTCAGCCGCGAAGAGTTGGTGAATCTAATCTGGGGAGACGAATACGAGGGAGAAGTTCGCGTCGTAGATACTCATATCAAAAATATTCGGGAAAAGACTCAAAAGGCAGGGCTTGGCTATAATCCGATTCAAACGGTGTGGGGAGTAGGGTATAAGTTCAACGGAGCGGGTACTTCCAATGAGAAGGAATAAAATTGGCTTCAGGCTTGGTTTGATGATTCTCGTCGCTTTTGTTGTCGTGATTCTCTCTTTAGGATTGACGATTGATCGAATGTTCACGAATTTCTATAACTCGGAAATGAGAACAGAGGTAAATGAACTCACGACTCACTTCACAGCGATGAGCCAATCGCCTGAGATGTTGTCCGAAGAGACGCTGCTCAAGTTTGCCGATTTTTCAAACGTCAGTATTTTATTTGTTTCTGAACAAGGAGACATATTGGCAAATTCCGGAACCTATGAAATATCGGACCGAACATTCATTAAACCCAAGGACCTGAAGCTTCTTTTTACCGGGAAAGCCGTAAAGCTTGAACATACCGATGCTAATGGAGAACGTTACTTCGTGGCGGCCAGACCCGTATTGGATGCCACGGGGGTAAATATTAAAGCCGCGGTTTATGTCCTTTCTTCAACCGGGCATATGGATGAATCCATCACGGCCGTTCGTAGCGTATTGGTACTGTCAGGCCTAGGGGCATTTCTACTGGCACTGGGAATCACCTGGATCATCGCCAAAATCCTATCCCGACCCATGCTGCAAATGCAAGCGGCAACCCGGAAAATTGCCGCGGGTGAGCTGGAAACTCGATTAACGATTCAGCGAGATGATGAAATTGGTGTTTTGGCGGATTCCATCAATCATCTGGCCATCGAGCTACAGCGATATAGGGATACCCGGCAGGAATTTTTTGCGAATATATCTCATGAGCTGCGAACTCCGATCACGTACTTGGAAGGATATGCACAAGTCCTCAAGAAGCGTCTATATGAAACAGAGGAGGAGAAGGATAAATATTTAGATATTATTCATGAAGAGGCCATGCGTTTACAGCACCTCGTTGATGATCTATTCGATTTGGCTAAGATGGAAGAAGGAAAAGTCAGCCTGTCGCTGGAGTGGATTGACTTAGCGGAAATTACGGATAACGCGGTTCAAAAAATTAAGCTTAAAGCCGGCGAGAAGAACTTATCTCTCCAAACGAAGATCAACAGCAACATTCCATTGATTTACGGTGACGGTTTGAGAACGGAGCAGGTTCTTCTTAACTTGTTGGAAAATGCTGTACGCTATACGGAGAAGGGCAGCATCGTCGTTGAACTGGACCAAAACCGCTCCTTTATTTATATAGCAGTGGAAGATACCGGTATGGGTATCCCTGAGGATGAGATTCCGTACATCTTTGACCGTTTTTATCGTGTGGAGAAGTCCCGCTCACGGCAATATGGTGGTACAGGGCTCGGTTTGCCAATCGCTAAAAAGTTGGTGGAGCTGCAAGGCGGGGAACTCAAGGTCTTTAGTAAGTTAGGCCACGGAACTAGGTTTGAGATCCGCTTTGTGCCTGAACACCAGGAGGAACGAATATGAAGAAGGCGGATTGGGTTATAGTCATTGTTCTCATAACTATGGGGCTGGCATGTTTAATCGTATCGGCTTTCTCATTCCGTGGCATGTCATTTACTCAGATGGGACTTTCCATCGGGCAGGCTTGCTTATCGATGATTGTGATAGCTACGATCTTTGGTATCGTATATTGGTTCACGCAAAGAAACAAACCTTAACTCCTATCGGTTCCCTAAGTTCAAATCCGAGGTGAAAATATTGAATAAGGTCCAAACCGAAAAAATAAAAAGGCGATACAATCGCGTAGCCCCTCTGTTCCACAAAATGGACAGTAAAATGATGAAAACTTGGAGAAGCAGCTTATTATCAGGATTAAGTGGCAATATTCTGGAGGTTGGCATTGGTACGGGAGCTAATCTTCCCTACTATCCTTCTTCCGTTTCATTAACGGGAATAGATTTTAGTCCCAGTATGCTGAATTACGCCAAGCTACGCGCCGAAGAACTCGGCATGAAGGTAGATTTGATTGAAATGGATACAGAGCACATGGATTTTGCGGACCATACCTTTGATTATGTAATAGCTACCTGCGTGTTTTGCTCTGTTCCAGACCCTATACAAGGGATGAAAGAAATGGCTCGTGTATGTAAGCCGGAAGGACAAATTCGTTTATTGGAGCATATGCGTAGCGATAACCCGGTTGTGGGAAAAATCATGGATCTGCTTAATCCAATCACTGTGAGGTTGTCTGGGGCGAACATCAATCGAAGAACGATGGAAAACGTGGAAAAAGCGGGACTCGTTATTGAACAAAACGAGCAGTTGTTTTCTACAATCGTCAGAAGTCTAACCCTAAATACAATGGTTTGATCTTTATAACTTCTTCACAATGTATAAATTGAGTGTTTTGCATAATTCCGTTTCAGAGAAGAAGCGATAGCATATTCACTGTCGTTAAGGGGTAATTTTCGAAAATGGTATTATATGGATGAAGAAAAGGGCAGACTTGCAGAATTTTAGAACAGCTCGTTTTTTAAGCGGCAGCCCGTTTTGAATGATGAGAAACGGCGAGCGCAGATGCAAGCAGAACAATGGCATTCAAATACTGGTGAGTTGTGACTTTCTGAATGCCCCGGACATGTGCGGCGTCTGCCGTCAAATAGGTTTTCAATCGGGAGTTGCAGCGTTCTACGCTGGTTCGTTCATTGTAAAGTTCCTTCCAACGCTTTGTATCCCGATGAGGGATGCTGTATCGCCGGAGATCATCCTTCGCATTTACTTTGACGACCATTCCATAGTTTGAAGACGAGCAGGCAGCCATGCCAAGCGGACAGTCGACTTTACCCGTGGCATGCGGGCAGCGAAATTTATGCATATCGCCGTCAACTCCCCAGTATGTCATCGCATAACCCATGGAACAGCACGGTGTTCCGTTCGAGGTCATGCCAGCAGGCGGTTCCTTCTCCCCCCGAAGATTAAGGGGAATGATGGCTTGTGCCTTGACGTTGCGGGCGGCCTCATAAACTTTCATTTGGTCGTAGCCCGCATCGAGTATGAAAAATCGTGTGCTCGTCCTGGACGCTGTTTTCTCGATCAGGTCCGGCGCCATTTCTCCATCATTGACATGCGCCGGCGTTACTTCCAAGGCGATCGGCAATTCACTTTTCGTATCGACCGCCAGATGAATTTTGTAACCAAACCATGTGATTTTATTGCCGAAGGAATCAATTTTTGCGCCCCAGTTCGCATTACCCGTTTGCTCGCTTTTGCGTTTGGGCTGCTTTTTCTCGTAAGCGCGGAGAGCGGCGCTGTCTATGGCGACGTTACTGCCTTCTATGATACCTTCCTGCTGACAGCGTGTGACCAAATCCTCAAAAAGCCGTTTTGCCAAGTCCTTTCTCGTCAGTTCTGAGAAAACTCGGCTTAATGTGGATATGGAAGGAGCTTCTCGATCCAGCGGAAGACCACACTGATAACGAAACCGGAGATCCGTATCCAAACGCTTATGCAACCCTGAAAAGGTACTTATTCCTTCAAGCGGCGCAGCCAAGAGTGCTCGTAGAATACCTTGTCTGCAGTATCCCTCAGCGCCTCGGGGTGAACGGCTTCTCAGTTCCTTGGCATACGGTCTCAGATCGAGAGAACTGAAGAAGATCGGCAATCTCTCCTTGGGTTGAATTTTTAAAAGTTCTTCGAAGGAAAACAGACATTCTTGGAGAATATACAAAGTGACTTCCTCCATCCTTGAGGTTTTTGGGTTTAGTCACTTGAAAACTTCTCCAAGTTGGGGTGAAGTCCCTTTTTTATGTCCGAAAATCCTTACGGCTCAAGGCCTCAGATTACTGCAAAACGCTCAATTAGTTCTTCATATTTATCGTTTATATTATATTCAAAAGGAGCCATTCCTGTAATGAATTAATTTGAGGTTTGAACGAAAAAAGCGCCTCCTGTATGCTGGGTCTTGGAATGTGGACCATTCACTGCCCTAATTAAGAGGAGGACGCTCACTATGAAGTATAAGCAATCGAAGAAGCAGAATCAACGGATTACACAAATTACCGAAGCTACACTAGTGGTTGGAGCAGACATTGCAAAAGAAACCCATGTAGCACGCGGGATCGACTTTCGGGGAATCGAACTTGGCAAAGAATGTGTGTTTAGCAATAACCGCTCAGGGCTGACTAAACTGGTATCGTGGATGAAGGAGCTACAGTGGCAACATGCGAAGACTGATGTGATCTTCGGCATCGAGCCGACCGGACACTACTGGTTCCCGCTAGCGGAATTTCTGCAGCACGAAGGGATTAAGGTGGTTATCGTCAATCCTCATCATGTGAACAAGAGCAAAGAGCTTGAGGACAATTCCCCGACGAAAAACGACTATAAAGATGCCAAAGTGATCGCAGATCTGATCCGCAATGGGAAGTACACCGAACCGAAATTCCCGAAGAGCGTCTATGCGGATTTACGCATCTTGATGAACCTGAGGGAAAAAGTGATGGGGAACTTTGGGCAAGTCCAAAGGCGGATTCAAAACTGGCTGGACCGTTTCTTCCCGGAATACCAACAGGTGTTCAAAGACTGGGAAGGGAAAGCATCGCTCATCACACTGACAGATTTTCCAACACCGCAAGACGTCGTATCTCAAGGCGCCTATACGATTCTGAAGCGTTGGAAGCAGGATGTGAAACGAGCTGTAGGCATGAAGCGAGCGGAGAAACTGGTTCAAGCCGCCAAGTCTTCGATCGGACTTACCGAGGGTCTCACTGCAGCCAAAATCGAATTGAAGGCTTTACTGGAGCAGTACGACTTATTTGCTCGTCAGCTAGAAGACATCATGCAACAGGTGGAACAACTACTGGATCGGGTTCCCGGTTCTGAAGAGATGTTGACGGTACCTGGAGTCGGAGTGGTGACACTGGCTGGTTTCCTGGCGGAAGTCGGGGATCTGCGAGGCTACGATCATGGCCAACAGATCATACGACTTGCCGGATTCAATCTGAAGGAAAACAGCTCCGGCAAGAAGAAGGGCAAGTCCACGATCACCAAACGTGGACGATCCCGGCTACGGGCGTTGCTGTTCCGGGCTGTCATGCCGATGGTGGCAAAAAACGCGGAGTTTAAGGCATTACATCAATATTACACGACACGCACAAACAATCCGTTAAAGAAGAAACAGTCCATTGTAGCCCTGTGTGGAAAACTCATTCGAGTCTTATTCACATTGGGGACAAAACAAATGTGCTACAACCCTATGGATGTTCTGGGGCCGGTACGCCAGTCTCAGCTTCGGATGGCAGCGTAAAACGAGATTCAAACTTTCAGCGTTTGCATACGACGAATAGGTTATAAACAACGACAACAGAAGCACGGAGCAGCCGCAAGGAATTATTCCATAAGGGCAACGACCCAGTAAAGGAGCAAGAAGCGGCGTCCACCCCTTGAGAGGCAGGACGAAGGAATGTGAGGGCTATGACCCAGTGTGACATGGGAGGGTAAGCCGTCAAGGGAATGGTGTGGATATCCAAGGTGCGAACATACCGATGTTATCCATAGATTGGAAAATGGGTTCCAAACTCTATTCCTGCCATCGGCTCCACCAGAAAAATATGTCATATAAACATAATATCTCCATCTCTCGAAAACGTCGAAGTTGAAAATCTAAGAAATCGTAAGCAAATGAAAGAAAACATTAATTTATAGTGGGAGGAGATACTAATGAAAAAACTATGGATTGGAATCGCAACGATGGCTTTGGTTATGGGAATTGGAACGGCAGGTGTCTATGCGGCTACATCCGAAAACGGCACCGACGACAGCGGTAAAACAAATAACCAAAGCACCTTTGAACAAATGTTGCCGCATGCCAAACAAATGCACCCGGATCTCTCCGAGGAACAAATTCGGGAGATGTATAATAACTGCCATGGTGGCAATGGCTCGGGTGCTAAAGGTATGATGAACAATACTCAGATGGGCAGCAATATGATGAACTTCTAATCACGAATTTAGACAGGCCTCGCGAGTTACGTGAGGTCTTGTCTTATTTAATGAAAGGATTTGTATGGAACGGACAAAAATTTTAATTGTCGATGATGAGCCAAGCCTTCTCCACGTCATTAAAGCCTATCTGGAGAAACAGGATTACCTGGTTTATGAAACAGATTCAGGGCAGGGTGCGCTTCGGCTTTTTGAAAATCTCCAACCTGACTTAATCATCTTAGACTTAATGCTTCCGGATCTTTCGGGTGAGGATGTCTGCAAAACGATCCGAAAGAAATCGGATATACCTATCCTCATGTTGACCGCCAAAAGCGGTGAAGATGACCTTGTTCACGGTCTATTAATTGGAGCTGATGACTATCTTGTCAAGCCGTTCAGCCCTCGGGAACTGATGGCCAGAGTGATCAGCTTGCTAAGAAGATCCAAGTCCGCTGGATACACGACTCAGGAAAAAAAGATTTCTTTCGGCGGGAACCGCCTATCCATCGATCCGGAACGGCATGAAGTAACAGTCAGGGGTGAAATCGTCCAGCTTACCCCCATTGAATTCAAATTACTTGAAACTTTAGCCAAACATCCTAAAAGAGCATTTAGCCGTTTCGAACTGGTTAATCTGATCCAAGGTGATGATTTTGAAGGTATGGAACGAACGATCGATGTCCATATCAAGAACATCCGCCAAAAAATCGGTGATGATCCTAAAAATCCATCGTTTATTATTACGGTCTATGGGGTGGGTTATAAATTTCAGGAGGTCCCTGATGAATAGCGGAGGACTGCGTAAAAGACTGTTAATTTCGCATCTAGGCGTAAGCCTCGGTTCACTGCTGCTCATCATGATCATTGTTTATCTCGTCATGTCTTTCTCATTTGGAAGGTATACGCAAACCCAGCAACAGGCAGAGGCAGATACGATTGTCGAAGATTTGGAAGGATCCTATGATGAAAGTTCAAGGGGATGGTCTGAGGATTCTTTAATGTCTATCTCCCATCAAGCTATGCTCCGGAACTATAACGTGAGCATTTATAACGCCGGAGGCAATTTGATCTGGGATACGAAATCCATGGGGAGAATGATGCATGCCTCTACACTGACTGAAAAAGGTACTATAAATACGAAAGTAATAACGCGAGAGATTACAAAGAATCATGTGAAGATTGGCAGGATCGAAATTGAGGGACTTGCAAGCAATTTTGAAATACAAAACCGACAGTTTTTGAACCTGTTTAACACGTTACTTTGGGTGGCGTTTATTTTAGCCATTGCCGGTGTAACGATATTTAGCGTAATTATGTCAAATAGCCTAAGCAGGCCTTTATTACGCATTAAACAAATAGCTACTCAAATGAAGGAAGGGAACTTGTCTTCCCGTGTTGTACTGGCGCATCGTCAAACGGAAATCGAGGAGGTGGGACTCGCTTTAAACCATCTAGCGGATGCACTGGAGCAACAAGATCAGTTGCGCAAAAATTTAACGGCCGATATCGCCCATGAATTACGCACACCGCTGGCCACGATCCAAAGCCATATTGAAGCTTTTCAAGATGGTGTATGGGAAGCAACGCCCGATAAATTGGAGGTTTGTCATGGGCAAGTTATCCGGTTAGTAAAGCTTATTCATGATTTGGAGAACTTGTCAGCGGTCGAAAATCCGATGCTCAAGCTAAAACAAGAACCGGTTAGACTGCTTGAGGTAATCAGAGAATCCGAAAAAACGGTAAAAGCTCAGTTCAGCGAGAAACCGATCGATCTCATCATTCAGGAAGAAACTCCTGTTGTTATCACCGGCGATGCTGGACGACTGATTCAAGTTTTTGTGAACCTGTTGAATAACGCTTATAAATTTACTGGCGAAGGTTCAATTTATGTTAGAATTTTTGAAGCTGCAGATCAAGTGAACGTAACCGTTTCGGATACGGGTTCGGGCATAGCGTCCGATGAGCTGCCACATATTTTCGAGCGTTTCTATCGTGGAGATAAATCGCGGAATCGCAAAACAGGCGGTGCCGGAATCGGTTTGGCTATCGTAAAGGCCATCGTAGAAGCGCACGGCGGCAGTATTCATGTCGAGAGTAAAATCAATCAAGGCACCCAGTTTACATTACACTTTCCCAAATGTCAAAATAAAAGATGAGCTATCTTAACAGAAGAGCTCATCTTTTTAATCATTTTAATATGTCGAATCATGAACGCTGGCACCTTTTGTTTTTAAGGTTGTCACCCATCCCACGGTTAATGGTTGAATTTCAACCTCATCACCAGGGGAGAAACAGGCGAAGTTTTGCATATTATGGATGTTAACAACCGTTACTGTTTTTTTATTCTCCAATTCGATTTGATTATGGCATCTGCTAATTCCAGTTTCGTCTGCTTCGCAATCCGTATCTGTTTTAACGGTGCCCTTCAATAAAGTATCCACATTACCCTCGAGTAATTGAGTAATGTACCGTTTTTCTTTACCGTTATTTTGCCAATCATAAGTTTTTTCATCAAAGGAAAAGGAATTTGAATTATTAGAAGATCTATTCGTAAAAATGCTGCCAACTCCTAAAACAACAATAATGATGAATAACGATCCTACTGCCCAAACCGTCTTTTTTCTCAATATCTAGCACTCCCCGTTTATAGATCAGCTTATTTTACATAGGGCTTGCTGAACGAACAAAAAATCCTTATTCCACAAGGGATTTGAGCTACTTTTGTCGAATTTATCTGCAAGGAAAACATAGAAAATTGGCAAAAAACCTTGCAGATGGAGTGAGCGAACGTGTTCGTGCCGAATCGGGATATGGCAGATCTGTTGGAAAATTTCTACTTACCCTTTGGCGGGAAGCTTAATCCTGGGAATCGCTGGGTACAGCTTGCCGCACTCATCCCTTGGGATAAAGTGGAAGAGAAATACTTCCAATCCTTCTCATCGATCGGCATCGGTCAAAAAGCATATTCGGTTCGCATTGCACTCGGTGCCCTCATCATCAAGGAGCGCCTTGGTTTAAGTGATCGGGAGACCACGCTGCAGATCCAGGAAAATCCGTATTTGCAGTTTTTTCTCGGCTACAAGGAGTACGTGGACGCAGAGCCGTTTCATCATTCGCTTATGACGCATTTTCGGGAACGACTCAGCATCGAGATCCTTGCGGAGGTCAATGATTGGATTGCACAAGCGGCATTGAAAGCGGAACAAGAAGAAGCTGCAACATCTAAATCCAAGAAACCATCGAGACGAGACAACGATGACGACGACACCGGCGGTTCTCAGTTGACCATGATGGAGTCAGAGAAAGCTCTCACCATTCCCGAGGAAGTTCATGCCCCGGCTAAGAATCACCGCAACGCGACAAAACGGTTCCATGATTTGCCGCCCGCGTGCGAGCCGACAGCAAACGCCATGAATAAGGGAACCCTCATGCTGGACGCTACATGCGCACCTGCGGACATCAAATATCCAACGGATCTGGGGCTCTTGAATCATGCCCGAGAAATCCTCGAAGATATCATCGATGTGTTGCACCATCCCCATATCGGACAGATGGAAAAACCGCGAACCTACCGCAAGCAAGCCCGAAAAGCGTTCCTGGGCGTCTCCAAACAACGCAAAGCGTCAGGCAAAGTGATTCGAAAAGCCGTTAAGAAGCAACTCGGCTATGTGGGCAGAGATTTGCGAATCATTGAAGAACTCATAAAGCACACGCCGCTTGCGGTACTGTGCAAAAGACAATATCGCTTGCTTCTCGTGATCTCGGAGCTATACCGGCAGCAGCGTGACATGATGGAGAACAAGACGCATACCGTACCGGATCGCATTGTGAGCATCGAACAGCCGCATGTTCGTCCGATCGTCCGCGGCAAAGCCGGCGCTAACGTGGAATTCGGCGCTAAAATCGCCGCCAGTCTGGTTGATGGCTACGCCTGGATCGAAACGGCTGGGTGGGACAGCTTCAACGAGGCGACCACGCTGCAGGATTCGGTGGAAGCGTACAAACAGCGGTTCGGATATTTTCCCGCCGTCATTCTGGCCGACAAGATCTACCGCAATCGCGATAACCTGAACTACTGCAAGGAACGTGGGATTCGTCTTAGCGGACCGAAGCTTGGCAGGCCATCCAAAGAACAACGTGACGCCGATGATCGAAAGCAAGAGAAGCAAGACGCTGCACAGCGCAATGCGATCGAAGGAAAGTTCGGCGAAGGCAAACGCAAGTTGGGTTTGGGCCGAATTTGCGCCCGCGGTGCTCATACAAGTTTAACTGTCATCGCTATCCAGTTTCTGGTTATGAACCTGGAACGGCGACTGCGGGTTCTTTTTTTCTCTTTTTTCAGATTCATTGCGTTCCGTCCGATTTTTTGCATGAAAACTGCAAAGAAAATCACGGTCTAGGCTCATGCGTTGCGAGCAGCTTAAATTGATCTTGTTCAGCAAGCCCTACATAAGCATCGATCTCGTTTTCGGCATTATTTTTTTCTGATCCATCGACCTCTATAAACATTCGTAATGGCAAACAAATGATGGCTTCTTTGGGTTTGGAAATCAGTCCGAAAGTGAAGCAAATCTTCTGCGGACAATCGGATTCGATGACTTCAATGCCTTTGTCATGGATCTTCAGGATATCATAACCTCTTTCTGTTTTCACTTCGATAATTTGGGGTTCATCAGTAAGCTTCACCGTCTTGAAGATCTTATTATCCACTCTAATCGTCGCGTAATAATCCTCGTTCATGTTCGTTACGGCATCATTTGTAAGCCATCTGGCTCCCAATATAAATGTGGCCAGTAGTATAATGCAAACAATTAAGATTAAATCACCCTTTTTAAGCTTATGGTTCATCAGCTTATGGTTCATCTGTTGGTCATCCCCAAAATAATATCTCTTTAAATTGTATCTGAAAGATAGTGTAAAATCTCTGTGGGTGTAGGAATTGGAAAAAGCGGATATAGAAAAAGAGCTTCTCCCTTGGTAAAGTGATGTTTGACGCACAAAACACCAAGAAGGAGGAAGCTCCTGTGAGCCACTTTACCACAATAATGCCGACGATGAAAGAGATTGAGCAATGGATTTTCCGGAAAATGCAGGAGGAATTCGCTCGTGCGATGAAGCAGGTACTGGAGGCGCTGGATCAGCAGATCCTGGAGCAACGGGACCGAGAGCGTTATCGAGTAAAGGACGAGCGTGAAACAAGCGTCAACACAGTGTTCGGGAATGTGCGCTTTAAGCGGAGATTGTACTGTGACCGTAGAAGCGGCAAACACGTGTATCTGCTGGATCAGCTGTTGCAATTCGAAGGGCGCGGGAAAGTCAGTCCGCATTTGGAAGAGACAGCAATCGCATTCGCAAGCCAAGGACCGTCGTACCGGGACAGCGCAAAGCGGCTGGAGCAGCTTTTGGGCTACAATGTGCTGAGCCACCAAGCGATCAGGGAAAAACTGATGGAGCGTGCGCAACAGCCGATGCCAGCGGTGAAACGGCGCGCTGCCCGCGTGCTGTTCGTGGAAGTGGATGGGCTGTACACGAAGCTGCAGCGGAGCAAAAAGCGCGGGATGGAGAACGCAATTGCAGTCGTACACGAAGGCTGGGAGAAGAACGGCAAGCGGGTACAGCTGAAGAACAAACAGCATTACCTGCATACGAGCGGCGGCAACTTCTGGGAAGGGTTCGGGGACTTTCTGGTGGAGCGTTACGAAATCGACGAGAACACGTGGCTTGTGGTGAACGGAGACGGCGCGGCGTGGATCGGGGAATGTACATCCTACTTTCACCAATGTCTGTACATGCTGGACCGCTTTCATGTGGCGCGTGATTTGAAACGCTTTGTTGGTCATTTGCCGCAGGTGTGGGAGACCGTGAGACGGTCTTTGGCCAAACAGGATGCAGCCGCGCTTATGGCGGTCCTGGAAGGCGTGTCGGAGCAAGAGATAGCGGAAGAGAACCGGAAGGATTGGAAGCCGTATAAAAGATTTCTAAAGCGGCATGAGAAGCATTTGGACGACTACCGAAAAACACTCCAGGCGAAGGGGATCGACACAAGCGGTATGCGCCCGATGGGAAGCGCGGAATCGCAGATGCGTATATTCGCCAAGCGGACGAAGCGTGGCGGGTACAGTTGGAGTGAGCGAGGCGTCAGGGCGATGCTGAGGACGATGATGAGGATTCAAGAAGCGGGCACGGTGGTAAGAACGGTTGAAGGACAAGCGAGTAAGCAGGCAACGCCGCAGCAGTCGATAAACATGCGGCAATTGCTCAAGAACGTGACGCAACCGGTCAAGGGTTGTATCGCTGGAATGATTCGCATGCTGCAAGGACCGAAGCAAAGCAGCACAACGGGTATGGCACTCAAAGCACTTCGCGGATAACGGCAAAAAATTCTGACAAATCACTTGTGTTTGATGAAAGAACGAAGCAAAGCGCTTACAAGGAAGAGGTTCCTTCGGGGTTCGCGTTCCAGGCATCTTAAATGACTGCCCACGCTAGCTTGACACTGACTATCTGAAAAATATGTGTTTTCTTTGTAGAAATGATGTGATATCCTGAACAATTTCTAATCATCGAATTTCTGAATAAAAAAACTACACTGGAGCATAATACCTCATGTATTTCAACTAATTGGAATGGAAGGTGAAAAGTTACAAATGTCTCACGAACAGTTTCAACATTGCATCGATGAGTGTCTGCGCTGCATGGTGGCATGTAACCATTGTTACACATCCTGTTTAGAAGAAGACAATATCGGGATGATGAAAGAATGTATACGATTGGATCGGGAGTGTGCTGATATTTGCGCCTTCTCTGCGCAAGCGATGTCCATGAACAGTTCTTATGCGAAACAGATCTGTAAGATCTGTGCGGATGTTTGTGAAGCATGCGGAAACGAATGCAAAAAGCATGGTCCAGAACATTGCCAACAATGTGCCGAAGCATGTTTTAGATGTGCCGAAGCATGCCGTAAAATGGCCGCATAATCATCAAACCCTAAAACCCGTTTCTGTCGGGCTTTAGGGTTTTATTCGTCTGGAATGTTATTGAATTTACATGATAAAAAAATCTACAGCCAGAAAAAAACAAATCGTCGTAAACATCCAAGCGGGATTGGATAGAAGGAACGATTTCTTGTAAAGATCTTCGGGGGCGATTTCACCTTGTAACAAAATAAAGACCAGGAACAGGATTGCGATCGTAAACAAAGAAATAATATTCAACATGGTATGGGTTGAAGATGGAGGGATCATAACCAAAAGCATTGTTCCCATCATTCCGCCCATGACTCCGGATAGTAATCCGTCTATTACCGCCATAAGACCTTTTGGCCATCCAATAAGCGTACCGGTAAGGCCACCTGCTAACATACTAAACAAAGTTGTTATGAAGAAGTCGTCTGAAATTATTACTGCCAGAAGACTGCCCATTCCTAAACCAACAGACATTCCCACTGCCATCGCTGTCATCATGCCGGTCATACTACTTAACCGTGTACGAAAAGAAATGATAAACAAATAAACCCATGCCGTTAGAAGAAAAAACAATGCAATTATTGGGAAGAAGATCAATGCTTATACCCCCTAGGTCTATATTATACTTCATGAATATGGCTTGTTCCGTTAGAATATGCGCTTCACTTATATAATTGCAATAAATAGGGGGAGGGAGTATATTATTTATAATAATGTGGAGGTGGGCAATATGAATTCGGCGACAAATATTATGAATCAAGCAACGGAGAATGACAATAAAGATTGTTGCTCAAATACAGATCGAAAAAGTCATCATTCAGAGGGTACAAAAAACGATTTAACCAACCGTTTGAATCGGATCGAAGGTCAGATTAGAGGAATAAAAGGAATGATTGATCGGGATACCTATTGTGATGATGTACTAAACCAAATTGCTTCGGTACAATCTGCTCTAAACGGTGTTGCAAAATTGTTATTAGAGCATCATATGAAGAGTTGTGTTATTGAGCGGATCCAGGAGGGAGATACTAATGTAGTGAAGGAACTTATGGTGACAGTGAACAAATTAATGAAGTGATGAGTTGGTTGAAGAATAAATCTAACTGAATAAAATAATGGCAATTGATCACACTGTAATCGTATCTATTTCACGAGGAGTATTGATCGATGTATCGATTACAACCACGAACAATTGTCCAAGATATGACGGTAGTTTTTTTCTCTTCCTTAGCAATGATTATCTTCGAGATATTTCTTTCCCGATTCTTTTCTGTCATTTTGGATTATAATTATGTTTTTTTAATTATTTCTTTAGCTACATTAGGGATAGGCGTTGGTGGTTACCTGGCTTATAAATGGAATGAACGATTTCTTGAAATGAACACTTCGATTTTGGGGATATTTTCAGTTTCAATGATACTCGTGGTTTTGGCCATGTATGCATTACCATATCAGGGCATTGTTTTTTATGCATTATGCGCCATACTGCCTTTTATTTTAGGTGGGCTTATTCTGGCTGGCACTATGCAATCCAGCAAGAATCAGGTCCATATTTTATATTTTGTTGATTTAGTTGCTGCAGGAATAGGATCTGCGGGAGCCATATTCTTGATGAATGCAATTAACCCTATTCAAACTATAGTTCTAATAACATTTGTATTGATTCTTGTTTATTTAGTTGTAAGCTATCGTAAAACAGGAAGATGGTCAAAGCTCATTTACACTATCGTTTTGATGGGGCTCGGCCTTAATTTGGTGTATCCCCTTTTGGACCTCATCGAATTTAAAGCATATCGAACCAGTCCATTTACCGTTTTTTCAAAGAGACCGGATGCAGAAATTGTTTATACACATTGGGATGCGTTTTCCAGAACGGATGTTTACGACACTAAAGATGAACTGCTTTATATGACGATTGATGGAAGTGCGTTGTCACCAATTTCTAAGTATTCCAAAGAACTCAAAGAAGTGGACTACTTACTAACTACAACCGGTGCACTTGCATTTCAGCATGGTCCTAAGAGAAGTGTATTGATTATCGGGGCAGGAGGAGGTCAGGAAGTATTGACTGCTCAAATGTCCGGCTTTCAAGAAATCGATGCAGTCGATATTAATAAGGGGAGTTTTGATGCGGTTCATGCTCTAGCAGGGCTTTCAGGTGATATTTTTCGTCAAAACGGCGTTAAGGAGATTATTTCTGATGGGCGAAGCTACATAAAAGAAACCACCAAAAAATATGACCTCATTTATTTATCTCTGGTTAAAAAGCAATCCGAAAATGGGCTTGGTCTGGCTTTAACTGAAAACTTCATCTATACGCAGGAAGCATTAAAGGATTATATGAATAGACTGAATAGCGATGGCAGACTTGCCTTCTTGCTTCATGATGACACGGAATTGAATAAAATGATGTATGCTGCGAAGAAATATTATCAGGGGCAGGGTATGTATGAAAAATCTTTTAAAAACTATATTGCTGTGGTGGGAACTTACCAGCATTTAGGCCATGTTCTTGTTGGCATGAAAGGGCCTGTCATAAATCGGCCGTTACTTATACTCCAGAAACAGCCTATGGATAGAGAAATGGGTCAGTCGCTATTGGATTCAACTTTACATATTCAACAAATTCCGATTCATATCCCTTATGTAAACGATCAATACGGGACACTACAAGCATTATTTAACACACAACATGTCAACGTGAATTCTAATCGGGACAACAGGCCCTTCTTTTATAATAAAACTAATCACTTCCCTATGGGACTTGTCGTTGCGATTATGATTGCCACATTAGTGGCAGCGTTTTTACTGCGTAGACGGGTATTATCTTCGGGACAAGCCATTTATTTTTCCGGTATTGCTATTGGGTTTATGTTACTTGAAGTTACATTTATCCAAAAACTAAGCTTGCCATTAGGCCATCCAACTCGATCCTTTGTCACTGTTCTAGGAGTTCTTTTGGTAGCCGGCGGAATAGGAAGTTATTGCTCAAAGCGAGGGAAAACCATTTATAGACGGTATTCCCCATTATTAATCATTGGATTTTTAGCTTTATTGGCAAACACGCTGGTTGGTTTATTCGATCATTCTTTGGAAATCCCGGAAACTTACCGCATGTTCATAATTGTCGTACTGCTTTTCCCGCTAGGTTTCTTTATGGGGATGCCTTTTCCCCATGGACTTGCTCATTTGCAACATGAACAAGTTGCTATGAGTTGGGGAATTAATGGAGTCATGACCGTAGTCGGCTCATTACTTGCCGCAGCGGTATCACTAACCTTTGGGTTTACAGTCACCATATGGATAGGAGCAGCCATATATATCCTTTTGTTCATATTCCAGCCTACAGTAAAGTCGGTATAACAACTTTACACAGTCTTGGCGATTTTTCCCAATACACTCAAATCTGAACCGAACATGCACATTGCATCACAATTCTGACGTAGTTCAGAAAAAAAGATATAAGAAATCGGGAAATGCACGCCTTGTTGGAAAGATGGTCTTAATAGTTGGGCCTTTATTTCCTTTTCCCTTTTTTCAGGGGCAACAAGATATAGGCGGCTTTCATGACTTGTTATAGATATGGAGAGGTCATGTAGTCTAAGAATTCCGGAATAAATTGATGTACTTTTCTCCACTTCAAACGCACTTACTATTTGATTTCTTTCATTTATCCATAAAACATCGATAAGGGAGATCGTTTGTGCCGTTTGTTTTGGCATAGCGGGCAGATCCAATATAGGGATCGAAAATTCACCAAGCTTTATACCATTCCACTCCCTTTTATGATCATTTTGAGCAATCCAAACTTTATAACCCAATGCCGAACCAACTTTAGCTAAATGTGCTTGCATTTCAGAATGTTCATTTTCTTCTAGGATGTTCTGAACTACTTCTTGGTGTCTTTTAGTCCAATTATCGTTTTGGGCATTCTCCAAAGATGCAACAAATTTTACGGCATCCTGCTCAAAAATGTAACGACCAGAGCCAATTTCAAACAAAAGACCACTAATAGCTCCCAAATCCTTAGAAAAATGTATTCGGTATTTCTCATTTATTGAGATAATAGTCTCCCTCATTTGCAAATAAGCACTCCAGGATCCTAACTTTATTTTCATGTCAAAAAGAGTGTTAAACCCATTAACAATGGCAGTAATAGGAGCTCGGAATAAAGGCATCGATCTGAGTCCTACTGAGGGGTGAAAGTACGGAAACAATGCATAATGCGTGTGAATGAAAGCAGTTTTCAAAAATACGCAAGACAAACAACCCTAGACGGGTAAGTTTCAAAAAATATGTAGAGTTCATCTTTACGCCGCCTGTGCGGCCCCAAGCCATTCATGAATGGTTGGAAGTTGCCCATGCTTCTGTGCTTCTTTCAACCAGGCGTCCGCATGTTGGCACATGGCGATCAGATAGACGCGGATGCTCCAATGACGTGAGCTACGACCGCGAGAAGCTTCCAAGTCATAATCGATCTTTTGTCTCTTGATGCACCGTTCTCCGCCTGTGCGTAAGGCGTATCGCTTGCTCCAGTCTTTGCTGTCGCGGCGGATGCGAGGGAACAAGCGGGGGTTGTCCGCTGTCGAGGTGTAGAACGTTCTGCCGTAATCAGATGGCGAGCACGGATGAGGACAAGACCACTTGCCGACCTTGGCGGGGCAGCGCCACTTGACCCGTTGGCGTCCCGGACACTTGCCCCAACAGATCATTTCGCGTCCAATGGGACAGACCGGAACACCATCGGAATTGATCTCCATATCGTTGTATACCAATTTGCCGGAGCGCCTGTTGTTCAGGTCGATGATGGCAGAAACATCATCATGCTCCAGCATGGTATAGATGGGAAGCGCGTCGTGGGCGGAATCCAGAATCGCTTCTCCCAATTTCCATTGCGGATACCAGTAGCGGAACTCCTGGTATCCGCAAATCCAAGACACTGCATCATGTTGGCTCGCCTTGAACAAGCGAGGATAGACAGGCAGATCATATGGGCTGTCAGCTGCAGTAAACATGTACAGGGTGCGACCGAAGTAATACTTTTCACGGTAGCTATCCCAGCCCCACGTCGCATCGGGGTCGGAGAATTGGCGTTTGCAGGTGCATTTCCAATTTCCGGACTTCCGGCAATCGCACAGGAATTTTCCAAAGGAGCGAGCACCGGTCTCGACCGGCGTACCATCGCCGATGACCCGAAAGGAGGACGTGTCGCCAAGCAGTCCGCGTTCGGCTGAGGGCAGGACAAACAGGGTTTTGAACAACCACTGTAAGGTGTCATGCGGCTTAGCGCTGTAATGAATGGTGCTGCTGCGCAGGACTCGCTTCACGAGATTCTCGGTGATCATGGGATTTTTGGGTTGCTGCTTCTCATTCTTCTTGCCCTTTTTAATCGGCTTGCGCAATCGGCGTTTGATCCGACCTGTCTTGTGAGGAGATGAAGCGGACCAGAGACGGCGCATGAAATCGTAGAAGGTACCTACTCCCGGAACGTCCGAAGGCGAGAAACCGCTGAGGATGGCGTAGATGGGAATGGTGCGAAGCGAACGTACCCAGTCATCCACGCCCATACCAAGCTTGGTCATGAGTAAGTGAGATCGCAGCATATCGGCTGGATCGCGGGGCTTACGCCCCTTGGTCTTTGAAGAATAGCTAGAGCTCATCATTGAAGTGGTCTTGGATAGGTCAAGCGCTCCGACCCAGAAGATAAGCTCACTGAAGAATTGCTGAAGCAGTTGCAGTTCCTCCGGTGTTCGATACGCGGCCTTCAAATGGTCTCGGACGAACAAGAGATAATCGGAGTGAGTGCGAGTAGTAAATTTCAAAATCATCACCCAAATCATTAGAGATAGGCATATGAAAATGCCTTCTCGGCGATTATTTAGGCGATTTTAATTTGTCAAGAGAAAATTTGTTCCCACCTCCATTTTGGGGGTGAAACAATAAAAGACCCTGGCCGAGAAGCCAGAGTTATCAACGGAATGTGAATTCCGAGAAGCTATGCAGTATTAAATGGAGGGAAGAGAGCGGGGTGCAAGAAATAAAGGATATTAGCTACAGCAGGACCAAGTCCTTTAATTTGAAGTTGATCAAGTTTCACAATCTCCTGAAGAATTTGTCTTTCATTGGTGGCTGAAATGCAAGCTTTCAAAAAACGCCCGAATGCTAACTGATTATTTTCATTTTCATAAATGTCGGGTATACGAAGTTTAGGTTTCCAATAAAAAGCATGGGCTGCTCCAGTAAATATTTGTTTTTGCTCAGAAATTGCTGTAATAACTGTTTCTAAAAGCGAGCCTTTAAAATCATTTCCGAAAGTTCTATTTTCTATGGCGTTAATCACTTCGAATAACCCATTTCTAATCGTGCGAAATGCTTTTAATCTTTCCTCATTATTCAGAAACCATATTTGGTAAACGGATTCTTTATCTAGCTTATATTCATTAGCTAATTTTGTAATCAATTCGTTCATAACGCCCTCCGATGGTAATACAAACTTCTCCCATTATACTTCTCCTTTTCAAAAGTGGGCAATACTAAGGAATGTCGATAAAAGGAACACCAACAAAATAAAAATAATGCATTGACATAGGATACCCCAGTAGGGTATATTTTGATTAAGCAATTACTTGAAAAAAACGAGGTGGATCGGACATGGCAAGCAAACAGGTTTCGTTGCAGATCTCTGGTATGACATGTGCTGCTTGTGCTACAAGGATTGAAAAAGGATTAAACAAAGTGAACGGAGTAGAATCGGCTAATGTCAATTTAGCATTAGAGAAAGCAACGATTCACTTTGATTCGGATAAAACCGACGTTGAGGCTTTTGAAAAGAAAATTTCTGATCTTGGATATGGCACTGTAAAGTCTGCGGCTGATTTCCAAATCGGGGGAATGACATGCGCTGCATGTGCTACACGAATCGAAAAGGGGCTTAATAAGCTACCGGGAGTAACTAAGGCTAACGTAAATTTGGCCATGGAATCGGCTCACGTGGAATACACTCCATCCGAGGTTACAGTGGAGGATATGATCCAACGGGTACAGAAGCTAGGTTATCAGGCCACGCCGAAAAGCGAATCAAAGCAAGAGGACCATAGGGCCAAGGCGATCCGGAAACAAAAAGTGAAACTAATTATCTCCGCAGCACTTTCCTTGCCTTTGCTATGGGCAATGATCGCGCATTTCCAATGGACTTCCTCTATGTGGATTCCAGGGTTTCTGTTAAACCCTTGGGTTCAACTGGTATTAGCCGCTCCGGTGCAATTTTGGATCGGGAAAGAGTTTTATACGGGAGCGTATAAAGCACTTAGAAATAAAAGTGCTAACATGGATGTTCTAATTGCCCTTGGCACATCAGCGGCTTACTTCTATAGCGTATATAAGACTTTTGAATGGCAGTTTATGGGGGGGCATCATGGAACGGCTGAGCTTTATTTTGAAACAAGTTCCGTCCTCATCACATTGGTCATCCTGGGTAAATTGTTTGAAATGCTTGCCAAGGGGCGTACTTCTGAAGCGATTAAAACTTTAATGGGATTACAGGCCAAGACGGCTTTGGTTATACGTGATGGTCAAGAAGTATCTCTGCCGGTGGAGCAGGTCATCGTAGGCGACTTGATCATGGTTAAACCGGGAGAGAAGATCCCGGTTGATGGAGTCGTTGTTGAAGGCACTTCGTCGATTGACGAGTCCATGATCACGGGTGAAAGCATTCCGGTTGAGAAAAATCCCGGTGAAGGTGTCATTGGAGCCACAATCAATAAAAACGGTTCTTTGAAGATTAAAGCTACCAAGGTGGGCAAAGAAACTGCCCTGGCTCAAATTATAAAGGTGGTTGAAGAAGCCCAAGGCTCGAAGGCGCCTATTCAAAGAGTGGCCGACCGTATTTCTGGCGTGTTTGTGCCAATCGTCGTAGCCATTGCTGTAGTAACGTTTCTAATATGGTATTTCTTTGTAGCTCCAGGCAACTTTGCGGAGGCGCTGGAAAAATTGATTGCCGTTCTTGTAATCGCCTGCCCTTGCGCCCTCGGGTTGGCTACGCCAACCTCGATTATGGCCGGCTCCGGACGCGCTGCAGAGGCGGGGATATTATTCAAAGGGGGTGAACATTTAGAATCAACGCATAAGATTAATGCCATTATTCTGGATAAAACAGGAACGGTCACAAAAGGAAAACCTGAGCTTACGGATGTTATATCAGACGCATTAAACGAAGATGAGTTCTTGCGTTTGGTTGCGGCCGCCGAGAAAAAGTCGGAGCATCCGCTTGCCGAAGCTATCGTAAACGGTGCGGTTTCCAGAGGAATCAAAATTCCGGAAACGGAGCAATTTGAAGCGATACCCGGACATGGAATTCGCGCTGTTGTAGATGGCCGTGAACTGTTGGTTGGAACCCGAAAACTCCTAGCTTCTCGGAACATCGATTATTCTGAGGCGGTTTCCAATATGGAGGACCTGGAGACGGGAGGCAAGACGGCAATGCTGGTAGCCATTGATAATGCCTACACTGGGCTGGTTGCGGTTGCCGATACGATTAAAGAAACCTCAAAAGCAGCTGTCTCAAGATTGAAACAACTGGGTATTGAAGTGGTTATGATTACAGGGGATAACCAAAGAACGGCAAATGCCATCGCCAAAGAAGTAGGTATTGAACACGTATTAGCAGAGGTTTTGCCTGAAGGTAAGGCAGAAGAGGTCAAGAAGCTTCAAGCTCAAGGCAAAAAAGTAGCGATGGTCGGAGACGGTATTAATGATGCCCCTGCTCTTGCTACTGCGGACATAGGCATGGCTATTGGTACAGGTACCGACGTGGCCATGGAAGCGGCGGATGTTACCTTAATGCGGGGAGATCTAAACAGCATTCCGGATGCGATCTATATGAGTCGTAAAACCATGAGCAATATTAGACAAAACTTCTTTTGGGCTTTGGCATATAACTCTTTGGGAATTCCGATTGCGGCTCTTGGTTTCCTAGCCCCATGGCTTGCGGGGGCGGCGATGGCTTTTAGTTCGGTATCCGTCGTACTTAATTCGCTTCGTCTACAAAGAGTAAAATTATAAAAAGTGAATTCAAAAATGAAATCAAAATATGGAGGTAACAAACATGAAAGCAAATTTAATCGTTGAAGGTATGCACTGTGGAGGCTGCGCTAAAAAGGTGGAAACATCAGTGAAAAATGTTGGTGCATCTTGTGAAGTTGATTTAGCTTCCAAATCCGTTGCAGTTGAGTTCGACAACAATAAAGTCACTTTGGATGAGATTAAAGAAGCAATTAACAAGACAGGGTACAAAGTAAATTAAAAAAATTACAAACTATTCCCGTGAATAACATTTTTTAACAAGCACTCGATTGAGTGCTTGTTTTTATACGTTAGTATCACTTTCTTATTTAACTCTCAGGTTAATCTCATAACAAACTCATCTTTGTTGATTATAATAACTGGCATAAAGATGAAATTTTTGAAAGCGGGGAACTCCATGAGCATTTATCAATGGGGAGGTACTTTATTAATCCTACTGTTTATTGTCGGGAGTATCGGTTTCTTATTTAGGAAAAAAAAGAAACACCACATTATTCTCAGCCCATCAGGTTATCAAGAAGTAAAGATCCGCGTGAATGGAAAGTACATGCCGAATACGATTGTTGTACAACGAGGTAAACCTGTCCGTATGGAATTTGTCAGGGAGGAAAAGACGGCTTACTCAGAATTGGTCGTGTTCCCCCACTATCATAAGAGTATAGTGCTGCCGTACGGGCAAAAGGCAACAGTAGAACTGTTTCCTAATGAAGCAGGGAGCTACCGGTTTACTAGCCAAATGGGAAGGTACCAAGGGACAATGGTTGTTCGAGACACAACAGAAAAGTATAAATAAAAACCTTCGGACTACAATAAATAAAGCAGACAGTCATGGGGTAAGTGGAGAGGTGAAAAGTTAGTGGGTACCAAAATTCTTATAATAGATGACGATAAAACGATATCTACCATGATTCGAAGGGGATTAACATACGAAGGATATGAGGTCACTGTTGCGAACGGAGGGAAAGAAGGCCTTAATTTGGTGCTGGAAGATGAGCCAGATTTAATCATTCTGGATATCATGATGCCTGACCTTGATGGGTTGGAAGTTTGCAAAAGGTTACGAAAAGATGCGGGCATTCCAATTCTTATGGTTACCGGCATGGATTCCATTGCAGATCGGGTCCATGGCCTTGAGACAGGCGCTGACGATTATTTGGTTAAACCTTTTGCGTTTGAAGAGTTGGTTGCAAGGGTAAAAGCTTTGTTACGGCGACTGGATCATAAGAAGAAGGAAGACGAAAAACTGATCTTTTCTGATCTGGTAGTCGATCTTTCAACGCGTCAGGCATTTCGAGGATCGCGTACGATTGAATTTTCCACAACCGAGTTTAATCTGCTTTGTTTTTTTATGAAACATCCTCAGCAAGTTTTGACCCGGGAACTGCTTATGGATAGAGTTTGGGGATTCGATTTTCGAGGGGAGTCAAACGTTTTGGAGGTATATGTAGGCTATTTGCGGAGCAAGCTGGAAGCGCAAAATGAACCTCGCCTTATTCATACTGTCAGAGGCGCCGGTTATGTATTGAGGGAATAGTACGATGCCGATAAGAATGCGCTTAACCCTCTGGAGTACCCTTATTTTTGGAATATTGTTAATCGGAATTACGTCATCCATCTTTTTTATGCATCACGCTTCATATTATAAAGACCAGGATCGATTGCTTGCCAGTGTATCCTTACATATTCGGGAGGAACTGGAGAAAGGGTTAGTAGAAGGAACCCCTTTAACCGAAGCAAATTTTTCCTTCGAGGAGTTTTCTTTAAATGGCGTTTATGTCATCGTTAGGGATCAGACAGGAACAAATATTGCGAAAAGCACTAATCCTTATCGAGCTCCAGATACTCCATTCACCGATTTCAAAAAGACACAAGATCGTCTGCTAACTTATACAGATCAAGAAAATAATCGTTTCCGTGTGATGGTGACGCCGATACGCTATCGGCAAAATATTGTCGGCTATATACAAGCTGAGGTTTCTTTACAGCAAGTTGACACTTCCTTGGTCCGTTTGGGGTGGTTAATCTTTGGAGTAACATTTACAGGCTTGCTTCTGGCAGCCATCGCCAGTTGGTTCATGGCCCGAAAATCTTTAAGAGGAGTGGAAATCATCAGCCAAACGGCTCAGGCTATAACGGAATCACAAAGTTTTAATCAAAGGGTTGTATATTTGGGGGCCAAAGATGAACTAGGCCACTTGGCGGAAACTTTTAATGAAATGTTAGATAGTTTAGAGAAAGCCTTTGTCAGCCAACGTAGATTTATCTCTTATGCATCACATGAACTTAGGGCTCCTTTGACAGCGATACGCGGAAATTTGGATATCCTGCAGAAGAACGTAAATATTCCTTCTGAAGAAAAATCCGAGATCTTGAGCGACGTGTCCAAAGAAGCTAAACGGATGTCGAAACTTGTAGGTGATTTGCTATCTCTGGCTCGGGCGGATGCCGGCCATGAGATCCAAAAGGGAATCGTTGATATATCCAATATTTTAAATGAATTGGAATCACGAATTCAATCGTCCAACCATAAAGTGGAGATTACTTTTGAATATCAACTTTCAGTAATGGCCTGGGGCAATGAAGATCTACTCAAACAATTGATCCTTATATTACTTGAAAATGCGATAAGATATACGCCGGAAAGTGGGAAAATTACCCTATCGACATTCCAGGATTCGGATTATTGCGGTGTTCAGGTTACCGATACAGGCATTGGAATCGAACCGGATGATATGCCCCATATATTTGACCGTTTTTACCGAAGTAAATCGGCAAGAATGCACACATCCGAAGGTACAGGTCTTGGATTAGCACTTGCGAAGAGTATCGTTGACCTCCATGACGGCTCTATTGGGGTAACGAGCGTTCCAGGTCAAGGAAGTCTTTTCAAAGTGAGTTTACCCAAAATCAAAACTTGACAGTAACTAATGCTCTATCTGTTTTCGGGTGGAGCGTTATTTCATTAGAAAATTCTTATCAAACTCTAAGGATAATCTCAGGGTTATCTTAGTTATTTCTAGTAATCTGTTGCTAGAATCTATTAAGGAGTGAGAAAAAATGAGCAAAAGTTCGGATACTTTAGCCTTGGAAAAAGGACTATCTAGAACGACAACCAGCTTTCTATTTACACGATTACTCCATCAAATCCGGCTGCGTGAACGACAACCGAGAAAATTAGGGGCGGTAGGTTCATTCACTCCGAGCGAAATTCATATCATCCAAACCATCGGTATCGGTAGAGGAATGATCATGGGGGAAGTAGCTAACCGAATTGGTGTAACCAGTGGAGCTATTACGCAGATCGTTGAACGGATGGAAAACAAAGGTCTGGTTCGGCGTTTCCAACTTATGCGAGGTTCAAATAAGGTCAATGTAATTTTAACCGATAAAGGGGAATCGGTATATTTTGCCTACGAGGAATTTTTTGTTAAGCCATTTGATCAATGGATCCGAGATGAGCTAAATGAAAATGAACTTAAGTCTTTTGAAAAGGGAGTTAAAAAACTAATTGAATTTTTGAACGAGTAGCTTCAATAACTAACGTAGATAAGTTATTTCTTCGTACTTTCTACATTCTTTCTCTATATTTCCTAATTACAATACTCAACTTTCGCAGCTTAATTTTCCGAACAAAGCCTTGATATAATTGGGCAAACTCGCAATCCATTGCTGGAGTTGACATACAACGGCAGACTGATCCCGTTTGGATTTTGCTTCCGTGAACGCCATGAAAAATGCGATCAGATGCTGCAAAGCCGTTTTGAGATCCAGGTCTCGAACTTCGTCGGAAAACAGGAAAAACAGACCGCCCAACGACCGCGCGTCGTTGTTGTGACGGCGTTCCCATTCCATTACGAGATAACGGGTAAACACGATCGTGGTGTGGCTGATGAGCATATCAAACGAACGACCTTGAAACTCCGTTCCCAGCTTCAGGTACGATTTGGCAAATTTGAAGAACGTCTCAATGCTCCAACGCATGCCGTAGATGCGAACGATCTCAGCCTCTTCCAACGTCAAATCGGTGCTAAGCAGAACCAGCCAATCCCGCCGCCGATGGCGGTTTTGTACAAAGACCAATTTGATCGGCAAACCGCAGGCGGTTTGAACGATGACCGAGCCAAGGATTTCTTTGTTTTTCTGCTTTGGCAAAAGGGCATACAGTTCATGGAGCGTCAGGCTTTTTCCGTCGAACCGGTATCGTTGTTTCATCGCCTTGACCATCCCAATGACATGCAGACCTTTCGCCATCAGTTCACGCAACAGAGGCGCTTGGGTAAACCAACTGTCCATCAGGACAAAGTCAGCGCTAAATCCAGCCTGAATCGCTCGATCAAGCAGAGCCGCCACGGCATCCGGTTTGCGTGAAAGCGCCTCGATGCGGCGTTTGTAGCCTTGGGTACGCTTGGACAGACGTTCCTTCATCTCGCAAAAGCGATTCGTCAGCTTGGCCGAGCTGAGCATGACAAAATCGATGGGCGCAAAGCTGAAGCCATCCGACCATCCGAGCGTGAGCATGTTGTAGCCGCGAGCATATCTCCCCGTCGTATGATCGAAGATGCGGGCAAGCAACTCGGCTTTCTTGCTGCGATCCCTGCGAAGAACCGAATCATCAATGATGAACGTCCGAACGCGGGACGAAGAGGTTAAGGAATCAAAATGCTGAACGACCTTCAGACTCAAGGCATGCAAAAATCGTCGCCAGGCAAAGCGTGGATGGTTTAAGAATCGATAGACTACATCTTTGCCAGGCAACGACTGGCGGCGGTCGCTATGCAGAAGACGAAACCAATTGCGCCCTTCAAACACGAGCGTAAAGATCAGCTGAAAGATGGCAAGACTGGACAATCCGAACGACTTGGAAATGCCGGCTTTGCGCAACAGTTGTCCGATTTGCAAAGCGGAAAATAAAGTCGAGATTCGTTCTTGGCCCTTTTCAGACAGGAAGTTGTGTTGTACCATAGAGTTACGCACCTTTCTGTTTGGGATGGGAAGACTATCCACTTCCATTTTACCAAACGGAAAGGTGTTTTTCTGTCAAGAACGAGATTTTTCAATAAGAAATCCTAGTCATATCAAGGCTTAACACTAATTTTCAAGGTGCGAAAGTTGAGTTACAATACTAATATGAAATGAAAATAAAAAAACATAAGAAAATGGGGAAATATAGTTGAACTTGAGAAAATGGTTATCTGCGACTGTATTTGTGATTTTTGTCACTTTATTGTTTCTCCCTTTGGATCAAATTTATGCCAAAACCGTTAGCCAATTAGACAACGAGTTGAAACAACTTCAAGAACGGGCGAAAATAGCTGAGCAAAAGCAAAAAGCTGCAGAAAAACAGCAGCAGGAAGCGAAGCATTATGTCAATAAAAATAAAAACTATATCAAACAAATATTGATTGAGATCGAATCCGTAAGCGAAGAATTGACTAAAATCGCCATTGATGCTGAGCAAGCAGAGGCAGAATTACGCCAGACTAACGAAAAGTTGGACAAAACCAAGCAAAGAGTCGAGGAGCGCTCCAAATGGCTGGATTCTCGAATCCGATTGATGTATACAGACGGAAATGTTTCTTACTTGGACGTATTGTTGTCCTCGACAAGTTTTATTGACTTTTTAGAACGTGCCGAAGTATTGCAAGCAATAGCCAATCAGGATCGAATGTTATTAAATGAATATAAAATGGACAAGGAGCTTCTATTAGAGCAGCAACGGAAATTGAAGGAGAGTTATGAGAAAATAGAGGCCTTGTATGTTGAAGCGGAGTCGCGGAAAAGTGCTTTGGAAAACAAAGAGGATGAGAAGCAGCAACTGATTGCCCGATACAGCGAGGAGATTGAAGAATCTGAAGACATTTCAGAAGAGCAGGAAGCCTTATTGATCGAACTCGCTACAAAAAGAGCAATACTTGAAAAAGAAAAAAACAAGCTGAAATCGGAGCAAGTTTACACATATAAAAGTACAAATTCCAATTCTTCATCAGGAAAAGTGAAAAGTGGTTCGGGAGCCATGTCCCTACCGATTCCTGGGGCTCGTTTATCTTCAAAATACGGCACTCGAGTACATCCGGTTACCGGGGAAGTTAAAATGCATAAAGGTGTTGACTATGCAGCCCCTCAAGGAACGGAAATTCAGGCTGCGGAAAGTGGTGTTGTCATTGTTGCAGAATGGTGGAGCGGTTATGGCAACACGGTTATTGTCGACCACGGGGATAACGTTTGGACGCTTTACGCTCATATTCGCAATAATGGAATTAAGGTGACAAAAGGGGATAAGGTAAAACGAGGACAAAAAATTGCTGAGGTCGGAAGTACAGGAACTGCAACGGGGAATAACTTGCATTTTGAGGTGCGAATTGACGGGAAACCAGTGGATCCGTTACCTTATTTGAAATAATCTTTACCATAAGCAATGAGGACGCTAGCGGTAGCCTTGCCAGGCTACTGCTTTTTGTTTAGGTGATCTCAAGGGAATATTCGGTTTTAAAAATGAAAATTCTAATATCGGGAGGTATGTCTGAGATGAATGGTTCTATAATGGTCTTGATGTGCACGATCATGTCAATCTGTTTACTTATTCTAATCATTGCTGTTGGCGCAACAGTTTATGTAGTAACACGATTACTCATAAGGAAATATAGAGTTGAAGACGGTCCCATTATGATTTTAAAAGAACGTTATGCCAGAGGTGAACTCAATGATGAGGAATTTAATCATAAACGTGAATTGTTGAACAACGAAGGTTGGAATATAAAGTAGAGGGCTGAGTTTAGAGCCTTACCCAAACTACTTATACCCCATGGGGGTTCCAGAAAAATGTAGAACCTTTTGTAAAAAGGTTGTACAAAAAGAGTCGCCTTACCGAAAAGTGACCTTCCCCGTACAATAAGGTCAAGCGCGCGCCCATTCATGAATTTGAAGGGAGCAAAAATTATGGGGAAACACGAAGTCGTTAATGCGGGGCAGTCTTTCAGGGAAGTTTCTCTTTCCGAAATGGATAAACCGAATTTGCCGGCGCAATGTCAATCAAACAAACCAGAAAAGCGAAGAGGAGTTAGTTATTCGCCTGCCTTTTACGCCCAATTGATGCGTCACGACTGGTATGGTAGAGTCCGCCACCGTATCCGGCAACGGGGGTGGGGGCAGTGAGCCGACCGATCCCGTTCACTCGCGTCGAAAACTGGTTATTCGCCTTACCGGTTTGGAAATCGCAGTTGGAGTCAATGCGGGAACAGTTGTCACGTATCCCGGGGCTTACGCAAAAATTCGATTTGGTCCCGATCTACGGCAAAGGCCAGAAAAACGAAGCAATATTAAACGAGGTAATCCGCCGGTTACAATTGCAAAATGTAGAAATCCCTTTAATGGAACTGAAGATTGATGTGCTGGAAGCCGCGATTCACTCCTTGCAAGAGGAAGATCAGCAATTTGTGGAAGAGCGTTACATGCGCCGTCTGCCTTCCATGCTTGTCATGGAAAAGCTGGGCTTTACGCACCGCATGTACTATAAGCGGCGGAAACGATTGCTCAGTCACATTTACCGCTTTGTAGGCGGAGAGGCTTCCATTTTATTCGTGGATGATAAAGAAGCGAATTCGGATGCGGATTCATCGGACGATTCCGAGGAATAAGGTCAGGTCAATCGAAGGTCACATAATGATTAGGAACCTTGTTCTCATTGAATTATGGTAGCGGTTGGCAATCCGGTGGTAAGTTCAATACTGGTGCTCTTCAGACGAACGGTTGGGCTTTCCGCTTGTGGTGGATCATGGCTCTGTCGTCCGTTGGAACTTGCTAAATGATTGCCGTGAGTCGGGTCAATCTTTACCCAATTTTCCTATTTTCTCAGAAAGAGTTAAACTCACTAGAATTAACATATTATATAACTTATCACTATCTAGATGTTTTTATAAAATATCTTCTATATTTGGATAACGACATATAATATTCAAAATAATTGCATTTATGCTATAACAGAACTTGATATATTGGGATATAATGGAATTGTCACAAAATAATAATTGATCGCTGGCCAGCCTTCAAAAAATGGGAGGGTTTCGAATCTAAATGAAGAAGATATTCTCGTCTGCTTTGTTTTGTATTATGCTCGTAGTATCTATTGCGACTAGCGCATATGGTATGGGTGAAACCACTCAAGTTGCCGGTACAGTTTATGAAGAGCAAGTGGCTGGTAAAGAGGCAAAGATAACAACAGCACCATTACAAGAAATGCTTCCTGCCCAATTTCAGGAAGATGGAGTTGTCCTGCAACGTGATGCAAACGGCAACTTCCATGCAACTATTCCTTTAGTAAAACCTAATAGCTCAATTACCGCTAGTGATGTTGTCTTTGGAGGATTAACTATGAGTTTGTACAACTATGTTGGTACAAATAAATATGAATTGTTTTATACGATGGTTGTAACAGGTGATTGGTTGAAAGGGTTAAAAGGGAATTTTACTGTTACAAATACTTCTGTACTTTCACCTGCCACATACCTTGATAAAGATGTAAATTCAACTTTTACGGCAACAAGACTACGTACAGCAAAAGTTGGTGACGATTTTGTTATACCTTCAGATGTTGAAAAGGTTCGAGTAAGGGCCAGTGATTTAAAGGTCTCCTTTTTAGAGACAGACCCTCTATCGCCCGCACCTCTATCTATTATTTTTGAAACTGCTAATGCTAATTAATTAGGGAGGACTTGGGTGAATTAACGACTAAGTAGTTAGTTCACCTATTTCCATTTTTAAAGAAAATGGTGAGGATATGAAAAAGATAAGTTTTAACGAAATGAAAGAAAACCACACTTCCTTTTTTTCTCCAAACCAGCTCGTTGTTCGTAAACTGCCTGTTATTTCAACGACTGATGAAGAGCAAATAAGAGAAATCCTGATCAACATGATTAATATTCAAGGGATTCTGGCTAGGCATTATTTTTATCGAAGAGAACTAGGAAGCTCCAGTATAGAAGATTACTCCTTCTTTATCACTAATAAAGTGGATGATGAAGCTTTAATGTTTAGCATGATTTTTGATTCTGTTACTGTAACAAAGACCAGATACGGGGAACCATGTGGTCTTCAAGTTAATGACGCCAAAGATATAGCTTATAAAGTTTTTGAAAGAATGATTAAAGAAAAACAGGTTAACAATGAAATTGGCCACTTTATTCTAGGTAGAAAATTTCAGAATGATTATCGCCAGCTAGGGTGTTTTGAAATAGAAGGTGATGAAGGGGAGGTTATTGAAAATGAGTTTTTTACTTATTTGATCAAGAGTTCATCTTTATCCACGTCTGTATATCCTGCTTATCTCGATGTAAGTGGTTTGAAAATGGATGAAATAGAAAAAGATCAGCTAATACTTCAGTTAGCAAATCAAGTTAGTAAACTCTATTTAATGGTTTATGATTATGAAAATACTGAAGGGGTTCCTTTCTTTCGAAAAGAATTAAGATGGTATATTTGAGTTGGATAAGTGAGTCAGTTCCATAATTCGATTCGAGTAGAGGGCTAAAGTTACCAAAAATCAAAAAGGTCAATTGAAGGTCACAAAATGATCAGAAAAAGGGACAAGACAAGGTCATGTAATCCTGTTAATCTGATAGTGTCAAAAAGGTGTGGACAGGCTCCCGGGCATCCCGGACGGCCTGTCTTTTTCATTTTCAGGGCCGATCGGGATTACCGGTCGTTCCTGAAGGGAAAGGAGTGGTGGATCCATCCAATATCTCGACAATTGAGGAGCGGAAGATCGAGGGGAGGGGAGCAGCGATGCTCTCTTTTTTATTTCCAAGCTGGTGCGAGCCCGGTCAAGGTCAGCACAAGCGAACGCTATGGTTCGAAATTCAATCCTCCCTTGATGCCACACCTATGGACTTTGCCAAGGCAACGCGGTTTGCCCGGCATATCAGCGGACTCGGGTATGCCCGGTTCCAGCGTCTTCGGCATGGACAACTCTATTTTCGTTTCCTGATCCAGTGTGCAGGACCTGCTGGACGGGTACGGATCTACGTTTCTGTCCCCGACATTCGCTGGATGGGATTTCGTACCGGGTTCCACACACAGGTGTCCGGAATGTATTTGCTTCCGGTCAAGACACCCGTGTTTACCGCTGGTTCGGGCAAAAACGTGATCGTTGCCGAAGGCCGTCCGGCGTATAAGGGCGCTCTTTCCGTTGCAAGTATCCATCCGGTCGGCAAAGATCCGCTAAACGAAATGATCGCCGCGATGGGTGCAGGCGAACTGGCGGAAGGCGAGGAGGTGTGGCTGGAGCTGGCCTTTGCGCCAGCGGGCAAGCGGCTCCTTCAGCGCCGTGTCCGCAGAGCCGAGAACTGGCTGCGTTCCCCGGCCAATGAGCCGGTGTCCCTGCAGTCCATTTGGCGGGAGATGAACACGAACCAAAAGGCCAAATCACGGCCACGGGAATTGACCGCCTACCAGCAAAACGTGATGCGGACGCTGCAAAGCAAACATGATGAAGATGAAGTCGGGCTGTGGACCGGATTTCGCGTGCTGATTCGTTCCTCTTCGGCGAAAGCGCGACTGCAAACGATGAACGATATGCTGCAATCGATGCGAAGCGGTAATGGCATCGTCCTCCGTCCGGTAAAAGGCAGAAAGCAGGTATTAGCACCGGGAACGCCATCCAAGCAGTTATTGCTCGCTTCGGAGGAACTGGGCTACTGGCTGCGCATTCCTGCCTTTGGCGATCCGGTCGCCGCGCATATGGAGAAGATGCATGCAAAAATTGTACCGGCTCCGACTGGACTCGACCACGGCCTCTACATCGGGAAAAGCAACGTGCCGGGCCAGGAACGGGACCTTCGTATGCCGCTGGGTCAAATGCTCAAGCATGCGTTTCTCGCCGGCACAACCGGTTCCGGGAAAACGTCTACGCTGCTCTCGATCATGACCCGTATGGTTGAAGATCTGGAGAGGAAGCCGGACCAAGCACCCGGTTTTACATTTCTCGACCCGCACGGCGGGGCGATTGAAACGCTGCTGAGTTATATCCCGAAAAAGTTGTATCCGAAGTTGCACCTGATTCCTCTCGGGGCTACCGAACGGCCGCGCGGCTTCAACTTGTTTCAAGACGCGCATGCGGATGTACGGGAGTCGTTGACCGGGGAGTTTGTGACCACCTTGCAGCAATTGTTCCCGGGTTCGCGCCCGCGGGCGGAGCATTATTTACGGAATGCCGTGTTGAGTTTGTTGTCGGTGCCGCCGCAAACGGTACTGGGCATTATGGATATTTTCTATAACGAGAACTACCGGAGAAAATTGCTGCCGAAACTCGACGTGCATCTGCGCCATTTTTGGTTGGACGAGTTCGCGCAAATCAAAAATCTGGGGGATCATCTCGGTCCCATCATGAACAAGCTTGGTGCCTTAACGACGTACCCGACCGCACGGCGGATGCTGGGGCAAGAGCGCAGCAGCATCGACACCCGGCGGGCGATGGACGAGGGCCATATCGTGCTGATCGACGGCAGTGGCTGCGTCCCGGATTTACTGAAGATTCTGGCCAGCCTGTTTTTCATCGACTATCATTTCACCTGCCGCAAGCGGCCACAGCACAAGTCCAAAGCACATTTTTTCTTTGCTGACGAAGTCCATTTGTTTGCAACGGACATTTTAACGAAAATACTGGCCGAAGACCGCAAGTTCGGCTTGTCGGTCTTTCTGGCCACCCAGTATTTGACCCAATTGTCCGATCGCATTCTGGAGGCGATTCTCGGCAATGTCGGAACGCTAATGTTGCTGCAACTCGGCGGGCCGGACGCGGACAAATTGTCGCGTTGGCTGAAACCCCAGGTGACAAATACCGATTTGATGAACCTGGCCGAGCTGCACGCCATTGTGCGCACGAAAGGACACGAAGGGCGTCTTGAGCTGTTTACGGTGAAAAACGAGATCGTGCCTATGAAGCACGAAGCCTGGATTCGGGAAGCGTGGGCGCATTCGGACAAACAGGATGGCCGATCGATTGAGACGGTCGAGCGGGAAATGAATATCGGAGAAGGACCGCAGTCCCCGCTAAACGGTTGGCGGCGCGACGATCCGGAGTAAGGCTCATGCCTAATAAAGTCAGAGATCAAGACTGAGATCAAGTCTGAGATAAAGATGGAGATAACCGGTCAGATGGAAACATCGCTGCAAGGCCGCAACCGGCGCATGAGCCGGCGGTTGCGCTGATCCGGACTTGCTCTCATCTGCGCGGAAAGGAGAGAGACATGTACGAAGCGGCAAAAAAGGAGCTGCTTGCGCTCATCTACCGATACGGACCAATGACCGCCAAACAGGCGGCGATCGTTCTGAATTACCGGTTGCCTACGCTTTACGCGATGGCCAGTCAATTGAACCGGCAAGGGTTAATTCGCAGCATTCCGCTTCCCTTCCTTCGGCTCAATCATGTAGGATACGGCCTGACCGCCCAAGGGGCAAAAACCGCCGCCCTGCTTGCCGGCGAAGAAGACGGTTTCCGTTCTAAAGCATGGGAGAAGTTGCCGATGCAACTGGAGCATGTGTACGGAACCAACGCATTTTTTGTTTCGCTCATTGAGCACAGTTTGCACCATAAAGGCGAAGGTATAACGGAGTGGCAGTCAACCCGGGAAGCCGCAGAACAATACGCCCATTTCAAAGAGTCCGGTAAAAAAACGATGCTGCTTCGTCCGGACGGATTATGCACGTATGTGCTACCTGGGCGGGGGAGGCTTGTGCTGCATGTGGAGTACGATACCGGCAGCGAAAACCAATGGAAACTGCAGGACAAGTTGTGGTTGTACGGACGGGTGTTGTCCGCCGCGTGGCGGTCGGTTGCGGCTGTGCATGTCCTGTTCGTGACCAAGATCGAGTCGCGTCCGAAGCGTTTGTTGCGTCTTTGGGCTGCGCTCGGCGAAGGGCCGCTGATTGGTCGTCCGTTGCCGAACGTCTGGGCAATCAGCGAGAGCGAATGGAAGCGAAAAGGCGTAGAGGAAGCACTTTGGTGGGGAGTGGGGGAGTCGCGCATCCGGTTGAAAGAGATGCCGCTGCTGCCGCCCGCAGAGGCAGATTTGCCGCTTCTCGGCAAACAGCCGCGTGAGCCGTCCCCGATCGCAGGGAGGTGAATGGACTTGGAATTTCGTTGGCTGCCGAAGCTGCTCCTGTGGAGCATGCTAATGTTTTCCTGTTTGGGGGCGGTTTCTACGCTGTTTCGCACGGAAACCGATCCAGTCCCCGCCTTGCTCACACGAACGGCCGAGCAGCAGATGGCGATCCAAACGGCGCTCGGGTTTGCCCGGGAATGGATGTTCTGGGACGGCGGGGAATTGCCGGAAGAGCGAGTGCAGCGGCTGCAGCCCTATGTCAATCCGGATGCGCTTGCCCGTGTCACTGCCTTACAGGCCGAATCAAACACTCGAAGTCAACAGGTGATGGCATCGGAGTTTTTGACCATCGCCGCTAGCGGCGGATCGTCCTATCGGGTCCGGGTTCGCGTTATTGTTGCCAATCCGGAGCGGATGATGTGGGAGGTTGAAGTGCCGGTTTGGGTTCAAGCAACAAAAGGGGCGGCGGTCACCGATCCGCCGATCATTCGATCATTACAGGAACCACCAATCGTCCCGAAGATTCCGCAAGCAGCAGCGGCATCCGCCGCGGTGAAAGAGCGGATGCGTCCGGCCATGGAAAGTTTCCTGAAAACGATATGCGAAAGCAAGGATGCTGGCAGCCTGCTCAATTATGTAACGGCAGACGCCAAAATGGTTCCGCTAAATGGCCGGTTGCGTTTTGTAACGTTAGATCGTTTGGAAGCGATAGGAGAAGGACCTTACGACGTAACGGTTTCATTTACCATCGAGGATGCATCGACCGGCTTTCGTTTGGCGCAGGTGTGGCGGATGAAGGTAACGGAAGAAAATCAAAAGTTTTTTGTGGCGGCTATGCAGTAATAACTTACCCAAAATCCGAGCCATCAAAATGATCGCGTGGACCACGATTCATTGGTTAGACCTGGAGGTGAGGGATATGGATGGAGATTTTGTCCAAACCGGTTTGCTTGTGCTGAAACGATTGCTGCAGGCGATTTTCTTGACGATCGCTATTTACCGGGGCGTCAAGATGTATGCCAACGGGGAAACGAATCGGCTTTGGTCGCACATTATGCTTTCAATCATTCTCGGTATTTTTGTTTTTGCACCCGGTATTGCCAAATATTTAGCTTTTTATGTGCTCAAAACGCTGGGCATTTCGGTGGACGGGCTGACGGATACGACGGGGGGCTGACACGATGAACGAGCAGGAGAAAGCGGAATCGTATCGTGCCTTATATCGGGTTCGTCCGCTCATCTACCATATTGGGGATATAAGGTTATGGATGCCGATCCGGCAGGATGGCGTCGTCATGTGGCTTGTCTATCTTTTCGTCTTTTTCATTTTTTGTTACATCTTGCCCGTACTTACGGTGCTTCCGTTTGATCGGGCGATCACGATGACGGTCGGCCCGGTCGCTGCGGCTTATTATACGGTCAAGCTGGATCCGGCGGGCAAAACGGTGCCCCGCTATTTGCGGGACATTGTTCATTTTCTGGTTCGGCCCAAATGGGTGGTCCGTTGGCAGGCGGTCCGCCAACCTGGCGGTACCCATCGGGTTCGGTTTATCGGGCACTGCCGTCCTTATGAACGGCTGCCGCTTCAACAAGGAGGCGAGGAGTGGCGCGGCCGCAAGGGACAATTGGTTGGAACGGTGGAAGGTTTTCGCGTTCTCTTCCTTCCCGCACTAGCACGCATACGCTGGAAGGTTAGATCAGGCCGATTGTCGATCACGCTGCTCAAACGGCAGCCGAAACAGGCTATTGTACCGCCTGCCTGGCTCGAGGGACATCGTGTGTTGTTCGGGAGTGCGGCCACCCCGCTCCAATTGGAGCGGGAGTTCAAAGAGAATGGTAAAGAACAATGGAAGGCTCAAGTCAGAGCCGACAATCTTGCGAGGTGAAACCGGATATGGGGAATTGGCGTCATCATGTGTCGATCGGCATCGACGATATTCTGGAGGATGATAAGGCGAGTGTGGAGCAAAAGGGGCGTATGATCGCGGATCGGCTCAGCCGTGAAGCCTGTTTCCGTTCGTTCCCATATGTAGCGAATTTTCGCACGGCGCAGACAGCGGACGAACTGGATCAATGGCTCGAGCGTATGTACGATTTTGCCGACCGTCACCGCATCTGGATCCGGTAAGTGCCCTCCTTTTATGACAGGAGGTGAAGTAAGTTGAAATGCCCCGTGTTGTACTGGGAGCAAAACCTGCTGTTCGATTCGCTTCTGAAACCGTGGGCGGTGTATCGCATACCGCTGAAGCCGTATGCCTACCAGTCCGCGGAGAAAAAGCGCGGCACGGTCAGCCAGATGCAGCAGTTTTTGCATAGCTATCATGGCTATGGACAGTTGTTGTCGGTAACCCGGATGATGGATGCTAACCATTGGCAACGGCAGCGAACAGGTCAGGGCGCGGAGCACGAACGGTATGTGAAAGCGGTCATGCAACGGTTTGACGCACGTCGACCGTGGCAGCGATCGCTTTATTTGATTGTGCAGCTTTCCGACGTGCAAAAACAGTTTCCCGAAGTTGATTTGTCCGGGCTTCGAAAAACAGGCGAAACGATAAAAGAACTTACCAGCGCTTTTCTGAGCCAAATCCAGGAACAGTTCTGGTACCGTCAGCGCGGCGAACTGGAGGAAGAGCGCCTGCATATGGCCAAATCCGCCGAGAGCCTGCAGTTCAATCACGTTTACCATCATTTAAACGGTGAACGATGCGGTCCGCAAGAAATCGAGTGGTTGTTGCGCCGCGGCTTTTTCCGGGGGCTTTCCCAGGAGCCGGAGCTGATTTTGACGCCGGAGGCGATGCGCGAAGTGCGGGTAAGGGGCGACAGAGTGCTGCTCCGCCCGAAAAAATCGCTGCCGATTTTGCTCGCTTCCGATTTGGTGAGCGAAGAGAAGATGAAGACGCTGGTTGTCCATCATGACGATCAGGACGAAGAAAGCTTAAGAAGTTATCAAGCATTCTTTTCGGTTGTCGATGTGCCGGAAGAGATTTTGGCGATTGGCGACGAGTGGCTGTATGCACTCGAGGACTTACCGTTTCCCGCCGAAGTCAGCCTGCACTTTCAGGTGCAAACGCCGCACGAGGCGGCCGGCGGTCTACAGCGCAACCGGAAGGTGCTGAAAGACCAGCGCCGGGAATATGCCGAAGCGTCCGAAGAGACGCCGATCACGTTGGAATGGGCGGGCAAACGCGGGCGTGTGTTGGAGAACAAATTGCAAAAAGGGATGCCGCTCGTCTGGTCGTCCGCATGGCTTAATGTGTCGGGAGGCTCTCGTAAGGAACTGGAGGAGCGCGCAGCGCAGTTGCTGCAGCTGTACGCGACCAAGCAAATTCGCATCGTTCGCTCTCCGGCGGATCAGGCGCGGGCGTTTCAACTTTTTTTGCCGGGAGCGGCGATGGACAAGCAAAACCGCATCCCGATGGACCCGAAGTTTTTGGCGGCGGGCATGCTGCACGGATCCCGGGAAATCGGCGACCCGGACGGGGACTACATCGGACGGACATTGCACAGTATCCCGGTGCTGCTCGACCTGAAGCGTCCGATGTCCAAGGAATTAAACCGGTCCGGGGCAATCGTCATCGTCGGTACGCTCGGCTCGGGCAAGTCGGTGCTGAAGAAGTCGTTGTTTTACCACGGCTACAATCAAGGCGGCATCGTCTTTTCCATCGATCCCAAGGATGAGGATAGCTGCTTCGCGCTCATCCCGGATATTCAAAAAAACATGGTGCGGCTCAACTTTTCGGCTGAATCGACAACAAAATTCAATCCGTTCCGAATGTCGAAAAGCGAAGAACGCGCGCACAGCATCGTGTTGGATTTCCTCAGCCTGCTGTTGGAGGGCACTCGGAACGACGAGCGGGCCGACGCCATTATGGAGGCCGTGGAGCGTACGTTCGAGCAAGACAAGAGGGACTTACATGTCTTCATACGGGAAATGGAGCGGATTGCGAACGATTCGCCGGTTGATGCGATCCGGGTGGAAGCGCGGCGCTGTGTGAACCGGCTGTTGTCCTATTCGCGAAGTCCGTTCGGCAAATTTATTTTCGCCCATGACGGGGAAGAAAACGCGAATATGAGCGGCGCGCGGTTTATCGTCATCACGCTTGCCGGGTTACCTTTGCCGAAGAAACGAACCGAACGGCTGCAGCAGGCGTTGACGCCGAACGAACGGTTCGGCATTGGTATTATGTATTTGGTTGCGGCACTAGGGCGTGAATATATGTTTCACCGTCCAAGCGATCAACTTAAAATCTTCGGCATTGATGAGAGCTGGATTCTCCGCGCCTTTCCGGAAGGCGCCCTGCTTATCGATGAAATCATCCGGATGGGTCGTTCCTTTCAGGTCGTGCCCTTACTTGCGACTCAAAACCCCGGCGATGTGGCGGACGAGGAGACGAGAAATAATCTCGGCTCCATTTTTTGTTTCCGGACGGAAGATCCGCGTGCGATTGCGGACAATTTGACGCTGCTCGGTTTGGATCGGGGGGACGAGGACATGATCCAGGCATTCCGGGAGCTTAAAGCCGGTGATTGCTATATGAAGGATATCACAGGTCGAATCGGACGGGTGCATATTGAGCCGACACCGGATGATTTGCTCACCATTTTTAATACAACGCCGAAAGCCGGCGATATGGAAGGGAGGGAGAACTGTTGAGACGACGATGCTGCTTTGGGCTATTGACGGTGCTGCTCATTGCTGGACTGATTGTGTTTCAGAGCTCCATTCCTGCCTATGCCGATGCACCTGAGGATATGTTCGATCAGTTGTTGCCCGGCGAACGCGAAATGGGCATCGAACCGGGAGATCGAACATTAGATTACCGCCAGTATCCGGTCGACAGCTATATCTGGGACTTAGGTTACGATTTGATTGAGTGGTCCGGATGGAAAATGAAGCTGAATGACCCTTTTTCGTTGCTGCTCAACTGGATAGCGAACGGACTGTTTATGCTCAATGCGTTCATTACGCGATTGTGTATTTTTCTTATGCAACTGGGGTTTCATACGGATTTGGTCAATGAACAATTGTCGCTGATTTTGCCAGTGATGGACGGCATGCGCACCGGACTGTTCAGCAAGTTTTTACCGTGGGCGCTTGTCCTGCTGGCTGCATGGATGGTGAAAGTGGGCTACTGGAACAACCAGACGACAAGATTGACGTCCGGCGTAATCGGCTCGATTGTCGTGCTGGTCGGCAGTTACTGGTTTTTCACCAACGCGGGACAAAGCATTCGCGCGGTATCACAAACGCTGGACCAACTGACGCAGGTGACGATGGGGGCGCTTGCCGCACCGTATCAGCGTGTGACCGGGGAGGAGCTGAAGGCGGAACTTGCCGGCGCAGCGGACCAGCAACTGTTGGCCACATCCAACCGGCTTTGGCAGCTGTTTGTTGACCGTCCCTGGTTGATCGGTCAATTCAATCGTCAGGACTCGGACGACGTTCGCATGACTGCCGAGGAAGTCGAAGCCGTTCAGGACCTGGCGGAAGAAGAAGAGGTAACGATCGATGCACAGGTCGGGGATGAATGGGCGCACTTGATGCGTCAGTATGCACCTGGTATGGATCAACGGAACATTTTGCGGAAAGTCATGGGCGACGAAAACGTGGATCATGGCGACCATGCGGATACGGCGCTCTTGTTTATGGGCGGTTCGGCGGCCATCCGGTGTTTGGTTGCGATACTTGCCCTTGTCGCTACGCTGACCCTGCTGCTTTTTGTCGGAACCGTATCTTTCATTCTGGTCTTGGCACAGGAAATGGCGCTGGCCATTCTCATCCTCGCACCGGTGGTGTTGCTCCTCGGCTTGTTTCCGGAGCGCGGCTTTGCTTTTGTCCGCCGTTGGGTAGGTTGGCTGATCGGGACGCTTGGCACGAAAGTGATTTACGGCTTCTATATGGGGTTCACGCTGCTTGTCGCCGATGTGGTGGCGCGTGGCTCCGGCATTTTGATCCTGCAGCAAATCTTTGTGGCGCTACTCTTTTTCTGCGCCTTCCTGTTCCGCAAAAAGATATTAAAACAAATGCTTAGTATCTTCCAGGCCCCAACACCGCATGAGATGTATGACGTTTCAAAACGCGAGATTGTTTACCATGTTGGAGAAGTGAAGCAATCGTGGCAAAAAACCAAGGATCGCGCCAAAAAAATCATAAAAAAATTGAAATAAAGGAAAGGGGAGCGGACGATGGAACGACTGGCCGATTGGTTGAAGCGGGAGCTGAAGCTGGATACGGTTCGTATTGTGGAACGGCAAACGCATGGGCATTTGCTCATAGGAAACGTACAAGGGCGGGACATTGATCTATTGGTCATATCCTCAGGCCATGTATGGGTGAAGCATCCGGCTGCTCGCTCCTGGAGCACGACGGGGATTTACGTACCGGAGCGGGTTGGATTTTGAAAGGAGGAGGATCGTATGCGTACGGATTTTGACCCGGTGAAGATGGAACGGCTCGCCCGCCGAGATGCGATGATTCGCTTTGTCGTGGAGGATTTGGAGAAGCGAGGGCATAGTCGAAAGAAGGCCTTGGAGCTTGCGTTTAATGGCTATGTGCTCGACAATTCGGCCATGATCCGAGAGTACGAGAAAGATTAATCTAACTATGTGCCAAAGGTGAAACGGATGGAAACGGGGAGCTTACTTAGAAAGCGAGTCATCTGGTGGATCGTCGGCAGCTTGGGCGTGACCGGCATCGCGGCCCTATTGCTTGGTTTCATTCTTGTTTTCGCTTTGCTCGGGTCGCTGGTCACGACATCAGATGCCTCGAAAATGGCGGGCATTGAGGTACCGGACAATCCCGAATTCGATATTCCTTTATTCCTGCTGCCAATTTACATCCAGGCCGAACAAGAGCACGCCTCCTGGGCGCGGCTTGCGGCCATTCATCAGGTGACAACCGATTTTGGGGCGAAGAAAGCCAAACGAAGCGACACGATCGGAGCCTTAGGATTTCCGCGTTCATTGTGGGAGGGTTATCGCGTGGATGGGGACAGCGACGGGAAGATCGATCCGGATAATCCCTACGATGCGATTTTTTCATTGGCAAATTATTTGCAATTGACCGCCCAGAACCAGGATGAAGCGCTCGCTGTTTGGTTCGGAAGCAGCGAAGAGGTGGCGTTGGTGTATCGGAAAGAAGAGGAATATGCGGCCATGCTGTCCAGATCGGGAACGTGGCTATGGCCGGTGGCAGGGTACACGACGATTTCCAGTCCATTTGGTTATCGGGTAGATCCGGTTACGGGAGAGCAGGGAGCATTTCATGCAGGAGTCGATATTCCCGCGCCGCGGGGTACACCGGTGTTAGCCGTGCAAAGCGGAACGGTGACGCAAGTCATCCGCGGCAGCACCGGATACGGCAACGCGATTCTGTTGCAACATGCAAACGGTTTGGTCAGTTTGTATGGACATTTGACGGACATTGGCGTACGTCAACGGCAACAGGTGCTGCAAGGCGAAGTGATTGGATGGGTGGGCAGTACGGGAAAATCAACCGGTCCTCACCTACATTTGGAAATTCGGGTGAACGGGCAAAAAGTGGATCCACTACCTTATTTCCGGCAATTGGATGAGCCATGAATAAAGAAAGAAGGGGATGACGTGCGAAACATTGAGATCTATGTGATTGAAATGCGTGGTGTGATTCAGATCATCGGTTTGCTGCCGGGCGTCAATTTGTTTGATCTCGGATGCCGGAAAGAGCGGCAACAGGCGGTCCGGCACGCGCTGGATCTGGCACAGTTGCTCGAGGTTCCGGATTATCGGCTGCATATTTTTGGTCAAACGGCAACCACGTTGCTGGCAACAGGCATGGAGGCGTTGCTTTCCTCTGGTTAAAGCCGGGAAGGATCGATGTTTGGTGAATATTGAAGGGAGCGTGAAGCTGTGCTGAAAAGTCCCATCAGGTGGCAAGGCGGCAAATACAGGCTGCGTGAAGAGATTATCCGGCGCTTTCCACCGCATGTCGTTTATGCGGAAGTATTCGGGGGCGGGGGCTGGGTGCTCTTTGGCAAGGAACGATCCAAAGTGGAAGTTTATTCCGATATCAACGCGGAACTGGTCAATTTTTTTCGGGTGATTCAAGAAGATTGGGAAGGGCTTGACCAACGGTTTGAGTGGGCACTCTATGCCCGTGATGAATTTGAACGTATCATGAAACGACGGGATCAGGAACGCGACCCGGTTACCCGAGCGTATGATTTTTACTACCGTGTCTACTCGCATTTTGGCGGGAAGTACAACGACGCCGATGATTGGGGGTACACACGGAGCAAGCCGGCATACGATATGTCCAACGTCAAACAAAAATTTAAAGTTGCTCATGAACGGCTGATTGGTGTTTATATCGAAAACCGATCTTTTGAAGAGGTACTCGCCCGGTACGATTCGGCGGATACCTTTTTTTATTGCGATCCCCCTTACTTGGGACTCTCCGGCTATCTGTACAAATTCGACGAATCCGATCACCGGAAGCTACGTGAGCTCTTGGGCGGCATTAAGGGCAAATTTTTGCTGAGTATTAACGACCATCCGACCATTCGGGAGTGGTACGCCCCCTTTGTAATTGAGGGCGTTGAAACCCGCTATTCCATTGCGAAGCAAACGAAAGGACGGCAGCCGGTGAAGGAACTGTTCATTATGAACTATACGCCTAATTTGCAAACGGAGGGATGAACTTGAGAGTTGATGTCCGCGTTTTTAATCGATACCGTAAGCAACCTTTTCTTCCTCATTACGAGATGAATGCGGAAAGACCGCACGAGACTTACGTTTCCGCACCCGTTTTTGTGATTACCGAACAACGACTGGAGAATATCATTGCCCTGGAATCGGATGAACTGATCCGGCAGCATTGCCGTGAGCCTATTCTTATCTTTACAGATCGTAAACGGGTACTTGCCGTTGACCCTCAGGGGTACGATTACGCCCGCTATGTTTGTGTCATCGACTATCGTACCGTGGAATCAATTCTTAAACGGATTTAATCCTATGGACAAGATTCAAATTGCAGATCAAGGAAGTACCTTTGCCGTCTTGTTTGTTCAAGACGGGAATCCGCATGAGATGGACAGGCGCAACACATTTGCGGATGCGGAAGAATTTGCGTTCTATTTGGCTGCACGCCTGAAAGTGGACGTCTATTTTCAAGACAAAAGACTGGAGCCGCGGAGGAAACGGTGATCGATATGGCAAGGAGGTGCTGGAGTTGCGGGTCGCACTATTTCGTCTGAGTCAACGACAGATGTGGGTGGAGCGGCTTCGCCGGTCGGGCTACGAAGTCAAGTTTGTTCATGATCCCGAACGGATCACGTCGGAAATGAGCGTTGTCGTGGTAGATGCCATGGTGGGGAAATGGAAGGACTACGTACGGCTTGTCCAGGGAAGAGAAGTGCCGGTCGTGTTGCTAGTAGAAGACCATAGTGACTGGGGAGAGCAACAAACCAAATCGTTGGGGATTGCCGGAACGGTGACAGCGGAAGAAGAAACGAACGGACTGTTTTCCCGGTTTATACCGGCGGGCGAAACCGAGCTGGATGCCACGGCTGCCCTTTCGAGCTTGGGAAGAACGCTTGTTTTTCAGACGGAAGAAGCCCCTTTCCTATCAAATACGGAAATGGAGAAGGCTGAATCACAACATGCATCCATAAATGTTCCGCTCTCGCAGCGAAAAGCGCGGCAACGGTTCGAAGTGGAACCATCTCCACCGAAAGCTTTATCCGCCAGGGTTATTCCCACCCCTGCTTTTCATGAGATGACGGAGAATGGCACTTTTCCGTATGAGCTATTACAGACGGACAACCAAACAAAACCAGCGGATAAATCAATGGGAAGGAAGAGCGGGCTTGAAACGGAGGACACTGGAAACGAACCGGAACCGGACTTCACCCCAAACGAACCTGGTCTGACGTCGCACATGTCCTGGACACCTCCGGACCTGCCATCGGTTGTTGCCGCTTATGCTGCGAAAGGCGGCGTGGGAAAAACGACGCTTTTGCTCCATTTGGCCGCTCGGTTATCGAAGGAAGGGCTTCGAGCTTGTATTCTCGACTTGGATCCGAACGGCACGGTCGCCACTTTCATGCACATACAGCCGAAAAAAACGGTCGTCGACCTTGTACGCCGGATCGACGATCTGAAAGCCAGACGGGCCTGTCTTCTTCAAACGAAGGCGGGCTTTTCCATTGTCGCAGCGCCGCTCCTGCCAGGGCAATTCCTACTGCAACCGGAAGAGCTGCGGGCCATCCTCCGCTTTTTGAAGGAAGAAACGAATGTTGTGTTGCTTGACCTGCCTGTTTCGTTGGACAGGCTGACCCGATTGGCCTTGGAGCAGACCGACCAGTTGATGTTGGTCACGACGGACGAGCCGACCAGCCTGTTCAATTTGGATCGGGTGAAGCCGTTCCTAACCGGCCTTCGCCCGACACCGGAGTTGTATATGGTATGGAACCGGCTGAAGGAGCCTGCTCCCAAACTAGATTGGAAAGAACGGCTACCGTGGCCGGTAGTACTGGAGTTGCCGGAAGATCCAACCGTTTACCGGTCCGTGCGAAGCGGGGAGTGGACCTTATCTTCCCCGAGCAGCCCTTATCATGTACAGGTGAACCGGCTTGTGGATCGGTGGATGGGACGGGAAACGGCGTCGCTTCGTGAAAAACGAGGATGGCTACCTCGGTTGGCGTCACATCTCAAATCAGGAAGGTGAAGAGACGAATGAAGGTCCGAGAAACACGGGTCATATACCCGATCAACGGTCGAGGCGGTCTGTATATCCTCATTGAAGGTACGCAAGAGGAGGTATATAAAGGTTCGGCGGATAGAATGGCCATAGAGACGGCGAATCGAAATGGGTGGAAGGGAGATGGAGAAGCCAGTATCGGCATCCCTACACGGGTCGGCGTTCAGTTGTATACGCGTGCATACTGGTTTCACGAAAAGCAATAGGCGGTTTCACCATGTTGAATGGAGAGGAGAAGGTAGGCGATGTCTTTACTATACCGTTACCGGAAACCGATCGTCATCATTGCGATCGGTTTTAGTTTTGTTTTGCTCCTAGTTTCCACCATATTTGTTCTCCAGCATCAAGCGGAGCAGAAACGGCTGCAACAACAGATGCGGGCTCATTACGAACAACAAATCGAGCAATTGAAAACGAATGAACAACAAGGCAAAACGCGAATCCTGGTAGCTGCAAGGCCGATCCCTGCGGGAACAACGCTTGGAAATGGGGATATTCAGGCGGTGGAGGTCGTCCATGCCTTGGTGCCTTCGGACAGCTTCAAGGATCCGCAGATGGTGGTCGGAAAGATCGCCAAAATCGATCTGCAGCCGAATACGCCGCTCATCGCTTCCATGCTGTATGAAGAGGGGCCGATCCCAAGGGATTTGCGGATGCAAGAGTTTAATGTCATCCAACTACCGACCCATTTACAGAAGGATCAGGTGGTCGATGTCCGAATCAACTTTCCGACCGGCGAGGACTATATCGTGCTGTCCAAAAAGAAGGTTCGAGACCTTTCGGGGATGATCGTCCGGCTGGAAATGAACGAGCCGGAAATCTTGATGGCTTCCAGCGCCATCATCGATGCGTATTTGCAAGGGGCCAAGCTGTACGCGCTTCCTTATATCGAACCGGGTCTGCAGGAAGCGGCAATCGCCAATTACCCCGCCAACCCGAAGGTGCTTGATCTGATGGACAGGGACCCGAACGTACTGGAAAAGGCCAAGACCGAACTCGCTCGCCAGTTGCGCAGTAGGTTGGATAACAATTTGAAAGCAATGAGCGATGCGGACAAACTGCGGGTGGTCAGCGGCAGCGTCACCGTTCAGCAGCAGTTGCAAAACGATCGGATCGTTACTCAACAAGGCAATGCGATGCAGCAATCGGCGCAACAGCAAGCTGCAGTGGTGGAACAAACGGAGCAAGACGGTCTACCACCATCAGACGATAAGCCCGCGTCTACTTCTGAGCCGAAAGCGACAGAACCGGCTTCCCATCTGCAGCAGGGTACTTCCGAGTCCGGTACGCCCCCGCTCCCGAAGTCGCCCACTTCCAACGAACAGCCGACCAACTCGGACAAGCTGGACGATGTCTTCAACCAGCCGCCGGTATCCTGAAGGAGGTTGTCATGAAAAAAATCGTTTTTCTCGGTGCGCCGGATAAAAGCCATTTGCTGCTCGTGCTGGGTAAACTGCTGGTTGCCGCTGGGCAAAAGGTGCTTATCGTCGATTCAACGATCGCACAATCGATACTTGGGTTTATGCCATCTCCGGATGAACGGCAGGCTTCTTTCGTTACCGAATTTGAAGGTATGGATATCGCGGCAGGGTTCCTTACGTTCGGCCAATTGGACCATTTTCTGAAACAAACGGAAACGGAAGGGGGATGGGCGAATTACGATGTGTTCCTGCTCGATACGGATCATACCGAATTTGTGAAAGGAAAAGATCTGCCATCCTTTGACCAAAGGGTCTGGTGCAGTAATTTGGAGAAGCTGGCGATGTTGAAAAATGCGGAGTTGATGCGTCGGCTTTGTCTTACCGAATCCACCATTCGGCCGCTGCCGTTTTTTAAGTTGGTAAATCCGTTCGTACAGTCGACAATAGCGGAGTCGTACATCGATTCGCATGTGACAACGGAAGCTGTGGAGTGGCAGGAGCCGGTGTTTCGCATCCCGTACGATGAGCGGGATGTTTCGGTCCGCATCGATCACCAGCATCATAGCCGCATTGAACTAAGAAAGCTGTCGCCAGCATACCGACATACGGTCTTTTCTATGACTAAGCATATATTCGGCCTGGATGAGCGAACGATCAAAGCCGCGTGGAAACGAGCGAGGAGGGTTTTTCGTGGGTCATAACATCGTCTTCTGGAGCCCGGTACCGGGTCAAACGGGCAATACGACGAATCTGATCGCCGTCGCGGCGCTGCTCGGACTTGAATATTCCTCCCGAATCGTGTTATTCGGCCATCTGCAAAGCCGCCGTGCGGCAGTCGAGCAAGCGCTTATCAAGCGGAGATCCGAAGATATGCTTGCCTTTACAGCGGACTCCGGCATCGATGCCTTGGCACGGCTTGCACAAAACGGCAAACTCTCGCCGGAAATGATTCGCGATTACACGTTGCCACTCCTCCAAGAACGGCTTGATTTACTGCCCGGTTCGAATAAGGCGGACAAAGCATTGATCATGGGCATGAAGGATATGCTTGCCCCCCTACTCGATTCGGCCAAGCGCTATTACGACTTGACTTTGATTGACGGTGGCAGCGGTGTCGGGTCCGGTTGGACGCAGTTGCTTCTTCAAAACGCCGATCTTGTCATCGTAAGTTTGAACCAAAACCGTTTTGTATTGGAACGGTTCTTTCGGCATCGTGAGGATTGGCTCAAAGGGAAAAAGCTGTTGTTTGTTTTGGGGCAGTACGACCGTGATTCCGCGCTAACCGCCAAAAATATGGTACGGAAATATCGGGTGAAGATGCCGATTTATCCGGTCCCGCATCAGGCAGGGTTCATGGACGCAGCGCAGGAAGGCCGGGCGATCGATTTTCTGTTTAGAAACCGTAATGTACCGCGTGATCATGCCCATCATGCATTCATGCAGTGCGTACGGGCGCTAGCCCAGGCGATCATCGAACAAGCCGAGTTAAACAAACCGTTTTTCGGCGGCAAGGGGGTGTGAACGATGATCGTTTGGATCAACGGCATCATGATCGTCCTGTTGCTTGGGCTGGCCACTGCGCTGATCTATTTTCGCATGAGCGGGCAGAAAGCGGAAAAGCCGCCGCAGGAACGAGCCTTTACGATTGAGGCGATGACCGCATTTGTAATGCAGACGTTACACGATTTGACGAGCGGTAACATACATGACCTCGGACTATCCGAGGAGGAGTTTCGCCGCCGGAAAAGCAAGCGGGCTGAACTGAAAAAAGCGCTGCGCGGCTGTACATCCGGAGACATCCGGGACAAAGCGTACGTCAAACAATATTTGGCGGATTTACTGGTTCAGCAGTATGGGGTTAATGAAACGAACATCGACCGGGTAATCGCGTTCGACGACCCGTATGAACTTTCACCTCAGGACCAGTTCGAAATTTTGCTGTACCTGTACAAAAAACGATACCGGTATGATGCGCTCGGGGAGTTGATTCGCAAGTACGAGCTGGACCGGCCCAAACTCGGTATTGAAGATGGCCGGACCGAATCGTATCGGATTACCGCCGATGAAATCCACGAGATTTACAAAAAAGAAGCGCGGCGGCTGCACTTCGACGACAAACTTAGCATTGTCGTGCAACGCATTTATCAAATGTACAAGGGCTTTAGTGTCGTGGACGAGATCCGGGATATGAAGATCGACGGCGTGTCGGGAGGCGTATCCGGTTTGCCGCCCTCCGTATGGGAAGGGGAATGGGAGTTCCAGGCCGACTCTTTATTGCGGGAAGTGCCGAAATCTCACGACAGTGTTTGGGTTTTTTACAAAGGGAAATCCATTCACTTTAGCTTCCTCTCCTTCGGCTCGGAGCAAGAACTGAAGCGTGTCTGCCAAAATATTTACAAGTACAACTATCCCGGCCAATTGTCGGAGAGCAACGGCTATAAAGTAAACGAGATGGCCGACGGCTCCCGCGTTGTCGTACTGCGTCCCCGGTTCAGCGAATCATGGGCGTTTTTTGTGCGCAAATTTGATGTGCAAAGCGCCACGCTGGAACAACTCATCCGGGATCAAAATGCTGAGCTGCCGATCCGGCTCATCCAGTATCTCGTTAAAGGAGCCCGAATTACCGCAATTACCGGTGCGCAGGGCAGCGGGAAAACGACGCTCTTGATGGCGATGGTCCGATACATTCCCGCTACGTACACGATTCGGGTCCAGGAGATGAACTTCGAATTGAACCTGCGGAAAATCTATAAGGACCGCAACATCCTGAGCTTCCGGGAAACCGAGACGATTTCCGGCCAGGAAGGGCTGGATATTCAGAAAAAGACGGATGGTACGGTCAACATTCTCGGCGAGGTGGCCACGGACCCGGTTGCGGCATGGATGATTCAGATGGCGCAGGTAGCCTCGCTGTTTACGCTGTTCACCCATCACGCCAAGACGCTCCGCGATCTGGTGTTTTCTTTACGGAACTCACTGCTGAAAACCGGTGTATTTCAAAACGAAAAAATCGCCGAACAGCAAGTGATCAGCGTACTTAACTTCGATATCCACTGGAAGCGCGATATGAACGGCCACCGTTACATTGAGCGCATTACCGAATGCGTACCGCTCGATCAGGAGAAGGCGTACCCCGTCCATTTTCGGCAAGGTGAGAAGTTAGAAGACAAGATGGCTGCATTTATGGAAACGGCCGTTGAGTTTTTTCAGCGTTCCACTGACCGGAAGCTGTACGAGGAGCGAAATGTGATCGAATTTCAAAACGGAGCCTATGTGGCGATTCACCCTATATCCGCTCAAAACGTAAACGAGATGCGGGAACAGATGTCGGATGCGGATCGCATAGCATTTGAGGCTTTTCTCGCGGAGAACTGGAGGAAACGGTATGGAACTTAACCAGTTGCTTTCCCTTGTCTTTGGCGGGGCGGTCGTGCTGCTTCTAGCCGCGATCCTGCTATTCCAGTGGCTGTCCCGCAAAAATACGGGCGCGGGTTCGATCCGCGAATATGAGGAACTGCGGCTCCCCGGCAAACCGACGAATCGACAAGCGGTTTACAGCATCTTGCAACACATCTATTTGGCTTGCGAACGGGTCCTATTGCTTCGTGCTTACCTGAATACGATCCGCAAGCGACTGATGGTGCTAGAGCGGTACGATGAATGGAAGCTGCGGCTAGAGACGATCAAGATTGCGCTTGCGGCATGGGGGCTGTTGGCGTTCACTCTGATTCCGCTGATCGGCTTTGTTCGTGATCCGGTGACTTTGATCATGATGGTCACAGGCATTTGGGCCATACATGGCATGCTTGCGGATCTGTTCGTGCATCGTGCGGAAAACCGGCTGCTTCACCAGCTTCGCCACTTTATAGCCGATGTGCGGCATCATTACCATCGGCATGAAATGGTGGAGGAAGCGGTCTACGATGCGACGGAAACTGCGCCCTATGAGATGGCGTTGCACGGGCAGGAAGTCTATGAGGTGCTGACCGCCCACGAACCGGACGAGAGGCTGGAACGTTACGAGGAAGTGGCGCCGAATCGCTTTCTGAAAGGGTTGGCCGGGATTTCGCATTTGATTAAGGAATACGGGGACAAGAAACTGCAGACCGGTTCGCTCTACTTGAAGGCGCTTGACAAACTGACGACCGAACTGAACCTGGAAATTTTGCGGCGGGAGAAGCTTAGCTATTTGCTGCAAGGGCTGACGGCGATTGCGCTTTTTCCGATGTTGTTCACAAAGCCGATTGAAAGCTGGGCCAGCCACTATTTTCCGATGATGGACGAATTTTATGCCGGTAAGCTTGGGTGGATCACGAAAGTGGCTCTTCTACTGGTCATTCTGGTTTCCTATGTGTTGCTTCGCAACATGCGGGAGTTGGAGGGCGAAACCAAACCGCGGCGTCGCAAGCCTTGGGAGCAAAAAGCGTACGAACTTCAGTGGGTTCGCCGGCTGATTGACCGAATCGTTCCACATCCGGAAACGCGGGAAGCCACGCGCTGCAAGAGGCTGCTAGCCGAAACAAACTCGCCGCTCCGCTTGGAATGGTTTTGGGTGCAGCGCGCGACAGCCGGCATACTCGCGTTTCTGCTGACACTCGGGCTTTTTGTCACGTTGCATGCAGTCACCAAACACCAACTGTTATATGCACCGGTCAAACCGGATATGATGTTTGGCCGCTTGTCCGCCCGGGAAGAAGCGGAAAGCCGGGAGAAGTCGGTGCTGGATCGCCGGATCATGACGGAAGTGAAGGGGGTGAAAACCGGACTTCCGGAAGCTGTGCGGGCCGCTTTGCGCAGCGACCCGCAGTTACAGCGGGAAGAAGCGGAACTGTTCGCTGCCGCGCAGCGCATTCTGTCCAAAATGGAAGCTATGAACCACGAATATTTGAAATGGTGGGAGGTGATGCTGGCGTTGTTTGGGGGCTGGGTCGGCTACTACGCTCCGGTCGGCGTTCTACAGTTTCGCCGGCGAATGCGGCAGATGGAAATGAAACATGAAGTGGACCAGCTCCAGTCGGTGATCGCCATGCTGTCCGAAATGGACCGAATGTCGGTAGAGCACATGCTCGAATGGATGGAGCGCTTTGCCCACATCTTCAAGACACCGATTCAGCATTGCCTGCTTCATTATGAACATGGCGCGGAACAAGCGTTGGAGAATCTGAAAGCGGAAGCCCCGTTTTTGCCGTTTGTTCGCATGGTGGAAAAACTGCAAATGGCGGTCGAACGGATTCCGATCCGGGACGCGTTCGATGACCTGGAATCTGAGCAAACCTACTTGCAGGAACAGCGTAAGCAAGATTACGAACGGCTCTTGGATGCAAAAGCCGGGTGGGGGAAAATGATCGGCTTCGCACCGATGATGGTCCTTATCTTCGGTTATCTTGTTTTTCCGCTCGTCTATGTCAGTCTGTCGCAGATGACCGTCTATTACGAGCAGATTCAGAAAATTCAATAACAGCCTCTAAGGCCGTTTCCGGCTCTTGCATACCGCGAGGGCTTTTTTTCGTTCTCATCAATTTAATGTAGAAGGAGAGGGAACTCCATGTCCAACGCTCAAAAAGCGATCGTCATGGCGGCCGGCATTTTGCTTGCCGTCGCACTGATCACCTTGGCCGTTCTGCTGTTTATTTCCGCGCAGGATTCGACGAAAACGGCACAAAGCAATTTTTCCAACCTTCAGACTGAACTGTCGCAAATGCAGTTTACCGTCTACGACAACACGGTGCTGTCCGGCAGCCAAACCGTCAATGCCATTCGCAAATTCAGCGGGGAGGACCAGTTTGGTATCCAAATCATCACCGGGAAAAATCCGGCCGGCCAATGGTACGGTAAAGTCATCAATACCGGCGTGTCGATGGATAGCATCACCTACGGAACCGTCATAGGGGCCGCCCCCGGTCAGCTTGATCACACGATGGATGAATCTAACGTCAACTATGTAAACCCAAGCGGCAAGTTCAGGGCACAACTGATCAAGGACAAAAGCAACGTGATCCGCGGCATCATCTTCCGGCAACAGTAAGAACGGACCGGCGAACGGCATGCCTTTGACCTGAAAGCGCAAAGGCATGTCCGCTTCGCTTTGCGGAAAGGAGGACGGCTTATGGGGCACTCCGTACGAACCATGATGGATATGAGCTTTGCATGTCTTATATTTGTGATGGCAGCCACTGCTGGGCTGCTCCTGTTTCAAGGCGGGGCGGCCGCGCTGAATGCGGCCGTTGTTTCAGAGCGAATACAGGAACGAAATGTCCACCAAACGTTTTTCCCGATAGCCGGGGACGGCAGTGTATCCGGCGCGGAAGTACTGCAATCGCTTGTCCAAATCGGGGACATTGGGGTGGAAATCGTTGTGAATGGCGTTGAATATGCAACGACGATGGAGCGGGATGATATCTCAGCATCAAGCATTCGGTTGGATAGCCGGTATGAACCCTCGTACGAACGCGGTCCGGACGGGCAGTTGCGGCGGATTGCCTATGTTTTGCGAGGTGAAGGATGAACAGTCTGCTCAAAGTGTTTGCCGTCCTGATCGCAGTTCTTCTATTATATATCTTCCCGGTTTCCGCCGCTTTTGATCAGCAGGATGATGTATCCGAACTGGTGGTCTTGCGGGCGACAACTGCGTTTGTCGATGCGGTCCGGGACAAGGGCTACATTTCCCCGACCATGTATAACGATTTTATTCAGGCGATCCATGCGACGGGAAATACCTTTGATGTTCAGATGGAGCACGGACAAAAGCGGTACAACCCGGTTTATGACAATCCTACGCTTCCGGAAACGTTCCGTAGCGAATACGACGTGCATTACGATACATTTTACAATGCACAAATCTTGAAGATGCTTTTTCCGGACAGCGCGGCGGGCAAAGGCGATCCGGCACGCCGCTACCGGCTGCATGTCGGAGATACGTTCTCCGTTGTCGTGAAAAACACGAACCGGACGAATGGAACTATCCTACATGATTTTTTGAATCATGCGATCAGTCCGAATGAGAAAATCTTCGTTCCGTATGGAGGCATTGTCCGAAATGAAGATGATTAATTGGGCGGTCGTGGGCGTTCTGATTTTATTTCCGTTGTTCGTTATCAATCGTATCGAAACGGATACCCAGCGGCGGGTATTGCTCACCGAACTGCGGTACGATGCAGCGTTGGATACAGCGGTAGATGATGCGGCGCGGGCGCTTTTGATCAATGCCGACCAACAACAGGAAGCACGCTATGAATCGGTCAAACAGGTACGGGTGAACAAGGAGGAAGCGATTGATACGTTTTACCGAACCCTGTACATGAACTTCGGCATTGCCGAAGATACGGTAGCGCAAGGCGTTCTTCGCCGTTATATTCCCGCGATCATCGTGATGGATTATGACGGGTTCTGGGTATATGCGGAGGAAGAGTTTCGTAATGCGGCCGGAGATACGGAAATTCGTCCGGTCTGGGGAGCGAAAAAGCCGTATGCTTATGCCGATAGCCAAGGGAACAGTTTGTCCTTTACGTTGGACGATTACGTCCTTGCCTACGAAGCCGGAAACGGGATTTGGCGGGAAGGCTTCCGATCGGAAATCCAAGCGGAGAATACGATTACTCTCTTGCGGGATGCGGCATTGTTCGAACAGGTGCGTCGCAGAACGATCGTGGACGCCATTCAGAATGAACTGGCCTACCGAATCAATCGGCATAATCAATACGTTTCCCGCTACGGCATCTCCTACACGTTTACGCTGCCGACGATCAGTGCCGAAGAATGGAATAACACGATCAACGATATCGGCGTAATGGCGTTTGTGCAAGGGATTCCGATAGGGAGCAAAACGTACAACAATTACGCGCTCGGCGGCAGCCGGGTGCTGAAAAAGCCGGCGATTGTCGGCGCAGTGAAAGAAGGCAGAAAAGTGTATTACCGCAACACATGCGATTACACTTACCCGGTTGAAGAGACGTTTGCGAGTGAAAAGGAGGCTGCGCGGAACGGATATTGGCCGCTGAAATGCAGCAATAACCATTGAGGTCCAACGATTTTATCCAAGGGTGGACAGGTTGGCACAGGGATTATAAGATGGAGACATAACGTTGATTTCTTCCTAATATTCACATTTTTTCTCGAATAAAGGAGTGAACCGGACATGAAAAAATGGGTAAGTATGAGCCTCGCGTTTATAACGTTGTTCGGCCTGGCAGCAGGCAACTCCAGCGCGGCAATCAAAGCGCCGACGTTTGTCAGTGTTGTGATGGATGGCGAAAAAATCTGGTTCCCCGATGCCCAAGCGTTTTCTGATGAGAACAACCGGACGCTCGTTCCGGTTCGCTTCGTCGCCGAAAAGATGAAAGCGAAGGTAGGCTGGGAACCGCAGACCAAGACCGTCCCGATTGAACAGGGGGATCAGCGTATCCGCCTGACGATAGGCGAGAATAAGGCGACGGTTAATGGCAAAGACGTGACCTTTGATACGAAGGCGATTATGAGCGGACGCCGAACCTTTGTCCCGTTGCGCTTTGTCAGCGAGGTACTGGGTGTAGAAGTCAATTGGGATGGGGCGACATCAACCGTTGTGATTTCCACAAAGGAGAAGGAAGCTGGTGCCAAGTACGATGAATGGGGCCGGCTCATTCGCACCACCAACCTGCCGAAAAATGCGCAGGATTACCCGTATATTTTGGCTGACGTGCCCAATGAAATGTATGAGATGAAATATCCGTTTTCCAACCCCGATCCCGAGGAACGGTCGGTCTCGGCCGATATGTATGCGAATTGGCCGGAGTTCAAGAAAGAGAACATCGACATCTGGATGGAGCGGCTTAAAACATTCGGGGCGTTATGGCTCAATGTCGACTATCGTACAATTGACGATACATGGGCCGAAAAGCTGGCCGCAGTCCAATCGGATGGCAATACCGGAAAATTGAAGGCAGCCAAGGAATACGTGGACTGGGTGAAAAAGAACCAGATCGTTCTTGAGGGATACTTGGATCCGGAACCGTCCATGATTTATCAGGATGGATTCGGCGGGTACCATGTGCGATCCAAGTTCAGGGTTAAATTCAATCAATTTAAGCAACATAAAACGCTTATCTATGATACGTGGTTCCCAGGGGAGATGAAGCTGGAGAACGATACGTGGGTTCCAAATGATACTCCTTTTAAAAAGGGAGTTTGGTATGAGGGCTATTCGGATATTGCCTTGGTAACCAATGTTGGCGGGAACTGGGGAAAGGCGTTAAAGGTCAGTGCGAATGCAAGCTTGTTCTTTAACCATATTATTCGAGAGGCTGAGTAACGGATGAATACAGGAATAAAAATCGCTTTGTGCATGCTGCTGGCATGCACTTTTTTATTGTCTTCCTGGCCTTTGATTACTCATGCAGATGTCCCGGACGTTCAATTTAGTAAAGGAAAAATAACGTTCAATATTACCAGTACAACCGCCTCATCCGGAATACGTTTTAAAACCATCGGTTGGACAGTACGCCGGGAAAGTTCGCCATCGTGTACGTATGATTCGCAAGGAAAGCACTGTGACCCGACCGGCCCGGGATCGGCGCGGGTCGTAGGGTTGGAACAAACGGGGCAGTACCCGCCAAACCCCGCGCCCGGCACTCCCGTCACCACGTTCTTCGAAGTGCCGGAGGCGAAGGTGTCAAAAGCGTTGACCGATAACGGCCTCGAAGGCATTAAACAGAACGACCAGCTCTATCTCTATGCAATCATGGTCGTTACCCGGAACGGAACTCAGATCGGAGGGCCTTACTATACATTAGATGCGATCAAGAAGGCGCAGCCGTGGGCTCATCCCGACGATCTGGACAATTATTTTGGGATTCCCGTAACCTACGACAGTCCGTCCTTTCCGGTTGATATCGTCTGCAAAACCGAAGCGGGGACGATCATCACGGACCCATCGTGCACGTTCCGGAAGGGCGAGTTTTTAGCTGGAGAAGAGATTGAGCATACGTTCGCCGAAACCTTGGAATCAAACGGAAAATCGTATGAAATCGTCCGATCGTATGTAGTTTCCAAAAATAATCCCGAGAAAAAACAATATATCCGGGAAATCGGGCAAGACAATTTGCTTGACCGGCATATTAGCGTATTCATTAGCGGAGCCGATATTGTCGCCGAGTACAGAGAGTCAACCCCTTCCTTGGTTACTGTAACTTCTCGGATTGAAGCACCGGCAGAGGTTGCCGGGTCGGTTAACGAAGTCGAGGGGGATTTTATCTTTGAGGCGAAATCGCCGAAGTCGTTAAAGTCATATGAAATCACCAGTATTCAGAATGCGGCGCTAACGCAACCGGCCGATAACTCCGGAACGCTTACCGGTACAGCGGCTACCAAAACGCTTCCGATCAAAATCCCGTTTACTTCCGGAAACAGCGTTACGGTAAAAATAACGGTTATGGTGAGAGATGTGGACGGCAATATGAAAGAGTCCACCTCAGAGCACACGGTACGCAAGTCGGGAAGTGACGGTGGGCCGACCCCGGGTGATTCAAAGGAAGCAAGCGTGATGGATCCAGAGGTGTCCGCTGTGATTCAGGCCGATACGCGCGGAGCCGAAAAATTTGATGTTCTTAAGGGCATACCCACATCGGAGAGTCTGTACGTCAACGCTGTGGCGAAGTCGTATTTGTATCGAAATACATTCCAGGAAATGACCGGGACAAAATCTTACCCGATTCAAGTGAGTAAGACGTACATGTTGCGGTGGACGGAACAGGTATCCGGTCCCCCGGATGAGAACGGGAATCCGACGACGAGGACGGTATCCCGTTCGGATACTCAAACGGTTACCAAAAATTACACGGTGCAACGAAAATACAGCTTCTGGCTGATTGATCGTCTTGAGGTTTATAGCATTCAAAAAGCCAACTTCACCAATTATGCTCTTCCTTCGGGTGGGGTCATATTGCAACCGGCTGGTTATACACCGCCGTCCGTTTCCGCAGCACACGACGCTTCGTTGAATGCGCATATAACCGATCCCGTTTATTCAAATGTGAGATTGCCCGGAGAGACCATTTCCGGCGGAAGCAGCCGCCCGTCCGTTCCGAATGAGGATTGGAAGTCGGAAGCGGAGGAGGCCGTAGGAAAAATCAAGGTAAAGAACGATTCACTCGTCTTTAATGGAGGGACCATTATGGACAATCGAGTCGTCGAGGAAAAAGCGCCGACTCCCGGAGCGATTCCGGCTCCGACGACAATCGGGCAGAATGTGCTATACGGATCAGGGTACTTGATTGATTCATCGAAAACGAACAAGGCGAATCAGCCAAGTTCGGGCACCATTTCGTACGCCTTAATCAAAGGAATCGGCGGCGGTGAAAACAAGAGCTTTCCGATAAAAGGCATCAACCCGGTGACCGTGCATACGCCGGTGGTGAACTATGCTTCCGTTTCGGATGATCAGGCGCACAACCAAAAAACAAAACCGACGGCAGGGCGTTCCGCGCTTATTTTGGATCGACCGTTTACGCTGACCGTACCGACAAGCGGACAGCACCGGGAGATCAAGGGCTACGGCAATCGGGATTACGCCAAATATACGCGGGACAAGCAGGTATGGTTCCCGTTTGATGTGTATGCTGCGGACCGTAAAACCTTTATACCAAAGGAAACGTGGACATCGATTCCGGTGGCCCAGACCAAGACGACGTTCTATTTACCGGTATGGGTCGATGAAGGCCAATATGAGGTGCTGTTTCGCACCTTCGCGGAGAACTGCCCTTCCGGATTTACGACGCAGATGAATGCCAATTTGGACCTTTCGCATCATGTGGCTACTCAAGTGGTTCCGGTAGAAGTGATCGGCCGGTTGTATGATTTCCGCATAACGGATATCGCTGATTTTCAATGGGAGACCGTATTCCGAAAGCAAAAAGGCAGTGCGACGCCAACCGGGAACGCCTATTGGGTCGGGATGAAGGACATAGACGGTGCGGCCCGCGGCAATAAGCAGCCGTTCACGCTGCCTGTTCGGCAGGGCAGCCATCCGGAGACCGGGAAGAAGAATGTGGCGGTCAAGACGGGATATCATGTAAAGTTCGAAGTCATGACGAAAGGAAATATGTTTGGCTCGGGTGACGGGATCAGGATTACCCCGACGTTCTATTTTGTAGACCGGCAGGGAAAGAAACGTCAAGAAGTTGACTTGTACTATCACTCTGACACAAAAAAATTTGTCCGGATTGGTTCGAGCGAGGATGTTGAGCGGCGCAATATCACACTGGATACCCGGTTGCGAAATGTAGCCAAGCAGGAGTTAATCGACACAGCCGGCTCACTGTGGGCTTTAAACGGTAGTACCGGAATGAAAGAATCCTTCATCAATCAATATCTGAAAAGCGCTCAAAAGCCAACCTATGTTGGCGGGTACGATATTATGCTGCTGCCTTCACAGCTTCGGACGTTTGTCGGCAACATAAACGTACCATCCGGTGTCAACGCAGCGCGCGCGAATGCTTCGGTACAGCACTGGTTCGGCGAGTACAGTATTCCGGCCGCGGCATATGCCGTACCGAAAGGATTCAATCTGGCTGAGTACGGACGTAAAAACGGGTTGAACGACAAGTCTTCGATTTTCCTGCGGGACGGATATATCATCGTAAATTTCAACCTGGAAACGATTCGTAACAAGGACCTGAACAACCCGCATCTGCAATACATTCATGGCCCGCTCAACAACCAGTGGCAAATGGAAGGGTTCCAGCGCAGCTTTACCGACCCGTATAGCGTGACGTTCCAACTGAAGGATGGCGACGTGGTATTCTATCATGCCAATTTGTCTTCCTATGACGATTACGGAACGGGTGGTACCCATTAACCGACGAGGAGGTGCTGCGATGCAAAGACAGGAATGGGAAGTGACTATCAAGTGGAAGGATGGGACCGAATCCTGGTATGTCTACGAAGGCAAAAAGGAAGATGCACGTCGCGATGCGTATCTCAGTTCACCCCAAGGTGATATACGGAACGTGACTGTAAAGCCGTATCGTCTTGATTAAACCATGATCAGGAAAAACGGTCCAGGTCTAATTCTCATTAGTACAAGGAGGAAACTGATGTTTCGTGAAAAAGGAAGCGTTTGGATGGGACGACGATTAGTCGGGGAAGTTGACGGCTATTATGTGGAGGCACAAGTGTTTGACGAGCCGTCCACTTACGGGATTGCATTTGGGCGAATAAGCCGGTTGGACGTGTATCCGGATCGCTCATCCGGATTTCGAAGTAGAATAGCTTGTTACGAGCGAGGCTGGGACGGCGGCCCGCCGCAAGATCGCCGCATACGCCGGGTAGTTGAGAAGACGGTGGAACACTTTGATCGGAAACAAGTGGACTGGGCGGTTGAAGAAAAACGTTATCGGGAAAGTCGGGAGTGAATCTCTAAAAGAGCGACTTGCCAACCATGGCGCGTCAGAGTTAAGATCGACACCAGCCTAATGATCAGGAAGGAGAGGTTGGTGTGGAAACGTTGTCGGGTTGGCTAATGGCGGTATTTCAAAAGCGTATGGATGTTCTGGATTACCGATTCGCACAGCAGAATCGTCAGACAGAGGAATATAAACGGATTGCGGAACTCCGCGATCAACTTTGTCAGAATTTGTCGAAAGAGCAATTTCAAATTCTGTCCGAGTGGGAAGATTATAAGAACGAACGTACTTCGGCTGAACGGGAGGCGTGGTACCTTTGCGGTCTTTCCGACGGGCTGGGGATGTTCATTAGTATGGAAGAGCTTCCGCCGTTCGCTCGACGAAGTTAGCTTGTATTCTAAATGATCCCGTCTGTCGGCGGGATTTTTTCATATCTACATTCTTTGACATTTTGATCCAACACGTAAAAGAGGTTCCTATGAGGAGCCTCTTTTACTTTTCTGAGAGAAACCGATCCTATTGTGCCATCTTCGCGAAAACGGGCTGTGAAGTCTCTTTTGAAAAAGCGGCCCGCTCCCTTATAATGAAAGGAGAGATGAGGCGTTGCGCAGCGCGGAAATCTTGATGTATTTGGAACAAGTCAATGAACAATTAAAACGACAACAGTTGCACGGCGAAATTTGCTTATTTGGCGGAGCGGTCATGTGCCTGGTATTTCAAAGTCGGGACAGTACTAAGGACGTCGATGCCATTTTTGCGCCGACTCGCGAATTTTATACGATCATCAAAAATGTTGCGGATGAGTATCGCTTGCCGGCCGATTGGTTAAACAATGCGGTAAAAGGATATGTTTCGAGCCGTCACGACGTTCAGCTTTATCGCAAGATGAGCCATTTGGACATTTTCGTCGCTTCGCCGCAATATATGCTGGCCATGAAATGTTTGGCCGCGCGCACGTATGAAAGCAAGGATGTGGACGATATCCGCTTTCTGCTGCGGTATTTGAACATTCTAACGGCTGAACAGGCGCTATCGATTGTGGAACGGTTCTATCCCCATCAACGGGTGCTGCCGAGAACAGCTTATTTGCTGGAAGAATTACTGAATCACTAATTTGGAAAGAAAAGAGGGATGGACATGACAGTCTGGGACATTGCTCGGGAAACAGCAGCAGATATCGATCAATTCGCCATTCATTGCGGTAATTTCCTCGATGCTTTTTATCGGGCTACGCCTGAACAAAGAAAGCGCATGGTGCAGCGGGAGCCGGAAGCTCATCCCGACTTTCCGGACTACATGCTCCCATTCCTGGCGGCCATGACCCACAAACTTTGTAACGATTATCAGCTGGAGTGCCCGGCTTGGGTCCACCGGAAGCAATATACACTGAATGAGCCGCACTTCTGGCTCAATGCAACCGGCAATCTCCGGCGTGTTCTCTTGGAAGAAAGCCCAACGGAGTTTAAAATCCGGAATTTGTTTGTGACGTCGAATACGCTGTCTAGAGCATAAGCGGTTTAGACAAAAAATAAACTTGCTTGCTCCACTAGTAAGCCAATTACAAGTCATACGGAACAGTTGAGCCGTCCCATCGGGGCGGCTTTTCTATGTCCAAAATCGAGGTGGCAGGTGTGGATAGAATTAAGTTTACTTGTTCGAAATGCGGAAAAACGATCCAAATCGACCCTGAGATTTTTGTTCGCATATACCAAGGTCATGATCATTGCTTGTCTTGCCGGAACAAATAAATTAAGAAACGGGAAGTAAACGTTGGGGTGAGGTGCAGAATGAATCAACTTTATGAATGTTTATTAGTAACCGAAGGATATCGTCTTAAAATTTCAGTCTATTCGGATGGTGTATTCTCGGCAGAACGGATGGCGCGGCAACGGGCGGTGCGGCTTCTCAAAGAGAATTACGGGATACGGAGAAACGAAGAGGCTTTTAAAATTGTGGATGTACAAGAAAAGAGTCAGCCGATTCGATAGAAATAGCGGGGAGGGAGCCGGATGAGCAGTAACGTTATTCCCATGTTTCATAGTAAAAGTCCGTTTGCCAAGTCGAAGCGACGCCGAAATGCAATAACGGAAATGAAGTTCGAAAAAGGGACAGAAACCACATTGTCGTGGGATGAGGCGGTTGAACTTTTTATCGCGGCCAAGCGTACGGAAACGGAAGCGGAGCGGACAGTGGAATTTGAACAGGAAAACTTGGACAGCTATCGCAAAATCATGGTAGAGCAAGGAATCGAACCACAGGTGGAGGGATTGACGGTTGATTTCCTTCGAAACCATTTCGTGGCGTATATGGTAGATGTGAAAAATTATGCGTTGAATACGATTAACAATCGAATCAAGACGATCAAGCGATTTTTTGCTTTTTTACACCAGGAAGGGTGGATTCAGCAGAACCCGGCCAACTTGTTAAAAGTTCGAAGCGGACAAAAGCCGATCATCTATTCATTTACGGAAGAACAAGTCGTGAATTTGCTGGCACAACCGGATCTGACGACGTTTACCGGATACCGGGATTATTGCATGCTCTATCTGATGTTGGATACGGGCCTCCGCTTAGGCGAAGTGGTTAGGTTAAATCTCATTCAAGTCGATCTCAAACAAAGCTATTTGATCGGTGTATTGGGCAAAAGCAAACGGCCGCGTGACGTCCCGTTTTGCGATGAAGTGCGCAAAGTATTGCTGAAATATTTGAAAATACGCGGGGAACTGCCGGAGCCTGGTTTATTTGTTACGGTAGACGGCACTCGCTTAAGCGGGAGAACGTTCCAGGAAACGATGAAAAAATATGGGGAGCAGGCAAAGATCCAAGGGGTCAGAGTCAGTCCTCATACGTTGCGTCATTCCTTTGCCAAAATGTATATCCTCAATGGCGGCGATCCTTACAGCTTGCAAGAAATCCTCGGCCATACCACGCAGGACATGGTCAAAGTATACGTGAACCTTTGGAAGCCGGAAAAGAAGCTGCAGCATATGAAGGCATCTCCGATGCGGAATTTGGGACGGAGGAAATAAAATATGCGTATGGGGGTAAAGGGACTTGAGGTATCGTTTTTCGGGTCTATATTTTTCATTCACAACTTTGGATTGGCGGATGGCAAGGTGGATGTGCTGGAGCTGCCGGTGGACAAAGTCTGAAAGACAACGAAAATCTAAAATGTTAAAGTATGAAGGAGAAGAAGTTGAACTCTCCTTCATACTAAATTTCAATACTCCTCGGGAATTGCTTTTTCAAATTTAAGTCTAAAGCGTATTTCTAATTCTTGGATACCTAAGCGTATAGTACTTCTAAAGTTTTTGTAAATTTGTGAGTAGTTGCTGTCCACCCAATCTCCTTGATTATTTTTATAGATAATGTGAGGCCGTTTTTTTGCGTTAAGTTCATCTAAAAATGTGTTGCAAGCATCGGTCATACTTCTCAAAATAGTCTTAGTTGCGTCTGAGAATGCACGGTCACCGAGTAAAACAACGATAAAATTTTTATTTTCTATCGTTGAGGTAGCGCATTGTTCCGGCATTTCCATTTCAATAGGATTTGTAAGAAGTCTCTTTGCCTCCAGAAAATAAAATAACTTTTCAATTCCCTGTCGTTCACTTTCAGTGATTTCCCACGATAAACCTCCAAATGGGGCACTGATTCCTGTAATTTTGATACCCAAAATTGCATCCCTCAAATAAGCAAACCAATATTTACCATTATGGTATCATTGAACACCCTAACAATTCAATAACAGGTTTAATAGTAGCAGTAATACGTAGACCGCAAGTTTTATTACGTTTTGGACACAACTCGGTTTAATCCAATAAATAGGCCCCGAGTACTATTTATGTTGTCGAGTTAAGCAGGGGAAATGGAAAAAATGTAGAAATATATCATAAGGCAAGTATTTGATTTGAAGAGGGAAAATATGAAAAGATGTCGAATGTACATCAAAGTACTTAGAAAGTAAATCCATCGGCTCATTTTTATAGAATAGGTAGGTGATAGCTGTGGCAATGCTTAGTCCAAGCGAGCCGGAAAAACAATTGATTATTGATAAAATTCATAAAATGAATCCTACACCTGAACAGATTGAGAGAGTTTGTCGTGTCGTACTTGAAGAACATCCCAATGATGTTTATCCGAAGCGATCAACTACGTTTCAAGCTCTAAGTGCAATAGTAGATCGATCCGTACAAAAAGGGGTTACTTCAAAGTTAATTGAGGAGTTCGAGGTATCGATCCACCAAAATGGAAATAAAAGCTCAGGGATCCGACCAATCGATACAGATCTAGCCAATCAATTCGGTAAGGTGTTTACTTCGTTACTGCAAGCGCTTGAGCAGATGGATGATGCTGAATTGGAACAATATACTGCAGATATTGACAGTGCAGATATGACTGAGTTCAAAGACAAGCTTGAAAACAAAGCAAAGTTTTCTAAGGATAGGCAAGAACATGCGATGAGAAGTCGAACAGAGATTTCAGTGCTTCAACGCTTGGCAAAAAAATTAGGATATCGCAAATATAATAATCTTAAAAAAAAGGTCATGTTTTTATATTTTCGCATTTGCGATAATTACCCAGTGAGTCAGTATACAGCAGATTTTAGATTTGAGCGTTTACTTGAACATTTATATGCGCAACTGCCGCCTCAAATTCGGGAATACTACGATGAATGCCTTGAGCAGATAACGGGAGTTATTTTCGACACAACATACGATTGTTACATTTTTAATGAATGAAGGTGAAAGATTATTTTTAAGCGAAATATTGAGCAAGAGTTGGCTACATATGATATTGAAGAGAGTAGTTCAGTCAATGGATTGATATTACTTATAATACTAAATTACATGCCGAAATGCTCCATGAACCAATTGGCTTGCGCACTATACCTTGTACGCTTCTCTAAGGTACTCTCCAAGTTTTTAAGCAAGGAAGAAGAAGTTGATTTTCTAAATAAAGTCCCCGAATGGGAGCTTGGAAATTTAGATGCTATGCTGGTACCGTATATTAACCAAAAATACGATATACGTTTTATTAGGGGTATAAAAGAATTGTTTGCAAAAGGTCTTATTCAAATTGAAAATGAATTTGTTCAACTAATTTCCAAGAAAGGAATCTCATCAGGCAGCGAAACCATTATGCGGATTCAACACAAAGCTGATTATGCGAGTCGCTTGGTGATGGGAATGAACATTGAATTACTTAATAAGCAAATATCACGAATAGTAGGAGAAGAACAATGGGGAACTTTCTCTTCATCAACCGTGTCGCAATAAATCCGCCCAGAGGAAAAACAGATGTCACATTCAGAGCGGGATTAAATGTAATTCGTGCAACTTTAATGGAAGAAACCTCTAGAGAAGGACAAGATAGCCAACCGGGAATACGAAATAGTGTTGGAAAAACGACTTTTTGTCATTTGCTAAATTATGGATTGGGGAAAAGCAGCTTTTTAAATCGAGATAAAGCGTTTGGAAAAAAACACTCGAATCACATGATTTATTGATGGAATTTAGGATTAAAGATGAAAAATATACCGTTCAACGAAATCTTGTTAAAGGTGATATTTGTATTTTGTATAAAGATTGGCGCATAAGTGATTTACTAAATGGAATACAGCTCACAGGCGAAAGATATCCAATTGAAAATTATAGAAATTTTTTGGAGGAAACAATTTTTTCTAAAGCAAACATTTTTGAAGGGGAAAGATTTATAACGTTTCGTGACATTATGCAGATTTTATTCAGGGATCAAGTTGGTGGTTTTGAAACTATAGATAAAGCGGGAAATTATTATACTAAAGCTGATGAAAAACGTAAACTGCAACAATTTCTTTCTGGATTAACTACCTCTGAAACCTTAGATGCAAACAAACAAGTAAGTGATGCTGAGGCAGCAGAAAGAGAAGCTAAGAAGGCTTTTGATATCATAAAAAAGTATGTACATCATAAGGTTAATCAAGCTGAAGAATTGATTAGATCGGAAGCAGCAACAATATTAGAGCAAATCAAAGAAAAAAATGATGAAATAGCTGGCCTCAAACAACAATTAGTCCTACTTCAACAAAGAGATGATGAACGAATCACGCAAAAGCAAGAGTTTCTTCAGCAGAAATTAAATCTTTCTAAAGAAGAAAACATAATAAAAATGAGAATTAACAGTTTTCAGGCTACGCTTAATGAAGTTCAAACGGAAAAAGAAAATTTAGAAACGGCTCATCATGCACACCAACTATTAGATCCTTATGAGTATGAGAAATGCCCTGTTTGTTTGGTAACTATTACAAATGACTCGTCCTTTAAATGTCCTCGAAGCGCAGAGGATCAAGAGGGTTCTAATAAGGCTTTGGAGACTATGCAAATTATTTTGTCGAACGAAAGACAAGATTTGGTTCAATCTATTAATGAGTTAAATCATACATTAGAAGAGCTTCAACTTAGAATGTCTGAAATTGACAGCAAAATAGATGAATTGAATTTGGAAATTTCAGAAGATGCAAGTGAAATACTTTCGAAAATCGACCTAATTGAAAAGGAACAAAAAGAACTTAATGAGAAACTAACTGGATTAAGACAAGACTTAGAGTATTTTCGAGATCATGAAGAATACCAAAGGAAACATGGTTTAGCAAAGGATCAACTTACGATTGCAAAATCAAACAGAAACCGAGTTCAACAACAAATGGAAGATAATATTGATAATTTGAAGAAGTACTTTCATGAAGTTGTTTCCTATTTGAGTGTTTTGCATAATTCCGTTTCAGAGAAGAAGCGATAGCATATTCACTGTCGTTAAGGGGTAATTTTCGAAAATGGTATTATATGGATGAAGAAAAGGGCAGACTTGCAGAATTTTAGAACAGCTCGTTTTTTAAGCGGCAGCCCGTTTTGAATGATGAGAAACGGCGAGCGCAGATGCAAGCAGAACAATGGCATTCAAATACTGGTGAGTTGTGACTTTCTGAATGCCCCGGACATGTGCGGCGTCTGCCGTCAAATAGGTTTTCAATCGGGAGTTGCAGCGTTCTACGCTGGTTCGTTCATTGTAAAGTTCCTTCCAACGCTTTGTATCCCGATGAGGGATGCTGTATCGCCGGAGATCATCCTTCGCATTTACTTTGACGACCATTCCATAGTTTGAAGACGAGCAGGCAGCCATGCCAAGCGGACAGTCGACTTTACCCGTGGCATGCGGGCAGCGAAATTTATGCATATCGCCGTCAACTCCCCAGTATGTCATCGCATAACCCATGGAACAGCACGGTGTTCCGTTCGAGGTCATGCCAGCAGGCGGTTCCTTCTCCCCCCGAAGATTAAGGGGAATGATGGCTTGTGCCTTGACGTTGCGGGCGGCCTCATAAACTTTCATTTGGTCGTAGCCCGCATCGAGTATGAAAAATCGTGTGCTCGTCCTGGACGCTGTTTTCTCGATCAGGTCCGGCGCCATTTCTCCATCATTGACATGCGCCGGCGTTACTTCCAAGGCGATCGGCAATTCACTTTTCGTATCGACCGCCAGATGAATTTTGTAACCAAACCATGTGATTTTATTGCCGAAGGAATCAATTTTTGCGCCCCAGTTCGCATTACCCGTTTGCTCGCTTTTGCGTTTGGGCTGCTTTTTCTCGTAAGCGCGGAGAGCGGCGCTGTCTATGGCGACGTTACTGCCTTCTATGATACCTTCCTGCTGACAGCGTGTGACCAAATCCTCAAAAAGCCGTTTTGCCAAGTCCTTTCTCGTCAGTTCTGAGAAAACTCGGCTTAATGTGGATATGGAAGGAGCTTCTCGATCCAGCGGAAGACCACACTGATAACGAAACCGGAGATCCGTATCCAAACGCTTATGCAACCCTGAAAAGGTACTTATTCCTTCAAGCGGCGCAGCCAAGAGTGCTCGTAGAATACCTTGTCTGCAGTATCCCTCAGCGCCTCGGGGTGAACGGCTTCTCAGTTCCTTGGCATACGGTCTCAGATCGAGAGAACTGAAGAAGATCGGCAATCTCTCCTTGGGTTGAATTTTTAAAAGTTCTTCGAAGGAAAACAGACATTCTTGGAGAATATACAAAGTGACTTCCTCCATCCTTGAGGTTTTTGGGTTTAGTCACTTGAAAACTTCTCCAAGTTGGGGTGAAGTCCCTTTTTTATGTCCGAAAATCCTTACGGCTCAAGGCCTCAGATTACTGCAAAACGCTCATTTATATTTTGAGAACCGAATTGGTTCATTTCAACTAAGTGAGAGGGCGAAAAATTTCGAAGTTGAAATTAGATATCTTAATTTGGGTGAGGGCAAAGATACAGGCGCGGCAGCAATTACTTTGGCAGTGATTGCTTATGACCTGGCATTATTAAAATTGGCACTAAAGGTTGATACACCCCATCCCAGATTACTTGTTCATGACTCTCCTAACATAAATGACATTGATCCAGCTGTTTATAACAGGATTTTTACTTATGTGAAAGATACCTTAGAAAAATCATTCACTGATGAAGGTTTGGAACCTGAATTCCAATATATCATTACAACTATCTTGATGCCAGAAGAACTAGCAACCGATCCTTACATTAGATTGGAGCTCAATAATAATGGAGACGAGGGAAAACTCTTTGAATTCACATTTTGAAAACAATCTGGTGAATCAACAACGCTTAATAGATTTCTTGAAACGATCATTCTCTGAAGAAGAAATTTATGCATTGGGGCGCTTGTTAAATTTAGAAAAAGAAGATTATGTTGGTAGGGGGATGACCAAGCAACAGTTATGTAGTGCTTTTGTTGAAATGCTCACTCAACGATCGTTATTCAATAGATTATTTGTATATCTTGAGTCACCTTCATATATTCGCCCAAGGATGTATCAAGAATTTGGTGACTTAGGAATAAAAGAACCTTTGTCTGATCATGGTTTAGAGCAGGCATTACAGGAATTTTATGAAAAAGTTGAAGAAGCCAAACAAAATAAATCTTTTTCGGATTGGCTTGATAATTGGAAGAAATCAATGGTCCTAGTTTTGGGGAAAGACAATACACCAGAAGCATGGGCAAAATTGGTCGCAATTTGTAATGAACTAAAACAACTAGGATATTCACCTTATTTAATTAGTTTCCCCTGAAAAAGTCAGGGTGTTTTGAGCATAATTAAAAGGAATTCAGCACCTCAAAATGGAAATTGTTATTGACGAGATAACAAAGTTCCACACCCCGAGGGAAGAATTCCTTTGCTATAGGAGTTCAACAGAAGCCCTCGGGAATCCTTCCAAGAGGTGAAGAAAATGTTGAAACTTCGAGACGAGCAATTGACCATCTGGGATGCCATTCTCCCGGAATCTGTTAGAAAGTTGCCGGTCGAGCTTGCAATCATAGATCAATTACTGGACGACGACCGTTTTCTTCAACCGTTTACTGAGTTGCACCCGAAAGGCAAGAAAAGCGGCCGTCCTACGCTTGCAATTGAAAAGTACATCCGTCTTATGGTCCTGAAGCATAAATACAATTTGGGCTACGAGTCACTCGTGAAGGAAGTCGGTGACAGCATCACATGGCGAATGTTCTGCCGGTTTGCCATCGACGAACCGATGCCCGACCCGTCTACGCTCATCTATGCCCGCAAACGCTACGGCGACAAGATCGTCGAAGACATCAATGCCGCACTCGTAAAGCAGTGTGAGGAAAAAGCCGTTCTGAAAACCCGCAAATTGCGCACGGATACGACGGTTGTGGAATCCGACATCCATCACCCGACAGACGCTACGCTGTTGCAAGATGGCGTAAAAGTCATCACTCGAACGATTCAGAAAATCCGGAAAGTCGCCTCCCACACTGTTCAAGGCTTTGAAGATCGTACGGCAGAAATCAAGGAAAAGATTCTGTCCATCGCGAAAGTTCTACGTCGCCGCACCCGTGAATCTTGGGAAGAAGTTGACCGGATCACTGGGAGCGTAATCGAAGTAGCCGAGAACGTTGTGAACAAGGCGCAAGCCGTTATCGAGAAACTGCAAGACAAGGGCAAAGCTGCTCTTCGACAAAGTAAAACCAAACTGACCGAGGCGGTCACGCTAACCGGCAAGTTGTTGGAACAAGCCAAACAGGTCGTTTCCGGCAATCGAATCATCGCAGATCGGATCGTCAGTTTCTTTGACCCGGAAGCAAGACCGATTAAGAAAGGTAAGCTGGCCAAAGGAACTGAGTTCGGCTACAAGGTGCGAATCGACGAGACGGAAAGCGGCTTTGTGACCGGCTACGCTGTCTACGAGGGGAACCCCTCGGATGATGAACTGCTCGTTCCCGCTGTACAGGCGCATATCAAGCAATTCGGCAAAGCGCCGCAAGCTGTAGCGACCGACCGCGGTTTCTCAAGCAAGAAGAACGAAACGGCCATTACCGAACTTGGTGTGAAGCGAGCTAGCTTGCCGCGAAAGGGCAAAAAAGGCATTGCCCGATCCGAGTACGAAAACGAATTATGGTTCAAAGACTTGCAGCGTTACCGTGCAGCTGGAGAAGCGAAGATTAGTCTTCTCAAGCGGAAGTACGGTTTGAACCGCAGCAGGTATCGGGGCTTTGTCGGCTCAAAATGCTGGGTCGGCTTCGGGATTCTGACCCACAACCTGCAAAGAGCGGCAAAAATGCTCCAAAACTAACATGGAAACCGATCATTAGGGAAAGTTCCCCCTCACAACCCAGCCAGCAACCCGAAACTATTTTTGAAAATCGACTTTTTCAGGAGCAACTAATTAAAGATCAGCCCGACATCGGTCATCTTACAAATGAGGAAAAAATGTTAGCGTATGCTGCCGCATCAAGATTTATTGTTATTGAAAAATCAGAGCCATCTGGACATATTGATGAAGCCCATATTTGTGCTATAAATCGCTTTGTTGGGATTTGGATTAGAGAAGAGGGAAAGGGAGACACCTGGATGCAAGGCGATTACGAGGTAAGCTTCCTTAATATCAAGAGTTTTACATATGCTACAGGAAATATAAAAAAGGCAATCAGCGATGGTGTTGATTGGGCAGAACAATACTTAGAAGAGAAAGAAAAACAATTAAATGGGTTGTATCCTTTTAGAAGGTAGGACTTCGACTCTGGTTTACATTGAGATGAAATAATAAGTAGTTACAGTATTTTCAAAAGAACAATTTTGGGTATTCCTCAAAATTGTCTTGAAAAGTAGCAAGGGCCGCCTAATGCAGCCCTTTGTTTATTTTCTTATTGTATATTCGGGACTGTAAAATATTTTGTGTAAACTCTCAAACCTAAATCTATTACAATCGAGAGAGAACGAAAGGTTGAGGGAGAACACATCATGAAACTACTACCAAAAGATCAACTTCGTCAGTTCATCAAAGAGAACAACTTGAAGACCGTCGAAGATGTTCAGAAAACGCTAAAAGAACTGTTTGCTGAGACTCTTCAAGAAATGCTGGAAGCCGAACTGGAAACGGAACTCGGCTACGCCAAGCATGATGTAAAGAATAAGAAGACGAGTAACAGCCGTAACGGGCATAGTTCTAAAACCGTAACATCGGAATACGGCGAAATCGAAATCGAGGTCCCGCGGGATCGGCTTGGCGAGTTTGAACCGATGATCGTCAAGAAGCACCAGACGCAGGTCACCGGCATCGAGGATCAGATCATATCGATGTATGCCAAAGGCATGAGCACGCGAGACATTCAGGATCATTTGAATCAGTTGTACGGCATTGACGTATCGCCGACCCTCATTTCGAACGTAACGGCGAAAATCATGCCACTGATCAAGGAATGGCAGCATCGCCCTCTGCAGCCGGTCTACTCTGTCATTTTCATGGACGCGATTCATTTCAAAGTCAAGCAGGACGGGCAAATTATCAATAAAGCCGCTTACATGGTCATCGGGATTGACCTGGAAGGCTATAAAGATGTACTCGGCATTTGGATTGGCGAGAATGAATCTGCAAAGTTCTGGTTGGGTGTTTTGACCGATTTGAGAAACCGCGGCGTCCAGGATATTCTGATCATCTGCGTGGATAATCTGAAAGGATTTAGCGATGCCATTGCGGCATGCTACCCGAAGACGGAGATTCAAAAGTGCATTATTCATCAAATACGCAATTCGATCAAATACGTATCCTACAAGGACCTAAAGAAGGTTACCGCCGCATTACGCCCGATTTACACCGCTCCAACGGAGGAAGCCGCTCTGCAGGAGCTGGATCAATTCGAGGCCGTATGGGGCAAGCAGTATCCGCTGATCGTACGTTCATGGCGGAACAATTGGGAAGAGCTCGCCACGTTTTTCAAATACTCGCCAGAACTACGCAAACTGATTTACACGACGAATATGATTGAAAGCTACCATCGCCAGCTCCGCAAAGTCACGAAGGGAAAAAGCATCTTCCCGAATGACGAAGCGTTGCTCAAAATGCTGTATCTTGCGACAATGGATGTGCTTCGAAAGTGGACAGGACGCGTTCAAAACTGGGGACAAATCCTGCTGCAACTCACGGTGCACTTCCCAGATCGTATACAAGTTCTCTAAAGGACTTGACATGGAGGGGGCGGGCATGATAGGCTGGCTAGCCTCGCGATGCCTTCTTTCCAGCATCGCCCAATCGCGAGAAGTCATGCCCGCCAGAGGCTCCATGTCAAGTCCAGCACCAAACTTTGTATAACCGAGTTTACACAAAATTCTTGACAGACTCGTATATTCTCCACCGATCCGGAGTCGACTCATATTCTCCACCGGACTATATTTCTGATGCTGTTCCCGAATATCCTTGCTAAAAAGCTCTACATAATAGCGGACCATGTCCAGTGTGCTGTGGCCGAGAATCTGTTGTAGGGTAAAAACGTCGCCGCCGTTCAGGATGTAAAACTTCGCCATTGTATGTCTGAATGTATGAGGCGATACCCGAACGCCCGATATGCCGGCTAACTTCCCATACTCCTGAATGTTTTCCTGTATGGTTCGTGTACGAAGGGCTGTGCCCTCTACATTCACGAAGAGCCAGTCCGTCTCTACATCACCGCGTTCGGCCAAGTATTGTTTCAACACTTTAATGCACGTTTTTTGAATGGGGACGCGCCGCGCTTTCCCGCCTTTGCCCCGAACAATCCGGATCTCCATTTCTTTTAAGAAAAGATCGCCGACCTTCAAGTTCAGCAATTCTCCGATCCGCATCCCCGTTTCCAGCATAACCATCATGATCGTATAATCCCGAAATCCCGTAAAGGTTTGGCGATTGGGTTGGTTGAGCAAGGCAAGCAATTGCTCTTTGGTAAAGGTTTGGATCATTTTCTTTTCCGCTTTGATTAGCCTTAGTTCATCAGCCAGTTTGTGCTTGATATAGCCTTCCTCATATAAAAACTTGAAAAACGCTTTGCAGGTTTTGATGCGCCCGTTTACCGTATTGCTGGCCAGTCCTTTGCCAAGCATATATCCGATATAATGATGCTTGATGTCCCGGTTGGTCATGGCGAGGACGTCAAAGTCCTGGTTTTGTTCTTCGAAAGTCTTCTGCATCATGATCATATTTTCTTCATAAAACTCGATAGTTCGATCGGATAAATTTTTGGCCCGGCATTCAAACACAAATGATTGCAGCAGTTTGGGAAAACCGATTTGCGGTTTGCTCGGTGTAGCTGCCGATGTTGGGGCAACTACTTGAGTAGCAGTGGAGGTAAGTGTATTTTTACGACGTTTTACTGGCATCTCCATGTTTACTGCACCTCGCTTTCATTGAAGTTGCCTTCGTCCGCGAGGTTCTCAATCGGGCTGTACTTTTCGTGCTGTTTATGAATATCGGTGCTGAACAACTCGACGTAGTATCGAGTCATTTCGAGGTTGGCGTGGCCGAGGAGGTATTGCAAAGTAAAAATGTCCCCGCCATTCATCAAAAACAATTTCGCCATCGTGTGTCTAAACACATGGCAGGCTCCTTCCACGCCAGTAATGCCGGCTCGATGAAAATACGCCTTCACCATTTTAATGAAGGAATTTCTCGCCATGGGCATATTGAATACTGTAATCCAGATGTCGTCGAAGGGCTGATCTCCCCGTTCCACAATATATCGTTTGAGGATCTCCGCACATGTGGCCTGAAATGGCACCAATCGGAATTTACGGCCTTTCCCCATTTGAATGTGCACCGTATTTTCCTCAAAATTCACATCTGAGATTTTCAACCGGCTCATTTCGATGACGCGTATGCCGGTTTCAAGGAAAAGAAGCATAATGGCATAGTCCCGTAATCCGGTAAATGTAGTTTGATCGGGGGAGGCTAGGATTCGTTTGACTTGCTCTTCGGAAAAAGTATGAACGACTTGCCGTTTGTTCTTGAGGGGCTTTAACCCTTCGGCAATGTTAGTCGTCAGTAATCCATCCTCGAATAAAAATTTGAAAAACTGCTGAAGCGTGCGAATCTTTCCGTTGATCGTATTGGGCTTATATTGCTGTTCGAGCATTTTGTTAATCATGCGGACGGAGAGGTCTTTAGGGGTCAGAGTATCCAGGGAAAGGCACCAATCTTCAAGATCGCGTTGCAACGATTTGAGATAGACGTGGTAACCGTCTATGGTAAACTTGGAGAGATTGCGAAACTGGCAGTCCATCAAGAACAGCCGGACGGCTTCGGCGTATTGTTTTTTTGCCGAAACAGCATCGTATGCTACAGTGGATTCAGAGTTAATTTGCATGTGAAACCTCCCGAAATTTGGATCGGGAGTTTGGTGCGGTGAAAAGATTGGCGCGCCTGACGGCCTGTAGCCGCGTCAATCTGTGGGTTTAGCGAGCGCACACAACCCTGTCGGAAAACAAGGGACGTATTGGGTCAGTGAGAAAGTAATCCATGTCCGACTTCCCTTGTCCCATACGGAATCTCGATGATTGGCGAACGAGCGTTTCCCTCCTTCCATAGCGCCAATCTCAAAATCGTGAGGGAAACCGTGGGGGTTCGAGTCCCTTCACCGGCATCAAACAAGCAGATTTATTAAATCACGAATCGTGATTTAATAAATCTGCTTTTTTTGTTACAACGTGAGATGATCTTAAGTTTAATAATTACAATACCAAATGGCATCGAAGAGCTCAGGAGGAAACGATACAAAAGTCACCCAGTGAAAATTGATATAGCTGGCACAATAACTTACTTGAGTTAATGTTCGGCAGTAGCGCTGAAGCGTACGAGAAATTGTGCATTGACGGTTACTTGGTTAAGCCGTCTACTTTTGAATATACAAATGAAAAGAAATTTGGTTTCTTCAGTAATTGGCGGAGATAGCCAGGAACCAGAAATTGTAGCAGAAATTATAAATGGGTAGTATGAATTTCATAAGCAATTATTATTGCGATTTATTTGATTTAAATGGATATATTTTCTATTGATGTAATAATGTTTGACAAAAAATATTGAAATCAAATCGAATACACTATATAATATGTATGAAATTACAATATATACCTTAAGGTTAGCGGTAATCCCTCCATCATGAGTACCACATTTACTTCTTTTACAATAGTACAGCCAACCCAGTTACCCCCTCTCTTCTTCGACATTTAATTTGCAGTTTCTGTCTTGCGTCGATGTTGTAAGATGTTAGCTTTAATGTGCCGGCCGGATCAATAATCGGGTTGTTTATTGGTGATAACGGGGCAGGCAAATCAACGACATTCAAAGTAATCCTGGGAGTAGTATCCAAAAGATAGCGGTATAGTAAAAATATTCGGTGAAGATAATTTAGAAAAGCACGTCAAAGTCAAGGAAAGGATTGGAGTCGTTTTTGATCCAATGAATCTGCCAGCTCACCTTACAATAAGGCAGATAAATAACGTTTTTAATTAACTATGAGGAGGATCGCTTGCTCCCCGTAAGCAACGTCATACAGGTGTACGCATTTACAGGCGGACAACGCAGAGTTTCCGCTTCAAACAAGCAATGTTTAGAAGGAGCGTAAGAAAGGTATAAGTCGAAGTGTTTATATATTGAATGGTTTGATTAAATGAAGCAGCTATTGATGTTCAATAATGACTGATTGTATCAAGAATATCAGAAGGGTATCTGATATCTGGTATCTTGCTGCAATAAATAAGAGTCGATTTCCATATTGCTTTTGGAGGCGCGATGGAAATCAACTCTGCACGCTCTTTGCTATGTTCAAAGCAAACAGCCTAGTTACTATTATAAGATAAAAAAATGTTTTGTACATAGTTGATAGAGTAGGCTTTTAGAGAAGAGGGACTTAGTCTAAAAAGATAGATTTAGATTTTCTTGTAGGGTTAGATGTGTTGTTTTTTAGTTGGAATGAAAACTTTTAAAGAGGTGAAAAACAGTGATCTCAAAAAAGATGAAAGCATTAACTGTATTTAGTCTTTTGGCATCTTTATTATTTCTTAGTCTTAATTCAGGTGTTTATGCATCGGAAACGAATCTTTCAAAAAGTACATTAGATGAAATTTCTGCTGTTTATGACTCCCTACCAAAGAATTTGAAACAAAATAAGGCCAATCTTATTAATGAGAACATTATGATTTATGATGAAAGCGGCCGAATTAAAAATGAAATCCATTCTGACGGACGAATTTACGATATTCAATGGGACAATGATAGAATTATTCAAGTTACTGACACAGCAGGGTATAAAACAGTATACGACTATTCTAAGAATGGACGTTGTTGAGAATATTTTTTATAACAATCAACTGCAGACATCTTACTTTCGGGAGAAAGAGCTGTATCAAATAAATCTTGGAAAATTCAGCAATGCAGAAACAACTTTGAAAGATGAAATAGCTAAACAATATTCCCAAGGGCTAGTTGACAGTTCCACTGTTAATAGTCTCGAGAATAGTTCTGTTACTCCTTTTGCAGTTGTTGATTATTATGTTGCCGGCAAAAGGATGAATTCACTATTATCCTCAAGTGATTTTCTTTACAACAATGACGACGCAATGACTGAAAGTGAAATTCAGAGTTTCCTTACAAGTAAAAATTCTGTTTTAAGGAATAACATTAAGATTTACGCTATCAATTCTAGTGGTAATGCTTATGATACTGGTAGAACAGTAAAACCTTCAAAGGTTATTAGTGATGCAGCAAAGAATGCGGGTATTAATCCTCGAGTGATACTGGTTACCCTACAGAAAGAAAGCAGTCTAGTTACCAGTACAGATACTAACGTTAACAGAAGAGCATTTCATTACGCTATGGGCTATGGAGCGACGGATAGTGGGGATATTACCACGTACACCGGTTTTGATAAGCAGGTCGAACTTGCCAGTGCGTGGATGTATGATAAGTGGCTGCATGATTCCAAGCTAGATGTGTTTTTGACTGTTAATGGCGGTGTATCAAAAACATCTGGTGGTGTGACTTATGCTGGGAAAATACAGGTGGACACTTTTCCAGCATGGGTATTGTATACGTATACTCCACATGTAATTGACTATTCTTTATTACCGACAATAGGTGGCGGAAACTATTTATTCCTGAAAGTCTTTGAAGGCTGGTGGAGTAGCTGGTATGATTGAATATGAATAAAGAATAATTATAAGTTTCCCAGTGACGCTCTACCGATATCTAATTAGGATATCGGTAGCAGCGTTTTGTTTACAAAAAATACATGCGAGAGGATTTTTTATAATAAATGAAAAAAATTTTAATTGCTATTGTAAGTTGTCTGATTTTAATAGGCGTACTTTATTATATCAACTCTGATCCAAAGCGAGGACAAGAAGATCTTCAAGCATTATTCAACAGGTGGGATAGAGGAGAAGTAGAGGATTCAGAGAAAACAAAGATCATGAACACACTAGCCGATAGATTAAGGGAAAATCCACAGTTTTCTATTAAAGAGATAGAAGAAATATCAAATTTCTTTTCATTTTTTGAAGCTGATTCCTTAAAAGTAATTCAGTACATTGAAAATCCGGAGTTTTACGGCTCCAGTGGTAGGGAGAGTTTTCACATTGTGGTCTATAACGATCTGGTCGAGATCATCGACAGTCGAGGGAGTATGCGGATTGAAGATATAAAAAGGCGGGACGAACACCTTTATTATGTTTATGCCACTGATTATAAAATAACGAATATAACAGGTATCCACATATTTAAGATTGAGATCGAGGATGGACAAACCCTAGACTGGAGTTCTTTGATTAATAAAGAAAGGTTGACTGACAATTTTCAATATGATGAAGCAAGTGAAGTATTATATTATCACGATGGACACATCTATTATAAAGAAATAAGGGACAATGGGAATGAAGTTTTGATTACAGCAGCTGATACCGACTACTTATTACAATTGGGTGATGATGGTCTTTATTATATAGCACCTGAATAACGCTTATAAGGTATCGACTCGCAAGAAGTGACGGTACGTCTGAATGCGGCGCTGGTTAAAGAGTAATCCAGTTTATTCCAAAGAACGTTGCCATCATGAGTCACGATAATATCACCATACTCAAATGCTGCAAAGCTGATATCATTTGTACCTTCAGGGGAATAGATAATAACGAATAAAATCGAATATTAATGCTTGACTTCTATGTCGAAGTCGATATAATAGAAAAAGTGGCCCGATTTTTTAGAATCGGTAAAACACTTGATTACGGGACGTAGCTCAGCTTGGTAGAGCACCTGGTTTGGGACCAGGGGGTCGCATGTTCGAATCGTGTCGTCCCGATCCATGGAAGCAGTCATCTTAACGGATGGCTGCTTTTTTAATGTTTAAGAATGGGATGCCGCCGTTTTCGAGAATTGAATAAAGGCTCCCACTATCGGTCAAAATAGAGACAAAAGTCCGATAGAAGGGGATAACCGTGAATATCTTCCAAATCAAAAAACATCTGAAAAAACGATGGAGAAGATGGAGACGCGCCATATGGACCGCCAGCGCCTTGGCACTGATTGCGGTTATGGCCTGGATGGGGCTTCGATTATCCGATCAAATGGAGAAGTTGATGGCTCGTGAACCGATGGCGATCGAAACCCTGGGAATGTGGCAAGAAGCTGCTCCGGATGCCGATAACGAATGGTTATCGGATCTGGAAGAGGGGAAATCGAGAATCGTCCATCTGACGAAAATATACACCTGTGGTGAAGAAAGCAGTGTTCTCGGCATTATGACCCCCAATGAAATCGCTGAGTTGATGAAGGATCACCCTACATGGAAAGGCAGACTTGGCGCAGGGGGCGACGTTTGGATCGAAGAGAAAATCGATGGTCTTTCCGAAGACTGCAAAACGCAAGGATACATCGGCTTGGACAAGGATGGCAACTTAACGTTATTTGACGGTCCGCCGAAGAAGGAAAAGGCAGTTCGTACTTTTTTTCAGATCGACGTGGAAATGATGGAGAGCGCTTTGCCGGCAGAAGTAATCCAGCAGTTGCGGCAAGGGATTCGTATTCAGGATGTTGAGGAATACAATAGTGTACTGTCCACCTTCAGCGATTTCGCGATTGAACCGTCGGAGAGAGTCATGCAGCAGGAGGAACAGCCTTAAAACGCTGCTCGCTTATTTTCGCTGAATGAATAATAGAACAACCAGAAGAGGGTGTCTCATGAAGTTATCGTAGATAACGGAGGGACGTCCCTCTTTTTATTTTGCCAGCGTTAATTACACTTTTTTCACCTGCAAATAAGTTTTTCCTCAATCTTGACCGATCTTTTGCTATAATAAAGTGAATACATATGTTCGCTTTATGTAGGACAGGGCTCCATCCGAGGATCAAGGGGGAGTTATAGCAACGATAGGGGGAGATGAGCCTTGCGGATACTTGGAATTGACCCTGGCATTGCGATTGTCGGGTTCGGATTTATCGATAAACAAGGCAATAGGGTCACGCCGGTGCAGTACGGCTGCATCCAAACCGAGGCCCATACGCCCGAGGAAGAACGGCTTATGCATGTCTATGAGGCGATGGTTCAGTTGATTGACAAATATAAGCCGGATGCGGTGGCGTTCGAGAAGCTGTTTTTTAATCGGAACGTTACGACGGCGATGTCGGTCAGTCAAGCGAGGGGCGTGTTGGTGCTCGCTGCGGCACAGAAGGGGCTTCCGATTGCGGAATACACCCCGATGCAGGTGAAGCAGGCGATCGTAGGTTACGGGAAGGCGGAGAAGCGCCAGGTGCAGGAGATGACGCGCATGTTCCTGAAGCTCCAAGCGATTCCGAAGCCCGACGACGTGGCGGATGCGTTATCCGTGGCGATCTGCCATGCGCATTCGTATACTTTAAACTCTAAAATAAACGAGGTATTGCGTTCATGATCGATTTTTTGCGGGGCCAGATTGCCCATTTGGAAACAGAGTACGTCGTCTTGGATGTACAGGGGGTAGGGTATCGGGTGTTTTGTCCGAATCCGTACGCTTTTGCAGCCAAAGGACAGGAAACGGTGACGATCTACACCCATCACCATGTTCGTGAAGATGCGATTCTGCTGTTTGGATTCCCAACCCGCGAGGAGCAGAAGCTGTTCCGCAAGCTGATTGAGGTATCCGGGATCGGCCCGCGTGTGGCGCTGGGGATCTTGAGCGGCGGGAGCCCGGACCATGTTGTGGCGGCGATTCATCAGGAGAATGTCTCCTTTTTGACCAAGCTGCCCGGGATTGGGAAGAAGACGGCGCAGCGGATGATTTTGGACCTGAAGGACAAGCTGGAGGGCGTCGGAGGTACGTTGTTTGATCCGGTGCCTGCGGATGTTGGCGAGACCTTGGGGGATGACGGTAATCCGGGATGGCCGGAGGCGCGCGAAGGCCTGAAAGCACTGGGTTATACCGAAGCAGAGCTGGACAAGGTATGGCATCGCCTGAAGGACGATGTCGGGCCGGACGAGGCGGTAGATTCCGTCATGAAGAAGGCGCTCAAGCTGCTGTACGCCGGCTGAGGATGAGGACAGGAAGGGGAGCGTAGCGCATGATGGAGGACCGGATTATTTCCGCGAATTTAATGCTGGAGGACCAGGCGGTGGAGTTAAGCCTGCGGCCGCGTTATTTGGCGGAGTATATCGGACAGAACCAGATCAAGGAAAATTTAAAAATATATATCGAAGCGGCAAAAATGCGCAAAGAAGCGCTGGATCACGTGCTGCTCTATGGACCGCCAGGACTCGGCAAGACGACGCTGGCTAACATTATCGCCAACGAGCTGGGCGTGAATTTGCGCACGACCTCGGGACCGGCCATTGAGCGGCCGGGGGATTTGGCTGCGCTGCTGACCAATCTGCAGGAAGGCGACGTCCTGTTTATCGACGAGATTCACCGGCTGCATCGGACGGTGGAGGAAGTGCTATATCCGGCGATGGAGGATTTTGCGCTGGATATTATGATCGGCAAGGGGCCAAGTGCGCGGTCGGTTCGGCTGGACTTGCCGCCTTTTACGCTCGTTGGCGCTACGACGCGGGCAGGGCTCCTGTCGGCGCCGCTACGAGACCGTTTTGGGGTCGTCAGCCGCCTCGAGTTCTATAACATCGACGAACTTAGCTATATCGTGTCGCGAGGCGCGGATATTTTTGGCATCGAAATGATTGGGGATGCGGCGACGGAAATCGCGCTTCGTTCGCGGGGGACGCCGCGGATTGCAAACCGCTTGCTGAAGCGCGTACGCGACTATGCGCAGGTGCGGGGCGACGGTATGATTACCACGGAGATCGCCAAAGAAGCGCTGCAGATGCTGCAGGTTGACCCGATGGGGCTGGATTTGATCGACCACAAAATGCTGCGGGCGATGATTACGAGCTTTCGCGGCGGCCCCGTCGGGCTGGATACCATCGCCGCAACCATCGGTGAAGAGAGTCAGACGATCGAGGACGTGTATGAACCTTACCTGCTGCAGATCGGATTTCTGCAGAGGACGCCGCGAGGACGGGTGGTCACGCCGGCAGCCTATCAGCATTTAGGTCTGCCGATGCCCGAGACACCTTAGCATTTGTGAACTTGGCTCGAAGGCATCATAAAGGGGGAGAAGCAGGTTTGAAACGTACAACACGAACGAGACGAGCATTTTCGTTAGCCCGATGGGGAAAAGGAATTGTTGCGGGTTTGCTGTTAGCTGGGGCTTTTCAGCTGCCGGCAGCGGCTGACGATTCGGATACATCTCGCGTCCGCGTAGCGATGTACCTGGACTTGGGCAGCACCTATAAATCGACAACTCCAGCTGTTACTTTAAAAACGGCGGCAGCGGCAGAGGTAATCTTGGCGGGCAGTTCGGCGCCGGAGACTTGGCTGCAGCTGGGAGCGGGGGCTACGACGAGATTTAGCGTCAATGGATATAAGGTTAAAGCATTGGAATCTGCGGATTGGGCAACGGTCGCTGCTGCGGTCAAGAAGCTGCAAGCCACGTCAGACCGTCCGGTGGCTTATGCCGTAAATCAAGCGGGAAGCACAATCTACCGCGTTTATACAGGCCCTTACGCCAGTGCAGCGGAAGCGCAAAAAGCAGCGGATCGGGTCAGCCAAACGCTGTCTGCATCCTTAAAAGGCGCTAAAGCCGAAGCACGCGGCCCTCTGTACGTGTCCGCCGGTTCGTTTGCAAGTCAGGCGGAAGCCGAGAATCTTCGCCAAACGCTGTCCGCCCAGCATGCGGAGGCGGTAGTGGCGATGACCGGCCCCGGGCAATATGCGGTATGGATCGGCGGCGCGTTAAGTGCCTCCGAGCAGTCCGCGCTCCAAGCCGAGCTGGCCGGACTCCATCCGAATCTTTCCTTAGCGCCAGTTAATGAAAATGTCCCTGCATTACTCCTGCACCGGGACGTGACGCTAAATTTGGAGGCTCCGGCAGGCGTTGACCATTATGAGTTAAGCGGAGAAGGCACCAAATTGACGCTTCGGGATAACGGCAATTCGCCGATCCAGGTGGTGGAGCGTTCGGGGCGCAGCTACCGCGGAGATTTTGAGATCAGTAAAGTGAACGGCCAACTGGCGCTCGTCAACGAGCTGCCGTTAGAGCAATACCTGTATTCTGTTGTCGCCGGTGAAGTTCCATCGTCTTGGCCGCAGGAGGCGTTGAAGGCCCAGGCGGTTGCGGCACGCAGCTATGCGCTGTATAATGCAGGGCTCAATAAGTTTAAGGTAGCCGGCCTGGTGGATACGACTTTAAGCCAAGTCTACAATGGGACGGAAAAAGAGGTCGCCAGCATCGTTCAAGCGGTGGATGCTACGGCAGGAGAAGTGCTGGTATCGTCAAACGGACAAATTGTAGAAGGCATCTTTGCGTCGAACAGCGGCGGGGTGACGGCGGATTCGGTTGAGGTTTGGGGGAATGTGAATCCGATCTATTCCAGCGTTCCCAGCGACGGGGACGAATCTGCGCAAGCCTCATTAAAATCGTGGTATTATGTGCTGTTGTCGAGCGGGATCACGGGATACGTCCGTGAAGATAATACGGTGGTCAATGGGACGAATCCGGCAGGGTTGCAGAAGCTGACGGTGACGACCAGTAACGTCTTGGTCCGGAAGCTGCCGCTCATTCAATCGGATGTGGATCCCCTGGCGAAGCTGAATCCGGGCGACCAGGCCATCGTGTTGGTCAAGGTGCCTGAATCCAGCTCCTATGCGTGGATTCGCGGACCTTATACCTCGGACGAACTGGTGAAGTCCCTGAAGGGAAAAACGACATCCGACATCCCATCTTCGATATGGAATCTGGAGGTCAGCCAGCGGGGCCCATCCGGACGCGTGACGCAGGTCAAAGCCAATGGACAGCCGCTGAACGTCAAATATCCGGATACGTATCGCTCTGCTCTGAATGGCTTGCCCAGTACTTTGTTTGATATCGTGCAAACGGGACGTTATACTGTACAAGGTGCAGGAGGAACGACTGGTACCGGTACAGCTATGTCCGCAACGACGATTCAGTCGGCATCAGGCAAGACGACAGCCAGCGGCAAGCTGGTTGTGATGAGCGGCGATCGAACAGCCCGCGTGGTGGATACGTCGAACCAATTCGTCTTCGTGGGACGCGGAAACGGTCATGGTCTGGGACTTTCCCAATGGGGGGCCAAAGGATTGGCCGACGCCGGGTATGATTACCGGCAAATCTTGCAACACTACTATCAAAATGTGTCTATCGTTAAGGAATGAGAATATACCGATGAATGTAGATCTATACGACTTCGAGCTTCCGGAGGAGCTCATCGCCCAGACACCGCTAGCCGAACGCACCGCTTCGCGCTTGCTGACGCTAAATAAACAGACCGGGGAAATCCGGCATCACAAGTTTTCCGATATATTGGATTACTTACAGCCAGGCGATACGCTGGTGCTGAATGATACGCGGGTCATTCCCGCCCGATTGTTTGGGATAAAGGAAGGGACCGGTGCCAAAGCCGAAGTGCTGTTGCTCAAAAACTTGGGCGAGGACCGCTGGGAAGCCTTGGTCAAACCCGGTAAGAAATTAAAAACCGGATCGGTGATCGTGTTTGGGGACGAGCTGCGAGCCACCGTCGAGTCCGAAGGGGATATGGGCGAACGCGTACTTCGGTTCGCTTATGAAGGGATTTTTAACGAAATCCTAGATCGCTTGGGCCAAATGCCGTTGCCTCCTTATATTAAGGAGAAGCTGGATGACCGCGAACGTTATCAGACTGTGTATTCCAAGCATGAGGGTTCAGCCGCCGCACCAACGGCAGGCTTGCATTTCACCGAAGAGTTGCTGGAGCAAGTGCGGGCGAAAGGAGTGACGATCGCTTTCGTCACGCTGCACGTCGGGTTGGGCACGTTCCGGCCGATGTCGGTGGACCGGGTTGAGGATCACGTCATGCACGAAGAATATTATGTGCTGCCGCAGGAAACAGCTGACGTCTTAAATGAAACGAAAGCGAGAGGCGGCAGGGTCATTGCCGTCGGGACGACCTCGGCACGAACGTTGGAGACGGTGGCTAAGCAATGTGAGGGCGGCCCCATCGTCAAGAGCAGCGGCTGGACAGGGATCTTTATTTATCCCGGCTACCAGTTTGGACTGGTCGATGCGCTGCTTACGAACTTCCATCTCCCGAAATCAACGCTGGTGATGCTGGTCAGCGCGCTGGCGGGACGCGAGCGGATCCTCCAGGCTTACCAGGAAGCGATCAACTTGAAGTACCGGTTCTTCAGCTTCGGTGACGCCATGTTTATTTACTAAACGCATTTTTATTTGAGTAGAGGATGGTTGATCAGATTGGCAGCAGCAATTACGTATGAACATATCAAAACCTGCAAGCAGTCCGGAGCCCGGTTAGGGCGCGTGCATACGCCGCACGGCTCGTTCGAAACACCGATCTTTATGCCGGTGGGTACGCAGGCAACAGTAAAAACGATGAGTCCGGAAGAGCTGAAGGAGATGGATGCGCGAATCATCTTAAGCAATACGTACCATCTCTTCCTGCGTCCGGGACATGAAATTATTCGTGAGGCCGGCGGACTGCACAAATTTATGAATTGGGACCGCGCGATTTTGACGGACAGCGGCGGGTTTCAAGTGTTCTCGCTGAGTGAAATGCGCAAAATCACGGAGGAAGGCGTACATTTCCGCTCCCACTTGAACGGCGATAAACTATTCCTGTCTCCGGAAGTGGCAATGGAAATCCAAAATGCGCTCGGCTCGGACATCATGATGGCGTTTGACGAATGCCCGCCGTATCCGGCGGATTATGAATACGTGAAAAATTCCCTGGAGCGTACGACCCGCTGGGCGGAACGCTGCTTGCAGAGCCATGCCCGTCCGCACGATCAAGGACTGTTTGCCATCGTTCAAGGCGGCATGTACGAGGATCTGCGCAAGCAAAGCGCCCGCGATTTGACTTCCCTAGATTTTCCGGGGTATGCTATTGGTGGACTGAGTGTAGGCGAGCCTAAGCCGCTCATGTACGAGGTGCTGGAATATACCGTTCCGCTGCTGCCGGCAGACAAGCCCCGTTATTTGATGGGAGTCGGATCTCCGGATGCCTTAATTGAAGGAGCGATTCGCGGCATCGACATGTTCGATTGCGTGTTGCCGACTCGGATCGCGCGCAACGGTACGACGATGACCAGCCAAGGCCGTTTAGTCGTACGCAACGCTCAGTATGCCAACGATTTCGGACCGCTGGATCCCGAGTGCGACTGCTATACCTGCCGAAATTACTCCAGGGCGTATCTCCGCCACTTGATCAAAGCCGACGAGACGTTTGGGCTGCGATTAACTACATACCATAATTTGCATTTCCTCATCAATCTGATGGGTAAAGTTCGTCAGGCGATTATGGAAGATCGGTTGTTGAGTTTCCGGGATGAATTTTTTGAGCAGTACGGTCTGTTTGGCAATGACAAAGGATTTTAAGAAAAAGCGTTAGTTCGATTTTGGAAAGGGGGAAATGACATGTTCTTTCAGTATGCCGCGCAACAAACAACTGGCGCCAACTCGCTTATCTCCATGATCATTCCATTTGTTATCATGATCGCCGTTTTCTACTTTTTATTGATTCGTCCGCAGAAGAAGAAGCAGCAGCAACGTAATTCGATGCTGAGCGCTTTGAAGAAAGGCGATAAGATCGTGACGATTGGCGGATTGCATGGAACGATTATGGAGCTGACCGACGATACGGTAGTGCTTCGCGTGAATGACGTGACAAAGCTGACGTTTGACCGCAGCGCGATCAGTCACACCATTAAAGAGTCGGAAGGTTAATCGCGTTACAGACAAACACAAATAGGAAGAGCCTGTATGCTACAGGCTCTTTTTTAAGATATCAGAAAGTATAAACTTCGGGGCATTGGCATCCTGATATCGCAAGAAAAACTTCCGCTAAACGCGGTCTGTCTACTTTGAATGTACGTCGATAGACGTTTTTCTTATGGTCTGATGCGGCTTAAGGTTTCCGGATCGCGCGGAGTTCGCCAAGCGGTTGCCCCAGGCAAGGCCGATGGTGGAGGCCAAAGCAGCCAGTACCAGCCCTCCAAGCATGTCCGTCAACCAGTGAATCCCCATATAAAAGATTGAAAACACTATAATCAATGAACAAGCTGAAGCAAACCAACCCCAGCGCCGGTTCCCTGAACGGATCGCCAAAATAGCCATCGATACGGAGACCGAAGTGTGGAGGCTAGGAAAGCAGTTATTCAGACCGGACAAGGGGCGGTAAACCTGTTCGAAATTTGGAAAAACCTCTAGCATATAAAAGATAGCCCCTGACGGCGGATACGACCATACCTCGTTCACCGGGAACAGCAAATAAAAGGGGACCGCTGCCAGATAATTGAGGATCACAGTGCAACAGGTCGCATAAAGAAACGGCAGACGATCATCGGACGCATAGATTCCCAGCGATGCAAGAATTAACGCCTGCAAGATGACTAGATAGAAGAAAGCTGTTATTACCGTTACAGTCGTTGAGTGAAACAAGCTTTGAAACGTTGAAACGAAATGTCCCTCAATTCCAAATACCCACGGTGTGAAATCGGTATGAAAAGGAAGATGATCTTCTAGGATCAGTTCAAACTTATTTATCAGCAACACGCCAACCATCAGAAGTAAAAGCCAAAGCAAATGTTTTGATTTGATCAGTTGCTGCAATAGGGAAGTAACGGCATGCCATGGCGAGCGGAGCGTGTTCACCCAGACCATGATGATGACGGAAATCCCGGTCAGCCACGAGATGCCGGACATGGAATGATCCATCGTGCGAGAACGACCTCCTCATGATGATGTCGATTGGACTAAGTCTAACTTACCATGAATGGAGGCCGCCGTAAAACCTTAAGTTATTTGCGTCAGTGTCAAGCTAGCGTGGGCAGTCATTTAAGATAGCCTGGAACGCGAACCCCGAAGGAACCTCTTCCTTGTAAGCGCTTTGCTTCGTTCTTTCATCAAACACAAGTGATTTGTCAGAATTTTTTGCCGTTATCCGCGAAGTGCTTTGAGTGCCATACCCGTTGTGCTGCTTTGCTTCGGTCCTTGCAGCATGCGAATCATTCCAGCGATACAACCCTTGACCGGTTGCGTCACGTTCTTGAGCAATTGCCGCATGTTTATCGACTGCTGCGGCGTTGCCTGCTTACTCGCTTGTCCTTCAACCGTTCTTACCACCGTGCCCGCTTCTTGAATCCTCATCATCGTCCTCAGCATCGCCCTGACGCCTCGCTCACTCCAACTGTACCCGCCACGCTTCGTCCGCTTGGCGAATATACGCATCTGCGATTCCGCGCTTCCCATCGGGCGCATACCGCTTGTGTCGATCCCCTTCGCCTGGAGTGTTTTTCGGTAGTCGTCCAAATGCTTCTCATGCCGCTTTAGAAATCTTTTATACGGCTTCCAATCCTTCCGGTTCTCTTCCGCTATCTCTTGCTCCGACACGCCTTCCAGGACCGCCATAAGCGCGGCTGCATCCTGTTTGGCCAAAGACCGTCTCACGGTCTCCCACACCTGCGGCAAATGACCAACAAAGCGTTTCAAATCACGCGCCACATGAAAGCGGTCCAGCATGTACAGACATTGGTGAAAGTAGGATGTACATTCCCCGATCCACGCCGCGCCGTCTCCGTTCACCACAAGCCACGTGTTCTCGTCGATTTCGTAACGCTCCACCAGAAAGTCCCCGAACCCTTCCCAGAAGTCGCCGCCGCTCGTATGCAGGTAATGCTGTTTGTTCTTCAGCTGTACCCGCTTGCCGTTCTTCTCCCAGCCTTCGTGTACGACTGCAATTGCGTTCTCCATCCCGCGCTTTTTGCTCCGCTGCAGCTTCGTGTACAGCCCATCCACTTCCACGAACAGCACGCGGGCAGCGCGCCGTTTCACCGCTGGCATCGGCTGTTGCGCACGCTCCATCAGTTTTTCCCTGATCGCTTGGTGGCTCAGCACATTGTAGCCCAAAAGCTGCTCCAGCCTCTTTGCGCTGTCCCGGTACGACGGTCCTTGGCTTGCGAATGCGATTGCTGTCTCTTCCAAATGCGGACTGACTTTCCCGCGCCCTTCGAATTGCAACAGCTGATCCAGCAGATACACGTGTTTGCCGCTTCTACGGTCACAGTACAATCTCCGCTTAAAGCGCACATTCCCGAACACTGTGTTGACGCTTGTTTCACGCTCGTCCTTTACTCGATAACGCTCTCGGTCCCGTTGCTCCAGGATCTGCTGATCCAGCGCCTCCAGTACCTGCTTCATCGCACGAGCGAATTCCTCCTGCATTTTCCGGAAAATCCATTGCTCAATCTCTTTCATCGTCGGCATTGTTGTGGTAAAGTGGCTCACAGGAGCTTCCTCCTTCTTGGTGTGTTGTGCGCAAACATCACTTTACCAAGGGAGAAGCTCTTTTTCTATATCCGCTTTTTCCAATTCCTACACCCACAGAGATTTTACACTATCGTTATTTGCGGCCAAGATTTACGCCAATCATGCCGCCGATCGCACCGATGACAAACCCCGGCAGGATATATCCCCATTCCCGGAGCCCCAATGACGTATCTAGAGCCAAGAAGCTGATCAGCAGCAAGATGAGCACGTACAGTGCACCGGTCAGAGCGCCTTGATACCATCCCTTCTGTTTGGCACGTTTGCCGGAGACGATCCCCCCGAACAAGACGGCAACAGCATGCACCAGATACGTGTACATCGACAGTTCAAACTCTTCAACCATTTCGCCTTGCAACAATAAAGATAGAATCAATGCGCCGATCATCATCCATAAAAATCCATACCACAACCCTGCAACGGTGGGCTGGGACATACGCATCCCGAAAATTCGGCGGATCAAATGCATCGTGGTCAGCCTCCTGTTTTTCCATGTCTTCGACAGACGTTTTACCACATTTTATGGTCAAGCTAACTCGGATAGACCTACTTGGCCCAATTGAGTTAGGAAGATTCATGTAAGCCTCCCGGATTTTAACCTGTGATCTTTCGCATGGAACGGGAAGGCGGCGGTCAGAATACCAATACCATGTTTTGTGCGAACTTGTAACCAGAGGAGGGATTGGCGTGGTCGAGCATGTGGCAAACCATGTTTTCCGAACCGTCCTGATGTATTTCTTGGTATTCGGAGTCATGCGGATTATGGGAAAAAGAGAAATCGGCGAGCTGTCGATCTTCGACCTGGTCATCTCGATCATGATCGCAGAGATCGCCGTTTTTGCCCTGGAAGATATCAATCGGCCGATTTATGACGGAGTCATACCGATGTTGACCCTGCTGCTGATTCAAATCGCCATCGCCATGCTGTCGCTTCGCTTCCGTAAAATAAGGCTGTGGTTTGATGGCGAGCCCAGCGTCATTATCCGAAACGGGAAAATTAACCGGGAAGAAATGAAACGCCAGCGATACAACTTAGATGATTTAATGATGCAGCTGCGCTCGCAGCAGATCGACAGCGTTGCCGACGTCGAGTTTGCCGTGTTGGAAACGAGCGGGCAGCTTAGTGTGATTCCCAAAGATAAATCCGAAGGGGGAGAGCAGCCTTCCAAAAAGAAGGATGCCAACCTCTCGGCAAAAATCAAATATGAAGCACTCCCGCTGCCGCTCATTATGGATGGCAAGGTAAACGACGAGAACTTGCGCAAAATCGGAAAAACCCGCTTTTGGCTGAAAAATCAGATTCAAATGAAAGGCTTAACGGATTTCAAGCAGGTGTTCTTTTGCAGTATCGATCATAATGGAAAGCTGTATATCAATGAGATGGACGCAAAACAATAACCTTCGTTATTTCCGAAACCATTTGCCTAGGACAGGCAGCCGCTTAAGGTCATGGAGATCAAACAATCCCATGATTCCGGCTAGAGCTAAATACAGCAATCCGGACAGGGAGGCCGCCATCAAGAACTGCCAGCCCATTTGAGAGCTCAGGACGAGGTTCTTATATAAATAGTCCGCGGCGGCGGCCATGATGATCATCGCCGCTCCAACCTTGAGGATATCCAGGTAAGGCATACGATAACGCAGTGATTTGGACACACCGACAGCATGCATGACGGTCACGATGATAAAGTTGATAATAATCGCGATAATTGCCCCGTAGATGCCTAGTGCCGGGTTCGAGGCCAGATAGAAGATTAAGGTGATTTTGATGATGGCCCCAACCAGTGTGTTAATGAGTGCGCGGCCCGGCTTATCCAACGCTTGCAGCGTGGCCTGCAGCGGCGTTTGGATATACAGCAGAAGGGCGAAGGGGGCCATGATTTTGAGCATGCCTCCGATCGTGCCATCGTTGTACACAAGCCGGCAGATCGGGTCAGCCAACACGAACATGATCGCGGCGAACGGAGCGCCGGTGACCAGCGCAAGCCGCAAGGATTGATGGAGACGCAGGTGGATCGTTCTGGTGTCGCCGCGTGCCTGCGCTTCAGCCAGCGAAGGGACAAGCGAGACGGCGAGCGACGAAGTTAACGCTCCCGGCAGCAGCAACAGCGGGATGATCATCCCTTGCAGCGCCCCGTATTGGGAGGTCGCAACGCCAACTCCTACGCCGGCGATCGCCAAGCTCCGCGCGGTTGTAATCGACTCCAGCAGGTAGGAGAGCGAGCCGACCAGACGGCTGCCGGTAACCGGAATGGCGATGCGCAGAATTCGGCGCAGGTTGGCGTGGAACGGATAGGCGGAGGAGGCGGATGTTTCCTCATTCGGGTTCACAGCATTGGCAGGGCTCACTGCTAGATTGCCGGGTGTAGAGCCTCCCAGCCGCTCCCTCCGCTTCAGGCGGTGATACTGCCAGAGCAGGACCCCCATGCCTACGATCTCGCCGGCAACAACACCAAGCATGGCTCCTGCAGCCGCATAGGCGATGCCCATCGGGAGCATGAGATACGAGAACCAGAGGACGCCGATAATTCGGGCCACCGTTTCCATGATGGACGACACCGCCGAGGGAATCATATCCTGCTTCCCTTGGAAATATCCGCGGAAGACCGAAGAGACTGAGACGATGATGATCATCGGGCTCATTGCGATAAAAGTGTGATAAACCCGGGCATCGGTCAGAATGTAACGGGTCACCCATGGCGCGCCAAACAAGCAGAGAAACGTAAACAGAAAGCCGGCTGCCGTCGTAAATACTAAGCTTGTCCGTAAAATCGACACCGAGCTCCCGGGCTGACCCGAGGATTCTGCTTCGGCCACCAGCTTGGCTACAGCGAGCGGAATGCCGCCGGTAATAATCGTTACGAGCACGAGAAAAAAGGGATAACCGAGCTGATACAGCCCTACGCCTTCGGCCCCGATCACGCGGGGCAGCATGATGCGCGGAATGAAGCCCAGGAGGCGGTTTACGATCCCAGCCACAAGCAGGATCATCGTACCTTGGATAAAGGTTTGCTTATTCAATCGAAACTCCACTCCCCCGGCAGCACTTTGGTAACTTCCTACATACGCGATGCTTATAGAAATCAGCTGCCTTATAAACTCGTAAGCGAGGCGTACAACCTCTCACTTCATGGATATGACAGACCTGTCCCGGTTCATGACTTGTCTTTTTCACAAGATTCGAAAACCAAACAACTCTTGTAAGCAGGATTCGGAGATTTAGGGTAGAATGTAATAAGACGGGTTTTCGAAGGAGGCTTGAAGTATGGCTGAAGAACAAATGACGGACCAACAACTAAATGAGGCAATCGAAAGCTTGTGTCGCAGCAAGGCCGAGGAGTTCCGGCTGATCGGGTACGAGCATGTGACCGGACCTGACATTTGGGAATGTATCAGCCATAAATACGAGAAGGGGGGAATCCCTCCCTTGTACCAATTGGTGAATGACATTCTTTCTTTGAAAGTCACCCAGTTTATGAACTATATGACGATGTCCGCCTTTCGGGGATCCCGTTTGGATTAAATGGGATCTTTTTTTGTGCCGGTCGTTAATCGAATTGACAATTTTAGATAAATTGACTGGTTTTTCGGCCATCGCTATAATAGGAATATTGAGAATTTGAAAGGGGAAAGAAGTACGGGATGAAAAGAATTATCACATTCATAACCGTCGTGGTTGTCTCGTTTGGCATCATGGCTTGGACAACCCCCGACCTATTAAAGAACGTACGTCTCGGCCTTGATCTGAAAGGCGGCTTTGAGATTCTATATGAAGCCAGTCCGTTGGAAGGCGGAGGTCAGGTCACGAAGGAATCCTTAATCCAAACGGCCAAGAGCCTGGAGGACCGGGCGAACAAGCTGGGAACCAGCGAGCCGGAAGTCACGACGGAAGGCACGAACCGGATCCGCTTGAAGGTGGCCGGCGTTACCGATGAAGAAACAGTGCGCAAGACGATGAAGGAGCCGGCTTCGCTGACGTTCCGCAGTAAGGACGGCACGGAGAAGAACGCGGACGAATACAACAAGATCGAAATGATCGGAACCGATTTCGCGGAAAATGGTGCCAAACTGGAATTCACACAGATGAATGAACCGGTTGTCAGCATTAAAGTGAAAAACAAAGAAAAGTTCGCTGAAGTCACCAAACGTTTGCTGGGACAACCCCTGGCGATTTATATGAACGATGAGCTGGTCTCCGCTCCGATCGTTCAAGCCGTTTTGACCGACGGGTCCGCACAAATCAGTGTGGGCGGCGACTTGGAGAAGGCGAAAGAGCTGCGCGACAAGATCAATCTTGGTGCCCTCCCGTTGAAGCTGACGGAGAAATATTCTCAAAGCGTCGGCGCGACGCTCGGTAAGCAGTCACTGGATCAGACGATTGAAGCCGGCCTGATTGGCTCTCTTTTCATTCTGCTGTTCATGGTCGGGATGTACCGGGTGCCTGGGCTAATTGCCTCGTTTACCCTGATTGTGCATACCTGGCTGCTCATTCTCGTGTTCGTCTGGGCAGACTTTACGTTAACTCTTCCAGGGATTGCGGCTATCATTCTCGGGATTGGGATGGCGGTGGACGCCAACATTATTACCAATGAACGGATTCATGAGGAAATACGGGCCGGCAAGAGTATCATGTCTGCGGTCAAAGCAGGGGACAAGCATTCTCTCCGTACAGTGCTTGATTCGCAGATCACGACGATTATCGTTGCGGCCGTGATGTATGCGTATGGTACGGGGGCCGTTAAAGGCTTTGCCTTGGTGCTCATCGTGGAAATCGTACTTAGTATCGCCACGAATATCTATCTCGCCCGTTTCCTGCTGAACCTGCTGCTCAAAGCCGGCAAGCTGTTGAAACCGAAGTATTTCGGTGTGAAGGAGCGTGACATTCGTGAGCTTTAAGAAGAACCTGGATTATATACATCTGAGTAAATACTTCTACACCCTTTCAATCGTCTTGACGATTGCCGGCATCATTTGCTTGGCGTTCTTCGGTTTGAACTATAGCGTAGATTTCAAAGCAGGGTCTAATGTGGATATTTCCCTGTCCAAGCCGCTGACGGCCGATCAAGTCCGCCCGATCTTGAAAAATATGGGGATCGAGGAGAATGAAGCGAGCATCAGTCCTGGACAAGACCGGATGAATATCCGATTTACGCAAGTATTAAGTGAAGAGAATGACGCGAAGCTGAAAGCGGAAATTGCCAAATTAGACGATAAAGCTTCGTTTGAAGTGAATACGGTTGACCCGGAAATGGCGAAAGAACTGGCGCGCAATGCAATTTATGCCGTGTTGATCTCCTGTATCGGGATTATTATTTACGTTGGCATCCGGTTTGAATGGCGGTTTGCTGTGGCTGCGATCATCGCGCTGCTGCATGACGCTTTTATGGTCATTTCCGTCTTCTCGATCTTCCGGCTCGAGGTTGACTTGACCTTTATCGTCGCTGTACTTACGATTATCGGCTATTCGATTAACGATACGATCGTTATCTTTGACCGGATTCGCGAAAATCTGCGATTTGCCAAAACGAAAACTCGTCAGGACCTGATCAATCTGGTGAACGTGAGCGTATCGCAAACGATTATGCGTTCCTTGTATACCGCGTTGACGGTGTTCGTGGCGGCCTTCTTCCTCCTCATTCTAGGCGGAGAGTCGATCCGGATGTTCTCGCTTGCGATGGTAATCGGCCTGTTGTTTGGGGCGTATTCGTCTATCTTTATCGCAAGCCCGCTCTGGTTCCTGCTCAAGAGTAAGCAAAAGCATAAACCGGCTAAAGCTTCCTGAACGGCCGAAATGTCTGATTGAAGCACCCATTCATTCGCTGAATTAAAGCTAGAGCCGCGTCTTCTGACGCGGCTTTCGTAACTTGTCCGCTTTTACGTGCATCAGGAGGGGGATTATGACACGAGAACAAGCTGTTATTCCGGCACCGACAGCATGGCCCGGGATCGTTGGGGATCTTGTCCTGGCCGTGTTTTTGGGGACGGTTGGTCTGCTGTACGACAGTCTGACATTGCTGGCCGGGGCATTATATTCTGCGTACGATGTTGCGGTTGGCGTCGCCGCGAGACTGTCTGTACCGGGAAAAAGGCGTTTGCGGCTGGCTGGTTCGTCCGCAAGCAAAGCGACGCCTGAGCCGCTGCCGGCGATTTTCTTCTCCGTTTTTTTGTTGATGGGCACCGTTCAACTGTGGATTGCGTCCATCACTGACATGGTTGAGGGCGACACCACTCCACCGGAGACTTTCGTTTTGGCAGCCGTGCTCCTATCGATGGCTTTGCGGGAAACGTTGTTTCAAATCAAGTTGCGTATTTCCCGCAGGAAGTCGGATCAGGAGTTGCAGCTGATCGTCGAGAAGCATCGTCATTCGTTGTTCTCATCTGTAGTTGTTCTCGCGGGTGTGTTTGGGGCGATGGGAGGGCAAGCCTGGGATGTGCCCGTCCTGGCGTATCTTGATCCGGTTGCCGCGATCCTTGTCGCCTTACATGTGATGATCCAAGTCTATCGGCTGGTGAGACGCTCCATCTACGGACCGGTTCGGACGGAGGTACGCGAAGAGGATGCTGCTACCTTCATCGAGACGGTACAGCGGGTGCATGGCGTGATTACAGTAGATGATTTGAAAGCGCAGGAGAACGGACATTATGTGACCGTGACCGCCAAGATTAGCGTAAATCCTAAGCTTACCGTTATGGAAGCCAACGATATCGCCAATCGGGCCAAAATGCTGCTGCTCAACCGCTTTTCCCATGTCACTGACGTTCGGATTCAAGTCGGGCCTTACGAGGCGGGGTATCCTTATAAGAGCAATACCGATGCTGATAGTGATTTGCCGAACTTGCTGCAGTAAGCTGGCCCCGGGATAGAACCGACAGGAAGAAAGAAGGTGACGTTTTTTGCTTCATGCCAAATATCGCTGGACACAGCTTCCCTATGACGAAGAGGCTGCCAGACGGCTGGCCGGCCAGCTGAATATTTCCCCTTTGCTGGCGTCTTTGCTGGTGACGCGGGAGATGGAAAGCCCTGAGAAGGCGGAGCTCTTCTTAAGAGGAAGCCTTGCCGATCAACACGATCCCATGCTGCTCAGCGGCATGAAAGAAGCCGTACCGCGCATCCGCCGTGCGGTGGAAAATGGGGAGCGGATTTTGATATACGGGGATTATGACGCCGATGGGGTGTCATCGACGACTTTAATGATCTACCTGATGAGGCATCTCGGTGCTACATATGACTACTACATCCCGCATCGAACGAAAGAGGGATATGGGCTACATATTCCGGTGCTGGAGCATTATCACAAGAAAGGCTTTACGCTGATCGTGACGGTAGATACGGGGATCAGCGCCGTTGAGCAGGTGACCTACGCCAATGCGGTGGGCATGGACGTGATCGTCACTGACCACCACGAACCGCCGGCGGTTTTACCGGAAGCGTACGCTTTGATTAACCCCAAGCTGCCATACTGCACGTATCCGTTTAAAGGACTGGCCGGGGTGGGGGTGGCGTACAAGCTGGCCCAAGCGCTCCTGGGGGAGGACACCCCCATTGCTTGGACCGAGCTGGCCGCGCTGGGGACGATTGCCGACCTGATGCCACTGACCGGAGAGAACCGGATGATCGTCAAGTCCGGTCTGGCATCGATGGAGCGCTCGGCATTCCCGGGCATGACGGCATTGCTCGGAACCTCCGGCTGGTCCAGCGGGGAAGTTACTTCGACAGCCGTCGCCTTCGGGTTGGCACCGCGGATTAATGCCAGCGGCCGCATGAGCCACGCCAACCGCGCCGTCGCCTTATTGACGGCGGAGAACATGGAAGAAGCCGAGGCGATCGCCGAGGAGCTGGATGTGCTGAACAAGGAGCGCCAAATAATTGTCGAGGATATGGTGCAAGAAGCGCTCCAGCAGCTGGAAAGCCAGGAGCAGTCGGAAGGGCTGCCCGACGTGATTGTGGTGGCCGGCGAAGGCTGGAATGCCGGCGTTGTCGGGATCGTCGCCTCCAAGTTGCTGGAACGGTATTATCGCCCGACTATCGTGTTGGGAATCCATCCCGAGACCGGGGAATGCAAAGGCTCCGCCCGCTCGATTCCCGGCTTTGACATCTATGAAGCCTTAACCGATTGCGCCGACCTGCTGGACCACTTTGGCGGACATCCATCCGCTGCAGGGATGTCCCTAAGCCGGGAGCGATTGGAGGAATTTGGCCGAAGGCTGAATGCTTTTGCCGCCGGGCGGCTCACGCCGGAGCATTTCGTGCCGGTCCTGGAGACCGATTTGACTTGCTCTTTAAAAGACATTACGCTGCAAGCAATCGAACAACTCCAGCAACTGGCTCCATTTGGCATGGCAAACACCTGTCCCAGGCTGCTTCTTCGTGGCCTAAAGCTGCTGGAATGCCGCCAGATGGGCAAAGACGGCAAGCACTTGAAGCTGATTCTTGGCCAAAACGGTAAAACCGTAGAAGCCGTCGCGTTTGGCAAAGGTGAATTGGCCCCGTTGCTGTCGGAAGAAGCTCGGATCGATATCGTTGCGGAAGCCAGTGTCAACGAGTGGAACGGCTCGCGCAAGCCGCAGCTCATGATCCAGGATTTAGCGGTGTCTCATCTGCAGGTGTTTGATTACCGCGGCTCCCGGAATCCATCGCAGCTGCTCGAAGAGCTTCGAGGGAAGCTGGATAAGCTGCCCGCCTGCGGTTCGGGAGCGTCGGCTGTCGTCGTAAATGAAGGTTCCGCATTTTTCCATACCCTTGATTTGAAGGAGACCCCGATTTGGGTATATGATAAGAACGTTGGCGTGCGTCCTGGGAACGAGCTCGCGCAAACCGCTGGGATTCACGCAGCGTCGACATTGTTCGTCCTGGAGCTTCCGGATGCACCGGAGAGCTGGACTGGGATGGTATCCGCTTTTACCGGTCTGGAGCGCATCTATATGCTGCATTCGCTGCGTGCGCCCCAAGAGCGTATCGAGCCGCCTTCTCGCGATCATTTCAAGCTCGTGTACAGCTTGATCTATCGGGGAGCCGGCCAAGGGCTTCCTGAGGAAGAGATGTTGGCGGCGCTTGTGAAGCGTACCGGTTGGTCAAAGCGGATGGTTGAGATGGCGCTTGGGGTATTCGAGGAGCTGGGATTTATTATTCGGGCATCCGGGATGATTCGGATCCATCCGTCTCCTTCCAAGCAGGCCTTGGAAACGTCAAGCCGTTACCGGGAGCTGGGACTGCTGGCTGAAATCGAACAGATGCTGCAGTACGGCCGGGTGCCGGAAATTACGGAATGGATGCTAACCCATATTCAGGGAGCCTCATAAATGTTTTGTTCTGAAACTTAGAAATGATTTGCACGCATTTGAACTAGGAGGAGATTGGTTTGGATTTTAAAGAGTACATCCGGGTGATTCCTGATTTCCCTCAACCGGGCATTAGCTTCAAGGATATTACGACGTTGCTCAATGACGGTAACATGTACCGCAAGGCGATCGACGAACTGAAGCAGCGGGTATCTCATTTGAAGATCGATTTGATTGCCGGCCCTGAAGCCCGCGGTTTCGTTGTGGGTGCGCCGCTGGCTTACGCGCTTGGCGTCGGGTTCGTACCGATCCGCAAGAGTGGGAAGCTGCCTTACAAAACGATTGAGGTGGAATACGACCTGGAATACGGCAAAGACCGGTTAGCGATGCACAGCGATGCGGTAAAGCCGGGGCAAAACGTGCTGATTGCGGATGACTTGCTAGCGACTGGGGGAACGATCTCAACCTCTGTGGATCTGGTTCGTCAACTAGGAGGGAACGTCGTTGGTACTGCCTTCCTGATTGAGTTAAGTGAGCTGGAAGGCCGCAAGAAGCTGCCGGGAATTGAAGTCTTTTCACTCGTGCAATACGAATAAAAATAGATCCCATACAAAAGGGGCTGCTGCCACGTATCACATGGCAACAGCCCCTAATTTGTATAGAAGAGTGAGCTTAATGGGCCGCTTCTTCGTTATCGTTGCTTAACTTCAGCACTTGAATGAGCTTGAAGAACAGGCTAAGCACAATGCCAACGATCGTTGCCAAGGCCATACCCTTCAGCACGACGTTACCCATGGTCAGTTGGGTGCCGCTCAGGCCGATGACCAGCACAACGGTGGTCAGCAGCATGTTGGTAGGCTTGGAGAAATCCACCTTCTGCTCCACGAAGATCCGCAAGCCCGAGGCGGCGATAACGCCAAACAGCAGCAAGGATACGCCGCCCATAACCGGATCCGGAATATTAGCGATGATTGCCGAGAACTTCCCGGAGAAGGAGAGCAGGATGGCAAAGATCGCCGCACCCCCGATCACGTACACAGAAAACACGCGGGTTAATGCCATGACACCAATGTTCTCCCCATAGGTCGTGTTCGGCGTGGAGCCTACAAAACCGGAAAGAATCGTGGAGATCCCGTTCCCCATCAGCGACCGGTGCAAGCCCGGGTCCTTGGACAAGTCCTTGCCCACAATGTTGCTCGTCACCAGCAGGTGGCCGATATGCTCCACGATGACGACCAGCGCGACCGGCACGATCGAGATGATGACGGAGGTATCCCATTGCGGGGTTGTGACCGTCGGCAGGGTGATCCACTTCGCTTGTTCGATCGCTGAGGTGTCGACCACACCCATGAATAAAGCTAGAACATAACCAACGACGATCCCGATCAAGATGTGAATAATCTTCGGAAAGCCGCGAAACAAGACAGCGCCAAGTACCGTAACGACTAACGTCACGAGCGACAGCGTGATGGACGTTCCATCTGGCGTCCAGCCCTCCGAGCCATCGGTGATCCATCCGGCCATGCCGGCTGCGACGGGAATCAGCTCCAGGCCGATCAGGGCAACGATAGCCCCCATAGCGGCTGGTGGGAATACGACGTCGATCCACTTCGTGCCGGCATATTTAATCAGCAGCGCAATCAGAACGAAGATCGCGCCGGTGACGATAAACGCGCCGAGAGCCAAAGCGTAGCCGTTCCCCGGATGAGTCTGGAGAACCGCCTGAACCGGTGCGATGAAGGCAAAGCTGGAACCCAGATAAGCAGGGATTTTCCCTTTGCAGATGAGGATGTACAACAGGGTACCGATGCCGTTCATCAGCAGGATCATGCCGGGGTCGACGCCAAACAGGTTAGGCACCAGCACCGTGCTTCCGAACATGGCAAATAAGTGCTGCAGGCTTAACAGCACGCCCGGTCCGAACGGGACTTTCTCATTCACTTGAATTTCACGTTGCAACGAGTTCACTCCTCTATAGATACGTTCATAAGATAACTATCCTTAATAGGATAATGACATTGGCGACAATTTTCAACATAAAAATACTTGACTTTTGTTTTTCTTTCCCAGGTAATCCCTTCATCGGCTGGTCGGTCTACCCTCCCGAAGGCAGGCAGATCTTGCCGGGATGCTGTCCGTGCAGCGAAGACAATACCTGGAGTTGACGTGAGGGAACGCAAGAGGCATAATTATAGGAAATCAAAATGAGGCGAATTATGCTCTTGTATGCGTTTTTTCAGTATATTTTCATATAGAAAGGAATCAACAGGATCTCAATGGGCATAGAGCAATTACTCGAAAAGGCGTCTGCCTATATAAAGGAACCGGATCTGAGGCGGATTCGGGAAGCGTACGAGTTTGCGGATCAAGCCCATCACGGACAGGTTCGCAAATCCGGAGAACCTTATATCCTACATCCTTTGGCCGTAGCGGATATTGTAGTGAACATGCAAATGGATGCGCTGTCGGTCATTGCGGCCTTGCTTCATGATGTGGTGGAAGACACGACAGTGTCCTTAAAGGAGATACAGGAGCATTTCGGCAGTGATTGTGCATTGCTCGTTGACGGCTTAACCAAGCTGGAGCGGATCAAATTCCAATCCAAAGAAGAGCAGCAGAACGAGAACTACCGTAAAATGTTCATTGCGATGGCACAAGACATCCGCGTCATCGTCATCAAATTGGCGGACCGGCTGCATAACATGCGGACATTGAAATACCAGTCCGAGGAGAGTCAGCGCCGGATTGCATATGAAACGCTGGAAATCTTCTGCCCTATCGCGAACCGGCTCGGGATCTCCGCCATCAAATGGGAAATGGAGGATATTGCCCTGCGGTACTTGAACCCGCAGCAATATTACCGGATCGCCAACTTGATGCGCAAGAAACGGGCGGAGCGCGAGGAATACATCAAGAACGTGATCGCCCGTATCGCCGAGAAGCTGGACGAAATGGGCATCCAAGCGGATTTGTCTGGGCGACCCAAGCATATTTACAGCGTGTATAAGAAAATGACGATGAAAAACAAGCAGTTCAACGAAATTTACGATCTGCTGGCCATCCGTATCATCGTGGACAATATCAAGGACTGTTACGCGACCCTGGGGATCATCCATACGTTATGGAAGCCGATGCCGGGGCGGTTTAAAGACTATATCGCCATGCCGAAGGCGAACATGTACCAGTCGTTGCATACGACGGTCGTTGGGCCTAACGGGGAACCTACAGAGGTTCAAATCCGCACATGGGAAATGCACCGGACGGCAGAATACGGGATTGCCGCGCACTGGGCCTACAAGGAAGGCGCAGGGACGAGCGGTCTCGAGAACAAAATTACGTTCTTTAACGAAATCCTGGAGCTTCAACATGAAGCCAAGGATGCTTCCGAATTCGTGGAATCGCTCAAAATGGACTTCTTCTCGGACCTGGTGTTTGTGTTTACGCCGTCCGGGGAAGTCATTGAGCTTCCGGCAGGCTCCGTGCCGCTGGACTTCGCGTACCGTATCCATACGGAAGTTGGCAATCGTACGATTGGGGCCAAGGTGAACGGACGGATCGTCCCGCTGGATCATCGGCTGAAAACCGGGGACATCGTGGAGATCTTGACCTCCAAGCACTCGTACGGACCTAGTCAGGACTGGCTCAAAATTGCGCAATCCTCCCATGCTCGCAGCAAGATCAAGCAATGGTTCAAGAAGGAAAAGCGCGAAGAAAACGTGGAAAAAGGACGCGAAGCGATCGAACGCGAGCTGAAGCGGGCGGGGCTCGAGCCTTCCTTGTGGATGAGCGACGACAAGCTGTTGGAAGCGGCGAAGAAGTATGCCTTCAACGACATCGACGATATGCTGTCGGCGATTGGGTTCGGCGGGATCACGGCCTCCCAAGTCGTGACGAAGCTGACCGAGAAGCTGCGCAAGGAGCAGGAGGAAGCGGCTGGACACATCGAGTTGACCACCGAGGTCAAAGAAGTGAAAGCGCCGGAAGAACGCCGGCATCGCCCAACGAACGGCGTCGTCGTGAAGGGGATCGACAATTTGCTGGTGCGGTTTGCTAGATGCTGCAATCCGGTACCTGGCGACGAGATCGTTGGTTACATCACCCGCGGCCGCGGCGTATCCGTGCATCGCAGCGACTGTCCGAACATCCCGAGCGGAGGAGAAGGCGAAGAGGCGGCGCGTGTGATCGACGTGGAATGGGAAGATTCGATCGAAGCGAATTACAGTGTCGATATCGAAATTACCGGGCACGACCGTCGTAACTTCTTAAACGAAGTGCTGCAGGCTGTGTCGGAAAGCAAAACGAATATTTCGGCCGTCTCGGGGCGGTCGGATAAGAACAAAATGGCTTTGGTGCATATGACGATTCTGATTCGGAATACCGATCATCTGCAATCCGTTGTGGAGAAGATCAAACGGGTGAAGGATGTGTACACGGTTCACCGGATTATGCAGTAGCAGATAGGAAAGGATTCAAACCAAGATGAGAGTGGTTGTGCAGCGTTGCCGTGAGGCGCGCGTGGTCGTAGCGGGAGAGACGGTAGGGGCGATCGGACCGGGGCTCTTGCTGTTGGTTGGCGTGACGCATGAGGATACCGAGCAGGATGCCGCCTATTTGGCGGAGAAGATCTCCGGCTTACGCATATTTGAAGACGAAGCAGGCAAGATGAACCTGGCGGTTACGGAGATCGGCGGGGCGATTTTGTCGGTCTCCCAGTTTACCTTGTACGGTGATTGCCGCAAGGGCAAACGGCCCAACTTCATGGCGGCGGCCCGGCCGGAAACGGCGGAGCCGCTGTACGAGCGGTTTAACGAGCTGCTTCGGGCGAAAGGGTTGACGGTCGAAACCGGTATGTTTGGCGCCGATATGGACGTTCAGCTGACGAATTGGGGTCCGGTGACCCTGATCGTGGACAGCCCTGGCAGCGAGGGATAACTGCGAGGATACGGAAGTGGGGCAAGACGCGGAAATTCTGCGTCTTGCCCCGCTTTTATGTTAGGAGGAAGGTATCGGACAGATTTTCTTGCTGTGCAACGGAACGGGGCAATATGGACAAATTCCCTTCATTTTCATGCAGGATTTCGGGTTCTGTAGGATAAGCGGACCGATTTTGGTACAACCTTGTGATAAAGAGCTTGACGACCAAAGGAGGTGCTCACATGCACCAATCCGTGAAATCGAGAGACTGGCAATCCTCTCCGCTCATGACAGCGGGACACCGCAGCGAAGCCCGGATGACGGCCCGTCTGGCCGAACCGGAGCGCTTTGAACCGATGATGCAGGAGACCCGGCCCTCTGCCGAATGGCTCCCTCGACCCGGAAGCTGATGCTGAATGAATAAGGAGGAATCGGTCATGGCCAGACATATTCAGGCCTATTTTAATACAGAAGATCAAGTGGAAGGTGCGCGTATCGCCCTGCTGGCCTACAACACGAATGAGGTTGAAGCAGGGAATGTATCGAACGAATGGGGCGAGGACGATGAGTTTCAAGTTACGTTATTGCCTCTAAATAACGGGGTGATCAGCGCATCAGGTGCAAACAACCCGGGAGTTGTCCCTGTACCCGGTATGGTACGCGGCGTGCAGAGCGTGCTGCCCGTGGTAGCTTTGGGAGAAGACGGTACCGGCGATACGTTAGATGGTGAACGCAGCCAAGCGATGGGAGACGGAGAGCAACTGATCACATCGAAACCTCCCATCACAACGGGTGACGAGCCGCAGGGTTGGAAATATGTTCTTAGTGCAAAGGTGAAGGACAGCGATTATGAGATGGTCGTGCGAAAATTACGCGAGCATGGGGGCTATGTTGTAACGGAATAGCCGGGGATAAGGGTTCTTGTAATATAACTGTAATATTAGATACATGTTCCCTTAACATTGCTTGTTTATAATAACGGCATGACCCCCTTTTTAATATAATACCTTTTGGACCTGCACCCCGTTGGTGACAGGTTTTTTTCTTTGTGTAGACATTTTTCGCGTCTCGGGCTTGACTTTAGCGCGGTGGTTTCATACAATCTAAAAATAACAGTTGACGTCACGTCTATGGCGTGAATGAAAATGAATAGGTATTCGATGACGGGACAAAGTAGTTTAACCCCACACCCACAGAGAGGAATCCCCGACTTCGTTGCAGCAGACGGATCAATCGTGTTCGTTATGCGTGCGGTGAAGCAGGCTGGAAGGATTCTGATGATGATTAGACGAAAGACTTCCCCGAGAACCGGCGGCGAAATCTAAGGCGGCTTATGGCTTGGACTTCGAGAGTAGACGTGCGGCGTAGGCGGGCGATAACCGTTTGAAGCGAATTTGATGCTTGGAAGCTGATGCGCATGTGCGAAGCGGAGCAGCTTTTGAGAGTCGACATTCGGAATGTGGGTGGCACCACGGGTGATTGCGTAACGATCTCTCGTCCCTGTTTGAATCAAACAGGAACGGGAGATTTTTTATATTGGCTTACGAGTCTGAGATGGAGGATGAACAATATGGCTTTTCAGAAACCGACGGGCACGCAGGATATCTTGCCAGGAACCGTCGAGAAATGGCAGTTTATTGAGGAGAAGGCCAGGGACTTGTGCCGGCGTTTTAATTACCGGGAAATTCGGACCCCGATCTTTGAACAGACCTCGCTGTTTGAACGCGGCGTAGGGGAGACGACGGATATCGTCGAGAAGGAAATGTACACGTTTCTGGATAAAGGGGATCGCAGCATGACGCTGCGTCCAGAAGGGACGGCCGGCGTTGTCCGCTCCTATGTGGAGAACAAGCTGTACGGCGAACCGGACGTCAGCAAGCTGTATTATATCGGGCCGATGTTCCGTTACGAGCGCCCGCAGGCAGGGCGTCAACGCCAATTCCACCAGTTTGGAGTGGAGGCGTTTGGTGCGACGGATCCGGCGATCGACGCCGAGGTTGTGGCGCTGGGTTATCAGTTTTGCCGTGAGCTGGGTCTTCAAGGGGTGAAGGTGGAGATCAACTCCGTTGGCAATCCATCCAGTCGGGCGGCTTACCGCGAGAAGCTGCTGGAGTTCCTGCTGCCGATGAAGGACAGCTTGTGCAAAGACTGCCAAGCTCGGATTGAACGCAATCCGCTGCGTGTGCTGGACTGTAAGACGGACCAGGATAAATTCGACGGGGCGCCGTCGATTCTGGATAGTTTGGATGAGGAGTGCACCACGCATTTTGCGAAGGTTCAGGAGCTGCTGAGCGCGATGGAGATCGACTATGAAATCAATCCACGCCTTGTTCGCGGGTTGGACTACTACACGCACACCGCTTTTGAATACAAAGCCCAAGGGATCGGCGCCATCGATACGATTGGCGGCGGCGGCCGTTATAACGGGCTGGTGGCGGAAGTGGGCGGTCCCGATCAACCGGGCATCGGGTTCGGGATGGGACTCGAACGGATCGCGCTGATTTTGGAAAAGCAAGAGATCGAGCTCGGCGCCGTCAAGCCGCTGGATGTGTATCTGATTGCCTTAGGCGAAGCTGCGGAGAAGGAGATTACGACCCAGCTGTTTAAGCTGCGGCAAGCGGGATTCTCTGCGGAACGCGATTATCTGGGCCGGAAGATGAAGGCGCAAATGAAATCCGCTGACCGGATGCAGGCGCGCTATACCGCAATTCTCGGCGACGATGAGCTGCAGCGCGGGGAAATCGCGCTGAAGTCGATGGACAGCGGCGAGCAGCGTACCGTGAAGTTAAGCGAATTGGTGAATGAGTTGCAGTAACCTAAACAACTACAAAAACAAAACGCGAAGAAAAGGGGAGTTACGATGAAACGAACGCATCATTGCGGCGCGCTGAGCACCGCGAACATCGGGGAAACCGTTACATTAAACGGCTGGGTGCAAACCCGCCGGGACTTGGGGGGTGTCCTGTTCATCGATCTGCGCGACCGCAGCGGCATTGTGCAAATCGTCTTTAACCCGGCTTATTCCGGCGAAGCGCTGAAAATTGCCGACCGCGTGCGCAGCGAATACGTGCTGGCCGTTACCGGGAAAGTGGTAGCCCGTGATCCTGAAACGGTCAACCCGAACCTGCCAACCGGCGATATCGAAGTGCAAATTACCGAAATCGAAGTGTTGAACGCAGCTAAAACGCCGCCGTTTTTCATTGAAGACGGCATCGAAGTGGATGAATCGCTGCGTCTGAAATATCGTTACCTCGACCTGCGCCGTCCGGAAATGCAGCAAACGTTGTGGCTGCGCTCCAAGGCGGCGAAGGTATTCCGCGATTTCCTTGACGGAGAAGGCTTCATTGAGGTGGAAACTCCGATCTTGACCAAGAGCTCGCCGGAAGGGGCACGCGATTACCTTGTGCCAAGCCGCGTGCATCCGGGAGAATTTTTTGCCCTGCCGCAATCGCCTCAGCTGTACAAGCAGTTGCTGATGGTCAGCGGCATCGAGCGTTACTACCAAATCGCCCGCTGCTTCCGCGATGAGGACCTGCGTGCCGATCGTCAGCCGGAGTTTACCCAGGTCGACATCGAGACTTCGTTCCTATCGCGCGACGAGCTGCTCGAGATGATGGAGAAGTTGATCGTACGCCTGTTTAAAGAAACGAAAGGCATTGATATTCCTACGCCATTCCAACGCATTAGCTATGCTGACGCGATGGATAAGTACGGGTCGGACAAACCGGACCTCCGTTTCGGTTTAGAGCTGGTGAACGTCAGCGATCTTGTGGCGAATAGCGGCGTTAAAGTATTTTCTTCGGTCATCGAAAAGGGCGGGGAAGTCAAAGTGCTGAACGCTAAAGGATGCGGGACTTGGAGCCGTAAGGAGATCGACGATCTTGGACCGTATGCAGCCCGTTATGGCGCGAAAGGTCTGGCCTGGATTCAAGTGAAGGAAGGCGAGTTCCGCGGTCCAATCGTGAAGTTCTTTACGGAGCAGGAGATCGAAGCGATTAAGGAACGCACCGGCGCCGAAGAAGGTGACCTGCTGCTGTTCTCCGCCGATAACAAGAAGGTTGTTGCTGACGTCCTCGGCGCATTGCGTCTGAAAATCGGCCGCGATCTTGGTCTGATCGACGACAGTGTGTATAAATTTGCTTGGGTCGTGGACTTCCCGCTGCTTGGCTGGGATGAAGAGCAAAAACGCTACGTCGCCGAGCACCATCCGTTCACCCGTCCGCGCGACGAGGATCTGCCGCTGTTCGACACCGATCCGGGGAAAATCCTCGCGCAAGCCTACGATCTTGTGCTGAACGGCTATGAAGTTGGCGGCGGTTCGATGCGGATTTACAAACGCGACGTGCAAGAGAAGATGTTCAAAGCGATCGGCTTGTCGCCGGAAGAGGCTCAAGATAAATTCGGCTACCTGATGGATGCTTTCGAATACGGTACGCCGCCGCACGGCGGGATCGCCTTCGGTTTCGACCGTCTGGTGATGCTGCTGGCCGGCCGTTCCAACTTGCGTGAGACGATTGCCTTCCCGAAAACGGCGAGCGCAACCGATTTGCTGATGAACTCGCCTTCCGAAGTCGACGGATCGCAGCTGGATCAGCTGCACATCAAGCTGGCTCCCAAGCTGGCGGAAGTAAAGAAATAATCGGTTAAGATGTCAACCTAACGGAGGTACACTGACCATGCTTCATCAATTTTCGCGGACAGAACTCGCCATCGGGGCAGAGGGTCTGGATATTCTCAAGAAAAGCACGGTTGCCGTGCTTGGCGTCGGCGGCGTAGGAGCGATGGCCGTCGAAGGGCTGGCCAGAACCGGAATCGGCCGGATTATCATGATCGACAAGGATGTTGTCGATATCACCAACATTAACCGGCAAATTCATGCGCTGACGACGACGATCGGACAGAAGAAAGCCGATCTGATGCGCGAACGGATCAAGCTCATTAACCCGGAGTGCGAAGCGATTGCGCTGAATATGTTCTACACGGAAGAAACTTACGAAGAGCTGTTTAAGTACGATATCGATTATGTACTGGACGCTTCGGATACGATTACGTACAAAATTCACCTGATCAAGCAATGCTTGCAGCGGGGCATCCCGATCTTGTCGAGCATGGGGGCTGCCAACAAAATGGACCCGACGAAATTCCAGGTTGCGGATATTTCGAAAACCCATATGGACCCCATGGCTCGTGTGATTCGCACGAAGCTGCGAGAGGACGGGATCAAGAAGGGCGTTAAGGTCGTTTTCTCGACTGAACCGCCGGTACGACCGCGCAAGGACGTCACGGAGAAAATCGCGCCAGCCGGCGCAAAAATCCGCAAGGCGAAGCAGCCGCCGGCCAGCAACTCGTTTGTGCCGCCGGTGGTCGGCTTGATCATGGTCAGCGTAGCGGTGCGTGAGCTGCTGGAGCGCGGAGGCGTAAGCGTAAGCGTATGAATCCGGAGCTCGTCAAGAAGCTGCGGTTACCTGCGGACAGCGACCGCGTGCTCGTGCTGGATGCGCCGGCCGGGTAGGTGGAGCAGCTGGGCTTAAGCTCGGAACAAACGCGAAGCGGCAGCCCTCACCGCCGCCGGAAACGCCGAAGATCTAGCGGCAGCGCTGAGCGGGTTAGCCCCTTCGCATAAGAAGGCGTATATCGAGTGGATCTTGGATGCCAAACGGGCAGAAACATGAGCGAGCCGGATTGCTCAAACCGTGGAGAAGTTTAAGGCAGGCTTAAAGCGCCCGTCGGATAAAGCATAGAAAAAATAAGACGCTGGGATTAGGCTTGTTAGACAAGTCTACCAGCGTCTTATTTTTTTGAGAAAATTCGCCTTTTGACCTGAGGTAGTGGTATAATGGAACTCCTTTTGAGTCTGGAGTACACAAAAACCTTAGGAGGTAACTGAAATGAATGATTTTCAAAGTGCCTATCAAGAAGAGAAGGCGCGGCTGGACCGCACCTTGGAAGAGATCGATCGGCAGCTGCAACGGCTGCGTTCGATTCCGGTGTACACCGGACATGACTTTACCGAGCAGCTCCTCGAGGAGAATCGGGAAACCCAGCGGAAGCAGCTGGAGCAGTCGATTCAAGAGCCGTATTTTGGCCGGCTGGATTTTGAGGAGCGCAGGGGAAGAAGAAAGCCGCTTTATATTGGCAAGGTCGGGGTGGGCGATCCGGATGGCAAAGACCCCATTGTCATCGATTGGCGCGCGCCTGTGGCTAGTTTGTTCTACTCGTTTACCGGCGGGGACGATGCTTCGTATGAAGCGCCTGAAGGCTTGATCGAAGGCTTGGTTTACTTGAAGCGCAACATCGTGATCCGCAAAGGCATCCTGGACCGGGTCGTGGATACGTATAACCGCGACAGCGACGGTCCGGCCGTATCAGATGAGTTCCTCGTGTACCGGCTTGGTGAGAACAAGGACAACCGCCTGCGTGACATCGTCTCGACCATTCAGGCCGAGCAGGACCGAATTATCCGGGCGGCGAAAAATACGGCGCTGATTATCCAAGGCGTAGCCGGCAGCGGGAAAACGACCGTGGCGCTGCATCGGCTGGCTTTTTTGCTGTATCAATATAAGGAACAGATTAAGGCGGAACGTTTAGTTATTTTTGCACCCAACCATATGTTTATCGACTATATATCCGAAGTGCTGCCCGAGCTTGGGGTCGGGGATATCCAGCAAAGCACGTTCAGTGATTGGGCGGCTAAGGTGCTGGGACTGGACGAGGTCCCAAGCGATGGATCGGAGGCGTTGTCCCGCTGGTTTGACGGCGGAGCGACAGGGGCGGAAACGTGGCAGGATACAGAGCTGCCGGGACGCTTCAAGGGCTCGATGGCGTTTAAGGAGATCATCGATGCGTCGGTAAGTTCGCTTGAGTCGGCCTGTGTTCCTGAGGGCGATTTCGAGCCTTGGGAAGGCGCTCGGCTGCCGCGTAAGGAGATCTTGGCCTGGTTCGAAGGCGAATACCGCCATTTTCCAGTGGCCCGGCGCAAGGAACGGGTGCTGGCGCGGATCCATCGCTGGATCGAGATGGAACTGAAGAAGGCGCCGTCGGCGGCGGCCCTGAAGGACCTAAAGAAAAAAGCCCAGCAACGGGAAAAAAGCTATGCGAAAAAATGGCCGGAGCTGACGCCGCTCAGCCTCTACAGGGAGCTGTTTGGCATCCGGAGAAGCGGCGGCACGGAAGGAATGGCCGATGTCTCCGACCGGATACCGCCGGGCATCTGGAAGGAGACGCAGGCGCGCTTAAAGAAAAACGTAGTCAAGGAAGAGGATTTGGCCGCCCTTTTGTATTTATATACTTTGATCCACGAAATCGACGGCAATCTGACCTTCGACCACGTCGTGATCGACGAGGCTCAGGACTTTACGCCGTTTCAGGTATATGTGTTGGACCGTTTTGTCAAAGGGCACTCCTTTACGATTCTCGGAGATTTGTCCCAAGGGATCCATTACTACAAAGGGGTACGTAGTTGGGAAGAAATGCAAGTTTTGTTCCGGCCGGAGGAGACCGCTTATTTCGCATTAACGCGCAGCTACCGGTCAACGATGGAGATCATCCAATTCGCCAACGATATCCTGGAACGGGGTGTAGGTACGGAATTGCTGGCGGTCCCGGTATTCCGCAGCGGGGAGCCAGTGCGACTGTTAGAAGCGGATAGTGAGCAATGGCTGCCGTTAATTCGGAAGGCGTTGGACAAGGTGCTGGGCAGCTCGTTCCGTACGGTAGCCGTATTAACCCGAACGATGCGGGAGGCAGAGGAGCTGCATGCCGCGTTAATCCAAGGTGGGCTGGAAGTCAACCTGATTACCGGGGAGCTGACGCAATACGCCGGTGGGATCTCGGTGCTGCCGGTGTACCTGTCAAAGGGCCTGGAGTTTGATGCGGTGATCGTGACTGACGTTGACCGGGAGCATTACGGCCCCAAGGACGCCAAGCTCCTGTACGTTGGCTGCACCCGCGCCCTGCACGAGCTATGGCTGCTGCACGGCAAGGAGCTGCCGGATTACGTCCCGGGCGAGGGTTCGACGGACAATGCCGTTAGGACGAGCTTAGAGGCGTAAGGGTACGGGGCGTGAGTTGGCGGCTGATTATAGGGGAAGGTCCTGTCCCCTTTGCCCCTTTTGCGGTATTATCCCTTTTGTTCAGGTGAAGGCGGACGAGAAAGTGCATGCGGATTGGATGTGGAGATGTGGGATTAGCAGCTCTTTGGTGGTCTTTTGCAGCATTATCCCTTTTGTTCAGGTGAAGGGCGCAACATGCACACCAGGCAGGCTTTACTCGGAAACCTTCCTGGGCGGCGAAGCGCAAAAGTCACGCGTCCGGAAATGTGTTCGATTTTTCATATATAATTTAGCGGAAAAAGCGAAAAAACCGAATTGTATTCGGTTTTTCGCATAGATTCTGGGCAAACACCTTCAGTAGGCGCGAATGTATATGAAATTTCATATACATTTAGCCAAAATCGCTCAAAGCCGCCCAAATGTATTCGGTTTTTCATATAGAATCACATAACGTGGTCTCTTCAATGTACGGATTGCGGATACATGTGGTGGTTTATAAGCTTATCGCTTCTTCCCTATGGAACATAAAACGTGTACTTTGATCATACGTCGTCCTGCATGAACTCGTCCAGCCACCGATCGGCTTTGCTCTGGTTGCAGAGATTGCAGGCGCAGACGCAGTTTACCGGGGTCGTGTGACCGCCCTTGGCTCTTGGCAGCAGGTGGTCGATCGTATCGCCGTACTCCCCGCAGAAGAAGCAGGTGTAATCATCCCGCGTCAAAATATAATGGCGGAACGCTTTGTTCGTGTACAAACGCCGGATGGTGAAGGGGTTCACGACGACGGCCATATGCTCGCGCACGAGTGTGACCGCCAGATCATAGTCGATCTCCTGTTGCCAGCGCCGACCTTTGTCGGTACGCCCGCGCAGGCGGATCATGCCGTTGCGGTTCGGTCGCAGGGTCCGGACGTCGGGACCCTCGACCTTCGGCGGCGGGGCGGGCAGCGCCCGCTTGATCCGCCGCTTGGGCGGCGCGGCTTCACCGCCGTGCCGCCCCGCGGCGGCAGCCGGCGCCGCCGCATTAACGGCGCTTGCGCCGTCCTGAACGGCCGCGATCTGTGCCGCGGCCTTTTTGCTGCGGCGCTTGCGCTTGCGTTTGCGCGCCGCCTTGGCCGTGCCTGCGGCGCCGGCCTCCGCGCCCGGCAGCTGCGGCAAGCGCCACGGCGCGAGCCTTTGCCGGAGCGCTTGCCGGTGCGGCGCAGGAATTCGCCCAGCGGTTTGGCTTCGCCGCAATAGGCGCATATTTTTATCGCTTTCGCGGAAGTGGAGACGTGCTCAGGTTGCTGCTGCTGAGTCAAGGGGGTCACCTCAGTTTGGAATAGGCTGTAAGTAGGATCTGACTCCATTATACCTGATTCGATATAAATTAAGCCAAGACCGGCCGGTCTTGGCTTATGGTTTATGATAATGGATGTGATTTTGTAATGGGATGTTCCCAGGTTGCCGTTACTCGGACACGGTTGCGGGTTGTCTTAGGCTGCGCATTTTGGTTAAGATTTTGCGGATGCTTTCATCGGAGAGGTGAAATCTTTCGGCTAAATCCCGTACCTTGCTCCCGGCGCGGTACAAGCGAAAAATCTCTTCGTTTCGCTTGGCGATGGTGAGGCGGGAACCGCTCAGTTCTCCCCATAACGCCCTTGACCGTTCCGGCTTGGGAATGTATAGCAGCTCGCCCTGAATATAAGTTTGGAGCTCCTTCAGCAGCCTAGGGGGAAGAACATCCTTTCCATTTTTGTAATTCACGATCATGTACCTCCTTATTTCGTGCTCCGTCCTTGATTGCTGTTACGATATAAGTCAACATGCTCGCTTCCCCCTTTCAATTTAGTATTGGTAGCCGCTTCATCCAACCTTCTCGGTGTAGAGCAAACGACTTTTGACTTTAAATAAAGACAAAATTTGGTTTTAACTGGATCTATCTTAACACAGGTATCGTCAAACATAAATAAGGGAGGCTGTTCCCAGCCCCCCGTTTTATTGTGGTGCCGCTTACGCGACAGCCACCTCACTCACTGAAATCACTTCGATCAGCCCCCTTTCCCGTGATTCGTCGGCCCGACATCTATATTAACTCATATTTTCTGCCGCAGGAAAAGCGAAAGAACAACTATAAGTGTTTTTTACGTAAGGTATGCTAGAATAAATTTGGTATCATTCCATGTATCCTGTTTATCATGCTAACGATCAAGGAAGTGACTTTGAAGGTGGATTTGTTTTCTTTCAATCAAGAGCAAAGCCCGGCGGGGCGGTTGCTGGCCGACCGGATGCGGCCGACCTCGCTGGATGAATATATCGGACAAGAGCATATCGTCGGCCCGGGCAAGCTGTTACGGCGGGCGATTGAAGCGGACCAGGTCTCCTCGATTTTACTGTACGGCCCTCCCGGCTGCGGCAAAACGACACTCGCCCACATTATCTCCCATCATACGAAGGCGGAGTTCGTCCGGCTAAACGCGGTGGATGCGTCGGTGAAGGATGTGCGCGAGGTAATTGAAAAAGCGCAGAACGACAAAGCTTTTTACGGCACGAAAACGATTCTGTTCCTGGACGAGGTCCATCGATTTAACAGCTCCAGACAAGATGCTTTACTGCCGGCGGTGGAAAAAGGTACGATCATCTTCATCGGTGCGACGACGGAAAATCCGTTCCACTACGTTAACGGCGCTCTTATGAGCCGTTCCACGCTGTTCCAGCTGGAGCCGCTGACGAAGGAGCACTCGCTGATCGCGATGCGGCGGGCTTTGGCCGACCAAGAGAAGGGGCTTGGCTTTATGCCGCTACAGGTTGACGAAGAGGCGCTGCTGCACATCGCTGCGATGGCGAACGGCGACATTCGGCGCGCGCTGAATGCCCTGGAGCTGGCGGCGATGACTACGCCCCCGCAACCGGACGGGACGGTGCACATCACGCTCGAAGTGGCGGAGGAATCGATCCGCCGGCCGCTCGTCAAAGCGGACGAGTCCACGCAATACGACGTGCTGTCGGCGTTTCATAAATCGATTCGCGGCTCCAGCGATGCGGCGGTGTTTTGGTTCCTGTACGCCGTAGAGAAGCTGGGGATGGATCCGATGACGTTTATCCGCCGGCTGATCGCCGCCAGCAGCGAGGATATTGGCCTGGCCAACCCGCAGGCGATGGTGCAGGCGGTCAGCGCCTTGGAGGCTTACCGTAACAATGGCTGGCCAGAAGCGCGGCTGAACATTGTCCAGGCGATCCTGTTTGCGGTCGAAAGTCCAAAATCCAACGCGGTCGTAGAAGCGATCGGGAACGCCATGGCAGCGATTGAAGAGGTCAAATCCGCCGAAGTGCCGCTTCATTTGCGCGACACTCATTACAAGGGAGCGGCAAAGCTCGGGCATGAAGGCTACAAATATCCGCATGATTATCCCGGGCATTACGTACAGCAGGAGTACCTGCCCAAGCGATTGTCCGGTCGGACGTTCTACCATGCCACGGAGCAAGGGAATGAGGCGAAGATCAAGCATAACCAGGAGCTGCGGCGCAGAAGCGGAAGGTAGAAGGGAAAGTGCGAGGCGAGGGAAGGCAAGAGGATCGCAAGCCAAGTCGCAATAGCCCGGTTATGCATAAAAAAAGGGAGCCCCACGTCATTCACCGACGCGGGGCTCCTCTTTATTGTTAGGCTTGTACAGCCGAAATCTCGGTCCGCAGCTTCACCGGGGCTTCGATCGTGCCGCCGCCGAGGCATTCTTCGCCTTGGTAGAACACGACCGCTTGGCCTGGGGTGATCGCCTTTTGCGGTTCATCAAATGCGACATGCACCGTGCCGTCTGGTTGCTTCGTCAGCGTCACACCTTGATCGGGCTGACGATACCGGAATTTCGCCGTGCACTTGTACGGCCCCTCCGGCATTTTGTCTGCGCCAGCGATCCAGTTAACGCCGGAAGCAATCAGCGACGTCGAGTACAAGCTTGGGTGCTTGTCACCTTGCACAACATACAAAATGTTGCGCTCCAGATCCTTATCAGCCACGAACCAAGGTTCGCCGGTACCGGAGCCGCCGATACCCAAGCCTTGACGTTGACCCAGCGTATAGTACATCAGGCCATCGTGACGGCCCTTAACCTCACCGGTGACGATGTCGATCATATCGCCGGATTGGGCAGGCAAGTAGTTGCTCAGAAACTCTTTGAAATTCCGTTCGCCGATAAAGCAGACGCCGGTGCTGTCCTTCTTCTTCGCGGTATAGAGGCCGGCTTCTTCGGCGATCCGCCGTACCTCCGGCTTCGGCAGGTGGCCGATCGGGAACATCGCTTTAGACAATTGGTCCTGATTCAGGGCGTTGAGGAAATACGTTTGATCCTTATTGCTGTCCACGCCGCGCAGCAGCTTGAACGTCCCGTTCTCTTCCACGACCCGGGCATAGTGCCCGGTCGCTACGTAATCTGCGCCGAGGTCCAGCGCTTTGTTCAAAAATTCGCCAAACTTGATCTCCCGGTTACACATCACATCCGGGTTAGGAGTCCGGCCCCGCTTATATTCTTCGAGGAAGTAGGCAAATACTTTATCGTAATATTGCTTCTCGAAGTTCACGGTATAGTAAGGGATATCGATCTGCTCGCAGACGCGGCGAACGTCTTCAGCATCCGCTTCCGCGGTGCAGTAACCGAACTCGTCGGTATCGTCCCAGTTCTTCATAAATATGCCGATGACGTCATAGCCCTGCTGCTTCAGCAGAAGTGCCGTCACCGAGGAATCGACGCCGCCAGACATGCCGACGACGACGCGGGTTTCGCTGTTAGGCTTAGCCATCAAGATCACTCCTTTGAGCGGCGAGTCGCTCGTCGTTTATTTTACCACAATTGTCGCTTTATTTCCCAAAACACATATGATATGTTACGATAAGCACAGGGTAAAGATAGGAATAGGGAGGAATCCCCGGATTTGGGCGCGTATGTCGCAGAAGAACGCGGCGAATGGCCTGATACTGTTCTTTTAAGGATCAAGGATCAATTATATAAAGTTTATTTGAAAATTGAAAGAGGTGCCTTCTTTGAAGATTTCGACAAAAGGACGCTACGGATTGACGATTATGATGGAGCTGGCCGCTAAATACGGCGAAGGGCCAACTTCTCTGAAAAGCATCGCCGAGAAAAACCAATTATCCGAGCATTATCTGGAGCAATTAATCGCGCCGCTGCGTAACGCAGGTCTGGTGAAGAGCGTACGCGGTGCTTACGGTGGTTATATTCTATCCAAAGAAGCTAGTGAAATTACGGCGGGAGACATCATTCGCGTATTGGAAGGGCCGATTTCTCCGGTGGATTTCACCGAGGAAGACGATCCGGCCAAACGCGATTTGTGGCTGCGTATCCGCGACAGCATCGCTGAAGTGCTGGATTCGACAACGCTGGAGAATCTGGTGAACTTCGAGGAACAAGGAACCAAAGAAAATTACATGTTCTACATTTAATTTGTAAACCGACTTGCCATCAACAATGAGATAAGATACAATCAACGAACAATTCGGTAACCGTCCCGACTCCGGGGCGGTCATTTACGTTTTATCAAAAAAGTTCTGGGACAAGGTGAGAGCCATGAAGCACATTTACATAGATCATGCCGCTTCCACGCCGATCCATCCGGAGGTTGCGGAAACGATGCTGCAGGTGATGCGAGAGCAATTTGGCAACGCCTCCAGCGTTCATTATTACGGTCGAGAGGCCAAACGCTTGGTGAACGGGGCGCGAGATACAGTTGCTAAGCACATCGGCTGCCGTCCGGATGAGCTGGTGTTTACGGGCGGCGGAACGGAGAGCGATAACTTGGCGTTGTTTGGCACGGCGTACGCCCGGAAAGCGGAAGGACGCCATATCATTACGACCTCGATCGAGCATCATGCGGTACTTCACTCCTGCGAGCGCTTGGAGAAGGACGGGTTTGAGGTGACCTATTTGCCTGTGGATCGTTATGGACAGGTGCATCCGGAGCAAGTGCGGGAGGCCATCCGGCCCGATACGATCTTGATCAGCGTGATGTATGGCAATAACGAGGTGGGAACGATTCAGCCGATTGCTGAAATCGGCGCGATCGCGAGGGAGCGGGGGATCGTTTTTCATGTGGATGCCGTGCAGGCGTTGGGCGCGTTGTCGATCTCCTGCCGGGATTTGCCGGTCGACTTGATGAGCTTCTCTTCGCATAAAATCAACGGTCCCCAAGGCGTCGGGGCTTTGTATGTACGTAAGGATCTGGTGCTGGAGCCGATTCAACACGGCGGGCTGCAGGAGCGCAAGCGCCGCGCTGGCACGGAAAATATGGCCGGCATCGCCGGCTTTGCCAAGGCCGTGGAATTGGCTGCGGCGGAGCGGGAGACGCGCGTCGCTCACGATGAGCAGCTGATCCGGGAGCTGCTGTCCGCACTGGAACAGCGGATCGCCCGGGAGGCTTTCCATGTCAACGGCCATCCGACGAATCGGCTGCCGCATATCATCAACATCAGCTTCCCAGAGGTGGATTCGGAGACGATGCTGATGAATTTGGATATGGAGGGCATCGCTGCCTCCAGCGGCTCCGCATGCACCTCGGGGTCTCTGGAGCCGTCCCATGTGCTGGAAGCGATGCATCTTCCGGAAAGTTTTTTGCGTTCTGCGATTCGATTTAGCGTCGGAATGGGTAATACTAGGGAAGAAATTTACGAAATCACCGAAAAAATTGGAACCATCCTGGAACGTCTCCGTAGAAAAAAATAATGGGCATATTTTTGGGCTCAAATCGGCTTTTGCGGAGGGGAGGTTAGTTTTTTCGGTATTAGTATGAGATGCCCAAACAGGGAGTGTCCATTTCAACATGAGAATGCAAGAAATGATCGGTCTGACCGTCTATGATGTGGAGCGTGGCAAGAAGGTCGGGAAAGTCGTTGACCTCCTCCTGGACCACAATTGGTCGATCGTCGGCATCCAACTGGAGAATCGATTGTTTTGGAATTCCAGCGTCAAGGCCGTGCGATGGGAGGATATCGTGGCTTACGGTGAAGATGCCGTGATGATCTGCAATCAACAGGCTGTCCGCAAGTGGGAAGCCGAGAATATACAGAATACCTTCTTAACGGGAAATGGAAAATTAAAAGAACTGCCTGTCCTGACTGAAGACGGAATACGTCTAGGCCATGTAACGGATGTTTATTTTGAACACGAATTGGGAAATACAATTACTGGAATTGAAATTAGCGACGGGTTTTTCACCGATCTGATGGAAGGGCGCAAGCTGCTGCCATTTATGCCGGAAATGACCCGAGGGGAAAACGCGATCATGGTGCCCCTGGGCAGCGAACAGCTGCTTGAAAAGCCGTGAATTTTTTGTGGATGGATAGGTGATGGTTCTATGATAAAATGTCCAAATTGCAATTCCAAGGATATTGGGAAGATCGGCTCCCACCAGTTCTACTGCTGGGGTTGCTTTATCGAATTGACGGTAAACGGCGATAAAATGTCCGTATATCAAGTAGAAGAAGATGGAACGCTCAGCTCTCTGGATGATCTGTTCTTCGGCGAGGAAATGGTGCAGGACTTCCCGCAAATGTACGCTTCCTCGTAACAATATATTGCTGCTATGCTGTGAAGATGCACAAGCTGTCCCCTTTTTTATATCGAAGGGGGCGGCTTTTTTTTGTTTAGGCAGGAATCACTCTTCAAATGTTGACAACAATAATCATGACGAAACCGTGTTTTGATTTGATTGAGTTAGAAAGCGCTTTGAATTAGGATGAGGGTAGAAACACGGTAAGCTAACAAGCAAGACTGTTGATGATCCGTGCATCTTTATAAGGGGGTTACTCTTTATGGCTATAGCACAAACCAAACAGCCGTCTGCAGGAACCGGCGGAGCCCGGGTAAAGGTTCAGCAGTTCGGTCGTGCGCTCAGCGGTATGGTGATGCCGAATATCGGCGCGTTTATCGCATGGGGGCTCATTACCGCATTATTCATCCCGACCGGATGGATTCCGAACGAGTATCTCGGCAAACTGGTCGATCCAATGATCAAATATTTGCTGCCGCTCCTCATCGGCTACACCGGTGGGCAAATGGTTCACGGGAAACGGGGTGCGGTAACGGCAGCCATTGTGACGATGGGGGTTATCATCGGCAGCGACATCCCGATGTTTCTCGGCGCGATGATCGTTGGTCCATTGTCCGCTTGGGTCATTAAGCAGTTCGACAAATTGGTCGAGGGAAAAATTAAATCCGGCTTTGAAATGCTGGTGAACAACTTCTCGATCGGGATTCTGGGCGGTCTCATGGCATTGGGATCATACTCCGGCATTGGACCGGTTGTAACCGCGATCAGCAAAGCGTTGTCTTCGGGCGTTGACTTCCTGGTGGACGCGAAATTGCTGCCTCTGGTCAACCTTATTATTGAACCGGGGAAAGTATTGTTCCTGAACAATGCAATCAACCACGGCGTAATTACGCCAATCGCTGCGGAAGAAGCACTTCGGGTTGGCAAATCGATGCTGTTTATGCTCGAATCGAACCCAGGCCCAGGTCTGGGGATCCTGCTGGCTTACTGGATCTTCGGTCGCGGCATGGCGAAACAATCGGCTCCAGGCGCGGTTGTGATTCACTTCCTGGGCGGGATTCACGAGATTTACTTCCCGTACATTTTGATGAAACCGATTCTGGTGCTGGCTGCAATGGCTGGCGGCGTTGCCGGTACGTTTACGTTCCAATTGACCGGTGCAGGTCTTGTAGGTTCTCCTTCTCCGGGTAGTATTTTTGCTTACTTCCTGATGACGCCAAAAGGCGGATACGTCCCAATGTTAAGCGGGGTCATTGTTGCGGCAGTCGTTTCGTTCCTTGTTGCGTCGCTGCTGCTCAAAACGGGTAAACAAACGGATGAAGAAATGGACTTGGAAGAAGCTTCGGCGAAAGTGAAAGAAATGAAAGCTGCAGGTACGAAGAACACGGCGGCAGCCCCTGCTGCTGCAGGCGGCGTGAAGAAACAAACGGTGAACAAAATCGTGTTCGCTTGCGACGCTGGTATGGGTTCCAGTGCGATGGGTGCATCCGTTCTGAGGAAGAAAATGCAGGACGCCGGCGTGAAGGTGACGGTCGTGAACTCGGCAGTCAGCGAAATTCCAAGCGACGCCGACATCGTCATTACGCAAAAAACGCTGACGGATCGCGCGATCGCCAACAAACCGGACGCCGAGCATATCTCCATTGATAATTTCCTGAAGAGTCCCAAATACGATGAACTGGTTGAGCGTTTGAAAGGCTAAGCAACGCCAGTTACGATGCGGGGGCAGAACACTGGCGATTTTCGCCGGTGTTTTGCGTCTATATTAGGAGAGACTTGATATGCGGAAAATGACCGCACGACAAAAGCAAATCCTCGTTCTCCTCCTCGGACGCAAGCACGGGATGACCGCTGCGGAAATCGCAGCGGAGATCAACGTCAGCGTCAGAACGGTTCACCGGGAACTGGACGAGATTGAAAAAATATTAGCCTATTTCGGCTTAGTCCTGCACCGTAAATCCGGTACCGGAATCTCTGTCTGGAGCAATGCCGAAGGCAGCGAGGAGGGCGAGAAGCTGCAAGAGGCCAAACGATTGCTGCTGGTCGATAAGCCCAGCGACTATTCCGTCGAGGAGCGGCATCTCTTACTGATCTGCCGTTTGCTTGAGGAGCAGGAGCCGTGTAAGCTATTTACGCTGGCCCATGGCCTAAAGGTGACGGTAGCGACCATCAGCAGCGATTTGGACGAGGTGGAGCCCTGGTTCAGCCGCTTTGGGCTGGAACTGGTTCGCCGCCGCGGCTACGGCGTCGAGTTGCTTGGCGAGGAACAGCAGAAACGCGCGGCGTTATGCCAACTGGCGGCTGAGCATTTGGATTACTCCGACTTGATTGGAGGCTCGCCGGAAAACCAAGTCTCCTCCGCCACGGCCAGACTGCTCGAGGTCGTTGGGACGGATAACCTGATGACGGTAGAAAACACGCTATGGGCGATGAATTGGAGCTGGACGGAGCATTTGTCCGAAAATGCCTACACGCAGCTGCTCATTCGTCTCTCCGTTTCAGTGAATCGGATCAAGGCAGGAAGGCTGGTTAGTTGCGCAGGCAAGAACCGCAAGCTACCTCCCGTCGGGGGCGGAGAGCAGGATGAGGCAGAAACGGCCCGATTCGCTTCTCGTTTGGCTGAGAAGCTCGAGCTGACATTCCCGCCGGAGGAAATCGCTTATATGAACGGCTTGTTCAGCCGGGCCAAAGAAGCTTCACCCGAGCTCGTCCAAGCGGATATGGAGCTGGTCGATACGGTGTATCGGCTGACCGAGAACGTCGTTAAGCGTACCGGAATTCCTTTCCAGGAGGATCGACTGCTCCGAAGCGGTCTGCTAGAGCATATGGGCCCGGCTTTCAAACGCATCCGCGAAGGCTCCCGCATCCGCAACCCGTTGTTGGGCGCCATTCGTAAAGACTACGATGAATTGTTTGGCATCGTACGTGAGGCGATGAACGAAAGTGTGGCCGGCTTAGAAATCCCGGACGAAGAGATCGGCTTCCTGGTGATGCATTTCGGAGCCTCCATGGAGCGTCTGAACCAGCTTGGCCTCAGCGTACGGGCGATTCTGGTCTGCTCGAGCGGGCTAAGCTCCTCCAAGCTGCTGGCCACGCGGCTTGCCAAAGAAATGCCGCAAATCGAAGTGCTGGGCAATGTCTCGTGGTACGAGGCGAAGCGGCTTCCCGAATCCGATTACGACTTAATCATCTCGACGATTGATTTGCCTCTTCCAGAGGATCGTTACGTGAAGCTAAGTCCGTTGTTAACGGACGAGGACACCGAGCGGCTGCTCGAGTACGTCCAGCGTACGGTATTAAAATCGCGGAAGATGACACCTGAGCCGGAATCCACAAAAACAAGGGCTTTTGACAAGGTACGGTCGCTGTCGGTGTCTCTGAACGAGGTTGTCAGCCTGCTGGAGCAATTCGACGTGCGTGTGCTAAATAACAGGGGATTTTCACTGCGGGAGACAGTTACGGTGGCGCTGGAGGAAATGAACCGGTTATTCGTCCCGCCGTCCGGTTCCGCAAGCTTTGGGCCGGAGGAGTGGCAGACGAAGCACACTGTATCCGATGTGCAGGCTGTAACCGACCGTTTGCTGGAACGGGAGAAAATGGCCAGTCAGGTGATTCCGGGGACTTCGCTGGCGCTGTTCCATACACGAACCCGGTTCGTGAATTACCGTTCGCTGGCGTTGTTCCGGCTGGAAGAACCCGTGGTGTTGGACGGGGGAACAGAAGTTAGTGCGCTGCTATTTATGCTCGCGCCGCGGGAGCTGTCGCGCGAGAGCTTGGAAGTGCTGAGCGAAATCAGCGCCTTGCTGCTGAAGCCGGAGCTGGTGGAGCTGCTGGAAACCGGAGAACGTCAGGAGATCCGAAATTTTTTGGCGACCGAGCTGTTGGTTTATTTTGAGAATTTGTAAACAAAAGAGAAGATAGGATAACGTGGAAAGGGAGAGAACAATCATGAAATTATTGTCTAAAGAGAAAATTATATTAAATGGAAAAGCGAGCGATAAATATGAAGCGATCCGCCTCGCCGGAAAGCTGCTGGTTGACGCGGGTCATGTGACGGAAGAATACGTGGACAAAATGATCGAGCGTGAAGAGATCGTCTCCACCTATATGGGCGGAGGTTTGGCGATCCCGCACGGGACGAAAGAAGCCAAAGGCATGATTTTCTCGACCGGACTGTCAGTTGTCCGCTTCCCTGAAGGCGTTGATTTCGGCGGGGATGAGCCGGCCTTTATCGTGATTGGCATCGCCGCGGCCGGCGGGGATCACATGGAAGTACTGACCAATGTCGCTATGGTGTTCACGGACGAATCCAATTTGGAACGAATTATGAATGCCACAACGGAAGAAGAAATTGCGGAGATCCTTGAAGGGGGCATGGAAGGATGAAGGCGGTCCATTTTGGTGCAGGCAATATCGGCAGAGGATTTATCGGTTTGCTGTTGTCCCGTTCCGGTTACGAAGTATGCTTTGTCGATGTGAACGAGAAGCTCGTTTCGGAGTTGGCACGGCGTAAGGAATACCCTGTTACCCTGGCGAGCGATCAGCAGGAGACGGTCATCGTAAAAGGCGTGACGGCGATTAACAGTATGAGTGATCCCGCTGCTGCTGCCCAGGCGATTGCTGAGGCCGATTTGGTCACGACGGCGGTTGGTGTGACCATCCTGAAGCATATCGCCGGTACGATCGCCCAAGGGCTGGTGTTGCGGAAAAACGAAGCTGCGGCTTCCCCGCTGCATATCATTGCCTGCGAGAACGCGATCGGCGGCAGCTCCCAGCTCAAGGAGCATGTCTATGCCCAGTTGGATGAAGCCACACGGCAGTGGGCGGACCGTCATGTAGCGTTTCCCGATGCGGCGGTCGACCGGATCGTTCCGTTGCAACAGCATGAGGACCCGCTGCAGGTTGTGGTGGAACCTTTTTATGAATGGGCGGTTGACCAATCGCAAATGTTTGACGGCTTCCATCGGGTCGAAGGCGTTCACTATGTTGACCGGTTGGAGCCTTATATCGAACGCAAGCTGTTTACCGTAAATACCGGCCATTGCTCGGCCGCTTATATGGGATATCTGCAGGGCCATGCCACGATTCAGGAAGCGATGAATGATCAAAAAGTCGCCCAGCATGTGCGCGCCGTCCTCTCGGAGACCGGGGCGGTGCTTGTGGCGAAACATGGATTTTCGCCAGCCGAGCATCAGGCGTATATCGATACGATTCTGGAGCGCTTCGCCAATCCGGCGCTGACGGACGAGGTTTCGCGGGTCGGCCGTTCACCGATCCGCAAGCTGTCCGCCGGCGATCGGCTGGTCTCCCCGGCAACGCAGGCGTATGAACGGGAGTTTGGATACGGCTACCTGGCGCTGACGATGGCGATGGCGCTCTGTTTCGATGTTCCGGACGACCCGGAAGCCGCGGAGCTGCAGGCGTCGCTGCGAGAAGTTGGCGCTTCGCAGACCTTGGCCAAATACACCGGCCTCGACGCCGAGCACCCGATCCATCAAGCGGTGCTGGCGCATTATGAGGAGTTGAAGAGCCGCTAAGCGGTGGCAAGCAGGGGAAGAGCTTATTCAGGGCATGTGAATAACGACCTCGGGCCGCTCTTGTCCGCCGTTTGTCACGGATGAGATGAGAGGCTTGAAGCTCTTCTCCGGCTCGCTTCAGCAGCCCGGATGCATCGGTAACACCAGATGTATCCGGGCTTTTTGGTTGTGGATGTCCGTGGGGGGTCTAACGGACCCAGGAGACCTTATTCGCTTCTGGATCCGGTAGTCGGGAATCTAACGGACTGAGAAGACCTTATTCAACTGGAGTTGCCCCTGTTAGCTGCATTTCGAGCTGATTAAGGGCCACTGGGTCCGTTACATCGGGAAATGGACGGGAAATGACCTAATAGCGTCTCTCAGGTCCGTTACGAGCAAGCGGCTCCACGCAATCCTTACTTACATGCCCGGACAATCATGCCTTGCAGATTGCCGGGCCACAGCTACACCCCCCGGCGGCGAAGAACCGGGGATTGGTGGGAGCGATGAAGAAGAGCACCAAAGGCCAGAGGGGGAAATGATTCTGGAGAAACTAAACTTCAACTCTTTTCAAGCTCTCGTACCCCACATCCCCGCCTCTTCGCCGCCCCCTCTCATAAATTTACCTTCCCAGACAAATACTGATCTATACGAGTAATTCGCTGTGAAGTAGGGAGGGGCGTAGCATCGATGGGACCCAATGAACAGAAGGAGCAAGCGCACAAGCAGCAGAAGGAGCAAGCGCACAAGCAGCAGAAGGAGCAAGCGCAAAAGGAACCGAAAAAGCAAGAAGAGCGGGAAGAGCAGAAGCAACCGCTGGTACCGATCACCCAAAGCAAGCTGTTCCAATATGGCGTTTGGCTGTTGTTGGGGCTGGTGATCCTGTTTTTTGTGTGGCAGCTGCGGCCGATGTTTGCGCTCGTCTACCGATTTTTGAAGGCCGTTTTCGCTCCGTTTGTCATCGCCATCATTATTTCTTATGTCTTAAATCCGATCGTTCGGATGCTTGGCGGGCGGAGGGTGCCGCGGACGATGGCCGTGCTGCTGATCTATGCGGTGTTTCTGACCGGCTTGTGCGTGGTGCTCATGAACGTGATTCCGATGTTCGTCGAACAGCTGGAGGAGCTGGGCGAGCATTTGCCGGAGCTTACCCTTCACACCCAGCAAATGATGAATCGTTGGGACAACGGTATTTTGCCGGGGAGCATCCGCATGGGGATGAACAACTGGTTTTATCAATTTGAAAACCGCTTGGCAAGCGCTATCTCCGGCTTCCTGGACAATATCGGAACAACGATCGGCGTCGTGTTTAATGCGTTTATTATCCCGTTCCTGATCTTCTACATGCTGAAGGACATCGAGCTGATCGAGCGGCTGATCCTGCAGTACTTGCCGCGCTCGCGGCGCAAGTCGATCATCACGCTGCTGAAGGAAATCGATATGGCTCTGGGTAACTATGTCCGGGGGCAACTGCTGGTGTGCGTCATTATCGGTGTGCTCGCCTATATCGGCTATATGTTAATCGGTATGCCGTTTGCGCTGCTGCTGGCGGGAGTGGTTGCTCTGTGCAACATCATCCCTTACCTGGGCCCATTTCTCGGGGCTGCCCCGGCCTTGGTTATGGCGACAACGATTTCTTGGAAAATGGTGCTGCTGGTCCTGCTCGTCAACATGCTGTGCCAAACGATCGAAAGTAACGTCATTTCCCCGCAGGTGGTTGGACGTAGCTTACATATGCACCCGATGCTGATCATTTTGGCGCTTCTCATTGGCGGGGAGTTGGCGGGGGTGCCCGGGTTGATTTTGGCGGTGCCGTTTTTTGCCGTGGTGAAGGTAGTTATTCAGCATTTCTATGCCTACTACGTTCGCCGCAAAGCGATGTAACGCAAGGTGGACAAGCTGCATTGACACGGCGTTCCTCGCCTTATATACTTAAAATGTTATGTGAAAATTTTCAAAGCGTTGATGAAATCAAGTACGTTCGGCAAGCGGATTTGCCAGAGAAGGGTTCCGCTGCAGGCGGCGTCCCGCAAGGGGGGCCGAGGCGGTGGCTGAGAGAACCTGAAATCTCGCGCGGACGGAAAGCTAATTTCGGAGTGTGGGCTACAAATTCACCGGCAGGTCCCCGTTATCGGACCGACGAGGCGATCGCTTTAGAACGCCGGCGGACAACCCGTCCAGCCGCATCGGAAGCGATAACCAGGGTGGTACCGCGATGCAATCGTCCCTGATTTTCAGGGGCGTTTTTATTTTTAGAGGAACATTTAGGAGGTCAAGACGATGAAAGCAAGTGAAATCCGTTCCAAATGGCTGGAGTTCTTTGCCAGCAAAGGCCATAAAATCGAACCCAGCGCTTCACTCGTCCCGCATAACGATCCTTCGCTCTTGTGGATTAATGCAGGGATGGCGCCGCTGAAGCCTTATTTCGACGGGCGGATAAAGCCGGAAAATCCGCGCCTCGCCAACTCGCAAAAATGTATTCGCACGAATGATATCGAAAACGTCGGGAAGACGCGCCGGCACCATACGTTTTTTGAGATGCTGGGCAATTTCTCGATCGGGGACTATTTTAAAGAAGAAGCGATTACTTGGGCTTGGGAATTCCTGACGGACAAGAAATGGATCGGTTTTGATCCGGATCGCCTGTCGGTCACCGTATATCCTGAGGATGAAGAAGCGTTTAAGCTGTGGAATGAAAAAATCGGGATCCCTGCAGATCGCATCATTAAGCTGGAGGATAACTTCTGGGATATCGGTGAAGGGCCTTGCGGACCTTGTACGGAAATTTTCTACGACCGCGGCGAAGCTTACGGCGATCTATCTGATCCGGAATGTTACCCGGGCGGGGAAAATGAACGGTTCCTTGAAGTGTGGAATCTGGTGTTCTCGCAATTCAACCACAACAAGGATGGCAGCTATACGCCGCTTCCGAATAAAAACATCGATACCGGGGCCGGCCTCGAGCGGTTTGCGTCGATTTTGCAGGACGTGAACTCCAACTTCGACACCGACCTGTTCCAACCGATTATCCAAAAAACGGCAAGCCTGGCTGGGGTAACTTACGGCGCTGCTGAGGACAGTGACGTCGCACTTAAGGTTATCGCCGACCATATCCGTACGGTGACCTTTGCGGTAGCTGACGGCGTCCTGCCGTCGAACGAAGGCCGCGGCTATGTCATTCGCCGCCTGCTGCGCCGTGCGGTACGTTATGGCAAGCTGATCGGATTGGACAAACCGTTTATGTTCAGCTTGGTAGAGACGGTTGGCGACATTATGGGCACCTATTATCCGGATGTTGTTATTAAACGCGAGTTTATTGAGAAAGTCATCCGCACCGAAGAGGAACGCTTCCATGAAACGTTGAGCGACGGCTTGGCTATTCTGGCCGATATCAGTGCTGAAGCGAAAGCGCAAGGCCGCACGCAGATCAGCGGGGACGATGCGTTTAAGCTGTACGACACCTACGGCTTCCCGCTGGATTTGACTGAGGATTTCGCAGCGGAGCATGGTCTTAGCGTCGATCGCGAAGGCTTTGAAGCAGCGATGGAAGAACAACGTGAACGCGCCCGGGCAGCCCGTCACGAAAGCGGCAGCATGAAGGTGCAGGGCGGCGTTTTGGCGGATTTTACGACTAAAACCGAATTCGTTGGATATAATGAGCTTGAAGTTACCACCAGCATTGTAGCTATTGTGGTCGACGACGCTTTCGTGGATACGCTTGGTGAGGGCCAATCGGGTCAAGTGATTCTGGCTTCCACGCCGTTCTATGCGGAAAGCGGCGGTCAGGTCAGCGACCAGGGGACGATTCACAGCGACTCCGCTAGCGCAACCGTGGAAGGCTTGTTTAAAGCCCCTCATGGGCAGCATGTCCATCAAGTCACGGTGAAGACCGGCGAACTGCGGGTTGGTGCCGAAGTTACCGCTTCCGTGGATCGGGAACAACGCAGCCATACGGTGAAGAACCATACGGCAACCCATCTGCTGCATAAAGCGTTGAAGGAGACGCTTGGCGAACACGTGAACCAGGCCGGCTCCCTCGTTGAACCGCAGCGCTTGCGCTTCGACTTCTCCCACCTCGGCAGCATCTCGCCGGAGGAACTGGCGGAAATCGAACGCCGCGTCAACGAACAGATTTGGAATGCCTTGCCTGTAACGACCTCGCTGAAGCCAATTGATGAAGCGAAAGCGATGGGGGCAATGGCGCTGTTCGGTGAGAAGTACGGGGACATCGTCCGCGTCGTCAAGGTTGGCGACTACAGCTTGGAGCTTTGCGGCGGCTGCCACGTGAACAACTCGGCTGAGATCGGCCTGTTCAAAATCGTCAGCGAAAGCGGCATCGGTTCCGGGGTACGCCGGATCGAAGCGGTGACTGGACGCGGCGCATATCTGTTTATGGATGGACAGCTGGACCTGCTGAAGCAAGCGGCTGGCCTGTTGAAAGCCAACGTAAACGATGTGCCGAAGCGGGTTGAGGGATTGTTCCAGCAGCTTAAGGAATTGAGCCGTGAGAACGAATCGCTGCAAAGCAAGCTGAGCGTCATCGAAGCCGGCGAATTGACGAGCCAAGTGGTGAGCGTTGGCCAAACCAAGCTTTTGGCTGCACGCGTGCAAGCCGGCAGTATGGATGCGCTGCGCACGCTGGCTGACGAGCTGAAGGTGAAATTGCCGGATGCCGTGCTGGTGTTGGGCGCGCCAAACGAAGACAAAGTAAATTTTGTCGTCGTTGTTCCGAAGGAAGAAGTGGCTCGCGGATTGCATGCCGGCAAGCTCGTCAAGGAAATTGCGGCGGTATGCGGCGGCGGAGGCGGCGGCCGTCCGGATATGGCTCAGGCCGGAGGCAAGGATGCCAGCAAGCTGGACGAAGCATTAAAAGTAGCAGCGGAGTGGATTGCTTCCCAAGCCTGAGAAGGTGGTGAAATTTGACGGGGCATATCACTGAAAATTTCCTTATGGAACCCATGATATGGTATAGTATGATTAGGCTAAGAGGAAAACAGCTGCGATCATAAAGGCGTATGTCGAAGAAGCGAGGTGTCATCATGGACTCCATGGATAAAACCGTCAAATTTAACGTCAAGGGCGATGAACTAGAAGCGTCGGCGCAGGAGATTCTTCTTACGGTTTACCAGGCTTTGCAGGAGAAGGAGTATAATCCGGTAAACCAGATCGTCGGATATCTGTTATCGGGGGATCCGGCCTATATACCGCGTCATAACAATGCGAGAAGTTTGGTTCGCAAGAAGGAACGCGACGAGCTGATCGAAGAGCTGGTGCGCTTTTACATGGCGAATCACCGTTGATGGCAGCGAACCTTCTCAAGAACGGATAAGCGGTGGATCCGCATTTAAAGGAGCAATACATGAAAATCATGGGCCTAGACTACGGGGACCGGCGGATCGGAGTGGCTGTGAGCGACAGCTTGGGTTGGACCGCCCAAGGGCTCGAAACCATCGAGCGCCGCAAGGAAGGCAGCGAATTTGAGCGCATCGCCGAGCTTGTGAAGCAGCACGAGGTGGAAGAGATCGTTGTGGGTTTGCCCAAGAATATGAACGGTACGATTGGTCCCCGTGGAGAAATATGCATGGCGTTTGCCGAGGATCTGCGGGCTAAGCTGAATCTGCCCGTGCATCTCTGGGATGAACGGCTGACCACCGTTTCTGCGCAGCGTACGCTGCTGGATGCGGATGTCAGCCGGAAGAAACGCAAAGGTGTCGTCGACAAGATGGCCGCCAGCTTGATTTTGCAAAATTATTTGGACTCTAAGAGTATAAAGTGAGGGTGATCGCGTATGTCTAAAGATCGTATCGGAAATGAAGAAGAACCGGAAATTATTTATATCCCCGATGAAGAGGGCAATGAAGAAGAGTTCGAAGTGATTATGAAATTCGAAGTCGACGGTTCGGACGCCAAGTATATGATGGTCGTTCCTTTGGATTCCGATGGGAATGAAGATGAAGAGAGCGAAGAGGTATACGCGTTCCGTTACGAGGAAGACGGCGATGACCTGAAGCTGTACACGATCGAAAGCGACGAAGAATGGGAAATCGTTGAGGAGACCTTTAATACGCTTATCGACGAGTTTGATGGAGAAGATGGCAATGACTGAATTTACAGCAGACCAAGCAGTAATGACGTCGCGGGTTCGCGACACATTTGGCCCAGTCGTGGAACTTGAAGACGAATCCGGCAATGTCTCCTATTATCAAGTCGTTGAGGAGTTTGACGTCGCCGGAGCGGCCTACGCGGTATTATTGCCGGAGGACGCGTCCAAGGATGAAGAGCCGGAGATTTTCAAGATCGTGACGAGCGGCGATAAGCTGGAACTGGTCACGATTGATGACGACGAGGAATGGGAGAACGTATCCGAGCTGTACGATGAATTGACCTTTCCGGAGTAACGGGAAGGCATTGCAAGAGCACGATAGATCAGTCCGGGAAGAGCGGGAGATTTCCGCTCTTTTTGGCTGTTAAGGGGGAAGGCGGTTTGAGGAAAGCGCTGAAATGGCTGGCTGTTCTGCTGCTGATCGTGATCATCGGAGCAGGGGCGGCCGGATTTTATGTGTACACAAGCATGCTCCCGGTTGAAGCGAAGGAACAGCCAGTCAAGATTACGATCGAACCGGGAACGGGAACGGCCGACATCGCAAAGTTGCTGGAAAACCAGGGACTAATTAAAAATTCCTTTTTGTTCGTTTCGTATTTAAAATGGAAGTCGGAAGGCAGCCGGTTTCAGGCCGGGGTCTATGAGATGCAGCCGGGCATGACGTATGACGAGATCATCGCCAAGCTGAACAGCGGCGACGTGGTTAAGGCCGAGATGATCCGGTTTACGATTCCCGAGGGCTTCACGGTCAAACAAATGGCTGACAAGCTGGCGGAGGAAGGCTTGGTTGATCAAGCCGCGTTCTTGCAGCTGGCGAAGGATGCAGCGGGTCTTCACGATGAGCTGTTATCGCAAATCCCGACGGACGAGCGGTTGACGTACCGGTTGGAAGGGTATTTGTTCCCGGAAACCTATGAGCTGAAAAAAGGCAGCAACGAGCAGGACATCATCGCTCGGATGCTGCAGGAAACCCGTACCCGGCTCGGTAAAATCCCCGATTTTGAACAAAAGCTGCAGGCTCGCGGCCTTACGTTAAGTGAGCTGATGACGATAGCTTCGCTGGTAGAGCGAGAAGTGGTTGTTGATGCTGAACGGCCATTGGTGGCCGGAGTCATCTATAATCGGCTAAAGGACGGCATGAAGCTGGAAATTGACGCCACGGTGCAGTATGTGCTGGATAAACCCAAGGAGCGCTTGCTCAATTCGGATTTACGAAGCGTGGACAGCCCCTACAATACCTATTTGTATGAAGGGCTGCCTCCGGGGCCGATCGCTGCGCCTAGCCTCAAATCGATCGAAGCGGCGCTTGAGCCGAAATCCTCGGACTATCTATTTTATGTGACGAAAAAAGACGGCAGCGGGGAGCACCTGTTCGCCAAGACTTACAAGGAGCACTTAAAGAACATCGAAACAAGCAAGGCGATGGCCAATCAATGAATAAGGTGGAAGTTCAAAATGTAGATAACGTTTTGAACAACCTTTTAAAGGTGGTAGTATCAACATGAGTAAAAAACCGGAATTGTTAGTTCCTGCCGGTTCGCTGGAAGAACTGAAGCGCTACTTTGCGGCAGGGGCTGACGCGGCGCTGGTTGGCGAAGCCCGCTACGGAATGCGTCTCCCTGGCGATATGACGCCCCAAGACATCGCTGAAGCGGTTCAGGTAGCGCGCCAGTACGGAGCTAAAATTTATGTTAGCCTGAACAACCTGATGACCAATGACATGCTGGAGGGTTTGCCCGAATATGTGAAGCAGTTGGCGGAGTGCGGCGTAGACGCCGTTGAATTCGGTGACCCGGCCGTGCTTCAAACGGTGCGCACGGTTGCGCCTCAGCTGAAGCTGCATTGGAACGCGGAGATGACCTCCACCAACTATGCCACGGCCAATTACTGGGGCACGAAGGGAGCTTCCCGAGTTGTGCTCGCTCGTGAGCTGAATATGGACGAGATCACTGCAATGCCTCCGAAGCTGAACATCGAAGCAGAGGTTCAGGTGCATGGAATGACCAATATTTATCACTCGAAGCGGCGCTTGGTGCACAGCTACATGGTGTCTCAAGGGCGGCCGGTTGATCCGGACAGCAACCTGGGGATGAGCCGTGGGCTGTTCCTGATCGAGGCCGAACGGCCGGACGAGAAGTTCCCGATCTTCGAGGATATCAACGGAACGCATATTATGAGTTCGGACGATATTTGTATCTTGGAGGATTTGCACCTGCTGATGGCGGCTGGCGTGGACAGCTTCAAAATCGAGACGCTGCTGAAGCCGGCATCCTATAACGAAGTGGTCATTGCTTCGTATCGCCAAGCCATCGAAGCTTATTTCCGCGATCCGGACGGCTATGAGCTCGATGAGAACTGGCTTGAGGCCATTCGCGAGATTCAAGATCCGGAGCGGGAGCTGACCTTCGGCTTCTTTTATAAGGAACAGGTCTATTAAGAGGAAGTTGGGTGCTGAAAAGCCGACTTTTTTGACCTATATTTTAAATTTAAAAACCCAAAAAATGATGAGAGGTGAACGAAGATGCAAACTGCGGAGAAGCATATCCCGAAATATACGGGAAAACGTTATCGGCTGGCGAAACCCGAGCTGCTTGCCCCGGCAGGCAATCTTGAGAAGCTGAAATTCGCTGTCCATTACGGCGCCGATGCCGTGTATATCGGGGGACAACAATACGGCCTTCGTTCCAATGCAGATAATTTCAGCTTTGAAGAAATGCGGGAAGGCGTGGAATTTGCCAAGAAGTACGGCGCCAAGGTGTTTGTCGCCACGAATATTTATGCCCATAATGAGGATCTGGAGGGCATCGAGGAGTATTTGCGTAATTTATACGAGGTAGGCATCGCTGCCATTATCGTCGCCGACCCGGTGATCATAGAGACCGCGAAGCGGGTCGTCCCCGAACTGGAGGTTCACCTGAGTACTCAGCAATCGACGGTGAACTGGCAAGCGGTACAATTCTGGAAAGACCAAGGCTTGCCGCGGGTCGTACTGGGACGGGAGACCAGCCTTGAGGAAATCGAGGAAATTAAACGTCATGTCGACATCGAGATCGAGGCGTTTATTCATGGCGCGATGTGCTCCTCGTACTCGGGACGCTGCGTGTTGTCCAACCATTTTACCGACCGTGACTCCAACCGTGGGGGTTGCTGCCAATCCTGCCGTTGGAAATACGACCTGTTCACGGACGCCCGTGCGGATGGCGAATGGATTTCTGAGGAAGAAGCCCGGGATAACCGAGTATTGGAAAAATTCCGTCTGGGCGTAACTCAGCTGCCGATGTTCGAGGAGAACGATCATGCCTTCACGATGGGATCGAAGGACTTGTGCATGATTGAGCATATTCCTGATCTCATTGACGTCGGGGTCGACAGTTTCAAAATTGAAGGACGGATGAAGTCCATCCACTATGTCGCGACCGTGGTGAATGTCTATCGCCAAGCGATTGATGCATATATGGCCGATCCGGACAATTACGTCTTGAAGCCGGAGTGGATCGAAGAAATCAACAAAGCGGCGAACCGGCCGCTGAATACCGGGTTCTTCTACGATACACCGGATCATGAGGATCATATTTATGAGCCGGAAGAGAAGGCAGCGCCTTACGATTTTGCCGGACTGGTGATGGCGTATGACGAAGCGACGGGCATGGCCACGATCCAGCAGCGGAACCATTTCAAACCGGGACAAGAAGTCGAATTCTTTGGTCCAAACGGGACGTTCTTTAAGCAGAAGGTCGGGACCATCTACGACGAAGAAGGCAATGAACTGGATGCCGCCCGCCATCCGTTGCAACGGATTAAAATGAAGGTGGACCACCCGGTATCCTACTTTGATATGATGCGTAAAAGAAAGTAATGAAAAAATCAATATGCTTTGGGGCCTGTTCGTTTCTAGGACGAAAGGCCCTTTTTTGTGACTTTTGTCAATATTATTTAAAATCCACCACATATGAAACCGATATTAAAGAGGAGAACGTCAGGAATTGTCGAATATTTTGAGTAACTGACGAGAAATGTGAGAAACCAACAGCATTATGTATGACCTCAAGCCTAAAAACTGGGGTCTGCAACTATTATGAGTGGTGGGTGATCAACATGAGTTTGGTTCCGAAGAACGAGGACCAAGAAACCAACAGCAAGAAGAAGGAAAAGAAACAAAAGGGAGAACGAAAATCCAAGGCGGTTCAGCCAGGAGGAAAAGCAGCGGCCAATACCAAAGCTGCACTGGCTAAATTGCTGGACAAGCTGCCGAAACAGTTCAACCCGGCGAAAGCAGTGGGTGTACGGCTGTTCTTGATCTTCTTTATCGCAATCATGTTCTTCGTCCTGACAATCGGGATTATGTCCTCCCAAATGGCGAAGGGAACCATTCAAGACAATGCAAAGCAAGCCAACCTGCAGACCATCGTTCAAACCTCGCAGAAGTTGGATATCGTGATGCAGAAGTATGAGGAAAATCTGCAGCAAATGTTCCTGGACGATGAGATGCAAAATGCCATTATGGATGCTTCACTCGCGAACATTTCGGATTATGACAAGTTTACGGCAACCAACAAAATGAGAACACGTCTGAATACGTTGACCTTCTCCACGAAGGGGGTTTCCGCCGTTTACATGTTGTCGGCTGACAACATTGTGGACGACGTCACTTCGGGCAGCGCCGATGTGACGTTCCTGGATACCGTACGCGAAGAAGCCTGGTTCAAAGATTTGGCCGGATCAACGAAAACGTTGTGGATGCAAGTGCCGTCGAAAGGCAAGGGGACGGAAGTCTTCCGCTTAGCTCGCTCGGTACAAAGCGTCAACAGCATGAAACGCTTTATTCTGATTGCCGATATCAACCTGGAAATCCTGGACGGCTATTTGAAAGAGGTTAAGCTGGGGAATAACTCCAAGCTGCAAATGGTAACTCAAGATAACGTCGTGGTAGGTTCATCTTTCGAAGGGGATCAAGGGAACCCAACCGAATTTGATATGACCAAAGCTACGGATGCTTCGGGTACATTCGTGACGAAGGATGCGAACGGCAACTCCGTCCTCGCTTCCTATAGCACCCAATCATCCGGTTGGAAATTAGTTGGTACCGTTGATACGGCAGAGCTGACGAAGAGTGCAAACCGTATTCTGATGTTTACGATCTTCTCCTTGATCGTAGTGGCCATCATTGCCGTTCTGATCGGGGTTTGGATGGTTCGGATGATCGCTTATCCGCTTGGCAAGCTGAGAAACCTGATGGAGGAAGGCTCCAAAGGGAATCTGAATGTGCGGATGAACATGAAATCGAAGGACGAAATTGGTCAGTTGGCGGTAAGCTTTAACGAGATGATGGAGAACATTACGGCCCTGGTGAAGCAAACGAACAACTCTGCACAGGATGTGTTGGATACCGCTGCTGAATTGACGCAAGCTTCTAACAAAACAGCGTTGTCTGCGAAAGAAATCGCCGTGGCGACAGAAGAAATTGCGAACGGCGCAACCAGCCTGGCGAACGAAGCGGAACGCGGTAACGAGCTGACCGAAAATATTTCCCGGCAAATGGAACTCGTTGTTCAATCGAACAAAGAGATGGAAATTTCGGCTCGTCAGGTGGAGAAGTCCAGTCAGCAAGGGACGCAGTACTTGAATGGATTGATGGAGAAAACCAATATGACGGTCGAAATGATCAACGCGCTGACCGCCAAGGTCGACTCGCTGAAAGCAAGTACCGGCTCCGTCATGAAAGTGCTGGATGTCATGCAGAACATTACGCAGCAAACGAACATCCTGTCGCTGAATGCAACGATCGAAGCAGCTCGCGCAGGGGCAGCCGGCCGCGGATTTATGGTCGTTGCCGACGAAATTCGCCAACTGGCCGATCAGTCGCGTCAGTCGATCACCATGGTCGGCGAAATCACAGATACGATTCAGAAAGAGATGAATGAAACGGTGAAGACCTTGTCCGAGGCGAGCCCAATCTTCCAAGAGCAAATCGCATCGGTACAGGAAACCAACCAAATTTTCGTATCGGTGCAGCAACAAATGGAAGGCTTCGTGCGTCACCTGGATTCCGTAACGGCTTCCATCGACCAGCTAAACGAATCGCAAGCGGTCTTGTCGGAAGCGATGAGCAACGTCAGTGCCGTCGCACAGCAATCGTCCGCCACGTCCGAAGAGGTTGCATCGCTCTCCAGCGAACAGCAAACGGTCGGCGATCAACTGGTACAGCTGTCAAACAAACTGGAGAATGTGTCGGCTGGCTTGAAAGAGTCGTTGTCGAAATTCACCGTATAGATAGCAGGCTTAAGCGACGGAAATCAAAGCTTGGCCCATCCCCGAGGGTTCCGGGGGCGGGGAGAAGCCCGGCTCATCTGCGATGCAGGTGCAGCCGGGCTTTTACTTTGCAGGGGATCAAGATAGCTTGGTGTTTGTTTAGCCCGACTTTTCCCAGGAAATAATGGGAACAGAATGGAGGGCGAACGATGTCGTTATTGCGCAAAAAACGGATATTTTATCTGTTACTTTCCTTTGCGGCGGTGCTGGGACTATTTGCGCTGCGGATCGCTTGGATTCAGATGGCTTCAGCGTTTAAGGCGGTGACCGTAAGCGGCAAGACAATCAATGAACTCGCCGTCCGGCAACGGGAAGAGAGTATTGAGTTGGATCCGGGGCGAGGTCAACTTGTTGATCGCAACGGAAAGGCGCTGACGGGCGAAGTCGGTTGGACACCAATTCTGTTCCCTGTCCGCAAGTTGCCCGCAGCAGATCAGCTTACCGGATTGGCGGCCGTATTGGGGACAACGATTCCCGAACTCCAAAGGAAATGGGAACAGTTGGAGCGCCCTTACGTCTGGCCCAAGCCTGGCGGGGAGCCGGGGGAACCGCTTCGGCTCAGCGAAGTGATAGCCCGTTCTTTGCCTCATTTGGAAGGGCTGGAGGTGCTGCCGTATATGACGCGTTACGGGCCGGGCGAACGGGGGAATCAATGGCTTGGCTTCGTGACGCAACGGCCGGACGTCATCCGTAAGTTGCGAGAAGATAAGCACCAACCGGACTTCGCGTTAACGCTGCAGGTTGGAGCTTCGGGGTTGGAGAAAACGCTGGATAACATGCTCCGCGGAATCGGCAGCGTCAGAGCGGCCTACACGGTTGATGGCCGCAAGGATCCGCTAGTTGGGATGGGGACGCGGGTGAATGCGGAGGCTAGCCGATACTATCCGCTGCAAATCCAAACGACAGTTGATGACACCCTCCAACAAAAAATCGAGCGGTTAGCGGATGAGATGAAAGTGACGGATGGAGCAGTGGTCGTGCTGGACGCCAAAACCGCCGATATCGTCTCGATGGTATCGCTGCCTTTCTACGATCCGCATCACGTTGATCCGGCAGCAGAGAACTGGAGTAATAAGGCGGTTAAGGCCAGTGTGCCGGGTTCGATTTTTAAGGCGGTGATTGCGGCGGCTGCGCTGGAGGAGCAGGTGACATTTCCCGGGGAGATGTTCCACTGCAGCGGGCATTACGGAAAATACGGCTTGTCATGCTGGAAGGAAGGCGGACATGGAAGCCTTACGCTGGAGGAAGGCTTTGCGAGGTCGTGTAACGTGGTATTCGCCACACTGGGAGAACGGCTGAGTGCGGAGACGATTGCCCGGACAGCCGCCAAGCTGGGGCTGGGGCGCACCGTGGGCTGGCACGATCCGTCCTTCCTTGGAGGGGATTCCTTGCGGCCGCTGGATCAAGAAGAAGCCGGGGCGGTCTTTAGCAATCTGGCGGCGGCGGACGGCGGGGTGCGGGCACAGACAGCGATTGGTCAGCGGGACGTGCTTGTCTCTCCACTGCAAGCGGCCAATCTGGTTGTTACTTTGCTCCACGGCGGACAGGTTATGGCGCCCCGCTTAGTCAGCGAGATCCGTTATAAGGAAGGTTCGCTGCTCTCCGCATTGCCGGTTCAAGCTTCGCCCTCCTCCGCTGGACAAATTACTCCGCAAACAGCACAACGGCTGTTGTCCATGATGAGGCTGGTTGTCACAGACGGCACCGGGCGAACTTTGCAGAAAGCCAAATGGCCGTTGGCTGGAAAATCGGGAACAGCTGAGGTTGTAAAGAATCATAAGCAGCTGAATCATCAATGGTTTATCGGTTACGGACCGACCCATCACCCCAAGTATGCTGTCGCCGTCCTCGTTCAAAACCAGCCGGAAGGATCCAAGCATCTGGCCGCCGAATTGTTCCGGCGAACAATGGATTTACTGGCTGCGGAAGGTTGACCGATTTCCTATGCCTTCCCCAAAAAAATGCGCCTAAACTGAAGATGTCTGTGATAAAATAGTGTAGATGCTATGCTTTTCACGGAGCATGCCAAAGTCATTGATCATAGAAAAGTGGGGAAAGCATATGGAGACTTTGCTGCTATGGTTATTTTATATCTCTACGCTGTACGCTTTTATACCCGGATTGATCACTCGGATTTTCGGTTTTCGCGTATTTAAGCGCGGGATCAGCGAGAAGGCGTTTGCGCTAACGTTCGACGATGGTCCCGATCCGAAATATACTCCACAATTGCTTGATCTGCTCAAGCGCCACGGAGCGAAAGCAACGTTTTTCCTCGTTGGTTCCAATGCGGAGAGACACCCCGAATTGATTAAACGGATTCATGAGGAAGGCCATTTGATAGGGTCGCACAACTATGTGCACAAAACCAATTGGCTCATGGGGCCGGCGGCCGTCAAGAAGCAGATTCAGAAGACGAATCAGATCATCCATGACGTGACGGGCTTCAATTCTCATTACTATCGTCCGCCGTGGGGCATTGTCAACTTGTTTGATTTTGCGAACCGCGGCAATACACAGATCGTGCTGTGGTCGGCTATGTTCGGCGATTGGCGGGTCAAGGTCGGCGCTGACCGGTTAACGGAGCGTATGCTGAAGAAGCTGCGGGGCGGTGAGGTCTTTCTCCTGCACGACTGTGGTGCCACACTAGGTGCGAATACCGGAGCGCCGGCGGAAATGCTGATCGCGCTCGAGCGCGTGCTGACGGAAGCGGATCGCCGCGGATTGCGAAGCATCCGCATTGATGAATTGATTCAGGCGACGGAAGAGGCCAAGCTTCAAGGCAAACGGGTTGAAACTGCAACGCCGAAGGGGAGAACGCCAGTGAAGATTACCTGGTTTAAGCGATGTATCGTAGCCTTATGGCTCGTTTGGGAGAAGATCTTCCACATCCTTTTTCAATTGAAAGCTCCCGAACCGGAGGATCCTTTCCTTCATTTCCGAGTCCGATCCTATCATGGAGAGCCGGTGGCGATGAACAATGGGAAGACATTGGAATCTGGAGATCAAGTGATGGAGCTTCATTTTGACAACAAAAAATTGTTTGAGTATGGGGCTCGCTCCAGAACAAGCGTGCATTTGGCGATTCAAATGATCCGCAAAATGGAGAAGACACTACCCCTTTTTGCCAAATATGTGATCGAGCATCCTGAGTTAAAAGACGTTAAGGCGCTGTATGGCGTCAGCATGATTAACCGGGGTCCGGAGCAATTTGGGTTTATAATTAAGGATTTACCGAAGGGCTGGTTTGCCAGCTCGACGAAAATCTATTTGAAATTATTAATGAGTGTTATTCACCCTGCCGGTACCTCAAGATTAAAAGAGCAACCTCAGGAGCTGGTACCGAAGATGATCGTGATGCCGATGGATGTGCTGTTGGAGCGGTTCGCCGAGAACGGCTCGCATCGCAGCAGCCATACGGTGGATGAGAAGCCGGAGGCCGTGGAAGAGGAGTCTTTGCTTAGCGTATCCTTGCCTACGCGTTAATCGCTCTTATCCATTATTTTTGTTAACTCTAAAAGAAAAGGCCGTACCCGAATCTAAAATGATCCGGGTACGGCCTTTTGAGTTAAGCTAAATTAAATTTTCATCACGCCGCCGGAGCTGGCGTTGGTGACCAGTTTGGAATAACGGGCCAGATAACCGGTTTTGACCTTCGGCTCAAAGCCTTTCCAATTGGCTTTGCGGCGCGCGAGCTCTTCATCGCTGACATGCAGCTCGATTTTGCGGTTATTCAAGTCCAGCTCGATGATGTCGCCGTCTTCAACGAAAGCGATTGGGCCGCCTTCAGCAGCCTCAGGAGAGATATGACCGATGCTGATTCCGCGGGAAGCGCCGGAGAAGCGTCCGTCGGTGATCAGACCGACCTTCGCGCCCAGACCCATGCCGACGATCTGCGACGTTGGAGCCAGCATTTCAGGCATGCCTGGACCGCCCTTTGGTCCTTCATAGCGGATGACAACAACGCAACCCTCTTTGACTTTACCGTTCGCGATCCCTTCGAGCGCTTCTTCCTGCGAGTCGAAGCAGATCGCCGGGCCTTTATGATATCCGCCAACCGAAGGGTCAACAGCTCCCACCTTGATGACTGAGCCTTCCGGCGCCAGGTTACCATACAGGATAGCAAGTCCGCCTTTCTCGGAATGCGGATTGTCGATCGGACGGATGACGTTGTGGTCGAGGATTTCGCATCCGGCGACGTTCTCGGCGAGCGTTTTGCCGGTAACGGTGATTTGATCGCCGTAGATGGCTCCCGGCTTCTTCAGCAGCTCGTTGAGCACGGCGCTGACGCCGCCAGCCCGATGCACGTCTTCGATAAAGATATCGGACGCCGGAGCCAGCTTTGCAATATGCGGCACGCGGTTGGCCACTTCATTGATCCGTTCCAGCGGGTAATCGATTCCTGCTTCTTGGGCCAAAGCCAGCGTATGCAGGACGGTGTTCGTGGAGCCGCCCATAGCCATATCCAGCGCAAAAGCGTTGTCGATCGATTCCTTCGTCACGATGTCGCGCGGTTTCAGATCAAGCTCGATCAGCTTCATCAGCTGCTGCGCAGACTTCCGGACGAATTCGCGGCGCTCTTCGGCGACAGCGAGGATGGTGCCGTTCCCCGGCAGCGCCAAGCCCAGCGCTTCAGCGAGGCAGTTCATCGAGTTGGCCGTGAACATACCGGAACACGAACCGCAGGTCGGACAGCCGTATTGTTCCAGTTCGAGCAAGTCCTTGTCGCTGATTTGTCCGGCTTGGTGGGCGCCAACGCCTTCAAAGACGGAGGTCAAGGACAATCTGCGTCCTTTGCTGTCGACGCCGGCTTTCATTGGACCGCCGCTGACAAAGACGGTTGGGATATTGACGCGCAAGGCGCCCATCATCATCCCTGGCGTGATTTTGTCGCAGTTCGGAATGCAAACCATCCCGTCGAACCAGTGCGCGGAAACTACAGTCTCGAGCGAGTCGGCGATGATTTCCCGGCTTGGCAGGGAATAACGCATCCCAATGTGTCCCATCGCGATCCCGTCGTCTACACCAATGGTATTGAATTCAAACGGAACGCCGCCCGCTTCGCGGATCGCTTCCTTAACGATTTTACCGAACTCTTGTAAGTGCACATGTCCAGGCACGATATCGATATAAGAGTTGCAGACCGCGATAAACGGTTTGCCGAAATCTTCTTCCTTCACGCCTGCAGCACGCAGCAAGCTGCGGTGCGGCGCGCGGTCGAAGCCTTTTTTGATCATATCAGAACGCATTTTCTTGGCTGGCATGATCTCCGATCCTCCCATGATTCATTATAGTTTTGGAGCTTTACACCGCTAAAGGTTTTCTCTAAAGTCTATCATAAGTGGTTATGATTTTCTACCTATCGATCACAGGAAAAAGCATGTGGAATGGTGTGGATCGGGTCTATAAAAAACAAAGAAAATCTCCGGGGGTTCCGGAGATTTCTTAAGACTTACGCTTCGATTCCGGGTTTACTGCGGGCGATCCCGCCTTTACGGCCGATTTCCCGGTAAAAGCCTTTATCATGCTTCTGGGATGTCGCCTCGCCGCCCTTCTGGCCGATTTCCTGATAAAATTCGCGGTTGTGGGTTTTCGAGGTCGCTTCGCCGCCTTTTTGCCCGATTTGCTTATAAAAGGCTTTGCCGTGGTTTTTGGCCGTGGCCAGTCCTCCCAGACGTCCTGCTTCTTCCCGGGTCATCTTGCTTTGGCTTCGTGCCATCGAATCCCTCCTTGGATTTTATTTTGGAGTACGTATGTTTTATTTACCACGGATTTCCATGTTGAAACGGATTTATCTAAAATTTTAAGGATTCGCCAAAAGATACCTATTAAATAATTAGGAAGTAATGAGATGAACTTAGGAGCCGCCGCAGCCCACACCTGTGAAAATGGTATAATAAGGACAATGTAGGGAAGGGGGAGCGAGGATGGCCACGATCGAAGTGCGCGGGCAGAAAGCAGCTTGCAAGGCCATTTTGTTTGATAAAGATGGAACGCTGTTGAATTTTATGGGGCTATGGGGCAGCTGGGCCGCGGTCTTAACCGATCTGATGGAGCGGAAGCTGGCTGAGTTGGGCTCGCCTGGCGGGTTCAACAAATCCGCGCTGCTAGGCCTTCAAACGGATGAGCGAAACCGGGTGATCGGTTACGACAAAACCGGTCCGATTGCGATGGGGACGGAAGAAGAGATCATTGCGCTACTGGCATCGACGTTATATGCCGCAGGGCTGCCTTGGAACGAAGCGACAACCGTTGTTCGCGAATTAAATGCAACGGCGATGGCGGAGCTCAAGCGGCGGCGGGAAGCGGTGCCTTTGCCCGGGCTGCGCGATTTTGTCCAGAGTTGCCATGAGGCGGGTGTGAAGCTGGCGGTCGTCACCTCCGACTCAACCTCGGAGGCGCTGGAGCATCTGGAATGGCTTGGCATCCGGGATGCGTTCGCCAGCGTGGTTGGCCGGGATCGCGTTGCCCGGGGCAAGCCGGGGCCGGACATGGCGCTGCTCGCCTGCCGTGAACTGGGGCTACCGCCAAGCGAAGCGGTGGTCATTGGCGACAGCAACGCCGATATGCAAATGGGAAAGCGTGCAGGCGTCGTGATGACCATTGGCGTGTCGGAGGAGTACGGTGAAGAGGCCCAGGAAGCAGTTTATTTGCGGGACGCGGACGTTATTATATCCAATTATCGCGAGTTGACGATACATCCATAGGAGGTTCGAGCGGATGAGCAAAGAGATCGACACGTTGGCAGCATGGATTGAGGAGAGTTCAAACATTGTATTTTTTGGAGGGGCCGGGGTATCTACCGAAAGCGGAATCCCTGACTTCCGTTCGGCGGCAGGCATCTATCAGATAGAGAACGCGTCGCCTTATGCGCCGGAGGAGATTTTGAGCCGGAGGTTCTTCGATCGGCATCCGGACGTATTTTTCGATTTCTATAAGACGAAAATGCTCCATCCGGAGGCGCAGCCCAACGCCGCGCACCGCTGCTTGGCTGAGTTGGAGCGAGCAGGGAAGCTAAGCGACGTGGTGACGCAAAATATCGACGGGCTCCATCAACAGGCGGGCAGCCGCCGCGTGCTGGAGCTGCACGGATCGGTGCACCGCAACACCTGCATGGAATGCGGCCGTACCTATACGTTAAAGGACGTCATGGACAGCGAAGACGTCGTGCCGCGCTGCAGCTGCGGCGGCATCATCAAGCCGGATGTGGTACTGTATGGGGAGAACCTGGATGAGCAGGTGATCCAGGACACGGTAACGGCGATCGCCGGCGCTGACCTGCTGGTGATCGGCGGAACCTCGCTGACGGTGCAGCCCGCAGCTCATCTGGTCACCTATTTCCGCGGCGAACGGACGGTGCTGATCAACGTCTCGTCCACCGCGTATGATAACCGGGCTGACCTCTTGATCACCGAGCCGATTGGCGAGGTGCTGGGGGCCGTTTCCCGGAAGCTGGACTTGGCGGAGTGAGACGAGGCTCGCGAATTTTGCGTAGACTCACTCCTTCGCGGGATTCCGGGTGACCGCCCGGCGATATTCGCTTGGTGATTCGTTGTGAAACCGGCGGAACTGCCGTGAGAAGTAGAGCGGATCGGTAAGGCCGACAGAAGCGGCGATTTGCTCGATCGACAGCTCGGGACGTTCGCGCAGCAGTTGGCGGGACTTATCGATTCTCAACTTCAGCAGGTAGGTGACGGGGGTGAAGCCCGTTTCTTTTTTGAAAATCCGCGAAAGATAAGCTCGATTATAGCCCAAGGATGCGCACATCTGTTCGATGGAGACCGGATGCGCGTATTGGCTGGCCATATAATGAATCATTTGCTTCACGATCCGCTGAACGCCCGATTCGCCCGACGGCAGCGCGGAGGCCATGCCAAGCGTCTCTTGAGCTTCGGCCATAATTTGATGAAGCAGCCCCAGCGACAGCAGATGGGAGCTGTTTTTTTTCGTTTGGAATGCTTGTAACACGCTGCTGAGCATGGCAGGGATCGGGCTGTTCCCGCCTTGCCGGAACACCGGCTGCTGCGGGGTGAAGCCGACTCGCTTCACGAGCTCCGCCGCCTTAACTCCGGTGAAGGCGATCCAACGATAACGCCAAGGCTCGGCCACATCGGAAGCATAACTGACGAGCTGATCGGGGAGAATCAGGAAGCCATCCCCTTCGCTCAGCTCATAGGAGGCGGATTCGGTCCGGAACGTGCCCTTGCCTTGCTCTACGAAATGCAGAAGGAAATAATCATAAATTTTCGGGCCCAGCCGGTGATCGGGAAGGGTCTGACTTTCGCCGGCGAACAGAACATGCAGCTCATCTGTCTCGATCAAATCCGGGTTGGCGGCCGCGCTATAGGTTTCTTTGAACATGGGATAGTCTCCTTTGACCAGGGGGACGGATAATGCCCCATAAGACTTCGCTCCCATTTTACTCCGAAAAGTCACATTTATCTATATTGTTCTCGCAAAGTTGCATTATCAAAGCAAAGCGATTTCATTATACTGGGTACAAGAATCAAAGATTTCATGACGATGGGGTGTACGTTGATGAAAAAGCAGGAAATGGAACAATTGTTTATATTCAAATATGGGGAAAGCGCTGAGCCGATTCGCGTATTTAACGCCCCAGGACGGGTGAACTTGATCGGTGAGCATATCGACTACAACGGGGGGTATGTGTTCCCGGCGGCGTTGGAATTTGGGACGACGCTGGCGATCCGCAAGCGCGCTGACGGCAAAGTCGCCTTTGCTTCCAGCAACCTGCCTTACACGGCAGAGCTGGCACTGGAAGAGCTCGGCACAAGCAAAACCGGTGAATGGATCGACTATCCGATCGGCGTTTACGTGGAGCTGAAGAAGCTGGGCATCTCGCTTACGAGCGGGTATGACCTGCTGTTCCATGGCGAAATTCCGAACGGTGCGGGCTTGTCCTCCTCCGCATCGATTGAAGTGGTAACGGCCTTGGCGTTCGTGAGCATGGAAGGGAAGGAGCTCGACAAGGTGGAAATCGCCCGGTTGTCTCAGCGGGCTGAGAATCAATATGTCGGCGTAAACAGCGGCATTATGGACCAGTTCGCGGTGGCGAACGGGGCCAAGGACCATGCGATCCTGCTGATGTGCGACACCTTGGAATACAAGCTGGTCCCGTTCCGGACAGGCGCGTATAAGCTGGTCATTGGCAATACGAAGAAACGCCGCGGGCTGGTCGATTCCAAATACAACGAACGGCGTTCGGAATGTGATGCTGCGCTGGAGATTTTGCAAAAACGCGAGCCGGGCTTGGAGTTCTTGGCCCACCTGAAGCCGGAGCAGTTGGAGCAGTGGCGGGGAGATTTTACGAACGAAGTGCTGTATAAACGGGCCAAACACGTGGTGGAAGAGAACGCGCGCGTGCTGAAATCGGTGGATGCGCTGAGCGCCAACGATTTGAAGGCTTTTGGCGAGCTGATGAACGCCTCCCATGATTCTTTGCGTGACTTGTACGAGGTGAGCTGCCTGGAGCTGGACGTGATGGTTGAGGAAGCACGGAAGATCGAAGGCACATTGGGCGCCCGGATGACCGGGGCCGGATTTGGCGGCTGTACAGTATCGCTGGTGCATGAGGATTCGGTAGAGCGGTTCGTGTCCGAGGTTGGTCGGTCTTATAAGGAACGGACAGGGCTGGAAGGCGAATTTTACGTGTGCGGCGTAGGCGACGGCGTACATGAGATGAAAGGGGAGTAATCATCATGGCGATACTGGTTACGGGGGGAGCCGGTTATATCGGCTCGCATACAGTAGCGGCGCTGCTGGAGCAAGGAAGAGAGGTCGTCGTGATCGACAACCTGCAGACCGGACATCGCGAGGCGTTGCTCGGCGGTAAGCTGTATGAAGGAGATCTGCGCGATAAGGCGCTGTTGGCCAAGTTGTTTGCCGAGAACGAGATCGAAGCGGTCATCCATTTTGCCGCGAACTCTCTGGTTGGGGAGAGTATGAAGGATCCGGTCAAATATTTTGACAATAACGTGTACGGGACGCTTTGCTTGTTGGATGCGATGGATCAGGCGAATGTGCGCAAGATCGTGTTCTCCTCCACGGCGGCAACCTACGGCGAACCGGAAAAAGTGCCGATTGAAGAGAGTGATCCGACCCGGCCAACGAACGTGTATGGCGAAACGAAGCTGACGATGGAACGGATGATGGCTTGGTTCGATCAGGTGTTGGGGATCAAATACGTGTCCCTGCGTTACTTCAACGCGGCTGGTGCCCATGAGAGCGGCAAAATCGGCGAGGACCATCGCCCGGAAAGCCATTTGATCCCGTTGATCATTCAAGCGGCCTTGGGACAACGTCCGTCCATCCAGGTGTTCGGCGATGACTACAACACGGCGGACGGTACCTGTGTCCGCGACTATATCCACGTGAGTGATTTGGCCGATGCCCATCTGCGCGCGGTGGATCATTTGCTGGGCGGCGGAGAGAGCGACGTATTTAACCTTGGCAACGGGCAAGGGTTCTCGGTCAAGGAAGTGATCGAAACCGTGAAGCAGGTCACCGGCCGCGACTTCCCGGTCGCGATCAGCCCGCGCCGCGCCGGCGATCCGGCGGTGCTCATCGCTTCCTCGGATAAAGCCCGCCGCGTGCTGGGCTGGAATCCGACTCGCAACAAGCTGCCCGGCATCATTGAAAGCGCATGGCAATGGCATAACAGCCATCCGAACGGTTATAACGACTAAGGGAGTGTTATGGGATGGGAGTAGAAGAGAGAAGTCGTCAAGACGCGCTTCATGCGATTGAACGGCTAGTGAATTATGCGCTCGAGCAGGGCCTGATCGATTGGTGGGACGTGGACTATTCGCGCAATCGTCTCCTGGAGCTGTTCTCCTTTGATGAGCTGTACACCGGCGAAGTGGCGAAGGAGGCGCTGACCGGACCGCAGGAGCCGCTTGAGATCTTGATCGATTACGGGCTTACGATCGGCTTGATTCCGGAAGATACCGCTACGTACCGCGATTTGCTGGATGCGAAAATCATGGGCTTGCTCATGCCGCGCCCGTCGGAAACAATCGCCGCCTTCCGCAAAACGGAAAGCGAGCAGGGAATTGCCGCCGCGACCGACGCCTTCTATAAGTTGTCGGTAGCCAGCAATTACATCCGGATGGACCGGGTGCGTCAGAACATCTATTGGGAGCAGCCGACGCCGTTTGGAGACATGGAAATCACGATTAACCTGTCCAAACCGGAGAAGAATCCGAAGGAAATCGCGATGGCGAAGCTGCTGCCGCCTCCGGTGTACCCTAAATGTCAGTTGTGCCGCGAGAACGTTGGTTATGCCGGACGACTGAATCATCCAGCCCGCCAGAATTTGCGAGTTATTCCACTGACGCTGAACGGGGAGCCGTGGTTTTTCCAATACTCGCCTTACGTCTATTACAACGAGCATTGTATCGTGTTCCACCACGATCACATTCCGATGAAGCTGACCCGCGATACGTTTAAGCGGCTGTTGGAATTCACGACGTTGTTCCCGCATTACTTCATCGGCTCCAACGCGGATCTGCCGATCGTCGGCGGGTCGATTCTGACGCACGACCATTTCCAGGGGGGACGCCACACGTTTCCATTGGAAAAAGCTCCAGTCGAAGCTGTCTACGTCCATCCGGACTTCGCCGGCGTCACCGTCGGCAGGGTGAAGTGGCCGATGTCTGTGCTGCGGGTGAACGGCCAAGAGCGGGAAGCCGTGTTGGAAGCGGTAGATCATCTGTACGAAAAATGGAAGCAATACAGCGACCCATCTGTTGGCGTCCTGGCCTTCTCCGAGCAGGAGGGGGAATCCGTGCCGCATAACACGGTAACGCCGATCGTTCGCCGCAGCGCGGACGGCGGGTATGAAGCGGACATCGTCCTGCGCAATAACCGGACGGACGAACAGCATCCCGAAGGGATTTTCCATCCGCACCGCGAGATGCATCACATCAAGAAGGAGAACATCGGCCTGATTGAAGTCATGGGCGTAGCCATCCTTCCGGGCCGGCTGAAGGAAGAACTGGCGGGGGTTGCTGACATTCTGAGCGGCGATAAGGCGCTCTATGAGCAAACTGTATCCGATCCGAATGCCCGCTTGGCCGTGCATGCGGACTGGGTGAAGGAACTGGTTGCACGCGTTGGCATGTCGTTGGGTCGTGAAGAGGCCGAAGCGCTGCTGCGTGATGAGGTTGGCCGCAAGTTCGCGGAGATCCTTGGACATGCCGGCGTATTTAAAGCGACGCCCGAAGGCTGTGAGGCTTTCGAACGCTTTGTTGAATCGATTGGTTACCGCAGACGGTAAGGCATAACCGAATTAGAAGTAAAGGGGCGTTCCAAATCGATAAAGGTTTGGGATGATCCCTTTTTCTGTTTGTTATTTTGTTACAGTTAGAAGTATAATAGTTTGGGAGTTCGAAGAGGCTAGAAATAGCACCAGCGCATTGTAGAAACGCTCCATTTACATAACCAAATTTTAGGAGGAGTTACGGCATGGACAATTTCGTATTTCATAATCCAACCAAGCTGATCTTCGGCAAAGGCCAGCTGGAGGCGCTTCGCAACGAGGTGCCGGCTTACGGCAAAAAAGTGCTGCTAGTCTACGGCGGCGGCAGCATTAAACGCAGCGGGCTGTACGATCAAGTGACGGCCATTCTGCGGGAAATCGGCGCCGAAGTGACGGAGCTTGCGGGCGTTGAGCCGAACCCGCGTCTTTCGACGGTGCACCGCGGGGTCGAGCTGTGCAAATCCAACGGCATCGAGCTGGTTCTTGCCGTCGGCGGCGGCAGCGTGCTGGACTGCTCGAAGGCGATTGCCGTCGGGGCTAAATACGACGGGGATATGTGGGATTTCGCAGAGCGCAAAGCCGTACCGAAAGCCGCCCTGCCGCTCGGAACGGTACTTACGATGGCCGCAACTGGCTCCGAAATGAACGGAAACTCCGTCATTTCCAACGAAGAAACTAAGGAGAAGCTGGGTTGGAGCAGCAAGCTGGCTTATCCTGCATTCTCCATCCTTGATCCGCAGTTCACGGTTTCCTTGCCGAAAGACCAAACGGTGTACGGCATGGTGGATATCATGTCTCATGTATTCGAGCATTATTTCCATCCAACGCCAAACACTCCGCTGCAGGATGAGTTCTGCGAAGGGCTGCTGCGGACGGTGATCGAAACGGCACCGAAGCTGGTACAGGATTTGGAAAACTACGACCTCCGGGAAACGATTCTGCTGTGCGGCACATTGGCGCTGAACGGCGTGCTGAACATGGGCTTGTCCGGGGACTGGGCTACTCACAACATCGAACATGCTGTGTCGGCGGTTTACGATATTCCGCATGGCGGCGGCCTGGCCATCCTGTTCCCGAACTGGATGAAATATAACCTGAAGCAGGATGTCGCCCGCTTTAAGCGTCTGGCGATCAACGTCTTCCATGTCGATCCTGCCGGCAAGAGCGATGAGGCAGTGGCGCTTGAGGGCATCGAAGCGTTGCGGTCATTCTGGAACTCGATTGGCGCACCAAGCCGCTTGGCGGATTACGGCATTGACGACAGTCAACTGGAAGTTATGGCCGATAAAGCGGTCCGCTTTGGTTCGTTTGGCAATTTTGCCGTGTTGGATAAACAGGACGTGCTCGAAATTTATCGCATGTCGCTGTAAATCCCCGCTTCATAGATCCCTACTTAAAATAACCGGTCTCACGACTTGGCGTCGTAGGCCGGTTTTTTTTTTTTTTTGAAACATATTTCACCAATTTACGTATTTAATTGTAGAGTCCAACAATATTTTGGGTAGAGGGAGGAACGGGATGGAAGCGCTGTTTTGGGGTTGTTTCGTCGGCGGTGCTTTGTTTGCCGTCATCAGCGCCGTGCTTGGTGACTTGATCGGAAGCTGGCTGGATGGCGTGTTTGATTTCCTGTCCGCGGATTTTCTCAAGCCGATCATCACGGCATCGGCGATCACGTCCTTTGGCGGAGCCGGTATTTTGCTGGACCGATACACCGGGCTTGGCACGGCTGTTGTAGTGGTTTTAGCGATAGTTGCAGCCGTCCTGCTGTCTGCTACCGTGTATTTCGCCTATGTGAAACCGATGGAGAACAGTGAAAATTCCACGGGATTCTCTGAATCGGAGCTGCCCGGTAAAATCGGCGAAGTCACCGTGCCCATTCCGGCGCAAGGGTATGGCGAAGTGATGGTGAGCAGGTAGGCGGCAATTCGCTGCATATCGCCTCCAGCTGGGATCGGAAGGAGATTCCCGCCGGAACAGCCGTCGTTGTGATCGGGACGGCGAAGGACGGGACCGTCCAGGTTTCCGAGCTTTACCCCCACCCGATGTAATGCCAATTAAAGAAGAGGGAGCTGATGTCATTGTTCGAAAGTTTTCCGGATTTCCTACTGATCCCCGTGATCGTGATTGCAGTCATTGTCGTGCTTGGGCTGGCGTTTTGGGCAAGATACAAAACGGTGGGCCCCGATGAGGCGATGATTGTGACGGGGTCTTTTCTAGGCAGCAAAAACATTTCCGACGACCAATCCGGCCGCAAAATCAAAATCGTGCGCGGCGGCGGGGCATTTATCTGGCCGATCTTTCAGAAAGCCGAGTTTATGTCGCTGCTATCCCATAAGCTTGACGTGATGACGCCCGAGGTCTACACCGAGCAAGGGGTGCCGGTATCTGCAGACGGCGTGGCCATCATTAAAGTGGGCAGCTCGATCGAAGACGTCGCAACAGCCGCCGAACAATTTATGGGCAAACCCATCGAATCGCTGAAGGGCGAGGCACAGGAAGTGCTGGAAGGCCATCTGCGTTCCATCCTGGGCTCGATGACCGTTGAGGAAGTCTATCGCAACCGCGACAAGTTTGCTCAGGAAGTGCAAAGCGTCGCAGCCCGGGATCTGAAGAAAATGGGACTGCAGATCGTTTCGTTCACGATCAAGGACGTTCGGGATAAGCACGGTTATTTGGAGGCGCTTGGGAAGCCGCGGATCGCTGCGGTTAAGCGGGACGCCGACATCGCTGAGGCCGAAGCCCAGCGGGATGCACGGATCCAGAAAGCGCTGGCCGAGGAAGCTGGGCAGAAGGCCGAGCTGGTGCGCGATACGAACATCGCCGAGGCTGAGAAAGAGAAGGAACTGAAGGTAGCGTCCTTCAAGAAGGAGCAGGACACTGCCAGAGCCGAAGCCGACCAAGCTTATCACATTCAGGAAGCTCGGGCTAAGCAAGTGATGGTCGAAGAGCAGATGAAGGTCGAGCTGGTGCGGAAGGAACGGGAAATCGATCTGCAGGACAAAGAAATTATCGTCCGTCAGAAGCAATATGATGCTGAAGTGAAGAAAAAGGCCGATGCGGACCGTTATGCCGTCGAGCAGGCCGCCGAAGCGGAAAAAGCCCGGAAGATGCGGGAAGCCGATGCGCTGCAATACTCGATCGAAACGCAGGCCAAAGCTTCCGCTGAACAGAAGCGGCTAGAAGGCCTGGCGATTGCGGAGGCCGAACGGGCCAAAGGGACGGCGGATGCTGAAATCATCCGTCTGCGCGGCTTGGCCGAGGCCGAAGCGAAGGAGAAGCTGGCCGAAGCGTTCCAGAAATTCGGCGAGGCGGCGATCCTCGATATCGTAATGAAGATGCTGCCGGAGCTGGCAAGCAAGATCGCTGCACCGCTGTCCTCCATCGACAAGCTGACCGTCGTCGATACCGGCAAAGGCGAGGGAGCCGCTCGCGTCAGCAACTACGTGACCGAGCTGATGGCCACAGCGCCTGACATGCTCAAGAGCGTCTCCGGGATCGAACTCGATCGGTTGATCCAAAGCCTGACCAAAGGCAAAGTTGTCGCCGCAACACCGGAGCTTGAGACGGCTTCCGTCAAGTCTGCAGCAGGCGGAAAGGTGCCAGATCCGGTTGTGCTGGAAACCGCGGCTTCGAAGGCAGCCGACCCAGACCAAAAGTAGGGCCTAAGGTGGCTTGACAACCGCCCTCCATCCGTGTATCTTGTCCTAGGATAAAAAGAAACCGGCGTCCCGCTCATCATCAGAGTGAGGACGCCTTTGAAATGCCTGGGAATCGGCTGACGGCGCCCAAAAAATCCATTATAATGGGCTTAACCGTTTTCGGAATATAGGAAAAGAGGTGCTACTGTGTTGTGAACAGCCTGCGCGTGGCCAAAGTGTTGAATAACAATGTCATCATCGCGAATCATCCGGAGCATGGCGAGGTCGTTGTCATCGGCAAAGGCATCGGATTTAACCGAAAAACGGGAGATTCCATTTCGCTGGAAGCCGTCGAGAAGATGTTTATCCTTACGAACCAGCAGGAGCAGGAGCAATACAAGCAACTCGTGCACCAGGTGGATGAACAGCTGATCGAGATCATCGGCGAAATTATTATGTATATTTCCGGGAAAACTCAAACCGAGCTTAATGAGCATATTCACATCGCGTTAACTGATCACTTGGCGTTTGCGATAAAACGGGCGGAGCAGGACATCGCGTTTCATAATCCATTTTTGTTCGAGACGAAGGAAATTTATCCGCTGGAATATGAATTGGCGGAATATGCCATTCGTTTGATCAAGGAGAGGCTGGGTATTGATCTTGGTGAAGACGAAATTGGCTTCGTTGCGCTTCACATCAACAGCGCCATCACCAACCGTCACATCAGCGAGGTCCGCGGACATGCCCAGTTGATCGCCGATTTGGTAGGCATCATCGAGAAGGAGCTTCGCTTCTCGATCCTCCGCAATTCGCTGGACTATTCGCGTCTGCTCACCCATTTGCGGTTCGCGATCGAGCGGATTCGGCGGGGAGAGCAAGTCGGCGAAGTCGACAAGCTGGAATTGCTGCTCAAGCAGGAGTATCCTGTGTTGTATTCGCTTGCCTATAAATTGACAAAAGTTATGGAGCAACGGCTCAAGCTGCCGGTTTATAAGGCAGAGGTTAGTTATTTAACCATGCATTTACACCGTGTGGCTCCGGCAAATCTTCAATGATAGTGTAAAATCTCTGTGGGTGTAGGAATTGGAAAAAGCGGATATAGAAAAAGAGCTTCTCCCTTGGTAAAGTGATGTTTGCGCACAACACACCAAGAAGGAGGAAGCTCCTGTGAGCCACTTTACCACAACAATGCCGACGATGAAAGAGATTGAGCAATGGATTTTCCGGAAAATGCAGGAGGAATTCGCTCGTGCGATGAAGCAGGTACTGGAGGCGCTGGATCAGCAGATCCTGGAGCAACGGGACCGAGAGCGTTATCGAGTAAAGGACGAGCGTGAAACAAGCGTCAACACAGTGTTCGGGAATGTGCGCTTTAAGCGGAGATTGTACTGTGACCGTAGAAGCGGCAAACACGTGTATCTGCTGGATCAGCTGTTGCAATTCGAAGGGCGCGGGAAAGTCAGTCCGCATTTGGAAGAGACAGCAATCGCATTCGCAAGCCAAGGACCGTCGTACCGGGACAGCGCAAAGCGGCTGGAGCAGCTTTTGGGCTACAATGTGCTGAGCCACCAAGCGATCAGGGAAAAACTGATGGAGCGTGCGCAACAGCCGATGCCAGCGGTGAAACGGCGCGCTGCCCGCGTGCTGTTCGTGGAAGTGGATGGGCTGTACACGAAGCTGCAGCGGAGCAAAAAGCGCGGGATGGAGAACGCAATTGCAGTCGTACACGAAGGCTGGGAGAAGAACGGCAAGCGGGTACAGCTGAAGAACAAACAGCATTACCTGCATACGAGCGGCGGCGACTTCTGGGAAGGGTTCGGGGACTTTCTGGTGGAGCGTTACGAAATCGACGAGAACACGTGGCTTGTGGTGAACGGAGACGGCGCGGCGTGGATCGGGGAATGTACATCCTACTTTCACCAATGTCTGTACATGCTGGACCGCTTTCATGTGGCGCGTGATTTGAAACGCTTTGTCGGTCATTTGCCGCAGGTGTGGGAGAGAGTGAGACGGTCTTTGGCCAAACAGGATGCAGCCGCGCTTATGGCGGTCCTGGAAGGCGTGTCGGAGCAAGAGATAGCGGAAGAGAACCGGAAGGATTGGAAGCCGTATAAAAGATTTCTAAAGCGGCATGAGAAGCATTTGGACGACTACCGAAAAACACTCCAGGCGAAGGGGATCGACACAAGCGGCATGCGCCCGATGGGAAGCGCGGAATCGCAGATGCGTATATTCGCCAAGCGGACGAAGCGTGGCGGGTACAGTTGGAGTGAGCGAGGCGTCAGGGCGATGCTGAGGACGATGATGAGGATTCAAGAAGCGGGCACGGTGGTAAGAACGGTTGAAGGACAAGCGAGTAAGCAGGCAACGCCGCAGCAGTCGATAAACATGCGGCAATTGCTCAAGAACGTGACGCAACCGGTCAAGGGTTGTATCGCTGGAATGATTCGCATGCTGCAAGGACCGAAGCAAAGCAGCACAACGGGTATGGCACTCAAAGCACTTCGCGGATAACGGCAAAAAATTCTGACAAATCACTTGTGTTTGATGAAAGAACGAAGCAAAGCGCTTACAAGGAAGAGGTTCCTTCGGGGTTCGCGTTCCAGGCATCTTAAATGACTGCCCACGCTAGCTTGACACTGACATCTTCAATAGCTTGCTTGCGCGAAAAAAGAAGGTCTGCTATAATTCCTAATGCATTAACAACAACTTCATAATCACAATGTGTGACTGATTCGATCAGGCATGAGTTGATAAAGGTTTTTTTGGATTGTATTGGACGGTTACGGGGTATTATATCCGTAAGCGATCACGGTACAGCACAAATGACCTATATTGGCTCATGCCTGTTTTTGTTAGTCCACTATGTAATTACAGGAGGGTATTTATGTTTAAGCGTTTGTTTGGGGTTTTACAGCGGGTAGGTAAAGCGCTGATGCTTCCGGTAGCTCTTCTTCCGGCGGCAGGCCTGCTGCTCGGGATCGGTAATATGCTGGTCAGCCCTGAGTTCCTAAATTTGGTTCCCGCATTGGATAACCACGCTGTTCATGCTGTAGCTACAGTCATGATGAACGCCGGCCAAATCGTCTTTACGAACCTGGCCTTGCTGTTTGCAGTTGGCGTCGCCGTTGGTTTGGCAGGCGGTGAAGGGGTTGCCGGTCTGGCTGCCATTATCGGGTACCTCGTCATGAACGTGACGATGGGGACGGTCATTGGCGTGGTGCCGTCGATGATCGGAACCGATCCGGCCTATGCCAATGTACTTGGTATTCCAACGCTGGCAACGGGGGTATTCGGCGGTATTATCGTGGGTATCCTGGCTGCCGCAATGTATAACCGGTTCTTCCGGATTGAGCTTCCGTCTTACCTCGGCTTCTTCGCCGGGAAACGGTTCGTGCCGATTATGACGGCCGCTACTTCAGTTCTGCTCGGTTTGATGATGGTTGTCGTATGGCCACCGATCCAAACCGGATTAAACTTGGCTTCCCACTTTATGTTGGAGCAAAATCGGACGTTGTCTGCGTTTATTTTCGGGGTGGTCGAACGGGCGTTAATTCCGTTTGGTCTGCACCATATCTTCTACTCGCCGTTCTGGTTCGAGTTCGGCGAATACATCAATAGCGCAGGTCAGCTTGTGCGCGGGGACCAATCAATCTTCATGGCACAGTTGCGTGACGGCGTGCCGTTTACAGCCGGTACATTTATGACCGGTAAATTCCCGTTCATGATGTTTGGTTTGCCTGCCGCTGCGCTGGCGATTTACCACGAAGCTCGTCCAGAGCATAAGAAATATGTGGCCGGGATTATGGGCTCGGCAGCATTGACTTCCTTCTTGACAGGGATTACGGAACCGCTGGAGTTCTCGTTCCTGTTCGTTGCACCGGCGTTGTTTGCCGTTCATACGATTTTCGCAGGTTTGTCCTTCATGACCATGCATCTCCTGGGAACGAAGATCGGGATGACCTTCTCCGGCGGTTTGATCGACTTCCTGATTTTCGGGGTGATTCCAAACCGGACACCTTGGTGGAACGTCATCATCGTTGGTCTGATCCTGGCGGTCATCTACTATTTCGGTTTCCGTTACGTGATTCGCAAGTTTAACCTGAAAACGCCGGGCCGCGAAGATCAAGTTGCCGATGAGGAAGGTGCAGCTGGAGGAGCAACTTCTCAGGACGATTTGCCGCATAATATCTTATCCGCGCTGGGCGGTCAAGAGAATATCGTTCACCTGGATGCCTGCATCACCCGGCTGCGTGTTGAAGTTAAGGATAAATCGAACGTCAACAAGGATCAGCTCAAGAAGCTGGGCGCTTCCGGTGTGCTTGAAGTAGGCAACAACATCCAAGCGATCTTCGGAACGCGTTCCGACACGATCAAATCGCAAATTGCCGATATTATGAGCGGCAAGACACCGCGGCCTGCGGAAAACTCCGAAGCAGCTGTGAAGACCGAAGAAGTTAAACCTGCTGAAGTGGAACAACAAGCGGCCCAAGACGGCGACGCGATCATCAAGGAAGATATCGTGATGCCGGTGAACGGTGAGCTGATGGACATTTCCAATGTACCTGATCCGGTGTTCTCGGAACGAATGACCGGCGACGGATTTGCAGTGCTTCCGCACGACGGCGTGATTGGTTCCCCGGTTTACGGGAAAGTATTTAACGTCTTCCCAAGCAAGCATGCCATCGGCATCATGTCGGACGGCGGGAAAGAAGTGCTGGTGCACATCGGCGTAAATACCGTCAAGCTGAAAGGCCAAGGCTTTAATGTACTGGTGAAGGAAGGGGATCTGGTCGCTGCTGGACAACCGATCCTGGAAGTGGACCTGGATTATGTGAAAGAGCATGCACCATCCATCATTTCGCCAATCGTCTTCTCGAACCTGCCAGAGGGCGCGTCCGTGAAGCTGAACAAAACCGGCAAGCTGTCCAAAGGCGAAGCCGACATCGTCACCATCAAGTAAAGCTCCAATGCGCCGTCGTTCTATCACGGCGGTGCATTTGGCATTGGTTCCCACGTTCCCTTACAATAGGGTGAGGAGCGTATCATATATCATTTTCCAAAAATTATAATTCAGAAAGCGAGAGGATCACTCATGGAAAGAATGTTCAAAATTACGGATGAAGACGGAATTCATGCACGCCCGGCAACGGCTCTGGTGAACACTGCTAACAAATTCAAGGGGGCCGAATCCTTCGCTGAAGCCGGCGGCAAGAAAGTGACCCTGAAATCGATTCTCGGCGTACTGTCCTTGGGTCTGGAACAAGGCGATTCGCTGAAGCTGATCGTTGAAGGCGAAGAGGCCGAGGCAGCACTTCAAGCGCTCACCGAAGTGATGGTTAACGAAGGGCTTGGAGAAGTGAATGCTTAAGATCGAAGGTATTGCCGCTTCGGCTGGCGTGGCCATCGCCAAAGCTTTCAAGCTGGAGCATCCCGACTATACGATTCATCGTCGGGATGCTTCCGATTCCGCTGCGGAACTGGCACGTTTGGACGAAGCTTTGGCCAAATCTCAACAAGAGCTTGAAGCGATCAAAGAGCGCACGCTTCAAGAGCTTGGTGAGAAGAAAGCGGAGATTTTTGAATCTCATTTGTTGATCTTGAACGACCCTGAGCTGTTGACGCCGGTTCGCGATAAAATTACCGCTGAGAGCGTTAGTGCGGAATACGCTTTGAATGAAACCGCAAATGAATTCATCACGATGTTTGAAAATATGAAAAGCGCCTACCTCAAGGAACGCGCAGCAGATATGCGGGACGTCACCAAGCGTGTGCTTACGCATTTGCTCGGACTGAATTACGTCAATCCGGCTGACATCAATGAGGAAGTCATCGTGATTGCGGAAGACTTGACGCCGTCGGATACGGCACAGTTGAATCGCAATTACGTCAAGGGCTTTACAACGAATATTGGCGGCCGCACGTCGCACTCGGCGATTATGGCCCGCTCGCTGGAAATCCCGGCGGTTGTCGGCACCAAAGAGGTGCTGGACAAGGTAAACAGCGGCGATCTTGTGATCGTGGATGGATTGGACGGCAGCGTCATCATCAATCCGACCGAGGATGTCCTGAGCGAATACAAAGCGAAACGTGATAAGTACCTGGTGCAGATCGAAGAATGGAAGAAGCTGCGCGAGGTGCAGACGATGTCCAAAGACGGCGTTCACGTGGAATTGGCCGCGAACATCGGCACGCCAAACGACGTGGCTGGCGTACTGGAGAACGGCGGTGAAGGGGTAGGCCTGTACCGGACGGAATTCCTGTACATGGGCCGCACAGAGCTGCCTTCAGAGGATGTTCAATTTAATGCGTACAAGACCGTGCTGGAAAAAATGGAAGGCAAGCCGGTTGTTGTCCGCACGTTGGATATCGGCGGCGACAAAGAGCTGCCGTATTTGAATCTGCCGAAGGAACTGAACCCGTTCCTGGGCTTCCGAGCGATTCGCCTGTGCCTGGAGCAAAAGGACTTGTTCCGCACGCAGCTGCGCGCCTTGCTTCGCGCCAGCGTATACGGCACATTGCGTATCATGTTCCCAATGATCGCAACATTGGATGAATTCCGTGCGGCGAAGGCGCTGCTCCTGGAAGAGAAGGAGAAGCTGCAAGCCGAAGGCGTTCAAGTCTCCGACGAGATCCAACTCGGCATTATGGTGGAGATTCCTTCGACTGCGGTCCTGGCCGATCAGTTCGCCAAAGAAGTGGACTTCTTCAGTATTGGTACCAACGACCTTATTCAATATACAATGGCAGCCGATCGCATGAACGAACGCGTATCTTATTTGTACCAGCCATATAACCCATCGATTTTACGCTTGGTGAAAATGGTCATCGATGCAGCGCACAAAGAAGGCAAGTGGGCCGGCATGTGCGGCGAAATGGCTGGCGATGCAACGGCGATTCCGTTGCTGCTCGGACTTGGGCTGGACGAATTCAGCATGAGCGCGACTTCGATCCTGCCGGCTCGTTCGCAAATCTCCAAGCTGTCCAAAGCGGAAATGGAGCAGCTGGCGGCGAAGGCGCTGCAAATGCAGACGGCTGAACAAGTCGTCGAGCTGGTTCGCTCTATCGAAGCATAAGAATTGTTAGATTCGTAAGAATTTAAGATCTTTTCCAACTGGAAATACGGGTTTCCTCTTGAACCGGTGCCGTTAGGGCGCCGGTTTTTTTCTTGGTTGCGGCTTTATAGAGGTGTCTGGCTCTCTTTTTAACGATTATCCCGTTGCATCAGGGGGTGGGGAACACAGAATGGCTTGGATAAATAGGATCTATCTTGATCCCCTATTTCTGAAGGAAAGGGATAATGGTGTAAAAGAGGCCTGAAGAGGCATAAATCTTTGATGAGTACGAACCATCACACTTTTTCGTTGGGAAGGTCCTGCGAGGTTCTGGGTTCAACTTGACGAATCTTGCTTTTGTAACTAGAATGGTTGCAGGATAAAACGTATTTTGAAATTGAACTATTAAATAGAAAGAAGGGATCGCATGCCGCCGAAAACAACAAAGAACGCTTTGGCCAAGCGCAAAGCCGAACAACAAAAGCTGCAGCAGCAATTAAAGAGGAGACGACTGATCTGGTTTTCGACCGTGGGGTTGCTTCTGATTCTGATCATCGTCGTGTTGACGATTCAGCCGAAACCGAAGCCTGTCGAATTTGATTATGCTGCGCTGCCTGTGTTAGGACAAGCTGATGCCCCGGTAAAGATTGTAGAGTTCGGGGATTATCAATGTCCGTCGTGTAAACATGTAAATGAACTGATTAAGCCGGAATTGGTGAAGGATTATATAGATCAAGGTAAAGTCGCTTTTTATTTCATGAATCTGCCGTTTATCGGCTCCGATTCCTTTACGGCCGCGCTGGCCGCTCAATCGGTGTATCATCAAAGCAATGATGCGTTCTGGAAGTATTTCGATGCGATTTTTGAACGCCAGGGGGAGGAGAACAACGGTTGGGCTTCGCCTGAATTTTTGGTCAATCTGGCCAAAGAACTGGAGCTGCCCATCGATTACGACCTGCTGCAGAAAGATATCGCCGAAGCAACGTACCAGGACGAGGTGCAAGCGCAGTTGGCTCGAGGAGACAAGCTGGGCGTAGACAGCACGCCGACGTTCTTCATCAACGGTATTGAATATGCCGGCAACCTAGGCGATTATGAGACGCTGAAGAAGACCATCGATAACGAATTGGCCGGAGAATAAGAATATGAGGGAGGAATGGGGATGATGCGGGGGTTTTTGAAGGACTATGGCATCTACCTCGCCTGGCTGGTTGCGATGGTCGCGACGGCGGGCAGCTTGTATCTAAGCGAAGTGCTGCATTATGAGCCGTGCCGGCTGTGCTGGTTCCAGCGGATCTTCATGTACCCGCAGGTCATCTTGCTGGGGATCGCCGCGTATAAGAACGACCGTCAGATCATTCCATACGTGCTTCCGCTCAGCATCATCGGCGGCATGATCTCCATCTATCATTACAGCGAGCAAAAAATCCCGGCGTTAGCCAAGCTGCTTCCCTGCAAAATTGGCGTACCTTGCAACGTCGATTACTTAGGCCAAGGCTGGCTCGGATTTATTACGATTCCGTTTATGGCGCTGGTCGCTTTCGTGCTGATCATCCTGTTCTTGTTGGCCGCTCGCGAGGGCAAAGAAGCTGCTGAGGAACAATAATACCTGCAATATTTCCCTCCCTCGTGATGGCAACTTTTTTGAGGTTCGGCCCGTCTGTATATGCGGGGGTGTTCGAAGTGAACAACAAGAATGTACTAAAAACGAAATGGAAGAAGACCACCGGCTGGCTGGGGATGATCCTGCTGGTGCTCTCGCTGACCGCGTGCTTCGGGAACAGTTCCGAGCCTGGGATGAATGCAAGCGGTGAAACGAACGGGAACCAGACGGATACAGACAACAACGCGCCGGATGACACCGCAGCCGAAACGAAGCAGGGGACGGCTCCTGCCACAGAGTCGACGGACTCCGGTGCAACATCGGAGCTGCCGGCTGAGAAATCGATCGAGGTTGAGCTGGAAGGCATGAAAGAGACGCGAACCACCACTTTGCAGAGGGGCGAGGGCTACGCTTTTTATATGTTCGACATCTTCTCCTTTGATGCCAAAACCAACAAGTTAATGATGAATTACGACTCAGACTATCATGTGGTCATTACCAAGCTGCCTGCCGATTACAACATCGAGGAGCTGGCGAAGTCGGCCAAAAGCGAGATGTCTAAAATCGGTAAAGTCGAGCAGCGTACCGGCGACCAGCTCTACGAAACGATGCGAGATGCCGAGCTGTTCTTGATCGCCCAAGGCAAGGGGCTGACCCAGCAGTATATCGTCAAGAACATAGGCGGGCAAGGATTTGCCTTTCTGCTGAATTCGCCGCATGGCGAAGCATCGGAAGGCTTTGGCCCGCTGGCGTTCGCGTCCATCAACACCGTTGTGGCAACGAATTAACACGAACTAAAGCTAAACCGTCCGCGCAGGGCTTCTGCAGCGGGCGTTTTTTTTACCTCCTCATGACATATATCGCTTGCGGAACTCGCGGGGAGAGCAGCCATTTTTGAAGGCAAACCGGTTCGAGAAATAGGGAGTGCTGTTGAAGCCAACGTAAGAAGCAATATCCGCAATCGGCCACTCCGTGGTGAGCAGCAGCAGCTTGGCTTGCTCTAACCGGTAATGCAGCAAGTAATCGTTGGGCGTCATGCCATACACCTGCTTCATGCAGCGCGTGATGTAGTTATAGTGGTAATGCAGCGCATCGGCCATCTGCCCGCTGTTGAGCTCCGAACGGAAATTGCTTTTGATGTAGGCTTCAGCCTTTTCCGCAACGGTCACTACCGGGGAGGCATGTGATTCTAACTGCCGGAGATCCATCGCACGAAGCAGCTCCTCGAACCGCTGCTGCCGGTTCCAAAACGCCCGGGATTGACGTTCCCCTAGGCTCTCCAGCAGCTGCCGGAACAAGCGGAACGTCTGGTCGGGAGAGGGGAGGTCCCACGCTTTCGGCAGATGCAGGGAATATGGCGAAGCCAGGAAACGGCTGTAATGCTCGTCCGCGTCCGGATAGAGGTGATCGGCTTCCTCTGCCGGAAGCTGCTGCCAGGCACAGACCGTATGAAAATGCAGCCAGTAAAACGACGTAGGCTCTTCGCACGGCTTCACCGCGTAATGGTGCCGATCGGGCAACAGCAGCAGCGATTGGCCGGCCTCCAGACTCCAGGATTGCCCCGCCTCCCCGAGGTATAACGTGCCAGATTCCACGACGATCCAATCAAAAATACCGATATTCCGCCGGTTGGGATGTTCGTCTCCGGGCTGATATACGGTATGTCCGCATTCCAAAAAATAGGGCAAGGGCGGCGCCGTCAGCTGCACCAGGTCGGTTGGTTTCGGCAAGGCACTCTCCTCCGTTTCGAATGTGAAATATTATAACTTTGAGGTTGATAGAATTCGTATTTCGTTCTAAATATATGAGATAAAATGAGATTTGTCAGTATGATTTTTTGAAAAAAGGAGGAGGCTTTGCGATGAAGCTAGCCGGGCAAATGCCGCGTTCCGAGCGGGTTGCGCTGAATCGAGTGAACATCCGCGACGAATTTTGGAGTTACTATATCCGTTTAGTGAAGGATGTGGTTGTCCCTTATCAATGGGAGGCATTAAACGATCGGGTGGAAGGAGCCGAACCTAGCGGCGCTGTACGCAATTTTCAAATTGCCGCAGGGCAAGTTCAGGGTGAATATTACGGGCTGGTGTTCCAGGACAGCGATTTGGCGAAATGGCTGGAAGCGGCAGCTTATATTTTGGAAGCGGATCCAAATCCGGAGCTGGCGGCGATCGCCGACGGGTTAATTGACACAATGGCCTTGGCGCAGCGGGAAGACGGGTATTTGAACACGTATTATATCCTGAAGGAGCCGGGCAAGCGCTGGACGAATTTGACGGAATGCCATGAGCTGTATTGCGCGGGACATTTAATCGAAGCGGGAGTCGCCTATTATCGGGCCACAGGCAAAAGAAAGCTGCTCGACGTGGTCATCAAGTTCGCGGATTACATCGACAGCGTGTTTGGCACGGAGCCCGGCAAGTTGCCGGGGTACGACGGCCATCAGGAAATCGAGCTGGCGCTCGTCAAGCTGTACGAGGTGACCGGACAGGAGCGATATTTGCGTCTAAGCCAATATTTCCTTGAGCAACGGGGGCAGAAGCCTTCCTTCTTCGAGGAAGAACTCAAGCGGCGGGGCGGTCAAACGCACTGGGCGGGGCATGCAGATCACGTTGACCTCACTTACCATCAGGCGCATCTGCCGGTACGGGAGCAGGAGACAGCGGTGGGCCATGCTGTGCGGCTGCTGTATATGTTGACCGGGATGGCCGATGTTGCGGCGTTAACCGGTGACGAGTCGATGCTGGCCGCCTGCCGCAAGCTATGGGACAACATTGTCGGCAAGCAGATGTATATTACCGGCGGGGTGGGCTCCATGCCGCAGGGCGAGGCGTTTTCGTTTGATTACGACCTGCCAAATGACACGGTGTATTCGGAGACTTGCGCTTCCATCGGGTTGATCTTCTTCGCCCAGCGGATGCTGCGGATTTCGCCGGACTCGAGATACGCCAATGTGATGGAGCGGGCTTTATACAACACGGTTGTCGGTGGAATGGCCCGGGACGGCAAGCATTTCTTCTATGTGAATCCGCTGGAAGTCGACCCGAAGGCTTGCGGGGGCGCCAATCATAAGTTTGACCATATAAAAACGGTTCGTCAGGAATGGTTCGGCTGCGCCTGCTGTCCGCCGAACATCGCCCGGCTGCTGGCATCGCTTGGCGAATACATCTATACAGTGCAAGGCGATACGGTATATGCTCATCTCTATATCGGCGGGGAAGCCGAATTGCAAACGAGCGGCGGCAAGGTGAAGCTGACGCAAACGACCAATTACCCTTGGGGTGGAAACGTGCGGTTTGAGGTGCAGCCGGAGGGAGAAGGTCGCTTTACACTGGCGTTGCGGCTGCCGGATTGGTGCCCGGAAGCGAGTCTCCAGGTGAACGGAGAAGTGGTGGAACTGGAGGGAGCTTTGCTTCAGGACGGCTACATCCGGCTGGCGCGGCAATGGTGTGCAGGGGATGTTGTGGAGCTGAAGCTGGCGATGCCGGTGACACGTATGTACAGCCATCCTCTCGTACGTGGAAACGCCGGCAAGGTGGCGCTGCAGCGCGGCCCGCTCGTCTATTGCCTGGAGCAGGCCGACAACGGCGCGAACCTGCATGAGCTGGTGTTGCCGCGGGAGGCCGAGCTTCACGCGGAATACGAAGCCGAACTTCTTGGCGGCATCGTTACCGTGCGGACCGAGGCGGTCCGCATCACCGGGCCGGACTGGGACGGCGGGTTGTACAGCGCGTCCCCGCGTCTGACGGAGCAACCAGCAGCGCTTAAGTTCATCCCGTATTACGCCTGGGCCAATCGCGGCGAAGGGGAAATGATGGTTTGGGTGCGCGAGCGCTAAATGTTTGCTTGCGATGGACCGGCATGGGTTGTAGAAGGGTATCAGCTCACTGAACGTTCCACAGCCGGGTTCGCACGTAAACGGCCAGGACGATCAGATTCCATATCGCGCAGGTGATAAAGATCACGCTTGTGCCCCACCAGGCGATGACCCAACCGGAAGCGTAGACGGCGATAGGCATGCCGATCCGGAAGCAGGTCCCGGTAATTCCGGCGATTCGTCCCATCAGCGGCGCCGGCGTCTGCTCTTGGCGGAAGGCGTACACCGACACGCTGTACAAGGTCGCGGCAAATCCGGATAGGAAAAGGGCGACTGCAAACATCACGAGGCCATCGATAAGAAACAGAAGGAGATAAGCGATGACGTTCAGCAAGATGGATGCGCCAAACACCTTGCCCAGGCCCCAGGATTGTCTTAACCGACTGAGCAGCAAGCTTCCGGCAAGACCTCCGGCACCTGAAGCCGAGAGTACAACGGCTAGCAGGGAGGAGGACAATCCCAGATCGTCCTTGGCGTAGTAGATCGATGTCGTACTGATCACCGTGTACGTACAGTTTAGAAACACGACGAACACGGTCATCAACACGAGCGGCTTGTTCACGCAAAAGGCGCGCCAGCCCTCCAGAAACTCCGCGGCGAATCGGGATTGCCGCGGGGTTTCTTTTTTCTCCGCCAATTTTAGTCTAGTAAATAACCCCATGCATATCAGGTAACAGAACGACGTGATGAGCAATCCATCGGAGATGTCGGATAACATCAGGATCAGACCGGACAACGCTGGCCCCATAATGCCAACAAACGTTTCGGCAAAGCTCAGCTTGGCATTGGCGCTTGTCAGTTCCCGGACCGGGACACTCAGCTTGATAAGACTGACTTCGGCATTAAAATATCCATAATTCAGCGTCATCAGCAGGAAGCCGATGGCGTAATAGACCGGCAGCAGATGAATCCCGCTTCGGAACAAGACGGCAAAGGCAAGGAGCAGCATCGCCTGCAGCCCGATCATCCAGAGGATCCAGCGTTTTTTGTTGACGCGGTCAACTAAGACGCCGATGAAGATGGCGAAGAAGAAGTTGGGCAGCAGCTCCGCGGTTTTCATACTGCTCATGGCCACAGAGGAATGGGTAATGTCGTACATCATCAGCGGAAGGATGATTTCATAGAGCTTCCCCCCGAAGCTTAACAGCACGACGCTTGTCAAAATGATCGCAAACGAGCGGCGATAGCCGAGGTTTGGTGCAGTAGTGGGGCTTTTTTCAGCAGATAGGAGTATGGCCGTGTTAGGTTCCTCTGACGCCTCTGGGACGGCCGGGCTAACGTTAACGGATGCTTTCTGAGCGGTGTTTATGGCGAGATCGGTTTTCATGTCTAGTTGCCTCCAAGACTTGAGCTTAAGGGATGTTCCGCGAACTTCGGTGAACTTTGGCGTGCTTCGACGTACCTTCCGAATTCTTACGCGTAAGGTTATTGTAACGTGCGGCCGTTCTGCTAAAAACGGTAGAAATCGGGGAAACCATTTCATCTTTTTTCAGGAGGCAGCGTGCTGCGGCAATCAGGCCCAAAAGCTGTGACAAGAGCCTAACCCCCCGCATATGATACCAAAGATTATTATATTGGCAAAGGAGAGGGCGGCTCTTGAAGAGACATAAATCAACAAAATCAAGTAGACCAAAGAAATCGCTCTATTACGTAGATAACCCGAATATCAACGAGCTTAAGCTGCTTGAGGAACGAAAGGCATCGTTGCGATCCCGAGACAAGAAGGTTGAGCTTCATGAAAGCCCAGCTCCCGTACTGCCCGCGCTGCCGGAACAAGAGAAAGAGGCCGCGACGGCATCACCCGGAGCAGATCCGGAGCATGGAAACGTTGACGGAAACCAGGCGCTGCAGGAACTGCTGAGTGAAAAAACCGCGCCGCACCAAGAACGGGGCATTATTTATACCGACGATCTCATCGATGAGGCCGTCACCGGGGAGAAAATTGCGCCGTATACGATCGATGCTTCGCGGATCATGCGGGGGACGATCGACACCGCTTGGATCGCCGATTACGCCGTGGAGAACATCAAGCTGGCCGATCGGGCGGTGACCTCCTCCAAAATCGCTCCTTCCTCCGTGAACGGCAGCCACTTGGTTGACGGTTCGATCGAAGGCTGGGCGATCCGGGATCATTCCATCGGCGGAGAGAAGCTGGTTGACGGCAGCATCACCCCGGAGAAGCTGGCGGATCGGGTGATCACCGGGGAGAAGCTGGCAGAAGGGGCGGTGGAGAGCCGGCATCTGTCGGAATGGATCGTAACGTCCGAGCTCTTGCAGGACCAAGCTGTAACGGGGGATAAAATCCGCAGCGGTGCCGTAAATGCGCAGCATTTGGCCAACGGAGCGGTCGACACCTCTAAGCTGGGAGAGGCCTCTGTGACAACATCGAAGCTGCGCGATCACTCCGTAACGGGAGAGAAGCTGGCGGAAGGGGCGGTGGAAAGCCGCCATCTGGCGGATCACAGCATTACTTCGCGGCATTTGGCACCCGGTATGATCGACCGGGAACTGCTGGCTTGGTCCAGTGTCGGCGCGGAGCAGCTGCAGGAAGGGAGCGTTACTTCCGCTCATTTAGGTGAAATGGTGATTGAATCCCACCATCTTGCGTCAGGAGCCGTGGGCAGCGAACATGTTCAGCCTGGCAGTATTGGTCAGGAGCATATCGCTGACAAGGTCATCCAGGCGCGGCATCTTGCCGATAAATCGATCCCTTCCACGAAGCTGGCCGACCAGTCTGTGGGCACCTCGCATATCATCGAGCAGGCGGTAACCTCGTCCAAGATCGCCGATCAAAGCGTGCTGCCGGGGAAAATCGCGGACGAAGCCGTATTGACACGGCACTTGGCCAAAGGGGCCGTGCAATCGCCGCAGCTTGCGCGGGGAGCGGTTACCGGCAAGCACCTGTCCGAAGGAGCGGTGCAAAGCAGTCACCTTGCTTCGGAAGCGGTGCAGGAATGGCATCTGGCCGATGCGGCGGTCACCCGGCAGAAGCTGGCGTCCGCCGAGGTGACCGCGGAGCACCTGGCGGATGGAGCGGTTGCGACGAATCATCTGCAGCCAGGCAGCGTCACGGCCGACAAACTGGCTAAAGACAGTGTGACGAGCCGCGCGATCGCTCCGGCCGCGGTGACGGAGTCCGCCATCGGTGCACAGCAAATCACGGCCGACCATTTGGGATCGGGTATCGTGCAGACCCGGCATTTGGCGACGGGCTCCGTCACCCGCGGCCAGATCGCACCCGGTGCGATTCGGGAGGAGTACCTGGGGGTTGGCGTCATCTTCTCGCCGCATCTCCAGGATCATGCGGTCACCAGCTTGAAGCTGTCGCCGGAAAGCGTGACAACGGATAAGCTGGGGGATCTGGCGGTCACGGTTGCGAAGCTGGCGAACAGCAGCGTGACCGGTCCGAAACTGGCGGCGCAAGCCGTGGACGCCGGGCATTTGGCCCCCGGTGCCGTCGGGTCGGAAGCTCTGTCCGCTGGCGCGGTTGGAGCCGATCATCTGGCCGCTGGGGCTGTACAGAGCAAGCATTTGGCCGAAGGCAGTGTAACGGGACGCCACCTGGGCGACGCAGCCGTGGGCTCCCGCCATATTGCCGCCGAAGCCATCGAAGCCGGACATCTGTCTGCCGAGTTGCGGCAGAGCGGGTTACTTCCCGAGGCGGGGATCCGCGGTAAGGACCTGCAGGCGGGCGCCATCACCAGCCTGCACCTGCAAGCCGGTGCGGTTGATACGGACGCGTTAGGTGAGCAGGCGGTTGGCAGCTCCCATCTTCAGGAGGGGGCGGTGCAAAGCGGTCACCTGGCGGAGGCGTCTGTCCAAAGCCGGCATTTGGCTGAAGGGGCGGTACAAAGCGAGCATTTGGCCAAAGGCAGCGTGACTGACCGCCACCTCGGAGTCTCGGTGATCGGATCTTACCACATCGCTCCGGAATCGATCAGCGCTGCCCACATGATCCCTGCCTTGCGCCAAAGCGGGCTGCTGCCTGTCGCCGGGATCGACGGGGAGGCTCTGCAGCCGGGAGCTATCGCCAGCCAGCACCTGCAGGCAGGCGCAGTTGGCTCCAAAGCGCTGGGTGAGCAGGCGGTTGGCAGCTCCCATCTTCAGGCAGGTGCGGTGCAAAGCGGCCATCTGGCGAAGGCGTCCGTCCAAAGCCAGCACCTGGCCGAAGGCGCGGTGCAAAGCGAGCATTTAGCCGAGGGGAGCGTGGAGTCACGGCACCTTGGAAAGGCGGTGGTGGAAGGCACCTATATCGCTCCCGAAGCCGTAAATTACGAGCACTTGTCCGCAGAGCTCCAGCAGCAGGGTCTGTTGCCGGCCGAAGGGATCAGTGGGGATGACTTGCAGGCCGGGTCGATTACCAGCCGGCATCTGCAAGCTGGTGCGGTGAACGCTACAGCGCTGGGTGAGCAGGCGGTTGGCAGCGGCCACTTACAGAGCGGTTCCGTGTTGAATCGCCATCTGGCAGATGGGTCCATTCAAAGCCGGAACTTGATCGCAGGCGCGGTGCAAAGCGAGCATTTAGCCGAGGGGAGCGTGGAGTCCCGGCACCTTGGGGAGGCCGTGGTGGAAGGCACCCATATCGCTCCCGAAGCCGTGAATCACGGACACTTGTCTGCCGAACTGCAGCAACAGGGTCTGTTGCCGGCCGATGGGATCAGCGGGGATGATTTGCAGGCCGGGTCGATTACCAGCCGGCATTTGCAAGCCGGTGCGGTAAATGCCATAGCTCTAGGCGAGCAGGCGGTGGGCAGCGGTCACCTGAAGGCGGGTTCCGTGTTAAACCGCCATCTGGCAGATGGGTCCGTCCAAAGCCGGAATCTTGCTGAAGGCGCTGTGCAAGGCGGGCATTTGGCTGAAGGCAGCATCACCTCCCAGCATCTTGGGGAGGCCGTGGTCGACAGCTCGCATCTTGCCCCTGAAGCCGTAAATGTCTCGCATCTATCGGCTGAGCTGCAGCAACACGGTCTCTTGCCTGCGGAAGGCATCAGCGGGGAGGATCTGAAGCCGTCGTCCATCACCAGCTGGCATCTGCAATCCGGCGCAGTTGGCTCCGAAGCCCTGGGTGAGCAAGCGGTGGGTAGTGGTCATCTGCAAGCCGGTTCCGTGCAAGGCGTGCACTTGGCAGAGGGGACGGTCCAAGGCTTCCACTTGGATCATGGAGCAGTCCAAGGTGAGCATTTGGCGGAAGGCGTTGTGTCGGAACGCCATCTGGGCGAAGCGGTTGTAGGCACTCGCCATCTGCAGGAAGGCGTGGTGCACAGCGAGCAATTGGCAAATGCCGCCGTTCAAAGCCATCACCTGGCCGAGGACGCCGTGCAAAGTGCGAACTTGGCAGCAGAAAGCGTGGAGTCCCGGCATTTAAGCGATGCAGCGGTGAATGCCCACCATATCGCTCTCGAAGCCGTCAATATTTGGCATCTGTCCACCGAGATTCAGCAACACGGTTTGCTGCCTGAGGAAGGGATCGGCGGCGAAGACATCCAGCCTTCTTCCATCGGCCGGGGGCATCTGCAACCCGGTGCAGTGGATGCAGGGGCTTTGGCTGTAGGCGCGGTTGGGGCGGAACATTTGCAGCCAGCGTCGGTAGAGAACGCCCATTTGGCGCCAAATGCGGTCGACAGCGCTATACTAGCGGATGAGGCCGTTGGGACTCGCCACTTGCAGCCGGGCTCCGTTGGAGTGGAGCAGCTCAACTTTGCTCCGGTAACCACGCTGGCAGGCCAGCCGGCGGAGATGCAATTTGGCATGGTTCCGTTCCTGCTGAAGCCTCATGAGGAGGAGGCGACGGTTAAAATCAAATTTGAATCGCCGTTTGCTTCGTCCAACTACGTTGTCGTTGCGATGACCAATCACCCTGCGTATTATACTTCGCTGAAGGAGCAATCGCCTGGCTCGGCTGTCATCACGATATCCAAGCTGAAGGACACTAGCGTCAACTACGGAATCGTAACGTGGATGGCGATTGGCAACACGCAGTAACGTCTTCTAAAACACAATAGAGTCAGCTAGAATACTCGCTTGTATAACAGCCGTCGGGAGCCATCCCGGCGGCTGTTTTCTTCAGCTAAGCCATAACAAAGTGACATATCTTTCAGGCTATGTGATTTTGCGTACAGCGTTTTTGCGTCAAATTACCTAGTATTTAATGGGAACCGATCCAACTAATTTTTTTCACAGGTTATGTGAAATTCTTCACATTAATTCAGAGTCGGGTCGGTTCAAGGGATAGACATCGTGCAAGAGGGAGGGGCGCGATTGCTTGGAGAGCGTTATATCGGAATCGTGATCTGAGCACAGTCGAAAATTCAACAAGAACATGCCATGAACGGCGAGCAGGTGATGTAGCTTTACGTAACTCGGTGAAAATCACAAGGGAGAGGATTGCATTTGAAAAAGCTGATTAGCCTTACAGTAAGCGCGACGTTGGTGTTATCGTCCTTGTCGCTTACGGTTGGGACGTCCGGTTTCAAGCTGACCAGCATTGACGTGGTGTCTGCCGCATCGGAATCGGAAACGCCAACCAAAGAAACAACACCTAGCAAAACCACAACACCAAGTAAGACAACGACACCAAGCAAGACGACAACTCCAAGCAAGTCGACAACACCTAGCAAGACGACAACACCTAGCAAGACAACTACGCCAAGCAAGTCGACGACGAACAAAACTACTACAAAAACAACCACAAAAACTACGACCAAAACAACTACAAAAACGACAACAGCTCCTGTAAAGACAACAACGAAAACAACTCCGGCAAAAACTTCGGCGGTCAAACCTGCGGAAAGTCCGTATGTTGACGGTGTATATGTGGCCTACGGCAACGCTTATTCCAAAGGGACCGAAGGGGCCAAAGTCACGATCAAGGACGGAAAAATCGCCGCGATTGAGCTGCTCAGAACAAGCCCTAAGCTGATCGACAGAGACGTTCGCAACAACTATAGCGGCCTCTGGAACGCTTACGAAACGATGAAAGCGGACCTGCTTGGCAAAACGCAGGAGCAGGCCGCCAAAGTGGACGTTGTGTCCGGAGCGACCCGTTCCAGCGAGGGCTGGAAGCTGTCCGTTGACCGTGCCTTCCAAAGAGCTTTGAAAGAGAAGCCAAAGGGTGTCACTTATTTTGCCGGCGAGCATATGGGTGTCGATCCGGAAGGCAAATACATGGTGTTTGCGACCTTCGATGCAACGAAGCGTACAGCTGTCAAAGTATATCCGCTTGACGCCAGCGGCAATGCCATCGAAGAAGCAAATATGACCAGCGAGCAAGCGGCATTGGTGAAAGCGATCGCAGCCGAGCTGTTGGCGAAAGGTACCGGCGCCGTTGGTTCTAAAGGCCAGGAGGCTGAGTACAAAGCCGCTGTGAACGCATATTGGGACGCGGAGCAAAATGCCAAGGTAAACAACGATTCGAAATATATTGATGGATTCTACTCCGCCTACGGTTCTGCCCGCGATAAAGGGGTTGAGAGAGCCGACGTCTACATCCGCAACGGCAAGCTGGTTGATGTGAAGCTGTACAGATTGGGTTCCAACCTGATTGACCGCGGCGACACGGCCTATGCTGAAGTGGTCAAAGCAAATGCGCCGATGACGGCCAAACTGCTCGCGAACGGCTCGTACATCGAGAACTTCAAGGATGACGTTGATGCGATTGCCGGCGCCACCGAGAGCAGCCATAGCTGGAACCTCGCTGTAGAACGCGCTTTCGAGAAGGCGCTGAAGGTTCCGGGGAAAGCGAAGTATTTTGAAGGAACGTTTGCCGGTGTCGACAACCTGTCCAGATTGCTGGTTTTGGCTGACATTAAAGCAGACCACGTTTCGAACGTAAAAGTCTTCCTGTTTGATGATGCCGGTAAGCTGATCGCTTCCGACAAGCTGACGGATGAGCAACAAACCGTTGTCGCTCAGTTAACCGAAGGCTTGACTCAAAAAGGCGCGAACATGACGCCGATCGTAGGTCAAGAAAACCTGTCCCTCGCCGCCAGAGCGGCGTTCGCTGACCTGCTGAACAACGCGTCGAAAACGCAAGGCAATTATAAAGACGGCACGTACACGACCTACGGCGACGCTTACGACAAAGGGACGAACCGCGCCGATGTCACGCTGCGCAACGGCGTTATCGTTGGCCTGAAGCTGTATCGCGTCGGTGTGAATATGGTGGACCGCGGCGCTTCGGCTTACGCTGAAGTCGTTAGAGCGATCCCGATCCTGACCCGCGATCTGCTGTTTGCCGGAACGAGAGAGCAAGCGGCTCAAGTGGATGTTGTAACTGGGGCGACCAGCAGCAGTACCGCATTGAAAACGGCCGTCGAAAATGCTTATAAGAAAGCGGAAATCAGCGAGACTTACAAAACGGCTTATATCAACGGGATTTTCGCCGGTATTAACAAGGACAAATCCGTTTACGTGATGGTGACGGTGCAAAACAACATTCCGTTCAAAATGGAAGTCTTCTATTTGGATGAGAACGGCAAAATCAAGACTGAAGACCAATTAACCGCCGACGAGAAAGCCGTCAAGGCGGAAATCGAAACGCCAACTGCCGAAGGTTCCCTGCATAAATACGGGTATCGTCCGGCAGCGTTTGGCGAAACCGAAGGCGTAAAAGCGGTTTCCGCACAAGTCATTGAGGCCGTCAAGGACGCGCTTGAGAACGCCGGAAGATAAGCATTGATTTGAAATGAAAAGGACGCTGGCCCTGTGAGATTCACGGGGAGGCGTTCTTTTCTTGTTCTTAGAAGGGCGGGCAGGCGGGGATGAAAAGACGCTGAGGTTTTGGCTGTCCCATAGTATAATGGGTCTATCATGGGTTTGGAGGAATTATGGGTGACGCAAATTAATCAATTACGAAACCAGGATGAATTTATTGGCTTTTATTTGCTGAAGGAGCTGGAGATCAAGCAGACGAACGCGAATCCGCCCAAAGACTATTTAGATATCGTATTGTGCGATTCCACCGGGGAAATCCCGGCCAAATTTTGGGATGCCTCGCCAACGGACAAGGAAACGTTTTTCCCGATGAGGCTCGTGAAGGTGCGGGGAATCGTGCAAACCTACCGTGAGAAGCTGCAGGTGAAAATCTTGCAGATGCGGTTGGCCAAGCCGGAAGACGGCGTGAGGCTCACGGATTTTATCCGCTCTGCGCCCATTTCGTCGGAAGCGCTGATCCATACGATCCAGGCCGTCATCAACGATATTGCCGATCCGGATATTCAGGCGATCGTTCGCTTTTGCGTCGGTAAGGTGGAGGAGAAGCTGGCCCATTATCCCGCGGCCAAAACGCATCATCACGCTTATTTCGGCGGCTTGGCCTACCATATGGTACGGATGCTGGAAATCGGCGATTTTCTATGTGCGCAGCGCGCGTTCTTGAACCCGGACCTGCTGAAGGCGGGCATCATTTTGCACGATATTGCCAAGCCGGAAGAAATGGTGGCTGAACTCGGCATCGTGTCCGAGTATAGTACGCCCGGCAAGCTGCTTGGGCATATTTCGATGGCGTCGCAGTGGGTGACCGAAGCGGCCATTCGCCTGGGCATCGCGCTGGATTCGCCGAAGGTGCTCGCCCTGCAGCATTTGGTGTTGTCCCACCACAACTTGGGGGAATGGGGCAGCCCGGTGCAGCCGCAGACGCCGGAGGCCGTCGCCCTCCACCATATCGATGCGCTGGACGCTAAGCTGCAGATGGTAGAGGACGCGCTGGCTACGACGCCGGAATCCGAAGCGTGGACGCCGTTGATCCGGGGCTTGGAGAACAAGGGGATCTACCGGTTGAAATGGTAGAGTAGGCAGGACGCGTTGAGAGTTTATGGTTCACTGCCTTCTGCGGTCGATAGGCATCGATGATTTTCAGGCGGTAGCCTTGGCTTTCTAAGTCGTCGTTAACTTTTTCAAAGCGCGGGCTGCGCGCAGGGTTAGGATGGCAAATGGGCCGTTGTATCCGTCGATGCGCTCCCCGATGAAATTATCACCGGTATAATAGCGGAGATCGTATACGGCGTTTGGGATCACTTCGTCGAGGTAAATCCTATCATGACAAAGGAGGAGATTTGATGCGTATCGGAGCAATTGAGGCCGGCGGGACAAAGTTCGTGTGCGGCGTCGGAAATGAGCACGGAGTCATCGAGGACCAGATCAGCTTCCCCACAGAGCTGCCGGAGCCAACGTTGGAAAGGGTGATTGCTTATTTTCGCGATAAAAATGTAGAAGCGATTGGCATCGGCTCGTTTGGCCCGCTGGACTTGAATCCAAGCAGCGCCACTTACGGGCATGTCACGACAACACCGAAGCCGGGCTGGAACGGATATGATGTGCTTGGCAAATTGAAATCGGCTTTTGATGTTCCCTATGGCTGGGATACAGACGTGAACGCCGCCGCCTTGGGCGAGGCAAAGTGGGGTGCCGCTCAGGGGCTGGACAGCTGCGTGTATTATACGGTGGGGACCGGGATCGGTGTCGGGGTCTTGGCCGAAGGTAAGCTTGTCCATGGATTGATTCATCCGGAAGGTGGACATGTTCTGCCGCGGCGGCATCCGGAGGACGACTTCCCCGGGCTATGCCCGTATCATGGGGACTGTCTAGAGGGCATGGCTGCGGGGCCAAGTCTTGAAGCGCGTTGGAAGGTAAAAGGACAAGAGCTGGCACCGGACCATCCTGCCTGGGCCATCGAAGCCTACTATTTAGCGCAGGCGGTGACCGGGTCCATCCTCATGCTCTCACCACAAAAAGTGATCATGGGCGGCGGCGTGATGCAGCAACCGCAGCTGTTCCTGTTGATTCGCAAGGAAGTTCAGCGGAACCTGGCCGGATATGTGAACGCGCCAGCCATTTTGAGCGGGATTGATGAATATATTGTCCCGCCGGGATTAGGGAATCAGGCTGGGCTTTGCGGCGCCCTCGCCCTGGGGTTGGAGGCCTTGGCTCGCTCCAACTGAAGCTTGGGGTTCTGCGAACCTTTTCAAGCATGGTTCGACATTAGCGATATATCATGATATATTATAATACATATCATGTCCTTGTGTGAGGGAACGTGGGAGGAACGTCATGAGTGAAACCACCTCGTCTAAACCGATGTACGAGAAGATTTTCGATGATGTAAAGCAGAAAATCCTAGATCATAGTTATAAACCGGGAGACCGGATTCCATCGGAGAAGGAGCTGGCCGAGGAATATCAGGTTAGCCGGATTACGAGCAAGCGAGCTTTAGAAATGCTGGCTGCCGAAGGGATTATCGTTCGGAAGCCGGGACGCGGCTCGTTTGTGACGGACCCCGAAGCCGAGGGCACAGGCGCGGAGGAACAGGCGAATGGCCGATGGGACGGAATCTATAGTGGGAACAGAACGGACAAGGAGGCTGCCGGAAAGCTGATCGGCGTTGTGCTGACGGATTTTGCCGGCAGCTACGGAACGCGGCTGATCTACGGGATGGAGGATGCTGCGCGGGAGCAGGATTGTTTTCTTGTCCTGAAGCGGACGTTTGGGGTTCAGGAGAACGAGGAAGCGACGATTCGCAAGCTGCTGCAGCTTGGCGTCGACGGATTGATCGTATTTCCGGCACAGGGGGAGTATTTCAACGCGGAAATCCTTAAGCTGGTGATCGAACGCTTCCCGCTGGTGCTGATCGACCGGGAGCTGAAGGGCGTGGCGGCGGCATCCATCATTACCGACAATGTGAAGGCGGCGCAGGAGGCGACGGAGCATTTGTTTGACCTCGGACACGCCCGCATTTCGCTGTTATCTCCGCCGCCCATCGATACGTCGGCCGTCGAGGAACGGATCGAAGGGTTTGTGCAGGCGCATGCCGGCCGCGGTATCGCTGTAGAGCGGGAGCTGTGGATCAGCGATTTGACGTCGACGCTGCCGAACTCTTTTTACGATGACAATATTGAACGGGACATTCAAAAAATCATGCGCCATCTCGAGGCCCATCCTACGATTTCGGCCTTCTTCGCCATCGAGTACAACATCGCGCTGCTGGCTAAAGCGGCGGTGACCCGGCTTGGCCTGCGCATTCCTGAGGACGTGTCGATCATCTGCTTCGACAGCCCGCAGTTCCGCATCGGCGAGGGCTACGCCTTCACCCATATGCGTCAAAGTGAAGAAGATATGGGCAAGCTGGCCGTGGAAAACGTGCTGGCCCTGATGGAGAACCGGCTGGTAGCGAACAAAATCAAGCTGCCCGCGGTGCTCGTCCCCGGGGAGTCCACCGGACCCGCAAGGGAGGAGCGGGAGCGTAAGTAGCGCAGGGCTTGCTCCCTGGGTGAGTAGCGTAAGGCTTACCTCCTAGGGGGGGCCTAGTAGCTTAAGGCGCACTTCCAAGGTGGAGCGCGAGTAGTGTTAGGCTCACCCTCTGGGTGGGGACGCAAGCAGTAGTGTTAGTGTCACCCCCTCTGGGGGAACTACAGTAGCATAAGGACACCCCCCTAGGCGAAGTGCTAGAAGGCTTACCCGCTGGGTGGATCGCAAATACCCTACGGTGGATTCAAGTTGCCCCGCCTCAACTCATACATGCCGAAGCTCAACTGCAAAAGTGCAGTTCAACTTCGGCATTTTTTCGTTTTTACCGGCCTTGGAATATAAAAGTGCAGTTAGTTTAAGGTGATTTAGTGGAAAAGGGAGAATTAGGCGGATTTTAACTGTACTTTTACAGTTGAAGGGTCCCAAAGCGACGCTTTCTCTAAAATCAACTGTACTTTTACATTTAGGCGCCACTTTTGGTGGTGCGGTCATTTACGGCAGGATGTTGTCTTCCGTTTACGGACCTTTCTAATTACGGACTTTCTCGATCAAGGCCCTTCCCCATTAATGACATTTCTACAGGAAAGCCATTTTTGTACTCTCCAAATGTTGAAGGGGGTCATTTGGCATACCTTTATATACCAACCAACATCGATATTTTTGCTTATTGACATAATGATATGATACCAATATACTATCCTTATTGAAAACGCTTTAATTACTATGTTATTCGAAATGAAAAGGGGAGGTTTACAAATGAAAAAGTGGATGTTCGTGATGCTGGTGACCGTCCTGTTTGGTGCGATGCTGGCTGCTTGTGGAGGGGGCGGTAACGGCGGCAGTGCTGGAAACGGCGGCGGCAGCGGGGGTAGTGGTGACACCGGAGGTGGCGGCAATACCGAGAAAGTGAAGCTGACGTTCTGGGGCGACTGGGGCGGCGAAGGGCAGAAGCAGTTTGAGACGATGGTTGACGCCTTCAACAAGTCGCAGGACAAGATCGAAGTCAAATACGTGCTTCAGCAGGATATGGTCACGAAATTCCTGACGGCTGCGACGAGCGGCGGTGCGCCGGATATTTTGTTCTGGGACCGCTGGAGAACCTCGCTGTACGCTCCGAAAAACGTGCTTCGCCCCATTGACGACTATATGGAGCGCGACGGGGTGAATAAAGAAGATTTTTACGAGGAGTCCTTAAAGGAACTGACCAACAACGATAAATTGTACGGTCTGCCGTTAACAGTGGATGCCCGCGCGTTGTTCTACAACAAGAAGATGTTTGCCGATGCAGGGCTGGAGGCGCCAACGACGTGGGACGAATTGGAGCAGGCGGCCAAGACGCTGACGAAATGGAACGGCAGCAAGCTTGAAACCGCAGGCTTCTCCATGGCCGATCCGGGGCTGTTTAACATGTATCTGCAGCAAGCCGGCGGGCAAATGCTCAGCGAGGATGGCAAGACCAACTTCAACAATGAAAAAGGCAAACAGGTTCTGGAGTTTTGGCAGCGCTTGCTGAACGAGGACAAAGTTTATAAGGTCGGCTTCGAACAAGGGCTTGGCGAAGGTACCGACGCGTTTGTTACAGGGAAAGTGGCTATGCTGTACACCGGACCTTGGATGATGAGCACCTACAACAAATATGGCAAGGATCTGGAATACGGCATCGTACCGCCGCCGGCAGGTCCGAATGGCGATAAAGGCAGTGTGATGGGCGGCTTCGGGCTTGTCATCCCGCAAGGCTCCAAGCACCCGGATGAGGCGTGGGAGTTCATCAAATGGTGGACGGCGAACAAGGACAACGCTTTGCTGTGGGCAAAAACGAGCTTGAACCTGCCAGGCTTTAAACCGGCGCTTGAGGATCCGTTCTTTAGTGAAGATCCATTGTGGAAGCCGTTTACGGAAACGTTGGAATTTGCAAAGACGCGTCCGACACATCCGGGATACTCCGTCATGGAGGAGAACGCGCTGATTCCGAATCTGCAACTGCTGCTTCAGAACAAGCAATCGATCGACGAGACGCTGAAAAAAGCCCAAGAGCAAGGCGACAAACTGCTTGCGGAAAATGCGGTCGTGAAGTAAAAACCGGCCTCTGAAAGGGGAACAAAGAATGGCATCCGTCAATAAGCTCGAACGGCATCAGGCCCGAATGGCCTATCTGTTCATTACACCAACTATGTTGCTATTTGCCGTATTCATGGTCATCCCCGTCGTGATGGCCCTGTACCTCAGCTTCACCAACTATGACGTGCTGAGCAGCAACGATTGGGTTGGGCTGGACAATTACCGCCGCCTGATCGACGATGCGCTGCTTTGGCAGACCTTTTTAAACGTGTTCTATTACGCGATCGTTTTTGTACCGCTGAATTTGTTGATCTCCTTGCTGTTTGCGATGCTGCTTAACAAAAAGATACGCGGGGTCAAGCTGTTCCGCACGTTTTATTACCTGCCGACCTTGACCTCGGCCGTCGCGGCGGCCACCGTATGGATCTGGATGCTGCATCCCGAATACGGGATGATTAACGGACTGCTCGCATACCTTGGCATCACCGGCCCGGCTTGGGTGTCGCAAACGGAGACGGCCATGCTGTCGATCATCGTCATGACGCTTTGGCAGTCGGTTGGCTCCAACATGATCATCTATTTGGCCGGCCTTCAAGGCGTGCCGGACTATCTGTACGAATCGGCCCGGCTGGACGGGGCGTCGCGGTTTGCCTGCTTCCGCTACATCACTTGGCCGCAGCTTCGCCCAACGACGTTCCTGGTCAGTGTCATGTCCATCATCGGCGCCTTGCAGCTGTTTGACCAGGCGTTTGTCTTAACGCAGGGCGGACCGGCGAACGTCACCAAAACTCCGGTCTACCTGATCTATCAGCAGGGCTTTAACCAATTGCAGATGGGGTATGCCTCGGCGCAGGCGTTTGTGCTGGCGATGGTGATCCTAGTATTTTCAATCATTAGCATGAAAATCACCAAAGCGGAGGAGCCGATCGTATGACAAATCCAGAGACGATAAAAACGGGCGTCGGTACCCGGCGTCCACAAATCGGTGTACCCATGCAGAAGCGATTAGCGAATGTACTGTTTTATACGGTTGGCAGCATCATCGCGGTCATTATGTTTTTGCCCTTTTATTGGAGCGTGCTGACCTCGTTTAAACAAGACGAAGACATGTTCACCCTGCCGATTAAATGGTTTACGGCGAACCTGACGTTCGAGCATTATTACAACGCGTTTACGACCGTGCCTTTTGGCCTTTATTTCTGGAATTCCTTTATTCTTGCGGCAGCTGGGGTGTTATGTAACCTGTTCTTCGGTTCGCTGAGCGGCTTTGCGTTTGCCAAGCTGAAATTCCGGATGAACCAGCCGTTCTTCCGCATCCTGCTTGTCTCCATGATGGTGCCGGGGATCGTGACGATGATCCCCAGCGTTTACGTGCTGCGCCATATCCCGCTGGCAGGCGGCAACGACTTGTTCGGCAGCGGGGGGTACGGGCTGATGAACTCGTTTTGGGGTATTATTTTGCCGGGGGCATCCGGGACGTTTGCGGTATTTTTCATGCGACAGTTCTTTCTGACCCTGCCCAATGACATGATGGAGATGGCGCGGATCGAAGGCTGCGGTGAATTCAAAATCTTCTGGCGCATTTACTTGCCGCTGACCAAGCCGGCGCTGGCTACACTCGGGATCTTTACGTTCCAGGCCGGCTGGAACGGCTTCCTCTGGCCGATGATCGTCCTGAACGATCCGTCGAAGGCGACGATTCAGATGGGGCTGCAGGCTTTTTCATACAATTATCAGACGGACTATGGGCCGATGATGGCGGGGGCGCTGGTGGCGATCCTGCCGATCCTGGTGCTGTTCCTGCTGCTGCAGCGGTATTTTATCCAGGGGATCGCGTTTAGTGGAATCAAGGGCTAGGACAGAGGGGAGAGATCATATGAAGACCACCACGAAGGAAACTGAAATCACGCAGCAACGGGCCGACTTGGCTCAGACGGCGCTGGACGAATTATTCTGGAACGAAAAGATCCAAATGTACAATATTCAAACGCCTTGTGAAAACGGGGCATGCAACGAGATTTTTCATTACTGGTGGATGGCGCATGCGGTGGATGTGCTGGTCGACGGACTGCGGCGCACGGGGGACCGGCGATATGCCCAGCGGCTGGAGCAGCTGTACGACGGACTGCTTCAGCGCAACGGCGGCGCATGGCCCAATGAGCTGTACGACGATATGGAGTGGATGGCGCTCGCTTGGCTGCGCGCCTATCAAGCCACGGGCGAACCGCGCTACAAGGAGGTCTCCCAGCTGCTGTGGCAGGACATCCAAACCGGATGGAACGAGCAAATGGGCGGCGGGATCGCCTGGCAGAAATCGCAGCTCGACTATAAAAACACCCCGGCCAACGCCCCTGCCATCATCCTGGCGGCCCGGTTGTACCAAGCGTTTGGCGATCCGGACGATTGGGCTTGGGCGCAGCGGATCTATGAGTGGCAGGCGGCGAACCTCGTCGACCCGTCCACCGGGTTGGTGTGGGACGGTATGAACCGTACCGGGGATGGGACGATCGACAAGGATTGGCGGTTCACTTATTGCCAAGGCGTCTTTATTGGAGCTTCGGTGGAGATGTACCGGGTAAGCGGTGATACAGCCTACTTGGAGGCGGCGCTTCGCACGTTCCGCGTCGTCCTCCAGGAGTTTACCTCCAGCGAGACCGGCCTGCTGCCGGAGGAAGGGGACGGCGATGCCGGACTGTTCAAAGGCATCCTGATCCGCTACTTGGTGCAGTTGGCTCAGGCGGCCCCGGACCATCCCGAGATTGCCGAGTACGTCGCCCTTCAGGCGGAACGCGCCTGGAGCCGGCTGGCCGCTCCGCAGCAACCGCGGTTCGGCACGGATTGGAGCTGTGGTCCAGCACCGGAGGGGGCCGTGTCCCTCAGCTCGCAGCTAAGCGGCGTGATGCTGATGGAGGCGGCGGCAGCGCTTGAAACGGGTGCGGATCAGGCGGCCTCGGAGCTAACGCCGGATGCTGCGCCCCAAGGGGAGATGCCGTGATGGATCGCCGCGAGCTAGGCTGGGCCCAACTGGCGGACCGCATGCACCGCGACCTGTTCGACTGCTACGGGAATGAGCAGACCGGCATCCTGGACCAGTGGTATCCGCGTACGGCGGGCCGGGCCGGCGAAAATTTCTACTACTGGTGGCAAGCCCATGTCCTCGACGTGCTGGTGGATGCTTACGAGCGGACCGGCAACCCGGCGCTGCCCGATCGGATGAGGCAGTTCTGCCGCAGTCTGGAGCGTTATAACGGCGGGACGTTCACGCAGAATTATTACGACGACATGGAGTGGACGGCGCTGGCGCTGCTGCGGGCTTACCGGGCGACCGGTGAGGCGTGGTATGAGGAGAAGGTCCAAGAGCTGTGGGCGGACATCCAAACGGCTTGGAATGAGCATTGCGGCGGGGGGATGGCGTGGAAGAAGGATCAACTGGATTACAAAAATACCCCAGCCAATGCGCCTGCTGCGATTCTTGCCGCCCAGCTTTACGGCTTGTTCGGTCGGCCTGACGATCTCGCTTGGGCCAAACGGATATACGATTGGAACAAAGCGCATCTGGTTGACCCTGCGACCGGCTTTGTTTGGGATGGCATGAACCGCACTGGGGACGGAACAATCGACAAGGACTGGCGGTTCACCTATTGCCAGGGCGTCTTTATTAGCGCGGGAGCGGAATTATACTTCTACACCGGCGAATCAGCCTACTTGGAGGATGCAAGGCGCACCGCAGCCGCCTGCTTCGAGGAGCTGTGCGAGCCTGATATTTGCCTGCTTCCCGCGGAAGGCATCGACGATACCGGGTTATTCAAAGGCATCCTCATTCGCTACCTCGACCGTCTCTTGGAGATCGACCCAGAGTGTCCACGCGTGCGGGAGGTTATTTTCGCCAATGCGGAGACTCTTCGATCCAGCGGGCTGCTTGAGAACCTGGCGCTGTGCGGCCCTTCTTGGAAGGAGCCGCCGACCTTGCCGGTTCAGCTCAGCGTCCAGTTGAGCGGCTTGATGCTGCTGGAAGCGGCGGCAAGGCTGGAGGCGCGAAAGTGAGGAACATGTCATACAGAACCGCCGGAAGCGAACGTACGGCATAACGAGCATAACGAGCACAATAAGCACAACGACTACGAGACAACACGGAGGAGATTAACCATGACTGAGCAACTGACTCAATCCGATATTATTGTCTTGGTGGAGACGAAAATGAAGCATCGCCCGAAAATCGTGGAGATGTTCAAACGGTGTTATGAAAATACGCTGGAAACCACCATCCATCGCCACGACGACGGGACGGTGTTTATGCTGACCGGCGATATCCCGGCCATGTGGTTGCGCGATTCCGTGAACCAGCTTCGGCCGTATCTGATCCCGGCGGCGCAGGATGCCGGCTTGCGCGAGATTATCGAGGGCGTGTTGAGAACGCAATACCAATCGATCCTGCGGGACCCGTATGCCAACGCGTTTAACGAATTTGAGAATTTCCGCGGCCATCAGACGGATTTGACTGAGATGTCCGGCTGGATTTGGGAACGTAAATACGAGGTGGATTCGTTATGTTATCCTCTGCAGTTAGCCTATCTTTATTGGAAAAATACCGGGGAAACCCGCCACTTCACGCCGGAATTTAAGCAAGCGGCCGAGTTGATTTTGCAAACCTGGCGGACTGAGCAGCGGCATGAGGAACTGTCAAAATACACGTTCGTCCGGGAAAACAGCGGGGAAACAGATCGGCTTCCGGGACCGGTCGGCTATACGGGGATGACCTGGTCGGGCTTCCGCCCGAGTGACGATGCCTGCAAATACGGGTATCTCGTTCCGTCGAACCTTTTTGCCATTGTGGTGCTGGGGTATTTGTTGGAGATCAATGAGAAGTTTTTCGGAGATGACGCTTTCGCCGATGAGGTACGTGCGCTGCGAGAGGACATTCGGCAGGGGATTGAAAAATACGCCATCATCGAGGATGCGGAGTTCGGGAAGGTGTACGCGTACGAGGTTGACGGGCTTGGCGGCGTGAATCTGATGGACGATGCCAACGTGCCCAGCCTGTTGTCGCTGCCTTATCTCGATTACTGCAGCAAAGACGATCCGATCTATCTCAACACGCGCCGGATGATTCTGAGCCGCCGCAACCCTTACTACTATGAAGGAACGTATGCCAAAGGCATCGGCAGCCCGCACACTCCGCCAGACTACATTTGGCACATCGCCTTGTCCATTCAGGGAATCACCGCGCTGGAGGAATCGGAAAAGCTGGAGATTCTGGATATGTTCGAGCGGACCGATGCCGGAACGAATCTGGTGCATGAAGGGTTTCACAAGGATAATCCATCGGAGTATACGCGGGAATGGTTCTCCTGGTCCAACGCCATGTTTGTTGAATTCGTGCTCAGTTTATGTGGTCTGGAAATTGCCATGTGCTAGCTTTCGGGTAAGGAAAACAATCCGAAAATGGAGAAGGTTACGGGAACCGGCGGCTGGCAGGAGTTTAAGGTGTTCTCGGCGGAGGTCACCGCTCCGGTACGCGGCAAGCATATCGTTTTCCTGTACTTCAAAGGCTCGGATTGGCTGTTTAACCTGGATAAGTTTACGTTGGCGATCCCGCCGTATTTACGGCACCGCCTGTTACGCCTGAGCCGCCTCGTGACCACACCCCACCAGGAGAGGTTGAGCATGTGCGAGCGGTAAAGGAAAATGGACAGATTCGGCTAACATGGGACGGACCGTATGATATGGACGGCGTGAAGGTGCAGATCCGTCTGCTCAAGAACAAGAAGAATGTCTCCAATGGATATACCGTTTCGCTGGGAGATTTGCTCAAGAAGTAAATAAAAACAGACCGGGGCGGATGTGGGATCCTGCCTTCGGTCTGTTTTTCGCGATTAGAATTAGCGTCTTAAATATTCTGCGCGTACTCTGGTGCGGGAACTTTGGTTAAGACAACGTACAGGCTGGCGGGCTCCGTTCCGTCATTCCGGTAGGAAAAGGCTTCCGCTCCTTCCAGATGCAGTGCTTCACCCTGATTCAGCGGCGAGGTTGCTCCGTCCACCGTGATCGACCCGCTGCCTTGCAGGGCTAGAATAAATACGTCCGTATTCGGATGCGTGTGGGTTGGCAGCTCTTGGCCCGGCATAAAGTTCAGCACGAACACGACGCTTTCGCCTTTTTTGAAGGCGATCCGTTTGGAGAATTTCTCGGCTTGGAAGTCCTGAAGCTGGGCTAATGCTAATTTTTCCATCTTGATGATTTCCTCCTTGTAACGGTCGCGTGGACCGGATCGTTTGGCTGGGTTTCTCCGGTTTGATCGCCGGAATCCCTGCTCCTTGTCTCCTATGTTAGCATCGAGTTGCTCCTTTCTTCTTGATTCAGATCAAGTTTGCGAAAAAATGCCCCTATTTCAAAACTCTGTGAAATGGCCACTACTGCAAATTGGAGTAAATTGGAGAAAGGGGATATGGATGTTTTTTGAAAATGTGGTGAAAGGAGTAACGCTCGTGAAACGTTTTCCGGGGATGGATCAAGAAGCGGTCATGATGGAGATTAAGCAGCTCAAGCAGAAAGCTGACCGGCTGCTTGCGATGTCAATTCGGCTGAATCAACCCAGCTTGGCGGACGAAGCGGAGCGGTTGTACCAGCAAATTGACAGGTTGGCTTTGCTCACCGGGTAATTTGACACATTTCATCCTAAGCCATACGTTTAAATATAGCTCTCATGTAAAATAACATCACATCCGAGTGGATGGATGTTATTTTTTTTGACGTAAATGTATTGACAATCCCTTTTGAACGCCTATAATTAATCACAAGAATAATAGTTTAATCAATCACACCCAAGAGTTATGATAGAATACCTGACATGAAGGAGGGTGTGAGTATGGCCATCTCAACCGCTGGCGAATGGAAGCAGGACATTTTGAGGATTTACAACGCGATAAATAAGCAAATCTTTAACGTGGGTGTAAAACAGCAAAAAGTAGATTTCGTCGGCAACAAAATTGTGATTATTTCTTTGAACGGGCGAGTGCCTGTCTTAAAGCTATTGGATGAGGCTTATCCTCACTCCACGAGGCAGCTGGATTACTTGTTGTTTCAGGTGTTCAAGCGGGAGATTAAGGCAGCCCTCGAACGGCAATTTCAACTGAATATCGTCGCCGTACTCAAAGATTACGATGCAGAGACCGAATTTTCCGGTACGATCGTTGTCTTGGATCGCGACGTGGAGGATTATCTGAAGGAGTCGTCGGAACTTCGCTAATCGAAAGAGCCGACCAATCGTCAGTTTGGACTCGCAGCGCTATTGTTAGGAGGCGCTATGGGTTTTGACTGGCGATTTTTTTATATCAAAAAATGAAAATTTCAAGGAGTGGAGGCGTGGAGCATGCAACCCAAAATCGAGATTAACGGAGTTAGTAAATGGTTTCGCCGGAACGGCCGAGATATCCCGGCCATGCAAGAAACGAGCCTGAAGATTGAAGCGGGAAGGTTTGTCAGCATCATTGGCCCAAGCGGTTGCGGCAAGTCTACCTTGTTCAACATCATTGCCGGACTCATTCCACCCTCTACCGGAGAGGTGCTTGCGGACGGGGAGAATATCGTGGGGAAGACGGGATATGTCGGTTACATGCTGCAAAAGGATATGTTGCTGCCGTGGCGGACGATTCTAGACAACATCATTCTGGGGATGGAAATTCGCGGCGTCCCTAGAAAGGAAGCGGTGGATCGAGCTTTGCCCCTGATGGAGAAGTATGGACTCAAAGGTTTTGATAAGCATTATCCCAAGGAATTGTCGGGAGGTATGCGGCAACGGGCTGCGCTGCTGAGAACGTTGCTTTACGACCGCGACATCATCTTACTGGACGAGCCGTTTGGCGCGCTTGATGCACAGACCCGGCTAACGATGCAAAATTGGCTGTTGCAAATTTGGACCGACTTTGGAAAAACGGTGTTGTTCGTCACCCACGACATCGATGAAGCAATTTACTTGTCAGACGATATTTATGTCTTCTCTTCGCGGCCGGGCCGGGTCAAAACGAAAATCACGGTCACGATGGAGCGCCCGCGCAAAACGGAGGATATGACGTCCCCGGATTTTATGGAACTGAAACATCTCTTGCTTGACCAGTTATCGGCGGGACATGCGGAGGAAGAACTCGCGCTTTGACCGTTTGGATAAAAAAATAACGATCTAGGAGGGATGAAGTGTGGAAGAAACTGTGCGTAAATCGACCTTTGTGATCCATTCTCTATCCACCGATGCGGCGGTAACGGTAGCCGAAAAAAAGCTGAAGCCCCCGTCTGCCTCAAATTCAGCACCGCTGATTTATGACGAGGAGGCAGCGGAGCGGAAGAAAGCCCGCAGAATCGGCTGGGGAAGGGTGGCCGTAGGGGTTCTGCTGTTCATCATCTGGGAGGTGTTTACCCGGATCGGTTGGCTGGATTCTTATTATTGGAGCAGCCCGAGCGCGATATGGCAAACGACCTGGCTGCAAGTGGCAGAGGGCGGGCTGCTGGGGGATATCGCCTATACAGCAGGCTCAACCGTGCTGGGCTTTGTGTTCGGCACATTATGCGGAGCTTTGTTGGGCTTGTCCTTCTGGTGGTCACGGAGCTATGCCGGCATTAGCGAACCTTACTTGATTATATTAAACGCGATGCCCAAGCTGGCTCTTGCGCCTGTCCTCGTCATTTTGCTGGGAATCGGCTTCTTCTCCAAAGTGGCGCTGGCTTTTTCCATGACGGTTGTGGTATCTGCCTTGTCCGCCTACAGCGGGGTGAAGAGCGTGGACCCGGACATGGAGAAGCTGATGTATTCGCTTGGGGCCAAACGCTGGCAGGTGTTTACCAAAGTCGTCATTCCATGGTCGATGCCTTGGATCATCAGCAGCTTGCGTATCAACATTGCTCTGGCGCTTGCCGGGGCCATCGTCGGTGAATTCATCGCCTCCAGCCAAGGCGTTGGACGCATGATCATGTATGCGGGGACGATTCTTGACATCAATCTCGTGTGGGTTGGCGTAGTGGTTTTGTCTGTGCTATCCATGGCTATGTATTGGGGAGTTGTACTCTTGGAAAGAGGGTTGTCCAAAGGTTTCGGCGTCAAGTAGCGGGAAACCTGTCAGTCAACCGGAAAGAAAATGTTCATGAGGGGGAAGTTGGATGAGAAAGAGCAGACTGTTACCGTTATTATTGGGATTGGCTTTGACGGGCAGCTTACTTGCAGGATGCGGAGGGAAAAGCGAGCCAACGGAGGAAGCGGCAGAGGGGAGCACAGAGCTCAAAAAGATCGTCATCGCCGAACCGGTTCATTCCACGGGATATCTTCCGCTCTATTTGGCTCAACGGGAAGGTTACTTTAAGAAACGGGGATTGGATGTAGAAGTGATTCAGGCTGCCGGCGGCGCTCACGTCACGGCGGTGGTTAGCGGGGACGCATGGGGCGTCATCGGTGGAACGGAGTCCAATGCGCTGGCAAACAAGAAAAATTCCGATCCCATCGTGTCGATCGTCAACGTCGTTAACCGAGCCAACGTATACTTGGTAGCCAAGAAGGGGCTGGCTCCGGCCGGCAGTTCAGAGGCGGATTTGAAGGAGTTCTTTAAGGGGAAGAAGATCAACGCCGGACGTCATGGCGGTACTCCTAATTTGCTGATCCGTTATTTGCTGATCTACTTGGGACTGGATCCGGAGAAAGATGTCACTCTGCTTGAGCCGGCGGATGCCTCGACGGTCGTGACGATGGTGCAGCAGGGAGCGGCAGATATCGGCAATGGGGCGGAGCCGCAAATTAGCGACGGGATCTCCAAGGACGTCTGGGGCGAACCCTTTTATAAATTCCATGACTTCGGCGATTTCTCCTATTCCGTGCTCAGCGTGAAACAATCGACGATCGATAAAGATCCGGAAACGGTGCAGTTGTTCACCGACGCTATTATTGAGGCGCTGAAGGTGGTTCAAGAGGATAAAGAACTAGCGATGAAAAACATGAAAGCCGAGTTCCCTACGTTATCCGATGATGCGATTCAGGCCTCCCTTGACCGCGCCTATGCGGACAGCCTATGGAGCAGGGATGGGTTCATTACGGAAGCCGCAGTGAAACAAGACATGGACGTGCTGATCAAAACCGGGATTTATACGGGCGATTACTCCTATGACCAATTGGTCGACATGCAGTTCGTTAATTCATCCAAGTAAGGAAAGGGAAGGTGAAGCGAAGTGAATTTAGAGCAGAAGCTAATGAACAGCCGGACAGCCATCGTGGTGGTAGATGTTCAAAATGATTACTGTCACCCGGAGGGAGCTTTAGCCCAAGCGGGTAATGACGTTGGTGCCGTGGCCGACATGATGCCGAATTTACATCGCTTGCTGGCGGCGGCCAGAGAATTTGGGGTACCGGTGATGTTTATCCAGACCTTTCATGAAGAAGCGACCGATTCCGAAGCTTGGAAAGAACGATCTAACGGAAAATCGATGGCGGTATGCCGGAAGGGCACCTGGGGGGCGGATTTCTACGAAGTTGCCCCCGAGCCGGGTGAGGTTGTCGTGAACAAACACCGATACAGCGCTTTTGTGAATACTCGGCTCGATTCGATCCTGCGGAGCCAGAAGATCGAAACGCTGATCATGACCGGTGTCAGCACCAATGTGTGCGTGGAATCGACGGCCCGGGACGGTTTTATGCTGGATTATCACATCGTGCTGCTTCGCGATGCTTGCGCCTCTTATTCCAATCAAGCTCATGAAATGACGATCAAAAATATCGAAGGATATTTCGGTGAGGTCACGGACACCCGGGAAGTGATTTCCTTGTGGGAACGGGCTTGGAAGACGACCGTGAACCCAATGACAATGACACAAGTGTAAAGCAGGTGCAGGCATGGGCATGAACGGCAAATACCGTACACTGGTTCAATATATCATTTGTACGGGAGCCTTTTTATCTAACTGTTCCGCCGGCATGTTCAACATCGCGCTGGTTGATATCGCTAGAGATTATCAGATCGGTCTTGCCTCCGCGCAATGGGTTGTTACGGCTTATCTGCTGGTCATTTCCGTACTCCTGCCGGTGATGGGGAAACTCGGGGATATCCGGGGACGGCGGTCCGTGCATAATCTGGGTTATCTCGGTTTCGCGTTAGGGGCGCTTGGCTGCGCGCTTGCCCCGTCACTGGGCTGGCTGATTGCCTTCCGTATCGTGCAAGGCCTTGGCGCTTCGATGTATCAGGCGACGAACATGGCGCTGATCGTTTCTCTGTTTCCTCCTGAAAAGAGAGGGAGAGCCTTAGGGATGATCAGCACCTTCGTGGCCGCCGGTTCGATGATCGGCCCCAGCCTGGGCGGTGTACTGATTCAATGGATATCTTGGGAGGCATGCTTCTGGCTGCTGGCCGGTACCGCGTTAGTGGCTTGGATGATGGCCCAGCGGTTTATTCCGAAGGATCAGCCGGAGGAGCAAGGGCACATCGATGTAACCGGAGCTCTGCTGTTTGGGACTTCGTTAACCGGCCTTGTCACAGCGATTCATCTAAGCTCGGAATGGGGATGGGGATCTCTGCCTGTGGTCGTGTTGCTGCTGTTGTTTGCGGGTTGTGCCGCCGGGTTTGTGATGTGGAGTCTCTCCACCAGCGACTCCCCCTTCATCGATCTCAAGCTGCTCGGCGATGCTGCGACGAATACCGGGCTCTGGATCACCATCGTTACGTATATGGCCGCGTTTTCGGCGCAACTCGTATTGCCGGTGTTTCTTCGCCATGAGCTTAGCACTCCGCCGGCGATGGCCGGATTGATGATGATGGGTTATCCGCTGGCGTTGATCGTCGCCTCCCCGTTATTTGGCAGTTTGTCGGACAAGCACGGTTCCTTACCGTTGTTGACGGCCGGATTGTTGGCGATGTCCGGGACGTTAGTTGCTTTAGGTTTTCTTTCCTCCTCGTATCCGATGTTTCTATTAATTACATTGATTGTTTTGCTGGGTGCATCCATGGGGATGATCACTTCGCCCAATACGAGCCTGGTGATGGGCCGTGTGGATCCTGGTCACTTGGGGTTAATCAGCAGTTTACTCGCGTTGTCGCGTAATCTTGGCATGATATTCGGTACTGCGGCAGGCGGCGCGTTCATAGCCGGCGCAGACGGTTATCGGATGGTTTTCGTCCTTTGTCTCGCGTTGGTGTTAGGTTCCGTAGTTCTTCTGCTTGTTACCGTTCGTCAAGCACGGCACCGTCGTCGCCATGAGGAGACGGTATCGCCATCCTAAAAAAGCCATTGCCTGGACGTTAACGTCTGGGCAATGGCTTTTTGGCGTGATTCGCTTACAATGTGACCCCCGTTTTGAAAATAGCCAGCTCGCGGACCTCGTTCTGCTCGTTCCGGGTGGGTTGACCGCTGGCTACCGCGATAACGTAATGGATAAACTGCTCCAGCACTTCTTCCATCGGCGTATCCAGCAAGACCCCGGCGTTGAAGTCCATCCAGTGCTGTTTCCGGGCGAACAGTTCGTTGTTCGTGGCGACCTTGACGGTAGGGACGAAGCTGCCAAACGGCGTCCCGCGGCCGGTCGTGAAAAGGACTAGCTGGCAGTCGGCGGCGGCCAGCGCAGAGGAGGCGACCAGGTCATTTCCTGGTGCCTGCAGCAGGCTAAGGCCTTTCTTGCGCAGCTTCTCGCCGTATTTCAGGACGTCGACCACCGGGGCGGTCCCGGCTTTTTGCGTGCAGCCCAGCGATTTGTCCTCCAGCGTACTAATGCCGCCGGCTTTATTGCCGGGCGAGGGATTTTCATAGACAGGCTCGCCGTAGGACAGGAAATATTGCTTAAAATCGTTGATGAGAGCAACAATTTGCTCGAACACCTCTTGACTCTCCGCGCGGGCCATCAGCATCTGCTCGGCCCCAAACATCTCGGGAACTTCTGTTAGAATCGTAGAGCCGCCCTGCGAAATGAGAAAATCGGAAAAAGCGCCGAGCAGCGGGTTGGCCGTAATGCCGGAGAAACCGTCCGAGCCGCCGCACTTAAGCCCAACGTTCAGCTCGCTGAGCGGCACCGGCTCCCGGCGGTCGTTGCGCGCCGCCTCAACCAGTTCTTCCAGCAGCGCCAGGCCAGCCTCCAGCTCATCCTCGACCTCCTGAGCTACAAGAAATTTGACGCGTTGCTCGTCGTAATCGCCTAGCCGCTCCCGGAACTCGGATACGACGTTATTCTCGCAGCCCAGTCCAAACACGAGAACGCCGCCTGCATTGGGGTGAAGCACGGCGTCTGCGAGAATGCTGCGCGTCATGAGATGATCTTCCCCAAGCTGCGAGCAGCCGTAGGGGTGCTTCAACACGGTAATGTTGTCGAAGGGGCCAAGATCCGGGTGCTCCGCTTTAAAGGCGCGGATCATTTGCTCCGCAATCCCGTTCACACAGCCGACGGTAGGCACGATGTACAGATCGTTGCGTATGCCGGTTTTTCCGTTGGCCCGACGGTATCCCTGAAAGGTTAGGGAACGCTTCGGATAAATGACCGGGTGCAGGTTCGGATGATATTCGTATTGTTCCTCACCGGCGAGGTTCGTTTTTACGTTATGCGTATGCACCCACTCGCCTGGAGCGATCGCGGTTATGGCATGGCCAATCGGATAGCCGTATTTCGTGACGGACGAACCGGCGGGAATGGCGGTGAGTGCGATTTTATGGCCTTGGGGAATGTCCTGCACCGCTCGAACGGACTCCTTGTCAAGCTGGAGATCTTCACCAGCTGCGATTGGCCGCAAAGCCACCGCTACGTTGTCGCGCGGGTTCATTTTCATTAATCGTCGCATCGACTGCCGCCTCCCAACCATTGTAATGTCGCTCGGGCGCCAAAAGCGTCCAGCTTCCGGACATATTGCTCCAGGGTGTCGGCCAGTTCGGGAACGCTGGATAAGTCTTCTCCCCACAGCTTCGTTTCCCGTAACAGGGCCGGAATCGCTTCAGCGGGCTGCGACCACGCCTGATCAAAGAGGGCCAGCACCTCCGGGCTGTCCTTCCGCGCAAGCCGGTCGCCCCGATAACCGACCAGCAAGGCGGCGAAGGCTAGCGTGATCCGCTTCGGCAATTCGCCCCGTTCCCGCTGGTAGCGAAGGAGCACAGGCAGCAGCCGGGTCTGGAATTTAGCGATGCTGTTTAGCGAGATCGAAGCCAGCTCGTGTCGGATGAACGGGTTCATAAAGCGTTCCCGCACGGCCTCGGCATAAGACAACAGCCCGGATCTGGGCAAATCAAGCATCGGAACGATCTCCTGCTCCATCAGCTCCCTAACGAACACAGACAAATCCTCGTCGTTCATCACATCCTCGACCGTTGTCAGACCGGCGAGTAAGCCCAACGCGGCCATCGCCGTGTGGGGGCCGTTCAGCAGATGAACCTTCTGCTCGCGGTACGGACGCAGGTCCTCGGTGAAGATGACGTTTAATCCCGCCTCGGACAGCGGCAGCCGTTCAGGCAGCCAGGCCGGGCCTTCGATGACCCACAGCAGGTAAGGCTCGGCGGTCACCATCAAGCGGTCTTGGTAGCCAAGCTGTTGTTCCAGCTGCCTCGCTTTCTGCTGCGGAAATCCGGGGACGATCCGGTCCACGAGGCTGCAGCAAAAGGTGTTTTCCCGTTCAAGCCATTGAATGAACCCATCGCCAAGATCCCATTCGGCGGCGTAGCGCAGCACGATCTCGCGCAGCTTCTCGCCGTTGCGGTCGATCAGTTCACAGGGGATGATCGTAAATCCCGCTTTGCCCAGCTGATAGCGGCGGTAGAGCAGGGCGGTCAGCTTGCCGGGAAAGCTCCGCTGCGGCGCGTCCGTGAGGCGGTCCTCCGGGTTGTAGGCGATGCCGGCCTCGGTAGTGTTCGAGGTGATGAACTCCAGCGAATCTTGCTCCGCTAGAGCGAGAAATTGCTCATAATCGGTGTAAGGACTGATCAGCCGGCTGACGGAGTGATTGATCTCGTGTTCGTTGACCACTTGCTGCTCCGCGATCCCGTTAATAAGAACCGTGTAAAGGTGATCCTGCTTCGCATAATGTTCGGATACCGGGCTGCTCTGCGGCTTGATCATCACCACGCTGCCTTGAAACCGGCCTTGCTTGTTCATCTGCTGCACCTGCCAGGCGGTAAAGGCACGCATGAAATTCCCTTCGCCGAACTGGATCATCCGTTCCGGGTAGGCAGGCAAATCGGGAAATAAGGTTCGGGATAAGAGCGGGTATTGCGGTGTGTCCATCGTTTTTTCGCCTCCTTGTTTTAGATGCTGATAGGAGATTAAGAGAAGTTAGGTATTTGCACACGTGAACATTTTGGAGTATGGCGAGCTGCCTGGCTTGCCGGAAAGGACCAGGACAAGCTTGAGAAGCTGTCGAAGTGCGGGACGAAGCGAACCCTTAGCGGCTAACAGAAGCAACCCATAGCGGCTTGCAGACGATAAGCATAATTCAGCGCTACAGTTCAAATCAAGAGATCTTGGCCACGGACTGACGGATCACCAGCGTCGTTGGGACGAACAGGGTCTCGCCAGGTGGTTCTGTTGGTTGTTCCTTATCCGATGATTCTGTACTCGGGGGTTGCATCAGCTCGATCAGCTTGCGGGTTCCCAGCTCGCTGATATCAGCAACCGGCTTGCGGATGGTCGTCAAGGCTGGATTCGTGTAACCTGCGAACACGATATCGTCGAACCCGATCAGCGACACCTGATTGGGCACGTTCACGCCCCGGGCGAAGCAGGCGTTCATCGCCCCGATCGCCATATCGTCGTTCGCGCAAAACACCAGCGTTGGCGGCTCCTTCAGATCCAGCAGCGCGTTCATCATCCGGTACCCGCTGTCGATGCTGTAATCTCCGGCAACTTGATATTCAGCGGGAAGGGCAAGACCATGGGCGAGTAAGCTTTCCAGGAAGCCTTGCTTCCGTTCAGCCGCAGACCGAAAGCCTGCTTTGCCTTCCATGATGGCCAGCCGCCGATGGCCTTGGGCGATCGCATAGTTGATCGCTTCCCGCACCCCTTCCCGATCATTGGCAACGACGTTCACGATGCCGGGATCGTCCAGATAGCGGTTTAGGACAACGAGCGGGATGCCCGCCTGCTTCACATGGTAAATAAACGCATTGTCGGCATCGCTTTGGCTCATGACTAGGATACCATCGAAGCGGTGCGGCGAAATGCCCTCCAAATGGCGGATGCCGTCGATCCCGTGCACAGTAAGACTGTAGTTTTCATCCAGCGCATGGTGAATGCCCTTAATCGCATCCACGAGGAAGCTGGCCGACGTGCCTTGATCGATGCTGGAGAAGAACAAACCGATCGTATACGTCTTCTTCATCACCAGACTTTTGGCGCTGACATTCGGAACATAATTCATTTCGGCGGCGATTTTTTCGATTTTCGCCCGCGTCTCCGGCTTAATCAGCGGGCTCCCGTTTAACGCCCGGGACACCGTGGTGTGGGACACACCGGCCACGCGGGCAATGTCTTTAATCGTAATCATAGAACCTCAACTTCCGCAGGAATTCGCAAGTTTTTCACGTTTTCATTCTATTCCCAGATATCTAAAAAAGTCAAGAAAAACAAGCAATGCACACGTGAAAATAAAATTTGCCCCAAGTTAAATGTAAGCGCTATAATTATCGGTAAAATAAACGGAGAGGATGAGCGGATATGCACGTTGAGGAGCAGCGATCAAAGCTATGGGAGGCGCTTGGGGAGTTGCCGTCCTTTGAAAGACCGGTTTCCGCCCGGTTATTAAAGCGGGAGGCGTTGGACGGATATGAGCTGGAGACCTTGCTGCTGGATTTAAACGGGCTGGAGCCGGTACCGGCATATTTCGCTAAGCCGCAGGAAGGGGAGGGACCTTACCCGCTTGTCGTGTTTAATCACTCCCACGGCGGAAATTACGGGAACGGCCGCAAGGAGTTGATTCGCAGCAGCGGTTATCTTCAAGAACCGTCTTTTGCCAAGGTGCTGATCGGCCTAGGCTGCGCGGTATGCAGCATCGATATGTGGGGCTTTCATGAGCGCAGCGGCAAGACCGAAGGCGAGCTTGTAAAAGAAATGTTGTGGACCGGACGATCGTTATGGGGCATGATGATTTACGATAATTATCGGCTGATCGACTATCTGTGTACCCGGGAAGACATCGATCCTTCGCGTATCGGCACGATCGGCATGTCCATGGGAGGGCTGATGGCGTGGTGGCTGGCAGCGCTCGACGAACGGGTGGGCGTCGTCGTTGACCTCTGCGGGCAGGTTGATGCAGAAACATTGATTGCGCGGCGCGGTCTGGAACATCACGGGTTTTATTACTACGTGCCCGGGCTGCTGAAGCATTTTACGACCCTCGATATTCAAAAGCTCATCGTTCCCCGCCCCCGTCTCAGCCTGGTTGGCCGCAACGACCGGTTATGCCCATTTGAAGGGGTACAGCTGCTTGATCAAGGCTTACGTGAAGCCTATGGAACCGCTGGAAAGCCCAACCATTGGCAAACCGTCATCACCGGCGGCGGTCATATGGAAACCGCGGAAATGCGCGCGGCGTGGCCAGAATTTATCGCCCAGCATCTGCTGCATTCCGCGCCATAGGAAGGGGTTCGCGCCCGGAGCGGTCATCAGCCGCGTTCCCTTCCGCGAAGCTCCTCCGACGGCAGCCGGCCGAACTCGCGCTTGTAAAGCCGGGCGAAATAAACCGGCTCTAAGCCGACATAAGCCGCGGCTTGACGGATCGTCATGTCGGGATGATCCATCAATAGGTGCCGGGCTGTTTTCAGCCGGATCTGATGAAGGTATTGCAGCGGCGTTAACCCCATCGCTTGCCGGAAGAGCCGGGTCAGCTGCTTCTGCGAGTAGCCGACGTGGCCTGCCAGTCCGGCGATGGTGATCGGCCGATTCAAGTGGTCATGCAGGAAGCGAATCGCAACATCTACAACCGACGCCCGGTATGAGGCGGGGGGAGCGGCGGGCGGTACCACTGGGACGCCTGAATCGGCCTCTACGCTCGTTTGGCCTGACGTATCCTTGAGGATGGCTAGAAACAACGAATACAGCAGCTCGGTCGTTCGCCAAGGGTCATGCTCGTTGCCGGACAGCTGCCAGATGGCAAGCAGGCGATCCGTAAATAACGAGACGTCCGAGAGCTGCAGCAGCCGAGGGGCATCCCCAAAGCCCCAATGGCTTAGCACCTCGCCGAAGTTTTCCAGCAATGTGACATACCCGACGAACCAGGGCTCCTCCCCGTAAGGCATATATTCATGAGCGCAGCCGGCGGGGATGTAGAGTAATTGGCCGGGGCGAAGAATGTCCCATTTGTCCTTGTTAACATAAAGCCGGCGAAACTGCCCTGTCCCGGAGATCGTCAAGAACAGCTGATGCGCCGAGAATCCCTTCATCCGCGTGAGCGGAGGCTGAATTTCCGTACCAACTGTATAAACGGATAACGGCAGAAGCTCGTTGCGGGAAGGGGTTAAATTACTTCTGAGCGGAAGCAGGTCCATGGGGAGTTCCTCCAATTTGTCCATTTTGTCTGGTGGTTTGTCCGATTTGTGGCTTCCGCCCGATTATATCCCACCTCTATAATGAGAGCAAATCGTTTGGGGAGTGTGAATTAGGTGGAACTGAACCGTGAATGGGAAAATTTATCGTGTCTGCACATCGGCCGGCTGCCGGCCCGCGCCTCCTATATTCCGTATGGGAGCGTCGAGACAGCCCGAACGGGAAAACGCGGGCGCTCACCGCATTATCAAACGTTAAACGGAAGCTGGAAATTCCGCTATCATCGCAGCGTTCGCGAGGTAGACAACCATTTCTTTGAGACGGATACGGATGTGAGCGCTTGGGACGATCTGATCGTGCCTTCCTGCTGGCAAACGAACGGCTATGATCAGTTACATTATACGAACGTCAACTATCCGATTCCTTACGATCCGCCGTTTGTGCCGGACGACAATCCTGCGGGTACATATGTAAGGGATTTCAATTTGCCTGAAGCGTGGATGAAGAGGCAGACGCGGATCGTATTTGAAGGGGTGAACGCTTGCTTTTACTTGTGGGTGAACGGTCATTTCGTTGGTTACAGCCAAGGCAGCCGGATTCCGGCGGAGTTTGATCTCACGCCGTTTGTAGCTGCAGGCCGCAACCGTCTCGCCGTGCTGGTGTTGAAATGGTGCGCCGGCACTTATTTGGAGGACCAGGATGTCTGGCGGTTTTCCGGAATTTATCGCGATGTCTATTTACTGTCCCGAGATAATACACACATCCGTGACGTGTTTAATCAACCGCTGCTGCCTTCCGACCTATCCGAAGGCAAGCTGCGGTCGGAGATCGAAACGACGGGCAGCCTGACGGTGCAAGCGGAATTGCGGGATCCGGCGGGCAAGCTGATCGGACGTCATGAGGCACAAATCGACGGCAAAGGGGCGATTGAGCTGGACGTGCCGCAGCCACAGCTGTGGAACGCTGAGCAACCCCGGCTGTACGAGCTGGTTTTGACAGCCGGTCAAGAAGTGCTGCGCTTTCGGGTCGGCTTCAAAAAGGTGGAGATCACAGGCGGCATCTTCCGCATCAACGGCCGCGCCGTGAAGCTGAAAGGGGTTAACCGCCACGATTCCCATCCGGAGCTGGGGCAGACGATTCCGGTGAACCATATGATTACAGACCTCAAGCTCATGAAGCGGCATAACATTAACACGATCCGGACCTCGCATTATCCGAATGACCCGAAGTTTCTCGATCTCTGTGATGAATACGGGTTTTACATCATTGATGAAGCGGATCTGGAGTGCCATGGCGTGACCAGAACGGGCGAGCTCGAAGCGGGTGTCTTCCATAAGCTGTCGAACAACCCGGATTGGAAGGAAGCGTTCGTGGAACGGGCTGTTCGCATGGTCGAGCGGGACAAAAACCACGCCTCCGTCATCATCTGGTCCATGGGTAATGAATCCGGATATGGGGCCAACCATATAGCCATGGCGGAGTGGACGAAAGCGCGGGATGCCTCACGTCCGGTGCATTACGAAGGAGCGGATCCCCGGTATTACAGCGATTCGGATACGTCCTGCCTTGATATGGACAGCCGTATGTACCCCTCGGTAAAGGAGATCGAGCGGTATGCGCTCGATGAGAACAGTTCCAAACCGCTGTTCCTCTGCGAGTATAGCCATGCCATGGGTAACGGACCGGGCGATTTGCAGGATTACTGGAACGTGATTTATCGCTATCCGAAGCTGATGGGCGGCTGTGTCTGGGAATGGTGCGATCACGGCATTGCCGCGGAGACGCCGGACGGACAACGTTATTATGCGTATGGCGGCGATTTCGGTGATCAGCCAAACGACGGGAACTTCTGTATCGACGGCTTGGTCTTCCCGGATCGCCGGCCGCACACTGGGTTGCTGGAATTAAAGCAGGTTATTGCGCCGGTGCTGATCGAGGCGGAGGATGCGGTTCAAGGCCGGTTCCGCGTGCTGAACCGTTATGATTTTAGCAGCCTGTCACATCTGGCGGTCAGTTGGAAGCTGGAGCGGGAAGGAGAAGTGCTGCAGCAAGGGCGGTCAGGCCCGCTAGCCGCCGCACCGGGTGAGACGGAGATTCTCTCTCTTCCCTATGATCTGACGCTGGCGCAGGAGGGGTCGGGACCGCTCACCTTAACCTGCTCGGTCCGGCAGCAGCTGGACACACCTTGGGCGGAGGAAGGGTACGAAATCGCCTTTTATCAATTTGAATTGCCGGGGGCCAAGGCAGCGTTGGCCCAAGAGCAACGGCAAAGTGAAGAATACGCTACCTTTATGACGGCGGATGAACAGGACGGCTTGCTCACGGTGCGTGGGTTTGATTTCGAGCATGTCTTTGACCTGAAGAAAGGGATGCCGAAGCAGGTGTCGAAGCACGGCGTACCGTTGCTCGCTAGTCAGGCCCGGTTTAACATCTGGCGGGCCCCGATGGATAACGATATGCACATCCGCAAGGAATGGGAAGCGGCAGGACTCGACCATGCCGCGATGAAGGTGTACGGGAGTCACTGGGAGCAAAAGCCGGACGCTTCGGTCGAAATCATCGTCGACTTCTCGCTCGCCAGCTACACCTTCGAACCGTTCGTGCGCGGCAGCGCCGTATGGACGGTTGGGGTCACGGGCGAGATCCAACTGAAGGTTCATGCCGAAGCGCGCGAGAATCTTCCTTTCTTACCGCGCTTTGGTCTCGAGCTGACGATGCCGAAGGGGACCGAGGAGATCGAATATTACGGCTACGGTCCGCATGAGAGCTACATCGACAAACGGGCGAGCGTACGGAAAGGCAAGTATTTGCTGTCGGTGGACGACATGTTCGAGAACTACGTCATGCCGCAGGAAACCGGTTCTCGCTACGGTACGGATTGGGCAATCGCATCCACCATTCAAGGCATGGGACTGAAATTCACAGCGGCACAGCCGTTCTCGTTCCAGGCTTTGCATTACACCGCCGAGGACCTGACGGCAGCGCAACATACGTACGAACTCAAGCGCCGCCCCGAAACGATCGTCACGCTCGATTACCAAATGAGCGGCGCCGGTTCCGGCTCCTGCGGCCCGCAGCTGGCAGAGCCTTACCGTTTTGCCGAGAAGTCGTTCGATTTCGAGTTGACGATCCAGCCGGTATTTAAGGAAGAAGAATAGAGACTGGATCAGTCGTAGTAAAGAACCGTTCCCTGGCCTAGTGGCTGGGTGAGCGGTTTTTTACGGTTACGGAGGTAGGTCGTCTATCCGATCCCCCCTTTTGAAGGATTATCCCGTTGCATCAGGTGTTGAAGAAAGAGAAAGAGTAACAGTAAGCAAAAATTGAAAGAGTAAAGAAAGAGTAATACAAACGGAAGTAGAAACATAAACAGAAACAGAATTAGAAACAGAATTAGAAGTAAAGATAGACATAGACATAGACACAGACACAGGCAAGATATAGACATGGACATGGATATGGATATAGATATAGGCATAGGCATAAATGTATGCATAGTTATAGATATTGTTGAAGGTGCAGATGTAGATATTGATGTGGTTGCATATTTGGATATGTATTTGGTAATAGAAATTGGTATAGATTATATACATGTATCATGAATATATATTACAATACATATCCAAATACAGATTCGAGCACATATTTTAATATAGATTTGAATACAGATTTATCCCTTGCCTGTTGTTCAGCCCTTGCATTAAGCTGCAGCTGCAATGGACGGGTTCTGGTGATGTGCGATTAACTGGCGGTAAGGGATCGCTGGAATGGACAGGCACATCTGCAGCAGGTCCTGGCGCATTTCTTCCTCGGAAAAGGTCATGCGCAGGTAACGGCGGACGGTGTACTCATTCAAATACGCCTGCAAATGCGTTATCCCCAAGGCGACATACGTGCGCCTGATAGAGTCCCTTGCTTCTCTCACGACTCTCCGTAGGGGCAGATACATCCGATGAACGAAAGGGAACCACCGCTTGGTTGAGGTATGGACGTCTACATGCTTGTTGATGAACTCCGCGAGATCGCGCCGGGTAGCCCATTGCTCGCCTCCTCTTTTATGCGGTATCAGTTGGATCTTCACCCGCTCGGGCTCACCAGACTCCGTGACCGTGCAGCCGGCGACGACTGCGGTGGCATAAGGTTGAGAAGCTGGATGAAAGCGGTTGGTGTCCGTCCCATACTGATCGCGGTTCACCTTTACCTCTCCAGAGAGCAGTTCCCGGGCATCACATTCACCGAGGGTATGGCGGATTTTGTGCAGCATGAGCCAAGCGGTCTTGTAGGTAACTTGGATTACCTGACTCAACCGCAGCGCCGAGATGCCGTCGGGAAGCAGAAACAGCTCCATGGCTTGGAACCACTTCACCAAAGGCAGATGGGTTCTTTCAAAAATGGTGCCGACCAAAGGCGAGGCTTGATAGCCGCATCTTCTGCACTCAAACAAAGGAAGTCGTCGGGAGGACAGGCGGGTGCATTCGGTATAAGCGCAGCGCGGGCAAACAAATCCGTTTGGCCACTTCATAGCGATGATCGCCTCGATGCAGTCGGCTTCACTTTGAAAACGGCTACTGATAGATTGAAGCTCCATGCTCGTACCTAATTCCATGTCCGATCCCTCCAATTTAAATCCCTCTAACTCAACAATTACGCACATTCGTTCTCTTTTTCCTCATTATACCAAACAAATGTTCCGTCATCAAGAAAAATATCCCAACTCTCCATCTTGTTCTATCTACTCTAAAAAGGTTGGATGAATTCATCTCCTATAAAGGTCGGATGATTTAATCACCTATTTCTGAACGAAAGGGATAATGGTGTAAAAGAGGCGCGAAAAAAGGGGATAAGGGGGAAAAGGAGCGGGAAGCCCGCATTGAGCAGCAAAAGTGGAGGGGGATAACCAGGGCCGCATTTTCCGCTGTCAAAAAGTTCGTTGAGCCGGGTGCTTGACGGGGGATTTATTAAGGAGTATATTATTAACCGCTGAAATATTTAAGTAGTAAATTAATTAAATTGTTAAATTAATCGAACGGCTCAAGGCAGGAAGGAGGAGAGAAACGTTGGTGAAAAAAGAAGAGCTGTTCGAAGTCACCTCGATGTTTCGAACGCTGTTCAAGGCGATCACGCAGGAGTGGAACAAACGCGGGGGTGAGTTTAACCTTAGTTTTCCGCAATATAAAATGCTCTACATGCTGCACACCTCCGGTACGCATACCGTATCGCAGATCGCAGAGAGCTTGGGGATTACCTCGGCAGCAATCACGGGAATTACGGACCGGTTGGTTACGGAGGGGTATGTGAACCGCGAACGCGGGGAGAACGACCGCCGGGTTGTAAACATCTCGATTACCGATCGGGGGAGGGAAATCATCAACCAGATCACCGAACGGCAGAAGGAGATGCTCGAGGGGATTTTTGATCAGCTGCATGAGGAAGATTTACAGCATTTGCGGCGAATTCTTGGCGTGGTGCTTGCAAATATAGAAAATAAATCATAACGGAGATGGAGAAACTACATGGAACATTTATCACTTAAACGCAAAGTTTCGATCATGATCGCTATCATGGCCGCGATGTTCTTCGCCGCCATCAACCAGACGATCGTGAGCACAGCCATGCCGCGAATTATTTCGATTCTGGACGGCATGGACTATTATACTTGGACGATCAATATTTACTTGCTGACGTCCACAATTGCTACCGTCCTGGTCGGCAAGCTGTCCGATATGTACGGGCGGAAGCCGTTCCTGTTGATTGGGATTCTGCTCTTTATGATGGGCGCTTTTATGACGGGGACGTCTTCGGACGTGTTCCAGTTCATCGCTTACCGGGGGATTCAAGGGATCGGCGCCGGGATTATCCAGTCGACGGCCTTTACGGCTGTAGGTGACTTGTTCCCGCCGCGGGAGCGCGGGAAATGGATGGGTCTGATGACCGCGATTTTTGGCTTTTCGAGCGTACTTGGCCCAACCTTGGGCGGTTACCTCGTCGATCACATGGATTGGCACTGGCTGTTCTGGATCTTCCTGCCGCTGGGCATTGTAGCATTTATCATGATTTTGTCGCTATTTCCAAAGATGGAACGCGGCAGCTCTCAAAGTATCGACTATGTAGGCTCGTTGTTTATGACGACAACAATTGTGCCGCTGCTGTTGGCCTTCTCTTGGGCGGGAACGACCTACGCTTGGGGTTCGACGCAAATCATCGGTTTGCTGGTGGCCACAGTCGTGTCTGGTTTGATCTTCGTGTTCGTGGAATCGAAGGCGAAAAATCCGATTTTGCCGCTGCACTTGTTTAAAAACGATGTGGTGACGATTTCGAATATAATCGGTTTTATTATGAACTTCGGAATGATGGGCGCCCTGATTTACTTGTCGTTCTTCGTACAGGGCGTGTTGGGCATTTCGCCGACTTATGCCGGCTACGTTACGATGCCGATGTCTATCGTCATGGTTGTCGCGAGCGCCATCACTGGTCAGTTAATCGCCAAGAAAGGGAAATACAAACAGTTTGCCTTGTTTGGTATTCCGATCATGATCGCAGGGATGGTCATCATGATCTTCATGAACAGCGTACCGGTTGCCATTCTTAGTATGATCGTATTTGGTTTAGGCTTGGGTGTCGGGATGCCGGTATTCTCGCTGGCCACGCAAAATGCCGTGCCGCATAAAGAGCTTGGCGTTGTTACTGCATCGACGCAGCTGTTCCGTAACCTTGGCGGTACGATTGGGATCGCCGTGATGGGGACGGTCATGTCCAACAACTTGACGAAAAACCTGAAAGAGGCGCTGCAATCCTCGTCTGCACCGGATATGAGCCAGATGGATCCGCAATTGGTTCAGCGAATGACGGCCTTCGCTAATCCGCAGACGTTGATGAACAAGCCGCTGCTGGAGCAAACGCAAGCAAGTTTGCCGGCTGATGCACAGCCGCTGTTTGCACAGATGATCCAAGGCATCCGTGATGCCTTGGGAACTACGTTGTCTACCGTATTCTTTACAGGTACGTTGGTGTTGGTTGTGGCCTTCGTGCTGGTCTTCTTCCTTCGTGAGCTGCCGCTTCGGTCCACGAACCAGGAACCAACACCCCAAACTGCCAAGGAAGGCGGCGAGGAAGGTGCGGTGCAAGCGGCAAAAGCCTCGGCTCCGCATCAAGCTTAAGTCAGAAGTTCTCTATGTAAGTTTTAGCTGTTTCATCAAGCCAGAGTTATCGCATTTCGGATGCGAAGACTCTGGCTTTTTGCGTTAAGTTGATGTGAGAAAAACGTGGCGAAAATTGTTGATTTAACAGAAGTATTGGACAATTTTGCGGAATTAAATTTCAAAATATATTTTCTTATTGAAATAAAATTTCAACGTCTTTATAATTGCCCTAAGAGCAAAACTATCAGCTGATTTAAGTAAGGCCAAGGAGGGTTGCAGATGAGCGAAGTGAATTGGCTCGAGGCTACGGAAGCGGCGGAAGCGATGGGACTGGACCCGGATCGAGTTCCGTGGATCGGGAATACGCTGCGCGAAGCGGTGAGCGCAGGGGAGATTCCCGGCGGAGTTGCGGTTGTGTCCCGGCGCGGCAGGCGAATTCGCTTCACCTGCGGTAACGCCGTGGACGACGACACCGGGAAGACGCCGGTCTCGTTTGAGACGATCTTCGACTGCGCCTCGCTGACGAAGATCGTGGTGACGCTGCCGCTGACCTTGCTGCTGGCCGAACGCGGGCAGCTGCGGCTGGATGATCCGGCAGCGTTGTACTTGCCGTCCCTGGCCGCCGCGGAAGCGAAGCGGCGGTCAGGGACGGGGGTAGAGCAGATGACGCTCCGGCATCTGCTCACGCATACGGCGGGCCTGGCACCATTCTACGATCTGCACTCCTACGGCTTCAGCCGGGGGGAGATTGTGGATTTCATTTGCCAGGCTCCGCCGGAGGCAGCCCCGGGCGCTAGGGTGGTGTATAGCGACCTGGGCTATATTTTGCTTGGCGAGATCATCGCCAAGGTGGCGGGACGCCCGCTGCCGGAGCTGGCGTCAGCGGAGCTGTTCTCGCCGCTGGGCCTCGCGTCCAGCGGCTACCTCACGACGCCGGCGCCGGAGGTGCGCCGGCGTCTCGCCTCGACCGCCGAGCCCGGTGCGGCGGTCGGCTCGGGCCCCGCGGGCGTTCCCGTCGTCGTCCACGACGAGAACGCCCGGGCCCTGGCCGGCGTCAGCGGGCACGCCGGCCTGTTTGCCACCGCGGACGATTTGGCATCGTACGCGGAGCTGTGGCTCGGCCGCGGCTACAGTGCCGCCGCCGGCCGGCGGGTGCTCTCGGCCGCGGCGGTGGCAGCCGCGACGCGGCCGTGCACGGACGGCGTGCCGGGCGGCCGCCGCGGCCTCGGCTGGGTGCTGCGCGGCGACCCGTTTGACGCCGCCGGCGACCTGCTCTCCCCGGTGGCCTACGGCCACACCGGGTTCACCGGCACCAGCCTCTACATCGATCCCCAAAGGGAGCTGGTCTGCGTCCTGCTGACCAATCGCGTCCATTACGGGAGGGATCGATCCGTAGCCGGCTTGCGCGCCAAGTTTCATAACACGGTCGCTGCAGCGATTGCCGATGCATAGCAGCTGTGGCAACAGGGCCAGTTGGCCGCGAAGAAGTTGTTCAACAAGTTCAACGATAGAGAACAGGAGGAGATCCATCATGGGACAAATCGCAACCCGGGGGTACCGGCCTGGCGACGAAGCGAAGCTGGTCGAGCTTTGGAACCGCGTGCTGCTCCTCGACCCGGTGACGGCGAAGCGGTTCCGGAATCTGGTGCTGCTGGACGCCAACTTTGATCCGGAAGGCATGCGCTTCGCCTTTGACGAGACGGATCGGTTAGTCGGCTGCGTCTACGCGGTGCGGCGGCTGCTTCCGATGAGCGGCACAGAGCTGGAGCCGGAGAACGGCTGGATTCCATTTTTCTTCGTGGATCCCAAGTTCGAACGGCAGGGCGTGGGCAGCCGGCTGCTGCTTGAAGCTGAACGCTTCTTGCGCGAGCACGGCCGCACTAAGCTGTTCTTCGCTTCCTACGCTCCCAATTACATCGTGCCTGGCATTGACGCAGCAGGCTACCCGAAAGGGGCGGCATTTTTACAAAAAAACGGCTTTACCAAGCAATACTCCGCCGTTGCGATGGACTACAGCCTGGTGGGCTATGAAACTCCGGCCGAGGTCGAAGCGCTGAAGCTGCAAAGGGAGGAGGAAGGTTATACCTTTCGCACGGCACAGGATGCCGATTTGACGGAATTGATCCGCTTTAATCTGGAATTGTTTAATTCGGACTGGGCTCGGGCAATCCGTGAGGGCATTCTTCAGGGGTTGCCGCTGGAGCAAATTATGGTGGCCCGCGAGCGCGGCCGGCTTGTCGGCTTCTGCTTGTTTGGCGGGTACGAAGGAGTTCGCGAACGGTTTGGACCGTTTGGCGTTCATCCGGATCAACGCGGCCGGGGCATCGGCAAAATTCTGCTTCATCACTGCCTTCACACCATGCGTGCCCATGGGCTGCACGGAGCCTGGTTTCTCTGGACCGGCGAGCAGAGCCCGGCAGGGTATCTGTACAAACAAACAGGTTTTTCGGTTACAAGAACCTTCGACATCATGGTAAAGACCTTCGCATAAACACCTCATCCGTGCTGCGGTAAAAACAGAACAGCAACAAGCAAATACGATCCTAAGTCCTATCCTGGGAGGGAGAAGCGTGAATAAAACGTTCATTTGGCTTTTAACGATCGTCTGCGCCATTGGCATGACCGCCTGTTCTTCCGGCAACAACGCAAGTTCCTCCTCGAAAGTGACCCTCACCTTGCTTTCGCATTATACCGGTGAAAACGAGAACCTCCTCAAACCTTACATCGAACAATGGAACAAAGAAAATCCCGACATCCAAGTGAAGCTGACTCCGGTCGAATTTGACCAGCTGCTCAGCACAATGATGACCAAGCAGACAGCCGGTCAGGTGGCTGACATCGTCCATACGTACACCTTATGGGGCGGACAGTTATCCAAAAATAAGGTATTGGCCCCGGCACCTGAGGATATCGCGGCTGACATCAGAGTGAATTACCCAGAATCCGCCGTGGCTGCAGCAACGATCGACGGGCAAATCTTCGGTTATCCGACCGAGGTGCAGGCCTATGGTCTGTTTTACAACAAGCGGCTGCTGAAGGAAGCAGGCTTTGACCAGCCGCCGAAAACGTGGGATGAACTGCTGCAAATGGCTACTGCCATCGAGCAAAAAGACAAGGACGGTAAAACCACGGTACAAGGGTTCGGCTTCTTGCGAGGTTATGCCGGTAAAGTGGTACAGCCATTTATGGGGCTGCTGGCTACCGCCGGAGGCACGTTGTTAAGCGAGGATTTAAGCAAGCCGAATCTCGACAGTGAGGCTGCAAAGCAAACGATCGATCTTTATTCGAAGGTTTACGGAAGTAACGGGATCTCCGACATCGGGTTCGAGACGACCAAGGCGTTTGGCGCCGGTCAAGTGGCGATGACGATTGAGGCCGGCTGGTGGGCGGGTTCCTTGAAAACGCTCATGAAAGACAGCTTCGTCGACGTAGGTGCAGCCCCGCTGCCTTCACCGGACGGTCAAACTCAGGGCTCCTTGGCGTATACCTGGGCTTGGGGCGTAAACTCCAAGTCGAAGCATCAGGAAGCCGCCTGGAAGTTCCTCAAGTGGTTTAACTCGGTTGAGGTGAAGAACGGGATGACGCCGGAAGGAAACTTCTTGATCGAAGGCTTTAATACGGTACCAGCGCGCAAAACCGATCTCGCCTCACAAACGATCCAAGACAAGCTGGCCGCCGACCCGATCGCCAAAACGTTCTCCGATGCGCTGCAATACGCGAATCCTGAACAAAGCCCGGCCACCGCTTCGGAAATCCAGGACATTTTGTATAAGCAGATTGAAAACATGTGGGCAGGCAAAGCCACGAAGGAAGAAGTGCTCGCAAATGCCCAGAGGGATATCCAGGCGAAGCTGGGACAATAAGGGGACCGGCTGATGAGACAGAAGATGGGTTTAGCATATCGTGAAGGCTTGGTTGGTTATTTGTTCCTGACGCCGGTGTTCGTGTTTTACGCGATCTTCCTGGTGATCCCGTTTTTCTTCTCTCTGTTCCTCAGCTTTACGGAATGGGGCGGCTTCGACCTCGCGTCGATCCGGTGGGTAGGTTTGGCCAATTACCGCACATTGTTTTCAGCGAATTCGAACTTTTTGCATCCGATCTTAACCAATACGTTTACGTTTGCGTTTGGTACGGTGGCGATTTCGTTTGTCTGTGCATTGGCAGTCGCCTATTTCATCACCCGTCTGCGCTGGGAGGGACTATGGCGAACGCTGTACTTTCTGCCATCGGTCACGACGGTTGTCGCCATCGGCAACATCTGGCTGTACTTGTACAACCCGACAAATGGGTTGATCAACGAGCTGTTCACCTGGGTGGGCATCCCTCGGCAAAACTTTCTGCAAGACCCCAACACCGCGCTGACGTCGGTCATTGTCGTTGGAGGCTGGCTCGGGATCGGCAGTTCGATGCTGATCCTGTCGGCCGGGCTCAAGGCGATCCCGGAGGACTACTATGAGGCTGCGGATCTGGAAGGGGGAAGTTTGTGGAAGGTGTTTCTTGGGATCACGCTGCCGCTGCTTAAACCATCCATCACCTTCGTATTGATCACCTCGTTTATCGGCGGACTACAGTCGTTTACGCTAACCATGGTCATGACGCGCACCGGAGGTCCGGGCGATGCCACCAACGTAGCAGGTTTGGAAATGTATAAGCAGGCGTTCTCCTTTGGTAACTGGGGACTTGCCAGCGCCATGGCGTTTGTGTTGTTTGTATGCATCATGATCATTACGGCGATCCAGATGCGGTTTTTTAAACAGGGAGGGGTGGAGAGCTACTAATGCGACGGAGAAAAAAGCCTTGGGTTTCCTTTACAATCATCGTCATCGGCTCCATCGCGATGCTGTTCCCTTTCCTGGATATGATCTTTAGCTCGTTTAAGGGGCCGGCGGAGTATAACAGCCTGTACTACCGCTTTTTGCCGGAGACGTTCCAGTTTGGCAACTATAAATTGGCGTTTGAATCTCTGAACATCGCTTTGTTGTTCAAAAACAGCCTGCTCAAATCCGTCATCACCACCGTTTTGGTGCTGCTGACAAGCTCGATGGCGGCGTACGCACTCACGAAGCTGCGGTTTCGCGGACGGGATGGGATCTTTCGGTTTATTTTGTCGACGATGATGATTCCGAGCTTTCTGTTCTTTATCCCGAACTTTTATATTATGACGCATTTTCCATTGGTAGGCGGTAATGATCTCTTTGGCAACGGGGGCGTAGGCGGGATGACGACGTCGATCCTGTCCTTGATTCTCCCCTTTGCGGTTAGCGCGTACGGCATATTCCTGATGCGGCAGTTCATTATGACGATCAACAACGCGTACCTGGAAGCCGCTCGTATTGACGGTGCATCGGAGTTCCGTATTTATTTCCGGCTCATTCTGCCGATGACCGGGCCTGCGTTAGCCACTCTGGCGATCTTTGAATTTATTGGGCAGTGGAACGAGTTCATTTGGGCATTGATCATTAACTCAGTAAATCCCGAGCTGGCGGTCTTGCCCGTTGGGGTGCAAATGCTGAAGGACCACCTGGATCCGACGTTGACCCAACCGCTTCTGATGGCAGGACTTGTCATCTCGACGGTGCCGATCCTCATCGTGTTTATCATTCTGCAAAAATATTACGTCCGCGGCATGATGAACTCTGGGTTGAAAGAATAGGCGTGGCGGATATTTTGATTGCCAACAATACTACAACTTGAAGGGAGATTCCGGATCATGGAAATGGATAAACCACAACATATATTGGCCATCGGCGGGCATGCCGGAGATATGGATTTAACAGCGGGGGCCGTTATCGCAAAATACGTACAGGCGGGACATAAAGCGACTTTCCTGCACTTGACGCCAGGAGAGAAGGGGCATCCCAAGCTGTCCCCGGACGATTATGCGAAGCAAAAAATCGAAGAGGCGCACAGATTCGCCGAGATCGTTGGGGCGGACGTACGGTTTCTCGCCTATAAGGATGCGGAGCTGCCGGTCGACGAAGAGGTTAAATACCAGGTTGCAGACGTGATTCGCGAAGTGAAGCCCACGCTGCTCATCACGCACTGGAAAGGCTCGATGCATAAGGATCATGCGAACACGCACTACATCGTTGAGGATGCCCGGTTCTATGCGGCGCTGAAAACGATAGAGCGGGCGCTGCCGAATCACTACTCCGGCCCGCTCTATTATACCGACAACTGGGAGGACCCGTATGACTTCCAGCCAGAGGTGTTCGTGGATATCCCGGAAGAAGCCTATGAAACCTGGGTAAAAGCGATGAACGTGTACGCCTATGCGCGCGGTGAAACGTCCGGCTTCCCCTTCATCGAATACTACAAAGCGCTGACCATCGTGCGCGGGGCGCCGGTCGGGTTTAAGCGGGCCCAGGCGTTTATGGTTCCGCGCGGTGCTTTAAATAAGCGGGTGCAGTTTTTATAGTCTACATGCCGACCGGGGCCTTAGGGTCCCGGTTGTTTGTTTGCTGTGCATTTTAGTATACCTGTTGATCGCTGGCGCCCTCTTTTCAACCATTATCCCGTTTGTTCAGAATACCTGGGTTAGGGGTAAGGGGATGCTTCGTTTAGGCTGTTCTTTAGTTCATCGATTCGATCGAATGAGTGGTATCAACATCAACCTGATTCAGATACATAATGATGCAAAAACGCAGATTTAGATCATAAGGTTGCAGGAACCCCTGACTGAAGGGGATAATGGTGGAAAAGGACCCGGACAACGGATCAAATGGAGAGAGGCATCGGCTGTTCCGGATTTGAGGGCAGAAACTAAGATAAGGGCGGATGCCTTTGGTGACGATTTGCTGGCCGCCCTGCGCAAGGAAGGCATTGATGTCAGCGGCGTCAAGCGGCTGGCCGATACGGCAACGGGCGTTGCTTCGATTTACGTCGCTGATGGTGACAACAGTATCCTGGTTGTTCCCGGGGCCAATGACCAGGTGACTCCGGCGGATATCGATCAGCACCTGGACAAGCTGAAGGAGGCCGATATCGTGCTGCTCCAGCTGGAAATCCCGGTGGAAACGGTGTTCTACGCAGCGCGGATCGCTAAATCGCTGGGCAAGAAGGTGATTTTGAACCCCGCCCCGGCTCGGGAACTTCCGCAGGAGCTTTATGGCTGCATCGACTACATACGCCGAATCGCACGGAGCTGGGGCGGTACGCCGGGATGGGGGCGGACACGTCGGACACGAACAGTGACTTCCTCCGCCTGGCGATGCGGCGGCTGAAGGAACTATTGCCCCGAGTCCGGAGCTGCGCAAAGAATTCGCACACCGGATGGAGCGGTATGCGGATTTTAGCGCCAGCTATCTGCGGGAATTGAACAGCAGCCCGGAATGCGCCGTGCTGGCGGACCGCATCCGCGAAATCGCGCGCGAACGCCCGGTCACCTTGCTGTATGCCGCCAAGGACCCGGTGTATAATCACGCGAACGTGCTGCGGCGTTGGCTCATAGAGTGAATATAGAAAAAGCTGCTCCCTCGCTATAGAAGTGAAGAAGCAGCTTTTTTCGCATGAAGAATTGTGGTCAGTCCCCGGCATAGATCACCGGATTCAGCTTGTCAATTAGCAAGCGTCCCTCCGCACTCAAATAGTCCTTCCGCCATGGAACGGCTGACGATTCGGCCAAAAATATGGGTCAGGCCAGCGGCGGCGAATTTGCTGCCCTCTGCACCGGAGCGTGAACCGCAGTAGTTGATCGATTCCTCTAGGAAACGATCCGGCAGGTTCACCACGAAGTCGGCCCCCGCTCCTCCAAATCCCTATATTTCTTATCAAGGTGATTCCGGTCACACTGCCACTTACGAAGGATGGAGAAGGATTGACAACCCCAAAAGCGAGCGATACTACGGCAGGTATCATTAAGCCAAAGCTCTTGGACGCGATCGTCCAAGAGCTATTTTTGCGTTTTTCTAGGTCGACTCCATCCGCTTAACGCTTCACCCAAGCTAACTCTAAATCCATCTCCCGGATGCATTCATCGGAATCATACCGGTTGTTGTCGATCAGCGGCGTTACAGGGTAGGCCTGCATCTCCTCCGCTGCATGCGGTCGCAGGATCGGGTCCAGCGCGTCGAGATCATTAATTTCTTCATCAAGCCACCGGGTCATGTCCCCAGGGGACAAAATCGCCGGCATCCGGCTCTCGAACTCCCCGATCAATGGATTAGCCTCCGTCATGACGAGGGTACAGGTGCGGAGCGGTTCGCCGCGCGTATCCCGCCAAATTTCGTACAGGCCGGCGACGCCAAAGATGCCGCGGTTTTTCAGCACTACGCGCACGGGGTATTCCTTCTTGCCGTCCTTCTTCCAATAATAAAAGCCATTGCAGGGGATCACGCAACGCTGTGTGCTGATGAGCCGACGGTACGTCGGATTTTGGTGGACGTTTTGCAGATCGGCATTCACCGCATCTTTTCCCCAATAAGGAACGAGCCCCCAGCGGAACTCGTCGAGTACCCGCTCCCCGTCCTGCTGAAGCACTACCGGCGTGGGTTGTGTGGGGCTGATGTTAAAGCGGTTTTTATAATAACACATGACTCGTCCGATCTGAAAATGCTCCTGAACCTCCGGCAGCTCGGCCGCCATGGAAAACCGTTGACACATAAACTTCTGCCTCCTTTACCGAGTTGTGATGTAGTGTTTGCTAATGGAGGAAAATAATGCATATTTATTGAATTTGATCTGAACAAGTTTTGATGAAAAATAGAATCAGGTGATCTTATGACAACGAATGCGGATAAATTGGACAGATTTAAAGGCTGCCTCGCAAATCAATTTGGACAACCAAACGATTGAAGTCGAGGATGATTACTCCATCGATGACATACTCGAATTGGCAGGAATATTGACTCCGGAGCAAGTTTTCGATCAGCATGTCTTTCGATGTGACCAGGTTCTTCCTGCACATGAGCAGCTCCAACATCTGTGATTCCTTAGGAGGAAGTTGGACTTCGCCAGAACCGCATCGGAGCGTATGAGCGAGCGGATCAAGGCTTAAGTCGCCGCATGTCAAAAGTCCATCCTTATGCAATATCGTTCCTCGGCGGCCAAGCGCTCGCAAACAGGCTAGCAGTTCATACGTTTGGAACGGCTTGGACAAATAATCATCGGCTCCGCAATCGAGACCATGAATTTTGTCCTCGGTTTCTCCTCTCGCCGTGAGCAAAATGATGGGGTTCATGATGTCGTTTTCCCGTAGCTCCTGGAGAACATGAAGTCCGTCCATTCTCAAAACTTGGCTTGATGAAGTGCTGACACAAGGCTGGGCATATGGCAGGAACGGGGGAGATAAGCTACATGATGGTCATTTTATATTTTCCACCGATAATTGACAGCGTGTAATAGAAACCACTCTTTTCTAAGGCTGGTCCTGGTACAGCGCAACTGGTGTTTTTCATCTTCAGAGGGATTTCTTTTCCTCCGTACAGGCACGGATGGGCCTCCGCCCACATACAATGAATTGACCCAAAATGAAGCGAGGTTGTATTCATCGTGATGTGAATCTGCGGGAGGTGTCATCTTTGCCGGGATTGTTTACCGCAATTGCTTTATTCATTAAACAGCTGACGTTGCTCGTATCGTATGTCAAAAATAATGCGTTTCCGCAGCCCCTGACCGAGGAAGAGGAAACGAAGCATCTGCAGCGTATGGCGGAAGGGGATGCGGAGTCTCGCAATATCCTGATTGAGCATAACCTGCGGCTGGTGGCGCATATCGTCAACACGTTGTGAACACGAACCGACGTCAGGAAGCAGCGCGTTTTGTGTGCAGCGGGCGGTTTGTGCGGTGAGGTGGGCCGAGCTATATGGAGCCTGAATCAGCCGGTCCGAGGGGGCCGGTTTTCTGCTTCTTCTGGAGTTAATACCGATACTTGAGAGCCTTGTACGGCAAGTATTCCGTATACCAATGGAGCTTGCCATTAAGATTGAAGGGAATAGCCGTATTCTACCATACTTCATATCTTCCAAATCTAGTATAATAAAGTATCGACATTTTTCTCCGAAAGGGTATGCGCGCGGTATGATGAACTTGTTTGATGTAGTACCGGAAGGATTATTTCATCTTCTGACGGGTTCCAATCGGAAGATATATGCGGAAGCACTGCTGCTTTTATACGAGCATTCGCAAAGGGAGCGGTTCGGCATTCGCTATGAAGTCATGCGGGATCTGCTGCAGGAGCTGCTGGAGACTCAACAAGAAACGGGTATGGTCATTTCTGCCGATGAGGATGAGCCGGTTGGAGCTGGAAGAGAGGATCAGCTTACGTTAGAGGATGTCTCCAGAGCTCAGGCCAATGCATTGCTGCGACGGCTGGAACGGGCGAAGTGGATTGATGTGGAAACCCGCAGCCAGTTCGAAGCTTATATTGTACTTCCCCATTATGCCAGCCGGCTGATTGCGGTGTTTCAGGAATTATGCGAAGCACGGACGGTCGAATATCAACGGTTTGCTTTTGTAACTTATCAGCTTCTTACCGGCGAGGAGGCCAAAATGCGCCCTTGTTTCGCCGTAATGGAGGCGGCACAGGTAACAAGGCAATTTCGCCATGAATTGATTGGGTTATACAATAATATGAAGCATCACATGGAGACAGTTGTTCAAAAAACTTCGATTCGCGAAGTGCTGGACCATCATTTTGAAACCTATAAATCGCAAATTGTAGATAAAAGCTATCACCGGCTCAAAACGTCGGATCATGTGGCGCGCTATCGTTTTCAAATCCTTCATACGGTTCAGAAGTGGCTCCTAGATCGGGGTTTGCTGCAGGAAGCTGCAATGGACGGCGTCAAGAGCGAGCTGTATGAAACGGTTGAACAAGCGGAATATGCCGTCAAGGAAGCTTTATTCTTCATTGAAGAAACCTTTGTCGGGCTGGAAGAGATTTTCTATCAGATTGATGTGCGGCATAACCAGTATCTTCGTTCTTCCTACGACCGGGCCAGATATTTGAGTCAGCAGCATGAAGGATTGGACCGCCGGTTGACACGTCTGCTGGAGCTGCTCGGCCAGCAAAAGCAGGATGCGGAATACTCGCTGTTCGCGATTAATCAGGTTCGCGGATGGTCAGAGCAGTCACTCCTGCCGCCGCGCCGCCGAAGGATGGCTCATCAGCCGGAGACCCATGTTACGGTTCCGATTCCGGCACACGTGATGGAGGAGCTGCGACAGAGGAACGTAGAGAAAATGCGCAAGGCCATTACCCGTAAAAAAGTGGATGATTACGTCATGACCCGGCTTGGTGACCGAAAGCGCATGGAACTGATCGAGCTCGCTCCAAGTAGTGCCGAGGAATTTCTTATGCTGGGGTATGTTTATTTGTATGGCTCGGATGGTGGCTCGCGTTTCAGCTTGGACCGGCAAGGCAAGCGGCAGACGGTTAGTGTCGGAAGATATCGATTCCATAATCACGACATTGTCCGTAAAGAGCGGGGAGGATAACGATTCATGATGTTTCAAGATTTGAGCGACTCTGAACAATCGAAGGTCAAAGAAGTAATCCAGCGACTCATGGAGGTTAACCTTCTGATCAAAGACAAGGACCGGGAGTTGTATGCGACAATTCGTCGCTACCGTACCGCGTTGGAGGGCTATTATCGATTCCTTGGTTGGGAACTTGTCGTGGACGAGCGGCATGAATGCGTCTATCTGCATATTCCCGATGGCCGTCTTCGCCGTAGGCTTGACCGGGAACAGACACTATGGCTGCTGGTGCTGCGCTTACTATATGAGGAGAAGAGGCAAGGCCTATCGCTGGCGGATTATCCTATGATTACCCTTTATGAAATTCGCAGCAAGTACGAGACGTTCCGGCTGGAATGGGTAAACCGTACCGCATTGGACAGGCTGGTTAGATTGTGCGTTCAGGCCCAATTGATTGAACCGCTGGATTCCGACATTCGTTCCGATGATGCCCGGTTCAAGCTGTTCCATACTTGGATCTATATGATTCAGACGGATGAGATGCAGTCGTTGCTTGATAAGCTAGAATTGTACCTGACGAACGCGGAGGGAGGATTGCTGGATGAAATGGATGAAGCGGCTGCGTCTGATTAACTGGCATTATTTCAAGGACGAGGAGCTGGAATTCGGAAAACAGACGTTGATCACTGGACAGAACGCCGCGGGAAAATCGACGATTATTGACGCGCTGCAGGTGCTTTTCGTTGCTGATCATCGAATGATCAAGTTCAATGCGGCTGCACACGATGACGCCAAACGCAGCTTTATCAATTATCTTAGGGGAAAAATCGGCAGCGACGAGCGCTCCTTTTTGAGGGACGGCGATTTTACGACTTATATTGCAGCTGAATTCCGGGACGAGGACCGTAAGGAATGGTTCGTTGTCGGGGTAGCGATTGATGTATACCGGGGAAGCACGACCGGGGAAGAAGAGTATTTCATTTTGTCAGATCGGCGGTTGGATGATTTGCAGTTTGTCAAATCCAACGGCCAGCTGCTCAATCGAGACGAATTCCGCAAGCGCTACGGTGGGGAAAGCGTCAGGGTCAGCGGGCTCTCCGGAAAAAAGGCTTTGTTTGAAAGGAACAAGACCAACTATCAGAAAGCCTTACTCGCCCGGATGGGACAGCTTCATGATCGGTTTTTCACAATATTCACCAAAGCGCTCTCGTTCAAGCCGATCCAGAATATCCGTGCTTTTGTCTACGATTATATACTCGACCGAAAAGAGCTGCAGTTGGATTTGATGCGGCAAAATTTCGAGATCCACGAACGGTATCGCCAGGAGCTGGAGCATCTTCAGGAGAAGAAGCTGCACCTGCAATCCATACGTGAGTGTTATGCCCAGTATGCCAAATACAAGGAGACTGCCATTGAGCAGGATTATGTGATCCGGCGCTTGAAAGCGGATTACGAGAGTGAGAATCTGGAGCAGACCGAACGGGACAATGTCCGGCTGGAAGAAGAGCTGCGACAGCTTGCGGATGATATTGACCTTGCCGCCCGGTTGCAGGCGGAAGCCCGGGACAAGCAGCAGGATGCTTACCAGCGCTGGCAGAACCATGCTGCGGAGAAGCGCAAGAAAGAGCTGCACGAGGACATTGCCCGGCTCACCGCTCAACAGAGCGAGGGAGAGAGGCTCTTGCTCACGTATCGGAGACAAATTGAACGGGAGCTTCAGCTATTGGCGAACTTGTACGATTGGCCGGACAATCCGTACTGGACATGGAAGCCTGGAGAGAGGGAGACGCTTCGCAGTTATCAGGAGAGCCTGGCGCGTCTTGACGCTGTGGCACGTTGCGGAATCATTGAAGTCCATGAGGAAGAAGAGTGGACACGGGATCTGGCTGAGATTGGAGAAGGTCTAACGGCGTGGCGTGACAGGATGCTCGTTCAACATAACCAGTTGCAGGAAAAGCTGGGTGAAACGGACGCTCGAATCGAAGAGTTAAGAACGATCATTCGTGATCTGGAGCAGCAGAAGCGCAGCTATGCCGAACCGGTGCGCCAGTTGAAGGGCATCTTGGAGGAACGGCTGCGGGGCCGCTCGGCGGTTTGGGTGTTTTGCGAGCACATGGAGCTCAAGGAAGAGCTTTGGCGTAATGCGGTGGAAGGGTATTTGAACACCCAGCGCTTCGATCTGTTGGTTGAACCGGAATGTTTCGCAGAGGCATTGTCTATTTATGAAAGAGAGAAGCGAACCTATCGGCTGGAAGGCGTCGGTCTCGTCGATACGGAGAAGGAGAAGCGGTATTTGGGAACGGCCGTAACCGGTTCCCTGGCACTCGAGCTGCAGGCGGAGCATCCCGTAATCCAGGCGCACGTCGAGCATTTGCTGGGCAAGGTGATGAAGGCTGCAAACGAGCAGGAACTGCGACACCATCGTACAGCGGTGACCCAATCATGCATGGTTTACAACAACCTGGTAGCCCGGCAGATGCGCAAGGAGCAATACGAGGTTCCGTTCATAGGCGCCAAAGCGATCGCCCGCCAGTTGGAAATCCGCCGCTCCGAGCTGGTGTCTGCCCAGGACGAACGGCGCATGCTGTATGCTTGGGGTGAACACCTTTCCGAATGGATCGGCAAATTGAAGGAAACGGGCTGTACCAAGCTTGCCGACCATCTTGGCCTGATGCGGCATATCCACGAATGCTCGGAAATGCTATTGCAGAAGACAGAGGAACTGAATGGTCTCGATTTCAGCGAAGCGGAGCGGCTGCAGGCGGAGTATGAGCAGTGGAAGAAGGATGAACAGAAGTGGCAACAAAAATGGGGATCCTTACTCCAAAAGCAAACGGAAACCGAATCGAAAAAGTCCGAAGCGGAAGGAAAGCTGCACTTGCTTCGGATTAAGGTGCAAGAGTACGAAGCCGCATGGCGGAATTGGATCAATGAGCACGGCAGCGAGCGGGAAGCGGGAGCGATGCAAAGATACGAAGAAGCATGCAATTCGTCCGCCTCCACTTGGCAGAAAATCCAAAATTGGGAAGGCAGCTGGAAGGGTCAGCAGACACTGCGCGACAGCCAGTTCAACAAGCTGCAATTAATGCGGCAAAAATATAATATCGATCAAAATTTTATCGCCGACATCCAGAAGGTCACGAACGAGGATTACGATCGGCTGCTTGAAACGATCGAACACCTGAATATTCCGGAATATCAGGATAAAGTTGCGGCGGCTTTGAAAGAATCGGAAGAGGAGTTCAAGTCCCACTTTATTTTTCGGTTAAGGGAAGCGATCGAGATGGCCCGTAGGGAGTTTCACGAGCTGAACTATGCGCTGAGGCATTTTCCTTTTTCCGACGACAAGTATCATTTTGAGGTTTCCCCTAGTGAACGTTACAAGCGCTTCTATGATGCCGTGATGGATCCCATGCTTTTGGAAAAGGGTTCATTGTTCGAATTACCGGACAATGATCGTACCGAGGTTCTGCATGAGTTGTTCGATCTTCTGGTCAAAGGTGAGGCCGGACAATTGGAGGAGTTCTCGGACTATCGGCAATACTTGGATTTCGATATTATCGTAACATCCGGCAACGGCAAATACCGCTTCTCGCAAGTGCTGAAGGAGAAATCGGGAGGCGAGACGCAGACACCGTTCTATATTGCGATATTGGCTTCCTTCCACCACTTATATTCCGGAAAAAGCACGCGGCTTGTCATTTTCGATGAAGCGTTCAATAAAATGGACGAGCAGCGGATTCAATCCAGTCTGCGGTTGATTAAGCAAATGGGTCTGCAGCTGATTGCCGCCGTTCCCGATGAGAAGATGCAGCATATGGCTCCTGAGGTGTCCACCACGCTGTTCGTCAGCAAGCATAACTACCAGTGTTATGTAGACATGATTGACAAATGGGACAACGGGGCGGAAGACGAGATGGCGAGAGCGGGAGCCGTGGAAATAGCGGAATATGAGGCTGAGGCGGCTGCCGCATCGAATTTATCGAACGTTGACAACGGGAAATCCCCCTCAGCCGATGATGCGGATGAAGGAAACGGTCAAGGCTTTTTATTCTAGATTTTATGGTAAGGGGTGATCTGCTTGGAGATTCATGAAACGCCATATAAATCCAAATTTGTCTCCCAGCTGCTAAACCTCCTGTTGGACAAATACGAGTTAAGCCAGTCTTTTGTAACCGGGCAGCCTTCCAAGCAAAGGCCGCAGCTATCTCTTAACAAAAGTCCATTCTGGCAAGATTATACAGACGAAATGGATTTCCGTAAACGAATTTGGATCAACGAAGCAGCTTCCGAGTTGGAGCGGCTCGGACTTGTTGAACTCAATTGGGCCCGGTTTCGCACCGGCGAGCAGTTGGAAAGAATCTATCTGCGATGGAGTGAGTTGAAGACGGCTTATCGCGTTGCGGGGCGGATGCCGAAGCGGGACAAGCTGGAACGCTTGCGGCACATCCTTACTCCCTTATCCCGCCATCCTTGGGAATGGGTCAGGGTGTGGTCTGAACAAGCCGATGTATCGCTAGCCGAAGGTAAAACTGCCCACCTGGAGGTGGACGATCCAGAGGGGTATAAGGATCTTGTTTGTGTATTGCTGGAGCTTCCTAGGCTCGAGCGAGCCGTTCCAATAAGATTACTTAGCCAGAGGCTGTTCAAGGACTCCAAGCACATGGAAAGAAACGTTCAACGAAGGTTGCTTTCGCTCGCCAAGCAGGCATCAGGAGAGGAGCGTGAAACCGAGGAAGAATGGCTTGATTTCCTCGGGGTGGCCAAAAATCCACAAATTGTGCTGGTAAGCGGGCCTCTTTCATTCCGTACTACCGACAGTCGTAAGGTTGATATTGGAGTGTTTGCCGGTGGGGTTGGCTTATCGGATAAAACGGTGGAAGAAATGTATCAAGTGCAAACAGTTGCCACTCGGATAGTAACAATTGAAAACTTGGCGACTTATCATCTGTGGCTCGAACACGCTTCCGAGCTCCGCGACACAGAGCTTGTTCTATATACCGGGGGATTTCCCCATCGGTCATTGCAATCCTTTTTGTGTAGACTGGCAGAGCATTTGGCCTCGGCATCGGAAAAGAACATTGAAGTGTATCATTGGGGTGATATTGATCTGGGAGGAATCCGGATTTTTGAATACCTGCGGAAGAAATTCTTTTCTAATCTGAGGCCCATGCTAATGGATGCGGAGACGCTTCTTCGTTACGAGTCCTCAGCGGCGTCAATCAGCGATGAATATGCCGGAAAGCTTGAGGAGGCTCTAAAGGATACCCGACTGACCCATTGGAGGCAGGTGCTGCAAACGATGCTTGATCGAAGGATACGCTTGGAACAGGAAAGTATTGTGGAATTGGATTAAAGAAGAAAACAATGGACATTAACTTTCTGACTTTTTGTTATGGAGGAAAACCAGACCACTCATCTTTGACGAGGGGTTCAGGTAACGTTCTTGTATTCACGAATCCGAGAACCTTAAGGCAGCGTAGCTGCCGGCCGCGACGCGGTTAGGTTCGCAGGGTTGTCTGCATGAATCTTCTCCCCCGAAATGCCTCGGGCAGACCAAGGGCCGTATGGCCCGAAGCGTGAATACGGTGTTAGCTGATGTTGCTGACTACCTTGAAATAGCCCGTACGATCTTTATGAAATTTCATTAAGTACGTGTTATAATAAAATTAATTTAGCTTTTCTAGATAGGGGTTGATCGAATGGCAGTTTCAAAAGATCATTTGAACAAATTAATTCAACAATTACCTGAAGAAGCCCTTCCAATCGCTGCTGATTTCTTGGAAAAATTAGTCACAAATAAAGAGTATCGTCATATCCCTTGGGATGATGAGCCAACTACTCAAGATGATATTGAAGCAATTAAAAAAGCTAAAGAATCCTTTAGACGTGGCGAGAGTATTAAACTTAAGGATGTTATCGATGACTTACTCAATTGAGTTCTATAAAGATGCTCTTAAGTATTTACAAAAATTAGATAGGACGAATCGTATTCGAATTACTCAACATCTACAAATTCTCTGTGAAGACCCTTATCATCCAGAGCTCGATATCAAAAGGATGCAAGGAACAATGGACGAATATCGATTACGAGTGGGTTCTTATCGAATTATTTATTCAGTTGAGAATGATAAGTTACTTATCCAAGTAATTAAAATTGGCTCTCGTGGTGATGTATATAAATCTTAACTTCTAGGTCTATTCTTACAGGGTAGGCCTTTTTACTTTTCTTCAGATCTTCAGCAATTTCAGCTAACGGCGCGGTTTGCGAAGTAAGGGTGGACGAGCTACATGGGCGATATGCCGGTCCGTGGGGACCGGTTTTCTGCTTCTACAGGATTCGGGGCGGTTTATGTTATACTGGTGATAAAAGAGCGGAAAAGCTTATGACATGGGGTGACATCGAATGGAAAAGGTCAATTCACCGGAAGAGTTGATGGAGAACATATCGAATATGAGCCGCGACAACTCCGTGTACCACTTTCATATTCCAGGAAAGGGAAAGTTCACTCTCGTCTTGCAAGAGGAAGAGCAGCGGTCCATTCAAGCTTGGCAAAGCCTTGAGCACATCGGAGTTACTGAAATCCTTATCTCCCGAGGACTTTCGATCATGAACCGCGTAGTTTTATGGTCTCCGGCAGTAAGCTCTCCCAGTTTCGCAGCGAGTGATTTTCTCCCGAGAAAACGTATGATTTCATATAATTATTCATTCTTGAAACAGAAGCTATACTCACCAATCCCATTATAGGCAAAGCTTATACTGAGGAAGACAGACCTATGCGGGACTGTCGCGTATCATTGTGAAGAGGTCTAGGATTTCTTTTGAACAGCAGGAGAATGAAGTTTAGAATGTTCCTGTTTTGTTTCCCGGAGAGAAATGAAAATGATTGCTCAGATTTATAATTGGGAGGAGAACAGTTGGCTATGCCCCTGCCAAATAAGTTGGACCGACAAATGTCTGAGGATGAATGCAGCATTGACGATATCCTTGAATCGGCTGGAGTTTTAACTCCGGAACAAGCTGCGCATTTGACTGATGAAATCAAAAGGATGCGCGAAGAAGAATGGGAATGAATCTAAATAGCCTACCCATTGTAATTCCAACCGGGATACAGTGGGATTGTTTATATACTCGGAATACTTAAAAGGAGAACAGACGATCATGGTTTATAGATGCAGAATCGAACTGAATGAGATTGCCCCGAAGATTTGGCGGGAGTTTCAATTTCATCCGGACGTGACGTTTCATCAGCTTCACAAAATCATCCAATCGGTCATGGGATGGGAAAATTACCATTTATACGAGTTTCATGTGAAAGAAAAGGTGATCGGTCTGCCCGATCCGACATTCGCAGATATGGAAGACCGAGAGGTATTGAATGCTCGAAGAGAAATCGTTCAGAAGCATGTTCACGAAGAAAACACCGTATTTACATACGTGTATGATTTTGGAGATGATTGGCAGCACACGGTTACGTTGATCAAAATCGACGCATCGACATCCGACCCGGCACCCTTGTGTCTGGATGGTGCCCGCGGCTGTCCGCAGGAAGATGTGGGAGGCGTGTGGGGGCATCAGCATATGCTGGAAGTACTGCTTACTCCCAATCATCCGGAGCGGGATCATTTTATAGGCTGGGTTCGAGAAGGATATGATCCCGAACATTTCTCCTGCGAAGAAGTGAATCAGGAGCTTGAGCGGCAGAAGGACAAGCTGATCCCCAAGTCACTGGTTAAGCGGCCGGTAGGGAAAAAGCCTGTGAAGCTGACGAAGTCTGCTCTGAATAAGCATCTGAAGCAGCTAAATAGCGACCAGCTTATCGATTTGGTGAAGGCTTGTCATGGCGCCAGCAAAGATATGGAGAAGTTTCTTGCTGTAAGAATACTGGGCGATGAAGCAGTAGAGTCTCTCTTTCAAGAGTATTGCAAGAAGGTTGAGAAAGAGTTTTTCCCTGAGCGGGGATTTGGCAAGCTGAGACTCCAGGAAGCGAAACATGCGATCTCGGAATTCGAAAGATTGACTGGAAATGCCAGGTACGCCCTGGAATTGAAGCTGGTCTACGTTGAAAATGGAGTTGATTTCACCCTAAGCTACGGGGATATTGGTGAACGCTTCTACTACAGCATGGTGTCCATGTATGCCGATATCATTGATCAAGTAAATAAAGATGAAACAGCCGAGTTGTTCGACGAATTCGAGGAGCGCCTTGAAGCCGTGGTTTCGAAAACAGAAGGGATCGGCTGGGGTTTTCATGACAATTTGGCTAATCTGCACGCTCAAATAAGATGGATTTAGGTGGGGAACTTAATGCGCGGCAGGAAGAAAAATAAGCGGACCGGTCAGAAAGCGGAATTCACGGGGCTGTTGGAGCAAGACGAGAATTTCTATTTTATCGCCGGATATACGGATGGCGGCTTCCCGTATGGAACCACGTGGGAGGAATATGAGGCGGAACAACGCGGCGAGTTGATCAAAGCGATAGTAGCTGAGGGAGAACCTATGAAAGAATTGAAATTGACCAAGCAGCAGTTTCAGGAGATTGTGGATGCATACGACATGTACGTAGAAGGAATAGAGTCCTTCCTGAATATCGAAACTGGAGATGTTGTCACGTTGCGAACGTTTGACCGGGATGAAGAGGACGAAGAATTAAGCGAGATCATTGAAGAAGGCTTTAATGAAATTTACTTTCGGATACCGAAACGGGAGTCGGATGAAGGATATACCGACATGGTTGATTTTGCGGAAACGGTTGAAGATAAAAAGCTGCAATCCACTTTGATGCACATATTAAGCGGCGGCAAGAGAATATTCCGAAGATTCAAGGATGCGTTATCTTCCGACAGTGAGCAGTTAGAGCGGTATTACCAGTTTGTTGAAGAGCAGAATCGCAAACGTGTTTCTGATTGGTTGGAATCCATTGAAGTGAAGTTGATTCTCAAGTAATAAAGAAATGTTTGGGCAGGGGATACCGGTGAAACGTTCTTCAAGACAGACGATGATTAAGCTGTATGCTCAAGCGGTCATTTCGGAACTTCAACAATTAGGTTATCCCAATGATCAAGCTAAAGCAGTCTTTTTTCGACACTATCGAGACATGAAACGCTTATTTGGTCTTGAGCAGAATGTATGCGATTTTGCAAAGATGATTGATGAATTTGAACGTGCCATGCAGAAGAAGCATGACCCGAGTGATCCCAATTCAATTGCTGTTGGCCATCTAAACCACTTGGCTAAAACATACATCCTTAAGCATAAAAGCAACAAATGAGCAGGATTATTTTCCAAATGGCAACCGATATACGACCTGTGTCGCTGTCACCATTTCTAAAAGATGAATATGTAGACGCTGCGGCAGACCAACATATTCCCTTCTTTACCACGGTGCGATCTTATCAGGTGTTCATCGACTATTGGAATTCCAAGATGGAAAGAAGCATCCAAAGGGGGTGGTCCTCTTGAATTTATCCGATTTTTCCAGATACATAGATCCTGCAGTTGTACACAGAGGGAAGGAATACGCGTCCGAAGGACGGGTAATTTCCTTGAAGTCCATTGCCGATGAAAAGTACACTGCGGTTGTGCGCGGGTACGAGGATTATGAGGTTTATGTAAGGCTAGACAACGAGAACAACATAATGGAATCGGAATGCGATTGTCCGTACGATTTTGGACCGGTATGCAAGCATCAAGTCGCCGTATTCCTCGAGCTTAAGAATAGAGAAGCAGACGGGGTATCTTCACCGGAACCGTCTCTCCGGCAACTGTTGGAAGCAGAGAGCAAGGAGAAATTAATCGAATTGCTGCTCTCGATTGCATCGGATTCATATACCGCGGAAGAGCGCATCAGACTCCACTTGTCGAAAAGGGGCGCGGATCAGGAGTTGGACGCCTGCCGACGGTTGATTCGATCCTACATTGACACATATTCGGATGATCATGGTTTTGTGTCTTGGCGGAACGTAAGCCGCGCGGTGGAAGGTGCGAAGATCGTCGCTGAAAAGGCTCTCTCCGCCTTCGATGAAGAGGAATGGTTGCACGGGCTGGCGATTCTGTTTTGCATCATCGAAGAGATGATTGAATTATTGCAGTCCGCCGACGATTCGGACGGTGGAGTCGGGATCGTGATCGAAAGCTGTCTGGAATCGATCTTCAAGCTGGTTCAGGATCGCCATCATATTCCGGCGGAAGAACGCTTGAAGATTTTCCGCCGGTTGTTGGAGGAGACACACCAGCCTTATTACGACGGGTGGTCGGATTGGCAGCTCGCGCTCCTCGAGGCGGCGGGCGCGCTGATCGAGTCGGAACAGATGCAACATCAATGGGATGATGCGGCGGATTCGCTCCTGGGTCATACGTCCGGAAGCAATTGGTCGCGGGAGTACACAGACGAGCGGGTAACTGTGCTCCGATATGGTCAAATTTTGGAACGTTCAGGTGAAGAACAGGCGAAAGCTTATTTGTATAAACATCTGCATTTCCCGGAAATCCGGGAGATTGCGATTCGTGCGGCGCTTGAGCAAGGCGATGCCGAGGAAGCGATCCGATTGGCGGAGGCCGGGGAAGCTCAAGATCAGGGGCTGCCGGGGCTCGTCTATCGCTGGAAGAAATATCGGTATGAGGCATACCATCGCACAGGACAAGTCGAACAGCAGCGGAAACTCGGGATGGAGCTGATCATGAACGGAGAATATGATTATTACCGGTCTGTGAAGGATACATTTTCGGATGAGGGAGAATGGTCCTTGTATCTGCAAGATATGTTAGATCAATTGGAGCAGAGCCCGAGGGGAGAGCATACGTATACCCAAATCCTGGTGGAAGAGGAGATGTTCGCACGGCTTTTGGAACATGTCCGCAAGGCACCTTACCGAATTGAATCGTTCTATGAGCAATTGCTTCCGCATTACCCGGAGGAGGTGAAGGCGCTTTTCGTGGCATATATCGAATTCCGGGCGGATCAATCCAGGGACAGGCGAGATTACGCCGATGTTTGCCGGATCATTCGAATGCTTCAACAGGTTGGCGGGCGGAAAGAAGCGTTCACCGTCACACAAGAATTGTTAACCAGGTTTCCGCGAAGACCGGCTTTCCGGGAGGAGTTGGGGAAGATCCGTTTTTGAACTTTATAATGGAATAAGAAGTCACGCGGTTTGTGCACAGCGGATTTTTTTGTGATGAGGGTGGACAAACCGGTATGCGAAACCTGTAATTTTGATCATAATCGAATATGTTATAATAATGTCTAAATGGAGACGGATTCGGTGGTGATCAATGATGGATCGTGTTCAAGATTTGCAAAAACTGATCAAACTTACGGGCGATCGCGCGAAACTGGATGCAAAAGCGAACGGGACTTACATTGTCTATCAAACGGAAAAAGGCCAGATTGTCAAAGAATATTCAAACGGTGTGATCGAGCCAATCGACAATCCTGGGGTTCATCATGAATGAGTACTCCACAGTGATGGTTGTATTCGCCGGCAATAACGGCAGCGGCAAAAGCACCATTCGCAATTTGATAGTGGATAGGCTTGGTATCAGTGTCAATATAGATCCCGACGCTTTAGCTCGCGGCATTGATTCTGACCATCCGGATCGCCGCAAAGTATCCGCAGGCAAAGAAGCGATTAAACTTGCGAGAGATTGTATCCATCATAAACGCGATTTTTCTGTAGAAACGACTTTGGCCGGCGGTAATGCGATAAGACTGATACGGGAAGCCAAGGCGAACGGCTTTGAAGTGACGATGTTTTATGTGGGTCTAAATGATGTTCGGCTCAATATCGAACGTGTTGCCGCCAGAGTTCGAAACGGCGGACATCATATACCGACTGAAGACATCATTCGGAGACAAACCACATCCATGCAAAATCTGCTAACTCATATCCATCTCATTGATCATTTGATTGTGATTGATAATAGCGAAGTTTCCGGTAAAATCGTTATGCAAGCTGAACATAGTATTTTAAAATATCAGGCCGAATCTCTTCCAAAATGGGTGCATAAGATCAAGGATCAGTTACATTGATTATGGAGAATCATATGAAGTTTGAAATTAGCAAATCTATGGAAAACAAAATTAATAATTGGGATAAATGTGAACCCAAAGATGTAACGGGAGCAAAGTTTGCGTACATATTTATACCAACAAGTCTAGGATTGGTTATCAAGGTCCAGTGTGATGTTTGTAAAAGGGAATTACTACTAACCGAAGATGATTAAATCTTGAATTTTACATTTCTCCCAATGTGAATAAGGAATTCTACGCGACCGGATTAGATCTGGTCGTTTTTTTTGTGCAGAACATATATTCGCTGACAAAGTGTTGTCATGACTTAACTATAAAATAAAAATATACTAGGTGATTCTTAATCCATTACCGGTGGTGTTGAAATGCAAATTGATAAGAATGATGTGAGGGATTGTTTGTTAAACTTAATCGCAGGTTTGTCACAGTGGGGAGAAGACTTCAGCGAGCCGCCGGCTCTATTGCGTCAAGGACATATGCAGTTTGTTCGACTCCTGATGTTGGAGGGAAAAAAAGCTCCAATTGATTTGCATTCACTTATTCAATTGTTGCAAAAACCGGCAGAAGAATGGGGAATTGTAGTAGCCGGTATCTATCCGGAGGAAGCGCCGCTCTTGATTCCGGATCTGGGCTTGTCACCAGACGCACGTGAATTTAAAATCATGTACGATTCGCCTGAAGAAGCTCAGACACAAGAAATAGTAGAGATATTGCGCTACTGCCGAGGGACAATGCCGATGCTAGAGGAGAAGTACCGAAAACTTCGAGAGTTCCTTATTACCAATCCGGTTGTATCTGCTTACCGTTTAATGGAGTTTGGGCTGGAGCTTAAGGATACAGAACTGATGAAAAAGCTTAGTCGCTGTTATGAAGAAATTTCGGACGATGTAGAACGATATCGCAAATGTCCACGATGCGGATGGACGCTGGAATTTCGTAACGATCACTGGCAATGCGGGGCAGAAGATCTTTGTGGGAAACTGGCCAGTCGCGGAGAGCTTAAGAAATGGGAAATCCATGAGCCCATGCATCGATTGCGTTATGGAATTTATCGGTACACGATGTTGCCAGGGTTGGCTGAACTTACAGCTAAAGATTGGCTAACGAAGAAAGGTTACAAAGTTGAACTCTTTCCGCAAGTAGACCGGTTTGATTTAGCCGTCGAATTGGATACGCATATCGTCTATCTGGATATGAAGGATTTTAAGCACCCCCTACACCTGGCTAACTTCTTCAATAAAATGCAACCCCACCAACTAGAGAAATATCGAGACCCACATGTATATATTGTCATTCCGCAATACCGAACGAAAATATACCCCGGTTACTCGAAGCTTGTTAAACAAGCACTTATGGCTCATGCGAGTCATCTGAAAGTCATAAATGAGCGGGATGTGCAGAAGCATCTGGCTGGGGAGGCAACGGAGAGATGAGAGTATCGTATTGGACCTATTTTGAGCAGTTCCTTCCGCGTCTCTTGCCATCTGGATTGCCGCGGCAAAACATTGAAACCATTTATACTGTGGAATTGTTCGTTACAGGATGTTTGATGGTTGATTCTTCTATGGATATCAGCGAAGGTTATACGATTTTATCAGGTTACGACTCACCTATTCTTCCCAAGCCTGCTCGGAAGGAGATTGCACACCGTTTAAGAGTTTTATATAGTGCTTTGCGCTCAAGGATGACATGGGACAACTTATTCGAACGATATGAAGAAGTTTCGGTTGAATATAGATTATATGAAAACGACGGTAGTCATTGGAGACTCCGGACTCCTGCCTTGTTCGCCGATCGCAGGAAATGGTACGAGCAATTATTAGAACAAGCTGTTGCCCATCTGTCTAAAGACATACACTTTGCTACATCAGGCAAGTTCCACTATTACAAATATAATCAGGAACAAGAGTCCATTCGTTATGTCGGAGAAATTCCACCGCCGTTGGTTAATACGTCAACATTTCCGAGATATAGACCGAAGGGGAGATTTACACTTCATCTTGGAGACGAGCATACCTATCAGACAGAGGGGATGCGAGAAGCTTCGGCAGCCTTGGAATGGAAGGAACGTGCAGGAATTGGCCTTAAACTAAAATCACTGACAAACCCTAGTATCCGACAGTTTGAGTATAAGGGACTACAGCATATCGTAGGGGGACTGGGGTCTGGAAAATCCACATTTATGGTGTTGGAAACGGATCGATTAGTCCGAGCAGGAGCTCGTGTCGGATTCATTGAGAGCAGTGTCCCTCAAGTATTAAACCGAGTTAAGGAACTTCGTTTATTGGGAATTAACGCTGTTCCTGTAATTGGGAAATCGGCCCGCCGTAAACATCAGAGAGATTATATATCCGCCCGTCGCCATCAGATTCGGGATGTAACGGATTGGGGGCAGGATTCTTATCTGGAACTCCGACATGTATCTGATTTTTGCATCATCCATGCCCTTGCCAATGACCATGAGAATACGACTGATTATCCATGTCGTCAGATCATTCAGCAGGAGAAAAAGTGCGTATGCCCCTATGCAGCCAGTTGCGGAATCTATCGCGACTTCGCAGCCCTGATCCAGGCGGAAGTATGGGTTACAACCTCAGCAAGCATATTGAAAACAAAACTACCTGTTATGCTGGACCCTTACGAGAGAACAGTCTATGAAGCGATGTATGACTTGTTAGACATCATTTTCGTTGATGAAGCCGATGCGGTTCAGAAGCAATTCGATGATTCCTTCGTCTCCGAGATTGCATTGTTTGGTAACTCTCAGCATCTCTTTGAGAAGACCCTGTTAGAATCATTTCGAAAAACGATAGGTTATTATGGTAAGTATGCACATGACGAGGTTGTACAAGACTGGATGGATGTTCTGAATCGCCTTGAAAGCACCATCCGCCGCGGTGTATATCGTACATTGAATTTAACGCCTGAATTCGCTCAGTTTTTGTACCGGAAGCTATTACGGCTCTCTACCGAAGCTTATCGCATCAGTAGCGCTTTCGCCAAGGACGAACAGAATCGGGAGAGAATTGAACAGGAATTACGCAACTATGCGGATCATCCGCTAGAACACCGTATCTATGCAGATGTAACGAAAATGCTGCAAGCTCGAACGAAGAAGGAGCGGGAACAAGCTCTAACTGCCATTCTCCATAAGTTGGGCGGTGAGACAAACCCTGTTGGAAGAATGAAATTCCCGGTTCATTCGTTGGAATTATATTTATGTCTGGCACTTATCGATCATGATATGCAAGTGTTCATGGATCTTTATCCGCTAGTTCAAGCCAAATTAGGAAAATTATCTGAATTCGAGGGACTTTACACGATTCAACGTGAGTTTTCAGCAATTATGAAAGATGCGATGACAGGACGAATGACCGGGTATCTGTATGAAGTAAAACCTGGGAATGACACAGGTACATTCAAAGCCGTTCAGTATTCAGGTGTCGGTCGGCTTCTCCTTGAAGACTGGCAATCGATCTACGCTGGAATAGATGGATATGAAGGTCCTGCGGTTGTTCTGCTTTCAGGTACAAGTCTGGCTCCAGGATCGGCCCATTATCATGTTGCATCGTTGCCTGGATGGCTGTTGGAATCCAATCTGGCTGTTCCAGTCATTCACCAGGAATATTATCCGATCTATGAGCACGGGAAGGAAACCCCTATCCAAATATCCGGTGAGATTGAGGATAGGAGAGAACGAAATCTACGTGCGCTAACCGCCAAGTTAATGCCCAAGATTGAACAAGAATTGCTGGAGTGGCGTTACTCGGGTACAAATCGTAAAGTGCTGTTGATTGTCAACTCTTATGAGGACGTTGCTGATGTCGGAGCCGTATTTGCATCACATTCTTCTTGGAAAAATAGATACCGCCAGTTAACGAGGGACCCGGATCCTTTTCATGAAGCCGAGTTTTCAAGAGCAGAATTAGAGCGGTTTGCTAACGAAAACGCTGATGTGTTGATCGCCCCGTTACTTGCGATAAGTCGCGGTTATAACATTCTGGATGATACGAAAGGTTCATTATTCGGATCTGTATTTTTTATGATACGGCCATATCCGATACCGCAGGACATGACCTATCTCATCCAACTTTTGCATGCCAAACTGCCTGACATCATTGAACGTGCCGATTTTGAAGGCAAGCTTTATAGGCAGGCACTGGACCTCATTCGCAGCGAAAGTAATAGCTTGCTCCACCGGATGTACCGTAAACCAGACTATTGGTCCGTATTAAATCCTGCGGAGAGAAAGACCATAGCCTGGTATACGTTTATCCCAGTCTGGCAAACGATTGGAAGGCTTCTTCGCAAAGGCACACCGGCGAGAGTGTTCTACTGTGATGGTAAATTTCTAGCTCAGCCCATGCGCACGGATGTTGGGGAATCGATGTTGGATTACTGGCTGAAGATCATGGTGGATCATGAATCAAATCCAGCGTTTCGCAGTTTATATGGACCATTTATAGACAGTATGAAAGTCATGATGGAAAGGAATGAGGCCCATGAGTCGGACTGGTAAATTGCTGCAGCTGTATGCTTTCGAGAGCGACCAAAATGCTTGGAATAATAAGCAGATCTATCTACTGGATATACCAACGGTTTGGAGAGAATTTATTCGTCAATTTTATAATGGCGTTAAGCTGCCCTTTGCGATTAAGCCATTAGGTAAAAAACTGCAAAGTATATTTCCACAGATCGTCTCGGTCAATAACCAATTTTATCTGGATGAAAACCGTCCGTGGCTCATTGCAACGCGGCCAGTCCCGGTTGGAATGATCCTATTACTGGCTAAGGGATGGATGAACCAAATAGCAACGAGGCAAGGCGTAGCTGCACCGGATGATTTGGATACGAGTACAATGGACTGGCGAAGCGAGGCGGTAGATTCCATTTTGCATCGTGATTCAAGGTTAAAATATGAATTGCTTCCTGCTCTAGTTGCACATCAATTTTGCTTGAGTCCGAAACAACTACTGCTTGATAACCGGGATGAGCCTGTTGAGCTTATGTTCTCGCAGGTATATGCCACGCAAAAGGCAGAGTGCATGTCTGAGCCCATAACCACTAGATCTGGTACTTTTTCTTATGTCGTCCGATTTCGGTTACAATATAGGGCCGGTGAGCCGGAACGACTATTATTGATGGTTTCGGCTGGAATAAGACGGTTTATTACGAAACCACAGGAGACCAAATATCTGAAAGGCGGCATTAATAGCACGTTATTGGTTTCCATGGACAATCCTCTGATCAAAGATCAGGGAATGGGATTACGTTCGTACGCGAGTTTATCTTTTCGCAGAGAAGGTGGAACTGAGCCTTATACACGTTGGTCTGAAGGGCTCGACGAATTGTTTTGTGATGTCTTATGGGGCAATCCGTTATCGACTGAGGATATCTTAACAAATCCAGTCAAGTATCACTCAGATCGTTCCCCTAAGATATGGGTCGTTCATAATAACAGAGTCTTTAACCCCCTATATGTTGAAGCGGGAATCAGCATTCAGGAGAAAATGAGATTTTACGAGATGGTACGGGAGAATGTATCCGACTGGAGATCGCTTACGCCGTTGCCACTTGTGCCGAAGCCTAAGCTAGAAGGGGCAAGGAGGCGAGTAAGAGAACCGATCCCACCCGTATACTGCGGTCATGATAAAGATTTTGTGCTTGAAGTGTGGGGACCGGACTCTCTTTATCAATGTGTCGTCGAAGCATTGAAGGCAAAAAAATATAAAGGAAAGTTGCTGGCTGAACATGTTGACGGAGAAGTTTTTAGGTTGAACTCTTCCTCTCGAAACCGCATCATTGTGGTCAAGTGTGACAGGAAGGACTATGTAGATGGCTTGGATCGCGGAGCACTTAAGGACCTGGCGGATGAACATCGAACCAACAAAATCCTCCGAAGCATCGAACATGTTAAAGGGAATCAAGCCATAACTTGCTCATTGATTGAAATATTGCCTAAAGACGACTGGAAGAAGCTTGGCGAAGGAATAGATCCCAAGCAAGCCGTACGCAAAGGGTTTCAATTAACGGGGAGGATCACTCAATTCGTCTATCCCGAAAACGGGGCAAAGAAGTCTAAACGTAAGAAAGATAAACCGGAGTCAAGCTATATTCACAAAGTCTTCAACTGTATTTTGGATTTATTGGGGGATGCGGGAGTTATCGATTACAAGGCACATATGGATGTAAATGAACAACGCCCAATCATAGCCTATGATCTGGTTTCAGGTGATAAAGGAACTTATGCGATTCTTACGAAATTGGAAGACGGTGTATTAATGGTAAAAAGCCGGGGCAGTGAGGAATGGTTGAGTTTATCAGAAGCTGTGTTGAAAACAGATCAATTTGATCCGCTTCCCAAAGCCCCGGATGCGCTAAAGAAAGAGGTCGCTCGCTGGTTCGGTGAGCAGTTAAGAATGGAACGAATGAGTGGCAAGGAGCCGATCGTATTAGTTGAAGCGGAGCTTCGATATAAAGGGGTGGACGGCATTCAAAACAACAAAATTGGCCGTGGTAAGATTCCTGACTTACCTGGATGGATACAGAACGATCAGGGGATGACCGTTATTCGTGTTAATTCCAATGATGACGTTCCAGCCTATGGTTTTCGCCCCATGTCATTCTCTATAGGTGTCTATTCTGATAACGAGTCAGGACTGTATTACGGTGTAGGAACCAAACCCAAGACCCAGAGGAACATTGCCAAATCTATGACCAAGTACGATAACCCTGAAACGGCATTTCAGCAACCCCGAGTTGTGGAATATATGCCATTAGGTCCGATGGATAGGCAAGACCGAGAGCGCTTAGCTTGGATGGTGCATCGCTTACGTGAAGTGTGCGTCACCTTTGAATCGACTACGGCACAACCTTATCCCTTGAAAATGACGGGTACGTTAAAGAAATACTTACAATTCAAGGAATATGAGATTACCGAGGCAGAGGCAGAGTTTTTGGAGTTGTAATTGGGGGTGAACAGAATGACATTGATTAAAGATCTGAGTACGAATGATGAATTCGTCGGCTTCTATTTGCTGAAAGAGCTGGAGCTGAAGCAGACCAACACATCCCCGGCAAAGGATTACTTCGATTTGGTGCTGTGTGATGCCAGCGGCCAGCTTCCTGCCAAGTATTGGGATGTGAAGGAAACGGAAAAAGACGACTTTTCTCCGATGACGCTAGTCAAGGTTCAGGGAATCGTTCAATTGTATCGGGAAAAGCCGCAGGTTAAGATCACCCGGATTCGCAATGTAAGTAATGAAGACGGTGTGTCCCTAACCGATTTTATTCGGGCGGCTCCAATTGAATCTGCGGAATTATTAGAGGTCATATACAGAGTCATCGAGAGTATTTGGGATCCGGTCATTCGTGATATTGTAAGCTTTTGCGTCGATAAGGTGAGTGAGAAACTGGCTCATTATCCGGCAGCCAAAATGCACCATCATGCTTACTTCGCAGGCTTGGCCTATCATATCGTTCGTATGCTGGAGATCGGAGAGTTCCTTTGCAAGCAGAGGCCATTTCTAAATGCGGACATGATCAAAGCCGGGATTATCCTACACGATATTGCAAAGCCAGAGGAAATGATCGCTCAGCTTGGGGTCGTGACAGATTACAGCACCCAGGGTAAGTTGATCGGTCATATTGCCATGGCGGCTAGTTGGATCACTGAAGCGGCTTTGCGGCTGGAGCTTCCACTCGATTCGCAACAGGTGATCGGATTGCAGCACCTTATTCTCTCACACCATAACCTCGGGGAATGGGGAAGCCCGGTACAGCCGCAAACGGCGGAAGCAGTAGCGCTACATCATATCGACGCACTGGATGCTAAGCTGCAGATGGCAGAGGATGCACTAAGTGCCACTTCTGACAAGGAGTTGTGGACACAGCCCATCCGAGGGCTGGAGAATAAAGCGTTGTACAAGATGACATTTAGAAATTGAAATATACGTAGAAAATGCAATGGAATAAAAATACTTTGCGGCAAAATAGCGGCAATGGTATAATGTTATTGAGGATGGTGATGTTATGTTTACACCCAAATATTCAATAACGGACTCCATTGCCCGCAGACTAATGGATATACAACGCGCCAGTGTTGTGGTGGATTTGCTTCCATTGCCCGCATCTATTCTGGACTTGCTTAAGAAAGAATCGATGGAAAAGACGGTCATTCTTTCTACGAAAATTGAAGGAAACACACTTGATGAGGCGACAAAGCGAAAAGTCTTGTACCAAACCAGCAATGACAATGAAGAGCAGGAAGTTTATAACTTAATGAAAGCTTTGGAATACCTGGATGAAGCCGAAAAAAGGCAGCTCCCGGTTACAGAGGAATTGATTAAAAAGCTGCATGCCATTATCCGAATATCGCACGGACGAAGACCGCGAGTTAGCGAGTATCGCGAAGAACAAAATCAAGTTGGCAGCCGCAATGCTTCCGGTTTTTATTTGCCGCCGGAATGGCAAGATGTTCCGGTATTAATGGAGGATTTGGTTGCCTGGGTGAACTCGCCGGAAACCTATTCGGTTCCGGTTCCGATCAAGGCCGGGATATTCATGTGGCAGTTTCTAACGATTCATCCGTATTTGGACGGGAATGGCCGAACGGCCCGGATGATTACGACGTATCTTTTACGCCGCGGCGGATATGGTTTAAAGGGGTTATTTGTACTCGAGAATTTCTATGACCGCAACTTGTCTGAATATTATCGCCGACTCCAGTTGGGTCTCCATCACAATTATTATTTTGGGCGGAATGATGCTGATTTGACGCCTTGGCTGGAATTCTTTATCGATGGTTTGGCGGAGGTTTTTCAAGAAGCCGCTGCCATCGTAACCGAGAAATCTGCTCAAATGACGAAAATCGAACCGGATCTAATTCGCAGGTTAGATCCCCAGCAAAGAATGGTGTTTGCTCAATTAACCTTTAAACAAGACACCCTAACGACAAGTGAAATGAGGGATCTGCTGCGTATGTCGGACCGTTCAATAAGGGAAAAGGTTAGTCATTGGAGAGAAGAAGGATTCATTGAGCCGCGCGATCAAGACGCCAAAAGAGTTCGTTCGGTCAAATTATCCGCGGAATACGAGAAGTTGGCACAAGACATTCGGAATGCGCCGGATCAGTTTGCCCATTTTCTAAAATGAATGCAGCACTGCGATCTCAAGTTGAGATGCCGCAGTGCTTTTTTTGTGCGCAGAACATATATTCGCTGACAATCTATGGTCGTTGCGATCCGTCATAATGAAGGAAAGACATGCGGGAGTGAGTACAGTGGATCAACCGATCTATATCGCCGTCACAGGCACGCAGCATTACTACGGAGCAGCATTTCTAAAGCCGGGTCAGGTCGTTCACTTGATCAAAGACCCGGATAATCCGCATGACCATGAAGCGATAAAGGTGGATATGATCCCATTGGGCAAAATCGGTTATGTCGCCAACAGTCCGCATACCGTACCGAAAGGATGCCGCAGCGCCGGCCGGATTTATGATAGGTTTGAGCATCATGTTTGCGGCATGGTGCGATTTGTCGTTAAGGATACGGCAATTGTTGAACTTACGCCGGGTCTAGAGGAAGTGTACATCATCAAAACGACAGAGAACGTTTCGTTTTCTCCTTATAGGCAGGAAGAACCAGGTAAAGCGTAGAATCCCAATGATGATAAGGATTTACATTCTATATGCCACGATAGGAGATATAGCATGACGGATAAAGTGATTCGGCTCTTTAAAATACTTCTCGCCATTCAATCCAATCCGGGGATTTCGGCCAAGGAGCTGGCGGACAAATGCGAGACAACGGATCGTACGATTTATAGGGACATGCGGATTTTGGACTTGATCGCACCGATTACAAACGAGGGTTACGGAAAAGGGTACCGTTTTGTCGGTAATTTCGCCATGTACCCGCTGAATTTCACGGAGCAGGAAGCGTTGGTGTTCTCTGTCCTGCCCTCCGTGTTGGACACCAGCAAATTGCCTCCAGGCTTTGAATCCGCCTACGACAAGGTGATGGCTACCCATGTGAAAGAAACCCGGAAGCGGTACGATACACTGGAAAATGTCGCAGACATGATCCAAATGGGCACCCCGGCTTATCGGGAGAACAGTGCCAACTTCTTGCTGCCCATCATGGAAGCGATTATCGCCAGTAAGACGATCAGGGCTGTTTACCATACCCAGAGCCGGAATGAATTGACGGAGCGCCAAATTGATCCGTACTATTTGGTCCCGCGGGATCAACGGTTTTACTTGATCGGCTATTGTCATTCCAAGCAGGACATTCGCACGTTTCGTATAAGCCGTTTCCGCCATGTAGAGTTGACAAGTAATCGATTCGACAAGGGTGATTTTAACATTGCTCAGTATATGAAGCATACCTGGTCGATTGAACGCGGGGATTCTTTAATCACTTTTAAGATTAAATTCCATCCGGATGTCGCCCGCTATGTGAAGGAAGAAGAATTGTTCGTGAGACCGAAGATGACCGATCTGCCGGACGGCAGCTTATTATTCGAGGTCACCGTCAACCACGAGCGGGAGTTTATGAATTGGGTGGTTCAGTACGGACCTTCAGCGGAGATTTTAGAGCCTGCATCTGTCCGGGAAAAGTTTAAGGAACAGCTACAGCGTTGGGGACAGTTGTATGGGCAGTAAGTTGCTGTTGTTGAAAGATAGACGAAAGGAAGGTATCCCTTTTGAAAATAGCAGGCACGTTTCTAGAACGTTTATATGATGCAATCCGTAGAGAGCCATTTCGCCGCAAAATTGTTATTGCTCCTTCCTACATCGAAGGACAGTCCTGGCTTATGCGAATATGCCGGGAATTAGGGCCGGTTATGAATGTGGAGGTCCAAACGGTTCAATCCTTTGTAAGAAGTCAGGTTCAGTTCTCCCTGTATCAACAAGGGCTGACTTTAATCGGGGAACAGCGGTCCTTTTGGATTATCCATCATGTCATGGAACAAATGGCTTCCAAGCCGGATTCCTACATCGCGGTGGATCAAGTAAAGCCTGGTATTGCCATGCATGTTCACCAAGCCATTATGGATCTGCGCCGTGCCGGAGTGAGTGCGGGGGAGCTTCGAGACGACCACTTTATGAGCCAGCAAAAAGGCAGCTATGTCAGAAAGGTGTTGTCAGCGTATGAGCGCTTTCTGAATCAGCGGAGCTGGATCGATTTCCCCGGCCTTTTGTCGCATATACCAACCCAATTGCCGGAAAACGTGGAGCTTATTCTGCCAGACCCTATGCCGCTTTCACCGGTTTCCGCTCGAATGCTGGAGCGGTTGTCAAACGGACGGATGACGAGGATTATAGCGGTTTCTTCCTTCACTGACGTCCAATCCACAATGCCGTTCGGAAAGGTTCAGTTCTATCATGCGACCGGAAGGCTGGCGGAGGTTCGCGAAGCATTGAGACGCATTATTCAGGGCCGGATGCCATTGGATGAAGTGGAGATGATCGTACCGGATGAAGAATATGCGTTGGTTATTTCGACCATGTGTGCTTCTTTCGGTATTCCCTGTTCCTATGCAGACGGGCTGCCTGTGATTACATCCGGAATGGGAAGAGCCGCACATTTTCTGCTGAACTGGTTGGAGTCCGGTTATCAGGTGCGGCAGCTCGTATTGATGCTGCAGCAGCAATTGATCACGTTCTCCGATCGTGACCAAGGAATAACGAATGCGGATTGTATTCGAGCCCTGGAGAAAAGCGGAATCGGCTGGGGGAAAGAACGGTATATCAAGTTGCTGGGGTCGGGGCATGTTCGGTTCCAAGGGGATGCAGATGAAAGACCCGAAGAACGGGAGCGGACGGAACAACAACAGCGGGATGACGACATCAAGAAGCATCTGACAAACCTCCTGGGAGAATTGTTTCCAGACGAAGCGGCGCTCTCATCTCCTAAGGGAATCTGGGGATGGCTCGTTAACATCTTGGATAGATTTGGTGTATGCGGAACGGAAGAGGATGCGATCGTCCTGCAAGAAATGAAAGGTATCGCTAAAGAACTGCAGGAATGTCCTGTTCCGGACTCGATGCCGTTTCAGCAAATGTTCTTGTATGCCCGAGACATGCTGCAGGAACTTCGAGTCGGGGTGCAACGGTTACCCAAGCCCGGATTCCTGTACATATCGAGTTTGGCGAACGGGGGGATCAGCGGGAGAAAACATACGTTTCTTCTCGGGATGGATGAACAGTCGTGGTCCGGGAATATCAGGCAAAATCCCATGCTTCTCGATGAAGAGTGCAGACGGATCGATGCCGGGCTTCAAACAGCCGTGCAGAGACAAAGAGATCGGCAACGCCTTCGTGATGGTCGGCTTGGGATGATAAGCGGCAATATCACATTTAGCTTCTCGTCGTATGACTTGGCAGAAGGAGCGACAGCAAGCCCGGCTTTTCAACTTCTACAGGTATTCCGAAAAGTATCCGGAAAAACGAATGCGGACTATGAGATGTTGCACCGAAGCTTAGGCGAACCTGTCGGGTATTTGGATGTAGAGCAGCCATCCTCTACTGAGCTAAATGGACTGCCATTGGACGCCTTTCATTACGTCTTCCGACAAATCCATGCGAATGTAAACCTTATGAGGGACCGGCAATCCTTCATCGAATCGGTCTATCCCTCGCTTCGTCAAGGCAGACTTGCACTCGAGGCACGCGGCAGCTCGCAAGTGACGGAGCATGACGGATATATAGCGGGGGATGAATGGGCTGATTATTGGAAAGGCCGGGACGAACGGACGCTTAGCGCAAGTCAATTGGAGAAGTACGCGGAATGTCCGATGCGATACTTTTTCCAATATGTGCTCAGGATTCGCGTGAAAGATCAGGTGACTTTTGACCGTACCTCCTGGCTGAAGCCGAATGAAAGAGGCTCGCTGCTGCACGAGGTTTATCGTCGTTATATGACGGAAGTCAACGCAAGTAAAGTCATGCCTATTACACACGATCATGCCCGTTTGCTTCGTATTGCGGAGGAGACGATTCTCTTGTATGCCGAGCGGATTCCGGCACCGAGCCCTCATGTGTTTGAGAGGGAACGGCAAGCGATGCTCCGGGATGTGGACGTGTTCTATCGCATGGAATTGCAGGCTAAGACGGCTCCCCGGTTTTTCGAACAAGAGCTCATCGTGGACGGCCAGCCGTTGCACCTTGAGCTTGGCGAGGACATGGCGATTACGCTGCGCGGGATCGTCGACCGGATCGATCAAGTTGCGCCGCATCAATATCGGATTATCGACTATAAGACCGGCAGTCCTCGGCCTTACAAGGAAAATGGCATGTTCGCAGGCGGTACGCAGCTGCAACACGCGCTTTACGCAATGGGGACGGAGCTATGGATGCGGCAAACGGGTGTGGATTCTGATGCAAAAGTGCTTGAAGCGTCTTACGTCTTTCCAAGCGAACGGGGGCACGGGCAAGTGATTGCACGCCCGCAAACCGAACGGAATCGAGTCACCGCGGTGATCCGAGGAATCCTTACGTCGATGGAACAGGGATTGTTTATTCCCGCTTCAAATCCTGCGGTCTGCCGATATTGCGACTATGCGGCTGTATGCGGAGAGCACGCAGAGATGATGGCCCATAAGCGAAAGGATGAAGCAAATTCGGAGCTGTTGCACACGCTGCTGGAGGTGGAGAACATTGAATGAACCATCCGATCAACAAGCTAGAAAGAGGATATTGGAGGAGCTGAACACGACCTTTCTGGTAGAAGCCGGTGCAGGCTCGGGCAAGACAACCAGCTTGGTCGGCAGATTGCTGGCACTCATCGAGTCCGGAACGGCGAAGATGGAGCATATTGCGGCGATCACCTTTACGAATAAAGCGGTGGATGAGATGAAGGAGCGTTTCCGCATTGCTTTAGAGCGGAAAACGGCTGATATTGAAGGCGAAACTAGAGAACGAATGGAAGAAGCTTTGGCCAATCTAGACCAAATCTTTATTGGAACGATCCATGCGTTCTGTTCCTCCATGCTTCGCGAGCGACCGATTGAGGCCGGATTGGACCCTTCTTTCGAAGAAATGGATGATGAAATGAATCGCGCGTTCCACGATCAATGCTGGGATGAATATCTGATTCAACTGCAGGAGGAAGATAGTGAAGCACTTGCCTCCTTTACCGAGGTGGGAATCGATGTAAGCATTCTTAAGAATGTCTATGATCGGGTATCCCTTTTTACGGACCTCCAAATCCCTTGCGAACCGGTTCATCGTCCTGATTTCAACCTAATCCGGCTCTCCCTGCTTCCCATGATCGAAGAAGCCAGCAGGTTTTTGCCGACATCTGAACCGGAAAAAGGGTGGGATAATCTTCAGGCAAAACTGCGTACTGCTAATCGTATGCTGCGGTTGTCGGATGAGCAGGACGATATGTTGATACTAACGCTTGCGAAGATGTTTGACTTCAAGCTGGATGTGAAGCAGTACAAATGGACGGAAAAGAAGCAAGCCAAAGCCATCTCCGAACGTTTTCACGATTGGCAAATCACGGTCCTGTTCCCCTTCCTTCAATCGTGGCGGGAATATCTGTATCCCAAGGTCATTCAATTTGTCCTGCCTGCATTGGATTATTGCAGAGAACGGCGATTGCAGGCAGGGAAGCTGAACTTTCAGGATCTTCTGATGTATGCATGCCGTCTGCTTCGTGATTACCCTGAGGTTCGCGCGTTTTTCGCCGGGCGTTACCAACAGCTTATGGTCGACGAATTTCAGGACACCGACCCGGTCCAAGCGGAAATGATGTTTCTCTTAACGGGAGCCGGCGATGATCCGAATGAACGGAATTGGCGGAAGCTTACTCCAAATCCAGGTTCCTTATTCGTCGTGGGCGACCCGAAACAGTCCATCTATCGATTCCGCCGTGCGGATATTTCCATTTATAACGAGGTTAAATCGCGGATTCAAGCATGTGGAGATGTGCTTCACTTGACCAGCAATTTCCGATCCGTCGATGCGATCGGCGATTTTGTGAACGGGCAATTTGTCGGCAAGCTTCCCGTCCGGGAAACCGATGTTCAAGCGGCGTATGTCCGGATGGAAACGAATATACCGAATCCATTATGAATAATATTTCACTACTGGATTATCATGCATAACAGAGACTATAGCAGCCTGCAGAACTTGCGATATTCGCCTGGAGGCATGCCCTCCCATTTATGGAATATCCGAACGAAGTAATGTACGTCGGAGTAGCCGATCGTATGTCCGATCCATTCGATAGTGCCATCTGTATCTCGGAGCAGGCGCTTCGCCTCAGTGTGACGGATCTGCTGGACAAATTTATTTGGGCTGACGCCCATACATTTTTTGAACAGACGTCCCATATAATCCACGTTGATGTTTAGCATGTCCGCCATCTTCTCGTTGGACCATCGATCCCCGACATTCTGCTCAATAGCAGAGACGAGTTCGGCGATTGCCAGTTGCATGCCTGCACTGGCAATCGCCCGATGCTGGTGATGCCGGAATGTTCTTGACAAATGAGAGAACAGCTGCAGCAGCAGGCCTTGGCAACACATCATATACCCGGCGGGCCGATGAGTGAATTCATGGATGATGGATTCCAGCACGCTGTATACCTCGGAGGTTGCATGCATGCTGCCAGTGCTCATCCATTCATGGAACTCCGCCATATTCGGCATAGTGCAATAATAATCATCGTCTTCATGATCAACGGAAACAATGATGTCCTCATCCTTAGTGATACGAAGCTCGTCGTAAAAATCGAAGTGAACGCCTAGAAAAAGCGCATCCGGATCCGATAGGACCTCTACTCGGTGCTTGAGTTTTGCTGGCAGCAGGAAGAACTGACCAGGTTGAACTAAATACGAAGGCTCCGATTCGATCTGTACCTCGACTTCACCATGTTCCAGCAGCAGGATCTCAAAATCCCGAATACGCCGTTCAATGACGCGTTCCTTAGTTTGCCTATGTTGCTGTGCCCAATGCACAACCGGGTTTAATTGTTTGGCTTGCGATGATGACTGCACCATAATTTTCCTCCTGTTTAATAAGTCGGTAAAGTACAACTATTGACCTCAATAGTTCAATTACAAAGAAGTATGGACATGATAACATAAGGGATATCAAGAGTCAAAAACATTTTGAGGAGTGAATAGGGATGTCGGATTTAAATAATCTACCAGAGCTTTCAAGTGATTATCAGCTTTCCAAGGAGCAAATTCAACAGTTTCAAGAAAAGGGACATATCAAGCTGAATCAGGTAGCTTCGAGCGATGAGGTTGCAGTATACCGTTCTATCATCGGGGAGAAAGTGAAAGAGCTTAATTATCATGATAAGCCGATAGAAGAGCGAGATACTTATGGCAAAGCTTTTACCTGAATCCGTGATAAAGGTTCTTTGAAAATTAAAGATAATTGAAGGAAAAAGCACCTCCGGTAAAGAAATTAAAAGAAAATCATAACTTTTCCAATTTCACCTGAGAGGTGCTCTATGAAGATCCAATTTGTCCGCTCGAAAGAGTTAATTCTCTCTACTCACGCCGGTCTTGCAACCGTTGGCGCTTTGCTTGCGCATACTGGACTTAGAAAGCGCCTGAATCATACAAAGATCAAAAGTATGAAAACACCGATTCATTCCCACGCCGATGTCATGAAGAGCTATCTGGGCCTGCTCTGCCAAGGCAAGAGCGACTTTGACCATATTGAGCCGTTTCGAAAAGACGATGTATTCACAATCTGCCTTCAGCTCCAAAAAGTCCCCTCCAGCCCGACTCTTCGCCAGCGTCTTGACGCCGCAGCACAGACGCCGGAATGGAACCGGATTTTACTTGAGGAATCCGCTGATCTCATTCGCAAGGTAAAGGCTCCATTAACAGGGCTGACAGCAGGTGAAAAGGCTTATGCGCCGCTGGATATCGACGTATCTCCTTTCGACAATTCCGGCACAAAGAAAGAAGGCGTATCTCGTACTTACAAAGGGACTGACGGCTATGCTCCCATCTTTGCCTACCTGGGCCAAGAAGGCTATGGCGTTAATGTGGAACTGCGTGAGGGCAGTGTGCATTGCCAGAAGGGAACAGCCGCATTTTTAGAACAGAGCATCGCATACGCCAAACGTGCAACGGACCTGCCGCTGCTCATTCGCATGGACGCTGGAAACGACAGCGCCGAAAATTTGCATGTTTGTCATCGCGAGAAAGCCGACTATATCATCAAGGCCAATCTCCGCAGAGAACCGAAGGAAATGTGGCTGCGCATTGCGGAAACGACGGGAATCGCCTGCCAGCAGCGCGAAGGAAAAGTCGAATATATCGGCGCGATAGAATTTCGCGAAAAGGGATTCGACCGCCCCCTTCGCCAAGTGTTCCACGTCATTCATCGAACGATTGATCGGGATGGACAAGTGTTGCTGTTCCCGGAAATTGAAGTGAGCGTCTATTGGACGTCGCTTCGCTGTGCCCCGTCACGAGTGATTGAGCTTTACCGCGATCATGGGACAAGTGAGCAATTCCACAGCGAAATCAAAACCGATTTGGATTTGGAGCGTCTGCCTGCAGGAAAATTCGCAACGAATGATCTCGTACTGCATGCCGGCTTGTTTGCCTATAACCTTCTTCGAATCATCGGCCAGGAGAGTCTGCGTGAGCATGACTCGCCGATTCGAAACAACGTGCAGCGTCGCCGTATTCGTACGGTTATCCAGAATATTATTTACATGGCGGCAAGATTGGTTCGACATGCGCGAGGTATTCGATTCAATTTCGGCTGCAACAGTCCGTGGTTTCCCGTTATCCGTCGTATTTACTGTGCCTTTACCTGACAGGATGGAATGTTATAGGGGTCAATAAGGCCTTGTCAGCCAAGGTCTGTTTGATCATGCGCTCCATCAGAGTGCGATCTCATTAAACAGTTTGTCAGCGTCAAAAATCGCACATTTTACAATAACAACCAGATTTTCAATCGAGCAATACAAAGCGTCACGGATTCAGGTTTTATCCAAATATCTAATATTTGGGAAAAATCCGCTGAAATCCAACGTTTCGTATTTGCGCGCCGGTTCGCCAAGATTGCAGCCGAGCTGATGGGGGTAGATGCGGTTCGAATTTATCATGACCAGGCGCTGTTCAAGGAGCCGGGAGGCGGAATCACGCCTTGGCATCAGGACCAAATCTATTGGCCTGTAGATACGGATAACTTCATCACGATGTGGATGCCGTTGGTTCCAGTCTCTGAGGATGTGGGCTCGATGAACTTTGCGAACGGCTCCCATAAATTTGGTTATATTAGCAAGCTGGCTATTTCTGATGAATCACAAAAAACGTTGGGTCAATATATCGAGGCCAAAGGTCTTGAGGTTGAAAATTATGGTGCACTGGCAGCGGGTGACGCAACTTGGCATTACGGTTGGACGCTGCACAGCGCACCTGGCAATCCGACCAACACTATGCGCGAGGTCATGACAGTTATCTATTACGCAGATGGCGCAAAGGTCATTGAGCCGGATACGAATGCCCGCAAGAAAGACCTGCAAAAGTGGCTTCCAGGCCTAGCTCCTGGCGATCTGGCGGCAAGCAAGCTTAATCCTATTGTCTATAAGAAGGATGTATAAGATCACAATTGGCTAACCCCAGTCTGCATACAGGCTGGGGTTCTTTCTTGAATTCTATTCTTCCACATATTCTTGACCAAAATAGAATAGAGAGTTATAATCTAAATGTCAAACAAAACGAAATGTATTCCGAAATTTATATTTATTTTATGGTAGAATGGTTTTATATCTTATAAAATTCAAGAGAGAGGGTATGGGAATGAAAAAAGAAAGCGCTGCAACAATTCGAGCCAAACAATATACAAAAAATGCTGACTGGTTCTGTGAGTTTAAGTATGAGCCTGTCGAAGGCTTGGGGTATGAAGAGGGAATTCATCGCCGTGATCCGAGTAGTGTAATTAAGGTAGGAGACTTATATTATGTATGGTATACGAAGTCGGTAGGAGAAGCCGTTGGTTTTAACACAGGCGATCCGGATAGTAAGGTGTTCCCGTGGGATCAATCCGATGTGTGGTATGCCACCTCTCCAGATGGCACAACCTGGACTGAACGTGGAATGGCAGTCGGACGGGGGCCGAAGGGGTCCTACGATGACCGAAGTGTGTTCACGCCGGAAATTCTGCATCATGACGGCAAGTTTTATCTTGTGTATCAAGTCATTGAAGGACAATATCTACTTAGAAAGTATGAGAATATTGCAATGGCAGTAGCGGAATCTCCAGAAGGTCCGTGGCGCAAGCTCGATGCTCCTATTCTTCGTCCTGCAATGAATGGCGAATGGTTCGGTGATGATGATAATCGCTTGACGGTGAAGCATAAAGGCGATTTCGACAGTTTGAAGGTGCATGATCCCGTTCTTTTTTATTATAATAATCAATTTTGGTTGTATTATAAAGGCGAGCAGAAGGGTGAAGAGATGAACTTTGGCGGACGGACAACCAAATGGGGGGTAGCGATTTCAGATCATCCTGAGGGTCCATACGTGAAATCGGAATATAATCCGGTTACCAATAGCGGTCACGAAACCTTGCTTTGGCACTATCGAGGCGGCATGGCTGCACTTCTCTCGACAGATGGCCCGGAGAAAAATACGATTCAATATGCACCTGACGGCATTAACTTCGAAATTGAAGCCGTTATCAAGAATCCTCCTGAAGCGGCAGGACCATTTCGGACAGAGGATACAGATCGTAGTCCGTTGGAGGGCATTCGTTGGGGCTTGTGCCACAATGTTCACACGAAATGGAATCATATTCTCAAATTCAGAACGGTTGAGGATTATAAGCATTATTATGCGAACAAGATTAATCCGGAGGTTCTCTGGTTAGGGAAGAAAGCGAAACAAAAGAAGGATTAAGAGGGATGAGCCGAGTTGTCTGCAAGGACGCTCGGCTTCTTGTATGCACACACTTGTATGCACACAATAAATAAGGACTCTGGCTCAAGAGCCAACGTCCTTTGTAGAAGTTAGGAAAGGTAGATGGAGCGCATGGAAGGCACGAAACCTAGTCGTTTGGAGATAAGAGAGGACTTCTCCTTGACGTACGCTTCCAGTTCATCCTGCTTTTCAAATATGCGAGCGGTTGGCCCGGCTACACTGATGGCTGCAATGACCTTGCCTGTATAATTAAAGATTGGTCCAGCGATGGAGCTTAATCCATCATCGTATTCCTCGCGATTGATGGCAATGCCCGATTGTCGGATCTTGCTCAGCTCTTGAAGAAATTGCTGATGGTCTGTTATCGTCGTTGGCGTATATTGCTTGAGCCCTTTTTCGTTGATAATCTTGTCGACAGCCTCAAGCGAGAAGTACGCCATAATGGCTTTCCCGAGACCTGTACAATGAACGGGGTTTCTTGAACCGAGAATCGCATTCATAATGACGGATGCGCTTCCGTCTACTTTATAAATGTAGATTACTTCACCTTCATTATAGACGGCGAGAAACGCAGTTTGGCCTGTTTGCTCAGCCAAGTCCTGTAAATGAGGAATCGCAGCTTCTACCAGATCAATGTTATGAAGTCCTGCCATACCGATTTCAATGGCCTTCAGTCCCACAAAATATTTCTCCGTTGACGGTTCCTGCATCACAAACCCAGCCTTCATAAGTGTCTCCAGTATGCGATGTGTTGTGCTCTTGGGCAACTGAGTCGCTTCCGATAATTCACCGATTCCGGATCCGCCTTTATTTAATGACAGCTGCTCAAGCAGAAATAATGCACGTTCTAACGTAGAATTTGTTTTATTCGCTTCAATTTTCAAAGAAAGCACCTTCTTTCATTTCATCTCTATTCCGTTATTTTAATTAATGTTTTGATATGAGTCAATCTTATTTATAAAATGGTACGTTGTTCTGATTTTATATTGACTAAACGCATTGTGTGTAATAACATTTAATTAATTGGAACGATTGGTTTCTGATCAATGATAATAAAGGGTGAACACAATGGCTAAAAGAAAGCGAATTACTGATATTCAAACCGACTATTTCCTCGTACCTTTGGTGGAGCAACTAGGAGATGCACGACATGGCATTCATTCTCACTTCGAATTGATTACCGTCACGATTGTGTTGGAGAATGGCAGTGAGGGGGTTGGATATACCTATACCGGAGGTGTTGGTGGAAGGGCTATCTGTCAGATGATCGAGCATGATCTGAAGCCATTTTTGCTTGGGAAGGACGCCAGCTGCATCGAGAAGCATTGGGAAGAGATGAATTGGAAGATTCATTATGTCGGTCGTGGAGGAATCGCCTCGTTCGCGATCTCGGCCATCGATATTGCCCTATGGGATCTTCGTGGAAAGAGCAGTGACGAGCCTTTATGGAAACTGCTTGGCGGTCATGCTTCTTCTACAAAAGCCTATGCGGGTGCGATCGATCTAAATTTCACTAAGGATAAGCTGCTGGACAATATTAAGGGTTATTTGGACAAGGGGTTCCAGGCAGTCAAGATCAAGCTGGGTCAAGAACGATTAGTTGAGGATATTGAACGAGTGGCAGCTGTCAGAGAGTTGATTGGACCAGATCGGATATTTATGGTTGACGCTAACATGAAGTGGTCAGTCGAGACCTCTATTAAAGCAGCACAACTGTTAGCACCATATAATATCTTTTGGCTGGAAGAGCCGACGATTCCCGATGATTATGATGGGTATCGTCGTATCGGTGCAGAGGGAGGCTTACCTATTGCGGCAGGAGAGAACTTTCATACCGTCTATGAATTTGTAAATATGATTACTCGGGGCAAGATTGATTTCCCTCAGCCGGATGCTTCTAATATTGGTGGTGTTACAGGCTGGTTGAAGATTGCGAATCTGGCATATGCTTATAACTTGCCAGTTTGCACACATGGCATGCAGGAGCTCCATGTCAGTCTGATGTCAGCTATGCCGAATGCTTCTTATCTGGAAGTGCACAGTTTCCCGATCGATCAATATACGAAACGACCGCTTGTCATTCAAGATGGAAGAGCTGTAGCGCCAGATGTACCAGGTACTGGTGTGGAATTCCGATGGGAGCTATTACAGCCTTATAAGCAAATATTTTAATGATATAACAGGGAGTGAACAGAATGAAAGCTGCATTTTATGAGGGAAATAAAAACATTGTAGTCGGAGCTGGATCGCGCAAAGAACCAGGACCTGGTGAGGTTGAAATAAAGGTGGCCTATGCAGGCATATGCGGTACGGATTTGCATATTTATCACGGGCATATGGATCATCGTGTAACGCTGCCGCAAGTGATGGGTCACGAGATGTCGGGAGTAATCGAGCGTGTCGGCAAGGAGGTGACATCCTATAAGCCGGGAGACAGAGTAACTGTAAGGCCGCTAGGGCCATGCGGTGAATGTCCTGCTTGTCAGGATGGATGCAGTCATATCTGTCATCGTCTTAAGTTTATGGGAATCGAGACAGACGGTGCTTTCCAATCATATTGGACTGTACCGGCCAGCACACTGCATATGCTGCCTGATGATCTCAGCTTGCAGCATGGTGCAATGATTGAGCCGTTGGCAGTAGCGTGTCATGACGTTCGATTGGGTAAGGTGGCGCCTGGAGAGTATGTTGTTGTAATTGGTGGAGGACCGATTGGTACGTTGATCGCACTCGTTGCCCGTGCCGCTGGTGCCAGAGTTGTCGTTGCGGAGATTAATCCATACCGGCTCCAACTGCTGTCTGAGATGGGATTTGAAATCTGTAACTCGAATGAGCAGGATCTGGCGGAATACGTTCAGGAGGCTACAGGCGGCAAAGGGGCTGATGTTGTGTTCGAGGTAACCTCATCGCTCGCTGGCGCCGAGGTTATGACCAAGCTGCCTAAGGTAAGAGGACGAATTGTAATCGTAGGTATCTTCAGTAAGCCTGTTCCAGTAGATTTGCATCGTTTCTTCTGGAGAGAGATTCAGCTACTAGGCGCACGTGTGTACGAACATGAGGACTTCGAGCAAGCGATTCAGCTTGCGGCGAGCGGTGAGCTCCAGCTTGAGCGTATTATCAGCAAGATTTACCCGATTGAGCAGATTCAAGAGGGCTTCGAGCAGATGGAATCAGGAAGCGGTGTTATGAAGATTCTTATCCAATGCAATTAAGTGGGAGGTAGCAAGATGGATATTTTGGAATTATTCTCATTGCGTGGCAAGAAAGCATTAGTGACAGGCTGCAAGCGAGGCATTGGCAAGTCAATGGCAGTTGCGCTTGCACAAGCTGGAGCGGATATTGTCGGAGTCAGTGCAACACTGGAGGAGTCAGGTAGCGAAGTGGAGCAAGAGGTTCGCAATGAAGGGCGAAGCTTCACCGGATATGCCTGCGACTTCAGTGACCGTAAAGCTTTGTATGCTTTCATCGCCAAGGTGAAGGAAGAGCATGCTGATATTGATATTTTGTTGAATAATGCCGGTACGATTATGCGCAAGCCGGCAGCGGAACATCCAGATGATTATTGGGATCACGTCGTCGAGGTGAACTTAAACTCCCAGTTTATATTGGCGAGGGAGATTGGGCAAGGAATGCTGGAGCGAGGTGCGGGCAAAATCATATTCACCGCTTCTTTGCTTACGTATCAGGGTGGAATCAACGTACCGGGATATGCGGCAAGTAAGGGCGGTATCGGACAGTTGACCAAGGCACTGGCTAATGAATGGTCCTCGCGGGGGGTTCAGGTGAATGCGATTGCACCTGGTTATATCGAGACTGATAATACCGAGCAGCTGCGACAAGACCCTGACCGCTACAAGGCGATCCTAGATCGAATTCCTGCAGCTCGCTGGGGAAGACCAGAGGATCTGAACGGGGCAGCTATTTACCTGGCTTCCTCTGCTTCAGACTATGTGACCGGAACTATTGTAACGGTGGATGGCGGTTGGATGGGCAGATAGCACTCTTAACGGGGGAAGGCGTTGGCATCACCGTGTCGTATGATTGCCATTTACGACCCGATTAGTGAGGAACGGGTGTTTGAGCTCGATTAGTATAAGTTGCATATGCATAGCTCGAAAAAAGGAGATATTCATGAAACTACAGTTATATAAAGCATTATGGGGAATGGAAGGCACGTATCGTGACCAATTCAAGCGGGCAGCGGATGCGGGTTATACCGGCATTGAAGCGCCTATGCCTCTGCCTGAGCAGGAGGAAGAATTCCGTGAAGCGCTTCAAGCCTACTCACTTTCTTATATAGCCCAGATCTTCACAGACGGTGAAGATCATATTCAATCTTTTAAGAAGCAAGTGGAGAGAGCTATCGGTTTCCAGCCGCAGTTTATTGTTTCGCACAGCGCTCGAGATCGCATGAGCGACAGTGAGCAGGATCGTTTCTTTGACGCGGCGCTGCGTATAGAGTCTGACAATGCCATTGTGGTTGCACATGAGACACACAGGCATCGGGCAATGTTTTCGCCATGGACAACAGCAAGGCTGTTGAACAAGTTCCCGCAATTACGCATTACCGCGGATTTTAGCCATTGGACGAATGTGTGTGAATCACTCCTTGAAGATATGGAGGAGGAGATCGCCCTGGCCATTACTCATACGCATCATATTCATGGCAGAATTGGCTTCTCGCAAGGTCCTCAGGTTCCGCATCCCGGAGCGCCGGAATGGACAGCGGAACGAGAACGCTTTGAGGGCTGGTGGAAGCGCATATTCAGCTACCGACTTTCTCAAGGCGAATCCGTCAGCACGATGACACCGGAATTCGGACCTGTTCCTTATATGCCGACACTTGCTTATACAAAACAGCCTGTAGCGGATCTATGGGATGTTAATGAATGGATCGCGACCAGGGTGAAAGCGAATTATCAGGTTTGGATATCTTGAGGAGGCAATAAATATTTGAGAGCACTTGGATCCCTTTGGAAACGAGTGCTCTTCGTATCATCTGTACATTTAACACTTACAATAATATAGGAGTGATAACGTTGTTGAAGATCGATAAATATTGGGAAGACCCCCATACCTTGCACATAAATCGTGAAAAGCCAAGGGCCTATTACATTCCGTATGCGAATGCAGAGACTGCTGCTTCGAAAAAGAGGGGAAGATCTCCCTATTATCAAACCTTGAACGGTGCATGGAAATTTCAATATCATTCCAGCGTAGAGGATGTGTGTGAAAGCTTTTACGAAGCCAACTTTGATGCAGAAGACTGGTCTTCTTTATTAGTTCCTTCCTGTTGGCAGAACAACGGATATGATCAAATGCATTATTCGAATCTCAATTATACGATACCGTGCGATCCGCCATTTGTGCCGGATGATAATCCAGCAGGACTGTATATTCGAGACTTTCACATCTCGTCGGAATGGAGTAACAAAGAAAAATATGTCGTGTTCGAGGGAGTGAATGCATGCTTCTATGTATGGGTTAATGGGAGTTTTGTCGGATATAGCCAGGGAAGTCGAATTCCCGCAGAATTTCGCATCAGCGATCACCTCGTTCCAGGCGTTAACCGAATGGCGGTTATGGTACTGAAATATTGTGACGGCACTTATTTGGAGGATCAGGATTTATGGAGATACACCGGCATATTCCGTGATGTATATATGCTGGCGCGGGATAAGGTGCATATTCGCGACGTGTTCGTTCGTACTTCGCTGTTGAACGACGACAAGGAAGCGAAGCTGAATATAGAGATAGAGATGACTGGTGAAGCTGTTGTACATGCTGTTCTGAGAGATCCAAGCGGCAATGTAATAGTAGAGATGCAAGAAGAAGTTAGACAGACAGGTCAGCTTCAGATGCAGGTTACTGAGCCTAAGCTTTGGAATGCCGAGCAGCCGGTACTATATGAACTTCTTCTATCCTCGGGAGAAGAGATTATTCGCTTCAACGTTGGTTTCCGCCGTGTTGAGATTCGAGAGGGCGTCTTTCAGATCAATGGCGTTCCCGTTAAACTGAAGGGTGTCAATCGCCATGATTCTCATCCGAGCCTTGGTCAGACAATTCCGCTGCAGCATATGATTAATGATCTTCAATTGATGAAGCAGCACAATATTAATACTATACGAGCTTCACATTATCCGAATGATCCTAGATTTCTTGAACTGTGTAATGAATACGGTTTCTATGTTGTGGATGAAGCAGATCTAGAATGTCATGGTTTAGCAATAGCTGAGACCTGGGACAACATGGCGAAGGGACTTGGCATGCAATCGTATCCTGCATTTCATGAGTTGTCGAACAATCCGGATTGGGAGGAAGCATTCGTCGATCGGGCGATTAGGATGGTGGAACGAGATAAGAATAATCCTTGTGTAGTGATCTGGTCGATGGGCAATGAGTCAGGCTATGGTCATAATCACATTGCCATGGCGAAGTGGACGAGGGAGAGAGACAACTCCAGACTGATTCATTATGAGGGAGCAGCATCCCTATATCTCGGTAATCCGGATGTAAGCGTGCTGGATATGGAAAGTCGTATGTATGCATCCGTTCCGGAGATTGAGGCTTATGCAAAAGATAAGTCAAATGACAAGCCGTTGTTTTTGTGCGAATACAGTCATGCTATGGGCAATAGCCCTGGAGATCTGCTGGATTATTGGAACGTGATCTATGCCGAGCCTAAGCTAATGGGTGGTTGTGTGTGGGAGTGGTGCGATCACGGCATCGAGAGGACGACCGAGCATGGAGAAGTGTATTATGCCTACGGCGGTGATTTCGGTGACAAGCCGAATGACGGGAATTTCTGCATCGATGGACTTGTTGCTCCAGATCGTACACCGCATACCGGTTTGCTTGAACTAAAGCAGGTGATAGCACCTGTTCGAATTGAAGCGATTGAGCTTGAGAAGGGACGGCTGTTCATTCGAAACCTGTATGACTTCATTGACCTATCCCATTTGGTGTTTTACTGGAAGGTGGAGCGAGAGGGCGTCCTCTTAGAAGAAGGCGAGCTGCGCGGACTGCGAACGCCTCCTCATTCCGGAGAAGAAGTACAGCTAGCATTTCAATCGGATAAAAGCGCGATTGGGACGATCTGCTTGACTATATCCTGCTGCTTAGAGAAGCAGAATATATGGGCGGAGCGTGGTCATGAGATCATGTTCCAACAATTTGAATATACGGCTAGTGAAGAAAGCTTGGCTCTTAATTCATATAAAAACAAAGCTTCTCATGTATCTATCCAAGTGCTTGAACAAGATCGCATGCTTCGTATAGATGGCTTCGACTTCAGTCACTCCTTTGATTTACGCAGAGGTGTGCCGAATCAGTTGACCAGACATGGCGTGCAGTTGTTGGAGCATCCTCTATCCTTCAATATGTGGCGAGCTCCACTTGATAACGATAGGGTGATAGCCTCTAGATGGGAATATGAAGGGCTAGAGCATGCCAGTATGAAAGTCTATCATTGCGATTGGGAGCAACCAAGCGAGGAAGAGGTTATTGTTACAACAGAATTTTCTTTAGGCATCTACACACGCAAGCCGATTGTGCGGGGGGTTGCTAAGTGGCATGTAGATGCTCAAGGTGCGATAACGGTGAAGACGAGTGTACAGGTGAAGGAAGAGATTGACTTCCTGCCTCGTTTTGGTCTGCAGCTTAGAATGCCTGCAGCAATGAATACGGTGGATTACGTCGGGTACGGACCGCATGAGAGCTATATAGATAAGCGTCAGAGCGTACGCAAAGGTAGATATTTGCAGCGTGTAGATCAGATGAGCGAGTGTTACATTATGCCGCAGGAGAATGGCTCTAGATGGGGCACGGAATGGGTCATCGTATCCAATGAGCTTGGCATGGGCATGTTGATGGATAGCACTGCATCTTTCTCGTTTAATGTTTCGAATTATTTGCCTCAGGATCTTACGGCAGCCAAGCACACGTATGAGCTGCGGAAGAGGAAGGAAACGATTGTTCAGCTCGATTACAAGATGAGTGGTGTCGGCTCGAACTCCTGTGGCCCTAAATTGATGGAGAAGTATCAGTTGAATGAGAAGCAGTTCGACTTCCAATTTACCTTAAGACCTGTATTTAAAGAAGATGAATGAAAACAGTATTGACGCAAAGTACAACCAAATGTATAATCGTTTAAAACGGAACAACGTTTCGAAAATTAGTTATAATTTATTATTTTTGGGTTGTTGTTCTGTAAAAATGCGATTGCAGTACTGGAGGTTCTGGAATGTCGAGAGTAGTGAAGGATTTAAGCGGAAAGCTCTGGCAGATGGAGAAGATGAGAGTAGGCGAAGGAGAACGAGAGGGATTCCATATCCTTCCTGCAGAGCGTCAAGGTGTAATCTTTAGCTGGAATTACGCATCTGTGCCAGGAGATGTATATACCGATCTTCAGCGTGCTGGCGAATTAGAGGACCCTTATTTTGGACGTAATATGCACAAGGCCAAGTGGGTGCAAGAATACGAATGGTGGTATATTCGGAGATTCAACGTCTCTGAAGAGATGAAAGGCAAGAAGATTCATCTGGAATTTGAAGGTGTCGATTATAGCTGTACCGTGTGGCTAAACGGCCAACTGCTGGGTAGTCATGAGGGTATGTTCTCTCCTTTTTCCTTTGAGGTCAGTCAATATTTGAACTTCGATAATTGGGCTGGTGGTTCGAATCAGCTGGCTGTCAAGCTTGATCCGCCGCCAAAGAACTTCCGCAATGTTGGAGGCAAGAAGGTGAACTTCTCCGGCGATTATTTCACTGGCTTGGTGCCATTCGGCATATGGCGTCCGGTACGCTTGGTTGCAACGGAGGATGTGCGAATTATTAATTATCGTTCAGAATCCGAGCTTAAGGAGGAAGGCGCTGTAGTCCATCTGCAAGTGGAACTCGACAACATGGCTGCAGAGAATCAAAGCATTCAACTTCAGATTGCGATGAAGGGCCACAACTTCACATCGGAGACAATCACTCGTACAGTGGAGGCTGATGTTCGATCAGGCAACGGTCTCGTAGAAGTAAGTGTAGAGGTTCCGGACGCAAAACTGTGGTGGCCTTGGGACATGGGAACTCCACATCTGTATGATCTGGAAATTACAGTTGCAAAGAATCGTTCTGAATTGGATCGTGTACAGGACAGAATCGGTATTCGTACGATTCAGATGGAGAAAAATCCGGGATTTACAGAAGAAGAATGCGAATATCCATGGACCTTCGTTATTAATGGTAAACGTCAATTCCTGCGCTCCGCATGTTGGGGAGGCCAGCCATCTTTCTTATATGGAAGGAACAGCACGAAGAAATATGAACATCTGCTGTCACTGGTGAAGGAATGCAATATTAACAATTTGCGAATTTTTGGCTGGCATCCGCCGGAGATACCAACCTTCTACCGCCTATGCGATGAGCTTGGTATTACAGTATGGACAAACTTCACGTTCTCCACACAAGCCTTCTCCAATGATCCAGCTTTTGTGGAATCCGTGTCGAAGGAATGTATTGAAATTGTGAAACTTCGCCGCAATCATCCATCCAATATTTATTGGATGGGCGGAGAAGAAGTATTCTTTACGGATGCACATGTAGAGAGCGGCAATAAAGAGCTTATGGAAGCGATCGGTGTAGCAATTGGAGCATATACGTCTGTTCCATACGGATTGGCATCACCGCTTAGCAATGAGTTCGGTCAGAGTATGGGATTCAAACCTAAGGAGTCCCAGCACGCTAATGAGCATTATTACGGCGGTGGTGGCACCTTCATGGAGGAATATTACCCTTCGCTTGATTGCTCGATCATTCCTGAATTAACCGCGGCGTCAGCTCCTTCGATTGAAAGCTTGAAGAAGTTTATTCCGGAGAATGAGCTATGGCCTATGGGACCAAGCTGGGGTTATCATTGGGCAGATATCCACATTCTCCAAGGATTGAACATTGAAGTGTTCGGCGATAAGAGAATGGATTCACTGGAGCAATTCGTAGAATCGACTCAGATTGCGCACGGCACAATTCTACAGTTTGCACTTGAATTGTACCGGAGACGGAAACCGCGGATGAGCGGTGTGTCACTCTGTCACTTCATTACGCATTGGCCCGACATTAAATGGGGACTCGTCGATTATTATGGCTTGAAGAAAATTAGTTTCGACTACGTAAAGACAAGTTATCAGCCGCTTCTGCCAAGCTTGGCATTTGAGAAAAGAAGATGGAATCCGGGAGAGACGTTCCAAGGCGAACTGTGGATTGTCAACGATTATCATAAGGAGTATGCGGATACGGTACTGGAGTGGACGCTTTGCAATCATAAGGACGAGGTCGTTCACAGCGGAGCAATAGCTGCACAGATCGCTTCGAATAGCGCCGCAAAATTTAGCGATATTGCATGGAAGGTTGATGCCGATGCCACAGGCCAGTTCACAGTCACGCTCAATCTGAAGCAAGCAGGCAGTGTTCTGGCAAGCAATGAATACAAGCTGCTCATTGGCGATCAAGCTGAGGCGAAGCGCATATGCAACGAGCATCTCGATGAAAGTAGGAAGCTGCGTGATGAATACGGTAGCAGCTATTACCGCTACAACCCAGAGCTCTGGGAGCTTGAGTAATCTAGAATATTTGGCACGAAGTTAACCATTCTTGATGCTGGAGGGGATGAACATACGCTCACGTTTGTTCGATCCCTTTCCCTGCTTTGAAGTCTGTTATGTCCATCGCTTAGGAGGGGTAGCTTGCTTCCGTTAGAGGGTTTGTTCGTTGTGGAATTCAGTACGCAGATTGCTGGTCCGTTCGCCGGGTTAAGACTGGCTGATCTTGGGGCACGTGTCGTCAGGATAGAGCAGATTGAGGATGAGCAGCTGCCGCTCAGCAGCTTGTACCGCAATAAAGAAAGATTGTTATTCAACCTCACTAGAGATCAAGATGTAGAGAAACTGCACAAGCTTATTGCTGAAGCAGACGTTCTAATAGAAGGTTTTCCTGTTGATTCCCCCCAGGCGGCCATGCTTCCTTATGAGAAAACGCAGGTGCTAAATCCTTCGTTGATTCATGCCAACATTACCGGTTACGGACGAGAGGGAGCATGGCGGAACAAGCCATATAGTGACTTGTTCGTCCAGGCGCTTACAGGTATACCCTGGTTGAATGGGAATGCGGATGATCCGCCAATTCCGTTTCCACTTTCGACTGTGGAAATGTTTGCAAGTGCCAACCTTGTTCAAGGTATTCTAGCTGCGCTTGTACAACGTTCCAAAGCGGGAGTTGGAATGCTGGTAGAAGTTAGTCTGCTGGAATCGGCGATTGATTATCAATTCGAGGTGCTGACCACTCATCTTAATGATGGAGGAAAGCTGCCGCAGAGAAGCTTGAGCCATAATGCGCATGCTTATCTTCCAGCACCATATGGTATTTACGAGACGGCGAGCGGATATCTGGCTCTTGCGATGGGGTCAGTGCTTGAACTGGGAAAGCTGCTGCAATGCCGCGCCTTAGCTTCCTATACAGATCCTGCTAGTTGGTTCTTGAAGAGGGATGAAATTAAGCAGTTGATTGCTGATCATCTGAGGAGCAAGCCGGCAGCTGTCTGGGTGAACGATTTGGAAGAAGGTGGATACTGGTGTGCCGAGGTGCAGACCGTAGACGATCTTCTTCGGCATGAAGGGTTTGTTGCCTTGCGTAATGTACAGAGCGTGCAAGTGGAGGAGCAAGGATTGTTCTTAACTACTTGTTGTCCTATTCGAATTGACGGTAAACACATGAGGAGTCGTCGAGGAATTGTACGAGCGGGCGAGGACAACTTCAGGATTGAGGAGGAATTCCAGTTGCTCTAGGCGTCATTGTTAAAGATTAAGTCGAAGTGAGAGTGAGATGTCATGATACCGAGACCGTTGGAGGGCTTATTAGTTCTTGATTTCAGTCAATTCCTGTCCGGTCCGTATGCCGGCTTGCGATTAGCAGATTTGGGAGCAAGAGTCATTAAGATTGAACGTCTGGACGGTGGGGATATATGCAGAAGATTGTATATATCTAATATGGAGCTGGACGGGGACAGTACGCTGTTTCATTCGATTAATCGGAACAAGGAAAGTTATGCTGTCGACTTGAAATCAGAATCGGACAGACAAAAGGTGAGGAAATTGTTAAGCCATGCGGATATTATGATCCAGAACTTTCGACCGGGTGTCATTGAGAAGCTTGGATTCGGATATGAAGAGGTAAAGGAGATCAATCCGTTTCTCATCTATGGTTCTATTAGCGGATATGGATGGGATACTCCTCTTCGTGGGAGACCAGGACAGGATTTGCTTATGCAGGCGTTCACTGGTCTATCCTGGCTGCACCGCGATGATGCGATACGCAGGCCCATCCCATTCGGTCTTGCCATCGCAGATATGATGACCGGTGCACATCTTGTGCAAGGCATTCTGGCAGCTCTTGTGCGTCGATCTGTACAAGGGGCAGGCGCACTGGTAGAGGTTAATATGCTGGAATCTACCTTGGACGTCATGCAAGAGATCTGGGATGAGAAGTGGATGCCGGGCAGGTGCTCTAACGAGGGTGCTGGAGAATCTGAATCCAGCCGATGGTTAAAAGGCCTGTATCCTACAGCTACCGAATATATAGCGTTAGAAGAAATGTCTCTGTATGAATTGGTGGAAGCGTTAGCAGCACACTTCCCTTCGGCAACAATCAACGAAGTGACAGCTGACAGCATACAACAATTATTACTAACAAAGCCTGCAGACTACTGGTGCATTCAACTGAGGAAAGCCGGCATTGCTTGTGAGGAGTTGCTTAACTGGGAACAACTTCTGGGGCAGGAGGCGTTCCTCGAGCTGAATATTACACAGAATATTTATAGAAGTAACGGTACTCGATTGACTGCGCTTTCTTGTCCCATTCGTTTGAATAGCTACCGGCTGCAATCCTCAAGGGGAGCACCTCACATCGGTGAGCATAACGGTGAAATCGAATTCGAATGGCTATCTCATTCGTAACTGTACATTTATGATTAAACCTTGTAGAGATGGTGATAAAATTGAAATTGAAAGGCATGACCTGGTCTCATGAGCGAGGCTTGAACCCATTGCTAGCCGCCTCAGAGGCATTTCGCAAGCTGGAGCCGGACGTCGAGATTGAATGGGATGCGCGTTCTTTATCGGATTTCGAGCTTTATCCGCTTGAGCTGCTTGCAGATAAGTATGATTTCATTATGATTGATCACCCTCATATTGGAACTGCGGTAGCGAAGCAGCTGCTGCTGCCCTTGAATGGTCTAGTAGAGGAAGCATTCCTGCAGGATCAGGAGATTCATTCGACAGGTCTGAGCTATGCCAGTTATACGTATGAAGGGAAACAGTGGGCGTTGCCTGTGGATGCAGCAGCTCAAGTCAGCGCATACCGGCAGGATTTGCTGGATCAGGCTGGACTGCAGCCTGCCCGAAGCTGGAGCGATGTGCTGTCGATTGTCAAGAAGCTGCCGAAGGGACAGTATATTGGTCTTCCGTTGGTTCCAGTACATGCCTATTCGACCTTCTTTACTTTATGTGCACAGCTGTCAAACCGGGCTTACTGGAGTGAAGGCATTGATCTTCCTATGGAGGTAGGGGAGCAGGCGCTCGCGCTAATGGAAGACTTGATGCCGTATCTTCATTCGGAATCGGTTCATCATGATCCCATTCAAATGCTGGATCTCATGGGAACCAGCAATGAAATTGCGTACGTCCCGCTTATTTACGGCTATTCCAATTATGCAAGAGAAGGTTTTAGACCATTCGTCACGAGTTTCGGCAATATTCCGTCTGACAGCGGTGTGCCAAGCGGAAGCATGATTGGCGGCGTGGGACTTGCGATCTCGTCGAAATGTCGGTATGTCGATATAGCTGCGAAGTTTGCAGTTATGGTGGCGTCTCCTTCCTTCCAACGAACGTCGTTTTTCTTGAATGATGGTCAGCCTGGTCATCGGGAAGCGTGGCTGGATCCCGAGGTGAATCGTATGTCCGGAGGTTTCTTCGAGCGTACATTGGAGACATTGATGCATGGCTCGCTGAGACCTCGATTCCATGGCTATATCAGCTTCCAGGAGCAGGCGGGTAATCTGATTCGTTATCGACTAATGAATCAAACACCTGAACGACAAATGGTCATTCAAACCTTAAACGAAATGCATATGCAAATCAGACGTGAATATCAGGAAGGGAGGAGGTGAACAGGATGAAGCTATTAGAGGATATCGTTGTATTGGATTTCAGTCAATATTTGGCAGGACCTGTATCTGCGCTTCGGCTAGCTGATCTGGGGGCTCGAGTCATCAAGATCGAACGACCGAATGCGGGCGATGGAAGCCGTCAATTAACCTTGTCTAATCTTCGGGTCGATGGGGAGAGTACCGTATTCCAATCGATGAATCGGAACAAAGAGAGCTATGCTGCCAACCTGAAGGATCCGGCCGATCTCGTTAGAGTCAAACAGCTGATACAGAAGGCGGATGTAGTCATAGAAAATTTTCGTCCCGGCACGATGCAGAAGCTAGGTCTGGACTATGAGTCAGTTAAGGAGCTGAATCCTGGCATTATATACGGCAGTATTACCGGCTATGGTGTGGAAGGTCCCTGGAAGAACAAACCGGGACAGGATTTGCTCGTGCAATCATTGTCCGGTCTCGCATGGCTGAACGGCGATGCCGAACAGCCACCGGTCCCCTTCGGACTGGCAACAATCGATTTGCATACAAGCTCGATATTTGTTCAGGCCTTACTTGGCTTGCTGTATAAGCGGGAGAAAACAGGTGTCGGAGGGTTTGTAGAAATTAGTCTGATGGAGGCAGCGCTAGACTTTCAATTTGAAGTGCTGAGTGCTTATATGAACAAGGAGCCTAGAGAACTTCCCAAGCGGAGTGGGTTCCACAATGCGCATGCCTATTTAGGCGCACCGTATGGCATCTATGAAACAAAGGATGGGTATATCGCTTTGGCTATGGGCTCCATTCTTACGCTAGGAAAGCTGCTACAGTGCGAAGAGCTGCTCCAATATACAGAGCAGGAGTCCTGGTTCGATGAGCGAGATACCATTAAGCAATTATTGAATTGTCATCTGAAGACGAGGTCGACAAAGCACTGGCTCGATATTTTGGAGCGGGCTGATTATTGGTGCGCAGAGGTGTTTGATTGGGAGCAAGCTCTCCAGCATGAAGGAATTAAAGTACTGGATATGTTCCAGGAGGTCGTAAGGCCAAGTGGAGCTGTGTTCAAGACGACCAGGTATCCGGCTAGGGTGAACGGCCAACTTCTTAAACATGTAAAGGGAGCGCCTCCTGTCGGCGAACATACTGCACAAATTAATAAGGATTTCGGGCTCGAGGCTTCCAAAGTAAACGATGATAGGGGGTTGATCGATGGAGAATAATGATATTCGGTATGAGGTTGACAACTATATCGGGACGATTACCCTATCCAGGCCAGACAAACTGAATACTGTCACTCGTGCGATGGGTGAGAGGTTGAGTCTTCTTTGTCAGGAAATTAATAGGGACAAAAGGATAAGGGTCGTCGTTTTGACTGGCGAGGGTGAGAAAAGCTTCTCGGCTGGAAGTGATATTGAGGTATTGGACGATTACGGAAGTCCATGGGATCTGCGTAACCGCGACGATTATTGTATGGCGATTCGCAGCATTCGCAAGCCCGTAATTGCAATGGTCAATGGCTATGCAATTGGTGGGGGACTCGAGCTTGCCTTGCATGCAGATATTCGCATAGCTTCTTCCAATGCTAAGTTTGGCGCAGGTGAAATAAAGCTGGGCTGGATCGGAGGCAGCGGCAGCACACAGCTACTGCCGAGAGTGGTAGGCGCAGGGAAGGCTGCAGAGATGGTCTTAACGGGCAGACTATTGACGGCAGAAGAGGCTTTGCGTTGTGGATTGGTAGAGCAGGTCGTTGAGTTAGATCAGTTGAAAAAGCTTGTCTACGAGACAGCGCACACAATTGCCGGATACAGTCCAATCGCTGTAGAGAACGCTAAGCTTGCGCTTCGTGCGGCTATGAATATGCCGCTTGATGCAGGCTTGCAATACGAGAACAGTTTGTTCTCCTTCTGCTTCACAACCAGGGATGCGCAAGAGGGAAAGGCAGCTTTTAAGGAGAAGAGAGCTCCAGAATTCAAGGGGATGTAAAGTTCGTAGAAGAAAGCCCTGTTAGAAAATTTTTATTCTTACTACCTCACTATAATAATTAAAGGAGATGGGTATACATGATGAAGGGCAATCGCAATGGACAGGAATATTATCGTTTATATATTGACGGTGAATGGGTGGATTCTGCCTCGGAACGACTAATTGAGGTGCAGAATCCAGCGAATGAAGAAGTGATTGGGCTTGTGAGCGATGCTACTGCCAAGGATGTACAGAGGGCACTGGAATCTTCTGAGCGGGCTCAACAGGCTTGGCAAGCGCTCCCTTCTGTGAAGCGCGCGTCTTATTTGGTGAAGTTGGTTGAGAAGGTGAAGGAGAAGCGAGAGTTTCTTGCCAAGCTTCTTGTGATGGAGCAGGGCAAGACGTACCGTGAAGCGCTTGGTGAAGTGGACGATACGATGGCTTATATGATGTACGCGGTGGAATCAGCCAACAAAATTAAAGGAGATATCCTTCCATCCAATAAGGAAGGAGAAATGCTGCAAATTCGCAAGGTTCCTTACGGTGTCACTATTGGCTTATGTGCGTGGAACTATCCGTTAGCCTTGATCGGCAGAAAGCTTGGCCCGGCACTGGTGACAGGCAATACTATGATTATTAAACCACATGAGCTGACGCCGATCGCATCGGCTGAATTTTTCAACCTGATTCATGAGGTAGGCTTCCCTCCAGGAGTAGCGAACTTCGTGACGGGCACAGGAGCTGAGGTAGGACAGCTTCTGGTAAGCAGTCCGATTACAAAGCTGGTAACTGTTACCGGCAGTGTACGGGCAGGTCAACAAATTTACAAGGCCGCTTCCGATAACATTACAGCTTTGTCACTGGAGCTCGGCGGAAAAGCTCCGTTCATCGTTCTGGAGGATGCGGATATTGACCAGGCGGCGGCAGCAGCAGTTTCCGCAAGATTCGCGAACTGCGGACAGGTATGTGTGTGCAATGAGCTGGTGCTGGTTCACGAACAGGTGGCCGAAGCTTTCACAGCCAAGCTGCTGGAGCATATGAAATCGATTAAAGTTGGAGATCCCTTCGATAGCAGTGTAACGATGGGGCCAAAAGCGAATGGCAATGATCTGAAGAAGATCGAAGAAATTGTTCAAGAAACGGTCGCACAAGGCGCCAAAGTAGCGGCAGGGGGCAAACGTCCAACTGGCGGCATTTTCGATAAAGGCTACTGGTACGAGCCAACTGTTCTTGTTGATGTGAAACCGGATATGGCTGCAGCACAGAAGGAAATATTCGGTCCGGTACTGCCGATTGTAAAAATCTCCAGCTTCGAAGAAGCGATTGAAATTACCAATTCAAGTGAGCTGGGCTTGTCTGCTTACTTGTTCACAAGCGATATGAAGAAGATGATGCACGGTACTGACGTGCTTCAGGTTGGCACCGTGTTCGTTAATCAAGGCATGTCGGGCTGTATGCAAGGTTATCATAGCGGACATAAGCTGAGCGGTCTAGGCGGCGAGGATGGAGAATACGGACTGGAAGGCTATATGCAGAAGCGTGTTGTCTACTTGAATTATAAGTAATGAGATTGGCCTGCGGTTTACCGACCGCAGGCTGATTCCCTATTAGGATTGGGTGATGAAGGAGACGACATCCTTCTTTACATTGATCCAATGGTTGAATTTATGATTGTATCAATCAGAAGGATCGTATAATGGCGCACGAAGAACAAGTTTTCTCTGTGTCGAGCGCTGCGTTTATAGATGAGGATAGATCAAGGGAGAGATAAGAGATGAGAGGTATTCCTTTTATTCAGGACTGGAAGTTTATGTTAGGGGAGCCAGAGGCTCCACACCTGCTGGCGACCGACGATTCCTCGTGGAGAACATTAAGTCTACCCCATGATTGGAGTGTGGAATTTCCCTTCGATCAAGAGAAAGGAGAAGCCTGCACTGGTTATCTGCCTGGCGGCATTGGTTGGTATAGAAAGCGCTTTATGACAACACCTGAGATGGACCAAAGCAAGGTAATTATTAACTTCGACGGTATATATAATCGAGCAAGCATATACTGCAATGGGGAACTTGTGAGTTTCCACCCTTACGGCTATTCGCCATGTCTGGTGGATGTAACCGATTACCTGAATGACATAGGTGAAGAAAATATCATTGCCGTGAAGGTTGATCATTCCCGATATGCGGACAGCAGGTGGTATACGGGCTCAGGCATTTATCGAAAGGTAGCCCTTCATATTGTTCCGAAGCTGCATATCCCAGTATGGGGCACCTATTATACAACGCCGGTAGTGAGTGACTCGTCAGCACTTGTGCAAGGCAGAATAACGTTGCAGAATGATGAAGCTGTTAGCAAGCAAGCTGAAATTATCGGCAAAATCTTTGGCCCTGATAATCAGCTTGTGGCCAAGCAAGTCAAGACTTGCTCCCTAGCAGCGAATCAATCGGAGGAGCTTTCATTAGAATGGACGATCCCAAATCCGCAGAGATGGGAGATTCATGCAGCCAAGCTGTACCGTGTAAGTGTTGAAGTTGTAACAAGCGGGCGAATCATTCAGACTGTAGAGGACACTATAGGGATTCGAGAGTTCAGATTTGATCCGGACAAAGGTTTCTTTTTCAATGGACGGAATACCTTGATCAAGGGTGTAAATCTCCACCATGATGGTGGGTTGGTAGGAGCAGCTGTTCCTCTGGATGTATGGAGACGCAGATTGGAGAAGCTGAAGGAATGCGGATGCAATGCGATCAGAACGGCCCATAACCCTGCGTCGGAAGATTTCCTGGATTTATGTGACGAGATGGGCTTTCTGGTCCAAGAGGAGTTCTTCGATGAATGGGATAATCCGAAGGATAAGCGAAGTAATGGCGGGGAACAGAAGGTTGATTATATTACTCGTGGACATGCTGAATACTTCCGTGAATATGCCAAACAGGACCTTCAGAATACTGTACTGCGGGATCGCAACCATCCTTGCATATTCCAGTGGAGCATTGGCAATGAAATTGAGTGGACGTATCCGAAATATAATGAGGCAACAGGATATTTTGGCATGAATGCATCAGGCAATTATTTTTGGACACTGCCGCCTAACGGGAAGGATAAAATACGTGAGATCATTCAGCAGCTGCCAAGAGATGCGTATGATATTGACAAAACAGCCCGGCTCTTGACTCGCTGGACCAAGGAGCTGGATACAACAAGACCTGTTACAGCAAATTGCATCCTGCCTAGCGCCAGCTACGAATCGGGATTTATCGACGAATTGGATATAGCAGGGTACAGCTATCGCAGAGTTATCTATGATTATGGGCACCATCATTATCCGGACAAGCCGATTATGGGAACAGAGAATGTGGCCCAGTGGCATGAATGGAAGGCAGTTCTGGAGAGAGAATATATTCCGGGAATTTTCCTCTGGACGGGCATTGATCATATTGGAGAAGCTATTCAGAAGCCTTGGCCTCGGAAAGGGTCGAATCTCGGTCTTCTGGACTTTGCTGGATTCGAGAAGCCTTCTTATCATATGTTCAAGAGCCTATGGAATGAAGAACCGCATCTTCATCTGGCAACGCAGGTTCTGGAGAAATCCTTGTACAGGCTAGATGAATCCGGTGAGCTGGTAGAGAAGAATCCGGGTGGCTGGCAGCAGCGGGTTTGGTTCTGGCACGACGTGAATTCGCATTGGAACTATCGGGATGGGGAGATCGTTGTAGTCGAGGTTTATTCGAACTGTGAGGAGGTATCGTTGTATCTGAACGATTCGCTGCTTGCTACGAAGCGTCTTGAACAATTTGAGGATCATATCTACAAGTGGGCTGTGCCTTATGGCGCTGGAGAATTGAAAGCCATTGGCAGACAAGGCGGAAAGGTAGTTGATTCGAAGCTTTATACGGTAGGGCCTGTGCATTCTATCAAGCTGCTAGCAGATAAGGATACGATTAGAATCGATTCAGACAGTGTCGTTCATGTAACCGTGCAGTTAGTGGATGCCAAGGGGCATGCTATTACAAACCAGAATGTAGAGCTTGAATTTGAGGTGGAGGGCGAATGCCGAATTCTTGGGGTGGACAATGGAAGCTCCGATAACGTACAACCTTATCAGAGCACTCGCCTTATGACGGAGCTGGGCAGAGGACTGCTCATTGTGCAAGGCTCTGTGCCAGGAAATCTCATGATCCGGGCTGTATGCACTCATATTCATAGCGTATCCAATACGTGTAATGTAAGCGTTATCGAGTAGTAATCCATTTCAAGGGAGGTCATCCGTTTGAACTGACATGCTTTTCTCCTGTTGTTCATTATAATCTGATCTTCTCCTTACCTGGACGCCGTAAGGCGTCATTGTAGTTTATAGAATGTATAGTCAGGTATGGCTGAAGGATGGATACATCGTTACTGTAAAGATTGAGAAGCTTGGCTCTCTGACCAATGTCATGAAGAAATGTTGCTCGTAGAATGTCTTGATTATCCGCAATCCTCAATATATGCAATTGGAAGAGAACCGTATTTTAAAGGAGGTTCATATTATGAAAATTAAAGCTGTGGAATTATTCCAGATCGAGCCTAGATGGTTGTTCGTGAAGATTAGCACCGATATGGGCTTTGAAGGCTGGGGAGAGCCTATTTTGGAGGGAAGAGCTTCTACCATTAGGGCAGCAGTCGAGGAGTTGAAGGACTATCTGATAGGGAAGGATCCGCTCAAGATCGAGGACCACTTTCAGGTCATGTACCGCGGCGGCTTCTACCGGGGAGGTCCCGTTCTCATGAGTGCGATTTCCGGCATTGAGCAAGCGTTATGGGACATTAAAGGCAAATATTATGACGCACCTATCTACGATCTTCTTGGCGGATCGGTTCGCGATAAAATCAAAGTATACGCCTGGATTGGAGGAGACAGGCCAAGTGATGTGAGCAGTCATGCTCAGAAGCAGGTAGCTCTTGGCTTCAAGGCGCTAAAAATGAATGTGACGGAAGAGCTTCATTATTTAGATGAATATAGGAAAATTGATCAGGCAGTGGAACGAATGCAGGCAGTACGGGATGCTGTCGGGCCAGACGTGGGAATTGCGGTTGATTTTCACGGCCGTGTTCATAAGACTATGGCCAAGATTCTAGTGAAGGAACTGGAGGCATACAGGCCAATGTTTATTGAGGAGCCTGTGTTGCCGGAGCATAATGAGGCGCTTAGGGAGATTGCAAGAATGACGAATACACCTATTGCAACGGGCGAGCGAATGTACACACGCTGGGGCTTTAAACAGCTGTTGCAGGATGGTTACGTAGATATCATACAACCGGATCTCTCTCATGCTGGCGGTATTTTGGAAACGAAGAAGATCGCAGCTATGGCGGAATCTTATGACGTTAGTCTGGCGCCGCATTGCCCGCTTGGACCGATTGCACTGGCTTCCTGCTTCCAGGTCGATTATTGCACGCCGAATTTCGTTATTCAGGAACAAGGGCTAGGTATTCAATATAATCAAGGTAGCGATGTTCCGGGTTACTTAATAGATCCGGACATATTCCAATATGAAGCCGGTTATGTTCGTGTGTCTGACAAGCCTGGTCTTGGTATTGCCATTAATGAGGAGGCTGTTAGAGAAGCTGCGAAAAAAGGCCATAATTGGCATTCACCTATTTGGCGCAATGAAGACGGATCCTATGCAGAATGGTAAAAAAGGTATTCGGATAAGGGGATTGTGCAGGAAACCGCTGTCCAATGGTGGCATTTGGCATATTGTTGTCATGGGCTTGAATTCGGATCAGCTATACATTGTCAGAACAATAGAGTTCTTGCTGTCCTCTGGTCAACGGGGCGTTCGTGAAGCAGGCCTGGATAGTGCATGAGTCATTGGATAATATTAAGGCTTGCTTCAACAAAGCACTGAGCGCTCCTGGTATCTTAGTGGTAATGTGATGAAAGAATGAATGGAGGAATATAGATGAAGCCTAACTTTCTTATATTTGTTGCAGATCAGATGCAAGCTCGTACACTGTCACTGCATGGACATCCCGATGTGCGAACGCCGAATCTGGATCAGTTGGGACGTGAAGGCGTTTCCTTCGCTAGAGCATATTGCAACAATCCAGTGTGTATGCCGTCGCGTGCGACATTGCTGACGGGGTTGACTCCCAGACAGCACGGCTGCTTGACGAATGGCAACGCCGTCCCCGAGCAGTTGCCTACACTGCCAGGGGTACTCGCTGAGGCAGGATATCGGACGCATGCCGTCGGCAAGCTGCATCATCAGCCGATCGGCTCTGTAAGTAATGGAGAGGAGATGGCCTTCTCCTGGGAGAGCAGGGAACGGTGGGAATCCGGGGAAATTACAGCATTGCCAAGTGGTTATTATGGCTACCAAACGACAGAGTGTGTAGGCGGACATGTAGACTGCTACGGCGATTATTTGACATGGCTTGAACAAGAGCTACCGGGAGGGAGACAGCAGCTACTGCGGGCAGGAGCCTATGAGAAGAATCTTTTATACGAGCAAAACTGGAAGATTGATCTGCCTGAATCGCTGCACTACAACCGGTGGATTGCAAACCGCTCTGTGGCTTTCCTTGAGAACCTTCAGCCGGAAGAGTCCTTCTATCTTTGGTGCTCCTTCCCCGATCCGCATCATCCTTTCGCTGCATGCCGTCCTTATAGTGAAATGTATGACCCACAGTCGCTGACATTGCCGGAGGGCTGGGAGAATGAAGCGGATTCGATCGATTGGCTAAAGGGATTACGGAAGGTTCATCCTGGTCATTCACAGTTCGATGAAACGACCTTAAGGGAAGTATTGGCACAAACGTACGGTATGATTACGCATATGGACAGCTGTATAGGAGAGGTGTTGGAAAAGCTGAAGGAATTAGGGCTATACGATAACACCGTTATCGTATTTATGGCTGATCATGGAGAATATTTGGGCTCCCATCGTCTATTGACCAAGGCGGAGTGGCCTTGGGAGGAACTACTGAATGTCCCGTATATATGGAAAGCCCCCCAAGCCGCTAAACAGGGCGTCTATCGAGACCGCGTAGTGAGCCTGCTTGACTTTGTGCCGACTATTCTTGATTTTGCGGGTATCGATCAGGCTGTAATGGATACTCGAGGCGTATACAGCGCACCTCCTTTAGGCTTGCCAGGACGTAGTCTGCGTGAAGCTGTTCAAGCGGGCAAGGAGCTGTCTGCTCGACCAGCATTGATTGAATATGATGAGGATTGGTATGCTCCAGAGACGACCCGTATGCGAACTCTGGTTGCAGAGCAATTTAAATTAACGTTGTTTATCAATTCGGAAGAGGGGCTATTGTTTGATCTTGTGGCAGACCCTCACGAGCATAACAATCTATGGAACGAACCGGAATACGCGCACGTCCGGCATACGATGACGGAGCAGTTGTTGCGGGAGCTGATTCGTACCGATCGATTTGATACGATTAGAATAACAGGAGCATAAGCAACTTGCCTAAGGCTGTCTAGGAGAGTGATTTTTTTACTTTCCTAGACAGCTTTTCTTTTTGTTCCATTTTAATAGGGATATTGACAATAACCGTTAGGTCAAATATAATAAAAACGAAACTAGTTTCGATTAATTACTAAACAATAAAAATATTGATAATATGAATCAATTTCATAATGTATAGTTACAGATTCGCAGATTAGCCCAATTTGTGCATATCCATTTTTGAAAATTATGCTGCTTGTTCATTCAAATGACGATTTAATCGATCACATACAAGTTTTGTACAATTGTAAACCAGTGCAACCAAGTTAAAATGAAACTTCGCTTTTTGACCGGTTCGATGTCGTATATTGTTCAATTGGAAGAATTCTTTTAAGTAAGCATTTACTCGTTCTACGGCAGATCGCTTCTTAGAGATTTCCTTCCATAGCTTCGAACCACGAGCTGGTGCCGTATATTTTCTTAGATCCGTTGAGATCTTCATTTTGTATACCTTTTGACAAAGTGTATCCTTCGCTAATGGGCAATGATCGCATTCTTTTGGACGAACATATTTCAGCGTTTCATACTTTGAATCATAACTGTCGTAACGATACGAATGCTCTCTGACACAAGTTGGCGCAAAGTGTTCGTCAAATCCAACAAGTTCTGGCTCTCGCCTACGGTTATAGGCAATCACGGCGTGTGCCTTCATTTTACGAACCTGTCGGTATATCGCTTCATAATCATAACCTGCGTCCATCGTTGCATAGGTGAATTTGAATTGTGGATGCTGTGAAACAAGCCCTTTTAGGAGAGGTATGGCGGCTTTACCATCATTCAAACTTCCAGAAGAGAGCATCGCTCCGAGAATATATTGACTCCGTGTACCTACAGCCAAATGACCTTTATAGCCAAACCAGAACGTGTTTTTCCCGTCACTGTTTTTCTTGACTCCCCACTGTGGATCAAGTGGCATTTGATCTTTTAGCACGTGGAAAGATACTTCAAGTTGTGCAGCAATTTCCTTCTCGAAGATAGGCTTTTGTTCCTCTTCTTCTTGCTTTTGTTTCAACCAAGCTTCACGTTCAGTCTTTGATTTTCGCCCACGCTTTTTAGGCTCCTGCTTATCCTTGTCTTGTTTTACAGGTGCTTGGTCTCGTGCTTCGATATGGGTAGCATCAATAGCAACTGTATCATCGGTAATGAATCCTTCTTTCATCGCTTGTGTAAGCAACTGGGTTTGAATCTCTTCAAGCGCATCGCATTGGCTCATCCTATTCACCAACCTAGAATAAGAGGCCGCTGATGGAATAGATTCTGACAACATAAAGCCACAATCCAAGCGGAACAAGATGTCATGCTGCAGACGTTTTATTAAATCTTTAATCGTCGGGATTCGTTCGATGATTCGGATGATCAATGAATAGACCATTGCTCTGTAATTCACTTCAATAGGCGCACCATAACGCGACGTTTTCTTGACCAAACGCAAAATAGGAGTGATGTCGATCGTAGCGAAGATTTCACGAAAACGATCTTTTTGTTCCATTTTATAAAGTTCTTGCAAGGTAAAAAGGCTCTCATGTCGAATATATGGCATAGGGAGTTCATCCTTTCATCTCATTCGGTATTGTGTCGTTACTGTACCTTTTCGAGATTTGGGGAGGTTCTCCTTTTTATGTGCCTTAAAATACTAGTCATAGCAAGACTTTCGATTTATGAAATTGATTCATATGTTTCATAAATATTTTTATCAGAAGATTGTAAACGTTTTCTAGGGAGGAATGAATTTAAGGATTACAGGCTTACTAGAGAAGGAGTGCTTTTTGTGGAAAATGTAAATGAATTCCGGCAGTTGAATGTTCCCGACATTAAGCGCAAGTTGCCTTTCAAACAAAAGGCTTCGAGGCTGATGAAGAGTTACCAGTTATACTTGTTTGTGCTTCCTGTCGTACTGTATTATGTGCTGTTCCATTACGTACCGTTATATGGTATTCAGATTGCCTTCAAGAACTATCTAGCCTTTAAAGGGATAGCAGATAGCCCATGGGTTGGATTCGAGCATTTCGAACGATTCTTCAATTCCTTTGAGTTTGAGAGAATTATTCTGAATACAATCAAGCTCAGCGTCCTGCAGCTTGTAGTGGGCTTCCCGGCTCCCATTTTGCTCGCGTTGATGCTCAATCAGTTAATGAACAAGAAATTCAAAAAATTTGTGCAGACCGTTATTTATGCACCTCACTTTATCTCGACGGTTGTTATTGCAGGCATGCTGTTTTTATTTTTATCGCCAGATACAGGCTTGATCAACAAAATCATTGAGGCGTTTGGCGGAGAACCCGTATTTTTTATGGGGGACCCGGATTGGTTCAGACCGGTATATGTGCTGTCGGAGATCTGGCAGAATACCGGCTGGGGAACGATTATTTATTTGGCAGCGCTTACGGCGATCAGTCCCGAGCTTCATGAATCTGCTGTTGTGGACGGCGCAAATAAATTTCAGCGGATCTTGCATATTGATATTCCCGGCATTATGCCGACAGCAGTCATTCTGCTGATTCTGAGTACAGGCAATATTATGAGTCTTGGTTTTGAAAAGGTATATCTTCTGCAAACATCTCTCAATCTTCCTTCATCAGAGATTATTTCAACTTATGTGTACAAAACAGGATTGGTCGGAGCCCAATACAGCTTCTCGACTGCTGTAGGACTATTCAACTCCATCATTAATTTCATTATTCTTTTAACGGTTAATCAAATAGCAAAAAAAGCTTCAAATACATCGTTATGGTAATAAGCGGGGAGGGTCAACATGTTTAAACGCAGTCTAGCAGATATCTGGTTCGATCGAGTGAATATGCTGTTGATTTTGTCAGGACTGGCCATCATTATCTATCCCCTCTACTTCGTAGTATTGGCCTCTGTTACGGATCCCGGAGCAGTTCAAATGACATTGTTCTGGCCGGAGAAGTTCAGCTTAGAGGGATACAAAAAAATATTTTGAATATCAAGTTGCCTCAGCAAATCCTTCACATACGAACATTTGTTTGATATACTAGGTGCAAACGAGTGTTCGGGAGTGGTTGGCATGGCACAACAAGAAGCGATGACGTTAAAGAGATTTCAAGAGAAATTTCATTCGGAAGACGCATGCCGCGAGCATCTGTTTCAGATTCGCTGGCCGAACGGCTTCTGTTGCCCCAAATGCGAGCACGATGCGTTCTACTTTCTGGAAAGCCGTAAGCTGTATCAATGCACGCGCTGCAAGTATCAGGCTTCGGTTACCGCCGGCACCATTATGCATAAATCCCATACGCCGCTACTGACCTGGTTCTGGGCGATTTTCCTTGTGGCGCACGATAAACGCGGCGTTTCCGCGGTTTTCCTTTCGCGCGAACTGGAAATCTCCTACCCCACAGCATGGTTAATGCTTCACAAGATTCGCAAAGCCATGGGAGATCGCGATGCCCACTACCAACTGGCCGGTTTGGTCGAACTGGATGACGCGTTCTTTGGGGCGCCGACCGAAGGCGGCAAACGCGGTCGCGGCACGGAACAAACCCCTGTACTGGCAGCCGTATCGCTGGACAGAAAAGGAGCGCCGAAATATGTGAAAATGAAGGTCATTCCGAATGTCAAAGGCAAGACGCTGGTCGATTTTGCCCGGCACCATATCGAGCCCGGTGCCACCATCAGCAGCGATGCGTACCGCTCGTATCGCAAGCTCGCGGAGGAAGGTTACGATCACCAGCCGCTCGAGTTTAACGTCAAGGAAAACCCCGATCATCTGAAATGGCTGCACACGATGATTTCCAATGCCAAAGCGTTTATTGGCGGCACCTATCATGGTCTGGCTCCCAAGCACCTGCAAGCGTATTTGGATGAATTTTGCTTCCGCACCAACCGCAGACGGTTTGAAGGCCAGTTGTTCAATCGACTGCTGACAGCCTGTGTTTCAACCGACACCATCACCTACCAGAAACTCATATCTTGACCTTAGCGGAGCTAACTTGATATTCAAAAAAAATATTAGATAGCGACAATCTATGGATTGGCTATAAAAACTCTTTTGTATACGCAATATTAGGTACCTTTATTAATTTATGCCTCACTCTTCCTGCGGCCTATGCTTTGTCGCGGAAGGATATGAAGGGGCGCAACTCGATTATGCTTTTCATTACATTCACGATGTTTTTCAGTGGAGGTCTCATTCCAACTTACTTGACAGTCAAGGAACTGGGTTTGGTGAATTCGGTATGGGCGATGGTCATTCCCAATGCCGTGGGTGCATGGAATCTCATTATTGCTCGAACGTTCTTCCAATCTACAATTCCAGATGAGCTTCTAGAAGCAGCGAAAATCGACGGCTGCTCGGATGCCAAGTTTTTCTGGAAGATGGTGCTGCCTCTTTCTCAGGCGCTCATCGCGATCATGATTTTGTTCTATGGTGTTGCTCACTGGAACTCCTACTTCAATGCATTAATCTATCTGCGTGATCAAGAGTTATTCCCACTGCAGCTCGTGCTTCGTTCCATTCTGGTTGAGAATCAGATCCAAAGTGACATGATGACAGATCTATCTACCGTGGGGGATCAGCTTCGAACGGCGGAGCTTATCAAATACGGCATGATCATTATTGCGGCGCTGCCGCTGCTGATCCTGTATCCTTTCCTGCAGAACTACTTCGTCAAAGGCGTTATGATCGGAAGCATTAAAGGGTAATTCAGAAGATCAAACGTTATTATGAAAGGGAGGTGAGCGCCTGGAAGTAACGAGATTTGCAACTGCTTTAAGCGTATATTTGCAATCTAGGATCTTGGAAATACAGCAGGGGTGTTAGTTCGAAACAAGGGGGGCGATATGGAGGAGGCGTCGATGAAAGGGTATGCATGAAATTTGTAATCGCTTTCGAAGATTGATGGGACGTTCCAGACTGGCTCGTAATGAATAATAGTTTTACTTTTCAGCTGGATCTTGAGGCTTGTAGCCTCTGGGATAGGAAGCGTAAGCCGAATGCATTAAGGAAGCGGTGGCGGACAGATCAATCTGCGTGATCCAGAAGATCAGGTCGTTGTAAAAGTGCCGCAAAACAGTAACTCTTCCAGTGAGTCGTACTTCTTATGAGATTGTTGGCTTACGAATGTCAAGTAGTCCTGGCGAGAACGAGATATAACTTTCAAAACAATCTCCAATTTCGTAAGAGTTAGAAAAATATCTTCTTAGCGATGATTGGGGCGTTCTGAAAAGTTCAGAGGACAGTTTGTTCACATTCCTGTTTTGGGATGAAAGAAGAAAAGCCTCTGGACGTCAGGTCGGAGCCGATGCGGAAAATTTAATTCCGGGAGGCTTAACAATAAATTGGGAGGTCGTCGAATTGGAAAATCGAAATAAAAAGTTGTTAGCTTTATTTATTTCAGTAGTTTTGATCATGAGTGTGTTATCCGCTTGTGGAGGGAATAACACAAATGAAAATGTACCGACTTCGAATGAACCGGATCAATCAGAAGCTTCGCAATCGCCTGAAGCAACGGATGGAGACGCAGAGAAGAGTGTATTCCCACTGGATGAGAAAGTTACGCTGGAGATGGTAGCTTGTAAGCATCCAAATAATGGACCATTTGATGAAATGGACTTTTTTCAGCAATATGAAGAGAAAACAAACGTGCATATTGATTGGACGGACATCGAATTCTCACAATGTGAGGAGCAACGCAATCTGATTCTTGCCAGCGGAGAGCTGCCTGATGCCTTCTACGGAACGCTTGCGCTGACAGGCAACGATGTCATCAACTATGGCGGTCAGGGCATGCTGGTTCCTCTAGAGCAATACATTACGAAGGAAACAATGCCGAATCTGTCAGCGTTGATCGAGCAGAATCCAAAATATAAAGCCATGTTGACGGCGCCGGACGGACATATCTATTCATTACCGAACATCCGTGAACTGATGCTGTGGCTCTCTCCCGACATGATGTATCTAAACAAAGAATGGTTGGATAATCTAGGACTTGAAGTGCCAACAACAATGGAAGAGCTACGGAACGTTCTGGAAGCGTTCAAGACGCAGGACCCGAACGGTAATGGCAAAAATGACGAAATTCCGTTCTCCTTCCTGTGGGATTTTGCGAACTACAATGTAAATGGCATCGGCTCTTTGTTCGGAGCCTTCGGCAGAGCGGACTCCGCTACCCATATCTTCGTCGAGGATGGCAAGGTGGTCTTCTCCGCGAAGGAGCCGGAGTACAAAGAAGCGATTAAATATTTCCATACCTTCTTCGAGGACGGATTATTTGATAAAGAGAGCCTTGCTCAAGACCGAAATCAACTTCTTGGTAAAGGAAGTGGAACGGAACAGCGTCTGGGTGGCTTCTTCGCCTGGAATGCTTTCTCTATAGTCGGCGTCGACAACGATCCGAAATATGTTGTTGTTCCGGCTCTGAAAGGACCGAACGGGGATCAAGTGTGGAGAAAAACAATGAATAATAACCAGGGCGTTAATCCGTTTGCCTTCTCGATGACAGTCGAAAATCAGCATCCAGAGCTTACAATGCAATGGATCGATCTGTCCTACGCAACGGATACCTCCATCGAAGCAGGTTGGGGCCCAATTGGAACGACATTGGAAGACAAGGATGGTACTTTGACGCTCAAGGATGCACCAGACGGCTTGACAACTGACGAATATGTATTTAAGACGGCACCAGTAGAAGCTCCTTACGCGATTCTAGAGAATACGTATGGTACTCGACTGGCAATGGCTGAAAAGGATAAAGTCAAGATTGACGGTATCAAAGAAAATTATTTGCCTTACATGACTTCAGAAACGTTCCCTCGCGTGATGTTCACTACTGAGGAGTCCCAAAGAATTAAAACGCTGGACACCGATTTGAACAGCTACATTAACCAAACGAGTGCCAAGTGGCTGCTTGAAGGCGGGGTAGAAGAGGAATGGGATAACTACCTGGACGATCTGAATAAGATGAAGGTTGACGAGTTAATCAGTATTTATCAGACAGCATACGACCGCTTCATCAGTGCCCAATAATAATTGCTTTCATAAGGAGGAGTTCCTCTGGAACACTGTTGCCAGAGGGAGTTCTCTATGTAAAACGCAAACAAAAATTAAGATGGGATGGTGTGCAAAAGTTGAAATCTTATTTAAATATTAAACGAATATTGGCTGTATTATTATGTACAGTATTGCTGATTGTATCTTGTTTCGCAGGCCCGACAACTGTAAGCTATGCGGTTGAGGCAAGCGATGAGCTTCCAGAGAATATCAGAATTGATAAAGCTGATTTCGATACGATTCCTGATGTTGCCGAGCATTACAAGCAACTGTTCGGTGATAATGCGGTATCCTATTTCAAAAGTGTAAACGGAGAGAGTCGTATTCAGCGTATTAATTTTTTGCAATATCCAGAAGGCGAATACCTGGAGGTTAATGGGCAGGTGACAATTGACATTCCTGCGATGGATGCGAGAGTATGGCGTCTGTTTGGTGATGTGCGATTCGAGGGTTCCGTTGCACAAACGATGGAGCTTTATGTCATTGACCCAAATGGCGTTGAGACACAATGGACGGTATTCAAAAATGGTGGCTGGAAAGACGGTGTCACAGGATTATATACGAACTATACGAAGATGGGATTCCAGGAATCCAACTCAACAGAAGGAATTACGCATCCTTGGTTAATTAAGGATGAAAACGGCGACGTCATTTATGACGGTTATAAAATGAAAATCGTCGGTAATGGTACGCTTCGAAGTGTCTATCATTGGGAAGAGGAAGGCGTACCGTTGGAATTCGATACATCCGCATGGACTGTTCTCGGAGGAGACAAGGAGATTCTAGATGTATCCGTTGATGTGGATGCGCTTACAAATTTAAGTATGAACGGTGTCAACAAGCTTCCTGAAGAGGTGTTCAAGCGCTATCATGTGAATAGCGGTCCGATCGGCGTTGAGCAAGCAGGCGGTGAAATCACAGTGCTGGACGAGGCCTATCACAAGACAACTAATGATTATGGGTTTATTCCTGGCCGCGGCGCGTTTCATTACACACTGATGACAAGCTGGGCTGGTCTTAAGGAAGATTCGGAGCGTCCTGGCTATGCGGACTTTACAACGACGAAAGAGATTTATGCGAAGAGTCAGCCAGCTATTGATAAATTCGAAAGCTTATATCCATCAATTGGCAAAGATTATGTGCTTACACTTGATGGATGGCCGAAGTGGATGTGGGAGAACCCGAATTCCGGTCAATCCGAGCATTTCGGCACACCGTCTTACTCGAACTTTGATGCTGCAGCGGATGCAGCTGCCCAGTTGATTAAGAGCATCGATACCAGATTCGATGGACTTGGTCCCAAGTACGTGGAAGTCAAAAATGAATCGACCATCCCGCAGGAATGGTGGTTCTTCCAGTCGGAGCCGGAGCAGGCTTGGAGCTATTTGTCCGAGTTCCATAACAAGGTAGCTGAGGCAGTTAAGGCGGAAAATCCAGATGTATTAGTCGGCGGTCCGTCAAGCGCATTCATGTATTTGGAAAAAAATGATTTTGACGAGGCGCGTGCCCAGTTGAAATTTATGGATGAAACAAAAGATTCTCTGGACTGGTACTCTCACCACTTCTATGAAAATTCGAACTTGTTTATTCACGACAGAGAGAACAATTCGGATGGCTTCCTGAGCGGACGAATGGAAGCGGTACTCGATTTGCTCAATGCTCACATGGTGAATACGGATAATGTGAAGCCCATCTATATTACAGAGGAAGGTACTTATAATACAGCCGGTAGTGATGCTGACTATTTCCAGAAGCTGGTTGCTCATAATGGCTACATGCTGCGCTTCATGAACTATTCCGATACGATCGGCATGCTGGTTCCATACCTGTATCCTATTATTAACTGGCGCCCTAACTCCAACGATACGTTCTATAAATATAATGAAACGATGAACGGGTTAATGGAAGAAATGACGCCACTGGAAGCTTATTTGGACATGTGGAAGGATTATCGGGGAGCGTTCCTGCCTTCAGAAGCAGATCAGGAGAGGGTCTACACGAATGCGGTTCGCTACAATGATAAGGTATATGTGGCCGTTCACAATCTCAACACGCAGCGTGTCAATCTTGATCTGAATGTTTTCACAGGAGATGCCAATATTGCAAGCGTGACACGGAAGCACTTCTTCCTTGAGAAGGGGAAGCTGACCTATGAGGAAGAGAATGTTGCAGATTTGGATAACGTGTACATGAGAGTGCAGGAGATGAGTGTTTTCGAGATCACGCTTGATTCCAATCCGTCGTTCACGAAAACGTGGGAGAGACAGTTTGCGTATGCTCCTGAGGAGCTTGTGCCTACAAGCCCAAATGCCCCTGCTGTGTTTAAGATTGAAAGTTTGCCGACAACTCTAGCTAAAGCGACGCTTCGCATAGGCTTCGGCAAAACAGGCAGCGGATTTACGACGGACATGTCCGTTGTTGTCAATCCGGACAATCCGGCAAATACGCAAAACTTCAGTAAGGATCTGGAGTACACGAACAAGCCGGGTGATTTGCTAACCTTTGCCGAATTTGAATTGGATGCGAGTAAGCTGCTGGCGGACAACACCATTCACATTACGATTCCGGAAGATGGCGGCTATATTACAAGTGTACAAATGATTCAGTACGATGAACAGGAAGCTCCAACAGGCGTGGCTACTGATGCGCTTACTGCCTCTATCGCGGATGCCAAGTCGAAGCTTTCGTCAACTGTTGTATCATCTACAGGCAATGAAGTTGAACCAGGAAATAAATGGGTGAAAAAACATATTCACGATACGCTTAACATTGAAGTGATGAAAGCGGAGGTTGTTGCACAGGATGCTTTGGCCACAGACAGCGAAATTAATACAGCGCTAGAAGATCTGACCAAGGCGATGGGGATCTTTGATCAATATACGAAAACGAAGGACACCCCTACAGGTAATCGTGGAGCTAAAATCTCTTTTGAAGACGGAGAAGCAGTAGATTATACGTACAATGTCGATACCGTGACGACAACGACAGACTCACAAGGCGCGACTGACGGCAGCAAAGCGCTTCATACAGAATTTACGTCCTTCACCTCCTATGCATGGGATACAACAGGCACATACTCAGGCAGTCTTGATTTCACAGCGCCAGAGGAAGGCTGGAGTCTGGGAGAGGATCCATTCACATTCGACGTTACGAATCTGAGAAATTACAAGATACAGCTGCGCGTAGAAATTTCGGACACGTCGGACATTAAAGGTACTTATTATTATGCATTAGGAGCAAACGCTTCGCGGAGCATCAGCATTGAAGATTTCGGCGTTGCGGGAGGAACCTGGCTTGCAGATGGCAATTTCCCAAGAAATACGGCAATTGATACAGAGAATATAAAGTTCATTCGATTTTATGTATTTTCTCCAACAGAAGAACCTGTTACAAACGCAGCACTTGCCTTTGACAGAATAATTATAGGCAATGTTCCGAACGAGCCCACTGAGGAGCAGCTGGCAGCCGAAGCGGCGGATGCGTTGTCGGCAGATTCATTAATCTTTGCAGAGGGAGATACGGCACAAGCTGTAACGAAACACATTTCGTTGCCATTAGTCGGATTGCATAATGCAAGCATTACATGGACATCCAGCCATCCGTCGATAGTGACGAATGACGGGGAAGTTTCGCGACCTAGATATGGAAGCGGGAATCAAATTGTAACGCTGACAGCAACCGTCACGATTGGAGCAGCAAGCACAACCAGGGATATTGAAGTAACTGTTCTTCAAAAGACTGCTACTTCTACTTCACCTGGAGGCAATAACAGTCCGATTAATCCAATGCCAAGTATTCCGCAGACAGCTAACGTAGATGTTCTGGTGGATGGCAAGAAGCATGACAATATTGCCGAATCGGTTACAACAAAAGAGGGAGATCGTACGGTTACAACGATTACTGTCGATCAGCAGCTCTTGAAGAACAGTCTGGGCAATATAGATAATGACGCCATCATTACGATTGTTGTTGCTAATAGCTCTGATGTTGTGCACGGCAAGCTTAATGGTCAGAGTGTGAAGGATCTGGAGCAGAAAAATGCTGTTATTGAACTACGGACCGATACTTTCTCATATAAGCTTCCTGTTCAGCAGATCAATATGATCGAATTATTTCAAGAACTGGGCTCGGATGTTAAGCTTGAGGATATATCCATTGATATGAAAATTAGTTCAGCGGCTGCCGATGACACGAAGGCACTGGAAAGCTCAGCAATGAAGGGGGGATTCACAGTTGTGTCCCCACCTGTGAATTTCAATATCACTTACACTTATGAGGGGAAAACGATTGAAGTTGATACATTCAACACGTTTGTTGAGAAATCCATCGTCATTCCGGAAGGCGTTAACCAGACTCAAATTACAACAGGGGTAGTGGTGGAAGAGGATGGCACAGTAAAACCGATTCCAACTAGAATTGTCAGACAGGATGGCAGCTATTATGCAATTATGAACAGTCTGACGAATGGCACTTACACAGTCATTTGGAACCCTGTCGCTTTTCAGGATGTGTCTGGACATTGGGCAGAGAACACTGTGAATGACTTGGGATCCAGATTGATAATATCCGGTGTTGAGGGCAATCGCTTCGAGCCTGATCGCACGATTACCCGTGCTGAGTTTACTGCTATTGTAATAAGAGCTCTTGGCTTAAATGCAGAGGAAGGCGAATCGGCATACAGCGACATTGCCAGAGGAAGCTGGTATGAAGCTTATTTGAATACTGCAACAACGTATGGCTTGATCAATGGCTATGCGAATGGTCAATTCGGACCGAATGAACTCATCACACGTGAACAGGTTATGAGTATCATGGAAAGAGCAATGGAGATTACCGGTTATGAGGCTGTTACGGACATGACCGAAGTGGATGAGATTCTGACAAGATTCAAGGATGGAACCGAAGTGGCGACATATGCGAAAAATGGTATTGCATCCAGCATTAAGGCAGGTCTTGTTATGGGCAGAAGCGAGGATGTACTTGCGCCCAAGGCAGCCATCACAAGAGCGGAAGTAGCTGAGATCGTTCGTAGATTGCTTGTCAATTCTGATTTAATCTAGTTGGGTATAAAAGATGCGTGAGAGACTTCTCTATGGCGGTCTCTCGCGCGTTATTTTTTGCGGGAATGAGAAATTTGTGTTGTATGCTCATTCTTGTTGTCTTCTCGCATCGCTCGGCGATATACCGTAATATCGGGAGAACGCCCGCGTGAAGGTGAACAGATCTGGATATCCGACAGTGAGTGCGATCTCGTGAATGGGCGCTTCTCGGTCTGTTGTGACGAGCTCGTGTGCTTTTGTCATTCGAAGCTTTGTCAAGTAGGCTTTAGGCGGCATCCCAAAGCGCTCACGGAAGGCAAATGAGAAGTGAGAACGGTGAACACCTACCTCGGCAGCAAGATTGTCAACCCGCAGCGGCTCTGCATAATGCAGCTGCATGTAGCGTGCGCAATAGTCGAGCCAGAGTGCTTGGACGGACGTTTCTCCCTTGTGTTGCTCCACTTCAGTTATTGGCTCCTTATGCGGCATGTGCCCGTTTTTTTGGGGGTTTACTGCGGACATTGTTAGCTGATGTCCGGACGATTGCTCACATCCGAGCAGCAACAAATCCAATAGTGCGTATACGTTGCTGAGTTGCTGATACGGTCGTCCGCCCATGGAGGTATGGATGCGTCGTAACAAGATACGAAGCTCTGCATTGAACCGTATGGACATAGACGGCCGACTTTGTGTCAGTCCCAGTGCTTCCACTGCAGCTGAAGTCTGCGGCCCTCCCATTGCAATCCAGCTGAGGGACAGTTCTGGACTGCTTTCTGCCTTGTAGTACCTGTAGGAGACATGGGGGAACAGGACGAACAGCTGTCCCTCCTGCAGCTCGTGTGAGTTTTCTTCATCCTCTAGGCACAGCTTTCCTTTCAGTATGAAGTGGAAGCTGTAACATTCAATTCGCTTCGGCCCGACATCATAGCCCGGCTTCGCGCGGTTGAAACCGGAGCGGAGCACATAGAGACCGGCGCTTCGCTGTAGGTCGCTCGGCACCTGCATGCGGATGTCCGCGTACTCGTGGGTGTATTCCTTCATGTGTCACCAACCTCTGATCTAACATTTTGTTAAACAGTATAACATTATGATATGTAGCCTGTGTACATATTTTGATAACATATCAATAATATCAAATATTTATAGAAGAGAAGGAGTTGGCGAACGATGAAAAAACCGAACATTTTACTAATTACGAGCGACCAGCAGCATTGGAATACGATCGGTGCCTTCAATCCGGAGCTGTCGACACCGAATCTGGACCGTCTTGTGCAAGAAGGGACGACCTTCACGAGGGCGTATTGCCCAAATCCGACATGCACGCCGACCCGCGCTTCCATCATCACTGGACAATATCCGAGTCAGCATGGGGCGTGGACGCTTGGTACGAAGCTACTGGAGGATCGGCCCGTTGTCGGGACTAATTTCAAGGAGGCAGGCTATCGTACGGCTCTGGTCGGCAAGGCACATTTTCAACCTTTAATGGGGAATGAGGAATATCCATCGCTGGAGTCATATCCGCTGCTGCAGGATCTTGACTACTGGCGTCAGTTCAGTGACAGCTTCTATGGCTTCGACCATGTCGAGCTTGCACGCAATCATACGAACGAGGCTCATGTTGGGCAACATTATGCGATTTGGATGGAGGAGAAGGGCTGTACAAACTGGCGCGATTATTTCTTGCCGCCGACGGGTACGATGAGTCCGAAGCAACTGCATCGATGGGACTTGCCTGAAGAGTACCATTACAATACATGGATTGCGGAGCGTACGAATGCGTTGCTTGAGCAGTATAAGAACAATAACGAGAGCTTCTTCTTGTGGGCCAGCTTCTTCGATCCGCATCCGCCGTATCTCGTGTCCGAGCCGTGGGATACGATGTATGATCCCGAGTCGCTGACCATTCCTGAAGTATCTCCTGGTGAGCATGATAACAACCCGCCACATTTCGGGATGACGCAGCAGAAGAGTCCGGACTTCTCGGCTTGGAAGGAGACTGGGCAGGCTATTCATGGCTACCACTCCCACTTGATGCCTGAGTCGGAGCGCAAACAGCTTGTTGCAACGTATTACGGCATGATCAGTATGATGGATAAGTACATCGGACGTATTCTGGATCGTTTGGATGAACTCGGTCTTGCCGAGGATACGATTGTAGTGTTTACAACAGATCACGGCCATTTCTTCGGTCAGCATGGGCTGCAGGCGAAAGGTGGCTTCATGTACGAGGACTTGATCAAGTTGCCGTTCATCGTCCGTTATCCGGGCAAGGTGCCAGCGAATGTACAATCGGATGCGCTCGTGTCGCTTGTCGATCTCGCACCGACGTTTTTGTCATTTGCAGGGCTGCCAATTCCGGTCTGGATGACTGGCGTTGATCAGTCTGCAGTATGGACGGGTAGCAAGAGCAGTGCGCGCGACCATATCATCTGCGAATTCCGACATGAACCGACGACGATTCATCAGCGTACGTATGTCGATCAGCGCTACAAGCTGACGGTTTATTACAATCAGCCATATGGCGAACTGTTCGATCTTCAGGAGGACCCTGGCGAGTTGAATAATCGATGGAATGATCCGTCCTACGCAAACTTGAAGTCGGAGCTTCTGCTGAAGTATGTATGGGCCGAGCTTGGCAAGGAACCGCTAGCGATGCCAAGAATATATCACGCTTAGAAACAGATACACCAGAACCTGAGGTTTCAAAGTGGATAGGGGTTGTTCCCAATAATCGACAGACCATTGAGTCAGACATTGTTTTTTAAATGTTTGGCTCGATGGTCTTTTTTTTTGAACGGAACGCTCAGCGAATCGCCTCTTCTAGGTGATGTAAGTCCAGTCGCGGGGAGTGCCAAGCCTCCAGCCAGCGTGAGGGAGATTAATAATAAAATCATGCAAAAATATAGTAAGGAATGACTGAAATGCTGATGTCTCAACTAAACAAAGCACTTGAGTAGGCAAAGATTTCAAGCTGCATTATTTATGCCAAAAGCAAGCTTATTTATCATGAACGTGCTAGCAGACGGAATCTTGCGTCGCATGCTGAGTAATATTTGTTTCATTAGGTGTGTTATATAATTGAGTTCAGCGAGCTTGTAACAGCGCTCATTTCTATTTTTGATTCCAAGCATTCATCTTGCAACAGGTTAGTGAAATCATGTAAGATCGCATTAACCGGATGAATAGATAGCAAGGATGGTGAAACTGGATTGCGGTCGTTCTTAAGAAAGATTTCGCTTTACCGTTATATCGGAAAGTCCTTATATCGCAAGGTGCTTTTTTCTTTTACACTCATTATTGCACTTATTATCTTCATTCTTGTATATGACTTCTATACACGAACAGCTGCTGATTTAAGATTGCAGGCTGTTGATATGCGTGTGAGTATGACGCAGCAATCGGCCTCGACACTTAACGCGTATCTATCGAATGTAAAGAGTTTTGCCTGGAATTATTTTGGCGATTCCGACTTTCATCAATTTGTACGGGGAATGGAAACAGATCCCGAAGGCCAAAGCTCCTATAGAAGCAAAATTTCCAACTTTTTATATAATCACCCCATTGTGTCTAATGTAGTCATATCGCAGCTGGATGGAGTCTCAATGAGAGTCGGCGGCATGATCAATACCTCTATTTCTGAGGATGAGATGCGTCGATTGAATAGTATTGCTATAGAAGGAAATGGAAGGGGAGAGTGGCTATCTACACATATGTATAGCGTCAGTTCCAATCAGCTGGATTATACACTATCGTATGTGCAGGCTATTCGTAATATTTCTCTGACCTCTCCTGGTCCTATTATTGGTGTAATGATCTATATGCTCTCCCCTGAATTCTTGAAGCAATGGTTGATGGAAATCGAGAGAGATGGTACGAATCGCACATATATCATCGATAAGCAGAACGGAACGATTGTTTACTCTGCCATGATGGATGAGAGAAGCAGTCAGGTTCTATCTGCAGAGGAGCTGGATATGATACGTACAGTAGACAAAGGATATTATTACCGGACAAGCTTCTCTGAAGATCAGCTTATTGTCTTCGAGAGTCTTGGTCAAACAGGCTGGCTCCTTGTATCTGAAGTGCCTGATCGGTTGTTGACGAATTCGGTTAATGACTTGACAAAGCGCACGATGTGGATTGGCGGTTTCACTTTAATGGTCTCCATGCTGTTGGCTGGCTGGATTTCGTCGCGTACCATAACCCCGCTCAAGGAACTGAGCAAAGGGATGAAAGCGATTGAGAAGGGGAATTATTCTGTTACTCTTCCGGTACGAACAGAGGATGAGATCGGCTATTTGAGTACATCCTTCAATCGAATGACACGAGAAATAAATCGTCTGATCAGCAAAGTGTATGAATCGGAAATTGTGAAAAAAAATGCTGAAATCAAGTCGTTGCAATCTCAGATTAATCCGCATTTTCTCTATAATACACTTGGCATCATCGACAGTATTGCTTCTGTGAATGGAGACGATCGGGTGTCAACGATCAGCAGGTCGTTGGCCAAGATGTTCAGATACAATATTAATGGCAATGATGTATCCAATCTAGCAGCAGAATTTCAACAAATACGACTGTATCTGTCGATACAGAAGATACGATTCGATAGTCGTTTGGACTACTCCATATATCTGGAGCCGGGACTTGAGAAGGTGCCTGTTCCGAAGTTGCTATTCCAGCCGCTTGTAGAAAATAGCGTGAATCATGGCATTAGTCCCAGTATTGAAGGAGGAACCGTTCGAGTCGAGGCGGAGCGTATTGATGATGACAGCTTGCAGGTGAGGATATGGAATAACGGAACTATTATGAATGAGGAGCGTCAGCGTTGGCTTCATCATCTGCTGCACGACGGTTCAATTGATGATGAAGGCAAGAGTAGTCACTCTTCAATAGGCTTGAGAAACGTAAAAGCTCGTATACGAATGCTATATGGTTCTCCATATGGTCTTTCATTTAGCAGTGATGAGGAATACGGCACAACCTTTACTATAACGATCAAAATGAGCTTGCCAGAGCAGGAAGGAGAGCAGGATGAACATTATCGTTCTTGATGATGAGCCGATTATCCGTCAGGGTATTGTTCACAAGATTCGACAAATTCAATTGCCCGTTGCAGTTATCGCTGAGGGTGGTGATGGTGTTAAGGGGCTTGAGCTTATAAAGGAATATCGACCGGATGTTATTATTACAGATATTCATATGCCGGGAATGGATGGCTTGAGCTTTATTCGACAGGCGATAGAGCTTGATCCAAAAGTGAAGTTTGTTATCGTTACCGGATATGACCAGTTCGAATATGCTCGTCAGGCGATTCGCCTTGGGGTATGCAATTATCTTGTCAAGCCGGTTGAAGACGAAGAGCTGTACACGACACTCACTACTCTGCTTGAACAGAAGGAATCCGAGATGCAGACTAATCATATGATCAAGGAGCTGAAGATAGTAGCCGAGGTCAGTCAAGAAGCTGCGAAGCAGCAGGCGTTGACTCAATTTCTTCAAGAAGAGGACTTTTCTGTTGCCGTTGAAGAATTAGACGAATTGGCTGCTTATGCGAATAGGTTCACAGCGATCGTTATCCAACTGGAGCCGTTCAAGATGCCGCATGAATCCTTCGGAGTTGAGGAAGAGGAACTCTTGTGGTTCGCTATCAAAAATATTGTAACAGAACGATTTTTAACGAATCGATTACAAGGAATATTTGTCCACCATTCCTTGAGACGTTATGAGCTTGTATACGTGTTGGGTCTTAAAGATGGACAAGATGCAGCGGTTGTAGTCTCAACACTGGAATCTATATCTTTCGGTATTCGCAAATATTTGAAACTAAGCGTTACAATCGGTGTTGGCCCTTATCAGATAGAAATTGCCAAGGTGCAGGAGAGCTATCGGGAGGCGAAGCAACTTGTTCGGAATGCCATTCTACATGGCAGCAATCGCATTTATCAGTTTAATCAAGTGATGGAGTCCTCTCATAATACCCAGCGCAAATCGTTTATCGGGAATGAGGATGCGAAGCTGCTGGGAGAATGGATTAACAAATTGGATACTGATAAAGTACATCGTTGGATAGAACGCCGACTTGGAGCGATCGTACAAGATCCAAGCTCTACTTATCTAATGGTAGAATGGTTCTGTGTGGACTTGTACCTATACCTCAACAAATATTTGCTAGCCAATGCTACCGATTCCAAATGGGCAATCGGAGAATTAGCGGATCTACAGCGCGAACTCCAGCAATCGACCACATGGTCTGACATTATCGATCGAATGAAGCGGCTTGTTACCAATATGATTGCTTTATTATCCAAGCATAGTAGTCTGGAGGGAAAGGAAATTATGGAAGCTGTGCGACTATACCTGGAGCAGCATTATGCCGAGCCGATTCAGTTGCAGATGATAGCGGAACGTTTCTTCATACATCCGAACTACTTCTCGAAGCGCTTCAAAGAAAAGTATGGGGAGTCTTTTGTCGATTACTTGAACAGTATTCGAATGAAGGAGGCTGCAGCCCTGTTGGGTGAAACGAATTTGAAAATTCGTGAAATAAGCGAGCGTGTTGGATTCGAGGATGCGGCCTACTTCAGTAGTGTGTTTCGCAAGTGGTACGGTGAAACGCCAAAACAGTACAGGGAGAGACAGTTGAAAAAATAAATTTTATATGTGGAAGTGGGTGTGACGATGAGGAGCTACAGGCAATGGAGAGCGGCTGTCGTACTTTCCTTATTTTTCTTGTCTTTACTCACAGCATGCTCCAAGCAAGAGACTTTGCACCTCAAAGGAGATTCCTCTCAGCAGGTTGTTGAAATTGTAGTGTGGGATAAGCCTTTTTCAGGTCAAGCAGATAAACCTTATTTCGATCGAATGTTCAAGGAATTCGAAAAGTTGTATCCGAACATACGGGTTATTCATTTGGAAGCGGCGTATGAGAAGGAAAGAGAGCAATTTATGACAGCGGTTGCGGGAGGAGAGCAGCCGGATCTGTTCAATGCGTCTTTTCCGGATATGGAATCCTATATCGATCAAGGCATACCAGCAGATATTACGGAGATGTGGGAGGCGTATGAGGATAAGGATCAATTCTCATCTATTGCGATGAGTGTGGCGACTAAGGATAAGCGAGTATATGGCATTCCCAATTTTATGTATGTGACAAGCCTACTTTATAACAAGAGAATATTCGAGGAGCAGGGATTGAATCCAGCTGAAGCGTTTCGTGATTGGGAAACCTTTGCCTTGGCTGCTCAGGCGGTTACTGACAGGAAGGATAATCGCTATGGATACGCTATTCTCGGAACAGAGTGGGCAGATTGGTTTTTTGAATATTATGTGTGGCAGGCAGGTGGCGATCTTACAAACAAGAATGATGATGGTACAGTCGAGTTGACTTTTACTTCCGAGGCGGCAGTCAAGGCTCTTCAATATTACAAGGATCTTCGGTTTCGCTATATGGCTACACAGTCGAATGTTCTTCAAAGTTTAGACGATAACAAAAAGGATTTTTACTCGGGTAGAGCGGCCACAATGATCACGACATCGAATTGGTTAGGTGAAATGATAGCAGCAGGGATAAATATGGATGACATTGGTGCAACTATGCTACCCGCAGGTCCATCGGGTGATTCCCTTGCTCAGATAGGAGGAGGAATATGGATTCTGAATCCGAATGCCTCCGAGGAGAAGCAAAAGGCTGCGTTTACCTATGCAACCTTTTTTATGTCCAAGTATGCAGTGGAACAACTACTGCAATTTCAGAAGGATAATTCCAGTATGCCGAATTTATTATCAGTTCGTACAGATGTTGATCCTTTCTCTTATGTGGAGGAAATGCCGGAACATCTGATTCATACTATTCAGGATGCGGTAGGTGAAAGTCGCCTCGAGTATTTCCTTAAGGCAAGGCTAAGCCCATATGTTGCCAAAGCCGTTCAGCAGGTGCTGCTGGACGAAGAAGCAGATCCCTTCGAGGTGCTGAGTGAGGCTCAGGAGCTTGCTCAGCGCGAGGTTGTGGACCCTTATAACAGTGAGATAAGGATGCAGACGAGCGGAGCTCCCAGGTAAGGGAGCCGCTCGTTTTTTTTATTGGCTACTTGTATGCGAAAGTTAAGATATTCATATGAACAGCTTAATATTTTCTTACAGTTCCATATCATTGTCTCTTTATAATAAAAGTTGTAAAGAAAAACAATAATAAGAGTTGTAAAGAAAAACACATTATTCGAATGAGGGGGTATATCAATGAAAAATAAGGTGAAACTAATGTCTGTTCTTGCTCTGACTCTCGTTGCATCGCTGTTCATGTCAGCGTGTTCCAGCAATAACGGCGGTAATAATGGTAGCGTTAACAATTTAAGTGGAGGCGATTCGACTTCAACATCGTCTGAGAGTGATAATGTAGTCGAGATCGTGGCATGGGACTTGCCACAGGATGGCGACCCGGCAAAGCCTTATTGGGAGCAAGTCCACAAGGATTTCGCAGAGAAGTATCCGAACATTAAAGTTGAGCATGTAATGCAGACGCTGACAAAGGAAAGAGAGCAGTTCATGACAGCAGTCGTGGGCGGTGAGCAGCCTGATCTATATGCGAATGCGTTCCCGGATATGGAGTCTTATATTGATCAAGGTATTACGGCTGATATTACTGAGTTGTGGAACAACTATGCCGAGAAAGATATGTTCTTGCCTTCCGCAATACAGGCAGCAACAAAAGACGGCAAAATTTATGGCATCCCTAATTTTATGTATGTAACGGGGCTTGCTTACAACAAGCAAATGTTTGCAGATGCAGGACTGGATCCAGCGGAAGCGCTGAAGAATTGGGAATCATTTGGTGAAGCGGCGCAGAAATTGACTGATTCGTCTAAAAATCAATACGGTTATGCCTTGCTTGGCACGGATTGGGCCGACTGGTTCTTTGAATATTATGTATGGCAAGCTGGTGGAGATCTGACAGAGTTGCAGGATGATGGTACAGTAAAGCTGACCTTTACGTCTGAGCCTGCTGTGCAAGCATTGCAATACTATCAGGATCTTAAGTTCAAATACAATGCGACGCAAAAGAATGTCGTACAGAGTCTGGATGAGAACATCAATGATTTCTATCAAGGTCGTGCGGCATCTATGATTGCGCCATCCAACTGGTTCGACGATATGGTATCCTCAGGTATGGATATTGAAAACATCGGGTTCTCTGTATTACCGCCGGGACCTGGCGGCACATCGCCAGCACAAGTAGGCGGCGCGGTGTGGATCTTCAATCCAAAGGCAACCCCTGAGAAGCAGCAAGCAGCGTTTACGTATGCGACGTACCTGATGTCCAAGGAGGTACAGGACGGCTTACTGCAGTATCAGATGGATAACGGTATGTTCCCGGATTTGCTAAGCGTAAGAACCGATGTGGATGCGTCGCAATTTGTAGAAGGCATGCCTCACGATTTGATTGAGAGCGTGCAAGCGGCAGCTGGCGAAGGACGTATGGAATATTTCTTGAGGAGTCGTCTGAGCCCTTACGTTGTAAAGGCCATTCAACAAGTTTTGATGGATGAGAATGCTGATCCGCTGATGGTTATGCAGGAAGCTCAAGACTTGGCACAACGTGAAGTCGTGGACAAATACAACGAAGAAGTTAAAAAATAATAGCCATTGGGATTCTCCTTGTTGGGAGGATCCCGATAGCCATTTTTGAGGTGAGGGAGACATATGTTGCGTAAATTAAACATTCGCTGGGTGCCTGTTCTGTTTCTGTTGCCTTCCGTGATTTGTTATTTACTTTTTAAGTATTATCCGTTATTGAATATGGCATATATCAGTTTTTTTGACTACAGCATCATTAATCCGCCTGGCAAATTTATCGGTTTTGCTAACTACGTCGAATTTTTACAATCAGCTACGTTTTGGCAAGCGATTTCAAATACATTTATCTTTTTCGTCTTATATTTAACTTTGACGTTCTGGATTCCTATTGTTCAGGCATTGTTTCTATATGATATTCGTAAAGGCAACGCGTTCTTCCGTTTCATGTATCAATTGCCGACCATCATGCCGCTTGTAGGCGGGGTTCTTGTTTGGAAATGGATGTATAACCCGGATTTTGGATTGCTGAACTATTGGCTTGATTTCATTGGATTAGGTCCTTATTTATGGTTGAATGATGCAACAATGACGAAGCTTGCGATTGTTCTGCCTGCCGTATTCGCCGGTAATGGTATTTCCCTGCTATTGTATTATTCTGCATTGAAGTCGATTCCAACTGAAATATTGGAGGCGGCCAAGATGGATGGAGCAGGTCCTTGGAGAAGGATGTGGACGATGCTATTGCCTAATATCAAATTTATTATTGTTATTCAATTTATTGCTTTTATGTCAAGCGTACTGCTTGCATATGACAATATATATATTATGACACAAGGCGGACCGGCAGGAAGCACGACCGTAGTGTCCATGCTTGTTGTTAATTCCGCATTCCAGCAATCCCGATTCGGTGTATCCGGGGCTATATCTGTGTTCATGTTTATTGTGATTGCGATATTGACCATCATTCAGAATAAAATTTCTGCAGAAAAGGATTGATCATATGGAACGTACACGCATAAGGGAAAAAGGGGAAAGATCACTCAAGATTACGGCTTATGTTGTGACGATATTGTTTGTAATCTTTGCGTTGATCCCTATTCTGTGGATGTTCGCTTCTTCACTCAAGACCGAAAAGGATATTAATTCCTATCCGCCCAAGTGGCTTCCAACGATTCCCCAATCTATTCAAGTAACGATTGACTACACGGGAATAGAGGAGACAGATCCGGAGTTCTATGAGAAAGACGCCATGAGAGCGATGTGGTATCCATGGATGAAAAATATCCGTGAGAGCATCGGAGATGTGACTGTCACAGGCGTGAAGGATGGTCACAGGATCTATACGGCAGAGACTATCTCCTCCATGTTCTTCGTAGGACAGCAGAAGGTAGTGCCAACAACGATCTTCAACGATAAGATGATGGATAACAAGTTGCCTATCATCCGGGAGAACAAGTATTCCAAGTTCAAATGGGAGGGTGACAAGGGCGAGAGCATTCAGGTATCTCCAGCTATTGAAGATTCTGATTTGTCAGGACGCTTTTTCGAATTCTATCAATCCAATGATTTGGTCAAAGGTCAAGTTGTTACAATTAGCGAGGAATCCAACTGGATTCGCATCTTTAGCAGCTATACGGCGTTGAATAAGATAGCGCAGGATACGGCTGGCTCACTGGGCTTCGCTCAATACTTCTTGAACAGTGCGATTATTACGGTAGCGAGTGTCCTTGTGCAGATGGTACTGGGGGGACTTGCAGGTTATGCCCTTGCTCATCTTATCGAGAGCAAGAGATGGAAGTTTTTCTGGATCATGTTCTTCTTGGCAACAATTATGATTCCCGATATTTCTTTGCTACTTCCGTTATATCTGCTTATGAAAGACTTAAATCTTGTCAATTCCCTGCTTGCCGTTATCTTGCCTCATACCGCTTGGGGGATTGTCATCTTTCTATTCAAAGGCTTTTTTGACCAAGTATCCAAGGAGCTTCTGCAGGCGGCCAGGGTTGATGGTGCTTCCGAGCTTAGAACGTTTATGCAAATTGTTACACCACTGTCTATTCCCATCTTCACAACGGTTGGTGTTATGACCTTTATTCCAGTATGGAATGAGTTTCTTTGGCCGCTTGTTGTTAATAGCTCGCCGAAATATTGGACTTTTACAGTTGCGCTCAACGACCTGCAGAATCAGCCAAGTGTGCTGCAGAACATGTTGATGGCCAGCGCGTTCATATCCATGTTTCCGCTGTTGCTTATTTTCCTTTTTGCACAGAAGTATATCGAGAAGGGCGTTGCATTCTCAGGCGTGAAAGGTTAATTGTTAATCGTTCGATGCACCGCGGAAAGTGAATCTCAGAGCAAGGAGGTAGGTTTGCGATATGAAAGGGAAGATTGCGATCGTGACAGGTGCTGCTGGTGGCATAGGCAGGGGCGTCGTTGAAGTGCTACTGCGTGAGGGATGTCGAGTTGCTATGCTGGATTGGAATGAGGCTGCCGGTCATGCTGCCATGCAGGAGTTGACTGTTGCAGGCGGAGAAGCTTTCTTTGTCCGTGCAGATGTATCCAGTAAGGCGGATATAGAGAAGGCGGTCAAGCAGACCGCCTCACAGCTTGGAGACATCGATATTCTAGTCAACAATGTAGGCACGCATTATTACAGGCAGGTGGATCAGATTCCTTCTGAGGAATTGGATCGGGTGTTCCGAACGGATCTGAAGGGACAGTTTCTGCTTATTCAACAAGTGCTTCCTTACATGAAACGAAAACAGTCCGGCGCCATTATCAATATTGCATCCGTGCATGCCCAGGTCACACTTCCAGGCTTCAGCTCTTATGCTGCAATCAAGGGCGGAGTTGCGGCCATGTCAAGGAGTCTGGCACTGGAGCTCGCGCCATTCGGTATTCGAGTCAATTGTGTTCTGCCTGGATTGACTCGGAATATCGGAATGGAGCGATACTTGCGTTCCATTGCTCCTGAGGAACGAGTGAGAAAGGAAGCTGAGCTGACTCGTAACATTCCGATAGGAAGAATGGCAGAGCCCGCCGAAATTGGCGAGCTAGTTGCCTTTCTTGCAAGTGAGAAATCATCGTATATGACGGGTTCTTCTATTGTCATTGACGGAGGAGTTTCAGTTCGGTTGCATAATGATTACTAAACTACGATACAAGACACTTCAGTGCTGTGTGCTGGAGTGTATTATTTTACGAAATATAATTTATATATAAAATTATATTTGACATAAAAAAATAATGAAATATAATTGAAGTAATTCAACGCAAGGGGGAATGCAGGATGCGTATAACAAATGTTCAGGTGCATGTCATGAAGTCGCTGCTGGAAGAACCTTTTTATTTCTCTCAAGGATGGGTGAAGCAACGTTCATCAGTACTCGTAGAAGTGGAGACGGATGAGGGTATTACAGGATGGGGGGAGTGCTTATGTCACGGCTTGCAGCCGCCGGAGATCGCTGCAGCATTTATTCGGCATGCCTATGCCCCCCTACTAATCGGAAGAGATCCATATGATACGGATGTGTTGTGGGAGGAAATGTACAATTTATCTCGTCCTTACGGTCAAGGCGGGTCAGCCGTTAATGCGATAAGTGGCATTGATATTGCTCTCTGGGATATTAAGGGCAAGAGCTGCGGTCTTCCTGTCAGCAAGCTACTCGGAGGTACATTCCGCACACAGGTCATTCCGTATGCGACGGGCTTCTACCGGACGGAGAAGGGAAAATATCCAACTGATGGTGTGAAAGAGGCCTTGCAGCATAAGGCGAATGGACTTCGTGCCATGAAGCTTAAGATTGGATTTGGCATTGAAGAGGATCTGACTTTGATTCGCTCCATTAGGGAAGCAGTTGGAGAGGACATTCTGCTAATGGCAGATGCCAACGGTGCTTATAACGCCGGATTAGCTAGAAGATTACTGTTGGAATCCGCGTCATCAAACCTATATTTTATGGAAGAATTGCTTGCCCCTGAAGACATAGAAGGCTACAAAGCGATTCGACATTTGACGGGAACACTAATTGCTTCGGGTGAAAATCTGTTTGGAAAGATCGGGTATCGAAACTGGATTGCGCAAGGCGCGCTTGATATCGTGCAGCCTGATCTGTGTTCTTCTGGTGGATTCACGGAATGCAAGAAGATCGCAACACTTGCTCAGGCTTGGAATACGATGATAATTCCGCATGTATGGGGTTCAGGAGTTGGTCTTGCAGCATCTCTTCAGTTTATTGCTTCACTGGCTCCTGCACCTTTGGGTCTTTTTCCGGAAGAACCGATGCTGGAATACGATCAATCCTCCCACCCATTCCGAGCGGATTTAATCGGACATGCCATTACCATGCAAGATGGAATGGTATCAATACCCGATGGACCTGGCATCGGAGTGGAAATTAATCGTGAGATTGTTGAGAAATATGCTGTGAAGGTTTGAAATGAGCAGTGAATTGGTGAAACTTGAAGGAAGGTATAGAATGAAACTGATCGTTATTGATTGCGGCACAACCAATTGCCGCATGAGACTGTTGGATGGCGATACACTGCTAGCAAGTATTACGAAGCAAGTAGGGGCAGGAGATACAGCACAATCTGGCAGCAACAATGGATTGAAGCGGGCATTGAAGGAAAGCTACGAAGAGCTAGCGGCTGCTGAGCCAGAGCTTATAAGTGAAGTCCATGACATTGTAGCTTCTGGGATGATAACTTCAAGCGCGGGATTGATGGAGATTAAGCACCTTCCAGGACCGATTAAGCTGTCTGATTTCGCAGGCTCGATTAGGCGATTCGCATTCCCGGAATTGTTCCCTCAGCCTGTATTGTTCATACCTGGCGTAAGATTCAGCGGGGAAAAAGAGACGGATCGCGATATGATTCGCGGCGAGGAGACCGAACTGTATGGTTATATGGAGCATATAGCACCGAAGGAAACGGGGGTCAAGGGACGTCTGTTCATGCATTACGGTTCTCACCACAAATGGATCAAAACTTGGGAACGATCCATCGTAAGCTGCAGCACGTCTATATCGGGCGAACTGATGATGGCTGTCATGCAGCATACGCTTCTGAAGGACAATACGTTATCACTTGACGAAGTGGTGCCAGATTCGGAATGGGTACGGAAAGGGCTGGAGACGGCTAGGCAATACGGTACTGGTCGAGCTTTCTTCCAAATGCGAATGCTGAACGTGCTGGACAAACATGACAAACAGGTTTCGACTAGCTTCCTGCTCGGGGTTATTGTTGCCCAGGATCTGACAATGCTGACCGATGAGATGCTGTGTGACGTGGAGGTTATCGTCTTATATGGAAGAAGTTTGTTTCCTTCCATCGTTGTACCCATTTTACAAGAATTTTACCCGAGCATTGCCATTCGGGTTGTGCCAGAGGAAGAGTCTAGCCGGTTAAGTGTTCGCGGTGCGGCGAGTTTATATCGGCAATATAAAGAGGAGATGAGCATATGTTAACTGTACAGCAACAAATCGAAACGAGTAAAGTAGTTGCCATTCTTCGAAATGTACCGCTAGACAGATTGCCGAGAGTTATGGAAGCACTTTATGAGGGTGGTATTCGTGTAGCCGAAATTACGTTAAATTCGGAAGGTGCCCTTGATGGCATTCGTATGATGAGGAAAACATACGAGGGAAGGATGGCGATTGGCGCTGGGACCGTTGTATCGATGGAGAACGTTAAGCAAGCCATTGACGCAGGTGCTGAATTTCTGATTTCCCCCCATACGGACGAGCGAGTTATAGAAGCAGCACTATCTCACTCCGCTATTCCTATTCCCGGAGCAATGACACCGACTGAGATTGTTCGCGCCACTGGAGCTGGGGCACGGTTTGTGAAGCTGTATCCATGCACTTCCTTCGGTCCAAGCTATATGAAGGAGCTTATGGCGCCCTTGAATACCGTCAAATTTATCCCGGTGGGAGGCATAACTGCCGATCTCGCAGCTTCATACATTAAAGCTGGAGCTATTGCGGTCGGAGCCGGAAGTGGTTTGGTTTCACATGGTGATGTGATGTCACATAACTATGCCGCCATCACATCAAATGCACGGAAACTTGTTCACAATATTGAATCTCTGGATTGAACAGTGGTAGGATAGATATATGCAACGTATGGAGGAATCGTTCACGCGATTCCTCTTTTGGCATGAATGGGACAAGAGGAGGTGTTGTTGCTCATGCAGCATAGCGTCTTATTCCGAACGGATCGAGTGCCTTTCGTGGACAATGTAGGTTTGTTCAGGACGAATGCGTTATGGTCTCATATGGACCGTGTGCTGCCTCACGACGTCATGATTTTTGTCAGGGAAGGGCTTGTTCACATTATTGAAGATGATATCGAGTACTCTATATCTCCTGGAGAGGTGTTTTTGATGAAAAGGGGAATCCGTCATTATGGCTTAAGAAAAACGTTGCCAGGTTCGGAGTGGTATTGGATCACGTTCGGCACTCCCGAGACGGAAGAGACAGGCTTGGAGAATGTGGATATGCGGGGGGAAAGCCTAATGATTGACCATCTGCCTCAAGCCATAGATCTGAAATGGTTGAAGGTAAGCGATTTTCAGGGCACCTGTGTCCGACTGAACAAGCTTCTTCATCACTACACGATGGGAACAGTCTATGACAAGCTGAAGTTGAATATTGGCACTCTTGATTTGCTTCTTGAATTATACCGGGATGTAACCGATTCCAATAAAAAGCGACATAAACTGCTAGATGATGTTAAAACGTTCGTGTATCGGCATCTCCACGAAGATATTCGCTCCGAGCAGCTAGCAGAGTCTTTGCAAATGAACTATTCGTATATGAGCAGAGTGTTCTCCAAAGAAGCGGGTATGTCCATCCGAAGATTCATTATGGAAGCGAAAGTGAAGGAAGCGATTCGCTTGTTCAGTGAAAGCAACCTCAATATCTCTCAGATCAGCGGAAAGCTAGGCTACAACAATCCGTATTATTTTACTCGGATATTCAAGCAGGTGACGGGATATAGCCCCACGGATTATCTTAAGAAGGGGTATTACGACAAAGGGATCTTTCAATAAACTTGGGTCTGTCCAAAAAGTCAATGGAGATTTGAACTGCTACCCGTCAAATAGACAACACAAAAATTAAAAGTCAGTTAAACGGCCTTGATCCTGAATTCCATGGGACTGAGGCCGTTTAGTTTAGCTTGTAGTCATTCGTAGAGCCGATATGACCAGCTTCGATCTCATGAATAATTGCAACTTTCTCTGAGGCTATATGCTCTTTTTTAGACGTAGAAATGCTCCCCTACAGTAACAGGTTTTATTGTTTCACCTGTCTACCGTATGGGGAGCATGTCAGATTGTTGGATAGCCTCAGTTTTCTGTTGCAATTAAAGGACTAATTGGGCATCCACAGCATATTGAACCTCATTAAATGAGAGGAAGCCAGACGGACATGTCGGTTTGTCCACGATTATTCCATGCATAATAAGGAACAAGCGTTATTTCGATCTCCGTCATATCAAGTGACTCAAAAGGAGTGTATAGTGTATTAGAATAATCCTTTTGTGCGATCTTCAAGGCAGTACCCTGCAATCGAGTGATGCCTCCAAGCAGTTCACGATCATAGCAAGCCTCGAATTGTGTGCTGATCGGTATGCGAATTTGATCGATGGCAACATCTTCAGGCAGATCTATACTTTCCAGGCAGTAGACAAATGGTCCATACATGAAGGCAACCTGTCCGCGATCTTCCTCTACCATCGGATTGGCTGCAATTCGTTTCACTCGCATAGGCAGTAGAAGCTCAATCTGATCATTGGCCTGCCACTTGCGTTTCAATTCGTGATAGGTGCCAGCTTCTACATCTCCCTGTTGAACACCATTGACCTTCACCGTTGCACCATCAGCCCACTGTGGAATGCGGAGATGGATGGACGTTTCAGTGTTCAGTGAGTTGTTAATCGTAATCGAAATCGTCTCCTCTGCAGGGAAGTCAGATTTCATCGTCAGGCTTAGTGTTTCACCGGATGACAGTGTTGTATTTAACTCATTACCACTATACAGATGAATATATAAACCATCGTTCGATTGTCCGTAAGCCCATTGATGGAGTCTGGCTATCGTACGAAGCACCTGTGGAGGGCAGCAATAACAGGTGTGTGTGAACCATCTTGCAGTTCTGAAATGTTGAGTTTGTGGTGAATGATGGTTGAATAGCTTGCCGCCTCTTGTCTCCAATGGATTTGTATAACAGAAATGATGGCCGTCAAGTGTCATGGAGCCTAGCAGGCTATTGTATACAACCTTCTCGAACGCATCCATATACTTCGGCTCCTGCGTTAGATTGAACATACGCATCGCCCACATAGCATTACCGATATTCGCACACGTCTCTGTATAAGCAGAGCGGTTGGGCAGATGATAGTCGGTGCCGAATGCTTCCCATATCTTGTCCCCATTTGGAGATAAACCATTGTAGATAGAACCGATACCGCCCGTAAGATACATCTTCTTGGTGTACATGTTGTTCCATATCTTTTCCAGAGCGCGCATAACTGCTTCTTCGCCCGTGTGAGAATATACATCTGCAGCGCCAGCGTACAGATAGACGGCTGTTACAGCATGTCCGGTTGCTTCTGTCTCTTCCCGTAGTGGAGTGCGATCCTGATTTTGATCCTCGCCGCCGTAACCTGCGCCTCTCATGGTCATAAAGATATCAGCGAGCTTAAGATACGTCTCATTGCCCGTAATGCGATAAAGATCTACAAGTCCCATAATATTGGAAGGATTCCAGCCATAATGGATGAGATGCTTCGGACACGGATTGAAGATTTCATTCAAATAATTGGCGGCCTTCACCGCAACATCTAGAAAGTTCGACTTGCCGGTTGCTGTGTGATGTACGCATGCGGCAGTTAGCAAATGACCAAAGTTATAATCTTCATGGTAGATGCGCTGTCCCCAGCGCTTCTTATGGCTCAATTGAATGTTGGTGCTGATATAGCCGTCGGGATCTTGTGCCTTGGCGATAAAGCCAATGTATTTATCCATTTTTTGATCCAACGCAGCATCCTTCGTAATGGAATAAACATGTGCGCAAGCTTCAAGGAATTTATAACAATCCCCATCGGACCAATCCTCGCCGTAATGCCGGTCTGATTTGAGTCCAGCAGCTACCTCAAAGTTAGGCAAATATGCGCCGTTTCCCTTGACATGAAGGGCCTTCTCCATGGATTCAATCATCTCTTCATGGCATAGATGGAAGCGATCCGCCCAGAACCCTGTGGTCCATTTGACATCGGTCATATTTAATGGTTTTACTCTTCTCATATCCTTTTCCACGATATAACCTCCTGTTAAATCTGAATTGTCGTTCTGTCTTCATTTTATCGATATTTTGGTACAAACAGCCATGCATTATACCATACAATTCTAGTACTTCTTTTACTACTTGAAAGGGGTGGCGTTGATTCATTTCGGCAGTTGTTACCTTCGGCCAATTATCACGCATCACATGAATTCACTAGTTCTATTAAAGAGAAAACGTGGGGACTATTAGTATTTGCCATACTCGGACCAGCTATTGTGTTTTACCGCAAACTCTAGTGTGCTATTAAAAAAACGTTGACATCCTCAAGTGACACAGCTATCATTTAAATATATATTATCATTTTATAAATGAAATGGAGCTGGAGGAAGCATGTACAAACATTATATTGGTGGTAGCTTGGTCGAAGGGCTTGGTTTGACATTAACTGTACAGAATCCGGCAACTGAGCAAAAAGTGGGTACTCTGCTTAAAGCAACGGGGGAGCAAGCGCAAGCGGCACTCGAAGCAGCTCAGCAAGCCTTTCCTATATGGTCCGGTTATTCGCTTAAGCAGCGTGGAGAATGGATGGAACGTCTGGCCAGGGCTATAGAGGATAATCGAGAGAAGATTCTGGATGTGCTAATGAATGAGACGGGCAAGCCGCTTGCTCAAGCAATCGAGGATATGGAAATGCTACCTAGATGCTTGAGGTATTACTATGAGGAAGCAAAACGATTGCATGGCCGTATTATCGAAGATGAGGATCGAGGCTTCATGAGCTTGATGAACAGGCAGCCTGTGGGCGTTGTCGTCGGCTATTTGGCCTGGAATTTCCCGCTGCTTAATCTGGGCTATAAGCTTGGACCTGTGCTTGCATCAGGCTGTACCTGTGTCATTAAGCCATCTCCGTTGACACCGCTTACAACTCTGCTGATCGGACAAATCGCGGAAGAAATTGGATTTCCTGCAGGTGTTATTAATCTGATTACGGGCGATACTATTGAACTGTCGTCAGTGATGAACACGAGCACTATCCCCCGCATGCTCACTTTAATCGGATCGACGTCAGCTGGCAAAGCGATAGTGGGGCAATCTGCGACATCAATTAAACGATTCTCCCTGGAGCTCGGAGGCAATGCGCCTGCCATTGTTCTTGCTGATGCGGATGTGGAAGCGGCAAGCGAACAATTGATTAATTTGAAATTCGGCAATGCCGGTCAGATCTGTGTGTCGCCAAACAGAGTATTTGTACATGAATCCATATATGAGGCATTTGTGGCGAAGGCCGTCGAGAAGGCTAACAAGTTTACACTTGGATGGGGACGTGATCCTAAGGCGATGATGGGACCGATGATAACGGAGGATCATCGATCCAGAGTTCAGGAACTGCTGGCAAGCGCAATTGCTGAAGGAGCAACGATTGTAGCAGGTGGGGGGATTCCTGAAGGATTTAGTAAAGGATTCTATTTAGAGCCGACCATAATTACCAATGTGACGCCGGCTATGCGAATCTGTCAAGAGGAAATCTTTGGCCCAGTTATGCCTATCATGCCGTTTAATAATCGTGATCAGGTTATTCAAGAGGCGAATAATACCGAATTTGGTCTTGCATCCTATGTATTCGGCACAGATATTAATGATATTCTTAATATAGCCGATTCGCTCGAGGTTGGCACCGTGTGCGTGAATGGACCGCATTACTCGGTGGAGCTTCCTCATGGCGGCGTGAAAGAAAGCGGAATTGGCAAGGACTGCTCTGTTTACAGCTTGGAAGAATATTATTCGGTGAAACGAATTACGATTCGGAAGGAGAAAGTGTAATGTCTGAGAGTAACAAACCGAATATTCTGTTTCTAATGACCGATCAGCAACGGAATGATACCTTTTCATGCATCAATCCGGAGGTCGTGACGCCACATATGGATCAACTAATTGCAGACAGTGTGTTTTTCTCTAATGCTCGCTGCGCAAATCCATCGTGTGTGCCATCCAGAGCGGCTATCATGACGGGAAAATTTCCTTCGGAGTGTGAGTGTCCGACCTTTATCACTCACCTTCCGGCTCACGAGACAACCTTTATGTCACGTTTGCAGGAAGCGGGCTATCATACGGCAGTTATTGGCAAACAGCATTTTGCTGGCTCGCCCATTAAGCGGGGATATGATGAAGAGATGATTATTGACGGACATAGCGCCTTGTACCCGGATGATACGATTCAGCCATATTTAGATTATTTGACAGATAATGGAATTGATAGAAAGCGTGTGATGAGCAAAACGTTAATTAGCGGAGGCACGTGGGAGGTGGATACCAAGTATCATCTGGATGATTATATTGGTGAACTTGGCAAGGCATGGATGAAGAAGAAGGGTGCTGCCGAGGATGAGGGCGACAAGCCGTGGTTCCTCACCTTATCGTTCTCCGGACCACATCATCCTTACGACTGCGAAGGAACAGAATTTGCGGAGCTCTATGATTACGAGAAGCTTTCGGTTCCTAAAACAAGCTACGCTGATTTGGATGAGAAGCCACCGCACTTCAAGCAGATGGGTTCTTATGCAGATATTTATCTCAAGCATTTCTCTGAAGAGACATTCAAGAAGACAAAACGCTCCTATTATGCAAATATAAGTTTGATCGATCAAAAAGTTGGAGAGCTTATCCGCATTATGAAGGAAAACAATTTATATGACAATACGTTAATCATCTATACTTCTGATCATGGGGATTTCATGGGGGACTTCGGCATGGTGGAGAAATTGCAATGTCTCTCTGATAGCTTGATGCGCGTACCACTTTTCATAAAACCACCGATTCAAGGATTTTCTGGTTTTGAAGTGAAGGATGATGTGTTGAATATTGACATAGCGGCAACTTGTCTTGAGGTTGCGGGGGCAGAAGTGCCCGCAAGCCTCTCCAATTATCCGTATACTTGCTACTGGGACGATAGTAAACAGAAGAAGGTGCGGGATGCGATCTACATGGAGGCTGGTTCCATTAGAGGGTGTATACATCAAGGAATCAAAACGGTTCATTATTTGGATCGCAGCTACGGTGAGCTGTACGATTTGAACAAGGATCCTCAAGAGAGCCACAACCTGTGGAATGATCCGGAGTATACCGAGCACAAGCTCGAAGGCTATCGCATCATTGTTAATCATATGTACCGGGCCATACCGAAATCTGATATTCCATGGAATGTGGGGACACCAGACATTTAGCTTATTTTGTAGGACCAATAGGTAAGAATGACATCATATCCAGTAAGAGGGTTTCCCTTATTGGATATGATTGTTTTTAAGGGATATTGTGCGAATGCAAAATAATTATGTGAAATTACTAGAACCGCTCTCGAATCGATACTTGTGATTCAAGTTTTCAAGTAAAGGAGCAGCAATAGTATGAGAATGAAGCTGGGTAAGTTGTCCTTGTTCTATAGATATTTGTTTTCCTACGCACTCTTACTTATACTTCCAATTCTTGTTACCGGTTTTTTTGTTTATCAATACTTTGTGGGGATGCTTCAGACGCAAGTGCTCCAATCCAATCATAGTATGTTGGAGCAAGTCAGAGATACGATGGATAGTCAGTTGTTGGAAATGAAGAATATTGCCATCCAGTTGTCGAACAAACGAGAATTCGATCCGGATCATCTTGGGCAAGCTTATGCTGTCTATGAGGCGAAAGAGAAGATCAGTCTCTATGCTGAAGCGAATACTTTCTTTACTGAGGTCGCATATAAGGCACATGGGATACCATTGCTCATTTCGTCGAAGAGCACATATCTCTTACCTGTGTTCCATCATATATATTTGATGGAGCAACTGGATTACGGACAATTTGAGGAGATGCTGAAGACATCTGAGATTCATGTTCAGGCTGCTGGTTTCATGGAAGGAGAACTTGATGCATCCAAGGATCTGTATATTTCTTATACCGTTCCAGTTCCGAAGGTTGGTTCTTTTAATGAAACGAAGGGCATACTGATCTATCTCATCAAAGAAAAGGAAATAAGACGGATGCTGGAGTCCTTCCTTCCATATGAGAAAAGTAATGTATATATTGTGGACCAGTATGGCCAGCTTATCACTTCGTTGTCCAATAAAATAGATTTGCCAAAGGAACTGCTTCATTCAGAGTTGGAGTTAAACGGGATCAGACAACTTGGTGGTGAACCCTATTATGTATCGAGAATCACATCCCCTTCCAGCGGCTGGACGTATATAACTGTCGTTTCGGAAACACAGCTTATGAAACCTGTTAATGAACTGAAATATAAAGCGACGATTGTATTGCTGCTTATTCTTATTATTGGCTCCAGTATCATCTATATCAACATGCATGTTCATTATAATCCGTTGCGCAGATTGATTGGCATTGTGGACGAGAAGTTACGTTTGACGGAGTGGAATTCATATCAAGGACTCGACAAGCTTCGGTCGGCATTCGATTATATGAGCAATCGGAGTCTTACCTTAGAGAAAGAGGTAGAGCTAAGCAAAGCAGCGCGCAGACAGCAATTGCTGACCCAACTGCTGCAAGGACAGACGGGAAATGAGGAGGATTTTCGCCAATCTTGTGAGGAGTTAGGGATTCGTCTCCGTGGAGAGTACAGAGTCGTCTGTATGGAAGCGCATCCATGCGATAGAACTGATTCAACGAATGCCTTGGCAGCCTTGTCATGCCCATGGAGAATGATTGTTTCTGATGAGATTGACATGTATCAGGTTGAGACCATACAGCTTCATCGCTGGATATGGATTCAAGCAGTGAGTGAACATGAGGCTTGGTCTGTATGGCATAAGCAACTGGATGATGCGACAGGCATGGCCTGGACCATTGGAGTCGGTGAAGTATGCAATGAACTTATCGATCTACCAAAATCCTATATTAACGCTCTGACAGCGCTTCAATTTCATCTAATAGTAGGGAGCGATCGCGTCATTTTGCCAGATCAACTGACGTCCAGAGAGGATAAATTCTCCGCATACCCTGCGAGAGAGCTGGAGATGCTCAGCTTCCATATACGCGAAGGAGACCTCGAGCAGGTAAGATGCTATCTGGGAGGTATGCTGAAGCAGATCCGAGCGCGAAGTAAGTCCTTGCTGTCCGCCAAATATATCTATTTCGACCTTATTCATACCATTCTCAAAGCCGTCTCCAATGAAAACATTCATCAGGGCGTATCAATTTCATATCCCGATATTATTGAGCTTACCCAATGCACTTCTTATCGGCAGATGGATGCGATTGTATGGACAACACTAGATGAGATCACCCCGATGCTTGAGAAAGAAAAGAAGCTGGAGGACAACGTGTTGCTTCACCAAATTATAGAGCTGCTGCATGACAAGTATTCGGATTCACAATTCAGCATTCAAAGCATGGCCAATCATTTCTCGCAATCTTCATCCTATCTTTCTCGGTATTTCAAGGAGCACACTGGTCGAACTGTATTGGAATATTTGAATGGTATTCGAATTGATGAAGCGAAGCGGCTATTAATTGAGACGAAGCTCACGGTAACGGAGATTGTTCAACGTATAGGCTATAGCGATCCATCAAGCTTCATTCGAAAGTTCAAGTCGGAGCTTCAATTAACGCCAGGAGAGTATCGAAAGCGTATGCAGAAACAGCACGAAAGACTGCCGCAATAAGCGAAAAATGCCCGAAACCATTGGAGTAAAAGCGAATTCGGACGGTTTTTATATTTAGCATATGGGTACAAAACTCGCTGATTGTACTCAAGGATTTCGCTTTATAAGATTAATGAGCACCTAGGTGAAAGCGTTTTATAGTATTGGGAAAACTATATCGCTCAACTGAAGAAGATGAACATTGGTAAGTATGTAGCTATTTATCAAAAGTATTATGATTTTTGCCAGGCAAAGTAAAAGTTAGTGTGGATGAATAGTAACCTAGAGTTTGTCATCCAGGTTACATTTATAACAGCTGTATTTCAAGATTCAAATGAGGTGGAAAAGACATGTTGCAAGTAACGAAATATTGGGACGATCTTGATGTCCTGCATGTGAATCGAGAGGAGCCGCGTGCTCATTATATTCCATATGCCGATGATCGCTCGGCGAAGTTGGCCAAGCGCGCACACTCGCCCTTCTATCAAACGTTAAACGGACAATGGAAATTTCGCTATTACAAGAGCGTGCATGAGGTGAAGGAAGCTTTCTATGAAGACGGTGTCGATGTCAGCGGATGGGATAATCTGATTGTACCTTCCTGCTGGCAGACGAACGGCTACGATCAGATGCATTATTCCAATGTCAATTATCCTTTCCCTTGTGACCCTCCATTCGTACCCGATCGCAATCCGGCAGGGTTGTATATCCGGGACTTCCGGGTTCGCGAGGAGTGGCTGCACAAGAAGAAGTACGTGGTTTTCGAGGGTGTCAATTCTTGCTTTTATCTGTGGGTGAATGGTTCCTTTGTCGGTTATAGTCAAGGAAGTCGTATGCCTGCAGAGTTCGACCTATCGCCCTATCTCCGCAGTGGAAGTAACAGAATGGCCGTTATGGTGCTGAAGTGGTCTGATGGCTCCTATCTGGAGGATCAAGACGCATGGCGGTATTCGGGCATATTCCGGGATGTTTATTTGCTGGCCCGCAGCGAGTGTAGAATTCGTGATGTATTCTATCAGACAGAACTTTCGGACAGTTTCGATAAGTCCGTGCTGCAATGTACGATTGACACGGTCGGTTCCGTAGAGGTATCGATTCAGTTGGTAGACGCTGACGGGGTGAAGCGGGGAGAAGCTTCGGGGACAGTTGATGGTTCCGCCACGTTCAATCTAGCTGTCGAGCAACCAAAGCTTTGGAATGCTGAACGTCCTTACCTTTACAGTTTGTTCGTCTGCGGCGGCGGTGAGGTACTGCATTTCAGAGTTGGTATGCGGAAAATAGAGGTTCAGGACGGCGTGTTCCTTATAAACGGGCAAGCGGTGAAGCTGAAGGGTGTTAACCGACATGATTCGCATCCTGAGCTTGGACAGACGATACCTCTCAATCATATGATTCAGGATCTGTATCTGATGAAACGTCATAATGTGAACACAATAAGAACATCTCATTATCCGAATGATCCCCGCTTCCTTGATCTATGCGATGAACTGGGTTTCTATGTCATAGATGAGGCGGATCTGGAGTCTCATGGTGTACTGCATGCGGGAGACTATCATATGCTGGCTAAAAATCCGACTTGGGAGAAAGCTTTCTTGGAGCATGCGATAAGGATGGTCGAACGAGATAAAAACCATGCGAGCGTCATCATGTGGTCTTTGGGCAATGAATCAGGCTATGGCATCAACCACATTACGATGGCCAGATGGACCAAAGAAAGGGATTCGTCCAGATTGATTCATTATGAAGGGGCAGCACTAAAGTATAACGGGCATCCCGATACGGATTGCCTTGATGTCAATAGTCGAATGTATGCAACGGTTCAGGAACTTCTGGACTATGCTACCGATGAGAGTCTGAATAAACCTCTGCTCCAGTGTGAATACAGCCATGCCATGGGCAATAGCTGCGGAGACTTGCAAGACTACTGGGATGTCATCTACAAGTATTCGAAGCTTATGGGTGGCTGCGTATGGGAATGGTGTGATCACGGGATTAAGAGTGTGTCTTCAGAGGGAGAGATCTTCTTCGCCTATGGCGGGGATTTTGGCGATATGCCGAATGACGGGAACTTCTGTATCGATGGACTTGTCAGCCCTGACCGTATTCCGCATACCAATCTGCTGGAGCTGAAAAAGGTTATTGCACCTGTGCTGCTGGAGGCGGAGGATGTGTCGAAGGGGCTGCTTCGTGTCACCAATAGGTATGATTTCGTGGACCTGTCCGAATGTGTCATTGCTTGGAAAGTTGAATGCGACGGCGAAACGATCGAGCAGGGGCAGCTGCCTCTTCTTCATACCGCTCCCAAGCAGTCCGAGATCATTGAGGTACCTTATTCATCTCCAGCTGCCAGCGGACGTTGGTTCTTGCATGTAACGGTTATGCAGCGAAACGATACACGCTGGGCGGCTGCTGGTTATGAGATAACTAGCGAGCAGTTCGAGCTGCCAGCGGCTCACTTGTGTGAGAATCAAGAGTCAACTGTTGCATGGAAATCAACTCTGACGGTCAAAACATATGGAGCGGAAGTGTGGATAGAAGGTTTCGATTTCCTCCATGTGTTCGATCTGCAGGCGGGCGCGTTCACACAAGTGACCAAACATGGAGTACCTCTGTTGCAAGGCATGCCGAAATTTCATATCTGGCGAGCTCCTGTAGATAACGATCGCAAGATCAAGATGTTATGGAAACAGGAAGGCTATGATCGTATTGAAACAAAGATTTACCGCTCCGAGATGACACAAGCTTCAATTGACAAGGTTAGATTCGAAGTAGAATTCTCTCTTGGCGGCTACATTAAGCTTCCGATCTTGAGAGGACTTGCGATATGGGAGGTTGATGGAGAAGGTGTCATTACGGTTGCAACCGAAATGAAGGTTCGTGAGGAGCTGCCTTATCTGCCGCGTATCGGTTTGCAGTGGATTATGCCGTCAGGCAATGAGGAGGTAGAGTACTTCGGTTACGGTCCACATGAGAGCTACATCGATAAGCGTCGAAGTGTAAGGAAAGGGAAGTATACCCTGACCGTGGATGAGATGTATCACTCCTATGTTGTGCCGCAAGAGAACGGTTCGCGTTATGGTACAGAGTGGGCTACGGTAAGTAATGCGCTTGGCATGGGGTTAAGGTTTACGAGCCCAGGGAGCGAATATTCCTTCCAAGCCTTGCATTATACACCGGAGGATTTGACTTCAGCTATGCATACACATGAGCTGAAGCGGAGAAAAGAGACGATTGTTCATCTCGATCATCGCATGAACGGCATTGGCTCCAGCTCCTGTGGAACAGATCTGTTGGAACCCTATCAGCTGAGTGACAAACAGTTTGCCTTCAAGCTGCAGATTGCTCCAATTATGAAAGAAGACGAATAATAAATGGAAGTGGAGATTCAACAAAAATTAAGTTGGCAGATGCTAATACAATGGTTCAAGTGAGTACTTCCGTTACCTTTGATGAATCCTTTGTAATTCCAAGCGGAATAAAGCTTCAGAGCTTCGTCACTCTAACTATTCAGAGCTCTATCCATGTATACGGCAAGCTGGATTATGCAAGAAGAAGTGTGCATGAAGGAATGTTGGTTGCTGAAATGAAGTATTCCAGTATTTATACCGGCTGTGCGCAAGAAGCGATCGGCGTCATTTTCGAATAATAACAGATGGATGTAACGCAAGGAAGCTCGAATTATTCCTCAGGGCTTCCTTGCGTTTGGTTGTGGTGTACGGTTTTGTGGAGTATAAACATAAGCTCAAGTAATAGCAGGATGGACGATCCTCCCCGTTATCCATTAGGGCCTCCTGTAGCCAAGCTGCTCGGAGATGACTTGTGAATACTGCAAGGCGAGCTGAATATACCGGTCAATCGTCTTCTTTGACATGCGGAAGATTGGACCGGACACACCGATAGCTCCTTCAAGCTGGCCGGTCGCATTTATAATAGGCACACCGATGCAACGTAGTCCTTCACAAGACTCTTCCATATCAAGAGCGTAGCCCTGTATTCGAATCTGTGCAATTTCATCTCTAAGCTTCGATGGGTCGGTTATAGAAGCGGACGTTGCGGGCTGGAGATCGTGATGAGCCAGATAAAGCTCCAGTTGGTCCGGACTAAAAGCCAGCATCGCTTTGCCTAAGGCTGAGGTATGGGAGGGGTATTCCAACCCGACAGTTGAAAGAAACTTGATAGGTTCCAGACTTTCAAGTTGGTCGAGCACAAGCGTTGTGCCAAACGATCCAGGTTTCGTTAGCAGGGTCGTTTCCCTTGTCTCGTCTCGAAGGGCGCGCATTGAAGGCTCTGCAACCTGTTTTAGTGTAATCCTGTTGGCGATAGAGCTGCCAAGATAGTACAGCTTGCCGGTTAATTGATAAGTGCTGTCCGTTTCCTTCTTCTGAATATACCTTTTTTCTTCAAGCTCCTTCAATATCCGAAAGACGGAATTTGTCGTAATAGATAACGTATTGCTGATCTCGGTGACCGAGAACGGCTTATTCTCTCTGGCCATAAGTTCTAAAATATCCAGCACCTTCTCGGCTGCGGGAGCTTTGTACTTTTTGTTTTTCATGACTATGAAATATCCTCCAAACTAAAGTGGATTAATAGTTCTATAGTATGCCATTTTATTCGAAGGTTCAAGTAGAAGGAATAGACGATGTTGTCTGACACAGTCACCGTATCATATTCAGGTCGGAATAATTCAACTATTAGACTTGAAAGTTCAAATACAGAAGCATAAATATCACGTATTATAAGCAATATTAAATAACTTTTTAATGGAATAGGTGATGTCAAAATGTCGGATACAACCAATATGTTGGAGGAGAACTTCAAAAAGTCCATGGATAAAACTCATAAATGCGCTAGGACAACTTGTCGTGCGATATGTCCGTCTGCTCAGCGTTGTCATGGGTCGAGAGCAATTGAGAGGGAACGAACGGTAATTGATAGAACCGCATCAACTAGAAGGGAAAACACTGTAGTTTAATACCGAGCCGACTATGCTGTATTGAATCAGAAATGCATTTGTTGATGGGCGACATTTGATTCCCAAAGAGTTTACATTCGGTAATGTGATCCTTGCATAGAACGTGGCGAAGTTTGATGTGTTTTTTCTGAACACTACAATTGTAATCTTAACGGTTCTATTGTTGGTATTGCTCATTTCTGCTCCCGAACTAAGAATGTTTGGAATTGGCATGTATGCCTTTTTCGGAGAGTATTCCTCTGATCGGACTGCACTGGCTGCTGGTGCTATGATTACATTAGTGCCAATCATTATTGTTTTCTTATTTTGCCAGAGATATTTTAACGAGGACCATTCCGACGTAGTGAAAGGTTAATGATGGGAAAGGAATGAATGCAGGATGAAAATTACAGCGGTAAATGTGTTACATGTAAAGCCAAGATTCACCTTTGTAAAAATATCAACAGATGAAGGGATCACCGGTTGGGGAGAAGCCGTTGTGGAAGGAATGTCTCGTACGGTAGAGACGGCGCTTCAAGAGTTGAAGGAGTTTTTAATCGGGGAGGATCCAACAAGGATTGAATTTTTGTGGCAAGCGATGTACCGAGGTTTGTTCTATCGGGGCGGTCCTGTTCTGTGCAGCGCGATAAGCGGTGTGGATCAGGCACTGTGGGACATACTAGGCAAGTCGTTAAACGTGCCAGTCTATCAACTTCTTGGCGGTTCCGTGCGAAGTCGCATACGCATGTATAAGCATGTGATTGGGGATACAACGGAAGAAGCGGTGCAAAGCGCCAAACAGGCAGTGGCAGAAGGATTCACGATGGTCAAAGCAGGTTTAGAAGCCAAGCCGCGTTTTGTGGAAGGTCCGGCATTTATTTCTGCTCAAGTAGAACGAATGGAAGCCATTCGTGAGGCGATTGGTCCGCATATCGACTTTGCCATTGATTTCCATGGGAGGGTTAGTCCGACATTTGCGATCCAACTGGCCAAACGGTTTGAGAAGCTTGATCTATTGTTTATTGAAGAGCCTTGTTTGCCTGAAAATGTGGACGCGATGGTAACTGTTGCTCGTTCTACATCCATTCCGATTGCAACAGGCGAACGTTTATATACGAAATGGGGATTTCGGGAATTACTGGAAAAACAAGCTGCGGCAATCGTGCAGCCTGATCTTGCACATTGCGGAGGCATTTCCGAGGGAAGACGCATTGCAGCGATGGCGGAAGTGTATTATGCCGGTTTTGCGCCGCACAATCCGTTAGGCCCGATCAACCTGGCAGCCAGTCTTCAGGTTTCCGCTCATGCCGCCAACTTCGTGGCTCAGGAGCATGTGACATTAGGGGAGGGGTACTTGAAGAAGCCGTTTGAGGTCAACGAAGGATATATTGAACTGTCAGATCAGCCAGGACTAGGGATTGAAGTGGATGAAATTCAGTTGAAAGACATGATGTATGAAGGGAATTGGCGCTCCCCTCGATGGTTCCACGACGATGACGGCTCAGTAGCAGATTGGTAGATAGGAGTAGGGGAAATGATAAGATGAACAAAACAGAGAGACCGAATATTTTATTTATTCATACAGACCAACAGCGGGCAGATTCGTTAGGATGTTATGGAAATACAGTGATACGAACGCCGAATCTGGATCAGCTGGCTGCATCGGGTACGTTGTTTGAAAATGCTCACTGTACACATCCGCTGTGTATGCCTTCACGTGCAACACTGCTTACGGGCAGATACATGCACGCCCACCGTTTATATCGCAATGGGATCCCGCTAAGCAAGCAAGAGCAGACCATTGCCCATTTATTAAGTAAGTCCGGGTACGCAACAGCTTTAATTGGTAAAGCTCACTTTACGCCATACAAAGGAGATCCCAAAGTCAATCCGGAGTCGGTGCAAATCAATAATGGTGTTGCGCCAGAGGAATGCTGGGCGTACTGGCAGCGATTTGAGGGGCCTTATTACGGATTTGATCATGTACAGATGAGTATGGGACACGGCGATTACGGCATGATGGGCGGCCATTACGGTTTATGGGTTCATGAGCAGCATCCAGACAAGGTGCCTCTCTTTGATCAGGACATTCATGGAGAGCCATCTGATGGTGTATATCGTAGCTGGAAGTCGGCTGTGCCACTGGAGATTCATTCGTCCACATGGACGACAAACAAAGCGATCGAGTTCATCAAACAAAACAAGGATCGTCCGTTCTATGCGTGGATTGGATATCAGGAACCGCATGAGCCGTTTAATCCGCCAAGACCATATTGTGATATGTACGACCCGCAGGAGATTCTCTTGCCTGTGGGTCGCGATGGAGAGTGGGGAAGTGAACCGCCAGAGCATGTACAATATTATTTGAATCGAGGAAAATGGAAGGATATTCGCGAGGAGAAGGTTCGGGAAATTATTGCGCATTATTATGGCTGCGTTAGTATGATCGATGATTGTATTGGTCGCTTGATGAAGACACTAGAGGAAGAGGGACTGGCAGACAACACGATTATCGTATTTACTTCTGATCATGGGGAGTGGCTTGGTGATCATGGACTATGGTTGAAGGGAGCGGTCCATGCAAGAGGGTTAACGCGCATTCCTTTGATGATCAAGTGGCCGGGTACGACAGTAAGTGGCAGACGTGTGTCCAATGTGGCCAGTCTAATTGATGTTATGCCGACATTGCTTGATGCAGCAGGGGCAGAAATTCCATATGGTGTGCAAGGAACGTCGTTGCGCAGTGTTTTGGCAGGTGAACAAGACAAAGTGAGGGATTATGCACTGATTGAACATCGGCACGAACCGTATCATCTCAACATTCAACTTGAGAAAGAAGAGTTGGTCATCAATAAAGGAAGAGAAGAATGGCATATGAAAACGATTGTGACCGACCGCTACAGGTTGAGCTACATTCCGTCAGCCCAATACGGTGAGTTGTACGATCATCAAACAGACCCGGATGAGCTGAATAACTTATGGGATAAGTTTCCGGAATTGCGTGTTCAACTGCAGCTACAACTGTTGGATAGCTTGATCGAAACCGAAGAAGTATTGCCAAGGCGCATCTGGCAAGTTTAATGAGGAGCATTGAACAAGCTAGGAAAATTAAAATTGAGGCTGGGACAAAACCTACCTAAACCAAAAATTCCGAGTGTACTACGAAAGCAGGACGCTCGGAATTCATTTTTTAAATGAGCATTTTGCATTAATCTAAGCCCTTGATCTACAAGGGGTTTCAAACATAAAAAAGGAACTTCACTCTAATATGGGGAAGTTTTCTAGTGACCAAACCAAAAAACTCCGATAGGAAGTGAAGTCACTATGTATATTCTCCAAGAAAGTCTATTTTCCTTTGATGAACTACAAAAACTTGAATCTAAGGAATGTTTGCCTATCTTTTTCAGTGCCTTGAACTTACGTCCTTACGCCAAGGAATTGAGAAGTCGTTCCCCCCGAGGGGCAGATGAACACTGTAGGCAGGGGATTCTTCGTGCATTGCTTGCTGCACCGCTTGAAAATATCGATACCTTTACGAGGCTACAGCATCGTTTGGAGGTGGATCTTCTATTTCGTTATCAATGTGGGCTTCCACTCGATCGTAAAGCTCCGTCTATCGCTACATTAAGCCGTGTTTTCACTGAATTAACCAGCAAAGGATTAGCTAAGCGCTTGTTTGATGATCTGGTTACCCAATGCAAACAAGAAATTATCGACGGAAGTCATGTTGTGATCAATAGTGCAGCCATCCATGCCTATGAGAAGAAACTAACGAAACGAAAAAGCGAGCTGACTGGTAATGCTAATTGGGGGGCAAAATTCGACTCATTTGGCAACAAGATGAAGTGGTTCGGCTATAAACTTCATCTTGCCGTGGACACTGCAAGTGAGTTATCGATGGAGCTCTCCGTTACACCAGCTCATGTCAATGACGGCGATATGGCTCCGTCCCTCATCGCTCAAGTGATTGCTAAGACGAAAGTAAAGTTCTTTATGCTTGATGCCGGTTATGACCAACTGAAAAACTACGAAGCAGCATGGAACGTAAGGGCACAAGCGATTATTCCAATGAACCTTCGCAATGAGAAGAAACCGCCTGCTGGCATGACATCAAGTGGTACGCCTTGCTGCTCAATGGGGTTTGCTATGACCTATTGGGGAGCCAATGGCGATTACCTGAAGTTTCGCTGTCCTCATGCCACAGGCAAGGTGGACTGTCCACTGGGAATGGCTTCATGTTCAGCTTCCAATTATGGCATGGTCATCAAAGTCGATACGAAAAGCGATGTACGACGCTACTCAAGCCCACATCGGGACACCAATCGCTGGAAGGAACTGTATAACGAAAGAACCAGCGTAGAACGATGTAACTCCCGATTGAAAACGTATCTGACCGCAGACGCCATGCACGTTTGGGGTATTCAGAAGGTGACAACACATCAATACTTAAACGCCATTGTCTTGCTCGCTTCTGCATTAGCGATGGCTCGTCCGTCTAAGAAATTCGTCACGAACGTCCTTGAGACATCGGCAGAAAAGATTGCCGAGATGTATCAAGAGCGTTGGATGATCGAAGTGTTTTTCTGTTGGGTGAAACAATACTTAAACATTCCGATTTTGTTTGGCACCACCTAGCACGCGGTATACAACCAACTCTTTGCGGTATGTATCGTAGGCTCACCATTAACGCATAAACTTATCGGTTCAAACAGTTGGAATTGCCTTCACCATCCGTAATAATATGTATTATTTTTTGAAATGCATCGCTAGCTTCAGGAATCGGAAAGAGGACAAAGACATGATTCATTTTTGGATATACAAAGGTTTGCTGTTCAATCCCTTGATCGTGCAACTTCCTGGCAAAGCGAATCGCATCTGGATATAGGGCTTCGTGGGTACCAATAAATTGTGTGATTCTAGCAATTCCATGAAAATCACCGTACATCGGACTGATAATTGGATCATCTAGAGTTTTATCCGCTGCCCACATACGCCGAACGACATCAAAGCCGGCCAATGCTAGCATCGGATCGACCCGTTCATACTTTGGTATATCTGGATGATCGAGTACCATATCGACATTACCAGAGAGTAAAATGATTTCCTTTGGTTGAGGGATATCCTGTTGTTTTAAATACTGCGCTAAACCAAGGGATAAATTTCCCCCTGCCGAATCCCCCATGACGATGATTTGCTGTGGATCTACGACAGAAGCCAGGATTGTTTTGTATAAATGAATGAGATTGGGATATGTATGTTGATAGTTGGAATGCGGTAACTTTGGATATATGGGGGCGATGATTTTCGCATTTAATGCTTGGGCGATCTTATCTATGAACTTCCAGTGGAAACTTAGAGGCTGGTTCGTATATGCACCACCATGAAGATAGAGAACCACTTTTTGCTTTGAAGAGGATTGATCATTTAGTGTAAATATTTGCATATCTTCAAAGGAGCCTTCCACTATCGAACTTTTCAACTTTACTTTCTCGATTGTATACGGCTTGCTATTTTCTACAGCCCTTTGTTCTAAGGCTTTCTTCATATTTTCTACGCTCTTAAACATCTTTTTGGTATTTAATAGTTTAAGAAATTGCTCGAACAATACACTTTTGAAGGATCTCCTTTTATCATGTACATATATATTCATCGCTTAACTCCTTTAAGTTATTTCCATTATTAGGGTTGCTGTTCATTGTAAAATACAGTTGCCCTAATCTAAATGATTTCTGTGAAGTACCCTTCATTTGGAAAAGCTTAAATTCAAATTTTATCAACTCGTTATTCATATGTTAATTGTCGATAACATTCATTACCTCTATGCCTTTTGCTAGATTAATAAACTTTTACAAAAAAGTTTCAATATATATAGAAATGCTTCTTCGTTTATACATTAATTTTACAAACTATAAATTATTCTGTCTACAAGGCTTTTCTTTATTGAACTACGCCTAATTGTTACCTGAATCCGTGACACACCTAGTTTGCTAGGTTCCAGCCCAGCAATATTATGGAATTTTGTTTTGAGATGATTCATTTATTTTCGTTACATTGGTGAATTTCTTGCAGAGTGTGTGATGATCGTTGACTTTACATTTTCAGCCCAGCACAAAACAGCCATGGCCGATGGACGGAATGGCTTCTCAGCAATTTTTTCATTTTAAAATACTCAACGTTAGAAACTGAAGGCTTGGTAAAGCCCCCTGACTACGGAAAACCATGGGCTGGCGTAGCCGAAGTTCAAAGAGGTCTTTCTAGCATGACGGGATACGCGTGCTGCAATGTAAATGATGTTCTGAATAACGGTGCGAATTCGTCGACGTTTCACATTGTTTCTTATTGGTGAATCCTGTTCTTTCAAGCTTTCTTGTCCTATAATTCGTAGGAGATTGTAGGCGAATACGCCTGCATGCAGCACCATTTTGACTATGTGTACTTCCTTCTCGTAATTCCGTATTGACAGCATCCCCTTCCTGTCCGAGATAGGAAAAGATTGGTGCGTAACCATCGACACCTTTATACGTGCGCGAAACATCTTCTTTTTTCGTACCTGAATTGTCAAAGGGCGAAATATCAATGTCCAAAGGAATGTAGCGATATTCACCAGCTTCAACATTCGTGACCGTAGCATCGATTTTACGAATTAATGTTGCAGATTCTTGCAATAATACCTCGTTCCAGTTGACATCAAGTGTTTGGGCAGCAGCATCTAATCGTTGACGAAGCAGCCCAAGATAGCTTTTCATCACATCACCATGAGAATGAAGGGGAAACTCCATCCCTTTGAGCTTGGATTTGTTTAAGCGCTTGGTTAAATCTGTATGAGCAAGCAACACCCCAACCGAAGCTAGACCTGCATGAGTTGTTAAAAGAAGTTCTTTGGATTGTTTAAATTGGAATTTCATCATAGGCACCCCTGTGGTGAAAAATTAGAATTGGGATATACCTAGGGCTTGCTGAACAAGATCAATTTAAGCTGCTCGCAACGCATGAGCCTAGACCGTGATTTTCTTTGCAGTTTTCATGCAAAAAATCGGACGGAACGCAATGAATCTGAAAAAAGAGAAAAAAAGAACCCGCAGTCGCCGTTCCAGGTTCATAACCAGAAACTGGATAGCGATGACAGTTAAACTTGTATGAGCACCGCGGGCGCAAATTCGGCCCAAACCCAACTTGCGTTTGCCTTCGCCGAACTTTCCTTCGATCGCATTGCGCTGTGCAGCGTCTTGCTTCTCTTGCTTTCGATCATCGGCGTCACGTTGTTCTTTGGATGGCCTGCCAAGCTTCGGTCCGCTAAGACGAATCCCACGTTCCTTGCAGTAGTTCAGGTTATCGCGATTGCGGTAGATCTTGTCGGCCAGAATGACGGCGGGAAAATATCCGAACCGCTGTTTGTACGCTTCCACCGAATCCTGCAGCGTGGTCGCCTCGTTGAAGCTGTCCCACCCAGCCGTTTCGATCCAGGCGTAGCCATCAACCAGACTGGCGGCGATTTTAGCGCCGAATTCCACGTTAGCGCCGGCTTTGCCGCGGACGATCGGACGAACATGCGGCTGTTCGATGCTCACAATGCGATCCGGTACGGTATGCGTCTTGTTCTCCATCATGTCACGCTGCTGCCGGTATAGCTCCGAGATCACGAGAAGCAAGCGATATTGTCTTTTGCACAGTACCGCAAGCGGCGTGTGCTTTATGAGTTCTTCAATGATTCGCAAATCTCTGCCCACATAGCCGAGTTGCTTCTTAACGGCTTTTCGAATCACTTTGCCTGACGCTTTGCGTTGTTTGGAGACGCCCAGGAACGCTTTTCGGGCTTGCTTGCGGTAGGTTCGCGGTTTTTCCATCTGTCCGATATGGGGATGGTGCAACACATCGATGATATCTTCGAGGATTTCTCGGGCATGATTCAAGAGCCCCAGATCCGTTGGATATTTGATGTCCGCAGGTGCGCATGTAGCGTCCAGCATGAGGGTTCCCTTATTCATGGCGTTTGCTGTCGGCTCGCACGCGGGCGGCAAATCATGGAACCGTTTTGTCGCGTTGCGGTGATTCTTAGCCGGGGCATGAACTTCCTCGGGAATGGTGAGAGCTTTCTCTGACTCCATCATGGTCAACTGAGAACCGCCGGTGTCGTCGTCATCGTTGTCTCGTCTCGATGGTTTCTTGGATTTAGATGTTGCAGCTTCTTCTTGTTCCGCTTTCAATGCCGCTTGTGCAATCCAATCATTGACCTCCGCAAGGATCTCGATGCTGAGTCGTTCCCGAAAATGCGTCATAAGCGAATGATGAAACGGCTCTGCGTCCACGTACTCCTTGTAGCCGAGAAAAAACTGCAAATACGGATTTTCCTGGATCTGCAGCGTGGTCTCCCGATCACTTAAACCAAGGCGCTCCTTGATGATGAGGGCACCGAGTGCAATGCGAACCGAATATGCTTTTTGACCGATGCCGATCGATGAGAAGGATTGGAAGTATTTCTCTTCCACTTTATCCCAAGGGATGAGTGCGGCAAGCTGTACCCAGCGATTCCCAGGATTAAGCTTCCCGCCAAAGGGTAAGTAGAAATTTTCCAACAGATCTGCCATATCCCGATTCGGCACGAACACGTTCGCTCACTCCATCTGCAAGGTTTTTTGCCAATTTTCTATGTTTTCCTTGCAGATAAATTCGACAAAAGTAGCTCAAATCCCTTGTGGAATAAGGATTTTTTGTTCGTTCAGCAAGCCCTACCTATGATTTCTGCATAAAAACGTCAATTCCCTCTAGATTTCTCTTGATAAACAAAAAAGACCCAATAAGATGATCTTTTTCAAGAGTCCATCTTATTGGGTACATTTTATAAAATGTGATTTTTCTCGTCCAACCTTTTTACTTTAGGAAGCTTACTTGACAGCCCTAGCATTTTTGTTGTTAGGACGTATTGGACCTTCTCCTTTACATCATTTCACCCTATTTCCATATTATTATTGTTGTCGCGTACATTGCGTGATTCCCCCATCAGCTTGAAGTGTATCGGCAACCTTACTCCAATTGTCAGCTTGATCGAGGATGAATTTATAGACTTGATTCATATTCGCTTGCTTTAATCCGCGATAGTCAGCGAGCGCTCCCAAACTCTGCTTCCAACTTTCAAGCTTGGACAGCATTTCTTCCTTCTGAGCGGCATACTTCGGATTATCGAACAGATTATGCTGCTCGTAAGGGTCGCTGAGCAAATCGTAAAGCTCTCCTTCTACTAGTGGCAGGTCGAAGAACGATGAGTATTTCAAGTAATGGTCTCCATAAAGCTTCTCATGGATCGATTCTTGCTCCGGATAGATTGTCAGCTTCCATTGGTGATCGCGGATCATAAGTGCTGGCTCTCTGTGAAGAGAACCACAGAAGTATTGGCTATGGGCTTCTGTTCGATGCTCCTTCGATTCACCGCGGCATACGGGCAGCAAGCTTTTTCCCTGGACCTCTTCCGGTACTGCAATTCCTGCAGCATCCAATATAGTAGGCAGAATATCTATAATTTCTGCAAACGTATCGAGTCGCATGCCACCGTTTACATTTTGTGGCAGCTTTACTAATAACGGAATTCGAACGACAGGCTCATACATGTGTCCCCATTTCTCCACGAAACCATGCTCCCCCATCATCGAGCCATGATCTGAGGTGAAGATAATCAAGGAGTCATCATAAAGCTCCAGTTCCTTCAATCTGGCGATCACTTTTCCAATGCGATCATCAACATGGGTGACCAATCCATAATAGCTGGCTAAGCTTTTACGGTAATCTTCTTCGGTCAGTTTGTCAAAGCCACGCACTTTGTGAAAATACCGATGGGTGATCGGTTTATCATCGAGTGATCTGCCTGCGTTTGGCGGAAGCGGCATTTGTGCTGGATCATACATTTCAGAGTATGGTTTTGTTGGCATGTATGGTGTATGTGGGTCATGCAAGGATAGATGATGGAATATCGGTTTATCACTTCCCGGAATTTCTGATATGCGACGAATATAATCTTCTGTTAACCGAGAGCATGGTGTTTGATCGGGATGGGTTGGGCTTTCTCCGTGGATAACTAAAGGAATATCTCCTTCATTTTTTTTGTAGCTGGACTTTTTTCGCATTTCGGGATCTTTAATGCCGAGAAAACTTGTATAAGGATCGCCATATCCACTTTGAAATTCCTCGAACCCAATTTCTTCAGCGGAGCGATGAACATGAAGCTTACCAAAGAGCGTTGTTGTATAACCGTTTTGGCGAAGTAAATCAGGAAGAGGCTTTTCATCGTCAATCATAAGCATCGCATTATCCAAAACACCATTGCTGATCGGATTTCTGCCTGTCATCATGCTTGCTCTGGCAGGTACGCACATCGGGCAATTGGTATAGGCGTTCTCAAATATGACGGCATCTTTAGACAGGTTGTCAAGATGAGGGGTTTTCACAATGGAGTTTCCCATATAACCAAGACTGTCTGCTCTGAGCTCATCGCACATTAGAAAAAAAACGTGTGGTCGTTTGTTTGTTTGCAAGTGAATCACTCCTTATTTAAATAGTATTAAATTAAACATACATCTAATTTTAAATATAGTCAATTATTATATATATAGTATTGTATAAAAAATAATTGACAATGTAAGCGCTGTCGTTTATTGTTTAAATACAAAACATTGTTATATATATAGTTAAATAGGGGGGTGCAAACATAATATTAACGGTTTTTAAGGCGCAACTAGGAATGATGATGACAGCAACAGCAAATGTTGTCGAATGTTCGTTCCATGCAAGGCATGTGTATGCAGATGTTTGTGCAACCGCCGATCAAATGCTGTAAAGGTTTCCAGGTGCCGATGAAGTCAACGATATCGATAGTGTTGAAACTTATCTGGAAGCGGCGCAGGATCCAATTCCAGCGAAAATATGAAAGCAAGGTATATCAACGGGGAGATTCGATGCGGAGTCAAAACGGTTCATTATATAAATAATGAATATGGTGAATAATATGACTTGAATCACGATCCGGAGGAAAAATGTCTGGGACCATTAAGCTTACGAGAAGTATAAGCTGGAAGGCTATCGCGACATTGTTAATCATATGTATCGTGTGATTACTAAATCAAATATTCATTGGAACATCGGTACACCGGAGATTTAGGCTCTTGTTGAAGAAAAAAGGGAGGAGAATATGAAAACAAAAAGAAAGATCACGCTTAGAGACAATTTGGTCGGGTATTCCTTTATTTTGCCTGCATTTATCGGATTCATGTTATTTATGGCTTATCCACTGTTTAACTCTTTATATATAAGCTTCATGGATTGGAACATGTTCAAAGGGGCTGAAGGATCTACATTTATTGGTCTTGAAAATTATAAAGAGGCTTTTGATAATGAATATTTTCGAATAGGTTTTGTCAACAACATCTTGATTGTGATCATGGCAGTCCCAATTTTATTGTTTCTGGCTTTGGTAATCGCTTCTTTGCTCAATACGAAAATCATGGGTAGAGGCGTGCTGAGAGCGATGTACTTTGTGCCGTATATCACGACAATTACTGCAGCAGCTCTAGTTTTTTCGGCTATCTTTCATCCCGAATTTGGACCAGTCAATGCATTATTGCAATCCCTTGGTGTCGATCCAGTACCTGGATGGTCAACTAGCGTGAAATGGGCCTTGCCTACGATTGCATTATTCTGGATCTGGAAAAATGTTGGTTATTGTATCGTGATCTTTTTGGCTGGGCTACAAGGGATTTCCCGCACTTATTATGAGGCGGCATCCATCGACGGCGCCAATAAACTGCAACAGTTTTTCAAGATCACCGTGCCCATGATTTCACCAACTACATTTTTTCTGGTTATTACTTCTGTGATTTCTTCATTCCAGATTTTCGCTGAAGTAATGGTGATGACTAATGGCGGACCGGGTACTTCAACGGTAACTATGGTCTTTCATATTTATGATACCGCATTCAAACAATACAATATGGGCTATGCTTCAGCGGTATCCTGGTTGTTCTTCATTATGGTTGTCATCATTACGATGATTCAGTGGATTGGGCAAAAATACTGGGTGAAATATGTGTAGGGAGGGAAGGTCATGAATATTCGCAGGGAAGGGCTTTCCATGCTCATTTTAACGTTAATGTTAGCTGTGTTTGGTGTCTTGATGGTTTTTCCATTGGCCTGGATGATGTCAGCTTCGCTAAAGTACGAAAGTGAAGTGTTCAAAATGCCAATTGAATGGATACCCTCCAAGATCAATGTAAGCAATTATATCACGGCGATGACAGAATTTCCATTTCTGAATTGGTATATGAATACGGCCTTGGTTACCTTGTATATTGTTTGTCTTGTTTTATCTGTAAGCACCATTGCCGGATATGCATTTGCCAAGCTGGAGTTTAAAGGGAAAGATGTAATTTTTATGATATTTATCGCTACGATGATGATACCAGTCGAAGTGCGGATCATTCCACAGTTTATGATTTTTAAGTCACTCGGTCTGATCAATAATGTTATAAGTGTAGCATTACCATGGATGTTTAATGCTTTTTCTATCTTCTTGATGCGTCAATTTTTCACATCCATTCCTAATGATCTGCTTCAGGCAGCAAGAATCGATGGTTGTAATGAGTATAGTACTTTTTTTCGGATTGTGTTGCCACTAGCCAAGTCACAGATTACCGCTTTATTTATTTTGGCGTTTACGTGGGGATGGAACGAATATTTAAGCCCGTTGATTTATATCAGTGATGTGAAAAATCAAGTGCTGAGTGTAGGGATTGCCAGTTTCAAGGGAGAGTATTCTACGAACTTCGCTGTACAGATGGCTGGTGCAACAATGGCGTTAATTCCGATTATCATTGTGTATTTGTTTGCCCAGAGACATTTTGTTGAAGGGATCGCCCTCTCTGGCGTGAAAGGGTAATTTTCGCTATGTGATGTGGTTATTAAGCGGGCAAAGCTGCTTAATGATAAATATGATAAAAGGGGAGAATGAAAATGAAAAGAGGCATGATGTTGTTCTTGGTGTTGTCAATGCTCCTGTTCATCATGGCTGCTTGTGGCAATAATAATTCAGTCAATGATGGTAACGCAGGTCAGAATGATAACAAAGCAGCGAGCAATCAAGGTGGGCAAAAAACAGATGAGCAGTCCGAGAAGAAGGATCCGATCAAGATGGTTATTCATCTAAGTGGCATTGATGAAGATATTAAAATGCAGGAAGCGATGAAAGAAATTCAGACGTTGGACAAATATAGTCATGTAGAGTTTGAATTTCATGGCAGGGAAGCAGATTACCTTACGTCTGTTCCGATTGCTATAGCTGGTGGCAGTCAGGTCGATATTATGATTGTTCCCAATCCGATGATTCAGCAGCAATGGGCTGATGCAGGCACGATCGTCCCGCTGGATGATCTCGCGAAGGAAATCGGTGTCGATTTCGATAAGGAATTTGGACCATACGTAGAGAATGCTTCTAATAATGGTGAAATTTTCATTGTGCCACATAACATTACCAGATGGGCGCTTTATTACAACAAAGATATTTTTGATAAGGCTGGTGTGCCGTATCCAGATGATAAAGTACCGATGACTTGGGATGAGTACCGTGAAGTGGCTAAACAGCTGACAAGCGGTGAAGGTTCTGATAAAGTGTATGGCGCATTTTATCTGCCATGGGGAACATTCTGGTATGGAGATGCGATCATGGAACTTGGTGGCGGCGAACACTTCTATAACGAGGAAGGATTGTCCAATATTGAACAACCGGCCTTCGCAAGAGGATTGGAACGCGTCTACAACATGATGCATGTGGATAAAAGTATGCCGACCCATGCGAATACTGTAACTTCAAAAATTGATCCTCCAGCGTTTATGAATGGTCAATACGGTATGAATATTCAAGGTGGTTGGGTGTTGCCATGGGCGGCTGACAAGGATAATTTCCCTCGTGACTGGAAAATCGGCGTTGCTCCAATGCCAGTGGACAGTGGTGAGAAGATGAAAACGTGGGGAATCGTGAACGGTTTTGGTATTTCCCCTTCTTCTGCAGATCCGGAGCTTGCTTTGGAAATTGCCATTGATTTGAGCAGAATTTCAGCAAAATATGCTGTGTCTTCGGAATCAGCCAACCGTACGGTTGCACAAGACAACTTGTTTAATCAATTTGGTGAGTTGTTGGCAGATGATGATATTACGGTAGACCATCTCAAATATATTTTCACAAGTCCAGAAGCTGAGTTTGTAGGTGAAAAAGTAATGGGACCAAACAATGTCCAATACGAGAAGGTTATTACCGAAGAAGTTGAAAAATATCTGGTCAAAGAGCAAGATCTGGAATCCACGATTCAAAACATCAAAGAACGCGGCGATAAGGCGATTCAAGATAAATAGATTGATTGAGATAACAAGCTACAGCAACCATATCCAGTGCGAGTTTATTGCACTGGGTATGGTTTTATTACGTGAAATATCGAAATGTGGTGAAGAGTGTATTCAGGATTTTCGGGGAAATAAAGGAAACATTTTGTTATTCTATGAATATTTGGCCTTCTATATGCCACTATTGATTTTTCCAGTATTTATAACCATATTCTTTTCGGATCAATATATGGTTTCCATGATGCAGAAGCAAGTACTGCAAGTGAATTGAGGCATGCTGGAGCAGGTTCGGGATACGATGGACAGTCAATTGGTCGAAATGAGAAATATTTCGATTCAGCTGTCTATGCGATGTGAATTAAATCCCGATTCAATCTGCGTCCTCAAAGGACAAGGGGCTCTGGTCGACATGGCATAGAAAACTCGTTAAGCTGACGAAAATGTCTTGGACTATTGTTATTGGGGAAACTTACGAAGATTTGTCTATGCTGTCGTAATCTTATGAAACATTGTCCATTCTCAGAAAGGGAAATGATTTCAATAAAGCAAAGCATCAAATTGCACATATCCTTAATCATATTTACAATCGAAGCCTCTCACTTCTTTATGATAAAAGTTAATAAAGCCTGAAATCCCTTGATACGACAGGGATTTCAGGCTTTATTTTTTTCGCATATGATTCCGAATTTCACCGATTGCAAGCAAGAAAATGACTTGCTAAGATTACGATGCATGCGACATTCTGAAAGCGCTTAAGAATTGGAGAGCTTATGGAGAGTACAGTTCAACAACAAGTTTAGAAGATAAGATTGGAGGGGAAGAACTTGCTAGCACGATGGAAACGATATTATGATTTATACTTATTGCTTCTGCCGACGCTTCTTTATTTTGCAATTTTCGAATATGGTCCGATTTATGGTTTACAAATTGCGTTCAAAAACTTTTTGCCGTTCAAAGGGATATTGGATAGTCCCTGGGTTGGATTTGATAATTTTCAGCGTTTTATCGAAAATTACAAATTCTGGGAAATATTACTTAATACTATAACGATTAGTATTTACGAGCTAGTTCTTTTTCCAATACCAATTATATTGGCATTGCTGATCAATCAGCTTACAAGCCGGAAGTTTAAAAGGATTGTACAAACTGTCACTTACGCACCACATTTTATTTCCACAGTTGTCATTGTGGGTATGCTTTACTTATTTATGAATCCAAGAAATGGTATTGTAAATCAACTGTTGGAGGGATTGGGGTTTCATAGTGTATATTTCATGGCCAAAGCGGAATGGTTTACCTCCATCTTTGTTTGGTCCGGTGTCTGGCAAAATGCAGGTTGGGGAACGATTATATATTTGGCAGCACTCACATCAATTAATCCAGAGTTGCATGAATCGGCTGTTGTAGATGGAGCAAGTAAAATAAAGCGAATTTGGCATATAGATTTGCCAGGAATTATGCCGACAGTGATTGTATTGCTTATTCTGAATATTGGCAATTTTATGTCAGTTGGTTTTGAGAAGGTGTATTTGATGCAGAATCCATTGAATATTTCTACAGCTGAAATTATTCAGACTTATGTCTATAAGAGTGGGCTGTTAAATGCACAGTATAGCTATTCTGCAGCAATTGGCATGTTTAATTCAGTTATCAATTGTATCTTGCTAGTCAGTGTGAATTTTATTGCCAAGCGTTTCTCGCAAACAAGTCTGTGGTAGGGGGACAGCACATGGATACTTTGAGTAAAAGTAAATCGGATAAATTATTTGATGTGATGAATGTCATATTTTTCTGTGGGGTTTTGTTTATTGTTGTGTACCCTTTGTACTTTATTATCATTGCTTCTATCAGCGATCCGGACCTAGTGAATGCAGGACAAATCCGATTTTTGCCCCAGGACATTACATGGATAGGCTATGAGCGCATTTTGAGCGATGATGAGATATGGAGAGGGTACTATAATACGGTGTTCTATGCAGTGTTTGGCACAATATTTCGAGTTAGCCTTATTATCACAGGGGGCTATGCTCTTTCACGGAAGGATTTGCCGCTATCAGGTCTTTTTATGATTTTGATTTTGTTTACGATGTTTTTTAACGGTGGATTGATTCCGACCTATTTGTTGGTCAAAAACCTTGGGATGGTTAATACTGTGTGGGCGATGATTGTTCCTGGTGCAGTGAGTGTCTATCAATTGATCATTGTCAAAACTTTTTTCCAGAGTACGATACCCAAAGAGATGCTGGAGGCGGCGATGATGGATGGGTGTGGTAATATTAAATTTTTTACGAAAATGGTTCTACCACTTTCTTTGCCGATAATAGCTGTTATGGTGCTGTTTAACGTAGTTGCAATGTGGAATTCCTACTTTCAGGCACTTATTTACTTGAATGATGTAAATCTTCATCCGTTGCAAATGATATTGCGCAAGATTTTGATTGTTAGTGAGGCGCAGCTGGATATGATTAATGATTCAAACGATGCAGTAGAGGAACAGAAGGTTGCAGGTCTTGTGAAGTACGGAATGGTGGTTGTTTCAAGTCTTCCTGTTCTTGTCTTGTATCCATTCCTGCAACGATATTTTGTCAAGGGTGTCATGATTGGTTCGGTGAAAGGCTAACCGGACTTTCATGAATAAATCAAAAATTTCTGGGTATTCGGATTTTGTGGTGGAATGGCTGGAAAAAGAAAAGACGCTCATTTACGAGCGTCCCGGTAGTCTTCAATCTGCTTTCTCGTCCATATCGGTCCACTCGCAAGCCGCTGTATAGGTTCTGGAAATGTCCCGCGTTTCAGATACGTCCCTACATGCCGTTTATCCCATCCTAGGATCTCGGCAGCTTCAGCGTATCCCACAAGATCTTCGTAGTCGGAAATATCAATAGGTCTGTATTTCCGACCAGATGGGGATATAAGCTCATCTTGTGTGAGAATCCAACCCTCCCATGCTCCTGATAGCACCATCACTTATACCCCCCTAGACGTTTCCGGTCTTGCGTCATTACTTAACTCCAAAAGCTTCGTCAAGCGCCTTTAGTTGTTCGCGGGCTTCATCTTGATAGTCGAGCTGATCAATTCCTTTGAGAACCTCTTCCACCGCATCTCTTCCGTGCTCATTACTCAGTTCGGCGATGCGATCTTCCAAGGTTTGATACATTTGAATCGTCTCGACCCAAAACTCATAATCATCATGGCTCACAAGGTAAGCTTCTTTATCCTCGTCGTACACAAACTGTCCATCACTCAACGCTCCCGTGTTACCAATGAAGTCTTGCGCCCAATTAATGCCCGTTTTAGAGTCAACCAACACCAGAGTATCCTTTACGCCTGTTTCCTTGATTACTATTTTCATCTTCATTCATCCTTTCCGTCCTCATCCGGCATCTCCGGCTTGTTGGCTTGTGTTTGTCTCGTTGTATGTCTTTATCATACATCAACTGTATGTTAAAGTCAACATCTGGCTGGAAATTATTTTTGAGTTTCCACCACAAAATCCGAAGAGCCATTAATCCTACACTTAGTGATTTCACAAAGGTAATTGACTCCGCATTAGCTGCAGTGGACTAAACACTCAGAAAATCATAGCTCAGGGCGAGATTTATTGGATGATAGAAATGGAAGGAGTACAGGTTTGTGAACGTAACAAAAATCAATCTCATGATTAATAAGTGTCGAAGCCATTATCATAAATGGATGACAACTTACCACCTTAATATGCTTGAGTCACTCATGCCAGGATCTACAGTGCAGCATACATATCATTGCGACTGTTTGATCTATCACCAATCGAGGTTAAATCTACTCGAGGGACACAAATAATCTCATCTGAAATGTACGAGGCAGATAGGAAGGGTTAGTACGATCCGAAGTGTGTTTTTGGGATGTTTACATATGATGTGTAGACAATTATAATTAAATTAATTGCATACCCGGATACGAGGAAGCACCTCGCACATAGGCTTAAGCCTGTGTAGCGAGGTGTTTTTTGTTTCAGCCGAAGCGGGATGCAACATTTAATTGTTCTTTGAAAAATTCATATATGGAGGATTAACATGAAGAGGAAAAGAAGACTACAGGCCGTATTAAAGTGCGGTTTGATAGCGGCGATCCTAGCATCGTCAATCCCTTCATTCGGAACGGCATACGCTGCTAATGAAGCGCAAACCCCTCAGCTAAACGCTTACCAGCTTGGTAATCATGTGAAGCTTGAGTGGGGCGTTGATATTCTGGATACGGATGTATTGAACAGAACGTCATACGAAAACGGGGATGAAATCCCGAACTTCTATGGCGGCGGGATGGACTGATGACGCTTGAGCGGATGTAACAGGCCTGATAGATTAATGAATATAAAAGATTCGATCGCGAATTCTGCCAGAAGGATAAGCGAAGCCGCGCGAACCATTAAGAATATAATGAAAAAAAGCCTTTGAGAAGTACATCGGGTGAAGATTTGAAGGGTGACGGGCCTCTAATTGCATCCTTGGGAAGTTTGTGAGAAAAGAGTTCTTGCGGCCCGAGTCATCACCCGACGTACCAAACAGGATCTGGAGACGCTCGAACATATACTGTGGGGAGAACTCGGAACCAAAGAGGATTATGAACGGGAATATAAAGATTTACCGGTAACTAAGCTTGTGCGTACGGTTGTGGGGCTTGATCAGGAGGCTGCGAATGAAGCATTCATGATATTTCTCCAAGAAAATCGCTTGAATGTCAATCAACTACGGTTTGTGAAGTTGATTATCGAGTATGTAGTTAAAAACGGTATCATTGAAAAATCTGTACTCCAAGAGGAGCCGTTCCGTTCGGTTGGCAGTATAACGGAACTGTTCAGTAATAATCTGGACGATGCACGGGCAATTATCGGTATTATTGATACGATTAATAAGAACGCTGAGGTTGTTGGGGCTTAGTTTTTACGAATTCTAGACACTAATAAATTAATTACTTGCATCTGGGCGTAACTAAAATGGACATCTATTTTAGTTACGCCTTTTTTAATTAACGGTTACGGGGTGATAAAAGTAAATGATTAAAGAGATTTCTATTAAGAAGATTGCGACCTATAATAATACAGGTGTTGTCTTTAGTGGGTTAAAGAAAATAAATTTTTTCTACGGTTCCAATGGAAGTGGGAAAACTACATTGTCGAATGCTATGAAAAATATTGAGAACTTCACGGATTGTAATATTGATTGGGCATCACAGCCATTAAAAACATTGGTATATAACCAGATATTTGTGGAGGAAAATTTCCATCAGGATTCGAACATCAAGGGTATATTCACATTAGGTAAGGAGTCAACTGAAATAAAAAATGAAATTACTGAAAAGAAGAGGCTTGTTGATAAATTTGACGAAGAGATTCGAAGAATGCGCACTAACTTGTTCAATAAAGAAGAGGAATATAACGCGAATGAAAATGAATTTATAGATGATTGCTGGGAATTAAAAAGAAAATATGATAATGAGTTTTTACAAGCTTTTTCAGGAGTCAGAAATAATAAAATAAACTTTATGAATAAATGTAAACAGTCGCATTCACTTGAAGTTCAGTTATGTGATTTAGAGGATTTACGTGCTCGTTCAAATAAATTATTTAATGGAAGCTTAGTGAAAATCCAAACGTTTCAATCAATAAAAAACGATGAACTGAATGCTGCTTGTTCAAATGAGATATTCCAGAAACAAATTGTTGGTAAGCAGGAGGTCGATATTGCTGCTCTCATTTCTAGACTGGCTTTAAGCGATTGGGTAAAAAAAGGATATGACCATGTACATAATTCAGAAGGAATGTGCCCTTTTTGTCAACAGTCATTGCCGGATGGTTTTATACATCAATTAGAAGAATATTTTAATGAAACTTATGAGAATGAAATGAAGGAACTAGCAAATTATGTTGATCAATACATGGAATCTTATAGCAATCTCGAATCTTCAATCCAGGACCTATTGTTAAATGAATTACCGTATATAGATAAGGAGAAGATTAGTCAACAATTTGAACTAATCAGATCGAAAAATGAAATCAATCTCGAATTAATTGAACAAAAACAAAAAGAACCGAGTAAGGGAATTGTTTTAGTTCCTGTTCATGAGTATATAAAAAATATAAATCTGGAAATCGAGAGAATAAATCAGGAGATCCAAGCACATAACAGGTTGGTTGATAACCGAGCCCAGGAAGAACAACTACTTAAGGATCAGATATGGAGATTCATAGCAAATGAAAATCTGCATAATCATGAAAAATATGTACGAAAAGAATTTAGCATTAAGAATGCAATAACCGGGATAAAAGATGGTATCACGTCAAAAACATCTGAGAAAAATAGATTAATTTCCGATATCGAAGGTTTAGAGGCACAAATTACAAGTGTAAATCCATCCATAAATGAAATGAATCGTCTGTTAAAGGCGTATAATTTTACAAATTTCAAATTTGCACATACTCAAACTCAGGGGAATTATCGTTTGATACGATCTACTGGAGAAGATGTAAATCAGACTTTAAGTGAAGGAGAAAAAACATTCGTAACATTCCTATATTTTATGCACCTGTTGAATGGAAGCAATAACAGAGATCTTATTACAGAGAATAAAGTAGTTGTGATTGATGATCCAATTTCTAGCTTAGATAGCAATGTACTATTTATCGTTAGCAATCTCATTTTGAAACTTATTGATGATATCAGGAACAATAGAAACAATGTCGTTCAATTATTTGTTTTAACCCATAATGTTTACTTTCATAAGGAAGTAACTTTTGATAAAAGGCGCTCAAAAGGCGGAAAATTACACGATGAAACCTTCTGGATTATTAGAAAAGTTAATAATGTTACAGATGCTCAGCCCTATGATACAAATCCAATAAAAACTTCATACGAATTAATGTGGCAAGAACTTAGATCCGCAGCACAGAGCAGTTCCACAACAACGGTTCAAAACTTGATTCGTAGAATTATAGAAAACTATTTTAAAGTATTTGGTAATATTAGTGAAGCTGATATTCTGAATAAATTCGAAGAAGAAGAAAAGGTATTATGTAAATCGCTTTTATCCTGGGCAAATGATGGGTCACATTTTGCAAGCGATGATATATATATTGAACATCCACTAGATACAAATGCAAGGTACCTTAATATATTCGAGAAGATATTCAAGGTTACAAACCATCATGCACATTACAAAATGATGATGGGTATTGAGGAAGCGAATGAGATTCCTCAAGCGCAAGTATCATGATTGATTCAGTCTTTCTCGTAAAAAATATTCAATGATACTTACCCAAACAAAGCGATTATTTTTGGCTTTGTTTGGGTTTTTTCGTATTTTCACAGGACTTACTACCTATATTGTCGAATTATTACTAAAGGGATTTTATTCCATAGGAACGTATATTCGATGACAACCTATAGTCTAATCATTATGTTTAAATAGGATCAACAGACATTAGCGATGGAGGGATTGGGTATGGCATTTCTGAAATGCTCGGAATGCACCAATATGCTGAAGGCGATTCAAATTTCCAATAAGATCAGCCAAGCCGGGGAACAACGATTGCTTGAATATTCGCCAACCGGGATCAAATGCTCAGACTGGACTCCTGTAATTGAAAAACTCCGTGGATTCGAGGAGGGAATTTACTGTCCGTCTTGTTTTGCAATTGTTCCATTGGAGAAAGAAGAATTTATTTTATGTGAGGATAACCGGATTCCCGGCGTAGTAAGTCATGAATTTTCATCCGATGATGTACTGGATAAGCTGAAGAAGTTGGCCGAGGAAGAAGTTGCCGAGATTTATGTTCATACACTTCCTGCGAAAGAAGCTACTTTTGCGGATATTCCTGAATCAACGCCAGAGCCCATCAAGGACGCCTTACATCGAATGGGAATTACGCAGTTATATTCTCACCAAGCACAAACAGCCGATGCAGTCCATTCTGGGTCGAATGTTGTCTTGGTCACTTCAACATCATCCGGAAAGACGTTGTCCTATAACCTGCCGATTCTTAGTCGTTTATATAACCATCCTGAAGAACGTGGATTATACATATTTCCAACAAAAGCGTTAGCAAATGATCAGTTGGATCAAATTAAACGTTTTGGCATGCAACGAACGGAGAATAATTCTTCCTTGGATGAGTGGTTTGAAACTCAATTGCACTTAGGAGATCGCCTGATTCATATCGGCCGGCTGGATGGTGATACCGAGAATGGGCCGCGGCAGCGAATCATGGAAAAAGCACAGGTATGGATGACGAATCCGGATATGATTCATTACTCCATTCTCGGGCAAGTTCAGAAGGTGAAGTACGCGACCGCACACCACATTCGAAATTATCTGCGGAACCTCAAATTTATAGTGCTTGATGAGATGCATATGTACCGAGGTACATTCGGAAGTCATGTCGCATTGGTACTCAGACGCCTGCTTAAGGTTTGTCGAGAACTTGGTAATACTCACAACATCCAGATTATTACGAGCTCAGCAACGATTGAAAATCCTATTAGATTAGCAGAGGATCTTACAGGTCTTAGCGGATTCACCCTCATCAATACAGATGGTTCCGCCCATCAGAAAAAGGGGATCGTCCTCTGGAATCCCGGTATGTCAGCCGATGAACAAGTCCGCCGCGCGCCTTCTACCGATGCCATTACGATGGCGAAACAGATCATGACTGTTGATCAGAAAGTGATTAAGAGCATCATTTTTCAACCTTCTCGCAGCCAGACTATGGTATTTACCCGTTATATCAAAGACGTCTTGCGCCAGCCTCTCCGACTACCAAAAGAGAAAGTGGAAGGAGAAAAACTCGCGGCATTTTATACCGGAATACTGCCGAATGATACTCGGAAACGGATTATTGAGAGACTCAAGTCCCACGACATTCATGTCATTATTACTACCAATGCCCTTGAAGTCGGGATTGATATCGGTGATTTGAGTCTTGCCGTTCTTGTTGGTTATCCCGGATCGAAAGCGGCATTCTCCCAACAGATCGGACGTGTTGGCCGCAAAGGCGAGGGTGTTGCCATACTGATCTGGCAGGATGAACCGCTTCAGCAGTATTACATGCGTAACCCGCTTGAATTTATCCATAAAGCTCCCGAGGTAGTTAGGATTAATCCAACAAATTACAAGTTGTTAGCCATGCACATCCCGTTACTAAGAGAAGAGCTCGGGAGAGAAGTCACGAAGGAAGACTTGCAGGACATGTTTCCTGGATTACTCGAAGATTATATTGAGACTGTACTGCAAGTAGCTGCAACAGCTAACGATGAGGCGACCGTTGATGACAAGTTTAGTCTTCGATCAATGTCTGGTAAAAATTACAGCGTAACCATTCGGGGACAAAATCAAACGATAGTAGACAGTTTGGATGAGTGGAGTGCTCTTCGTGATTTTTATGAAGGCGCGATCTATTGGACTCCTGGAGAGAAAGGCTATCGAGTAGACTCTATCAATCGCAGAAAAGGTGAAATTATTGTATTGCCTATTCAGGAACTAACCTATTACACTCAATCTACTTATCGCGATATCATCGATATTATGCAGACTTATCAGAAGCAACACATCGAAGGAATCGATATGGCTTATGGTGAACTGGAGATTAAGCGGAGTGTCTTCGGTTATAAAAAAGTTTACTTCGGACAGAAGCATGAGTCTGAGCAGGTTCAATTGGATCATCCGTCCGTCACCCGATTCACTCCGGAAGGAATGTGGGTTACACTAACGGATTCTCAATGGAGCCAATTGAAAAATGGCATTCAGGAGTTAGCGGATGAGGGCAGATCCATCGACTTATTGGCTGAAGCTTCCCTTCACGCTGCAGGTCACGCTATGACTTCGGTTATTCCTGACCTCATTATCTGCGACGCTAATGATTTTACAGGGTTTTCGGCGAGCGGGATGACGGCTTTTGCCAATAGACCTGTTATCGGCTTCTATGGCGAGAACGGGTCCGGTCTCGGGACCATCGAAGCGATCTATGAGAAACTTCCGCAAGTGCTTCGAAAGGCTCTTGAACTTATTGAGAGCTGCCCTTGTGCCGAAGGATGTCCTAGCTGCGTGCAGCTCCCAGGTAAAGGGAATATTGAATTGTTCAAACCTGGAGCCAAAATGCTGCTGAAGATTTTGATAGAAGGGATCGATTAAGAATGCCTGTAATCTGTTCCGCTTGCGGAGGCCAAAGACCTTACGGGGACTTCATTCAAATCAGCTATAAGGCGGATCCAAAGGGCTATTACCGTAAGATCCATCAACGGGCAAACGGGATTCGAGTTTCAGAATGGCGCTCCCTTGAACCCGATACGGAGTCCTATATAAACAAACCATCCGGCGTTTATTGTTCACATGATAGACATTCAATCTTGGACGACATGCTGACACCGGAAGAAATGGAATTGCTCACAGACCGAAGACTTCCTGTTCAACATGTATTCGATAGTGAAAAACTCGTCCAGAATTTGCTCGAACTCGGAACTCGTATTCGAAGTGACGTCCACGTGCATCAAATTGACGCCAACCAAGGCGCTTATGCTGACCAAATCCTTATGCCCAGTTGGCTGCAGCGGAAGCTTCATTCTCTGGGGATTAATAAACTGTATGAGCATCAAGGGGAAGCTATACAGAACATCCGTGAAGGCAGAAATGTCGTTCTCTGCACGAAAACCGCATCTGGAAAATCATTGGCGTACAATGTTCCCATCATCGAAAAATTGGTTGCTGATCCGAATGCCTGTGCGCTTTATTTGGCCCCGTTCAAGGCATTAGTCGAGGACCAGTACGCTCACTTGAAAAAATGGGCTGATGATGTAGAAGAGCAGGGGAATCAAATCTCGCTTAATGGATTTTCTCGATTCTCTGTTAATGGACAGCAATTATCCGTTGGGGTTCTCCACGGGCAACGTAACGTTCCAGAGCATATGAGAAAAGATCAGGCATCTAGCTTCGTGTTCTCTGAGGGGCGCTATTGGCTGACCAACGTACACTATCTGCATTTAATTCTTCAAGGTGCAGGTTCGCCTAAGGGAAAAGGCCCTGGGCTGTTGCGCTTTCTGCAAAATCTTCGGTTTGTCGTTATTGATGAGCTTCATCAATACTCAGGCTTGTTAGGTTCAAAGGTTTCTTTGGTCCTTCGCAGATTAAGAATGTTATGTGACAGGTTGGGAAATAAAAACGTCCAGTTTATTGCCTGCTCGGCTACAATTGCTAATCCAAAGTATCTAGCTGAAGAATTAACAGGAATGCGTGGAATGAAAGGATTTCATGAAATATCGGGAGTACAAGCGCCAGTAAAGAAGAAAGCGATTTTGATGTGGAATCCGGGCTTATCAGACGATGAGCAAAAGAAAAGGGCCGTTGTTTCCGATCTCTATGAGATTCTGCGCACGATCTACAAGGATGGAAGATGGCCGAGAAGTATCATTTTCACAAGCAACCGCCAGCAAGCCCAGCTTTTAAGTCGTGAAATAAACATGATACTGCGCAGCCACCTTCATGATCATGGCGGGCTTTCGGCAGACGAACCACATGAATTTTTTCTGCCGTACCATGCATACCTCACGCAAGAAGTTAAAGAACGAACCATACAAAAACTTGAGCAAGGCGAGATCCTTGGAGTGGTCACTACTAGCGCCCTAGAGGTCGGGATTGATGTGAAGTGTCTGGATGTATGTATCTTACTCGGATACCCTGGCTCCCAGGCTTCCTTTTGGCAGCAGGCTGGACGTGTGGGACGCAGCAGAGACGGTGTGGTGATTATGATGCTTCAGGAAGAGCCATTGCAGCAATACTTTGCCCGCAATCCTGAAGAATTCTTTAAGCTCCCGCCTGAATCAGCAGCGATTAATACAACGAATCCCAAGCTATTAAAGGAGCATCTCGCATACGCAGCTCACGAACTGGGAGGAACGTTGACCAATGCTATGAATTATGTTCGCTCTTCGGCGCTTCGCAAGGTGGTTGCGGAAGCAAGCGACCAGTGGCAGCAGATTGAAGGGAAACTCCTCTATCATGGTGAAACGCCAAGATATCAAACTTTGTTTACAATGGGGGCTACTTATACGGTTGTAACCAAGAACGGCTGGAATGAGGACATCTTGTTTCAAAGTGTAGATGAGCGTTCCTTAATAAGAGATTATCACGTGGATGCAGTATTTCTGGGACCTGACAATCGTACCTTCTATAAGGTCAAGTGGGTCAACGGTAAGCAACGCAAAGTGGTTGTGGAGCCGGTAAGAACGGATTATCATACCCGCGGAATTGTTCGCGATAGCATTGAAATCCATGACATAACCAATCCACTGAGAAGTGACGCGGCGATCAAATCCAATCTTGGAAACATCATCGTAAAACGAAGCACATTTGGCTACAAAAAAATCTACAATCACGGCGCAACGCCTCCCGAAACCGTGCAATTGACAAACACATATCCTGTCAGTTTCCAAACCGAGGCGTTTTGGCTGATGTGGGATCACCAAGGAAGGGATGAACTTAAAGGTCTGCTCAATGATGTACTGGATCGCGATACCATTGACTTGGAGACCATGGCTGAGGGAAGCCTTCATGCGGTTGAACATGCCATAGCTTCGGCGATACCGGCCGTTGTAAGGTGCAGTATGGCTGATTTTCAGCACACCTCTTTTTATTCTGGCTCAGCATTGTTTGGAATGCCCGGAATGTTCTTCTACGACAGCCAAGCAGGAGGCGGTTCAGGTATAGTCGAGGTCGTTGCGGAAAAATTCGGGGTTCTCTTGGAGAAAGCCCAACAGATCATTAGCAGCTGTGGTTGTTCGGACGGCTGCCCATCCTGCATTCAGCTGTTTCATTGTGAGAAGCAGAATGAGCCGCTGCATAAGGCTGGGGCTTTGCTGGTTCTTAATCACCTGCAAAAATATCCGGTTTGCAACCATTCATGAGAAACTGATCTTTGAAATTGAAGGGAGGAAACCGTGTCCATGACTTTAATCGATAAGGCAATTGAGTTTGCTGCCGTTGCACATCGGGAACAGCGCCGAAAAGGCACAGAGATACCATACATTAGTCATCCTTATGCTGTGGGCATGATTTTGCAGCGGGCAGGTTGTTCGGAGGAAGTTGTCGCGGCTGGAATTTTGCATGACACGTTGGAAGATACCGATACAACGGAGGAGGATTTACTGGCCTTCTTCGGTCCTAAAGTATTGGAAATCGTAAAAGGCTGCTCAGAACCGGACAAAGGTGCATCATGGGAGGAAAGAAAGCAGCATACGCTCGATGAACTTAAACATGCAACCGTTGCTATTCGGCAGACGTCCTGTGCAGACAAACTACACAATATTCGTTCGATTAAGAGGGACTTGAAGCAGTACGGTGAGGAGGCATGGTCTCGTTTCAAACGAGGACGTGATAGTCAGGAATGGTACTATAAGGGGCTGGTGGAAAGCCTCGGGTACAAATCACGGTTTAAGTTGCTTGAAGAGTCCCGAAATATGAGGCAGACTTCGATCGTCTAGCTAACTATTTGGTGGAACGCGGGATCGAGTTTCAGTCGAATAGTGAAGGGCCAATCATCCTGATCGGCTTCTGCACAGCGCTGATGCAGCTATTGAACTTATATCCGCATGAGATTTATCATCATTTCAATAAATGAAATCGAGGAGATCCAATATGAGCAAAGTATATTTCGGAAAGTTTGACAGTAAGAGACCGCATCAAATCCAGGAGAAATATTACGCTGCGGGAGCCAAAGGGAGTTCCTGGTACGGGGGGATTGAACCTGGGGATTATGTCTTTGTAGTGACCAATGCCAAAGTAATTGCGTTATGGAAAGTGAGGGAGTATGGGCAAAAAGTAAATCCTATTAATCCGTCAGATACGGGTGTTGTTTTATTCGACGAAATCAAGAGGCTCTCGAATCCTGTACCTGTCGTGCAATTTATTAAAAGTCCATATTTTAATTTGGACCTAAACCTGCTTAATAAAATTAACAAAGCTACTCCAGGTCACGGTTTCTTTCCCATTGAGACGACCTCGGCGTTTCCCATGGAAAACTGGGATCAGCTTTCTTTTACATCGGTTCGTCGTTATTACGTCACACTAAGTTCTCAACTCCCGCCAGTTGCAGAAAACGACATCATGGTTGTAATCGACAATCTCGTAACATCAAGAATAGTCGGGATATTGGAATGGAAGAATGGACAATCCCAACCTTATGCCAGTTTGCAGAAACTGTACGAGGACAAAAATTCCGTCAATGAACGGTATACATTGCTACAGTTGCTTGAATTTGCCGAAGAGGAAGCGCCGATTAAACGTAACTATTTGAAAAGCGTCCTGAATGAATTGGAAAAGCAAGGTTATTTTGTAGTGGATAATCCTATTCGCCTTTATGACAACGTCTTGGTTGGCCGCCGCAAGACACCGATCAGCAAACCGAATATGGAAGTTGGAACTGATGGGAAAACGCCAATCACGCATGCGTTAGAATCTTCGGATATCGAGGACGCGCCGGAATTGTTTGAACAATACCGTGCGTATGCTGAGTTGCTGGATTTCAACCCCAATTTGATTTTATACGGACCGCCGGGAACAGGGAAGACGTTCGCTACGAAGAACATCATTGAAGCGTTTGAGTATACATTCCGTAAACGATATATCCCGTTCGTCCAAGTTGAACGGGAAGAACGGGTACGTTTCATCACTTTCCACCAGTCATACTCGTATGAGGAATTTATTGAGGGTATTCGCCCCCAATTGGAAGAAGACATGAAGCAAGACGAAGCAGGTGGTGAGATTCGGTACCGCGTGGAGCCTGGCGTTCTGAAAAAGATGGTGGAAGACGCGTCAGCACAAATTATCAAAGCGGAATCTGAGTCCTCCGGTATTTCGGGAGCCGAGTTCATACATTCGGGATCCCGGGTCTGGAAAGTATCGCTCGGCCGCCGCAACAGCGATCACATTTACAACCAATGTAAAGCAGGCAAACAAATAGCGGTCGATTTTCTCGATCACATCGACCTTACAGACAAATCATATGACGAAATTTATTCCTTGCTTGAGAATGAGCGGGATGATGGGGCTCAAAAGCCTACAATGGATGCCAATACGCTAGATACTCTCATTAACCAAATGGAACGAGGTGATATCGTATTTGTCTATGATGGCCCTCGGACGATTCGGGATATTGGTGTGATAACAGGGGATTATGCTTACAGAAAGGGACATGTGGCGCCACATGTCCGGCCGGTTGCGTGGTTGAAAGAATTTACGGACCCCGCGGATATTTACGATATGAACGGCGGAGTAAGTCTTACTCTCAAAACGATTTACGAGCTTCCCCGAATTCAAATGTCCGACGTTCAGAAATTGATCGGTATTTCCAACGATATAAATAAAACGGTTAAGACACAGCAGCATCAGCAAAAACCATACTATTTGATCATCGATGAAATCAACCGAGGTAACATCTCTAAAATCTTTGGCGAACTGATAACATTGATTGAAAAGGACAAAAGGCAAACGGTCAGCACGATCTTGCCCTATTCCAAAAAGCCTTTCTCGTTGCCTAGGAACCTGTATATTATCGGTACGATGAATACTTCCGATCGATCGATCGCGATGCTGGATACCGCGCTAAGAAGACGGTTCGTATTCGCGGAAATGGAACCAGATTATGCGGTTTTCGAACAAAATACAGCAAAAGTGGGCTCGGTGGAACTTGCAAGTCTTTTGCGCAGCCTTAACGAAAAAATATCGGAGAAGCTGGATCGAGACCATCGGATCGGCCACGCCTATTTGATGGATGTTTTAACGATCGATGATCTTTTTAAGAGCTGGTATTATAAAATTTTGCCATTAATCGCTGAATACTTCTACAACGATGTCGCTGCTATTCAGTCGGTTGTTGGAACCAAGTTCTTCGAGAAATCCGGAAGCATGCGGTTCTTAAGCACGCAGCCTTCCGATAAAGATACGGTTTCCGACTTCGAGAAGGCCTTGTTGACCCTCTATAAAGGAATAGAAGACTGATGCCGAAACTCATCACCGTCTTTGAAGACAGGTATTCGTTGGAACCAATCTCGAATGAACATAGGATGGAATTATCTTCGTTGGAGTCCATTTGGGGAAGGCAAAATATTAGCTTCAGTGTAGATAACCGAGTGCTGCTAAGGAAGTATGTTGGATTTATCGCCACTCCTTCCTTGCAGCTACAGATTCTGCCCAAACTTTATGAAGATGCGGCATCCGCTGAAGACTTCGAAGAGGAAAAACGTTCGTCCGTTCGGATGCTGTTCCGTTTGCTGGCATCTAGCGGGTTCCTTTCAGTCAAAGATATTCCGGAACCTCAACTTATAGCGGCTATGAACGGAGATTTGCTGGAGATTTTCATTCACATTTTCATTAAGAGGTTCTTGGAACTCTTTCAGAAGCAAATTCATCGTCAATATGAAGATTTTGAGGGCAACCTGGCCTTCATTAGAGGAAGGATCCTTTTTCAGCGGCAGTTGCTCAGGAATGGGGGATTTAAGCATAAGCATTATGTTAGTTATCAGGAATTCACGGAAGACAATCTGCTTAACCAAATCATTAAAGCCACAATGATTTCACTTAGAACATTGACGAAAAACGAGGAAAACAAAACTAGTTTGAGCCATGCGCTTTTGCTTTTAGAGGATATTTGTCCCATCCGGCTTACCGAATCGATGTTCCAAAGAGTACGATTCAATCGGTTAAACGAAGACTATCGGCCGGTGTTTGAACTCGCTAAGATGTTTTACCTTAACCGTCAACCTGGGGTCCATGCGGGCGACGAGCGTACCTTTACCTTTTTGATCCCATTGAATCAATTATTTGAGTTCTCGTTATATCAATGGTTGGATAAGGGGTTATCTTCGGATGATTGGGTGGTCCGTTATCAGACGCCACAACGTTACTTGGATGCTGAAAAAGAGGTTTTTCTGCTCAGACCCGATATTACAATCGCATGCAGCCGAGCAGGATCAGACACGCCAATCGAAATGATTGTAGATGCGAAATATAAAAATCCCATTTCTGAAGAGAATACTCGACTTTCGGAGTCGGATGTTTACCAAATGTTGGCCTATGCAGTCCGTTATCAATGCAATCGGTTGTTTCTGGTATACCCAGTTTTCCGTGCGAATAAATATTTCCAGAATCCGCTAGCAACCTCACAGCTGACGCATGAAAATGTTTGTAGGTCTTGCGAATGGCTAAAATGCCGTTTTTACGGGGTATCCTATGAACTTTTCCGGAAAATATCCGGCTGTACGGCTGCATCACCACCTTCTCGTGATGTACTTTCTTCTTTGAGCGTACTTTTTTTCCTTATAATGGACAGACGTGTTGCGTCGCACTCTTGGATTCTTTATGCACATTTGCAGGTCATGAAGCAAAACGCAGGTACCTCTTCTGTTCCTGAAGTTCCCGCATCCGTACGAGGTCTAACCACGGACTCGCAATCGTTTCCCGCAGCAGCCGAAGAAATCCGCGAATGCCGAACTGAGAAGTTAATGCCGCCACAACTTCAACCAGTCCGGCCAGTTCATTCATCAAATGGGCCAGATGCATAAGGTAGTGGTATCCTCTCATCGCGTTCCAATCATAGGCGAAAACATGCTCGTACTGGTACCCTTGCCGTTTCTCTTGCAGGATGTCGTTCTCCAGTCCCCAGCGGCTCCGGGCCATCACGTTGCAACGCACATGCAGGTTGCGCTCATGGAGCGGTTCGCTGGAAAGCCAGGCATGGCGGGAGGTTTTCGTGACGATCTTGGCCTGCTCATCTGCTTCTTCCCACGTTTCTTCACAGACGACGACGTGTACGGTCTGCTTCAACCGTTCATTGGAGCCATAAACGTATTCGATGTCATTCGTATACCGGAATGTCTGGGCTCTCCCCTTCCAAGTGCGGGTGACGGTCTGCTCCGGATGGAGCTTCATGAGCGCATGTGCTTCCTTCCATACGCTCAGCAGCGAATCGTTCTGCAGCACGATCATAAATTCCCACCGGTTTTTGCGGCAAAGCGCCATCACCGGACCGTTGGCATACAAGCCATCCAGCAGAAGCGTCACGGGCAAGCGGGGAAACGCCGCTTTCAGTCGTGCCGCCAGCCGGTAAAACGCCTTTAATTCACAATCCTGTTTGCTGCTCCCTTCATCGACCGTGTTATCCAGAAATTCGCTCATCAGCGGCAACACCAACCCGCTGGGAAACACCAGCTTCGCTTCCAGCAGATACACATAGTATTCCGGCTCTTCTTTGCCGCCCGGTTTCCGGTGCAGTTGCTCTTCGGACAAACACGTTTGCGTCACCAATTTTTGTGTGCCGTCTACCGCGATCAGATATCGTTTCTTCACCAGATCGTTTCGAAACTTTTTGCTTCGGATGAGCCGCCGAAGCAGCTTCAGGTGCGCCTGCTCAATCTCCTGTACTTCGATCCGCTCCAGCAACCGGCACAGCGTATCGTGATGCGGCAAACTTTCCAGTTCGGGAAACAACGCCTTTAGATTCTCGTACAGCACAGGACGGCTCATCTCGCGTCCGGCTTCCCGCCGCGACGCATATTGAAACACAAACGCCAGTATCCCGTACAGCATCAGCACGGTGAGCTTGTGCTTGACTTTGTTGGGATGGCGCGGATCCTCGATCTTCCCCAGGTCATGCAGCAGCCCCGGCAGCAGTTGCCGGAATACGTTCAGGGTTCCCTCCACCGCCTGCTGTCTTCCCGCCTTTTCCTCTTCCGGCGTCTTCCATATGCTGTTGCGATTCGGAAGCGTTGCTTTACGCGGCATGGCTATGCCCTGCTTCTGCTGACGGACTCGGAGCATCTTCTGGCTTCTTCTTTTGGCTTTGCGGCGTAACTGGGCTGCGGACACCGGTTTACTCATCCCGCTCACCCCCGGATACGGGCAGCGAACACAGCTGCGCTCGAAAATCCCGCCGCAGCGGATAGACAAAGATGCGTTTCCGGCTTAGCGCATGCTCGTGTGTTCGGTCCATGCGCCCCCGTCCGGCGGTAAGACCAAGATCGATCCAATTGGCCGCCCGGTAACACGTCCCTGCGTAATGCGCCGTGTCCACGAATGTCTCCAGCAGTACGGGTGCATAGCCGTATCGCTCCTGCCAATCGACGACGATTTGGCATGATGCTATCGCCAGCGCTTTGCTCGCCAGGTTCTTGATCTTCACCCATGGAAAGATGAGAAACCGAGTATTGTTCACGACCAGATGCAAACGCTGGCTGCGGTCTTCCCTGCTCCAGCCAATCCAGTTGTCGCGTTCAGCCAAGGCCCATGCCGACGCAGAAAACAGCAGACATCCGAGCCGACGCTTCGGTTCGGCGCTTGACCAGATAAAGTAGCGCTGATGGGCGCCAAACGGGCGTTTGTAGCCCAGCATGTGGTAACGTTCAATGAAACTGTTCCAAAGGCGAACATCGGCTTGGTCTTGAACGGGTTCCAAAGCGATTGGGGCATATTGAGATACAGTGCCGGAAAGAACTGCTTGCTCCTGAAGTTCATCACTTTGCGCGAAAGGAACATAAGGATTACGAACGACCGTCTTCCGCTTTGCCGGAAGAACAATCTCACCCTTGGCTTCCAACTTCTCAAGCAATGCCATACAGGCATCTCGCTTATACTTTCCGTTAGGAGCGAACCATTCAAGCCCCTCACAGATGGTATGTGCCAACTCTGTTCGGGTTAAGTGCTTGAACCGGCGTACGATGTACTTGATATCTTCCAACTCTTGCTTGGTAAATATCCGTCCAGCTAACAGCTCCGAGTCCTGAGTCATAAAGATTTCGCCCCCCCCCACAGGTTCCCACACTATTATCGCATAGTGTTTTTGCCTTGTCCAGCACGGGATTGCGAAAAAGTTTTTTCGACGATCTATGAAAACCCGCGTCAAATGTTACATCTCAGTTTCATGCGTCAGTACTGTAGCAACCTATTTGATACATAACGGAAATCAGGAGATCCGGATATCAGCTCTTCATATTGACATTGCTTCCGAAGACCTGGATCAAATACAAAAAGAGTTCATAAAGTTAATATGCCATTTTTTTGAGAGTTAAGAAGGGAGCATGAAATGAAAGTTCCGGAAGAGGCTAGTCCTTATGAGATACGAGAACTAGCCGAGCAACAGTGACCTTTGCTATTATTGATTTCAAAGCACATCCACTATATAATAAATTTGTTCCTTCTATCGCTTCTGTTCCCAACGGAAGCCTAATGAGTGGCCATCCTCTGGCCCAAATCATGTCCTCGCGGGACAGTTGATTGATACCATTTCCTCGAGCCAGGTGCTTTCGGTATCCAATTCCCTTTATGGTGATTAATTACAACACGGGAGTAGTCTGTCCTTGTGTACTATAATTGTTCAAATAATGAACCCGAATGAAGCATTTTTTCTTTGCTTTCTTCGGGTTCTTTTTGTTGTTATTGAAGAAGATCGGAACACGCGTCATTCAGCAGCTTCGCAGCGTCAACTGGAGGAACATATCGCAAAGTTGTTGATAACTGCTTATGGCGTAGTTGTCGTTTTATAGCGATAATGTCAATCCCGCTGCTCTGCATCAAGTATGCCGTTGTATGTCGAAAACTATGGGCAGTGACTGTCTTTTGTATGCCGGCCTCTAGGCAAAGATTCTTGATGATTCGGTTTAATGCTGCTTTTGTTAGTGGTCGATTGTTTTCAAAGAAAACCTCGGAATGTCCGGAATTCCGCCATTCTTCTACAACCGGATGATGCAAATAACGCTCCAACTCAACAACGAGGGAATCGGGCATATAAACGACTTCGGAGGAGGTTTTCTGCCCTTTGTTCACCAGAATAACCTTGCGCTCAAAATCAATCTGTTCGTACGATAGCTGTATAATCTCCCTGTTTCGAAGAGCGGTCGTTGACATTAGCAATATGAGGATGTAGAACTTCCGGACAAATGGATCGGCTTTAAGCGCTGCTTGAAATAATCGTTGACATTCACCAATGGAGAGGGAACGATCTATTATTCGGCGTTCATAATACGGATTCGGATAGTTTTTCATGGGGTTATTTTTAATCATCCCAAGACCGTGGAGTAACGTGAAGAAGTGTTTCAGGTAAACAATGTTATTGAAAATGGTATTCTTTGATGCCTGAAAATTTTGCTTCAGGAACTGAATATAACCATCAATGCAATCAGCATCAATAGGTCGATAGGTCTCAGATTCCGTGTCGTAGTAAAATTTGTCGAAATCCAATTCTCCCTCAAAGTCTAAGCTCAGATATTGTTCAAACTTCATGAACTGGCGGCTATATGTGTAAATTGCTGAATCCTTGAGGTGAGTATGCTTCTTCCAGTTGGCATAGTATGTGGAATCCAATAATAAACGGTTCATTTGTTCTCCAGCCTTTCTCTTATTTTCTGAACAACCTCTTGAGCGAATGGGTGTTTGTTTATGGCGTCTCGCAGTTGATCGTCGAAAAGTCTCAAGTACTTCATCGTACTGTCGAGCGATTCATGACCGAGAAGCTTTGCAAGAGTATAGATATCGATTCCCGCTTCAAGGCCTTGAACGGCAAAAGAATGACGAAAAGAGTGAGGACCTAAACGATCTTTGTCTTCCTCTTTTATCGACCGAGACTCGCGAATAATACGTTTCATAAATTGCTGAATGGCTCTAGATGTAATGGGTTTATCCCCGGCAGTGCTTGAGAAGATATAGAGCCTCTGATAATCGGAATCTGGCATCACCTCGCGAGCGCGACTGTATTTTTTCTCTATAAAATCTGTGAGCATCATTAGGGCGAGCTCGTTGATTTTTCGGACTTTCTTGGTATTCTCAGCCCCTTTGGGTGTTACCTTGATTGTTTGAGTATCAGGAGTGATATCACCGATCCTTAGATGGCAGAGCTCGTTTATGCGAATTCCACTCCCAAGGAAAGTCCAGATAATTGCAGTGTAAAGGCTATCGTGGTTACGAGCTTGAGCGATCTGCAAGATTTCCGCGATCTGCACTTTAGTAAAGGCTTTTGGTGCGTCATCGTTTGACCATCGAACGCGTAGTATAGTCTTCAAGTCCCCGAGATCCTGATGACCAAAGAATATTTTGTATGTGGTCTTTATGAAGGTTCGAAGAAAGGAAGACTTCTTGGCTTTTGTATTAGGATCCTCATTAAGCTTAATATAGTCGGACAAGAATTCGCCGTTTGATACCTTTTCAAACTGCGGATCGTCGCCAAACTTTTCCTTCACATGTTGCTGGAAAAGTTTCATCTCTGACCGATACGTTGTTTGCGTGGTCCGGCTAAGTCCAGAAAACTTGCTGCTTTGATAGAAAGCATCAACGGCTTCGAGAAATGAAACGTTCCGCACTGCCGGGGGCATATTAGGTTTTGGCTGTGTCTGGACAGGCAAGGTTTCCATAACTTGCCGCATTTTCTCTGGACCATAAAGACATAACAGCTGATTCAGTTGTTCTTTAAGTTCGGTATACTTTGTATCGTTGATTACTTTAGGCATGGGAACCTCCTCAGTAATTGATTTTGTTTACAGCACTTGTTAATTGATTGGGGCTCCGGTGGACGTATCGTGCAGTATTTTCTGGCCGATTATGCCTTGCCAAGTACATAAGCAATTGTGACGGGCAATCTGTACGTTCCGACAACCTGCTGATGAAAGTGTGCCTCAGTAAATGGGGCCCCCCTGGATATTTCCATCCCGAGACAAAAGAATAAAGTTTGTACTGTGCCCTTAATTTGCGAATAGTTGATTGGCTGTTGTTTCCAAACAGATGGACATCTTGACCTTTGTTGACAACAAGCTTTTGAAAGTAATTCTGTAGCGGATCAGGTAAGGGTAGAATGGCCGATTTCTCGTTTTTTCCGAAGACAGAGATGGTTCTATTCTCGACATTGATATCCTGATAGCGAATGTTAGCAACTTCATGAATTCGCAAACCGAGACAAAGCATCAACCCAAAGGCTGCCAGTTCCAATGTGGGATGATCAGAATAGAGTTGGATATTATGAAAAAAACACTGGAGTTTAGCATCTGTTGGTAACTCGCGATAATAGTATCTCTCGTACGGGATTCCTGTAACATCCATTGTTATGTCTTTAGCAAGCCAGCCCAATTTATAGAGGTTAGCCAGAAGAAATCGGATATCGTAAAAACAATTGCTAACCGTTTGCTTGGTATATATCCCTTTATTTTCCAAACGGAGTAAATATTGCTTGAATTCGAGTAAATGCTCCTCAGTAACTAATGACAATGGTAATTCGTCGCATGAAGTGCTCTGGAACTGAACGTATGTTTTATTCAACCAGTTTAAAAATAGGGCGTAACTGATTTTATATTTACCGTTAACGCTTTTTTCCTTGACTCCTGAACGGTGTAAATCTTTAATATGCGCAGTGATAGCGGGATGATTTATATCTTGAGTCCTCTTTTTTGTAGAAATACCGTTTGTTGATTTCTTTAATTCGAACCCATTAGAGATTAATTTTCGAGCTATTGCTAGAATCATGTCACGTTGAACGAAATTGTAGGAAGAATGCTCAATGAAATTAATAAGTGCATCTTTATTTGCCAATTCTTTGTTTTGAATGGATCTAGCATCAAGCCCATAACGGGTTTTAAAAAAATCAATGAGCTCTAGTGCGTATTCCATCAAAGAAAAGTAGCTGGTGGATTTGATCGACTTTTTATTATCAAGGTAATCCAGTAGCACGGGGGCAAAGATTTTGCCTTGAATCTGGGTTGAAAAGATCCATTCATTTAATGCAAGAGAACCACTTTCTGGTGAACATATCTCGACGTCCTCTTCAGGCCAACGAAATGCATACATTGTATTCAAGAACAACAGCACCTTCTCCCAACTTAAGCTCTTGATATCATGATTGCCATTTGGGGCGGTTTGTAAACATTCTTGCGAAGTAGAGTTCTCATAAGAAGCATTCTCTGAAGTAGTTTTCGCATTTTGCTTCCAATGACATGAATTCATGAATCCCAAAATATCGATATCTCTAATATTCTGAACGTTATCCATCTACATCTCTCCCTCAGATTCTGTTTCATCGACCGTTCAGACCGCAGTTTTTGCTTAGAAAGGAGGTGGGGCCCGATGGTCCACATCATTGATGTAAAGGTATCATTTGCTTTGACTTCTGTCCCGGTTGCTCCACATTTGGAGCAAAAACACGTTGATTTTCGGGTTGTGCGAGGATTTTGGTCGAAAGAAACAAGAATCTGCTCCATTTGTGGAGAGTTGATGATGGATGCATTGATACGGGATTAAGATGATGGAGTGTAAAGCTTAGTTGAAGGACGATCTTCTTCAACTAGCTTTTAAATTCATCCATGATGAAATAGACGAAATCACTTATATCAGCAGGCACGATCGAGACTGGTATGAGGTGAAAGAACTGGCAGCTACCGACCCAATAACTTTCGGTATTCTGCTACGGAAACTTTCCTTGCCTAATCGTCGAAAAGCATTGATACAGGCATTTGATTTAAGGACATCGGAGTTAAGAACACTCTTGCTGGGGGATTTTTCGGAATCTTCTTCAACTATTTCTGACCTATATCATCCAGTGAAATATAGAAGAAGATTCAGCAATGAATTGCTGGCCAAATTTGGCATTATCCACCGCGTGCCTTTTGATTGGGTATATAAGGATGGGCTTGTAATGGAACGATGGGATTTTAAAAATTTTGATTTTAGCGGGACAGTTTTAACTTGTATGGAAGACATAGTTCCGTTATTGAGACTGGCTAAGGATCGTAGCAGAGATGTAAATGGATATGTTCTTCAGCCAAATACGGATCAAGAACGTTTTATCCGATTAGAATCACGAGCGGATGTGATCGTCGTAGATCTTTATCATGGTGACTTATTAAGTTTGGATCATCTAATGACTACTCTAAAAACCACTTCCTTCAAATGGTCAGGATCTATTAGTCAATCCGTTGTACCTGGGCACCGGTACTGGACATTCATTGGGGCGGATAATGAATCGGCTATTGTTCGAATCATGGAAACGGAGTTCAAGTATATCCAAAACACCATGCGCTTGTGATAGGACAAACCGCAGACGGAATAAGGTGTATTGAGGTGAAAAGTATGGAGCGAATGCCGACAATCAAAATCGTATATGTGCCTCATACTTTATGCAGTGATACAGCACAAATCTCAAACACCTTATCCGCTGCAGAAGCCAAAAATGCCGTTATAGATTACATCTTAAAGCGTTTGATCTTGAAACCGACTGAATAAGCCGGTTTTTTTGTTTCTCCCTTTGTCCATACTGGGAAGTATTAGCAGTAAGAAAGGAGAGTGGTGATACTCCATGTATACGGCCATATATCCACGGGTCTCTACAGGGATGCAAGCATCAGAGGGCACCAGCCTGGATGCGCAAGTAGAATTATGTATTCGGAAAGCCAAGGATTTGGGAATCCCGAAAGCCAATCTGAAAATTTATCGCGAAGAGGGTTTTACGGGTGAGGACATCGACCGTCCGGCGATGAATGAATTGAGACAAGACGTCGCACAGGGAAAGATCGCTCGATTGATTGTTACCCATCCCGATCGATTGACAAGGGACTTAACCGATAAATTAATCCTCTGCCGAGAGCTGGAGCGGAACCAGGTTGAATTGGTGTTCGTGGACACGGAATATCGGAATACGCCGGAAGGGCAGCTGTTTTTCAATCTCATGAGCTCGATTGCTCAATATGAGCTGTCCTTAATCAAGAAGCGGACGGTACGTGGAAGACTTAAAGCGGTGGAAAAAGATAAGAAGATCATGCCCATGCGTGTGGCTCCCTATGGATATGACCTTCATGAAAATACTTTGATTATCAATGAGCAGGAAGCCGAATTTGTCCGGAAGATATACCACTGGTATGTTCATGAGAACTATACGCTTCGTGAAATCGGGGATCGACTCTATGCGTTGGGGGCGGTACCTAAACGAGGGGAAAGCAGGAACTGGAGCGCCAGTTCCATTCGAAGGGTTCTTACTTCTGAGGTGTACATTGGCAAATTCTATTACAATCGTAGAGAAACCCGGAAGATCCGCGGGGAGAAAACCAAGAACGGCACACCGAAGAAAACGTATGCGTTTCGCGAGGAGAAGGACTGGATCGAGGTTACCGTGCCAAGTATCATTGACCCGCAACTGTTTGAATTAGCCCAGGTGCAGAAAGAGAAAAACATGAAACGGTCAGGAAATGTAAAGTATGAGTATTTGTTAAAATCCATGATCCGGTGTGGACATTGCGGCAGAATGTGGCAAGCAACTACTTATACAGGCCGGGTAAATAAAGAAACGGGAGAAAAGATCCGTTACACCTGCTACAGATGTCCAAACCTCTTCCCAAAGAAGTATGGTGAAGGAGTTGAGAAGTGCCCCACTCAAACGTTACGAGCCGATATGCTGGACCATTACGTCTGGAAACTGATTCTGGAGACGCTGTCTAATCCAGATGATTATATGGAGCGGCTGCAAAGCAAATCGAATGAAATTAACCTGGAACTTCAATCCGCCGCGGACCACATCAAACGTCAGCTGGAGCAGAAGGAGAAGGAAAAGGAAAAAATCAAAATCATGTTCAAGCGGGAGGTCATTGATGAGCAGGAGATGCTTACCGAAATGCAAAAGATTAATGCCGGACTAAAGTCGTTGGAGCAAGAGCTTGCCGGGTACGAAAAGCAGTTGTCAGAACAAGCGGAGAAGGAAATATCGGCCAATCGGATTGCAGAGGTCTCCAAAGCTGTCCGATACTTCATCGAGAGCGCCGGTCACGAGCTTACCCTTGAGGAGAAGCGACATATTGTAGAGATGTTGGTTGATGAAATCATTATCCGATACGACGGGAACGAAGTACAGATTACTGCAGTCGGAGCACTAGATGAGTTAAAACGCCAACAATTTATTCAGCATGAAGTCGACATCGTTTCGTGTTCACAACCTCAAGAAATTCGATAACACCGGCGAGGATCTCGAGGACCTCATCTCCATCGGCACGATTGGTCTAATCAAGGCGATCGAGAGCTTCCGACCGAATAAAGGGACGAAGCTTGCGACCTTTGCGGCCCGTTGTATCGAGAACGAAATCCTGATGCATTTGCGTTCGCTCAAGAAAACACGCAAGGATGTCTCTTTGCACGATCCAATCGGAACCGACAAGGAAGGAAATGAAATCACCCTCATTGATATTTTGGGGACGGAAGCGGATGATGTGGTGGACCGGGTGCAGCTCAAAATGGAAAAGAGCAAAATTTACCGCAACCTGGACATCCTGGACGCGCGGGAGCAGGAAGTCATCAAAGGGCGTTTCGGGCTGGAGCATGGGGGAGAAGAACGGACCCAGCGCGAAATCGCCAAGGAGCTCGGCATCAGCCGCAGCTATGTGTCACGAATTGAGAAGCGAGCGCTCATGAAGCTGTATCATGAGTTTTATAAGAAGAAATAATGTTGCGGTTGATTGAAATATGATGATGTAAAAAGCGGGTTTGCGTTGCTGCGCAGAACTCGCTTTTTTTGTTTCCATAGCGATTTGAATGGGTCATGATTTTGCGTAATTCATTCATGGGTTGACAATATCATATAAATCCTATAGGATTTAATTACAAACTGACTGACTAGTCAATCATGTGGGGTGGGAACAGATTGAGCGGAGAGAAAGAAGCCCAAATCAACAGTGATCGCAGAGAGCATATTCTGCAAATTGCCATGAAGCGATTTGCCAAGGATGGCTATCATGCAACAAAAATTTCCGATATTGTCGCTGAGGCGGGTGTGGCTCAAGGGACGTTCTACTGGTACTTCAAAAGCAAAGAAGCGATTGCGCTGGAAATTGTGAAGGAAGGCCGGGAAAAATTGCTTGACGTCATCCGTCATGGATACCGACGGGAAGCAGGATCGGTGCAGGACATGGTACATGCCTCCGAAGCTCTGCTGGAAAGTCTGTTTCGGTTTGCCGAATCCAACCGGTATTTAATAGAGCTTATTTTCGGCAGAGGTGAAGGGGTTGAAACGATTCGCCATGCGATCCGGGAAACGAGAGCAGCTATGGAGAACTCTTTTCTTCTTAACATTCGCAGGGCGATTGAGTTAGGCATGCTCCCGGCTTCCATCGATGCTGAATTCCGTGCCACGATGATTATGAGCTTGATCGAAGGCGTCATTTCACGTTGGTTGCTCGGGTTCGCGCCGCCAGGCAGCGGGATCGAATCCAAAACGGCTCAGCAGCTTGCCGCGGAGACGGCCAGATTCGAATTTTTTGGTTTGCTTGGTGTTTAGCTTTGATTGGATAATGATCTGCCGTTTCGGAATTTTACCCATTCTGCTACCCAATAAATAAAAAGGAGAGATCATCCATGCTGAAAAGTAAGAAATCCAGAAATATGCTGTTTCTAACATTATCCGCCGTATTGCTCGTAGTTCTGGCATTGACTGGCTGCGGTTCTAACAATAACGGCAATAACGCGCCAAGCTCGGCTCCTTCCAACAATGCGGCGAACGGAGGAAGCTCCGCAAATACCGGAAGTGATTTATTGAACGAAATTAAAACAGCGGGTGTGATAAAGGTAGGGCTTATGGGGACTTACGCTCCTTACAATTTCCTGAATGAAAACAAGGAAATCGATGGTTTTGATGCTGACGTTGCGAAAGAAGTAGCCAAACGGCTCGGCGTTAAAGTCGAGTTTGCTCCGCAGGAATTCTCTGGACTGATTCCTAGTCTGCAGGCTGGAAAAATCGATGCCATTATCAGCCAGGTTACGATTACTGACGAACGCAAGCAGCAAATTGATTTTACCCAGCCGTATATTACGAACGAAGTTAAAATCATCGTAAAAGAGGATAATGACTCGATCACGAAGCTGGAAGACTTTAAAGGGAAAAATATCGGCGTGGGACTCGGCACAAACGATGAATCCTATCTCCGGAATGACGTGCTGCCGCAGGTTGGCAACTTCGAGATCAAAACCTATGACGATGTGATTACTTCCCTGCAGGATTTGAATGCGGGACGGATCGATGCCACCATCAATAACTTGTACGCCTTGAAACCCATTGTCGACAAAAACGGCTATAAAATTAAAGCGGTGGGCGATGCGATCAAATCCGACCAAGCGGGTATCGCGATCCGCAAAAATAACCCGGAATTCCTGGCCGCTCTGGATCAGGCTTTGACCGATATGAAAGCGGATGGCACCTATAACACTATCTTCCAAAAATGGTTTGGCGAAGAGCCGCCGGCAGAATAAAGAATCGTGAAAAGGATAAGGCCTTGAAGAATTCGTATTCTTTCATGGCCTTCTCGCTTTAACCATGGAATCAAAAGGGGATTCAAACGACAATGAATCTGGTATGGGATAACCTTCCTTTCTTGCTGAAAGGTGCTTATTACACGCTGCTTGTTACGGTTGTATCCATGTTTTTCGGACTGATCATCGGTTTGGTGGTTGCGATTGCGCGACTAAAAGGGAATTGGCTGGTTCGCGGAATTGCCCGCGTATATGTGTCGGTTATTCGAGGTACGCCGCTTCTTGTCCAAATTTTTATCGTTTATTACGGGGTTGTAGATTACGGAATTACGCTGGGTCCGCTGACAGCCGCTTATGTGGCATTGAGCATCAACGTGGGCGCCTATCTGTCTGAAACGTTCAGAGGGGCGATTCAGTCAATTCCGAAGGGCCAGACGGAAGCCGCTTATGCGACGGGCATGACGGGCTGGATGACGATGAGAAGAATCATTCTGCCGCAAGCAGCTCGGGTGGCCATTGCGCCTATGGGTAATACTTTTATCGGAATGCTTAAAGAGACGGCGCTGGTGTCGGCCATTACGGTCACCGAGTTGCTGCGTTCAGCGCAGCTGCTGATCGCTCAATATTATGTCTATATGCCTTTTTTCGTTGGGATCGCCGCCATGTATTGGATCATGAGCACTGTGTTCTCGGCCATTCTGAATGCGGTGGAGAAGCAGTTGTCCAAAGTATATTGAGGCATGAGGTGGAGCAAATATGATTCAAACGACAGGATTGTCCAAGTCTTTTAACGGAGCAGAGGTGTTGAAAAGCATTGATCTGCATGTAGCTCCCAAAGAAATCGTTGTGCTGCTCGGACCAAGTGGTTCCGGCAAAAGCACCCTGCTGAGATGTCTGAACGGCCTTGAGGAGCTGGACGGCGGATCGCTTGAGGTGAATGGTGTTCGAGTGGACGCATCCATGCCGTCTAAGAAGAAACAGGCCGCCTTCCGTGAAATTCGTCGTCATACGGGAATGGTCTTTCAGCAGTTTAACTTATATCCGCACAAGACAGCGCTTGGCAACGTGATCGAATCGCTGTTATCTGTGAAGAAAATGAAAAAAGAAGAAGCCGTACAGATCGGCGAACGACTGCTGGATCGGGTTGGACTGTTGGCGAAGAAGGATGAATATCCCTCGAGGCTGTCCGGCGGCCAGCAGCAGCGGGTGGCAATTGCCCGAGCATTAGCCATGGAGCCGGCGATCATGCTGTTTGACGAGCCTACTTCAGCTCTTGATCCCGAGCTTGTCGGAGAGGTGCTGGAAGTTATGCGCCAGCTGGCCCGGGATGGGATGACGATGGTCATCGTCACTCATGAAATGAAATTTGCCCGTCAGGTCGCCAATCGGATCGTGTTTATGGATGGCGGTGTAATTGTGGAATCGCAGGAACCGGAAGTTTTTTTTCAGAATACGGAGTCCGAAAGAGCTCGTAAGTTTATCAATCAACTTCAGGAGCATTAACAACAGAAAGTAGGTAATGATGATGAAGGTTATGACAACCTGGAATGGAAAACGTTTGTTTACATCAGTCGGGGATTCCGGTTATCCGGTAAGAATGGACGCTACGCCAAAATACGGCGGCGACGGCACAGGTGCAACACCCATGGAGCTTTTGCTGGCCGGACTGGCCGGATGTATCGGCATTGACATCACCATGATTCTGAATTCATTCCTTGAGAAGATCACTTCACTAGAGATCGAAGCGGACGGTACCCGGAAAGAGCAGAATCTGTCCGGCTTTACCGCCATTGAGCTGATCTTCCGCGTTGAAGGAGACATTCCAGATTATCAAATTTGGAAAGCTATTCAAATGGGCAAAGAGAAATATTGTGCTGTATCGGACTCGCTGAAGGCCGACATCAGCTACAGACTGATTCTCAACGGTCAAGAGGTTTTCCAGCCATAAACAAAAGGCACTTCCACACCAAAGCTTCGGACGATCAATACCCGTCCGGCATAATATCCGAGCTATCCCCGTAGGCTTTTAGTAATTGAGACTTATGGGGAGGTACATGCATGTTTAAACGCGTAAACCGATTGGCCATTGAATTGCCCAGACCGAAAGCCCCGGATCCGAATGGCGCCAGCGTCGTTCAGGAACTGTTAGGCGGACGGTTTGGTGAAATGTCGACGCTAAATAACTATTTGTTTCAGTCCTTTAATTTCCGGGGAAAAAGCAAGCTCAAGCCGTTTTACGACCTCGTCGCGAGTATTACGGCAGAGGAGTTTGGTCACGTTGAGCTGGTGTCGAATACGATCAATTTAATGCTGGAAGGTACGACTCGTCCCGGGGATCCGGATTCCACTCCGTTAGGGAATACGAAGGATCTTCGTTTCTCCCCTCACTATATTGAATCCGCTCAGACCTCTCTGCCGTATGACTCAATGGGGCGTCCTTGGAACGGATCGTACGTCGTTAGCAGCGGCAACTTGATCTTCGACTTGCTGCATAACTATTTCCTGGAGTGTGGTGCACGGACGCATAAGGCCCGCGTCTATGAAATGACCGATCATCCGACGGCCAGAGCAATGATCGGTTATCTTCTTGTGCGCGGCGGCGTGCACGTGTTGGCGTATGCGAAGGCGCTTGAGATCGCAACCGGAGTGGATGTCACCAAAATGCTGCCCATCCCGAAAATTGAAAATCGGAAGTTTGATGCGACCCGTCCTTGGGAAGCCGCTGGTGAGCATCGCAGATTGTATACGTTCAGCGATCATGACTATCACGGCATCGCCCAAATTTGGCGCGGCCAGCATCCGACGGACGGCGGCAGGCTGGAAGCATTTGCCGGACTGCCGGGGTACAGCGGCGAAATTCCAGAACTGGAGCCGATTCAGGAGGAATTCGCCCCCGGCATATCGCCAGAGGATTTGGTGGAAATCGCGAAACGGCTGCAACGCGCCGCTGGGCTCTGAGTTTTGTACGAATACTCTGATTTTGAACACCCGTCAACTGCATTGTTGAGCGGGTGTTTTTTTTACATATGAAAGGCAGCCTTCGATTGACGCTTCCTCCCATCCGTGATATATTGTGTATACACGATATACACAATTTAAAAAGAGGGGGTATTCCATGCTGGCATTAGATGTTCGACATATTCATAAGAAATTCCCCGCCTTTGAGCTGAAGGATGTTTCTTTCCAGTTGGAGAAGGGATACATCATGGGCTTTATCGGAGTTAACGGTGCAGGGAAAACGACGACGATCAAGTCGATTTTAAATATGACTCGGATCGACAGCGGTGAGGTTTACATTCTGGGCAAGAACATGGCGGAACATGAGCTGGAATTAAAGCAGGAGATAGGATTTGCTTTCGGGAGCATTGATTTTTACACGCGCAGTAAGATTAAGACGTTGACGGATACCATTAAGAGGTTTTATGAAAATTGGGACGATCAAATCTACTCCTCCTACATGAAGAGATTTAACTTGGATGAGAATAGAAAGATCGCCGAACTGTCAACGGGCATGAAGGTCAAATACAGCCTGACGCTTGCTTTGTCCCATGGGGCCAAGCTGCTGATCCTCGACGAGCCGACCAGCGGGCTGGATCCGGCTTCACGGGATGACCTGCTGGATCTTTTTCAGGAGCTGATTGCTGATGGCGAGGTGAGCATTCTGTTCTCCACCCATATTACCTCCGACTTGGAGAAGTGCGCAGATTATATTACCTTTATCTCAAACGGGCAAATTGTGCTGAGCGGGGAGAAGGATGAATTCAAAGAATCCTATCTCCTCGTGAACGGTTCCGAGGGCCAGCTTGCACAGGTGAAGGACCGGATGATTTCCTACAAAACGAACTCGTTTGGCTTTACGGGCTTGATCCATGCGGATGACTTTGACCCGACTTCGGGAATCCGAGCCGCCACGCCAAGCTTAGAGGATATTATGATTTACTATGCGAGAAAAGGGGGGCAGAACCATGATTAATTTGATCCGAAAAGATATCCGACTGGGTGTACATCCTCTATTATTGAGCATGCCTGTGTTAATGGGCGTTTTGATGTTTGTTCCTGGCTGGATTTACTTCATAGTGATTTTGTATTTTTGTTGGATCACCATCCCCAATATGTTTAACCAACTGAGAGCACAAAACGATTTGATGTTTACCTCGATGATGCCTGTTACGAAACGGGACATTGTGAAAGCGCGGATTATCGTGATCGCCGGACTGGAATTAGCGCATGTGGTGATTGCCCTAATCTTTGGCCTGGTCAGTCAGCGCTTCTATTCGGATATAACCTACTTCTTCTTCCCGCCGAACTTAGGATTCTTTGGTCTCTGTTTGGTGATGCTGGCGATCTTTAACCTGATTTTTATTCCGATGTATTACAAGACGGCGTATAAATTTGGTATGGCACTGCTGATCTCCACTGTAGCAGCTACATTGTTTGCAGGGATCACCCAGTGGATCGGGATCGCGAATTCGGGGATGAATCGTATGTTTTATGGGACGGAAGCGAATCAATTGGCAGTTCAAGCCTATATTCTGATCGCAGGAATCGTGATTTTCATTGCGCTTACCGCAGTGGCTTACCGGATGGCGGTCAAACGATTCCTTCAAGTGGAGATCCAATGAACATCGCGATATCCAATACTTCGGAGAAACCGATCTATCAGCAACTGTTCGAGCAAATTAGCGCCCAAATTCTAAAAGGGGAGCTGGAGAGCGGCTATATCCTGCCGCCCATCCGGCAAGCAGCTCATGAGCTGCGGGTGAGTGTCATCACCGTCAAGAAGGCGTGGGAAGAACTTGAGCGGCGCGGCTTGATCCATACGGTGACCGGCAAAGGGTGTTTTGTCGCTGAATTTTCCCCCGAAGAGATGCAGCGCATCCGCAACGAAATGGTGATGGAACAGTTGGCTAGCGAAGTGTCCTATTACAAGTCCTTTGGTCTGACCTTGGATGAGATGATTGAGTTGTTGAAGAAGGTGTACTGACTATTCCAACCGATACAACCGCACCCCGTGCGGCGGGATCGTAGTCCGAAGCTCCCCAGCCGTCGTAAGCTCCGCGGGAGCTTCGCTCCACAGCTCGGTTCCGGAAGAAATGTCGGATAAACCGATTTGCTCCAGAGGGAGCTCCAGCGGCAGCGCGCTTTCCCCTACATTAAAAACAGCTGCATAGTTGAACCCTTCGGGATGTTCGGCCGTCCAAACGATCAGGTCGTCTTGCCGAAGGGCTTCTTTGGCGCCGCGGCTTTCCCGGTGCATCCGCAGCACCTCGCGGTTGGTCAGCAGCGACAAGGTCCATTCGTCATTGTCTCGGAGTTCCCCGCCAAAGATCAACGGCGAACGGAAAATGCTCCAAAGCGACATCATCGTTAATTGCTCGTCGCGGGTGAACCGGGTCCAGCGATCCGCCCCGCCGCCGTCCACCGAGCGGATGCCGATATGCCCCAGCGGCAGCATGTCGCAGTCCGGCCATGACCCGGCTTGCGGGACGCCCTGCCATGCCCGGCAGCGGTCGAACATGTCCCTTAGCAGCGGCCACTGGTCCCAGAAATCGTCCGTCATGCGCCACATGTTAGCCTGTTCGGCGAAGAAAGCTGCAAGCTCCACCGGAGCCGGTCCGGGGGATAAGCTGAGCACCATCGGACGGCCGCAGCGCTTGATCGCCTCGGAGATCAATGCAATTTCGGCTTGGTGGGTGCCGTAAAGCCGGGAAGTGGCAATATCGTCCACTTTTACGAGATCAACGCCCCATGAGGCATATAAGGCAAAAAGCGAATCATAATAGGCCTGCGCTCCTTCTTTGGAGGCATCCACACCGTACATATCGGTATTCCAGGGACAGATCGAATTGGGATGTGCAATATCACGTGCGGTTGCGGTCGTCCCCAAGATCGGTGTGGCGGCGTGAACGGCTTGCCGCGGAATGCCGCGCATGATATGAATGCCGAATCGCAGCCCGAGGCTATGCACATAATCCGCTAACGGCTTGAAGCCTTGGCCGCCGGCCGCAGAGGGGAAGCGATTCTCGGCAGGCATCAGCCGGGAATAGCCGTCCATCACAAGCGGAACAAACGGCCGATATTGAGAGGAATGGGCTCCCGGTTCATACCATTGAATATCCACGGTGATATAGCTCCAGCCGTAGGCTCTGAGATGCTTCGCCATGTATTCCGCGTTGCCGCGAATCTCTTCTTCCGTCACGGCTGCGCCGTAGCAGTCCCAGCTGTTCCAGCCCAGCGGCGGAGTTGGTGCAATCTGCTGATGGTCCATTTTCAAAACTCCTTTATTGGATGGATAATTATTGCTCTTGATAGGTTCATCTTACCTAAAGGAGTTTTGTGATATCTATAGTAACTTTGAGACGATCATAGCAAAATATTGCGGTCAATCGAAGAAAAGCTTGCGATAGACCAGACTTTCGCCTCCGCTGCGGAACTCTCCGGGGGTGAGCCCGGTCAGGCGGCGGAAGGCCTTAATGAAGTAACTTCCGCTGGAGTAACCTACCCGCTCAGCAATGGTCTCAATGCTTAGTGACGTACCGCGAAGCAGGTCCATCGCTTTTTCGGTGCGGACACGGGTCAGATAAGCGCCTGGCGTAAGTCCCGTACTGTCCGAAAACCGGCGGATCAAGTGGTACTTGGACAAGCTAACATGCTCGGAGAGCTGATCGATGCTGATCATTTGCGCATAGTTGCTCTCCATCAACTCGGCGGCGCGTTTGACGCTTTCCGGCCAGTTCTCTTTGTCTTTCCGCGACGTGACCTGCATTCTGGCTAATTCTGTGACGAACTGATAAACGCAAGACGAGGCGATGAAGGGATCGGTGATGCGACCTGCCCCTGCATCGGTGACGATCATACGCGCCAACCGCACCGGTGCGGAGTCTGCGGGAAGATGAAGAACTTCTCCGGCTTCGCTGAGGAATCTTCGCCATAAGGGGAGAACCACATTCGGCCGGAACAGCAGGAACAAGAACTCCCAAGGCGCTGTAGCTTCTTCCGGGTAATAATAGCGATGGGAACTCGGAATTTCGGCGAGGAACGCTTGTCCGGCGGTAACGCGGTGAGATCGCTCGCCCAACTCAAAGACACCTTCTCCGGAGAGGGTATATTGGAACAGGAGCAAAGGCCCGTCCGTTCGCTCTAATCCATCCCAATAATAAGAGGGATCCGTGATCGAGTCATAGCCGGCGGCAAATAATACGCACAGCGGGAGTTCCTGATCTTCAGCGAACCGGAAGCCATAAGTTCCTCTTGTCATGACCATAGGGAGCCTCCTTACCACTTCAAGTTTGGAACGAAAAGGCCATTATCCCATAAGTATAAAGGAGAAAACATACGGTGGAAAAAGAAATGCAATAACAAGCCCTTGTCAGGCACCAACACTTTCGTTTTATAAAGCAGGTGGATAAAAGTTCCTTCTTACGCATCCCATCATGACCTGTTATAGTGGACCCGGAAAAACCATATAAGGGGAAGGTCATGATCAAAGTACTTATCATTTACGATGAATCCAATTATCCCGCATCATTGGTTTGCGACCTTAAGCGTGAAGCCATTCAGGTGGAGAGCGTGCAGGACGGGGGAGAAGGCGCTTCGTAAAACCGCTGTTTTCAAGCCGGATGTATTGATTCTGGATCTAGCCGCTCCCCAATATAAAAGGTACGAGGGTTACCGCGTGCCGCTAGATAGTAGCCAGCCAGGGGTGATTGTGCTGAGTGAACAAAACGACATTGCCGTTAAAGTGCGTGCCCTCGAACAGGTATCATGAACAAAATGATATAAGGGTTATCTGATACATCAAGGAACAGATCAGTCAGCAAAGAAGGGACTTGCAGATAAGCGAGAATCCAGCCGAAGGCATCGCTTGCGGCGATCTGGAACAGCACCATCGCCACCGTGCGAAACGTCCGCTTGAACACAAGGCCGACCTGACGAAGCGGGACGTCCCGGTAAACAAAGAAGGTGGGGACAAACGCATATACGCAAGCGATTGCCCCGGCTTTCGTCGCCGTAAACCAACCGCTGGCAATCCCGGGTCATTCCAGTTTGGCGGCTCCGCAGTACGGCATGAATCCGGGCGATAACCTCTTCCGGAACAAAAGGCTTGATCATGTAATCGTCCGCCCCGCCGTCCAAGCCCGCCAGCCGGTCCGGGGCGTACGGTGATGTGGAAGGTCGGCTACTCAATTAATGGATAGCCTCAACGCTGTGGGCGATCGCCTGTGCGCAATTTTACACCGGTGATGATCTGGCCAATCTGGATAGCTATGGCCTGGAACTGTTGACCAACGATGAGGTGATTGCCGTCAACCAAGCCGGCCGTCCGGCGCATGCAGTCTCAATGGCTACCAATCAGCAGGTGTGGTACGCCAATAATGGAGAAGGAACGTACACCGTAGCTTTGTTTAATCTGGGCACTAAAGGCGCATCCATGAATGTGAAGTGGAGCGACATCTTGTCTGGACGGCGCCGCTTCGGTCCGCGATTTGTGGGCCCATAAGGAGCTTGGCGATTTGCATATCTGGATTGTCCAACAGCCTGCACACGATCAAGCTGGTGAAAAAATCAGGCCGATTTATGCTGGATGCGTTTAGAGTGCAAATTCCCGACCTGATTAACCTCACCGAAGCGACCTTTGATCAGGAGCCGTCCGCTCAAGAGGATATCCAACATTTCAGCACCTTCGCTTTGGTGAAGATGGCCGCAGCATTGTCGACGCATAAAGCCTATATCAGCGGTTATCCCGGGGGTCTGTTCAAACCGGAGAACCGTATCACTCGTGCGGAGATGGCCGCCATGTTGGCCAAGGCGGTGGATCTGAAGGAGACGGCAGAGGCGCATAGATTCAGCGATGTTCCGGCAGGTCATTGGGCTGCCGAGGCCATTGCCAAAGCGTCCCGCATAGGCCTGATGCAAGGGTATGCCGATGGCAGCTTTAAGCTGGACAGCCGGTGACATGGGCGGAAATCACGGCGATCGCCGTGAAGTTTATGAGGTCTGCCGCGGGGCAGCTGGGCGCAGGCTTCTCGGACACCGCCGGCCATTGGGCGGAAGAGGCGATCCGTTCGGCCCAAGCGGCGGGAATCGTCAGCGGTTATGCTGACGGCAAGTTCCGGTCTGCGAGATTGCGGAGGCGTCAACGGAGCACACGGCGATGCCGAGAGCGGAAGGCGGGGAGCAGCTGAAATAAAATAAGGGGAGCGCCGACGGCTTGTTTAGCCGATTGCGCTCCCTTTTTCCCCTTATTTATATGGATCGATGGTTTGAATGGTGCCGTCCGGATTGTAATGCAACTCGGTGTATTTGACGCTGCGTTTGTGGTTCACGCCGCCGGACAACGAGCTGTCATGGTAGAACAGGTACCATTTATCTTGGAATTGCACGATCGAATGGTGTGTGGTCCAGCCGATGACAGGCTCCAGGATTTTACCTTTAAATACGAAAGGACCTTGCGGGTTCTTACTGATCGCATAAACCAGTGTATGGGTCGTTCCGGTGGAGTAGGACAGGTAGTAATACCCGTTGTATTTGTGCACCCACGGCCCTTCGAAATAACGGCGATCCTCGTCTCCGGCTAACAGCGGATTGCCATCTTCATCCACAATCGAGATTTCCTGCGGTGCCGATTTGAAGGTAAGCATATCATCGCTAAGCTCGGCGAATCGCGGTCCCAGTGCTGGAGCGTCCGGTGCTGGTCCTTCGGCGTCCGGTTTGAAGGTGCCGGTTTGCCATTTCTCCAGCTGACCGCCCCAAAGTCCGCCGAAATACATGTATGCACGATTGTCGTCATCCACGAGCACGGCCGGATCGATGCTGAAGCTGCCTGGAATATAGCTTTCTTCCGCCTTGAAAGGTCCGGCAGGCGAAGAGCTGGTGGCTACGCCAATGCGGAAGATGCCTTCTTTGTCCCGTGCGGGGAAGTAGAGGTAATACGTATTGTTCTTGTAAGCTGCATCCGGAGCCCACAATTGCTTGCTGGCCCATGGGATATCACGCAAATGCAGCACTTCGCCGTGGTCGACGCACGGAGAGTTGAAGTCGTCCAGCGAGAGGACATGGTAGTCCTCCATCGCGTATTGGTCGCCGTTGTCGTTGTCGGGACCGTCGTGATCAATGTCATGGGATGGATAAATATAGATCTTGCCTTCATACACATGGGCAGATGGGTCTGCCGTATAAATGTGTGTAACAAGTGGTTCATTCGGACGTACAGGTTTTTCCACAAGGATTCCCCTTTACCTAGTTAGTTTGTTGACTAAACTTACTAACTTTAATTATACAGAAGCTTGGGCAACTATCAAGCTCTTGAAGTTAGTTTCTCCGAAATCGTCGGATTTTATGGGAAATGTGGGAATGAATCACAACATATTTTTGCTAATTCAGGAATAGGATCACTGTGTAAATATGAATTGGTAAAAATTAACAATAGCATGTCCAGAACGAGGAGTGATGTGAATGTCGGATCATTTGGATTCATCCGATTCAAGACAGCCGGAAAACCAAGCTGCCGGGATATCGTCGATCCCCCAGCCGATCCGAGATGATGGCAGCGGAGCCACCGATACCGGCCCCCGGGACGTGATGCGGGATCGCGAAAACCCCGATATGCTGGTACCTCCGGTGACCGATAACGGATTGATTCCGAATCTGAAGTTCTCTTTTTCAGATACGCATATGCAGTTGAACCATGGGGGATGGTCCCGGGAAATTACGGTTCGGGAGCTGCCGATCGCTACGACGCTGGCGGGGGTCAATATGCGTCTGACGCCGGGGGGAGTGCGGGAGCTGCATTGGCATCAACAGGCGGAATGGTCGTTTATGATCTCAGGAAGGGCACGGATCACGGCGGTGGATCAGGACGGACGGAACTTTATCGCCGATATGGGCGTGGGGGATTTGTGGTATTTTCCACCGGGGATTCCTCATTCGATTCAAGGGCTGGAGGAAGGCTGCGAGTTTCTGCTAGTATTTGATGACGGTAATTTCTCCGACTTAAATACGTTGTCCATCTCGGACTGGTTTGCCCATACGCCGAAAGAGGTGCTTTCCGCGAATTTTGGCGTACCTCGTAAAGCGTTTGACCGCATCCCCAAAGAGCAGGTGTATATCTATCAGGACCGTGTCCCGGGGCCAATCGACACGCAAAGGATCGAATCGCCTTACGGAGAAATTCCTGTCAGCTTCAAGCATAGCCTGCTGGCCCAGAAGCCGATCCAAACGCCGGGCGGGACCGTGCGAATTGCGGATTCCAGAAATTTTCCCATCTCCAAGACGATTGCGGCCGCCCTTGTGGAAATCAAGCCCGGCGCGATGAGGGAGCTGCATTGGCACCCGAACAACGACGAATGGCAGTATTATTTGTCCGGGAAAGGACGGATGACCGTATTTGCTGGTAACGGCGCCGCCCGGACATTTAACGTTAGAGCAGGGGATGTGGGGTATGTTCCGTTTGCCTATGGCCACTACATTCAAAATACCGGTGACCGCAGCATCTGGTTCTTGGAAATGTTCCGCAGTGACCGGTTTGCCGATATATCGCTTAATCAATGGATGGCGCTGACGCCGCGGGAGCTGGTGCAGAGCAATCTGAATGTGGGGCCGCTGCTGATGGACGCGCTTCGCAAACAAAAGTGGCCGGTGGTAAAATACGACCGCCCCAATCAACCTCGCTCATAACCCAGGACTTCCGTGGCGTCGTCCATCTGCAAGACCAGGCGCTGGATATCAGAGGGATCGCCGCAGCGGGCAGCGATTTGCGGTAGACGGATGCCAAGCACCCTTCGCGATGGAACGGAGGTCGTCGTGCCCGGCTCGCAGACTGTGGTATATTCCGACGGTTCCTGCTTGGGACGAACCAGATCCTCCAGCAGGACAGATACGCAGGGCAGATCGCCAAAGTCCTCGGACGTAAACGGCTCAAATGGTCCCGAAACCGGGAGGTACAGCGTCTCCGACCAATCCACGTCCCCCGGCTGAATATCCACAATCAACTGCAACGGACGAATGGAATCGGTGTAAAAATCGCAATACGCCGCAATCCGCATCCCTATCGCCCTCCTCGACCACCGATTTGTCGTTCCAGCTGGGACAGCACCCGCCGGGTTTCCGGCGACCAGCTCTGCTCCGCTTCGCGCTGGCGGCGGGTTGCCTCCTGGGCTGCTGCGATGAGGCTGCCTTGCAGCACCCGCCGTTGGATTTGGTCCAGCCGCTGCTCCGCCAGCTCCAGGGGGACCTGGAACTGTTCGGCGATGTAGACAACCGCTTCGCTGCGATGATCCGGCACTGGCAGCTTAGCGAACATAAAGAAAGGAATGGCGGCATACAGCACAAACTGCTCGGCCTCGGTCTCTTGGGCATGCATGAACAGTTCGGTCATCCTCCGCTGATCCCCGGCATGGCGCAGCACATGGCAAAGTTCATGGAAGAAGACGACCCGGGCCTGATCCGACTTCATCATTTTGTTCAGGAAGATCACATTCTCCTCGTTGTCCGAAAAGGACGGGTGATTCCCGTAAACCAATCCGATCCCAAAGGCTTCAGCGATGCGGTCGATGTCGAGATCGGCGGGGGACGATATCCCGTGGTTCAGATATTTTGTATTCATCCACTGCTCCAGATGGGTCTCACGATAATAGGCGTACAACATTCAAGTCACCTCTTGAATAAGAATGTATGTTCGGTATAAGATCCGAAATAAGGGCCCTTAGGATCAGGGCCGTTGTACTTGTCTTGTAGACTTTATATGTAGTTATTTATCTTCGAATGATTTAGCCTTTAGGCCTCGTCTCCGTCCAGCAGCTTCTTCTTCTGCTCCCGATACGCTTTGAGGGCTGCCTCCATCATGGCGATTTCATCCGCCGTATACGCTTCAGGTCCTCCGAAAAAAGACAAGCTCATGCCTTTCTCCGCTGCAGGAGACGGGTCGTTGGTCCGGCCCAGCAAATAATCGGCGCTGGTATCCAGAGCGTCAACGATATTACGCAGCACCTCCGGATCCGGCTTGCGATCGTTTGTCTCATACCGGGACAGCTGAACGACCGAAATTTCGGCTTGGGAGGCGAGGTCTTTTTGCGTGAGCTGACGTAGTTCACGAAGATATCTGATCCGTTCGCCTAAGGTTTGCATGGTTACTCCTCTTCCTAACCGTTTCATTTAGTGTAGCACAAGTTGCCAAATTGGTAAAGTCAGATGGTAAGATTGGAATTTATTTATATTACCGAAATGGTAATTTCGTTGCTTGACATTGCCAAATTGGCAACATATAATCAGGTTACGGTTACCAAATTGGTAAAAAAGAGGGTGGAATACACTCTATCCAAACTTTTCTTGGACAAGCTCAATTGAAGATAAGGAAGATGGGGATTTCCAAAATGGTAATAAACTTCGCTTAAAGAAACTTAAGAGAGGTGAGATTTATGGACATGACTGCACTAACTTCGATCACATCGGCCTTAGCGGCAATTAGTGGGATAGCATTAGGGTGGGCCGGGCGCTCGAAAGCGATGCGGAGGGAAGCTGAGGAAGCGGCTGAAGCTGAGGCGATGAGACGAACAGAGATCGTAAATCTCAAGAGACTCATTGACGACATGAAAATCGAGCAAAAGCTGCAAGGCCAGCGATTTGAAGCCTTCTCCGAGCGGCTGACCCGAGTCGAGGAATCGGCGAAACAAGCCCATAAACGGATCGATCGGCTGGAGGAATAAGCTCTTGGGTATGATTGAGGTATATGGAAGAGTATGCTAAGATAACAATAGAAACAAGGAGGCTGCGCCACAGCCTCCCCGGTACAACACTTGGGTGGGAAACCTCCAAATGTTCATCAGAGAATAACCCGCACCGTGGCGCTAACCTGGGCGGGTTATTTTCGTTTATATCAGATAAGTAAGCAGTGCAAGGACAAACATGCCAAGCATGATCACTTCCGAAAACGAAAATTGCAAACGTATCACCTCCCATCGGGAGGCGATACTGTCCCACCCAAGTTCAGTTGTACATGCTAAATTATACCAGAGTCTGCTAAATTATCGCAGGCTCTTTTGTTTTATTAAGAAAATCCTAGATTCGTACTCACAAGTGCACAAGCGAAGGGGGCACCTTGCGGAATAGCATAAATGGAAGGGGTGAAATCGCTTATGGATACACAAAAGTACCGAATTGAAAGGCGATACATTGCAAAGCGGCCTAATGTCCGGCCAGGGACGAGGTTGACGACGGGAACCCCGGAGTTTTTTGTGGCGCATGACACAGGGAATCCGGGGGCAACGGCGGACAACCACTATGCCTATTTCAACTCGCTGAAGGATCGCACGGCCTCGGCCCATGTGTTTATTGATGATACAAAAATCCTTGAAATTATCCCGACAGGTACCGGCCCCGATCCTGCGGAGAAAGCCTGGCACGTGCTGTACAACGTGAAGACGGACAATGATTTATTTGGCTATGATGCCAACGATGCGGCCATCGGGGTGGAATTTTGCTACGGCGGGCGCATAAAATTTACGGAAGCGTACAAGCGGTATGTCTGGTATTTGGCTTATTGCTGTTACAAATGGAACAAGAACCCTTACGTCTTTATTCCATCTCACAGGCAACTTGACCCGGCGCGAAGACAGGATCCCGACAAAGCTCTGGCTACAGGCGGGAAAACGATGAACCGATTGCTGGACGATATTTCAGCCGAACTCAAGACCATGCGTACGCCTAGCCCGACGTCAAACTCGAATACGTCGTTTACGCCATTGCCCGCTTCCATCGCCCAGTCGCTGATCGACAACTATGTTTCACCCGCATGGTTTGCTTCACGTGCCAAAGGGGATCAGGTTGGCATGACGCATTTTCACAATTTGGCGAACAATCTTCGGGTGGCCTCAGGGATTCCGCTAGCCTCTTCGTCCACCCCCGGCCCACTGATTCCGCTGCCAAAAAGCAATGCGCAGGAAATCATCTTCCGCTGGCTATCGCCGGCTTGGTTTAAGGCACGGGACGAAGGAAATATGGCACGGGCGCAGCATTTTCACAATCTGGCGAATTACCTGCGCCGGGCTGCGGGCATCCCAGAGCAATAAGAAGGAGGGAAGTCATCGTTATGCAAAACGAGATTTTAACCAATGTATTGGCGTTTGCCTCGGTCTTGTCCGTATTTGTATTAGCTTTGGTGCAACTCGTGAAAACGACCTTCAACCTGCCCAAAAATCTAATCCCTTTCATCGGCGTGATTATCGGCGTACTGGTCGGAGCAGCGGCGTACCCATTTACGGAAATGGAGCTGGTGCTGCGACTCTGGGCGGGCGGTTTGGCGGGTTTGTCGGCCACCGGATTGTTTGAACTCGGGAACAATCGCCAGGGAAGAACGAAGGACAAATGAGGGGCTTACGGTCATAGAGCAGCATGATCTGGCTTGGAGGCCATTTCCACTTGAATAAAGAACATTTGTTTGCATATAATACAAACAAACGTTCCTATTTGGAGATGATCCTGGTGGAAAAATACATCGGTCGAACTGTAGAAATCATCTACGTTGACCGTACAGGCAAGATCACGCAGCGGCGGATCGAAGTTCATGATGTGCGGGGCGGTTTGGTTCGGGCGTCATGCCTGACTTCCCATGCCCCTCGGGCTTTTCGGATCGATAACATATTAGCTTGTGTACCTGTGGCAAAAGGGCGGCATACTGCCTCCTGAGCCTCCTATATTTTGGGCCGTTCGCTTTGCGAGCGGCCCTTATTTTGCATTTTTCAAATCAGGATGGTTGGTAGGTGCATTGTCAATACGTTTTTCTTTGTGATAGAATGAAAGCAAATAATCTCCATAAAATAAAGAGTGAAGATGCGGGAACATCTTCACTCTAACAACAGCCGCTTTGAAGAGCGGTCGGCTGTAGTTGGTAAAAGGAATAGACCCTTACCTACCACAAATGGGGGGTCTATTTCTTTTTGTTTTGGTTTGACGTAGCTACGATCGTAATGACCAAACCGATGAGTGCTATTAATAGCGCTCCGAATTGGATCATCAGAGACAGTGCGTCTTTAACCTCCACAGGCATCACCTCCCATCGGGGAGACTAGCCGACCACCCATCTAAGCCTTCTGTTGTCAGGACTATTATACCATATTTGGTAGAGTTAGTATAAAAGCTGCGAATTACTAGAATCCCCCGGTCACTTGCAAAGTGATACGGGGGTTTTTTTGCTTAATGCACAGTGTAAATTTACAACTTTTTCGGATATTATCGTAATTTCGTGGGATATTTCATGAACTCCCGGGAGGTTAAGATTAAATTAAGCGTAAGAGAAATGCAACAGCAAAACATTATAACGTTATATTCTCAAGAGCGAAATTCCGTGTTATGCTAAATCCAATCGGAGGCAGGCATGACAACGATCCATTAAAAAGAGGCGAGCTATGATGAAGGAAAGAGTCGTTTACCGCCATCTCAAAAGAGTTAACGGGGAAGAGATCGACATCGTTATCGAGGACGGCATCATCGCTGAGATCACTGGAGCCGGTCAGGCTCGCGGCGATCGGGAATGGGATGGGACCGACCTATACGTGTCCAGCGGTTGGATCGATATGCATGTCCACGCGTTTCCGGAATTCGACCCGTACGGCGACGAAATTGATGAGATTGGCGTGAAGCAGGGCGTCACGACGATCATTGACGCCGGCAGCTGCGGCGCGGACCGGATTGGCGATCTTGTGGCCAGCGGCAAGCGGGCGGAGACCAATTTGCTGGCTTTTTTGAACATCTCGCGGATCGGTCTGAAACGCATCGACGAGCTGTCTGAATTAGCTTGGATCGACCGTGAGCTCCTGAAGGCCGCGCTCGCCGATTATCGCGACTCCATCGTTGGCCTGAAAGCGCGAATCAGCCAAAGCGTAGTCCGCGAAAACGGGGTCACTCCGCTGCGCATCTCGCGGGAGCTGTCGCTTGAGACAGGAATGCCGCTTATGGTGCATATCGGATCGGCGCCGCCCGATAGCAGGGAGGTCATTCCGCTGTTGCAACGAAAAGATATCATTACCCATTATCTCAACGGTAAAGCGAACAATTTGTTTGACGAAGCGGGCGAACCGCTCCCGGTGTTAACCGAGGCGATCGGCCGAGGGGTGCATCTTGATGTGGGCCATGGCACGGCGAGCTTCTCGTTTCGGGTGGCCGAGGCGGCGAAGCGACAAGGGATCCACCCCGACACGATCAGCACCGACATCTACCGGGGGAACCGGCTGAACGGTCCGGTGTACAGTATGGCCAATGTGTTAAGCAAATTCCTCTATCTCGGTTATCCGCTTGAAGAAGTTATTGCTGCGGTAACCACTCGTGCCGCACAATGGCTGGGCCGAGAAGAGCTTGGCCGTATACAGGTCGGGGACCCGGCCCATTTAACGTTGTTTGCCGTTAAGGAAGAACCTGTGGAACTCGTTGATTCGGAAGGAGAACGGCGCGTCTCGAACCGCCGTATCGAAGCTAAAGGAGTGATCGTCCATGGAAAATTTATTGAATGCAAAGTACGGGCTTAAGCGCGTGATCAACGCCAGCGGGCGGATGAGCATCCTTGGTGTATCCGCGCCAAGTGACACGGTGATGGAAGCGATGAAGCGCGGCGGCCAAAGCTACGTCGAAATCGCCGACCTCGTTGACAAGGCGGGAGACTATGTCGCCAAGCACGTGGGATCGGAGGCGGCGGTGGTCGTAAACTCGGCCTCCAGCGGCATCGCTTTATCGGTAGCGGCGATTGTGACGCAGGGCGACCGGCGTAAAAGCTTATGTCTGCATCAGGAGGAAATCCCCCGTAACGAAATCATTATGCTGAAGGGCCACAACGTGCAGTACGGCGCTCCCGTGGAAACGATGGTGTACCTCGGCGGCGGCAAGCTGGTTGAGGTTGGCTACGCTAACGAAGGGCGGGCCGAGCACATCGAAGACGCGATCGGCGACAGAACCGCGGCGATTCTATATGTGAAATCGCACCACGCCGTGCAGAAGAACATGATCTCCGTCGAAGAGGCGTGGGAGGTCGCGAAACGGAATCAAATACCGATGATCGTCGACGCAGCGGCGGAGGAGGATCTGCAAAAATACGTGAAGTTCTCCGACTTGGCCATTTACAGCGGCTCCAAGGCGATCGAGGGCCCGACCTCCGGTATCGTTGCCGGAAAACGCACGTACATCGAATGGGTGAAGGTACAGCTGCACGGCATTGGTCGGAGCATGAAGGTGGGCAAGGAAACGACCTTTGGTCTGCTGCAAGCTCTGGACGAATACGCCGTCAAACCAGACAACAGCGAGCGCGAGAAAGAGGCTTTGCAGACCTTGATGCCGTTGAGTGAGCTCCCGGGAATCCGGGTCTCCATCGTGCAGGACGAAGCCGGGCGAGCGATTTACCGGGCCCGGGTGCAGGTCGACCCGCAGCAAGCCGGAATGACGGCGAAGGAGATGGTACATGCGCTGCAAACCGGCGAAATTGCCATTTACACCCGGGATTATGGAGTTAGACAAGGGTATTTTGATATCGATCCTCGCCCGCTGATGGGGGACGATATCCAGATCATTGCCGCAAAAATTCGCGAATTGGCAGGAGGACGTTAAGATGTCGCAAATCGCAAAACGTTTTTATAAAAATCGGGTAGCCCTCAACGTACTAGCTAAAGATATTGCGAACGCCAAGGCAGTGTTCGAAGCCGCGGAAGGTCATGTTCTCGTTGGGGTCCTTTCGAAGGACTACCCTACCGTTGAGGAAGCCGTAACAGCGATGCAAGCATACGGCCGGGAAATCGACGATGCGGTGTCGATTGGCCTTGGCGCCGGCGATAATCGCCAAGCGGCAGTTGTTGCCGAGATCGCCAAGCGTTATGCCGGCAGCCACATCAATCAGGTGTTCCCGGCTGTTGGGGCGACCCGGGCGAATCTTGGCGGGCAAGACAGCTGGATCAACAGCCTGGTATCCCCGACAGGGCAACCGGGATACGTGAACATCTCCACCGGTCCGGCCAGCGCCGCCCAGGAGAAGCCGGCGATCGTTCCGGTTGAAGCGGCGATCGCGCTGGTGCGTGATATGGGCGGCAACGCGCTCAAATATTTCCCGATGCAAGGCTTAAGCCGCGAAGAAGAGCTTCGCGCGGTGGCGGATGCTTGTGCGAAGGAAAATTTTGCGCTGGAGCCGACCGGTGGAATCGACCTGGACAATTTCGAGCCGATCCTGCGCATTGCCTTGGAATCCGGCGTACCGCAGGTCATTCCGCACGTATATACCTCGATCATCGACAAGGAGACCGGTTACACCCGCACCGAAGACGTGCTGCAGCTGACCAAAATCATGAAACAGCTGGCGGATGCTTATGCCTAACCGCCGCATAGCAGCCTTCGGTGAAGTGATGATGCGTCTGCAGGTCCCGGGGTACGAGACGTTAGCGCAGGCGGATACGTTGAAGTATTCTTTTTCAGGTACCGGAGTAAATGTGGTGTCGGCCTTATCCCGCTATGGGCATGTTGGTGCACTGGTTACGCGGTTGCCGGATAATCCGCTGGGCGATGCCGCCGTCGCCTATCTACGCAAGCTGGGCATTGACACCGCCCACGTTGTCCGGGGAGGCAAGTACGTAGGCATGTACTTTTTGGAGAACGGCTTTGGTGTGCGTCCCAGCCGCGTCACATACTCGAACCGGTTGGACAGTAGCTTTAACACCGCGCCGGAAGGAATCTACGATTTCGAAAACATCGCCGCCAGCATGGAGGCGATCCATTTCGACGGGATTACGCTGGCAATGAACGACGGCGTACGATCCCACATGAAGGCGCTCGCCGAAGCGGTTAAGCGGCAGGGGGGCAAGGTGATTTTTGATTGCAACTACCGGCCGTCCCTTTGGGGAGAAGGCGGATATGCCCAGGCGAAACCGCATTATGAAGCGATGCTGCGGTTGGCGGACATCGTGATGATGAATGAAAAAGACGCGCTGCTGACCTTGGGAATGGCCACGGACCAACAGGACCGGGAGGAGCAGCTGAAGGAGCTGATTCCGGCCGTGGCAGCAAACTACGGCATTTCCGTAATTGCCGGAACGCACCGCCAAATCCACCGCAACAATACGCATTCGCTGCGCGGATTTCTGTACAAGGGGGAACGTTTTGCGTTCTCTGATCAGCTCACGTTCTCCGTCTATGATAGAATAGGGGCAGGAGACGCTTTTGCGAGCGGGATTATCCATGGGGAGTTGCAGGGCTTTGCCCTGGAGAAGACTGTCCGGTTTGCGGCGGCAGCGGGCATGCTGGCCCATACCGTGCCGGGCGATACCCCGATGGCGACGGAGGCCGAAATCCTTCGGGCGATGGAGCAATCCGCCGCTGGCGATGTGGAAAGGTAGGGAACAGGTTCGTGATGTTGTCCCGCAAAGATAGACCGTTATATTTACAAATCAAAAACATCTTGAAGGAACGTATCTTACACGGCGTATACCCGCTAGGTTCGAATATCCCTTCTGAGCCTCAGCTGGAGCAGGAGTTTGCTGTCAGTAAAATCACCGTCCGCGGTGCGATTCAGGAGCTCGTCCAGGAAGGCTATCTGGAGAAGGGCAGCGGCAAAGGCACCAAAGTGATCCGCAATAAAGCCGCCTCCAAGTGGTCGAAATGGAAGCACTTCACGGAGATTCTGGTGGAGGAAAGCCATCAGATCCGCAAGGAGTGGCTTCGCGCTGAGACGGTGCGCAACGAGGCGGGCTCCGAGCTTCACCAGCTGTTCGGGGAGCGTTGCTTGAAGCTGGAACGTGCGTATTATCTCGACGGTGAGCCGTATATTTTTTACGAGCATTATTTGGCCGCCCCTTGGAAAGAACCCTCGGAACCGGAGCTTGAAGATTTCCGCGACCATTCGCTCTATGAAGTTCTGGAGGAGTGGGGCGTATCGCTGGACAAGCTGAGGGACGAGTTCGCGGTGTCGCTTCCGCCAGCCGAGGCAAAGCAGTTTTTGCGGTTAGCCGACGGGGTGCCCGTGCTCAAGCGTTCGCGTTATTCGCGGGATGTCCAAGGAAGACTGGCCGAATATAGCATCGGCTACTATAATACGGAGCTGCAAAGTTACATCGTTGATTATGACGCATAACGCGGCTGCTCGAATGAACATCAGGCCCCAGATTGTTGCTCTAAATGCAACGACCTGGGGATTTTTTATGCGAAAAAAATGATCAGAAATTATTCAGATGTTTTCGAAAGTTTATGGGATATTTCCGCCAGAACGCCGGGGCTATAATAACAATACAGATTTTTATATCTAGATTGTTATAGGGGTTTAGGAGGAGGAGCGCAGATGAAGATCACGAGACATCCGGAAAATCCAATCGTGGTACCGGGCGGTTTTGAATGGAGAAAAGTAACCGTATTCAACCCGGCGGTGATCATCGATAACGGCAAATTTTATATGATCGAACGGACGGCGGGATCGCTGACACCGTGCAAAAACTACCTGGGGTTGTTGGAAAGCGAAGACGGTGTCCATTTCACCCACGTAAAGGACGAGCCCATCGTTACGCCGGACATGCTGGGGTTCCCGTACGGCAGCGTGCAGGACCCGCGGATCGTTAAAATCGACGATACGTTTTATATGAACTATGCGCTGCGTCCATGTGCAATGAGCTACTATCCGACGGGACGAGGCGTTCCAGAGCGTTCGATTCCGAAATACCCGGACGGATGGGGCGAGCAGGAAGGCCATTGGTTGACGCGTTCATCCATCCTTGCCTCCAAGAACCTGATCGACTGGGAATTCGTCGCCGACACGACGCCGCTGGACATCAATGACCGCGACAACATCCTGTTCCCCGAGAAGATTAACGGCAAGTTCGTGCTGCTGCGGCGGCCGGAGGAATACGTAGGCGAAGCGTACGGCACGGAAAAAGCGGCGATGTGGATCACCTACTCCGAGGATTTAATCCATTGGGAAGAGCCGAAGCTGCTGGCGAAAGCGGAGAACATGGCTTGGGAATCGCGCAAAATCGGAGGATCGACGCCGCCGGTGCGGACGGATCGCGGATGGCTCGTGCTCTATCACGGCGTGGACGACGAGGTGGTTTACCGCGTGGGGGCTATGCTGCTGGATCTGGAGAACCCGGAGAAGATCATCGCCCGCACGAAAAACTTCATCATGGAGCCGGAAACGTACTACGAAAAATTCGGCTACCAGATTCCAAACGTCATTTTCCCGACGGGGAATGTCGTCAAAGACGGGTTGCTCTACATCTACTACGGGGTAACGGATACCGCGATCGCGCTGGCGACAGTGCCGCTGGATGAACTCGTGGATTATATTCTGAATGAGCCGCAAGACTAAAGGTTGCCTTTGAATAACCGCACTAAAGCGGTTTTTCAAAGAGTAAGACTTGCAAACGCTTCCCATAAATTATGTGAAAAAATATGACATGAATTTACGGGTTTGACAGGATATCCTTTAAAAATCGGCTGAATATTTCGGATATAATCGAAAATTTATGGGATATAGTCGATCGGAGTTGGCTTTTATAATAAGTCATATAACAGGTGTCGAAATAAAAGCGTTCATCTCCTGTTATGTTTATGGAAGTCATCAAAAATAACAAGAGAAGAGGGTTGATTATGGGCAAAACAAACAGAGGCAAGAAATGGGTATTGCTCGGTTTGGTTGCGGTGCTGACGCTGTTCGCGGCGGCCTGCGGCAAAGAAAACGCGTCAGGCGGTAACAGCACCGGCAACGCCGGCGGCTCTGCGCCAAGCTCCTCGGCCAGATGATCAGAGATCTTCTCCAACATGCTTGTAACGTAGTACGCGAAGCCCGGCCCGAAGCGCTTCCACGGATAACCGCCCCGGGGAGGGTCCGCAGCCTGCGGGGAGGTTTTAAACGTGCCGTGGAAAATTTCGTCCGGCGCATCGAATTGCAGGTTCAACACCTCATCCAAAACGGCGCAGGCACGTTCCACATCTCCTTCACCGTTCCGGATCAACAAACCGACAGCGTAGTGCGCACTGCCGCGGGTCGAATGCCACTCGCTCCGCCCGTCCTCCGCATTTCGCAGCATGTGTTTTGCCTCGTCATAATGACGATCCATCTCCTCCATCGCCTGCTTCACCAAAAACACTTGCTCCGGTGTCATTTGCTCCAGCATGCTGCTCGCCATCTTTCATCTTCCTTCCTTGCTAGACCTCAGGGCCTTCAACCGCAACACTTCCACAGCAGCCAGCATCATAATGCCGATGCCGTGATTGTCGTTTCGAACCGTCCGCAGATCCTCCATATAATAATCCGGAGAGAAGGAATACCGGGAACCGCTGCAAACGCCATGTACATTGCCCTGGCGGTCAATCACCTGCGCGGCGAGCCCTCTCCAGCCTTTAAGCGCCGCCTCGATGTAAGGCCCCTCACGATCAAGCCAACCGAAGCGGACGCCACGTGAAAAGGCATAAACGAACATCGCGGTACAGGAAGCCTCCAAATACGCATCTGGCCGATTGAGGACCTGGTGCCATAACCCGGAATCGGATTGAAGTGCGGCAATGCCTTGGCTTAATTCACGGAACATCGTCAGCAGCTCCTCCCGATCCTCATGCGTTTCGGGCAGCCGCTCCAGCAGCTCGCTTAACGAAAACAGTACCCAGCCATTCCCCCGCCCCCAAGGGATTAGGGTTGGTTGGCCGTATTTAAAATCATAAACATGGGACATGACCTGCTGATCGCTCATATACAAATAACGCTTAAACCGTAAAAACTGCTTCGCCGCTTCATTGATGGCGTCAGCCTCACCCGTCACCATCGAATAACGGGTGAGAAATGGGGCGCTCATATACAAATCGTCCGCCCACATCGTATCGGCCGAATATTCTCCTTCACAACGCCGGTAAAAAGCTCCGCTGATGCATCTGTTTATCACCCATTATTACGGGTATCGTTATGGCAATGAAGCGTGGATTCGTCATGCTGACCATGAAGCCGATCGGTTCCTTGAGGAATTCGCCGAATTCAACACTCTCGCGGAGTTTAATTCGACCACCTATTACGGAGTCGACCTCACCGTGCTCGGCTTAATCCGTAAATTTGCTCGAACCGATCGTTTCAAAGCGATAGGACATACGATTACAAGCATCATAAAAAAAGGAGAACAACGCAATGCAAAACATGGAAACGCGCCAAGAACTGTGCAAATATGCCCGCAAAATCGTAGCGAGCGGGTTGGTTGTAGGGCCGGGCGGCAACATCAGCGCCCGGGCCGGCGACAAGATGTACTTGTCGCCCAGCGGCTTCGCGCTGGAGGAGATCGAGCCTGAGCAGTGGATCGAAGTGGATATCCCAACCGGGGAGGTGACCGATATCGGCCTGCGCCCGTCGTCCGAGGTGCTGATGCATCTTTACGGCTACCGCCAAAAGCCTGACATGGGAGCGATGGTGCATACGCACCCGGCCCATTGCATCGCTTTTACGCTGATTGAGCGGGAGTTGCCGATCATGTTCCCGGACCAGGCCGCATTGGTTGGCCGAACGGCATTTATCCCTTATTTGATCCCAACCACGGAATTGCTGGCGAACGCAGTCGCCGAGAAGGTGAATGAGGCGAGCTCGATTTTGCTGGGGAACCATGGGCTGGTGACGACAGGCCGAAATTTGCGGGAGGCCTACTACCGGACCCAGGTTGTGGAGGAGAGCGCGAAAATTTACTTAAGCGCGAAAGCGGCGGGAACGCTTGTCCCGTTAACGGATCAGGAGGTCGCAGATATCGCCGCACTTGAAAGCGAAGACTACCGGATTGCGCTGCTTCAAAAAATGAAGTGATCGGACGGTGAAAACGCATGTCATCGGAACAACAACACGTTCCTTGCGTCCTCGCGTTTGACTTGGGCGCGAGCAGCGGCCGGGCATTCATTGGCGAGATCCGTTCCGAAAGCCCGGATAACTCTACTGGTGCCACTGCTGATGCGCCCGGCGTTCGGAAGTTGCACATCACCGAGATCCACCGTTTCCCGAACGTTCCGGTTCAGATCGGCGGGCACCTGCATTGGGATACGCCGATGCTGCTGCGGGAGATCAAAACCGGCATTCGCAAAGCGTTCCAGGCCGGATATCGGCCGGAGAGCTGTGCCATCGACACCTGACACCTGGGGCGTCGATTTTGGCCTGTTGGATCGAAACGGCGAGCTGTTAGGCATCCCGTACCACTATCGGGATCGTCAAACCGAAGGGTTGGTCGAAGAGGTATCCGCCCTGGTTGGTGCGGAGCGATTGTTCCGCGAAAGCGGACTGCAGTTTATGCCTTTTAACACGTTATATCAGCTATATGCCATGAAAAAAGCCGGATCCCCCAAGCTCGACTTGGCCGAAACGCTGCTGTTGACGCCGGATCTGCTGAGCTATTTCCTGACCGGTCGGCGGGTCTGCGAATTTACGATGGCGACCACGACGGGGCTGTTCGACCCGGGGCGGGGCGCGTGGAACTCCGCGTTGATGGAGCAGCTGGGCATTCCAAGCACGATCTTCCCCGATCCGGTTCCCCCAGGGACCGTGATCGGGGAACTGACGGCGGAGGTGTGCGCCGAGCTTGATGTGCCGCCGATCAAAACAATCGCCGTCGCCTCGCACGACACGGAGTCCGCAGCGGCGGCGGTACCGGCAGATTCGCCGGCGTTCGCCTACCTTGTCAGCGGCACCTGGTCGCTGCTGGGGACGCAAATGGCGAAGCCCTTGCTGACGCCGGCGGTGCTGGAGCGGCAATTTTCCAACGAGGGCGGCGTAGACGGCACCTACCATTTGCTCAAAAACATCATGGGCCTATGGATCCTCCAGGAATGTAAACGCAAATGGGAGCAGGCCGGCGAAGCCTATACCTTCGCCGAGTTGGTGGAATTGGCGGAACGGGCCAAGCCGCTGCGCAGCTTGATCGATCCGGATGATCTGCGGTTTATGAATCCGGCTGACATGCCGGAAGAGATCCGGGCGTATTGCCGGGAAACCGGCCAGCCGGTGCCGGATTCGCCGGGGGCCTTCGCCCGCTGCATCCTCGAGAGCCTGGCACTCCGCTACCGCCAGGTGCTGGAGCAGGCCGAGGAGCTGACCGGCTCTCGATTTGCCGGGCTGCATATGGTGGGCGGCGGCATTCAAAACGAACTGCTCTGCCGCTTAACTGCGGAGGCGATCGGCCGTCCGGTATGGGCGGGACCGGTGGAGGCCAGCGCGATCGGCAACCTGCTGGTCCAGCTGCGGACCGGCGGCTGGCTTAAAGACCTGCAAGAAGGCCTGGAATTGGTGAAGGCTTCATTCCCGTTTCAAGTGTATGAGCCGAAGCAAGAGACAGAGCCGGAGAACGAGAAGCGCACAGCCCTCTGGGCTGCCGCTTACGAGCGATTCGAACGACTGGGGAGGTCGATCCTATGTTAAAGGGCATATCCAGCCTGCTTTCGCCGGAACTGCTAAAAATATTAATGGAGATGGGGCATTCGGACGAGATTGTGCTTGCTGACGGCAATTTTCCAGCCGCGAGCCATGCCCAGCGATTGATCCGTTGCGACGGCCACGGAATCCCCGATTTGCTGGAAGCGATCCTGCCGTTGTTCCCGCTCGACAGTTACGTGGACCATCCGGTCGCATTGATGGCGGTGATGCCCGGTGATCCGGTGGAAACGCCAATCTGGGACGAGTATCGCAGGATCGTAAGCCGTCACCATCCAGCGGCTCAGCCGTTTGAAGAGGTCGAACGGTTCGCTTTTTACGAACGGGCCAAACAGGCGTATGCGATCGTCTCTACCGGGGAGAAGGCGTTATACGCTAACCTAATTCTGAAAAAAGGCGTTGTCACATTGTAAAGCTCATACTCGCAGGGGGCTGCCGAAAGGCATGCCCTCTTTTATCGTTGGATAAAAGCGTTTACAATAAAAGAGATTGCGGCCTTCTCAGGAAGAACGGGCGGGCTTCGAAGGAGAGGAGTGGATGGCAATGAGGTATACGGCATTGGTGACCGGCGCTGATTACAGCATCGGACTGGAATTGGTGCGCAAACTGCTGGAGGAAGGGCACCAAGTCTTTGCCGGGAGATTTAACCACAAGGAACAGGCGTTGCCGGAGCTGGCTTCAGCGTACGGAGAACAGTTGACCCTCGTGGATCTGGACGTGGGCAGCGATGCCAGCGTACAGGCAGCAGCAGCCAAAGTGAAGGAGCATACGGAATCGCTCGACCTGCTGATCAATAATGCGGCGATCTTGGGCGATATTGAAACGACGGTGCTTGGCGAACTGAACTTTGAAGAAATGCTGCAGGTGTATAACGTGAACGCGCTAGGAAGCCTGCGTATGACAAATGCATTAATCGGGCTGATCCTGAACAGCAACGGTCGCACGATCGCCAATATCTCCTCGGAAGCAGGCAGCGTTGGCCAGTGCTACAGAGACAGATGGTTCGCTTATACGATGTCGAAGGCGGCGGTGAATATGCACTCGAACGTCGTACACAACGGCATAAAGGCGCAAGGAGGACAAGTGCTGGTGCTGCATCCCGGTTGGGTGCAGACCTTTATGCGCGGCGAGAAGGATGCCGCGGCTCCCCTCACACCGGAGCAATCCGCTGGCAAACTGTGGGGCATCATCCGCGAGGCGATGGAACGGGAGGACAAACCTCTTGAGAAGCCCGTATTCCTCGATGTGGATGGACACGTTTTGCCGTGGTAGGTTTAGAGCCTTTTTTTCGTTCGTGAACTTATTCTATAAAAATGGAGGAATCAGCAATGGAATATACGTATTTGGGTCGTTCCGGATTAAAAGTGAGCAAGCTGTGCCTGGGCACGATGAACTTCGGAGTGAACACCGACGAGAAGGAAGCGTTCCGAATCATGGATGCGGCGCTGGACGCGGGAGTGAACTTCTTCGATACGGCCAACATTTACGGATGGGGCAAGAACGCCGGAAAGACTGAAGAAATCATTGGCCGCTGGTTCGCCCAAGGGGGAGGACGCCGGGAAAAAGTCGTGCTGGCGACAAAAGTCCATGGCGATATGAGCGATCCTTTGGATGGTCCAAATAGTCCGGCAGGGTTGTCTTCCTACAAAATCCGCCGACATCTGGAAGGCTCGCTGCGCCGGCTGCAAACCGACCATATCGAGCTGTACCAAATGCATCACATTGACCGTAACGTATCCTGGGATGAACTGTGGGAAGCGTTCCAAATTGCGATTGTCCAAGGAAAAATCGGTTATGTCGGGTCCAGCAACTTTGCCGGTTGGGACTTGGTGAAGGCGCAATATGAGGCGAAGAACCGCCATATGCTTGGCCTCGTCTCGGAGCAGCACAAATATAATTTGCTTTGCCGTTTACCGGAGCTGGAGGTGCTGCCGGCGGCGGAGCATCTCGGGATTGGCGTCGTAGCCTGGAGCCCGCTTGATGGCGGATTGCTGGGCGGCAACGCGGCGAAGAAGCTGGCGGGTTCGCGCACAGCGAATGACAACCGCTACGAGAAATTCCGTACGCAGCTTGAGGCGTTTTCGGCACTTTGCCGGGAGCTGGGTGAAAGCGAGGCGAACGTGGCATTAGCTTGGACACTGGCGCATCCGGCGATGACTGCACCGATTATCGGACCGCGTACGTTGGAGCAGTTCCAAGATACGCTCCGTGTGGTCGAGATCAAGCTGGATGAAGCGGTGATGAAGCGATTGGATGAAATTTTCCCAGGCCCAGGCGGTGCAGCACCTCAAGCTTATGCTTGGTAAAAAGAGAGGGGGAGACGGAAGATGAGTCATGTGCGGAAGCAAGCCTTGGTGATCGGGAATAACGCGGATGCGCCGTATCATCCGCTAAATGCCGTGCAGGAACGGTTACAGCAGATCCTGAAGGAGGATTTCGAGCTGACGGTCAGCCTGGACTACGACCAGTTGGCTGGAGACTCGCTGGAGAACTACGACCTCTGTATCTCGTACACCGACCGCTGGGAGGAGGCGGTTAGCGCAGAGCAGGCGGCGGGACTGCTCACTTACGTAGCGAACGGCGGCGGTCTGCTTGTCGTGCACAACGGAATTTCGCTGCAGGTGCGCCCGGAGCTGGCTCAACTGATCGGCGCTAAATTTACGGAGCATCCGCCTTACACAGAGCTGGAGTTTGGGGTGGCAGCTGACTTTGGGAATGCAAGCCATCCGGTTGTGGAGGGAATCGAGCCGTTTACGCTGGCAGAGGAGCCTTACCGCTTCGAATTTGATCCGTTTTGTGCCAAAAAGGTGCTGCTCACATACCGCCATGAGGGCCAGGAATGGCCGGCGGCTTGGGCGCATTCTTATGGACTTGGCAAAGTGGTGTTCCTGATGCCGGGGCATCATCTGCCTTCGTTCCAGCATCCAGAAGTGGCAAAGCTGCTGCGGGGCGGAGCCAAGTGGGCGGCAAAAGCAAAATAAGTTGAAAGAAGAACTGATCCTATAGCACTTCAGTTGCTTATGGGGATCAGTTCTTTTTTTTGATGGGAGAGGGTGGGGGAGGAGGTACTCGCTGCCGGTCTTTTTAACGATTATCCCGTTTAGACAGGTGAAGAACTCGGGGCTCCGTTCCCCATTCCCCGTTTCCCCCTGCTGGTTGCCCATTGCTCGTTGCCTGTTACCCGCTGCTCGTTGTCCGTTGCCCATACCACGTTCCCCGTCATCTACTGCCGATTCTCCGTTCCTCGCGGCCAACAACGATTCCTTCTCGGAAACTGAGCCTCCCGAGACCCTGAAATCCAGAGCTCCTGAGCGAGAGGGATAATGGTGCAAAAGAGGGGGCTATGGGGGACAACAGAGGCAGAGAACAAAGTTAATTTTTTGTGAAAGCGCTATACCCAAAACAACCCAAATCGTTTAAAATTAAAACAAACAAAAATAAAGAAAAAACCAAACAAAACAAAATGGAGGTAATCGAAGGGATTATGGTACAGAACTTATGGGACTCATCTAAAGCAGCGGTTTTATCCTCGGGTTTGGAGCAGCTCGTCTACCGTTCGAATCTGCTTGGTGCAGATCGCCGGGTATGCAACTGGGGCGGCGGCAACACGTCAAGCAAAACAATCGAAAAGGACTTCCGCGGCAGGGACGTCGAGGTCATGTGGGTGAAGGGCAGCGGCTCGGATCTGGCGACGATGAAAGCGGGCAATTTCACCGGATTGCGCATGGACGATATCCGTCCGCTGTTTGAGCGGGAGGAAATGACAGATGAAGAGATGGTGGCTTATCTGGCGAATTGCATGATCGACGCCAAGCACCCTCGGGCATCGATTGAAACGCTGCTGCATGCATTTTTGCCGTTTAAGCATGTGGACCATACGCATCCGGATGCGATTATCAGCTTGTGCTGCTCCGACAACGGCCAAGACATTGCCCGGGAAATCTATGGCAACCGTTTCGTCTGGGTTCCCTACATCCGTCCAGGGTTCACGTTGTCAAAAATGATCGCCGAAGGTGTGTTGGCCAACCCCCATGCGGAGCTGGTGCTGATGGAGAAGCACGGATTAGTGACCTGGGGCGAGACGCAGGAGGAATGCTACGCCAAAACGATAGCCATTATCAATGAAGCGGAAGCGTATATTGAAGCAAAAAGCGCTGCTCAAGCCGAGGAAGGCCGCGTATTTGGCGGGCAATCTGCCAAGCCGTTGGAAGCTGAACAACGCCGGGCGATTGCTGCCGAGATCATGCCGCTGGTTCGGGGGCTGGCCAGTGGGGAGAAGCCGGTCATCGTGACGTTTGATGATGAGGCGGATGTGCTCGAATTCGTTTGCAGTCGGGATGCAGGCGAGCTATCACAGGTTGGCGCCGCTTGTCCCGATCACTTGGTGCATACCAAGGTGGTGCCTTTGTTCATCGACTGGAAGCCGGATGCCGCCGATGTCGCCGGTTTGAAGGAGAAGCTGAAGGCAGGCACCGCGGAGTACAAAGCGCAGTACCAGGCTTATTTCGAACGCAACAAGCAGGCGAATGACGTGATGTTTGATGCGGCACCGCGGGTAATTTTGATTCCTGGCATCGGGATGTTAAATACTGGAAAAAGTTGGGTGAATTCCAAGCTCAGCGGAGCGTTATACCATCGGGCGATCGCGGTGATGAAAGGCGCGACGGCCATTGGCCGTTTCGTATCGCTCAGCGAAAACGAATCCTACAACGTTGAATATTGGCCGCTGGAGTTGTACAAATTGTCGCTGGCTCCTGCCGAAGCTGAATTTTCGCGCAAGGTTGCGTTTATCACTGGAGGCGCTGGCGGCATCGGAAGCGAAACGGCACGCCGATTGGCGGAAGAAGGGGCTCATGTCGTGCTGGCGGACCTCAATCTGGAAGGGGCGCAAAAAGTTGCAGCCGAGATCAACGCCAAATACGGAGAAAATCGAGCGTTGGCCGTGAAAATGGACGTAACGCAGGAGGAGCAGGTTGCACAGGCGTATGCCAAAACCGCTTTGACCTACGGTGGAGTTGATATTATCGTCAACAACGCTGGTTTAGCCACGTCCAGCCCGTTCACCGAAACGTCGCTGCAGGAATGGAATCAGAATATGTCGGTGCTGGGAACGGGATATTTTCTCGTTGCGCGGGAAGCGTTCAAGCTGATGAAGGAGCAGGGGCTCGGTGGAAGCATGGTGTTCATTGGCTCCAAAAACTCCGTATATGCCGGCAAAAACGTTACGGCCTACAGCTCCGCCAAGGCGTTGGAGGCTCATTTAGCCCGCTGTATTGCGGCGGAAGGGGGAGAACTTGGCATTCGGGTGAATACGATTTTGCCGGATGCGATTTTGCAGGGCTCGGCGATTTGGAACTCCAACTGGCGGAACGAACGAGCGGCCGCTTATGGTATTGAGCCGGATCAATTGGAGGAGTATTACCGCAAGCGTACGACGCTGCTGGTTAATATCTATCCGCGAGATATTGCGGAAGGGGTTGCCTTCTTCGCTTCGTCCAAGGCGGCGAAAACAACCGGCTGCATGCTGACGATTGACGGCGGTGTTCCGGCGGCTTTTGTACGGTAAGGCAGAATCTTTGCGAGTGAGGATTCGATTCTGAGTTGGGGATCAAATCATGGGAGGTGCGAGGATGGAGCGGAGGAATCAAGCGGACACGATAACGGTAGCGGCGAAGACGAAGACGGACATCAAAGTATCCATGTTCGCTACCTGTATCGGCGATGCGGTGTACCCGCGAATCACGGAAGCGATGGCCCGTTTGTTGGCCCGGGTGGGGGTCCGCCTGGAATTTCCGCAAGGTCAGACTTGCTGCGGCCAGCCGGCGTTTAACAGCGGGTATTGGGAGGAAGCACGGCGGTCGGCGGCTACGCTGCTGGAGGCTTTTGCGGACAGCGATTTCGTGGTCGGACCTTCCGGCTCGTGTATCGGGATGATCCATCACTACCCGAAGCTGTTCGAGCATGACCCGGTGCGGCTGGCAATGGCCGAGGAGCTGAAAGCAAAGTCGTATGAATTTACCCAGTTCCTCGTCCAGATGCTGGGCATAACCGATCTTGGGGCGGTGTTTCCGCATAAGGTCACGTATCATCCGTCCTGTCACGGTAGCCGGTTGCTTGGCATTCAGGAGGAGCCGATGGCGCTGCTCCAAAACGTCAAGGGTCTGGAGCTTGTCCCGCTTCCGTTTGCGGAGGATTGCTGCGGGTTCGGCGGAACGTTTGCAGTGAAGATGGCGGATATTTCTGGAGCGATGGTGACGGAAAAAGCAGATCACGTGCTGGAAACGTCCGCTGAGGTGCTGACCGGTCTGGATATGGCCTGCCTGATGAATATCGCCGGTCAACTGCGCTTTCGCCGCCAGCCGGTACGAGTCATGCATCTGGCTGAACTGCTGTACGAAGGAGTGAGCGGAGCATGAAGACTGTGAAGGAACGGGCAGAGCTGGCGCTCAACAATGAGTTTTTGCGCAAAGCAGTGCGCTTTACAACCGAACGGTTGCGGGACGGGAAGCGCAAAGCCTCCGAAGACCATGGCAACTGGGAGGAATGGCGGGAACGAGGACGGCAAATTCGCCTGCATACGATCGCGCATCTCGATTATTACTTGAATCGGTTTGCCGAACAAGCCCGGGCGAATGGGGCGCATGTCCATTTTGCCGAAACGGGAGCGGAAGCGGTGAAGATCGCTTTGGAGATTGCTGCTCATAAAGCAGCCCGCTCTGTCGTGAAGTCGAAATCGATGGTCAGCGAAGAGCTGCACATCAATCGAGCGCTGGAGGAAGCAGGCATCGAGGCGGTGGAGACCGATCTGGGGGAGTATATCATTCAGCTTGCAGGGGAAGCACCTTCGCATATCATCATCCCGGCGATTCACAAGAACCGTCACCAGATCGCCGAACTTCTGTCCCGCGAGGCCGGGGAAGAGCTGCCGCCGGAGACAAGTGTGCTTGCCGGGTTTGTGCGCCGGAAGCTGCGGGAGAAGTTTCTCTCTGCGGACATTGGCATGACCGGTTGTAACTTCGCCATCGCCGAGACGGGCTCGATTGTGCTGTTCGAGAATGAAGGCAACGCCCGCATGGTATCGACCGTGCCCAAAACGCAAATTACGTTTATGGGCATGGAGCGCATCATCCCCTCCTGGAGCGACCTTGAGGTGATGGCCACACTGCTGCCGCGATCGGCCACCGGTCAGAAGCTGACGGTCTACATGTCCGGCATCACCGGCCCACGCCGTGCGGCGGATGGAGACGGTCCGGAGGAGATGCATATCATCATCCTCGACAACGGCCGGTCCGAGCAGCTGGGCGATCCGGAGTTTCAAGAGCTGCTCAACTGCATCCGCTGCGGCGCTTGCCTGAATGCTTGTCCGGTCTATCGCCATATCGGCGGCCATGCCTACGGCGGAACGTACAGCGGCCCGATCGGAGCGGTGCTGACGCCGGCGCTCAACAAAAACGTAGCGGAATGGGACGATATCGCTTCGGCCTCCAGCTTGTGCGGCGCTTGTTATGAAGCGTGCCCGGTCAAAATCCCGTTGCACGACATGCTCGTTTACTTGCGGCGGCGCAAGGTTGAGCAAGGTTATGGCAACAAGCTGGAGACGGCGGGGATGAAGGGCTTCGCTGCGGTGACGTCCAGCGCCAAACGGTATCATCGGGCACTTAAGGCGGGGAGAGTTGCCCAACGGCTTGTCGTACGCAACGGGGAAATCCCGGCGCGCATCGGTCCGCTTAAGGGGTGGAACCGATATCGTGTTGCGCCAAGCCTGGCGAACCAGCCGTTCCGCGAGCGCTGGGATACGCTTCAGCATGAGCTGCGGGCTTCCGTTGCCCACACCGTGACCGCCCAGGCAGCACAGGAACGGATGAAAGCGGCACTGCAAAAGCGGGGGAAAGAAGGTCAAACCAATGATGGATAACGAATATAACGAATGGCTGAAAACAAAGGAAGCGGAAGCGCGGCAGAAGCAGGAGCAGTTTATGAATCGGATTGCCGGGAAGCTGAAACGGCCGCGGCAGCAGGAGGCACCGGTGCATCCGTTTCAGGGAGCGCCAACGTATTGGCGCGAGCTGGAATGGAGTCTGGAGGAGCGAGCTGCGCGCTTTGAGGAGAATTTTACGGCAGCCGGGGGGCATGTTGCACGGCTTCCCGATCTTAAGGCGGCCAAGGCGTTTATCACGGCCAAAGCGCAAGAGCTTAGCGCCCGTTATGTCCTGCGCCAGGACGATCCGTTACTCACGGAGCTCGGGCTGGATGAGGCGCTTGCCGCCGAAGGGGCCCGGGTGTCCGTGTGGAACGGGCATCGTTCCGAGGCGTGGATCGCTCGGGCCGCAGAGGCGGACTTCGGCATCGTGGCGGCGGACTATGCCGTCGCTTACACCGGTTCGCTGGTCGTTCAGTCCGCGGCGGAGAAAGGGCGCTCGGTCAGCTTGCTGCCGACAGCGCTGTTCGCCATCGTCCCCGTAGAGCGGCTAAAAACCCGCCTGGGCGAGGTGCTGGAGACGTTTGATGCGGCCGGGCGAGAAGCCCTGCCGGCCGGCATCCACTTCATCTCCGGCCCCAGCCGTTCAGCGGATATTGAAAACGATCTCACGATTGGGGTGCACGGCCCGGGCATCGTGTTCGCCCTGCTGGTTGGTTAAGCCGAGTGAGGACATCGTGCGCTAATACAGGACTTCGATGTTCTTGCTTTGCAGCAGCTCCAGCCAAGCATCCGAAGGGCGCTGGTCGGTGATTAAATAATCGATCTGCTCCCAATCGGCCAGCTTGATGAAGGCATTTTTGTCAAACTTCGTATGGTCCGCCAGCAAAATCACTTTGTCGGCATGGCGAAGCATATGCTTCTTCAACTCGCATTCCGGCTCATTGGAATCGGAGATGCCTTTGTCCGGCGTCATGCCTTTGCAACTGATCACTGCGGTGTCAACGTTGTATTTCTGCACCGTTTCCTGGGCGGCGGGACCGACCAGCGACAGGGAACGGGCGCGCAGCGAACCGCCGGTGGAGATGATGTTCAGGTTCGCGCTGGCGAATTCGTGGAGGACGCTGACAGAATTGGTGATGACGGTGATGTTGTTCTTCGAATGCAACGTCTTCAAAAATTCAAAGCAAGTCGAGCTGGGATCCACCATCAGCGTGTCACCGTCGTTCACCAGATCGATGGCCTTCAGCGCGATAGCCCGCTTGATCTCCACGTTCAGCGTGTTCCGCGTCGTATACGGCAAATCTTCGTTCGTATGCCGGTTGAGCATCGCACCGCCGTAGGAACGGGTCGCGATTCCTTCTTTCTCGAGCTTTTCCAAGTCACGGCGGATGGTCTCCTCCGTTACTTCGAACATCCGGCTGAGTTCGGACACCAGAACACGCTTGTCCTGATACAGCAGGTCGATGATTTTTTGCTTGCGTTCTGCCGCCAGCATGGCGTTCACCTCGGGATCCGTTCTTATTGTCAAGACGCGAGAGCCTTGATTCCTTCCCATCATAGCGAGAAAAAGGGGCGCTTGGCAACCGGTCTTGAGGAAGCGGGCAGGTGCGGCGAATGGAGTTTCTTCACGGAATAGACAAAAACAAAAGAAAAACAACATAATATTTCTTTGTTTGCGTTGACTTCAAAAGAAAACAGACATAGGATGAAATTAGGAACAGGCAGCATTCCAGAGCGAGGTGCGCTTAGCGATGAGAGATTACGTTGCCGTGGATATCGGCGCCTCCAGCGGGAGGCTGGTAAGGGGAACCCTGCAGGACGGACAATTGTTGCTGCAGGAAATCCACCGGTTTGATAACGGGTTTTCTGAGCGTGACGGGCATTGTTATTGGGATATCGACCATTTGTACCGGGAAATTCTCCGCGGTCTGCAACAGGCGAAAAAACTCGGAATCGGCCGTTGCACGCTGGGCATCGATACGTGGGCGGTGGATTATGCGCTGCTGGACGGGGAAGGAGAGCGGATCGGCGAGGTGTACGCTTATCGTGATGCCCGGACGATCGAGGCGGTCCCCCAGCTACACGCGGTTATCCCGTTTTCACGGATCTATGAGAAAACCGGGATTCAGCATTTGGCCTTTAATACGCTGTATCAGTTATATGCGCACGATTGTGAGGAGCTGGCGAAGGCCAAGCACATCTTGCTTGTGCCGGATTATCTCTATTATTTGTTGTCCGGGAAGCGGATCAGCGAGATGACAAACGCCTCAACTACCGCTTTGTTGAATCTGCAAACCCGCGACTACGACCCGGAATTGCTCGCGCTGCTGGGGCTGTCCCGGTCGAAGTTTCCGGCTCTGACGGAGCCCGGGACACGGCTGGGGTCAATCAAATCGGAGCTGGTCCGGGAGTATGGGCTGCCCGAATGCGAGCTGATCGTGGCGGCGACGCATGATACGGCTTCCGCCGTGCTGGGCGTTCCGGCCAGCGGCGATTCGTGGGCATATCTCAGCAGCGGGACTTGGTCGCTGATCGGGGTAGAGCGGCAGACGCCGCTGGCAACGCCGGAAGCGATGGAGCGCAATTATACGAATGAATGGGGCGCGTACGGCACGTACCGTTTTTTGAAAAACATCATGGGAATGTGGCTGATCCAAGAGGTCCGCAAGGATTACGGAAAACAGCACAGCTATGCGGAATTGGTGGAACTGGCCGAGGCCGTGACGCCGTTCCGTTCCTTGATCAACTGCAACGATGACCGTTTCCTAAATCCTGCGCAGATGACCGAAGAAATCCGGCAGTATTGCAAGGAGACGAGTCAGCCCGTTCCGGATATGCCGGGTGAGGTGGCCAGGTGTATTTTTGACAGCTTGGCCTTATCGTACGATGTTTACCTGCGGGAACTTGAACGGCTGACCGGACAAAAGCCGGAGACGCTTCACATCGTCGGCGGCGGCGCCAACAATGAGCTGCTGTGCCAATGGACCGCGGACGTGGCGGGCATTCCGGTAGAAGCCGGGCCAACGGAGTCCACGGCGCTGGGGAATCTGTTGGTGCAGATGATCAGCAGCGGCGCGATTCGCGATATCGGCGAGGGGCGTGAGCTGATTCGGCGGTCTTTTCCGATTCGGACGTATGTTCCTCGGGGGACTCATGCCGGTGAGATTGCAGAGGCACAAAAACGGTTCGCGGATTTGCTGGCGCGGTGACGATTGGATCGACGATTAGAGTATTGGGCGGATAGATAGATTAGTTATGCCAAAGGAGGAGCAAACATGGACAACGCGATTCAAACCAGCTACAACGAGGCGAAAAAGCTGTATGAGCGCCATGGAATTGACGTCGACGCCGCGCTGGCCCGACTGGCTCAAATCAAAATTTCGCTGCATTGCTGGCAGGGGGATGACGTTAAGGGATTCCTTCATAAGGATCAGGAGCTGGGCGGCGGCCTGGCGGTTACCGGCAGTTATCCAGGCCGTGCGCGGACGCCGGACGAACTGCGTCAAGACTTGGACCAAGCGCTTCGCTTGATTCCGGGTCAACATAAGGTCAACCTTCACGCGATTTACGCGGATACGGATGAACCGGTTGAGCTGGACGCGCTGGAGCCGAGGCATTTTGCCGGTTGGGTCGATTGGGCGAAGGAGCGGGGGCTGGGGCTGGATTTTAACCCGACCTGTTTCTCGCACGAAAAAGCCAAGGACGGGTTTACGCTCAGCCATCCGGACCCGGAAATTCGCAAGTTTTGGATCGACCACTGCAAGGCGTCGCGCAAAATCGCTGAATCGTTTGGGCGGGCGCTTGGGCAGCCTTGCGTCACCAACGTCTGGATCCCGGACGGCTTCAAGGATTCGCCGGTGGATCGGCTTACGCCGCGGGCCCGTTTGATGGAGGCGCTTGATGAAGTTTTTGCCGAGCAGATCGACGAAAAATACAACATTGACGCGGTGGAGAGCAAGCTGTTTGGCATCGGCTCGGAAAGTTATGTCGTCGGCTCGCATGAATTTTACATGGGCTATGCGTTGTCCCGGGGCAAGGCGGTCTGCTTCGACGCCGGCCATTTCCATCCGACGGAGACGATCTCCAACAAGCTGTCCTCCTGGCTGTTGTTTGGCCGCGCACTGCTGTTGCACGTCAGCCGTCCGGTGCGCTGGGACAGCGATCACGTTGTGACGATGGACGACGAGCTGCTGGAAATCGCCCGCGAGTTGGTGCGCGGGGAGCTGCTGGATCGCACACATATCGGTCTCGATTTCTTCGATGGCAGCATCAATCATATCGCGGCTTGGGTCATCGGAACGCGCAACACCCAAAAAGCGCTGCTGCGAGCGATGCTGGAGCCGATTGACACATTGAAGCGGCTGGAACTGGACGGCGACTACACGTCCCGGCTGGCGTTGGTCGAAGAGTTTAAATCGTATCCGTACGGAGCGATTTGGGATTACTTCTGCGCTTCGCAAGGTGTGCCGGTGCGGGAGGCGTGGCTGGCAGACGTGAAAGACTACGAGACGAAGGTGCTGGCGGCGCGGTAACGAAAGCACCCGCATTTTTTAAGCATTATATACTTGAGTAAGGAGAGGAACCTACTGTGAGTACGATGTTATCGGAAGTGGAGAAAGGTTGGCGGATCCCGGGATTGGAAGTCCCGTTTATCCGGGAGATGGCGGAAATCACGTACCATATGTGGCGGCTGGGCTGGGATGAGCGCAACGGAGGCAACATCAGCTATCTGCTCCATGAGGCGGAGGTAGAAAAATATATAGGAACCGCCTCTGCTTCGGAGCGTCGAAAGCTGCCGCTGACGTTTCCGGTGAAGGAGCTGGCGGGAAGATATTTTATCGTGACGGGCTCGGGCAAGTATTTCAAAAATGTGATCTCTGATCCGGAGGCGAACTTGGGCGTGCTGCGAGTGGCTGAGGACGGCGACCAAGTCGAGGTGCTGTGGGGCCTTCGGGATGGGGCGGTACCCACTAGCGAGTTGCCGGCGCATTTTATGAGCCATATCGAGCGTTTGAAGGTGGACCCGGCGCACCGGGTCATCATGCACTGCCACGCCACTCATGCGCTGGCGATGACGTTTGTCCATGAGCTGGACGAGAAAAAGCTGACGAAAACGCTGTGGGAAATGTGCACGGAATGTCTCGTGGTGTTCCCCGACGGTATCGGGATCGTGCCGTGGATGGTGCCCGGCAGCCCGGACATCGGGCGGGCGACGGCCGAGAAGATGCGCGAGCACCGAGTCGTGATTTGGCCGCAGCACGGGATTTTTGGCACTGGTACGACGATCGACGAAGCGTTTGGCTTGATCGAGACAGTGGAGAAGGCTGCGCAGATCTACATGCTGCTTGGCGACCGCCCGGTGCTGCAAAAGATCACCGACGCTCAGCTGCGCGACCTGGCCGCCGCGTTTGGCGTGACCCCGCAGCCGGGGATTTTGAGCTAACGGGTGGAAGAGCAGAAGCTAGGGGCAAAGGATAATAAACGGAGCTGTAAGTGGTGAACAAGTAGGATAGTGATAGGGAGTTAGAATAGAGGAGAGAACTAAAGTAGAAATGTACAGAGAACGAAAACGGACTCCCGTTGCATGGGGGCTGTTTTTGTGCGTGATGAGGCTGCCTCGAAAGGAACTTGATGGTAACGGACACAGGGGACGTTATTCAAGCCAATTTGAAGGATTTTTCAATTTAACGGACCGAGGGGCCCTTATTTCGCATAAATAGCAGCTATATGGGCTCCGTGAGGCTGAATAAAGTCCATGGAGTCCGTTACAACGGGAAATATCCGGGTAATGGGCAAATAAGGTCTTTTAGGTCCGTTTTGTGCCGGATCAGCTCTCCTTTGCTATGTAGCTCTGAAATGGTTTGGTTTATCACTATCCATTTTAACCTACGAGATGTAGCAATTTGGAGGGCTGTCTTTTGTTTACGTTCATCTTAGCTAGCGCTTGATGGTGTTTTGCGAATATCAATTTCGTGAACCCTATTGTCAATTGAAGCAGAGGGAAGTACAATGAGGGTAATTCAACTTGTACGTACAATTAGTGAATTGATGTCGGAAAATCTAATATGGTATGTACAAGTTAATGAGCAATCATTTTTCATAAGGAGGCGCTTTGGCATGAAATTGAAACCGCATTCTTTTTGGTTCGTGACTGGAAGCCAGCATTTATACGGCCCTGAAACGCTGGAAGAGGTAGCGGGCCACTCCCGCATTATCGCAGAACAACTGGACAAAGACCCGGCGATTGGGTTCCCGGTGGTGTTTAAACCGATCGTCACGACGCCGGACGAGATCTATAAGCTGATTCTGGCCGCCAATGGCGACGAGACTTGTGCGGGGATTATCACTTGGATGCACACGTTCTCGCCAGCTAAAATGTGGATCGCCGGCTTGTCCCAACTGCAAAAACCGCTGCTGCACTTCCATACGCAGTTTAACCGCGATATTCCGTGGGAAACGATCGATATGGATTTCATGAACCTGAACCAATCAGCCCACGGTGACCGCGAGTATGGGCATATCGGTGCCCGGCTTGGGATCAATCGCAAAATCGTGGTCGGGCATTGGGAGGACGAGGAAGTCCGTGCGTCGCTGGCGGGCTGGATGCGGACGGCGGTCGCTTATGCTGAGAGCCGGCAGCTGAAGGTAGCGCGCTTTGGCGATAACATGCGCGAAGTGGCGGTGACCGAAGGTGACAAGGTCGAAGCGCAAATCAAATTCGGTTGGTCGGTGAACGGGTATGGCGTTGGTGATCTGGTGCAGGTGCTAAATGAAGTTACCGATGCGGAAGCCGAAGCGCTGCTGAAAGAGTATGCCGAGCAGTACACCATTACGCAAGCCGGTTTAAACAGCGGGCCGATTCGCGACTCCATCGCATATCAGGCGAAGCTTGAAATCGCCATGAAACGGTTCCTGGAGCAAGGCGGCTTTGGCGCGTTCACGACGACGTTTGAGGATCTGCACGGACTCAAGCAACTCCCGGGTCTGGCTGTGCAGCGGTTGATGGAAGCCGGGTACGGTTTTGGCGGGGAAGGCGACTGGAAGACTGCAGCTCTGACTCGTGTGCTCAAAGTGCTGGCAAACAACAAAAGCACCTCGTTTATGGAGGATTACACGTATCATTTTGAGCCGGGCAATCACATGATTCTGGGCGCGCACATGCTGGAGGTGTGCCCGACGATTGCGGCGACGAAGCCGACGATTGAAGTGCACCCGCTGGGCATCGGGGGTAAGGCCGATCCGGCGCGGATGGTGTTCGAAGGCCAGGCGGGTCCGGCGGTTAACGCTTCGCTTGTTGATCTGGGCCATCGCTTCCGGTTGCTGGTCAACGTGGTGGACGGCGTGAAGGTGGAGAAGCCGATGCCGAAGCTGCCGGTGGCCCGCGTATTGTGGAAGCCGCAGCCTTCGCTGCGCGAATCGGCGGAAGCGTGGATTTTGGCCGGCGGGGCGCATCATACGGTGCTGTCTTACGCGATTACGGCCGAGAACCTGTCCGACTGGGCGGAAATGGCCGGCATTGAAGCGGTGATCATCGACAAGGATACCTCGGTACCGCGCTTCAAGAACGAGCTGCGCTGGAGCGATGCGGCTTACCGGTTGCGCTAATCGCAGTGGCAGTTACGCGAGTCGCAGCTGCGTGACGTGAATCAGGCTTGCTTTTGGATAAGGTGTGGAAACAGCCCTCTGCGTTCGCCCGGCCTATGTTACAATAACGGGTAGTAAAGAGAACGGTGGCATTGGTGAAGGGTGGACGAAACATGAACGACCGGAAAATTCCGAAATATATGCAGCTGAAAAACGAATTATTGTCTTGGCTCGAGCAAGGAAAGCTTCAGCCCGGAAAACAGGTTCCGTCGGAGAACGAGATTGCCGAGCAGTTTGGCTTAAGCCGGCAGACGGTTCGGCAGACGTTTGGCGAACTGGAGAAAGAAGGCTGGCTGGAGCGTATCCAGGGCAAAGGCACGTTTGTCCGGCATCCCGGACGGCGGGAGGGCGAAGCGGTGAAGACGATCGGCATTATGACGACGTATATTTCCGATTATATTTTTCCTCATATCGTTCGAGGGGCGGAGGCGGAGCTGCGCCAGCATGGGTATCGGCTGCTGCTGTCCAGCACGGACAACACGAAGGAGAAGGAAAGGGATAGCCTGCAGCTCATGACGAGCCAACCGCTCAGCGGACTGATCATCGAGCCGACGAAGAGCGCGGAGGGGAACCCGAATTTGGGGTATTTTTTGGAGTTACAGGAGAAGGGGATTCCGTATTTGATGATCAACGCGAGATACCCCGAGCTCGAATGTCCGTGCCTGAAGGTGAACGACGAGGCGGGAGGCCGGAAAGCGGCGCTGTACTTGCTGGAAAAAGGGCACCGGCAGATCGCCGGATTTTTCAAAAGGGATGACCTGCAGGGCGTCAACCGGCTGAAGGGGTTCCTGTCGGCCCATCGGGACTTTGGGATTGCGGTGTCGCCGCAGCATGTGGTGACGTTTACGACGGAGCAAAAAGGCGACTATATCTATCAAAAAGCGCTGGAGCTGCTGCAAAAATCGGAGGATCGGCGGCCAACGGCATGGGTGTGCTACAACGACGAGTTAGCGGTGCGGCTGATGGACGCTGCCGCCGCGTGCGGCTTGCGGATTCCGGAGGATTTGTCCGTCATCGGCTTTGACGATTCCAGCCTGGCGGCGGCCTCGGGCACGAAGCTGACGACGCTGACCCACCCCAAAACGGCGATGGGCGAGCTTGCCGCCCGCCAGCTGATCGGGATGATCGAGCGGGGGGAAACGCCGGGCGATACGGTGTTTGAACCGGAGCTGATTGAACGGGATTCGGTGCTGGAACGAACGGTTTTGAAATAAACTGGAACGAGAGAACGAACGGGAACTAGACAACTTGGCGGTGTCACCGTCCTGCTGAAGTTTGGCGGGGCGGTGCCGCTTCGGTTGAAACAGGTGCTTGGTAACTTGTACGTACCTTTTGTTATGTTGGATGACATGGGATAAGGAAAGGGGACGAAGCTTGCGATGTTGGAAGCCTTAAAACAGCAGGTGTGGGAAGCCAATTTGGAGCTTCCGAAGTATGGACTGGTCACGTTTACGTGGGGAAACGTCAGCGGGATCGACCGGGAAAGCGGATTGTTTGTCATTAAACCCAGCGGCGTGCCGTATGAGGAATTAAAGCCGGAGCATATGGTCGTGGTCGACCTGGACGGCAACGTGGTGGAAGGGAATCTGCGCCCGTCCTCCGATACGCCAACGCACCGGGTGTTATATCGCGAATTTCCTGACATCGGCGGGGTTGTGCATACGCATTCGCCGTGGGGAACCAGCTGGGCCCAGGCAGGGCGGGCGTTACCGGCGTATGGAACGACGCATGCGGATTATTTTTACGGTGAGATCCCGGTAACGCGGCCGATGACACGAGCCGAAATTGAAGGCGCTTACGAGTTGGAAACAGGCCATGTGATCGTAGAGCGGTTTAAAGAGCTGGGGCTGGATCCGAACCAGGTGCCGGGAGTGCTTGTGCATTCGCACGCGCCGTTTGTCTGGGGCAAGGATGCGCATCATGCGGTCCATAATGCCGTTGTGCTGGAAGAGGTGGCGAAGATCGCCGCCCGGATGGAGCAGATCAATCCGAATACGCCGGCGATGGATCAGGCGCTGTTGGACCGGCATTTTTTGCGGAAGCATGGAGCCAATGCCTATTACGGGCAGAAATAATGGGATGCAGGGAGGGGTTACGATGAGCAAGGGGAAAAAATACACGATTGGCATCGACTACGGCACGCAGTCCGGCCGCGCCGTGCTGGTGGATTTGTCGGACGGCCGCGAGGTTGCCGACCATGTGACGCCATATCCGCACCATGTCATTGATGAGCGGTTGCCCGGATCTGGGATTAAGCTGGAGCATGATTGGGCTTTGCAGCATCCCGGCGATTATCTGGAGGTGCTGCGGCGCTCGGTGCCTGCGGTGCTCCAGGAATCGGGAATCGATCCGGCGGATGTGATCGGGATTGGCATTGATTTTACCGCCTGCACGATGCTGCCGGTGGATGCGCAAGGCCAGCCGCTGAGCTTCGATCCGGCGCTGGCCGATAACCCGCATAGCTGGGTGAAGCTGTGGAAGCACCATGCGGCTCAGCCGGAGGCAGATAAGATCAACGCGATTGCGGCGGAGCGGGGAGAAGCGTTTTTGGCGCGGTACGGGGGGAAGATCTCGTCCGAATGGATGATTGCGAAGGTATGGCAAATCCTCGATGAAGCGCCGGAGATCTACGAGAAAGCGGATCTATTTCTGGAAGCGACCGACTGGGTCATCGCGCAAATGACCGGCAACATCGTCCGGAACAGCTGTACGGCGGGCTACAAAGCGATTTGGCATAAGCAGGACGGGTATCCGAGTAAGGAGTATTTTAAAGCTCTGGATCCTCGGCTGGAGGATCTGACGGATACCAAACTGCGCGGCGACGTGATTCCGCTGGGGACGAATGCAGGCGGACTGCTGCCGGAGATGGCCGAGATGATGGGCCTGACGCCAGGCATCGCCGTGGCGGTGGGCAACGTGGACGCGCATGCAGCCGTGCCAGCTGTCGGTGTTGTCTCGCCGGGCAAGCTGGTTATGGCGATGGGGACCTCGATTTGCCACATGCTGCTGGGGACGGAAGAAAAGCAGGTTGAAGGCATGTGCGGCGTGGTCGAGGACGGAATCATTCCGGGCTTGTACGGCTATGAAGCCGGGCAGTCGGCTGTGGGGGATATTTTTGAATGGTATGTTGAAGAAGCGTTGCCGGCGTACGTGAAGGAGGCGGCGGAGAAGGAAGGATTGACTGTGCACCAATGGTTGGAGCGGGAAGCCGCTGCGTATCAACCGGGGCAAACGGGCCTGCTCGCGCTCGATTGGTGGAACGGCAACCGGTCTGTGCTGGTGGATACGGATTTGACCGGGATGATCCTGGGGATGACGCTGCTGACCAAACCGCAGGAGATTTATCGGGCATTGCTCGAGGCAACGGCTTTTGGCACGCGCAAAATTATCGACGCGTTTGTTCAAAACGGCGTGCAAGTTGACGCGTTGTATGCCTGCGGCGGATTGCCGCAGAAAAACCGCCTGCTGATGCAGATCTATGCGGATGTGACGAACCGTGAGATTTTTGTGGCAGATTCCAAGCAGACACCGGCCCTCGGCGCGGCGATGTTCGCAGCAGTAGCTGCAGGCGCGGAAGCGGGCGGCTACGATTCGATCCTAGATGCCGCCGAGAAAATGGCCCGCGTCAAAGAGGAAACGTTCAAGCCGATCCCGGCACACGTGGAAGTGTACGAGAAGCTGTATCAGGAATACAGCCAGCTGCACGACTACTTCGGCCGCGGCGAAAACGACGTGATGAAGCGGCTGAAGCGAATCAAGCAAGCGGCGGAGTAAGAGTGGGAGTAAGCGGGGCGAAGGAGTGGCTGGCCTGTCAAGGACTGTGCGCCTCGCCCACCTGTTGTTTATGCAGAAGGTAAAGGATCGAATACCCTCTTGCCCTAAGTCCATGGGCGCCGATTCGAGCTGGAATGGGGTGTCATGGGGTGTCGCGAGGAAAGGGATAGGGCAATTTTTTCGCTTTACGGGGAAATGCGGCAAATCGTAGGGTCCTGAAGAAGTTTTCAGAAAATTGCAGGAAGTTGATGGATGGTCAAGGGAGGGGATAACGTGCTGCAAGACAGACAGTTGGAGCAGTTGAAGGAGATTGAACTAGACCGAGGGGTGATCCGGAAGGTTGCTCCTTACTTGCGGGAACAGGGTTATCGCCATGTCCTGCTGGTGGCGGACGATCATACGTATGCGGCGGGAGAGCAGCTCATGGGTTTGCTGGAAGCGGAGGGCGTGAATACGCGCGTTGTCCTCATTCAACCGGACGCGCAAGGCGATGTGGTCGCCGACGAGATCGCGATTGTTCAGCTGTTGCTGGAGATCCGTCCTGACGAGACGGATGTGCTCCTCGCGGTGGGCTCCGGAACGATCCACGACATCGTCCGGTTTGCCGCCCACAAGACCGGCAAGCCGTTTGTGTCGGTGCCGACCGCGCCGTCCGTGGACGGGTTCACCTCTGCAGGCGCGCCGCTGATTGTACGCGGGGTCAAAAAGACGGTGCCGGCTGTGCCGCCGGTGGCGATTTTTGCTGACCTTGATATTCTCATGGCGGCCCCGCAGCGGTTGGTTGCTGCGGGCTTTGGCGATATGCTCGGTAAATACACCAGCCTGTTCGACTGGAAGTTCTCCCGTCTGACGGCGGGGGAACCTTATGACGAACAGGCGGCGGCGATTACCGAGCGCGCGCTGCGCAGCTGCGTGTCGCACGCCGATGCTATCGGCGCGCGCACGGAAGAAGGGATCCGCGCCTTGATGACGGCGCTGATCGAATCGGGCATCGCCATGCTGCTGTTCGGGCAGTCGCACCCTGCCTCCGGCGCAGAGCACCATCTCTCCCATTACTGGGAGATAGAGTACCTGCGCCAGGGTCGGCGAGCGCTGCTGCACGGTGCCAAAGTTGGCGTTGCCTGCGCCGAGATCGCCCGCGTGTACCACGCCGCGGGCGAAGGGATGCTCCCGGGCGCCGAGCCTGCGGCGCTCCGGGAGCACCGGGAGCAGGTCCGCGCCTGGCTGCGGGACCTGCCCGGCGAAGCCGAGCTCCGCGGCCTGCTGCGCAAGGCCGGCGGGCCGTCGACCCTCGCCGAGCTGGGCATCGGCGAGGAGCTGTTCGCGCGCAGCCTGCGCGAAGCCCACCGCGTGCGCGACCGCCGCACGCTGCTGCGGGCGCTCAACGAGGCGGAGCAGGCCTAGCGCGCGAACCAAGCCGCGGCCGGGCGAGCCGCGGCCGCGTTAAACGAGCCGGCTGGAGCTCCACTTTATCGGAGCTCCAGCCGGCTCGTCCTGTGAATAGCGGTAAATTATTCCGCTATTCTTCAAAAATCCGAATTTTTGGCCAGAATAACGCCAAAAATTTCCCTTATCCAGCCGGATCCCCCCTGAAATGGGGGAGAACCGAGCCACACTCCCAAAATAAGGCCCCAAAATGGCCTTATTCATCAGCAAATCCAGAGACGCAGGCAAAATAAGGCCATTTTATACCGCTATTTCACCCCATCACCGCGATCACCGCCATGATCACCGCACCGCCGTGATTACCTTGATAGGACGCGCCACGCGCCCCTTCCACTTAAGAAACTAACTTCTCCTGCGCTCCCAGCAACTCGATCAAAGCGCGGAGCGCGCTGGTTGGTTGGGAGTTTTTGCGGTAAATGATCTCGGTTTTCATGTGGCGTATCGCCTCGGGAACCTCGTGAATCCGCACGGCGCCTTCCTGCGCCTTCTGCTCGGCGACCATCCGCGGCAACAGCGAGATGCCAAGTCCGGCGGAGACGCCGCCAAGGATCGCTTCCAGCGTGCCGAACTCCATCGTGGTTACGTTGGTTCTGCCGTGGGCTTTCTTCATGTCCTCGAGCTGTTCGCGGAAGGTGCAGCCGCGGTTGTACACCAAGCTTGGCTTCGATAAGGCTTCATCCAAGCTCTCGATGCCCGGCGGAGAAATAACCACAACCTCCTCGTCGAAGACAGGAAGACGGGTGAGTTCATCATGCGTGGATCGGAAGCTCCCGAAGGCGACATCCAGTTCGTACTGCAGCACCTTCTCCAACAGGCGATCGGACATATCTGTCAGCAACATTAACTCCACCTTCGGATACTTTTCGTAATACTGGCTTAGCAGCTTAGGCATACGCACCGCCGCCGTCGTCTGCGTCGAGCCGATCAGCAGCGGGCCGCTAGGCTCGCCGGTGAAGGAGAGTGCCGACGCCGCTTCGTCCAGCAAACCGATGATTTTGTCAGCGTAATTTAACAGCATCTTGCCGCTGGAAGTTAAGGTGATCCCCCGGTTGTGCCGGTAAAACAAATCGGTCCCCAGCTCCGTCTCCAGCTGCTTGATACGGGCCGTCACATTGGACTGCACATAGCCAAGCCGGGCGGCAGCTTTCGTGATCGCCCCGTCCCGAGCAACGGCCTGAAATATACGCAATTCCGCGCTATCCATGCGAGGAGCCCCCTCTTTGATGTATTGTCATCACTAATAATGATATCAGATATCTTTATCAATCATAATACATAATTAAAAACCTCCGACACAATACAAATCATGAAACTGACGCCTAAGGAGGAAACGACTTCATGAATATTTACAAATATACAGGTTTGCTGTTGCTGACGACTTTTTTGATGGGGACGGCGTATCCCGCTGCCAAGCTGGGGATGATGCATACCACCCCGCTCATGCTGATGGGGCTCCGCTTTTTGTTCGCCGGGGGATTGCTCGCCGTATTCAGCGCCAAAAGACCTCAACCGAGAGGTGCGAAGTCTTGGCTGCAAATTTTGCTGCTCGGTTTGTTCCAATCAGTTGGGGTGATGGGGTTCACCGCCTACAGTATGCGTTGGATCACCTCTGGGGAGTCGGCGATCATCTCAAGCACCAGCCCGCTGATGCTTATCCTTTGGGGGGCTTTGATGGGTACAGCCTATCGCGTAAGGCAATGGTTTGGCGTGGTAATTGGGTTTATCGGCGTTGTCATCACCTTTGGGATACACTTGAGCGTAAACCCCGGCATGGTCTTTGCCTTGGCGGGAGCAGCCAGCTTCACGGTTGCCACGTTGATCATTAATCACATCGGTCCGGCGTTTGACAAAAGAGTGCTGGCCGCCTATCAAATGCTGCTCGGCGGCGTGATGCTGTTAATCTTCAGCTTTGCAGGGGAGCATCCCAGCTTTGAATTGAACCTGTCGTCCGCGTCCGTGGTCATCTGGCTCGTGATCTTTTGTTCCATTATTCAATTTACGATCTGGTTTTATTTGCTCAGCCACAGCGATCCAGGCAAAACCAGTTCATTCCTGTTCCTTGTGCCGATCTTTAGCGTCATTTGCAGTTGGCTGCTGCTTGGTGAGCAGATCGCTTGGTACGTTTATGTTGGCGGGGCTTTGACTTGTGTAGGGGTGTTCCTGGTGAATTGGCAGGGAAGCAGTAACAGCCAGTCGGCTGAAAAAAATAAATCGAGTGTACTTCGCTTACAGGAGGAGATGGAAGCATGAGTTACCATAACAAAGTTGTGCTAATTACCGGGGGCGCTACGGGGATCGGCCGGGCGACGGCAACGCTGCTGGCTGAACGCGGGGCAATGGTTGCCGTCAATTACTCCCGTTCAGAGGCGGAGGCCCAAGAGACTGTGCAAACCATTCAGCAATTTGGCGGCCGGGCGATTGCGATTCGCGCCGACGTTTCAAACAACGAGGAGGTCATCTCTATGGTCGCCCAAATCGTCAAGCAATTTGGAACGATCGATTACCTGGTCAATAACGCCAGCATCACCCGGTATATTGCCATGGGCGATCGTAAACGTGGGCAGTATTGCAGGGATTACGGGCAAAGGCTCCTCGGTCCCCTATGCGGTATCCAAGGCGGCGGTGAACGGTTTGACCAAATCGCTGGCCCATGCTTTGGTGCCGGATGTACGGGTGACCGGTGTAGCTCCTGGAGCAGTCAGCACGCGTTGGTGGGGCGGATGAGAGGAGCAGAGGCGGTCGCTAACTTCCCAACTGCCTTTGGACCGAATCGCTGCGCCGGAGGAGATCGCCGCACTCATCTCGTCGGTTCTGGAGCAGCCTTCGATGACAGGACAGAGCCTCACCATCGACAACGGGCAAACGATGTAAGAAGATACTCATTATGAAAAAAATCAGCCTTCAGGACCTAACGATAACCTGGAGGCTGATTTTTTGGATTGTTGCTATTGCTCCTTCACATCATACAGCACCCGAGCCAGCAGGTCCTGGCTGTAATTGCCGAAGTTCTTGCCGTAGATGGTCAGGCCGCGCTTGTTGATCGGCTTGTCGGTGACGGCGATGCGGAACGTCAGCTCGCTTTTGTAATCCAGCTTGATCTGTTCCAGCGTAACGTCGGAGATGCGGCATCCGTCGATAAAGCTGCCCTCATTGTTAATGCGGATCAGCTTCAGCATCCCGTACTGGTTCAAGTGCGGCGGCCACCAATCCGGATTAAACGTGCCGCGTGCGTCACCGAAATCCCCCGGACTCGTCCAGAAACCGATTTCGACACCGTTCAAGTAAAAATAGATGTCAGACGGATAGTTATCGCAATACCCGGGCGCCTCGGAGCCCAGCTCCATCGAGAATTGAATTTCCCGGAACGTCTGGTTTGGCTTCAGGTAATTCGGGATGCGGTATTCCAGGAAGCCCTCGGACAACCAAATAATCTCCGAGTCGATTCGCTGCGGATCGGCGAAGTAACGCGGATCGTCGAAATCGCCGATGATGCTGTCCTTCGTAGCCAAACCGCAGGTAGGGACCGCATGATAATTGCTGTAATGGCCCACCTGGATTTCCACTTCGTATAAATTGTCGACATCCTTGCTCCGGAGGTCGACCATCAGCTTGTCTTTGTTCAAATAACAAATCTTCTGAATGCCATGCTTGCCAACAGAAGTATTGATTTCGATCAGGCCGCTTTCCTCCAGCTTCTTGATGTGCATCGTAATCGCCCCGTTGCTTAAGCCCAGCTTGGTAGCCAGGTCGTTGAGGTTTAAGGCCTGATTTTTGGCCAGCAGTTCGAGGATTTGAATCCTGATCTCCGAGCTTAACGCTTTAAAAATGTCGATCCCGCTCATCAAATCCTTAATATAGATCATCGGATATTCGAACCTTCTTCCAATAAATAGTGGGTAGTTTTATTTTAGATAATTATAAACTAACTCAGTCGTTTAATAAAGCATCAAATCAAAAAATGTAAATCAGGTTCAGAAAATAGATTAAATTTGTAGTAAATGCACGCTTAATTTCAAAATATTTTAAACTAAATTTCATTATTCCATTGAATTTTCAGGCGTTTTTTCAGCATTTTCACGGGGTATGGAATCGTTTGCCTCATTAATTTTATATAAGCATAAAATGTTTTAGATAAATATATTTACAACCCCAATTTTCATATGTTATTTTATACCTGTAAACGGATTCATTCAAGGTTATTCGAAATAATTTAATATTTACTAAAACGGAAGGTGGTCAACATGTCATCAACAGCACCGCGAGCAACGATGGTCATCGACAAAGCCTTTAAAATTGCGGAAGTAGATCGGCGCATTTACGGCTCCTTTATTGAACATTTGGGCCGGGCCGTCTACGGGGGGATTTATGAGCCTTCGCATCCGGAAGCAGATCAACATGGATTCCGAAACGACGTAAAGGAGCTGGTTAAACAGCTGGGCGTCCCGATCATCCGGTATCCCGGCGGGAATTTCGTTTCCGGGTATAACTGGGAGGATGGGGTTGGTCCGGTTGAATCGAGGCCGAAACGCTTGGAGTTGGCCTGGAGGACGGTTGAACCGAATTGGGTAGGCACGAACGAGTTTGCCGGATGGGCCAAAGAGGTTGGTGCCGAAGTGATGATGGCGGTGAATCTGGGGACCCGCGGCGTTGATGCGGCCCGCAACCTGCTGGAATACTGCAACCATCCGGGGGGCAGCTACTGGAGCGATTTGCGTCGCAGCCATGGTTACGAGCAGCCCCATAAGATCCGGACCTGGTGTCTGGGCAACGAGATGGACGGTCCTTGGCAAATCGGACAGAAGACGCCGCAGGAATACGGCCGGCTCGCCTATGAGACGGCAAAGGCGATGCGACTGGTCGATCCCGATATCGAGCTGGTGTCCTGCGGCAGCTCCAGCTCGTCGATGCCAACGTTCCCGGAATGGGAAGCGGTAACGCTGGAGCATACCTACGAGGTGGCCGACTATATCTCCCTGCATCAATACTATGGCAACCGGGACAACGATACGGCGAACTTCCTCGCCCGTTCGATGGATATGGACCACTTCATTCGTACGGTGATTTCCACCTGCGATTATGTCAAAGCGAAGAAACGCAGCAAAAAAACGATGTACCTCAGCTTCGACGAGTGGAACGTTTGGTACCATTCCAACGATGCCGACGCCAAGCTGGAGCCTTGGGGAATTGCGCCGCCGCAGCTGGAGGATGTCTATAACTTCGAGGACGCTTTGCTGGTCGGAAGCATGCTGATTACGTTCCTGCGCCACGCCGATCGGGTGAAGATGGCCTGCATGGCCCAATTGGTGAACGTCATCGCCCCGATCATGACGGAGAATGGCGGGCGGTCCTGGAAGCAGACGATCTATTATCCTTACATGCATGCATCGCTCTTTGGACGGGGCGTTTCGCTGCAGCCGGTTGTCGACTCCCCGGTATACGACACTAAGGATTATACCGATGTTCCGTATTTGGACAGCGCGGTTGTATATAACGAAGCAGACGAGACGTTGACGATTTTTGCGGTGAACCGCCATTTGGAGGAAGCTCTTGAGCTGGATTGCGATATTCGCGGGTTCGAAGGCTACCGTGTGATCGAGCACCTTGTGCTGGAGCACGAAGACCTGAAGGCCGTAAATACGGCGGACCAGGAAAATGTGAAGCCTCACACCGGAGGAAATGCGGTATGCCAGGACGGTTATGTGAAAGCCTGTTTAGCTAAAGCTTCCTGGAACGTGATTCGCCTGGGTCAAGCGAGAGCTTAAGGAAACCGACGCTTCTGGGAAGCAACTGCTTCATTCACCCTTTGAGACGATGACAACACCTAGCTATCCACAACCGGTGAGCGCTTCTTCGGGTCATCGATTGACCATCGGTTCTACTAGAGAAGTGGGAGATAACCGACTGTAAGTGGAGTGTGTAGATTTTATTTTGTCAGGGAGGGTCAAGGATGAAGAAAAAGGTTTGGACTGTGCTGTTAGTGTTAACGATGGCCACATGGCTGTGGGGCTGCGGCAAGACGTCAACCACAGCGGGGGGAGAAACCTCCGTGTTGGACGGCGGCGCGGGGGAAGACGCGATAGAGCTTTCCTATTGGACGTTCGTGGAACTGCATGGACAACATTTTGAGAAAATGCTGGAGAAATGGAACGCCGCCAATCCGGATCGGCAAATCAAGCTGAACGTCACGGTGATGCCATACGACGACATGCACAACAAATTATCGATCGCCGTGCAGACGGGCGTTGGTGCGCCGGACATCGCCGATATCGAGCTGGGCAAATTCCCGGACTTCTTGGCCGGGACGCCGCAGCTGGTTGAATTAAATGACGTCATCGACCCGTACCGGGACACGATCGTCAAGTCCAGAATCGACCTCTACAGCAAGGACGGCGTGAATTACGGTATCCCGACCCACGTTGGCGCCTCGGTGGCGTTCTACAACACGGAAATTTTAGAAGAAGCCGGAGTGGATTACAAGTCGATTGTGACCTGGGAAGATTTCAAAAAAGCCGGAATTCAAGTGTATGAGAAAACGGGCAAGTACATGGGCACCGCCGATACGAGTGCAACATGGCAGCTTTCCCAGCTGCTGGCACAGCAAGGTGCAGATTTCACCGATGACGCCGGGAACCCGATCGTTAACTCGGAGCCCGTAGTGAAGGCGCTCACCCTGCTGAAAGACCTGCAAGACAACCATGTCATCGCCACCATCGCCGGCGGGCAGCCCGATACGGAGGAAGCGTACGGAGAGTTTAATGCGGGCAACTATGCGACCGCTTTCATGCCGCTGTGGCAAATGTCGAGATACACGAACTATATGAAGGACCTCTCCGGCAAAATCGCGATCGCCCCGATTCCGGTCATCAAAGAAGGGATGCCGCGTTCGGTCGGCGGCGGCGGAACCGGGACGGTCGTGACCAAAACGGCCAAAGACATCGAGCTGGCCAAGGATTTCCTCGCATTCGCCAAATTGTCGGAGGATGCCAATATTGAAATCTGGAATACGCTGGGCTTTGACCCGGTCAACATGGACGTTTGGGAGATGAAGGACGTTACTCATAACCCGGACAACCAGTTTGTCCAATACTTCATTAATAATCCATTTGACGTGCTGAACGACATCAAGGACGAAATCCGATTGATTAAATCCACCTCGGCGTCGCCGACGATCAACAACGTGCTTTGCACGGTGACGTTAAACGAGATTTTTGAAGACGGGAAGGATATCAAGCAAGCTCTGGATGATGCGCAAGCGCAAATCGAGCAGGAGCTGAAGTAATCGAAATAAGCAGCGAGCTACTCCTTCGGGAGTAGCTCTGTTTAAAAAGGGGTAGGGCGATGGTTAAAAAATTCCTTTACTCGCAAAAGGTTGCTCCTTACGTATTTGTGTTGCCGTTCGTGCTCGTTTTCCTCATCTTTTGGGTGTATCCGCTGATCAGCTCCTTTGGGATGAGCTTCCAGAAAGTGACCCTGGGTCAGGAAGCAGCGTGGATTGGCATAGACAACTACGAGAAATTGATGGGCGACGGGATCTTCCTTAAGGCCGTCACCAACAGCGCCATCTACATGGTCTTAACCTTGGTGATCCTGATCCCGTTTCCGATGTTGTTTGCCGTTTTGATCAACAACAAGTTCATGTGGGCGAGGGAATTTTTCAAGTCCTCGTTTTTCTTCCCGGCGCTGACGTCGGTGGTGGTGGCCGGGACGATCTTCCGACTGATGTTCGGTGAAATGGAAGGGTCGCTCATCAACAGCTTCTTGGGCTTGTTTGGCGTGGAGCCGATCAAATTCCTGAAAGGACAAACGACCGGCTTTATCGCCTTATTGGCGCTGGCGACCTGGAGATGGACCGGGGTAAACATGCTTTACTTCTTATCTGGACTCAAAAATATTCCCGACGAATACTACGAAGCCGCTTCAATCGATGGCGCCTCTCCCATCCAGCGATTTACGAAGATCACGATGCCGCTGTTGAAGCCAACAACGATATATGTCTTAACGATCAGCATCTATGCCGGTCTGGCGATGTTTATCGAAAGTATGATGCTCTGGAACGGCAACAATTCTCCGAAAAATATCGGCTTGACCATCGTGGGTTACTTATACCGTCAAGGGATCGAGAAGAACAACCTGGGGTATGCGGCCGCCGTCGGCATCGTGCTTCTCGTCATTACGATGGTGATTAACCTGACGCAGTTGGCCTTTACTGGCATGTTTAAGAAGGAGGAGGAAGCATGACGAAATCGAAGCGCGGCTTGCTGATCAAAATCGTTTTGTTCGTGTTTTTCGCCTTCCTGTGCGTGCTGGTGCTTCTGCCGTTTTATGCCGTTACGCTGGCTTCCTTTAAGCCTGGGGAGGATTTGATCCGGTACGGGCTGAACCTGAAGTTTGATTTATCGGTCATGAGCTTGGATAACTTTGTTTACTTGTTTACGGGCAATCATTCCTATTTCTTATGGTTTTTTAATTCGCTGCTGCTGACGGTCGTCCAAGTCACGGTGACGCTGCTGGTCAGCGCTACGGTGGCGTACGGGTTTTCGGCTTATGAATTTAAAGGGAAAAATACCCTGTTCATCTGCGTCCTGCTGATCATGATGGTTCCGTTCGAGATTCTGCTCCTGCCGCTGTATACGTTAACGTACGATATCGGGCTGATGAACTCGTATTCGGCCATTATTCTGCCGGGGATCGCCAGCGCGGCGACGATCTTCTTCTTCCGGCAGTATTTGCGGGGAATTCCCCGGGAAATTATCGCCGCAGGACGCGTCGACGGAGCGAGTGAGTACGGAATCTACGTGCGGATCATCTTGCCGGTGATGAAGCCTTCTTTTGCCGCGATGGCCATTCTCAACGGTATGAACAGCTGGAACAACTTCCTGTGGCCGTTTATGGTGCTCAGCGATGCCAATAAATACACGTTGCCGATTGGGCTCAAGACGCTGCTAACCCCTTACGGGAACAACTATGATTTGCTGATTGTTGGTTCCTTTTTCTCCATCATTCCGATCTTCATCTTGTTTGTTGCCTTCCAAAAATACTTTATCGACGGGATGACGGCAGGAGCGGTGAAAGGATAGAACGGCCCTGCGCTGCGGACGTTTGCGGACGGCTTCAGCGCCGGCCGATTTCATATCATATTAATTATTCAAAACGGGGGAAGAAACATGAAAACGAAGTGGTTGTATTTATCTTTGGTTTTAGTTCTTTTAAGCGTGACAGTACTATCTGGATGCAGCAGCGGCTCGGACAAGAAGACGATTACTTTCTGGACGCCGTTAACCGGCGATGACGGAGCTTACATGGATCAATTGGTCAAGGATTACAACGCTACCAATCCCGAGTTCAAAGTGAAGCATGTGATTACCGCAGACATGTATACCAAAATTTCCACGGTGCTCAACTCTGGCAAAGGGGTTCCTGATTTGGCGATCATCCACGCGGACCGTGTTCCCGGCTTTGTGAAGCAAGGCGTGCTGGAACCTATCGGCGGTGCGATTGCCGCGCAGCCGGAAATTAAGGAGGAGAACTACCTTCCGCAGGCTTGGGCGACGGGGAACATCGATGGAACGCAGTATACCGTTCCGCTCGACATTCATAGCAACACGATGTATTACAACAAGGATCTGCTCAAGAAGTACAACGCGGAATCCTTCTTGGACGACGACGTGGTTACCATCGACGAAATGCTGTCGCTTCAAGGCAAGCTGGAGGATGGTGATTACGTTGTCAATGATGCGCTGCTCGGCTGGGTGATTTTAGCTCAAGTGCAAAACCTTGGAGGAGACATCCAAGAAAACGGCAAGCCGGCTGTGAATACGCCGGTGATGAGACAAGCCTTCGAAGAGGTGAAGAAAATTGCCGATGCCGGGTTGATGACCCCATTTGGCGAAGACGGCTACTTAATGTTCCAATCCGGCAACGTCTTGTTCTCGACGGACGGTACTTGGAGTTCTACGGCCCATGCTGCGGTTGAGGGTCTAAACTTCGGGGTGACGAACATCTATTCTCCGACGCCGGACAAGTTCACGAACCGCGCTTCGTCCCACCTGTTTGCGATGCTGAAAAATGACGAACGATCGGATGAGAAAGAAGCCGGCATCGGCGCTTTCCTGGAATTCATCCGCGCGAACTCCTTGGAATGGGCGAAAGCAGGTCAAATCGTGGCGAGTAAACAAGTGATCGAAAGTCCGGAATATCAGCAATATATGCAATCCTTCTTCACCTCCAATGAGAAGGAGACCCAGTCCCTTTATATTTATACCTACGAATATTACCCTTACATCGCCGAAGCGGTTGATACCTATTGCGCGGATATCGTTCGCGGCAACGTCGATCTGGATGATACGCTGCAGACGATGCAGAAGTTCGTCGAGGACAAGATTGCCGAGAGCACTACGGGCAGTGCAAGCTGAGCCTGCGTTCTAGATAAACAGAAAGAAATCATGTGCCGGAACGATGCGTCTGGCACATGATTTTTCCAAAAGGAGATATGGAAAGGCGATGAACAAGAAATCCTTTGCGCCGTTTTTCTTTGTGGGTCCGCACCTGGTTTTGTTCCTGATCTTCATTCTGATTCCGACCGTATACGGGATATATGCTTCGTTTACTCAGTGGAACTTGATGAACGATCCGACCTGGGTCGGATGGGCTAACTACAAAACGATCCTATTTGATGAAACCTCGACCTTCCACACCCAATTCGTAAACGGGCTTCGGAATACCCTCATTTTTGTCGTGATCAGCGTTCCGCTGTTGATCGTCATCCCATTGTCGGTGGCCGTCGCCTTGGAGCATAAGAAGGTCAAATTGAAGGGCATCATCCAGTCCATTATTTACATTCCGGGCTTGATTTCCATTTCCGCTGCCGCTTTGATCTGGCTGCTTATCTTTAACAAACAGCTGGGGATTACGGGGAACATCTTCCATTCGCAGGTCGCTTGGGCGGCGACGCAGCCTTATGCTTGGATCATTATTTTTGTGATCACCGTATGGGGCGGGGTTGGCGGGAACATGATTATTTACCGCGCCTCGATTGCCGGGGTATCCAAAGACTTGTACGAAGCCGCCGAGATCGACGGAGCCGGCGCGACCCGGCGATTCTTCAGCATCACCTTGCCGTCGATCCGTTTTCCGCTCATTTATACCTTTGTCATGACCACTGCCGGGGCCTTTAACGTCTTTGGCCAACCTTTAATGATGACGGATGGCGGACCGCGGCAATCGACGCATGTTCTCATGATGTACATCCGTCAATTAGCGTTTGGTCATGGCGAATCGATTGCCGGCATGGCATCCGCGATGGCGGTGCTGCTAGGCATGGTCATTTTGGTCATTTCGGCGCTGCAGTATTACGTCATGAACCGAAACGCCAATTGACGCATCCTGTGATGGATTATGGAAACGAGAGGTAAGGTGTAAATCAAGATGTCGAAGAAAATCAGCATATCGAAGTATATCGCATACCTGTATTTGATCCTCCTGTGCGTCATTTGGGTCATTCCCGTGTTATTTGGGATTTCGACTTCCTTCCGCTCCCAATCCGAAGTGGTGTCAACGGGCTTCCGTTTGCTTCCCGTGGAATGGATCCTGGACAATTACGTGACGATTCTGGAGAATACGTCCACGGCTCCGATCCTGCGCTGGCTGACGAACTCCGTATTCATTGCGGTGACACATACGTTCCTCGTGATCGTGATCATCTCCATCACGGGTTACGGGTATGCTCGAATGAACTTTAAAGGCAGAGACACGCTGTTTTTTACATTGCTGGGCATTTCCTTCTTTCCGGGAGTCGTCAACATTATCCCCTCTTACAAAATCATCGATATTTTCGGCTGGGTGAATACCGCATGGGCGATGATTATTCCGGGTTTGGCGGGTATGGGCAACATCTTTCTGGTCAGGCAGTTTCTGAAAGGGATTCCGACCGACCTGGATGAATCCGCCCGGGTTGACGGGGCCGGAGATTTTCGGATCTACTCGTACATCATCCTGCCGCTTATCAAGCCGATCCTCATCGTTTGCGGCCTGTTCTCGTTTGTCGGCTCCTGGAACGACTTCCTCTGGCCGGTCATCGTCTATACCGACGTGGACAAAATGCCGGTGACTGCGGGACTGCTGCTGCTTCAGGATATCTACGGCAACTATCGCATGATCGGACAGCTTATGGGTTCGGCCATGTTGGCCATCATTCCAACGCTGCTGCTGTTTGTTTTTGCGCAAAAATACTTTATTCAATCGATCAATCTGAATTCAGGCATTAAAGGATAAATGAATTTAGGGTGGAGGAAAAACCGTGAACAACAAAGTGATCATTCAAACGGACGTGACGAAAGCGGTCATCAACAAAAATATTTACGGTCATTTTGCCGAGCATTTGGGCAGATGCATCTATGAGGGGATTTGGGTCGGAGAAGATTCCCCGATTCCCAACACGCAAGGGATACGTAACGACGTGCTGGAGGCGTTGAAGCGGATCAAGGTTCCGGTGCTTCGTTGGCCCGGAGGATGTTTTGCGGATGAGTATCACTGGAAGGACGGCGTAGGCCCGAAGGAAGCCCGCAAGCGGATGGTCAACACCCATTGGGGCGGCGTTATCGAGAACAATCACTTCGGGACGCATGAATTTATGCTGCTATGCGAGCTGCTGGAATGCGAGCCGTATATTTGCGGGAATGTGGGGAGCGGCACGGTTCAAGAAATGTCCGAATGGGTCGAGTATATGACATTTGACGGCGAATCCCCGATGGCGAACTGGCGTAAGGAGAATGGCAGGAGCGCGCCGTGGAAGCTGACCTATTTTGGCATCGGAAATGAGAATTGGGGATGCGGCGGCCACATGCGTCCGGAATATTACGCCGATCTGTATCGCCGCTATCAAACCTACGTCCGCAATTATGGGGATAACCGGATATATAAAATCGCCGGCGGGGCCAATGTGGACGATTATCGCTGGACCGAAGTGCTGATGCAACAGGCCGGCGGGCTCATGGACGGGTTAAGCCTGCATTATTACACGATTCCCGGCGATTTCTGGCTGGGGAAGGGTTCGGCGCTGGATTTTTCAGAGGACGAGTGGTTCGTGACCATGAAAAAAGCGCTGCACATGGACGAATTAATTGCGAAGCACAGTACGATCATGGATCGGTACGATCCCGAGAAGCGTATCGGCTTGATTATCGACGAGTGGGGTACTTGGTACGACGTTGAGCCGGGCACGAATCCGGGATTTCTGTATCAGCAAAACACGATCCGTGACGCACTGGTGGCCGGGCTTCACTTCAACATCTTTCATCATCACGCCGACCGGGTGCAGATGACGAACATCGCCCAGACCGTCAACGTCCTGCAAGCGATGATTTTAACAGAAGGTGAGCGGATGATCCTAACGCCGACGTATCATGCGTTTGATATGTTCAAGGTCCATCAAGGAGCAGAGCTGTTGTCGACCGAGTCATCGCTGGTTGCTTCGGCGAATGGCGACGACACACTTCCGGCCCTGTCGGTGTCCGCCTCGAAGAACGCCCAAGGCGACATTCAGATCAGCTTGGTTCATATCGATCCGAGACAGGCTGCGGAGGTCAGTCTCGAGTTGCGAGGAAATCACGCGGAATGGGCTTCGGTTTCGGGAACTTTGTTAACGGCTGCAACGATGAATGCGCACAATACGTTTGAGCAACCGGATGTGGTTACGCCGGTTCCGCTCCGGGACGTTCACGTAGCCGGTGACACGCTGCACGTGAAAATGCCGGCCATGTCACTGGTAACCTTGATCATCAAATCATAACCTAAACCTTATGAAGGAGGGAAGTCCGTTGAAAAGTATGGTTAAGTGCCTGGGTTTACTCTTGATCTTCACGATGCTCATCCCTGCCGAAGGGTGGGCGAGCAGCGGCGATACGGATGCCGGGAAACGCGGGGCAACGGAAAGCGAGAGTGCGGGAGGGGCCTCGGGGAAAAAGCGACCGCCCGCGTTTACCAATGTCTCGGTCCACGATCCGAACATCGTCAAGGCCGGCTCGACCTATTATGTCTTTGGGTCGCATATCGAAGCCGCCAAATCAACCGATTTGATGAATTGGACGACGTTTACCAACGGCTATCAAACCCCGGGGAACGTGATCTACGGCGATCTGTCTCAAAATCTGGCCGGTTCGTTCGCTTGGGCGGGAGAGGACGATGCCGACAGTAAAGGCGGGTATGCGGTCTGGGCGCCGGGCATGATCTGGAATGAGAAATACCGGAATGCGGACGGAACGAGGGGCGCTTATATGATGTATTACAGCGCTTCGTCCACCTATATCCGCTCTGCGATTGGTTATGCGGTATCCAAAAATATCGAAGGCCCCTACACCTACGTGGACACGATTATTTACTCCGGGTTTACGAAGGAGACGGCGTATGACGAGAACAGCCGGGTCGATAAGAAGTGGACGAATACGAACCTCAAGCAGCTGGTGGACCAGGGAAGGCTGAAGGAGGCCAGTCCGAATTGGTTTAACAGCGACGGTTCCTATAATAATGCCATGTATCCGAACGCAATTGACGCCGCTTTGTTCTTCGATAAGGACGGCAAGCTGTGGATGACGTACGGCTCCTGGTCCGGCGGAATCTTCATCGTCGAGCTGGATCCGGTCACCGGTCAGGTGAAATATCCCGGCAAAGACGGCACAACAGCGGACGGACGCCTGGTGGATCGATATTTTGGCACCAAAATCGCCGGAGGCTATACGAAGTCCGGCGAAGGGCCCTACATTTTATACGATAAAACTTCGGGATACTACTATTTGAACGTTTCCTATGGTTGGCTGGGGGCGAACGGCGGCTACAACCTGCGGCAGTTCCGGGCGAAACGTCCAGACGGCCCTTATCTCGATGCGGCCGGACAAAATGCCGTGCTGCCCAGCGATACGGATAACGCGCCGTACGGCATCAAAATGGTCGGCAATTTCCTGTTCGACCGCAAAATAGGCGATCCCGGCACGGGAATCGGTTACGGTTATGCTTCGCCAGGGCATAACTCGCTATTTTATGACGAGAAGACGAAGCGATATTTCTCGGTGTTCCATACTCGCTTCCCGCAACGGGGAGAGGTTCACGAAGTCAGGGTGCACCAGCTGTTTATGAACCAAAACGGGTGGCTGGTCATGGCACCGACGCGTTACGCCGGGGAATCCCTGCAGAAAGTGACGGCCTCCAAGGTGGTCGGCGACTATCAGTTCGTGAATCATGGGCTTGGCTATTCCGGTGAGGTCCCTACTTCGGTCCACCTTACTTTGAACAAAGACCATACGATTTCGGGTTCGATAACCGGAACCTGGAAGCTAAACGGCTCCTATGGAGCGGAGCTGACCCTTGAGGGAGTAACTTACCACGGCGTATTCGTCAAAGGCTGGGACGAGAACCAAGGGCGGGAGACGATGACCTTTACGGCCATCTCTCGCGAAGGCACCGCCATTTGGGGCATTCAGCAGCCGGAGATGAACGACCGCCAGGTCGTTAAGGCGGTGCAGGAAGCCTTAACGCTCGGCGATACCAGCAAAGTCATGAACAACCTGACATTGCCATTGGAAGGGACGCATGGGGCTCAAATCGTCTGGTCCACCTCCGATCCAGGCGTCATTTCAGAGACCGGGGTCATCCACCCGCCCGATGCGGGAGAAGCCGATGCTCCCGCTACGTTAACCGCAACGATCACGAAGGGGAAAGCGAAAGCCGTCAAGACGTTTGAGATCGTCGTTGCTCCGATTGATCTTAACTATGGACTGCGAGCCCACTATCGCTTTGAGGGGAATTTATCGGAGGTCGAAGGACGGTTTGGCGATGGAGCGGTGACCGGGGCAAAGCTTGATACCGAAGGCGGAGCGATCACTTTTACGGATGGAGTCCAGGGGTTGGCTGCCGAGTTTGATGGGAAATCCGGCATTCGGCTGGATGACGGTCTGATTCAAGGGAACCGTTATTCGGTTTCCCTCTGGTTGCATCCGCAGCAATTTACCCAATTTACGACCAGCTTCTTTGGGGCGAAATCCAATACAAGCTGGATCAGCCTCGTGCCGGATTCCTGGGATCATAACACGATGCTGTGGTCCGGTGAAGCCTGGTATGACGGGACAACGGGTTCGCGGATCTCGGCGGGAGCGTGGCATCACGTAGCCTTTACCGTCGATGCCGGGAACGTGAAGGTGTACGTTGACGGGGAACTGAAGTTTACGGGAACGGGATTCCCGGATATCTTCACGGATAATCAAGGTATGTTCAGCCTAGGGGTGAATTGGTGGGATCCCCCTTTCCAAGGGAAGATGGACGAACTCCGGGTTTACGACGTGCCGATTCCAGAAGCGGTGGTCCGCAAGCTGTATGAGGAAGGCCAGAACGTAACGAGATGACAGAAAGAGAAGGAGAAACCAAGATGAAGAACACGCAGGAATATCGAAATCCAATCGTGGAGCAACGGGCGGATCCATGGGTTTATAAGCATCAGGACAGGTATTATTACTTTACGGCTTCGGTACCTGAGTATGACCGGATCGAAATTCGCCGGTCCAAGACGCTGCAAGGATTGGGGGATGCCAAGCCGGTGGTGGCCTGGCGCAAATATGATACCGGCCCGCTGAGCGCCAATATTTGGGCTCCGGAAATCCATTTTATCGACGGAAAATGGTATATCTATTTTGCCGCCGCGCGAACGACCGAGACGAACGAAGGATTGTTTGATCACCGAATGTACGTGCTGGAGAACACCTCCGCCAATCCGCTTGAAGGCGTATGGGAGGAGAAAGGGCAAGTCCGTACGCGGTGGGAGTCGTTTGCATTGGATGCGACGACGTTCGAGCACCGGGGGGAACGGTATTACGTTTGGGCGCAGAAGGACCCAGGTATCGAAGGCAACTCCAACCTCTACATCTCCCGGATGAGCAACCCTTGGACGTTGACCGGGGAGCAGGTCATGATCTCCACGCCGGAATACGATTGGGAAACGATCGGCTTCAAAGTAAACGAGGGACCGGCCGTACTGAAGCGGAACGGGCGTATATTCATCAGCTATTCGGCCAGCGCCACCGACCATCATTATTGTATGGGCCTGCTCACCGCGGACGAATCGGCAGATTTGCTGGACCCTAGCTCCTGGTCAAAATCGCCGCTTCCGGTGTTTGCGACCAATGAAGCGGCGGGACAGTATGGACCAGGTCATAATAGTTTTACCGTCTCGGAGGACGGGCGGGATGTATTGGTCTATCATGCCCGGAATTACAAGGAGATCGACGGTGATCCGCTGTACGATCCGAACCGGCATACCCGGGCCCAAATTCTGGAATGGAACGAGGATGGCACGCCAAACTTCGGAGTGCCGGTACCCGACTCGGTCCGCACGAATCCATAGGTTTGGACTACTCCCGGCGCGCGTTACCCCGGTGCGCGTTACTCCAGCGTGCATTACTCCGGCGCGAGTTCCTAGCGGCACGACGAAGCAGAATGGCTGCTCTACCACTCATCTAGGGATGAGGTAGGGCAGCTTTTTTTGGCGAGGCATCAAAATAGTGCAATAAATGAACAGAATAATGTTTGTGAGCTGTTCGAAAATTAACCTATAATTACATTGAAAACGCTTTATCTAATGCTGGGGAAAACAAAATTTTTTCCGGCCGGAGGAATGCAAAATGATTAAAGTGCTGATTGTTGACGACGAACCGAAACTTAGGGAGGGTCTGCGGACCTTTATCGAATGGGGAGCCTATGACTACGAAGTTGTGGATACGGCGGCCAACGGGAATGAAGCGCTGGAAAAGTATCAGCAATATCATCCCGATCTGGTCGTGGCCGATATCCGCATGCCGGGGATGGACGGGTTGCAATTGATCGAGAAGCTCCGCACGCAAGATCCGAATTTGCATATTTTGATTCTTAGCGGTTACGCGGATTTTAGTTATGCCAAGAAGGCGATGACATACCGGGCGGATGGTTATTTGCTGAAGCCGGTAGATGAAGATGAACTCAAGGATTATCTTTGGAAAATCAAGCTGACGATCGACGAAGAGAAAGCATCCGAGCAGTGGAAGCACGTCACAACGGAGTGGAACCGGGAAGCGTTGATCCAGTCCGTGCTGACCGGCGAAGACGAAGAGGACCCTACTCCGCTATGCGAGCGGGCTCATGAAGTAGGTATCAGCGGCAAGGTGTTTCAAATTTTGCTGCTTGCCCCGCAAATGGAAGGGGACGCTGATGCCCAAATTAACGCTCTGATCCGCAAAGCATTGGTCCGGCAGTTCGAGGAGCCTGGCCGCGGCTGGGTGTTTGCGATCCATTCCAAGTTTGGCGTCCTGCTCAAGGAGCCGCTTCTCTCCGTGGAGCTTGCGGGGATCTATCGCGAGCTTGCTGCCGAGCTGTCCGATTTAGGCATCTGCTATTCCGTGGCGCTTGGCGAGAAGGTGGGATGCATGGCGGAGATTCGGGAATCGTACCGGACGGCATGTGATTTGGTCCGCCGCCATTTCTTCCTTGATCAGGGAACGATCTTAACGCCAGACAGCCTGTCTGCCAGAACGGATGCGGGGGCTGGTGCGAGTGCGGGACCGGAGCTTACGACCGAAGAGCTGGGCGAGCAGCTCTTTTATGCGGTAGATATCGGTAATCGCGATGCCGTAAAATCTCTGCTGCACCAGCTGGGCGAAGCGTATAAGGCTGAAGGTGCGATGGAGAACGAAATCAAGAACCGTTATGTGGAGCTGCTGACCACGATTTTCAGTAAGGCGCTGAAGCAGTCGCCGGAGCTGCAAAATCGCAGCAAAGAGTTTTCCGACGGGTACTCGAAAATCCAAAAAGCCTACTCCATTCTGGAGCTAAACGGGCAGGCAGAGCATCTGCTGCAGCAGATCATGAACCAGCTCGGCGAAGACGGGAAACACCGCGAAGTCAAAATTATGTTGGATCTGATTCACCGGAACTATAACGAAAACCTCAAATTGGAGACGCTCTCCGGCATCTTCAACTATAACAGCGCATATTTAGGCAAATTGTTCAAGAACACGACCGGAGAATACTTTAACACGTACCTCGACAAGGTGCGGATCGAGAAAGCTAAACACTATTTAGAGGAAGGCCTGAAGGTCTATCAGGTGGCCGAAAAGGTCGGATACACCAATGTCGATTATTTTCACAGCAAATTCCGCAAATATGTCGGTACCTCACCTTCCGCATATCGCAAGCAGATGAACCATGCCTGATGCCGGCCCTGTAAGTTTCCATGGGGGCACTGAGGTGTGCTTTGGTCCGTTGCCCTAGGGCATTTGCTTTAGTGGCATATTGCGCAAGTGACATATTGCTCTAGTGGCATATGATCTATCGGCGGCGCTCTTCTGACGATTATCCCGTTGAATCAGGGAGTGGAAAAAGAGAAACCTGAAAACGTTCGGAAGAAAAAAACGAAATAACAATTAAAAGACAAATGGATAAAACTCCAAGTCCAACCGATTCATAGACATAGAAGAGCTCGTCCTGTTAGGTGTAAACAAATTCGTACACTAGTACAGCAAGCACTTGTAGCCCGTTCATTCGGCAGTGGTTTAAGCCGCTGCTGCAATGGACGGGTATTTTTGTTGGCGGTTGATTAGCTCACGGTAAGGGATGGCAGAAATGGACAGGCACATCTGCAGCAGATTTTGGCGCATCTCTTCCTCGGAACAAGTCATGCGCAGGTAACGGCGGGCGGTGTACTCATTCAAATACGCCTGCAAATGCGTTGTCCCCAAGGCGACATACGTGCGTCGGATCGAGTCTCTTGCTTGTCTCACGACTCTCCGCAAGGGCAGATACATCCGATAAACGAAAGGAAACCACCGCTTGGTTGAAGTATGTTGAACATCCACATGCTTGTTGATGAAAGCCTCGAGATCGGGCCGAGTAGCCCATTGATCGCTTCCTCTTTGATGCGAAACCAGTTGAATCTTCACCCGCTCGGGTTCACCCGACTCCGTGACCGTGCAGCCGCTAACAACCGCGGTGGCATAAGGTTGACAAGCTGGATGAAAGCGTCTGGTATCCGTCCCATATTGATCGCGGCACACTTTGACTTCTCCAGAGAGCAAAACCTTCGCATCGCATTCACCGAGGGTATGGCGGATTTTGTGCAGCATGAGCCAAGCGGTCTTGTAGGTCACTTGGATTACCTGACTCAACCGCAGCGCCGAGATGCCATCCGGAAGCAAAAACAACTCCAGCGCTTGGAACCACTTCACCAAAGGCAGATGGGTTCTTTCAAAAATGGTGCCGACCAAAGGAGAGGCTTGATAACTGCATCTTCCACATTCAAATAAAGGAATATGTCGAGTGGACAGACGGGTGCACTCGGTATAAGCACAGCGCGGGCAGACAAAGCCATTTGGCCACTTCATCGCGATGATCGCCTCGATGCAGTCGGCTTCATTTTGAAAACGACGGCTAATAGCTTGATGCTCCGTGTTCATCCCTGATTTCATGTCCGCTTCCTCCATTGATTCTTCTAAATGACACAAACAAGCACATACGTTCTCTTTTCCTAAATTATACCAAACGCATGTTCTGATATCAAGAAAAAAATCCTAAAAATACTAACTTATATACGGAGGACTAATCAGATTCCGGGAAACCAGCTTTCCGTCTCGCCTATTGATTCCTTTTATCTGAACAAAAGGGATAGCGGCGAAAAAGGGCGGTAAGAAGATGATCCTCCTGAAAAATCCCAATTCTGAACCAAAGGGATAATGGTGCAAAAGAGAGGGCCAGAACATCATCCTCTCCCAAATCTGAGCAAAAGGGATAATCTGCAGAGAAGCTGCTTAGAAGATCCTCTTCTCGATTTCTCCATTCTGATTAAAGGGGATAATCGTGCAAAAGGAGGTGCAGCTAGGGGAAACTCTTCGGGGGCGTACCGTGCTGATCATGCGATATTTTTATATGAAAAATACACTAATGTTCCGTGTATCGCTGAAGGGGGCGGCAGACTATGATAGGGTGGAAGACTTGATGGTATCAGCAGCAACAAATTCTTAAGCGCTTACAATGAGTTTGATAGAGTAGGAGAGCGAGGTAATTGTATGACGAACAACACGTACCAATATCCTTTTCAGAACCCTGATCTGCCGCTGGCGGAGCGGGTGGACGACTTGGTTAGCCGATTTACATTGGATGAGAAAATTGAACTGATGTGCCAATTCCAAACGGAAGTGCCGCGGCTTGGCGTCAAAAAATACAAGCATGGTACGGAAGGCGCGCACGGCGTAGCTTGGTTGGGGGAAGCCACGTCCTTCCCGCAAAACACCGGACTAGCCTGCACCTGGAATCCCGAGTTGATGCGCCAAATCGGCTCGGTGATTGGGGATGAGGCCCGCGTGTATTTTCAGCGGAATCCGGAAGTGAACGGCTTGACGATCTGGGCGCCAACCGTAGATATGGAGCGCGATCCGCGTTGGGGCCGGACAGAGGAAGCCTACGGCGAAGATCCGCATCTCACGGGAGCGTTAACGACCGAACTGGTGAAGGGGCTGCAAGGCGATCATCCGTTTTATTACAAGGCGGTAGCCACGCTGAAGCATTTTTACGCAAATAACAATGAAATCGGTCGTGGCAGTGAATCGGTGAGCATCGATCCGCGCAACAAACGGGAGTATTATTTGAAAGCGTTTGAGCGGGCGTTCCGGGAAGGTCGCGCAGGTTCGATGATGACGGCTTACAACGGGATCAACGGTACGCCTTGCAACCTGAATTCGGAAGTCAACGAGATCGTCAAAGGCGAATGGGAGATGGACGGGTTTGTTGTCGGCGACGCCGGCGACGTCATGGGCACGGTGCTGGATCACAAATATGTGGAGTCTTATGCCGAAGCGGTTGCAGGGAGCATCAAGGCAGGCATCGACAGCATGACGGATGAGCAGCCGATTATGTTCCAGGCGCTGCGGAATGCGCTGGAGCAAGGATTGCTGGCTGAATCGGACTTGGACCGTGCGCTACGGAATGCCTTCCGCGTTCGCTTCCGGTTGGGTGAATTTGATCCGGAGGAGCGGAACCCGTACAGCCGCGTGCCGGAAGAGAAGCTGTGCGCACCGGAGCATGCGGCCTTGGCGCTAAAGGCTTCCCGCGAAGCGATCGTACTGCTGAAGAACGAAGGCTTACTGCCTTTACCGCAAACGTTAGGTTCTGTCGCGGTTGTCGGGCCGCTGGCCAATGAAGCCTATACCGACTGGTACAGCGGCACGCCGCCGTACCGCATCACCCCGCTTCAGGGCATTAAGAAGAAAATGGGCGATCGCCCCGTCCTGTTCGGAACTGGCCTGGATCGGATTCGCCTGCGCTCGGCCTTGACCGGTAAATATGTCCGGATCACGTCTGGCGAAGGAGCGGAAGCCGTTCTGGAGGCGACCGGCGAGAATGCGGCCGATGCGTCCGTTTTTGAGCGTAACGATTGGGGCTGGGGCTCCATCACGCTGCGGTCGGTGGAGAACGGCAAGTTCGTGACGGAGACCGAATCGGGATTGCTGACGGCGACGGCGAACGAAGCAAGCGGCTGGTTTGTCAAGGAAGTGTTCGACTTCCGCCCGGCTTTGAGCGGCAAGGTCGAGTTGAAGGCGTGGAACGGACGGCCAATCGTCTTGAACGAACGCGGCGGGTTGATTGCTGTGGGTGAGAATGTTTTTGATAATGCCGTGAAGGTGGATAGTCGCCTTCCAGGAGAACAATGGATCGTGGAAATTGTGGAGAGCGGGATCGAGCAAGCCGTACAGGCTGCCAAATCGGCGGAGACGGCGGTTGTCTTCGTGGGCAACAACCCGTTCATCAATGCGAAGGAAACGATCGACCGGGTGGACATCGTGCTTCCGCCGGCGCAGCAAGCATTAATTCAAGCCGTAAGAGCGGTGAATCCTAATACGGTGGTCGTCATCGTCGGCAGCTATCCGTTTGCAGTGAACTGGGAGAACGCGCATGTACCGTCGATCCTGTTTACCTCTCATTCCGCCCAAGAGCTGGGCCATGCCGTGACTGACGTGCTGTTCGGCGACTATAATCCGGCGGGGCGGTTGAATATGACCTGGTACCAATCGGTGGACCAACTGCCGGACATTATGGATTACGACATTATTAAGGGCAAACGGACTTATCAATATTTTGACGGCGAGGTGCTGTATCCGTTTGGTCATGGGCTTAGCTATACGACGTTTGAATATAGCGATCTTGCACTGGATCGGGCCGCGATAGGTCAGGATGGCGAGGTTCAGATTTCGTTTGATGTGCGTAATGCCGGGAACATAGCCGGGGACGAAGTGCCGCAACTGTACGTGCGAATCGGGCAATCGCGCGTGCCGCGGCCGCTGAAGACGTTGAAGGGCTTTACCCGCCTGCATTTGCAGCCGGATGAGACGCAGCGGGTGACCTTTACGCTGAAAGCAGAAGAGCTGGCGTTCTGGGACGTGACCCGAGATCGCTATTGCGTGGAGTCGGGCGAATATACGGTGATGGTTGGCCCTTCCTCGGACGAGATCGCCTTGACGGCAACGCTTCAGGTTGACGGCGAAACCGTGCCTCCGCGCTCGCTGCGTGAACCAGTCCGCGCGGTCAACTATGACGACTACGAGCAAGTTTTCCTCGATGAATGCCGTGAAGGCGGTGAATGCATCCGGCTGAAAAGCGAACGCGGGTGGATTGCCTTCCGTGATGTCGAACTAGGCGAAGGAGCATCCCGATTTGAAGCCCGGGTATCGGGGAATCTGAAGGGCGGTGAAATCGCCGTAACGCTGGATTCTCCGGATGGCGAGTCGGTGATCACCTGCAAGATCCTGCCTACCGGCGGTCGCCAAGCTTGGACAACGGTCACCGCAGAAGCCGCGGCAAGCTTGTCGGGCCGGCATGATGTGTACCTGCATTTGCAAGGTGAAACGCAAATCAGCTGGTTCCGGCTGGGCTAAACCTACGGCTACTTCCTGTGATTACTTATTGAATCAACCGCAATCAGCGAACCTAGACCTCGACCGAAGCCTGCAGCCGCTTGCGGAATTCCGACGGCGAGCAGTTCATCGCTTTACGGAACACGCGGATGAAGTAGCTGATGTTGTCGAAGCCGACCTCCAGTGCGATATCGGAGATTTTACGTTCCGGATCGCGCAGCAGCTCGGCGGCCTGGCGGATCCGGTACGAATTGATGTAATCCATCGGCGTCTGCCGGGTCATCGACTTGAAGAAGCGGCAAAACTGGCCTTCGCTCATCGGAATCAGCGCGGCCAGCTCTGCCAGCCGGATCGGATGGCTGTAGTTGTGCTGGATATGCTGGATGACCGTCTTGAGCCGGTCAATCTTGGACGACTCGCTGCGGCTGCTGCTATGGGAACGGTTGACGGCCCGGCCGGTGGCCGCGATCTCCGCCAGCATCAAGAAGAGATGCCCTTTGACGGCGCCTTCATAGCCGGGCGACTCGGTGCTGCAGCTGCGCATCAACGCCACGATATGCTCCAGAAGAGCAACGTCTGCCGCTGTGTCGCGCCGGATATGGCGGGGAAACGTCGCCTTTCGTTCCTGCAAGGGCAGCACCAGATTCTCCTGGACCGCATCATAGTGTACGCTGGCCAGCAGCTGCGTATCAAACACGAGGGAGAAGAACGCGCAGCCCTGCTCACCATGCGCATGGGCGGCATGAATGTCTCCGCCGTCGATAAACACCGCTTCCCCAGCCCGAACCGGGAAGTAATCTGTATCGACCTGAAACAGCGTTTCGCCTTCAAGGCAATAGAAGAACTCGGCTTCATCATGCCAATGGCAGTCGATCACATGTTCACCGGGCCCGTAGCGGTACCAATAGGTTCCGAACGGCTGCCGCTCGTTGCCGTGACTCTTGCTCTCCTTCAGGGAGCGGCGGAGCGCTTGATCCATACAGGTCACCTCATCAAAATAGTGTTATATTTCGGCTTGATAATGTTAGTTTTATATTAGTGGTATCAGTATAATGCAAGTATAGAGCGTTTTCATAAGAAAAACAATGCGACGAGAAAGGCGGTATTCCACCCATGAAGTTTACCGATGGTAACTGGCTGATTCGCGAAGAGTTTACGCTTTCCACCGCGGTACAGGCCTATGATTTTCAAGTAAAAGATCATACTTTAATTGCCTCCGCCTCCACGACGCCGCTTCGCGGCCGGGGCGATATGATTAATACGACATTGCTGACGATGCAGTTCCATTCCCCGTTGCCGGGGGTCATTGGCGTGAAGCTGATCCATTTTGCCGGGACGGTGGACCATGGTCCGCATTTTGAATTGGCGAAGGGCGGCGACCATGCCGAGATTACTGTGAACGAGCACTATGCCGAGCTGAAAAGCGGCAGCCTTAGCGTCCGCATCAACAAAGGCCCGCAATGGTCCGTGGATTTCTTCCGCGGCAACGAGCGGATTACCGGCAGCGGCTACAAATCGATGGCGCATATAACCGAAAAGGGTGGCAACACTTATATGCGCGAAGAGCTTGACCTGCGCGTCGGCGAATGGGTGTACGGTTTGGGCGAACGCTTCACCTCGTTCCTCAAGAACGGTCAAGTTGTTGACATCTGGAACAAGGACGGCGGGACGAGCTCTGAGCAGTCCTATAAGAACATTCCTTTTTACGTGACGAATAAAGGATATGGTGTGTTTGTAAATGATCCGGGCGCGGTTTCGTTTGAAGTCGCATCGGAAAAAGTCAAAAAAGTACAGTTTAGTGTTCCCGGCGAATCGATTGAGTATTTCGTGATCGACGGTCCGGAGCCAAAGGATGTGCTGAACAAGTATACCGATTTGACTGGCAAGCCTTCGCTTCCTCCGGCGTGGAGCTTTGGCTTGTGGCTGACGACCTCGTTTACGACCGATTATGACGAGGCGACCGTTAACTCCTTCGTGGACGGCATGGCGGAGCGCGACTTGCCGCTGCACGTCTTCCACTTCGACTGCTTCTGGATGCGCGAATTCCACTGGACGGACTTCAAATGGGACGAGCGCGTCTTCCCGGATCCGGTGGGCATGCTGAAGCGCCTGAAGGAGAAAGGGCTGAAAATCTGCGTTTGGATCAACCCGTATATTGGACAGCGTTCCCGTCTGTTTGAGGAAGGCAAGAAGAACGGCTACCTGGTGAAAAAACCAAACGGCGACGTATGGCAATGGAACTTGTGGCAACCGGGCATGGCGCTGGTGGACTTCACGAATCCGGCGGCTTGCGAATGGTTTGCCGGATATCTGCGGGAGCTGGTCGATATGGGTGTCGACTGCTTCAAGACCGACTTCGGCGAACGGATTCCGACGGATGTCGTGTATCACGATGGCTCCGATCCAGTGAAAATGCACAATTACTACACGTACCTGTACAACAAAGTTGTTTTTGAAGTGCTGGAAGAGAAGCTGGGCAAAAATGAAGCCGCCTTGTTCGCCCGTTCGGCAACCGTCGGCGGTCAGAAGTTCCCGGTTCACTGGGGCGGCGACTGCTACGCCGATTATGAGTCGATGGCGGAAAGCCTTCGCGGCGGCTTGTCGCTGGGTCTCGCCGGCTTCGGCTTCTGGAGCCACGATATCGGCGGATTTGAGAACACGGCTCCGGCGCATGTGTTCAAGCGTTGGCTGGCCTTTGGCTTGCTGTCCAGCCACAGCCGTCTGCACGGCAGCAGTTCGTACCGCGTGCCTTGGGCATATGACGACGAGGCGGTGGACGTAACCCGGTTCTTCACCAAGCTGAAATGCCGTTTGATGCCGTATATGTTCGACATTGCGGTTCAAGCGACGCAGCAAGGCGTGCCAACGATGCGGGCGATGTTCCTGGAATTCCCGGACGATCCGGCCGCCGAAACATTGGACCGTCAATATATGCTGGGCGACTCGCTGCTAGTAGCGCCGGTGTTCAGCGAACAAGGCGACGTAACTTACTACCTGCCGGATGGCCAGTGGACGCATTTGCTGTCGGGACAGACGGTGGAAGGCGGCAAATGGCGCAAAGAGAAATATGATTTCTTCAGCTTGCCGCTGTTCGTTCGTCCGAACTCGATTCTGGCGACGGGGGCAAACGACGTTCGTCCGGATTACGACTATGCGAATGAAGTTGAGCTTGGCTTGTATACGATCGAAGACGGGGCAACCGTATCCCGCACGGTACGGAACACCAAAGGCGAAGCTGAACTCCAAGTTACGGTCGTTCGCGAAGGTAAGCTTGTGAAGCTGACTGCAGAAGGCGCCGGCAAACCGTTCTACGTAACATTGCACGGCATGGGCGAAGCGGAGTCGGTGCAAGGTGCAGCGTTGTCCAGCAATGGTGCAGTAAAAGTTGATGCTTTCACAGGGAAAACCGAACTGCAAATCACCTTGAAATAATTGGTCCTAGACCTTAATCGCATCTTAATTTAATATGTGACAGGCATCCCCGGCGCACGGTACGTGCCCGGGGAAACTGAAATATCCCCTTTCCCTTTGACGAAGGGGATATTTCCATTTAGGCGAGAGGTGATCCGATTGTTAAGCAAACTGATTCGCATCACCAATAATTTGCGGCTGAAGCATAAGCTGCTCATTTCCTATATCGTCGTGGTCATGATTCCTGTCCTGATTGTCGGCGTTGCCGTAACCGCTTACTTTCGTAATCAAGCCATGGAACGGGCGATCGCCCAAACCACCAATAACGTCGAAAAGGTGAAAACCCGAACCGCCGCGATGCTACGGGTGCCGATGGATATCTCCGATATCTTTATGCTCGACGAAGGGCTGGAGAAAATCGTCAGCACCACGTATCCCAGTGTGTTAGAGCTGACCAAAGCGTACCTCAACTATAATGATTTTCGCGCTTACGACAGGACCTATCGTGAGGTCTCGGGGATTCGCTTCTATTACGATAACCCTACCTTGATCAACAACCTGGAATTAATCCCGGTGAACGAGGAAATCGAGGGCATGTATTGGTACCAGCAAGCGATGAAGAGCAAAGACATCGGGTGGTTCTACATCAACGACAATCAGGAGGTTCCGGTCAAGCGGCTGAGTCTCGTTCGGCAGATCTCTTTTAAAGGAACAAAGAAAAGCGGTGTACTCATGGTCATCATGAACCAGGAGGAACTGAACCGGATGCTGCAGCAAGAGCCTTTTGAGACGCTGATCACCGATGATTTAGGTTATGTTGTGGCCGCCAATAACCCGGCGATCGTCGGTAAAACGCTGGAGGATTTGGATTACGGCATCGACTTGCGAACCCAGCAAAAGGGGACGTTTCGGGTAGATATCCAAGGAGTTCCATCCTATCTCGTCATCGACACCTTGATCCCGGAATCCAGCATGAACGGTCTGAAGTTTATTTCCGTGTTTGCGACGAAGCCGATTGTTAAGGACGCAAATACCGTAAGCCTTGTCGGATTGCTGATTATCCTTCTCGTATTGCTGATCGCGCTGGTGTTCGTATACACCGTATCGTTCCTGACGACCAACCGGATGCTGCGATTGAGCCGGCACTTAAACCGTCTGGCCTTAGGGGACCTGAACGTCGTGTCGCGGATCGACGGGAATGATGAGATCGGACAGTTGTCCCGGCAGTTCAACTACATGGTGGACAGCATCCGCCGGCTGATGGACCAGGTCGTGGAGAAAACAGAACAAAACAATGCCCTGGAGCTAGCCCAACGCGAGATTAAGCTGAAGATGATGGCCAGCCAGATTAATCCGCATTTTTTGTTTAACGCTTTAGAGTCCATCCGGATGAACGCTCATCTCAAAGGGGACAAGGAAATTGCCAACGTGGTCCGGTTGCTGGGCAAGATGATGCGCAAAAATTTGGAGGTCGGCCGGGAAAGCACACCGCTGAAGGAAGAGCTGGAAATGGTCAGCTCCTATTTGGAAATTCAGAAGTTTCGTTATGAGGACCGGCTAACTTATACCTTGTCCATTGATCCCGCAGCCAGCTCTATTCGGGTGCCGCCGCTGATCATTCAGCCGCTCGTCGAGAACGCTGTCGTGCACGGGGTAGAGGACAAGGAAGAAGGCGTCCATGTGGAGGTGAATATCCAAAGGGACGAAGGATTAGTCCGGGTGTCGGTACAGGATAACGGAATGGGTATGACCCAGGAGCGGCTTGATGAGGTCATGCGCTTTATCTCCGGTACGAAGGAACCGGAACAGGGGCGCATCGGGCTGCGTAACGTGCATCAAAGGCTTGTCCTCTCCTATGGGGAAGAACATGGATTACAGATCGTCAGCGAGTATGGAGTGGGTACGAAGATCAGCTTTACGATCCCGGCGGGAGGCAATCTCTAATTTTTATATGGTTTTGTTTGAAATCTCTCGGGTATTTCGTCGGCCGCTCCTCCCTTATCATAAAGCTATAGCAGACAAGGGGGGAGAAATCGAGATGGAAACGCTGTCAACTCAGCCTGAAACCAGAAATGTAAGCGCAACCCCTAAGCCGCAGAAGAAGCGGAAGACCGGTATCTGGCGGAGCATTTTGCAGCAAAAGTACTTATATTTAATGTCCATGCCATTCGTGATCTGGTTGTTTGTATTCAACTACCTGCCGGTGTGGGGATGGACGATGGCTTTCCAAAACTATAAGCCGGCGAAATCCTTCTCGGAGCAAAAATGGGTTGGATTTAAAAACTTCGTGGATTTGTTCCAGGATGAACGGTTCTACCTGGTCCTCCGTAATACGCTGGCGATGAGCTTTATGGGGCTGGTCGCGGGATTCGTGATTCCGATCACCTTTGCGGTGTTGTTGAACGAGCTGCGCGGCAAATATTTCAAACGGACGGTTCAGACGATTTCCTACCTTCCGCACTTTGTATCTTGGGTAGTCGTCGCCGGGATCGTGACGAAAATGCTCTCGATCGACGGCGGGATCGTCAACGAGATTTTAGTTTCCTTGCATATCATTGACGAACCCATCCAATTCATGGCCCAAGGGAAATGGTTTTGGGGAATTGTAACCGCTTCCGATGTATGGAAAGAAACCGGTTGGAACGCCATCATTTATTTGGCAGCGATCACCGGCATCGATAAAGAGCTGTACGAAGCGGCACGGGTCGATGGAGCCGGACGTTTCCGGCAAATTTGGAACATTACGCTGCCGGGGATCCGGACGACGATTTCGGTACTGCTGATTATGTCGATCGGCCATTTGATCGGCATCGGGTTCGAGAAGCAGTTCCAGCTGAGCAACTCGCTCGTCACCGACTATTCCGAAGTGTTGGACTTGTACGCACTGAACTACGGTATCAATATCAGCCGTTTCTCCTATGGTACAGCCATCAGTATGTTCACGTCCGTGGTCAGCATCATCCTGCTGCTTACGGCCAACGGAATCATGAAGAAAACCACAAAAGAGAGCATCATGTAAAGGGAGGGAGAAGGGCGATGGCAAGTTCAAGCAGAGGCTTTAATGATACGCGGGGCGATAAAATCTTCAACATTTGCAACATCATTCTCATGAGCGTCATTTTGGTCATCACGTTGTATCCTTTCCTGAACGTGTTGGCGATCTCCTTTAATGATTCCACCGATACGGTTCGAGGCGGCATTTACATCTGGCCGCGGGAATTCACTTTGGAGAACTATAAAACGATCTTTAATTATTCCAGCCTGATTACCGGCTTTAAAATTACGATTTACCGGACGGTTCTTGGGACCGTGCTTGGCTTGATCAGCGCCTCAATGCTGGCCTATACGCTAAGCCGGCCGGATTTCAAATCCCGGAAGTTTGTATCCACCTTCCTGGCGTTGACGATGTACTTCTCCGGCGGTTTGGTTCCAACCTACATGCTGATGCGCCATCTCGATTTGATCGGCACGTTCTGGATTTACATCTTACCGGGCGTTGTCAGCGCGTTTAACGTGTTCGTTATCCGTTCCTTTATCGACGGGTTGCCGTATGCATTGCAGGAATCTGCCAAGCTGGACGGAGCCAACGACTTCACGATTTACTACAAAGTGATTCTGCCGCTCTGTAAGCCGGTACTGGCGACCATCGCCTTGTTCCTGGCGGTAGGCCAATGGAACTCTTGGTTCGACACTTATCTGTACAACGGGAACAAAGCGCATTTGACGACGCTTCAATATGAGTTGATGAAAATTTTACAAAGCACCAACCAAGGCGCAAGAATGATCAACGCCAACGATATGGCGAATCAGATGGCTCAGGTATCGCCGGAATCCATCAAAATGGCGATCACTATCGTTGTAACGGTACCGATCTTGATCGTTTATCCGTTCTTGCAGCGTTACTTCGTAGATGGGATGACGCTGGGCGCCGTCAAGGCTTAACCCTAGAGCCTGCCGGGCGGTAAGCCTGATGGATTAACGCCGCCAAATCCGCCTCCGCCGCAAGCTGCATCAGCGGCGGGGCGGCACTCGGCGGGTGGGAGTAATTTCTTTTTCAATCAAAGATGAAAGCCTTTACTTTTTTGGGTAACACCGGGAATGAGGGAAGCAACTCAGGTATCAGCAGGCGAAAGCCTGTTCATACAATACAAGTTTGATCAAGATGACGAGGGGGAACGTAGAAATGAAGTGGAAAAGCCCTAAAGCATTCGCGGCGATCTTGCTCGCGAGTACGGTGTTGGTTGCGGGTTGCGGAAGTAACGGTAACAATGCTGCCAACAGCAGCAATACCGGCAACGCGGGAAGCAATGCGGAAGCGTCCGCAGATAACAGCCCGATCACCTTTACCTTCTTTGGTGCGGATGCCAGCCCGAACTGGAACAACATGCAGGACGATGTAGGCAAAGTGATTACAGAGAAAACCGGTGTAACGCTTGAAGCCGAGTTTGACGTAGGTGCCGGCGGCGGCGAAAACAAAATCGCGCTGATGGCCGCAAGCGGTGACGTTCCGGATCTAATTTTTGCCAAAGGGGAATTGAGCAAGCTGGTGGATGCCGGTCTCATTATCGACTTGGCTCCGCTTATTGAAGAGCATGCACCAAACCTGAAGAAAATTTTCAGCGAAAATATGAACCGTCTGAAATACAGCAACGATGATCCTGCGATTTATTCCATCTTCACGAATGGCGGCGTGGATCAGCAGTACTTCGACGCTGGCGGCGGCTTCGAAATCCAGCAACGCGTTTTGAAAGAGCTGGGATATCCGAAGATTCGTACGGTTAAGGATTTTGAAAACGTGCTGAAGCAGTATGTAGAGAAACACCCGACTACAGACGGTCAGCCAACCATTCCGCTGACACTGAGCGCCGATGACTGGAGAATCATGATTACGGTAACGAACCCGGCGTTCCTGACAACAGGTGCACCGGACGACGGCGAATATTATGTCAATCCGGAAACTTATGAGGCGATGCTGCATTACAAACGTCCGGAAGAGAAGGAATACTTCCGTTGGCTGAATCACATGTATAACGAAGGCCTCCTGGATAAAGATACATTCGTGCAAAAAGAAGACCAATACAAAGCGAAAATTGCCAGCGGCCGCGTGCTTGGCCTGATCGACCAAGAGTGGGGATATCAGGATGCAGAAAACGCGTTGAAAACAGCTGGTAAAGACGAGTACACTTACGCGCACTTCCCGGTTACTTTGACGGAGGAATATGAAGATCATTCCTTCCAACAAGCAGGCGTTGACGGCTACGGAATCAGCATCACCACAGCATGTAAAGATCCGGTTCGCGCCATCAAATTTATCGACTGGCTGTCTTCTGACGAAGGTCAGGTTTTGAGAAACTGGGGCGTAGAAGGTAAACACTATACGGTTGATGAGAACGGCCAACGCGTCATTCCAGCCGACATTCAAGAACGTAAAGTAAATGACAGCACGAACTTCACGAAGGAATCCGGCATCAGCTTGTACCGCATCTTCGGTGCGAACTATGGTGACGGCGTGAAAGATCCTTCGGGCAACTACTACACCACGAACTTCCCTGAGCAAATCGTGGCAGGCTACACCGAAGCTGAAAAAGAAACGTTGAAAGCTTACAATGCAACAACTTGGAAAGACCTGTTCCCAGGTGAAGATGCATTCCCTGCGAAGGATTGGGGCGCTCTGTACAACATGCCTGTTCCTACGGACGGCGATTACCAAGTGATTTACCAAAAAACGCAGGATATCATCCGTAAGCGGATTCCGGAAGCGATTCTGGCGAAGGAAGCCGATTTCGACAAGATTTATGACGCTTTCCTTGAAGAGCTGGACAAAGCCGGCGCGAAGAAGATGGAAGCCGAGTATACGGAATTGGTTAAGAAGAGAGTCGAATTGTTTACCGGTAAGAAATTGTAATTGTAGCTTAGCAGTAACAATCTAAATAGGATTGCAAAAAGGCCCGTGTGTTTTCGGGCCTTTTTGCGCCAGTTAGCCATTATATACATCATTCAGGAGGATGAGGAAACTGAACTATTCGGAGCAAACGGAGTGGAAGCTATGGTATGATCGCCCCGCTTCTCGCTGGGAGGAAGCTCTTCCCGTTGGAAACGGGCGAATCGGCGGGATGGTCTTCGGCGGGATTCATCGCGAGCGGATTGCGCTGAATGAAGATACGTTATGGTCGGGATTCCCCCGGGACCCGCAAAACTACGATGCGCTGCGTCACCTTGGACCGGCCCGGGAACTGATCTTCGCCGGCAAATACAAAGAGGCCGAGAAACTGATCGATGCGAAAATGCTAGGCCGACGCACGGAATCCTACCAGCCGCTTGGGGATTTGTGGCTGGAGCAGGGAGATTCGGCGACGGAGGCCGATGGGAATGAGCTGCGGGGATTCCGACGGGAATTGGATCTGGCGACCGGGATCGCAACGACGACTTATCGGATCGGGGGGGCGGAATATCGCCGCGAGGTATTCATCAGTGCGGTTGATCAGGTAATGGTTCTCCGCATTACGTCGCTGGGGAGTGAACCTGTGAATATGGCCGCTTCGTTGGACTCTCTTCTTCGGCATCAAGCCTTCGGCGGGCCGGCGGGAACGGCACGGATCTGCATGAGAGGCCAGGCCCCCAGCCATATTGCCGACAATTATCGCGGGGACCATCCGCAGTCGGTCTTATACGAGGACGGCTTGGGCCTCACCTTTGAGGCCCAGCTCTTGGCGCTGCCGGAGGGCGGCGGCACGGTGCAGGCAGCTGCCTCAGGCCGGCTGACGGTGAGCGGGGCGAAGGCGGTGACGCTGCTGCTGGCAGCCGCCACGGATTACGCCGGCTATGATCAGGCGCCGGGAAGCGGCGGCATCGACCCGGCGGAGCGATGCCAGGCGGCGCTGGATGCGGCCGCAGCGCTTGGCTATGAGCAGCTGCGTCAGCGCCATGAGGCGGATCACCGCCGGCTGTTCGGCCGCGTTGAGCTGCGGCTGGGCCGCGCGGAGGAGGCCGCCGAGCGGGCAGCCCGTCCGACCGACGAGCGGCTTGAGGCTTATCGCCGCGGAGAGTCGGACCTTGGGCTGGAGTCGTTGTATTTTCACTACGGCCGATATTTGCTGATGGCCAGCTCCCGGCCGGGGACGGAGGCTGCTCATCTGCAGGGAATCTGGAATCCGCATGTGCAGCCGCCGTGGAACTGCGGATATACGACCAACATCAATACGCAAATGAATTATTGGCACGCAGAGGTGGCAGGGCTGGCCGATTGCCATGAGCCGTTGTTCGAGCTGATCCGTGATCTTAGCGTAACCGGAGCCCGAACGGCGCGGATTCATTACGGCGCCCGGGGCTGGGTCGCTCATCACAATGTGGATTTATGGCGCCAATCCACGCCATCGGACGGCGAGGCCAGCTGGGCGTTCTGGCCGATGGGCGGCGTGTGGCTGTGCCGCCATTTATGGGAGCATTACGAATTTGGGCTGGACGAGCAGTTTCTGCAGGAAACGGCGTATCCGCTGATGAAGGGAGCTGCCGAGTTTTGCCAGGATTGGCTGGTGCCCGGACCGGACGGACGGCTGGTTACAGCCCCGTCGACTTCGCCGGAGAACAAGTTCCTGACACCGGATGGCGGAGAGCCTTGCAGTGTGTCTGCTGGCAGTACGATGGATCTGTTCTTGATCCGTGAACTGTTGGAGCATACGATTCGGGCCGCAGAAATTCTTAAGGTTGACGAGGCGTGGCGACAAGAGCTGGCCGATACGCTCACGCGTATGGCTGAGCCGCAGATCGGCCCGGACGGCCGGCTGCAGGAGTGGAGCGAGCCGTTTGCAGAAGCCGAGCCGGGACATCGGCACGTGTCCCATTTGGTTGGCTTCTACCCGGGCAATGCGATCACGGTGCGGCAGACGCCGGAGCTGGCGGAAGCTGTCCGCCGCACGCTGGAGGAGCGCATCCGGAACGGCGGAGGCCATACCGGCTGGAGCTGCGCCTGGCTGATTAACCTGTACGCCCGGCTGGGCGACGGGGACACCGCTCACCGGTTCGTGAACACGCTGCTGTCGCGTTCCACGTATCCGAACCTGTTCGACGATCATCCGCCGTTCCAGATCGACGGCAACTTCGGCGGAGCAGCCGGCATCGCCGAGATGCTGCTGCAAAGTCATATGGGCGGCATCGACCTGCTGCCGGCCCTGCCTGCGGCCTGGACGAGGGGGCAAGTGAGCGGCCTGCGAGCCCGCGGAGGGTTTACCGTCGACATGACGTGGGAGGAGGGCCGTCTGACGTCGGCCTGCATCACGTCAACGTCCGGCGGCGAGTGCACGCTGCGCGGGCTGCATGGCCTGAGCGTCCGCTTGCCGGACGGCCGCACCGTGCAGGAAGGTGAACGCTTCCAGACGGAAGCGGGAGCGACGTACCTCGTAGGCTAGGGGACAGCCCCTGCGTCTCGCGGGTTACGGCGTCAAATTGATGCAAAAATGCAGTTTTTTAAGGCCAAAATCGCTGATACTCTCCATTTGGAGCGCTTTTGCAGTTTTTCTTGTCCACCTGCCACGCTGCCAAAGGCAGAACTCTTCCTAATGCAGCCTACGGAACTGCTGGGGGGTCATCCCCGTGTGCTTGCGGAACGTGGCGACGAAGTGGCTGGCATCGCGAAAGCCCGTTTTGCCGGCGATCGCGGCGACGGTGACGCCAGGTTCGCTGGCCAGATGCTCCTTCGCCTTATGGATGCGCATTTGCGTGAGGTAGCTGTAGGGGGCGATGCCAAACGATTGCTGGAACAGCTTGCTGAGATGTCGGCCGGACATTCCGGCCACTTCAGCCAACGTATCCAGCCCAACGTCGGGGTTGCCGTATTCCCGCTCCATCCAGGCGAGCAGCGGTCCCAGCTTCTCCATGATTCGCGGGACGGCGCTGCCGCTCACCTGGCCGAATTGGCTCAGGACTGCAAGGAACCGGTACACCTCGGTTGAGGTCTCCAGGCCAAACGGGTCCTGAATGCTGTCCAGCCGGTTGAGCAGGTGGCCAAGCAGCGGGGAGATAGGCGCCTCCGCTTCCCAGCGGAACAGGACAGCCTCCCGGATGCCAAACGCCGCCAGAATCGACCCGGCAGCTGCTCCGCCAAACGTGAGGTAATACGTCTCCCATGTCGAGCTTCGCTTAGCTTGATATTCGTGAGGCATGCCGGGCGGCAGCAGCATCCCGCTGCCTGGAGGGAGCAGGACCGTTCCGCTGCCCAAAGTCAACTCCCCCTCGCCCTCGGCGGTATGTAGCCAATGGTAATAAGGGTAGCCGTCCGGGCGGACGATTTTCTCCTGATTCGGATTATAGCCGACGCTTTCCAGGAGCAAGGGAAGATTCGGTGTGGCAGCCGGGGAAAAAACAAAACGGGTAAAGGCCCGTGAACTCATCGTGCGAATTGCCTCCTAAGTTTGATCCATATTATTATATTACAATTCGAAATTATTATATATAAAGCGGGAAATTTCAACCTTACAATGGACTTAGAAGTTATATATCGCAAAAGGATGTGGATATGGTGATCAACGAGAAACTGCCGAAAATTTGGTACGGCGGCGACTACAATCCGGAGCAGTGGGGACCGGACGTTTGGAAAGAGGACGAGCGGATGTTTAAGCTGGCCGGGATCGATGTGGCTACGGTCAACGTTTTTTCCTGGGCGCTCATTCAACCTAGCGAGGAAACGTATGACTTTACGCAATTGGACGAAACGATCGACCGCTTGTACAAGAGCGGCGTTTATGTCTGCCTGGCGACCAGCACCGGGGCTCACCCGGCATGGATGGCCCGCAAATATCCGGACGTGCTGCGCGTTGACGTGCAGGGACGGAAACGCCGGTTTGGCGGACGTCATAACTCCTGTCCAAATTCGCCGACCTATCGCAAATACGCTGCCCGTCTGGCCGGCAAGCTGGCGGAACGCTACAAGGATCATCCGGGGCTGTTGATCTGGCACGTTTCCAATGAATATGGCGGCTACTGCTATTGCGACAACTGTGCGGCTGCCTTCCGCGTGTGGTTGCGAGAGCGTTATAAAACGTTGGATGAGCTTAACCGGGTATGGAATACGCGATTCTGGGGTCATACGTTTTATGATTGGGAAGAAATCGTGGTGCCTAACGAACTCAGTGAGGAATGGGGCGGAAACCGCACGAACTTCCAAGGGATTTCGCTGGATTACCGGCGCTTCCAGTCGGAGTCGCTGCTGGAGTGCTACAAGCTGGAGTACGACGAGATCAAAAAGCATACGCCAAACGTGCCGGTAACCACCAATTTGATGGGCTTTTATCCGGAGCTGGATTATTTCAAATGGGCGAAATATATGGACATTGTTTCTTGGGACAACTACCCGTCCTTGGATACGCCGGTCAGCTTCACGGCCATGGCCCATGACTTGATGCGCGGGCTGAAGAGCGGCGCGCCGTTTATGCTGATGGAGCAGACGCCAAGCCAGCAAAACTGGCAGCCCTACAACTCGCTGAAGCGTCCTGGCGTGATGCGCCTTTGGAGCTATCAGGCGGTCGCGCGCGGCGCCGACACGGTGATGTTCTTCCAGCTGCGCCGCTCGATTGGGGCGTGCGAGAAATACCACGGTGCGGTCATTGAGCATGTCGTTCACGAGCACACCCGGGTCTTCCGCGAAGTGGCGGAGCTTGGCCGAGAGCTGGAGCAGCTGGGCGATACGCTGCTGGACGCGCGGACCGAGGCGAAGATCGGCATCGTCTATGACTGGGAGAACCGTTGGGCGATCGAGCTTTCCAGCGGTCCAACCGTAGCTTTGAATTACGTTAATGAAGTCCACAAATATTACGATACGTTGTTCCAAATGCATGTGGAGAGCGACATGGTGTCGGTGGAAGAGGATTTCAGCAAATACGAAATCCTGATTGCGCCGGTGATGTATATGGTGAAGCCGGGCTTTGCGAAAAAAGTCGAGGAGTTCGTAGCGAACGGAGGCACATTTGTCACCACCTTCTTCAGCGGCATCGTAAATGAGAACGATCTGGTGACGCTCGGGGGTTATCCGGGCGAGCTGCGCTCCGTCCTAGGCATTTGGGCAGAGGAGATCGACGCCTTGCTGCCGGGCCGCACGAACCAAATCGTGATGAAAGAAGCTTGGGGTGCACTGTCTGGCCAATACGAATGCGGCCTCTTGTGCGATTTGATTCATGCCGAAGGCGCAGAAGTGCTAGCGGAATACGGCTCCGATTTCTATCAGGGGATGCCGGTCGTGACGGTCAACCAGTTCGGCAAAGGTCGCGCCTATTATGTGGCAAGCAGCCCGGACGCCGCCTTCCTGCAAGGGTTCCTGAAGAACCTATGCGAAGAGAAAGGGATCCAGCCGTTGCTGGACGCACCAGCCGGCGTCGAAGTCGCACGCCGCGTGAAGGATGGCAAAGCCTTCTTGTTCCTGCTGAACCATAACGAAGGGGCTGCTGAGGTGGAAATCGGGTCTGAAGGAATGAAGGACCTGCTGGCGCAAACGGAAGTGTCGGGTACGGTTCAGGTGCCTAGCCGGGGCGTCGTTATTTTGGAAGGTAAAAAGTAAAGATTATCCAAAAAACCGCAAGGCCTGACAAACGGCCTTGCGGTTTTTTTGAAGATATCAGAAAACTTTGAATGTACGTCGATAGACGTTTTTCTTACGGAGGTTCAGCTATTCTCCAGAATTGTGTTCAGCGTCGTCCGGTCCAGTCCGCGCACCAGGCGAATCAGCAGCTCCTTCGCAGCTGCATAATCATCCGTATGGATGATTGAGGAGGATGTGTGGATGTAGCGGGAGCAAATGCCGATGACGCTCGACGGGACGCCGGTGCCGCTGAGATGCACTTGACCGGCATCCGTGCCGCCCGGTGACACGAAATATTGGTACTTAATCTTGTGCGTATCCGCCATATCGCGGATATATTCGACCAAGCCGCGATGGGTGATCATCGTCGGGTCAAGGATGCGCAGCAGCGCGCCATCGCCCAACCGGCCGAACGCTTTTTTGTCGCCGGTCATGTCGTTGGCCGCGCTGGCGTCCAAGGCGAAGAAGATGTCAGGCTTAATGAGATTCGCCGCCGTCCGAGCCCCTCTAAGGCCCACTTCTTCCTGCACGTTAGCCCCGGCATAAAGAACATTCGGCAGCTTCTCGCCGTGCAGTGCCTCGAGCAGCTCAATCGCTAAACCAACGCCATAGCGGTTATCCCAGGCTTTCGCCATAATTTTCTTCGGATTTACGAGGGGGGTGAACTCGCAAATCGGCACGATCTGCTGGCCGATCCGCACTCCTGCGGCTTCGGCTTCCTCACGGCTGTCCGCGCCGATATCCAGGTACATCGATTTGATGTCTACCGGCTTGTTGCGTTGCGACTCATCCAGCAGGTGGGTGGGGATCGATCCGACGACGCCGACGATTCGCCCGTTTGGCGTAATGATTTGCAGGCGTTGCGCCAACACGGCCTGGCTCCACCAGCCGCCGAGCGGCTGGAACGACACCATCCCGTTATCGCTGATGCCGGTGGTCATGAAGCCGACTTCGTCGAAATGCCCGGCGACCATCACCCGAGGACCTTGCTCATCTCCGCGCAATACCCCGAACAGTCCGCCGAGGTTATCCTGCACGAATTCCTGCGTATAGGCCGACATTTTCTTTTTAACGAGGGCCCGCAGTTCTCGTTCAAATCCAGGAGCCGCTGGAAATTCCGTCAGTTCTTTAAATAGCTCGCGCGTTTTTTCATTCATCGTTTGCTTCTCCTTTTTCTAAAGATACGGGTTCCAAAGGCCCGATTTACAGCATCTAGATATCTTAGAATCCATCTCAGATAACCTTCCTACCCTAGTATGAACTACCTTTTTTCGATTGTCCATGGCGATTGGATTGCCGTCAGTGTCAAGCTAGCGTGGGCAGTCATTTAAGATGCCTGGAACGCGAACCCCGAAGGAACCTCTTCCTTGTAAGCGCTTTGCTTCGTTCTTTCATCAAACACAAGTGATTTGTCAGAATTTTTTGCCGTTATCCGCGAAGTGCTTTGAGTGCCATACCCGTTGTGCTGCTTTGCTTCGGTCCTTGCAGCATGCGAATCATTCCAGCGATACAACCCTTGACCGGTTGCGTCACGTTCTTGAGCAATTGCCGCATGTTTATCGACTGCTGCGGCGTTGCCTGCTTACTCGCTTGTCCTTCAACCGTTCTTACCACCGTGCCCGCTTCTTGAATCCTCATCATCGTCCTCAGCATCGCCCTGACGCCTCGCTCACTCCAACTGTACCCGCCACGCTTCGTCCGCTTGGCGAATATACGCATCTGCGATTCCGCGCTTCCCATCGGGCGCATACCGCTTGTGTCGATCCCCTTCGCCTGGAGTGTTTTTCGGTAGTCGTCCAAATGCTTCTCATGCCGCTTTAGAAATCTTTTATACGGCTTCCAATCCTTCCGGTTCTCTTCCGCTATCTCTTGCTCCGACACGCCTTCCAGGACCGCCATAAGCGCGGCTGCATCCTGTTTGGCCAAAGACCGTCTCACTCTCTCCCACACCTGCGGCAAATGACCGACAAAGCGTTTCAAATCACGCGCCACATGAAAGCGGTCCAGCATGTACAGACATTGGTGAAAGTAGGATGTACATTCCCCGATCCACGCCGCGCCGTCTCCGTTCACCACAAGCCACGTGTTCTCGTCGATTTCGTAACGCTCCACCAGAAAGTCCCCGAACCCTTCCCAGAAGTCGCCGCCGCTCGTATGCAGGTAATGCTGTTTGTTCTTCAGCTGTACCCGCTTGCCGTTCTTCTCCCAGCCTTCGTGTACGACTGCAATTGCGTTCTCCATCCCGCGCTTTTTGCTCCGCTGCAGCTTCGTGTACAGCCCATCCACTTCCACGAACAGCACGCGGGCAGCGCGCCGTTTCACCGCTGGCATCGGCTGTTGCGCACGCTCCATCAGTTTTTCCCTGATCGCTTGGTGGCTCAGCACATTGTAGCCCAAAAGCTGCTCCAGCCGCTTTGCGCTGTCCCGGTACGACGGTCCTTGGCTTGCGAATGCGATTGCTGTCTCTTCCAAATGCGGACTGACTTTCCCGCGCCCTTCGAATTGCAACAGCTGATCCAGCAGATACACGTGTTTGCCGCTTCTACGGTCACAGTACAATCTCCGCTTAAAGCGCACATTCCCGAACACTGTGTTGACGCTTGTTTCACGCTCGTCCTTTACTCGATAACGCTCTCGGTCCCGTTGCTCCAGGATCTGCTGATCCAGCGCCTCCAGTACCTGCTTCATCGCACGAGCGAATTCCTCCTGCATTTTCCGGAAAATCCATTGCTCAATCTCTTTCATCGTCGGCATTGTTGTGGTAAAGTGGCTCACAGGAGCTTCCTCCTTCTTGGTGTGTTGTGCGTCAAACATCACTTTACCAAGGGAGAAGCTCTTTTTCTATATCCGCTTTTTCCAATTCCTACACCCACAGAGATTTTACACTATCTGGATTGCCCGGATTTCTTGTGCTGTCGTAACTCTGGCGAGCACCCGCCATCCGAGCGCAGCATATACTGCAGAAGCAGCAGTCGATGGGCGAATGAGGAGGCTAAGCTTAATGGAACGATATGCCAAAGATTGGCTGGTGATCTGTCTGCTCTTTATCCTGTTAGTGATCATCCTTCTGTATTTGTGATTTCAGGATGCGATTCCCTTGCCTCACCTGACGTGAGTCCGCCGGAACTTTGGTTCCTGCGGGCTTCTTTAAGATATCAGCGTACTATGTCAAGTAGAATTTTTAGGTTTCTGGGTAACCCAAACACACCTAACCACCCAGATTTTCAAAAAAGTTAGCAACTGACAGAGAAGCGATGCTTGAAACCGGCCTTTCTCGGACTTGAAAGGAAATAGCCTCGTTTTTTCAATCCTGCGATGCAATCTGGCTGAGTGCAGAGTATACGCTAACGTACAATTCGCATTCACAGGGCGAGGTGGATAAAGCTGACATACGAGATCCAAGGTCTCCAAGAAAGTGATCCGATCTTCCCTCAGTCCCAGAAAGACCGGTTCCAAGATCTTGCTTAGTTAGGCCACCGCTAGTGTCGGCATAACGCAATTGAAGTTCAACTTCTTATTGACCTCATCAAGGATGTGATAATCAGAGCACTGCGATTGAAACGGTAAACGGTCTCGCAGCATGGCGAAAGCGACTTTGAGCATCTTATTACCCATTGCAACAAAGATGGCTCGTTCATGTTTTCCTTTTTCCTTCAGACGATCATAGAAAGGCTTAAGGTCCTTATTATGCATGCAGAGACTCTTACCTGCTAGATATACCGCATAACGAAGGTGATCGTTTCCCTGTTTGGAAATCTTGCGGTAGGAGCCTTTGCCGCCACCTGTTTGCTTAACAATGGGGTTTGTGCCAGCTTTCTTAATTAACTGGTTTGCGTTCGAGTACTGAGATACATCGCCGATTTCAGCATAAAGCTCAGCCGCGGTAGTCACTCCTAAGCCCGGGACGGTAAGAAGCAGTCGTCCGTCTGTCTGAAGGAGAAGGTTCTCGATCTCTTGTTCCAAAACATTAATTTTGGCATCAAATGTTCGTAAGTCACGTAGCTTCATTTTCAGTAACATAAGCTCAGGCCGAAGTTCCTGTAAGTTTCTCGATAACGCTTGTTCAGCGACGTGCAAGAGCTTCTGGATGGTGGTGTTTCGCAATTTGAGATTATGCTGAATCGAGAGCTTTCGTAGCCCGGTCTCCCCTAGTTTCAGGACAGCAGCGGGGTGTGGATAATGCTCCATGAAGAAGAGCGAGGCTTTCCCCCAGAAGTCACTGAATACTTTGATTTTTCGAGCTCTACCGGCTGAATAATCTGCATATCCTTGGTACTCGCGCCAGATGAGGTCCATAAGTGCTCGAATCTCTGTACGCAAGGAAGCACGCTTCCGTGTCTCAGAGCGCCGTGCTCGAGTCAAGACATGGAGCTGACGCTGCACGCCATTCAAAAGCTGGTTTTCAGTGGCTTTGTTGCTTTTGATGGCATGGGCGATGGCCACAAGATCAAGATCATCTGTTTTGCACCAATTCAGTGCGCCGGCGCGTTCCTCGAAGGTGGTATACGGATTCAAGATCTGAACGTGGTACCCTCGTTTCGCCATCTCGCGGACGATGTCTTCATAGTAATGGCCTGTTGCCTCAATACCCAGGAACAAGCGAACAGCCTCTGTGGCTGTAACCGCTTGATTAATCTTCTTGCAAAGCAGCTCCATACCAGAATTATTCGCTGAGAAAAAGAAGGGTTTTTCAATGATGTCGCCGAAATAATTGCATATTAAGGCTTTTTGGTGGAGCTTGGCCGCATCGATTGCAACGATGAGGACTTGCTCCAGGTTAACGCCCCTTAGCTGTTGACTGAACTTAGTTCCCTTACGGCCTTGAATGTGCGAGGATTTCCCCATGCGACTTTAACCTCCTGTGGTTGGTAGGTAAGATTGAAGCTTCCCTGTCAGGTGCTTCTTTCTTCGATAGTCGCTGGGGATTTCCTCTTTATATTTTGATTATATTACACGCCAGAAAGTATAAACTTCGGGGCATTAGCATCCTGATATCGCAGGAAAAACTTCCGCTAAACGCGGTCTGTCTACTTTGAATGTACGTCGATAGACGTTTTTCTTAAGATATCAGAAAGTATAAACTTCGGGGCATTAGCATCCTGATATCGCAAGAAAAACTTCCGCTAAACGCGGTCTGTCTACTTTGAATGTACGTCGATAGACGTTTTTCTTATGTTTTAAGCTCGCTTTCTGGTGCCGGATTCCATGGATCATTTTCCAAACATAACAAGCCGCAGGATGACAAATAATGAGTATACCGTGCAAGTTAGGAAAATAAGGAGGAATGCCGTTTGCCTGCAAAAGCGAAAAACAAGCCGGGAGCTCGGGTGAAGTTGAACAACCTGCTGCTGACGGAGGAAGAGTATCAGCAGGTTGCCGACCAGCATAAGCCGAAAACAAACATTTTGCGCAACTGCCTGAGGGCGTTTCTGGTCGGCGGGTTCATCTGCTTTATTGGCCAATGTATCCAGCAGCTGTTTATGACTTTTGCCGACATGTCCGCGCGGGAAGCAGCGAGTCCTACGGTCGCGATCCTGATTCTTATCTCCATCGTGCTCACCTCGTTTGGCGTTTACGACAAAATCGCCCAATGGGCCGGGGCCGGTACGGCTGTACCTGTGACGGGGTTCGCCAACTCCATGTGCTCCTCGGCCATTGAATCCCGAGCGGAGGGGCTTGTCCTTGGCGTCGGGGCCAATATGTTTAAGCTGGCGGGTTCGGTGATCGTGTTTGGCGTCGTGGCCGCTTTTATCGTAGGTGTGATTCATGTGATTTTCGGCCTGGGAGGAGTGCATTAACCGATGCTGATCGGCGCGCAAACCTGGGAATTTCGCTCCAAGCCGGCCGTTATCGGAGCGGCGACCGTTGTAGGGCCTGAAGAAGGGGAGGGGCCGTTGTCCCACACCTTTGATTTCGTCTACGACAATTTGGAGATTGACGAGAAGACGTGGGAAAGAGCGGAGCGCAAGCTGTTGGAGCACGCTGGGTCCCTTGCCTTGGTCCATGCCGGCATTAACCGGGAGGATCTGTCCTTCTTCATCAGCGGCGATTTGATGAACCAGATTATTACCGCGACGTTTGCGGCCCGGACGATTGCGGCTCCGTATCTTGGGGTGTTCGGTGCCTGCTCGACCTCCATGGAGAGTCTCGCCTTAGCCGCATTTCTGGCTGACGCCGGCGGGGCAAAATATGTGATGGCCGGTACGGCCAGCCATAACTGCACTGTGGAGAAGCAGTTCCGCTATCCAACCGAATACGGTTCGCAAAAACCGGCCACCGCCCAATATACGATTACGGGCGCAGGCTGTGCGGTTGTATCGAAAGAGGGGAGCGGTCCGCGCATTACCCATGCCACGATCGGCCGGATCCAGGATCTCGGTGTTAAGGATCCGTTTAACATGGGAGCGGCCATGGCGCCGGCCGCTGTGGATACGCTGGTTTCCCACTTCCGCGATACGGGCCGGGGGCCCGAGGATTATGATTTGATCGTCACCGGAGACTTAGCTTCGGTGGGACATGCCATCGCCAAGGATTTACTTGAAAAAGACGGCGTCTCGATGGACAAAACGGAATTTGACGATTGCGGATTGATGATTTATGACCGTAACAAACAAACGTATGTGAATGCCGGAGGCAGCGGCTGCGGCTGTTCCGCCGTCGTCACCTATGGCCACATTCTAAGAAAATTAAAGAACCGGGAACTAGGCCGGGTGCTGGTCGTTGCTACGGGTGCCCTCTTGTCTCCGCTGTCCTATCAGCAAGGCGAGAGCATTCCCTGCATCGCGCACGCGGTTGCCCTGGAACAGGAGGTTAACGAAAAATGATATTTTTTTGGGCATTTGTCGTTGGCGGATTGATCTGTGTTATCGGCCAACTGATGTTTGACGTGCTAAAGCTCACCCCGGCGCACACAATGAGTTCGCTGGTCGTCGCCGGTGCAGTGATGGATGCGATTGGCTGGTATGACCCGCTGGTGAAGTTCGCCGGAGCGGGAGCTTCCGTACCGATTACAAGCTTCGGCAACTCGCTGGTGCACGGGGCATTAACCGAACTGCAGCGGGACGGCTGGATCGGGGTTATTACCGGGATCTTCGACGTGACTAGTGCGGGGATCTCGGCGGCGATCATTTTCTCCTTCCTTGCGGCACTTGTTGCCCGGCCAAAAGGTTAAAATTTTTGGAAAACGCATTGCTTTTTGCGGGAACAGTGTACTCCCTATCTATCTTCATGTAAAATAGGTAGATATATACAGGTCTTATTTGGGAGGGAAAATGCGTGCCCGTACATGAGCAATCGATGCAAACTTTGAACGCCGTAAAGAACAACCTGGAGTCGTGTATTTTAGGAAAGTCTTTTGAAATCAAGCTGCTGCTTTCGGCGCTGCTGGCCGGCGGCCATGTGTTAATCGAGGACGTACCCGGTACAGGTAAGACGCAGCTCGTGAAGGCGCTGGCCAAGTCGATGAGCGGAGACTACCGGCGGATACAATGTAATCCAGATATTTTGCCCAGCGACATTACGGGGGTATCGGTTTTCCATCCTCATGAAGAACGTTTCGTATTCCGGCCAGGTCCGGTGATGACGCATATTTTGCTGGCGGATGAAATCAACCGGGCAACTACAAAGACGCAATCCGCCTTGCTGGAAGTCATGGAGGAGCGAAGCGTCACTGCCGATGGCGTGACCTACCCGCTTCCTCATCCTTTTATGCTCTGCGCTACGCAGAATCCGATTGACTTTGAAGGCACTTATCTGCTGCCGGAAGCTCAGTTGGACCGCTTTATGATGAAAATTGGGATCGGTTATCCCGACGCCGACACGGAGAAAGCGATGCTGCGCTCCCATAGTCAAGGCCAGCCGGCAGATCAGTTGGAATCGGTTACAACGATGGAGGAGATTGCCGCCATCCAACGTGAGGTTCAGCGCGTGCATATCAGCGAACCGCTTGCCGATTACTTGCTGGAGATCGTTCGCCGGACACGGGAGCATGAAGAAGTGTTGCTGGGCGCGTCGCCGCGCGCTTCGCTCGCCTTTATGGCCGCAGCCAAGGCCTATGCTTTCCTGGAGGAGCGGGATTATGTGCTGCCCGACGATATTAAGACGCTCGCGCCATTCGTGCTGGAGCACCGGATTCTGCTGCGTCCCGAGTCCCGCCTGGGGCACCGGAACGTCAGCGAGGTGCTGCAGCAAATTCTCCGGCAGGTCCACGTACCGGTCGCCATAGGACGGTAACCGATGCGCGCGCTGGTTGAAGGCGTTAAAGCGGGCCTCACCTCCCGGAAGTTCTGGAGGGTGGCGTCCGTTTGGCTGGTCTGCCTGTTGTATGTCTTGTTTCAAGGCGGGAAAACCTCGCTGATGTTATTTATGATGGTTTCGGTGCTGAGCTTCTACTGGGCGATTGGAGGGTTTGGCGGCGTCAAACGGATCACGGGCTCGCGGACGCTTTCGCTCTCTGGAGAACGGGGCGGGTTGCTTCAAGCCGGGGATCAGGTGGTGGTGAAGCTGCAGCTGCAGCTTCCGGCATTTTTGCCGCTGCCTTACATCGTCGTCAGGGAAACGCTGCGGCGCCATAACGGGGACAACTGGATGTTCGAGGACAGCATTGTGCCTTATTTCAGCTCCCGATCCGAGCTGGTGTACAAAACGCCGCCCCTCGAGCGCGGGAAATACGCATTTGCCGGTACGAATTGCAGTGCTGAGGATATTTTTGGTCTCATGGAGCATACCAGCGTCTTTCAGACTGGCGGGGAGTTTCGCATCCTTCCCCGAACGGCGTTTATTCCGCACTGGGAGCTGTACAGCCGCAATTCGCGTCTTGCCGGTCCGGAGACGGCCGTTGCACTGTCGCGCCGGGAATCGACTCAAATCAACGGGGTGCGCGATTATGTGTACGGGGATCGGATTTCGCGGATTCATTGGAGCGCTACCGCGAAGACGGGGACCTGGAAGTCCAAGGAGTTCGAGCATGAATCGCTGCCGAAAATGGTTCTGGTGCTGGACGCCCATACGAGCGGATATTTCCGCCCTCCGCAGTTCGAATTGGCCGTATCGACGGCCGCGTCGCTGCTGGAATTTGGGGCTAGAGAACGGATCAGCATGGGGCTGTGCACCATGGGCAAGACCCTCCGTTACTTCCCGCCGGCAGAAGGTTATCTGGAGCGGCAGCAGATGCTGCACCATCTCGTAGATATCGATGCGGACGGATTCGGCAACTACAAGGATCGCTTAGAAGCGAAGCCGGATTTGTTTCAGCCGGGCGCGTTCTTTATCCTAATCAGTCCGCTGGCGGACGACAAGGTGCTGGCTATGCTTAGGTTAGCCAAATCGCGGCAGATGATCCCGTATCATATCCAAATCGGGGATGAGGCTGTGGCCGCAGGCGCGCCTAACACATATCAAACCGTTAAACGTTCCGCATGGCAGGCGACCCTGCAGGAGCGGGGACTTCGCGGCATTTACGTCTCCTCTCTGCGCGAGCTTCCCGCAGCGATGGGGGGTGCGAAGCTGTGAAACTTACGGCAAATTCTCAGCTTCCGAAGTCTTATCAGAGCTTAACCCTGTTGTGGATCGTGATCATTGCCATGCAATGGATTGATTTTACGGAGCCGCTGTGGTTTTCGGTCACGACCACTTTGGTGACGGTCACAATCATTATGATGGCTCTGATTGAATGGCTGCTTCCGGTGCAGGCGGCGTGGAAATGGACGATCAAGATCATCGCGCTGCTGTTGATTTGGAGGTTCATCCTGACCAGTTACGGGGTTTACGTTCCGTTTGGCCCGTTTTTTCCCGATCAGATTCGCGGCATGGCGTTAACCTTTACGCCGTATATCTGGTTTTCCTTAATCGCCTGGGTGCTGCTTGAGGCGGCGCTGCGGCTGGTCGTGACTCGTCTGAGAATTTTGGCGTTTTTGGCCGTCCATCTGGTTGCGTTTACGATTTTGGACTCTTTTACACGTTATTATTTATGGCAAAACGTAGCCTGGATTGTATTCGCCGGTCTCGGCTGGCTGGTGAGCGCTCATTTCTACGAGTATCGCCGGAAATATCCGCATGGCTGGCAACGGTTGCGGCAAAGCCCGTTCAAGATCGCCGTGAACATCTTTATGGTCTTTGCCTGCGTGCTGCTGATCGGAATCAGCATGCCGTCGGTGTCGCCTACGCTGACCGATCCGTATACGGCTTGGATCAAGCGCAGCGGGGGAGGCGGCGGCGGTCCCTCAGCCCTGACCAGCGCGTTGGGGGATAGCCCGTCTGCCGTACAAGAGGAGGTCGTCTCCGGCTACAGCCGCGATGACAAAACGCTAGGCGACGGATTCGAATTCAGCTACAGCCCGGTTATGTCCATCGAAACGCCGGTGAGATCTTATTGGCGCGGTGAAACCCGGCGCATCTACTCAGGGAAGGGATGGGCTGACCTGGAGCAGGAAGGCCGGGATACGGAACGTTATCGCGGCGGACCGGACGCCGACCCGCTCATGCACGATCAGCCGGGCAAGGTGGAAACGATGCGGGTAGAACAGATCGTGACGATGAGTACCGATAAGGTGTACCCGGTCTTGTTCGGCGGTTATGCCATCGAAAGCATCGAATTGCTGGACGAACGCCAGCAGGCGGATATGCGCTGGGCCGGCAAACAGGCGGAGCTGTTCTGGAACGGCTACCGCGATCCCGGGGATTTGCCGGATTATCCGCGGAAATATAAGGTGGTTGCCAATATTCCGCTGATCCCACTGAAGGAGTTGGAGCAGGTCAGTTACGATGCGTTGTATCCGGAAGGTGCGCCGGAGGAATATTTGCAACTCCCCAGCAACCTGCCGCAGCGGGTGAAAGACCTGGCCGAGGAAATTACCGCAGAAGGCGAGACACCCTACGCGAAAATGGATTTGTTGCAGCAATACCTTCGGCAAAACTACGAATATACGAACAAGCCGGATTTGACCCGCAGACGCAGCGACGATTTCGTCGACAGCTTCCTGTTTGAAATCCGGCAGGGGTACTGCGACTACTATTCGACGGCGATGGTTGTGATGGCCCGCTCGCTGGGCATCCCCGCACGTTGGGTTAAAGGGTACGCTCCCGGCAGTCAGCCAAGCGACGAGATGATGATGCGCAACCCGGAGCTGGGCCGAGCGTACAATGTGAGCAATGCGGATGCCCACTCTTGGGCGGAATTGTATTTCGGCGATTACGGCTGGATTCCGTTTGAGGCGACGCCGGGCTTCGTCTCTCCGATTATGGAGGCGCCGGAGGAGAGCGAAGATACGCTTACGGTGGATACGAACACCGATACGGAAGTGGTTGCAGCCGAAGAAAGCTTCTTCTCCAAGCTGGATCCGGTGGTCATGCAACGGATTTTCGTTTCGGCCGTCAGTGTCTTATTGCTTTGGACTTTATATCAACTGCGCTCGGAGTTGTATTTCCTCTGGCTCCGGCTGCGGCTGGGCCGCCCGCTGACGCCGGGGGAGAAGACGATTTACGAAACGCTGCGACTCGTAAGACGGATGCGGCGAAGAGGCTTCACCCGCGGCGACCAGGAAACGCTGCGGGAAGCGTTTGGGCGCTGGAAGCTTGAACGACCGCAGCTCGCGGAGGCGCTGGATCCGTTGCTGCTCTTATACGAGCAGGCGATGTACAGCCCGAGTCCGGCTGCCGCCGATTGGCGCACCGCGCGGGAGCTGTCGCGAAAGGCAACCAAATTGGTTGGCGGTCACGGTTGGAGGCAGGCTTGGCCGCCTGGCCCTAAACGGTCCCTTGGTCAATGATCCGATCGTAAACTTATATACTCTGTCAACGTTAACGCCCCCGTGCTTGCGCGGGAGGCGTTTTCTTTTTTAAAATAGAAGCATGTCGGGGGAATAATATGGTATAGTTTGTCGTATGAAACCGAGGTGAACGTATTTGTTTGAGAAGTTTATACCGAATATGCGCGTGGACAGCGTATTCGATATCGATCTGGAAGGACTCTATGCCCAAGGCTACCGCGGTATCATCACCGACCTCGACAACACCCTGGTCGGAGCCAAAGCGCCGCTGGCCACTCCCGAACTGATCGAATGGTTTGAGAAAGTGAAGAAATGCGGGTTTAAACTCGTGATTGTGTCAAACAATAATTTGGATCGGGTGTCGGTATTCGCCAACCCGTTAAATATTGAGTTTGTGCACGCAGCCAGAAAACCGTCCGGCGCAGCTTTTCACCGAGCGATGGAAATGATGGGGCTTGGCCCGAAGGAGACGATCGTGGTAGGCGACCAAATGATGACCGACGTCTTTGGCGGGAACCGGCAAGGGTTGTTTACTGTGCTCGTGCTCCCGATTTCCGTTCAGGATGAAAGGTTCGGCACGAAAATTAATCGCATGCTGGAACGAATCGTGAAGCGGCGGCTGGGCAAGGTTGGATTATGGCTCGAGGAGGACAAGAGGAGATGACGGAAGTACGGGGCGCAGAAGGCGCTCTTCGTTGCAGCGGGTGCGGTGCTGTGCTGCAAACGCAGGATTCAAGTAAGCCGGGGTACGTCCCGGAGCAAGCTTTATCGAAAGAACCGGTGATATGCCAACGCTGTTTCCGGATCAAGAACTATAATGAATCTTCATCCGTTACGGTGGAGCAGGACGAGTTCCTGCGGTTGCTGTCGCAGATCGGCAGTAAGGAAGCGTTGGTCATTCATATCGTGGATCTGTTCGATTTTCATGGCAGCGTGATTACTGGCTTGCAGCGGTTTGTTGGGAACAATCCGGTGCTGCTGGCGGTAAACAAGACCGACCTGCTGCCGAAAGTAACGAACTGGAACAAAGTCCGTAACTGGGTGCAGAAGGAAGCTAAGGACTTGGGGCTGAAGATCGAAGACGTCGTTCTGTGCAGCGCCAAGCAAAACAGCGGCTTCGACCGGCTGCTGGATGCGGTGGCGGCACGGCGCGGCGATCGAGACGTGTATGTCGTTGGCGCAACGAATGTCGGCAAATCAACGCTGATCAACCGGTTGATTCGGGATTACAGCGATCTGGATCAGGAGTTGACCGTTTCGCGTTATCCAGGCACGACGCTCGACATGGTGCACATCCCGCTGGATGACGGCCGGGCGATCATCGATACGCCGGGGATTGTGTATCCGTCCCGCTACAGCGAACTGGTAGCCCCATCCGATTTGGGCGTCATCATGCCGGACAAGCCGCTTAAGCCGGCGGTATACCAGCTGAATGAGGGACAGACGCTCTTTTTTGGCGGCTTTGGCCGGTTTGATTTCATTCAAGGGGAGCGCCAGTCGTTCACTTGTTTCGTCAACATCCGGGTGCCGATTCACCGTACGAAGCTTGCCCGGGCGGATGAGTTGTTCACGGAACATGCCGGGGAATTACTGTCACCGCCGAGCAAGGAGCATATTGAAGCGTTGCCGGAATGGACGCGCCATGAATTCCGGATTCCGAAGGGCAGCCGGAGCGATGTGTTTATTTCCGGCTTAGGCTGGATCAAAATTAACAACGATGCGGGTGCGGTCGTCGCGATGCATGTGCCTAAAGGCGTGAAGGTGCTCGTTCGGCCGTCGTTGATTTAAGGGTTTGATGGTGTGGACGCTGGCTGGCCTTGCTGGCTAGCGTCTTGCCATGCAGCACAGATAAGGGTAAAAAAAGGCGCTATTTGATGGAAAACGCAAGGATTGAGCAAAATAGCGGTCATTATGGGTGTTATTTTTGGAGCGTGGCCCGAAGTAGGGGCGATTGCGGCGTTTTTTAGGTGGAATAAGGCCATAATTTACCGCTATTTTTGAGTAGAAACGGACTTTAGAGTAAATAAGGCCCATTTGGACCTTTATTATTCGGAAAGTCCGGCGAGCGGGAGGAGAACCGATGGGAGAGCGAGAGCAGGCGAATCACGAAAAATGGGGAGAGACACAGGCAAGGGACTACGGAAGCGCTAGGCAACCGCTGCTGCTCGGCGTCATCGGCGATCCGATTCAGCATTCCAAATCGCCGGTGATGCACACCGCCGCCTTGCAGGCGTGCGGGCTTACTGGTGCTTACCTGCCGTTCCACGTCAAAGGGAACCGGTTGGAGGAAGCAATCCGGGGCATTCGCGCGTTGGGGTTCCGAGGCATCAATGTCACGGTTCCGCATAAGGTGGAAGTGATGAACTACTTGGACCACATCGACGAAAGCGCGCGGCTGATCGGGGCGGTGAACACGATCGTGAACGACGACGGCGTGCTCACCGGGTACAACACCGATGGTATCGGGTATATCCGCTCGCTGAAGGAGGAGGCTGCCCCTGAGCTGAAGGGCAAACGCGTGCTGGTGCTGGGCTGCGGCGGCGCAGCCCGGGGCATTGTGTACGCGCTGCTGCAGGAGGAGCCGGGGCGGGTGACAATCGCCAACCGCACCGGGGAGAAAGCGCAGGAGCTGGCCGCCGAATGGTCCGGGCTCGGCAGCTTAACCGGCTGCGGCATGGATGAGCTGGCTGAGGTGCTGCCGGAAGTGGACCTCATCATTAACACCACCTCCGTTGGCATGCATCCGCACGTGAGCGATTGTCCGTTGGATGCGCGGCTCATCCCGGAGGGGATCGTGGTCAGCGATCTGATCTACAATCCGCTAAAGACCGAGCTGCTGGTGCAAGCTGAGGCGAAAGGCTGCACGATTCACAGCGGGCTGGGGATGTTCATTTACCAGGGCGCTTACGCGTTTGAGCGTTGGACTGGCCTGATTGCGCCGGTGGGTGCGATGCGGGCAGCGGTCTTGGAGAGCATGAATCAATAACGCAAGTTGTCGCATAATTGAATGTTAAGGGGTCTTGAATACGACATGTTAACAGGAAAACAAAAACGTTACCTGCGCAGTTTAGCGCATGGGCTGCAGCCGATTTTTCAAGTTGGCAAAGGCGGCACCAACGAGCATATGATTAAGCAAATCTCGGAAGCGCTGGAGCGCCGGGAGCTCATCAAAATCTCTGTGCTGAACAATAATCTGGACGATCCGCAGGAAATCGCCGAGGAGCTGGCGAAAGGCGCCGGCGCTGAGCTGGTACAGCTGATCGGCCGGACGATTATTTTATATAAGGAGTCTCGTGAATATAAGCAAATCGAGCTGCCTTGAAACGAGCTGCATTCAAAGGTTATTGGAGGCAACGCAACATGAAAAAAGTCGGAATTATGGGCGGGGCGTTTGACCCGATACACCTCGGCCATCTGTTGGCGGCGGAGGCAGCCAGAGAACAATACTATCTGGAAGAGGTTTGGTTCATGCCCTCCCATATCCCTCCGCATAAGCATCAGGCCGGCGTGAGCGGCCAGCAGCGGCTGGAGATGGTCGAGGCGGCGATAGACAGCAATCCCGCCTTTAAGCCGCTGGATATCGAGCTGCGCCGCGGCGGCGTGTCCTACACGGTGGATACGATCCGGGAGCTGCGTGCACTGCATCCCGATCTGGAGTTTTATTTTATTATCGGGGCCGATATGGTGAATTACCTTCCGAAATGGGAAGGGATTGAGGATTTGGCCGGGATGATTTCGTTTATCGGGCTGCAGCGCCCCGGAAGCTTTCTGGAACTGGACGCGCTGCCTCCGTTTATTCAGGAGGCGGTGCAGCTTGCGGAGATGCCGCTTGTTGATATTTCCTCGAGCCTGATCCGCAGCCGCTTATCCGCCGGACGTTCGGTCAGATATATGGTACCGGATGCCGTGTATGAATATATGACAAGGAGCGGATTGTATGGGTTACAGCCGTGAAGAACTGATCGCCTCCGTTTCGGCGGGGATGCCCGCCAAACGCTGGAAGCATGTTGAAGGCGTGATGGAGAGCGCGGTCATTCTGGCCAAGAGGTATGGAGCCGATCCGGTCAAAGCGGATTTAGCCGCTCTGCTGCATGACTTGGCCAAGTTTTGGCCGATTGAGGAGCAGGAAGCGATCATCCGCGACAACGGTTTAAACGCCGAGCTGCTGAATCACGACAAGCAGCTGCTGCATGCTGAGGTCGGGGCATTCATCTCCAGGCGGGATTACGGGATAGAGGATGAAGAGGTGCTGGACGCGATCCGTTACCACACCTCCGGCCGGGTTGGCATGACGCTGCTGGACAAAATCGTATGTCTGGCAGATTACATCGAGCCGGGGCGCGAGTTCCCGGGCGTGGAGAGGATTCGCGAGCTGGCGGAAACAAGTTTGGAGGATGCGCTGATCGCGGGCTTTGACTCGACGATATCTTTTTTACTGGAGAAGGGGAAGCCGATCTTTCCTTTGACGGTATTAGCACGTAACGATTTGATCGTAAACCGACAAAAATCTAAGGAGGCTGAATGAATGGCGATTAGTTCCAATGAATTGATGAACTTGGCGGTGCAAGCTGCAGACGATAAAAAAGCAATGAACATCGTGGCGCTAGACTTGAAAGGGATTTCCTTGATTGCGGACTATTTTGTGATCTGCCACGGGAACTCGGATACGCAGGTGCAGGCGATTGCCACCGAGATTCGCAAAAGAGCGCATGAGGTTGGCGCCAATATTCGAGGCATCGAAGGCTTGGATTCCGCCCGCTGGGTGCTGATGGATCTGGGGGACGTTGTCGTGCACGTGTTCCATCGCGATGAGCGCGAATATTACAATATTGAGCGGCTTTGGTCGGATGCCAAGGTCGTGGAGACGGTATGAGCCTGGTCGCGGGAACCATCGTCTCTTTACCGATCGATCGCGAGGTATCGCCGTACGGGTATTTTCTAAGTGCAGGCGGGCAAGATGTGCTGCTCCATTACTCCGAGCTGACACGCCAGGTGAAGCCGGGGGAAACGGTGGAGGTGTTTCTGTTCTACGATACGGAGGACCGTTTGGCGGCCACGATGAAGAAGCCGTATCTCACGCTAGGCGAGCTGGCGCTGCTTGAGGTGGCTGACGTGCATCCGCGGCTCGGCTGCTTCCTGGAGATGGGGCTGGGCCGTCAGCTGCTGCTGCCGATCCGTGAGCTGCCCGAGATGAAGGAGCTTCATCCGCAGGTGGGCGACCAGGTGTACGTCATCATGGAGCACGACAAGCAGGGCCGTCTCAAAGCGAAGCTGGCTGGCGAGCAGGATCTGGCTCCCCTTGCTTTCCATGCTCCAACCTCGTGGAAAAACCAATGGCTCGACGCCATCGTCTACAAGCCGCTGCAAATGGGGACGTTTGTGGTCGTCCAAGGCGGCGTGCTGGGGTTCGGGGCGATTGGCTTGATCCACGCCTCGGAACGCAGCCGCTTGCTGCGCCTGGGCGAGCGCGTCCAGGTGCGGGTGGCCCATATCCGTGAGGACGGGCGCGTGAACCTGTCGATGGCGCCGCGCAAGGAAATCGGCATGGGCCAGGATGCGGAGCGCATTCTCGCGTATTTGGAGAGTCGTCCGGGCGGAAGCATGCCGTATTCCGACGCGACGCCGCCGGACCTGATCAAGCAGCGGTTTGCCATCAGCAAGTCCGCGTTCAAGCGGGCGCTCGGCAAGCTGATGAAGGAAGGTAAGGTTGTCCAGAAAGAGAACTGGACCTATTTGGTGCAGTCTCCAGTTGCCGGCACGGACGATCACGGGCAGCCGGAAGCTTAAGCAACAGCAGCAATTAGACAGAAGGCGGTGACAAGCAAGCCCATGGCATCTTATCGGAAATTTGCTTACGTGTACGACGAATTGATGGAGGACATGCCTTACCCGGACTGGATCCGGTTTGCCCGCACGGCTTGGGAACGGTACGGAATGCCAAAGACGGTCGTGGATCTCGGTTGCGGGACCGGCAGCATTACAATTCCGTTGGTGAATGCCGGGTTCGAGGTAATCGGCATCGATTTGTCCGCCGACATGCTGGCGGTGGCCCGCTGCAAAATGGAAACCACGCCCCAAGGCGCCCGGTTACTCCGCGAGGGCAGCGTGCGCTGGGTGCAGCAGGATATGACGGAGTGGTCCGTGCCGGAGCCGGTCGACGCCGTCATTTCTTTTTGCGATTGCTTGAACTATTTGCTGGAAGAAGAAGACATCATTCGGACCTTCCGCCGGACCTACGAAGGGCTGAAGCCCGGAGGGACGTTCCTGTTTGATGTGCACCATCCCCACACGTTGATCCGGTACGAGGAAGAGCAGCCGTTTGTTTGGGACGAGCCGAGTGTGTCGTATATCTGGACTTGCGAGCGAAACGCGCATCGCAACGAAATCGAGCATCATCTGACGATCTTCGCCCGGGAAGAGGAGCAGGGACCGGAATTGTACCGCCGGTTCGAAGAGACGCATATCCAGCGGGCGTACGACCCGGCATGGATGAAAAGCGAGCTGCTGCGCTGCGGCTTCCGCGAAGTCAGCATCTATGCCGATTTCGAGTGGGTCGAGGCGGTGGATGAGGCGGCCCGGCTCTTTTTTGTGGCGGTGAAGTAGACGGCCCCGAGTGCAAATCAGGGGCCCCAAGTGCAAATCCCTGCAAAAGTGCCGTTTTTTTGGGGATTTTCCGCATAAATCGCAAAATAAATGCAAAAGTGCAGGAATTTTTTATCCAATTCGGGGTTTGACGTTTTCCGTCTAAAATAACTGCAGTTTTGCAGGGATTTATCGAAAAAAGGCTGAAGTTCGCGAAGAAAACTGTATTTTTGCACTAATTTCTCCATGGAGGATCGCTGTCTCTCAAAGCTATAATGGGAAACGGAGATCATGGAAGGAAAGAGGGGAAACGCATGAAAAAGCAGTTGACCGTATTGTTTCAGGGGGATTCCATTACAGACGGAAATCGGGATCGCGGCACGGATTTGAATCATATTTTGGGCCACAGCTATGCCTACATCATCGCCGCGAAGCTAGGTCATGAATACGCGCATTTGCAGCCAAAATTCATTAACCGGGGCGTGAGCGGGGATCGGGTCTCCGACCTTTACGCAAGATGGAACGAGGATGCGATCAGTCTGAAGCCGGACGTGATTAGTCTGCTGATCGGCGTTAACGACGCCTGGCGGCAAATGAGCGGCGAACCTAGCGGGGCAACGGATCGTTTCGAACGGGCGTATCGTCACTTGCTGGAGGAGACGAAGGAAGTATTGCCGAACACCAAGCTGGTGTTATGCGAGCCGTTTATTTTGAAAACCGGAGCTACGGCGGAAAAATGGACCGAATGGGAGCGCCTGATCAAACGGTACCAGGATACCGTTCGTCAATTGGCTGAAGAGTTTGGTACGGTGCATGTTCCTTTGCAGGATGCGTTTGATGCGGCGACGGAAAAAGCCGAGGCCGCTTACTGGATCTGGGACGGCGTCCATCCGACGGCTGCAGGCCACGATGTCATCGCCAAACGGTGGCTGGAGGTCGTGGAGCGCAGCGGATTGTGGGACTAAGACGAACATAAATAAAGGGTTTAAAGCGGATCGATTCCGTTTTAAACCCTTTTATTTTTGACGAAACATTTCCTTCAGCACACGGTACGCACGCGCTTGTTCCTCGGCTGGCTGTTCCTGCAGCAGCTGCACGATCTGCCAAATCCAAGTTTGGTCCTGGAGCTCGTCGTACCCTGGATTGCGAAATAGAGCATATACGCTGATCTGCAGGGCATCCGCAATTTTATGCAGCGTTTCGAGCTGAACGTTTTGCTCCCCGCGTTCCAACCGTCCGATGTAGGAACCGTACGTTTCCGTCGACTCGGCCAGTTGTTCCTGCGTAAGCCCTTTGAGCTTGCGATAGTATCTGACATTTTTTCCGACCTGCTTTGCTACATCCATAGAGGCCACCTCTCGTATTAAGTTTAGTCCAAGCGGAGGGGCAAACTGCAGAGTATTCAAAGTTCAATATTTTATCAAAAAGAATTCATAAGTTCTCTATTGCATATTATTGACAAAATTCGAGTGGAATATTATTTTGAAAATAGAAAGTTGAACCATTCCTTTGGGATGGTTGATTTTTTCATATTGAAGGTTGTGAGGAGTGGTCTTTTTGAACAAATCAGGGTTGCAGATATTTCCATTTTATTCGAATTAGACATAATCCCCTAAAATCATGGATGAATAGTTTTTTTTGCAAAATAGAGGGGGATTCCTTTGAAACCGCGTGCCACTATTGTCGCTGCAATAGAAGAATATATGGTGCGACACCAGCTAAATCTCACTCAATTGGCCAAGCAGCTTGAACTGAACCCAGGGACGTTAAGCTCCATTCTGAACGGAAACCGTCCGCTGGCTGTAGATCAATTAGAACGGATCACCATGGTGCTGGGATTTCCGAGAGGCCATTTCTATAAGACTTATATCAGCGAGTATCTGCACGAGAAGGATCCGGATTGGCGAAGAGTAAAACCACTAATTCATAACTGCGCGGAGTTGGGCCAGTTTGATCGCATTCGGGAAATCGTTGGATTATTGCTGGACAACCCGCTTTATGCTCAACTTTTATTTGATTTGGCCGAAGAATTGTACGAGAAGGGCGAATATGAAGCAGCGGGGATCTTATACGAAAATGTGGCGATGACCGAGCGCAAGCAGCACTCCGAACGGTTGGCCCTTTGCCAATATCGTTTATTCCTGATCGGTCAAGGGACGAATCAGGATCAAAACTATCAGTCAGCGATCCAGTTCGAACCGTATATTGAGCGACTGGATGAAGCGAGTCAACTCGATGCGTTAAGGGATCTGGCCAATACCTATCGTGCCTTAAACCGATGGGATAGGGTGGAGAGTATTGCTCAACGATTGGAGCACAAGGCCAAAGTGTATTACTTTTCGGAACAGAAGCGAAAGATCTTGCAACGGAAGACAACTAGACCTTTGTTTTACTATTTGGCGTATTCCTATTTGCTGCTTGGGAGTGTACATAATTTGCGGGGGGAATATGACCAAGCCTTACTTTATATCCAACGCTATCATGATCTAAGTTGGGTGCGGGAAAACGATCCGGAAACGTTACATTGGCGGAACCTGTTTCGTGAATGGGCCTATGCAAACGCTCTTATAACCCGGCTTTCCTCCGGGGATATTACGGTACTCGATGAATATGTCACCTACTGCGAAAACAGACAAGCGGACAAGATCCTCATGATCTTCAATCTGGTTAAAAACGCCAATCGGCATGACTTCTCGATTGAACATATCCTTGAACGGTTTAAAGAAGATTTGGCTGCTTTAGATCATCAGCCCTTGACTACGGGAATGTACAGCCCGCAGTTTATTCTTGATCGGATCTCCCAACTTTATATCGAATTAGCCGATTATGATCTCCGCCGAGGTAAGTACCCGGAGGGGTTTCGTTACTTACTTAAAAGCTTGGAACAGTTCAATCAATTAAACAATTCACACCGAGCTGTCATGGTTAAATATGTAGAGCTATTCGAACGATACAGGAACTTTGCAACGCCGCAAGTCATCGATACATATGAGGAATTAATCAGCAAGTTAAAGAAAAGTGTATAATCCGTTGATGGAGCCACTGCCAAAGGAGCCGGTGTTGATGCACGGCTCTTTTTTTGTTGTCTTCCTTTTTTATGCAAAATTCCTCTTTTCGTGAAGGTTCTGCAGTAAATTCATCTGGTTCAGTGGAGAATTGTAAAAATTAAATAGGGCTTGCTGAACAATATTCGTTCCATCTACACCCAACGCAAGTCTCTAAACCCAAGCAGTCTGAAAAAATGCAAAAAGAGAACACGCAGTCGCCGCTCCAGATTCATGACCAGAAACTGAAGGGCGATGACGGTCAAACTGGTTTCGGCGCCACGCGCCCGAATGCGACCTAGGCCCAATTTGCGCTTGCCTTCTCCAAATTTTCCTTCGATCGCATTACGCTGTACAGCGTCCTGGCGCTCTTGCCGACGATCGGCGACTTCACTTTGCTCTTTCGAGGGTCTGCCGAGCTTCGGGCCACTAAGGCGAATCCCTAGCGTTTTGCAATAGTTCAGGTTGTCTCGATTGCGGTAGATTTTATCGGCTAGAATGACGGCGGGATAATACCCGAATCGCTGTTTGTACGCTTCCACCGATGCTTGCAGCGTGGTTGCCTCGTTGAAGCTGTCCCATTGTGCCGTTTCGATCCAAGCGTAACCGTCCACCAGACTGACGGCGATTTTGGCGCCGAACTCCACGTTCGCTCCAGCTTTGCCTCGAACCATCGGACGTACATGCGGCTGTTCGATACTCACGATGCGATCGGCGACGACATGCGTATTCTTCTCTAGCATTTCGCGCTGCTGACGGTAGAGCTCCGAGATGATCAGAAGCTGGCGATAGTGTCTTTTGCTCAGTTCCGTGAGAGGCGTATACTTCAAGAGGGCTTCAATAATCCGCAGATTCCGTCCCACGTAGCCAAGTTGCTTTTTGATCGCTTTGCGGATCACCTTGCCCGATGCCTTGCGTTGCTTGGAAACACTCAGGTACGATTTTCTGGCTTTCTCGCGGTACGTGCGCGGCTTCTCCATCGCTCCGACATGGGGACGGTGCAGCACGTCGATGATGTCTTCCAGGATTTCACGGGCGTGATTCAGCAGCCCCAAGTCAGTCGGATACTTGATGTCCGCAGGCGCGCATGTCGCATCCAGCATGAGGGTGCCCTTGTTCATGACTTCCGCTGTCGGTGCGGCTGTAGATGGCAGGACGTGTAGCTTTTTCGCCATGTTGCGGGGTTTCTTCGCCACAACAGGGGGCTCCTCGGGAATAGAGAAAGCGTCCCCTACCTCCATGGTGAGCTGCGAGCCGCCCGCGTCGTTGTCGTCGTCATCGCGATCTCGCTTGGACGATTTCGGTTTCGCCTCGACCTCTCGCTCTGCTTGCAGCGCGGCTTGGGCGATCCAGTCGTTGACTTCAGCTAGGATTTCCAAGCCGAGCCGTTCCCGAAAATGCGTGAGCAGGGAGTGATGAAACGGCACTTTATCGACATACGCGGTGTAGCCCAAGAAGAACTGCAAATATGGATTTTCCTGGATTTGTAAGGTGGTCTCGCGGTCACTTAAACCAAGGCGCTCTTTGATGATGAGCGAGCCGAGGGCGATACGTGCCGAGTATGCCTTTTGGCCGATGGCTGGGGACTTGAACGAGCTCACATATTTCTCTTCTACTTTGTCCCAAGGGATGATCGCCGCAAGCTGCACCCACCGATTGGTTGGATTTAATTTTCCGCCAAAGGGCAAATAGAAGTTTTCCAACAAGTCTGCCATATCTCGATTCAGCACGAACACTTTCGCTCACTCCATCTGCAAGGTTTTTTACCGATTTTCCGTGTTTTCTTTGCAGATGAATTCGACAAAAGTGCCTCTAAACCCTTGTGAGATAAGGATTTTTTGATTATTCAGCAAGCCCTAAATAGTTATTGTGCTCATAATTCAGTATAATTCTTATGAACCCATTGAACGAACTCTTCAGAGAGGATTATCGACCTAATGAATGTAGCAGCAACTAAATCAGTTAAGACAAATCGGCGTTCGAAGCCGTCACCTCCACCTGTCCGGATCTTTTCACTCGGCGGGATCGGGGAAATCGGAAAAAATATGTATGGCATCGAGTTCAGAGACGAAATCATTTTGATTGACGCGGGGCTTAAGTTCCCGGATTCCCGTTTGACGGGCATTGATTGCATTATTCCGGACATCAGTTATCTGATTGAGAACAAGCATAAAATGAAAGGGCTTTTCCTGACTCACGGTCATGAGGATCATATCGGTGCGATCCCGTATGTGTTGCGCCAACTGCAGCTGCCGATTTACGGCGGCCCGTTAACAATTGGCTTAGTGAAAGCCAAATTGGAGGAGCATCGGTTGCTTGGGCAAGCAGAGCTGCATGTGTTCCACGAAAATGATCGGTATGCTTTTAAGCATCTGGCCGTGCATTTTTTCAGGACGACACACAGCATTCCCGATGCCTTTGGCATTGTCGTGGATACTCCTTACGGATCTATCGTTCATACCGGTGATTTCAAATTCGACTTCACCCCGGAGGACCGTCCGGCGGATCTGTTTAAGATGGCCAGCGTCGGGGGAGAAGGCGTGTTGGCATTGCTTGCTGACAGCACCAACAGTGAGAAAGAAGGCTTTACCCCTTCGGAGCGCCGGGTTGGTGACGCCATCCTGGAGTCATTCCGCGGCTGCCGGGGGCGGATCTTGTTCGCCACCTTCGCCTCGAACGTGCATCGGCTTCAACAGGTGGTAGAAGCGGCCACGATCGTCAACCGCAAAATTGCAGTTATCGGCCGCAGTATGGAAAAAGTATTCGCCATCGGTCAGGATTTGGGCTATATCCGCGTTCCGGAAGGGATGCTGATCGATGTGAAGCACATCGACCGTTACCCGGAGGAGCAGATCCTTATTGTCTGCACCGGCAGCCAAGGTGAACCTAACGCGGCGCTCAGCCGAATTGCCTCGGGTGCGCATCGGAATGTCCAGGTTTATCCGGGAGACACGGTAATTTACTCATCCTCGCCGATTCCTGGCAATGCGCAAAATATTAACCGCAGCATCGACCTGCTGCTTCGCGCAGGTGCCAACGTCATTTACGGCTCGATCTTCGATATCCATACGTCCGGGCACGGCTGCCGGGAGGATCTGAAGCTGATGCTCAGCTTTATTCGGCCTAAATATTTCATTCCGATCCACGGCGAGTACCGGATGCTGCTCAGCCATCGCGATTTGGCGCTGCAAACGGGAATTCCTGAGGATCGCATCTTCATCATGAACATCGGGGATACGTTGTCGGTGTACCGGAACCGAGCCAAACGCGGGCGCACGATTCCTTCAGGACAAGTGCTCATCAGTAACGGGGAAATGCGTCCTACCCATGAAGACACCCTGTTGCTCGAACGGATGGAGCTGGCTCAGGAAGGGATTGTCATCGTCGTCATGACAGTCGACCGTAAGACACGGCAAATTTTGGCTGGACCAGACATCGTCTCGCGCGGTTTCGTTTATATGCAAGATGCCAGACCGTTGCTGCGGCGGGCGGAGGCGCTGTTGAAGCGGAACCTGAACCGCCTTGGCGAGAAGGAGCCTTACGATCATAACGCCTGGCTGCGCGCGACGCAGCAGCAACTTCGGCGGTATTTTGCCAAAGAAGTGGGCCGGACGCCGCATATTATGCCTTCCATCTTGGAAGTCTAGCATCGACAGTGGGAGCTTCCCGATCACGGGAGGCTCTTCTCTTTGAATTGACCGCTTGTTCGGAGTTCCGTATAATGTGTAAAAATATAAGGAGATCGCAAAGGAGGGAGATTCCATGAAAGAACCCACGATTCGTTCCGTGATCAGCGATCAGCTGGAAAGGAAGGGCTATTCCTTGCACAGCTTCTCTCGCCGTTCGGGAATTAACCGGGGAACGCTCAGCGCCATCTTGAACGGAAATCCCCCTAAACAGATCTCTATCGGTCAGTTGGACCTGATCACCCAAGCGCTGGAACAGCCGATCGGGTCGTATTATCCCTTGTATGTGGAGGAATGTATCGATTCAGACCATCCCAACCGTCGAAGGTTAAAAGCGTTTCTGCATCGCTGCGCGGAGATCGGCGAATTGGCTTGCATTGATCAAGTGTTATCTCGCTTAACCGAGGACTTATCGTATCTTCCGATGATTTTTGATCTGGGGGAGGAGCTTTACGAAGAAGGATACCGCGATGCTGCAAAGCTCTTCTACCATTCCGTCTGCGAAAACGAGAAGTACCAGCACTCAGAACGACTGGCAATCAGCCAATACCGCCTGTTCCGGATGAATCTGGGGGATGACGCGGAATCCAACCTGCGGACTGCCACCTGGTTCGAGCCCTATCGCAACCGACTTCCTGAGGATCTTCAGCTCGATGGGCTGCTGCAATTAGGGAACACCTATTACGCATTGCAAAAATGGATGTATGTCGTGAGATTTGCCGAGGAGCTGCAAACGCTGGCCCGCCGAATCTATGAAACGAGCTGGAAGGCCTCCTCTGCTCAATGGGATCGGGAGCTGCGTTGTGAGCGTCACCTGGTGGTTTACTATGGCCAAGGATATCTGCTGAAGGGCGCGGCATTGGAGCATCTGGGCAGGTATGAGGAAGCGCTGCAGTGTGTTGCTGAATACGCGGATTTAAGCTGGTTTGAGGGCTTGGACGAAACGGGCTTCAAAGAAGTGGAGAAATTTAAAGTCTGGGCCAGAGCGAACCGCTACAATCTGGAAATTTTAAATGGGAACCAAGCGATTCTTCCGGAATATATCCAGATGCTCAGAGAGCATCCGTATGAAGTGCTGCCGAGCCTGAGGATCATTGTCGAAGCCGCGAACATCAACGGTTTTCTAATTGACGACGTATTAAAAGAGTTTCCGATGAATACGGATTTATATAGCCTTTATCCCAATCACTATGTTTCCGCTATAAATAAAGACCGCTTCTTGGACCTTAACTATCAGCTGGCGATTTATCTGCTGCGCAAACAGGAGATTGAGGAAGGTTTGGAGAAGTTGATTTACGCGCTCCAATACGCGGTTTCTCTGAATAACAAGGAATTTTTCATAAAAATGGTTCCGCTATTCGAGCAACATCGAAGCTTCGCGACACAAGTGCAACTCCAGCAGTACGAATCTTTGATGAGGGAGGTGTTGAAGGTTGTGGAAGTGGGCAGTGGCGTTCGCTTTGTTGATTAGTTTAGGTTCTGGAGTATTCGGCAGCATCAGTCACAACGGCCCTATTACAGTGTACGAAAACGGAGTAGGGGGTTAATAAGACACCAGAACATAAGATGCAGTTTGGCAGGGACCAAGTCAATTCATCCGGGGGAACCCGTATCGATGGATTGGCTTTTTTTTTGATAGTTTTCCGAGTCCGGACATGAGATAATGGTAGTAAATTGACTCCAAAAGAAGGTGTGAATCTGAACATGCAGCAGTTAAGTGAATCTCGTCCGAACCCGGGAAGCCCCGAGGTGGTCACCTTTGGCGAAAGCATGGCTTTATTGATCGCGGAAGGGGGCAAAGGGCTCGAATATGCAAGCGCTCTCTCTCCATCGTTTGGGGGGGCGGAGTCCAATGTAGCGATCGGATTGGCACGGCTGGGCCAAACTTCCGGATGGTGCGGCCGCCTGGGGGACGATCCGTTTGGCCGGCGTATCCTGAAGGCGATCCGCGGCGAAGGCGTTGACGTATCCCGTGCGATGTTGACGGATGAAGCCCCTACGGGCATGATGGTACGGGAGAACGTGGCGGGCAAAAGCTCGGTCTATTACTACCGCAAGTTATCTGCGGCCAGCTTCATGCGACCGGAGCATCTGGACGAATCGTACATCGCCGGAGCCAAGGTCCTGCATCTGACGGGCATTACGCCGGCGCTTAGCGCTTCTTGCGTGGAAACGGCCCATGCGGCGGTGGATATCGCCAAGCGGCATGGGGTGAAGGTGAGCTTCGATCCGAACTTGCGATTGAAGCTGTGGAGCATTGAGGACGCGCGTAAGGTTTTGCTGCCGCTGGCGATGAAAGCGGATTATTTCCTGCCGGGACTGGATGAGTTAAAGCTGTTGTACGAGACAAATTCGATGGATACGATCATCGGCAAGCTGCAGGAGTTGTCTGCGATCAGTATCATCAAAGGCGGAGACGACTGCACCTACGTGCTGGAGCAAGGGCAGCTGAACCCGGTGCCGTATTTTAAAGTGGAACAGGTGATTGATACGGTGGGAGCGGGCGACGGATTTTGCGCCGGATTTCTGGCTGGAGTCGTACGCGGGTACAGCATGATTGAGGCCGTTCGCCTGGGGAATCTGGTTGGCGCTCAGGTCATTCAGGCTGTTGGTGACTGGGAAGGGTTGCCAAGTGCGGCGGAGATTGAACGTCTCTTGTCCGGCAAAGGGCATGTGGAGCGGTAAAGGGCTGGATCCTTTGCTGTGAACGGTTGTCGTTTGGGCTTTAATGTTAACGTGATCATTTTCTTAGGTAATGATAAAACCGCGGGAGCCTCGTCTCCGGCGGTTTTGCTTACTTATGGGGCGAACCCCTCCTGACTAAGAAATACTTGATGATCGGGAAAAACTTGCAGCAGGCGCTCATACACGATTCGGTAGGCGTCCGGTGAATACCAGGATTCGAGGCCCAGCTGTTCATAGATCGAGCGGATGCCCAGCCTCAGCGAATGAGAGTAGTGGGACAGGAATCCGGTCCCTATATTAAGCAGTGTCTTGGGCGTCATATAGGCGGCAACTACCCGCGGGTGGCCGTTGGGATTCACCGCCCGCCTCCGCCTAAAGCGGCATGTTCCAGCTCCAGCAGCCGCATCTTCATCTCCAGGCCGCCGCGGTAGCCGGTAAGCGCCCCGTTCTTGCCGATCACGCGATGGCATGGAATCGTGATAAGCAGCGGATTCGCCCCAATCGCCGTGCCTACTGCACGGACGGCAGCGGGTTTACCGATCGACTCAGCAATGTCGGAGTAAGAGCGGGTTTGCCCGAACGGAATCGAGCATAACGCCTGCCAGACGTCTTGCTGGAACGGAGTTCCGTGCAAGTCGAAAGGGAGGGTAAAACGTTGGAGTTCACCGCGAAAATAGGCCGCCAGCTCGGAAGCATAGGGAGCCAGCCGGCGGTCATCTTGCGCAAGCAGACGGCCGGGGAAACGTTGGCCCGCCCAGGCGGTCAGCTCCTCAAAAGAACCGCCGGATGAGCCAACGAACGCCAGGCCTTGTTCGGTAGCGGCGAGATATAGGCTCCAAGCAGGTTCCTGGAGCTGTGACCAGTATAACGGCGGGGACTGAACGATTGTCATGGAGCTTACACCTCCGTTTGCATTTTGCGGTATTCGTTAGGCGTGATGCCGGTGATTTTCTTGAACAGGGTGATCAAATAGGCGGCGCTGCCAATCCCCACTTCTTGGGCGATCTCAGCAACGGTCCGCTGCGATTCAGATTCAGCCAAAGCGTGCTTCGCCTCATCGATTCGCCGTCGCACCAGGTATTCCGTTGGCGTCATTCGCATGACCCGTTTGAACGTTCGTTGCAGATGGTACGGGCTGCCGTGGCACGCTTCAGCCAACGTCTCCAGGGTGAGCTTGTCTTGGTAGTGGCGGTTGATATAGTCCGCGATCTGTTCGACCCATTCCTGATCTGGCAACCGCTGTCCTTCCGGCTTGCAGCGTTTGCAGGGGCGGAAATGGGCAGCACGCGCTTGCTCCGCAGTAGCAAAGACGAGAACGTTCTCCCGCTTAGGCGGCCTTGATTTACAGGACGGGCGGCAGAAGATGCCCGTGCTGACCACCGCGTAGAAGAATTGGCCGTCCTGTGCAGCATCATTGGCGAGAATCGCTTGCCACTGGGCATCGTTTGCGGTCTGGTAAGTCCGGGACCCGGTATGGATTGTCATGGCTTCACCCCCAGCCCTAGTATACCTTGACCAAGATCACGGCGCCACGGGAAGCGAAAGGAAAAGCAAGATTACGAAATGCCCCATCATAGAAAAAGCCTGCCAATAAGGCAGGCGAAATTCGATGATATTACCGCGCCATCCATCCTCCATCAACGCAAAGGATATGGCCGTTCATATAGTCTGAGGCGGCGGAGGCGAGGAAGACGGCCGGCCCTTTTAGATCCTCCGGCGTTCCCCAACGCCCGGCAGGAATCCGATCCGTGATCGAAGCCCTCCGGTTCTCGTCGGCCCGGATTTGCGCGGTATTGTCCGTTACCATGTAGCCGGGTGCGATGCCATTCACCTGTACGCCATAGGAAGCCCATTCGTTGGCGAATGCCTTCGTTAAGCCGGCGACCCCATGCTTGCTGGCCGTATAGCCGGGCACGTTGATCCCGCCTTGGTAGGAGAGCATCGAGCAGATATTAATGATTTTGCCGCTGCCGCGTTCAATCATATGGCGTCCGGCGATCTGCGAGAGCAAGAACACGGTGTTCAAGTTCAGTTGGATGACGTCGATCCAATCCTTTTCGCTGTGATCCTTCGCTGGTGTCCGGCGGATAATCCCGGCGTTGTTTACCAGAATGTCGACCGCCCCCGTTAATTGGAGCGCTTCATCAAAGGTTTCCTGCAGCTTGTCATGCTCGCTGAGGTCGACAACGATTTCCGTCGTTTTCCGGCCTAAGGCTGTAATTTGGCTGACCGTTTCAGCACTGCTGGTGCGAGAGACGCATACGACGTCGGCCCCGGCTTCGGCTAGTCCGACTGCAATCCCCTGGCCTAGTCCGCCGGAAGCCCCGGTAACCAGGGCGGTTTTGCCCGTTAAGTCAAAAAGTTGATGCATATGTTTACGCTCCTCCCATCAAACCGCTTTCGTTTATTTCGTTGCGTATTCGATCGTTACGCCGGCACGTTCATACGGTAGTGCAGACTCTGCGGGTAGGCCCCGATCGGTGAGGATACGCGAGATCTCGCTCAGCGAGGCGAAGGTGCGGAGCGCCGTCTGCCCGAACTTTTGATGGTTTAAGACGGCGATCGCCTCGCGGGACGTTTCGATCAAAGCCCGCTTGAAGTCGATCAAATCACCGGTATAAATCGACAGTCCGTGTTCCGGATGGATGCCGGTTGCCGAGATAAAGGCTTTCTGGATATTCAACTGACGCACGTACGCCGCCGATTCGGGACCGGCCAGCATGTTGCGGACGCGGTAGCCTCCGGGGACGACCAGACGAATCTGGTCTTTGGCTGCCAGCTCGCTGATGATATACACGTCGTTCGTGACAACGGTAAGCGGGCGATTCTCTAACCGCCGGGCGATCTCCAGCGTTGTGCTGCCCCCGTCCAGTGCGAGGATATCACCCTCTTGAATGTGATTGAGGGCGAGGCGGGCGATGTCCCTTTTCTCCTCCGCATGCTTGGTCAGCGGCTCTTTGGACGGCAAAATGCCGTACTGGTCGCTTTGGGCGAGCATTGCTCCGCCGTGTACGCGCACCAGCAGCCCTTGCTCCTCCAGCTTGGCGAGATCCTCCCGGATCGTCTTGCCGGTCACGCCCAAGCTTTCGCTTAATTCTGCCACCGTCACTTCCTTTTGCGTCAGTAGAACCTCCATAATTTTTTCATAACGTCGAATTGGATTCATGCAAGCTTTCACTCTTTCTTACACAGCTGACGCATGAAAATGTTTGTAGGTCTTGCGAATGGCTAAAATGCCGTTTTTACGGGGTATCCTATGAACTTTTCCGGAAAATATCCGGCTGTACGGCTGCATCACCACCTTCTCGTGATGTACTTTCTTCTTTGAGCGTACTTTTTTTCCTTATAATGGACAGACGTGTTGCGTCGCACTCTTGGATTCTTTATGCACATTTGCAGGTCATGAAGCAAAACGCAGGTACCTCTTCTGTTCCTGAAGTTCCCGCATCCGTACGAGGTCTAACCACGGACTCGCAATCGTTTCCCGCAGCAGCCGAAGAAATCCGCGAATGCCGAACTGAGAAGTTAATGCCGCCACAACTTCAACCAGTCCGGCCAGTTCATTCATCAAATGGGCCAGATGCATAAGGTAGTGGTATCCTCTCATCGCGTTCCAATCATAGGCGAAAACATGCTCGTACTGGTACCCTTGCCGTTTCTCTTGCAGGATGTCGTTCTCCAGTCCCCAGCGGCTCCGGGCCATCACGTTGCAACGCACATGCAGGTTGCGCTCATGGAGCGGTTCGCTGGAAAGCCAGGCATGGCGGGAGGTTTTCGTGACGATCTTGGCCTGCTCATCTGCTTCTTCCCACGTTTCTTCACAGACGACGACGTGTACGGTCTGCTTCAACCGTTCATTGGAGCCATAAACGTATTCGATGTCATTCGTATACCGGAATGTCTGGGCTCTCCCCTTCCAAGTGCGGGTGACGGTCTGCTCCGGATGGAGCTTCATGAGCGCATGTGCTTCCTTCCATACGCTCAGCAGCGAATCGTTCTGCAGCACGATCATAAATTCCCACCGGTTTTTGCGGCAAAGCGCCATCACCGGACCGTTGGCATACAAGCCATCCAGCAGAAGCGTCACGGGCAAGCGGGGAAACGCCGCTTTCAGTCGTGCCGCCAGCCGGTAAAACGCCTTTAATTCACAATCCTGTTTGCTGCTCCCTTCATCGACCGTGTTATCCAGAAATTCGCTCATCAGCGGCAACACCAACCCGCTGGGAAACACCAGCTTCGCTTCCAGCAGATACACATAGTATTCCGGCTCTTCTTTGCCGCCCGGTTTCCGGTGCAGTTGCTCTTCGGACAAACACGTTTGCGTCACCAATTTTTGTGTGCCGTCTACCGCGATCAGATATCGTTTCTTCACCAGATCGTTTCGAAACTTTTTGCTTCGGATGAGCCGCCGAAGCAGCTTCAGGTGCGCCTGCTCAATCTCCTGTACTTCGATCCGCTCCAGCAACCGGCACAGCGTATCGTGATGCGGCAAACTTTCCAGTTCGGGAAACAACGCCTTTAGATTCTCGTACAGCACAGGACGGCTCATCTCGCGTCCGGCTTCCCGCCGCGACGCATATTGAAACACAAACGCCAGTATCCCGTACAGCATCAGCACGGTGAGCTTGTGCTTGACTTTGTTGGGATGGCGCGGATCCTCGATCTTCCCCAGGTCATGCAGCAGCCCCGGCAGCAGTTGCCGGAATACGTTCAGGGTTCCCTCCACCGCCTGCTGTCTTCCCGCCTTTTCCTCTTCCGGCGTCTTCCATATGCTGTTGCGATTCGGAAGCGTTGCTTTACGCGGCATGGCTATGCCCTGCTTCTGCTGACGGACTCGGAGCATCTTCTGGCTTCTTCTTTTGGCTTTGCGGCGTAACTGGGCTGCGGACACCGGTTTACTCATCCCGCTCACCCCCGGATACGGGCAGCGAACACAGCTGCGCTCGAAAATCCCGCCGCAGCGGATAGACAAAGATGCGTTTCCGGCTTAGCGCATGCTCGTGTGTTCGGTCCATGCGCCCCCGTCCGGCGGTAAGACCAAGATCGATCCAATTGGCCGCCCGGTAACACGTCCCTGCGTAATGCGCCGTGTCCACGAATGTCTCCAGCAGTACGGGTGCATAGCCGTATCGCTCCTGCCAATCGACGACGATTTGGCATGATGCTATCGCCAGCGCTTTGCTCGCCAGGTTCTTGATCTTCACCCATGGAAAGATGAGAAACCGAGTATTGTTCACGACCAGATGCAAACGCTGGCTGCGGTCTTCCCTGCTCCAGCCAATCCAGTTGTCGCGTTCAGCCAAGGCCCATGCCGACGCAGAAAACAGCAGACATCCGAGCCGACGCTTCGGTTCGGCGCTTGACCAGATAAAGTAGCGCTGATGGGCGCCAAACGGGCGTTTGTAGCCCAGCATGTGGTAACGTTCAATGAAACTGTTCCAAAGGCGAACATCGGCTTGGTCTTGAACGGGTTCCAAAGCGATTGGGGCATATTGAGATACAGTGCCGGAAAGAACTGCTTGCTCCTGAAGTTCATCACTTTGCGCGAAAGGAACATAAGGATTACGAACGACCGTCTTCCGCTTTGCCGGAAGAACAATCTCACCCTTGGCTTCCAACTTCTCAAGCAATGCCATACAGGCATCTCGCTTATACTTTCCGTTAGGAGCGAACCATTCAAGCCCCTCACAGATGGTATGTGCCAACTCTGTTCGGGTTAAGTGCTTGAACCGGCGTACGATGTACTTGATATCTTCCAACTCTTGCTTGGTAAATATCCGTCCAGCTAACAGCTCCGAGTCCTGAGTCATAAAGATTTCGCCCCCCCCCACAGGTTCCCACACTATTATCGCATAGTGTTTTTGCCTTGTCCAGCACGGGATTGCGAAAAAGTTTTTTCGACGATCTATGAAAACCCGCGTCAAATGTTACATCTCAGTTTCATGCGTCAGTACTGTCTTTCTTATCTCAAGTCTTTCATCGGAACGGCGTCCATGTCCGCATAAGCTTTGTTGTCGCCGGCCATGCCCCAAATAAACGTATAATTGCTGGTTCCTACCCCGCTGTGAATCGACCAGCTCGGCGAGATGACAGCTTGCTCGTTACGCACAACGATATGCCGGGTTTCGTTGGGCTCGCCCATCAGGTGAAAGACGACAGCGTCCTCTGCCAGATCGAAGTACATATAAGCCTCCATCCGGCGCGGATGGACATGGGCAGGCATCGTATTCCACATGTTGCCGGTCTTGAGCTGAGTCATCCCCATCACGAGTTGGGAGCTTTGAATGCCGTTCTCGTGGATGAACCGGTGAATCGTGCGCTCATTGGAATTTTCGATCGAACCAAGCGCTCCGGATTCCGCTTCCGCCAGCGTTGTTTTTGCCGTAGGGAATTCCTTGTGGGCCGGTGCCGAATTCAAATAGAACTTCGCTGGCTTCGAGGCATCCTTGCTTCGGAAAATCACTTCACGCGAACCCTTGCCGACGTACAAGCAATCCTTGTTGTTCAGCTCGTATTCCGTTCCGTCGACAATAATGGATCCTGGTCCGCCAACATTAATGGCTCCAAGCTCGCGCCGTTCGAGGAAGTAGGAGACGCCTAGCTCCTTGAGATCCGTTTCCAGTTTGACATCCTGCTGCACCGGAGCCGCGCCGCCGATAATCAGCCGGTCTTCGTGCGTGAGCACCAGCTCCAATCGATCCGGCGTAAACAAGGTAGGAATGTGGAATTCCTTGCGTAAACGGTCGGTATCAAATTGCTTGACCTCTTGGGGATGCGAAGCGTAACGACGTTCCATGTAAAATCTCTCCTTTACACGTTCATTTTGGTGTATAATGTTCATATACGTTCAGATTAATCCATTTAGGTTCATTTGGCAAGAGGGCACACCATATTGCTCCATCTAGGATGAAGATGCCGGAATTCGGAAGTTTACCGTAGGAAATCGTGGATTCACCGGCTTTAAGCAGCTGAGGGAACCATGGTAGGATGTGGGGGAAGGGGTACGTTTTGATGAGTCTGGATCAAGCTCGAATGAAGACAATCGTCCGAAAAGCCGCAGCAACCGCCTGGCGGCAGCCGCTTCTGGACAGCGGACTGTGGTTTCATGGCGATATCCGGGACAACTATTATTACGCCTCCTATTTATTTGCTGCCGCCGTAGATCCGGACGAAACGCCGCCGTTTGATCGGACGGAAGGCCGGCGGCTGGCGGAGCGGGTGCTGCTGCGCGTGCTTCAGCTGCAGGACCAGGAGACGTCCAGCCCGACATATGGACACTGGCCGCTCGGATTGGATCCGACACCGGAGCGGGCCAAGCCGCATGTGCTCCCGGTCGAGCTCATGGGCAGCTTGATGGCGTATTTCATGCACTGCTATGGGGAAGAGCTGAGCCCGGAGTTGGCCGCCCGCTTCGAGGACGCGTTGTCGCATGTCTATCGCAGCGGCTTCTATCGCAAACCTTTACGGGAATACAACCATCATGAGGCGAAGTATACGGCCGCGAAGCTGATCTTGGGGCAGCGTTACGGAGATGCGACATTGTTCGCGGACGGCAGGGAATGCTTACGGCAAACGTTGGCCCGTTTACGGCTTAAGGGTATGGCCGAATACGGCGCGTTGCCGTGGTTTTGGCACTGGGTTCAGGCGTTCACCTGCGCTTGGGCGCTGATGGGCGATGCGGAGGTAAAGGCCGAGCTGTCTGAGATGTTAAATCATCTATGGACCCTTCGGGCCACCTATTATTTCAAGGGATCATGGGTTGGTGCCCATGCCCGCGGTTGGCTGCATGATGCGCCGCGGGATGCGAACGTGCTGCACGATTATGTGCAATTCGGCGATTTCGAGCTGCCGGAAGCGATGCCGCGCACCGAGTATGCCGGGCTTCTATTCTATGAAGCTCCTGCGTCAGCTCGGCTGCGGGCATTGGAGCGAAGTAAGCCTGCCGAGTCCAAGGCGGCCATCCTCAAGGAGATCGGCGGCGTCAAGCAGCGGCTGCATTCCTATGCCTATCTGACCAACCACTTCGCGGCAGGTGGGCTGTGGGAGAGAGTCGAGGAATTCGACAATGAGCAGCTACGTTGGCTGTACAGCTTGCCGGTCCGCGGGGAGAAAGGAAATCAGCTGTATTTTTTCCATCCCGGCAAAGGGTATGATCTTAGCGGCTACGACCCGCGCCATCAGAGCGAATGGACGGAAGTGTTGTATTATCACAACGTCGTGGTGGCGGTCTACCCGCTGCCGGAGGGTGTGCCTGGGCAGGTCAATGGCGTGCTTCCGGAAGGAGAATGGCGATTTACAGCGAATGGTATATTCGGAAAGGTTGAAGAGACGTTTTTTGCCGTATATGTGTCGAGTGATTATCAGGTGCGGGAGCGGGACGGCTATCTCCAGGTCGAGGCGGAAGGCCGCTACGTTGGTGTTGTGGTGGAAGCGATGGGCCTTCCGGAAGCAGGCGAGCGGGGAATCGCGGGTCTAGACGATTTCGTATTAACTATGAAGTCCCACGCCCCACGCTTCACAGCCGACGATAGGACCGGTCGGATCGATGCCTCCTATACCACCTATGCCGAGGGAGTCCAGCTTACTCTAAGCGTCAAAGGTCCCGGGCTTCCAGGGGATCGATGGGTAAACGGCGAGCGTGTGGATTTGGAGTCGTATTCTTTTTCATTGTAAGGGGCAAAAAGTACAACGATTAGGAGAAAGAGGGTTAGGGAATGAAGAAGCTGCAGCTTGTGCAAAAAATCGTACAGGAAGGCGTTGTCGCCGTCCTGCGCGGAGAAACCCCGGAGGAAGTCGTACAAATGGCCGAGCAGGCCATTGCCGGCGGGATTAAGGTCATCGAAGTGACGATGACGGTTCCGTTTGCTTTGCGGGCGATCGAGGAATTGGCGCGTAAATACAGCTGGGACGCCCAGGACGAATCCCGTTATGCGATCATCGGCGTGGGCACGGTGCTGGATCCCGAAACGGCGCGGGCTGCGATCTTAAGCGGCGCTCAGTTCGTCGTTGGGCCTTCCTTGAATCGTGACACGGTGATGCTGTGTAACCGGTACCGGATCCCGGTCATGCCTGGATGTATGACGATCAAGGAAATCCAGGAGGCGCTGGAGCTGGGGGCGGACATCGTGAAGCTGTTCCCGGGCAATTTGTACGACCCGTCGATGATCAAGGCGATCAAAGGGCCGTTGCCGCAGGCAAATATTATGCCAACCGGCGGGGTCTCGCTGGCGAACCTCGGCGAATGGATCCAAGCGGGCGCGGTCGCTGTGGGGATCGGCTCGGATTTGACAAACGAAGCGGTGAAGCGGGGCGACTTGTCGTTGATCGCCCAGAAAGCCGCTGCTTATAAAGCGGAGTATCTGAAGGCCAAAGGATGATCCTAATCAATACACGTTGATCATAAAAATATCGTCGAGGAGGGATTCGCGTGGATCTTGGATTGAGAGGGAAACGGGCAATCATTACCGGCGGCAGCAAAGGCATTGGGCTGGCAACCGCCCTCACGTTGGCTGCGGAAGGCGCCCAGGTCGCCATCGTGGCGCGGAACGAAGGGCCGCTGCAGGAAGCGGCTGCGGCCATCCGCGAGAAGACGGGGACGGAACCGCTTGTCCTTGTCGCCGACGTCACTTCGGGCGATGACGCCCGCCGGGTTGTTGAGCAAGCGGCCCAGCATTTTGGCGGACTCGATATTCTCGTAAATAATGCAGGCACCTCGGCGGCGGCCCCGTTTGAGAAGGTGGAGGCCGAAGCTTGGGGCGCGGACTTGGACCTGAAGCTGCTTGGCGCGGTGAATTTCTCCCGGGCAGCGCTCCCCCATCTGCGTAAAGCGGGGGGCGGAGCGATTCTGAACGTCACTGCCATAGGCGGCAAAACACCTGGGGCTTCCTCATTGCCAACATCGGTCAGCCGGGCAGCGGGGTTGGCGTTAACGAAGGCGATGAGCAAGGATTTGGCGGCCGACCGGATCCGCGTGAACGCGGTGTGCATCGGGCTTGTCCGCAGCGACCAAATCGAACGGAAATGGCGTCAAACCGCGCCCGAGCTCACTTGGGAGCAATTTGCAACGGATCCTCGCCATGGCATCCCGCTAGGCCGAATCGGTCAGGCGGAGGAGGCGGCGAAGGTCATCGCCTTCCTGGTGTCCGAAGCGGCGTCATATGTGACGGGCACAGCGGTCAACATCGACGGCGGTACGTCGGCGGTGTTGTAATACTCGGCGGGGTGGAACCCGCCGGATGAAAAAAGGCGGATCGCCGGTGAGTCGGCGGTCAGCCTTTTTTTACAGGCATGATGCTGCGATTCATTTGGAACAGCCTCATCACGGGAATCCGCTTCATGACCTCTGTTCCCACGGCGCTTCCCATTGAGCCCAGCAGCACGCTGGCGGTCGCCAGCTTGATCAGGTAGTACAACCCGGTTTCCGGTGATCAGATCCAGAATAATGAAATTTCGAATCGTTGTTGATGCCCGGATCGACACAAAAATAAAGGGTTGTTGTATTCGCTCAGCCATCGTTCTCCCCATTCCTCTCCATCATCGCTGTTCAACAACGATATGGGGTGCAGAGATTGGGCTATTCGCAAAAAAAAGAAACCCCGAACTTGATCAAGTCGGGGTTTCTTGGCGTTTCGTTTTGGCTTAGTGCCGGTGTCCGGTTAGTCGAGCCGATACGGCTTTAGATCCAGCGGCAACGCTGCCGGCGGGGTGCAAGTGCTCTGCATTTCATAGTAGCTTCCCGCATCGGAAGCATCGTGGAAGCCCCACATGGCCTCAAGCACATGGTAGGCAAGCTCGCCGGTGGCGCGGTGCGGACGCCCGTGCAGTAAAGCGCTGGCCATATCGGCCGGGCCGATGCCGCGGCTGTTCTCGGCGTAGCCGGGCAGGAGCGGCACCTCGGTCCAGGCTTCCTCGCCGATCCGGCGGAGCTTCACCGGGCCGCCAAAGGAGTTAGGATCGGGAACGAGCAAGGTGCCTTCCGTCCCGTGGATTTCGATCGGCGGTAACGTACTGCCGCCAAAAATATCAAAGCTGGTCGTGAGCGTAGCAATAGCGCCTTGCGCAAACTCCAGCGTGCCCGTGACATGGGTCGGGACTTCGACCTGAATCTTTTGCCCGTACTTTTTCTCGCTGGTGATTGTGCGCTGCTCCAGCGCTTTGCCGGTCATACCGGCGATCCGCTTAATAGGACCCAGCAGCTGGATGAGTGCGGTCAAATAGTAGGGGCCCATATCAAACATCGGGCCGCCGCCTTTGGCGTAATAAAATTCCGGGTCCGGATGCCAAAACTCATGGCCGCGGCTCATCATAAACGCCGCTGCCGAGACCGGCCGGCCGATCGCCCCGTCCTGGATGAGCTTCAGTGCCGTTTGGATTCCGGCACCAAAGAACGTTTCCGGCGCGCTGCCAACCATCAGCTCGCGCTCGCGGGCCGCTGCGAGAACGGCCAAGCCTTCCTCGCGGGTCACAGCCAGCGGCTTCTCCACGTATACATGTTTGCCGGCTTCCAGCGCTTTCAGGCAAACCTCGGCATGGGCCGCCGGAATCGTCAGATTTATCACGATCTGGATGTCAGGATCCTGCAGCAGCTCGTCGACCGTGCAGGCACGGGGGACGTTATATTGCTTGGCCTGCTCCTGCGCCCGGTTCAGGTCGAGATCGGCGCAGGCTACGAGTTCGAGCGCCTCGAACTTTGCGCAATTTTCCATGTAGATGCCGCTGATTTTGCCGCAGCCGATAATTCCTACTTTGATTTTGTCCATTATTGGCTGTCCCCCATGCCCGTATAATTGCTGTGACTCAGCGCATTTTCACCTAGAGACTCGACGGCAAGCCGTTTGCCTTCCGCCGCCCACAGCATCCCGCGGGTCATCATTTCCTTCACCGGAGGCAGGTCGACGATGTCGGCGTGATGTCCCAGCGAGTTATAGTACACTCGTCCAACCCCCCAGCGCTTGGTCCATACGACCGGCATATCCACCGGCTTATTCAGGCGATGAGGCCCGTCAACGACCGGGAAGCGGGTGGTGGCCAGCACTTCAACGGCAGGATCGACATGCAGGTAATACTGCTCCGTTTTGACGTAAAAGTCTTCGATCCCCTCCACCAGCGGGCTGGAATTGGCGATAATCTCTACCTTGTACTCGACTCCGTCATTACCCGGATGGGCCACCCATTGTCCGCCGGTCATAAATTGCCAATCGACATTGTTGCGGAACGAATCACACATCCCTCCGTGGCAGCCAGCCAATCCGGTTCCGGCCTGTACCGCCGCGGATACGTTATTAACCAACTCTTGAGCAATCGTTCCCATCGTCCACACCGGGACAATCAGATCAAGACCCAGGAGCTTTTCTGCATCGGCAAAAGCCTCCAGCGTATCGGAGACCTCCACCTCAAAGGCGTGCTCTCGCAAAACGCCGGCGAAGATGCCAGCAACCTGCTCCGGCTCATGCCCGTCCCAGCCGCCCCAGACGATTAATGCTTTTTTCATTTCTCGATTCCTTCTCTCCTGATAAATTGTTTAAAAAGCTAACGGACACCAGAGACGTTATCGACTTATGCTTGTACATCTGCGAATTCTAACGGACTGAGGAGACCTTATTTCGGGAAAAAGCAGCTGAACGTTCGCCACAATCGCTCCATAAGGTCATTGGAGTCCGTTACAGCGGGAAATAGCCGGGAAATAGACAAATAAGGTCGCTGTGGTCCGTTAGGCCGCTGGATGGGGAACACCGGATGTGGGATGCCGGATGGGGACCGATTCCGCAGGTCACCCCGCGGAACGGGTCGCATTCCGTGGACCCCAGCAGAATGTGCCGCATTCCGCAATACCCGCGGACCCACCTGCAATCCGGCGCGGCCTAAACGGCCACACCCCATGACCCTGTGCCTATCACATTTCGGAAATGCCGACCCAGCGCCGCTCCGCAATCGAGCGTTCCACCGCTTCCAGCACGGCCTGGCATTGAACGCCTTCACGGAAGCTCGGCACCGGCCCACGGCCTTCGCGAATGGCCGAAGTCAGCTCCAGCACCTCGTGCGTAAACGTATGCTCGAACCCGATCGTGTGCCCCGGCGGCCACCAAGCTTCGGCATAAGCGTGGGCCGGATCGGTGGCAAGTACGCGCCGGAAGCCCTGGACATCGGCGTCGTCGGAGGTGAAGTACACCTCAAGCTCATTCATCCGCTCGAAGTCGAATTTCACGCTGCCCAGGCTGCCGTTGATTTCAAAAGCATTGGTCGAGCGGTGGCCGGCGGCAAACCGCGTTGCCTCAAAGCTGCCTAGCGCGCCGTTGGTGAACCGGGCCAGGAACAGCGTGGCGTCATCGACCGTGACCGGCCCCTTCGGCGCATCTGCGCTGCTTTTGGCGCTAAGGCCGGTCATATTCTCAGCGAGCGGCCGTTCCTTGATAAACGTCTCGCTCATGCCGATCACTTCCTGGATGTCTCCAACCAGATAGTGGGCCAGATCGATCAGATGGGCCCCTAGATCTCCATGCGCCCCCGATCCAGCAATGTCCTTCTGCAGCCGCCAAACCAGCGGGAAGGACGGGTCCATGACCCAATCCTGCAGGAACCAGGCCCGGAAATGGTAGATCCGGCCAAGCCGGCCGCTCTGTACCAGCTCCTTAGCCAACCGGACAGCCGGCGAGAAGCGGTAGTTGAAGCCAACCATATGAGCGACGCCGGCAGCTTCGGCCGCAGCAAGCATCTCCCGGGCATCCTGCAATGTAAGCGCTAACGGTTTCTCGCAAAAAATATGCTTTCCCGCCTGAGCTGCCGCAAGTGCGATTTCCTTATGGGCGTCGCTGGGGGCATTGATGTCGATCAGGTCGATATCGTCTCTGGCGACGAGCGCTCGCCAATCCGTGGTCGTTTCGCGCCAGCCCAGACGATTGGCCGCCTCTTGCACCGCTTCTTCGTTACGGCCGCATAATACAGCCATCTCCGGCTTTAAAGCGTCGGGGAAAAACATCGGCAGCGCCCGATAGGCGTTGCTGTGGGCTTTGCCCATAAACTTGTAACCGATCATTCCAACTCGCAGCGGGTTCATCGAATTCCTCCGTTTCGCGGGTGTAGTCAAAAGTTTTTTTAAATTTTACTTTTTCAACCCCATTATAATTAGATTTCCTTGCGATCTCTCGCCAGTTTATGCGTATGTATGGACAAAATATGCGTTTTCCCATTCTCTGCAGGTACCCGTTCAGCTATCGGGATGGGCGCAGGCTGGAAGGGACAGTGCCCCGCAGCTCCTTAAACACGCGGTTAAACGTACGAATGCTGCTGAAGCCGCACTCCAGAGCGATTTCCATAATACTGAGATCGCTGGTCAGCAGCTGATGTTCGGCGCTTAGGACGCGAACCGTGTTGAGATAAGTTTTGAAATTCATGCCGATGGCGGCTTTGAAGGAACGGCTGAAATGGGAGGGCTCCATGGAAAAACGTTTCGCCATCACCTTCACGTTTAATTCCTCCCGGTAATGGTCCTCGATATAGGACAAAATTTGCTGCATCCGCGCCCGGCGGGACTCGTACTTCTCCTTGGTGGTACGGTCCATCGGCAGCGTGTCCACCGCCCTTTGCAGACTGCCGCACAGCTTTAAGATGCCGGCTTTCAGCAGCAGGGGATAGCCAGGTTTCTTTTCGTCTTTTTCCCGAATTAGCTCGTCCAGGATCGTTTTCACTGTTTCGAGCCCCGGAGTACCTGCCGGAATATAAGGTGAGGCGAAGCGAAAGTCGGACGGCCAGCTTTTTGTCATCGTGATCCACTCCGGTTTGCAGATCAGAATGATAATTTCCGACTCCAACTCTCGGCTGTCAAAATAGTGGATATCGTTGCTGCCGCAGATAACCATGTCGCCTTGCCGAAGCAGGCGGATTTCTTCATTAACCCCAATCCGGATGGTGCCGGAGAGGACATAAATAAACTCGATTTCAGCATGGAAATGAGGATAAAACGTAATGTTCGTGCTCTGGTAGATATCCATCGGAAGCTCGGGATCCAATTTCCAATTTTGATAGAACGATTTCACTTTTAGATCCCTCCGTGTCGTTAAAATCACATTCCCTCCTAAATGTACTGCATTTTGGCGGGAGATTCCTCTTTTTTGTTTCAAGAATAGATGGAAGAGCTTGGACATAGGATGAAATTGGGAGAATTCAAAAAATGGAAATGAAGGTGGCAATATGAATGATCGATGGGTCAAAATATTTCAAATTGCCGTTACCTACATCGGTACGGTGGTCGGCGCCGGTTTTGCTTCGGGACAATCGATTATGCAATTTTTTACCCTTTATGGCTCGGTTGGCGCCGCAGGGATTATCATTTCGACGTTGCTCTTCATGTGGTTGGGGACGAAAATGATGATCTATGCCCATCGAATACAAGCATTTTCTTACCAGGAATTTAATGATCATCTGTTTGGCCGCCTGTTCGGCAAGGTTGCCAACTTCCTGACCCTGCTGATCCTGCTGGGGGTTACCGCCGTAATGCTATCCGGTACCGGTTCGATCTTTGCCGAGCAGCTTCAGCTGCCTTATCAACTCGGGATCATCGTGAGTATCGTCTTGAGCTATCTGGTGATGATAAAGGGGATGAACGGTATCGTGGTTGTGAATGTGCTGGTTGTGCCGATGATTCTTCTATTTACGAGCTTGATTGCGTTCCGCGCGATTGAGCCGGAAGGTCTGTTCGGGATCAACGGCTTCCAGCTGCAACAACTGGAAAGTTACAAGTGGGTGCTGAGCCCATTTGTGTATGCTGCCCTCAACTTTGCTTTTATCCAGGCTGTGTTGATTCCGCTGGGGAGCGAGGTTCAGGAGGAGAGTACATTAAAATGGGGCGGCTTCTGGGGTGGTATCGGGCTTGGCTCTATGCTGTTGATTTACCATATTGCTTTGAATTCCCGGATGCCTGAAATGCTTAGTTACGAGATTCCGATGGCGGTCATCGTCCGCGACCTCGGCCCGTTTCTGCATGTGCTGTTTCTGTTAGTGCTCTATGGCGAGATATTTACGACCCTGATCGGCAATGTCTTTGGCGTCACGCGACAGCTGCAAAGCCTCTATCAGGTGCCCAAAAACATGACCATGCTGATCATCTTAGTTGCTTGCTTTGTGATTAGCCAGGCTGGTTTTGCTTCCTTATTAACATACCTGTACCCCATGTTTGGATATATTGGGATGCTGCTGCTTATTTTATTGGCGTTCCGGCGGTTGCCTCTTCGTTAAGCTTCCTGTTTCCATGTGCTGCTGAAAATATCACGGAACCGATTCACCTGCGGGTTTATACTGGGGAAACCGCTGGCGGAATGGATCGTGTCGATTTTTCGCTGATATAGATGAGAAGAAGAGCCGGACATTTCCCTGGATGCAGGGAAGGTCCGGCTCGATTGATGTTCGCCCTAGCTTTCAGTTGGGACTAAGATATCCCAGTCTTTAAACACAGGCTGCAGTCCGTTTTGATAGAGCATTTCCCGGATTTCGGCTACGCTACGCTCATCGGATATTTGAAACTGCGGGGTGCCTCCGCCTTGGGAATGGCCCCCAACTGCCGTGGATACGCCGGCCGACATCTTGGTAACGCCAAGGTGAACCAGCCTGTCGCGTAATCGGGCAGGCTCCCGGCTGGATAAGGTGATCCCGGCCCGCGGCAGAAAGAGACGGTAGGCGAGCGTCACCTGCACCAAAGCCCGATCGGTCACCTGGGCATCCGGTTCGTAATCTCCGAGAAAAGGGCGGAACCGCGGGATCGACAAGCTGATCTCACACCCCGGATACTTGGTTTGTAAATAATCCGCATGCATGGCTGCAAAAAAGGCTTCCTGTCTCCAATCGTACAAGCCAAGTAATGCACCGATATTAACGGACCGATAGCCTGCAGCACAGCCGCGCTCAGGGGCATCCAGCCGATTTCGATAATTGCGCTTGGGTCCTTTCAGATGGAGCTTGGTATACGTTTCCCGGTGGTAGACCTCTTGAAATACCGTCAGGCTGTCTACACCTACCGCGCCTAACTCCTGATATTCGGAGACGGACAGCGGGTTGACCTCAATGCCTATGGAGGAAAAATACTTGCGCAGCACCTTCACGCAATCCTTTAAGTATTCGACCGGGGAATCTTTGCGGGATTCACCGGTTAACAGCAGGATATGACGGATGCCGGTAGCGGCAATCGCCGCGGCTTCCCGTTCGACCTCTTGCATATCTAATTTTTTTCGCGGAAAGTCATAGATCGAGCTAAAGCTGCAATACTCACAGTGGTTTACGCAATAATCGGACACATACATCGGGGTAAACAACTGGATCACGTTTCCGAACTGGCTTTGGGTGATCCGCTGAGCCCGTTGGGCCATCTCCTCCAAATGTCTATCGGCCGCCGGTGACAGCAAGGCTAACAGATCCTCCCCATCAAGCTTAGGCTTGCTAAGCGCCCGCCGTACATCTGCATCGCTGTAACCTTGCAGCCGCTGTGGAAAGGGGAAGCCTTCCCAGGATTGGATTTTGTCATAAAAGCTCATCACTTAGGCCCCCACTTCATCCAGAAACCCGGTCAGCGGGGAGGAGGCCACGGCGTTTTGCTCCACCGGCCCTAGTCCGGCCAAATGAGCTAGTCTGCCGGCCACTACGGCTGCGCGGAACGCTTCGGCCATCCCCAGCGGATCGCGGGCGGTCGCAATCGCTGTGTTCAAGAGGACCGCCGCCGCTCCCATTTCCATCGCTTCTGCCGCCTCAGACGGCTTACCGATGCCGGCGTCAACGATCACCGGCAGGCCTGCTTCCTCGATCAGGATCTGAATCAGTTCCTTCGTCCGCAGACCGCGGTTACTGCCAATCGGTGAACCGAGCGGCATGACGGCAGCGGCTCCTGCATCCCTTAGCCGGAGAGCAGCCGACAAATCCGGGCTCATATAAGGAAGGACAACGAACCCTTCCGCGGCCAATATCTCGGTTGCTTTAATGGTTTCCACGTTGTCTGGCAGCAAATAACGTTGATCCTGGATGACCTCCAGTTTGATCCAATTGCCCATATCCGCCGCCCTAGCCAATCTGGCGATGCGGATCGCCTCTTCCGCGTTACGGGCGCCGGAGGTGTTCGGCAGCAGCGTCATATGCGAAGGGATATGATGCAGCAGATTTTCCTCTTCCCAATCGGGATTCACTCTTCTTAAAGCGACGGTGATGACCTCTGCTCCTGAACGCTCGATCACTTCGGGAATTAAGGTGTTGCGGTTATATTTGCCGGTACCGATAAATAAACGGCTGGACAAAGCCTTGCCGCCAATATGGAATAAGTCCTGCATGCTGATCAGCCTCCCCCTACAAAATGGACTAGCTCAATGCGATCTCCATCAGATAACTGGATAACGGCATAGTCTTCCTTTCGCACAACCGTACCGTTTAGTTCAACCAACAGCTTCCGGTCCCTCCATGGGGGGTCCGCTAATAAATCGGCCAGTGTGACACAGCTTTCGTTTAACGTCGTCTCCTTCCCATTCAGACGAACCTGCACGTGGTTCACCTCCTTTCCAGCCAAGCTGCTTGCATCGCCTTGCGGTAAGCTTGGGCTTCTTCTGCCGGGTCCGGTGCATGAAACAACCTTGTCATGACGGCAATCCCTTGAGCGCCGCAGCGGATGATCTCTCCCGCTTGATCCGGTCGGATGCCTCCAATGGCGATCATCGGAACCGGGCAAGCCTTCGCCGTAGCAGTTAATGCCGCCAGCCCTCTGCCGGGAAGTCCGGGTTTGCTGGAGGTATCGTACACATGTCCGAACAGGCAATAATCCGCTCCATCTACGGCGGCCTGCACCGTTTCTTCCACCGAATGAACCGACCTGCCCAAGCGCATCCCGCTGGCTAACGGACGAGCGGAGTCCACCGGAAGACTATGGCCGGCTAAGTGGACATTCACTGCCCGCGCGGCCAAGGCCACGTCCAGCCGATCGTTCACGACAATTTTGTTCAGCGGAATGCCTGATTCGAACATTTGTTGAATGATCTCCAGCTGACCTTTCGCGGTGAGCTGCTTATCCCGCACATGAATGTAATCCAAGTAGGGAAGGGCCTTGAGGGATACCCTGAGCAGTTCGGATACGTGGATGGGAGAGATGGAGATCAGATGCAGTTCGGGTGCGGTTAGCGTTAATTTTTGGCTCGTCATATTCATCCCCTCTCAGGTTAGAAATCCAATGCAAAAAAGCCCCCTCCGTAAGGAGGGGGCTAAGTTCAGCAACAGAATGTATAAGCCTAAATAGACCTATTTTCCGGTTCATGTATGCTTTACTCTCCACTTCCCTACGCAGGTCTTAACCCGTTCAGGTTCAAAGGGTCCGAATCTTTCGATTCATCTCAGCCTTGCGGCTCCCCTAGTGTCGATCGATTTAGAATTGTCATGTTTACTATACACGGGGATCCAGATAATTACAACCGTTGAATTGGATTGGTGTTAAGCTGCCTGCTTTAAGCCGTTTCCAAGAAATTTTCATGAAAATGTCACGATTTATCGCAAAAATAGCCGTTTTGTGATGTTTAATTAAATTGAAGCGAATTAAAAACATCCTCTATAATACGGTCGGAGCTTGATTGGGGAGTGATGAGATTGAAATGGACGATTGGTTTACGCAATCTCAAGACAGGGCTAGCCATCTGTTTGTGTGTGATCGTTGCAGCGTTATTGCGCTTGGAGTATCCTTTTTACGCCGCGATCGCAACGATCATTTCCATGGAAAATTCGGTCACCAACTCATTTACGGCCGGGAAACATCGGACGATGGGGACGTTTGTTGGGGCGATCGTGGGTGCAGGTTTCGCCATGATTGAGCCTGGGAACGCGGTGTATTGCGCGTTAGGCGTCATCGTCGTAATCTATGTCTGCAATTTGCTGAAATGGAATAAGTCAATATCCATCGGGTGTATCGTTTTTTTAGCTATCATGTTGAATCTTCAGCCGGGTGAAAGTCCGATTTTTTATGGGATTAACCGGATCACAGACACATTGGTTGGTATTGCTGTTGCTGTGATCGTCAATTTGGTCGTCTTCCCCCCTAAACATGAGGCCGATTTGGAAAAGGCGCGGAAAGCCGTCGCTAAGCGGATGGCCGATTTATTCGGGCAGATCACGACGTGCCGGGAAGTCGTCGATTTGGAGAGTTTTCGTGCGGAGCTAGGTTGCCTGGAGAAATATTATCAGCTTTGCAAAGAGGAATTCCATCTGACTCGAGATCTCAGCGAATCGATGGAGCACATCGGCAAAGAAATTGAATCCTATCGCCATATCTATGAGCATTTGGTGATTTTGCAGCAGCTGCTTGCCGAGCATCGACTGTTGCTGGTCGAGGCCGATCATGAACGGAGCGACTCAGCAGAGGTAGGAAACCGTAGTGAAGAGCAGCAGTACAAGATCGAAACCGTCTATGAGTACCACGCGGATTGGATATACGCTGAGCTGCAGAAGCTGGGATTACCGCTTCCGATTAAGGAGCGGGGTCGTTTCCAGACGAAAGCGGAGCTTAAAATATCGTAACGTGGGTATGGTGCCTACGATTTTCTAACGAACAGGTAGAAAGGGGATGTCCCAAGAGCCGTTAAAGGCTTCTGGGGCATCCCTGCTTTTTTAAGCAAAATAGTGTCCTGATGGCACCAAGAAAACCGAAATGGGCATCAGCCTCTTCCGGTGTGATGCTGACCACAGGCACGTTTAATTGCCGCCCGATGACAGCAGCGATTTCGCGAAGCTGAATGCCTTCGTCGCCGGCACCAAGCAACCGTGAACCCGCTGGGGCGGACTCTACATCCGCTAGTATGAAAAAGAAGGGTTGCTGGATGAGATTGATGAAAATCAAAGGCTTTTAGTGGATCAGAGCCCTCTTCCAGCCATAGCTCATATACCAAGAGATTCGCGGGAAAAAGATATTTAGTAAAGCAAGAAGGACAAATAAAAATAAAAAGACTCCCATTACTAACCAACTCCTTAAAAAACAATACGTTAAGTATCGGAAATTGTTTCAAGGATTGTTTTTATACAGTAAAAAAGGAGTGTACTAGCAGTTTTTGGCCTGTTAGAATCTAAAGGAGAAGAAAAGAAGGAGTCCTACGATGATGACGAGAGTGGTCCAAAAGCCGCCTTTTGCTAAAGCGTCCCAATCTCCGATTTCAGCACGATTCATCGAATCCGCAAAATTGATGAAAGGCTTACGTTGATACTCTTTAAACTTTTCTTTCTCTTGTTTCTCCCACATATTCACTGTAATCCCTCCCTATGGGTTACCCTTTAACATTAGTATACTTGGAACCGCGTTGAAGAGCATTCATTTTTTTAAATTGAGTTTAGGAGCCGATCTCTATGAACAAACTCCCCCCAAATAAATCAACGAAGTCTTCTCTTCAAGAAGTTGAGAATTTCCTTATTCAAACCTACTCAGCCAAGAAGATCCCCGTTTCGAACTTTGAGGAACTTAGAAACGACGCTCAGGTTAAATTTGATCGGATTGTGGCTTGCTTTGAAGTGGATCATCCGGAAGTTCTTAAGAGCATCTTTAATGAAGATGAGAAAAAAATGCACGAAGACTGCATTCATGAGCATAGGAATACGTCATTTGCTACTCCATGGCAGAAGATAAATGCGGGGAAGCTCCTTAGGATCGTATTAGAAAGCAAGGACGGGGTCAGTATTAGTAACTTCACCGTTCAGGGGTTGTGCATGAGGTTGGTTAATGATCTTTCAGCCTTAAAAACGCAATAAAAAAATCGCGGCCATAAGACCGCGATATTGGTGTCATAAGAATCGAGACGACAGGATTTGAACCTGCGACCTCTTGCTCCCGAAGCAAGCGCTCTACCAAGCTGAGCCACGTCTCGTCAGCAATATTAATAATTTGGGGGAAACATTAATACATTATACACTTTTAGACGAAACTGTAAAGGGGGTAACGGATGAAAAAATTTTGAACGCAAGGAATAGGAACCAACGTTGACGATATGTGGTATTATTTTATATAATAATTGATAATCCAATTCTATAGTGTGGAACTTTGAAGAGGAATAGTAATTTGGATTCCGCCATCCAGAGAGCCGGCGTTTGGTGCAAGCCGGTTGGGGAATGCAGATGAACTCGCCTTGGAGTTATGATGCGCAAATCATCATCGTCTTGCCCGCGTTAAGGGTGCAAAGGGAGCTAGGACAAAGCATGTCCGACGCTAACTAGGGTGGTACCACGGGAAATCTCCTCTCGTCCCTAGCGATCATAACGCTACGGGTCGGGAGGTTTTTAATTTTAGGGAGTTCAATCAGTCGGTTATTGACTTTGATCCCGCATATCAAATTGTTGTTTCAAGGAGGATTTTGAATTATGGCGGACTATAACGTGCCCCATGACGTTTACCGTCCCCAGGCCATCGAACCGAAATGGCAGGCCTACTGGGATGAGCATCACACTTTCAAAACACGGGAAGAGTCGGGGAAACCGAAGTTTTATGCCCTTGACATGTTCCCTTATCCATCGGGAGCAGGCCTCCATGTAGGCCATCCGGAAGGCTATACGGCCACGGATATCGTCTCCCGCTTTAAACGGATGCGCGGATATAACGTTCTGCATCCGATGGGCTGGGATGCTTTCGGGCTGCCGGCGGAGCAGCATGCGCTCGATACGGGCGAACATCCGCGTGATATCACGGTGAAGAACATCAACAATTTCCGGCGCCAAATCAAGTCACTGGGCTTCTCCTACGATTGGGACCGCGAGATCAGTACGACGGATCCGAATTATTATAAATGGACGCAGTGGATTTTTATCCAGCTGTATAAAAAAGGTCTGGCCTATGTGGCCGAAGTTCCGGTGAACTGGTGCCCGGCATTGGGAACGGTGCTGGCGAACGAAGAGGTCATTGATGGCAAGAGCGAACGCGGCGGCCATCCGGTCATCCGCAAGCCGATGCGCCAATGGGTGCTGAAAATTACCGAATATGCCGAACGACTGCTGGAAGACCTGGAGGAGCTGGACTGGTCGGAAAGCATCAAGGATATGCAGCGCAACTGGATTGGGAAATCCGAAGGCGCCGAGGTCGTCTTCGAGATTGATGGACATGACGCATCTCTGACGGTCTTTACCACACGCCCGGATACGCTGTTTGGGGCTACTTATGCCGTGCTTGCGCCAGAACATGAACTGGTCAAGAAAATCACGACCGATGCTCAACGCGAAGCGGTTGAAGCTTACCAAGACCAAGCTGCGCGGAAGAGCGATCTGGAACGTACCGACCTTGCTAAGGAGAAAACCGGGGTGTTCACCGGTGCATACGCGATCAATCCGGTCAATGGCGAGAAGCTGCCGATCTGGATTGCCGACTACGTGCTGGCGGGTTACGGAACCGGTGCGATCATGGCCGTACCGGGGCATGATGAGCGCGACTATGAATTCGCCAAACAGTATGATCTGCCGATCATCGAGGTGGTCGAAGGCGGCGATCTGTCGAAAGAGGCTTACACGGGCGACGGAGCCCATGTGAACTCCGGCTTCCTGAACGGTCTGGGCAAAGAGGAAGCAATCAAGAAAATGATCTCCTGGCTGGAGGAAAACGGCAAAGGCCGCGGCAAAGTGACTTACCGCCTGCGCGACTGGCTGTTCAGCCGTCAGCGGTATTGGGGTGAGCCGATCCCGATTCTGCATCTGGAAGACGGCACGATGAAGCCGGTACCGGAAGATCAGCTGCCGCTGGTTCTGCCGGATGTGGATGCCATCAAACCGTCGGGTACCGGGGAATCGCCGCTGGCGAACGTGACCGAATGGGTGAACACGGTAGATCCGGAAACGGGGCTGCCAGCTCGCCGCGAAACGAATACGATGCCGCAATGGGCCGGAAGCTGCTGGTATTATCTGCGTTATATCGACCCGCACAACGACAAGGAGCTGTGCTCGAAGGAGAAGCAGCAGGAATGGCTGCCGGTTGACCTGTACATCGGTGGGGCTGAGCATGCAGTGCTTCACCTGCTCTACGCCCGCTTCTGGCATAAGGTGCTGTATGATCTCGGAGTGGTTACGACCAAAGAGCCGTTCCAAAAACTGGTAAACCAAGGGATGATCCTTGGCACCAACAATGAGAAGATGAGTAAATCCCGCGGCAACGTTATCAATCCGGACGAAATCGTTAACCAATACGGGGCGGATACGTTGCGCGTTTATGAAATGTTCATGGGACCGTTGGAAGCAACGAAGCCATGGAATGAAAGCGGCGTGGAGGGCATTCACCGCTTCCTGTCCCGCGTATGGCGTCTGTTCATTGCTGAAGATGGCAGCCTGAATCCGAAAATTACAGCGGACGGCGGCAGCGACGAATTTAAACGCACTTGGCACAAGACGATTAAGAAAGTGACGGAGGATTTTGAAAACCTGCGCTTTAACACCGCGATCAGCCAGTTGATGATTTTCGTTAACGAGGCTTACAAAACGGATGCTGTGCCGAAAGCGGCAGCGGAAAACTTCGTGCAGATGCTGTCCCCGCTGGCACCGCATTTGGCGGAAGAGCTGTGGGAACGCCTTGGCCATACCGATACGATTACGTATGAACCATGGCCAACGTACGATGAGGCTTGGACAGTAGAATCCGAAGTTGAAATCGTCGTGCAAGTGAACGGAAAAATCGTAGAACGCACGAAAATTTCCAAAGACCTGGATCAAGCAGCTATGCAAGAACATAGCTTAAGCCTGCCGAACGTTCAGCAGGCTGTGGCTGGGAAGACGATTCGCAAAGTGATTGCGGTGCCAGGCAAGCTGGTGAATATCGTCGTCGGATAAGCCGCTTCCCTTCGTGAGGGCGTAGGTTTGTTCAGGAAATGGAGGCGGCCCCCGATCCGTCCGGCGGTTTGACGCCGGCAAAGGGGGCTTCCCTTTCCGGACATGACGGAGCATGATCCGAAGACGACGGCAGGGCATCCGGAATGGCCGGATGAAACAGCGCATGCAGCTTGTTGATATCGTCGTCGTATTTGCGATGAGTCGTATTGATCAGGCGGGCAAAAACTTCGCGCAGGCTGGAATCCAGCACAGCGATGCCTTCAGCGGTCACTCCTCCGGGGACCGCAACCCGTTCGATCAGTTGCTCGGGGTTCAGGCCGCCTTCGGTCAGCAGCTTGCCGGTGCCTAGCAGCATTTCCGAGCCGAGCGCAATCGCCTCCGCATAACCGATTCCGGTTAATTCAGCGGCAGACTCGGCCCAAAGCTGCAGCATATGAGCAACGAAAGCCGGCCCGCAGCTGGATAAATCGGAAGCGATTCGAGTTTCGCTCTCTTTGAGAGTGATTGGCGTACTGATTGAGGACATCAGCTGCTCCAGGAGCAGACGGTCTTCGGGGCGAATCCGCCCGCCGTAGATGCAGAGCGAAGCGCCGCTGTGAACGGAATGCGTGATGCTGGGAATGATTTTGGCGATTTTTGAGGGAATGGCAGCTTCTAAGGTTTCAATTTGAACGGGGCTCGTGATCGACACGACGATCTGTTTCTCATCGAGCACGTCCCGGATTTCCGCGATGACATCGGGGTAATCCAGGGGTTTGATGCACAAGAAGACGATTTTGCTTCCCTGGGCGGCTTCGGCATTGCTGCTGTACGCCCGCAGTCCGGGATGGCGCTGGGCCAGCCGTTTCGCTTTCGAGGGAGAGCGGTTGCTGGCACAAATATTTTGCGGGAGCAGCGCGCCGGAACGCAAAAACGCGTCAATGAGCAGGCTTCCCATGGCTCCGGTTCCGATGAAGGCGACTTTCATCCGGCTTCCCCTTTCCGTGCTTCGCGCACTGTATTGGTAAAACGTTAAAGTGATTGCACTCGTTCACTTGTTGTGGTATTGAGGCGGTTAGTCTTACGTTATTGCGATCCTACTTTTGCCGTTTCTACTTCACTTGTATAGATTGTATGCAGCTTGATTGGATCTTCATGACTATTGGCAGATTCTTTTAAGATGTTGAAAGAGGAGTGGAGTTACGATATGCGGAGGGAACTCGTATTGACGGCCATCGTTTCGGCTGCGATTGGCGCCGGATTGATGCTGCTGGCTACGGGCAGCCGCCCACCTGCAGGCATCGAAGGCTGGACGCCGATCAATGCCGAGGTTAAGGCCGCACTGGCCACAGAAGGCTCGGCTGCGGATCCAGGCGGCGATAAGGCCTCTAAGCCCGCAGAAACTGCGTCAGCGGTGGACAAGCCTGGCGAAGAGGTGACTGGGAACGGCGCAGCCGGGAAAACAGAGCCAGGCGGCGGTTCAGGAGAGACGGTAACGAACGCGGATGCAGCAGGTCAGAACGCAGGGCCTAGTGCCGGGGCCGAATCGAACAGCGGAGTCGCAGCCTTTAAGGAAGAAGCCGGGAAATCAACGGATACGGGAAAGATCAGCATTAATCGCGCCGGATTGGCCGAGCTGCAGGAAATCCCCGGGATCGGCGAGAAGAAAGCCCAAGCTATCCTTGATTACCGGAATGCGCACGGCCCTTTTACCTCCATTGAAGAGTTGACTCAGGTGAAAGGCATCGGAGACAAAATGCTGGAGAAAATGAAGCCTTATATCGGGCTGTAAGGCTTGTGATCGAAAGATGACTTGCGAGGGTGATGATGGAATATGAATCCGGACAAACGCAAAGATTGGGATACGTATTTTATGGATATCGCTTATATGGTATCGACGCGGTCGCGGTGTAACCGACGTCATGTCGGCGCTGTGCTCGTTCAGGGCAAGAAGTTGCTGGGTACGGCATATAACGGAGCCCCTTCCGGCGTTCCGGACTGCTCGGAGGCCGGCTGTATGATTGCGAAAGAATACGAGCTGGTGGTGGAGGACGGACAGGAGAAAATGGTGAAGAAGCAGCGCTGCGTCCGCACCATTCATGCCGAGCAGAATCTGCTGTTGTTCACCGACCGGATCGACCGGGAAGGTTCCAGTGTTTACGTCACGGACGAGCCATGCTGGACTTGTGCCAATATGCTGGCCAACAGCGGCATTACGGAGATCGTGTTCCATCGGCCCTATCCGAAGGATACCGGCAAAGTGACGGCCATGATGGCGCAAAAAGGCATCACCTTCCGCCGTCTGGAAGGCTATCAACCGCCGCAGGAAACGATTGCGCACGTGGAAGAATAACTGAAATCTTACGATTCATCATCGAATGCGGAAGCACCCCATTCGCCTTAGGGCGGGTGGGGTGTTTTTGTTTAGGTCGACCAGGGGGGGATGTCCATGAACCGGAGGCCGTTAATCGCGATCGCCTGCGGTTGGATGGCTGGCAGCGGCTTGGCGGCAGCTTATGCCGGCTGGCGTTTTTGGCTGTTTGGGCTGGGATTATCGTTGGTATGTACGGCTATCGCCATCATTTGGCGTCAGTCGTGGCGGAGTCTCGCCTTGGCAGGGCTGGCTTTTTTGCTTGGAGGCGGCTATTGGCTGTATAACGAAGCGGGAAATGTGAGCCGGATCGGGCCGATGGTGGCTGGTGTGAATGTAGAAAAAGAAGCGAGAACGGGTACACGCCCTATAAAGGAGGGGGCGCAGCCACTTGACGGTCAACCCGTCCGTCTGGAGGGAACGATCGTGTCCACGCTAAGGGTTGACGGGGATCGGGCTGATTTTACGCTGAAGGCCGACCGCCTATCGCTAAAGTCTCCAGAGGGGAAAGCATCGGTGATGCAGGAGATTCCCCGAGGAGAAAAGGTAGCCGTCCAGCTGCGGCTGGCGTCGCAAAGCGAACAGCGTACGGCGGCCACCTGGCGTCGCGGGCTTCGGATTACGCTAAACGGAACGTTGGAGTCACCGCAGCCTGCCCGCAATTTTGGCGCGTTTGATTACCGCCGGTATTTACATTTGCAGCGGATCCATTGGCTGGTCAAAGCATCGGGTGTATCGTCCCTGAAGGCGGGACAGCCGACCCGAGGCGTCGCCGCAGCCTTGGGATATATCGATGCGCTGCGCGAACGTCTTGGTGAGCGTATTGAGGGGTTGTTTCCGGGCTGGCAAGCCGGTTATATGAAGGGGCTGCTGATTGGGCTGCAGGATGAGCTGGAGCCGGACAAATATGCGGAGTTTACACAGCTGGGACTTACGCATATCCTGGCCATCTCCGGCAGCCATGTCGCGATTAACGTGGCGCTTGTGTTCGGATTACTTCGCCTGTGCCGGGTGACGCGGGAGACGGCAATCACGGTTGCAATGATGTTCGTTCCGGGATACATGCTGCTTACCGGTTTCTCCCCATCGGTCATCCGGTCCGGGCTGATGACGATGCTGGGGCTGTATTTGCTAAGGCGCGGGCTGCTAAAAGACAGCCTGAATGTATTGGCCGCCGTTGCGATGCTGATGTTGATCTGGGAGCCGTATTATTTGCTGAACGTGAGCTTTCAGCTCTCGTTCGCTGTGACGGCGGGGCTGATCGTGTTCGTCCCGCGCTTAACTCCGTACCTGAGATGGCTGCCTGGTAAGATCGGGAATGCGGTGGCGATCACGTTGGCGGCGCAGCTGGTATCTTTTCCGCTGACCATTTTCTATTTTAATCAGTTCTCTTTCCTATCGATTCCGGCCAATTTGCTGCTGGTTCCGTTGATTGGTACCTTAGCGCTTCCCCTAGGAACAGGGGCGTTGCTGTTAAGTTTGTTGTCGATCAAGCTGGGCTCATGGGCAGCTCTGCCGGTACGTTGGCTGAACGAGGCAACGTTTGCAGCAACAAACTGGCTAAGTGCGCGCAGCGGCTTTATGACCTATTGGAAATCGCCATCGCTGCTTTGGATCGCGGCTTTTTATGCCGGGTGCTATCTGCTGGTGTATTGGGGACAACGCCGTGAGCGCTTTGCCGCCGAGGCCTTAGCTGTCAGTGGGCAGGATGACGAAACCGTTCCTCTGAATCCAGCTAAACGAGAGGCAGCTTTCGCTCATCTCAGCTGGAGTGAGTGGCCTCAGGACGTGCCTGGATTCCGGGCTCGGCTAGGGTTTCTTGGGAGATTGACAGCTGTTAGAACCGCCTGGGCCCAACAGGGTCACGGATTGGGGCCGATCGCAGACGCGCTTAGCCGATGGGTATGGACGAAACGAATGGATCTTCTGCGTTTGGGCGTAGCCATGGGCCTAGGGCTGCTGCTGATCACTGGATATCAACCGGCATACAGCCAAGGGACCGGCTATATCGAGTTCATCGATGTCGGCCAAGGTGATTGTGCCCTGATCACAACGCCATCTGGCAAGCATATTTTGGTGGACGGCGGCGGGACGGTATCGTTTCGCAAAGCGAAGGATGCGTGGCGGGAGCGGCGTGAACCTTTCGAGGTCGGGGCCAAAACGGTGGTTCCGCTGCTCAAGAAGCGCGGGATCCACCGCTTGGATGCGGTTATTTTAACGCACGGGGACCAGGATCATATCGGCGGACTGCAGGCGGTGCTTGATTCCATTCCCGTGGAGGCGCTGTTGATCAATGGCAGCCTGGCCGAGTCCAAGACGATGACGAGCTTGATGGAAACGGCGCTGACCCAGCGTATTCCGGTGTACGCGGCAAGCCGCGGCATGAAGCTGCAACCGGATGACGCCACCCGCTTGGAGGTGCTTTATCCCTTGATGCCTGAGGAGGCGCTTAACCCAATCCCCTTCGTGAAAGAACAAAATCACCGCTCGATCGTCTTTCGTTTAGATATGAATGGAGCTTCCTTTTTATTTACAGGTGATATGGATGAGGCGGCGGAGAAGGAGGTACTTGGGCTTGAAACGCTGACCGCTTTGCGAACGACAACGCCGAATCCCTCTTCGATCGATGTCATGAAAGTCGCCCACCACGGCAGCAAAACCTCTACCTCTGCAGCTTGGCTAGAATATTGGCAACCGGAGGCGGCACTTATCTCGGTTGGCGCTTCAAACCTGTATGGCCACCCGCATCCTACGGTCATTGATCGGTTGAACGCTCAACAGATTCGAATCTATCGAACCGACAACCAAGGCGAGGTCCAAATGAGAGTTCGAGAGGGAAGAATCGAGGTTAGATATAAGCTGCTTCCAATCCCATAGAATCAGGCCTTTTCGCTGTTTGTAAGGATGACGGGGCCTTTTTTTTCTGGTATCCTTAGGTCAGATTGCTTAGAGGGTGGACTTCTAAAATATTTTTTAAAAATAGTAACAACATTGCAACATCTTGTCGGACATTAGCGTCTGTAAGGATGCAAGGAAGGGGGAGCCTTAGTGGTAGAGCAGGGACTCATCAGAGCCGCTCAAACGGGCGATCGCGACGCTCTAATCACCCTATTGCGAGAAATTGAAAGCCATGTGTACCGGACGGCCTATTATATTTTAAACAATGAACAGGATGCACATGATGCTGCTCAGGAAGCGCTCATTCGCATTTATACGAAAATCGGTTCCTATGAAGAAAAAGCGCAGTTCAAAACCTGGGTTCAGCGGATTGTGACCAACATCTGTATCGACAAATTTCGCAGAAATAAGCCAACCGTATCGATCGAAGAGCACGAAATGGTGTTTCAGGGGAATGATAGCGTAGAACGGGAAGTGATGTCGGGCTACTTGGCCGAGGACATCCGAAGCGCGATAGAACAATTGCCGGATCACCATCGGTCGGTGGTTGTGCTGAGGTATTTGCAAGATTTTTCGTATAACGAAATTGCTGACAGCTTGAATTTGCCGCTGAATACGGTGAAATCCTATTTATTTAGGGCAAGGCAACAGCTGCAACACTTACTCCAAGATTATCAGAAAGGTGGTGTATCAGGATGAAGTGCCCAGAGGCGGTGGAATGGATGCATCGTTATCTAGACCATGACTTAAATGAAGAGGAGACCTCTCTTCTCTTTGAGCATATGCGCAGTTGTGAAGAGTGCGCCGAAACGTTTGCGCTGCTTCGCAAGCTGTCTGCGCAATTGGAGGAGCTGCCGAAGGTAGTTCCGAACTATAGCCTCGTGGACGCGATCCTTCCGCAGTTGGATGAGATCGACCGGGCCCGCCGTGAAGGCGGCAGTGCTGCGGAGGAAATCGTGCTGCCGATGACAGCGGTGAAACGCGATGCGGATGCCGGTCAAGGTGGCATGCTGCCGAGCCGACGCAGTCTTCGTCGTCCTGATGCGGGAGCAGGAATGCGTCGGAGCCGGATTTACCGGTATGGGGCGCTTGGTGTGGCGGCGGTATTGATATTGGGCGTATTCATTTATCAATACGAACCGCGCACTGTATCCGATGCCGAGATCGCCATGGACACCGCGTTGGAATTGGCGAATGAGCAATCCTCGGCAGCCAACTCGGCGGACGATGCCGCGGGCAACGCTCGGCTGTTCAGTGACGACACCAATACCGGTGAGCCTGAGACCGGAGATTTGGACACTCCAGTGTCCAAAGATGTGGTTCCTCCGACTGAAGACTCGAATACCGGAGGCGCCCAAGATCGAATTGCTCCCGGGAATACACCGGATACCGGTTCTCCAGCGGTGACGCCGGGCAACCCCGGTGCAGGCGACAAAGCTCCAAGCGAGCCAAATCAAGGGAAGAACCATTCGTCCGGCAGCCCTTCGGTTCCAAATGGCGGCAGTGACAAGGCTCCTGTGCAGGAGCCAACATCACCAGAAGCGGGAAATTCGGACCCTGCGGGCGATACGCAAGCTCCGGACAATCTGGAATATCCGATCGCAGATCAGCAAATGCTCATCGATGATCTCAGAGAGAAGTTTGGCATCGCGAGCTTTAATATCTGGACTTCTCCAGATGGCGCATTTGAAGCCGAGTTCAAGGACGGACACCTGTATGTATATCGTCTCGAAGCCGAGGAACGGAAACTGGTGGCTGATCAGGTGATCGATGGGAATTGGGTTGACGGGTCGTGGTCGGAAGCAGGCCATGTATTTACGTACGAGACAGAAATCGAGGGAACCCCTGCGGTTCATACCATCGATGCCGAGAAGGCGGCCACGGATGCTGCAAAAGGAACACAACCCTAAAATAAGTGCAAAAGACGGACGAATTTGGGCGGTTTTTTGAACATGCGGCAGTCACCTTTTCAGGAGATATGGAATAGGTTATATATATAGTAGAGATAACGGATTAAACCCCTGATCGTCGTATGACCGCTGGCGGGAGAGTTTCTAGAGCTCTTTAGCCCGCGTTTATATAGATGTTCCGGGACAGAGGGATCTTTCGCCAAGAGGCAGAGGTCCCTCTGTTGCATTATAAGCGGTTGTTTAAAAAGTCATCTTGGGATCACGAAGTGTCTCAGGGAAGTGTTCTCGACGTCGAATCTTGAATTCAGCCGGGCCTTCCGTTGCTCACGTAGCCTCCGGCTACGCTCCGCTACTCAGTCCCTAAGCTTCATCCAACCTTCTCGGTGCTCCCAACCTGACTTTTTAAACCTTCATTGGAAGAGGTTGTTTAAAAAATCATCTTGGGATCACGAAGTGTCTCGGGGAAGTGTTCTCGACGTCGAATCTTGAATTCAGCCGGGCCTTCCGTTGCTCACGTAGCCTCCGGCTACGCTCCGCTACTCAGTCCCTAAGCTTCATCCAACCTTCTCGGTGCTCCCAACCTGACTTTTTAAACCTTCATTGGAAGAGGTAGTTTAAAAAGTCATCTTGGGATCACGAAGTGTCTCAGGGAAGTGTTCTCGACGTCGAATCTTGAATTCAGCCGGGCCTTGCGAGCTCGGTTCCTGGTATCCCCGCAGGCTAACGGACTCTAGAGCCGCTATTTTCACATATCGTAGGCTTACCGATTCTAACGGACCGAGGAGACCTTATTCTGGACAAATCCAGCTAAAAGGGTGCTGGAAGTGCCCAATAAGGTCTCAGGTGTCCGTTACAGCGGGAAATAGCCGGGAAATGTACAAATAAGGGCTGTACGGTCCGTTACGTTACTTTAGGCCAACCTTAGGCCCATTTCGCGGTACATCGGAGCTGGAACAGTACAACCCCTGTCATGCAACTGAACATTTTCCGCCGCATCCCCGTCTAATAACAACCGCGCACGTTTCCCCTTGCTGTGACCTCAAGTAACTTGACGGTATTTCGACTGAACAACAATAAACAGAGCTTGGACGAATGCGTGAAATCGAAGTATGATGGAAGAAGGCAACAAAGTCGAAAGGGAGATACCGGATGGACGCAAAGCAAAAACAAGCGATAAAAGACATTAAGCAGGGGCGGGTCTCCCCGTTGTACGTATGTTACGGTACGGAGAAGTATCAAATTCAGGAGTTTGTTAGTTTGCTCCAGGATCAGCTGGTGGATCCGGATCAGAAGGATTTTGCCATCGCGACCTTTGATTTGGCGGAGACGCCGATTGAGGTGGTGGTCGAGGAGGCGGAGACGATGCCTTTTCTCGTGGAGCGCAAGCTGATCGTTGTACGCGACTCCACCCTGCTTGTAGCAGGCGGCAAGGAAGGCGGCAAGATTGAGCATAAAGTCGAGGCGCTGCTGACGTATATCGGCAATCCGGCAGAACATAGCGTCGTTGTGTTTGTCGTGAACGGTGAAAAGCTGGACGAGCGAAAGAAGGTTGTCAAAGCGATCAAGGCGGCGGGTACGGTGTTGTCCTTTTTGCCGCTTGGCGGCGGCGAGCTTGTTCAGTGGGTTGTGCAAGAGGTAGAGAAGCGAGGTTGCCGAATTGGACGGGATGCCGCGGAAGCATTAATTGCGGCAAGCGGTGTGCAGATGGCTGTATTGGCTGCGGAAATGGACAAGCTCTGCTTGTACGCCGGAGCCGGCGGCATGATCGATACTGCTGCGGTGGAGCAACTGGTGGCGCGCAGCACAGAGCAGAACGTGTTCGTGATGGTGGAGCATATCGCCGCGATTCGGCTGGAGCAGGCGCTGGGCATTTTCTACGAGCTGCTGAAGCAACGTGAGGAACCGATTAAAATTGCGGCGCTGATCGCCCGCCAGTTCCGGATTATGCTGCAGGTGAAGGAGCTCGCCCGCCAAAGCTATTCGCAGCAGCAAATTGCCTCCCAGCTGAGCCTGCATCCGTACGTCGTCAAGCTGGCCGGCGACCAGGCCCAGAAGTTTGAGACCGGCCGCCTGAAGGCGATTTTGTCCGAGCTGGCCGAACTGGACTACCGGATGAAGAGCGGGCAGATCGACAAAGTCCTGGGGCTGGAGCTGTTCCTGCTAAAACTGGCGGCTTGAGGTACAAGCCCGACCTAAACAATAACCAAAAAGACCTGAACGATTTATCGTTCAGGTCTTTTTGAGCTTCGTATCATTTAACGAGACTTACGCTTGGGACGTAAGTTCGTTTAATTTTTTAGCCAAGCGGGATTTCTTACGGGCAGCTGCATTTTTGTGGATCAGACCTTTCGTAACGGCTTTGTCCAATTTTTTGGTAGCAGCCACGAAAGCAGCTTTAGCTGCTTCAACTTCGTTGTTCGCCAGAGCGGTGTCAACTGTCTTCACAGCCGTACGCAGGGCGGATTTTTGCGAAGCGTTCAACGCGCGGCGTTTGTCGCTCGTTTTTACGCGTTTGATTGCGGATTTAATGTTAGGCATTGCATTCACCTCCTGTAAAGCATATATCAACCCAGATGATTCACAACTTAAAATATTTTATCACGCAAGATAGCAAAAAGCAATAAATTCATCATACCGAATCTCTCGATTTCGCGCAAGTTTTTCAGCCTCGCAGAAGGGATGTATAAACCCATTCCCTCTCCCGCACAATAAAGGCAATCAGAGGAAATGGAGGTCTTATGGCATGAACTTGGACTTGCGCGAATATTCCGTACGCACTGACTTGGCCGTTGAATCAAAGGAAATGGCGGAGACGATCCATGGCGGCCCGGTCCCTGGCCTCAATGAGCAGGTCGAGGAACAGGACGGGATCAAGATTACCCGTCTGGATGTGACCGATGAGGCAGCCTCGCGGCAAATTGGACGAATCCAGGGGCATTATGTGACGCTGGAGGTTCCCGGTCTCCGCAATCAGGATACCGAGCTGCAGGAGAAGGTGGCTGCGGCGTTCGCCAAGGAGTTTACTGCATTTTTAAATAAAATCGGGGTTGGACCGGAGGCGAAGACGTTGATCGTTGGCCTCGGCAACTGGAACGTCACGCCGGATGCGCTTGGACCGCTGGTGGTGGAAAATGTGATGGTCACCCGCCATTATTTTGAGCTGACACCGGACCAGGTAGCGCCAGGTTACCGCGAGGTTAGCGCGATTGCCCCCGGGGTGCTTGGCATTACCGGTATTGAATCCAGCGAAGTGGTGCAGGGGATCGTGGATCGGACAAAACCCGATCTCATCATCGCCATCGATGCGCTGGCTTCGCGCTCGTTGGAGCGGGTGAATACCACGATCCAGATCGCCGATATCGGCATCCATCCCGGCTCAGGGATCGGCAATAAGCGGCGGGGGCTGACCAAGGAAATTTTGGGCGTGCCTTGTATCGCCATCGGCGTTCCAACGGTGTGCTACGCATCGACGATCGTAAATAATGTATTGGATTTGATGAAAAATCATTTTAACCAGGAAAGCGACGACGGAAAAGCTCCGACCAAGCAGATCATGGGCATGCTGAACGACCTGAGCGAAAACGAGCGTCTGGGTCTCGTCAAAGAGGTGCTTGAACCGCTCGGCCATGATTTGATCGTCACGCCGAAGGAAATTGATGAATTCATCGAGGACGTAGCTAACGTGATTGCTAGCGGACTTAATATTTCGTTGCATGAGGCAGTTACTCCGGATAACGTGGCGTCCTACACGCATTAACGAGCGTATGCTGCTTCTAGTTCCTTCTCCTTAAATCTCAAGGAAATCCGCGAATCTAGCGGATTTCTTTTTTTGTGTGAGAATTTGAGGTTCTAGCCTTTCAACTAGGTTCATAGATTTGGAATATAGTTTGAAAGCGGCTGGAGGAGGACATGCATATGAAATTCAAGGCTTGGAATCTAGGGAAAATGAGAAGGAATCTGCTTCATGTGTTGGCGATGGGACGCACCTTTTTGCTGCTGTCGGTCATGTCGGTGATCTTCTTCGTCATGCTGGGGGTGCTGGGGATCGCTGAGAAACAGCTGAACACCTCTCCTGTCTCCTCGATGAAAGGACTGGCGGCCTCGCTGTCCAGCGGATTCTTCATGGATATGGTTGGCATGGAGCTGCCACATGTGGCTAGCGAGAAGCAGACCCCGGCGATTTCCGGGCGGCAGGTGACGAACTTCGTCTTTCAGCTGTTGACGGACGTGAATCCGTCCGATCCAAAGAGCTTGGTAGCCCGGGAAGTCCCAGGGCTTGGCGCTGACAGTCCGATCCTGCTGCGCACCGGCTCCGGCAACGGGACGGCCCAGGCTCCGGAGGACTACCGGCCAGGCGCAGGAGCCGACGGAAGTGCGCCGGATCACCCGGAACCGGATATCCCCGATGACGGAAGTAACGCGGATCCCGGGAAGGACGGCGACAATTCGGACACAGCACAGCCGCCAGCAGTGGAACCGGGGAAGACGGACGGCACGTCCGGGGATCAGGAGGAGCCTTCCATCAAGCCGGGCAACAAAAATATCGTGATGATCTATCATTCCCATCCGCAAGAATCTTTTAATCCCGTGCTTGGCACGAATGTAGATAATCCGAGCTCGGCGGAGGATAAGAAGAACGTAGGCTTAGTTGGAGAGGCCTTGGCGAAAGAGCTGGAACGCAGAGGGGTCGCAACCTTACACACGTACGAAAATTATGCGGCCAAGGTGAGCAATTACAACTACAACTACTCATATAAATATTCACGAGAGACTGTCAAACAAGCGATGGCTGAAAATGGTCAGCTGCAATATTTTATCGATATTCACCGCGACTCGCAGCGCCACGACAAAACGACAACAACCATCAACGGTGTGAATTATGCCCAGGTATACTTCATTATCGGACACGGGAACAAGAATTGGCGCGAGAATGAGAAATTCGCCAGCTCCATCCATGAACGGTTGGAGAAGGCGTATCCCGGGATTTCCAGAGGCATCTGGGGGAAGACGTCTTCCCAAGGCAACGGGGAATATAACCAGTCGCTGTCGCCGAACAGCGTGCTGATCGAAATCGGCGGCATCGACAACAGCCAGGAAGAGCTGGAGCGTACCGCCAAGGTGCTGGCCGGAATTTTGGCCGATCTGTATTGGGAAAGTCAGGACGCGGAGAAAGCAGGCAAGCTGTCGAAGAGCAGTACGAACGGCATCGCTAGCGGCAGCGCAAAGAGCACGGACAAGTCCGCTGGCACCACGAACAAAGGCGCGGGCAGTTCCAATAAGTCTTCGGACAGCGTGAACAAAGGAACGAACAGCACAAACAAGAAATCTTGATTTGAATGGGGGATGGACATGGCTAAAATGCTGCGAAAAACATTGGTATACGGTTTATTGCTGGCGACTGGGGTGACGCTGGGGATGCAGCTTGCCGAAAGCGGAACCAGCTCGATCCTCGGCCCCGGATTTCAAACCGGAGGGACGACTGCAGGCATGAACGGACAATCCATGATCTATCCCTATCCGCAATCGCAGCAGCCGCAACAATCGCAACAGCAATTACAGCAGCAATTGCAGCAGCAATTGCAGCAGCAATTGCAGCAGAACAACAACGGTTGGACCGCCGGATCCCCCCCCATTTGGACAACCGGTCAAGGCAATGCCGCGCCGCAAGGAACGACAGGCGGTTATACCCAGGTTCCCGGCTACGGAACCTCCCCATCCGGGACCGATGTGCCAAACACGACGGGGGGCGGTCAGGCGCTGCAGACGCCAGCTGACCTGCTGATGCCGCCACCCTCGCCGCCGGCCATCGACCGATTTGCCGACAAAGCGGCTCACCTATTGCAGCAGGCGTCGCAGAAGAGCATTCATTGGGTGGCCTCCTGGTTTGGTCCAGGCGAATGAAATAACGATTTATAACGAATGGCGAGTTTGTTATACTGTTGTTATATTGTTATGAACCCGTTCGTTATACGTTATTTCGGAGGTTAGAGTCCTTGAAAAAAATTACGATGCAGCAAATCGCCGACCATCTAGGCGTCTCGAAATTCGTTGTATCCAAAGCTTTGTCCGGCAAGGGAGGGGTCAGCGAGCAGACCCGGGAGCGGGTCATTCAAGCTGCCTCCCAGCTTGGGTATTTTAATCAGAAGAACGGTTATGTGAAGAACGTCATCCCTACGGGAACCGCGCTGCCGGCACCGGCCGGCAAGCAGTCAGTGCTGGTGCTGATGCCAAATATCCGGTTTCAGAACAAGGAATCGCTGTATTGGGGTAGACTGCTGGAAGGCATCTCCCGGGAGCTGGAGGCGCAGGAGCTGGGGATGATTATCGTATCCGAACCTCGCGGTGACAACTTCATGAGCATCCTGAATCCTGACGGGATTCTGGGGATGATCGGGGTGGGGCAGATCGCCACCCCATTCCTGCTGGAGGTACACCGGATCGGGCTGCCGATCGTGCTGGTCGATCATGAGGACCCGCTGATTCCAAGCGACACGGTCTTCGCTAACAACGTTGATGGGATGGCCCGTTTGACCAATCACCTGATCGGCCTGGGGCATCGGAAGCTGCATTTCTTAGGCAATTTAACGTTTTCCCGCAGCTTTCGGGACCGCTGGATTGGTTTCCGCAGCGCCTTGGAGGAGAACGGCTTGACACCGCAGTCCCTGGAGGATCCGATGCTGGAGCTGGAAGGTGTCGACACCGGGGCTTACGGCGACGTGCTGCGCGGATGGCTGGAGGGGCAGAAAGCGGAAGGGACGCTCCCGACCGCGCTTGTGTGTGGGAACGACTCCATCGCGATGCATGCCTGCTCCGTCCTGAGTGAGATTGGCCTTCACGTGCCCGGGGATATCACGGTCAGCGGGTTTGACAATATCGACGATGCGGCCCGGTACACTCCGGCCATTACCACCATTAACGTGCCGAAGGAGAACCTTGGCCAGCGGGCGGTGAGGAAGCTGCTGGAACGACTGGTCCAACCGGACGCGCCGCGGGAGAAAATCATGATCTCCGTCGAGACGGTATACCGGGATTCCACCGCCGAGCCGCATCGAAAGGCCGAGTAAAGAAGTCAACTCAAACAAACGAGCTGCCAAGAGATGAACTCCTAGCAGCTCGCTTGTTTTACTTGTTCAGAAATTGGATATTCCGCTCGATCAAATCGATTCGTTGCTGTACGCAGGCATAGGAGCGCAGCGGATCCTCCGGCGTGTTCAGCACGTAGTCCAGCAGCCGGTCGACCGTCGTTGTGGCGACGTGGATGCGCGTATCAGAGGAAGCGTAATAGATGAAGACGTCGCCGTTGTCGCGGGCGATGACGCCGTTACAGAACACGACGTTGGACACATCGCCGACACGCTCCTCGCCTTCCGGTGCGATCAGATGGCCGCCCGGCCGATGCGTCACCCGCTGCGGCTCCTGCAAGTCGGAGAGGAAGGCGTACAGCACGTAGCGGAGCCCGGCCGCCGTTCCCCGCACGCCATGGGCGATGTGCAGCCAACCTTTATCCGTTTTGATCGGGGCGGGACCTTGGCCGTTCTTGACCTCTTTGATCGTATGGTACTTGCGGTCGTCAACGATGATTTCCTCGTCGATGACCGCCTGCTCGATCGAATCAGACAACCCCCAGCCGATGCCGCCGCCGGAGCCGGCGTCGATGAAGCCGTCCTGCGGACGGGTGTAGAACGCGTATTTCCCGTCTACGAACTCGGGGTGCAGCACCACATTGCGCTGCTGCGGAGATTTCGTTTTCAGGTCGGCTAACCGCTCCCAAGTGACGAGATCCTTCGTGCGGGCGATGCCGCACTGGGCTACGGCGCTCGACAGATCTCCCCGCGGCGCATGGGGGTCTTTCCGCTCCGTACAGAACAGTCCGTAAATCCAGCCGTCTTCATGCCGCACGACCCGCATGTCGTAGACGTTGACGTCCGGATCTTCGGTTTCGGGCATAACCACCGGCTTATCCCAGAAACGGAAGCCGTCGATGCCGTTATCGCTCTCGGCTACAGCGAAGAACGATTTGCGGTCTACGCCTTCAACGCGGGCGATCAGATAAAATTTTCCATTCAGCTCGATGGCTCCCGGATTAAACACGCCGTTGACGCCAAGGCGTTCAGAGAAATACGGATTCGTCGCCGGATTGAAATCGTATCTCCAAATGAGCGGCGCATGCTCCGCCGTCAAGACCGGATAGCGGTAGCGGTCGTACACCCCGTTGCCATAGGGCATTTTCTCGTTGCGGCGCGCAATCAGCTGTTCGTAACGTTCGGTCAGCTGCTGTTTTCTTTCGTCAAATAGGCTCATTCTCAATTCCTCCGATCCATCAAATTACTTCTCACGTTCCAGACGCTCCAGCATTTCCAGACACGCGCGGCTGTTATGATAAGGGCATTTCCAAGGGCTGACCTTTGGTTCGCCCGGCAACGGTGCGCCGCCTCGATCCACGCCCCAGAACCATTCGCCGTGTTTACGATCCACCAGATACGTTTGAATAAAGCTCCAGGAATTTGCTGCAGCCGCCCGGTACTTGGGGTCTCCGGTCAGTTGGTACGCATTGTAGAAACCAACCATCGCTTCCGCCTGCGGCCACCAGTCTTTGTTATCGTCAGTCAGGCCGTTTGGATCGGCTTCGTTCCATATCCCGCCGTCCCGGTCAACGCCTTCCGCATACACAGCCTCGGCCATCTTTAAGGCGGTTTCCTTCACGCGCTGCAGCAGAGCGGGCTCACCCAGCACCTCGGCTGCCTCGACGAGCAGCCAGCTGCCCTCGATATCATGGCCATACGAGACATGATGTCCTTTGACCTGCCAGCCGTCATCGAAGAACAGCAGGAAGTGGGCAGTTTTCGGATCGATGATTTGCTCTAGCGTCACTTCGATCAGCTCGGACAAGCTGCCCCGCAGCTCAGAGGATTTCCATACCCGGTACAAATTGGTGTACGCCTCCAGCACGTGCAGGTGCGTATTCATCGATTTCTTTTCGTTTAGATCCTTGTTGCTGAGACTTAAATCCCCGGTGGGTTTCCAGTCGCGGGACAGAGCCTCAACATAGCCTTTATGAACCGGATCATAGCTGTGCTGCTCCAGCAGGCGGTAGAGGTTGACCGCTTGCTCCAATGCCTCTTCGCTGGAGGTTGCGCGATAATATTCAGTCAAAGCGTAAATGACAAACGCTTGCCCGTAGACCTGCTTTTTGTCTTGAACCGGCCGTCCTTGGACATCCACCATCCAATAGAAACCGCCGTACTGAGGGTCCACAAAATGCGTCTTCAGGTAATCATAAGCCCGCTCGGCGATTTCCAGGTATTTGGGATCGGGAAATCGACGATAGGCCGAAGCGAAGGTCCATAGAATGCGGGCGTGCAGCACCAGCCCTTTATCGGCCTCGGGGTGCTTGTTGAGCTGCTCATCGATGTATCCGACAAAGCCGCCATGCTGCCAATCGATTGTATGTTCGATCCAAAAAGGGAGAATGTTGCCTTGCAGCTCCTGCTGCAGCTGTACCTTCCAATCATGGATTTCCACGTAAAAAACCTCCTTATCGCTCGATCGCGTTCAGCTTGGCGGCATAAGCTTCAGCTACGACCGTCTCCGCTTCCTTGCCATAAATGCAGTAACCATCATTTGTTGCAGCCTGGCTCCGATCGTACAGCCGCGCCGGCCAATCCCACAGCATCAAGCCGCGGACCCAATCGCGCGCTCCGCATTTCTCCAGCATCGTGCGGTAATATTCCGCCTGTTCCGCCTCATTCACTGCACCCTGCAGCGTCCAGTCATTTGGGACGTTCGCCGACCCGGTGCGGCTCGGGCAGCCGGCTTCCATAAACAAAAACGGCTTACCGTATCTCCGGACAACGCTTTCAATTCGATCCAGCTGACGATCCCAGTCTCCGATCGGGTAGTAGCCGCTGGAACTGATCACATCCAGGGCATCCCACCACATCACATTGTCCTCTTGATATTTGTCGCAGTTATACGTCAGCGGTCCGTGGTAAACCTGGCGAATGTCGGCGATCAAAGCGCGCCATTCCGCTTCCCGCCGGTCGGTTTGCACCATTTCGCAGCCGATACAGAACATCTCGCACCCGGTTTCCTCGGCGATTTGCGCGAAATGAAGGAGATATGCGCGATACGAGGCAAACCAGTCAGACCATTTTGGTTCACAAGGGACGTCTCGATCAAAAAAATTAATGTGCGCTCGCCAAGTTCCGTCCGCGCAGTTCACGATCGGCTTCAGACATACCTTCAACCCCAGCGAATGCGCCTTACGAATGGCCCATCGGACTTCCTCGTCGGTCACCGTCGGCGCCTCCCAGAAGGGGATATCCGTGGAGAAGGCTGTTGCTTGCAGTGCGGCAAAAGCAATGGCCGTCCAGTTACTGCGGGTCACCTTCGCCATCATTTCCATGGAATGAGCTGCGGCCTCGTTACCCCAGGTCCCCCTGACGCCCATAAACCCCCAAGTCATTCCGGCAATATAAGGTTTGAGCGATTGCATACTTGCATTTCACCCCACGATCTCGAAAATTTAAAATTTGTTATTATTTGTTATATAAATTAAGATAACAAAATACTAATTATGAGATAACTATATAACGGCTAAACGGTGGATTCAACCTTTTTTATTTTGAATTTGTTAGCGTGAAGTTGTCCTAAAGAAGCAAAAAACCGCCGATTACTCGGCGGGTTCGGTATTAAGGTTCTTAACGGAATCCCGGTAGATGATCTTGCCTTGCACCAGCATGCGGCCGATGCGGCGATGGGGGTTGGACACTTTATCCATAATCGCCTTGACGGCGGATCGGGCCATCTGCTCAATATCCACCTCAACCGTAGTTAGCGGCGGATTTGCCAGCGTGGCGTATACGTCGTTGTCGAACCCGACAATCGAACAGTCATCCGGGATACGGTAACCCATGCTGGTGAGGCGCTCGCCCAAAAGATAGGCGACTTGGTCGCAGTTGCAGACGAACGCGGTAGGCATTTGCTCCGGAAGCTCGATATCGATATAGGTACCGTGTTCATCACGGTCATTGATCAGATAACGCTCGTTAAACTTCAACCCGTGCTCCAGCAGCGATTTGTAGTAACCCAGGAAGCGGTCTTGGATACTGCTGGTGGAATAGACGTTGCCAACATAAGCGATCTCGCGGTGGCCGCATCGGATCAGATAGTTCGTGATCTCGTAAGCGCCGTAAAAGTTATCGGTAACGATTGAATCGATCGCGGCATGCTCGTCATAAAAGTCGAGAAACAGCTTCGGCAGCTCCATATTTTGCACCGTTTCGATGTACTTCTTGCTGACCTGCCCCAAAATGATGATGCCATCCACCTTATTTTCACTGTATACCCGCGGGAAATTGAGCTGTTCCTCATCTTCGCTGCTTAAGATATTTAAGATTCCGAAATAGCCATAGTGGTCCAACTGAATGGCGATCTGCTGATAAACCTGCAAATAGAAGGACTCTCTAAGACCCGTAAAACGCTGCGGAATCATCACGCCAATATTATAAGAAAGCCCGTCCTTGATCGATTTGGCCGCCGAGTTAAAGCGGTAGCCCATCTCACTGGCCACCTTCTTGATCTTCAGCTTCAGGCTGTCGCTGACGCCTTCCTTGTCATTCAGCGCTTTGGATACCGTAACGCTGCTGACGCCCAGCTTGTCGGCGATATCTTTCATCGTTATGTTGCGTTTCATGAACTTATATTCACCATCCCGTTCAATCTATCATCCAGAGCCAATCGATCTAAAATCCAGTATACCGATTCTGTTGGTAAATAGGAAGATGAGCGAAAAATTAAACTTATCATTCATAAGCAATAACTTAATACATTACTTTATTAACCGAAAATAAATGGATTTAGTCATTGACTAGTAAGCGTATACATTATAGAATCTTAGTTAGTTTATCGATAACTTAATTTATAAATTGAAAGGGGAAACGGATGTGAAAAAGAACAAAGCTTTCATCGGTTTGCTGGCCTTGATGCTTGTTTTGACTCTGTTGGCTGGCTGTGGAGGGAACAACCGTAATAACGCGGCACAGAACAATGCAGCCGGAAATGCCGGAACCGCGAACTCCGGCACGGAACAGACGGCGGGAAGGGACATCTCGGGAGAGATTACCGTCATTACGCAACGAACAGACATCGTCGACACCGTATTCAAGGATTATGCTGCCGAATTTAATAAGGAATACCCGAACGTGAAAGTAAACTTCCAAGCGCTTTCCGATTATGAAGGACAAATCACAGTGCGGATGAACTCTGACGATTACGGTGATGTTCTGTTGCTGCCAACCAGCATTCCGCTGGCGGATACGCCGGAGTTTTTTGAACCGCTGGGTACGTTGGAAGAGATGAGCAAGCAGTATATCGGTCTGGAGGAAAGAACCGTTGATGGCAAAGTTTACGGGATTCCGATCGCTGTTAACTTTTCCGGGATCCTCTACAACAAGAAAGTATTTAACGACGCCGGCGTAACGACGACGCCGAGAACACCGGACGAGTTTTTGGCCGCTTTGCACAAAATCAAAGAAAAAGGCGACGCGATTCCTCTGTACAGCAACTATGCAGACAGCTGGCCTTTGACGCAATGGGAAGCTGTATTAACTACCGTTGCCGGCGACGTCGACTATGTCAATGTGATCCAGCCGAACACCGATGACAACTTCGTTCCTGGACAGCCGCACTATGAACTGTACAAGGTGATGTACGACACCGCCAAACAAGGTTTGATTGAAGATGACCCGACAACGACGAACTGGGAAGCTTCCAAAGCCGACATGGCCAATGGCAAAATCGGTGCGATGGTGCTGGGCTCCTGGGCGATCGGGCAGGTTCAAGGCTTAGCTGAGAATCCGGATGACATCGCTTACATGCCTTTCCCAACGAATGCTAAGGAAATCATTATGCCGCTTGCAGACGACTATACGCTGGGCATCAGCAAGCACAGCAAGCACAAAGAGGCGGCAAGAGCTTGGGTGGACTGGTTCATCAACAAATCCGGATATCCCACGGAACAAGCCGGCGGCATGAGCCCGGTGGTCGGCGCTCCTCTTCCGGAATCGCTGAAGCAATTCGAAGGAACTGACGTGAAGTTCGAACTGCAGACTCCTGCAAAACCGGGGCAAGAAGGCCTGGTGGACAAAATCGACAAAGACGCGGAAATCGGCTTGTGGCAGCCGGAATTCAAGAAACGGATCATGGAAGCCGCGATCGGTAACCTGAACGAATCCTATGACGACATCATGAAGGATCTCAACGACGCTTGGGTGAAATCCCGCGCCAAATTCGTGAAATAACACCGGTCACAGGGGAGGACAAAGTTGCAGGGGGAACGTGCCGGATGCGCGTTTCCCTTGTGATTTTAGCCAAGGAGAGACAGAGATAGGCATTTTGCAGGATTTTTGGAGGTGTGAGTGGTGTTCAAAAATTTAAGCTACAAAACCCAGCGGAAAGTGATCATTTTCGCCTTCTCGCTGATCCCGGTCGCCTTGTTGTTCACTTTCGCCTACTTGCCGGTTTTTAATATGTTCAAATACAGCTTCACCAACTGGAACGGCTACAGCAAGCATTATGATTACGTAGGGTTTGAGAACTACAAGACGATCTTTACCGACTCCAAATATTTCACCGTCTTTAAGGTCAGCTTGTATTATTTTTGCGCGACCTTTGTTCAAATGGCAATTGCTCTTTATTTTGCAACGATACTTAGCTTTAAGGTGCGATTCAAAAACTTCTTTAAAGGCGTCCTGTTCTTTCCTTACCTCTTAAACGGGGTAGCGATCGGGTTTATCTTCCTGTTCTTCTTCCGTCCGGACGGTACGCTGGATACCTTGATGCAATCGGTGGGGCTTGGCGCTTACACGCAGGGATGGTTGAAGAACCCGAACATCATTAATATTTCGCTGGCGGGCGCATCCGTGTGGAGATACATGGGCTTTAACTTCATCATTTTCCTGGGCGCGATTTCGTCGATTGGTTCCGATATTTACGAAGCGGCCGAGATCGACGGGGCCAACCGTTGGCATCAGTTCCGCCATATCATCATTCCCAGCATCATGAAAATTGTGCAGCTCAACCTGATCCTCGCCATCAGCGGTGCAATCAGCGCCTTCGATATTCCGTACATTATGACCGGCGGCTCCAACGGAAGTAATACGTTTGTCATCCAAACGGTGACCACCGCGTTTAAATATAACAAGCTTGGCCTTGCCTCCGCCATGGCGGTTGTCCTGCTGTTTATCGTGATCATTGTCACCTTGCTGCAGCGCTTGTTGATCAAGGAGGAGAAGTAAGCCATGTATAGACTGAAATACGTAGCCGCGGCCTTCATTAAATATGTCAGCTTGCTGCTGGGCGCTTTCGCCGCGCTCGTTCCGATCGTGGTGGTGCTGTTCGCTTCCTTTAAAACGAACAAGGAATACGGTTCGACCAGCCCCTTGACGCCGCCGGAGAACTGGCTGAATTTCGCCAACTACTCCAAGGCTTTTATTAATGGAAAAATGCTGCTTGGCTTCGGAAACACCGTCATTATCGTAGTCATCTCAATTCTTGGCGCGACCTTGATCGGCTCCATGATCGCTTATGTCCTAAACCGCTTCAAATTTCGCGGCAACAAGCTGTTGATGGGGGCCTTCTTGCTGGCGACCTTGATCCCAAGCGTGACGACCCAGGTGGCGACATTCCGAATCATCAACTTCTTCCACTTGGTGGATACACGATTTGCTCCGATTTTGCTTTACTTAGGCACTGACATTATCGCCGTGTATATTTTCATGCAATTCCTCGATTCGATTTCCGAATCGCTGGACGAATCCGCGATGCTGGACGGCGCGTCCTATTTCACGATTTACTGGCGCATTATTTTGCCGCTGCTCGCCCCAGCCATCGTGACGGTCATTATCGTCAAAGGCGTGAAAATCTATAACGATTTCTACACGCCGTTCCTGTATATGCCAAGCGAGGACCTGCAGGTGATCTCGACCGCGCTGTTTAAGTTTAAAGGCCCTTACGGTTCGCAATGGGAAGTGATCTGCGCCGGGATCATGATAACGATTGTGCCGATCCTGATTGCTTTTGTGGCGCTGCAGAAATACATCTATAACGGATTTGCCCAAGGCTCCGTTAAATAAACGCACTTATTTGAGTTGATTTGGAAGGGGTAACCTCATGAGCACAGTGAAAATCATTGGAGAGAACCTGCCGAACATTCCTTGGCAAGACAAACCGGAGCATGCGGCAGGACCCGTATGGAGACATAATGACAATCCGGTCGTGAAGAGGAATCCGGCCAAAGGCATCGCGCGCATCTTCAACAGCGCAGTTGTTCCTTACGATGGCCGCTTTGTTGGCGTGTTTCGCGCCGAAACGATTAACGGCCGTCCTCACCTGCATACAGGCTGGAGCGAAGACGGCTATGAATGGAAGATCGACGAGGAGCGTATTCCTTTTGTGGATGAGGAAGGGAAGCCGTTCCAACCTCAATATGCCTATGATCCCCGGTTGGTGAAGGTGGAGGATACCTACTATATTATTTGGTGCACGGACTTCTACGGCGCTTCGATTGGGGTGGCCAAAACCCAAGACTTTAAGACGTTTGTCCGTTTGGAGAATCCGTTCTTACCATTTAACCGCAACGGCGTGTTGTTCCCGAAGAAAATCGGAGGCAACTTCGTGATGTTGTCCCGTCCCAGCGACAGCGGGCATACTCCGTTTGGCGACATCTTCCTTAGCGAAAGCCCGGATTTCGTCTATTGGGGCAAACATCGCCATGTGATGACCAAGGGCGGGCAAGGCTGGTGGCAGTCGGTGAAAATCGGCGGCGGTCCCGCTCCAATCGAAACGACCGAAGGTTGGCTGATGTTCTACCATGGCGTCACCGGGACGTGCAATGGCCTTGTTTACAGCATGGGTGCGGTCATTCTTGACCGAGAGGAACCGTCCCGCGTGAAATATCGCTCCAGCACGTATGTATTAACGCCGGAGGAATGGTATGAGGAGCGCGGCTTCGTCCCGAACGTCGTGTTCCCTTGCGCCGCTTTGACCGATGCTGCCACAGGCCGTATCGCCATTTACTACGGCGCTGCAGATACCTATGTTGGGATCGCCTATACGACGGTTCAGGAAATCGTGGATTATGTCAAGGCGACGCATGAGGAAGTTGGCGATGACGCAGAAATCGGTAGAATGTAGCGGGACGGAGGCGACCGGGTTCTTCTGGAGAGGTTGAAGCTGTAAACGCAAAATCGCTGGCCGTGATTGCTGCTTGCCCCTTCAACTGCTATAATAAATTGATTGCATTACTTCGATGATTTGTGGTGGGGGTAAGGATGACAGATATTAGGGCTAGACAAGCGAAAATTCGCAATTTCTGTATTATTGCACATATAGACCATGGCAAATCGACTTTGGCCGACCGGATTCTGGAGTATACCGGGGCGCTGACCTCCCGGGAAATGCAGGATCAGGTTCTTGACCAGATGGACTTGGAACGGGAGCGCGGAATTACGATCAAGCTTCAGGCGGTCCGCCTGAACTACCGTGCTGACGACGGCGAGGAGTATGTGCTGAACCTCATCGATACTCCAGGGCACGTCGACTTCACCTATGAGGTTTCCCGCAGCTTGGCGGCTTGCGAAGGCGCATTGCTGGTCGTGGACGCAGCCCAGGGGATTGAGGCGCAGACGTTGGCCAACGTTTATCTGGCGCTGGATAACAACCTGGAGATTTTGCCGGTCATCAACAAAATCGACTTGCCGAGCGCAGATCCTGACCGGGTAAAGCAGGAGATTGAAGATGTCATCGGCCTGGATGCCAGCGAAGCGGTGCATGCTTCCGCCAAGGCCGGAATCGGGATTAAGGAGATTTTGGAACAGGTCGTTCAGAAGGTGCCGGCACCGACGGGAGATCCGGATAAACCGCTGAAGGCGCTGATCTTCGACTCCCACTATGACCCTTACAAAGGCGTTATCGTTTATGTGCGCGTCATTGACGGCAAGATCAAAGCCGGTTCGAAAATCAAAATGATGGCGACGGACAAAACCTTTGAGGTCATCGAAGTCGGCGCGTTCAAACCGCGGATGACGATTGTGGACGAGCTTAACGTCGGCGATGTTGGCTTTATCGTCGCCGGGATCAAGACGGTTGGCGATACCCGTGTCGGGGATACGGTGACGGACGCGAAGAATCCGACACCAGAGCCGCTGCCGGGTTACCGGAAGATCAACCCGATGGTGTACTGCGGCTTGTACCCGATCGAAACGTCGGATTACAACGACCTGCGTGAAGCGCTGGAGAAGCTGCAGCTGAACGACGCTTCGCTGAGCTTCGAACCTGAAACTTCAAGCGCGCTGGGCTTCGGCTTCCGCTGCGGTTTCTTGGGACTGCTGCACATGGACGTGATCCAGGAGCGGATTGAACGGGAATTTAACATTCCGCTGATTACGACAGCACCAAGCGTTATCTACAAAGTAACGCTGACGAACGGCGAGACGATTTCCATCGACAACCCGTCGAACTATCCGGAGATCGGCAAAATCGACTATGTCGAGGAGCCTTACGTCAAAGCGTCGATCATTGTGCCCAACGATTATGTCGGAACCGTGATGGAGCTGTGCCAAAGCAAACGCGGCGAGTTTGTCAATATGGAATACCTCGACACGACGCGCGTGACGATTACGTATCAGGTTCCGTTGTCGGAGATTGTATACGACTTCTTTGATCAGTTAAAATCGAGCACCAAAGGCTATGCTTCGTTTGATTACGAGCTGTCCGGCTACCGCAGATCCAATCTCGTGAAGATGGATATCCTGTTGAACGGCGAGCAGGTGGACGCCTTGTCCTTTATCGTGCACCGCGATCGCGCATATCACCGCGGCCGGATCATCTGCGAGAAGTTGCGCGAGCTGATTCCGCGCCAAATGTTCGAGGTACCGATTCAGGCTTCGATCGGAACGAAGGTCATCGCCCGTGAAACCGTAAAGGCGATGCGCAAGAACGTCCTTGCCAAGTGTTACGGCGGCGACATCTCGCGGAAGCGGAAATTGCTGGAGAAGCAAAAGGAAGGCAAGAAGCGGATGAAGCAGGTCGGCAGCGTCGAGGTGCCGCAGGAAGCGTTCATGGCGGTGCTGAAGATCGACGACAATTAAGAAGCGGGTTGGTTGACGAAGGAAAGCCGTCAGGCTTTCCTTTCTACTATTATTTAAGAGAAACTTGGAGGAGGGCATGACCATGGACCAAACGATGAAGCATCCGGGGCAGGGAATGCCGATCCAAAACCCTGCGGCAAGCGGCGTGACATCATCCGGACCATCCGGCGCACCGCATGCGGTATATATTCATATCCCGTTTTGCACCAACAAGTGCTTCTATTGTGATTTCAACTCCTACGTATTAAAAGATCAGCCGGTGATGGACTATCTGCGCGCCTTGGATCGGGAGATGGAGCTGACGGTCCAGCAAACTCCGCCGGGCGAAATCCGCAGCATATTTGTGGGCGGCGGGACGCCTACCGTGCTGACTCCGCAGGAGATGGAGTTTTTCCTGGCATCAGTCAGACGTCATTTCCCGTATTGGGCCAGCGATATCGAATTTACGATGGAAGCGAACCCGGGCACGACGGACCGCGACAAGTTGACCGTCATGAAAGACGGCGGCGTCAACCGGGTCAGCTTTGGCGTGCAGGCATTCCAGAATGAGCTTCTGAGCGGCATTGGCCGGATCCATAACACCGATGATGTCTACCGGAGCTTGGAGAATGCTAGAGCTGTTGGGCTAGATAATCTGTCCATCGATTTGATGTTTGGTCTGCCCAACCAAACGGTTGAGATGCTGGACTACAGCGTCTCACGGGCATTGGAGCTTGGGCTGCCGCATTATTCGATTTACAGCCTGAAGGTTGAGGAGAACACGTTGTTCCATACGTTGTACCACAAAAATCAGCTCCCGCTTCCAAGCGAAGAGGAGGAACTGAACATGTACCTGCTGTTAATGGAGCGAATGGAACAAGCCGGTTACAAGCAATACGAGATCAGCAATTTTGCCAAACCCGGCTTCGCCAGCCGGCACAACATCACGTACTGGAAGAACGAGGATTATTACGGTTTGGGCGCCGGCGCCCACGGGTATGTCGGCCGCACGCGTCACGTGAACATTAAGGGCGTGAACCCTTATGTGGAAGCGGCGAAGACAGGATTGCCTCGCTTGGAGCAATTTGGCGTGTCCCGGGAAGAGGCGATGGAGGACTTCGTTATGGTTGGACTTCGGATGCTGGACGGCATCCGTAAGGCGGATTTCCGGAGACAATTTGGCGAAGAGCTGGACGATGTATTTGCCCGGCAGCTTACGAAGATGTTAAGCGCCGGCCTGTTGGAGCCTCATAGCGACGGTGAAGGCTATCGGCTCAGCAAGCAAGGCGTGTTGTTCGGAAACGAAGTGTTTGCCGAATTTATCGGCGTCTTAACGGATTAGTGACTTATCCAACAAGCAGCTTGCGCTTCTTTAATGAAGTAGCAAAGCTGCTTTTTTACATGTCGCTGAATATACTTGGAAAAATGACATGGCCATGAAACATTTCTCTTGAAGTTTTATACCGTATAATGTATATTTATTCATATTATTTGTGATCGAGGGGGAATCAGCATGCCAGCGGTAGCCGTGTGCAGACAGGCGAATTTAGCGGATGTCGAGCCATTATATAACATCATTGAAGGGTATGCCCGGCGAGGCATTATGCTGCCGCGTTCACGGGCGGTGTTGGAGCGTCAGATCCAGGATTTCGTCGTGGCGGAAGTGGATGGCGAGGTCGTCGGCTGCGGTTCGCTGTGCAAGCTGGGGGAGGAACTGGTTGAAATCCGTTCCCTTGGGATCGCCGAAGGCCACAAGGGGAAGGGGCTTGGTTCCATGCTGGTCGAGCAACTGGTGGAAGAGGCCCGGAGACAAGCGATCCCCAAAGTGATGGCACTCACCTATGAGGTTTCCTTTTTTATTAAAAATGGCTTTACAGTCGTGAATAAAGAGATCTTTCCGGAGAAAGTATGGACCGACTGCGTCAATTGTGCAAAGCAGCATTGCTGCGATGAAATCGCCGTTCTCAAGATACTGGACTGACCGTGTCAACTCATATAAAAATGTTACCGAAGGATAATGGTTCACTCACGTAATTTTGTTACCCAGTGGAGGCTGTTACACAGCCTCCACTGGTTGCGTAGCGGAAGCAGACGTCACGGGTTGGGAAAGCAGCGCTTCCAACTGATGGTGTAATGCAAGCGGATCTTGGGAAGTCTGATACGCCTGTAACCGCCCGGTTTGTTCTGGTAGTAGCACGCCCAATTCGATTAACCGCGCAACGGGTGTTTTGGCCGTGTCGAATGTTTTCTTTACACGAGCTCCGCGACGCTCCTTGCCGATCAGCTTGCGAGTGGGCAGGCAGCAATTGAAGTACCGATCATGCAGAGCATAGATGGAGTTGAGCCACTCCACCTGTTCCGGGCGGTCATAGCGTTCGTAGCCGACCAACTGGCGGACGAGAAAGCCGTTTTTCTGCTCCACGTGAGCATTGTCGTTTTTGCGATAAGGGCGGCTGCGCGTGAAACGAATGTTGTTCGAAGCGCAGAAGGTTTTCAAATGGGCGTTTAAAAACTCTTGGCCGTTGTCACTGTGGATCCCCCAAGGCTGCATGGGCCACTCCGCGATGATGTGCTTGAGCTCACGAAGCACGGCAAGTTGGGATTTGCCCAGCAGCGCGCGTCTGCGGGTGTAGCCGGAGACCACGTCGGTCACAGTCAGCGTATAGGCGAAGTGGCCGAGCGACGATCCGCCGTTGTGTTCGACCAAATCGATTTCCAGCGCGCCCGGACGCGTTTCATCCCAATCGTAGGCGATCATGGGCACTTGTGAACGGAGTTCGGCGAGCGGCTTTCGCTTGTTGACAGCTGGTCTGGCTTTTGGACAACGAAGTGTGGATAACCTGCGCGCCAATGTCGGGCGGCTGATCTTTTGCAACTGCGATATGATAAGGTCGGTAAGGTGCAGGTGACCGTGCCGGGCAAGGCTCTGGGCTGTATCGAGCAGAACAGGATGCAGTCGCTCGGCACAAGGATAATCCAGGGCTTCCCAAACGCGCTCAATGACGGGCATCGCCTCCTGGTAAGCTAATGGCCGATTACGTTTCGATTTCGCTGGCGTCAGCGCAGGAGGGTTCGTGAGAGCGCGGATCGCATGCTTCCGATGGCAACCCAGCACCTTCACGGCGTTGTCAAGGATTGCAGATTTCTCATTTCGCGATTTCGCTCTCATGTATTGATCAGCCAAGGTACGGATTACTTCACGTCGTGTTTTCATGCTCAGTTTCAAAACACATCCCTTCGGTAACATTTCGATGTGAGTGAACCGATGCCTCTTTAGTAACATTTTAACTGAGTGATCGCGCTGACTTGACAATCGTCAGGTCGGTTTGGTATTTTTGTATTAGTGATTAGCACTCTATGACATTGAGTGCTAACGATTCGGAAAAATCGAGTTTATCCGGGAGGGATTGCCATGTTGACGGAACGCCAAAGAATGATATTGACCGCTATTGTTGATGACTATATTCGCTCGGCGGAGCCTGTGGGATCCCGAAGCATTTCGAAACGGGACGATGTCGGGTACAGTCCGGCAACGATCCGGAACGAAATGGCCGACTTGGAAGAGCTCGGTTTTTTGGAGCAGCCGCATACGTCGGCGGGGCGGATTCCTTCTCATAAAGGCTACCGCTACTATGTGGATCACCTGACGCCGTTGAACTTACTATCGAATGAAGAAGTAACGACGTTAAAAGCATTCTTCGCAGAAAAGCTAAACGAAACTGAACAAGTGATTCAACATGCTGGGACCATTCTATCCCAAATGACCAATTACACTTCCATCCTGCTGGGGCCGGAAGTTTTTCATACGTCTTTGCGTCACTTCCAGCTATTGCCGTTAAACGAAACGAAGGCGGTGGCGATCGTCGTGACGAATACAGGACAAGTGGAGAACAAGACCGTCGCGATTCCGCCGGACGTATCCGTATCCGAAATGGAGCGGGTGGTCAACCTGTTGAACCGCAAACTTGCTGGGGTGCCGATCTATAAGCTCAAGACTGCCTTGTATAACGAGATTGCTCAAGAGATGCAGCGGCATATTGAGCATTTTGAAGATCTGATGAAGGTGCTGGATCAAGCGCTTGACCCGGGCACAGAGGGGCAACGCCTCTTCCTGAGCGGGGCGACGAACATGCTGACACAGCCGGAATTCCGCGATGTCGAGAAGGTCAAAGGGATTCTGGATGTACTGGAAGAGACCCCAACCTTGACGAAAATGATCTCTTCCGCATCCGGGTCTGGCATTCAAGTGCGAATCGGCACCGAAAACGGGCATGAAGCCTTTGCCAACTGCAGCCTCATCACGGCAACCTATCAAGTCGAAGGCGAAGCGGTTGGTACGATCGGCATTTTGGGACCTACACGGATGGAATATGCCCGAGTGATCCGGATTTTGGAAATTTTGTCGAAGGACCTAAGCAATTTTCTGAGCCGGATGCAATAACATGCATGATCTGCGGGTCTAGCTGCATGTTAAGGAGGTGAGCATCTTGAAGGAATCACAGCCGATTCAGGACAACAATCACACTGTAGAGGAAGAAACGAATATGAACGATAACGTGAAAGAGGACTTGCAAAACACCCCGGAATCCGAAGAGAGGCAGGATGAAGTAGCGGCTCAAGAGCCGCAGGATACTCAGGACGCTGCCGGTGGAGAGGGTGCAGCTGAGGCTGTCAACGAAGCGAATAACGCAGATGTGACTGCGGAGCTGGAGAAGCTGCGTGCGGAGAACGAGGAAATTCAGCAGCGCTTGCTGCGTGCTCAGGCGGATTTCGATAATTTCCGGCGCCGTACGGTGAAGGAAAAGGAAGAACTGGGCAAATACGCATCCGCCAAGCTGATTACCGAGCTGCTTCCGGTGATTGACAACTTTGAACGGGCGCTTAACACAACCGGAGACATCTCGGACGCCGCCTCATATGTCAAAGGGGTGGAAATGATCTTCCGCCAACTGGAAGGCGTCTTGAAGGCGGAAGGCCTCACTCCGATGGAAGCGGAGGGCCAGCCGTTTAATCCTGAATTCCATCAGGCGATTATGCAGGTGGAATCCGAGGAGCATGAAGAGGGCATCGTCGTGGAAGTTGTGCAGAAAGGCTATATGCTGAAAGATAAGGTGCTGCGCCCGGCGATGGTCAAAGTCAGCGGCTAATATAGCAGCTAACAACGAATCCAAAAGACGATTCAACCTATTAAGGAGGACATAACGTAATGAGCAAAGTAATCGGTATTGACCTTGGTACAACGAACTCCTGCGTTGCGGTGATGGAGGGCGGCGAAGCGGTCGTCATTCCTAACCCGGAAGGTGCGCGCACAACCCCTTCCGTCGTAGGTTTTAAGAAAGACGGCGAACGGATCGTCGGCGAAACGGCGAAACGCCAAGCGATCACCAATCCGGATCGGACGATCATTTCGATCAAACGTCATATGGGGACGAACCATAAAGAAGTCATCGACGGCAAAGAATATACGCCGCAAGAAATTTCTGCGATCATTTTGCAGAAGCTGAAAGCTGACGCCGAAGCGTATTTGGGACAACCGGTCACCCAAGCGGTTATCACGGTTCCGGCATATTTTAACGATAGTCAGCGTCAAGCGACGAAGGATGCCGGGAAAATCGCCGGTTTGGAAGTATTGCGGATCGTGAACGAACCAACGGCAGCTGCACTGGCTTACGGTCTGGATAAAGCTGAAGATCAAACGATTCTCGTATATGACCTTGGCGGCGGTACCTTTGACGTATCGATCCTCGAGCTGGGCGACGGCTTCTTCGAAGTTAAAGCGACCAGCGGGGACAACCATCTGGGCGGCGACGACTTCGACCAGAAGATCATCGACTACCTCGTTGCCGAGTTCAAGAAAGATCAAGGCATTGACTTGAGCAAGGACAAAGCAGCGGTACAACGTTTGAAAGATGCCGCGGAAAAAGCGAAAAAAGAACTGTCCGGCGTGCTGACGACGACGATTTCTCTGCCATTCATCACGGTAGTTGACGGCGTGCCGCAACACCTTGAAGTGAACCTGACCCGCGCGAAATTCGAAGAGTTGACTGCGGATCTTGTTGAACGCACCCTTGGACCAACTCGCCGTGCTTTGAGCGATGCTGGCCTTACTCCGGCTGACATCGATAAAGTCGTGCTTGTCGGTGGTTCTACGCGGATTCCTGCCGTACAAGAAGCGATCAAGAAACTGACGGGCAAAGAGCCGCATAAAGGCGTAAACCCGGACGAAGTCGTTGCGCTTGGTGCTGCGGTGCAAGCCGGCGTATTGACTGGCGATGTCAAAGACGTTGTCCTGCTTGACGTTACTCCGCTTTCGCTGGGGATCGAAACGGCTGGCGGCGTATTCACGAAGATGATCGAACGGAATACAACGATTCCGACGAGCAAGTCGCAAATCTTCTCGACCTTCGCCGATAATCAGTCAAGCGTTGAGATCCACGTCCTGCAAGGGGAACGGGAAATGGCAGCCGGCAACAAAACGTTGGGCCGCTTTATCCTGGGTGATATTCCGCCTGCACCACGCGGGGTACCGCAAATCGAAGTTACCTTCGACATTGACGCGAACGGGATTGTTAACGTATCGGCAACCGATAAAGGGACCGGTAAGAGCCAAAAAATCACGATTACTTCCTCCAGCGGCTTGAGCGATGAAGAAATCGAACGGATGATGAAGGACGCCGAGCTGCATGCGGAAGAAGATAAAAAACGCAAAGCGCTGGTTGAAGCGAAAAACAACGCTGACCAACTGATCTACAGCGTTGACAAAACGTTGAAAGATCTGGGCGACAAAGTTGACGCAGCTGAAGTTGAGAAAGCAAACGCCGCTAAAGAAGAGCTGAAGAAAGTGCTGGAAAGCGACAATCTGGAGCAAATCAAAGCGGCATCGGAGAAATTGACCGAGGTTGTTCAGCAGTTGTCCGTGAAGCTGTATGAGCAAGCTTCGCAAGCGGCAGGTGCGCAAGGCAACGCTGAAGCTGCCGGCGGCCAAAACCGCGATAACGTCGTTGACGCTGACTACGAAGTGGTTGACGAAGATAAGAAATAAAGCTAAGATGGCTCACAGAGCAGTTTGAGTCTGGTGAATAGACTTTGGCATCCGGGAAGGTCAAAGTGCGGGCTGCTACCGCACTTTGACTTTCCTTTTGCTGATAAGGGTTATTGAATAGATTTACTTCGTGATTAAAAGATGACCGATGGGGGTGGAAGGATGGCAGAGAAGCGCGATTACTACGAGGTGCTGGGCCTCAGTAAAAACGCAACTGAAGACGAAATCAAAAAAGCTTACCGCAAGCTGGCCCGGCAATATCACCCGGACGTCAATAAAGCGGCGGATGCGGAAGCGAAATTCAAAGAAGTCAAGGAAGCCTATGACGTCTTAAGTGATCCAGCGAAACGGTCGCGTTATGACCAATATGGCCATATGGATCCGAATCAGGGGATGGGCGGCGGCTTCTCTGACGCGGATTTTGGCGGCTTCGGGGATATCTTCGATATGTTCTTCGGCGGCGGCAGCCGGCGTGATCCGAATGCGCCGCAGCGCGGTAACGATTTGCAATACACGATGACGATCGAATTTAAGGAAGCGGTGTTCGGGAAAGAAACGGACATCACCATTCCGCGTACTGAAAGCTGCGATACCTGCTTTGGAACGGGAGCGAAACCAGGGACCAAACCGGTCACCTGTTCCGTGTGCCATGGCACCGGGCAACAGGAAGTCGTTCAAAATACACCGTTTGGCCGTATGGTGAACCGGCGTACTTGTACGAACTGCGGCGGAAGAGGGCAAATCATCAAGGAGAAATGTCCGACCTGCGCAGGCAGCGGCAAGGTAAAGAAGCAGCGTAAAATTCATGTCCGCATTCCGGCAGGGGTTGACGATGGAGCTCAACTGCGGATGTCCGGTGAAGGTGAAAGCGGGTTGCGCGGCGGTCCAGCCGGCGATTTGTACATCGTGATCCGCGTGAAACCGCATGATTTCTTCTACCGTGAGGGCGACGATATCTATTGTGAGGTTCCGTTGACGTTCGCCCAAGCTGCGCTGGGGGATGAAATCGAAATTCCTACGCTGACAGAGAAAGTGAAGCTGAAAATTCCGGCAGGAACGCAAACCGGAACCTACTTCCGCTTGAAAGGGAAAGGGGTGCCGCGCCTGCGTGGAATCGGTCAAGGCGACCAGCATGTTAAAGTGGTCGTTGTGACGCCAAGCAAGCTCAGCGAAGAGCAGAAGGAGCTGCTGCGCCAATTTGCTTCGTTGGACGGCGAGCAGACGCATGAGCATGAGCAATCGTTTTTTGACCGAATGAAACGGGCGTTTCGCGGAGACTAATCGCTCCAACATAAAAGCGCGAGCTAAGGAGAAATAATTCCCTAGTTCGCGCTTTTGTTTTTGTATTGAAAAATCAACCTTCCGTCCGAATCTCCGCCAAGATTTCATCCTCCAGCATCAGCCGGATATCTTCCCGGAAGACCCGCATTCCGTATTCCCGATGTACGTACACCATGATCGCCTCCATGATGTTCGACTCAACGATATACCAACTGCGGCCGTTCACCCATACTTCACCGGTATAGCCGGTATCCTCGTCCCAGCTGAGCTCGACCGTCACATCGGTGGGGCGGACGCCCCTCCGTTCGGCCGTATGCAGGCAAATCGCGTTAATAATTTCGTCCATACCGAGGATCATGGCTTAATAACGGCCTCCGTTGCGATAATCGTCGTGGCGCGGCTGCTTTTTGAATCGGCGGTACAGAGCCATTGCGGCGGCAATGATCACATAGATTGCCAACAGATTTACGGCTAATCCCAGCAGATTGCCGAAGAAGCCCATGCTGCTAAATAAGCCGCCGAACAGCAGACCCGCAAGCCCGCCGATCATCATGCCGCGCATAAAGCTGCCGCCGCTAAAGAATCCGCGGTTTGTTGTCGGAGTTCCCGTTTGGGTTCCGGTGCGATTGCCCGTCGTATTCTGATATTCGCTTTGCGACGGCTTCTTCGGGGTTGGATTGTACGACCGAGGGCCGGATTTGAATCCGCCGCGTCTGGCGTCAGCAAAGTCAGGGGCGGTGAAGGTGAAGAAGACGGTGAAGACCATCATCAGAAGCATTATTCTTTTTAACATCGTCTATAAACTCCTCCTATGATTGTAAGATAAGTATGTTCGCTTCCCCATCGAGTAATACGGACAAGCCAAGGAAACGTTTCAAATTTAAATCAATTCAGGTCGGTAAACGAACAAAATTTGTATAAAGCCATGGCCAAAATTACATCCTACCGAATAATGGGCTGCGAGCGTGCAGCTTCATTGAAGTGTAAAACGAAAGGCAGGGAGGAAGGATGGCTGAAAAGAACATTTTGGCCTATTTCAAAAGCCCGGAACAGGCCGAAGGGGTTGCCCGCAAATTAAATGCGCTGCGGGTGGAAGAGATATCGATTGATCGATTCAGCCGTTATGCCGGCGAGGGCTACAATCCGATGAATCCGGTGACGGGAAGCATCTCCAACCTGGCGGCTGTCACCCAGGATGCGTCGATGACCAACCAATCAGCGGGGATATTGGCAGCAGCGGATCCGGCAGCCAGCGGACTTAGCCATGGGGGACAAGGCGGGCCGACCGGCCATGATATTTTACTGACCGCTGTCGTTGACGAATCGATTCATCATCAGGCGCTGCGCATCATTGAAGAAGCGGGCGGCTTGATTTAATCGTTAAGAAGGATGACTCCAATCATGCCAATCGGAGAATACATGGAAAGGAGCTGAAGCGAGAGATGAGTCAAAGCCAGGAGGATCGGCGAACCAAGCGGATCTCTGCCAAAGGAAAAAATCTGCCGATCGTACATTACACGGATGTGGAGTTTTCCGAAGAGAGGGCTGATCAAGAGGATTGGGAAGCGCTGGAGCGCAGCGAACGGGCGGACGCACGCCAGCAGGGACAATACAAGCTGTAATCGTAAGCAGCAGACGGGGGACCCGAATGGTTCCCTGTTTTGTTTTGTCACGTTCCTGAATCTATAGTACAATTAATTTTATGCATGTAAGTCAAGGAGGAAATCATACGATGATTTGGAAAGAAATAACTATACATACGACGGAAGAAGCGGTGGAGATGGTTTCCAACTTCCTGCATGAAGCAGGCGCAGGCGGGGTAACCATTGAAGAGCACGTCGATAACGATAAACCTCGGGATACTTCACTGGGACAATGGTTTGAAATTCCCCCTAATGACATTCCTGAAGGAGAAGCGAAAATCAGCGGGTATTTTCCGGAAGGACTGGATATCGACGAAGTGATTGCGGAAGTCCGCGCACGCATCGAGGAACTTAAGAGCTTTGATATCGATCCTGGGGTTGCGGAGATCTCCGTGCGGGATGTCAGTGAGGACGATTGGGCGAACAATTGGAAGCAATATTTCAAGCCGCTGCGGGTCTCTGAGAGACTGACGATCAAACCAACGTGGGAGGAATATGTACCAGTTTCGCCGAATGAGCAAATTATTGAGCTGGACCCGGGCATGGCGTTTGGTACAGGTACGCATCCTACCACCTCTCTTTGCTTACGCACACTAGAGAGTATAATCCAAGATGGGGACGAAGTGATTGATGTCGGCACAGGTTCAGGGATTCTGGCCATCGGAGCATGTCGGCTTGGTGCCTCCAAGGTGTTGGCGCTGGATCTGGATCCGGTAGCCGTATCTAGTGCGAAGGAGAACACGCGTCTGAATGGTCTTGAGGACCGGATCCAAGTCGTGGAAAGCGACCTGTTATCCGTTCTGAAAGGAGAAGGCAGCACGGGTGTAGAGATCAAGCTGCCGGTACGGGTGGTCGTGGCTAACATTTTGGCAGAGATCATTTTACTGTTTATCGAGGATGTCTATCAAGCATTGGCACCCGGCGGTTATTATATCGCCTCGGGGATTTATAAGAATAAAGAACAAGCCGTACAAGAAGCGCTGATTGCCGCGGGTTTCGAACTGGAACGGACGGCCCGGGAAGAAGATTGGGTCGCTTTTGTGGCGAGAAAGAGGTAATTAAATATGGATTTTCTAGACCGAATATTGCGGGTTCCGTTGGACCAGCTCCCCTTTTATTTGATCACGCTGGTGATCGCCTTTACGCTGCATGAATTTTCTCATGCCTATTTTGCGAACAAATTTGGGGACCCGACAGCCAAGCTGCTGGGTCGCGTGACGTTGAACCCGGCAGTTCATTTTGATCTATTGGGCATTATCCTGCTCCTGCTTGCCGGGTTCGGTTGGGCTCGGCCGGTTCCGGTGAACCGGGACAATTTCAGCAAACCGCGCCTGATGGGTGTGATTGTATCCGTTGCCGGGCCGCTCAGCAACTTGCTGCTGGGCGTCCTGGGGACGCTTGTTTACGTGATGCTGGCTCGTTTTGGCGTACTGGATGCAATTACGAACGAGAAGTTGTTTCAAGCCGTTCTCATTTTCTTTAATCTATTTACGGTCATGAACTTTTTCTTATTTTTATTTAACCTGATTCCTTTACCGCCGCTGGACGGCTATCGAATTTTGGAGGATGTCGTGCCGCGCCGCATGCTGGGCAAATTGCAGCAATACGAGCAGTGGTCGGTGCTGATCTTCTTAGTGATCCTAATCGTCCCGGGGATGCAGCAGTATACGATTCTGCCGTTATATAATGCAGCGGAAACAATCTATTACCAGTTTGCCCATCTTTTCCTGACATTGTCTGGGGTTTAGGCTGGGGAGAAGGACTGGAAACGGAAGTTCAAAAGTTGTATGATGTAGTTTGGTGATTTTGACCTTGTGGAACGGTGAGGATGATGGCATGCAGCGATATTTTGTGGATCCCGCGCAATTTGGCGATCGGGAAGTGACGATTGCCGGTGAGGATGCCCGTCATATCGGCAGGGTGATGCGTTCCAAACCCGGCGATAAGCTGATCGTGAGCGACGGGATATCCCGGGAAGTCCTCGCGGAGATTACGATCATAGAGCCGCAGCAAGTGACTGCGGCTATTATAGAGGAGCTGGCGGCGTCGGGAGAACCGTGGTTTCAAGTGACTGTAGCCCAAAGCTTGCCGAAAGGCGACAAGATGGAAACCGTCATTCAGAAGTGCACGGAAATCGGCGCGGCTTCTTTCCTTCCTTTTTTATCAGAACGTACGATCGTACAGTATGACAGCAAGAAGGAGGAGAAGCGGCTCACCCGCTGGCAGAAAATCGCCAAGGAAGCCGCCGAGCAAGCGCATCGCAGCAAAATCCCGGCGGTTGAGCTTCCAGTCAAGTGGGACAAGCTGCTTGTAGAGCTTAAGAACTACGATTTGGTATGTTTATGCTATGAAAAAGAGGACGGTCGGCAGCTGCGGGACGTGCTTAAGCCTTTCGTCACCGGGCTGACGCCCGAGAGAACGGTGAAGGTCGCTGTTGTCGTTGGACCTGAAGGCGGCTTTACTGAAGCGGAAGTGGAGGAAGCCGAAGCTGCGGGAGCGGTATCCGTTGGTTTAGGCCGGCGCATTCTGCGCACCGAGACGGCTGCGATGGCCGCCCTGACCTGCATCATGTATGAATCCGGAGAAATGGGGGGGGAATGAGCGATGCCTACTGTCGCCTTTTACACCTTGGGCTGTAAAGTTAATTTCTATGATACCGAAGCCATTTGGCAACTATTTAAAAACGAAGGCTATGAACAGGTTGATTTTGAGCAATCAGCCGCCGACGTTTACTTGATTAATACTTGTACGGTTACGAATACCGGTGACAAGAAGAGCCGTCAGATCATTCGGCGGGCGGTGCGCCGCAACCCAGACGCGATCATCGCGGTAACCGGCTGCTACGCGCAGACGTCGCCTGCGGAGATTCTGGATATTCCCGGCGTGGATCTGGTCATCGGAACGCAAGACCGGGACAAAATTATCCCTTACGTCAAGCAGCTCCAAGAGCAACGTAAGCCGATTAACGCCGTGCGCAACATTATGAAGACCCGGGAGTTCGAAGAGCTGGACGTGCCAAGCTTCGCCGATCATACCCGCGCTTATCTGAAAATCCAAGAGGGCTGCAACAACTTCTGCACCTTCTGTATTATCCCTTGGTCGCGCGGACTGTCGCGCAGCCGTGACCCGCAAAGCGTGATTCAGCAAGCGCGTCAACTGGTCGCTGCGGGCTATAAGGAAATCGTCCTGACCGGCATCCATACGGGCGGCTACGGTGATGATCTGGAGAACTACCGTTTGTCCGACCTGCTGTGGGACTTGGATAAAGTAGAAGGGCTGGGACGCATCCGGATCAGTTCGATTGAAGCAAGCCAGATCGATGACCGGATGCTGGATGTGTTGAAGAACTCCTCGAAGATGTGCCGCCACTTCCATATCCCGCTGCAAGCGGGCAGCAATGAAGTGCTGAAGCGCATGAGAAGAAAGTACACGATTGAAGAGTTCGAGCATAAAATCAAAATGATCCGCGATTTCATGCCGGACGTTGCGATTACCACGGACGTTATTGTCGGCTTCCCTGGGGAAACTGACGAGCTGTTCCGCGAAGGCTTCGAAGCGATTAAACGCATCGGCTTCTCGGAAATGCACGTATTCCCGTATTCCAAGCGGAGCGGTACGCCGGCAGCGCGGATGGAGGACCAAGTGGATGAAGAAGTGAAGCATGCTCGCGTGCATGAACTGATCGACTTGTCCGAGCAAATGCAGCTTGCTTATGCGGAGAAATTCGTTGGCCAGGTGCTGGATGTCATTCCAGAGAAGGATGAGAAAGGCACAGCCGGAGACGGCTATGTGACTGGCTTCAGCGACAACTACCTGCAAATCCGCTTCCCGGGCACACCGGACTTGACCGGTAAAATCTGCCGCGTGAAGCTGACCCAAGCGGATGCGAACACCTGCGAAGGCCAGTTAGTCCGAGTCCTGGACGATGCCGCGCAAGCTTTAGCATAATACTGTCGCCCGACATCGGGCATAGGCCAAGGATTTCACCCTGTCGGGGGTGAAATCCTTGTTGTTACATACGGGCAAATTGGAAGTATGAGTGCGATGCTCCTATAATTAACAAATAACACCAGGTGTCAATAATTTCTCGCCCAGCGCCGAAGGCAGCATTTTCCCGGAGGGAACAGCGAGCAGGAGCGCCTCAGTCACTCCCGCGTTTGTCCCGTTTGCGGGATACCTAAGGGCTGCGAACCCTTAGGGCCCTCTTTTACGGTAAGGGAGGCTTGGGTAAAATAAAGGGAGGTACAGCCAGAATGCCATTCAAAGAAATCTCTGCTGGAGGCGTCGTTTACCGCATCCAAGACGGACGGCTGCAAGTGCAACTGATTACCGATCGTTATGGCAAGATATCGTTTCCGAAAGGAAAGCGGGAACCGGGAGAAACCGTGGAACAAACGGCGCTGCGCGAAATTTTGGAAGAAACCGGCATTGTGGGCCGGATCAGTAAATTGATTGATATCATCGTGTATACTTACCATCATCCCAAGCTGGGGAACGTGGATAAAGATGTCCATTATTACTTGGTTGAATGGCAAAGCGGAGCCCTCCGTCCTCAGCTTGAGGAGATCCGCAGCGTGTCCTGGTATGAGCCGCAGGAGGCTTGGCGTCAGCAACGCAAGGCGGGATATGACAACAACGACTTCATCTTAGAGAAGGCGTTGCAAATGCTTGGTATCGAGCCGGAGAACTAATACGGTGCAGTTATTTTCTGCGATATTTAAGAGATGGGAGAATATCGGGGGAAATAACTGCATTTTTACGGCTATTTAGACGCTTTCGTATTCGGGAGGAGGGGGCCGGCGAGATGATCCAGGTCCTCGGGCCGATCCAGTTTGGACCAGATGGGCAAATAGCAGAAAGGCAACGCCAGCAAGGAGCAGACGACGTTAAAAATCGTCTGCGTGTGTGCGATTTGCGCTGAAAGATCGCTGGTTAGCCAGGCTGCCGCCGCTTGCAACAGCGGAACCAGCGGCAAGAACAACACTGCCCCCAGCACGTTGAGCGCCACGTGCGACCAAGCGACGAATCGGCCGGATCGGGTGCCGCCGATGGCGGCGATCACCGCCGTGACGCAGGTGCCAACGTTGGATCCGATAACCATGGCAATGCCGAATTCCACCGGCAAGGCACCGCTGGCGGCGAGTCCCATCGTCATGGCGACGACTGCGGCGCTGCTATGAATGATCGCCGTCAGGATGGCGCCGGCGAAGGCGCCCCACAGCAGGCTGCCGGTGGCATGCTCCAGCAGCCAGGAGATCACGCCGCGTTCTTCCAGCGCCGGACCGATCGACTGCATAAAGCGGATGGCGATCATCACCAGGCTGAAGCCGGCTAAGGCCAGTGTGGCAAACTGCAAGGGCAACAACCATGGCATGCGGCGTTTGATCTCGTCCGGCAGCATTTCGCCTCCCAGCACAGCGGCCGCCCATAACGTTAACGAAACGATCAGCATGGGGACCCCCAGCTTGGCTATATTAAGGGCAAGCAGCTCCGTGGTCAGGCAGGTTCCGATATTGCCTCCCAGAATAATGCCCAGCGTTCGCGCATAGGACAACAGGCGGGCATTAACCAGGCCAATCGTCATTACCGTCACGGCAGTGCTGCTCTGTAAGACGGCCGTGATGAAGGTGCTCGACAGCAGGCCTGTCCAAGGCGTCCGCGTCGTCCGGTGAAGGAAACCGATCAGCCGGGGACCCGCCCATGCGTGCAGGGCAGCCTCCATCACCTTCATGCCGAACAGGAACAGGGCGAAGCCAAACGTCACTGGAAACAAGATCTCATGAAACATATTGGCAGCCTCCCTTCCCGGATCATCTGTAAAATGCAGACAAGCGACAATCGTACAAGTTACATATATGACGGTCGGACAACTTCCATGCCAGCCAAGCTGACGTACCGTCCCGGCCGCAGGGGTGCTTTAGGCGCAGTGGGTCATATTTTTAATGAGGAGTGAAGGATTAAGTGGCAAGGGTCATATTGCAGCGCAGCCGCAAGAAACGGTTGGAAAAAGGGCATCCTTGGATCTTCAAAAATGAAATCGAGCGTTTGGAAGGGAACGTGGAACCGGGCGGATTGGTTGAGGTCGTTGACCACCGGAACCGTTACCTGGCCACCGGGTATTACAACCCGGCTTCGCAAATTACCGTCCGCGTTGTGTCGTATACGCCGTTGGAAGCGATGGACACGGCCTTTTTTGTCCGGCGGTTTCAGGAATGCTTGAAGCATCGGGAACGGTTCGTGAAGGAGGATGCTTACCGCTTCGTGTACGGAGAGGCCGACTTTTTGCCGGGGCTGATCGTGGACAAGTTTGGTGACGTACTGGTTGTACAGCTGCTTACACTGGGTATGGACCGCTGTCGGGAGCAGATTGTGGAGGCGTTGTCGGAAGTGCTGCATCCCGTTGGCATCTATGAACGCAGCGATGTAGCCGTCCGGGAAATGGAGGGCTTGGAGCAGGTGAAAGGGCCGATCTTTGGCCAGCCGCCGCGCCATGTCATCGTGTCGGAGAACGGGCTCAAGATCGAGGTGGATATTGAGCAGGGGCAAAAAACGGGCTATTTCTTCGACCAGCGGGAGAACCGGGCGTCCATCAAGCCGCTGATGACCGGTTGGGGCGGACGCAGCGGCATCACGCTGCAGGAGCTGCCGACGGAAGACGGCGGCGTGCGGCTAGCGCCGGTCAACCGGAACGGCAAAGAAGTCACTTTCCCGTACTGGGACGGAGCCACCGTGCTGGAATGCTTCTCGCATACCGGAAGCTTCACCTTACATGCCTGCAAATACGGAGCCAAAAAGGTGACCTGCCTTGACATCTCCGAGCATGCGATCGAAAGCGCGAAGCGGAACGTGGAGCTGAACGGGTTCACCGATCGCGTCGAATTTGTCGTGGCTGATGCGTTTGATTATTTGCGCAGTCAGGTGAAAGGCTTGGAGGAACGGGCGCGCCGTGCGGCCCAAGACGCCAAGGTGGACACTTCCGTGCCGCTGACGGCCGGCGGCGGGCGGACTTGGGACGTCGTGATCCTCGATCCCCCGGCGTTTGCCAAGACGAAAGCGGCGGTTAAAGGTGCCGTTCGCGGTTATAAAGATATTAACCTGCACGGCATGAAGCTGGTGAATGAAGGCGGCTATCTGGTAACGGCCAGCTGTTCCTACCATATGCGACCGGATCTGTTCCTGGAGACGATCCTCGAGGCCGCGGAGGATGCAGGCAAAGTGCTGCGCCTTGTGGAATGGCGGGCAGCCGGCAAGGATCATCCGCAAATCCTTGGGGTGGACGAAGGACATTACCTGAAATTTGCCATTTTCGAAGTGCGCAGCAAACACGCGTTGTAAAATTGGATATAACGGATAAACAGCCTCGTTTCGCGAGCTTTCGCGGTACGGGGCTTTTTTAAGGTATCAGAAAGTATAAGCTTCGGGGGATTGACATCCTGATATCGCAAGAAAAACTTCCGCTAAACGCGGTCTGTCTACTTTGAATGTACGTCGATAGACGTTTTTCTTATGCTTGAAGAAGATACGAATGTTTGATCGTATTTATGCTATACTGGAACTTAACGAATTGTCCGTCGCAGGAGGTACTTCCATGTCTTTACAGTTCATACTCGGCCGCTCCGGCAGCGGCAAAACCAGCCTCATTCTCGACCGGGTGACCGCCAAGCTGCGCGAGCAGCCGATCGGTCCGCCGCTGATTATTTTAACCCCGGAGCAAGGCACGTTTCAGATCGAGCAGCGGATCGCCACGGCCCCGGGCTTGCGCGGTACGGTACGCACCCAGGTGCTTGGCTTTCGCCGTTTGGCGCTGCGCGTCATGCAGGAAACCGGCGGTGCGGCGCTGGTGCCGATCGATGATGAAGGCAAAAAAATGCTGCTATATAAGCTCATGCGCCGCCGCAAAGGCGAGTTGAAGCTGTTTGGACACGGCGGAGACCAGCTCGGATTAATTGACCGGATAGCCGGACTATACACGGAAATGAAGAAATACAACGTGGATTTCTCAGCTCTGCGGGAGCATTATCAACTCCTGGAGCAGACCGAAGGGGAATCCCCTTTATTAAAGGATAAAATGCACGATCTTAGCCTTTTGTTTGCGGAGTATGACGAAGAGCTGTCCCGCTTGTACATCGACAACGAGGACCATGTCGTCAAGCTGGCGCAGGGGGCTAGCAAGTCGGCTTATTTGCGCGGGGCGGAAATTTGGATTGACGGGTTTCATACGTTTACGCCGCAGGAATATACAGCGATCCTCGCACTGCTGAAGACGGCGGCTTCCGTCACCGTCTCGCTGACGTTGGACCGGGTATACAGCAATGGAAATCTGCCGCATGAACTAAACCTGTTTTATACCCCTGCATCCGCCTTCGTTAAGCTGAGCCGACTGGCCGCAGAAGAGGGAATTGAAGTTCTGCCGGCAGAGCTGTTGGAGGCCCGTCCGTTTCCGCGGTTTCGGGAGAGCGAGACGCTTTCGTACCTGGAGTCTGCGTACGAGCGGCGTTCGCCGTGGCCGAAGTCCGAGCCGCCTCAGGATTTGGAACAGGCCCTATCTTTGCACCGGGCTGCCAGCCGGCGGGCTGAGGTTGAAGGCGCGGCGCGCGAGATGGTTCGCCTCGCCAGGGAAGAAGGCGTGCGTTGGCGGGACATGGCGCTGCTGGTGCGCAACTTAGGGGATTATGAAGAACTGCTTGCTCCGACGATGGAAGCATACGGGATCCCTTATTTTCTTGACCAGAAAGCAAGTATGCTGTATCACCCGATGATCGAATTTATCCGGGCCGCGTTGGACGTGGTACTCGGGTTTTGGAGATACGAAGACGTATTTCGCTGCGTGAAAAGCGAATTTCTTCTGCCGCTGGACGGCAGCCTGACGCGCGAGCATATGGATGTGCTGGAGAATTATGCTCTGGCGAGCGGGATTCAAGGTTACCGTTGGTTTGACGGCCGTCCTTGGAAGTCGGCGCCAAGCCTGTCGCTGGAGCAGGAGGATCAAACGGCGGCATCCGTTAAAGCCATGGAGCAGCTGCAGCTGCTGGAGCGGTGCCGCGCTGCGGTCGCCGGCCCTTTGTCAGCGTTTGAGAAAGAGATCCGCAAGGCGAAGAACGCGGCAGACATGTGTGCCGCAGTATTCCATCTGCTGGAGCGGGTGGAGGCCGCCCAGCGTCTGGATGTGCTGGCGCATCGGATGGTGCGCGAAGGCAAGCCGCGTCAGGCGATGGAGCATCGCCAACTATGGAGCGCGGTATTGGACGTGCTCGACCAGATCGTGGAAATGATGGGGGACGAGCCTTTGGAGCTGGAGCTGTTTGCCGGCGTGCTGGAGACCGGGCTCAAGGAGCTGAAGGTGTCGCTTGTGCCGCCTTCGCTCGACCAGGTGCTGATCGGGAGTACGGAGCGGACGCGTTCGGGGCAAGTCAAGCATCTGTTCCTGCTTGGCATCAACGAAGGGATCATGCCGGCCAATCTGCAGGAGGAGGGTGTGCTCAGCGAGCAGGAGCGGGAGCGACTGGCGGAGCTTGGCTTGGAGCTGGCTCCGGGGCTGGCCCGCAAGCTGCTGGATGAGCGCTTCCTCATTTACGAAGCGTTGTCTGGGGCAAGCCGTTCTCTGTGGTTGAGCTACCCTGCTGCCGACGGAGAGGGCGGTGCGCTTTTGCCGTCGGAGGTGATCCGGCATGTGAAGCGGATTTTCCCGGGACTAACGGAGCGGCCGCTGCTGTTAACACCAGGACCTGCAAGCCGTTCTGCCGATCCGATGGCGTCGCAGCTTGAATTCGTCTCCCGTCCGGGCCCGGCGCTGAACGCCTTAATCGGCCAGCTGCGGCTGTGGAAGGCGGGAGAGTCCATTTCACCGCTATGGTGGCGTGTGCTGGATTGGTACAAGACCCGGCCGGAATGGGAGAGCAAAGCGGCGCGCCTGCTGACCTCACTGGATTATCGTAACCGGGTGCGCGGTTTGACGCCGGCAACGAGCCGACGGCTTTACGGCAAGCGGCTGCGGACAAGCGTGTCGCGAATGGAGCAGTTCTCGGCTTGTCCGTTTGCGCACTTCGCTTCGCATGGGCTGAAGCTGAAGGAACGCCAGCTTTACCGGCTGCAAGCGCCGGACATCGGACAGTTGTTTCACGCTGCGCTCAGTCAGATGGCGATCACTTTTAAGGCGCAAAACCGCAGCTGGGGGAGCCTCACGCCGGAGGAGGCGATTCAGGCGGCCAATTCGGCCGTTGATGAACTGGCGCCCAAGCTGCAGGGAGAAATCCTGTTAAGCTCCAAGCGCTACGGTTATATTTCCCGCAAGCTGAAAGCTATCGTCGGCCGTGCTTCGTTGATCCTTGGCGAGCAAGCGCGCCGGGGCAGCTTTGAACCGGTTGGACTGGAGTTGGATTTTGGACCAGGGCGGCCCTTGCCTCCGCTGACGTTTGAGTTACCGAACGGCTGCGTTATGGAAATCGTCGGCCGGATTGATCGTGTGGACATGGCGGAAGGGGAGCAAGGCCTGCTCTTGCGGGTCATCGACTACAAGTCAAGCCAGACCGACCTGAAGCTGCATGAGGTGTATTACGGCTTATCGCTGCAAATGCTCACGTATCTGGACGTCTTGTTGTCCTCGGCGGAAGCCTGGCTTGGCCAGCCTGCGCTCCCTGCGGGCACGCTGTATTTCCACGTGCATAACCCGCTGCTGCAGAGCAGCAACGGCATGAGCGCGGAGCAGGCGCAGCAGGAGCTGTTAAAGCGATTCAAGATGAAAGGCCTGCTGCTGGCAGACCGGGATGTGATCGCGAAGATGGACGCCCAGCTGGAAAAAGGCTATTCCGATATCATCCCGGTGGCGATCAAGGCGGACGGCGGCTTTTATAGCAGCGCCTCGGTTGCGACGCCGGAGCAGTGGGATACGCTGCTGGGTTCTGTGCGGCGGACGATTACGGAGATCGGCACGCGCATCACCGACGGTGACGTGCAGATTGCCCCATATCGGCTTGGGCTGGAAACGGCTTGTACGTTTTGTCCCTACAAACCGGTGTGCCGCTTTGAGGAAGCGCTGGACGGCAATGCATACCACGTCCTCGGCAAACCGGGCAAAAACGAAATTTGGCAGCTCCTTGGACAGGAGCGCGGAAAGGAGGGGAACCCTTCATGACCATCCCGATGAAACCCAAACCGGCCAGCAGTTATTGGAGCGACGACCAATGGCGGGCGATCGCTCTGTCCGGCGGCGACATGCTGGTGGCGGCGGCCGCCGGGTCCGGCAAGACGGCGGTGCTCGTCGAGCGGATTATCCGCAAGCTGACGGACCGCGAACAACCGCTGAGCGTGGACCGGCTGCTGGTGGCCACGTTCACCAAAGCCGCCGCCGCGGAGATGCGGGGGCGGATCACGGAAGCGCTGGAGAAGGAACTGGCCAAGGACCCGGGCAACGAGTACCTAAACCATCAGTTGGCCATGTTGGGGCGTGCTTCGATCACGACGCTCCACTCGTTTTGTATGGAAGTGATCCAACGCTATTACACGCTGATCCCGTTAGATCCGGGCTTTCGGATCGCCTCGGAAAGCGAGACGGCGCTGCTGCGTCAAGAGGTGCTGGAGGAGCTGCTTGAGGACAAATACGGCAGCGAACCGGAGGACAGCCCGTTTTTGAAGCTGGTAGATCTGTTTGGCGGAGAGCGCAGCGATACGGCGGTCTTTACGCTGGTGCAGCGGCTTTACGACTTCTCGCGCAGCCATCCTTGGCCGGATCATTGGCTTCAGGAAGCATCCTCAGCTTTTATGGCTCCGGATCTCGATGCCTTAGAGAAGAGCGCATGGGTCCAAAGCCTATTGGCCGATACGAAGTTGGCGCTGGGAGGCGCGATCAGCTTGCTGACTCAAGCGAAGGCGCTGGCGTTGTCTCCAGGAGGGCCGGAGCCGTACGCCGTCACGCTGGAGGACGATCTGAACGTGGTCCGCTCGCTGCAGGAAGCGGTGGCAGGCGGAGCTTGGGCTTCGTTGTATGACGCCTTTCAGGGTGTGAACTTCGGCAAGCTGAAGCCGGTCAAGAAAGACCAGACCGATCCGGAGGTGCAGGAGCGGGTTAAGGCGCTGCGGGAGGAAGCGAAGAAGACGGTGACCGATTTGCGCACGCAACTCTATGGCCGGCCGCCGGAGGCGTTTTTGCGGGAGATGCATGACATGGCTCCGCTGCTTGGCGCGTTGTCCGAGCTCGTAAGCGAATTTGGGGAACGTTACCGGCTGCAAAAAGTGTCCAAGGGCTGGCTCGATTTCTCCGACCTGGAGCATTATTGCCTGCAGATCCTGCGGCATCCGGATTCGGAGCCGGGCGAGCTTCGGCCGTCCGATGCTGCCTTGGAATACCGCCGGCAATTCGATGAGGTGCTGCTGGACGAATATCAGGACACCAATACGGTGCAGGAAACGATCGTACGGCTGATCTCCCGGGAGAACCCGGGCAACCGGTTTATGGTCGGCGACGTGAAGCAGAGCATCTATCGTTTCCGCTTGGCTGAACCGGGGCTGTTCCTGGAGAAATATCGGACCTATGGCGACGATTTTGACGGAGCCGGGCTGCGCATCGATTTAGCGCGGAACTTCCGCAGCCGGCGTGAGGTCGTTGATGCGGTGAATTTGCTGTTCCGGCAAATCATGAACGAAAGCGTGGCGGAAATTTCGTACGATACACGAGCGGAACTGGTGTATGGAGAAGGTTTTCCGCCGGAGGGGGCGGAGGATTATCGGCCCGAGCTCTTGCTGATCGATCGCGACAACGGCTCAAGCGGCGGTTCAGATTCGTCCGAACGCGGGGACAACGAATGGACGGACGGCGACGGCGGGGATGAGGAAGATGAGGCGGCGCTGATTGAAGCGGTGCGGCTGGAAGCCCGTGCGATCGCGGCCCGCATTCGCGGCATGCTGGGCGAAGGCGGCGAACCGCTGCTCATCTACGACAAACAGCTGCAGGCGATGCGCCCGGTCGCTTTCCGGGACATGGTGATTTTGCTGCGCTCAACGCTGACCTGGGCACCGGCGATGATCGAGGAGCTTCGGGTGGAAGGAATCCCGGCGTACGGGGAACTGAGCCAGGGGTATTTTCAGGCGTCCGAGGTCGAGACGATGCTGTCGCTCCTGCAGGTGATCGATAATCCGCTGCAGGATATTCCGCTGGCGGCGGTGCTGCGTTCTCCGCTGTACGATTTCTCCGAGGAGGAGCTGGCGGACATTCGCCTTGCTTCTCCAAGCGGCCGTTACTATGAGGCGGTGCTCGCACGGGCAGCCGCAGGGAATGCGGAGTCGGCTTTGAGCGACAGCAGGGGAGGCGACGCCGGGGAAGCCTCGGTGTATCACCCGGAGACGGGGCAAATTGAACCTTCGGCCAATGATGCTTTGGCGCTGAAGCTGCAGGCTTTCTTACGGCAGCTGGAAGCTTGGCGGAGCATGGCGCGGGTTGGACAGCTGGGCGACCTGATCCGAGAGATTTACCGGGAAACCGGTTATCTGGAATGGGTTGGCGGCTTGCCGGGCGGAACCCAGCGTCAGAGCAACCTGCAGGCGCTGCTGGATCGGGCGAGACAATACGAGGTATCGTCTTCTGCGCCCGGGTTGTTCCGCTTCTTGCGTTACGTCACCCGGTTGCGCGAGAACGGCGGAGACCTTGGAGCTCCGGGGGATGCCGGGGAACAGGGCGACGGCGTTCGGATCATGACGATCCACAAGAGTAAAGGCTTGGAGTTTCCAGTTGTGTTCGTCGCCGGATTGTCCAAGCAATTTAACCGGCAGGATCTGAACGCGCCGTTTCTGATGCATAAGGAGCTGGGTTTTGGTCCGAAGTACGTCGACGCGAACACGCGCGTCAGCTATCCGACGCTGCCGAACCTGGCGATCCGGCGGCGGGCGCAAATGGAGCTGCTGGCGGAGGAGATGCGCGTCTTGTACGTGGCGCTCACCCGCCCGAAGGACAAGCTCGTGCTCGTCTCCTCGGTCAAAAATCTCACCAAGTCCGTCGAAGCTTGGGGCGGTGCACTTGAGGCAAGTGAACAGCAGCTGCCAGATTACTTGCTGGCGCGCGGCCGCTGCTATCTCGACTGGATCGGCCCGGCGTTGATTCGCCATCCAAGCGCGCGCGAGCTGCGACAGTTTGCCGGGCTGCCGGAGGTTGGCCCTGCCGTGTTAGCGGACAGCCCTTCTGACTGGCACATCGCGTTTCTTTCCGCCCGCTCGGCGGGACAGAACGGAGGAGCGGAAACAGAAGCGGCAGCAACTGCAGAGGCTACGGCGGTGGACACGGCGCAAATCAAGGCGCTGCTGTCCGGGCAGCCGACAGCGGTCCTTGCAGAGGATGCGGACGATACCGAGGCCGCTGAGATGAGAGCTATGGTGGAGTCCCGGCTCAGCTGGACGTATCCTTATGCGGCAGCAAGCCGAATCGCGGCCAAAACCTCGGTGACGGAGATGAAGGCGCTGCTGATGCTGCAGGAGGAGCCGGTGCGCGACGTCTTCGCCGAAGCGGAGCTATTGCGCGAGCGGGAGCAGGCGGAGGCGGAAGAGCAGCCGGATTTCAAGCTGCATCTGCGGCGGCCACGGTTCATGGAGCAGCGCAAGCTGACCCCAACCGAACGCGGGGTGGCCTACCATACGCTGATGCAGCATCTGCCGTTTGACGCAGAGCCGGGAATCGCGGTCGTCCAAGCGACGCTCGCCCGGTTGATCGAGCGGAAGATTATGACCGCTGAGCAGGCTGCGGCCATCGAGGTGGATAGCATCGCCAGATTGCTGCAGAGCCCGCTTGGCGAACTGCTGCGGCAGGCGGACTGGGTGAAACGTGAGATGCCGTTCAGCTACGGGCTGCCTGCAGCGGAAGCCTCGCCGCAGCTGGGGGGCTTGGAAGCCATGCAAGACGGCACAGCAGGCGACGCAATCCGGGAGCTGGATGGGGAAACGGTGCTGATCCAGGGGATCGTGGACTGCCTGTTCGCTGCAGGCGGCAAAGTGTACCTGCTCGATTACAAAAGCGACCGGGTGCTGGAGCATCGCGGCGGCGCTGCGGCCCTGGCGGAATCGTACCGGTTCCAGCTGGAGCTGTACGCCAAGGCGGTTGAGGAGATCACCGGTTCGACCGTGGATGAGAAGTGGTTGTATTTCTTCGACGGCGGCCAAGCGGTGAGACTGTAATCTAAAATGAGTATGGATAGAATTGCAGGTTTTACGGCTTTATGAAAAAAGGGATGTTTTGAACGCCGGCGTACTTGGCCGGAATCAAGGGGGAGAAACGGATGCGCATTTTACATACGGGCGATTGGCATTTGGGGCGCACGCTGGAGGGACGCAGCCGGCTCGCAGAGCAGGAGGCGTTTCTGGACGAGCTGGTGCAGATGGTTAAGGAGCAGCAGGTTGATCTCGTCCTGATGGCGGGCGACGTCTATGACAGTGTGAACCCGCCGGCTGCGGCGGAAGCGATGTTCTATGAGGCGGCGGCGCGGCTGACGGAGACCGGCTGTCATCTGGCGGTGATCGCCGGGAACCATGACCAGCCGGAGCGGGTGGCCGCGGTATCGCCGCTGGTTGCGCGCCGGGGCATTTCGCTGGTGGGGCTGCCGGTGCCGGAGGCGATCACCGTTCCCGTGCCGCGCACCGGGGAGACGGCGGTCATCGCCGCGCTGCCCTATCCTTCCGAAGCCCGGCTGTCCGAGCTGCTGGCCGGCGACGCGGATGAATCCGAGCTGCGGCTTGCCTACAGCGCCAAGGTAGGGCTGCTGATGCGCCAGCTGGCCGGTGCGTTTCGCCCGGACACGGTGAACCTCGCGATGAGCCATATCTATGTGCTTGGCGGCGTGGAGTCTGACTCTGAACGGCCGATTCAGGTTGGCGGCGCATATACCGTGGACCCGTCGGCGCTGGACATCGGCGCGCAATATACGGCGCTGGGCCACCTGCATCGGCCGCAGGCGGTGAAGGGAGGCGGATTGACCCGGTATAGCGGGTCGCCGCTGGCGTATTCTTTTTCTGAGGCAGGACAAGCCAAATCGGTGATGCTCCTGGACGTGGCGCCCGGGAAGGAGCCGATCTTGGAGGAGCTGTACCTGAGCAGCGGGCGGCCGCTGGTGCGCTGGAGCTGCCGGGGCGGACTGGCAGAAGCGTACCGCTGGCTGGAGGAGGGGAGGGACGCGAATGCGTTTATCGACCTCGAAATCAGTCTGAGCGAAGCGATGTCGCTGGGCGACATCCAGGCGCTGCGCAAAGCCCATGACGGGATCGTCCATATCCGGCCGGTATATCCGGGACGGGAGCTGCAGGAGGAGCTGGCCTCCCGGGAGAGTGTGCCGGTGCATGAGCTGTTCCGCAAGTTTTATCAGCGGCAAACCGGCGGAGCCGAGCCGGAGGCCGAGTTGGTCGAGCTGTTCATGTCGCTCGTCTCCGAAGAAGAGGACGAAGGTGCGGATGCGGATGGAGCGATGGAGGGAGTAAGCCGATGAAGCCGATTACGCTGAAATTAGCCGGGCTGCAAAGCTACCGTGAGATGCAGACGATCGATTTTACCGAGCTGTGCGAGACAGGGTTGTTTGGCATTTTTGGGCCGACAGGCAGCGGGAAGTCGACGATTCTGGATGCGATCACGCTGGCCCTTTATGGCAAGGTCGGCCGTGCATCCGGCGGAACCCAAGGGATTATGAACCATTTGGAAGACGCGCTGTTCGTCGCGTTTACGTTCGAGTTGACCTCTGCTGCCGGGACGGAGCGTTACCGGGTGGAGCGGCGGTTTAAGCGCCAGGGCGAGCTGTCGGTCAGCAATACGATCAGCCGGTTTATCGAAATTCTGCCGGATGATGAGGAAAAAGTGATCGCCGACAAGCTCGCTGACGTGACGCGCTGCGTGGAACAGAAGCTGGGCCTCAAGATGGACGATTTCACCCGCGCGGTCGTATTGCCGCAGGGGAAATTCGCCGAGTTTTTGTCCCTGAAGGGGGCGGACCGACGGGCGATGCTGCAGCGCCTGTTCCACTTGGAGAAATACGGCGACCTGCTCGGGCAGAAGCTGACCCGCAAGGTCAGAGCGAACGAGCAGCGCCGCGCTGAGGTCGCTGCCGAGCAGCAAGGGCTCGGCAATGCCTCCGCCGAGGCGCTGGAGCAAGCGGCGGCAGCGGTGCGCGAAGCCGCAGCGCTCGCCGCCCAGCGGCGCCGCGAGCTGCTGCTCGCGCAGCAGCGCTACGACCAGCTCGCCAAAGTGCGCGAGCTGGCGGTGGAGCGCGCCGAGCGTGCGGCGCAGCTGGAGGCGCTGCGCGCGCAAGGCGGCGAGATCGCCGCGCTGGAGGCGAAGCTGGCGCGCGGGAGCGCCGCCGAGGCGCTCAGGCCGGTGCTGACGGCCTGGCAAGAGGCGCAGCGCGCCTCGGCCGCTCGCGCGCAGCAAGCGGCCGAGGCCGAGCAGGCCGCCCGGGCCGCGGCTGCGGCGGCCGCCGAGGCCGGCGCGGCTGCCGAAGCCGCAGCGGCGGCGCTCGGCCGCGAGGAGCCGGCGCTGCTCGTGCGGCTCGAGCAGCTGGAGCAGGCGCGCAGCCTGCAGGATGAGGCCGCGCGCCTTAGCGCCGAGCTGCAGCGGCTCGCGGCGCAGCGCGCGGAGGGCGCGCAGCGTAAGCAGCACCTCGCCGAGCAGACGGCGAAGGAGGAGCAGCTGCTGGCCAAGGCGCAGACGCGCCAGCGCGAGCTGGAGCAGCAGCTGAAGGACACGGAAGTTAAGGCCGAGGAGCGTCATCAAGCGCAAGCTGCCGTACGGCTGGCCCAGCAGTTGGCCGCGTTGCAGGAGCAGCTTGCGCAAGCGGAGACCGAGGAAGCGGCTGCGCGTACGAGCTTGCAGCAGGCTGCAGGCAAGCTGGAGCAAATCGCGAGGGAGATTGCCGAGGTACAGCAATCCGGCCAAGCGCTTGCCGGACAGCTCGCGGAAACCGCTTTGGAGCTGACGGCAGTGGAGAAGGAGCTTCAGCAACATGCTGCTGAGCTCACCGGATACGAACACTCGCTGCGTCAGGCGCTGAAAGCCCGTGAACGTCATCTGTGGGCGGCACGGTTAGCCGAGCAGCTACACAGCGGCGAACCGTGCCCGGTGTGCGGCTCCGCGCATCATCCGGCTCCGGCCGAGGGCGATGACGACGGGGGCGCCGGCGGGGAGGCGGAGCTTGAGACGCTCTCCGCCCTGATCGCGGAGGCCCGCGAGCTGCAGTTCGCCGTCGCCCGCGACCGCGACGTGTGCAGCGCGCTGCTGCAGGCGCTGGCCCAGGACGGCGCCTTCGGCTACAGCGGCGAGCCTGCTTCTGCGCCAGGCGCGCTTGCTGCGGGCGAAGCCGCCGCCAGCGCCGAAGCCGCCGCCACAGCGGCTGCGCTCGCCGCGCCGCACGCAGCCGCGCCCGCCGGCCTCGCGGCCCTGCAGCGCCAGGCCGCGGCGCTGGCCGAGCGGCACGCCGCTTGCCGCCGCCGGCTGGAGGCGCTGCAGCGGGACGGCCGCGCAGCGCAAAGCGCGCTGGCGGCCTTGCAGCCGCAGCGTGCCGCCGCCGAAGCGGCGGAAGCCGCGGCCTCCGGCCAGCTGAAGCAGGCGGCCGCCCGCAGCGCGCAGCACCGCGAGGCCCTCGCGGCCAAGCAGCGCGAGTGGGCCGAGCTTTACCCGGACCTCTCGCCAGAGGAAGCCGCCCGGCAAATGGAGACGTATGCCGCCAAGGATCGGCTGGCCGAAGATTTGCGGGGCCGGCTGGCCGTCAGCGTGCCGTTTATCGAGGAGAAAATGGCCAAGCTGCAGGCATTGACCGGCGAAATGATCGAGCTGGACAAAACGCTGGTCCAATGGGAAGTACAGGAGCAGGGGAAACAGGATCTCCTGCGGGAGAAACAGGAGAGATTGCACGCCGTGGCCGGGGAACGTCCGGTTGATGAGCTGCTAACCGAAGCACGGGAGAAGCTGGCGGCCCTTCGTGAGCAGGCGGAGCGCAGCCGAGCGATGCAGACGGAAACAGCGGCCCGAAGCCATGAGCTCGCCAAAGCGGAAGCGCTGGCTGCTCAAGCGGCCGCATCGGCCCGGGAGCAGGAGGCGGAGCTTGCGGCCCGCTGGCTTCAAGCGCTGGAGGCGTCGCCTTTTGAGGAGGAAGCTTCCGTATTGAATAACCTGCTTGCCCCGGGAGAAGCGGAATCGATCGCGGAGACGGTGCAGCAACACCGCAGCCGGGAGCAGGAGCTCGTGATTAGCCTAAGTGAGCTGGACGCCAAGCTGTCGGGACAAACGGTCAGCGACGAGGAATGGCAGCAAAGTAGAGCGGCATTCGCCGCGGCGAAAGAGCAAGATGAAGCGGCCTTGCAGCAAAAAGCCCGGGCCGAGCGGGACTGGGAGGACCTGCAGGTTCGCCATGTCCGCTGGCAGGAGCTGGAGCAGGTCCGCAGCCAGCTGGAGCATGAAGCCGGCTTGCTCGCCAAGCTGCAATCAGCGCTGCGCGGGAACGCGTTCGTTGAGTATGTCGCGGAGGAGCAGCTGATGAATGTCAGCCATGCCGCTTCCCAACGTCTGAGGTTCCTGACGAAGCAGCGGTATGCGCTGGAGACCGACTCCGGCGGCGGCTTTGTCATCCGCGACGATGCGAGCGGCGGCGTGAAGCGCCCGGTGGCGACGTTGTCCGGCGGGGAGACCTTCCTGGCTTCCCTGGCGCTGGCGCTGGCCTTGTCAGCGCAGATTCAGCTTCGCGGCCAATATCCGCTGCAATTCTTTTTCCTGGACGAAGGCTTTGGGACGCTGGATCCCGAGCTGTTGGATACGGTCATCACCTCACTGGAGCACCTGCATCACGACCATCTCTCGGTGGGGATTATCAGCCACGTTGCCGAGTTGCAGACCCGGTTGGCCCGCAAGCTGGTGGTGATTCCGTCGGAAAGCGGCGGGGCCGGTTCCCGGATTAAGCTGGAACGGCTGTAGCCTTCACAAATTTAGAAAGAAAGCGCAAGGCGGGCCTTGTGGCAACGCCGCCGAGTAAGGAGACGAAACGGAGGAGCGGTATGAAGATACGGGTGCTGATCGCAGACGACAACTCGTTTATCCGTGAGGGAATGCGAATTATTTTAAACAGCTTTGAGGAATTCGAGGTGGCGGAGACCGTGGAGGACGGACAAAAGGCGGTCGAGTACTGCCGGTCTAACCCGGTAGACGTTGCGTTGCTGGACGTGCGGATGCCAAATATGAACGGGGTGGAAGCGACCCGGCTGCTGACGGAGGAAGGGCTGGCGAAGCCGCTGATCCTGACCACCTTCGATGACGATGAATATGTCATGGACGCGATCCGTTTTGGCGCGAAAGGATATTTGCTGAAAAATAACGACCCGGAACGCATTCGCGACGCGATCAAAAGCGTGTATTACGGCCACAACGTCTTGCAGGACGTGGTGCTGGACAAGCTCAAGCAGACGCTTGCCTCTGGCGGAGCTTCGAAGGAAGCGGAGGTGCCGCCTCCGCCGGAATCGGTGAGCGCGCAAGCGAATGCGACTGCATCGCCGGTGACTCCTGCTGCAGCTTCAACTCCGGTAGGCACCGGCCTGTCGCCAAGCGATCTGGAGCGGTTCACCGAACGGGAGCTGGAGGTCATGTCCCGAATTGCCAAGGGCTTGTCCAACAAGGAAATCGCGAAGGAAATTTTTATATCAGAGGGAACCGTAGCCAACTACATCACCTCGATCCTGAACAAAACCGGGCTGGAGCACCGCACGCAAATCGCCATTTATTACTTGACCGGGAGGGTCCGCTAGCTTATGGAACGGTGGAGCATCGGCAACAAGTGGCTCGTGCTGGGCCTGGCCATTGCTTTGATCTATGCGAGGGAAGCTTCCCCGTCCTCCTGGCTGATCTTGATCGTTTTACTTTATTTGGCCTTGGACCTCACGGCGCTTCTGCTTCCCAAATTGGCGCATCGAAATGCGCTGTACGGAGCGATGCTGATCTACTGCGCCTGTTGCGCGGTTTACGTCTCTCCCGAGTTCGTGCTGCTGCTGCCGCCAACCACCTATGAAATGGCAAAGGGAAAGAGCACGCTCATCGTTGCTGCGGCGCTGCTTGCAGTACCGCTGCTCTTCCTGAAAGGGACGCTGGCAGCGGTATACGCGTTTATCGTGATCATCAGCTTGCTTAACAGGCATCATGTCCGCCGCCTGCTGATGAGGTTAAGCCGGCAGGAGGAGCAGCTCGACAAGCTGCGTTTGACTCAGGATAAGCTGCGGAAGCGGCTGAACGACAATGAGGACTTCATTCGGGCTTCGGAATACACGTATAAGCTGGAAGAACGAAACCGTCTCTCCCAGGAAATTCATGATGGCGTTGGCCACTCCATGACTGGGGCGCTGATCCAGATGGAGGCCGCCAAGCGTGTGCTGCATACCGACCCGCCAGGGGCGGAGAAGCTGCTGCAGAATGCGATTGGCATTGCCCAGGAATCGATTGAACGTATCCGGCAAACGCTGAAGAACATGAAGCCTCCGGTGGAGCAGTTAGGGATCCATCGGTTGAAAAGCGCCGTAGAAGCCTTTGGCAACCGTTCCGGACTGCAGACCCTGGTCGTCCATAGCGGAGATCTGGAGAAGATTACACCGCTTTATTGGAAAATCATTTATGACAACGTGACGGAGGCGCTGACCAATACGGCCAAATACAGTGGAGCTACCTCCGTACAGGTCGAAGTGCGGGTTCTCGGCAAATGGATTCAAGCCGTCGTAACGGACAATGGCCGAGGGCAAGCCAAGATCGTCAAAGGAATGGGCTTGATCGGTATGGAAGAGCGCGCGGCTGCGGTGAACGGCATGGTGATCGCAGACGGCACGCAGGGATTCAAGGTGACCACCTTAATTCCCTACGCACCTCCCGAATCATGAAGAACTTCATTGGCATGGGTCCGCCCCTAAGACAATATGAATTTTCTCATGCGCAAAGGATGAACTTATGCACTGACATAAGGGCATCCTTTTTTTCTACAATAAGGTCAAGAACGAAGCAGAATGGAGAGGTTGCAATGAACGTTTTAGAGATTCGCGGACTCACGAAAAAATTCGGCGACTTTATCGCAGTTGACAATATGTCCTTATCCGTGCAGGAAGGGGAGATCTTCGGATTTCTTGGATCCAACGGCGCCGGCAAAAGCACAACGATCAATCTGGCCGCTTCGCTGCTGCGTCCAACGAGCGGGGAGATCCGCATTTTGGATAAAGACATCAGCAAGCACAACCGCTTTGCCAAAATGAACCTAGGCATTGTTCCGCAGGATTTGGCGATTTACCAGGATATGACCGCTTATGAAAACGTGAAGTTTTTCGCCGGATTGTACGGCTTGCGGGGAGCAGAACTGAAGGAGCGGGTTGAGGAAGCGCTTCATTTTGTTGGGTTGGAGGATAAGGCGAAGAGCTTTCCGAAGAACTTCTCCGGCGGGATGAAGCGGCGGCTGAATATCGCTTGCGCCATTGCCCATCGGCCGAAGCTGATCATCATGGACGAACCTACGGTTGGCATTGATCCGCAGTCGCGCAACTACATTCTCACCTCCGTCCGGAAGCTGAACGAAATGGGCTGCACGATCATTTATACCAGCCATTACATGGAGGAAGTTGAAGAAATCTGCTCCCGGATCGCCATTATCGATCATGGCAAAATTATCGCGGACGGTACCAAAGAGCAGCTGATCGCCACGATCACCGATGTGAAGGAAGTGCGCATTGAACTGAAACAGGATGGCGAAGCGTTCCTGGGGCTGATCCGGCGGTTGCCCGGGGTAAGGACAGTAACGGCACAGGAATCCGAAATTCGTATTCATAGCGACCTGTCGGTGGATAACCTTAGCGGCATCCTGAAGCAGTTAATCGACGGCGGGGCTGTCATTCGTTCCGTTGAGGAGCAGGAGCCAAATCTGGAAACGGTGTTCTTGACGCTGACCGGACGCAACTTGCGGGACTAGAGCAGCGGTCGCAAACCGATCGCTTTGGGAGGAGATCTGAGGAATGAATACATTATCGATTGCACTTAAGGAGCTTAAGCAGGAGGCGCGCAACCGTTGGACGCTGGTGTTTATGCTCGCTTTTCCGATTGTGCTGATGTTAATTCTGGGCACAGCTCTGTCGAACGCTTTTGACAGCACCGCCCAGGTAGGGGATATTCGCGTGTTGGTGAAGGATAACGGTGACAATCCGGCTTTAACACAAGCCTTCAAGGCTTTTGCCCAAGAAACGGCCGGCATGGGACTAACGTTCGAGACGCTGGCTCCGGGGGCAGATGCCCGGAAAGAGGTCGAAGCCGACCATTACGATGAGTACGTAGAACTGAGCGGCCAAGGCGTGTTGCTCTACTTAAGCGGTCGGGATGCCATTCAGGGCAATGTCGTGCAAGGGATGCTGACGGCCTTTGCCCAGCAATATAACGCGATAATGGCTATTGAGAAGAACGCTCCTGGCCAATCGGAAGGAGCGATGGCGGCGGGAGCAGTGAATAACCGGGATTACATCAAAGAAACCTCGATTGCAGCCGACCGTCAGCCCGGATCGCTTGATTATTACGCGCTGGCGATGACCACCATGATCGCTTTGTGGGGCTCGCTGTCCGCCAGCCGGCTGATCACCGGGGAGATTCGGCAGGGGACCAGCATCCGGCTTGCGGCGTCTCCGATTGCCAAAGGCGAGATTTTTGCCGGCAAGGTACTCGGCAACGTGGTCATTAACCTGCTGTGCGTGATCCTCCTGATTCTCTTTAGTAAATATGTCTTTAAGGCTTATTGGGGAGAGCATCCGGGTGCGGTGCTGGCCGTGTTAGGCTCGGAAGTGATCATGGCCGTCAGTCTGGGGCTCGCAGTAAGCTATGTGCTGAAAGAGGCGGCAACGCAAGGAGTGATCTTGATTTTTACTCAAGTCGCAGCGTTCTTAGGCGGAGCGTACTTTCCTATGGGAGAACTCGGCCCGCTGGGGGCGGCTGCCAAATTGTCACCGGTTCGATGGGCGAACGTAGCGATTACGCAAATCATTTATAACAATCAAGTTTCGGCGATGTGGCCGGTTGTAGCTCTAAATTTAAGTTTAGGCGTCGTTCTGTTGGCAGCGGCAGCCTGGATGATGCGGCGCAAGGAGGGTCTGTAACATGCTCAAGGACATTTGGTGGTTGACTTCCCAAACTTTGCGGAAGACGTTTCGTAAACGCAGTAATCTCATTCTATATGTAGCCCTGCCGCTGGCTGGAGTCTTATTATCGCTCATGATTTATGGCAACAGCGAAAGTGCCGGACTGCGGGTCGGCGTTGTGAATCATGACGGGAATGAACCGATCGCGGTGGATACGATCCGGTTTCTGGAAGGGCTGGATCAGATTCAGTTGACGGAAGTAACGGAGCAAGGGCTTCGCGAACAACTGGCAGCCGGGAAGCTGGACAGCGGTCTGGTGCTGGGGGCTGGTTATTCGCAAAGCATCCTTGCCGGGGAGCCCGACCATATCGGAATTCAATCGGTCAAAGGCGCTCAGGTCACCGCCTACATGAAAGCGATGCTCTACAATTACACCGGTAATCTGGCTGCCCTTACCCGGGTTGCTCAGGGAGACGAAGCGAAGTTTGCCAAGCTTTACGAAGATTATCAGCACTCCGGGATTACGTTCACCGTCCAGTCGGCTGACAGCTCTGTAGAGCAAAAGCATGCGATGACGTATCAAACGATTGGCTTCCTGATTATGCTGATGATGATGTCAGCCGTGAATTTGTCGGAGTTGATTCTGAAAAGCCGGGAGGACCGCACCTTCTTCCGTGTGATTTCCTCTCCGATCAACGCCAAGCATTTTGTGATTTCTAACTTGATCGTCAATTTCGTGGTGATGGCGGTACAGATTGTGGTCACCCTGTTTTTCCTGGAGGTCGTGTTCCACATCGATACTGGGATTCCGTTTGGGCGGATGGCGCTGCTTCTGATGCTGTTTGCGCTCGTATCGATCGGCCTGTCGCTCGTGATCGTCGTGTTCTCTAAGAACAGCGGCATCTCCAGCGCTCTGCAAAATATTATCGTGACGCCGTCCTGCTTGCTCGCGGGCTGCTTCTTCCCAAGCGAGATCATGCCGGAAGCGGTGCGGCGGATCTCCGAGTTCATGCCGCAGCACTGGGTGTTGCAGTCGATTGAAACGCTGCAGCAAGGCGTAGGCTTTGCTCAAATCTGGTTTAACCTGTCCGTACTTGCCGCGTTTGCCCTGGTTTTCTTCCTGCTGGCAGCCTATAAGATCGCACGGAACAACGATACGCGTAATTTCATTTAAAATATTCATTCGCCGGTGATGTACATCACAGTAACAGTATCAACCTGCTGTTATACTACAGTTAGCCGACATCCTATTTGCAAGCACCCCGCCGGACGTATTGGTGACAGAAAGAGTCGTTGCTTTTTCCGTCCAATACGTCCGTGCGTAAAGCCAACTCATTCTGTGAGGCGGCAGGGTGCTTCTTTTTTTTGCCTATTTTCGGTAAAATGAAACCTATCACAGAATCTGTTTAGGAGGCTTTCCGATGGACAACTGTTTGTTTTGTAAAATCGTCGAGGGGACGATCCCGTCGAACAAGGTGTATGAGGATGATCGCGTTCTTGTTTTCCACGATATTCAACCCGCTGCACCGGTACATGTGCTGATCATTCCTAAGAAGCATATCGCTTCCATGAATGACGTGGCTCCCGAAGATTTTGCTCTGATCGGCGAGATGCACCGTGTTGCGCAAGAAACCGCGAAGAAGCTAGGCGTTGCAGAGAGCGGGTACCGGCTGATCAACAACTGCGGACCCGACAGCGGACAAGCGGTCGCGCATCTGCATTACCATCTGATTGGAGGCGCCAAGCTGGGCGCGTTGGTGCAATCCTCTAGCTCTCACGCGCTCTAAAACTCCTTTTAGAATTTGGAAGAGAAAAAAGCCGGTGCTCAGGTTGACACCCTATTTCTCTTTCCCCTATAATGAAGTTTGATGAACCGTGTTATGCTCTTGGACGGTCTGGTCGGAGGGAGGGAAAACTGGTGTCTGAAACTAAAGTTCGCAAAAACGAGACAATTGATGCTGCACTTCGTCGCTTTAAACGTTCCATCGCGAAAGATGGAGTATTGGCTGAGGTGAAGAAACGTAAGCATTATGAAAAGCCAAGCGTAAAGCGCAAGAAAAAGTCCGAGGCTGCTCGTAAGAGAAAGTTTTAGGAGGATTTAATCAGCGATGAATCTTAGCGAGCGATTGAACGAAGATATGAAGCAAGCGATGAAGAGTCAAAACAAGTTCAAGCTCTCCACCATTCGAATGGTTCGTGCTACGATCAAGAATCTTGAGATAGATTTGAAAAGAACTTTGAACGATAATGAAGTGCTTGATATCCTAAGTCGTGAAATCAAACAGCGCAAAGATGCCCTCCAAGAATTTGAGAAAGCGGGTCGTGACGATCTTGCCGAGCAAGTGAAAGCGGAAGCGGAGATCCTTGCTGAGTACCTTCCCGAACAGCTAAGCGAAGAAGAAATTAAAGTCATTGTACAGCAGACCATCCAGGAAACCGGTGCTTCTTCGAAAGCCGATCTCGGGAAAGTGATGAGTGCACTGATGCCCAAGGTAAAAGGCCGGGCAGACGGTAAGCTCGTAAACCAGACGGTTCAACAGCTTTTGCCATAACTTCGAGAGACAAACACCTTTTACGATGTATTCGTAGAAGGTGTTTTTTCATGTGCGCCCGGCATGGGCGATAAGCAAACCCAGGACAAACGTGTCAAGCGGTTGAACCGCCGTATGCCGAACGGTACGTACGGTGTGGAAGGTCGGCTACTCAATTCATGGGTAGCCTCCTATCCGATTATATATCCCCCCCATGAAAGCCAAGGTTGCCGGCCTAAGCAACCTTGGCTTTTACTTCTCCTTTTCCATTCTCATAAATCCAAGCAGGGCCGCATAATTTGTACAGTAGGGGAAGGAGGATTGTCTCATATGAGCCGGTTTGTCCGCAAAATTCGCAAATGGACGGTCGATGCGCTCGACCTGCCCAGTGACCTTGTATTCGATTTGCCGAGGCTCACCTTAATTGGAGGTCAGCAGCTGTATATAGAAAATCATCGGGGCGTGGTCCACTTCTCTCCCGAAGCGCTGCATTTGGCGCTGAGTGAAGGAACGCTGGAAGTCGAGGGAAGCGGCTTGGTTATTAAAGCCATCATGCCCGAAGAAGTGGTCGTGGAAGGGCGGATCTTCGGCATTAAATATCGTGGAACGGGGGAATGAAGCGTGAAATCACCGGCCTTAAACCAGCTGAGAGGCATCGTTACCATCACGGTCCGCGGAGGATCGATCGAACAGCTTGTGAATGAGATATCTCACCAGGGCATCGACATTTGGGATGTCCAACCCTTGCCCGGAGGGCAAATGAACATGAAGATCGCGCTGCCCGACTTCTTTCGGCTGCGGCCGCTCTTGAAACGGACAGGCTGCCGAATGTCGGTTCAGGGACGCTCCGGGCTCCCGTTTGTGTTAGGCCGCGTATGGAAGAGGAAGGGGTTTATCGCCGGATTCGCTTTATTTGTTGCGGCGATTTTTTGCTTATCTTCGCTGGTCTGGGATGTCGAGGTAGTAGGGAACAAGGAGATTGCCTCCCAAGATATTCTTCAAGCGGCTAGACAAGAGGGCATTTATCCGTTTCAATGGATTTTTCGTTTGCCTGAGCAGGACAAGCTGTCTGCCGAACTCACCCGCAAGCTGCCGGGCACGTCCTGGGTTGGGGTTACCCGTACGGGGACAAAAATCACGATCCAAGTGGTGGAGGCGACCAAACCAAAGGACCAGAAACTGGTCAGCCCAAGCCATTTGATCAGCAAGCATGACGCGGTGATCACACATATTTATGTGGAAAAAGGTCAGCCGGAGGTCAGGAAAAACGATCGGGTGAAGAAAGGACAAGTGCTGGTGTCGGGATTCCAAGGCGGCAAGCTGGTCGTGCCCGTGGCGAAGATCCGCGGTATTGTCTGGCACGAGTATAACATCCAGGTACCGCTGGTATATAAGCAGAAGGTTTACACGGGAGAGCGCAAGCAACGGGGGTATTTATATTTTGGCAATACTGCGATTCAGTTAACCGGTTATGGCAAAGTGACTTATGCACAATCAGAGACGATGACCGATCAGGATCCGTTGACATGGCGCGGTTGGAAGCTCCCGATTGGATGGATGACCGAGAAGGTGATGGAAACAACGGAGCTTGAGCTGAAACGGACGGAGGAACAAGCAAAACAGGAGGGAATTGAGCGAGCGAAGCGCGATATTCTGGCGAAGTACGGCACGGATAGCGTCATTCTGGATCAAAAAATTTTGCATGAGAAGGCGGACAATGGTAAAGTTTATATAAAAGTGCATTTCGAAGTAGAACAGAACATTTCGGAAGAAGTGCCGATAGTACAAGATCAAGGAGAATGAGGCTATTTGTCGGAACAACTGGTGAACATCAAATTACCGCTTCACAGTGCGGCTGAAGGACTCTCTTTGTTTGGCCCTCAGGATTCGTTCCTGAAATTAATTGAACAGCATTTACCAGCAAGCATTGTTTTGCGAGAATCGGAAATTACCATCCGCGGGGAACAACGTGAGGCGGAGAAGGTAGAGCAGTTGTTTGAAGTTTTGCTAGAACTGATTCGGAACGGATATATCTTGACCGAACGGGACGTGTTATATGCCGTCGATTTGGCTAAGGATTTCCGCGCGGATCAGCTGCTTGATTTATATAAAGGTGAAATTGCCATTACTTATCGCGGCAAGCCGATTCGGGTGAAGACGATCGGGCAGAAGCACTACGTTACGACGATTAAGAAACGGGACGTCGTCTTTGGCGTCGGCCCTGCCGGGACAGGCAAAACGTATTTGGCCGTTGTCCTCGCGATTAGCGCGCTCAAGGAAGGCTCGGTCAAACGGATTATTTTGACTCGTCCGGCGGTCGAAGCAGGGGAAAGCCTGGGATTCTTGCCTGGGGATCTCCAGGAGAAGGTGGATCCTTATCTGCGTCCCCTGTATGATGCATTGTACGATGTTATGGGACCGGAGCAGACCGCTAAGGCGCTGGAGCGCGGGTTAATCGAGATCGCGCCGCTTGCCTATATGCGGGGCCGGACGCTGGATGATTCCTTTATTATTTTGGACGAAGCCCAAAATACGACGCCGGAGCAAATGAAGATGTTCCTGACCCGGCTAGGCTTTGGTTCTAAAATGGTAATTACCGGGGACGTGACGCAAATCGACCTTCCCAAAGGGAAGAAATCCGGTTTGGTCGAAGCGAAGGCGATTTTGAGCGGAATCGAAGAGATCGGATTCGTCCAATTTGCCGAGTCCGACGTCGTTCGTCATTCGCTGGTCCAGAAGATTATTATGGCGTACGACCGCGCTGCCGAAAACCAAGGGTAAGCTTCCCAGACGTTGTTAGGGTTTACCATGTTCAGGAGGGCTGTCTAATATGACAAATGACGATCAGCAAAAGAAAAGCGCGTTACAATTCAGATTTGCAGGATGGAAGCATAGCACCAGCGTGCGTTATGTTCTGTTCGCGCTGCTTGTCGTTATGTTCTACGTCAGCTTGGCGCCCAAATTGTTGCCCGAAACGTATGACATTGCGGTAGGTTTGCCGAGCGAGAAGGAAATCTTGGCGCCGATGGACATTCCCGATACCAAGGCGACGCTGAAAGCGCAGGAGGAGGCTGCCGAGAAGGTGGGACAGGTCTACACTATCCTGCCGCTCCGCAACGAAACATTAGTCGCGCAAATGCTTGACCGGATCTTCCGCTTGAACCAGGACGACCAGGTTTCGGAAGAAGATAAGATTAAGATCTATCGCGAGGAGCTGCCGCAGCGCGTTAAGGATTATGTGCAGAACTTCATCATGAACAATCGGAATTCCAGCGTTTATTCGGCGACCTTGTTTGAGGAAGTGACCCAGCGCATTGATGAACAGCAATATCACATTTCGGAAGAGACGTTTATCAAGATCCCTCGCTTAACGGCAGAGGATATCAACGCGATGAAGCCGGTTGCTGCGGATATTGTGGCCCGGCTGACGGCGGATCCGATCGTTGAAGCGCAAACCGCACGGGCAAAAGTCGCGGAAATGGTCAGCACAAGCTCGCTAAGCAAAAGGACTGCACGCGAGGTTGTGCAGGAGCTTGCCCGTCTGTCCATCACCGCTAATAAGTTTTATGATGAAGAAGCAACGAAGGCGGCGAAGGTGGAAGCGCGCGAGAATACACCTACGGTATATATTAAGCAAGGGGATGTGCTCGTCCATAAGGGCGAAAGAATTACCCAGGAAATGTACACCCTGCTGGAGAAGAACGGCCTTCTCAAGGATGAGGTCGATTATTCACCGCAACTGGGGCTCGTTTTGCTGTCTTTGCTGATGGCGACCGGGCTGATTATGTTTATTCGTCAATCGGAAGGCGCCAGCCGGTTCAAATACAACAACGCGCAGTTCGTTATGCTGCTGCTAATTATTTTTATCACGATTGCTTCGATGCATGTCATCAACATTCTGCAGAGTGAACAGCAGGCTTTTATCGGGTATTTAGCCCCGATTGCCACCGGTGCGATGCTGATTACGCTGTTACTGGATTTGCCGCTCGCTTATCTCTGCTCCTTTTTGTTTAGCGTTCTGGCTAGCATCATTTTAAATCAGCGGCAAAGCGAAATGTTTGATTTTCAGTTTGGGTTCTTTGCTTTGGTGACTTCGTTTGCTGCGATTTTCGCGATTCACCGGGCCAGCCAGCGCTCTACACTGCTCAAGGCGGGGATTATGATCTGCTTGTTTGGCGCGCTGTCGATCTTTGCCCTGCAGCTGATTGATAATCAGGACTGGACGCAAACCAGCACGTTATATGCGCTTGGATTTTCCGTTGCTGGGGGATTGTTGACAACGATTTTGGTCATCGGCTTGATGCCGTTCTTCGAGGTCACCTTCGGCATCCTCTCGGCGCTTAAGCTGGTGGAGCTGTCGAACCCCAACCACCCGCTGCTGCGCAAGCTGTTGACGGAAACGCCGGGGACTTACCATCACAGTGTAATGGTGGGCAATCTGTCGGAGGCGGCAGCCGAAGCGATTGGTGCCAACGGACTGCTGTGCCGCGTCGGTTCGTATTATCACGATATCGGGAAGACGAAGCGGCCGAGCTATTTTATCGAAAATCAGAACAACATGGAAAATCCACACGACTTTATCGATCCGAAGTTAAGCAAATCGATTATTATCGCCCATGCCCGGGATGGGGTGGAGATGCAAAAGGAATATAAGCTGCCGAAGCCGATCCGGGATATTGCCGAGCAGCATCATGGAACGACGTTTTTGCATTATTTCTACCACAAGGCGCTGCGATTGGCGGAGGAACAAGGCGTTGAACCGGATTTCACGGAGGATGATTTCCGCTATCCGGGGCCTAAGGCTCAATCGAAGGAGGCCGCTGTGGTCGGGATTGCCGACAGTGTTGAGGCGGCCGTACGCTCCCTGCGCAAACCAACGGTGGAGCAGGTTGAGTCCATGATCGAGAAAATTATTAAGAGCCGCTTGGATGATCACCAGTTTAACGAATGTGATCTGACGATGCGGGAGCTCGATATCATCGCCCAAACGCTGAAGGAAACGGTAATGGGCATCTTCCATTCGCGGATTGAATATCCGGAGGAAGTCAAGAAGAGTAAAGAGAACGAGGAGAAGGACAGGGGGCAAAACGTAAATGGGCCTACAGCTGGCTTGGAGCAATGAGCAGGATAAAATGGAGATCAGTCAGGAGCTGATCGATCTCTTGGAGCGGGTGCTGCAGATCGCTGGACAAGCGGAAGGTATCACGGAAGGCGAAGTGGCGCTCACGTTCGTGGACGATGAGGCGATCCACGAATTAAACCGCGATTATCGCGGCATCGACCGGCCGACCGATGTGTTGTCGTTTGCGATGAACGAATCGCTGGAGGAAGAGCCGGAAATCGTCTATGAGCTGGAAGAAGACGAAGAGCTGGACGATATGACCGAAATGCTTGGAGATATCATCATCTCCGTGGAACGGGCCAAAGCGCAAAGTGAGGAGTACGGTCATTCGCTGGAGCGGGAAATCGGATTTCTGTTTGTGCACGGGTTCCTGCACCTGCTAGGTTACGATCATCAAGACGCGGTCAGCGAAGCGGAAATGATGGGCAAACAAGAAGCGGCGCTCGCCGAGGTGGGGCTTGTTCGCTAATGAAGCCGTCGCGCCGCTGGAGTTCATCTTTTCGATACGCGTTGGAGGGAATCGCTACTTCGCTAAGGACTCAGCGTCATGTGCGGTTCCATTGCGTCGCGGCGGTCATTGTGATTGCCGCGGCGATTGCGTTATCCCTTCCCGCGAGAGACGTGGCCTTATTGCTGCTCGTCATCGCCTTGGTTATTTCTCTTGAGCTCGTGAATACGGCGATTGAAGCCGTTGTAGATCTCGCAGCCCCTGAGTGGCATCGTCTTGGCAAGATCGCCAAGGATGCTGCAGCCGGGGCTGTACTGGTCGCTGCGGTTTTTGCCTTAGTGATCGGGATATTGATTTTTTGCGAGCCATTGATGCGTTGTCTGGGGCTGCTGTAAGATTGGAGCCCGTAACTTATTTTTGCTTTGGTTGAAGGAGATGATATGGTTATGGATTACGGTCAATTGATGAAAGAAGCGATCGAAGCCCGCAAAGCGGCTTATATTCCATATTCGGGATTCGGCGTTGGGGCAGCTCTGCTCGATAGCAAAGGACAGGTTCACCACGGTTGCAATGTCGAGAATGCGGCTTACTCCCCTGGGAACTGCGCGGAGCGTACCGCGATGTTTCGGGCGATTGCCGATGGGCATCGACCCGGGACGTTCCAAGCTATCGCCGTGGTTGCCGACACAGAGGAACCGGTTGCGCCTTGCGGGGTCTGCCGCCAGGTGCTGCTGGAACTGTGCGGGCCGGACATGCCTGTCATCCTGGGCAATCTGAAGGGCGACATCCGTCAGACGACGGTACGGGAGTTGCTCCCCTACGCCTTCGGCCCCTCCCATCTGGAGGAGCAGAAGTAGTTCAAAAAGGCGGCTTCGGATCACGAAGCGGCGCGCTGATGCGGATTCGACGTCGAATCTTGGATTCAGCTGGGCTTTCCGATCCTGACGTTACTCCAACCGCGATCGAACGCTCCTTGCAGTATCTCTAATGGAACTGAGAGACGTTATTTTGCTGTATAGAGGCGATTTGGAATTCTAACGGAACCAGGAGACGTTATTTCGGACTTTTCACGGAAAATGGACGTCGTGAGTGCCGATAAGGGCTCTGAGTTCCGTTAAAGCGGGAAATCGCCGGGAAATGGGCAAATAAGGTCATTACGTTCCGTTACGAACGGTTGGAGACACGGACCGGGAACGCGGACCAAACGGTCGATGAACCGAACCAAACGCTAGGGGACACAGCACACCGCGAAACCAAAGCGAACCACCACAGATTCTCACACAACACGAACTCACAGAACCAACACAGACCGATCCCGTCAGAAAAACGGATCAGGTCACACGAAAGGAACTCAATATATGGCAAAAGCAAAATTCAAATCCGGTTTTGTGGCGATTGTGGGACGCCCAAACGTGGGTAAATCCACGCTGATGAACCATATCATCGGGCAAAAGATCGCCATTATGTCCGATAAACCGCAAACGACGCGGAATAAAATCCACGGCGTCTATACCTCGGAAGAGATGCAGATCGTATTTCTGGATACGCCGGGGATTCATAAACGCCAATCCAAGCTTGGCGACTATATGAATACGACGGCGCTCAACACGCTTGGCGAAGTCGAGGCCGTGTTGTTCCTCGTTGATGCCGCGGAAGGATTGGGCGGCGGCGACCGCTTTATCATCGAACGGCTAAAGGATGTACGGACGCCGGTCATTCTGGTGCTGAACAAAATCGACCGCGTAGAGCCGGAACAATTGCTGCCGTTGATTGAAGAGTATAGTCAGCTTTATCCATTCAGCGAAATCGTACCGATTTCCGCCATGCTGGGGAACAACGTGAACCGGCTGCTGGAGCAGATCGGCAAATACCTGCCGGAAGGACCGCAGTATTATCCGGAGGATCAGGTTACGGACCATCCGGAGCAGTTTGTCTGCGCTGAGCTGATCCGCGAGAAAATCTTGCATCTCACCCGCGAGGAAGTGCCGCACTCCATCGCTGTCACGATTGAAGATATGCGCGTACAGGAGAACGGTGTCGTGTACATTTCCGCGGTCATTTTTGTAGAGCGCGATTCCCAGAAGGGGATTATTATCGGTAAGCAAGGGGCGCTGCTGAAGGAAGTAGGTAAGCTGGCCCGGCAAGATATCGAGAACCTGCTTGGATCGAAGATTTTTCTTGAGTTATGGGTGAAGGTGAAGAAAGACTGGCGTAACCAAGAACGGATCTTGAAGGACCTCGGGTTCCATAAGGACGCTTAAGGCGTAACGTTTAGTTCTAGCTTTATACTGGGAGTTATTGCAACGCATAGATCCCGTTCATGCGCACATCCTATTCTTTGTAGATGCAGGCGTCATTTCCGAAGAAAGGGTGAATACGAATGCGAGATTTTTCGTGGAAGTATTTTGCGATGACTGGAGATGTCGATGCTTACTTGCTTTATAAAGAAGCCAGCAGCGCGTATGAGGAGGAGGCTGCGGCTGCCGAAGAGCTGATTCTAGAGGCAGAAGCCGAGTAGTACGGATCTGGCGGGAGAGGCGAGTTTGGGGGAAACGAAATGCTCTACAGGGTGGAAGGAATCGTCATCCGCAGCATGGATTATGGGGAAGGCAATAAAATTATTACATTATGTACCGAAACGAGCGGCAAAATCGGGGTACTGGTGCGCGGCGCCAAGAAGGTGAAGAGCCGCCACGGGGCCCTGACTCAGCCTTTTACACATGGAGAATATGTGTTCTTCCGTCAAAACGGCGGTTTGGGCACCTTAAACCAGGGTGAGATGATTGAGTCTCACTTTTCTTTGCGTGAGGACCTATTTCTCGCGGCCTACGCTTCGTATGCCTGCGAGCTGTTGGACAAGACGCTGCAGGATGAAGAGGTGGGCAGCTTCTGGTTCACTCAACTGAAAGCTTGCCTGGATGGTTTATCGTCGGGCAAGGACCCGCAGATCGTCACCCACCTGTTCGAAATGAAAATCTTGCAGGCTGCAGGCTACGGTCCTTCGTTTGAAAGCTGCGTTTCCTGCGGGCGAGTTGACGATTCACCGTATGTCAGCCCGCGGCTAGGCGGGAGGCTCTGCCGATCCTGCCGTCACCAAGATCCGGCCGCGATGCAGGTCACACCGGGAGTGCTTAAATTGCTCATGTTATTTGAAAAAATGGACCTGCGCCGGCTCGGAAACGTAGAGGTCAAGGACGAGACGAAACGGGAGCTAAAGACCGTGATGCGCGCCTTCATGGATATGCAGCTTGGGATGAAGCTGAAATCACGCCATTTTCTCGATCAACTGGACAAGTATGAAATTTGACGAACGAGATAAAATTAGTTAATATATAAAAGAATTTCTCCCTCGAAGTGTCATTTTCAAGAGGGAGACTTGTGCGTTGAACGGGAAGAGTAACAAGAAGAAGTCTATGAACTCCTTTTTCTGAGTCGATGTTGGTGGATCAGGAGAGGAACAAGCGACCGGGGAGGGTGGGAGCCCGGATAGGCGGTCTTGTGAAGCGGCAGCCCGGGAGCACAAACCGATCGTGAAAAGCGGATTTGCCGGCAATGGTCACCGATAGGAGGCCGCGGCAAATCAAGTAGGGTGGAACCGCGGGAACTTATACGTATGAGGAAATGGCCTCTTACAGCTCTCGTCCCTACGTCTGACAGCAGGCGTAGAGGCGGGGGCTTTTTATTTCTCCCTTCTAGCCCATGCTTGCTGAACAAACCTGAAGGTTAGGAGATGAGGTTCGCCATGAGTATCAACTTTCAACAAATGATTTTGACGCTGCAGCAGTTCTGGGCAGAACAGAATTGCATCGTCGTGCAGCCGTATGACGTGGAAAAAGGGGCCGGTACGCTGAACCCGATGACTTTCCTGCGTTCGATTGGCCCTGAGCCGTGGAATGTGGCTTACGTGGAGCCTTCCCGGCGTCCAGCGGACGGGCGTTACGGGGAGAACCCGAACCGGCTGTACCAGCACCATCAGTTCCAGGTGATCATGAAGCCGTCGCCGGATAATATCCAGGAGATTTACTTGGAAAGTTTGAAACGGCTGGGCATCAATCCGCTGGAGCATGACATCCGGTTTGTCGAAGACAACTGGGAGCATCCGGGCTTGGGCGCATGGGGCCTCGGCTGGGAAGTTTGGCTAGACGGCATGGAAGTCACGCAGTTTACTTACTTCCAGCAAGTCGGCGGGATCGAAACGAATCCGGTAGCCGTAGAAATCACTTATGGGATGGAGCGTCTGGCCTCCTACATTCAAGACAAGGAGAACGTGTTTGAGCTCGAATGGGTGGATGGCACGACTTACGGTGATGTTTTCCATCAGGCCGAATATGAGCATTCCAAATACACGTTTGAAATCTCTGACGTGAAAATGCTGTTTACGCTGTTTAATATGTACGAGCAAGAAGCTAACAAAGCGATGGAGCAGCATTTGGTGTACCCGGCTTACGATTATGTGTTGAAATGCTCGCATACGTTTAACCTGCTGGATGCCCGCGGCGCGATCAGCGTCACCGAACGGACAGGGTATATTACGCGGGTGCGGAATTTGGCCCGTCAGGTTGCCGCAACTTACTTGGAGGAACGCGAGAAGCTTGGATTCCCGATGCTTCAGAAAGGGGGTGCTGCACGTGGCTAAGGACCTGCTGTTTGAAATTGGACTTGAAGAAATGCCGGCCCGGTTTATCCGCGCTGCGATGGAGCAATTAAAGGAGCGGACGGTGAAATGGCTGGAGGAATCGGTCATACAGCACGGAGCAGTCGAAGCTTATGCGACCCCTCGCCGATTGGCCGTTCTCGTCAAAGACGTGGCAGAGAAGCAAGAGGACGTGCATGAGGAGGTTAAAGGGCCTTCGCGTAAAATCGCCCTGGATGAAAACGGACAGTGGAGTAAAGCGGCGCTTGGCTTTGCCCGCAGCCAGGGTGCCAGCCCGGAACAGTTTACGTTCCGTGAGGTTGGCGGCACGGAGTATGTTTATGTCAGCAAAAGCCGGATGGGCGTAGAGACGTCCAGTCTTCTTGCCGAGGGATTGCTGGGCATTTTGCAGGCGATGAATTTTCCGAAGAACATGCGTTGGGGGAATTACGACTTTAAGTTCGTTCGCCCGATTCGCTGGCTGGTTGCGTTGTTCGGCAAAGACGTTATCGAGCTGGAAATCGCCGGGGTGAAGTCCGGCAATGTTACGCGGGGACACCGGTTCCTTGGAACGGAAACGGTGATCGAAGAGCCGGCAGCCTATGTGGAAACGCTGCGCAGCCAGCACGTGATCGCGGACGTCAATGAACGTCAAGCCTTGATTCAGAACCAAATCGAAGCCTTGGCCAAAGAAAAAGGCTGGCATATCGCCGTGAAGGAAGATTTGCTGGAGGAAGTATTGTTCTTGGTCGAGACGCCAACGGTGCTGTATGGTACGTTTGAGGAGTCGTTCCTGAACATTCCGCAGGAAGTGCTTATTACCTCGATGCGTGAGCATCAGCGCTACTTCCCGGTGCTGAATGCGCAAGGCAACCTGCTTCCTTACTTCGTCACAGTGCGTAACGGGAACAACACGTCGCTGGACGTGATTGCCCGCGGTAACGAGAAGGTGCTTCGTGCCCGCTTGTCCGACGCGAAATTTTTCTATGAGGAAGACCAGAAGCTGGCGATCAAGGACGCGTTGTCTAAACTGGAGAGCATCGTGTTCCATGAGGAGCTTGGCACGATCGGGGACAAAGTGCGCCGCATCCGTCGCAATACGGAGAAGCTGTCGGCGATGCTGAGGACGGATACCGGAACGGCCGAAGCTGCTGCGCGTACGGCTGAAATTTGTAAGTTTGACCTGGTTACCCAGATGGTTTACGAGTTCCCTGAATTGCAAGGGGTTATGGGTGAAGATTATGCCCGTAAAGCCGGCGAACCGGAAGTGGTGGCGAAAGGGATCTTTGAGCATTACCAGCCGCGATTTGCCGATGATGCCGTACCCGCTTCGACCGTTGGCTCGATCGTCAGCATCGCTGACAAAATCGACACGATTGTTGGATGCTTCTCGATTGGGATCATTCCAACCGGCTCTCAGGATCCGTACGGGCTGCGCCGTCAGGCTGCCGGCATCGTGCAGATCATTGTGGAGCATAAGCTGTCTGTTTCGCTCACTGACATTTTCAAGCTGGCGCTGGAAACGCATCAGCAATTCCGCGGGCTGAAACGCAGCGAAGATGAAATCATGAAGGATCTGATGGATTTCTTTGGCTTGCGTGTCAGAAAGACGCTTTCGGACGAAAACCTACGCTACGACGTCGTGGATGCCGTTCTGTCGGCAGGTTATGATGATGTCGTCTCCACGGTAGCTCGCGGCAAGGCGTTGATGGAAGCGGTGGATACGAAGGAAGAGTTCAAAGCAACTGTTGAATCGTTTGGACGGGTCAGCAACCTGGCGGCCAAAGCCACCGGAGAGAAGGTTCGCTCCGATCTGCTAAGCGAACCGGCGGAGCAAGCGCTGTATGAGGCATGGCGTTCGATCTCGGATAAATACCGGGAAACGCTGGCTTCCCGCGACGCGGCTGGTGCGCTGGAGCTGATCGGCGGGTTAAAAGATGCGATTACGGTCTTCTTTGATGCCGTCATGGTTATGGCCGAGGACGATGCGATCCGGACGAACCGGTTGGCATTGCTGGCGGCTATTGATGAAGATCTCAAAGCCTTTGCCGATTTCGGCAAACTGGTTTGGGCATAATAGAAGGCAATGAAGCAAAAGTGTGGCTGACGGCAAGCGAAGGGCTTGCCGTCAGCCATCCATCGCTATTCGGCACATATCGATGAGTTTCGGCACGGTCTTGTTTAGATTCAGGCATTTCGAGGTTATATTGTAATACATGGAGGCGTGGTGGATGCGGATCGTCGTCGATGGGGATTCCTGTCCGGTCAAGGCTGAAATTGTCGAAACGGCCGGCAGATTTGGTGTACCTGTGATCATGGTGGCCTCATATGATCATGTTCTGCAGCCGGAGCCGGGAGTGACGGTTGTCCAGGTTGATCGCAGCGGACAAAGCGCGGATATGTATATCGCCGCTCATGTAGAGAAGGGCGATATCGTTGTGACCCAGGACTACGGGCTGGCGGCATTGATCATTGCGAGAGATTGTCACGGGATATCTCCGCGCGGCGATATCTACCATCCGGGAAATATCGACTATTTGCTCGAACGCCGTCATCACCATGCGAAAGCAAGGCGGGCAGGGCACCGCGCCAAGGGCCCCAAGCCTTTTACCATCGAGGACCGTGAGCGGTTTACGGACGCTTTGTCAAAACTTTTGATTCGTTTGCAGGAGAATGTATAGTTTTAGCGAATTACTATTTACGTGTCACCCGAGAGCAGCAAAATGTCGGTGCTTTTGACATTTTGAGCGATACTCACGCGTGAAAGATGAAGGTGATTTGGATGAGTACCGGGCGTGGCATTCCGGAGGAAGTCATCGAGGCGGTTCTGCGTCAGCACGATATCGTCGATACGGTCAGCAAGCACGTTCATCTAACGAAGCAGGGGAAGTATTTGAAGGGGTTATGCCCGTTCCATTCGGAGAAGACCCCGTCGTTTACAGTCACACCCGAACGCCAAATTTTCCATTGCTATGGCTGCGGCAAAGGCGGAAATGCCATCAAATTCAGGATGGAAATCGAAGGATTAACCTTTCCCGAAGCTGTCAGAATCATGGCGGACGAGGCGCATATCCCTTACGAGGATAAGGGCAGAGGTTACGCCGATACCCCGCGTAACCGGGAGTTGGAAGAGCTGCTGCAGGCCCATGAGTGGTCCTCCAAGCTTTATCATTATTTGCTCAAGAACACCGAATACGGAAAGCCGGCGATGGAATATTTGAAATCCCGCGGCTTTACCGACAAGGCCATCGATACGTTCCAGATTGGTTACGCACCCGCCAGATGGGATACGCTCGTCCAGTTTTTGGACAAGAGATCATTTAATCTGGAAACGATGGAGAAGGGTGGATTGCTGTCATCGAAGCAGGACGGTTCCGGTTACGTGGATCGCTTCCGCGACCGGGTCATCTTCCCATTGCACAACCGAAACGGCAAAGTGATTGCGTTTGCGGGCAGAGTGCTCGGCGACGGGCAACCGAAATACTTAAATTCGCCGGAAAGTAAGCTGTTTACGAAGAGCCGTGTTCTTTACAATTTGCATCAAGCCAAGAACGAGATCCGCAAGACGGGCCAAATCGTCCTGTTTGAGGGTTACGGCGATGTCATCAGCGCATGGGAAGCCGGAGTTCACAACGGTGTCGCCACCATGGGGACCGCTTTGACGGAACACCATGCGGCGATCATGCGGAGCCTTGCCGATGAGGTATTGGTCTGCTATGACGGAGACTCCGCCGGTCAGGCTGCAGCCTTAAAGAGCATCCCGATCCTCGAAGGCGCAGGATTCTCCCAGGTAAAAATCGCAATGCTCAGCGAAGGGCTGGACCCTGATGAATTTATCCAAAAGTACGGAGCCGAACGGTTCCGCCATCAAGTTTTGGATGGTGCGGTATCTTCCGTTAAATTTAGGCTTATATATCTGAGAAAAAACCATATACTGCTAGAAGAAGACGGAAAGATCGCTTATATCAAAGAGGCGATGCCGATTATTGCGGCGCTCTCCTCCCCAAGCGAACGCGAAATTTATTTGAAGGAGCTCTCCGCCGAATTGCAGGTGTCCTTCGACAGCTTGAAGCAAGAGTGTAACGAGCTGAGAACGGCTATGCAAAAAAAGGCAAATGCCGGGGATAATAAGCCCGAAAGGTGGAATAATGGTAGGCATAAAAAAGGGCAGGCATCCATGCCGACGTTGCTGCCCGCTTTTCATGTGGCGGAACGGAGACTGCTTTCATTCATGCTGCAGGACGAAGAGGTGTCCCGCTATGTAGGCGAACGCCTTGGGACGAACTTTAACATCGAAGATCATGTGGCGATTGCCGCTTATCTATACGCCTATTACGCGCAAGGGAAGCCGCCGGATGCCAGCCGATTCATTTCCTCGCTTCAAGATGAACGGCTGGAGCAGACGGTGATCTCGATCGCGATGATGGATACACCGGCCGAATGGACAACACAGGAGCTGGACGATTGTATCCGTGAAATTCAGAAGGTGCCGCTGCTGGAGCAGATCAAACGTAAGAAAGAGGAAATGGTTTCGGCCGAACGGGCCGGTGACTATTTGCGTGCGGCGCAAATTGCAAGTGAGATTATTGCCCTAGAGAGACAGTAAGACGAACGGACTTTCGATGATGTTTCTAGGGAGGAGGGAGCCAGAAATGACGAATGAACAACATACTGAACTAGAAACGGAACTCACCTTGGATCAGGTAAGGGATCAATTGATCGAACAAGGGAAGAAAAGATCATCCTTAACTTATAAAGAAATTATGGAGAAGCTTTCGCCATTCGATCAGGATCCCGAGCAAATGGACGAGTTTTTTGAACAATTGGCCGATCTCGGCATCGACATTACCGGTGACGGCGACGATGATCATCGGAGCCGCGGCGATGGAGACGACTCGCATGACGATGATTTTAATTATGACGACGACCTCTCGCTTCCTCCGGGAATCAAGATTAACGATCCAGTTCGGATGTATCTGAAGGAAATCGGACGTGTACCGCTGCTGTCGGCGGACGACGAAATGGAGCTGGCCAAACGGATCGAAAACGGGGACGAAGAGGCAAAGCGGCGCTTGGCTGAAGCCAACCTGCGGTTGGTTGTCAGCATCGCCAAACGTTATGTTGGTCGCGGCATGCTGTTCTTGGACTTGATCCAAGAAGGAAATATGGGCTTGATTAAAGCCGTGGAGAAATTCGACCACAAGAAAGGCTTCAAATTCAGTACCTATGCCACCTGGTGGATCCGTCAGGCCATTACCCGTGCGATTGCCGACCAGGCCCGAACGATTCGGATTCCGGTTCATATGGTCGAAACGATCAACAAGCTGATTCGGGTATCCCGGCAGCTGCTGCAAGAGCTGGGACGCGAACCTGCTCCGGAAGAAATCGCTGCGGAGATGGATCTTAGCGTGGAGAAGGTCCGGGAGATCATGAAGATCGCCCAAGAGCCGGTTTCGCTGGAAACGCCGATCGGGGAAGAGGACGACTCCCATCTTGGCGACTTTATCGAAGACCAGGAAGCCTTGGCGCCAGCCGACGCAGCGGCTTACGAGCTGCTGAAAGAACAGCTGGAGGATGTACTGGACACGCTCACTGAACGCGAAGAGAACGTGCTCCGTTTACGGTTTGGACTGGACGACGGACGTACAAGAACCCTTGAGGAAGTGGGGAAAGTCTTCGGCGTAACGCGGGAGCGTATCCGGCAAATCGAAGCGAAAGCGCTCCGTAAGCTGCGCCATCCTAGCCGCAGCAAGCGGTTGAAGGACTTCCTCGAATAGGCGTCATCGCCTGCAATCTTGACCTTCTGCAGCCAAGCAGCAAGGTCATTTTTGTTACAGCGGCGCTTTATGGACGTAGACCCGGAAGCAGGTCGATAACGGCTCTGATGTCCGTTAAGCGTCGTCCCTTTCTTTTGGAATAATTTCCTTCTTTTTCTTTATTGTTTTTTATTTTACCGTTTTTCCCTGGGCATTGCAAATCGCTGTGGAGCTGCTTTCCGCGGTATGTGATGCCCTGGCACTTTATTATCGATCGCTATGTGGCATATCTGCTATTGTTGTGAATTAAGGAAAAAATGGGTGGTGTGGATAACGACATGAAATTGTCAGCTAGATTGCAGCTTATTGCCGACTGGCTTCCGGCCGGATGCCGGTTTGCCGATATCGGTTCAGACCACGCGCTGCTGCCCGTGGCTGCTGTGCGCAGCGGACAAGCGGTCTTCGCCGTCGCCGGCGAAGTGAACGACGGCCCGCTGGAAGCGGCACGCCGTCAGGTGGCTGAAGCCGGGGAGACGGCGCGGATCTCTGTCCGCAAAGGGGACGGACTCGCCGTGATTGCACCCGGCGAAGTTGACGTGATCACCATCGCCGGGATGGGCGGGGCGCTGATCTCCTCCATTCTCGATGCCGGCCAAGCGAAGCTGGCCGGTGTCAAGCGGCTCGTGCTGCAGCCGAACGTTGGCGGAGAATTTGTCCGCCGCTGGTTGCTCGAGCACGATTGGTATTTGGCCGAAGAGGCGATCTTGGAGGAGGACGGCAAAATTTACGAAGTGCTTATGGCCGAAGCCCAGCCGGATGCCGAGGTCCGGAACGCTGAGCTGTACCGTGAACGCCAGCTGGCGGGAGGCCGGGTCAGCTTGACTCGCGAGCTCCTGCTCATGATGGGGCCTCGATTAACCGTGGCCCCCAATGAAGTCTTTTTCAGGAAATGGGAATCAGAGCTTCGTAAGCTGGAGGGGATCCGCCGGTCGGTGGCTTCCTCAACGCTGGAGGCATCCCGTCAGAAGGAAGCGGAGCTTACCCGGTTATCGGAGCAGTTAAAGGAGGTGCTGGCATGTTTGCCAAAGGACAAACAGTAGTGCAATACATGGAGCAGCTGGCTCCTAAGCATGTGGCGATGGAGGGGGACAAAATTGGCCTCCAACTAGGCAGCCTGCAGAAGGAAATTCGGGGCGTGCTCGTAGCATTGGACGTGAATGAGGAGGTTGTAGACGAGGCAATTGCCTTAGAGGCGGATCTGATTGTCGCCCATCATGCCATCATTTATCGTCCGCTGGCTCATTTGCAGAGCGACACGCCGATGGGCAAGGTGTACGAGAAGCTGATCAAAAACGATATCGCGGTATATATCGCGCATACGAACCTCGACGTCACGGACGGCGGGATGAACGACTGGATGGCGGAAGCACTGGGCATCGAAAGCGCCGGTTCGCTTGAAGATGTGCATACGGACAACCTGTATAAACTGGTCGTATTTGTGCCCAAGGATCACCACGAGCCGGTGCTTCAGGCGATGTTGAACGCAGGGGCAGGCCACATCGGTAACTACAGCCACTGCAGCTTCAACCTCGAAGGCTTCGGCACGTTTAAGCCGGGAGAAGGGACCGCCCCGTATATCGGCAGCCAAGGCAAGCTGGAGCGGGTCGAGGAGGTACGTATCGAAACCGTTGTGCCGCAGAGCCTGCGCAACAAGGTCATTCAAGCGATGCTGAAGCAGCATCCGTATGAAGAGGTAGCCTATGATCTGTATCCTATGGATTTGAAGGGGCGCACTTTTGGACTTGGACGGGTTGGGAAGCTAACGGAGCCTGTTACGCTCCGGGACTTCGTGCAGCGCGTCAAAGAGCGACTGGACGTGCCGATGGTTCGAGTTGTCGGGGATTTGGACCGGCCGATTCGCAAAGCTGCAGTCTTGGGCGGTTCAGGCGGACGGTATTGGAAAAATGCCCAATTCCGCGGGGCGGACGTGCTCGTCACCGGGGACGTAGATTACCATACCGCACAGGATGCCTGGATGGCTGGGGTTGCGATCGTCGACCCGGGGCATAATGCGGAGAAGATCATGAAGCCTCGCGTTGCTGCTTGGCTGACTGAAAAATTAAGCGAAGACAAATATGCAACCCGGGTACATGCTTCCCAGGTCAACACCGAGCCGTTTCGATTTATGTAAAAGGGCGTCTGGGACCTACGAATATCCGTCTCCAAAGCTGGCAGGAAACGTCAGCCTTACCGGAAAAGCGCTCTTGTCAGCGGACGGCAATGTCTGTATACTAACTAGTGTTGCCTTACGAAAGTTTGACAGACAATCGCCGGCGGCTGCAAAGCCGCGGGAGGAAAGTCCGGGCTCCACAGGGCAGGGTGCTGGATAACGTCCAGTCAGCGCGAGCTGAAGGATAGTGCCACAGAAATGGACCGCCGATGGACTTCTCCACTTCGTGGAGGGGTCACAGGCAAGGATGGAACCGAGGTGTAAGAGACCCCGAGGAACGCTGGCGACTTCGTTCCTGGTAAACCCCACCTGGAGCAAGACCTAATGGGACGCAGCTTCTTTGCGAAGCGGCCTTTGCCCGAGGCGCGTCCGGGTTGGTTGCTGGAGCCGCTCAGTAATGTGCGGCCTAGATAGATGATTGTCACTCAAGGCGGGAGGGTGGTTCCCGTTATACCGCAACGAGTACAGAACCCGGCTTATGGCAAACTTTCATCACTAAAGGGAACATGACTTATATCAATGTCAAAGCCTCCGCATCGCTTGGATGAACTTCCAGCGATGCGGAGGCTTTTGGTTTAGGAAGTTATTTGACGCGATCCACCGCACGCTCCATTTTACGTTGGACTGACTGCGGCCAGAACTGCAGCGGAGCTGCACTGCCACCAGCAGCCTGCAACGCGGCATAGACGTCGATCTGCCCGTACCCGTAATATTTGTCCCGACCTTTTTCACCAAGATCGATGACGTTCTTCCGGATAATGTCCATGACCTCGGTGTTCTTCAGGTCTGGATTCACCGATCGGATCAGAGCAGCGAGAGCTGCGACGTGCGGGCTCGCCATCGATGTCCCGGATAACGCGGCATACTGATTATCCGGATAGGTGCTGGCGATGCTTTCACCTGGGGCCATCACGTCGATGTAATCGCCGTAATTGGAGAAGGAAGCTTTCTGCATGTTATAGTCGGTTGCCGACACGGACAACACTTCAGGATAAGCGGCAGGGTACCCTGGACGTTCGGTATTATCGTTCCCTGTAGCCGCAATCAGCACCACATCCCGCTCATATGCGTACTTGATCGCTTCATGCAAAAACTGGGCATCGGCGTAGTTGCCAAGGCTCATATTAATCACTTTAGCGCCGTGGTCCGTCGCCCAAATGATGCCCTGGGCCACCGAATACGTTGTGCCTGAACCGGATTTGTCTAGCGCCTTCACCGGCAATATTTTGCCGCCCCACATCATGCCGGCGATCCCTTCGCCATTGTTCACATTGGCGGAAATGATGCCCGCCACATGCGTGCCATGCCCAACATCATCGGTAGGCTCCTTGTCCGGTTCGATCACGTTGTAGCCCTTCAGCAATCGGCCCTGCAGATCAGGGTGCGTCAGATCCACGCCGGTATCCACGACCCCTACGATCACGTCGTTGCTGCCCTTCGACAATTTCCAGCCGCGGTTCGTCTCGATAATCGGCAGATTCCATTGGTATTCGGAGAACAGCAAATCGTTTGGAATCTCGGGATTATCTTCGGTGCCTTCGGTGCCAGCTACCTTATCGTCTTCGTAATAGTAGCTCTCCGGATCGTCCCAAATGCTGTCGCCGTTTTCATTGGTCAGATAGAGATAATGCGGCTCGATATACTTTGGCTGCCATTTATTTTGAAAATATTGCTTCAGCTGATTCATGCTCATCGTGTCCGAACGGAAGATGTAGGTGCTGTTCAGCTTCCGCGGCGGTTTGCCGGAGATGTCGGCCAAAATCTGCTTTATTTGCTCGTCTGTTGGCTTGCTGTGGAACATTACAACGATTTCGTTCTCGTAGTAATGGCTTGCTTTTTCGTTGTCATGCCCCGTCTTCACCGTAATGTCTTTCAGCGTGTCCGCATGCACCGATTCTACCTTGAATTTGCCTTCCTTCGGATAAGGAATCAAACGCAGGTTTTTATGCTGGTGATCCTGCACCCGCCCTAAGATTCCGATATCCATTACTGCGATAATCCCTTGCTTTTTGCCCTTCACCGGCTCTGCAGCAATGAAATATTTCGGCTGCTTCTCTGGGAAGGAAGGCGATTCATAACTGCTTGATTTGCTTAACGCTTTTTTCGCGTAACCCAAATAGGTGTTGAGCTGCTTACTTACAGCCGGATCCGGTTTAAAATCCTCCCGCCGAAACTGCCGGGTTTGCCCTTTTGTGGCATCGTACCAGAGGATCGCCTGAAAATGCTTATGATCCTTCTGCAATTTCTGCGCGGCATCTTGCAGCTTGTCACCTATGCTGCCGGGAGAGCTTGCCGCAAGCGAACGAAGATGCCCCCGAGCGTCCATCCGAGATAACCGTTCGGTTGCGGTCATATCCCGTTTCAGCATGCTTTGCTTTAATTTCTGCTCCTCCGCCGGCTTTGGCACGGTTAGCTGAGTTACGGATTTCCGTGGAGTTGTCTTGTCATTGTCCGCGGATGGGAGAAGAAGCGAAACCGCAGCTACCGCCGCAGCACCCGTTAACCCCAAAGCGGTCCATCTGCGCCAGTTCATCAGTTAACCTCCTTTAACATGTGTCCAATGTCCATAGCCATAGCGTGAGGTGATGTCTCTGATTTTATTCTTGAGGGATACCGTATTCTGTAAAATTGTGTTACGATAATTTCGATAATGACTATACCGATCATTACAGGTGAAGGAGAATTGTTCGCATGCCACAAGCCAATAACATCAGGCAGCTGTGTGAAACCACTCGAGAGAAATTAAAACAAGCGGTGGAGAAGCTTGAAACGTTCTTGAACCAACATTCTCTGCCGCAGCTTATGGAAGGCCAAGACGAAGACAGAGTATTGTTTTACCAAGGATTTTTGTCAGATCTGCGTCACCTGCTTGTGTTCAGTGAGGTTTGCTACGAGAAGCTGGGCGTTGCCCTCCGTCGCGGAACCTTTGACGACGAAGCTGCTGAGAAAGTGCTATACCATGTGTACCATGACTGCGTTAATAACTTCTTCTATCCTAAAAATGAAAGCTATTCCGAAGATGGCAGATACGCTTATACCGGGCAGGATGCCATTCGATTCCGTAAGAAGCCGGTTCGCGCGGCGCGCGACATCGTGCTGGATATCACGGGGATTTTTGAGGAATTGCGGGACGATCTAAATTATTATGAAAGCGATTATTTAACCCAATTACGATTAAACCGTTCCGCCAAATAAATGATGGATGAAATGAAACGACAAGATGCCGCGATCACGGCATCTTTTTATTTTTGGGAACGATTTGCTAATTGTGCGGCGCATAAGGGAATCAGGCCGGGGAGAAAATGATACGCGAGGTGATCAATATGCCAAATGGGGAAAAACCCATAGTTAAATGTAGCGTATCCAACTGCACCTATTGGGGAGAGAAAAACGTGTGCAATGCCGACGTCATTATGATCGATGTCGATCAGCATGCGAAGAGCCGTTATTCGGCAGAGTTCGCCGGCGAAACGTTTGATACGGAACACCGAGATACCGCTTCATCGTCCGCTTCCACTTGCTGCCATACGTTTAAACCTAAGTCCAAATCGTCGTAAGGAAAACACATTTCAAGGAGGTGCTTCAGATGACGGATACCAAAGCAGACAAACCCCACAAAAAATCGGCCGAAAAGAGCCGCACCGACTATCCGCGTAAAGTAAATCGTGAGCACCGTGAGGAGTATGCGGCCGAGGTCACGCCGGCCGGGACGTTCAGCGGTAACGTGGTCCGCAGTGAAAGATCCGAAGAACCTCACGATGCCTCCCGGAACGAACTTGCGGATAACGCCAATACGGCGGGACGTACCGTAGGTTACGTCGGCGTTGGTTTAGGGATCGCCTCGTTGTTCTTATGGTCGATTATTCTAGGTCCGCTGGCTGCGGTTATGGGCTTCTATGCCTACAGCCAAGGCAACAAAACATCCGGAGCTTGGGCGATCGGCCTAGGGCTCGTATCCACGTTAAGCTACTTTGTACTGATGCCGTTTACCCGCTAACAGTCGTCCGATGGGGCTGCTGGTGGCGATGGAATCATGACCGTCATATCAATCGGCTAACGTCATCTTTAGGGCGTTGGCCTTTTCTTTTCTGCAGCTTTTATCGAAAAAGGGTGGTATGAGTCGCGGATTGCGTGTAAAATATAGGCATTGAACTAGTTATTCCTCGATAAGGAGCTTATAACGCATGCAAATCGATCCGCGAACGGTGGAACAGCTGATTCAGCTTCAGTCTTTAAACCCATTAAACTTGCAACAATCGTCATCTGAGCGGGTAACCGGTGATACGGACGGCTCGTTGTTTGATATATTGCTTCAGGAGTTGATGTTGGCGGAACAGGGCGAGAAATCGTCACCTGAGACCGAATCCAATGCCGATACTCAATCTTTGTTAGCGTCGCTTCAAGGGTATCTGTATTCTGCTGGTATTGACTCCGGGGAATCGTTGGACGGAGTCTTCGCAGAGATGCTTCCCAATTACTTGACGGCCGCTGCGGCAGAGACGGTAGGGGATGTCCCGGGGCAGGAGTCGGAGGGTATAGCCGATTTGCAGTCTTTGATTGCCCAGGCTAGTGCGCGATATGGAGTGCCGGAAAGCCTGATCAAAGCGGTGATTGCCACGGAGTCGTCCTTTAATCCGCAGGCGGTATCGTCCGCCGGTGCCAAAGGTCTGATGCAGTTGATGGACGCTACGGCGAAAGGGCTGGGGGTCAGCGATCCGTTTGATCCGGCGCAGAATATCGACGGAGGCACCAAATATTTGTCTTATCAAATCCACCGTTACGGCGGGGATATCAAAACGGCTCTTGCGGCCTACAATGCCGGACCGGGCAGACTGCAGCGGCTGGGAATCAGCAACGATGAGCAACTGATGGAGAAGTTCCATTTGCTGCCGCAGGAGACGCAGGGCTATATTGCCAAGATTATGCGAGCGCAAGCGAAATACGAGGCTTAATTGGTTATAAAAATTGAGTAGTACATGATTCGAAAGATCAAAGGGAAAACGCTCCGATCGCGGTGATTTCGGGTATACGCGTTTTTCATTTGATCTTTTTTGAGATGAAGGTGAAAATAATGATCTATTTCGACCATGCGGCGACGACACCGCCCTACGAGGACGTCACCAAGACTGTTGCAGAAGTTATGGCACGGCACTATGGGAACCCGTCTTCGTTACACCGGCTGGGCGAAGAGAGTGCGAAGCTGCTGGACAAAGCGAGAGAGGTAAGCGCCGCTGCTCTGGGAGTTCAGTCGCGGGAAATCGTGTTTACCGGCGGGGCGACAGAAAGCAACAATATGGCCATTAAAGGGGTCGCCCTTCAGTTTACTGAGCGGGGCAAGCATTTGATCACGACGGCAACGGAGCATCCCTCCGTGTTCGAGAGTGTCAAGCAGTTGGCCACTTGGGGCTGGGAGACGACCATTCTTCCGGTTGACGAGGATGGAGGCGTGACTGTCGAACAGGTGCGGGAAGCGTTGCGTCCAGACACCGTACTGGTGTCGGTCATGCATGTCAACAATGAAACCGGGACCGTACAGCCGGTGGGGGAAATCGGCCGGATGCTTAAAGCGGTTGCGCCTCGGGTGCTGTTCCATGTGGACGGCGTTCAGGGCTTTGGAAAGCTGCCCTTGTCCTTGGCTGACAGCGGAATTGATTTATACAGCCTGTCTGCGCACAAACTAAGAGGACCCAAAGGAGTTGGTCTGCTGTACGTCCGTGAGGGGCTCCGGCTTGCGCCGCTGCTGGCAGGCGGCGGACAGGAGGGGGGCTACCGTTCAGGTACGGAGAACATCCCTTATATCGTGGCTTTCGCCAAGGCGTTGCGTCTGGCGAAGGAAGGCCGCGAGACTCGGGCAGCCAAGCTGTATGGCTTACGTGAGCGTCTAATGCATGGGCTTGCAGAGCTGCCAGAGCTGACGATCAATTCCCCGGCGCAAGGAGCGCCGCACATCGTGCATTTTTCTTATCCGGGGATGAAAGCCGAAGCGTTGCTGCACATGCTGGAGGAAGAAGGATTTTTCGTATCCACCCGCTCGGCTTGTTCTTCCAAGCGAAGTGAACCGAGCCGCATCCTGCTGGCCATGGGCAAATCCAAGGAAGTGGCCTCGTCCGGCATTCGGATCAGTCTGGGCGAAGAACATGAAGAACGAGACATTGACGCCCTGCTCGCCGCGTTAAAGCAATGTGTTAAGCGGCTGCAGGTTTTACGATAGGAGAGAAATGTTAAAATGGAATATGATATGCTGCTGCTCCGTTTTGGAGAAATTACCCTCAAGGGGCGAAACCGCTCGCGCTTCGAGAAAGTGATCCACAACCATGTCAAAGCGCTGATGCATGACTTCCCCCGGGCGGAAGTCATCAAAGAATACGGAAGAATCTTTATTGCCATAAACGGAGAGCCGCTTGAACCGATGATCGCGGCGCTGAAGAACGTGTTTGGCGTCACTTCGATGTCTCCCATCAAGGTTGTACCGTCCCGTCTGGAGGATATCCTTCAGACCGCGGTCGATTTCATTAAGGAGCTGGGGCCAGCCCCGGGAACGAAGTTTAAAGTTACCGCCCGCCGGATATGGAAGCCGTTCCCCCACTCGTCGCAGGAAATGAACAAGCTGGTCAGCAACCCGATCCTGAACGCCTGCCCCGAGCTTCGGGTGGATGTCCATCATCCTGAACTGGAGCTGCGCGTAGAGATTCGGGAGCAGGGCACGTATCTGTTCTGCGAAGTGATACCGGGAGCGGGAGGGTTCCCGCTCGGTTCAAACGGCAAAGCCATGCTGCTGTTGTCCGGAGGGATCGACAGCCCTGTTGCCGGTTGGTCGGCGCTGCGACGCGGATTGGAAATCGAATGCGTTCATTTCCACAGCTATCCATTTACCAGTAAAAAAGCGGAGCAAAAGGTCATTGATTTAGCCAACGTGTTAGCTCAATATTCCGGCTTCATCAAGCTGCACCTTGTGCCGTTTACCGAAATTCAAACCAAGCTGGCACAGACTGGTCAGGATAACTTGATCATCACGATGATGCGAAGAGCGATGCTGCGCATTGCCACGAAGCTGGCGGAACGGAATGGCGCCTTGGCTCTAGTCACCGGAGACAGCTTGGGCCAGGTAGCCAGCCAAACGTTGTCCAGCATGAATGCGATCGGACGCGTAACCAATCTCCCGATCCTGCGGCCTTTGGTGATGACCGACAAGGTGGATATCATTGCGATGGCGCAGCAGATTGGCACGTACGACTTGTCGATTTTGCCTTATGAAGATTGTTGCACGTTATTTGTTCCGAAATCTCCAGCAACCAACCCGAATCTGAGGGTCCTGGAGAACGTTGAGCGTTCGTTGGAGAATTTGGATGAGATGATTGACAAAGCCGTAGAGGATACGGAAACGATCTTTATCCGCCCCGGGCGCAGCATCAAGCGACGGGATAACGCGGAGGACAACGTCGTTCAGGAAAGTTGGTTCTAACCCTAAAGAGAAAACCCGCCCGGGCCAAATTCAAATGGCCGCATGCGGGTTTTGCTTTTTTCTACCGGGTTGCCGGATGGGTCTGAGCTCCTTCGGTTTCTTTGCGCTGCTGGCGCTTCTTCATGTAACCCGCCAACAGCACGCCGGCGATCACAATGGCGATCAGCAGATAACGAAGAGACGGGTTCTCCTCGAAGAAATGCGCGAAATGGCGTTCCTCCGTAATCATATTGGCGGCTGTGTAGGCAAGTACTGCAGCGCCAAGATATGCGATCCAAGGGAACTTGTCCAACAGTTTAATAAACAAGGTACTACCCCAAACAACGATCGGGACGCTGATCAGCAGGCCGATCACCACCAGCACCATGTGCTGCTTGGACGCCCCCGCTACGGCGATGACATTGTCGAGTCCCATGGCGGCGTCGGCAATGATAATCGTACGGATCGCCGGCCATAGCTTATCCTTCGCTTCGATGTTGTCATGGCCGCCTTCATCCGCCAGCACCTTGTAGGCGATAAAGACCAGCATCAATCCGCCTACCGCCAGCAGCCAGGGGATTTGCAACAGCCATACGACGATCAGCGTTGCGGCGATCCTTAGTACCACGGCACCGATGGTACCGTATAAAATGGCTTTCTTCTGGACCGAGTGGGGCAGTTTTCTTGCCGCCATCCCGATGACGATTGCATTATCACCCGCCAAAATGAGATCGATAAAAATGATATTGATCAGGGCGAGAAAAAAAGCAGCGCTAAATAAGTCCACGTTATGTCACTTCCTCTATAGACGTATATACGTATTAAATCTCTAAAAGGATTCATTTGTCCAGAGTTGTTTTTTAAAGTGGCATAGCTTGGCTACATCCCTCATACAAGTTGTAGGGGGGAGGGATAAGCTTGGAACATTTGCTGCTGTTATCGGAAATATTAATCATCAATCTCGTACTCAGCGGCGATAACGCCGTTGTTATAGCTATGGCGAGCAAGAATTTGCCGCTTAAACAACGTAAGCGGGCGGTATGGTGGGGAGCGCTGGGAGCCGTACTGCTGCGCTGCGTCTTGACCTGGGTAGCCGTGTTACTGTTGAAAATCCCGTTTATTCATGCGGCAGGCGGCGTACTGCTGGCTGCTATTGCCGTAAAGCTGCTGCTGCCGCAGGAGGAACACTCCCGCGTGGCGGGCGCAAGCTCATTGTGGAAGGCGGTGCAGACGATTCTTGCCGCCGATTTTATTATGAGCTTGGATAATGTACTGGCGATCGCCGCGCTGGCAGAGGGCGATGTGTCGATTCTTGTGATCGGGATCGCCATCAGCATTCCGATCGTGGTCTGGGGCAGCAACCTGATCGCCGATTGGCTGCAGCGTCTGCCGCTCCTCGTTTATGCCGGTGCAGGCATCCTCGGATACACTGCCGGAGAAATGCTGCTGCAGGATCCGCAGCTTGGACCGGCGCTTGCGGCGGCCGCTCCCGCATTGGCACGAGTCGTACCGGCGGGAACCGCCGCGGTCGTTATTATGTTCGGCTGGCTGCGAAAATGTAACGCCGGGCGCGGTTAACCGCACTCAGCAGTTCCATCCACACCATCCGAAAAAAACATCAGGCCCCCGCCTTAGGCCGAGTGGTTTTTTGGGCAGAATTCATATAAACTGGAAGTGAAGGGGATGTCGTAATTTGCAACGTCTTGTCCCTCATTGTCTTCTGGAAGGTGTGTGATGGATATGTCCGACAACAACAAACTCATGACAGGCGTCTTGATCCTCGCTGCCGGAGTGATTATCCTGCTCGGTAAATTAGGGTTTTTCAGCTTTCTTGGAAGAGCGCTTTGGCCGCTGCTGCTGCTGATCCCTGGGATCTTGCTTCACGTATGGCATTTCTGGCGGAAAGGCCCTGCGGAACTGCTGCTTCCCGGAGCCATTCTGGTCGTATACAGCCTCGTATTTTTTACCGGGGTCATCGGCGGATGGCAAACATTGAAATACACCTGGCCGATCTTCTTCCTAGGCGTTGCCGTCGGTTTGTTTGAATATGGTTATTTCGCGCCTCAGCGCCAGAACGGAATATTCATCGCCGCCATGATATTGGGAGCGATATCACTCCTCTTGCTTGGCTGGACGTTGTTTGCTTCGACGATCGTTTATTTCTTAGCTATTGTTCTGATCGTTGCCGGGATTTGGTTGATCGCTGGCCGGGGCAACCGCCGGAGATCTTGGTGAGTCACAGGGATAGTTCTTGAAAATTTCAAGATTTCACGTATAATATAAGGGATATGTCAAGCGTCGGCATTTAAGTCGACGCTTTGTTTTGTGGTGGATGAGGCTGCACTTGGTCTTGTAAACTAATTCCTGTTCGAAGTGCAAATTGTATTTTATAAAACCATCTCAATAATCTATAGAGACGAAAGGATCTGGAGACAAACCTATGCATGATAGAAAACAAATTCGCAATATTGCGATTATTGCCCACGTTGACCACGGGAAAACGACGCTCGTCGACAAGCTGCTGCAGCAATCCGGGATTTTCCGGGAGAACGAAGCGGTGCAAGAGCGGGCCATGGACTCCAACGATTTGGAGCGGGAACGCGGGATTACCATTTTGGCGAAAAATACTGCCATTACGTACAAGGACTATTTGATTAATATCGTAGATACTCCGGGACACGCCGACTTCGGCGGGGAAGTGGAACGGATTATGAAAATGGTCGACGGCGTGCTGCTCGTAGTTGATGCTTACGAAGGTTGCATGCCGCAGACGAAATTCGTGCTTCGTAAAGCGCTGGAGCATCACCTGACGCCAATCGTCGTGGTGAACAAAATCGACCGCCCGGCTGCACGTCCGGCCGAAGTGATCGATGAGGTGCTGGATCTGTTTATCGAGTTGGAAGCCAGTGAGGATCAGCTGGACTTCCCGGTCGTTTACGCCTCCGCGTTAAACGGTACATCCAGCTTGGATCCAGAGAAGCAGGATGACAATATGCTGGCGCTTTACGAAACGATCATCGACCATATTCCGGCGCCTACGGAGAACGTTGACGAGCCGCTGCAATTCCTCGTGACGTTGATGGACTATAACGAATACTTGGGCCGGATCGCCATCGGCCGTGTGAACCGCGGCGTGATTCGCCAAGGTCAATCTGTGGCGGTGATGACGCGCGACGGCGGCAAGAAGACCGCTCGTATCGAGAAGCTGTTTGGCTTCCAGGGCCTGCGCCGCGTGGAAATCGAAGAAGCCGGAGCCGGGGACATCGTCGCTGTTGCCGGGATCAAGGACATCAATATCGGGGAAACGATCGCCGATCCAAATCACCCGGAAGCCTTGCCGGTCTTGAAGATCGATGAACCAACGCTGCAAATGACGTTCCTCGTTAATAACAGCCCGTTTGCAGGACGCGAAGGCAAATGGGTGACTTCCCGTAAACTGCGCGAGCGCCTGTTTAAAGAGCTGGAAACTGACGTTTCCTTGCGCGTGGATGAGACGGACAGCCCGGACGCATTTATCGTATCTGGCCGTGGTGAGCTTCACCTGGGCATTCTGATCGAGAACATGCGCCGTGAAGGGTACGAGCTGCAGGTATCTAAGCCTGAGGTCATCGTACGGGAAATCGACGGCGTGAAAATGGAACCGATCGAACGCCTGCTGATCGACGTGCCGGAAGAAAGCATGGGCGCAGTCATGGAAAGCTTGGGTTCCCGCAAAGCGGAAATGGTGAATATGGTTAACAACGGTAACGGCCAGGTTCGCTTGGAGTTCTTGATTCCAGCCCGCGGCCTGATCGGGTATCGGACGCATTTCCTTACGTTGACTCGCGGTTACGGCGTTATGAATCACGCGTTCGACAGCTATGGTCCATTCGTTGGCGGACAGGTTGGCGGACGTCATGAAGGCGTGCTTGTTTCCAGTGAAAACGGCGTTTCCACCCTCTACGGGATCTTGTCCATTGAGGATCGCGGGATTCTGTTCGTGGAACCGGGAACGGAAGTTTATGAAGGCATGATCGTCGGGGAGCATACCCGCGATAACGATATTGTGGTGAATATTTGTAAGGAAAAACAACTGACAAACGTGCGCTCCGCCACGAAGGACGAAACGGTGAAGATGAAGACGCCGCGGCTCTTCTCGTTGGAACAAGCGCTGGAATATTTGAATGACGACGAATATTGTGAAATTACGCCAAAATCGGTTCGCCTGCGTAAGAAGATTTTGAACAAGAGCGAACGGGAACGGGCAGAAAAACATCGCAAAATGGCGGAAGCCAACCTATAATTAGGAATAAGGTTGCCATTTGAAGGAGGGGTTCGTTATGCAGGCTTGGTTTGCCAGCCATCCGATCATTTCCTACGTGCTGATCTTCGTGCTGATCATTTATGTTTACAATAAAGTGTTCCGTGCACAGCAGAAGCTGCCGCTGTTTAAAGAGATTATTCTGTACCTCCTTATGGCGCTGGGCTCCTTCCTGCTGCTCATCTTCCAAATTGACAAGCTGCCGATCATTCAATGTTTGCTGGTGGCTGTCGTTTTGATGCTGATGGTGCGGATTCGTTATTTTGTCGAGGGTCGACGGAACAAGGAGAACAAGACGGGTTCGCCGTCAAGCGATAAATCGGCATAATTTGCCTCCGCTTTCTAACCGGTAACTTTTCCGAAACTCTGTACGTCTTAATGAATGCGACAACATTTTTACAGAAATAAGGTGTTTAAGTTCATGAGTTCTAACCGCAGCGGCTTACCTCCACGGGGGCAAAGCCAAAGAGGATCGACAAAAGGTGCAAAAGCGGGCTCCACTCGAAAAAGAAAATCCGGCGGCCTGAAACGGTTCTTCAAAACCGTCCTGACGCTCCTCATCCTCGGGGTAATCGGGGTTGGCCTTTATGCAGGGTATTTATTCTATACCGCGGATCAGGTGATCGATGCAACGGGGACTCCAGACAAAGTAGCACCTGAGAAATCCGCCAAGGTGAAGCCGATTACGATGCTGTTGCTTGGGACGGATTACCGTCCGCAGACCGGCACCCATCTGAGTGACGTGATGATGGTCATCGCGATGAATCCCGATACCAAATCGGCAACGGTCGTCTCTCTTCCGCGCGATACCAAGCTGGAATTGGACGGATATAAGACGAACAAGCTCAACGCGTACTATCCGAACTTCCTGGCGGCTGAGAAGAAAACAGGGATTCCCGCCACACAGGAAATGAAAACGATGATGGGCAAGTTTTTTGGTATCAATATCGATTATGTGACGGTGCTGAATTTCCAAGGGTTCCGCGATGTGGTGGATGCGCTGGGCGGCGTTGACGTCAATGTGGATGCCGACATGTGTTACCGCGATACGGCGGACGGTACGAACATCAACCTGAAGAAAGGCGAGCAGCACCTGAACGGGGAAGATGCGTTAGGCTACGTGCGCTACCGCAAATCGAACTGCAAGCCGCAGACGAAGGGTTCGGATGATTTCGACCGTAACCGCCGGCAGAATGAAGTGCTGCACGCCCTGATCGACCAAGCGAAGTCGCTGAACGGTGTCATGGGGGCCGGCAAAGTGATCGAATCCGTCGGAAAGAATATGGAGACCGACCTGGAATCGCAGCAAATGAAAAATATCATTCAAGCGTATTGGAACATTTCTAAGGAGAATGTGGCATTCGTGCCAGTGACCGGGGATTGGAAGAGCCCGTACGTCTACTTGCACCAGGATGAACTGGAAGCGGCCAAGCAGGCGCTGAAGGATCAGCTCGCCGGGAAGGCAAGTTCCGCGCAGGCAAATAGCGGGGAGACGGACGACGGACAGGTGAACTGACGATTGAATGCAAGTTTTGCCGCATGCTATAATACAATTGACTTAAGGATAGCTGAAGCGTATTGAGCAGAAATCCGATGTAACACTGTACAGGAGGGCTGGTCTAATGTCCGAAGTCGTAACTCAATTATCTGATTCACTTTATTCCCTTCTCCAGTCCGAAACGTATGTACTGTTGAACACGGTGGATCAGGAATCCGGCGGCCCTACGTCCAGCGCCATTTCTTGGGTGTATGCCGTGGATCCTTCGAAGCTGCGGCTGGCGCTGGATCATCGCTCCAGACTGGTCGGCAATTTGAAGGCCAATCCGCGGGCGACGGTCACAGTGTTTGGCCAGGATACGATTTACGCCATCAATGGCCGAGCTACCGTTGTACAGGATCCATTGGACGGGGTGCCGTTTAATATGTGCTGCTTCGACATCGAGATCGATGCGGTGCGAAACGCGCTGTTTTATGGCGCGCAGCTGGTGTCACCGCCGGAATATGCCAAAGTTTATGACCAGCGTGCTGCGGACATGCTGGATCGTCAAGTGTTTGAAGCCATGAAGAAAGCCTAGCGAGTTGATCGCTAGGCTTTTTTTCCTTCTTGGGACAAACTTAACGCAGATTTTGCCGCGTTGCTCCGCCGTCAGGGGCGATTTGCATTTGCTTCGGATTGCCTTCCGGCGGCCGGGTATCGTTCGGAATCTGAGGGACGATCCGTCCGATAATGTCAGCCAGCTCGGTGGCGAAGCCGGAAACCGGCCGACCTTCGCGGATTTTCTTGCCGATCTCGGCAAGTCGTTGATTTAAGTCGATATCCGCGGTGACGATGGCGCCGGCTCCGTGCGGATCTTTTCGAAGCGCTTCAGCTACCGTATATTTAATGCTCCCTACCCTTGCACGTTCGAGGCGGCTATCCACATCGATACCAACGATGGCGGTTTTGCCCATAATGACACAATGCGCGCCTTTCACGCCAGGGACTTTTTTCACCAGTTCTTCCAAATAAACTTGTCTGTCACGGTCTGACATGACCTCTTTGTCGTTGGCGTTGGTGGCATAAGGATTCACGCTTTGTGCCTGGGGCGCATTCCCTGTTTGATGATTTGGAGAGGGTGATGCCTTTTCAGAACGAGTTCCGCAACTTGTAAGCAGGGTAGCCGTCAGTAACAAACACAGCCATAATCGCATGTTCAATCCGTCCTTTCGGAATTGATCTCTCGATACCGGTTCTAATATCGGTTATAGAGTTCCCGGGACGCCAAAAAATATGTATGCTCATAAGGCTGCAATGACCGCGGTGGAGGGGATAATGATGAAGAAGATCTTTGTATTGGATACGAATGTATTATTGCATGATCCGGGTGCCGTATTTGCCTTTGACGAACATGATGTGGTCATTCCGGCTGTCGTGCTGGAGGAAATCGACAGCAAAAAGCGCAATGCCGACGAGATCGGCCGGAATGCGCGGGGCGTCTCTCGCTTGCTGGATGGCTTGCGGTCAACGGGCCATTTGCATGATGGCGTACCGCTGGAGGGCGGCGGGCGAATTAAGGTCGAGTTAAATCACCGCAGCTTCGTCAAGGTTCAGGAAAAGTTCGGGGAAGTCACCAACGACAACCGGATTCTCGCGGTAGCCCTGAACTATCACCTGGAGCAGGCGGAGATGGAAACGCCGCGGCCGGTCATTCTGGTCAGCAAGGATGTGCTGGTCCGAATCAAAGCCGACGTTCTGGGACTCCATGCCGAAGATTATTTGTCGGACCGGACCGTAGGCCCCAGCGACCTATACGGAGGTTATTCAACCATCAAGGTTCATCCGTCGGTGATTGATGAATTTTATACGTATCGCTTTTTGCCAATTAAACCGCTTGGGGCTAATTATTCCCTTTACCCGCATGAGTTTGTGATATTAAAAGATGAGATGGGGACTGGCAAATCCGCTTTGCTGAAAGTGAACGAAGATGCCACCCGCTTGGAGCCGCTGTATCTTAGTAATGAGCCGGTCTGGGGGATTAGCGCTCGAAACGCCCAGCAGCGCATGGCATTGGAGCTCTTGCTTAACGATGATATTCCGCTCGTTACGATCACCGGTAAAGCCGGCACCGGTAAGACGTTGCTTGCGTTAGCCGCCGGTCTGCTGAAGGTCGAGGATGAGCACAAATACAAAAAGCTGCTGATTGCCCGGCCCGTTGTCCCGATGGGGAAGGATATCGGATACCTGCCCGGGGAAAAAGAAGAAAAGCTGCGGCCTTGGATGCAGCCGATCTATGATAACCTGGAGTACCTGTTTGATACGAAGAAATCCGGCGACATCGAGAAAATCTTGATGGGGCTTGGCAGCATTCAGGTGGAGGCCCTTACGTACATTCGCGGCCGCTCGATCCCCGGGCAGTTCATCATCGTAGACGAGGCGCAAAACCTGTCGCGCCATGAGGTGAAGACGATCGTGTCGCGCGTCGGGGAAGGCAGCAAGATCGTGCTGGTTGGCGATCCGGAGCAGATCGACCATCCGTATCTGGACGCTTCCAGCAACGGATTAACCATTTTGGTCGAACGCTTCCGCGACCAGGGCATCAGCGGGCATATCACCCTGGAGAAGGGCGAACGCTCCAAGCTGGCTCAGCTGGCGGCGGATTTGTTGTAGAAGGGCGAGCTCGGACTGGACTTGGCCTTGGCCAACTGTGGCGGATACAGTGATAGCCAGGTCAACGGAAGCAAGTAACGCCCTCGGCCCGCTCTTGTCCGCCGGTTGTCCCTGATGAGGTAGAAGGAGGAGAACCGGCTCCCAAATGCGGACGTAAACTTCCTCCGGCTCGTTACTTGCCTTCCTGGAACAGGAAGTTGCTGATCGAGAGCATACCGCTCGTCCGTCGCGAGGAAAATAATAGTAAAAGCCCGGCGAATCGGTATATCTTAATTCGCCGGGCTTTTTTGCTCGTTTGCACGCTTTTGCTCGAAGGGGGGAAACCTGCAAAAGTGCAGTTTTTTTCGGCTAAATCCCGATTTCTCGGCCAAAGCCTGCAAAAGTACAGTTATTTTTCACGATTTCGGACAAATGGGCACTAGCCTTGCACCAAACCTGACATGAGAAATTACAGAAAAATTGTTTGTAAAATATCCTAAATATGGTTGCTATTACTGGTATTCTTCTGGTTGCTCATAAAAAAATCTCCTATTGTTAAGGTGTAGGCATGTTACCCACTCCATAACAGAAGGAGACCATAGCATGGGTAACAATAACTCAAAATCAGTCATTTGTAAATGCCTAAATTTGCTGAATGTCGGAGAATACCGCGGCCTGCTTGCCGACCATCGCACTCGCAAACTTACAACCGGTAAAGCCATTCAGATTTTTGTGGAGTCTCAGCTTGCAGGGCGTACCAGCTATGATGAAATCTCGGAACACCTTCGCATCATGCCGGATCTGCAGGACGACCATCTGAAGTCGATCAGTGCCTCTCAGCTTTCACGAAAGATCAAGCAACTCCCGACGGATCTGTTACAAGCGATCTTTCTCTGCAACATCGCACGCATCCAGGAGATCACCAAGCAGAAGCAAGGGATCCCGAATATCGGCAAGCTCCGGATTCTCGACTCCACCGTGCTTACCTTGCCTACCCTAGCTGGACGCTGGGCGTACTGGAGCAAAGAGCAAAATGCGGTCAAGATCCATACCCAGCTCGTGGTGGCCGATCGCGAAACGGTGTTTCCCGGCAAGATCATCAACAGCACAGCGGCGGTGAGTGATCAGGAAGTCGCTCTTGATCTGGTGGTGGCGGACGATGCGATTCATGTGATGGATCGCGGGTATATCCAGTACGAGCTATATGAATCGCTGATTCACCAACAGATGAGGTTTGTGGCCAGATTGCAGACCAAGAACAAGGTGACCATCCTCCATCAGCGAGCGGTTCCTGAGGGTTTTCCCATCACGATAGATGCGGACGTCGAGATCCAGTGGAACGATAAGCAGAAGCAGACGCATTACCTCCAAGCCCGACTGATCGAGTTTACGGATGAGCAGAAACGGACCTACCGCTTGCTGACCAATGTGCAGGATCGCTCTGCCCAAGAGATTAGCGAGATCTACCGCTATCGATGGTTGATCGAGTTGTTCTTCAAATGGATCAAGCAACATCTGAGGCTGGTGAAGATCTACAGCGCAAACCAGACCGCCATCTGGAACCAAATCTATCTGGCGTTGATCGCGTACAGCTTGGTGCTGTTGATCAAGTTAGAGATGCAAACGGATCTAAGCTTATGGCAGATCTTGAAACGCATGCGCTTATATGCTGAGCGATCGTGGGAAGAGTTTCAACAAGCTGTGTTACGACCGCCGTCTCGGCCATCCAAAGGCCGGCGTAAGAAAGGGCGGCCAGGAAGGCCGAGAAAACATCCGTTGAAGCTCAAGAGCGTCAAGATGGTACTAGAGTAACCGAACGATTCATCTACTAATTTTTGGTAACATGACTACACTTCACGTCCTGTTACCCTTTTAGCACATTGGCGGGAAATAGAAATGGAAAATTTTAATACAATAAGCTGATATAACTAATATTAACAATTAATTAAATACCATGTCACTTTAGATGCAAGGCTAGTGACAAATGGGGCAATTCGGCGCAAAAAGCCTGCACTTTTGCAGGCATTTTGCACAAAGCGGCGATTTCACCTCAAAAAACTGCATTTTTGCAGGAATCGCATACATTACAGGAGAGTTAAAGTCCAAGCACCCCACCGCCATACACATATACATTTTTTTACGGGACAATTCATCCGGCGATTTGCTACAATACGGAGTATCAGAAGGTTATTGACGTGACGTGCGCTCCTAAATTGTGGAGAGGAAGGACAGGCGTGAAGCGAAAAAATCATTGGGTGCTTTTTGCAATCCTCCTGCTCGCTTTAATTAATCTGTCGCCTAGCGAAGAAATGACGCTAGTTCGCCAAGAAGACGGCGGGGAGGCTCAGCCGGTTACGCCGCCTGAAGCGCAAACCAAGGAGGAGACCGGCCACATTCAGGTGGCCGTGCAGATGAATGAGACTGACTTCCGTCGCCTGGAGGAGATGAACCGGCAGTTTACGGTGAGCCATCCGGTGGAGGTTGATTTGGTGAATGTGCCGTTAGAGGAGAGTTATGCTGCGTACCAGCGCCAGCTGATGAAGCTCGGGGAATCGCCGGACGTCCTGCTCTTGGACAATGTCTGGATTCGCCGTTTTGCAGCGGACGGTTATCTGCTGCCCACGGAGGGCTATTTCTCTGGTTCCTTGTCAGGCGAAGTGTTAAGCGCTTCCTTAATTCCAAACGAGTGGAACGGTTACGTCTGGGGAGTTCCGCTGGATGTGGATCCCTATGTGCTGGTTTATCATGAGGACAAACTGAAGCAGCTTGGACTGGAACGCCCGCCGGCTACAGCGGACGATTGGAGCGTCTTAGTCTCCACCTTCAAAAAACAACATTCCCAGCCCTACCTGTTAGGATTGGATTACCGTGATCCCTATGCGGCAGCGACTTTGCTGTGGCAAGTCGGCGGAGGCTGGAAGCCGGCCGGTTCCGGGCAATTCTATACAGTGGAGGGCAATATGACGTACGCCCTGCAACAGCTGGAATCGCTGCGCCCCGCGCTCTTGGATTCGGGCTTGGCCCGATCGGATTCGTGGAGCAAGCTGAGTGACGGCGAACTGGCGATGATGATCACCACGGCGACGGAAGCCGAGAAGCATCGTCATCCCCGCTCGAAAATCTGGATGCCGGAGTTCCAGCCGAATCTAGCGTCAACCTGGATCCTAGGCCGAAGTTATGCCGTTTCTTCGCAAACGGATCATCCCGATGCGGCCGGATTGTGGATTTCAGAAATGACCTCCCTTTATAATCAAGCGCGTTGGTATGAAACAACCGGGCATCTTCCTGTTCTCAAAACCGTTTATTACGAAGCCGCCCGAAATCAGCTCCCCACTTGGATCCCCGCCACGCTGGCTGCCGGATCCGGAATTGTGCTGCCGGCGAGTCCGTCGCTGCCGGAACAGCTCGAGCGCTTCGCGCCGCTCACCTCCGATTATTTAAGCGGAGCGATCACGGGCAAGCAATATCGCGGACGGTTGGCTGAGCTTAGTCGGTAAAGCATCACCAGCGCTTACAACGCCAACTTCAATTTCACCGTTAACGTCCCCTCGGAGATCACCGCCTCAGTGGCTTCCACGAAGGGGACAATTTTTTTCGGATAAAAGCCAAGGTCGAAATCCCGCTCCAGCTCGGCCCGCGTCGTATCCGGGAGGGCCAACCCATTAAACAGCAGGCGGTCCACATGGAAAACAATCGCGTTCTCCGGCTCCTGCTCCACCGTATAATGACCCTCGACTTCGAGCTCCAGGCCTTCCCGGCTGCCGCGCGCGATGATCTTGTCCGTTTTGAATTGAAAGCTCATATCCTTGAGCAACTCGCTCTTGCCATAGAGGAACGCATTCAGATCATCCTCGTGGATTTCCAAACGGTATCCCCCTTTTTCAGCGATCAAACTGCTCTCGTTCTGCTTCAAAAAGTCGGAGAATTGCGACATGGCGGAGCTGAGTGCCTGAAAATATCTGCGGAGCTCATACAGCCCAACGCTCTCCCAATAGGCGGTCAACTCTTGAATTAACGCCTTGAGCTTCTCGGGATCGGCACTGAGGCCAAGGGATTCGTCGACGCTTTGCCGAAGCGCGGCAACCCGGGTGCGCTGGAGCTGCAGCTCCTCTTTCATGCGGTCGAGTTCGGTGGACGTGGCTTCCAGCTTCTGCTTGGTCTTCGTCAGTTCAGCATATTCCGACTTGTATTGGTTTAATATGGTACGATCCCGATCCATAATGAGTTGATAATAATCCAATACGGTAAAAAAATCTTTGAGGCTGTTCACGCTTAGCAATGCGTACAGCAGATTTTCCCGTTCCCCCATATAATACGCGCGTAGTCTTAAGCCAGCTTGTTCGCGGCTGATACGGATTTGTTCGTTTTTTTCGGTTAATTGCTCTTGCAGCTCGCGAAGGTCCATTTCCGTCTCTTGCTGGCGGGATTCGATCCGCTCGATTTCCCGGTCGATTTCCTGAATGGACAAGCTTTGTTCCAGGATCTGTTGTTCTTCGGCAGTCAGCGGAGCAGCGGCGGCCGACAAACGGGCAAACTGAAGAGCCGCCAGCAACAGCAATAGACAGAGCGATATGATGCGTATCTTCAACAACGATCCTCTCCCATCTGTAGTTGTCCTATATATATGATAACAGGCCCGGAAATAGCAGAACTCACGAAAAAAGGCGTTCCAGCACATAGCCGAAACGCCTTTTTGGAACATTTATGAGATTCGGGATTAGAGGGGTAAACCCATTTTGAAGACCGTCCAGTAGCTGAAACCGGTAAATGCGACGATCATATATCCCCAGAACAGCAGGATATAGGTTCTCTCGGTAAGCTTCAGATAGCCGAAAAGGACGAAAAAGGCGGTTTGCAAGAAGAACAGCAAAGCCATTTCCGTCAGATCGCCCGCAAAGGCCATAAGCCCAATAGCCAATGTGAAGAAGCCAAGGACGCGGAACATGCGTGCCACGAGGTAATCCCCCTTTCTTATGTATCAACGAGCTTCCATTCCTTTCCCCATTATACCCGTTAGGCTGAAAAGTGTAAACGAAAAGTCATGATTTAGCCAAATTACGCAGGTGTTGTTGTGACAAACCTAACAGTAGTGTTGGCGGCGCCTGCTCTTGTTATTCATTTCGTGAAACGTCATGTATGGAGGAGCTGGATTTTGGAAATACATTTTAGTATCAAATAGATTCTATGAACTCTATGAGAGGCATAGAAATGGAGTAAGAAGCATTTTACCCTTACGCCTGCCGGAGACCGCCGGTTGGATGACGGTTAGATTAGGATGTCGTTAGGAGGTTTTTATAGCATGACAGCTGTGAGACAAGATGCATGGAGCCCAGAAGATGATTTGATTCTGGCCGAGGTTACCCTTCGGCATATACGGGAGGGCAGCACCCAATTAAACGCTTTCGAAGAGGTCGGAGAACGGATAGGCAGAACGGCGGCGGCCTGCGGTTTCCGATGGAACAGCTGCGTTCGCAAGAAGTACGAAGCGGCCATCAGCATCGCGAAAGCACAAAGACAGAAGCGTAATTATATGAAAAAGCAAAACTCGCTAACGGCCGGTTCCGGCATGGCCTCGCTTACTTCCGTCGATGTGGACGACAACGGTTATCGCGGAGATGGGGTGTCGGAGGAGACGATTTCCATCGATGCGGTGATCCGCTTTTTGCGCGGGTGGAAAAACACGATTCAGGAAACCAATCGTCAAATGAAAGCGTTGGAGAAGGAGCTTCGAGAGAAAGAAGAGGAGATTGCTAAGCTTCGCGAGGAAAACGAGAAGTTGTCGGCACAGGTCAATGAGGTACAGACCGATTACCGGGTCGTGAACGACGATTATAAGGCGTTGATTCAGATCATGGACCGGGCTAGACGGTTAGCTTTTTTAAACGAAGAAGACGAGGAAAACAAATCCAGATTCAAGATGGACGCGAACGGAAATTTAGAACGGATCGAATAACAGAAACCTATCGCAAAATCTCGCCAAAATGGCGGGATTTTTGTGTTGTTAGGGGGGAGTTTGGTATAAAGGGATTAGAAGAAAGGAAAGGTCGTGAAGCTTCATGAAGGTTGACATCATCGGCGCCGGTGCATTGGGGCTGTTGTTTGGCGGTAAGCTGGCGGCGTCCGGCGTGCCGGTGCGTTTTTGGACAAGAACCCCTGAGCAGGCCGCAAAGCTAAAGAAAGAAGGGATTCGGCTTGCCGAAGCCGACGGGACCGCAACCGTTGTGGATGGCCAGCGGCTCGAAGCTTATCCCGTGGGAGAAGGCAGTAGGGACAGAGCGAGCGATACGGCCGAATGGCTGTTGTTAACCACGAAACAACGCCATATCGATGCTAATCTGCTGACTTTTCTCAGTCGAATTGTGGGTCCGAAGACGAAGGTCGTATGCTTTCAAAATGGCATAGGGCACCTAGAGCTGATCGGCAATGCGCTGCCAGGGGTTCCGCTTTATGCGGCAATTACGACGGAAGGCGCAAAACGGCTGAACGAATCCAGCGTGAACCGTGCAGGTCAGGGGATAACGCAAATTGGCGCGAACGGCGGTATGGCCGATCTGGAGTCTCCAGCAGAAAGTTTCGTGAAAATGCTGGAGAAGGCAGGATTTACAGCCCTTTTGTCGAAAGACATCGGGAGAGAAATCTACAGGAAGCTGCTAATCAATGCGGCGATCAACCCCTTAACGGCTTTGTGGCGGCTGAATAACGGCCAACTGCTGGAGAACGACGAACGAATTCGCCTGCTCCGGCAACTTTGCGATGAAGGATTACGCGTTTATGAGGCTTACGGAATCCCTTACAATGCCGACATGTTTGATCAAATCGCTGCGGTTTGCCGGTCGACCTCAACGAATATCTCTTCCATGCTAAAGGACGTGCAGCAGGGCATGCCAACGGAGATTGATCATATTAATGGGAAATTGGTCGAGATGGCGCGCAGCAAAGGAATCGCGGTTCCCGGACACGAGATGGTTTGGCGGTTGGTCCGAGCATTATAATCTGACATGGATATAAAAATATAGTTACTTACTTTTATGAATTGATTTTTTCTATAACCAAAATTGATGCGGAGGTGAGGCTTTGGAAGCGTTGGTCTCTTCCTTGATCGTGTTGGCTATGATACCGGTCATTCCATTTGGGCTCGTTTATTTCATTCATTATTATGTCAAGCGGGATAAGAAAAGAGCGCTGAAGCTGGCCATGGACGTAACGACGCTGTTTCTGATCTTGTCGGTCTCTGCGTTGTTTAATAATGTGTTCCATTCGACCTTTGGCTTCTATCTGATCGTATTAATTCTATTGGTTGTTAGCGGATTGATTGGCGGGGCGCAGACTCGCCTGAAGGGAAGGGTCGACGCCCGCAAGCTGCTGCGTGTGGTGTGGCGTTTGGCGTTTGCGGCAACCGGATTAGCATACGTTTTATTGTTTTTAATCAGCTTTATTACATATATCACCGCCGCTTAGGTCAAACTAGGGTTGCCTTCCCAATACCGAATAAAGGGATGACATTCTTGGTTAATTGTTAAGAAAATCAAATGTCAATATTGTATATTGGACTATTTTGTTAAAGTCTAGCGCGAATTTTAGCAATTAACGCGAAAAATCTTGAATTTTATGTTGGATTTTTTTGACCGCTGGTTGTATAATCTAAAAACATATACCAAACCATTTTAAGGGGGATATTGCTAGATGAAGAAGAGTAAGAGTCTTTTGCTTCTTCTGACGCTCGTTCTTGCAGTCGGCACATTGCTAGCCGCATGCGGTTCGAACAACGGAAACAATGGCGCTGCTAATAATGGCGCAGCGAATGGAGGCAATACAGCTTCCGACAGTGGCAACAGCGGCGGAGAGAAGTTGGCCGCAGATCAAACGCTGAGAATTAACCTGAGCGCCGAGCCACCAACTTTCGACCCGGCTCAAGCTCAAGACAGCCAAGCTAACACCGTTCTGAAGTTGATGTACGAAGGTCTTACACGCCAGGACGAATCTGGTCAAGTTATCCCCGCTGCAGCTGAAAGCTGGGACATCGACGGGACGAAATATACGTTCCACCTGCGTAAAGACGCTAAATGGAGCAATGGCGACCCTGTTACGGCGAACGATTTCGTATTCGCTTGGGAACGTGTCCTGAGCCCGAACACAGATCCGGCTGCACCTTATGCTTATCAATTGTACTACCTGAAAAATGCTCAAGAATATAACGAAGGAACCATCACGGATTTCAGCCAAGTCGGCGTAAAAGCAGTTGACGACTATACGCTGGAAGTGGAACTGGTTGCTCCAACTCCTTACTTCCTTGGTCTGACTTCCTTCTATACGTTCTATCCGGTTCACCAATCCGTTAAGGATGATCCGAAATGGGCGGTTGACCAAAGCAAAATGATCGTTAACGGCGCGTTCACGCTGACCAACTGGGTGAAAGGCCAATCGATCGAAGTAACGAAGAACGAAAACTATTGGGATAAAGCTAACATCAAGCTGAACAAAATCACCATGTCTCTGGTTAACAGCGGCGCAACTGAGTTGGCTTCTTACCAAAACAACGAATTGGATCGCGCAGGTGCGCCTAACGGCGAAATCCCAACCGACCAAATTCCGATCCTGAAAGATCAATTGAAAGACGAATTGGAGATCAAAGGGATTGCAAGTACGTACTACTATGAATTTAACGTAACGGCTAAACCGTTTGATAACGTGAATATCCGCAAAGCGTTTGCGATGGCTATCGATCGTCAAGCGATCGTTGACAACGTAACGCTGGGTGGTCAAGTTCCGGCATTCGGCTTCGTACCTCCGGGTATCAAAGGTCTGAATGACGAATATCGTAATGAACACAAAGACGACTACTTCACAGAAAACGTGGAAGAAGCGAAGAAGCTTCTGGAACAAGGTATGAAAGAAGAAGGCTATACGAAATTGCCTGAGATCACATTGACTTACAACTCCAGTGAAGGGCACAAGAAAATCGCTTTGGCAGTTGCGGATATGTGGAAGAAAAACCTGGGCGTTGACGTGAAAACGGAAAACCAAGAATGGGCCGTATTCATCGAAAACCGTCAAAACCTGAACTACCAAGTAGCTCGTGCTGGTTGGAGTGCAGACTACAACGATCCGATGACATTCATGGATATGTGGGTAACAGGTGGCGGTAACAACGACACCGGCTTCTCGAACGAAGAATACGACAAGCTGATCAAAGAAGCGAAAAATAGCGAAGATATGGCACTTCGTGACGCGAACTTCGCAAAAGCCGAAGAAATCCTGATCAAGGACAACCAAGTCTTGATGCCGATCTACTACTACACGAACGTTTCGGCTACGAAACCGTGGTTGAAAGGTGTAGTTCTCGACTACAGCGGTGCGATCGATTACAGCCGCGCTTATATTACGGATGATCGTAAATAAGTCATTGTTAATCGCATAGAAATCTCGGGATATATATGTGGGTATTCCATATATATCCCGTTTTTTTTGTGTGCCCTCTTCTTCCAAGCATTGCGTCCTTATACAAATATATGGAATAGACAAAGTGTTTCTTTTCACCTAAAATCGATATGTGTCGAAATTTAAAAGAAGGAGGTGTGAACGGGCATGGTGCGCTATATTGCCAGTAAGTTTTTTTATATGTTAATTTCACTGTTTATTTTGATCTCAGCTACCTTTTTCCTGATGAAGGCGATTCCGGGGAATCCGCTTACTTCCGAGAAACAGGTGCCTCCGGCAATTAAGGAGCGTCTTATAGAACAGTTAGGACTCGATAAGCCCGTTTACCAGCAATATCTGAAATATTTGGGTGAAATTGCTCAGGGCGATTTGGGAATTTCCATGAAGCAGATCAACCAGGATGTATCTCACATCATTAGTCAAACGTTTTCGGCGTCTTTGAAGCTGGGGATTGTTGCGATTATCGTCGCGTTAGTCCTTGGGGTACTGCTTGGTATGTTGGCAGCGCTGTATCATCGCAAATTGATCGACAATGTGGCGATGGTGTTAGCGGTGCTGGGCATCGCGGTACCTAGCTTCGTCGTGGCTTCTTTGCTGCAGTACGTATTTGCTTCGAAGCTGCACTGGCTGCCGACGATGGGCTTTAAAGGTCCGATGTATTATGTGTTGCCGGTAGCGGCCCTCACGGCGCAGCCGATCGCGTTTATCGCCCGTTTGACCCGTTCAAGCATGCTGGAAGTATTGCATGCAGATTACATCAAAACGGCTAAGGCGAAAGGCCTGGGCTGGATGGCAATTCTGTTCCGTCACGTGATCCGTAACGGGATTATGCCGGTAATCACCTATATGGGACCGATGACGGCAAACATCGTAACCGGTTCTGTGGTTATCGAGCAGCTCTTCGGGATTGGCGGTATCGGAAAACAGTTCGTGCAAGCGATCAGCGTCCGCGATTATCCGCTGATTATGGGGATTACGATTTTTTACGGCGTATTGCTGATGTTGGCCCGGTTTATCACGGACATCCTCTACGTGCTAGTGGATCCGAGAATTAAGCTTTCGAAAGGGAAGGAGGGATAATGCGCATGGATACGAATCCAATCAAAGTGATGCCGACTCCGGTCGACCTGACGGCGGACGATTTCCGCAAAATCGGCGCGGACGAGAAAGAAGCCGAAGTCATTCAACGCGAAAGTATCTCAGCTTGGCGAGATGCATGGCAAAGATTGCGCAGCAATAAGCTGGCGATGACGGCTTTGATCTTCTTGGCGCTGGTAACGTTGGCTGCGATTATCGCTCCGGTTATCGTCGGTAAAATCTACGGCTACAACTATTATTCAAACGACCTTTTAAATACGAACAAAGCGCCATCGGCCACGCACTGGTTTGGTACGGACGACCTTGGCCGCGATATGTTTATCCGAACTTGGATGGGGGCGCGCATTTCCCTGATCGTTGGTCTGGCGGCAGCGTGTATCGACCTTTTGATTGGCGTCATTTACGGCGGAATCATGGGTTACTTTGGCGGCCGCGTCGATGAAATTATGAGTAAGTTTTCAGAGATTTTGTACTCCATCCCTTATCTGCTCGTTACGATTCTGTTGCTGGTCGTGATGGAGCCGAGCTTGGGAACGATTATCCTTGCTTTAACAATTACCGGCTGGATTAACATGTCGTGGATTGTCCGCGGTGAAATTATGCAGTTGAAGAACCGCGAATACGTGTTGGCTTCCCGTTCGATGGGCGCAGGCCACGGACGCTTGTTGTTCCGCCACCTGTTGCCAAATGCGGTTGGACCTATCATCGTTACGGTGACATTGTCTGTACCTAACGCGATTTTCGCCGAAGCGTTCCTTAGCTTCCTTGGCTTGGGCGTTCAAGCTCCGGTTGCTTCGCTCGGTTCGATGATCAATGATGCCTTGACCGGCTGGTTGTATTACCCGTGGCGGATGCTGTTCCCAGCCATTTTGATCAGTATCATCATGCTGGCGTTTAATATTTTTGGTGACGGTCTTCGCGATGCGCTTGACCCTAAACTGAAGAAGTAGGAGGTGGAATGATGGAGCCGATTTTACAAGTTAAAGATTTGCATGTTTCCTTCCAAGTCAAAGGTGGAGAAGTGAAGGCCGTCCGCGGCATGAACTTTGAAGTGGGGAAAGGTGAAACGGTTGCGATCGTCGGCGAATCCGGCAGCGGCAAGAGCGTCACGGCCCAAACGATTATGCGCCTGATTCCGTCTCCTCCTTCCATCATTAAGCAAGGTGAAATTATTTTCCAAGGGCAAGACCTTTTGAAGAAAAGCGACAAGCAAATGGAATCGATCCGCGGGAAAGATATTGGCATGATATTTCAGGACCCGATGACCTCCTTGAATCCTACGATCAAAGTAGGCCGACAAATCACTGAAGTATTAATCAAACATCAGAAAATGTCAGCGGGCGAAGCGAAGAAACAGGCTATCGAGATGCTTAAGCTTGTAGGCATCAAAAATGCAGAAGCCCGCTTTAACCAATATCCACACGAATTCTCCGGGGGGATGCGGCAACGCGCCATGATCGCCATCGCACTTGCCTGCCGGCCTGCGCTGTTGATCGCTGACGAACCAACAACGGCGCTCGACGTGACGATTCAGGCTCAAATCATGGACGTCATGAAAGAGATGCAATCCCGGCTGGGCACCTCCATCATTTTGATCACCCATGACCTTGGCGTCGTAGCTGGCATGTGTGATCGCGTCATCGTCATGTATGCTGGTGAAGTGGTGGAGACCGGAACGAAGTGGGAGATCTTCAAAAACCCGCAGCATCCATACACCAAAGGTTTGCTGCGTTCGATGCCGCGTTTGGATCAGAAGAAAGGCGAACCGCTGATTCCGATTATCGGTACACCGCCGGATTTGATCAAGCCGCCGATTGGTTGCCCATTCGCCGCTCGTTGCGACCAAGCGATGAAGATTTGCGAACGCATCGACCCAGGCGCGACTGTATTTAGCGAAACGCATACAGCCCGCTGCTGGGATCTTCATCCGATGGCCAAGGAGGTACAGTCGTCATGAGCAAAGGCAAAACTCTAATTGAAGTTGAAGGCTTGAAAAAATACTTTAACGTTGGCGGCGGTAACGTACTGAAGGCGGTCAACGACATCAGCTTCTCGATTGCCGAAGGCGAAACGCTTGGCCTCGTTGGCGAATCGGGCTGCGGTAAATCGACCGCGGGCCGTACGATTCTTCGTTTGTACGAGCCGACGGCTGGCAGCGTTCGCTTCAACGGCGTGGACATCAGCAAATTGCCGCCGAAGAAAATGAAAGCGATGCGCCGCGACATGCAGATGATCTTCCAGGATCCGTATGCATCGCTGAATCCGCGGTTTACCGTTACGGATATCATCGGGGAAGCGCTGGATATTCACGGTTTAGCCGGATCTAAAGCAGAACGCAAGAAACGGGTTGAAGAATTGCTGGATATGGTTGGTTTGAACCCGGACCATGCAACCCGTTATCCGCACGAATTCTCCGGCGGTCAGCGCCAACGGATCGGGATTGCCCGTGCGCTGGCGGTGAATCCGAAGTTCATCATCTGTGACGAACCGATTTCGGCGCTGGACGTATCCATTCAGGCACAGGTTGTCAACCTGCTTGAGGATCTTCAGGACCGTCTCGGATTAACGTATCTGTTTATCGCGCACGACTTGTCCATGGTGAAGCATATCAGTGACCGTGTGGCCGTGATGTATCTGGGCCGGATCGTGGAGCTGGCAGACAGCGAAGAGTTGTATGCCAACCCGATGCACCCTTATACGAAAACGCTCCTGTCCGCGATTCCGATCCCGGATCCGGAAATTGAAGCTAACAAGAAACGGATTGTTCTGGAGGATACCACCAGCGGTCCAATCGGCAAAGAAGGGGTTGCCAGCGGAGGTTTGTACGACTTGGAGAACTCCGAGCTGGTTGAAGTGTCTAAAGGACATTTCGTCTCCATGCCGAAAAAAGGTTGATCGATTCTGCGAACTCCCGCAGCCGTTCATGACGGTTGCGGGAGTTTTTTTTTGCGCCTGATCATTACGGAAAGTTAGAGGTTTAGCAAAAGTAAGGATTTCTTTGACGGAGCGGTAGGACATCCGTTACAATCAAGGAAGGTTTTGATGCAGACAGGAGGACGCAAACTGATGAATGTCGTTCAAGAGCAACTTTCATTTGTGGGGCCGCTGGCTGAAGTATACGTCAATCAGTTTGCTACGGTTCAGCAATTGTATGAGAGCGACCCGGCGGAGGCCAACAGCTGGGCTGAACGAGTCGCATGGCTTGATCAATCAGAGCATACGCGCATAAGTCGGAAGGCAGTCGCTGCCCGACTTCGTGAATATAACAGACAATATAACCCGTCCCCGGCCGTTGAACAGGCGATCGATCAACTCGAGCAGCCGGGGACGGCGGTGATTGTCGGCGGGCAGCAAAGCGGGTTATTCACCGGGCCGCTGCTCGTGATCTATAAAGCCGTGACCATCCTCAAAGCGGCGAAGGCCGCTTCGGCCCGGTTAAATCGTCCGGTGGTGCCGGTGTTCTGGATTGCCGGCGAGGATCACGACTGGGATGAGGTCAATCACACCTATGTGTTGGCGCCGGATTTACAGGTGCGTCGGATTCGCATGCACCGCGGCAGCATGGACCGGCTGCCGGTCAGCTTCACGAAGGTGACGTCCGAGGCGTGGGACAAGGCCATTTCAGAGCTGGAGCAGCTGTTGCCCGACAGCGAGCATAAGGCGGCGCTCCTGGACTTGGCACGAAGCTCGTCAGCGGATGCGGATAACTTGACGGCCGCTTTTGCCAAGCTGATGGGAGCTTTATTTGGAAAATACGGACTGGTGCTGCTGGACTCGTCAGATCCTGAGTTGCGCCGGCTGGAAGTACCGGTGTTTGAGCAAATGATTCGCCGCAATGATGAGCTGGAATCGGCTTACCACGAAACGGTACGGGATTTGGCGGGCTTGGGATTTGAACCTTCGGCTGAAGTGGCCGAAAATGGAGCGAATTTGTTCTATATTAATGAACATGAACGGCTGCTGTTGTTTAAACAGGAAGGGCGCTTCGAAGACCGCAAGGGCAAAGTCTCCTTTACGGCTGACGAGCTGCTCGCCGAGCTGCGGGAGCATCCGGAGCGGTTCAGCAATAATGTGTTAACTCGCCCCTTGATGCAGGACAGTTTGCTTCCCGTCCTTGGCTCGGTTCTCGGCCCCGGCGAAATTGCTTACTGGGGGCTGACGCGCAAGGCGTTTCATAAGCTTGGGCTGAAAATGCCACTGCTGCTGGCACGGGAAGCTTTTACGGTGGTAGATCGAACCGTGCAAAAGTATATGCAGAAATATCAGCTCAGCTGGGATGATGTGAAGGATGCCGAAGGCTTCCGCCGCAGACGTGGAGCTTGGCTTGCGGCGCAGGAGCGGATGCCGGTCGACAAGCGGTTTGATGAGGTCATCGCTGCGTTTGGAGAGCTATACAATCCGCTCATTGAGGAGCTGGCAGGAGTTCAAAGCGATTTGTCCAGACTCGGGGCGGTGAACCGAGACAAGATCATCGGCCAAATCGAGTATTTGCGCGGCAAGGCGAAGGATGCGTTGGAGAAAATTCATGAGACCGGCTTACGCCATTTCGACCGGATTCAACTCTCGCTATTCCCTCTAAGCAAGCCGCAGGAGAGAGTCTACAATCTCTTTGATGCATTAAATCGATATGGGACGGATTGGATCGAAGGCCTGATGAATATCCCTTATGAGTTAACTGGCAAACATCGAATCATCTATTTATAGGAGGAGACATTTATGAGTTCGTTAGCGATTCAGAACAGCATCATTACCGACTTGAAGCTTGCGCCGGAGGGGCATTTGAAGATCGATTGGGTGGAAGCCCACATGCCGGTGCTGAACCGGATTCGGAAGCAATTTGAGGCGGAGCAGCCTTTTAAAGGACTGAAAGTGACCATCTCGCTTCATTTGGAAGCCAAAACGGCCTACTTGGCTAAAGTTATCCAAGCCGGTGGGGCGGAAGTGACGATTACCGGCAGCAATCCGCTGTCGACGCAGGACGATGTTTGTGCTGCACTCGTTGAAGATGGCATCACCGTTTATGCCAAATATAATCCTGAACCGGAAGAATATAAGGCGTTGTTAATTAAAGCGCTGGAGACGAAGCCGGATCTTATCATCGACGATGGCGGTGATTTGGTTACGATCTTGCACTCGGAACGTCAGGATTTGCTGGAGAATGTGCGGGGCGGCGCTGAAGAGACGACCACCGGGATTTTGCGCCTGAAAGCGATGGACAAGGAAGGCCAGCTGAAATTCCCAATGGTTGCAGTAAATGATGCTTATTGCAAATACTTGTTCGACAACCGCTACGGCACCGGCCAATCGGTGTGGGACGGAATTAACCGGACGACGAATCTGGTCGTTGCTGGGAAAACCGTCGTGGTTGTCGGCTACGGCTGGTGCGGCAAAGGCGTGGCGATGCGGGCCAAAGGCCTTGGCGCTAACGTCGTTGTTACCGAAGTTGACGCGATCAAAGCGGTGGAAGCCGTGATGGACGGCTTCCAAGTGATGCCGATGCTGGAAGCGGCGAAGATCGGCGATTTCTTCGTCACTGTGACCGGCAACCGCGACGTGATTCGCGGCGAGCATTATGATGTGATGAAGGACGGCGCGATTCTGTCCAATGCCGGCCACTTCGACGTGGAAGTCAACAAGCCTGAGCTTGCGGAGCGTTCGGTTTCGGTTCGCACCGTGCGCAAGAACATTGAGGAATATCAGTTGAAGGACGGACGCAAAATGTACCTGCTCGCCGAAGGCCGTCTGGTGAACTTGGCCGCCGGCGACGGACATCCGGCCGAAATCATGGACATGACGTTTGCGCTGCAGGCGTTGTCCTTGAAATACGTGAATGACCGTTATCAGGAAATCGGGAAAACGGTTGTTAACGTCCCTTATGAGCTGGACGAGCAAGTGGCCCGCTTCAAACTGGAAAGCCTCGGCGTGAACATCGATACGCTGTCCGCTGAGCAACGCGCTTACCTGGATAGCTGGCAGGAGCATTAATTCGTCGCAGCGGTGATTACAGCTCGATCGCCGGTGGACAGGCGTTACGGTGAAACGCTACGGCCGCTGTAAATTGATGCGTGTTCGCCGGGAGACGATAATTAACGGTAAATCGTACCGCTAATTGTTACTTATCCGCCGCTAGACGATGATTAACGGTAAATCCTACCGCTAATTTTGCCGGATTGGGCGAAGTCGGGTGATTTCACCGAAAATAACGGTACAAAATCCTGTTAATTCGCTGAAACTGCGGATTGTTCAATAAAATAAAGGTACTTTTTACTGTTAACACACCAATAAAGGACTATCTGAGGCAGATCAAATCTGCCGGGATAGTCCTTTTTGCTGCTTATTTAGCGCCGAACGAAGCGTCAACCGCGGTTGCAGCCCTAAAGTAATACCTCCTTCCCACCAACCGCCTGTCAAAAAAATTTTGAACCAGAGAAGGATTTTCTCGTTCAGTGTGGAATAGTTACATATCACAGTGGTGTAAAGTGGTGCAAAGTGGGGGAAAGAGGTAAGGAGTGAGTCACCAATGTTTATGGGGGAGTTCCAACATAGCATTGACGATAAAGGCCGGATTATTATTCCGGCTAAGTTTCGTGAACTCCTCGGCAGCTCTTTCGTGGTTACCCGCGGCTTGGACCAGTGTCTTTTCGTTTATCCGATGCAGGAATGGGAAGTGCTGGAACAGAAGCTGAAGGCTTTGCCACTGATGAAATCCGACGCCCGTGCGTTTACCCGCTTCTTTTTCTCGGGTGCAACCGAATGTGAATGGGATAAACAGGGAAGGGTAAACTTGCCAAGTAATTTACGGCAGTATGCCAAGCTGGAGAAGGATTGCGTTGTTTTAGGCGTGTCGAATCGCGTGGAAATTTGGAGCAAAGACACGTGGGAGCAATACTTCCAGCAGTCGGAAGATACGTTTAACGAAATTGCTGAGAAGCTGGTGGATTTCAACTTCGATCTTTAGAAGGAGTTATTCTTTAAGCTAGTCAAATGAATTCAGGTTTGGGGGCGTAAGTCTTGTTTCATCACATCACGGTACTCAAAGAAGAAGCGACAGAAGGTCTGCGCATCAAGCCGGACGGCATTTATGTGGATTGTACGCTGGGAGGCGGCGGCCACAGCTCCGTCATCTTATCCAAGCTAGGTCCAGGGGGAAGGCTGATCGCTTTCGACCAGGACGACTGGGCGCTGGACAATGCCAAGGAGCGGCTCGCAGCCTATGCGGACAAGTTAACTTTGGTAAAAAGCAATTTCCGCTACATCGAGCAAAAACTGCGGGAGATCGAAGGGGTGCCGCAGCTAAACGGGGTTCCCCAGGTGGACGGCGTATTGTTCGACCTCGGTGTTTCCTCCCCTCAGTTTGACGAAGGGGAGCGGGGGTTTAGCTATAACGCGGACGCGCCGCTCGATATGCGGATGGATCAATCGGCCGCATTGACGGCTCGGGAGATCGTAAATACGTGGCCGGAACGCGAAATTGCTCGTATTTTGTTCCAATACGGCGAGGAGAAATTTTCCAGGCGGATCGCCAAGGTCATTGCAGACCGGCGAGCACAGGAGCCGATCGAAACGACGGGGCAGCTCGTCGAGCTGATCAAGGAGGGCATCCCGGCGGCTGCAAGGCGTACGGGGGGCCACCCAGCCAAGCGCAGCTTTCAGGCATTGCGCATCGCGGTTAACGATGAGCTGGGCGCATTCGAAGAAGGGCTGCATGCGGCCATCCGTTGTTTGGCGCCGGAAGGACGGGTTTCGGTCATCACCTTCCACTCGTTGGAGGACCGAATCTGTAAGCAAATCTTTGCCAGCTATGTGGAGAAATGTACTTGCCCGCCCGATTTTCCGATGTGCGTGTGCGGCGGCAAAGGATCACTTAAATTAATCAACCGGAAACCAATCGTTCCGTCGGAGCAGGAGTTGGCTGACAATCCGAGGGCCCGTTCCGCGAAATTACGCGTGGCGGAGAAATTGCAAACCGGTGTGGAGGTATCGTAAATGGCTTATACGCGTGGGAATCTGGCAGTCAAGGAGAAGCAAGCGGAACGCAGCTATCAACCGCAGCGTTATCGGGAAACGACGAAGGTGGTAACCCGCCGTTCGCCGTTGCCGGTTCGTGAGAAGTTGCTGTATATGATGACGGTTATTTTTTGCGTAGCCGTGATGGGCGGGTTGTTATGGCAAAATGTGTCACTTTACAACATTAAGCGTCAAATGTTTAATTTGAATACGGACATTCAAGCGATCAACGCGGAAGTGAAGGAACTAAGCATTCAAAAGGAAAAGCTGGAGGAGCAAATTCCGGAGAAGGCGAAGGAGCTCGGTTATGTTCAGCCGGAGGTAGAAGGCTTTCATGTGAATGTACCGGCAGATGGCGTTGAAACGGCCAAGAAATAATGTCTAAAGAGGTTTTGCCATGATCAAGCGAATAAAGCTTCGAACACTGCTGATAGGGGGATGTATTACCCTCTTTTTTGCTGTATTGATCGGTAGAGCGTTTTGGCTGCAGGTCGTGCAAGCGGACTTTTGGCAGGCGCATGCGGAGGAGCTGTGGTCGACCAAAAAGTTGCTGCCCGCAACGAGGGGGACGATCACGGACCGGAACGGCGACGTCCTGGCGGTGGATGCTCCGGCTTACACGGTGGCCGTCAATCCCGAACTGATTAACAAGTACGGCCTTCAGGACGAGGTAGTTGAAGGGCTTGGCAAGGTCCTCGGTAAAGATGAAAGTGAACTCCGGAAAATCGTCAGTGCCAAAAAAGAGTCCGGCGAGTACTATACGCAACGCGAGGTTCGGAACGAGGGCTGGAAGATTGATCAAGACCTGAAGAATCAGGTGCAGGCATTGATCGACGAGCTGAAGGAAAAGCATAGCAAACTGCAGGACGTCGGCATTTACTTGATCAAGGATCAGAAGCGGTATTATCCGAATCAAAGCTTGGCTTCCCACGTCTTGGGATACATCGACCGCGAAGGCAAAGCCGTATCCGGTATTGAAGCCTACTTCGATGAGCAGCTCAAGGGCGTTGACGGTTCGCTCGAGTACAAGCGGGACGGCCGGGGAATTGAGATTCCGAAAGCCAGCGAAATTTATAACCCGCCGAAGAACGGAGACAACCTGAAGCTGACGATTGACTACACGATCCAGTACTACATCGAGCAGGCGATGAAGGAAGCGTACGATCAGCTGCAGCCGATCAGTATGACGGTGATTGCGGCCGATCCGAAGACGATGGAAATCCTTGGCATGGCGAATATGCCGACCTATAACCCCAATGAATATTGGGCGGATGTCGATCAGAAAAATTTCTATAACCACGCGATCAAATCCGTTTACGAGCCAGGTTCCACATTTAAAATCGTGACCTTGGCCGGGGCGGTACAGGAAGGCTTATTTAATCCAAATGCTACATACAAATCCGGCAGCATCCGGGTGCCGGGGCAAACGATTCACGACTTGAAGCGTTCCGGCTGGGGCGAGATCACGTATCTGGAAGGCGTGAAACGCTCCAGTAACGTCGCTTTCGTCAAGCTGGGTTACGAGATGCTGGGTCCGGAACGTCTGAAGACGTACGTCGATCAATTCGGATTCGGGAAAAAAACGGGCATCGAGCTGCCGGGGGAATCCAAAGGGATCGTGGATCCGGTGCAGCAGGCTGACTTTGCGGCGATGTCATACGGCCACGGGAAGCTGCTTGTGACGCCGTTGCAGCAAATTGTGGCGGTATCGGCCATCGCGAATGGCGGCAAGCTGATGGAGCCGCATATCGTCAAGTCCATCACCGATCCGCAAACCGGGGAGACGGTGGAAACCAAACCTAAAGTGCTTCAGCAGGTGATCTCTCCCGACAAAGCGAAAGAAGTTGGAACTTATTTGGAGCAGGTGGTCTCGGACCAAAAGATCGGGACGGGACGTCACGCCTACATCGAAGGGTATCGGGTTGCCGGTAAGACGGGGACTGCAGTAAAGGTAGTTAACGGCCAATATGATTACACGAAACAGGTCGTTTCATTTATCGGCTATGCGCCGGTGGATGATCCGAAGATCGCGGTTATCGTCTTGATCGACGAACCCAAGGACTCGGAACTGGGCGGGGGGGCCGCCGCCGCTCCGGTGTTTAAGCAGATCGTAAATCAAACGCTGCAGTATATGGGAGTTCCGAAAAAAATCGAAGGCAGCGCGTCCGGTAACTCCTCGAAGACAGCGGCTTCGGGACCAAAAGTTCCGGATGTCGGCGGGTTGCCAGTTCAACAAGCCAAGGACAAACTGTCGGCAAGTCGCATTTCCTACGCAACATATGGGAAAGGGGATACGATTATCTCCCAATTCCCGAAGGCGGGAACGACGCTCAAATCCGGGCAATTCGTTTACTTGCTTACGGAGAAGGGATCGGACATCAATGTGCCAAACCTGCAAGGCGAATCGCTGCGCGATGCCTTGGAGTTACTATCGGTCCTTCAAATCCCGGTTACGGCGAATGGGGAAGGCTACGTCGTCTCACAGGAGGTTGTCAACGAGAACGGCGGCAGACGTGTAATCCTTACCCTGGAACCGCCGGATAAGGAGGAAACTTCGTCCAACGATGAGCAGGTGGAGGATGCCTCAACCAGCGGCGATCAAGGGAACGATGCCGGAGAGAAGGAGACCTCGGACTCGCCATAGCTTGTTCTAACCCCTGGTTGTCCTGAATAGTCATGTGATGAGTGCAATCATGATGATGTCAGGATGGGTAAGGGGGGCGACCTGTGAAAGTATCCAGATTTACTGTACGACGAAGATTATTCTGGCTGTTAATGGTGTTGTGTTTGCTGTTTGCGGCGCTGGCCGTGCGTCTTGCCTACGTTCAAATCGGGAAAGGCGCTGAATTGTCCGCCAAAGCGGAGGATTCCTGGCGCCGGAACATCCCGTATTCGGCGAAGCGCGGCGAAATCAGCGACCGCAACGGCACGGTGCTTGCTTATAATATTACGACGCCAACGGTGATGGCCATTCCGGTGCAGATCAAAAATCCGGAGCAGACGGCCAAGAGCCTGGCGCCGCTGCTTGGGATGACCGAGGAATCGGTACTGAAGACGATCACCAAGAGACAATCCATAGTCAGGCTGCAACCCGGCGGACGCAAAATTACGATGGAAAAAGCGCAGCAAATTCGTGATTTGGCTCTTCCGGGTATTGTTGTTGCCGAAGACAATAAGCGCTACTACCCCTTCGGGGGATTGGCAGCACATATCCTGGGCTTCACCGGCGGCTACAACCAAGGCCTTACCGGCGTGGAAAGCAAATACGACAACCTGCTCAGCGGCATGAACGGAAGCGTGTCTTATTTGTCCGATGCCGGCGGGCGCTTGATGCCAGGTTCGTCGGAGAAATACGTGGAGCCGAAGGACGGCCTGAATCTGACGCTGACGATCGATAAGACGATCCAGAGCATCATCGAGCGGGAGTTGGATCAGGCGATGGACCGGCTGCAGGCTGATTCAGCGCTGACAATTGCGATGAACCCGAAGACGGGAGAAATCCTTGGCATGGCTGCCCGGCCGGGGTATGAGCCGGGAGCCTACCAAGAATATGATGCAGAAGTGTATAACCGGAATTTACCAATCTGGATGACGTACGAACCAGGTTCCACCTTCAAAATCATTACATTGGCTGCGGCATTAGAAGAGAAAAAGGTGGATTTGCTGAATGAGCGTTTTTTTGATCCGGGTTACGTCAAGGTGGGCGGGGCAACCCTGCGCTGCTGGAAGAAAGGCGGCCACGGCAGCCAAACGTTCCTTCAGGTCGTAGAAAACTCCTGCAACCCCGGGTTTGTCGCCTTAGGTCAACGGCTGGGGAAAGAAACACTGTTCCAATACATCAAAAATTTCGGCTTCGGCAGCAAAACCGGCATCGACCTGAACGGGGAAGAGAACGGGATTCTGTTTAAGCTCTCGCAAGTAGGGCCGGTGGAACTGGCGACGACCTCGTTTGGTCAAGGCGTTTCGGTGACTCCGATCCAGCAGATTACGGCGGTATCCGCGGCGATCAACGGCGGCAAGCTGTATAAACCTTATGTAGCCAAAGCGTGGACGAATCCGGAGACGGGCGAGGTGGTTTCGGAGAACAAGCCGCAGCTGGTGCGGCAGGTCATTTCGGAAGAGACCTCCAAGCAGATCCGCATGGCGCTGGAAAGCGTCGTCGCTAACGGAACCGGCGGGAACGCGTTTATCGACGGGTATCGGGTTGGCGGCAAAACCGGGACAGCGCAAAAGGTTGTGAACGGGCGTTACTCGCAAAATGAACATATCGTTTCGTTTATCGGCTTCGCTCCGGCAGACGACCCGCAAATCGTCGTATACACGGCGGTGGATAACCCGCAAGGCATTCAATTCGGCGGCGTGGTGGCCGCTCCGATCGTACGCAACATCATGGAGGATGCACTGGAATATATGAAGGTTCCGCCTCGCGAGCAGCAGGTCAACAAGAAGTATAAATACGGCGAGACGCCAATCGTCACGGTACCTGATTTGATCGGCCACACGACGCAGGAAATCTACGAGGACTTGAATATGAATTTCAATCTGGCCAGATCCGGCGCCGGCAATGTGGTGATCAACCAAGCCCCGAAAGCGGGGGCACGCGTAGAGAAGGGATCGACGATCCGCATCTACATGGGGACAGAAGCGGAAGCAGAGCAACAGCATGATCATAACTCGATCACAAGTGAATAATAATCCTGAACTTAGTTAAATTTGGTGATAATATAGTATGAGTGTGTAGCGGTACAACACGCAGTTGAAAGACGGAGGGGTAACCTATGCTGCTTAAGAAACTAGCAACGTATTTTATGACATCGCAGATACGAGGAGATGAAGAAACGTCCTGTACGGGGATCGCGATCGATTCGCGCAAGGTACAACCGGGGGATCTATTTATTTGCCTTCCCGGCCATACGGTGGATGGTCACGATTATGCCCGGCAGGCTGCAGAACAAGGGGCTGCAGCACTGGTGGTAGAACGGTGGCTGGACGAGGTTGCCCTGCCGCAGCTGAAAGTCAAGGACTGTCGACAGGCGATGGCTGTACTCGGAGGCGTATTCTACGGGGCGCCTAGTTCGCGGCTGAAAGTCATCGGCGTGACTGGTACGAATGGCAAGACGACCACTACTTATCTGATCGAGCGGATTTTGCAGGATCAAGGCAAGGAAACGGGATTGATTGGCACCATCCAACGCCGGTTCGCCGGGCAGACGTATCCGATGTCCGGGACAACGCCGGAGTCGCTGGAGCTGCAGCAATATTTGCATGACATGGCTGAAGGCGGCGGTGAGTATTGTGTTATGGAAGTGTCCTCCCATGCGCTGGCGCAAGGACGTGTGAAAGGAACCCGCTTCCGGACGGCCGTATTTACGAACTTAACCCAGGATCATCTGGATTATCATAAGACCATGGACGAATACCGCTGGGCCAAAGGATTATTTTTCTCCCGATTGGGGAATACGTATGCGGAAAATCCAGAGGAACGCAGCTATGCCGTGCTGAATGTTGATGACCCGGCGAGCGCTTATTTTGCCAAACAGACGGCGGCTGAAGTGATTACGTACGGCGTGGAGCAGGATGCCGACGTTAGAGCCTCCAACATCTCGATTACCGCACGGGGGACATCCTTCCACGTGGATACGTTCCGCGGCAGCGCAGATATCTCCTTGCGGATGGTAGGGAAGTTTAATGTATACAACGCGCTGGCCGCCATCTCCGCGGCACTGTTGGAAGGTATCCCGCTTACGCAGATCAAGGCCAGCCTGGAATCGGTGAAAGGCGTTGAGGGTCGAGTGGAAGCGGTGGACGAAGGTCAGGATTTCGCCGTCATTGTGGATTACGCCCATACCCCGGACGGGTTGGAAAATGTGCTGCGGACGGTAAATGAATTTGCGAAAGGCCGCGTGATTTGCGTCTTCGGCTGCGGCGGGGATCGGGACCGGAAGAAACGTCCGATTATGGGCCAAATCGCCGCGAAGTATGCAGATTACGTACTGGTGACCTCTGATAATCCTCGCACGGAAGACCCGCAAGCCATCTTACGGGACATCGAACAGGGACTCGTTGAGGACGGCGTGGATCAGGCGCGTTATGAGCTGATCGTCGACCGCCGAGAGGCCATCGGGAAGGCTATTGAAATGGCAAGCCGTGAGGATGTAGTATTGATTGCGGGGAAAGGCCATGAGACCTATCAATTGATAGGCTCCAAGGTGCTCGATTTTGACGATCGAATCGTTGCAAAAGAAGCGATAAGGGGTTTGGCAAAGTGATCAAAAGAAACTTAGCGGAAATTGCCGCGATGTGCGGCGGACAGATTCGGGAAGCGGGCGATGCCGGCATCGTGGTGCAAGGCGTTGTGACGGACTCCCGGCAAATAACGAAAGGCTGCCTGTTTGTGCCGCTGGCGGGAGAACGGTTCGACGGCCATGATTTCGCCTCGGACTGCCTGCAGGCGGGAGCAGGCGCTTGCCTGTGGGCACTCTCGAAGGGAACGCCGCCAGGCCCGGCCGTACTCGTGGACGATACGCTAATTGCGCTGCAGGCGCTGGCCAAATCATACTTGACCGAAACCGGAGCTAAAGTCGTCGGGATCACCGGAAGCAACGGGAAAACGACGACCAAAGACTTGGTTTACGCTCTTTTGTCTACGACTTATAAAGTGCATAAAACCAAAGGGAATTTCAACAACCATATCGGCCTTCCGTTAACGATCTTGGCCATGCCGGAAGATACGGAAATCGCCGTACTGGAGATGGGGATGAGCGGCCGTGGGGAAATCGAACTGCTTTCGAAGATCGGTGAACCGGAAACGGCGGTTGTCACCAACATTGGCGAATCCCACTTGCTGCAGCTGGGTTCGCGGGAAGAGATCGCAAGAGCCAAGCTGGAAATTCTAGCGGGCATGAAGCCGGGAGGACTGTTCATCTACAATGGGGACGAACCTCTTATCCCTCAAGTGCTGGCCGAGCCGTCTACGGTGAAGCCGGAAGGTCTGCGAACAGCAACATTTGGGCTGCGTCCGGAGAATGACTTGTATCCCACAGGAATTCTGTTTACGGACCATCATACGTTGTTTACGCCGCATGGCAGCGAAGGCGAACCGCTGGAACTGCCGCTTCTGGGTGAACATAATGTATCCAATGCGCTTGCGGCGATCACGGTTGCCCGTCAATACGGGGTGAGCGACGCAGCGATCCGTGAGGGCTTCAGCAATGTGGAGCTGACCGGAATGCGGATTGAAGTCATTACTGGACAGAGCGGCATTACGATCCTGAACGACGCGTATAACGCCAGCCCGACTTCGATGAAGGCGGCCCTTGGCGTTTTGGAGCATATGAAAGGGCATCGGAAGAAGATCGCCGTGCTGGGGGATATGCTCGAACTGGGCGATTCCGAAGCAGATTATCATCGCGAAATCGGGGAGATGTTGACGCCAGGTACGGTGGATCTGCTGTTCACCTGCGGTCCGCTGTCCCGCCACATCGCCGAAGGGGCGAAGAAACAGTTGGACCCGAATTTCATTCATGCATATACTGATAAGTCTGAACTGATCCGCAAGCTGGTTTCGTTGCTGCATCCGCAGGACGTCGTCTTGGTTAAGGCTTCCCGGGGCATGAAACTCGAAGAAGTCGTTGAAGCGATCAAAACTAGCGAGCTAACACACTAATACCGGCGAAAGGGGGGGATCCCATGGATTTTGGACTTATCTTGTTAACGATCGGCGTATCTTTTATTCTGGCGGTCATCTCGGCTCCGCTGATCATACCGCTGCTGAGAAGACTCAAATTCGGCCAGCAAATTCGCGGCGAAGGGCCGCAAAGCCATTTGAAAAAGGCGGGCACGCCAACGATGGGCGGCATTATTATCCTACTAGCGTTTACGTTGGCTTACTTAAAATTTTCCGTTGTGAATACCGACTTCTACGTGCTACTCGTTGCCACGCTGGGGTTTGGACTGGTCGGATTTCTCGACGACTATATCAAAATCGTATTTAAACGGTCTTTGGGTCTCACACCCAGACAGAAATTAATTGGACAGCTGCTGTTCGCCGGAATCATGTGTGCCTTGCTCATTTCGGAGGGTCATAGCACAGCGATTGCTATCCCGGGGACGGACATTTCGTTTGACTGGGGCCCGTGGTTCTACTATCCGTTTATCGTGATCATGATGATGGCGGTGACCAACGCCGTGAATTTTACCGATGGCGTGGACGGCTTGCTGTCTGGCGTCAGCGCGATTGCACTGGGGGCGTTTGCGGTGATCGCCATGCAGGTGACTTCGCTTCCTGCCGCGGTTTGTGCGGCAGCCATGATCGGTGCCGTGCTGGGCTTTCTGGTATTTAACGCTCATCCGGCCAAGGTGTTCATGGGCGATACCGGTTCGCTGGGCATCGGCGGGGCGATTGGAGCGATTGCGATCGTCACCAAAACCGAGCTGTTGTTCCTGGTCATCGGCGGAATTTTCGTCATCGAAATGTTGTCCGTCGTCATCCAGGTCATTTCGTTTAAGACACGCGGCAAACGGGTATTTAAAATGAGCCCGATTCACCATCATTTCGAGTTGTCCGGATGGTCGGAATGGCGCGTTGACGTCACCTTCTGGGCGGTTGGACTGGTGCTGGCGGTCATAGGACTTTACTTGAACAAGGGGTTGTAATGAAGATGAATCATCCAGAAGAATACCGGGGACGTCAGGTTGTCGTTCTCGGTTTGGCGAGAAGCGGCGTTCAGGTCGCCAAAACCCTGCATCATTATGGCGCCGTCATCACAGTCAATGATCGAAAAGAACGAGAACAGTGTCCCGAAGCATCCGAATTGGAGGCTTTGGGAATTTCTGTTGTATGCGGAGGTCACCCGGACGATCTCATTCATGAGGGCGTTTCGCTGGTCGTTAAAAACCCGGGGATCCCCTATACCGCGCCTCCCGTGGCCAGGGCGATTGAGCTTGGCATCGAGGTTGTGACGGAGGTGGAGGTCGCTTATTTGATCAGCCCGGCTCCCATTCTCGGGATCACCGGATCCAACGGTAAAACGACCACGACAACGTGGATCGGCAACATGCTGGAGGCTGCCGGCATGAGACCGATTGTCGCTGGCAATATCGGCATCCCGCTGTGCGAGGCCGCTGAGGAGGCGGATGAAGGCAATTGGCTGGTCGCCGAGCTCAGCAGCTTTCAGCTGAAGGGGACCCGGGCGTTCCGCCCGGAGGTAGCCTGCTTGCTGAACGTGGCGGAGACGCACCTGGATTATCATGGGACAATGGATGATTACATCTCGTCGAAAGCCAAGCTGTTTGCGAATCAACGGGAAACGGACCGCGCCGTCCTCAATTGGGACGACCCCGTGTGCCGGGAGCTTGTGCCTTACATAAAAGCGAAGCTGATCCCTTTCTCCATGACCGAGGAATTGCAGTCGGAGGGTGTTTACGTCGAGCCGGCATACATTCCGGACGTTGAAGACGGGCTGGCCCGCCGCATCATGTATCGGGGGGCTGATGGCGAGGTGCGTGTCATCGTCGACATTGCCGACATCGCCTTGCCGGGCCGCTTTAACGTCGAGAACGCGCTGGCGGCGGTTGCGGCGGCGATTGCGGCGGGTGCCGCACCAGAAGCGCTTGCGGAGCCACTGCGAACGTTCCACGGTGTGGAGCATCGTTTGGAGTATGTGGACGAGAAGCAAGGCGTCGTTTACTATAACAACTCCAAAGCGACCAATTCCAAAGCGACGGTCATGGCCCTCGGCGCGCTGCAGGCACCCATCGTGCTGATCGCCGGCGGTTTGGACCGCGGCTCGGATTATATGGAGCTGCTGCCGGTTTTCAAAGAGAAGGTGAAAGCCGTTGTGGCGATGGGGCAAACGAAAGAAAAAATTGCTAGAGTCGCTGAGCTGGCGGGTCTATCGCACATCGTGCTGGTCGATACTGTGGACAGCGCCGCAGATACGCTGCGTGCTGCGCTGAAGGAGGCTGCAAGCCTGGCGGAGCCGGGAGATATCGTTCTGCTCTCGCCAGCCTGTGCCAGCTGGGATATGTTCCCTTCCTATGAGGAGCGTGGACGCATTTTTAAAGAGGCGGTGCATACCCTTTAAGTAGGGGGGTGGAAAAGCCCCTACTTTCGGTTAAGAGGTGGCATCCACGATGGGCAAGAGCCGTACGGCGCCGGATTTTTGGCTGGCGGCCAGCATTCTCGGATTGCTGGCGATCGGAATCGTAATGGTATACAGCGCGGGTTCCGTACTCGCTTTCCATGATTACGGCGATTCTTTCTATTTCGTCAAGAGGCAGCTGCTCTTTGCTGTACTTGGGTTAATCGCGATGTTCCTGATGATGAATGTAGATTACCGTCTGCTGCGGAAATACGCCAAAATCGGGCTGGTTCTATGCTTCATCCTGCTCGTGATCGTGCTGATTCCCGGTATCGGGGTCGTGCGCGGCGGGGCGCGCAGCTGGCTGGGCATCAGCTCGTTTGGGATTCAACCCTCCGAGTTTATGAAGCTTGGCATGATCTTGTTTCTATCCTATTGGCTGAGTAAGGAAGATTACAAGATCACGAATTTTACGAAAGGCCTGCTGCCGCCGCTTGGGATTATCGGACTTGCCTTCGGCTTAATCATGCTTCAGCCCGATTTGGGGACGGGGACGGTCATGCTGGGCGCTTCCCTGTTGATCGTGTTTACCGCAGGTGCACGCATTCGGCATTTAGCCGGCCTGGCGGCCGTGGGAGCGCTGGGCTTCGTCGGCTTGATCCTGGCAGCGCCTTACCGGCTGAAGCGGATCACCGCCTTCCTTGATCCCTGGTCGGACCCGCTGGGCGCAGGATATCAGATCATCCAGTCGCTGTATGCGATTGGACCCGGCGGATTGGCGGGCTTGGGACTGGGGATGAGCCGGCAAAAATACAGCTACGTGCCGGAGCCGCAAACCGACTTTATCTTCTCGATCCTAGCAGAGGAATTAGGTTTTATCGGCGGACTTTTGGTTCTGTTATTGTTTTTAATTTTAGTATGGCGCGGTATGCGCGTTGCCATGACCATCGACGATCTGTTTGGCAGCTTGCTTGCCGTTGGGATCGTTGGCATGGTTGGCGTGCAGGTCGTGATCAACATCGGCGTTGTCATCGGCCTGATGCCGGTCACCGGCATTACGCTGCCGCTGATCAGTTACGGAGGATCTTCGCTGACGCTGATGCTGACCGCGCTGGGCATTCTACTGAATTTATCCCGTTATGCGAGGTGAGAATATGCGCGTCGTACTAAGCGGCGGCGGAACCGGGGGGCATATTTACCCGGCTCTGGCCGTCGCCAGCCAATGCGCCAAGGAATTTCCCGGCTCCGAATTTCTGTACATTGGAGGCAAGCGCGGGCTTGAAAGCTCGATTGTTCCGCAGCAAGGAATTCCGTTTGAAGCGATTGAGATTACCGGCTTCCGTCGGAAGCTGTCATTCGATAATGTGAAAACGGTCATGCGTTTTCTCAAGGGAGTGCAAACTTCCAAGAAACTGTTAAAACAATTTAAGCCCGATGTCGTCATCGGAACCGGCGGATATGTCTGCGGTCCGGTGGTGTACGCTGCGGCCAAGCTGGGCATTCCCAGCATCATTCATGAACAGAACGCCATTCCGGGCTTAACGAACCGCTTCCTGAGCAAATACGCATCGACGGTTGCCGTCAGCTTCGAGGGATCGGAAAAGGCGTTCCCCGCAGCTCGAAACGTCATTTACACGGGAAATCCGCGGGCGACAACCGTATTTGCAGCCGATAAACAAAAGGGCTTTGAATCCCTTGGTTTGCCGCCTAGCAGCTCGGTTGTCCTTGTGGTCGGCGGCAGTCAGGGAGCTCGAGCCATCAATCAAGCGATGGTTGAAATGGCTCCGCTGCTTAAACAGTCCGAACACTTAAAATTTGTGTACGTCACCGGAGACCGCTATTATGCCTCGACGGTGGAGGCGATTTCGGCGAAATTGGGCGAGTTGCCCGCCAATCTGCAGGTGCTTCCTTATGTGCATAACATGCCGGAGGTTCTGGCCTGCACCTCGCTGATCGTGAACCGTGCTGGGGCTTCTTTTTTGGCGGAAATTACGGCGCTGGGGATCCCCGCGATTCTGATTCCATCCCCTAACGTGACGAACAATCATCAAGAAAAAAATGCCCGCGCGCTGGAGAGCGCCGGTGCCGCCGAAGTGATTTTGGAGTCGGAGCTGACGGGACGCAGCCTGTATGCGTCCATCGAGCGCGTGATGAGCGATTTGCGTCGGCACAGCGCGATGTCGACCGCTTCCCGTGCCTTGGGCAAACCGGATTCCGCTCATCTTATCGTGGAAGAGATGCGGAGGCTCGTCAAACACCAATAAGGCGCTGTTCATGGGCGGCGTAAGGCCTTGTGCCGGGGGCTGGGCGATTGTCACACTCTCCGTGAGGGAGGCATAAGATACTCTATAAATCGTGACAACCAAGCGGGGCAAGATGATCACCCTGCAGGACCCGGGCTCCGGCAGTCATCGGCTGCCGATATGGAACAGTGGCACCCGGCGAAATACCGCCGAAGGTATCCGCCATTCAAGTCAAGGAGGGTTATACGATGCAGCAGTGGATATCACAATTGACCAGGCTGGAGGCCTTGGAGGTGTTGCCGAATGAGCCAATGTCGAAGTACACGACTTGGAAAATCGGCGGTCCGGCGGATGCGATGGCCGTTCCACAAACGACCCGGCAGCTTGCGGAGCTGATGCGCTTGCTCCACGCAGAAGGAATCCCGTGGATGATGATCGGAAAAGGCTCCAATCTGCTGGTTTCCGACAAAGGCATCCGAGGCTGCGTCATCCGGCTGGGTGGTGAGTTCGAGCAGATTGTTTTCGACGGTACGGAAGTCAGCGCCGGAGGAGGCGCATCCACCGTCCGGCTCAGCATCATGGCGGGCAAAGAGGGGTTAACCGGGTTGGAATTCGCCGGGGGGATCCCGGGTACGGTCGGCGGCGCCGTCTACATGAATGCCGGTGCCCACGGGTCCGATGTGTCACGTATATTTAAATCCGCTGACATTGTTCTGGAGACAGGTGAATTGGTCACATACACAGCGGAGGATATGAAGTTTGCCTACCGGCATTCCGTCCTGCATGAACAGCGAGGGATCGTGGCTCAGGCACGTTTTTCGCTTGCCGCGGGTGACCGGCTGGAGGTCGCGGCGGCCATGGCGGCGTACAAGGACCGCCGCCGTAAAACGCAGCCGCTCTCGCAGCCTTGTGCAGGCAGCGTATTTCGCAATCCGCCCGGCGATCATGCCGCCAGGTTGATCGAAGCGGCGGGTCTCAAAGGGATGAAGGTCGGCGGGGCTGAAGTGTCCACGCTGCATGCCAATTTCATCGTCAATACCGGGCAAGCGACAGCAGAGGACGTTCTTGCGCTCATGGAGCAAGTCAAGGCAGCCGTCCAAGATCAATTTGGGGTGGCGCTGGTGCCGGAGGTCTTCTTCGTGGGTGAACGGTAAACTCGGAGGTGATACATTGGACAAATTGGTGATCGAAGGCGGGAAACCCCTATCAGGAACCATTCGTATCCATGGAGCGAAAAATGCCGCACTGCCGATTCTGGCCGCATCGCTGCTGGCGGAAGGTAAGGTGCAACTTCGAAATGTCCCCCGCCTGCTCGATATTGATGTCATGTTAGGCATTCTCGGTCGACTGGGCTGTAAAGCCGTCCATTTGGGAGATACGGTGACTGTCGATACCTCGGGAGCAGATTCCAGCCATGTTCCTGAGGATTTGATGAAACAGATGCGCTCCTCCATCTTTTTGATGGGGCCGCTGCTTGCCCGGTTTGGGGAAGTATGCATCTATCAGCCGGGAGGCTGTGCGATCGGGGAACGGAAAATCGATCTACATTTGAAGGGACTTGAAGCTTTAGGAGCGAAGATTGAAGAGCACGATCAGCAAATATGGTGCAGAGCCAGCAAGCTGGTTGGTACCGACATCCATCTGGATTTCCCCAGCGTGGGTGCAACGGAGAACATCATGATGGCTGCAGCGTTGGCTGAAGGCACAACCATGATTACGAACGCAGCACGGGAGCCGGAGATTCAGGATTTGCAAAACTTCTTGAATGCCATGGGCGCCAGCATCATCGGCGCTGGTACCGACACGATTACGATCAGAGGAGTGAAACGCCTCTTCCCTTGCGATTACGAGATTATCCCGGACCGTATCGTTGCGGGTACTGCTTTAATTGCTGTTGCTGCCACCCGCGGCAGCGTCACGCTGACCCACAGCAACCCTTCGCATCTGGTATCGCTGCTGCACGTGCTCAAGCGGGCCGGTGTTCAAATCGGAGTGAGCGATGATATAATAACGTTGAGCAGTGCAGGCCGTCCGAAAGCGGTGGAACGGATTGTGACCTCACCTTATCCTTCGTTTCCTACCGATTTGCAGTCCCAAGTGATGGTACTGTTATCCTTGGCGGACGGAATGAGCGTGATGAAAGAAACCGTGTTCGAAGGCCGGTTCAAGCATGTGGGCGAGCTGGTTCGCATGGGAGCTGACATTACGGTGGACCTGAATTCCGCGTTTATTCGCGGGGTGCCCCGGCTTTACGGCGCGACCGTGGAAGCAACCGACCTGCGTGCAGGGGCGGCGCTGGTGATCGCCGGCTTGGCGGCCCAGGGTCAAACCGTGGTGGAGCAGGTTCATCATATCGACCGCGGTTATGATCGAATCGAAACGATGTTCCAACGGCTTGGAGGCTCGGTACGCCGTGAATCGCCAGCCTTGCGTCAGCTGGATCTGGCTTAAGGCTATCGTGGTGCTGATTCGCGAAACCTTCGTAGTATAGCCCTAAACTTTTGTCCCCTCCCCTGGAGGGGATATAAGCTTTGTAATACTTATTCAGAAAGTTGCGGAGAAATGACATGCCAAAAGCGAATGTACCCGTCCTAAAAGAACCTGCGCCCAAGAAGAAAAGCGGACGAAAAATCAAAACCATACTTATTTTGTTGTTCCTCGCATTATTATGCGTTCTATTTTTCCGTTCATCTCTTAGCAAAATATCTGTTATTACGTTCGACGGCAATGAGTATACAACGGAGACAGAGCTGCTGGGCGCCACAGGGCTTCAGGTGGGTTCGCCGTTTTTTGCGGTCAGTGCCGATCATATCGCCCGCAGGCTGGAAGAAATTCCTTCGGTGAAGCAAGCAGAGGTAGATAAGACGTTCCCCGGCAGCGTTACGATCCATATTGAGGAGTATCCGATTGCAGCGTATGTGCTGGCAGAGGACGGGAAGCTGCATGGCTTGCTCGCCAACGGGACGCGCATCGACCTGAAGGACGGGTCGATGCCGGTGGACAAGCCCATATTAACCGGTTGGAAGGACGACGATGAAGGACTGGTCAAACTTTGCCAAACGTTGTCGCAAATTCCGGACGAGCTGACCGCAGACATTTCGGAGATCGTACCTTCACCTACGTTGTCTTATCCGGACCGAATTAAGCTGTATACCCGGTCCAAGTTCGAAATCATTTCAGCCACTTCCCTCCTAGCCAAAAAGGCGGAATACATGAACGAAATTTTGCAAACCCAGGACCCTGGAAAGCTGACGATGCTGGACGCGGATTCATATGTTCCATACTCCACGACGGAGGACGGAGACGATGGACAAAATGATACTACTCATGATTGAAAAACAATGATAAAATACATTTTATGGGCTAGTTGGCGTTCTCCCTCTTTTTTCTTCTAATTTTTCAGATAGGGGCAGGGTCTCTGCCACAGTCAGGTTACTTCCTGTCTATGAGATGTAAAAAGTTGGAAGCCAAAAAATTTGTAGAAAAAAGAGGGAAAGGTTAAGTGGCGTTGAATTAGTAGATAGTGCATCTAACACGGCAAGTATATTTTGCAAGTATATTTTGATGGGGAAATAGGAGGTGCCAGGGGCTTGAGCAACAATGACATCATTGTTAGTTTGGACATCGGTACATCCAAAGTTCGTGCTATTATTGGGGAAATTAATAATGGAACCTTTAATATTATTGGGGTTGGATCTGCCGACTCGGAAGGAATTCGAAAAGGCGCGATTGTAGATATTGACCAAACGGTGCAATCGATCCGCAGCGCTGTGGATCATGCAGAACGGATGGTAGATATTCAAATATCTGAAGTGTATGTCGGCATTTCGGGAAATCACATCGGACTCCAAACGAGCCACGGGGTTGTAGCCGTACAAAATGAAGACCGGGAAATCGGTGAAGAAGACATCGAGCGGGTCCTGAAGGCGGCCGAGGTGATCGCCCTGCCGCCGGAACGAGAAATTATCGATGTGGTGGCCAAGCAATATATCGTGGACGGACTGGAAGGGATTTCGGACCCGCGCGGGATGATTGGCGTTCGGCTGGAAGTGGAAGCGACGATCGTCACCGGCTCCAAGACGGCGATTCACAATCTGCTTCGCTGTGTGGAGAAGGCCGGCCTTAAGGTTCGGGATCTGATATTGCTGTCGCTTGCTGCCGGTCAATTGGCGTTGTCTAAAGACGAAAAAACGATGGGATCCGTCCTGGTAGACATCGGTGCGGGTTCCACGACGATCGCTGTATTTGAAAGCGGCACGATCGTTGCGACATCCACGCTTCCGATTGGGGGAGAATTTATAACGAACGACATTGCCTACGGTCTTCGGACGTTAACGGATCATTCGGAGAAGGCGAAGTTGAAATACGGCTGCGCTTCAATCGAGGACGCGGCGTCGGATGTAACCTTTAAGGTGACACGGATCGGAAGCAATGTGGACAAGGAGTTTACGCAGGAGGATTTAGCCGCGATTGCGGAGCCGCGCGTACAGGAGATTTTTCAGTTGATCCGCCAGGAAGTCAAGCGTCTTGGCTACAGCGAGCAGCCGGGGGGATATATCCTGATCGGCGGTACGGTGTCCATGCCGGGATTGCTCAAGATTGCCCAGCAGGAGCTGGAAGCTTCGGTTCGAATTGCTGTGCCTGATTTCATCGGCGTTCGTGATCCTTCTTACACCGGCGGGGTGGGAATTCTGCATAAGGTGGTCAGAAACATGCGGATCCGCAGCGCTTCCAGCCCGAAGAAGAACGCGAACCGGAGCAAGGCTCCGGCACCGCAGGAAACCGTTCGGAAGAGCGGATTGATGGAACGACTCAAGAACTTGTTTAGCGAATTTATATAGTGGTTCAGGAATGATGCATGGGCGATCCATGCATATTGAGGGGGAGATGGAAGAGTATGTTGGAATTTGATTTCGAAATGGAGAGCTTGGCACAAATCAAGGTGATCGGGGTTGGCGGCGGCGGAAGCAACGCGGTTAACCGAATGATCGAGAACGGCGTGCAGGGCGTGGAATTTATTACGGTCAACACGGACGCTCAAGCGCTGCATTTGGCCAAGTCCGAACATAAATTGCAAATCGGGGACAAGCTGACCCGCGGTCTCGGCGCCGGAGCCAATCCGGAGGTGGGTAAGAAAGCGGCAGAGGAATCCCGCGATTTGATTGCCAATACGTTGAAAGGCGCCGACATGGTGTTTGTTACTGCCGGTATGGGCGGCGGTACAGGAACTGGTGCAGCGCCGGTTATCGCCGAGATCGCCAGAGAATGCGGCGCGTTGACGGTTGGCGTCGTGACCCGTCCGTTTACGTTTGAAGGCCGCAAGCGCTCCACGCAAGCGGAGATGGGCATTGAAGCATTGAAGGAAAAGGTAGACACGCTGATCGTCATTCCGAACGATCGCTTGCTTGAGATTGTGGATAAGAAGACGCCGATGCTGGAAGCGTTCCGCGAAGCGGACAACGTCCTGCGTCAAGCCGTGCAAGGCATTTCTGACTTGATTGCCGTGCCGGGTCTGATCAACCTCGACTTTGCCGACGTGAAGACGATCATGACTGAGCGCGGATCCGCTCTGATGGGTATTGGTCTTGCAACCGGCGAGAACCGTGCTGCCGAAGCTGCACGCAAAGCAATCATGAGTCCGCTCTTGGAGACTTCAATCGAAGGGGCACGCGGCGTCATTATGAACATTACCGGCGGGGCCAACCTGTCGTTGTATGAAGTTAATGAAGCAGCAGAGATCGTGATTGCCGCTTCTGACCCAGAAGTGAACATGATTTTCGGTGCAATCATCGATGAGAATATGAAAGAAGAGATCAAAGTTACCGTGATCGCCACGGGGTTCGAGAACAAGCCGATGCCTAGCCGCAAGCCGGCAGTGTCTGCCCCTGGTGCTCCGGAGCCGCAGGAAACCCGATCGACCTCCACGCTGAGACCGTTCGGCAACCAGCCTAGCGGCGACCAACTGGATATTCCGACGTTTCTTCGTAACCGTTCGCGGAACAACAACGAATAGGTTAGGAGCTATTAAACGTCTTCCCCGAGACCTTGACCCGAGTATGGGCCAAGGTCTTTTTTTCTCTCCTCCAGTCCTGCGAATCTCTTCAGCGATGTCGACAAAAATAGTGGCATTCTACTTTCAATTTTAGACAGACTTTATCGCTCGTTCTCTTTATACTGATAACCATCTACCCAGGCAGGTGAATGCCGTTGGTTGTCTATATCGATCTCATATTTTTGATGAACCTATTGATCGATGCAAGCTTGCTCCTGGTCACGGCTTGGATGCGGAAGCAAAAAGTCGTTCTCTGGCGGCTGGCCTTGTCGGCGGTGGTTGGGGCGATGTACGTCGTCATGATGTTTTTGCCGGAGCTCTCATTTCTGTACACGTTTCTGGTGAAATTTCTATTCTCTGTCGTGATGCTGTGGGTTGCGTTCGGATTTGGAAGTTTACAAAACTACTTACGGAATATGGGAGCTTTTTATATCGTCAATTTTGCAGCGGCCGGCGGGATTCTAGGTGTACATTATTTGCTGCAAGACTCCGGAGAAATCTGGAGCGGGATATGGTATTCGGCTTCCGGCGGGCTTTCGTTTTCCTTGAAAATCGGAGCGTTGTTTATTCTGGTATGCTTCTTTGCCGTCTTGTATTGGTTTAAGCGGGTGATCGATGCACGTCAGCGTCAGGAGCGGATTCGCTCGTTCTTGGCCGAGTTGGAGGTGCGTGTTGGCGATACGGCGATTACGTGCACGGGGTTGATCGATACGGGCAACCAGTTATCCGATCCCCTGAGCCGGCTGCCGGTGACGGTGATGGAAGCTGCGCTTTGGGAGCGGGTTCTCCCCCCGTCGTATCGGGGAAAGCTGGCTGACGAGCGTGCGGACAACCTCATCTTGGAGCTGACGGAAGCGGGGGATTTTCCATGGCCGGAGCGGCTGCGTTTGGTTCCGTACCGCGGGATCAACAAAGGAACCCAGTTCATGCTGGCGCTGAAGCCTGACGAGGTAACGGTCCGTCTGGAAGGCCAGGAACACCGGACGTCCCGGGTGCTGATCGGCTTGGATGGAGGGCGGTTATCGACGGAAGGCACTTACCAAGCGATTATTCATCCCGCACTGGTAGAGACAGCAGAGGCGAATGAAAGCATGGACACCATCAGTAAAACGGGAACGTAACTTAGGAGGATACAAAGCGATGCATGTAAAGTGGAAAATGATGCTGCAGCTGCAGTATTACCGGCTGCTGTTTCTTTTTGGATTAAAGAGTGAAGAAATCTATTATATCGGCGGCAGCGAAGCGCTCCCTCCGCCATTAACGCGCGAAGAGGAGGAATACTTGCTGCAGCGGCTGCCCAGCGGCGACTCCGCCATCCGGGCGATGCTGATCGAGCGCAACCTGAGGCTGGTCGTATATATCGCTAGAAAGTTCGAGAACACGGGAATTAATATCGAGGACCTGGTATCCATCGGCGCCATTGGCTTAATTAAAGCAGTTAACACGTTTGACCCGGAGAAAAAGATCAAGCTGGCGACCTACGCATCCCGTTGTATCGAAAACGAAATTCTGATGTACCTGCGTCGGAACAGCAAAATCCGCACCGAGGTCAGCTTTGATGAGCCGCTGAACATCGATTGGGACGGCAACGAGCTGCTTCTCTCCGACGTGCTCGGCACGGAGAACGATACAATCTATCGTAACATCGAGGAGCAGGTCGACCGCAAGCTGCTGCACAAAGCGCTGGATAAATTAACCGAGCGCGAACGGATGATTATGGAGCTTCGGTTCGGGCTCGTTGACGGCGATGAGAAGACACAGAAGGATGTAGCTGACCTGCTGGGGATTTCGCAATCGTACATCTCGCGTCTGGAGAAACGGATCATTAAACGGCTGCGCAAGGAATTTAACAAGATGGTGTAATGGCCTGATGGAAGCGCAATTTTCCCAATTTCCAATTATTTCGACAGAAGTCGACTTAAGTGTTTTCGCTTCGACCTGGAAGATGACGGCGGAATAAAAATGCAGTCCCGGGAGATACTGTTCATTAGTTTCTCCTTGGGAGGTAAGACACGATGACCCGAAACAAAGTCGAAATTTGCGGTGTCGATACCGCAAAATTGCCCGTTCTAACCAATGCGGAAATGCGTGAATTGTTCCACTCGTTGCAGCAGGACCACGTAAGATCAGCCAGAGAAAAGTTAGTAAATGGCAATCTGAGACTCGTGCTGAGCGTCATCCAGCGGTTCAACAATCGGGGGGAGTATGTGGACGACCTATTCCAGGTTGGCTGCATCGGACTCATGAAAGCCATCGATAATTTCGATTTATCGCAGAACGTCAAATTCTCCACTTACGCTGTGCCGATGATCATTGGGGAAATTCGGCGTTATCTGCGGGACAACAACCCGATCCGCGTCTCCCGAAGCTTGCGAGATATCGCCTACAAGGCGCTTCAAATGCGGGACAACCTGACCAATCAGAACTCCCGTGAACCTACGATTTTTGAAATCTCTGAGGCTTTGGGCTTACCGAAGGAGGACGTCGTCTTTGCCCTCGACGCCATCCAGGACCCGGTTTCCTTGTTCGAGCCGATCTACCATGACGGCGGGGATCCCATCTACGTGATGGACCAAATCAGCGATGACAAGAACAAGGACGTCTCCTGGATCGAGGAAATCGCCTTACGCGAAGCGATGCAGCGGTTGGGCAACCGTGAGAAGATGATCTTGTCCATGCGTTTCTTTGAAGGCAAAACGCAAATGGAGGTCGCCGATGAGATCGGGATCTCCCAAGCCCAAGTGTCCAGGCTCGAGAAATCCGCTATTTTACAAATGCAGAAGCATGTGAAGTCGTAAATCCGGTCCCTGCGGGGACCTTTTTTATTTGGGCTCCTGCCGATTTCGCTACGGAGTTTTTTTGTGTGTTGTTTGGACGTCTCTTTTCCTGTGGCCAAGGCGCATGCTCCGAATCCCGCGCTCATATAGTAAAGGGACGGAGTAATTAGACGGGACGGGGGCGGTAGAACCATGGACAATGTGGTAAGGGCGAGTATGAAAATATCCGATTTTCAGACGAAGGACGTCATCAACGTCGTAGACGGGAAACGGCTTGGGCATATCAGCGACCTGGAACTGGATTTGAGGCAGGGGGTCATTGAGGCGATTGTTGTGCCTGTCGGGGCTAAATTTATGGGGTTGTTTGGCGGAGGGAGCGATCTGATCATCCCATGGAAAAATATCGTGAAAATCGGATCTGATGTCGTGTTGGTTAAAATGGAGGAACTCCGAGAACCAAGAACGCAGACGACCTACGACACGACGGTGTATATCGACCGAGACGGACGGGTGGAACGGCGGAGCTAGAATCCACAAGCGGTGTAGTGCCGATTTGTGGTAGACTTGAAGGAAATACAGTGTCTTGAATTATAACGGACCTCAGAGACGTTATTCTGCCGATTTCTGCCGGAAACAAAATGTAGCGGACCCTAAAGACCTTATTCGGCTGAACTGGGCATGATTTCCTGCGATTTCAAGCTAATAACGACTCTCCGGTCCGTTACAAAAAAATTAGGCGGCTTTTTTGATAAATAAGGTCGTTTAGGTCCGTTAAATTTTAATTCCTATAAGGAGATGGATGATGGAACCGTTTGTAAGGAATGCTAAAGACCAACAACCGGAACGGCTCGAGCTGGCTCCGTGGGCGAATATTTTTCCGGGAATCAGCGCCGGATTTACCGGACGGTCAGGCGGAGTCAGCGAACCGCCGTATGATGCCTTAAATTTGGCTCTCCACGTTGGCGATGATCCTCAGCACGTGCTTGAGAACCGGCGCCGGTTAGCTGAAGCGTTGGGGTTTGCCCCTGAGGCATGGACCTGCGGGGAGCAGGTTCACGCCAACGCTGTCGCCGTGGTTCGTGCCGAAGATCGCGGCAAAGGATACCTGGACCGCAGCAGCGCTTTCCAGGAAACGGACGGGCTGGTGACGAACGTGCCGGGCGTGCTGCTCACCTCGTTTTATGCCGATTGTGTTCCCCTTTATTTCGCTGATCCCGTGAGAGGCGTCGTTGGCTTGGCCCACGCCGGCTGGAAAGGCACCGTCCGTCTGATCGCTGCGGAAATGATCCAAACGATGGAGCGCGAGTTCGGCAGCCAGCGCAGCGAGATCCGGGCGGCGATTGGCCCCAGCATTGGGGAATGCTGCTATGAGGTGGACGAAGTGGTGATGGAGAAGGTTCGTGAGGCCCTACCAGGCGAGGAGCAGCATTATGCTTCCGCATCTCCCCGTGCAGGAAAAACAATGCTGAACTTGAAAGAAATGAATCGAATCATTATGATTAAAGCAGGAATATTGCCGACTCATATCGAATGTACAACGTGGTGTACAAGCTGTCATCCGGAGTATTTTTACTCTTACCGGGCGCAAAATGGCGTTACAGGGAGAATGGCAAGCTGGATTGGCATAAAAGAGAGGTGATCCTTCCCGTGTCGCTGAAGGAACGGATACAGCACGTGGAAGAGCAGATTAAGGCAGCCTGCGAGCGAAGCGGCAGGAAGCGCGAGGAGGTCCATGTCGTCGCCGTAACCAAATATGTATCGGTTGAAGCTACGCGCGAAGTGCTGGAGGCAGGAATCGTGCATATCGGCGAGAATCGCCCGCAAATCGCCGTTCCGAAATGGGAAGCGCTCGGAGGGCAAGGGACCTGGCATTTTATCGGCCACCTGCAGAGCAATAAGGTCAAGGACGTCATTGGAAGATTTCAATATATTCATTCGTTGGACCGGCTGTCGCTGGCCCGTGAATTGGAGAAACGAGCCTCTGCGATGGGAACGAGCGTTACCGCATTTTTGCAGGTGAACGTCTCCGGCGAGGCGTCCAAGCAAGGGATTGCACCCGAGGCCGCTGCTGATTTTTTGAAGGAAATCGCTGATTTGAAGCATGTCCGCGTGGTGGGTCTCATGACCATGGCTCCCATCGAGGAGGATGCAGAGCGGACAAGACCAGTCTTCCGCAAGCTGCGCGAGCTGCGTGATCAACTGAACGCTCAATCGGTGACGGCGGAGCCGTTGACGGAATTGTCGATGGGCATGTCGGGAGATTTTGAAGTGGCGATTGAGGAAGGGGCGACATGGGTTCGCCTCGGAACGCTGTTAGTGGGGAAAGGGGAATTGTCGTAATGGGAGTAATGAACCGGTTCATGAACTTTCTGGGCTTGCAGGAAGAAGAAGAGATTGTGGAGCGCGAACGGTTTTCTGGTCAAGAAGACACGGAAATTGAAACCCCAAGCTTTGAATCCCGTAAAAATCAGAGAGGAAGCAACGTGGTCAGCATTCACTCCCAGAAGAATGTCAAGGTGATCCTCTATGAACCTCGCTCCTATGAAGAAGCGCAGGAAATCGCTGACCATCTTCGTTCCCATCGATCGGTCGTCATCAATTTGCAGCGGGTTCGCAATGATCAAGCTATGCGGATTATCGATTTCTTAAGCGGAACGATTTATGCGCTTAGCGGAAGCATATCCAAAATTGGATCGAATATTTTTCTCTGCACGCCGGATACCGTCGAGATTCAGGGATCCATTACAGAGATTTTAACGGAGGATTCCGATTATAACAGAATGAGGTGATGACAGCTTTGGCAGGCTATATTGATTCCATCGTGATGTTGCTATACAACATTTATTTTTATATGATCCTGGTTTACATTTTGATGTCATGGGTGCCTAACGCCCGCGACAGCTTTATCGGCGAGCTGCTCGGCAAGCTGGTTGAACCTTATTTGGCTCCTTTCCGGCGGTTTATTCCACCGATCATGGGGATGATCGACATCTCCCCGATTATTGCCTTGTTTGTGCTCCGATTGGCTTTCTTCGGATTAAGTAGTGTTCTCCACTATATCTTTGGGTACTAATGATGAAAGCCGATATTTATGAGCATTTTAAACCGGAGGAACGGCCGTTTGTCGACCGAGCCTGGGAATGGGTCGTGAATGCCGGGGATTATCATGAGGTCAAGCTCAGCGACTTCTTGGATCCGCGGCAGTGTTATATTCTGGAGACCCTGGCGAATCGTCATCCAGACACGCAAATTCGGCTGGACGGCGGTTATGAAGGCGCGGAACGGCGGCGGGCATTAATTGCTCCGGATTACCGGGATCTAAGCCAAGAGCCGATGGGACTGAAAGTGCTCGATATCACCTCAGGAGACCAGAAATTTCTCGCCCTGCAGCATGGCGATTATTTAGGGGCGATTTTGGGATTAGGACTCAAACGCGATAAAATCGGCGACATCCATGTTCGCGAGGACGGATGTCACGTCATCGTTGCGGAAGAGATTGCGCCGTTTCTGCAAATGAACCTCCATCAAGTGCATCGCGTCAACGTCATGACCGATGTGCTGAACCTCAGCGAACTGCGGACGATGGAGAAAGAGCTGGAACCGATGGAGCTAACGGTGGCTTCATTGCGGCTGGATGGGATCGCCAGCGATGTATTTCGCTTAAGCCGCAACAAAGTGCTGCTTCCGATCAAAGCCGGCCGCTGCCGAGTGAACTGGAGAACGGAGGAGGACCCCTCCACACCGTTGAAGGTTGGCGATGTCGTCGCACTGCAGGGCTTCGGGCGGTTTAAGGTGCTGGAAGCAGGCGGTCTGACCAAGAAAGGCAGACATCGTGTCAAAATCGGTAAATTTGTATAAGGCGTTTTGCAGGAGATGGTGGATTCTTGTCGAATATGATAGTTCGAACTGGTTCTTGAATGTATCTCGTGATTGAATTGGACACGTCTTCCCGCTGAGGTGCGAGTTCAACAACGGGACCATTACCTGATGGAACTATCGCTTCACGGGGAGTTTCGAAATTTCTAGGAGGTGAGGATCATGCCATTAACGCCGCTGGATATACATAACAAAGAGTTTTCCAGACGTTTGCGCGGTTATGACGAAGATGAAGTTAACGAGTTTCTCGACCAAGTCATTAAAGACTATGAGATCGTGATCCGGGAGAACAAGGAGCTTCATAACCAACTGTTGACTTTGCAAGAGAAATTGGATCATTTCGCGAATATCGAGGAAACTCTTAGCAAGACCATTATCGTTGCACAGGAAGCGGCCGATGAAGTGAAGAACAACGCGAAGAAGGAAGCCCAGTTGATCGTGAAGGAAGCGGAGAAGAATGCCGACCGGATCGTCAACGAATCGCTGGCCAAATCGCGCAAAATCGCGATGGAAGTGGAAGAGCTCAAGAAGCAGGCTTCCATTTACCGCGCTCGTTTCCGTACGCTGGTGGAAGCCCAATTGGATTTGCTTAGCAGCGAAACCTGGGATACGCTGGAGAGCCGCGAACGTGTCCCTGAGAAAGGTCAAGAAGTACAGGAATTGTACTAATCACAACAAACGCCATTTGGCTTCCATGAGGAGCGCCAAATGGCGTTTTTTTAAGATATCAGAAAGTATAAACTTCGGGGCATTGGCATCCTGATATCGCAAGAAAAACTTCCGCTAAACGCGGTCTGTCTACTTTGAATGTACGTCGATAGACGTTTTTCTTATTTGCCTTCAAGAGGATGATGCAGGCTGGCTTGCCGTCGGTATTCGGTGGGTGAGACGCCGGTCGATTGCTTAAAGAGGGACAGAAAATGCTTCTTATCTGCGTAACCCACACTCCTCATAATCTCCATCACAGGGAGCCGGGTGGAGGCCAGCAGCTCGCGGCTTCTCTCCATTCTTTTGTTCCGGACATAATCGTGAAAGGTACAACCGGCGTATTGCCGGAACAATCGATGAAAATGGCGTTCGCTGAGATGGGTTGCTGCAGCAAAACTCCGGGCAGACAATCGTGAAGCGTAGTCCGTATCGATCCGGCGCAGGACTTCCTCCATCATCCGATTTTCCGGTTCCGCGGCAGAGCTGGACCCAAGGCGCTCCAGATGACGTTCCAGCATGACGGCCAGCTCGATAAACCGGCCGTACAGTTGAAGGAGATAGCCCGGCTTTCGTTCTGTAAACTCACGGTAGGCGCCCCGAAACCAGATATTCCACGGACTTCCTCCATCTCTCAAGTGCAGCCATCCCGGAGAGGGGGGCGCAGCTCCCTCGAACAAATACGGCCTGGAGCGGATTAACTCGTGAAAGCCAGGCAGGTGTTCCAGGCAAGATAGCAGCTTGCCCGGCTCATATAAGCAGTTGTATACGATCAGCGGACGGCGAGATCCCGCATGTCCGGGGCGAAACACATGCCTCGTTCCGGCGGGGAGCAGAAACACATCGTTTTTGGTGACGCGCACAATGTCCTCATCGATAAAATGAAACCCTTCTCCTTCATCCACAAGCACAATCTCCACGAAACGATGGCTATGCATCTGCAGATCAAATGTTTCCTCGACCCGGTTAAAGTAAAAAGGTAAGGAATCCGTAAAAAATTCAGCCCCATCCAGTACCTTCTCCCCTCGGTATAAAGACAACCGTGATCCCTCCTTCGCTGCAGTTGCCCCTATTATAGGGTCAGCCTCGGCAAGGGTCAATTTCGAATGCGCTAAGCCGGGGAAGAGGCAAGATGCAAGATACTACCTTGCCTATACTGAAGGACTGGAACCGGAAGCCACACGAATATGCTCAATCACGACTTCAACCTCGCTTGGGGATTGAACCTCGATATCGATGTCCTCTGGGGAAACGATCCGCAAATGCATCCGGGGCAGGCCGGGTTGCGCTTGACCTTCCTCCGCTGCAACGGCTGCCGGGGATTCCAGACGCCAGGAGACATCGATTCTGCCGCTACCCGGAACGGGAACGGTGCCGCGCGCCCAGGTCAATCCGCCGCAAGGCTGTGGTGCCACGAGCACCCGGCTCCACCCGGGCTCCAGGCCGCGTACGCCGAGGACGTAAGCGCCTAGGAAATAAGCGGGACCTGCAGACCAGGCATGGCAATGACTCCGGGTCAGAAGGTCGGCTTTTGCTCGGTTTTCCGTGGAGTTTGGATACATCTCCCAGCAGGTTGTTGCTCCCCAATCGATCATTTGCCCATAACCGCCACGCATATCCTCGAGCATCACATCCCATTTGCCCAGCTTAGCGAGTGCCTCGTAATAGAAGAAGGACATAAACGGGCTGCCGAGTTGCACGAAGGAGCTGGGCGGATGCAGAATATGTCTTTCAACGGAAGCAAGCCGGCGCTCCGCGAGCGATGCTTCAGCTGTATAAGCGGCTGCAGAGTTGGAGCCTTGGTCTTCTTTTAACGGAACGCTCTCGTCCTTAGCCTGTTCAGGAATGCCGCACAGCAGGGCCACGACTTGCGTTTGAATGCTGAAGATGTCAGAGCGCCGCCCGTCCGTATGGATGCAATCGAGATAAGCTTGATGTTCTTCCGACCATAAATGCTTGTTGATGGTGGCCGCCAAGCGGTTCGCCTGATCCGTATAGAACACTTTGGCTTCGTCATTGCCCAGGGCCGAGGCCAAAGCGGCGGTGGACATCAGCGCTTTCACTAGGAACATGTTCTGGTGCGAAACGATGCCGTCGTTCGGCTGGTCCAGCGGAGCCCAATCGAGCAGGTTCCAGCTGCGGATCCATAGCAATCCCCGCTCATCCAGCCGCTCTAAATAATGCTTGAGGGTGTATTCGATGTGGGGGAAAATATCCGCAGCAAAGGATTTGTCCCCATTATAGCGATACAGTTCCAAGCAGGCGATAATCCAGAAGAACGTCCAGTTCGGGATGACGCTGTTCCATCCGCTGGGAACCTGGTCGGCGTAAAACGGAGTCTGAAACTTGGAGCCGGGAACCAACCGAAGACAACGTTCGACGATCCGGTCTGCCCCAAATAAATAATAGTTGATCAGCGCTTCATTCCGGGCATCACCAACCCAGAAGGTCTGCTCGTACATCGGACAATCAACGAAGGTATCCTCCATGCACAGCCGGGTCGTATGTTGACTGATTTGCCAAATGTCATTTAGGCGTGGATCCGATGACTGGAACTGCCCGATCTCGGCAATCGGATAATTGCTTTGCAGCATTCGAATGTACCGGAGGCGCACAGGAACCGCTGCGTTTCGTACGGTAACCTGACAGTAACGCAGACCTCGTCGCACCGGAGACGTATACCGATGTCGTCCCCCGGCACAGATGTAACGAAGCGTATGGTCCAATCCATAGGTATCCTGGCGTCGACCTTCATGCATAAACTCGAATCCGTAAAAATCGAGGATCGCTCCCTCCGGTGCTTCGACTTCGAACTCTAAATAACCCGACAACTCTTTGCCAAAGTCGATCACGAATTCGGTATCCGCGTCGGGATACCAGGGGACCTCTGCCAGCTCGAAACTGGGAATCACCGCTTGTTGCAGCGTATTTGGAATGGACAGGGGAGCTTCATGCCTTTTCCACACGGAGAGGATAAAGACATCCTCCTCGCTGACCAGCGCTTTGGGCACAGGACGGAGCCAATTCGCAAACGGCACAAGACCTGCTGCATCTGCAATCCCTCGGGCCCGCAAATAATCGGGATGCGCTTGATTCATCGGAGGACTCGGTTTATGGTCGTAACGGATTCCGCCGTCGAAGGGGCCGAGGGTTACAAATGCGGACGAATCGCCTTCTTGAGCGTTTGGGTTTGCCTGAATGAACGAGAGAGGCGATAAGAACTCCAGCGGCACCTCCGCATCCACCGCAAAATGATGCCCGCCTCCGTGCGTCCCTCCGCTGACATCGATCAGCAAAAAATGCTCTCCCGGCTCAAGCTCAAGGCGGAGGAAGCGTTCGGGGGCTTCACCCGTCAGTGACTTCTCATCGTACCAAACCCCGTCCAGGCTGCAGCCCCGAAAAGTCCCGCCAACATCGATGAGCCCCAGCGTAACCGTGCATTTCTGATGACAGCGAACAACGGTAGCGAGGAATCCAAGGAATTCGGCCGAGTTCGCCGTATCGGTGCTCTCTTGAAAAAATTGATTGCGCAGGTCGATGGCCGCCGTATATTGAACGGGCTTAACCTTGCTCAGGCGTTCAATGCGCCGGGGATATACGGGTTCCTCCGTCAAATAAGGAATGTCCCTCGGCACCGGCATTCCCCAAGGCTCGCAGCCCGCCGGACCGATCACCGTGGCCGGTTGCCACTCGGGACCGGGCTGGTAATCCGGTTGGATCCAGTTGTCGTCCCACAGCCGGGCGTCGATTTTCTCGGCAAAAGCATGCTGACAGGACATTCGCGGGGAACGCCGGCCATGGCCTGAATGGACAGCGGTTAACCACGTATCGTCTGTTGCTGCTAGGATTTGCGGCCTAGAGGAGTTAGCGGCTGGAGTGGGTATGTCTGTTAATTGGGCTGGAGAGCTGTCACCAAGCTCCAACTGGGCCAGCAATCCGCCACGTCCCCGTAAATAATAGAAGTTGCTGATCCCAAAATGCATCACCATGATGGCGATGACGTTCGTTTGTCCCGGTCTCAGCAAATGGCCGATGTCGTATTCATCATAAGCCAGCCGAAACGGCCAGGAGCGCGGAGGGCCTTGCCCAATCCGCTGCCCGTTTACGTACAGTACGTATCTAGAGTCCGCCGTAAGTTTGATCGCGGCTCGCCCGCTATGGGCTGCAGTCCACGCAAATGTTTTGCGGAAACAACGCCACTCGTTGCGCGGGCTGGATTCACCGGAATGCCAGATCCATTTTCCTTGCCAGAGGGTCTCCATCGGTATGCTCGCTCCTTCTCACATGAATTGTAATCCCTTTCATTATAAAAGAGGCATCGAAGGAACAGAGGAGGGGGAAAATGTACAATGGAGGGGGAGAACGGACATTTCCAGGGCAATCATGACTTGTCTTCAGGGCGGAAACCCAGGTTGAGGGCAGGATGTTGACATGAGGAAGGCAAATACGATATAACTATTTACATATTGTACTTGCATAACGAATCATTCGATGATGGGACCAGTACGCCGTGATGTTTGTTCCCCAGAGAGTTGGCATCCTGCTGAAAGCCAACGTTCAATGCACGGACGGAAGATCCTCCCGGAGAAGCAAGGCTGAACTCTTCTAAATCGGATTTTCAGCACCGAGAAGGTTGGATGAAGCTAGAGGCTGAGTAGCGGAGCGTAGGAAGACCTACGTGAGCAACGGAAGACTCGGCTGAATTCAAGATTCGATGTTGAATTAGCTACTTGATCTGCTTCGTGATCAAAATCCGATGTAGTAAGCTTTGCCGGCTGTCGGCCGTTATACCGACCCCATATGAAGCGTATGGGATCAAGGTGTCATGCCTATTTGTGGTCTCGTCCTTACGGGCGGCTGCGAGCCAAGCGCATGAAACAAGGGTGGTAACGCGAGCTAATGCCTCGTCCCTTCTAGGGACGGGGCTTTGTTATTTTTCAGGCTGATTAAAGAAAGGAAGAGAAACATGAAGAAGGTTGACGTCAAAGAAAATGCGCGGGCGCGCGACCTGCGGATTCTGGACAAATGGAGCCGAGAAAATACGTTTAAAAAGAGTATCGAAAATCGGGCGGGCCGGCCGAACTACGTCTTTTTTGAAGGACCGCCTACGGCTAACGGATTGCCGCATATCGGGCACGTGCTGGGCCGCGTTATCAAGGACTTCATTGGCCGCTATCAAACGATGAAAGGCTATCGCGTAGTCCGCAAAGCGGGCTGGGATACGCACGGATTGCCGGTAGAGCTGGGCGTGGAGAAGGAGCTTGGCATCTCCGGCAAGCAGGAAATCGAGAAATACGGCATTGAGGAATTCGTGAAAAAATGTAAAGACAGCGTGTTTGGCTACGAAAAGCAATGGCGCGAATTTACCGAAGCGATTGCGTACTGGGTGGATCTCGACGATCCGTACATCACCCTGAATAACAGCTACATCGAAAGCGTGTGGAACATCCTGGCAACGATCCACGACAAAGGCTTGCTGTACCGCGGTCATCGCGTCAGCCCGTATTGCCCTTGCTGCCAAACATCGCTCAGCTCCCACGAAGTGGCGCAAGGATATGAGGACGTGAAGGATCTCAGCGCCACAGCGAAATTTAAGCTGAACGACACCGGCGAATATGTGCTGGCATGGACGACCACGCCTTGGACGCTGCCGTCCCACGTGGCATTGGCTGTGAATCCGGACATGGAATACGCTAGAGTGCAGCAGGAAGACGGCGTATATATCGTTGCGAAGAACCTCGTTGAAAAAGTCATGAAAGGCGATTACACGGTATTGTCGACGCATAAAGGTTCGGAATTCGTAGGCAAAACCTATACGCCGCCGTTCACCTATATCAAGGCGGAGAACATCAACGTGATCGTTGGCGCTTCGTTTGTTACCGATGCCAGCGGTACAGGGATCGTTCACATGGCACCGGCTCACGGGGAAGACGACTATCGTACTTGCCGCGAGAACGGCATCACCTTCGTCAGCGTCGTGAACGGCCAAGGTCGTTATACGGATGTGGTGACTGATTTTGCCGGCCGCTTCGTCAAGGACTGCGACCTCGACATCGTGAAGATGCTGTCCGAGCAAGGAACGCTGTACAGCAAAGAGAAATACGAGCACAGCTATCCGTTCTGCTGGCGTTGTAAATCGCCGCTGCTCTACTATGCGATGGAGAGCTGGTTTATCGAAACAACGGCAGTGAAGGATCAGCTGATCGCCAACAACAATTCTGTGGATTGGTATCCAGGGCATGTCCGTGAAGGCCGCTTCGGGAAGTTCCTCGAAGAGCTGGTCGACTGGAACATCAGCCGGAACCGCTATTGGGGTACTCCGCTGAACGTATGGGTTTGTCCGGATTGCGGCGGGCAGTTCGCACCGCACAGCATCGCCGAGCTGCGTGAGTATGCAGTAGGCCATGTCAGTGAGGATCTGGAGTTGCATAAGCCATATGTCGACGAAGTGAAGGTGCATTGCCCGCATTGCGAAGGCGGCGTGATGGAACGGACGAGCGAAGTCATCGACGTTTGGTTCGACAGCGGTTCGATGCCGTTTGCCCAGCATCATTATCCGTTTGAGAACCAAGAGACGTTCGCGGAGCAATTCCCGGCGGACATGATCTGCGAAGGGATCGACCAAACGCGCGGCTGGTTCTACAGCTTGCTGGCCGTGTCTACCTTGTTCACCGGCAAAGCGCCGTACAAAGCCGTCATCGCCACCGGCCACGTGCTGGACGAAAACGGGCAGAAGATGTCCAAATCCAAAGGCAATGTCATCGATCCTTGGGAAATCATCAACGAGTTTGGCACGGACGCATTCCGTTGGGCACTCTTGTCCGACAGTGCGCCTTGGAACAGCAAACGGTTCTCCAAAGGCATCGTAGCTGAAGCCAAATCCAAAGTCGTGGATACGCTGGTGAACACCCATGCGTTCCTGACGCTCTACGCCGGCATCGACGGCTACAAACCGGAGGAGCACGCTTACCGTCCTTCCGAGAATAAGCTGGACCGCTGGATTCTGTCCCGTCTGAACAGCTTGATTCAGGTGGTAGACAAAGGCCTGGCGGTTAACGACTTCGTGAACTCCTCGCAAGCGATCGAAGGGTTTATCGATGAGCTCAGTAACTGGTATATCCGCCGCTCCCGCGACCGGTTCTGGGGCAGCGGCCTGAACGAAGACAAATTGTCCGCTTACCAAACGCTGACTCACGTGTTGCTCACGATCTCCAAGGTGATCGCTCCGTTTGCTCCGTTGATCGCCGAGGATATTTTCACCAACCTGGGCGGCGGGGAAAGCGTCCACCTGGCCGATTATCCGCAAGCGGATGAATCGCTGATCGATCTGGCGCTGGAACAAGACATGGAGAGCGCACGGCAAATCGTTGAGCTGGCCCGCAACGTCCGCAACGAGAGCGGCATCAAAACGCGTCAGCCGTTGTCCAGCCTGATCGTCTCCATGGACCGGGAGTTTGCGGTGAGTGAATACGAAGACATCATCAAGGAAGAGATCAACGTCAAAGCGATCGAGATCGAAACGAGCGACAGCGGGTTCGTTGATTTCACGCTGAAGATGAACCTGAAGGTGGCCGGCAAGAAATACGGCAAAAACATCGGCTTCCTGCAAGGCTACCTGAAGAATCTCGCACCGGAGCAAACCCGCGCCATCGTGGAGCAAGGTCAATTTACCGTGACCTCGCCGGAAGGCGAAGAGCTGACGGTTACTGCGGACGAATTGCTCGTTGAGAAACAAGCAAAGCCGGGCTACGCTTCCGCTTCCGGTTACGGCATAACCGTTGCGCTTAACACGGACATCACGCCGGAGCTGGAACAAGAAGGCTGGGTGCGTGAAGTCGTCCGCGCGGTGCAGGATACCCGTAAGAAGCTCGATCTGCCGATCGAGAAACGGGTACACCTCACCTTGGATGTTGACGATGAATTAAAAGCGGCCATCACCGCGTTTGAACATGTGCTGCGTGAGAACGTCTTGATCACGGACGTCGCCTTCGGCAAGCCGCAAGGCCCGGCAGAAACGGTGGATCTCGGCAGTAAAACGATCGCCATTTCGATTGATGCTTAACCGTTAAGGGGAAATGGCAGATTCGCCTGAATGGAGCTTTTCCAGGAAGGTCATAATATTAGTAATTGAAGCAAACGAGCCTGCGGTCTCTCGGGATGGAGAACGGGCTCGTTTGTGTTTTGGGATACACTGGGGAGCAAAGGATGGGGTGTAAATGATTCGTCGAAAACCGAGGCCTGAACCTGCGGTACCTGCGGCGGCGGAACCTTTGCCAAAAACGCCGGAGGAGCAGATGAACGCCGTATACCGCCTGACCTTGAATTGGACCAGGCAGCTAGAGAAATCGCGGATCGCCGAATACACCGAACTGCTAAACCGCCCGTGGCGCTTGATCTGGTTGAACCTGTTGTCCGGAACAGCCCGGGGGGTGGGGATCGCAATCGGGTTTACCTTTTTTGCGGCAACGATCATCTACATCCTGCAGATCCTGGGGGCGCTGAATCTGCCGATCATCGGCGACTATATCGCGGACATCGTGCGGATCGTGCAAAGACAGCTGGAGCTTAATACGTATTAGGGCCGGTTCCGAGCGAATCTTCGCTATCCAAATGCTCCGTGGCACTCATATGTTTCCGGTAAACCCCATTGCGGTAAAAGCAGACGTTTTTGCCGTAAATATCGGTGGCAACAAAGGACTCGTAAGGCTCCACAAATCCGTCGAGCTCTTCGGATGCTTCGATTTCCATATCGTTATAATCATCGATTTCCCGGTCCTCGGCCATCGCCGGTGAATTCGAAGTACCGTAGCTCTCGACGATTTGCCAAGCATCCTCCCCGTCGAAGCCATTTTGGTCCTCGCGTTCATCCAGGCTCGTGCGGCCAAAAGGAGGGGACAAGAAGATTTCCTCAATCGGCCGTTTGGCTGACACGAACGATTGGGGGCTGTGATCCTTGCAGTAGGCCGTTTCCGGGATCGCACGGAGCCGTTCGTAGCTGATCGGCTTGCCGCACGTCGCGCAGTAGCCGTAGCTGCCGTCCTCGATCCGTTCGAGCGCATCCTCGACCCGGGCCAAATGCAGCTCATGATGCTCGGCGAGCGCGAGGTCTTTTCCCCGCTCGTAGACTTCCGAACCGAGGTCCCCGGGGTGATTATCGATCTGGCTCAGCTCATTGGTATTATCGCGCATCGATTCATTCATACCGTAATGGTCATTATCCGACAACTGTTCGGTTAAAGCGGACTTGGTTTCCTGCAGTTTTGCGGTAAGCTCCGCGAGTTGGGCTTTCGTCAAATGCGGCATGTGTTGCTCCTTCCTTCCTGCATCTAGAGCGGTGATTTGTAACGTCTCTCCTAGCGGTATTTTGTGCAGAACCATGACGAAATACCTAAGGAAAATCCTTTCGCGCATGGACGGGCCATTTCCGGCTGTGCTACAATATACAAGGCTTAGAAGAGGAATATCCTGCCGCTTGTTGCGAGCGGGAAATGAAAAACGAGGTGACGGACCGCGTGGTATACTTTTTGATTGCATTAATCGTTTTTCTGGTTGATCAAGGCACGAAATATTGGATTGCAACCGGACTGACGATCGGGGAACAGATCCCGGTGATCGGCAACTTTTTCCTGATTACCTCCCATCGGAACCGCGGCGCGGCGTTTGGCATTTTGCAGAATCAGCGCTGGTTTTTTATTGTGGTGACTACGGTTGTGGTGATTGGGATCGTCTGGTATTTGCTTAAAGTAAAAAATCAACCCAACAAAATGCTGCCGGTGGCGTTGTCTCTGGTGCTTGGCGGGGCAATCGGCAATTTCCTCGATCGTGCCGTCAGCGGGGAAGTCGTTGATTTTCTGATGTTTAATTTCGGTTCGTACACGTTCCCGATTTTTAACGTTGCGGATTCCTGCATTGTTGTTGGCGTGGCGCTGATCATTTTGGATTCGCTGCTGGAGCTTCGCCGGGAGAAGCAGACCGCAGCTCAACAGGAGCATGAGGAAAACGTATGAGTTTGGATCAAACACTAGAGGATTTTGAAGAGGAGAAGCTCGAGTGGGTGGCCGGACCGGCCGACGCGAAAGAGCGAATCGATAAATATGCAAAAACGCAGCTGGGTGAAGAGTTCTCTCGTAGCCAGATTCAGTTGTGGATTGAAGCGGGGAACTTGGTTGTAAACGGGGCCCCGGTGAAAGCAAATTACAAGCTGGCAGAAGGCGACCGCATCGTGCTGGTGATTCCGGAGGCAGAGCCAACGGAAATCGTGCCCGAAGACATTCCGCTCGAAATTTATTATGAAGACAGTGATGTCATCGTCGTCAACAAGCCGCGCGGCATGGTTGTGCACCCGGCACCGGGTCATACTTCCGGGACGCTGGTGAACGCCTTGATGTTCCACTGCAAGGACCTGTCGGGCATCAACGGCGAGCTTCGGCCTGGGATCGTGCATCGGATCGACAAGGACACGTCGGGCCTGATCATGGCGGCTAAGAACGATAAAGCGCACGCCTCGTTGGCGGCTCAGCTGAAGGCACATACGGTGACGCGGAAATATTATGCTCTGGTGCATGGCAACGTCAGCCATGACCAAGGCACGGTGGATGCGCCGATTGGCCGCGATCCCCATGACCGCAAAATGTATACAGTGATTGAACGGAACAGCAAGCATGCGGTAACGCATTTTCAAGTGGTTGAACGGTTTGGCGATTATACGCTGCTTGAGCTCAAGCTGGAAACCGGACGAACGCATCAAATCCGCGTGCATATGAAGTTTATCGGCCATCCGTTGGTGGGAGACCCGCTGTATGGACGCAGCAAAGGAATCAAAATGGACGGACAAGCGTTGCATGCCGCTGTGCTGGGGTTTGATCATCCGGAAGACGGACGGTATTTGGAGTTCAGCGCGCCGATCCCTGCGGATATGGAAAATGTGTTGCAATCATTAAGAAACCGTTAAGAAAATTGTTCAGAAATGGTTGTTCAACCTATAAAATGTTCACCTCCAGGAGACAGCTTGATCAAAAAGTACAAACGATCAGGTGATTAATCCATTCTCTAAATAGGCCGAATTCCTGCATATTTAAAGTGCGAGTTCGAACCATTTGAGGATGGATTTTTTCATGAATACGAAGGAGATGGACGTTTGAGATGAGTACGCTGAATGGACAGGAAACTTATATTCAACAGCAATTTGCAGAGCGCATTGGCGGGGCAAATTACGGCAAAGACACCGCTATTTATAAATTTGAGAAAATCAAACGTGCCAAAGCAGCTGCGAAGAAGGATTTTCCTGATATTGAGCTGATCGACATGGGCGTCGGCGAACCGGACGACATGGCCGATGCCGGCATCGTGGCCAAGCTGGCGGAGGAAGCAGCGAAACGCGAGAACCGCGGGTACGCTGACAACGGTATCGCCGAGTTCAAGGAAGCGGCGGCAAAGTATCTTCATGATGTTTTTGGCGTTGAAGGCATCGATCCGGTTACGGAAGTGGTGCACTCGATCGGCTCCAAGCCGGCGATCGCCATGCTGCCTTCTTGCTTCATCAATCCTGGTGATATCACGATTATGACCGTGCCGGGTTACCCGATTATCGGGACCCATACGAAGTATTTGGGCGGCGAGGTTTATACGGTGCCGTTGACGGAGGAAAATGACTTCCTGCCGGATTTGGACGCGATTCCGGAAGAGATCGCACGTAAGGCCAAGCTGATGTATTTGAATTACCCGAACAATCCGACGGGCGCGAGCGCGACAAAGGAGTTTTTTGCCAAAGTCGTGGACTGGGCGAAGAAATATCATGTCGTGATCGTACACGATGCACCGTATGCTGCTTTGACTTATGACGGCTTGAAGCCGCTGAGCTTCTTGTCCGTGCCAGGGGCGAAGGACGTAGGTGTCGAGCTGCACTCCTTATCCAAGTCGTACAACATGACGGGGTGGAGAATCGGGTTTGTTGCCGGCAACCCGCTGATCATTAAAGCGTTCAGCGACGTGAAGGACAACAACGATTCCGGCCAGTTTATCGCAATTCAGAAAGCGGCAGCTTACGGGCTGGCCCATCCGGAAATCACGGAGCGCATCGCTGAGAAATATTCGCGCCGCCACGAGCTGCTGGTGAACGCCCTTAACGACTTGGGCTTTAAGGCGAAGAAGCCGAAGGGATCGTTCTTTCTCTATGTGCAAGCGCCGAAGGGTGTGGAAGGCGGACCAACGTTTGAGACGGCCGAAGACTTCTCGCAGTTCTTGATCCGGGAGAAGCTGATTTCCACGGTGCCGTGGGACGATGCCGGCCATTACGTGCGGTTCTCCGTGACGTTTATCGCCGACGGTGAAGAAGAAGAACGCCGCGTCATTTCCGAAATCAAACGCCGCCTTGGCGATTTGAAGTTTATTTTTTAAGAGAAGAAATTAGACCATAACGCCTCTTGGGTTGATCCAAGGGGCGTTTTTTGATTTGTGTGGAGGATGTGTGATTTGAGGATTCCGCTGTTGCTGCTGGTGGCTGATACTAGTGTTGGTGTTTGTGTTGCTGATTCTGATGCTTTTGATGCTAGTGGTGGTGTGCCGGTGCTGTGCAGGTTCTGCTGGAGCTGGGGGCTACTGTTGATTATGCTGTTGCTGATGTTGTTGCTGATGTTGTTGCTGATGTTGTTGCTGCTGTGGTGCTGATGGGTTCTGCTGATGCTGATGTTGGTTTTGCTGTTGCAGCTACTGGTTACTGCTGCTGTTGCTGTTGCTGTTGTTGATGCCGATGCCGGTGCCGCTTTTGCTCTAACGCTTGCCAGAATGCTTATTTTGGCGAAAATCATAGATTTTTACGTTTAACGCTGGCCAGCTGTCTTATTTAGGCAAAACCTACCTCATTTGCACTGAAAAATCGCAAATAAGCTCCCCTGTAAGCGTTACGTTGCATGAGGCCCCATTTTTCTCCAAATAGCGTTTCTGATCAGCGTTACGTCAAGTCTCCTGTTCTGCGTTATGGCCTTGCTGTCCTACATCACCTGGAATCCCGGTTAAATATTCAGAATGTTAGGGAGATTATACAGAGATCAGGAACGGAGTGAGCGCTGATTAACCAGCTTTAGATCAAGGATAAGCCGGGAAAACTAAAGGTTGAATAAATATAACATTGAATGTATAATTATTAAAAACTGCATCACAGCAGGCTTCAACACGGGAGATGAATCAACCTTAGCATCGGGGGGTTACCAACTCGGCAGGGTGTCTTGACAGGCTAATTTCATTCTGTCATAATTCATGTAAACCATAAGCACCTTTAATTCAGTCCCGTGAGGCTGGCAAGGTAACGTGAATGGGGAAATGGGCGAACTGCGCTTATTTAAGTCGGTTCTCTATACCCAAATCCTACATGATAGTCATAGGTTAACTATGGCTGAAGACTCCTTGCCTGGATATCGGGCAAGGAGTTTTTTTATGCGCCTATCACGGACCGATGCAAGGTGACCCTATCCCTAAGGAGGTCGCAGCTGTGAGCAACGAAAGTCATATCATTATGGACGAAACCGCGATTCGGAGGGCACTGACAAGAATTGCACATGAAATATTGGAACGTAACAAAGGCATCGAGGGTTGTGTATTGGCCGGCATCAAAACAAGAGGGGTCTACCTCGCGAAACGGCTGGCTGAACGCTTGGAGAGCATCGAAGGAACCGCCATTCCATGGGGCGAGCTTGACGTAACGAACTATCGCGACGACAAAGTGGATGCTGCCCAAGGGGCTGCCAAGGCCACGTTCCCGGTATCGATTCAAGGCAAGAAAGTGATCCTGTTCGACGATGTCCTCTACACGGGACGGACGATTCGGGCTGCCATGGACGCGATCATGGATTGCGGCCGTCCGGAGTCGATCCAGTTGGCGGTGCTCGCCGACCGGGGACACCGGGAGTTGCCGATCCGGGCTGATTACGTTGGCAAGAACGTTCCAACCTCGCGATCGGAAGAAATCGAAGTGCTCTTGACCGAGCATGACGGCACCGATCTGGTTCGCATCCTGCATGCACGGGAGGGGAACTAAGATGGCGCTGACCGCAACCGCACTGAAAGAACGCAGCCTCCTCGGGCTGAAGGATTTAAGCACAGCGGAAATTTCCTCGATTCTCGACCGGGCCGCCTATTGGGATGCCAAGGAAGAGAAGATGATTCCGGTGCTGAAGGAGCACTTTGTTGCGAATATGTTTTTCGAAAACAGTACGCGCACCCGCTTCTCGTTTGAGATGGCAGAGAAACGGCTGGGTGCCCAGGTGCTGAACTTCGCGGCAGCCGCCTCCAGCGTAGAGAAAGGCGAGTCGATTTACGACACGGTTCGCACGTTGGAATCGATGGGGATTGACGCCGGGGTGATCCGGTTGAAGCCGATCGGTGTGCTGGAGGAGTTGGCGAAGCGGGTATCGGTACCGCTGGTGAATGCCGGAGACGGCAACAATGAGCATCCGACGCAAGCGCTGCTGGATCTATATACGATGAGGCAGCACTTCGGGGAACTCGGCGGGCTGAAGGTATCGATCATCGGGGATATCAAGCATAGCCGGGTTGCACGTTCGAATCTGTGGGCGCTGCAAAAATTCGGCGCCGAAGTGAAGCTGTGCGCGCCGGACAATATGCAAGCACCGGAGCTCAGCGCGTATGCGCCTTACGTTCCGATGGACGAAGCGCTTTGCGCCGATGTGGTGATGATGCTGCGAGTGCAGCTGGAACGCCATGTTGGCGGGCTGATTAAGTCGGCCGAAGAATATCGACTGCATTACGGCTTGACGGAGGAGCGGGCCGCGAGCCTTGCGCCGCACGCGCTGATCATGCACCCGGCACCAGTGAACCGGGGCGTTGAGATCGACGATGCGGTGGTGGAGCACCCGCAATCCCGCATCTTCAAGCAGATGCAAAACGGGGTTCCAATCCGCATGGCGGTTCTGGAACGCGCTTTGCTGTAGCAAATAGGTAGAGTGCCTGGAAGCTTAGGCGACGGGCGATGGACGTTATTTTTCGGATCGTACTTCAAAATCAGCGGGGGGAGAAAACAGAATGCGGCTTGTCGTAATGAATGCCAAGATCTTAAACGAACAAGGAGAACAAGAATTCGCTCAAATCGTCATCGAAAACGGAGTGATCTCGAACATCGAGAAAACCGGACCCATTGAGCAGCCGGTCGCCGAGGAAGGGACGCAGGTGATCGATGCAGGAGGCAGACTGGTCACTCCGGGATTTATCGATATGCACGTCCATTTGCGGGAACCGGGGTATGAACATAAAGAAACGATCGAAAGCGGTTCGCGTTCGGCAGCGAAAGGGGGATTCACCACCATCGCTTGCATGCCGAACACTCGGCCGGTGACCGACAATCCGGACACAGTCCGCTATGTGAAGCAGAAGGCTGAGGAAGCCGGGCTGGTGAACGTGCTGCCTTATGCGGCGATCACCAAAAGCGAGCTGGGCCGTGAGCTGACGGACTTTGCCGCTTTGAAAGAGGCCGGTGCTATCGGCTTCACCGATGACGGCGTGGGCGTGCAAAGCGCGCAAATGATGAAGGATGCGATGCGGCAGGCCGCTGCGCTTGGGATGCCGGTGATTGCCCACTGCGAAGACAATTCACTGGTGGAAGGTGCGCCGGTGGCTGAAGGGGAATTCGCCCGCAAGCACGGACTGAAAGGGATCCCGAACGAATCGGAGGCGATTCATGTCGGGCGGGATATTTTGCTGGCGGAAGCGACCGGGGTTCACTACCATGTGTGCCACGTCAGCACGGAGCAGTCGATTCGGCTGATTCGTCAGGCGAAGCAGCTTGGCATCAACGTCACCGCGGAGGTGTGTCCGCACCATCTGGTTTTGTCGGAGGAGGATATCCCCGGATTGGATGCCAACTGGAAAATGAACCCGCCGCTGCGTTCCCGCCGAGATGTGGAAGCCTGCATCGCCGCGCTGGAGGACGGCACGATCGACATCATCGTAACGGACCATGCTCCGCACAGCGAAGAGGAAAAAGCGAAAGGCATGCAGCTGGCACCGTTTGGCATCGTTGGTTTTGAGACGGCCTTCCCGCTGTTATATACGAAGTTTGTGGCAACTGGCCGCTGGAGTCTGGAGATGCTGGTGCAGCGGATGACTGCGGATCCGGCGCGGGTGTTTGGCCTGGAAGCCGGACGTTTGGTTCCAGGAGCTCCAGCGGATCTGACGATCGTTGATCTGGAGGCGGAACGGACGGTTGATCCTGAGGACTTCGCCTCAAAGGGACGCAACACCCCGTTTGCCGGTTGGAAGCTGAAGGGCTGGCCGGTCGCAACGATCGTCCGAGGAAGACTGGTATGGAACGATGAACGAGAACTGACCCGTTAACGGGCGGATAAGAAAATAGTAGTTAAGCTTATGGATAAAGGAGTGCTTCAGGATGCAGGCAAGACTATTGTTGGAGGACGGCACGTTGTTTACCGGAACCTCATTCGGAGCGGAAGGAGACAAAACCGGCGAGGTCGTTTTTAATACGGGAATTACGGGGTACCAAGAGGTGCTGTCGGATCCTTCCTATTGCGGACAAATCGTTACGATGACGTATCCGCTGATCGGGAACTACGGCATTTCGCGCGATGACTTTGAATCGATTACGCCGTCGATCCACGGCTTTGTCGTTCGCCGCTATGAACCGACCCCAAGCAACTGGCGGGCACAGTACAATTTGGGTGACCTGCTGAAGGAATACGGAATTCCCGGCATTGCCGACATCGATACGCGCATGCTGACGCGACTTATCCGCCATCAGGGGACGATGAGAGGGATTTTGACGACCTCAAATAAATCGGTGGAGGAATTAAAAGAAATGATGCTGGCGACCAGCATCGCCGAGCTGCGCAATCAAGTGGCGCAAACCTCGACGAAGCACGTGTACAGCAGTCCCGGCTCGAAGGAACGCATCGTGCTGGTCGACTTCGGCGCGAAAAGCGGCATTCTGCGCGAGCTGAACAAACGCGACTGCGACGTGGTGATCGTCCCGCATGATACGACCGCGGATGAAATCCGCCGCCTGCATCCAGACGGGATCCAGCTGTCGAACGGACCGGGGGACCCGAAAGACGTGCCGCATGCGGTGAAGATGATTTCCGAGCTGCTTGGCGAATACCCGATCTTCGGCATTTGCCTGGGTCACCAGCTGTTTGCCCTCGCCTGCGGCGCCGATACGGAAAAGCTGAAATTTGGCCATCGCGGCGGGAACCACCCGGTGAAAGAGCTGGCCACCGGCCGCTGCTACATCACGTCGCAAAACCATGGATACACCGTCAACGAAGCGTCCATCGCGGGGACGGAGCTGGAAGTGACGCATATCAACAACAATGACAAAACCATCGAAGGCTTGAAGCATAAGAAATACCCGGCCTTCTCTGTGCAATACCACCCAGAGGCGGCACCGGGACCGTACGATAACAGCTACCTGTTCGACCGATTCATCGAGATGATCCGCGAGCACAAGCGGCAAAATCCGCAAAAGCCTCGCCAAGCCGAACTGATGGCCGCTGCGAAAGGAGAACTGTAAATCAATGCCGATCAACAAAGACCTTAAGAAAATTCTCGTCATCGGTTCCGGACCGATCGTTATCGGTCAGGCGGCTGAGTTCGATTACGCCGGAACGCAAGCTTGCCAAGCGCTGAAGGAAGAGGGCGTCGAGGTGGTGCTGATCAACAGCAACCCGGCGACGATCATGACCGACACCAACATGGCCGACAAGGTTTATATTGAACCGATCACGCTGGAATTCGTCACCCAAATCATTCGCCAGGAGCGGCCGGACGGCTTGCTGCCCACGCTCGGCGGGCAAACCGGTCTGAACATGGCGGTGGAGCTGGCCCGCGCAGGCGTGCTGGAGCGCGAGAATGTGAAGCTCCTTGGCACACAGCTGACCTCGATTGAGAAAGCGGAAGACCGCGACCTGTTCCGCGAGCTGATGCGCGAGCTGGAGCAGCCGGTGCCGGAAAGCGCGATCATCACCTCGGTGGAAGAAGCGCTGGAATTCGCAAACGAAATTGGCTATCCGGTAATCGTTCGTCCGGCGTATACGCTGGGCGGTACCGGCGGCGGGATCTGCGCTACGGAAGAGGAGCTGCGCGAGACGGTAGCGTCGGGGATTCGTTACAGCCCGATCGGCCAATGCTTGATCGAGAAATCGATCGCCGGCATGAAGGAAATCGAATACGAAGTGATGCGCGATGCGAACGACAACTGTATCGTTGTCTGCAACATGGAGAACTTCGACCCGGTGGGCGTACATACCGGGGACAGTATCGTCGTTGCGCCAAGCCAAACGCTGTCTGACCGCGAGTATCAAATGCTCCGTTCGGCTTCGCTGAAGATTATCCGCGCGCTGAACATCGAAGGCGGCTGTAACGTGCAGTTCGCACTGGATCCGCAAAGCTTCCAATACTACGTTATCGAAGTAAATCCGCGGGTCAGCCGTTCGTCGGCGCTCGCGTCTAAAGCGACGGGTTATCCGATCGCGAAAATGGCAGCCAAAATCGCGCTGGGCTACACGCTGGACGAAATCATCAACCCGGTTACGGGGCAGACATACGCCTGCTTCGAGCCGACGCTGGACTACATCGTCAGCAAAATCCCGCGCTGGCCGTTTGATAAATTCGTTCACGCCAACCGCAAGCTGGGCACGCAGATGAAAGCGACCGGCGAAGTTATGGCGATTGGCCGGACCTTCGAAGAGTCGATTCATAAAGCGGTCCGTTCGCTTGAGATCGGCACGCATCGCCTCTATCTGAAAGGCGTGGAGAAGATCGACGATGAAACGCTGAGAAATCGCTTGATCAAAGCGGACGACGAGCGACTGTTCCTGATTGCCGAAGCGTTCCGCCGCGGCTACAAGCTGCAGCTCATTCATGATCTGACCGGAATCGACTGGTGGTTCCTTGATAAAATCGAGCGTTTGGTGGAATTCGAGAAACGGATTGCGGGAGAAGAGTTCTTTTCCTATGAAACGCTGTATGAAGCGAAGCGCTTAGGGTTTACTGACCGGGCGATTGCCGAACTGCGTGCCGCCGGACAGCCGACAGGCACGCACCTGACGGAGGCTGAAGTGAGGAGCTTCCGCAAGGAGCATGGACTGAAGCCGGTTTACAAAATGGTAGATACGTGCGCGGCTGAATTTGAAGCCTCTACGCCTTACTACTACTCGACCTATGAAACGGAGAACGAAGTCGTTCAAACGGACAAAGAGAAGATCGTGGTGCTTGGCTCCGGACCGATTCGTATCGGGCAAGGCATCGAGTTTGACTACTCGACGGTACACGCGGTTTGGGCGATTCAAAAAGCCGGCTACGAAGCGGTAATCATCAACAACAACCCGGAGACGGTATCCACGGACTTTAACACGTCGGATCGCCTCTACTTTGAACCGCTGTTCTTCGAGGATGTCATGAACGTCATCGAAGAGGAGAAGCCGGTGGGCGTTATCGTTCAGTTCGGCGGCCAAACGGCGATCAACTTGGCGGCGCCGCTGCAAGCGGCAGGCGTTCGCATCCTCGGAACCTCGCTGGAAAGCATCGACGAAGCGGAGGATCGCAAGAAGTTCGAAGCGCTCCTGTCGAAGCTGGGCATCGCTCAGCCGAAGGGCAGCACGGTAACCTCTGTAGAAGAAGCGGTTGGAACCGCTCAAGCGCTCGGTTATCCGGTACTGGTTAGACCTTCGTATGTACTGGGCGGCCGGGCGATGGAAATCGTCTACTCCGACCAGGAATTGCTGCGCTACATGGAAGAAGCGGTGAACATCAATCCGCAGCATCCGGTCCTGATCGACCGCTATATGCTAGGTAAAGAGGTAGAGGTCGACGCTATCAGCGATGGGGAGACGGTGCTGATCCCGGGGATCATGGAGCATATCGAACGTGCCGGGGTTCACTCCGGGGACTCGATTGCCGTGTATCCACCGCAGCATCTGTCGGCAGAGCTGAAGGAGAAGATCGTTGAGATCACGGTCAAAATCGCCCGCGAGCTGAAGACGGTGGGTCTGGTGAACATCCAGTTCGTGATCTACAACAACGAAGTGTTTGTCATCGAGGTGAACCCGCGCTCTTCGCGTACGGTACCGTTCCTGAGCAAAGTGACAAACATTCCAATGGCAAACGTGGCAACTCAATGTATTCTCGGTACGAAGCTAAGCGACTTGGGCTACTCCAATGGCCTGTGGCCGGAAAGCCATCAGGTTGCGGTGAAGGTGCCGGTATTCTCCTTCGCGAAGCTGCGCCGCGTTGAGCCGACGCTGGGGCCGGAAATGAAATCGACCGGCGAGGTCATGGGCCGCGATCCGCAATACGCCAAGGCGCTGTATAAAGGCTTGATCGGCGCGGGAATGAAGATTCCTTCGACCGGGGCGATTATCGCTACGGTAGCCGACAAGGATAAGCAAGAAGCGGTTGAGCTGTTGCGCGGCTTCTACCGCCTGGGGTACAAGATCATTGCTACCGACGGTACAGCTTCTGCGCTGATCGAGGCGGGGATTCATGTGACGACGGTTTACAAGCTGTCCGAAGGGGTGCCGAACATCCTCGATCTGATCCGGAACGGAGAAGCTCACTTCGTAATCAACACCTTGACGAAGGGCAAAGAGCCGGAGCGCGATGGCTTCCGGATTCGCCGGGAAGCGGTGGAGAACGGCGTTGTCTGCATGACCTCGCTGGATACGGTTCGGGCGCTGCTGGAGATGTTGGAGACGATCAACTTCTCTTCCCAAGCGATGCCCGCGCTTTAATCGCAGGCGCTAACGGACACCAGAGGCGTTATTGACCTGATTTTAGGCGTATGGTGATTTCTAACGGACCGAGGAGACCTTATTTCGCTTAAATCGCAGCTGAGTGGCTCCATGAGGGCTGAATAAAGTCCATGGAGTCCGTTACAGCGGGAAATAGCCGGGAAATGGATAAATAAGGTCTCTCAGGTCTGTTAGAGGACAAAGAAAAAGGCGGCTCGGAAGCAGGATGCTTCGGAGCCGCAAGCATGAATGGAGGAGAGCGGATTTGCGTTCGTTTGAAGAAGCGGCCGGGAAGCTGATCGTGGGCCTCGATGTCCCTGATGCGGAGCAGGCGCGGAAGCTGCTGAAGGAGCTGGAAGGCATCCCTTGCTTCATGAAGGTGGGGCTGCAGCTATTCTACGCGGCGGGTCCGGAGCTGATCCGGGAATTAAAGCAGCGGGGATACTCCGTTTTTCTCGATGTTAAAATGCATGATATTCCCAACACCGTAAGAGGTGGTGCCAACAGCGTCACCAAGCTCGGCGTAGATCTGTTTAACGTGCATGCTGCCGGAGGGCTCGATATGATGAAGGCGGCGAAAGAAGGAGCGTTGGCGGCGTTGGAAGCCGACCCGTCGCTGGCGATGCCGAAGATCATCGCGGTTACGCAGCTGACGAGCACCAGCAAGCAAGTGATGAATGAGCAGATCGGCATCCCGGGCGAAGTCGAAGCCTCTGTCGTGCATTACGCGGACCTGGCCCGTTCAGCCGGTTTGGACGGTGTGGTCGCCTCCCCGCTGGAGGTTACAGCAATTAAGGAGAAGTGCGGACAAGCCTTCCTGACGGTGACACCGGGGATTCGTCCGGCGAACAGCCCCAAAGGCGATCAAACGCGCACGTTAACCCCTGGCGAAGCGATGGCGCAAGGCACGGACTATATCGTCGTTGCCCGCCCGATCATCGCCGCCCCCAACCCGCGTGAAGCCGCGGAGACGATCATTAAGGAGATGATGTAGCATGACAAATACCCCATCCGTCGAAGCGCAAATTGCCAGCAGCCTGCTGGAGATCGGAGCCGTTGCGCTTCGTCCGCATCAGCCGTTTACTTGGACCTCCGGGATCAAATCGCCAATTTATTGCGACAACCGTCTCACGATGTCCTATCCTCATATCCGCGATCTGATCGCTGAATCGTTTGCCGCGCTGATCCGTAAAGACTATCCGGAGGCCGAGGTGATCGCTGGAACGGCTACGGCCGGCATTCCGCATGCCGCGTTTACGGCGCAGAAGCTGGGGCTGCCGATGGCCTATATTCGCGATAAGGCGAAAGGACATGGCAAGGAGAATCAAATCGAAGGCCTGATTAAGCCAGGGCAGAAGGTCGTCGTCATCGAGGATTTGATCTCTACCGGCGGCAGCTCGATCAAAGCGGCGCAGGCGGTGCGTGATGCGGGTGCAGAACCGTTGGCCGTGCTGGCGATCTTCAGCTATCAGCTCGACAAAGCGGTGCAGGCGTTTGCTGAAGCCGACATCCCGCTGCAAACCTTATCCAACTATACGGTATTGATGGATGTGGCCGTACAGCGCGGGGATATTCAGCCGGAAGACCTGGAGCTATTAAAGTCCTGGCGGCAAGACCCGGCTTCCTTCGGAAATGCATAGTGTATGTTAGCAACCTCCAGCAGAAGAGCCCTGCAAAACACCCTCATTTTGGGTTGAGGGCATAAGACGCTGGGGCTTCCGACTAAGATGTGGCATAAAACAAATAAATGCAGTCCGTTCTCCCTTAAGAGGCGGGCTGCATTTGTTCTTTCAGCTTTACCATTCGCTTCACGTTTACCACGAAAGCGGTAAGTACGGCTTGTATTCGCATGCGAAATAGACCACGGTATTTGACCTTGGTCATCCCATGAAATCTTTTCAGTTCGGCATTCTTATGTTCAATGATCGGTCGGCGGCGAATGCGTTCTTTAAACGTATCACTGTTCTCAAATTCGATTTGTTCCTTGAAGTGCTCTGCCACCATCCGAATGGAATAGGTCTTGCTTTTCGCTCCCGGTTTCAAGCAACCTTCTCTAAGCGGGCAAGTCTTGCACCTCTCCGTATCGAAGTAAAAGACAAGTGAACGGCTTTCGCCACTTTTCTTGCTTCCTTGTACAGCTTTACGAATACTGTGCTCACCTGCCGGGCAAATCACGAAATCCGCATCCTCCTGATCTTTCTTCAGTTCCGGTAGCCGCGGGAGTTTCTTTTCGAGCTTCGGATGCTTTTTGACTACGACACGGAATAGGCGTTTTGCCGCATAAGCAAGGTTTACCTGTGCTTCTTGGATCATCCGTTCGTCGGACAGATTGTAAGAACCTGCAAAAACAGCAAACGAAACAGGAGCTCTGGCTCGTTAGCCGGTCTCCCATAATATTCAGAGTAAGAAGAACGAACTAGTTCATGAATGAAAGAGAAGTCGATGACTTCATGAATTTTACGCAATTGATGGTCTTCGGGAATGAGTTTGTATAGTTCGGCATGGAAAGATGCCGTCATTTGTTTGGCAGACTGTAGCAATGGTCCCATCTCTCTCGGTTTCTTTTTATTATATAACAAATCCAGTACCTACGTGGCACGGGGTTTGTTTTTTTACAGATTTTAGGTTGACTTTTGCAGGGCTCTCCAGCAGGGGCTGTTTTTTTGTCTAAACAATAGCCCTTCACCAAAAGACCACCCAAGAGAAGCAGCATCGCTCTGTCTCAAAGGTGGTCATTTCTTTAACGTATGATTTACATATGATTGCTTGTTACTTAAACGAATATCCTGCGTATTTCTCCGCGTTTTTCAGACTCGTCCAGATGTCCGGCGATTCGCCGCCGATGTGCCAGTAAGCATAACCGGCCACTCCCAACCTCGCGCCTAACCTCAGCTTCTCCGAAAGGGAACGGGCATCCTCCAGCCAAATTTTGTGGATCGTGCCGTTCTTGCGATACTCCATGGTGTACTGGCCCAACGTGTCGTTCCATTTCGGCTTCAGGCCGTATTGGTTGATCCGGTTATTTTGATCCGCGAGGGTGATGTCCTCGGAAGACAACGTAGCTCCAGTGCTGCTTAGGCTCCAATCCCGCGTATACAGCGGCATCCCCATAATGAGTTGGTCGGAGGGGATTTGGGCGAGCAGCTTTTGAAGGTGGTTCTCCACCCAGCCAAGCGATGCGATGGAACCGGCGGCAGATCCGCCCCAGTGCTCGTCGTAGGCCATAATCACAAGGTAATCGGCGCTCTTCGCCAGTTCCGTGTAATTGTAAGCGTCCGACCAGTCGGTGTCGAGATCCGGCGGTAAATCTACGGACAAGACGGCAGAGACGGAATGAAGCTCCTGTGCCAGTTTGGCGATAAAGGCCGTATACAAGCTTCGATCGGAAGCTGCGACATTTTCGAAATCGACGTTGATGCCATGCAGCCCGTATTTTTGAACGTAGGACTTCAAGGTTTGGATCGCTTCGGAAGAAAGCAAGCTGGAAGCCAGAAGCTATGTGTCGTTTCCTGATCAAATCGGTTTCCGACCATGGCCCAAACCTGTTTGCCGTTATTTTTTGCCCAGGTTACGAGGGACGGGACGCTGGAGTCGGATAATTTGCCGGTACTTTCGAGAAAAAACCACCGAGGCACCAGCACATTCACGTTCGATTTCAGCACCGCTTTCTTGTAGGCCTCGGTCGATTGACCGAATTGCCAACCAAGCTTGATTGCCTCGTTCGCGTTAGCCGCGAGCGCATCGGTCCATCGGGTGTCCTGCAGCAGGCGATCCAGGATAACGGCGGTCTCCTGTCGGGTAATCGGCTGTGTTGGATGAAATAATCCGTCGCTGCCCTGCATCAAACCAAGCTCGGTAATCGAGCTGACCGAAGGCTTGGCCCAAGTCGCGATCATCGCTTCATCCTTGTAACCGGAGGACGAATTCCCGGCAGCGTTTTGTTTTAATGCGCGGACGATCCATGAAGCGGCTTCCTGCCGGGTTAACGGCTGGTTTGGCTTAAAGATCCCGTCTCCCAAGCCGTTGGTAAGCCCAAGCTCCGTGGCTGCTTGGATCGTGCCGTAGTACCAGGCGCTTCTTGGTACATCGCGATAGGCGGGAACAGCGGATTTGGCCGCTTCCACCTTAAAGATTCGCGTCAACGTGGTCATAAACTCGGCCCGGGTGATGGAGCGGGTTGGAGAAAATTCTGAACCTGAGGTTCCTTTCATCACATTGTTCGCGTTTATGCGGAGGATTGCGTCTTTCGCATAGCTGTTTGAAATATCGTTAAAGGGGAGATCGGCAGCGGCCGGCTCTTGCCGAAGAACGGCATTGGTGAATAAGAGCGTTACCGCGAGCAGGATGGGAAATTTTTTTTCATGAAGTAGTTCTCCTTGCCGAAATTAGTAGAAATCTCCTTAATTCTAACAGAATTGTAACCATTCATCAGTGCGAAAAATATGGTAAAAATTTAACGATTTCGTTAATGACCTTGTAACTTTTTGCCATCCTAATTCGTTTATAATGCAAGACGTGAATGTATTGCTAGACAAGGCCAACTAGACCAAGAAATCCAAGAAAAGGAAGTAAAGGAAGAAGAGGAGAAGCACAAATTAGGGAAATGGGAGACCGATACACAATGATGCGATGGCTTCGCAAAAAAGAAAAAGTCGAAGTTCAGCCCGGAGCTGATTCTCCGGTACCGGAAAGTGCGGAGGGGGAGACCGCCGCTGCCGTGGAGAAGACGGCCTTAGCAGAAGCAGATGCCGAGGTTATTGCAGCCCAAGATGTGCATGAGGAGGAGGCAGAGAGGGAGACCGGACCGATTCTGTCGGTCAAAGACGTTCACCGATCATTCCCGGTGGGCGGAGGAGAAATCCAGGTATTGAAGGGAATTGACATGGAAGTGCTTTCAGGCCAGCTGGTGATGCTCAAAGGCCGCTCCGGCTCGGGCAAAACGACGTTGCTCAACATGCTTGGCGGATTGGATCAGCCGACTTCCGGTGAAATCTGGTTCCGTGGCCAGCCGCTACATGAGCTGAACGACGATAAGCGTACATTGTTGCGCCGGAATCAGATCGGCTTTATTTTCCAAGCCTATGCTTTGCTTCCGCTGCTGTCTGCCTGGGAGAATGTCGAACTGTCGCTGCGTATGGCAGGAGTTCCGCCTCAGGAATGGACGCCGCGCGTTAAGCATTGCCTGGAGCTCGTCGGGCTCGGGAAACGGATGTTTCACCGCCCGTTCGAATTATCCGGGGGCGAACAGCAGCGGGTGGCCATCGCCAAAGCGATCGCCCATCGCCCAAAGCTGTTGTTGGCGGATGAACCAACGGCCAACCTCGATTCGCAAATGGGAGCACAAGTCATGGCAGTATTCAAGAACATCATACAGACCGAACGCGTGACGATCTGTATGACCACTCACGATCCTACAATCCTGGAGGTAGCGGACCATGTTTACGAAATGGTGGATGGCAGATTTATCGAATAAAAAAGGGGGGATGAGGCTGGTTCGAACGCTTGGGGTATTCGCCCTGTCCCTGACGTTAATTGCGTCCACAGGCTGCGCCTTGCTGCCGGACGAAGAGGCGGAGGAGGACCTGCCGGTGATCACGCCGCCGACAATCTCGAAGAAGCCGGAGTACGAGGTGCGCACGGAGACGATCGAGCTTAGCGTCAGCGCGGTCGGGAAGATCATGAGCCAGCGCGAGGAGCCGTTATTTTTCACAGAGGATAATCTTCACGTGAAGGAAGTGCTGGTAAAGGCGGGCGACAAAGTCAAGAAAGGCGATGCCCTCATTCAGCTGGATGTCGAAGATTTGCAGAAGGAATTGCGGAAGAAGAAGCTGGAGTTCCGCAAGCAGGAAATCTCCATGAAGGAGCTGCTGCGCACGAAGGACGAGAAGGACCCGATCGAATTTGAGGAGGCCGCCATCGTCTTTGAGGAACAGCGCCAAGAGCTGGAGGATTTGGAGAAAACGATCGCCGACGGCACACTCCGTGCGCCGTTCTCCGGATCGATCATTTCCGTCTCCGCCCAGAAAGGCGCCGCTATCAAAGCATATGATACGGTAGCCGTGCTGTCCGACACGTCCTCGTTGGTAGTGGCAGCTCAGTTTGCCAAGGAGGATTTAGCGAAGATTGCCGTTGGCATGAAAGCCAAGGTTGATATTAATGCGATGGGTGTGTTCGACGGTAAAGTGAAGGTGATGCCGGTGGATACCGGATCGTCCGACAACGATAACGGCGGCGGAAGCGGCACCCCTCCAGAGAGAGATACGATCGATAAGTACCTGATCGTGGAACTGGACAAATGGCCGGAGGGGCTTGAACGTGGACGGCCGCTTAGCGTGTCCATTGTAACGGAACGCAAGGAACACGCAGTGTTAATTCCGATTTCCGCCCTGCGGACGATCGGCTCGCGTACTTACGTCCAGGTTGTAGAGGAAGACGGTTCGAAACGTGAAGCCGATGTTGAGGTAGGTTTGCAAACCTCGACCGACGTGGAAATTGTTAAAGGACTCACGCCGGGGCAGAAAGTAGTGGGTCGTTAATGGGACTTCCTTTATTACGCTTGTTGTTCCGCAAAATGTGGAACACGAAATGGCTGACGTTAAGTACACTCTTGGGCCTCATCGTCGCTGTCTCGTTTACGGTCAGCATTCCGATGTATTCCGACGGTTCGCTGAAGCGGGTCGTTGCGACCACCCTGAAAGCGGAGAGCGAAGGGCTGCCCGCAGGTTCGTTGATCATGAGCTACCAGGCGCCGGGCGGTACCAAGACGGATTTGGGTGCACTATCCGCCGTCAATCAATACATTGTCGACGAGGTGCCGGAGCAAATCGGCTTCCCGTTTGACGCTTACGTGAACACCAGATCCATCCGCAGTACGGAGGTGTTTCCGGAGGATCCAACCAAGGTTGACGCGAGCCGTACGCGGACGATGTCCATCGTGTCCATGAGCGGTTTACAGGATCATGTGACAATATCCGGCGGCCGGTTGTTTTCGGATCAGGGGGATGGCGATACGCTTGAGGCTCTGATGCTGGAGGAAGCGATGTACCGTCAGGATCTGCACGTTGGCGATGTGATGGAGTATCCGGTGTACAGCGGCGTGGATGTGACGCTTAAGGTGAAGATTGTTGGCACCTTCCAGCCGGAGAATGAGAATGATCCGTATTGGTACCAAGGCTTTGAAGGGATGATGAACAGTTTCTACATCTCGGATCAAGCCTTTAATGAAGGACTGCTGAATCGATTGTCGATTCCGCTGCATAGCTCCAGCTGGTATTACGCTTTTGATCTTGGTGAGATCAAGACGAGTCAGCTGTCACCGCTGTCGGATACGCTGGAACGGCTGAACGTGGAGTTATACCAGAAGCTGAAAGATACGAAGGTGGATGTCTCCTTCGGCAGTCTGCTGAACGACTTCCGCAAGCAGAGCCTGCAAATGCAGACGCTGCTGTTTACCCTGGCGGCACCGATGATTGCCATGGTGTTCTATTTCATCGTGATGAACGCTCGTCAGGCGCTCGACAAGCAGCAAAGTGACATCGCTGTTCTGCGCAGCCGCGGTGCTTCTACGAAGCAGATTATTTTCATCTATTTATTTGAGAGCCTGATCCTTGGTGTGGTTGCACTGATTGCAGGCCCTTTGCTCGGCTGGTTTATGTCAAAGAGCATCGGCTCGGCGGACGGCTTCCTGACGTTCGTGAACCGCAAGTCCATTCCGGTAGGATTTAATGCCGACGCCTTGGTGTTGGGGGCGGTGGCGGTTGTGATCGCGATCTTGTCGACGCTGCTGCCGGCGATTTCCTTCGCCCGTTCCTCGATTGTCAAGGCGAAGCAGAAGCAAGCGCGCTCCGATCGGGCGCCCTTTTGGCAACGCTGGTTTATCGATATCGTCTTGATGGTGATTTCGGGTTATGGGTACTACCTGTTTAATGAGCGGCAGATGCTGACGTTCCAGACGGGGATGACGACGGATGAGCTGCAGGTTCAACCGTTCCTCTTCTTCGTACCGGCGCTGGCGATTTTCTCCATCGGACTGTTTTTCCTGCGGGTGTTCCCGTGGTTATTGAAGCTGATCGGCTGGATCGGCAAAAAGTGGTTGCCGGTTCCTTACTATTTAAGTTTGACGCAACTGTCCAGGTCGTCTTCTTCCTATTATCCGCTGATGATTCTGCTCGTTCTGACGCTGGGGCTTGGTGTATATAACGCTTCAGCTGCTCGGACGATCGATCTGAATTCGACGGAGCGGACGCTCTATAAATATGGAGCGGATGTGATTATGCGAACAGTATGGGAAGGCACGCCGGAAATCACCCGTCCTTCACAAGGAGGCTCCGGCCAAGGTCAAGGCGGCGGCTCGGGAGCTCCGGGCGGCGGCGGGAACCCGGGTGGAGTACCTGGCGGCGGTCCGGGCGGCGGCGGGCAAAATCCACCCCCGTCCAAACTGATCTATTCCGAGCCCCCGTTTGAGATCTTTCGGAGGCTGGATGGCGTCGAGCATGCGGCACGTGTGCTCCAAACGAAGGGGAACATCATCATCTCCGGCCGTTCGGCAGGCCAAGGGAATGTAATGGGGATCGACAATGTCGATTTCGCCAAAGTGGCCTGGTTCCGGAACGACCTGTTCCCCACGCATCCCTACAATTATTTGAACTTTCTCGGGATGAACGAAAGTGCAGCTTTAGTCCCGTCGAACTTGGCGGAGAAATACAAGCTGAAGCCGGGAGACGTGTTCACGGTCGCCTTGGGTGAGCAAGCGGTGGAATTTGCCGTATACGGGATTATCCCGTATTGGCCAAGTCAATATCCGGATCAAACGCCGTTTATCATTGCGAATTTGGACTATATCTACGATCAAGTTCCGCTTATTCCTTATGAAGTCTGGCTGAAGATGAAGCCGGGGGCCAAAGTCGCCCCGCTGATTCCGAAGCTGGCGGAGGAAGGAATTGAGCTTTATTCGGTTGATGATGTCCGCAGTGAATTGGCGGCCCAAAGCAAGCACCCAACCCGGGGAGGCGTATTTGGAATCTTAAGCCTCGGCTTCCTCGTCTCGGTTATCGTTTCGTTGATCGGATACGTGTTGTACTGGTTTTTCAACTTATCGGGCCGGGTCGTCCAGTTCGGGATCTTGCGGGCGATGGGCTTATCCCGCAAGCAGCTGACGTTTATGCTGCTGGCCGAACAGATCTTGACAGCAGGCTTATCCATCGTGCTCGGGATCGTGATCGGGAAGATTGCCGGCAAGCTATACTTGCCGTTCCTGCAAACTGCGGATAATGTCACAACGCAAGTTCCGCCGTTCCGAATCGTATTCGATAACCAAGACACGCTTCAGCTTTATGTCGTTGTGTTCGTGATGCTCCTGATGGGAGCCGGCCTGCTACTCTGGCAAATCCGGCGCCTGCGCGTGCATCAGGCGGTAAAAATGGGAGAGGAGCGCTAAGAGATGATTCATTGCGAAGGACTCGTCAAGATTTTCAAATCCGAAGATATCGAAGTTGTGGCGCTCCAAGGCTTAAACTTAACCGTTGAACAAGGCGAGATGATGGCGATCATCGGCAACAGCGGCAGCGGCAAATCAACGCTGCTGAATATTCTGGGCGGGCTGGATCGCCCGTCAGCTGGTCAGGTTACCGTTGGAGGCTGGGATCTGCTGAAGATCCGCGATGACCAACTGGTGGAATATAAACGCAACACCGTTGGCTTTGTTTGGCAGAACAACGCCCGCAACCTGCTGCCCTATTTAACCGCGCTGGAGAACGTGGAGATGCCGATGCTGCTCACCGGTAAGCTGGACCGGGCTTATGCAAAAGAGCTGCTGGAGCGGGTTGGCTTAAAGGACCGGATGCATAACAAGCTGCATCAACTCTCCGGCGGGGAGCAGCAGCGGGTTGCGATCGCAATCTCTTTGTCGAATCGACCGAAGCTCCTGCTGGCTGACGAACCAACGGGGTCGGTAGACACGGCCACCTCTGATCAGATCATGCAGATCTTTCGGCAAGTGAACCGGGAGCTCGGCATCACGGTCGTGATCGTCACGCACGATTTGAACCTGGCCGGGAAGGTGGACCGCGTGGTCGCCATCCGCGACGGCTTAACGAGCACCGAATTCCTGAAGCGTAATCCGAATCTGGATTTGGCGGCAGCAGAGCTAGGCGGGGGATTGCAGGAGGTTCACGAAGCCTTTGTTGTGGTTGACCGCGTCGGACGCTTACAGGTTCCGAAGGAATATCTGGAATCCGTCGGGATCAACGGACGGGCGAGCATGGAGTTTGACGGAGAGAAAATCATTATTACAGCACCTAAATCATTGGAGGGGGATCCATCATGAGGTTCAAGAAATTATTGTCCGTATCGCTGGCTGCCACGCTGGCGCTTGGCCTGTTGGCTGGCTGTAACGGCAGCAAAGCGGCAGACCCTGAGCAGGAGAAAGTGCTGCGCATCGGCGTGCTTTACGGGGGATATGACGATTCTTATTTCCGCCAGCAGTATACCGATGTGTATGAGTTCACGCACAATGTTCGCATCGAGGTTGTACCGGCCATCGACCAAAGTCAATACCGTTACCAGGACTACTCACAGCCATATGTTCAGCCGGACTACCTGGAAAGCATGAAGAAAATTATGACCGGCAGCAATCCGGTGGATGTCGTGGTAACCGATACTTCCGTATTGAATCAGCTGATCAAGGAAAATATGGTCAAACAACTTGATCCGATGATTCAGGAGGATAAGTTCGATACGTCAGACTTCGTACCGGCAGTCATTGACGGGATCAAGGATCTTGGAGAAGGCAGCCTGTACGCGTTAACTCCTTCGTTCTCCTCCTCCGCCTTGTTCTATAACAAGAAGCTCTTTACGGATGCTGGGGTAGAACCGCCTACCGATAATATGACCTGGGACGATATCTTCAATTTGGCTCGCCGTGTGGCGAAAGGGGAAGGGAAAGACCGGGTTTACGGTTTCGCGTTTAGCCGGTACCTCGGAAGCGATCCGTTCTGGGATATGCAGAGCAACTATGTCAACTCGCTGCAGCTCAAAACCTTTGATGATAAAGCGGAAACGATGACGGTCAATACCCCGCAATGGACGAAGGTATGGGAAACCATCAGCAAGCTGGCGAAGGATAAAATCATTCCGGACAGTAACAGCGGGATGATGGACGGCGAGTGGAACCCTGTAACCAGCGACCTGTTCCTCTCCGGTAAAGTAGCTATGGCGATCGGTGAGAACTACTATGTAAATGAAATTACGGACGCCAACAACAACGCTTCGAAAATTAAAAACTTTACCCCTGTAGATTGGGACGTCGTAACCGTTCCGGTCCATCCTGAAAAGCCGGGTGTCGGGGGAAGTATTTGGTTGAGCAATACGTTTGCGATCAACAGTGCCGCTCCAAATGCCGAAACCGCTTGGGACTTCATTAAATTCATTAACGGTGAGGATTGGGCAAAACTGAAATCCCGGAGCAACTCCTATGAAATGCTGGCCCGCAAATCGTACATCCAACCGAAAATGGGCTTGGACTACAATATTCAAGCGTTCTATTTGCTGAAGCCGACGCCGCCAACGGATCCGAAGCAAGATAAGCTGATGAGCGAAAAACCAGGGCTTTACAGCGTGACCGACAGCGGACGTAAGTTCTTCCAAGAGGTACTGGAGAACAAGAAAACGCCGGCGGAAGCGCTCAAGGAATGGGAAGAGAAGGGCAACAAGATGCTGCAGGAGATTAAAAACAATCCAAAAACCCAATTCCAGGAGGATGGTACGCCATTTGTTCCTGAGGAAGGGGCTGCAGCAGGAGGAGCCGTATATAAAGGATAAATCGCGGTTTGCATTGAGCACAAAACATTACCAAATATATAAGCCCGCCGGACGAAATCCGGCGGCTTTTTTTGTTAAGGTTGGGCATTCTATAGACATGAACAATTTGCTCTAATTTACGAAAGGATGGACGAAACAGTCATGCGTTGGGTATACTTCAATAAATTGTATCGAACGAAATTCCAAGCGGGATGTCTCGCCCGACGGTTGGAGCAAGACGGTTGGATTTACGGTTTTGATGATATGCGGCAAATCGAAATTTTCCGCTCGCGCAAAGGCAAATATGGCGTGCGATTTATTCCATAATCTTAGGCTTGACGTGCCCTGCGAGAATCGTGTATATTATTGATTGTCGCCAATTTATTGACGCGGGGTGGAGCAGCCCGGTAGCTCGTCGGGCTCATAACCCGAAGGCCGCAGGTTCAAATCCTGCCCCCGCAATCCCAAGTTCTCCCGGGCCCTTAGCTCAGTTGGTTAGAGCGGTCGGCTCATAACCGATTGGTCACAGGTTCGAGTCCTGTAGGGCCCATAAGTGCGAAACCCCTTGCTGCGCAAGGGGTTTTTGCTTTGTTTGGTATTGATAGAGTTGTCCGATAATTGATCTGTTGATTTGGGGGTTAGTCGGCCTCGATCATGTAATTTGAAAAGTGGTGGGAGCGAATACTTAGAGAAATGAATCTTGATGATTTTAAATTCCTGTATTCCATTTTTGACAATAATCAAAGTAATTTTTCGGTGATGGCTAAAGAAGCCTTGGATGCTCGTAGAATTGAGTTAGAAGGACGGTGAAACGAAATGTTAAAAAGCACTTGTGCTGCTCCATTTTCGTATCACATGTAATTGAGGTATATGATACGATATGTTAAGATAAAAATAGAAATAGGAGCCGGTGCCAGCCGACTCCCTGTACAACACTTGGGTGGGAAACCTCCAGAACAAGCTGAAAATAACCCGTTCCCTCGGCGCTAACCTGGGCGGGTTATTTTCGTTTATTCAGATAGGTGAGTAGTGCGAGAAGAAACATCCCGAGCATAATCACTTCTGATAACGAAAAATTCATTGGCATCACCTCTGATCCGGAGGCGATACTTCCCACCCAAGTTCAGTTGTACAAGCCATATTATACCATGAGTCTGCGAACCCCGCAGGCTCTTTTATTACGGCTTTAGCCAGTTGAGTACGCGAAGCGTGCGAAACAAAAAACCACCCGCTATGCGGGTGGAGGGAACGAAGGTTTGACCAACAAGACCATTCCCAAAAAATTGAGATGTTCAGGCTCAATTCAAGAAAGGAATGGTCTTAGATGGCAAACAAGAGCTATAGTTTAGCTCACACGAAGTGGATGTGCAAATACCATATCGTGTTCACCCCGAAGTATAGACGGAAAGAGATCTATAATCAAGTGAGGAAAGATTTGATCGAAATATAGCAAACCACCCGTCCAACGGGTGGTTATGATTCAATTAAAATCAAGGTTTCGAAGATTCCTATTGAGCGTTTTATAGTAGGCAATTTTTTTGCGAATAAACGAGACTTTTCCAAGGGTAATAAGATTCAAGCCTCTCCAAATCATGAGGTGAAAAAAAGCTTGCCCAAGCTCTTTGCCGTCATGGACAATCTTTGGTCGCTGAATGATAGAACTTCCTCCTCCTGTGCGCGAACATTATTATTTATTATAGTAGAAAATACGAGTGATCTTTATCGAAAGTTCCAGTTTCTGGGCAGAAGAAAGGAGCCGTTGCCACGGCCCCCTCAGATCATTTGACTTGCTTCTGGATCATCAATCGATGGTACTCATTCAGCAATTTGTCTAGTTGCTGACTGACCATGATCATTTCTCGATCGGCAAGACGTTTACTTCGGGCGAGATGGTTTAATTCCATCCGGAGCTCTTCAATTTTCAGGATGAGTTCCATGGCGAACAACTCCTAGGTCCAGGTATCAATGCCATCCGTCCGCTTTCGACTGGTGAGCGGCTAAACATCTTCCGTAAACTGTCACATTTCTGCACCAAATTCAAGCGGTAATTATATTTTCGATGTCCGTTTTTGTAAATCCTCCCTAAATTCTGAAATAAATTGCAAAAATCTGTCGATTCAGTGAATTTTATTAAAATTTTAAGTTTTGGTGGAGAATCAAAAAGGACCGCGCATGGCGGCCCTTCTAGGTTTCATCGCAAAGGAGATTATTTGCTGTCCGGTGTCGGAGCAGGGTGAGCGACTAAGTACTCCACCGCATTATAGGTCAAGAGCGCCGCTTCCGCACGGGTAATCAAATCTCCCGGATGGAATTGATTACTCTCATCCAGGTTGGCGATCCCAAGCACGAGTGCACGTTGCACCGTACCTTGATAAGAAACGTTGAGCTGGTCATCGTCAGCAAATTCGATCGGTTTGATATTGATCTTCGGTAAATCACCATGCTTCTCCATTGCCAAAATCAGCTGATGGGTAAACTCTTCGCGCGTCATGGGCTTGTCCGGATTCACGTTGGCGTCAAGATCAAACCCGTTCTGTTGAGCAATCGAGAACGCTGGGGCATACCAGGCCTCTTTCTTGACATTCACAAAATTGTCGCTGGCGCTCTCAGGAGCTTCCAACTTCAACCCCAGCAGGTTGACAATCAGCTGAACGCCTTGGCTTGTGGTCAGCTGGTCATCCGGCAAAAAGCTGTCGGCGCTGACGCCGCGAACGATGCCTTTGGCTTGCAAAACAGAAATGCTGTCTTTGGCGACAGACTGGCTTACATCTTTAAAGGACCCCGCGGCTGCAAAGCTTTCTCCAGCTAAGGACAAGCTCAAAATGGCTGCGGCGGACAACATAGCTACGTTACGTTTAAACATGGTGATCACCTCGTCTAGTTATTTTTGATAATTCCTAGACGAAGAGAGTTGGAAAAGGTTGCAGATTTAATTAAAAAGATTTTCCAAATGGAATAATTCGCGTCACGTGTTGGATTTCGTCGAGCTTCACCCAGACGGCCCCTTCTGTTGTGCGCAGATGTACTTTGTCGGGCGCTGAACCCCACTTCGGCAGTCCGGTCATCATTTGTCCGTCATGCAGTTGGATGACTACCTGATGGCCCAGCGTAACCGCCATCTTCAATTCGTGCATGAATGCTACCCTCACCTTTCCGCAAATTCGAGCCAATCTCCTGTAATTCTAACCTTAACTTACCATATTTCCTAACTGATTAATTTATCGGATAAAGGTGACTTGAATTTTGGGTTGATATTGAGTGGAATTCTGTATATAATCATTAATACGGAATTTTTGAACAAGCCGGGGTGGCGGAATTGGCAGACGCACAGGACTTAAAATCCTGCGGTAGGTGACTACCGTACCGGTTCGAGCCCGGTCCTCGGCATGGATGAAGATAGAGCGTATTCGTGAATCGAATGCGCTCTATTTTTTTATAGGACAAATGGATTATTTTGATGAAAAACGTTACGAAAATTCTACTAAATGTCGATATAAAACAGGAGAAGACTGGAAAAAGGTTCCGGTAAATTAGCAATGAGAACAAAGGAGAGGAATCAATGATTGCTAACAGGAAGATGACGTATTGGATGCTCGTCTTGACGCTCCTCCTTTCGGTGCTTGCTCCAACGGGCGCATTTGCAGCAACCGGGGACATCAAGGAGATTAATATTGATGGAGCAGGTACGACCGTTGAACTCGGCGTTGGTAAAACCAAGCAGCTTAAAGTAACTGCTGGCTTGGAAGGAGGCGGCACCAAGGATGTGACCTCTACCGTAACTTGGACGTCCGGAGATGATACCGTAGCCAAGGTTAGTGCCGGCGGTTTAGTCACTGCGCTGAAGAGCGGTACTGCGATCATCACGGCGGAATATAAAAACCCAACTACCGAAGTCGGGTCGGTTTCGTCCATTACGATTAAAGTTACAGACACCTACACCGCATTAACATTGGACTACAAATTAGACGGAAAATATAGTCTGGACACTCCTGAATCCGATCTGACTGTTACCGCCAAGGCGAAGGTGGACAACGAGTCCATTGAACCTAAGGATGTCACGGAAGAGGCGGATTGGACTTCCTCCAATGCGAGTGTACTGACCATTGAGAAGGGGGAAATTACGTTAACCGGTACAGGGGAAGCGACGATTACGGCTAAATATGCCGGCCTGACGGCTTCTTTCAAAGCGAAGGTGACGTCGCCGTACTCCGGCTTGAAATTATACAAGACGGTTGGAACGACCGACACGGAGATTAAGGAAAAAGAAGACCTTGAGCTGATCATGGCCGATAAGGAAGTGGAGCTTAAGGTTAAAACGGTGCTGAAGAGCAACCCGGATACGACAAACGACGTTACGGAAAAAGCGACCTGGAGTTCTTCGGATACCAGTGTAGCTACGGTAGAAGACGGAACGGTTAAGATCGTATCGACGGGGAAAGCGACGATTACGGCAACCTATTACGGCGAGCAAGCCAAAGTCGACATTTATGTACGAGCTCCGTATGAAGCGATCCTGCTGACGCCGTCCGGCGATCAGACGATGTTTATCGGGGAAACGCTGGCGGTGGAGGCCGGGGTGAGAGTGAAAGCAAACGAAACCCAAGACGTCAGCGATGACGCCGAATGGACTTCTTCCAATAAATTAGTTGCTACTGTAAGTGACACCGGTGTTGTTACGGCCAAAGCGGCGGGATCAACTACGATTAAAGCCAGCTATCAAGGCGTGAGCAAGAGCTTCAAAGTCACGGTACTTCCTACGGTGACCGAGCTCAAAGTCGAGAAAGAGCAACTGGATGTCTATGTTGGAGGATCGGCGAGCTTGCCGAAGGTGACCGGTGCGAAGCTGGACGGAGAATCCATCGATCTCAGCGATGCCATCACTTGGACTTCGAGCCAAGAGGATATCGCTGTAGTAGAGGATGGAAAGATCGTAACGAAGGATCTGGATGACTCGGTAGTTTCTGCTGAAGTTACGTTGACCGGGAAACTCACGGAAGCCGGAACAGGACTGACTCCGAACGCGGACTTCCCAATTCGCGGAACCGAAGTGAAGGTTAAAGTTAATGTAAAGGAAAAGGTTCTGACTCTGCTTGCCACGCAAACTTCAATGGACCTCGTCATCGGCGAGGAAAATGCGCTGCCGGAAATCACGGTGGTCTATGAGAACGGCGTGGAGCAAACGAACCCGGCCGGCGTGGAATGGACCGTTACCGGCTCCAATGCAGTGCTGAAGTCGACAGCGGACGGGAAGAAGCTGAAAGGTCTCAGCAAAGGCTCGGCCACGCTGAAAGGAACTTTCGAGAACAAGACCATCAATGTATCGGTCTCCATTGAACCGAAAATCACCAAGATTGTTGTAGAGCCGCAAACGATCGATCTTAACATCAAGAAATCGAAATCGATCAAGGTGACGGGGTATTATGCAGACGGCAAGAAAGTCACCCTGTCCTCCAAAATGGGCTGGGTCTCCTCCGATGTGAACGTCGCTACGGTGTCGTCCTCTTCGGTGAAGGCTGTCGCTGAGGGGACCGCGACGTTAACCGGTTCTTACCAAGGCAATGTCGTTACTGTAAAAGTGAACGTGGTTCCGAAGCTGGTGAAGCTGGAGGTTAGCGAGAAGAAGCTGCAGCTGGCTCCTGGTGCGGCCAAAACCCTCGTTCTTACGGCAACCTACGATAACGGCAAAGTCGCCACGGTAACGGGCAGCGCGAAATGGACCACCTCCAAGGCGAACGTTGCTAAAGTGTCGGCTGGTCAGATTCAGGCGATCGCCAAGGGCTCCGCTTCCATCAAAGCCGAGTATGGCGGCAAGAAGGTATCTATCAGCGTTTCGGTGAAATAAGATAGAACATGATTGACTAGAGTCTGCCTTTGAGAAGGCAGGCTCCTTTTTTATAGGTAAGCTAATTTTTATTTGCACAATTTACTTAATTTTGATTGATTTTAGGCTGGATCATCCTCTATAATTAGAACAAATGTTCTGGGAAGGATTAACATCAATGATTAGGCAGAAGACATGTTGGGCAGTTGTTGGCGTATTTTTGGTGTGGTTAAGCATACTTCTTACAGGCTGCAGCCCGGCGAACTGGGAAGAAGTCGCGGGACGGCTGGCGGAGAACACCTCCGTTGCTTCCGAAGTGGAAGGAGACGGTCAGCTTCGCGTGATTTTTCTGGATGTGGGACAAGGGGCCTCACAGCTGCTGATCAGCCCTTCCGGGCATACGATGCTGATTGATGCCGGTAACAATGACCGGGAGCAGGCAATGCTGGACTACCTTCGGTCTTATGGAGTGGACCGCTTGGATGTTGTGATTGGGACGCATCCGGATGCGGATCACATCGGCGGGCTGGACCGGGTGATCGATCGTTTGGACATCGGCGAAATCTATATGCCGAGGATCCAGTCCAATACGAAGACGTACGAGTCCTTGCTGAACTCCATTCGTGGCAAAGGGTTGAAGGTGAAGACCGCCAAAGCGGGGCTGGAGCTATCCTGGGATGAGCAGGTGAAGGTGAGTATGATCGCCCCGGTGACCGTAACCGACGACAATAACAACATGAGCGCCGTTGTGAAGGTGACGTATGGCCGCACTTCTTTTCTGTTAACCGGGGATGCCGAATCGGAAAGCGAGCGGGCAATGCTAGAATCCGGAGTGAATTTGCGCGCCGACGTTCTGCTGGTAGGGCACCATGGCTCGAAATCTTCAACAACGGCCAAGTTTTTGAACGCAGTGAAGCCAAAATACGCGGTGATCCAGGTTGGAGAAAATTCTTACGGACATCCTACAAAGACGATCCTGGATCGGCTGTCCAAGCGGCAGGTAGAGGTCTATCGCAACGATCTTCAAGGTACGGTGGAATTCGCCAGCGACGGCGAGGGCTACCGAATCACGACGGAAAGGTAGGATGGAGATGAGCCACATCGTGGAAGGCTTTGAGGGCGATTTATGCATCTTGGAATCGGACGGGAAGCTCCGTCATGTCCCGCGTTCCCAGGTGGATCCCAAGGTCAAACCGGGAGATGTCGTGGAATGGAACGGCACGAAATGGGTTCCCAACCTGCGGGAAACGGAAGAGAGAAGCCGTCATATCCGCGCTTTAATGGATGAAGTGTGGGAAGACGAGGAGTAGGGTTGGTTACGTTCATGAAGGAGGAATGTTGGAGATGTTGATTCGACCGCAGACAGGGGAATACGCACCGCATTTTGAACCTTACATTCAGATGGCGCCTGAGGGGGAGTTGGCTCAGTTTCTGGAGGAGCAGCCGAAGCGGCTCCGAGAGAAGTGGGCAGGTATTCGTGAAGAGCAAGCAAACTACCGGTATGCCGAAGGAAAATGGAGCGTTAAGGAAGTCATCGGCCATCTCGCGGATACGGAACGGGTAATGCAATACCGTATGCTGCGGATCGCACGCGGCGATACGACGCCGCTTCCAGGCTTCGACGAGGAATTGTTCGCCCGTCATGCCGGGTTTGACCGTCAGTCGATTGAGGAGATCGTAAAGGGCTTCGAGATCGTAAGGGAATCCACGTTGGCGCTGGTTCGTCAGCTGGATGACGAAGCATGGGCCCGCATGGGGAACGTAGCCGATTATCCGGCCACTGCCCGTGCCATCGCCTATAACATCGCCGGGCATGCGGAGCACCATATGCGGATTTTAAACGATCGGTATGTTCATGCTTAATTTAGAAGGAAGCGATAGGTAAAAAGGACGGAAGCCACCATCGTGATCGATGAGCGCTTCCGTCCTTTTTTGCATGAAATTATTCGTGGGACATGATCATTTCGAGCTCCCCGCTTAAGCGGTAAGGGCCAAAGCCCGCTGGCAAGATGAAGTGCTCGCCTTTGACCAGATCGTAGCTTTGTCCGCCTGCCGTCAGCTTCCCGCTGCCGGAAAGCACGCTGAAGATCGTATATTTCTCGTTTGCCGCAACCTCGGTTTCTTCGCCGGAGACGTTCCATTTTTCCACGGTAAAGAAGGAATTGGAGACGAAGGAAGTGACCGTCAGGCCGCCGCGTACCGTGGTTTCATAAGAAATGGGTTCATACGCTTGCGGAACGGTAGTCACGTCGATCGCTTTCTCCAGATGGAGCTCACGGGTGTTACCGTCTTTGTCGCGGCGATCATAGTCGTATACCCGGTAGGTGGTATCCGAGCTCTGTTGCGTTTCGAGCACGACGATCCCTTTACCCAGCGCGTGCAGCGTTCCGCTTGGAACATAGAAGAAGTCACCCGGTTTAACCGGCACTTTCGTCAGGAAGCGATCCCACTCGCCGTTTTCGATCATCGAGACGAGCTCTTCTTTTGTTTTGGCTTCATGTCCGTAAATGATTACAGCACCGGGTTCGGCATCTACGATGTACCAGCATTCGGTTTTGCCCAGCTCCCCGTTCTCGTGTTTGCCGGCGTACTCGTCATCTGGATGCACCTGTACCGACAGGTCGTCGGAGGCGTCGAGAATTTTCGTCAGCAGCGGGAACACCTTGGACGAGGAACGGAACAGCTCCGGATGGGAGGTCCACAATTCCCCCAGCTTCATGCCTTGGTACGGTCCGTTCTTCACTACGCTCTGTCCGTTCGGGTGAGCGGATACGGCCCAGCATTCGCCGGTATGGTCATTCGGGATGTCATAGCCAAACAAATCTCTTAGCTTGGTGCCGCCCCAAATGCGTTCTTGGAAAATCGGCTGCAAAAAAATCGGTTCATTCATCGTTATCGGACTCCTTTTGTCTCTATAGATCAGTATGGAATATGGATTAAGGCAGCGGCGCCGATCAAGCCGGCGTCCTGATGAAGCGCGGCGGGAACGATAGGGGTTTGCCGTCCCGAAGGGTTCAGCGCATACTTGGACACGTAGTCGCGCACCGCGTTAAACAACGGATCGCCAACCTGGGAGACGCCGCCGCCGATGACCAGCTTCTCCGGATCAAACGTATTAATTAAGGTGACACAGCCAACGCCGATATTTTCGAAGACTTTGGCTACAAGCTCCTGAATCACAGGTTGCCCAGCCGCCGCCAAATCAAAAGCTTCTTTAGAAGAAACCTCACGGCCAAGCAGCTCAGAGGCTTGTCTTGCGACCGCGGTGCCGGAGGCGACAAATTCCCAGCAGCCCTTCTGCCCGCACACGCAGGTACCAACGGATGGATCCACGACGATATGGCCGACATCGCCGGCATTCCCGCTTGCTCCAGTGATGAGCTTGCCGTGGGAGTAGATCCCGGCGCCGATGCCCGTGCTGATCGTGATGAATACGAAGTGCTCGGCATCCTTGGCAGCGCCAAGCCATTTTTCCGCAAGGGCCGCAGCGGTAGCGTCGTTCTCCAGCCGAATCGGCAGACTGAAGTAGCGCTTCAGTGAGTCGACGATCGGGAAGTTCCACCAGCCCCGCAAATTCGGCGGTTCGGCGATTTTCCCTTCCTTCGTGTTTAATGGGCCGGGAGCTCCAACGCCGATGCCTAAAAGCTCGGACTCTGCGATGCCTTGGGCGGTGAGGATATCTTGGATTGCAGCGGCCATCCGGTCGACCATCACCTCTGGCCCCACCGTCTGATCGGTTGGCAGCGATACCTTCGTCCGCACTTCACCGTCCGTGCCAATCAACCCGATGGCCGTCTTCGTGCCCCCGATGTCGATACCAATTGCATAACTCAACGTTCATTCCTCCTGTGGAACTGAAGATTCACAACTTGACAAACTTGACAAAATAAATATTTGTAAAGTACCATGTAGGTTAAGTGTAGCACGATTCGAAAGGAATGAAAAGAATGGGCCGTAAAAAGAAAGTCTCGATGCAGGATATCGCTGACCGTCTGCAAATTTCTAAAAATGCGGTGTCATTGGCGCTAATGAACAAAAAGGGCGTCAGCGAGGAGATGCGCCGCCGCGTGCAGGAAACCGCGCGTGAGCTGGGGTACGGACCTTACGCGCACCAAGAGAGCGGACAAGCGAATATTTTGGTGCTCGTTCCTGAACGGATCATGAGCTATCAGGATAATGATCATTTTCAGTTTTTTCACGATATGATTTGGGGATTGGAACGAAGCGCGCGCAAAAAAGGACTCAACGCTGTCATCACCCCGCTTGATCGGGAGATGGAAGCCGCGCGTTTGCTGCCGGGACCGTTCACCGATATTCCGTACCGGGGAGTGATTCTGTTTGGGATTGTGGACCGGGCGTATGCGAAGCGCATTTGGGAGCTGGACACGCCGCTGGTGCTGATGGATTCCTACTACCACGATCTGCCTTGTCCGGCCGTCACCTCGGACAATCAGGAGGGGGCCTATACAGCGGTCTCACACTTAATTGAAGCCGGCCACCGGGACATCGGGTTTATCGGGCCGACGAACCTGTCGACCAGTCATGAGGAGCGCTGGTTTGGGTTTGAGAAAGCGATGAAGGAGCAGGGGTTGATCATTCGGGAGGCGGCCTGCTTGACGACGTCCAAGGGCTATGATTACACCGCGGCAGAAATCGCGAATTTTCTGGATGGGTTAGGGGAGTGGCCGACGGCGTTTTTTTGCGGGAATGATCGTATTGCTTATTTGCTGGCCGGTCTCTTGAAGACGCGAAACAAGCGATTGCCGGAGGATGTCTCCATCGCCGGATTTGACGATTTGCCCTATGTCAACAGCGAGGGTTTAAATGTGACGACGATGCGGGTGGAGAAGGAGCGCATGTGTGATGCCGCAATTAGCTTGCTCCTGTCAGACCTTGGGCGTTCCCGCGAGAAGATTCACTGGCAAATCCCGCCCACGTTGGTTGTCCGGGAGTCTGTTGCTCGGAGAGGATAGGGGCCTAGGCTAGATGAAAAAAAGGGTGCCCACAGAGCCGGTTCACCGGTCCAGTGGACACCCTTTCGCGTTCGTGCAGGCGTTACGCCAACACGCTGACTTATTTGTTCAGTGCTGCTTCGTAACGTTTCTCAACTGCAGGCCAGTTGATGACGTTAAAGAAAGCGGCGATGTAGTCAGGACGTTTGTTTTGATATTTCAGGTAGTAAGCATGCTCCCATACGTCCAGGCCAAGGATTGGCGTTTTGCCTTCCATCAGCGGGGAGTCTTGGTTCGGCAAGCTGTAAACGGACAATTTGCCGTTAGCATCTACAGCCAGGAACGCCCAACCGCTGCCGAAGCGAGTGGTAGCTGCTTTCGTGAATTCTTCTTTGAATTTGTCAAAGCCGCCCAGCTCGTTGTTGATCGCTTCAGCCAGCTTGCCGGAAGGTTGGCCGCCGCCGTTCGGGCCGATCGTTTCCCAGAACAGGGAGTGGTTCGCATGGCCGCCGCCGTTGTTGCGAACAGCAGTGCGGATGCTTTCAGGAACGCTGTCCAGATCGCTGATCAATTCTTCAACGGATTTGGATTGCAATTCTGGAGCGGATTCCAGAGCTGCGTTCAGGTTCGTTACATACGTATTATGGTGACGATCATGGTGAATCATCATCGTTGTTTCATCGATATGAGGTTCAAGCGCGTTGTTCGGGTAAGGCAATGCAGGTAATTGATGTGCCATTTCTAAATCCATCCTTTCTTCTCCAATATGTAGTAGTAATTCCGACAAAACTAATTATAAATCCGCACTCCGACTTAGTCAACATAGATGTATATTAAGTATGTTAAATCGTTCGCAGCCATTGACAAATCAGTTCGTGAATTTCATAATGAGGGTTCAAGCATCATTAGCCTACAAGTTTGGGGTGAAAAGACGTCATGGGGTTGGGCATCGTTATCGTTGAGGTGTGCGACAGCAACCTGATGAGCGCGCTTGAGCTGGAGAAGCTGGAAGAAGAATACCCCGAAATTGCCGTGATGCGGCAGGACTGTCTTAGTTTATGCGGGTTATGTAAGCTTAGACCGTATGCACTGGTGAACGGCAAACGCGTCTCCGCCAAGACGACGGAGGAGTGTATCCAGCTCGTGAAGCAAGCCATTGAGGACGAGTTAGCCGTCTATGATATATAACCAAAAAAAGCAGCCATGAGGCTGCTTTTTTCTATAGGCGGATCTCCTCAGCGTTCGCGCTGGCGGATCACATACACACATTTTCTCCCTTGTTGGGCCAAGCATTCCGTGCGTTCGACATCGGCATCCAGCAGCGATTCAAACAATTTCAGCTCGCAGTCGCAGGCATGATTGTAGCGGTTCGCGATTTGCGAGATCGGGCAGTTATGCTCCATCAGGACATACTCGCCGTGATCGGTTTCTTGAAGCTCGGTCATATATCCATTGTCGTTTTGAATCTCCGAGAGCGTGCGTACTTTTTCAGTCAGCGATTTCCCTTGCATCTTGGACATATATTTACGGCTCAGCTTCTCCTTACGGCGATCGAACAGGCGGTCTACCATGTCTTCGCCGCTCTCCTCGGCCAGTTCGTCCAGCAGATCCAGCGTAAGCGAATGATATCTCTTGGGAAAAAGCCCCTCAGCCAGCTCGGTTAACCCATATACAGCAGTGGGCCGTCCTGCCGTCTGCCGAATCATTTTCGATTCGATCAGCCCGTCGCGTTCCATCGTGCCGAGATGGCGGCGCACCGCCATTTCCGTGATCTGCAGTTCTGTCGTAAGCTCTTTGGCACTCAGAGGTCCGGCGGTTTTCATTAAATGAAGAATCCGCTCGCGGGTGGAAAGGTCTTTTTTGGCATTCATGCGTGACACTCCCTCTCGGGTGATAAGTTCCGGCGGTCTTAGCTTTGCGGGACGACGAGAGCGGCTTCCCGGCACGCCTCCGAACAGAAGCCGTGATGTTCTTCGGCGGCGATCAGGATGCGTCCCTTGATCCCCAGCTCTTTGCAGTATTGCAGATGCTCGGCAGTGAAGGCGGCAGGATCCTCGATCCGGACAAATTTATAAAATAATAATACGCGATAAGCGTGTTGTTCCATTATTTGAATCACCTATCTATTCTATGATGAATTCTACTGCATTGTAGTCCAAGGCTCTCGACTTAGTCAATATATAAGTATAGTAAGTATATTAATGCGGGTCTAGCGGATATTCTTTCCTTGCGAAGCCGTGGAAGCATGAAATTGGAAATAAGGGTTGCCGGGACCTCCGGTTCCCAGTACAATGATCTGGTTCAGGTGAATGCAGGTGAGAGGGGAACTTTTGATGAAAAAATGGCTTTTGCCAGTCCTGCTTGCTGCCTTGTTTGTGGTGCTGGGCGGGCTGCTACATACGGAGGGATTGCGTTCGATTGACCGCAGTATCGGGGACTTTTTCTATGGGCTGCGCAATGACAGCATCACTCCGGCGGTCAAAGCGATCTCCGAGTTGGGAACAACCACCGGTTTTGTTGTGGTGCTGGGGATTGCCCTCATTTGGACATTGCTGGTTCTGCGGAACGGACGTTATGCCCTTTGGCTGACGATCAGCCTGGCAGGCGGGTGGCTGCTTAACAAAGTGTTGAAAGCTCTATACACTCGTGAACGTCCTGACATGTGGGACAGCCTCGTTGTACCGGACGGGTACAGCTTTCCCAGCGGAAATGCGATGATCTCCGCCGCTTTCTTCGGGGTGATCGCGTTGCTGCTGCTTCGTTCCGGTAGGGTGGGGAATCGCATTTGGGCGGTGGTGGTGCTGCTGATCATTTTGCTGATTGGGGTCAGCCGCTTGTACTTGGGCGTGCATTATGCCAGTGACATTGTTGGCGGCTTTCTCGCGGGTGCGGTGATCGCCGAGCTGTGTGCTTGGGGCGCCGTGGGCCGAAACAGAATATAATGAATAAAGAAGAAAGCCCGCCGGATGGCGGGCTTTCTTCTTTATATGTGCGGCGCTTACGCCGTGTGTTTAACGTTCAGCGGTTGCTTAGGCGTCGGGGCTTGCGTTCCGGCATCGCCTTTTTTGTGGAACAACTTGCGGAGGTAAGGCATCACGTAGTAGTCGAGGCCGATTTTACCAGCGTTAGCTGCAGCGACGAGAATCAGTACTTCAAGGATCAACATTTGCGCGTTGGTGCTTACCGTACCCGAGAAGAGGAACGCGGCGTTCATCACGAAGCCCATCAGTGCAGCGAAGGTGGTGAAGGTACCGAGGATCAGCCCCAGGCCAACCAGGAATTCGCCGTAAGGCACCAGGAAGTTAAAGAGTCCGACATTCGGCAAGGCAAAGTGTTCCAGGAAGGCTGCCCACCAGCCTTGTACGGCCGGATGGTCGCCAGTGCTGTTCGCGATCGCTCCGGTCAGGAAGCCTGCGGCATCGAAGCCGCCGGTGATTTTATGATAGCCGGCTTCGATCCATTGGTAGCCCAGGTAGACGCGGATAACGGTCAGGAGCCACATCGCCACTTTGTTTGTTCTCAGGAAATTGTTAAACATAAGAACCACTCCTTTTATTTATCGTTGTTTTTTTGTTTTTCGGATGATCATCTTTGATGTCTTTATTATATGTGATTTATTTCACTATATATGTGATTTAAATCACAAATATCAAAAATTGAGAAAATAAATTTTAATATAAAACAGCAAGGCGGGCTGAAGCCCCGTCTTGCTGCATGTTTGGTGGATTTCACTTATTTGGCTTGATCCTTGCTCTGATTCTTTTCTTCCGCCTCACCCGTAAAGGTTTCCGTCCATTCCTCCATCATCTCGCCAACCAAATCTTCGAGCTTCTCGGTGGCCGAGGTAGGGTGTTTCGGAACGGGAATCGGATCCACGCCGGAGCCTTCCCCAGAAGGCAGGGTATTCTGCTCCTTATCCATCTGTGTTGCTCCTTTCCAATGAAGTCTAGTGGTCAACCTTAATATGATGATCCGGCGTAACTTTATGCGTCAGCAGTTCGGATACGGTAACGAAGCGATAACCCCGGCTTTGCAGTTCCGGCAAAATGACCTTTAACGCTTCGATCGTCTGCGTGCTGTTATACACGTAATCATGCATCAGGATAATATCACCGTTGCGGGCGTTGTCCAGCACCTTGCGCACGATTCTGCGTACGCCGGGTGACGTCCAGTCCTTCGTATCCTGATGCCAGGACCAGAGGATCATCTGCAGGTTGTTATGTTTGGTTAGCTCGACAATGGCATCATTATAATATCCGCCCGGGGGGCGGAAGAGGACCGGTTTACGTCCGGTGGTCTCGAATACGGCTTCCTGGGTCATGGCCATTTCTTCCTTCAAGGCCGGTAGCGCCAGCCGATGAAAGGAAGGATGGTGATAGGAATGGTTGCCGATTTCATGGCCCGCGGCTTGTTCCATTTTGACGATTTCGGGGAATCGATTCACCCGGTCGCCCACAACAAAGAAGGTCGCCTTCGCATGATACTTCTCCAGAAGCTCGAGAATTTTCGGAGTTTGCTGCTCATCCGGTCCGTCATCAAAGGTTAAGGCGATGTATTTTTCTTGCGTCGGCACTTCCCACACAATGTCCCCGCGTTCCTCATAATAGCTTCTTTGCTTGCCATGAACCGGGGAGGATGCCTCTGTTGCAGGGGCGAGCAGCGCAGCGGCAAGGGCGATGGTGAGCGCTGCTCCCAGTTTGATTTTGACCATCGGTTCTACGTGCCTCCATCAACTATACTTGAGCGCTTGTCCGTCCGGGGAAACTCGCAGCTTCCTGTCGGCGCTGTCCGTTTAGTTTGGCTGGTTGGCGGTGCTTTTATCCATGGAAGGGTGAACCTTGAGCTTGTGCAAATCCTCCAGGCACCGTTTGCGTTCCTCTTCGGGAGTTTCCAGCTCGTTTCGAACGCACGGCATAGCTCATGTTGCTTTTGCTCTTACGGCCGATCCTCGAAAACAGGATGCCGTAGTATATTAAGGTAAGTACCGTTTATGCGGTATGGTTAGGGGTGGACATCGTGCTGATTTCTTTGGCGGGAGTCATCCTGTCCCAGAGAAATTGTCGCTATCTTCGATCCTGTGGATTGGCGTGATTGTCCTCGGTGTTGTCGGATTGAATATGAGTGGTAAGGGAGGCTAAGGGAATGGTTGATCGCAATGAGCAGCAGGCAGGGGAAGGACGGCGGGACGAGGAGCTTTGGCTTTCGTTTCAGGGTTATTACCGACACGCATGTTCGAGCAGATGAGCAGCATACGCATAACGTCAACTTGGAGCGGGCGCTGCAAGATATCGCGGCAAATGGCACGGGAAGCGTTGGCATCATGCATGCGGGAGACGTGACGGATCACGGATTTCCGGAGGAATATGAAGCGTGGAACCAAATTTGGAATCGGTTTGGCGGAGCATTGCCTCCGCTGTATGTGACGATGGGCAATCATGATGTCGCATTGGAGAACTGGGAGGCACGTTTGGGACAATTTTTGCGCGGTACCGGGGCGGAGGGCATTTATCATGATCATTGGATTGATGGGTATCATTTTATTTTTCTTGGAACGGAAGAAGGGCTGGAGTTGTTTAGCTCGTTGTCGGAGAAGCAGCTGGCTTGGCTCGATGACAAGTTAGGGGAAAACGCTGCGGCAGACCGCCCGGTTTTCGTCTTCCTGCATCAGCCGCTGCTTAACACGGTCGCCGGCTCCTACGAAGCGCAGCGCTGGTACGGCGTTGTGCAGGATGCGGATCTCCGTGCCGTGCTGGCCCGTCACCCGCAGGCGATTCTCTTTACGGGGCATACCCATTGGGAGTTGGATGCCCCTCACACTTCATATGGTGTGGAGGGCGAGGGCCCGGTGATGTTCAATGCCGCTTCGGTCGCCTACCTGTGGACCGACGAAGACGAACACAAGGACGGCAGCCAAGGCTTCTACGTCGAAGTTTATCGCGACCATGTCCTCGTACGCGGTCGGGACTTTACCCGCGGCGAATGGGTGGAGTCCGCACAGTTTCGGGTGGAGTATCCGCGGGGGGAGCAGGTGATTGGAAATCGGGTGGACGTATGGTGAACAGTAACATACTTTAACGAGAACGCGCACCTTTAGGGGCGGGTGTTTTTTGTGCGATGCTATGGCGCGACGGAACAAAGGCAAGAAGCAAGAGGCCGTTTGCTGCTTGCGGATATTTGATAGCTGGTAGATGCTAGCTGTTTGATGTTGGCTGGTAGATGGTAGAAGGTAGCGTGTTTGCGGTTTGCTGATAGCTGCTAGCTGGCATCTCGGCTGCGCTAACGGACACCAGAGCCGTTATTTGGGTTCGGACGCAAGCCTACCCGTTTTAACGGACCTCAGAGACCTTATTCGGGTCTGTTGCGTTGAATCGATGAGTATTTTTGCCCAATAAGGTCACTTGAGTCCGTTAGCTCGGGAAATCTCCGGGAAATGAACAAATAAGGTCGGTACGGTCCGTTAGAGGTGGGGAGGTTGGACAATAGAGTTAGCAATCTGAACGAGTTCAGAAATACTGTACAAAGGAACAAAGTTACCATCTTCCACCTTGTTCGATCCTAAGGCATAGGTTAATCCTTGCTTTCTCCAATAGAGCCCGCTTAAGCTTGGTGTGCTTTGGATCCAGGTTTGTGTGCCATCACTTAATTTTGGCCCCTTTTTACCATCCGGTTTGGACTTTACCTGCGAATTTGAAACAGCCAGTATCAGTTGCTCTCCTCGCTCTTCATTAGCAAAGGTCAATTGGATCAAGTCAAAGTTAGCTGGGACGATATCGGCAGACTGATGGGTAATCGGAAAAGGAACTTTTGGAATAGAAACCTCAAATGGCACTTCATTCAAGGTATCTTCAAAAGATTTGCAACACTCTGAGCCTGGGTCCCATACGGCTACACCATCTCTTATGGATAAGCCTGGCGAAGTCCCGGGAGTTTGCTCGACATCCTCAGCAATGGGTGAGATATCATTGTTCTTTGCCCCAGTTCCGCAACCGCCAGCTAGCATCAGAAGAACAACGATCAAACAAACGTACATGATTTTTTTCAAAAGGATCACCCCTTTGGCTATTCCCTATTATACAGTAAATACCAGTTATATACTATATTATCTTCGAATCGGAGGCCATCTTAATCTGACAAAAGAGAAAATAAAAAATCCCTTAAAGCTTATGCTTTAAGGGATTTTCTCTATGATCTGCAGTGGGCTCGAACCACTGACCCCCACCCTGTCAAGATGGTGCTCTCCCAGCTGAGCTAGCAGATCAAACTTATAGTGAAGACAAAAATTATCTTATCAGGCGGTGGGGTTCTTGTCAACACTTTCCTAGAGTATAAGGTGTCTGTCCTCTGTCAACAATGGTGGAGGAATGCGTGTCCGAGTGGTAAGGCGCATGACGTCACGACGCTGCATTTCATTCAAGACGCGCATACAGTCAGCACTGCATACATCCATGACACGCATATATCAGACAGACAGGCACCACGTAACGAAAGGAAGAAGTGAACATGCGTTGGAACCACCATCACCGCCATATTGGCCTTAACCATCATAACAACAGCAATGATCAAATCTCGTCGCCGAAGAGCGAGACGAAACGGCCGCGGTCCCTTTGGGTTGCCGTCGCGGGGGCCGTCTTGCTGCTGGCCCTGACCAGCGCCTGCCGCATGGCGCCAAACGCGGAGACCTTAAGCCGGCAGACCGGCGCATTCCCTTGGCCGTTTGGGCCATCCGTGTCGGACGGCGTGTATTCGCCTACGATTGTAGAGGATGTGTATTCCACGGAATAAATGCTTTATTCTTCCTCGTCCCATTTGCGGGAGTAGCCTTTCTTCGTCGTGTAAAACATGGAGGCAATCAGCAAAACCGCGATGACGACCGCAGCGGCGATTGTTATGCCCATGACCATACCCCTAAGCCAACTCCTTTCCATCGATGTCCATGAGACAACTATACATAAAAATGATTTTTTTGTATAATGATGCAGTTTAAATGATCCAACAGACAAGCAATGGTGGGAGGGGAACGAAGTGTCGGCTGCAACGATCATACATGTCGATCATGAGGAGCAATTACAGAAATGCCTGGACATCCGCAAAGAGGTGTTCGTCGAGGAACAGAAGGTCCCCGTTGAATTGGAAATTGACGAGTACGACCAGATTGGCCCGGATGTACATCATGTGCTGATCGAATTGGAAGGGGACTATGTTGCGACAGGCAGATTGATTTACTATAAAGACAATGCCGCCAAAATGCAGCGGATCGCCGTACGTGAGCCGTACCGCTCGAAAGGCGTAGGCAAAATCCTGCTGCTCGCCTTAGAGGAGCTGGCACGGGAGCTCGGTCTCACGAAGTCGGTGCTGGATGCTCAATGCCATGCCGAAGGGTTCTATGCTAAACTCGGCTATGAGACAATCTCGACTGAACCGTTTGATGACGCCGGTATTCCGCACGTCCGGATGGTCAAGTCGTTAAAATCGTAAAGGTCATAGGTTTGGAGGTTTTGGGGCAAGCTAGATCTAATCTTAATGAAGAGGAGATGAGCTAGCCGATGGCCCTGAATACCAGAGAAACGTTTATTGCCGTGCGGAAGAACGGTGACGGGAATTTGGTCGCGTTCAAGACGTCCAGCGGCCGCGTGCTGGATTACCAGCAAGCCCTGCAGGAAGTGAAGGCAGGTGCGATCGCCGGCGTCAATGTGTTTAAGGGACGGGACGGAGAGATGTATATCCGCGGCGATGCTGATGGAGATCCGTCCAACAACTTGGATAACTTGCCTAGCTTCGAATAACGTTGATCCATATCCTATATTTAGAAAAAGAACCCTGCAGGTAAGCATACCCGCAGGGTTGTTTTGTTACAGCGTATAGACTTCGTGCTGACGCAGAAAGTCCATGTTCCCCGTAGCGCCTCGGAAGGACTCCATATCATCGCTATAATGCATCAGCAGGATTTGGCTTTGGATCTCGGTTGGCAGGGACAATAACTCCTGCAGCGTCGTATGAACTTCACCTTTCCCGGTAAGTTGGACCTCGTGAAAAATTCGGCGGCACCCCCGCTCACGAACAAGCCTCATTAAGAGCTCCGGCTCGAACGTCATATCCGCACTGTAAAAAATCTCCTCATTGATATAAAGCGAATAGCTGGGTTTACCCGGGATATGCGGCGTTCGGATGAGCTCCACTTTTAACTCAGGGGCAAGCTGTGCAGGCTCGCTTTCCTTTAATAGACGCACGTCAAACACGTCGTTTAGCGAGTGGATTACACCGTCTTGGCTTAACCCGCCTTTCAGCGTATTTTCCCATAGCGGCTCCACCAAATTTTCACCAATATACAGGATCGGTTTCCGTCCAGAACCAAATTTCCGGCGAAAAGCCAGCTCTTCCAAGCCTCCAACATGATCGCCATGGATATGGGTAATCAGCACGGCATCGATCTCCTCCACCGACTTGCCGATCGTGTGCAGCGCCAGGGGGGCGGTGATTCCGCAATCGATGAGCAGGGTGAAGTCACCGGCATAGAGGAGCGCGTTGTTATTAAAATATTTTTTGGCAAACGCTCCGCCCGTCCCCAGCATTTGTAGTCGTAAAGCCATCAGGCATTCCCCCTTAGGTCAAGTATGGATCACCTCTTTAACTGTACACAATTTCCAGCCGAAACAAAAGGTTAGGCTCGCTCTATAAAAAAATGCCGTCATTTCCCATCAACACCGCAACTTGACCGGAACCAGCGAGTATAACTATACATCAACAGGAATCAAATGGAGGGTCAACATTCATGAAATGGAGAAGAGTTGCATTACTGGTGGTGGCATTCTCTCTTATGGGAGGTTCCCTGCTCTTTGCCGACGCCGCGAGCACCAAGGTGAAGCTGATGCTGAACGGCCGCGAGCTGGAAGACGGCGGATATATTATAGACGGCAAAACCTATGTACCCGTACGCAATCTCGAAGGTTTAGTTGAATTTAATGACAGCACCAAAACGGTGAATTATTATAAACCCAATGTCCATATGTTTCTATTCGCGGATGACAATGTGTTTGGCGATGTGAAGAAGACGGGGAAGCTGAAGTTTAACGTTTTCTCTCAAATTGATAATTTACGCACGAACATCTCGGCAGTGCGGGTGTCCATCACGGCCCCGGACGGGACGTCCAAGGAGATCCAGACGGATGAAATCAAAGAGCAGCGCGATAACTTCTGGTTCCGGACCAAGGACTACACGTATGATTTCAAGACATCGGGCCGCTACATCGTAGGGTTCTACATGAAACCGTCTAACGGATCAGATTTCGTGCTCGTTGCGGAGAAAAGCATTAACGTTCTGAAATAACCGCACAACCGAGCACAACACGGGCATCCGCTCACGAAAATTGACCTGTCCCCACCAAAAGTGTTACGATACGGGAGGAACGAAGCGGGAGACCCTTCTTCAGTCCATTAAAACATACTTAAAGTGAGGTAATTTCATGAGCGACCACAATCACGAACACGGCGAAGCATGCGGCTGCGGCCACGATCATGACCATGATCATGATCATGAGCATGAAGAGTTTGTGTTGACGCTGACCGACGAAGAAGGGAACGACGTAGAGATGGTTCTTGTCGAGACGTTCGACGTTGGCGAGAAAGTGTACGCATTGCTGCTCGAGCGCAACAATCCGGAAGCGGACGGCATCATTCTCCGCATGGAAGAAGAGAACGAAGAAATGGTGCTTTACAATATCGAAGACGAACAGGAATGGAAACAGGTAGAAGAAGCTTACAACGAGCTTGTCGCCCAAATGGATGAAGCCTAATTTGCGGCGGATCACCTGGTATAGAAGCTAAGAGCTCCCCGGAAGCGGGGGGCTTTTTGTATAGTTCTAGGTTGATGAGTTTTTACGACACCTTTGAAGCAAAAAACTACCCACTTATGCGGGAGAGAGATCTGGGGATTGTGAAAAACAAGATCATTGAGATGTTCGGGCTGCGTTCAAAACCCGAAGTATAGACGAAAAGAGATCATGATCAAGTGAAGGGAGACGATCGAAATTTTGAAGGGGTTATGAAAATCAAAGGAGTGGAGATTATATAGAGTCACTTGATGCAAGGGTAGAGTTTAGATGCAGTTTGGTAACAGAAGGTTTTACCCCAAGAGCACATACCACTTTGATCAAAAAGAACAAAAAATTAAAATAATTATTCCAATATTTCCAAATTTAAGATATAGTAAAATTACCATATATTAGGTCATCTCATTATATATGGATATAAATTAGGGAGGTATTATTATGAGGAAAAGTAGGCACGTTATTATCCCGCTTGTATTTGTTCTTTTTTCGTTTCTTCATTTTCCGGCGTTCATGCCGAATCAACAGAAGAGAAGAAACACATTACTACTGAAGCATTTGTTATTGATACCTACTCAGAGGATCCAAATGAATTTCATATTTATGAAAAGACTGGATATAAGAGGGTCGAATCCATAACAGAAATAACGAATTCAGTAAATTTTATTAGTACAAAAATTTCAGCGGTTGAAGATTATTATGATGTAAATGATAACTACCAATATAGTTTAATATTAAAACAAGAATTTTCTAATGACTATCGGACAGGGCTTGCAGAACAGAAGACAGGAGAACTGAGATTTAACAAAAATGAATTGACAACTATTTCAGTAAATCGAACTAGGGATAAATCACAGAACGGCCCCATTGAAATTAACTCAACTGAAGCTCTAGCAATAGAAAAGAATATTGAAGAAAAAAGTAAATTGTTAGTAGATGTGAAATATGAGCAAGTTCAGGGTTTTACAAGGCAACAATTTTTAGATTTGAAAATGAAAATTGATAAGTTAAAAAATGAAATGAAGATTCAAGCATTAGACAGAGCAGGCGCATATGACAATTACTACAACTACGAGTACACTAATGGTAATTTTGTAGCACAAGCTTTGTCTGCACAAAGTCAAAAGTACATTAAATATGTAGGTACGACTATAGGAGATAGCAAAAACGCCTCTGCTTTCAATACTTTTCGATCATACATTGATGATTACGAAACAAATGTAGTTGATTATATGGAATCAAATACTTTTTATGAGGTATTAGGCTGGGCCTTGGCATTATCCTCTTTCGTGTTGCTAGTAGTTGGTTGGGGAACAGGTCCGGCAGGGTGGATTACAATCGTCCTCAATTATGGTGGAGCATTATCTCTATTTGCAGGGTTAACTTCAACAGCATATGGTACTTATTCGAGATTACAGTATAGCAAAAATGCAGCAACCAGTTTAGAAAATGCTCGCAATCAAATGTACTATAACAATTGGGGAAATATCAGTATGTCAGTTGTTAATGGAGTTTAATTTTATGCAGCGACTTCTATTTTGCTTATTGGCATTTCCGATTTTACTTGCAGGTTGTTCAATTACCATCACACTAGAAACAGCTAATGATATAGCCCTCAATGAATTTCAAGAGAAATATACTGTTTTAGAAACAGAATATTTTGTAGAAACAAATGAAGTTTATACTGTTACTGAGGAAGGTAAACATATACGATGCTACAAAGTAATCTTTTTTGATCAAGCATCTGTGCCGATAGCTACTTTTTTAATATCAAAAAAGGACGGTAAAATAGTTAAACAATATAGTAGATAGTAAAAAATAATTTATTGAGAATGAGCGCTTTGTATGCTCTCTTAGGCCAGCCAGGAATCTGAAGTGCTCCCTGTCAAGTAGACAGACTAAAAAACAAAATCATCAGTATTCAATATCCCCTCGGTTATCAAGACTGAGGGGATTATTTTCTTAGTTAAGCTGCTCGTCGATATTCGTTAGGGGATAAGCCGTATAGTCGTTCGGTGCATCGAAAATTATTGTAATAATGGATATAAGTTCTTACACTACGAAGGAGACTGTTATACGTATCGTACTTTTCCAGATAAAAGCTTTCTGCTTTAAAAGTACCCCAGAATCGTTCAATGGGTTGGTTGTCCAAACATCGACTTACACGGGACATACTTGTTGTAAACTTGTATCTCTTTTGAAGTTGTTTGTATTCCAGCGAAGTATATTGAAAGCCGCGATCACTGTGCAAGAGCGGCATAGCATTCGGGTTTCTTTTAAAAGCTTTCTTTACCGTATTCATAACAAGCTTATTGTTATTGGAATGGCTGAGCACCCATGAAACAACAGAGTTGTCATATCCGTCAACAATGGCACTCAAATAGGCCTTGCGGCCATTTCCGTACATTGGGTAAGGATGGGGATAGTCCCCATCCTACTCGATTTGAATTAAAAAATCGGATCCGCTTCAACAATCACCTTAACCTTGTCGATATACCGATCCTCCGGCCCTTTTACCGGCAAGCCGACCTCGACATGATCGAGGATGTAGTCGATGTTGTCCTGGGAAATGACCTCACCCGGAAGCAAAATCGGAATCCCCGGCGGGTACACATAAATAAATTCGGCAATGATCCGGCCAGCCGATTCCTTAAACGGAATGACCTCGGTATCCGCATAGAACGCATCCCGCGGGATCAACGACAAATGCGGGATTTCCGGGACCTTGACGATCAGCTCATTTGCGTTATTTTCCTTATAATAGGTTTTAGACAGCTCCCGCAGCGCGGTCAGCAAAATATCGGCCGTCTCCTGTGTATCCCCTGGGGTAATCAGGCACAGGATGTTGTACATGTCGCTAAGCTCCACTTCGATGTTGTAGTGCTTGCGCAGCCAGTTTTCCGTCTCATAGCCGGTAATCCCCAAGTGGCGAACGTGGATCGTCAGTTTGGTCGGATCATGATCATAAGTTGCTTCTCCGCCTAAAATCTCCCGCCCGAAGCAGTACAAGCCTTCGATTTGGTTAATTTCCGACCGGACATATTCGGCCAGCTCCATCGCCCGTTCAGCCATTTCCCGTCCGTGCAGCGCCAAATTGCGTCGCGCTGTATCCAGGGAAGCCAACAGCAGATAGGAAGTGGACGTCGTTGTCAACATACTGATGATCGTTTGCACGCGCTGCGGATTCACGTACCCGTTCTTCGTGTTCAGGTTCAGAATCGAGCTTTGCGTCATCGAGCCGCCCAGCTTGTGTACGCTGGTCGCTGCCATATCGGCGCCCGCTTGCATTGCGGACATCGGCAGCTTCTCATGGAAATGAATATGCACCCCATGCGCTTCATCCACCAGCACCGGTACATGGAAGCTATGGGCTAAATCGACGATTTCCTTCAGGTTGGCGCAAACGCCAAAATACGTCGGGTTGATTACCACCACCGCCTTGGCGTCGGGATGACGCTGCAGCGCGCGGCGGACCGAGGACGTTGTGATCCCGTGGTCGATGCCCAAATTCGGGTCTTGCGCCGGCGAGACAAACACCGGCTTCGCTCCGGCGAAGATAATGGCCGACATCACGGATTTATGGATATTTCTCGGGACGATAATTTTATCTCCCGGAGAGCAAACAGATAGAATCATGGTCATGATGGCTCCGCTGGTCCCTTGTACCGAGAAGAAGGTGTAGTCCGCGCCAAAGGCGTCGGCGGCCAGCTTCTGCGCCTCTTGAATGACGCCTGTTGGCTGGTGCAAGTCATCTAGCGGGGCGATGTTGATCAAGTCGATAGACAAGGCGTTATCGCCGATGAATTCTCGGAATTCTTTATCGGTGCCGAGCCCTTTCTTGTGCCCAGGAATGTGAAACTGAACGGGATTGCCGGCCGCATGCTTTTTGAGAGCAGTGAAGAGCGGCGTGCTTTGATGATCCATACGGGCCATCCCTGCCTTTCATCTACATAATTTTCAAACAAGCTTGAGTATAGCAAAATGCGTCTGGAATGCAAGCAAAACCCGCTGGTTTTTACGCAAAATTGACGGAACATGGGTTAATTTGCCGACAAAAAAGGACAAAATGTAAGAGAACCGGTGATCGGAAACCAGGAGAGGGGGCTTTTTCGTGGAACTGACAAGCGGCATCGCAAGGAAAAAACTGCTGAATCCCACGTTCGCCAGCCTGTGGCTTATCATGTTTTTGGTGGAGTTCGTCAAGGGGGCGCTCATCGTATCCATCCTGCCGGTCTATATGGGGGATGTGCTGAAGCTAAGCGCGTTTGCGATCGGGTTGTCTTTTTCGATGCAGTATATCGGGGATAATCTGTTTCGCAGCCCGGCAGGCTGGCTGATCGAACGGATCGGCTTTCGCCGGACGATGAGCTTGGGTTTGTTCATCACCCTAGGCGCTGTAGCGATGATCGCGTTCCTTCCCTCCATGGGGTTTCTCGTGCTTGGCTGCGCGCTCCTCGGCATCGGGACTGCGCCGCTCTGGCCCTGCGTCTTGATGGGCATCACTGCGGTCACGGAGGAGAATAACAACTTCGCGACGGCGATGGGCGTCATCCAAATTTCCAGCCTTGGTGGAACCGGGTTGGGGCCTGTTCTGATCAACTTTTTCTTAAATGATTCGTATCAGCCGATCTTTTGGTTCCTGCTCGGATGCCTGGCGCTGGTCTTGCTGGTGTCGTTGATGTTGCCGGGAAAATCGGGCGGCTCCACCGCCGCGGGCACGGCCAAAGCTGCCGTCCCCGGCCATTCCCCCTCCGCCAAGATCGGAGGGATGTGGCGTCAACTGCGTGCTTCGATTCACCATATCCGCACGCATTTACACGTCAGTCCGCTGTTATACCCGGCGCTGTTCCTGCAATCATTCGCCGTCGGTCTGCTGACGCCGGTCATCACGCTGTACGTCCGGACGGAGCTGGGCTTGTCGCCGGAGACGTTCAGCGCCATGCTGGTCATCGGCGGCGGGATTACCGTCCTGGGGTTGATCCCCGTGGGCAAGCTGGTCGACAAGATGGGGACGCGTTGGTTTCTGCATATCGGCTTCGCCCTGGCGGCGCTCTCGATCGGCCTGTTTGCGATGACGCGGGAGGTCGCCCTGGTCTGGTCGTTCGTGATCCTAATTGGATGCAGCTATGCGTTAATCCTCCCGACATGGAATACGATGATCGCGCAAATGATCCCAAGCGGGGAAAAAGGGACGATCTGGGGCCTGTTTCTGACGATCCAGGGCTCCGGCATGGTTGTCGGGCCGATCATCTCCGGTAAAATGTGGGACCTGCTTGGCCCGGCCGCACCGTTCCTAGCCAGCGCGGTCACGATGGCGCTGCTCTTCTTCCTGCACCTCGGCCTCGTCCGCACGCAAAAAGCCTCCCCCAACCCATAAGGTCAGGGAGGCTTGAAGTGCAAGCCAGAAGGCAGGCCATCCATGTGTGTAACGGACCGTAGTGACCTTATTGGCCGATTTCCCGGTCATTTCCCGCTGTAACGGACACCAGAGGCCTTATCCAGGGACATGGGCAGCCGGATTGCTGCTTATTCCTTGAATAAGGCCTCCTCAGTCCGTTAGCCAACGGGAAGTCGCTTAGGACAGTCATTAGCGTCTCTGGTGTCCGTTAGGTTACTTCTGCTCCAAGCTCAAAACGCGCCTTTATACAAAGGCAACAGCGTTTGGAACGTCTCTTCAACCGTGCGGATCAGCTTGGTTCCGTCGGATACGATCGGGTCGTTCCGCTCCAGCCGCAATCCGCACAGGGCTTCGGACTTCTTGATCGTCTTCAGCTTCTCGGCCCAGGCCTTCAGCTGCTTGGTATCCGCTTCCCGGTGCGGTGTGCCGTCCGGGCTCATATGATCCAGGGACCAGTAGAACCCGTCCGGGATCGTCTTCTTAATTTGCGCCGCATGCTTGTCCAAATAATTGGCAAACACGGCCTTATTGGGACTCTCATAAATGACGGCGAAAATGATAAACAGGTGCGTGGAGAACATCCCGACCTGAAAATGCGGCAACGCTTTATACCCGCGCTTGCTGGCCGCCCAGGCGACCCACGTGTCATTCGGCGGGTTCACCGTCCGGCGGGCATGCTTGGCCACATGCGGGAACATCTCTTCTCCGCATAAAGCGGACAGGTAGGGGGCCATCTCCGCACCCAGCGTCTCCAATTTAGGTCTAATGTGACTAATAATCGCTTCCATTCGGGACTCCAGACCCGGGACGGTAAGGGCGTCGAAATCTTGTGTCGTAAATCCTTCAAAGGCCATCGTGCAGTACCTCCAACTTTCGGCATGGATCTGATTAGGTTCGATGTGCAACGGTACTAGTATATCATATTTTCCGCGGCAACTCCGGCCTGAACGAGGCAAAAATAATCAATAAACCAAGTTCCATTACATAAGATGAAGTATAAGATATGGTAAACCGTTAGGAGGGAGTGCCGTGAACAAAAGTTACGAAGTGGAATACTGCAACCTGGAACTCCGATTCGACCGCCGGCACATACAACAATTGATCCGCGACTTGATCCAAGACGGGTATTCTTTATATTGGAGCGAAAACGAATCGCTCTTCATCATCTCCGTTCGCACCGGACGCAAGCTGACCAAGCTGCGGTTTCAGCGTCTCGCCAAAGGATACAAGCTGGTAGGCGATTATGTCATCCGGGATGTCAAGCTGGCGGAATGGCTGGAGAAGCTGATCGGCGACCTGCGCGGTCATGCGGTGGTCAAACGGATTAGGGATCGTCAGATCTTAGTCGAGAACATTTTATTTGGAGAAGTGATTCGGCTGGTAGAAATTTCGGGGATGGAGCATCGGGTTATTTTTCAAAAAGGGCCCATCGTCGACATGGCGCAAATGGCCGAGATGTTTGCATCCGAAGCGGCAGAGGAGCGGCTGGCACAGCTGCAGAAGGAGCTGGACACCGAGCTGGAGCGGTTGTTCGAGGCCATCCAACAGGGGGACACCGAAGCTTCGGAGGCTTGCAAAGAGCGGCTGCGCAAGCTGAGAATGGAACTAATGCAGCTTGAATGGTAATGATGGAAACGGCTCATCCTAAAGGAATACCCACAACCTAAAATCGAATGGCAAGCCCTTGGCTCCCACGGCGTTGGGGGTTGTTTTTTGGGCTAACGGCCAGGGTTCACTTCTGTACACAAAAGAGTTAAAATGATAATATTGAAAAAAATAGTGTGCAAAGGATGGAGACCATGTCAAAACAACAAATCGGCGTCATCGGCTTGGCCGTCATGGGCAAGAACTTGGCCCTGAATATTGAAAGCCGGGGCTTTACTGTGTCCGTATATAACCGTTCCCCTGAGAAGACGCATGACCTGCTTAACAACGAGGGCAAGGGGAAAAACCTCGTCGGCACGTTTTCCGTTGAAGAGTTCGTGAACTCGTTGGAATCGCCGCGTAAAATTTTAATTATGGTACAAGCTGGTCCGGCGACCGATGCTACGATTGAACAGCTGCTGCCTTACCTGGATCAAGGCGACATCATCATCGACGGGGGCAATGCGCACTTCCCAGATACGCAACGCCGCAGCAAAGAGCTGGAAGCCAAAGGATTCCGCTTCATCGGCACCGGGGTATCCGGCGGTGAAGAAGGCGCTTTGAAAGGGCCTGCGATCATGCCGGGTGGACAAGAATCCGCTTATAGGCTGGTTGAACCGATTTTGACGGCGATTTCCGCAAAAGTAAACGGCGATCCTTGCTGTACATATATTGGTCCGGACGGAGCCGGCCATTACGTAAAAATGGTGCATAACGGCATTGAATACGGCGATATGCAGCTGATCTGCGAAGCTTATCATCTGTTGAAAGACGTGCTGGGCGTGGATGCCAAGGAACTGCACGAAATTTTCAGCGAATGGAACAAAGGCGAGCTGGACAGCTATCTGATCGAAATTACCGCCGACATCTTCTCTCAATACGATGAAGAAACCGGCAAACCGATGGTCGACGTGATTCTGGATGCTGCCGGTCAAAAAGGTACTGGAAAATGGACAAGCCAAAGCGCCCTCGACCTTGGCGTACCGCTCTCGATGATCACCGAATCGGTATTCTCCCGTTTCCTCTCGGCGATGAAAGAAGAGCGCGTAGCCGCCAGCAAAATCCTGAGCGGACCAGCGAAACCGGCGTTCAGCGGCGACAAGAAGGAATTTATCGAGAACGTGCGCAAAGCGCTGTTCGCTTCGAAGATCGTTTCGTATGCCCAAGGGTTTGCGCAAATGCGCGCCGCTTCCGAAGAATACGGCTGGGATTTGAAATATGGCAACATCGCAATGATCTTCCGCGGCGGCTGCATCATTCGCTCCCAGTTCCTGCATAACATCAAGGAAGCGTATGACCGTGACCCGGCGCTGAAGAACCTGCTGCTCGACCCTTACTTCAAAAATATCGTGGAAAGCTATCAGGACGCATGGCGCAACGTGGTTTCCACCGCCGTGGCGTACGGAATTCCGGTTCCTGGCTTTGCCAGCGCGCTGTCCTACTATGACAGCTACCGTACGGAACGCCTGCCGGCGAACCTGCTGCAAGCGCAACGCGATTACTTCGGCGCGCACACGTTCAAACGCGTGGACAAGGAAGGCGTCTTCCACCATCAATGGTTCTAAACTACAGGTTAGGTTCAACCCGAGGCCGGAGGGACGAAAGCGTTCCTTCCGGCTTCTTTTTTCATGGTGAAAATAGGACAGCCTGTGTTATGATATGAAAAAGTTTACTCTGAGCGAGTGCCTTTAGGATCTATGCAGAGCAAGCAGGTGATAAAATGTTGCATTATAACATCGTGCTCATCGGCATGATGGGAACGGGGAAGACAACCGTCGGCTCCCTGCTGGCCGCCGAAACCGGCTTAAAGCTCGTTGATCTCGATCAGCGGATTGCCATGGAGGCCGGGCGGTCGATTCCGGATATTTTTGCGGCCGAAGGAGAAGCTTATTTCCGTGATCTTGAGACCGCGGCGCTGCGGAGAACGCTGCAGGAGCAAGGGATTGTGCTGGCCACCGGCGGCGGTGCGGTACTGCGCGAGGAGAATCGCCTGGCGATGCGGGACGGCGGTCTGGTGGTGGCGCTTCAAGCGACGGCCGACGAGATTCTCGTGCGGGTCGGGGAGGATCCGGGCCGGCCACTCTTGGCCGGAGGCGCGAAGGAGCGGATCACCGCGCTGCTGGAGGAACGGAAGGATGCTTATGCTTTTGCCCATCTGACCGTAGACACTTCGGGGAAAAGCGCGGAGCAAGTGGCGGCTGAAATTTTAACGCATTACCGCGGTTCTTGATTAATCACAACAAAGGGGAATGTGAACACTATGGACGTTATCGTTAGGCCTACGCCGGAGTTAAAGGGCGAAATCGGAGCATTATCCTCCAAAAACTATACAACCCGCTACCTGCTGGTTGCGGCTTTGGCGGAAGGGACAAGCACGGTTTATTACCCGGCGCACAGCGAGGACAGCGACGCCATGCGACGCTGCATCGCCGATTTGGGCGCGGTGCTGGAAGAGGACGAGGAGAAGATCGTCATCACCGGCTTTGGACGGCGGCCGAAGGACGTCAAGGAGCTGAACGTTGGGAATGCCGGGGCGGTACTCCGTTTCCTGATGGCAATCGCGTCGCTCTGCCCGGAGGTGACGTTCGTGAACACGTATCCGGATTCGCTGGGCAAACGGCCGCATGATGACCTGATCGACGCCTTGGGGCAGCTTGGAGTGGAAGTTAGCCATAACGAAGGGAAATTGCCGATTACCATTCGCGGCGGCGCGCCAAAGGGCGGGAAGATCCGCGTATCCGGATCGGTCAGCTCGCAGTACCTGAGCGCTTTGCTGTTCCTGACGCCGCTGCTTGATGAAGACAGCGAAATCGAGGTGCTCAACGATCTGAAATCGAAGGTCGTTGTAGGGCAAACGCTGGAAGTGCTGGAGCAAGCCGGGATCGTGATCCATGCCAGCGACGATTATATGCATTTCCGCGTGCCAGGACGGCAAAGCTATCAGGCGAAGACGTATACCGTGCAGGGCGACTATCCCGGCTCGGCGGCGATTTTGGCTGCGGCAGCCGTGACGAAGTCGGACGTGAAGGTTCACCGGCTGGCGGAGCACAGCAAGCAGGGCGAGCGTGCCGTGGTGGACGTGCTGCAGATGATGGACGTGCCGCTGACGCATCAGGACGGTACGGTGCACGTTCAAGGGAATGGCCGTCTGCGGCCGGTGGAATTTGACGGCGACGCGGCAACCGACGCTGTGCTGGCGATGGTAGCGGCTGCGGTGTTCGCCGATGGGACGTCCCGTTTCTATAACGTGGAAAATTTACGCTACAAGGAATGCGACCGGATCACCGACTTTTTGACCGAGTTGAAAAAAGCCGGCGCGAACGTCGAAGAACGCCAGTCGGAAATTATCGTACACGGGCGTCCGTCAGGCCTCGAAGGCGGCGTGACAATCAATGCGCATTATGACCATCGCGTCATTATGGCGTTGACCGTCGTAGGCCTTCGCTGCCGGGAGCCGCTGGTGATTAAGGATGCGCATCATGTGGCGAAATCGTATCCGCAATTTTTTGATCACATCACTTCGCTTGGTGCATCTATCGAACGGGTAGAATAAACTTGAACTAAGAGGCAAGGCGCTGGCTGGGCCGGCGCCGACAAAGGAGGATGGCCAAAATGGCATTTGCGAATCCAAGCCGTGAGGAAATCAAGGAGATTCTGTTAAACGCCGGTAACATTGCCGTCGTGGGTCTGTCAGACAAACCTGACCGGACTTCGTATATGGTTGCTCAAGCATTACAGCAGAATGGTTACCGCATTATCCCGGTGAATCCGATGGTCAGCGGTGAAATTCTGGGGGAGAAGGTATACCCGAGCTTGTCGGATATCCCGGAGCCGGTTGATATTGTCAACGTATTCCGCCGCAGTGAGCAGACGCCGCCGGTCGCGGAGGAAGCAGTGAAGATCGGGGCCCGCGTACTTTGGCTGCAGCTGGGGATCTTCAGCGAAGAAGCTTATGAGATCGCCTCGAAAGGCGGACTGACCGTCATTATGGACCGCTGCATCAAGGTCGAAGATAGCATTCTGATCGGAAAACGCAGTTAAGCTAAGCCTATCCAAGAGGACCCGTCCGAGTTCGGAGGGCCCTTTTTGGGCTGCGCGTTTTTTCTTTGACAAATTTAAGGGGCTAGGATTACCATAATGAAATAGATAGAGGGCATCCTATAGAGAAAGTTCAAGAATGAACAGTGCCTTGGGTTAGGAACTTACAAGCAGGACTAGGGGGTCACTACATGATACAGGGGATCGGAGCAGCAGGGGGAGTCGCCATCGGCAAAGCTTTTGTGCTGCCCGCCTGGGAATGGGACGTACCGGATCGCCGAATGGAGAAGGTGGATCTCGCCAAGGAATTCGAGCGGTTGTACGAAGGTATTCGCACGTCCAAAACCGAAATCGAAGTGATGAAGAACGAGATTAAGGAGACGGTGGGTGCGGAGGAATCCGGTATCTTTGATGCCCATCTGGCGATCCTGGAGGATCCCGTATTTATGAGCGAGATCCAGGGGATTATCGAACGCCAATACAAGGCGGCGGAGGTCGCCGTCAAGGAAGCGATCGATCATTTTGTCACGATGTTTGACCTGCTGGATGACGAATATATGAAAGAACGGGCGCTCGACATCAAGGATGTCGGCAATCGCCTGCTGAAGCATCTGCTGGGGACGCCGGACATCACCTTGCCGGCGGATACGCAGCCGTATATTTTGGTGGCGAAGGAGCTTTCCCCCTCCCAATTGGTCCATTTGAACCCGGACAACGTCTTGGGTATGGTCACGATGGCCGGCGGGAAAACGTCGCACTCGGCGATCATGGCGCGGGCCCTTGGCATTCCGCTTGTGTCGGGGCTGGAGAACAAGCTGACCGAGCCGTTACAAACGGGCGATCTGCTGGTGATCGACGGCGACGAAGGATGCGTATATCTGAATCCAGAGCCGGAGATCATCGCCCGGTATACGGAGCTGGCGGAGAAGCAGCGCCGCCGCAAAGAACAGCTGCAGCTGCTGGCTGCAGTGGAAGCGGTGACCAAGGACGGCGTACGCATGCGGCTCGCCGGCAATATCAGCTCCGTGAAGGACTTGGAGCTGGCTTTAAAGCACGGCGCGGAAGGCGTTGGCTTGTTCCGCACGGAATTTTTATATATGGACCGGTCCACTTTCCCTGGGGAAGATGAGCAATTTGAAGTGTACCGGCAGGTCGCGGAGAAGGCAGGTCCGCATCCGGTCGTCATCCGGACGCTCGACATCGGCGGCGACAAGCAGCTGGAATATTTCGAGCTGCAGGAAGAGGAGAACCCGGTGCTGGGTTATCGCGGAATCCGCATCAGTTTGGATAGCCGCGAGCTGTTTCAAACTCAACTTGCCGCTATTTTGCGCGCCAGCGCTTACGGCAAAATGAAAATCCTGTATCCGATGATCTCCTCGCTGGAGGAAATCCGCAAGGCGAATGCGATCCTGGAGGAAGCCAAGCAGGATTTAACCCGGCGAGGAATCGCTTACGACCCCGATATTCAGGTCGGCATTATGATTGAAATTCCGGCCGCGGCGGCGATTGCCGATCTGCTGGCCCAAGAGGTGGACTTCTTCAGTATCGGCACCAACGATCTGGTACAGTACGTGCTCGCCGTTGACCGGATGAACGAGCAGATCGCCCACATGTATCATCCGTTCCATCCGGCCGTCTTGCGACTGCTGCGTCAAACGGTACAAGCGGCCAAGGATGCCGGGATCACCGTGAGCGTCTGCGGCGAAATGGCCGGGGACGAGAAAGCGGTGCCGTTATGGTTGTACCTTGGCGTCACCGATCTAAGCATGTCGCCGCAGGCGCTGCTGCGGGTGAAGCACCGCATCTTGAACTCCGATTCGCGGGAGAGCAAAGAAGTGGGCGCAGCCTGCTACCGCTTACCGACCAGCGATCAGGTCGAAGCCGAGCTGGTCCGCTACGCGCACGAGCTGGAGCAAGAGCGTTTGGGCAAATAAACAATACAGGCCGTCCCTTCGGGTCAGGATCGACACCAGGGACGGCCTTGTTTTGTTTATGCTGCGCCTTGGCGTGCGGTTGCGCTGCAATGCTTCGCGCTCGCTTCGGCGATGGCTTCGCTCGCTTTGCGCTGGCTCTGCTCGCATCGTGCTCGTTTCGCGCTCGATTCGCTTGTTTGCACTAGCTTCGCACTCACTCCGCACTAACTTCCCTCGCTGAGATGTAAAAGTGCAGGCGGTTTTTGTCGAACATGCCCCGAACGGCTAGTTGAAATGCAAAAGTGCAGTAGATATTGAGGAAATCGGGCCTAATATGAGCTTTTAAGCCGATCTGAACTGCACTTTTGCATTTGAATCTCGAAATTCGGGAAGTTCGAAGGGATTAGACTGCACTTTTACACTTGGCGGAAGCAGGCGAAGGTTAGTTGCAGGCGAAGGTTAGTTGCAGTATCCTTCCGCCACTAGCTGCTGCTCCGTGCTTGGTGCCACAGCTCCCAACTGCTTAACCATAGTAGGGTGCCGGCGGGGAGCGGCACATCACTGCCGCACGCCACTACCGCTCACCGCACCGCACGCCGTTCCACACACGGCATCTACACGCCACTTCGGCGCACCGTTAGCGCACGTGGCTCCCGTACGCCGTCACCGCACACCGCACCGCACCACACGCTTCTACCTCACACCGCACCCGCTCACTCACTGCCTCACACACACCGTTACCGCTGCCTCACCACCGCATCCACGAACGCTTTGCCGTAAGCCGGCAAGTCCGGCGGGCGGCGCGCTGAGATGATGTGTCCGTCCACGACGACGGGCTCGTCGACCCAAATCGCGCCAGCGTTTCGCATATCGTCGCGGATGCCTGGCGTGGACGTTACGGTCACGCCTTTCAAGATCCCGGCGGAGATGAGCACCCAGCCGGCGTGGCAGATTTGCCCGATCGGCTTCTTCGCTTGGTGCAGCTCGCGGACGAGCTGGAGCACCTTGTCGTAGCGGCGAAGCTTGTCCGGCGCCCAGCCGCCGGGGACAAGAATCCCGTCATATGCGCTGGCATCGATTTCCTCGAAGGCAAATTCCGCTTCGGCGGGGACGCCATATTTGCCGATGTATTTTTTGCCTTTCACCGGGCCGGCCAAATGCACCTCCGCTCCCTCTTCGCGAACGCGGTAAATAGGGTACCATAGCTCCAAATCCTCGAACTCTTCATCTACTAAGGCAACGATCTTTTTGCCAATTAATCTCAAATCCAACTCCTCCTGTCTTTTATGGTACTTGACGAAAATTCGATTCAATATTTTAATTGTATCAAAAATGATGACTATTCCTATGCCCGGCGGCTTCTGAAAGCCTTCCAAATATGGCAATTTAAAGTACTTTTTGCTAACAGAAGGAGATTCTCGCAGACGGGTCGAATAAGAACCATATCCTATCAAAAACGTCTATCGGTGCACGTCAAAAGTCACGAGCTGCAAAGAGCGGTGTGGAATATTCTAGCAATCTAAGGCAGCGGAGGCTCCGATACGAAGGGCTTACTTATATCTAACAAAATCATCGGAACTAAAAATGCAGAGGACTAAGATGAGGTGGTACTGTGCGTAAGCACTGTCAGTGCGGGAAAATGATGAACCTGGGCTTCAGGCTGGTCATTTTTGAAGGAATCTATGAAATCGAGCGCGTTCCAATTTACGAGTGTGAAGACTGCGACTTCTACGAGGTGCTTCCCGAGGTGAAGTCGAATTTGACGGACCTGCTGACCGAGCTCAAGAAGGAGCCGCCGAGCGGCCGCATTTATTTTACCGAGCGGAACGAGCTGGCTGACTTGATCTTCAGCATCTATCGTCAGTGGGACGGGACGGATAACGAATCCTTTGAAGGTCTGCTGGAGCAGCAATGCGAAGAACGAATCAACATGCTGCTGGATCTGTACGGCGGAGCCAAGAACCTGGGCGATCTGGACTGGATGAACGAAATCTCCAAACGTCTATCCCAATTGTCTAAATATGTCAAGAATCGACAACTTTCCAAGGCTAATTGACGATTTTACTCGATTTTTGCAAATCATTTTGTAAATAAAAGTTGTATTTTCATTTCTCTTTTTGTTAAGATATCAACAGAACATCTGGAGATTCTTATTCGAACAAAAAGGGATGAGTTGTCATGTCCAAATGGATGAGAATACAATCGATCCAGGAGCTGAACGATGCTTTGGAACGCTCCTCAAACCAGCCGTTGTTGCTATTCAAGCACAGTACCCGCTGCCCGATCAGTGCCGGGGCGCATAAGGAAGCGGAGGCTTATTTAAACGGGACTCCGCGCGAAGACGTTACATACGGGCTGATTTACGTCATCGAGAACCGAGACGTATCTAACGAGGCAGCCGAGCGGCTTGGCGTCAAGCATGAATCCCCACAAGCGATCCTGATTAAAGATGGACAAGCCGTTTGGCACACGTCCCATTCCAAGATCACGAAGTCGGCGTTGGAAGAGATTTTGCGCTGAGTGAAGCGTTATCATTGCATTAAGTAGTATTTTGTCGTATCATAAATTTAATTGAAGCTCTGGATCTTTACCGGATGAATGAGTGAAAATCTATTGGCAATGGAGAGAAGAATGTGACGGTTACCATTTATGATGTGGCACGTGAAGCAGGCGTCTCGATGGCCACGGTTTCCCGGGTTGTCAATAACAATCCGAATGTGAAACCGCAGACCCGGAAAAAGGTTTACGAAGCGATAGAACGGTTAGGCTACCGGCCCAATGCCGTAGCCAGGGGGCTTGCCAGCAAGAAGACCACCACTGTAGGCGTGGTTATCCCCGATATTTCGAATTCGATTTTTGCAGAAATCGCTCGGGGCATCGAAGATATTGCGAACATGTATCACTATAACATTATTTTGTGTAATGCCGACAAACGGAAAGAGAAGGAGATTCGCGTCATCAACACCTTGCTCGAGAAGCAAGTGGACGGGCTCCTGTTCATGGGCGGAACCGTAACGGAGGAGCATATTCAAGCGTTCCAGACGTCTGCGGTACCCATTGTGCTGTGCGCAACGAGTGACGAGAACGGCCAATATCCATCCGTGGATATTGATCATGAAGCCGCAGCGTTTGACGCAGTTAGCACGCTGATCCGCCATGGGCACCGCGAAATCGCGATGATTAGCGGAACGTTGCAGGATCCGGCGAACGGCTATGCCAGATTCCAGGGGTACAAGCGTGCGTTGGAAACAGCGGGCATTCGGTACCAAGAGGATCTGGTGCGGATCGGCAACTATCGTTATGAATCCGGCGTGGAAGCGATGAAGTATTTCCTGGGGCTGAAGAAACGGCCGACAGCGATCTTCGCCGCAACGGATGAAATGGCGATTGGCGCCATCCACAGCATTCAGGACGAAGGCTTGAAGGTGCCGGATGATTTCTCGATCATCAGCGTGGATAACATCCGTATGGCTTCGATGGTGCGTCCTCAGCTGACGACGGTCGCTCAGCCGATGTACGACCTTGGTGCGGTAGCGATGCGTTTACTGACGAAGCTGATGAAGAAGGAAACGGTTGAGAACCCTCGGGTGATTTTGCCGCACGAGACGATCTTACGCTTGTCTGTTAGCCACCTGTAAGGCTTCGGTTGCTATAGGTGTTTCGGCTTAGAGAGATATGTAACACATAGATATATATGAAAAAGGTTAACAACGGACAAAAAGCTCCTTGCATAAGGAGCTTTTTTGAGCATTTTGAGGAAATACAGGGCGATACAACTTGTCCGCACGGATGAACGGGAGTATCGGAGGGAGTAATGAACCATGTACAATACGATTGGCCTGATGGGGGCCATGGATGAAGAAATTGCGTTGCTGCTCGAAAAGGTGGAGCACCAGGAGGCGGTTGACGCGGCTGGGGCACGTTTCGTCAAGGGCGTACTCCATGGGCAGGACGTGGTGGTGTGTAAATCCGGCGTCGGCAAAGTGAATGCCGCAGCCACAACGCAAGTCCTGATCGACCGTTTTGGAGCGGATACGATCTGGTTTACCGGGGTGGCTGGAGCAGTGCATCCCGAGCTGAACGTAGGTGACATCGTCATCTCTTCAACTTGCCAGCAGCACGATATGGACGTGCGGCCGCTGGGCTTTGCGCGCGGCATTACGCCGTACCAGGACGTCTCCGACTTTCCGGCTGACCCCGGGCTCATCCGCTTGGCAGATCAGGCCTGCGCCCGACAGTGCACGGACCATCAATATCGGGTCGGACGGGTGCTGTCCGGCGACCAGTTTATCGCGGATCCGGAATTTGTTAGCTCGGTTCTATACGGGGAGCTGGACGGCGCTTGCGTCGAAATGGAAGGGGCGGCGCTCGCCCAGGTATGCCAACGGAACGGGGTGCCGTTTATTGTACTCCGCTCCATTTCGGACAAGGCGGACGGCTCTGCGGATGTGAATTTTGCTGAGTTTACCGCGCTGGCGGCCCAGCGTTCGTTTGCTATTCTCAATGACATGGTCCAGCATGTGGGTGAGCTGAAAAAATAAAAACTCAGGCGGGGTTCAGCCAGCCCCACCTGAGTATTAGGGATAATCCTGTAAAGCGACCGCGAGACTCTCGCGGTTTTTTGCTGTAATTTCCGCCCGGCGGGGGATGCCCTCCCAATGGGACAGGTCGTCAAGCCAAGCGGCAGGAAGCTGGAACGGGGTCTGCGGCTGCCAGCGGTCGATCCAGGCTTGCGGCAGCGGAAGCAGCGGGTTGCGGCGCAGGGAAGCGATCAACGGATGATCGCTCATCTCCAGCCACAGCAAGCTCCACGCCCGCGGGACGACCCGCCATAAATCATAACCGCCGCCGCCCATCGCAACCCAGCGTCCCTCGCAATACGTATGGGCCAGCTCGTGCAGGATCGCCGGCATATCGCGGTAGATCGCCATGCTACAGTGCATATGCGACAGCGGGTCCAGCGCGTGGGCGTCGCAGCCGTGCAGGCTGACGATCACATCCGGCCGGAAATGCGCGGCTAATCGCCGGATCGACTCCTCGAAGCATTCCATCCAGGAGGCATCTTCCGTATAAGGCTGGAGCGGCAGATTCATGCAGGCGCCATAGCCTTGATGCTCGCCGCGCTCCGGCAGGAAGCCGGTGCCTGGGAATAAATATTTTCCCGTCTCATGGATGGAATAAGTGCAAACATCGGGGTCTGAATAGAAGCTCCACTGCACCCCGTCTCCGTGGTGGACGTCCGTATCGACGTACAGGACGCGTGCGCCGTACTTGCGGCGGGCATAGTCAATAGCCACTGCAGCATCGTTGTAGACGCAGAAGCCGGCGGCTTTAGCCGACAGGGCGTGATGCAGGCCGCCGCCGAGGTGCAGGGCGTGGGTTGTGGAGCCGGAGAGCACGGTCTCTACGGCTGTAATCGTTCCTCCGACGACCCAGGTTGCCGCTTCATGCATGCCGGGAAAATACGGCGTATCCTCGTCCAACAGCCCGAACTGCTCGCCGCGCGTGATCCAGTCCGCCTCAGGATTCGGGCGGCTCAGCTGCTTAACCGCTTCAACGTACGCCGGCTGATGGATCCATAGCAATTCCTCGTCGGTTGCCGGGCGCGACAGGTGCATTTGCTGCGGCGTTAGCGCGCCCAGATCCTGCAGCAAGTCCATCGTCAATTCCAGCCGGATCGGATGGAAAGGATGGCCGTCGTGAAACCGGTAGTTCATCGCCTGTTCATGGTGGACAAATAAAGCGCTTCCAGGCATGGATTCATCACGCCTTCCTTTTTAACTGTCAGTACATGAAACGCTGCTGAAAACGAATCCGGTCAAACTGCTCCTCGGAGGACAAAGGAACCTCCTTACCGATCCGCACCATCAGGCAGTTAGCCGGATGGGAGCAAATTTCCGGGTCGTCGGTAGCATACCAGACCATGTCGACCGTCTTCATCAGCCGTTCCATCATGCTGCGGTATTCCCATACGGATAGCCCGCTGTTTTTCAAATCCCAATGCCAATAATATTCGGTCGTAAAGACGATGTATTTCTCCATCTGTTCGTCTTCAAATGCCGTGCGGATCATTTTCGATCCGATTCCGAGCGACCGATAGTCGTCGGCCACTTCGATGGCTCCCAGCTCGATCAGGTCGGGCATATTGCCCTGGGACCACCTCTCCATCTCGTCGGGATAGTGAAAGGTGACGTATCCTACAATGGTCGAATCCTCCCGGGCCAGGATGATACGTCCCTCTGGAAGTCCGGCAATTTCCACCAGCGCGGCATGTTGATCTGCAGGCTTGCGGAATGCGTCCAGATCGGGATGCATTTTTAAGGTTTGGAGATGGGAAGGGGATACGGGTCCTTCCACAACAATCTCACGTTGCTGATGGGGCAGGGTGTGGCGGATATACGTTTTTTTATGTTCCATGGAACCGCCTCCTTTGCTCGTTCCCCTCACTTATAACAGAAAAAAGAAAAAATGAAAAGTGTAGCCTGTGCGCGAAAACGTGTGCTATAATGTTCTCCGACATAAAATTTTCACATTTTCAGTCCGCTGATGTGATCGTTGTCCTCGAAAACCACCTCAATCGTTTAAGTTCTGTCGTTGCTTTTTCGATCAAAACGGATGCCCTCACCCATGACGCTGAACAAAGCTTTCAACTTACGTTGCTATGTATCCGTTTTCATAAACTTTGATCTATTGCTTGGAGATTTCCAAAGATTAAGGGAGGATGAAACGATGAGTCAACTGCAAGGGGAAGTCATTTCATCGGGCGTTCCGTCGTCCAATATGGGCAACTACGAAGAGGCGTATAAGAACTTTAAGTGGGAGGATGTCGAGAAGAAGTTCTCCTGGTACGTCACTGGCAAAGTCAACATGGCTTACGAGGCGATCGACCGCCATGTCGATGCGGGCAAGGGCTCGCGCGTAGCGCTGTTGTTCAGCGATCCGACACGCGAGGAGTCGTATACGTACGAGGACATGCAGGGGCTGACGAACCGATTTGCTAACGTGCTGCGCAAATACGGAATCACGAAGGGGGATCGGGTCTTCGTCTTTATGCCGCGGACGCCGGAGCTCTATGTGAGTGTATTGGGCACGCTTAAAGTTGGTGCGGTTGTTGGTCCGTTGTTTGAGGCGTTTATGGAAACGGCGGTCAAGGATCGCTTGGAGGACAGCGGCGCGGTTGTGCTCGTCACGACGTCGGCGTTGCTGCCGCGGGTGAAGCGTGAAGAGCTGCCGACGCTGCGGACGATCATCGTTGTAGGCGACGATGTGAAGGCTGGGGACGGTATTGTAGATTATAAGGCGGAGATGGAAGCCGCATCCCCTGAGGCTGAAATCGAGTGGGTGAACCGCGAAGATGGCTTAATTTTGCATTATACGTCGGGTTCAACCGGCAAACCTAAAGGCGTTTACCATGTGCATAACGCAATGATTCAGCATTATCATACCGGCAATGTCGTGTTGGACCTGAAAGAAGACGACATTTACTGGTGTACGGCGGACCCTGGATGGGTAACCGGCACATCTTACGGTATTTTTGCCCCGTGGCTGCATGGGGTGACCAACGTCGTGCGCGGCGGTCGCTTCAGCCCGGCGGATTGGTACGAAACGATTCAGAAGTACAAAGTCACCGTTTGGTACAGCGCGCCTACTGCGTTCCGGATGCTGATGGGTGCAGGACAGGATATCATTAAGCAATATGATCTGTCGTCGCTGCGTCACGTATTGTCGGTCGGTGAGCCGTTAAATCCAGAAGTTGTTCGCTGGGGGATGAAGGTGTACAACCGGCGCATCCACGACACCTGGTGGATGACGGAAACGGGCGGCCAGCTCATCTGCAACTATCCGTCGATGCCAATCAAACCGGGGTCTATGGGCAGACCGGTGCCGGGCATTCAGGCGGCGATTATCGACGATAATGGGAAGGAGTTGCCGCCGTATCGGATGGGGAACCTGGCGATTCGCACCCCATGGCCGTCGGTGATGCGGCTCATCTGGAACAACGCGCCGAAGTATGAGGAGTATTTCCGCATCCCGGGCTGGTATATTTCCGGCGATACGGCCTACATGGACGAGGACGGGTACTTCTGGTTCCAGGGCCGGATCGACGACGTGATCAACTCCTCCGGCGAACGGATTGGTCCGTTTGAGGTCGAGAGCAAGCTCGTTGAGCACCCAGCTGTAGCGGAAGCAGGGGTTATCGGCAAGCCGGATCCGGTGCGCGGAGAGATCATCAAGGCGTTTATCTCGCTGCGCGAGGGCTTCACACCGTCCGAGGAACTGAAGGCGGAAATCGTCAAATTCGTCAAGGAAGGGCTGTCCGCCCACGCCGCTCCGCGCGAAATCGAATTCAAAGACAAACTGCCCAAGACCCGCTCCGGCAAGATCATGCGCCGCGTGCTCAAAGCCTGGGAGCTCAACCTCCCAGCCGGCGATTTGTCGACGATTGAGGATTAAGGATAGAAATAGAAAGTCCCTTCAAGCTGAGGCTTGAGGGGACTTTTGTGTTTGAGAAGGAGAGGGGATTCGCTCTTGGGTTGGGTTCGGTTGGGGGCGCGACCTCTCTCGACGAAACAGAAATATATATGAAAAATCGAATATATTCGCTCAAATATGGCTGATTTGGCACTAGCGTTGCATTAAGACTTCTTTCTGCTTTGATTCAGACAAATACAGAACAACGATATAGTATATATAAACCATATTAGTATATATTTTACAGACACACTTTGCTTAAATTTGAAAAAGTTTAGAGGGGATTAAACCCGCACGTTACCCATTTTTTAAAATTTAAGTATTTAGTTCAATACTTCTACAATGATTCGTGGCTTCATCGATTTGTTCGCCTGCTTGGGGGGCCGACCGTTTCGCTTCGTTCGTCCTTTTGAACTCCGTGTGGGCTTTTTGAATAAGGCTTCATGCAGCCTAGTCCATGACCGATCGGCATAGAGTCGAATCAATCGAAGTAACTGCCAAACGGTTTGCTTGCACTCTAGCTTCAGGCGTAGCAACAGGCACAGAGCATAGGATATCAACGCGATATACATCTGGTTCCAGATGGCTTCTGCGGTGTACCCATGAGGCTTCACTAAACGGAGGTGTTGCTTAATCCATTTAAAGAATAGCTCGATTTGCCAACGATGCCGATATACATCTGCAATTTGGTGCACGGATAAATCCATGCGACTTGTCACAAGGCGATATAAACGACCTTGCTGATCCTGAAACTCAATGAGTCGCAACTTCATTTGCTGCCCTGGCAGAGTTACATCCGCATCCCGAATGAAATCTCCCCGCTTGGGAAGAGCCCGTTCCTTGAGGATCGTCAATCGGGTATTATCCTTAACCCGAGCCACAAACTTCATCCCTTGGTCCACCCAGGCTTGAAAATGCTTGTGCACCTGATAGCCCCGGTCCATCACATAGGTCACTTCTTTATCGACCGTAAAGTTTGGGGCAACTTCGTGGTCTGCGACATCTTTGGTTGAGGCGATGATTTTATCTGGAACCATCGTCTTCGCGTCGACGACTAGAAGTGAAGTGTGCATTTTCACGCCGTGATTGGATGCAGAGCAGTAAGCCCATTTGGAAAGAATCGCTGGCAAGGTGATTTGAGTAGAATCCATGATCGCGAGCTTTCCGATCTTAGTCGTGATTCCTGGCTTATTCTCCGTTAGTTGTTGGATTTGTCTCGTTACTTGCATGAAAAGCAGGTGAAGGTTCTCTAGGGGAAGCTTCTTCATTTTCCGCGAGAGTTGGGATGGGCTTATGCTTTCAAGTCCACCAAGTATCGCTTGAAAGTCTTCATTGGCTTCAAGATGCTCGGACATTTCAGCATAAGACTCTCGTTGCTGTAACTGGGCTTCAATGAACAGCAGTAGGGAAGAACCGACAAAAAGCTTGCGAGCACGATAATCCAAAACGCTATCTCGGGAAGAATTAATATTTAACATTTGTAGACATTGACATATGACACTTAAATTTGTACTGTTATCCATAGAAATCTCCTTTTGTTGAGAGGTTGATGGATAACCTTTGGATCAACTCAACATTAGGGGATTTCTTTATTTTTGTACATGAAAACCAGCCTATAATTTGCAAATTTAGTAAATTGTTGATTTGAAATATCGTTTGAAAAGTTAATGCAACGCGAGTGCTGATTTGGCCCAATCTATATGAAATTTCATATAGAATCGCCCTCTTGAAGCCCAAAACTTGAGATTTTATATGAAAAATCGAATATATTTCCGCCAATCGAGTGGTTTGCAGTGAATTATGTTCGAAAAATCATATATATTTTGACGAGTTTTGTTTCCTACAAATGCTGGTGTTTAATAATTGAATTGCAAAATATTTATTCAATAGTAAATTTCTCCTACATAGATTCATTTGGATGGCAGATCATCTCAACCCCCGAAACGATTAAATTCTACGAGATTTATTGCAACGACCAGTTGGTCGGGATCGTTTCCGGTGACCAAAGCAAATTTACGGCAACGGGGTTGGCACCGGCAACTACATACGCATTTATGATCAGGGCGCAGGGGCAGGACAATTCCTTTTCAGATTATAGCGAGGCCTTATCATCTTCATCACTTCAGCAAGCAGTTACACCACTGACTCCACCCACTCAGCTTAGATCAGAAGTCCAATCGGATACGACGATCAATTGAAATTTGGTTATATCTATTCGCTTCGTGGTGTCTCGAAAATGATGCATCGTCAAGAGCTGAGCTATACGAAATCGACATACACCTTTACTCAACCTTGTTGAAGGTCTATGAAAATGGCTGAAATCCGATGTGATTAACAATGTGTTCTACCATACCGTTGCCGGGATCCGAAGTAATGTTCAGCAGTTTATGGACGAAATCATGTCCCTGGAATGCCTGTATGACCACCAGCAGCCAACCCGTGAGAAAGCAGAGGCCGCCAAGCGGCGTAATGGCCCCCAGTTTCCGGATGCCGGTCAAGCTTATGAATACAAGCTCCCAGAGAAGAGCACGATTCCTGCGAACAGAAGCCAACCGGCTGTTACGATCAGCGAAGCATTGTCGAGCTGGCTGGAAAGAAGGCTGAGCAGCAGCAGCCCGAGACTACAATCATCCAGATCATTCAATATGGCACTAAGGGCATTTGCAGCCCGCTGTATTATTTGACATTATCGAAACTTATATGACTATACAAAAATTTGTGTTGCAATTTCAAAACGATTCATTATAATAAAGCCATACTTAACTCATAGGATTAATTCATCTTTAAGGGGGATTACAATGAAACGATTTTTATCCGCACTTGCGATCACCGGCTTGGCAGCAGGGCTGCTGAGCGGATGTGGAGCAAGCGACGATTCCCAAGCTAACAGGGATACGATCCGGATCGGTCTAGCAGCACCGATCTCAGGCACGCAGGCCCAATATGGAACAGCATTCAAGAACGGCGCCGAGCTGGCGGCTGCACAGATCAATGAGACTGGCGGCATTGACGGCAAGCAAATCGAAATTGTAATTCAGGATGACAAGGGAGATTCGAACGAAGCGGTGAACGTCGCCAATAAATTCGTAACCGACAAGAGCATTCTAGGCGTGGTCGGCCATTTCAACAGCTCGGCGACGCTGGCAACGGCACCGATATACAACAAGAACAAAATTGTTCAAGTATCGCCTTCTTCCAGCGCTCCTGCTGTGACGAATGCCGGGGAATATACCTTCCGCGTTATTACGACCGATGCGTTCCAGGCCGACTACCTAGCCGGCTGGTCGAAGGAACTGGGCTACGGCAAGGTAGCTCTCATCTATGAACAATCTGACTTCGGACTCGGGCTGCTTGATGTTTACCAGCAATCGGCGCCGGAGAACGGCATCGAGGTTGTGGCTGCTGAGGCTTTCAATCCGGGCGATAAGGACTTCAGCACCGTGCTAACCAAGATCAAGGAGAAGCAGCCGGACGCCATCTTTATCGGCGGTTTCTATAATGAAGCGGCGCTGATCGCCCAGCAGGCGAAGAAGCTGAACCTGGACGTTGATTTCATCGGTGTCGACAGCCTGTATTCTGAAGCGCTGCTTGATCTGGGCAAGGAATCTGTGGAAGGCTTCAAGCTGATCGGATTCTTCTATCCGGGCGGCGACAATGCCGAAGCGACCCGATTTAATGAGGAGTACCAGGCCAAGTACAACAGCAAGCCGGATACGTATGCTGCTTACTCGTACGTGGCAACCTCGGTCATTATCAAGGCGATCCAGGAGCAGGGCGCAGATCGTGAAGCAATCAAGTCTTACCTGGAAACACTGAAAGATTACAACAGCGCCACGGGCGTTATCAGTTTTGATGAGAATGGGGACGTTATTACAGAGCCGTCCCGGCTGACGATTAAGGACGGCAAATTTGAACTTTATAAATAATAGTCATTACGTGAACCTGGAACAGGAAAGCTCGTTTTCCTGTTCCTCGGCTTTGAAGGGGTGTTACGCATGTTCCTCCAGCAATTGACCAACGGGCTGACCATCGGTGTCATTTATGCCTTGATCGCACTCGGATATACGATGGTGTACGGCATACTGAAAATCGTTAACTTTGCGCATGGCGACATCTTTATGATCGGCAGTTTTCTGGGACTCTTTTTTATGCAGGAATTTCAGCTTCCTATATATCTCGCTTTCTTATTATCCGCTGCCGTTACGGCGGGAATTGGCATGCTTATCGAGCGGCTCGCCTACCGGCCGCTGCGTCTGGCGGACCGGATCGTGCCGCTGATCAGCGCTCTCGGTGTGTCCACGCTCCTGGTCAGCCTGGCGCAGAAATTGTGGGGGACGGAGATGCATCCTTTCCCGACCGCTTTTGGCAGCCGGACTTACACATTCGGAAGCATCACATTTTCTGAAATCCAAATTTTGATATTGCTGCTGTCCATCTTGCTGATGCTGGGTCTGCAACTGTTCGTAACCCGGACCAAAACAGGGACGGCGATGCGGGCGACCTCGATGAGCTTGACCAACGCCGCACTGATGGGGATCAATACGAACCGGATGATCAGCCTTGCCTTCGCCATCGGCTCTTCGCTGGCAGCATGCGCCGGCATTATGGTCGGCATTTATTACAACGCGGTTTATCCGACAATGGGGTATATGGCAGGAATTAACGCATTTACGGCTGCGGTACTCGGAGGAATCGGAAACATCCCGGGCGCGATGCTGGGCGGCGTGCTGCTTGGTCTCGTCGAAACGCTCGGCGGCGCTTATATTTCGACCCAATACAAGAGCGTTATCTCATTTTCAATTTTGATCATTGTACTGCTGATCAGACCTTCGGGCATCCTTGGCAGCAAAGAGATCAACAAGGTATAGGTGATAGGTATGAACAAGAAAGCGGCCATGGCCGCCGCGGCTGTGCTGGCCATTGTCCTTCCGATTGTGCTTCAGCTGGTCAATGATTATTTGCTGCATGTTGTCATTATGATCGGTATTTTTTCCATGCTGTCCTTGAGCCTTAACGTCATTATCGGGTATGCGGGGCAGTTTGCGCTTGGGCATGCGGCCTTCTACGGGATCGGCGCGTATGCCGCTGCGCTGCTGATGCTGCATTTCCATCTGTCCTTCTGGATCGCGCTTCCCGCCTCGGCTGCCATTGCCGGGCTGTTCGGCTTCTTGCTTGGCAGTCCTGTCATCCGGCTGCGGGGGGACTATTTAGGGATCGTGACCCTCGGCTTCGGAGAAATTGTCCGGCTTATTTTTGTCGGCTGGGTCGATCTGACCCGTGGCCCGATGGGCCTGCCGGGCATTCCGGCGCCTTCGCTCTTCGGCTTTGTGTTCAGGGACAAGCTGGAGTTTTACTACTTGATTCTGCTGCTGGTGCTGATCACTTATGTTGTCATCCATAGACTGGTGCATTCGGGCGTCGGCCTCAGCCTGCTGACGGTACGCGAAGATGAAACGCTGGCTCAATCGGTCGGCATCCGTCCGAATTATTACAAGCTGCTGGCCTTTACCGTCGGGGGATTTTTCGCCGGTGCCGCCGGTGCATTTTGGGCGACCTATATTTCGTATGTCAGTCCAGATGCATTCCGGTATTTGGATTCTGTGAATATCCTTGCGATGGTCATATTAGGGGGAGCTGCAAGTCTGCCGGGCTCTGTGCTTGGTGCGGTCATTCTGGTGGCGGCACCCGAAATCTTGAGATATGTGAGCGATTATCGAATGATTCTGCTTGGCCTGGCCATCGTGCTAATGATGATATTCAAGCCTTCGGGATTCTGGGGCGAGCAATACCGGAAACGTAACTTTTACGGAAACGTGAAGAAGGTTGGGAACAAATGATGGAGAAGGTACTCGAACTGAACAACGTGTCGGTGAATTTCGGAGGCCTGACGGCTTTGAGCGACATTAACCTGGAGGTACGCCGCGGCGAGATTTTATCGATTATCGGCCCGAACGGGGCGGGAAAAACGACCCTGTTCAATCTGCTTACGGGCATCTATCGCCCGACCTCCGGCACGATTCGCTACAAGGATGCCGTGATTAACAAGCTCAAGCCCTACCGGAGAGTAGAGCTCGGTCTGGCAAGAACTTTTCAGAATACGAGACTGATCAAGAACATGACGGTGCTGGAGAACGTGCTGGTTGCCCATGCCGAGTGTAATAAAGAAGGGATGTTCTCGGCCATTTTCAAATCCCGGGCGGCACTCCAGCGCAGACGTGAGGCGATTGTGCAGGACTGTGTGGAGAAGCTGGCCATCGTCGGTCTGGAGCACAAGCTGGATATACTCGCAGGCGGTCTGCCATACGGTGAGCAGCGACTGCTTGAAATCGCCCGCGCGCTCGCGACTGGCTGCGAGGTGCTGCTGCTGGATGAGCCGGCGGCCGGAATGAACGCTGTCGAGAAGGCCGAGCTGATTCAGAAAATCAAGCGTCTGTCCAGCCAGTACAGCATCGAGATTATACTGATTGAGCATGACATGGGCCTGGTGATGGACATTTCCGATCGCATCGTTGTCCTGAATTATGGGGTGAAGATTGCGGAGGGAAATCCGGCGCAGATTCAGAACGACCCGAATGTTATCGAGGCATATCTGGGCGGGGAGGTCGAGGAACGATGACGGAGAGACAACATGCCGGCCAGAAGGGAAAAAAGATGCTGGAAATCCAGGGATTGCAGGTGAATTATGGCGTCATTCAGGCGGTGAAGCAGCTGAATCTGGATATATACAGCGGAGAAATTGTGGCGCTGATTGGAACGAACGGTTCCGGCAAAACAACGACGCTGCGCAGCATTTCCGGCTTGATCAAACGTGCGGAGGGAAGCATCCGGTTTGAAGGACGGGACATCACCAAGCTGGAGCCCCATCGCATTGTGGAGCTGGGCATTTCCCAGGTTCCCGAGGGGCGCGGCGTGTTTCCCGATCTGACCGTGCTGGAGAATTTGCGGCTTGGCGCTTATGTTCGGCGCGACAAGGCCGAGATTGCCGCCGATATTCAAAAAATGTACGGGCTGTTTCCGCGGCTGGAGGAACGGCAGAAGCAGCTGGCCGGAACGATGAGCGGCGGCGAGCAGCAGATGCTGGCGATTGCCCGCGCATTGATGGCCAGACCGAAGCTGCTGCTGCTGGATGAGCCGTCCATGGGACTGGCTCCCCTGATCGTGAAGGAGATTTTTGCCGCCATCCGGCAAATTAACGAAGAGGGCGTGTCCGTCCTGTTGGTAGAGCAGAATGCCCGCATGGCGCTGGCAACGGCTCATCGGGGCTATGTGATGGAGACGGGCCGGATCGTCGTGCATGGCGCAGCGGCGGACTTGAGAAACAACAACGTTGTCAAATCTGTGTACTTGGGGACGACAAAACATTAAGCTTGCAACTATATAACTTAACTTTTATCAGCACCTAAGTCAGCTTGAGCCTTTGTAGGACATAAATACTCGCTATTGCTGTATGCTTTGCACAATATCCCGTTTGATCAGGCAACAAGGAGACCGACAAACTCGGAAGAAGGACATTTCTTTGCATATGGAAGCAGCTCTCCAAGATGCGAGATCAATGGCGCGCCGGGAATGAGACACGAGAATCAAAGATGAGACACGAGTATCAAAGACAGGGGCGCCAGGAGAAGTGAAAAGACAGAGCTTGGCCTGCAACCTGATCATAAGGGATAATGGTGCTAAGGCTAAGGTAGAAGGTAGAGACACCGACACACTTTTGAACCTGGGAGGTATTCATAATGGGACAACAATCGACAGACAAGCAATCCAATACGACAATTGATCATGATGAAAGTCTGGAGCCGGTAGATCCGTATACTATTATGGCGAAACTGTTTGCTCATCTCTCGAAGGCGGTTGTTGACCGCTTCGGCGAAGAGGGCAAAGACGCCATTCGCGAAGGGGTTCGCACATTCGGTGAGGAGCGGGGCAGAGATATCGCCCGGCGTGCGGCTGCGGCCGGACAGCCTAATGACATTCACAGCTACCTGCCGAATTACGATATGGGACGCAGCGACCTGTTTGAATATGTGACGGAGTACCATCCGCTAGAGATCGAGCAGAACTTTACCCGCTGCGCGTTTGGCGACCAGTGGAAGAAGGACGGCATGGAGGAGTACGGCATTCTGTACTGCCAAATGATCGATCCGGCCATTGCGAGAGGATATAATCCGAATTTTGAAGTGGAGCATGATAAATATTTGCTCAAGGACGGGCACTGCCATTTCCGATTTAAAATGAATGAAGCAGACAACGAGAACAATACAGACGCCGATAAGAAGGAAAAGGCCGGAGGCGAGGGCGATGATCATTAATGCCGGACGCCTGTGGAAGCGGCTGATGGAGCTTGGCGAGATCGGCGCGCAGGAGAGCGGGGGAGTCACCCGCTTTTCGTTTACCGCCGAGGAGCGTGAGGCCAAGGAACAGGTTGCACGCTATATGAAGGAAGCGGGCCTTGCCGTGCGCGAGGATGCGGCAGGCAATCTGATCGGACGGCGGGAAGGAAGCGACCCGGCAGCGCCTGTTGTGCTGACAGGATCACATATCGATACGGTGCCGTCCGGGGGCAAGTTTGACGGTCCTTTGGGCGTGCTGGCCGCCATAGAGGCGCTTCAGACGATGCAGGAGCAGGGCATCGCTACCGCACATCCGATTGAGGTGATTGCCTTCACCGATGAGGAAGGCTCCCGATTCGGGTTCGGCATGATCGGCAGCCGCGCTGTCGCCGGCACCCTGCGTCCCGAAAATTTGAGACATGCGGATGCGGACGGCATTACGATTGCCGAGGCGATGAGGTCGGCCGGCCTGGCGCCTGAGCGGGTGCAGGAGGCGGCCAGAGAGCCGGATCAGGTCAAGGCATACGTCGAGCTTCATATTGAACAGGGGGTCGTGCTGGAGAGCCAGGGTCAGCCCGTCGGCCTCGTAACCGGAATTGCCGGACCGCTGTGGCAGCAGTTCACGATCAAAGGCCAGGCTGGTCATGCGGGCGCGACGCCGATGAACCTGCGCAGAGATCCGCTGCAGTCGGCAACGGAACTGATGAGCTACATCTATACGGAGACCCGGAAATTTCCGAATGCTGTCGCCACCGTGGGCAAAATTCAGGCCCAGCCCGGAGGCGTCAACGTTATACCGGGGCAGGTGCAGTTCTCGCTGGATCTGCGGGATGTGGGAGAGGCCGACCGGGATGTGCTGGAAGAGCGCATCCGGGATTACGCGGGCGAAGTGTGCCGAAAGCATGGCACGGAGCTCACCCTTGAGTTGCTGCAAAGAGTCGCGCCGGCTCCGAGCTCTCCGGAGGTAAAGGAAGCGATCGCTGCTGCCGGGAAGCTTGCCGGGCTGCCGGACCCTCTGCCGGAGCTGGTCAGCGGCGCCGGCCATGACGGGATGCAGTTTAGCGGCCTATGGCCGCTTGGGATGATCTTTGTGCGTTCCCGGAATGGAATCAGTCATCATCCGCAGGAGTGGAGCTCCAAGGAGGATTGCGGGCTGGGAGCCGAGGTGCTGTATCATGCTTTGCTGCTTCTCGCGAAGTAGATTCTCTATTCTGCCGTACCATCAAGACCTTTTGACCAGTCTGGCCGGAAGGTCTTTTTCAATGTTAACCGCCTTTAGCCGGCCGCAAACTCATGTACCGTCAGCAGCGAGGTGAGATCGTTGATCGGTGCGGTGATATGTTTGTTCTTGGATAATACAATCTGTGAATAAAATGGCTGCAGCTCTCCCCGAGCAACGGAGAAGCTGGATAGTGCATGCTGAATACGCTGATCCTTGACGGCGATTTTAGGAATCAGCGCAACGCCCATGCCATAGATGACGCACTGCTTGCGCGACTGAAAGAACGAAGTTCGAGGTAATCGAGGGATCCAGCCCGCTGATTGCCAAGTATGAAGCGCTCCTGGAGCAGAACGGGATCAGCTTCGCCGGAATTGAATGTATTACCGACGCGGTAGGCAAAACCGATACGTATGACATAAACACAAACACCAATTATAATCCGGACGCCGAGTCTCTGGCTGATGTATCCGGAATGCGGGAAATCGCAAGGGCTGCTTCTGCGCGTGTATGCTATTTATTCTGTAAAAGAATGAACACGGTACCCGAATTGGCCGGAGATCGCAGCTGCGGCTTCTAGCAGGTCGGCTCGAATCTCGCTCTCCTGCCCCTTGATTCGTGTGATCGAGCCCACTACACTGATCGTGCCGACGATGCGGTGTGAGGCATCCCGGATCGGAGCGGCGATACTGTAAGCGCCTGTTTCAATCTCTTCATTCTCAATTCCGAAGCCTTGCTCCCGAATTTGTTGCAGGTTGCTGAGGAGCTTTTTTTTGTCCGTAATGGTATGGTCGGTGAGCGCTGTCAGTTTGTTATTGCTCAGGAAATTTTGAAGTTCAGCCTCGGACATGTAGGCCAGGAACACTTTCCCTGAGGCAGAAGCATGGAGGGGCAGCTTATGGCCGGCTCTGGAACTGATGATGAAGTAATTGTTGGGCGATTCGACTTTATCCACGCAAAAAATCTGCTCATGCTGGTATATATATAAATGAGAGGTTTCGTGATATTTTTTTGTCAGGTCGGTTAAATAAGGATGTCCAATCTCCTTCAAATCCAGACTCTGTGATACCAGATTCGCCTTGAGCAAAAACTCCAGCCCCAGTCTGTATTTGCCATTGTCCGGATTTTTATCGATATATGAGTATGCGATTAACGTATTAATCAGGCCGTGTACCGTGCTGATGTTCAGATTCAGCTTCTGACTGATCTCCGTTAGCGACAGTTGGACGTGCAGGGAATCAAAGCAGTTGATGATATCCAGGGCGCGCTGGACGGATTGAATCATTCGAGGATTTTTTTGGCTCACAATAGGTGCCTCCTGTAAAAACAATAAATGGCTACAATACTATATTTCATTTATATTATGATCATGTCAATAGGACTTTGTTAATGTTGAATCGTTAAGCGGGATCAGTCAGATCCTGCTGACGCCAAGCGTATGGAGACATCGTTTTCGCGGTGCAATGACTTGGTTCAACCTGAGCCTAGAAGGCTTGCGCTTCACCAAATTCGTCGATGCGGATCGATTTGAATGTGGACTTAGTGGCCTATGAAATGAAATAGGACGTCGAAGAGCGCAGGAATACAAAAAAGAGCAGGCTAGCGCCGCCTTTAGGCGCAGTTTGGCAACAAGGGGTTATACCCCAAGAGCAAATTACCCGTTGGACGGGTGGTTATGATTTGAGGAGAGGGGTATACGCCTTTGGGTTGGGCTGGGCTGGGGGCGCGGCTCTGCCGCCGAAACGGAATTATATATGAAAAATCGAATATATTCGCTCAAATATGGCGGATTTGGCCCATTCTATATGAAATTTCATATATAATTGCTCCCTTGCAGCCCGAACTTTGAGATTTTATGTGAAAAATCGAATATATTTCCGCCAAATGGGTAGTTTGCAGCGAATTATGTTCGAAAAATCATATATATTTTGACGAGTTTTGTTTCCTACAAATGCAAATATTTTAACAATTGAAATACAAAATATTTATTAAATAGTGAAATTATCCCAAATTATTTAATATACACTATAACCCAATGAAAGAATAGTATTCTAAATAAAATATAATATGATATTATAGGAAATATATTACAGAAAGGGTGATGTTATTTGTCAGTATTTGCTAGGAGAATAGCTGTTGTTTTAGTTATCGTTCTATTGACGCTATCGTCCACCAGCGTATTTGCGGACAAGTCAAAAGTACGACAAATTACTACTATAGCAGCAAAAAGCCAGAAAGCAATTTCAGTGAAAGAGACGGGTACGCAGGAGCTGCCATTAGGTGAGGAGCGACTCGAATCCAATCCTCAGACCGAAAACGCGCCCGAGTTTCCTCAACAAAACCCGACTCAAAACCCTCAAGAAGCACAACCAGACATAAATCCACAAGATCCGCTCCCAGAAACTACAACAATCCCAACACCTACCCTACTTCACGCACGAACGATTTCGGATACAGAGATTCATTTGGAATGGCAGATCGTCTCAATCTCCGAAACAATTAAACTCTATGAGATTTTTTGTAACGACCAGTTAGTAGGGACAGCTACCGGTGATCAATACAACTTTACAGTCACCGGGTTGGCTCCAGCAACAACTTACATCTTTAAGATTAGGGCGCAGGGGCAGGACAATTCCTTATCAGATTATAGCGAGGCCTTATCAGCTTCAACCCTTCAGCCTGTAGCTATACCACTAAGTCCACCCACTCAGCTTAGATCAGATGTCCAATCGGATACAACGATCAATTTGTCTTGGAAAGTTTCGACAGATGTGCCTACCACCACAAGTGTAACCTATGAAATTTACATGAATGACGTATTAGCTGCTTCTGTTCCTGGAAATGAGACTTTTTATACCTTGACTGGGTTAACACCTGGTACTAGCTATTCGCTCAAAATGAGGACGGTTGCTGAGGACTCAGCTGTATCTGATTTTAGTGAAAGTATCATTGTAAGCACACTCTCAGGAAAAGTGGTGTACGAATTTGAAAATATGCCAGCTGTAACCAATACTGGCGAAGCCCCAAATTTGTTGGAAAACAGCCAATTTAGTGCGGGTTTGCTTGCTAACTATCCTGCCGATCAATTAGGTGACTTTGTGGAGTTTCCATTCACTGCAACACAAGGAATTTACGATCTAGAGCTAAGAATGGAGAAGTCTTCGGAAGGTGGAATCATCAAGATCCTGATTGATGGCGAGCCTGTAACGCAGACTTTGGATTTATATGAAATTGAGGAACGTACGGATTCGGTAGTAACTTTACCGATCAGATTAGATGATAAAGCGGAACATACGATACGTTTTGAAGTGACAGATAAAAATGCAAATAGTGCTGGTTATTCTTTGGGTCTTGACGCGATGTACCTTTCTGTATCGTCACTTGATACCTATGAACCAAACGATGCACCGGAAACAGCAACCGTCATGAATGTTTCCCAGCTCTATGAATCGTATATCTCAAGCTCTACTGATCGAGATTTTTATAAATTATCGGTTGGACAAAGCAATACTTATTTCTTGACATTGTTAGCGCCTAACGGAACTAAGTACAGACTGGACCTGTTCGATGCAAATTTGCAACCACTAGCCGTTAAGCAGATTGTTAATGGCCAAGACACCGATCTTTCGGTTTATTTGGTTCAGAATTCTGTGATATATCTCAAGGTTTCAGTGGCGGATGGAATGCCGATTAGCTCTGACCCTTACCGATTGCGTTGGAGTATTTCCCCCCTTAAACAATACACCTATGACGATGCGAACCGGCTAGTCCGGACGGAATATGAGCAAGGGCTCTATCGCTATCAAACTCAATATGATTACGACCGAAACGGGAATTTGCTCAAACGTACGACGGTAAAAACGCAGTTAAATCCATAAAGGGGTGAAAGAAGGATGAAGATGAACAAAGCAAATCGTAAATGGCTAGCACTGCCGCTTTGCGCGGGGTTAATGGCCTCCTTAATTGGCCCGGGAACGATCGGCTTTGCCGAGGAGGTCGTAGAACAATGGAATCAAGCTCTTCACGGGGGACCGTCTACTGAACACATCGTTCAGGTACCGAATCAAGAACCGTCAATCACAGTGGAGCTTAATAACGATCTATCCCCATTTGAGAATTTCCAAAGTGAAGAACAAGTTGTGTATGAAAGTGTGGAAATTCAGCCCAAGGTTAACCCAAGTATAACGAAGTCGTTGGCGGTGGATGTTGATGCCAAAGATCTTTATCAAGTAACTCAAGATCAGATGGAACAACTCCTTTCGGAGGGATACGCAATTGAAGATTTGTATCGATTAGATGAGTTAGCGAATAAGCAGTTCATAGATCCGATAGCACTGGCGAAACGCAAAGCAGACAGCGGACTAGATTGGGATGAGTTAGAGGTGATTTTGGTACAGGAGATGGAGCAGAAGCAACTTAACGAGTTAGCCAAAGCTCATCCTCAACCGTATGCGCAATTCAAAAAGGAACAATTAAAAGATGAGGATATCCTGAATTTGCTCATTGCATACGACACCGGAAAAGGAACAGTGGCTGAGTTGCTTGGTGCCTACAAAACCGGAGGGGAAAAAGCTGTCGCCAGTTATCAATCGAAATCGGAAAAACAACTGATGCAAACCAATAATGCTAAGACAATAACATCTTCTGTAGATACGGATACCCTTGAGCGAATTCGTTCATTATCCAAGGAAACAGGCATTTCTGAAACGGAGCTTCTCCGTCAGTTACAAGCTGCGAAAGAGGCTAGTAAACAAGCTTTGGCAGGGAAGGAGTAGGGGTATTTTGATGAGACAAGCCATATCATGCTTCAAGAATATTGTAGTGGCTATTTTGATTTTTATTATTGGCTCGCAAGTGAGTGCCCCCAGCGTTCATGCCCAAATCGATAATAAGCAACTGGAAAAGGTGCTTAACGGGCTTGTAACCCCAAAACTAGTCAATGAATCGAATAAACCAAATCTAGCTGACCGCAGCGGCGTCAGCGAAACCATTGATCCAGCGACTGGAACTCTTACGCTCTCTGAGATTGACTTAACTCTTCCTGGGAAGGATGGCCTGGATTTAACTTTGGGACGATTGTACAACTCCAGTCAGGCCGAAGTGGGTACAAAGCGAGTAACCGTTACTTCCGGTTCGTCCCAAACCGTCGGTTCCGGAGCAGGTTATTATGTAACGCTGCTCTATTGGGATATCGCGACAAATAAATACGCAACGTATTTTCCGGGTTATTATGCCGATCAAACCTCAGCGTATAACGTTGCAGATCATTATTTGAAAAATCAACCGGACAGCGGTAGAAGATACATTGACTATAACATCGAGTATAAAACGGTTCAGTATGTGCAGAACTCGTATACGACCACAACGAAAATTTATCCTGATGAAAACTCCTATAGCCGACAACGTTACGACTTAGGCGGAGGTTGGTCGATGGCATTCCCTTCTTTGCAAATCGAGGGGTCATATATTCATTACCATGATGGTACTGGTGCAGCCTATGTTGTGAAGTTTGACGCCAGTAATAAAGGCAAACTGGAGGACTACGGTCGTACTGATGTTGAGCTTTTAAGAGACTCAACTTATACGAACGGTCAAATGACTTCAACTTATGTGCTTGTGGATCAGAACAAAAAGAAAACCTACTTTGGCTCTGATGGAAGACTATTAGGAATTAAGGATCGTTTTGGAAACGAGATTAAATTCACACATGTCAATCGCTTGATGAACGGAAAAAATTACCCAGTAATATCGAAAATCGTGGATTCGATTGGACGCAATATTGATTTTGCTTATCAGAGTAACTTGAGTGATCCTAATTTCGACAAGCAGAATATGACCGAGAACATCACGATAACCGTTAGCCATCCCTCCACGACGGAGAAGAAAACAATCACTTATGCCAAGAAGAGGGAAGAAGTCAGCATTTTTGAAAACGGGACATTGATAGGTAAACGTTATGAACCTTACTTGTATCGAGTTACGGACTTAAATGGTTATAACACTTACTACAACTACTATTTGGCTTCTGAAAAATTCAGTGCGATAAGTAAATCATTAGGCGGTTCAGAGGCGGGGACTGCAGTTTATTTGCTGCAGTATGCGATGTACCCTCATTCTACATCCTTCTATGAATATCAGGTTATTACCCGGAACTGGGGTGGGGAAGGGGCATATCAAGCATTTCAAGTTACATCTAGATTTGATGGCTTGAACCGTTATAACTATGATGACCCAAGTAAAGGGATCTATGCTCAAGGGTTGTATAATAAATTGGATTACACGTATTTCGGTGATGTCACCGGTTACCCAACTTATAAAGTCGAAGAGGTTATCCCGGAGAGCTATCGTTTCGGTTCAGAGTCGTTGAATCAGGATGGCTTGAAAATTAGAACTACGTTTAACGGGAAGAAGCAGCTCTTGATGACCGAGCATACAGCATCAAACGGAGAGAAAATCACCGAAACTGTTCAATCCTATGATACAGCATTCAAGTATAAGCCAACGAAAGTTGAAACAAAAACAACCAGTGGAACCCGGGAGAACAAGCTGTACCAAACCTATAAATATTATAGTTGGGGCGACCTACAGAGCGAAACGCGTCCGTTAACGGCGACTCAGCTTAATGATGCTGCAATGGTCACACAACACACGACGACCTATGAGTATGATGCCAATTTCAAACTACCAACCAAGATCCAATACTATAAAGATGCCGGTACGGTATTAACCGAACTTTATACGTATGATGCTCAGGGCCGCCTAAAAACGGAGCAAAATGCAAATGGCGAAGTCACAACCTATAATTTCACGCAGGCTGCTGACGGTAGAACCTTGGAAACTTTAATCCCATTGGAAAATGGTAAAACAGCAAGAACTGTCGCTTATTACAGTCAGAGCGGTTCATATCAATTATTTCCGACTTCAATAAAATCCTATTATACCAATGATTCTGGGCAAATTACCGAAACAGCAGTTCAACGAACATATAACGTTTTACTTGGACTCATGACTTCAGAAACAAACGCAGATAACAAAACGACGCAATATCAATATGATGTGTATGGGCGTTTGACCAAAACGATTTATCCGGTGAATAACAATCAAAATGGTGAGCGTTATCAGATTGAAGACGTCATCGAATACCATGATCAAACTGTAGATAACAGCCCGGAATATTTTGACGATGAAAATAAATACCTGATCACGACTCGGATCGATTCTTATACGAGGTCGACACGCTTAAATGATAACGCGGTTAATTATGAAAACATTAAACACGAATTTTACGATGGGTTCGGAAATGCCGTATTAATCGGTCAACTTGACAACTATACGATGCGCGAGTTAGTTCTGGCCCAATACCACTATGATATTATGGCCCGGCCAGAATACGTGATCGACACCGTCGGCAATGTATCGACGGCAGACTATGATCCATGGGGACGTGCCTTTGAAGCGATTGACCCGTTCGGTAACTTGTATCGAAGCGATTACGACCTGATTGACCGGAAAACGACGTCCTATTTGGTTGCTGCCAGCGATCTCGCTGCCTTCCGCAGTAACCCCCAGGATACTTTGAAGCGGAATGTACTTGAGTCTTACACCGACCAATGGGGACGAGAGATAACATTAAAGGCATTTCCTAACTGGCCAAATCGTACGACAAGCGTAGTCCAAGAGGATTTAGCTTATGATCACTTGGGCAATGTAACGACGTATACAGATCCGAATCGCAATACGACCCGTTATCAATATGACAAGCTTAGCCGGTTGACTGCGGTGCAAGATGCATTAAATCAAACCACCAGCTATGCATACAACAAACTGGGGCAATTGCAATCAACCACACAGACCGACGGCACGAGAAATTGGACAACGACCAAAGCTTATGACGAGACGGGATTCCTGAAAACGAGTACTGATCCGGCTGCCAATCAGGATGCCTTTTCCCGTAATAAACTGGGGCAGATTACGCTCCGCAAGGACGCGAACAATAATCTGATCAACTACCTTTATGACGATATCGGCCGAAACATTGCGAAAGTCGCGGGTTCGACCACACTCAAGAATATATATCAATTTACGCTGTTTGGACCTTCACGGCAGGAAGAACAACGCAGCGGATCGAATTTCATGACCATATACAACAGTTACAACTTCTATGGTTCTCAGACCTACAAAGCCAACGTGTATGACGGTGTGGTTACCATCGTTCGCCACGAATACGACGATGCGAATCGTCTAAAAAACGTCGCTGACGCGTTTGATTACTTTACGCATTACAGCTACGATAAGACCAGGATCAATCGTGTTCAAACTAACGGTTCTTATCAAGTCACAGCCGCGGAAAATGCCAATGCGCAGTATACCTATGAACCGGACGGTAAACTGAAGCGAGTCACTTATCCTAGACTCTCGGATGGTAGCTATTTAATCACTGATTACACCTATGATGGAATTGGTAGACTGCTCAAAGTAACGAACAAAAAAGGCGCCACTTTGTTGTCTGAATTCCAGTATGCTTACGATGCAAATGGAAATATCATATCTGTGACGGATTCGACCGGGACAACCACTTACCAGTACGACAAGTTGGATCGGTTAACCCAAGTCAAACGCCCGTCTGGCCAAATGATCGTATATGCGTACGATGCACGCGGAAACCGCAAAACCTTGCAAGGTGACAGTCTTATTGAAGACACTAATGAGCAGACCTACACCTTTAATGTCTGGGATCAGCTGAAAAGTGTAACCAAAGAAAATGTTACAACCGAATTTGAGTATGAGATGCAAGGGCTGCGGTTATCTAAGACCACGACGTCAAGAGAACCTGCAGATGCTTCTGGTCAAACTCCTCCACCTGTGACAGAAAAAGTTCGGTATGCTTACAATAACAGTGGTAAGGTGATAACAGAAGCAAATGGTAACAATCAGGCTTTGGCGAACTATGTTTGGGGTCCGGACCGTCTGTTGGCCAAACGAGATGCTGTAACAAACAAAAAGTATTATTATGTTTACAACGGCCACGGTGACGTGGTGCAAATCGTTGACGAAGCAGGCAACACGGTTAACAGTTACCAATATGATGAGTGGGGAAATATCCTCCATCAGGAAGAACAAATCCAGAACGTCTTCAAGTACGCTGGAGAAATGCAGGATGAGGAAACTGGACTGTACTACCTGCGGGCAAGGTACTATGACCCTGCGACAGGACGGTTTATAAGTAAGGATACGTATGAAGGCAGCGTAACAAATCCGCTGAGCTTGAATTTGTATACGTATGTTGAGAATAAACCGTTGAATAATATTGATCCAACCGGCTATTGGTGTGAATCAGTAGTGAATGGAAAAACATATTCGCATGCAGGGCAATGTAGTAATCCAGCAAATAATAACAAATACGTACCGGATTCATTATATTATGCAAATAAAGGAAAGTCGTATTCGGAAATTATTAATATCTATAACAATCAAAAGCAGGCTGCAGTTAACTATGCTAACTCGATTTCTAAAGAAACCAATAATTTTATTACCATAATTAAAAATGAAGTCGCATTGCCGATAAGCGGTAATACATCATCTTTACTAAGTAAGGTTATCCAAGCAGCAGGATTAGCGACTATATTAGGGTTGGAAGCCACCTCTTCTTCTACTAAAACTAATAATGATAAACATTCTCTAATTTTTAGGAGTGGAAATGGCGGTGATGTAAACTTGACACCAAGGCCAGTAATAGATGCAAACGGGCTATCTTATTTTAAACAAGCAAGTAAAGATTGGAAAAGTTTCACTGTTACTTCTATAGAGTTGGTTAAAAAGACAGGAGTATTTACTGTAAAGAGTGATCCCAAAAACCCTAATCATATACTGATTCTTGCTAAAGATCCAATTGAACATCAAATTTGGATGTCTTCAAGAGACGCAGTAAAAAACAATGGTAGTGAACCCTACTACTTAACTAAAATACTACAGAGCATTTCAGTAAGATTAAAGTAGTGAAAAAAACAATATTTATAAGAAAGAGGATGTACTAATAAATGGATGTTGCAAATTATTTACCTAAAGACAAAAGTGATTACGATTCGATTAAATTACTAAAAACTTTATCTAAGGCTGAACTAAAGTTGATTTTACCGGAAATATTAGAATGGACTAAGGATATAAACTGGCCTGTAGCCCCCTTAATTATTGATGAATTGTTAATTCCACTAGGCCAAGACTTAATTCCATCATTAAAAGACATATTAGAATCTAATGATTACGACTGGATACAAAATATTTTGTGGCACTTAATTAGGAAACTTGACACCGGGATTATCTCTAGTTTAAAAGAGGAACTTTACAGGCTCGCTCAACTAAAAAATAAAGATCTCATTGAATACGACATACCCGAAATTGCCAAGGAATTACTCGCACAATCAAAATGACCACAGTTGGCCTTAACAATCCAGAATTGGCTGATGAGAACTTAATCCGTTGGATCTGTGGTAACAAATGAAACGGAACGTGATCACAATGATTGAACCAAACGATTGGCGCTTAAGAAACCAAACAAAGTACTTATTGGGTAAGAAGATGTTATTTCAAAATTACCTTTTTATGAATCAATCATGGGATCATAACCATTGTGAGTTCTGTTGGAAAAATTCCCCGAGGAATGTGATAGAGGTTACGCAACGGAAGAAAAATACTATTGGGTTTGTCCAAGCTGCTTCGAAGATTTTAAAGATATGTTCAATTGGAAAGTTAAATCAGAATAGGGGGACGACAACGGACAACCATCGATATTCTCAAAGCACCCTGGGAAAGAGCAGCAGGGACATAACCTGCTGCTCTTGTACTAATTACCTACTGTAGCTGTCATCACGCACTTCCTAAGTACTTTGCTAATCAGAGTGATGAGGTAAAGACATGGACGACATCCAAAGAATTGCACAGGAAATGTTAAAAAAGGCGGAGTCCATCCGAAATGAGTTGTTGATTTAATCCGATATTGGATCAAAGAAATCAGGTATATCTGTATACTGAAGTCAAGAAAAGAAAGCCAGAATCGTACATCTGGTGTTTGGATCAACACGGACAGCCTTTATGGAAACATCGTTTTCGTGGTGTAATGACTTGGTTCAACCTAAGCCTATAAGGCTTGCTATTAACTAGTTGCTCCTGAAAAAGTCGATTTTCAAAAATAGTTTCGGGTTGCTGGCTGGGTTGTGAGGGGGAACTTTCCCTAATGATCGGTTTCCATGTTAGTTTTGGAGCATTTTTGCCGCTCTTTGCAGGTTGTGGGTCAGAATCCCGAAGCCGACCCAGCATTTTGAGCCGACAAAGCCCCGATACCTGCTGCGGTTCAAACCGTACTTCCGCTTGAGAAGACTAATCTTCGCTTCTCCAGCTGCACGGTAACGCTGCAAGTCTTTGAACCATAATTCGTTTTCGTACTCGGATCGGGCAATGCCTTTTTTGCCCTTTCGCGGCAAGCTAGCTCGCTTCACACCAAGTTCGGTAATGGCCGTTTCGTTCTTCTTGCTTGAGAAACCGCGGTCGGTCGCTACAGCTTGCGGCGCTTTGCCGAATTGCTTGATATGCGCCTGTACAGCGGGAACGAGCAGTTCATCATCCGAGGGGTTCCCCTCGTAGACAGCGTAGCCGGTCACAAAGCCGCTTTCCGTCTCGTCGATTCGCACCTTGTAGCCGAACTCAGTTCCTTTGGCCAGCTTACCTTTCTTAATCGGTCTTGCTTCCGGGTCAAAGAAACTGACGATCCGATCTGCGATGATTCGATTGCCGGAAACGACCTGTTTGGCTTGTTCCAACAACTTGCCGGTTAGCGTGACCGCCTCGGTCAGTTTGGTTTTACTTTGTCGAAGAGCAGCTTTGCCCTTGTCTTGCAGTTTCTCGATAACGGCTTGCGCCTTGTTCACAACGTTCTCGGCTACTTCGATTACGCTCCCAGTGATCCGGTCAACTTCTTCCCAAGATTCACGGGTGCGGCGACGTAGAACTTTCGCGATGGACAGAATCTTTTCCTTGATTTCTGCCGTACGATCTTCAAAGCCTTGAACAGTGTGGGAGGCGACTTTCCGGATTTTCTGAATCGTTCGAGTGATGACTTTTACGCCATCTTGCAACAGCGTAGCGTCTGTCGGGTGATGGATGTCGGATTCCACAACCGTCGTATCCGTGCGCAATTTGCGGGTTTTCAGAACGGCTTTTTCCTCACACTGCTTTACGAGTGCGGCATTGATGTCTTCGACGATCTTGTCGCCGTAGCGTTTGCGGGCATAGATGAGCGTAGACGGGTCGGGCATCGGTTCGTCGATGGCAAACCGGCAGAACATTCGCCATGTGATGCTGTCACCGACTTCCTTCACGAGTGACTCGTAGCCCAAATTGTATTTATGCTTCAGGACCATAAGACGGATGTACTTTTCAATTGCAAGCGTAGGACGGCCGCTTTTCTTGCCTTTCGGGTGCAACTCAGTAAACGGTTGAAGAAAACGGTCGTCGTCCAGTAATTGATCTATGATTGCAAGCTCGACCGGCAACTTTCTAACAGATTCCGGGAGAATGGCATCCCAGATGGTCAATTGCTCGTCTCGAAGTTTCAACATTTTCTTCACCTCTTGGAAGGATTCCCGAGGGCTTCTGTTGAACTCCTATAGCAAAGGAATTCTTCCCTCGGGGTGTGGAACTTTGTTATCTCGTCAATAACAATTTCCATTTTGAGGTGCTGAATTCCTTTTAATTATGCTCAAAACACCCTGACTTTTTCAGGGGAAACTAACTAAATTTGTTGATGCGGATCGATATGATGTGGACTTAGTGGCTTATGAAATGCTCAGGATCACACAAAAAAGTAGCGTGAGTACACCTGCTGCTTTTTCATTACTTACTAACTTCATGGCGCCAACATCGCGAACTTATCCAGTACGATGACGATATGACAGTTATACAAGAGGTGATGAAGTAAACATGGAAGAAGTATACTATTGTCCGTAATTAGACAAAAGAGAAGAAACAGACCAGTGTTATGCAAAGTGTATTCATTTTTCTTTTCATAAATAATATCATCTACAAAATGCAAGTGTATCAATTCCAAGGGGGAAGTCATAATTTGAGTCAAAGTGTGAAAGGAAGCTGTAATTCCATTCATAGTGAAGAAGTGTGTTCCAAAATCACTCCGCTATTTTTGTTAAGACAAGAAGCTATGGTGCATTATTTAACGGAAGAACCTATCTTTATGTACTGTAAAGAGAATGAATTATCTGAAGAGAAAACCTTGGAACAGGTGTTAAGATGCAGAGTATGGACCGCAGACAGTATCATTTCATGGTCGTTTTTTTCCGAATACCGTAACTTTCTTGATGAGAGCGGGAAGGAGTCACCTCTTGTTATTAGAAAGGTGTATTGGAATAAAAATCAGGAATATTATTTAAACCTTCCTCCAAATGTGAGAGCAGATCTGATGACGAAATGGCCCGATGCCTTAATACAAAATGTATATGTGTACGCCGAGGATGCACTAGAGCTTATTAGAATGCTCATGAAATTGGATAGCATAATTCTAAAACTAAAAGTTCCAGGTGGAAGAGGAACGGAAGTTGTGTCGACTAAGCTTGAGACAGAAGTAAGACGTTTGTTTGATTGGGGCTTGTATCACCTTAGTTGGAATGAAACCCGTATCAATCCAAGTGTGGAGGGCTATTTTGAGGAATTATTCCGTTATGTTGAAGGCTTTATATCCCGTTATCAAAAGAGCATTCATACCATTAATCTGGATTATACGATTCCGCCGAAAATTTTTAAGAGCATAGTAGAGGGTAATCATTAAAGATTTCATAAAATAGCTAAGACACTTTTTCATGGTAAGCCTTGATACGGAGAATTATCCAAAGTGGGTGATGCAAATATTCACCTATACATGAGGAAAGTGATGATCATAGTGAGCCATCAGAACGATTGGCGCATAAGAAACCAAGCAAAGTACTTATTGGGTAAGAAGATGGTATTTCAAAATTACCTACTTATGAATCAATCATGGGATCATGACCATTGTGAGTTTTGTTGGAAAAAAATTCCCTGAGGAATGTGATAAAGGTTACGCAACGGAAGACAAATACTATTGGGTTTGTCCAAGCTGTTTCGAAGATTTTAAAGATATGTTCAATTGGAAAATTGAATCAGAATAGGGGCACGAAGGCTGACAACCATCGATATTCACCCCAGTACATTCTTTGCCGGAGAGATGAGGTGAAGACAGGGATGACATCCAAAGGATTGCACAGGAAATGTTAAAAAAGGCGGAGTCCATCCGAAATGAGTTGTTGAAAGTCCGTGCGGATCAGAAAGTGATCCGATTTTACGAAACAAATCGTCCCTATGGACAATTTACCAACTTTGCTCTTTATCCAATTGAGATAAATGATAAGGTCTGGCCAACGTCGGAGCATTATTTTTCAGGCACAGAAGTTTGCGGGGAGTGAACATGAGGAAGCGATTAGACAAGCGGAAACCCCTTTTCAAGCTGCACAGATGGGGAGAGATCGATCCCGGCCGCTTCTAAGTGATTGGGAGCAAGTGAAGTTGAAAATCATGCGACAAGCAGTGGAGGCGAAATTCCAACAGCATCCTGAACTGAGGGGATTGCTAGTATCTACGGGAGATTGCTTGCTAATTGAACATACGAGGAATGACCGCTTTTGGGGTGACAACGGCGATGGGTCTGGGGCAAATTGGCTCGGCAAAATCCTGATGGAAACTCGCGAAAAATTATCCGGCTCAGAAGAAGCATTGTTTATATTACCTCCTTGGGTGGCTTTTCCGGAAGAGGATCCAACCAGCTTATTTTGGCGAATGGGGAAGGGGGAAAGTTATCTGGATGAGTACTGGCAGTGGAAGGAGAAGTTAACGGACTTGGCGAAAGAGCAGTACGATGCTTACTTTATTCCTCCATTAGGTTGGGAAGAGCGAGAAGTCTAGGAGGTGTTCCCTTGTTTCCCACAAATAATAAAGGATTGTTATTATCCCAATTTGTCGTGTGGAATGGGGGTGTGAGTATTTCGCCGAAACGGAAATATATATGAAAAATCGAATATATTCGCTCAAATATGGCGGATTTGGCCCATTCTATATGAAATTTCATATATAATCGCTCCCTTGAAGCCCGAACTTTGAGATTTTATGTGAAAAATCGAATATATTTCCACCAAATGGGTAGTTTGCAGCGAATTATGTTCGAAAAATCATATATATTTATACGGACAGCCTTAAGGAAACATCGTTTCACGGTTCGATGAAATAGGAGCACCCACGAGCACAAGATCACACAAGAAAGAGCAGCACCCAAAAAGCAGCAGGCCCACACCTGCTGCTTTTATATTACTTACTATACTGCACCGGCGCCGACGGCGGGGATTCGCCCAGCACGTTGACGGCGGTGACCTGGATCCAGACGGAGCTGGAGTCGGTCTTGAACGAGAAGTGCGGGTCCGAGGTGGAAGCGACCTTCGTGTAGGTGCCGCCTTGGGCATCGGACACGTAGACGTTGTAGCTCGTCACCAGGTCGAGAGCACCGTTCGCGTCCCAGCTCACCGTGAATCCGCGGTCGTCCTTCTTCACGCTCACGTTAGCTGGTGATGCAGGAAGCGGACCGTTGTTGCCATTGTCGCCGATGATGCCGCCGTCGTTACCGCCCGGCGTCTCGTTTTGCGTATCCGGCGTCGAGCCGCCGCCCGGGAATACGCCGCCGCCAAAGACGTTGACGATCGCACTTGGCGCCGATTCCTTGCCGGCCACGTCAACGGCCGTGACGTAGTACGCGGTGGTGAAGCCAACGGATCGATCGTCTGTAATGACCGCCGGATCTCCAACCAGCGCTGCTTTCCCGGTATACTGGAACGTCACGCCGTCGTCTGCACGGTACAACCGGTAGCCGACCACGTCTTTTTCCGTATTTTCGCTAAACGTAATCGTAGCTGCTCCGCTGCCTGCAGACAAGGCGACATTCGCCGGAGGCGCAGGCGCCTGACCGTCATCGACGCGAGGATCTGGTTTGTAAGGCGCATCTTCCCCGGCATCCTTCGGCAGGTAGAAGCTCAGCGGTTTGTGGCTGCCGGACATTCCGGCGAACGCCTGCTCCAGCTGTTCCTTGAGCACTTCGATCGGCGTTTCGCGCTTCACCACAACCTTCTCACGCAGCATATCCGAAGGCGTCGTTTCGAGCGGCACGTAGTTGATGCCTTCGTACGTCACGTACTTAGCTCGAATCAGCACGTCGTCCGGTTCGGTTGGTACGTATTTAGCATTAAAAATATCCGTAACCAGCTTCCCGGCCTGTTGCGTCAACTGCGTTGGCAACTTCCCGCTATAGCCGGATACTGTTTTCGTTACGATACCGTCCGGTTTCGTGAACGCTTTGGTCGCAAACAATTCCGGTCTGCTCTCGGTGACTTCGTTCATAACGAGCGCCCAAATTTTGCGCGCCCGGGATTTACCGGCTTCCGACAACGTGTTCACCGGTTCGCGATACCCGATCCATACTCCCAGTGTGACGTCCGGCGAGTAACCCATAAACCAGACGTCGGCGTAGTTTTGCGTTGTTCCGGTCTTGCCGACAACCGGGATTTTGCCATATTTCTTGAAGTCGCTTTTGATCGATTTACCGGTGCCGTCCGTAATGACGGTGCGAAGCATATCGGTCATCAGGTAAGCCGTTTGCTCGGAGAAGACCCGCTGCGGCTTAACCTCATGCTTGTAGACGATGTTACCTTTCGCATCGGTAATCTTCTCGATCATATAAGCGTCGGTAAACTGCCCTCCGTTGGCGATGGCACTGTACGCATTGGTCAGTTCTTCAACGGTGACACCGTATTTCAAGCCGCCAAGCACGCCGGTTTGCGCGTTGTAGTCTTCATCTTCCAACGTAGTGATGCCCAGCTTCTTGGCAAAGTCCCAAGCTTTGTCGATGCCAACGATATTGTTAAACACCTTAAGCGCGGGGATATTCCGCGACTCATTCAAAGCTGTCCGCGCGGTCACAAGCCCTTTATAGCCGCCGCTGGAGTTTACAGGAATGTGGAAGCCTTTTTGGTAGTCCTTCAAAATAATCGGCGAATCATCAATGATCGAGGCAGGCTGAACTAACCCGGCTTCGAGGGCCGGCAAATAAGCGGCGATAGGCTTCATCGTAGAACCCGGCTGCCGTTTCATTTGCGTCGCATAGTTCATTTGCTCCGTGTAGAAGTCGCGCCCTTCGATCATGCCGAGGATCGCGCCGGTCTTGTTGTCGATCATCATCGAGGCGACCTGCTCCAGGCCCTTCTTCTCACTGTACGGAGAGAAATTGTCCGCGTTCTCCGATACCTTGTGCATGGCGTTGTAGACCTTCTTGTCGATGGTCGTGTACACCCGGTATCCCCCGGTCAGCAGCTCCTGCCGAGCTTCCTCGAGGATGGCCGAGTTGGCGGCAACCTCCTCTTTGGTCATCTCCGGATTGTTGAGCATCGCAAGGACGATCGCGCCTTGCCGTTCCGTCTCCAGCATCAGATACGGGTAGGTGTCATAAGCCTTCTTCGTTGGCTTGGCCAGCGATCCTTTAATATCGAAAGCCATCGCTTCTTCATATTGCGCTTGCGTAATTTTGTTCTCCTCAAGCATGCGCTGCAGCACCAGCTGCTGGCGTTTGACCGCCCGCCCGAATGCCTCCTCGTTAAATTCCCCTTTCCCGTTAAAAGCGGAATAGGTGGAGGGAAGCTGAGGCAGACCAGCCAAATAGGCCGCTTGCGCGATATTCAAATCCGACAGATTGCTGACGTTAAAGAGACCTTTGGCTGCGGCTTTGATGCCGTAAACCTGGTACCCATTCGAACCGTTGCCGAAGGGAACCTTATTCAAATAAGCCGTAATGATTTCTTCCTTGGATAAAAAACGCTCCAGCCGAAGTGCCAGCAGCATTTCCTTAACCTTCCGGTCTTCGGTCTTATCCAGGTTCAGGAACACGCGTCGCGCCAGCTGCTGGGTCAGCGTACTGCCGCCGGTCTGCACGTCCTCTTTAAGCACCCGCTGCTTAACCGCTCGCAACGTCCCTTTAAAGTCGATCCCGATGTGTTCCTCAAAGTGGTTGTCTTCGATGGCGATCACAGCATCGAGCACGATTTGCGGGATTTCCTTATAGGTGACAGGACGGCGATCCTCTTCCGAGCGAAGCTGGCCAATCGGCTGGCCGTCACGGAAATAGGCGAAACCTGTCATTTCATTATGATTGATTTTTGCTTGAATGTCGGCACGCGACCGTACCGGATCGTCCTTAACGATGGAGGATACGTATCCGAATACGGCTCCACCGGCAAACAGAACGCCGGCAAATCCAAACAGAACGAGCCAACCCACAATCGCCCAGGCTAATCTGCCTTTTTTGCGCTTCCGGGCGGGTTTTGAGTTTTTTTCGCTCCGGTTATTGCGCCGCAGCTTGCCGGAGTTCTTGTCGTTCTCATGATCCATGCATGATCCTCCTTTATAAACAGCAACATTATAGCATAAAAAAGGGGATTTGGATGTTTTTTCAGCGTATTTTGGCGTGTGATGGAGCCTAGTTCCTGCTCATGACCTAGCTTTCGTAGATTTGACTTTGGGAATGCATCTGTGTTATATAATATTTTAAATTGCAAATCGTCAAAGGCTTAGAAAGACTCAGTAGAAGGCGGAATCCCGTCGCTCAGAGAATCGGTGGTTGCTGCGAACCGAATGGGCGGATCCCTTTTGAATTACCGTCTGGAGCCGTCCGGGGGAACGCGCGTAGAATGCGCCAGTAGTCCGGTACCGGGAAATCCCGTTATGTGAATGAAGTGAAAACCGTCATCGGTTCGTCTGGCAATCCGCCGCAGGATCCGCAAACGGTTTTAATTAGGGTGGTAACGCGAGTGCTCCTTCTCGTCCCTTGGGATGGGAAGGAGCTTTTTTGCGTTCCGTTTTCTAAGCAGGACTAACGAATATGGAGGGAAAGAAGAGCAATGAAATGGGAAGAATTAAGCGCGGCCCAGCAAGCCGAGGTGGAACGCCAACTTCAGGTGATTTCCCGCGGTGTTGTGGAGATCGTGCCGGAGGATGAGCTGAAGCAAAAAGTGATCAAGTCGGTTGTGACCGGCAAGCCGCTGAAAGTTAAACTGGGGCTGGACCCTTCCGCGCCGGACATTCATATCGGCCATACGGTGGTTATGCAGAAGCTGCGGCAGTTTCAGGAGCTCGGCCATCAGGTGCAGCTGATCATCGGCGACTTTACGGGGCGGATCGGCGATCCGACCGGCAAATCGGAAACCCGCAAACAATTAACCGAAGAAGACGTACAACGGAATGCGGAAACGTACCGCCAGCAAATCTTTAAAATTCTGGACCCGGAAAAAACGCAAGTTAACTTTAACTCGGAATGGCTGGCACCGATGACGTTTGCCGACGTCGTGAAGCTGTCCGCGAAGGTGACCGTGGCACGTATGCTGGAACGCGACGATTTTACGAAGAGGTATACAAGCGGTCAGCCGATTAGCATCCACGAGTTTTTCTACCCGCTGATGCAAGGCATGGATTCGGTGGCGCTGGAAAGCGATATCGAGCTGGGGGGAACGGACCAGAAGTTTAACTTGCTCATGGGCCGGACCTTGCAGAAGGAATATGGCAAAGACACGCAAGTCGCGATCATGACCCCAATCATCGAAGGCTTGGACGGCGTGCAGAAGATGAGTAAAAGCCTTGGCAACTACATCGGCATCGATGAAGCGCCAAACGAAATCTACGGTAAAGCGATGTCTGTGCCGGACGAGCTGATGACGAAGTATTTTGAGCTGGTGACTGACCTGTCCCTCGAAGAATTGGCTGAACTCACCGAAGGCCTCAAATCGGGAGCCGTGCATCCGCGCGACGCCAAGATGAAACTGGCCCATACGCTCGTCCGGATGTACCATGGTCAAGAAGCTGCCGATGCAGCGCAGGAGCATTTCGTAACGGTGTTCCAGCAACGTGCGCTGCCGGAGGATATCGAGGAGAAAGAAATTCCTGCCGCTGAGCTGGTCAATGGGAAAATCCGTCTGATCAAGTTGCTGACGTTGCTAGGGTTCGCCGCATCAAATGGGGAGGCAAGACGCAGCATCCAGCAGGGTGCGGTTAAGCTGAACGAAGAGAAGATCAGCGACCCGAATGCGGAAGTAGAGCTGGCGGGCGGAGAGATCATCCAGGTCGGTAAACGCAAATTCGCCAAGTTGTCGGTAAAATAAGAGGAATGGACTATATAAAGATCCCTCGCCAATTTTTGCATATAATCATGCATAATCAGCTAAAAGAGGAACAGAACTTTACTGTTCCTCTTTTAGTCAGAGAAAGGGTCTAATGATGGTTGATTGTATACTTTGCAATGTATTAGAAACCCGAGAAGCTGTGGTTCTACACGAGTCAATACATGTTCTGTGTATTTTCGATCTATATCCGGCTACCAAGGGGCATTTATTGATTTTTCCGAAGCAGCATATTGAACGCTTGCACCTGATCGAAGATGATCGCTTACAAAATGAGCTGTTCCAAACGTTAGTGACCGTATGTAAGTGACTGGTGGAAAGTCAATTGTGTACGGATTACAGCATTATGACCAAATAGCCAAAGGTAGGCACAAAAAAACCGACCCAAGTTGAGAACAACTTGGGTCGGTTTGCTTCCGAATCTTAACGGTTGTAGAACTCGACGATTTGCTTCTCGTCGATGTCTTGCGACAGCTCGGAACGTTCTGGCAAACGGATGTATTTGCCTTCCAGAGTCGTGTCGTTGAATTCCAGGTAAGCCGGAACATGCGTACGGTTCTCCAGAGCTTCCTTCACGGAAGAGAGACCACGGCTTCTTTCACGAAGGCCGATTACGTCGCCAACGTTTACGCGGTAAGAAGCGATGTCTACTTTCTTGCCGTTAACCGTTACGTGACCGTGGGATACGAGCTGACGTGCACCAGCACGGGAGTTCGCGAAGCCCAGACGGTAAACAAGGTTGTCCAAACGGCTTTCAAGCAAGATCATAAACGTTTCGCCCGCGATACCAGGCATGTGCTGCGCTTTCTCGAACAGGGTGCGGAATTGCTTCTCACCCAAACCGTACATGTGGCGCAGTTTTTGTTTCTCGAGCAATTGTGCTCCGTAGTTACTTACTTTTCTGCGTTGGTTAGGACCGTGTTGCCCCGGAGGGAACGGACGTTTCAAATCTTTGCCAGTGCCGCTCAAGGAAATGCCAAGACGGCGGCTGAGTTTAAATTTAGGACCTGTGTAACGTGCCATTGTATAGGTAGACTCCTTTGTTAGTTAAATTTCGTCTAGGGTTCTACTTGCGCGGGTTTTGTTTGGTTGAGCGAAGGATAGATAATGATACGCTCCCTGACAGGAAAGTTCAGCCGCTGTCCCGTCAGCAACAAAAACCGAGAGGGTGCTCGCATGCGTTACGCCCTAAGTAAGACTCTATCCAGTCTTCATCAACAATATATATTATATGAATTGAGGTTATAAAGTCAATAAGTGATTTTGTAGAGATGGGTGGATTTTTGTCGATAGGGCTTTAGTCCCAAAAAAATACCTTAAACCTTAGGATTTATAATGCAAAACCCTAAGGAAGATAGTAAAATAGAGATATCAGACAAGATCGGATATGGCGGAGATGGACAAGCTTGAACTTCAGGACAAGAGCTTGTCCGTTTAATATTTATCGCAGAAGGGTTACAATTCCAACGCAGCATATAAAGGAGCTTTTTTATGGCCGATCAATCCTTGGGTCAGCCGATGCTGAACCTGAATAACGCTTCCGGCCTGCCGCGGCTTGATGATGTCAACGATTATACCGATTGGCTGCGGCAGCTAGATATTAACGCCCACGATTTTCCCTACATCGATTCCATATTACAACAGGGATTTGCGGAATGGCGCAAACAGATCAGCGATATGCCGGAACTCGGCGAGGCTGATTTCTTCCTTGCCGGCAGCCGCGGCGAGAAGCTGCTTGCCGATTCGTTGAACCCGCGGCAACCGCTGGAACGTTCCTGGCCTAGCGGAATGGAAGAGGTCATCAAGCAGAGCTTGTATGAGCGCAAAGCCATCGCAGCCCAGAAGGCCGACGGAGTTTATGCGGCTGTACCGGTGTATACACGCATTCATGGCGAGTTGTTTGCGGTGTTTGGCTGTCTCATGCGTGAGAGCTGCACTTCAGAGGCGATCTTGTTAGCCAAGATGGCGGCCCGGCTGTTTCAAACCTGTTTTTATCGTTGCTTTGAGGGAATGTTCATTACGGATTTGGTCCGCATCCAGCAGCAAGCCAAGCGGGAGGAGCAGCGCCGCTCTAAGCTTTTTCAAATGGTGCAGAAGCTTCATGATAAGATCGACGTGGATTCGGTCCTGACCGAGGTGTTCGAGCGGGTGTCCGGCATGTATCCGAATGCCCGTCTGGAGTTGCTTATGTCTCAGGATCATGTAAGTCTCGATCCGCGGGTTAAATCGTTTCAATTGCTTGGACAAGGCGATGAGCTGCTCGTGAGGGCTTTCATGGAGGGCAGAATGCAGGTCAGGGAAACCGTGGATCCGAAGGGAGAAGGCGAAAGAAATTTGGAAATCGCCGTACCTCTCAGTGGCAAACAAGGGGTGTACGGGGTTTTCCACTTGCGCATCCAGCGTGAGGAGATCGATGATGTGGATTTGCAGCTGATCGGCATGCTGGCCGATACGGCCGGCACGGCATTTGAGAACGCGAAGCTGTATGAACAATCGAATTTGCTGATCAACGAGCTGAGGCTGATCAATGAATTAACGAAACGGCTGAATCAAAGTCTGCGGCTCAAGGAAGTTTTCCAATTTGCAACCGAAGAGTTGCTATCGATTTTTCAGGCGGAGTATTGCTGTATTTCCCAATTAAACAATGAGACAGAAACGTTCGAGATTGTGTCCAGCAATGTTCCGGGGCTGTCGAAGGAGCATTTTCCGAAAAACTATGGATTCAGCGGACTGGTATATTCCACGCAGGAGCCGATCATTCTGTCGGACTTTCAAGCCTATGGGAAGGTATCCTCGAGATTTATGGAGGAGACGAACTCCCGCTCGCTGATCACCGCACCTTTGTTCGTCCGGGGAGAAGTGAACGGGGTGATCATGCTGGCGCACCGCAAGACCCGCTTTTTTTCTTATGATAATTACAAGCTGCTTCAGGTCTTATCCTCACACATCGGTCTTGCAATCGCCAACGCGTCGCTGCATGCGGAGGTACGCCGGATGGCCAATCGCGATATGCTGACTGGACTTTACGCCCGCCATTACGTCGATGATGCGATCCAGGAATTCCAGAAGAAAGACACGAACGGTTCCTTAATCATCGTGGATATTGATCAGTTTAAGCAGGTCAACGACACGTACGGGCACCAAACCGGGGATAAAATCCTGAAGCAGGTGTGCGCAATCGTCAAGAGCTCAATCCGCAAGACAGATATCGCCGCCCGCTGGGGAGGCGAAGAACTGGCGGTGTACCTGCCCGGTGCAAGCGCTGAGAACAGCTACCAAATCGCAGAAACGATTCGGCTGCGCGTCGCGATGGATACCGATCCGCCGGTGACCGTCTCATGCGGTATCGCTGAGTGGGTAAAGGGCGATGAGAAGCTTAGCGTGGAGTCGCTTTTCTATGAGGCGGATATGGCGCTGTATAAAGCCAAGAACAACGGGCGGAACCAGACGCAAGTCGGATCCAGAGAGGACGCCCCCTCCTCGTAAATGGTTGCTTTATTGGTATAGAACGCTCTCGACCGGACATATGGACGGCGGGAGCGTTCTTTTTTGGGTTGCCGGTCGAACCTGCGAATAGAGTGACCGTCCCTGTGGCAGGATACTGCTAGAACTAGCAAAAGGAATGATCCGGTGGGGAACCGGGTTTATTTTTTCAGGCGGGGGCTTGCATATGAAGGGGATATCACGGAGAAGGCCAACGTATAAATATCGGTTAGGGAAGATCATCTATGGCCTGCTAGTCACGCTAATCTTGGCGTCGTGCGGGATCAACGAAGCGAGGACGCCGGAGCAGTGGTTTGACTTCACCTGGTCCGGGCTGGCGGGATGTGACACGTTAACCTTTCGCGGCTTAGCTGCCCTGCAGCGCGGAAATGGGCAAGGGCTGGAGGAGAGTTTCAGTTATACGGGACGTCTTCAAGAGCATAGGGAATTAAGTATCCGAGCTGAACCGGTGGGTCAGCGGGCGGGAAACCCTGCAGGCCATCTGCAAACGGCGGGATTAGCAGAGCCGAATGGCTGGGAAGCCAAGCTCCGGTTAGAGCACGGGAACTGGCTGGTGCAATCCGATGACCACAATGCGCTGCTGCAAGGGGTGGTCCGTCTGAACCCGCTGGAACAACTAGAGGAGATTCGAATGGCCGCTAAGAAAACGATCACTTCCGAAAGCGGTGCTGCACGGGGGACGAAGGTGCTTCGGATCGAGATGGATCCAGCCGAAGCTACCATGCGGTTAAAGGATCGCTTGCTGTCGGAAATGGAGCTCACGCGTGAGGCCGGGCTGTCGCAATTAGAACAGGTGCCGGCTTCACAGAAGGAGCAGCTGCGAAACGAGTTGTCGCAGATCTGGACGACGGGCAGCAAGCAGTTAGCGGTCATGCTGAAGCAAATGAAAGCGACCGTCGTCTACCATTTGACGATTGACCGCAAATCGGGATTACCTTCCAGGCTGACCTCGGAGACGACGTTGAATTATTTGTCACCCAAAGGCGTGCCGCAGCGGGAGGTGCTGCGAACCGATAACCGGTTTGAGGGTTATCAGTAGGCGTGAGTGACATCCTAGGTTAGGCTGACTTTCCGACCCTATCGTGCTACAATAGCAGAAGAATTAACCAATGGTTAAACCAATGGGGTGTTTGGACGGCCGGCACGGGTTGTAATACCAAATCCCACAACGAATATTGAGGAGAGTGTGAAGCCAGATGCGAGATCCTAGAATTCAGAAGCTGGCGGAAAACCTGGTTGGTTATTCCGTAAATGTACAACCGGGAGAGAACGTCCTGGTCGAAATGATTGGCGATGAACGTGATTTGCTGAAAGCGGTCGTGGAAGAGGTTGGGAAGAAGGGCGGGAACGCCTTCGTTGAGATTACTGACCGGGCTGTACAACGTGCGCAATTGAAATACGCCACGGAAGACGGCATCAAAACCTGGGCGGAATACGATTTAAAACGGATGCAAATGATGGACTGTTACATCGGCATTCGTGCGGGTTCTAACGTCAACGATCTGTCCGACGTACCCGAAGATAAGATGAAGCTGTACAATTCGCTTTATTCCCACCCTGTACATAGCGAACAACGGGTGAAACGTACGAAATGGGTTGTGCTCCGTTATCCGAACGCCAGCATGGCCCAATTGGCCAATACGAGCACGGAAGCGTTCGAGGATTTCTATTTTGACGTATGTAACCTGGATTATGCCAAAATGGATCGGGCGCAAGATGCCTTGGCTGATCTGATGAACAGAACGGACAAAGTCCGGATCGTTGCTCCGGGCACCGACCTGACCTTCTCGATCAAAGACATTCCGGCGGTCAAGTGCTCCGGTCAAAGGAATATCCCGGATGGCGAAGTCTATACGGCTCCGGTCCGCGATTCCGTAAACGGCACGATCAGCTACAATACGGCTACGCTGTACAACGGAGTTACGTTCGAGAATATCAAATTCCGCTTCGAGAACGGTAAGATCGTTGAAGCTACGAGCAACGACACGAAACGGATGAACGAAATCCTGGATTCGGACGAAGGGGCTAGATATATCGGGGAGTTTGCGATCGGATTCAACCCGTATATTTTGCATCCGATGAAGGACATCTTGTTCGACGAGAAAATTGCGGGCAGCCTTCACTTTACCCCAGGTCAAGCTTATGAGGAAGCCGATAACGGCAACCGTTCCTCGATTCACTGGGATCTTGTGCTGATCCAGCGTCCGGATTACGGCGGCGGAGAAATTTATTTTGACGATGTACTGATCCGTAAGGATGGCATTTTTGTGCTGCCTGAGCTTGAGGGATTGAACCCGGAAAACCTGAAGTAATCAGAAATCCTCCTTGCTAGGAAAGCGGATTCAATGTATGATTGAAGTATGTTATTTCCAATGTTAAAGACGGAGGGATCCTATGGCCACGAACAATGAAGCGGTAGTCGAAATTGCCCAAACAGCAGGCAAGTTCACTTCTTCCATTGTGCTTCAAGCGGACAATAAGTACATCGATGTAAAAAGTATCCTCGGCCTCTTCACCACGCTCGTAAATACGAAGAGCTATGAGCTTCACGTTCACGGACCGGATGCGGAAGAAGCGAAGAAAGCCGTAACCGAAGTGTTTGCGAAACACGGGTTGGACGTCAAAGTTGTTGCCGATTAATGTCAATGAGAAACACTCCCGACTTAGGTCGGGGGTGTTTTTTAATGCCTGCGAACAGCGGTACTCAGCGGTTTTTCATAGATAGGTTAATTTAAGCAGGTTCTTGTATTGGCTTTCGATTTCGTCTAATATTAAGATTAGAGATGAATGGTAGGCGATTTTGGACATAGGGGGGAAGAAGCATGACTTCATCTGAGTTGCAGGAGCAACTAAACCTGAAGGCACTTAATCTTCTGAAAGAAGATGCAGATAAAATTGAGAAGCTGATCGAAGTACAGATGGAGAACTTGGCCACACGTTATTGCCCTCTCTATGAGGAAGTGCTGGATACCCAGATGTATGGATTCTCCAGACAAGTAGATTACGCAATTCGCGTCGGACTTATTCAAGAAACGGTAGGTAAACAAATCCTCAGCAGATTGGAACGTAATTTGGCCTCGCTGTATGAAGCCATGAACAATAGACAACAGTAAGGCATTTGCTGTTGCTGCTAAATAATACAAGCGTATGCTTCGGAAGTTGCCGAAGACATACGCTTGTTTTGTTGTTGAGGGTTATACGAGATAAAACGAAACGCCGAGAATCATATAGACCGCCAGCAGCAGTACCCCTTCAAACCAGTTGGTTTGGCCGTCCTGCGTGATGGATTTGGCGATAAATACCGAGACGCCAATCGCGGCCAACTCGATGACGGTAAATACGATATCCATCGGCTTGCCAAACAGATGGCTGACGAAGATGAGCACAGGAGCCACGAACAAAGCGATCTGCAAGCTAGAGCCGACGGCGATTTCTACGGCTGCCCCGATTTTGTTCTTCATCGCCAGCATGATGGCAGCGCTGTGTTCGGCGGCATTACCAACGATCGCAACGACAAAGGCACCGACGAACAACTCGCTCAGACCGAAATCGGCGGTCAGCGTGTCAAGCGTATGTACCAACCATTCGCTGACGAACGCAACCATAACGGTAGCGATCACCAGATATAAAATCGACTTCCCCTTGGACCAGGCCGGGGCATGTTCATGCGGAAGCTCTTCCGCGTCCTTCTCGCTAATATCTGCCAGATGGTTCTTGTGCGTGATCATGGAGAAGATCAGCCAGAGGATATAGGCGACAATCAGAACGCCGGCAACAACCAAACTGAGCGCGAAACGATCGTCCTCGTGCAGCACGTGGGTTTGCAGGAAGATCGCCGGGACGAACAATGCGATGATCGCTACGATCATCAGCGAGCCGTTCATGCCGGCTAACGTGACGTTATATTTTTGCACCTTGTGCTTTAAGCCTCCCGCAAACAAGCTGAGCCCCAGCACGAGCAGCAGGTTGCCGATGATGGACCCGGTAATACTGGCCTTCACCATGTCGAACAGCCCTTCGCGGACCAGCATGATGGCGATAATCAATTCGGCCGCATTACCGAAGGTGGCATTTAGGAAGCCGCCCAGGCGTTGACCCGCGTAATGCGCCACGCTCTCCGTTGCCCGGCCGAGAAAGCCCGCGACAAGAATGACGGCGATCGCGGAGATGACAAATTCTAACGTTGCTGACCAATGCGCGTAATGCCCCATGGCGCTAAGTGCAAAGAAAATCAGCAACAATGCGGGTGAAATAAACTTTTTCATGGAACACCTCGAGTTAGTCATTTTTTGGCAATAAACTGAATGTAACAATTTTACTCAAAATTAATCGAAAGGTCTACATTTGCTTTAATACGACTTCCGATTTACAATGAAATTAATGAGGTTGAAGGAGGAATGACCATGACCGAACAACTGCAGTTGGATAGCGGGCAAATTCGGATTTCAGATGATGTTGTCGCCAAAATCGCCGGAATGGCTGCTCTAGAGACACCGGGGATTGCCGCGATGTCCGGGGGGCTTTCCGAAGGTTGGGCTAAACGGTTAAGCGGCAAAAATGTGCAAAAGGGCGTCACGGTCGAAGTAGGTCAATTGGAGGCGGCAATCGACCTGCGAATTATCGTGTTATATGAGACCCCCATCCACGAAGTTTGCCGGATGCTTCAGCAAAATGTTCGAGAAGCGGTAGAGAGCATGACAGGACTAAAAATTGTAGAAGTGAATGTAAAAGTCGAGGGCGTGGCGTTTAAGGACGATGAAATCTGATCGCCCCATCCTTGACCTTCTGCAGCATACCTGAGTTTCGCTTTCGGCCTCGAATGACCGGATTGCTGGCATATGCTTAAGCATAAAGAAGACTACGGAGAATCCCTCCGTAGTCTTCTTTTATGTGCGCCCGGCATGGGCGTTATCTATAGGGTTCAAGTCCTGAATGGCGAAGGCAGTAGTAGCCATTAGCTTAAGGCAAGGGTCTCTATCGCGAGGTAGAATCTGAAGGAAGCCGGCGGCAAATCTCCGGCCCGAGGAACACGAACCTCATATGAGGCTGGCATTCGTTGGATGAGGCTGCATGACAAGTCAAAGTCCTTACTGCCGAAGGCGAATGAGAGTAAATGAGGCGGGTAGATGGAGAGGAAGATAACGCTCTTACCCGGGGAGGTCTGCGCGAAACGCGAAGTAAACTTCGTAACCCTGTTCGTGAGAGCAGGCTGAGCGTGCAGAAGTCAGCCGATGTCATAGTACACAGCTTGTCGCGAGGGCTGTGGAAGGACAGAACGTCAAGGAGAATGGAAACCAAGGCGTTCGGGATTATGCAATGAAAGCAGACAATCCGCAAGGACTTATCCGAAGGAGGAAGTGATGAATGCACGGGGGACTTCGGAAGGGCAGAGTGTAATCCCGGCACAAGATGGAGCTTTCATTCACGCAAGGAGAGATCAACCATGATGGAACGGGTCCTGTCACCGGACAACCTTAGAATCGCACTAAAGCGTGTGGAAAAGAACAAAGGGAGCCATGGAGTCGATGGAATGCCCGTCAAAGACCTGAGAAGGCACCTGCAGCTTCATTGGCAAGAAATCCGGCGTTCATTAGAGGAAGGCACCTATGAACCCCAACCGGTCCGAAGGGTCGAAATCCCGAAACCTAATGGCGGAGTGAGGTTGCTAGGTATACCTACGGTGACAGACCGTTTCATCCAGCAAGCGATCGCGCAGGTACTAAGCCCGATCTTCGAGCCGACGTTCTCCGAGCATAGTTATGGATTCCGCCCTAAGCGGAGCACCCATGATGCTGTTCGACAAGCAAAAGAATATGTGAGAGAAGGGTATCGATGGGTCGTCGATTTAGACTTGGAGAAATTCTTTGATCGCGTGAACCATGATCGACTAATGGCAAAGATTGCACAGCGAATCTCGGATAAAGCACTGCTAAAACTGATCCGGAAATACTTGCAATCAGGTGTCATGATCAATGGAGTCGTAGTGGAGACAGAGGAGGGAACCCCACAAGGAGGCCCGTTGAGCCCGTTATTATCCAACATCGTACTGGATGAGATGGATAAGGAGCTGGAGCAACGAGGACTGCGCTTTGTGAGATACGCAGACGATAGCAACATCTACGTGAAGTCCCGCAAAGCAGGTGAAAGGGTGAAATCCTCAATCACGAAGTTCATTGAGCAGACCCTAAAGCTTAAAGTAAACCATGGGAAAAGCGCAGTCGATCGCCCCTGGAAACGAAAGTTCCTAGGGTTCAGCTTCACCGTGAACAAAGACCCCAAAATCCGTATCGCGCCCCAATCGTTACAGAAGGCGAAGAAGAAAATTCGGGAGATCACTTCCAGAAGAAAATCCATTTCCATGGAACGCCGGATTCAGGAACTCAACCAATATCTCATCGGATGGTGCGGACACTTCGCACTGGCCGAAACACCGAGCGTATTCCAGAGGCTGGACGAATGGACGCGGCGAAGACTGCGAATGTGCATTTGGAAACACTGGAAGAATCCCAGAACGAAAGTAAAAAGGCTTCAATCTTTAGGAGTGCCTAAAGATAAAGCCTATGAATGGGGAAATTCCCGAAAGGGGTACTGGCGTATTGCATGCAGTCCGATTTTGCACAGACCTTTAGGAAAGAATTATTTCGACTCCTTAGGTCTGCGCAGTCTTTCGGAACGTTATTTCGACTTGCGGTCAACTTAGACGAACCGCCGTATACCGAACGGTACGTACGGTGGTGTAAGAGGGACGGAGGTTAGTCACCTCCCCCTATCTTCATTAGCTTTAAATTATAAGCCGCGCCGGGCTTCTCTGCGCAGTTCGAACGGCGTTGGTTCGCGAATGATCACCGATTTCGTGCGCTCCTGCTTCATCGGCAGAGAAGATTCGCGCGAAATGCTAAGCACAATGCCCATCGAGACCATCATAACGAGCAGCGAAGAGCCGCCGTAGCTAATGAAGGGCAAGGTGACGCCGGTCACCGGAATCGTGTTGGTGACGCCGCCGATGTTAACGAACGCCTGGATGGCGATCAAGCCCATAATCCCAACCCCAACTAACGTGCCAAACGTGCTTTGGCAGCGCAGCGACACGAGCAGCCCGCGCCAAATGAAATAAATATAAAACAGCAGGAAGATCAACGTACCGATAAACCCGAATTCTTCGCCGATGACGGAGAAAATAAAATCGTTATACGCATTCGGCAAATAATGCAGCTTCTGAATGCCTTGTCCGAATCCAGTACCGGTTAGTCCGCCATGGCCAATCGCGGTGAGCGATTGAATCAGGTTGTAGCCGGTTCCTTGCGTATCATGCCATGGGTCGAGGAAGGCTTCGATCCGGCCCATCCGATAATCGCTGCTCGCAGCGACGGTGGGATCGGGCGGATTGATCTTGTCCCACAACGCTTCGACGCCTAGCACGATGCTGGCACCTAATATGAGCAACCCAATGGAACCGAGAATGTGCTTCAAATTCGCGCCGCCGGCGAAAATAATCAGCCCGGCGGTAGCCACAAGAATCAGACAAGAGCCAAGGTCAGGCTGGAGCATGATCAAGCCGGCGACAAAACCAACGATGACCATGACCGGGATATACCCGGTTCTTAGATCCCGGAACCGCTCGCCTTTCTTGGAGATGAGGGCCGACAGGTACAAGATCGTCGTGATTTTAGCAAGCTCCGTCGGTTGAATCCCGAGCGTACCAATCGTGAACCAGCTGGTCGCGCCATTGATGCGTCCGCCGATAAATGGTACAAGCAGCAGCATAATGATGGCCAGGATGAACACAGGGATAAACAGCTTCTTATATTTCTCGTAAGGGATATTCATCGTCACGAACATGCCGACTAACCCGATTAAGGCGAATATAATCTGCCGTTTCGTAAAATACATCGGGTCATAACCAAATTTGGCATCAACCAGCGTGATGCTGGAGCTGGAGCTGAACACCATAACGATTCCGAAACCGGCCATCAGCAAGGTTAAGATGAGCAACTGAAAATCGGGGGCTCCGCGTCTTGGTTTCTCTGTGCCTTCTTTCATCGCGTTACCGATTAGGCCTCAAGAAGTTCCTTTAATTCCGTCAACTTATGATTGGCGGTCTTCATGACCATCGCAGGAATCTCCGATTCATACTCCAAGCCGTGCGGAAAAGTGGCCCGCCCCATATAGACCGCTTCGATGGCCAGTACCGTGTCTGGACGTTCCAGTTTGCCTTCTACCACCCGTGTATTGATGCGGAGGTAATAGTCGCTGTTATTATATTCAATTTTATAATCGTATGTAGCGCGGTAATATTCCCATTGCCAACGGATGAAGCCTACCTTCTCCGCAGCTTCGTCTAAGTAAGCCAAATCGCTTCGCAGTCCGTCCAATCCGGTATTTTCTACGATCATTGTAAAGAGTGCCCCCTTCAAAATATTGGTCCAAAGTTCACGGATCGATTCAAATGTGAACTTTTTTCATCAAAGTTATCACACTTATCCCCATGATATTATGTTTCCATCGGTTGTGCAAGCATGGGAAAACCTCGCAAATCGGCGGCTTTCCTTAAGGTAAATCTGAACGAGTCACCCGTTTTCTGCTACAATAAGCTAAACGAGATCGTGGAAAGAGGAGTGGGACGATGGAGGAGAAGCTGTTAAGCGATTTGTTTCCATCCATGGTGGAGCGGCGGCGTCATTTTCACCGCTATCCGGAGCTTTCCTTCATGGAAAAGGAGACTTCAACGCTGGTCGCCGATAAGTTGCGGGAGCTGGGGATCGAAACGACAACTAATGTCGGCGGGTTTGGCCTTGTAGCCCGCATCCGGGGAGAGCTTCCCGGCAAAACGGTGGCGCTTCGGGCTGATATGGACGCGTTGCCAATCCAGGACGAAAAAACGTGCGAGTACGCCTCTCAGCACCCCGGCGTGATGCACGCCTGCGGTCACGACGGCCACACGGCAACGCTGCTGGCACTGGCGGAGTACTACAGCCGCACCAAAGCGAAGCTTCGCGGGGAGATCCGTCTGATCTTCCAGCCGGCGGAAGAGGTTTGCCCGGGAGGGGCCAAGTCGATGATCGAGGAAGGTGCGCTGGACGGCGTGGACGTTATTTACGGAGTGCACCTGTGGACGCCGATTCCGGTCGGCACGGTGGCGAGCGCACCGGGACCGTTGATGGCTTCGACCGACGAGTTCTTCATCGATGTGCAGGGACGCGGGGGGCATGGTGGCATGCCGCATAAAACGGTGGACAGCGTGGTGGCCGCTTCGTCGCTTGTGCTGCAGCTGCAAAGCGTGGTGAGCCGCTCGGTGGATCCGCTGGACCCGGCCGTTGTGACGATCGGCTCGATCCAGGGCGGCACGGCGCAGAACATCATCGCCGACCGCTGCAGATTGTCCGGCACGGTCCGCTGCTTCCGCGAGGAGACGCGGGAGCTCATCCGCGAGCGGATTCATGTGTTGGCCCAAAGCACGGCGGAAGCATACGGTGCGAAGGCGCAAATCAACTATATGATGGGCTACCCGAGCTTGGTGAACGATGAAGGTGAATACCATCGTTTTACGAAGGTGGCTCCGGGGGTGTTCGGACTGCGGGCCGAGCTGTCGCCGAAGATCATGCCGGCGGAGGATTTTGCCTACTATTTGCAATGGGTTCCGGGCTGTTTCATGTTTGTTGGCGCGGGAAATCCCGGCAAGGGCGCAATGTATCCGCACCATCATCCCAAATTTGATATCGACGAAGACGCCATGCTGCATGCGGCGGGGCTGCTGGCGGCGATGGCGGAATCCTATCAGGACGAACACGCATAATCGGATTCCTACTTTGGCACGCTATGTTCAAAGTCCAGCGGTATGATGTCAAGTCCTAGATTCGAGTAAATTGGAAATTTTCTATGTGAAAAGTGCTTTGAGTCTAGAAAAATGACAATATCAAACTAATCCCAGCCCAAATCAAGGATAATTCCAGATTTTTACTGGGAATGAGTAAGGACTTTGGCAAAGGGGGCGTCAATCCTTCGCAGTCGTTACCTTCTTCCGTGGCGTATAGAGTTGGCCGTTGCGTAGCAGCACATCGACCAGACGCACAAGTTTTCTTGCCGTTAAGACGAGGGCGCGTTTGTGTTGGTGCTTAGGAACTTCTTTGTACTTCTTCCGGTAATACTCACCGAATTCCTCATCGCGGTTTTTCACCGAGTTGGCAGCTTCAACCAGGTAATAGCGAAGGAATCGGTTGCCGGATTTAATGCGTTTGGTATCTTCGGCTTCAAAAGGGCCAGACTGATGTTTACGCCAGGAAAGGCCGGCATACTTGGCCACAGCCGCTTGATCACTGAAGCGATCGATGTCTCCAATCTCCGCGAGGATACCGGCGGCATACACCCGGTCAATCCCAGGGATGGAGCGCAAGCATTTGGATTCAGGCAGGCCTTCGAGAATGCGCTCTATGGCTTTGTCCAAATCTTTGAGCTGTGCCTGGATGCTTCGAATCACTTGAATGGATGTGCCAAGCACCAGGTCGATGGAGTCCTCAACCACTTTGGAAAGTCGATAAGAGGCTCTGGCAGCCTTCTGAATGCAGCGTGCGACGTTCTCCGGATCAGGGAAGCGATTGCGTCCCTTGTCCCTTAAATAGTCGGCCAATTCGGCGACATCCATCGTGGCAATGTCGTCAAGGCTGTACTTCTCGGAGAGCATCTCCATGAGCGCGTGACCGAATACCGAGCTGTCTACTTCGGTCGTAAAGGCGTTGCACTTGTAGAACAGGTTCTGCAAAAAATATTGCTTCTCACGCGCCAGGTTGTGGATCAGGTGGAATCGCATGCGCGTGAGGCGCTGGAGCGCAACATATTGCTCTTGCATGACGATGGTGGTGGTCAATCGTCCAAAGCGCAAGCGATCCGCAATCACCCAGGCATCAAGACGGTCGGTCTTGTCCATATCCGGGTAGGCTTCTCTGAATTTGCTGACCAGCTTCGGGTTGATGGTGAACACTTTGGCTTTACGGGCTTTGAGCGCCGGATCCTCATGCATGAACATGGCAGGATGCCAGCTGTAGACCGAAGTCGCTTCAAGGCCAATGTGAATCTCGGAAGACGAATGCTTGTCCGCTACAGCGACGATGCGATCTCTCAGATGAGAAGCGCCGTCGAGATTATTCTTGACGGTGAGCGTTTCCAGCTTGTCTCCGTCGGGATTCATAAAGCACGCTTCCAGTTCTTGTGAGCTGACGTCAATACCGACAAATAACTTCAAATGGAGTTCCTCCTTTCTGTTGAGGGATTCAGGGAATGGACGCTCCGGGATGCCTCCGGCGCACACGCAGATCAATCACCCTCGCCTATGAGAACACACTTCAGTCCATGAGCTGCCCCGGCACTGCTATAGCCGGGCATGGGTTGCCGAAGGGAACAGCCAGCGGGTAAGAAGTTCAGACGTGTACCGGAGAAACAGACTTTTAATGTAGACGTGGCTACAGGAGGGATACGAATTTCCCCGAATGGACCCTAAGTTCCATTGTCCAGAGACATTCCAGAAAGTCCAGTCCCCATTCAATTTTCAAAGAACGATTTGCTGGAAAATTTCAAGGAATCTCTCCAGCCCCTACGGGGCTGGAAGCTGAAAGAAAAGAGCTTTCAAAAGATACTATACGAGGAGGGATTTATGTTGAGAAAAGTTAGCGAGATTATGACCCAAAACGTCGTTACTGTGACGCCGCAGGATAATGTTTACGAAGTAGCGGTTAAAATGAAAGAACACGACACGGGTTTCATTCCGGTAGTTGAAGGCGGAGATAAGCTGATTGGCGTCATCACAGACCGGGATTTGGTGATCCGCGGTATCGCCGAGAAGCGTCCCGGCTCGACGGCAGTCTCCGAAGTGATGACCAAAGGGATCAAAACCGCTTCCCGCGACATGTCGGTGGACGAGGCCGCAGAACTGATGGCCGAGCAGCAAATCCGCCGGCTCCCGGTATGCGAAGGGGATCGCTTGATCGGGATCGTATCGCTTGGCGATTTGGCGGTACGTAATATTTTTGCCGACAATGCCGGGGAGGCTCTGTCCGAAATCTCGGAGCAGGTACATTAATGACGAAGAGAAAGTAAGCGGGAGAGGTTCGCAGCCTTGGCGGCGGACTTCTCTTTTTGCTGGTTGCAAGAGGCTGATCTAAAGGAGGGCATAACCGATGATAGAAACGGGAGCATGTATCGTTCAGCGAGATTTAACGGTGCTGCTGGAGAAGGAGCATCCCGGCTTCGAAACGGCGCGGGAACAGTTGTCCCATTATGCCGAGTTGGTGAAGAGCCCGGCTTATTATCATACATATCGAATTACTCCGCTCACATTATGGCATGCCGCTTCCTGCGGGATCGATGCGGATCGAGTGCTGGAAGAACTTCAGTCTATGGCCCGATATGGACTGCCGAGCGGCGCGGCTGAAGACATCCGCAACTGGATGGGAAGGTTCGGGCAGCTGAAGCTGCGTCCGGTTCCAGGTGAATCGGACCGATTGGAACTGGAGTACGTTGGAACCGAAGAAGAGGGTTTTCTGGAGCAGTTATCCCGACAACTGGATTTACCGGCGGGGACTTGGAGCCTGGTGGACAAGCGCCATCTCCATCTGCCGGCCGCATGGCGCGGCAGCTTAAAACGAGAACTTGCCCGGCTGGGTTATCCTGTCCTGGACGAAGCAGGCTACCACCAAGGCCGCAACCTGAAGTTTGCTCTCCGGGAGGAACTGGAAGGAGGAAGGCCGTTTCGGCTCAGACCGTACCAACAGGAAGCGATCGCTGCATTTGCCGGCAAGGCTGGTGAAGGCGGAAGCGGTGTTGTCGTACTTCCCTGCGGAGCGGGAAAGACCGTAGTTGGACTGGCCGCCATGGAACGGTTCCAGTGCGAGACGCTGATTTTAACCTCCAATGTGACCTCGGTACGTCAATGGATTTCCGAAATGATTTCGAAAACGACTTTGCCGCCGGAAGCGGTTGGAGAATATTCAGGAGAGAAAAAACAAGTCAAACCGGTGACGGTTTCGACCTATCAAATATTGACCCATCGAGCCCGCAAAGAGGAGGGCTTCAAGCATATGTCCCTGTTCCAAGAACGGGATTGGGGATTAATCATTTACGATGAAGTTCATCTTCTTCCGGCGCCGATTTTCCGGGCAACCGCCGATATTCAGGCGACCCGTCGGCTTGGGCTGACCGCCACCCTGATTCGCGAGGACGGTTGCGAGCGGGACGTCTTCTCCTTGATCGGACCCAAACGGTATGATGTCCCATGGAGAACGCTTGAAGAGAGCGGTTTTATCGCGCAGGTTGATTGCCAGGAGATCCGGGTGGCGATGCCCGAGCCACAACAGAATCAATACGCCCGGGCGGAAGGGCGGGAGAAGTTTCGAATCGCCGCGGAGAACCCGTATAAGAACGAGATCGTGCGGCGATTGCTGGACCGGCATCGGGACCGTCAGGTACTGATTATCGGGCAATATTTGGATCAGCTGCAAAGCATCGCTGCGGAACTCCACGTTCCGCTCATTACCGGGAGTACGCCGCAGGCGGAACGGAGCAGATTGTTTCAGGCGTTCCGCGAAGGGGAAATTCCGGTTCTGGCCGTGTCCAAAGTAGCCAATTTTGCGGTGGATTTGCCGGATGCGTCGGTGGCGATTCAAATCTCCGGCAGCTTTGGTTCGCGTCAAGAGGAGGCGCAGCGTCTCGGACGGATTCTGCGGCCGAAGCGAGACGGCGGCAGGGCTTATTTTTATACCCTCGTGTCGGAGAACACCCGCGAACAGGAATTTGCCCTCCGGCGGCAATTGTTTTTGCTGGAGCAGGGTTATGAGTATGCCGTGCGGCGCGAGCAGGAGGGGATCGAAGCATGAGCAGGCGGTCGGAAATGCCAGCTTACGAAGATTCTTTGATAGATGGGCCAGTTAGGGAGCCATTAAACGAAGCGGAGATGGAGGCGCTCCGGCTCCTGTTTCGGCGTTATGCAGGACAGCCGTTTCGGCTGGAACAAGCTAACGCCGCCGCGGCTGGCAGCTTGAGCGGAGCCGACATTCGCGCTGCATTGCCGGTGCTCCTGCGCTCTGGAGAAATCGCTGCGGTACGCAAGGCTTGGGGAGAGAAGCTGTTTTACATCCCGCTAGACCGCCAGCTAGAGATGTGGAAGATATGGGGGTACGCGGAGCTGCGGGAGCAGAACCCGGTGCGCGTGGAACTTGAACGGGAGGCCAAACCTGGATTGGCGTTGGATTTGTTCCGCGCTTTGACCTGGATTGCCGGCAATGGACTGCGGATGACGGCGAAAGGGACGATTCACCAGAAGGAACACAGCAAGTTGGAAGACCGAATTGCGCTGAAAGCGGAAGACATCGCAGGTCTGCAGCTCAACTATCCGCATCCGGACGTATATTCTCCCGCACTTGCGGTTGTGATGGATCTGCTGCTGGCGCTAGGGCTGATCGCCAAGGAGAGGGCGGTTTGGCGGGCGGATGTCCCGGGAATGGCGGCATGGTTGTCCTTGGATGTGCCGGCGATGAACTTCGTTCTAATGCGCGAGCTGCAGCGCTATGTTCCGGCTGACGTTGGACTGCAGCATGTCGCCTTGCGACTAACGGCACCGGATTTAAAACCCGGCGCGTGGTATTCGGTGGAGGAACTGCTGGGTTCGCTCCAAGACCAGGGGCTGCTGGGGGGGGAGAGCGGCGATCTGTCACCGGAGCGCGCCGCTTGGATCGAAGGATGGCTTGAAGCTTTGTGCGGCTGTGGCTGGATGGAGCTTGGCCGCCATCCGGAGGATGGCCGGATGTTCCGTTGGCTGATTGAACGGGACGCTTCTTCGCCGACGGCTTCCCCATCGGCGAAAGGGAAGCTGATCGTGCAGCCTGATTTCGAGCTGCTGGTTCCGCCAGACGTACCGTTTACGGTCCGGTTTGAGCTGGAGGCTTGCGCTGAACTGGCCTCGTCAGGCGTAATGAGCGTCTACCGTTTGACGCGTGCGGGCCTGGAGCAGGCATGCAAGTTGGGTCGTACGCCGCAGGAGATCCTGCAGCTGCTGGAGGAGCATTCTGCCGGTGTACCAGCGTCTGTTCGCGACGGCTTGCTCCAATGGGGGCGGGAAATCGGCCGTACCACGCTCACCGAAGTGAAGCTGCTCAGCTGTGCGGATACGGAAGCCGCGGATCGCATTGCAGATTTGCCATCGCTGGCCGGCAAGCTGGAGCGGATTGGTCCGCTTCATTTTCTCGTAACGACGGACAGCGAGGCGGAAGTGATCAAGATTCTAGAAAGTGAGCGATTGGCTCCGGTTCACCGGGGCACTCCAGCCCCCAATGAACCGATTCTTCCGAAGCTTACGGAAATGGAAATCACCTGGTCAAATGATGAGGGGCCGAGCGGGCAGAAGGGTCAAGGCTGGATTTATAAAGGAGCGGATCTGCACTTTTATGAGCCGGAAACCCGTCCGCCAGAAGTAGACGAGCTGTTCCCGGGTTTGTCGGAGATCCCCGTCATGTGGTGGAAGGAATTGCGGCGTTATCACGCCTCGACCGCCCGTGAACTGATCGAACGGGCTTTGGCCTGGTCTGCCAAGCTGATGCTGCAGATCGGAGGAGAGAGCGTTGTTTGCGTGCCGCTGGCAGTCGTGGAAAGTGAAACGGATTGGCAAGTCAGAGTGCGTAAGCTACCCTCATCTGAGGCACAGGGAAAAGAGACTCCAGGAGAGGAAGTGCTGCTGTCACCCCGAGATTGGCAGGCGATCCGCCTAATTCTCCCAACAGGCTTACGCAAATGAGAGCTTAGGAAGGATGAACCTCTTCTGCTCGCTAAAGGATTGTGGTATGATAGTGACGTCTACCTGTTGGGTGGAACAATAACCACAAAAGCGAGATGAAATTCATGAGCGTAATCGCGAAGAATACGGTCGACATGGCCGAAGTGCTGATCAACGCCTATGAATTGGGCGATATGATAAATCAATCCGCCGCCGTTTCCGAATATTTGTATTGGAAAAAGCGCGTGGAAGAAGATAGTGAGATTCAGGCATGGGTCAAGAAGCTGGAAGCTCAGAAGGAACTGTTCCGGGAAACCGAGCGCTTTGGACATTTCCATCCGAATTATCACGAGGCCAAGGATAAAGTGGCCGAGGTGGAGCGGGAATTAGAGCGCTTCGAGGCGGTTCGGAAGTTTAAAGCCGCTGAGAACGAACTCGACGATATCCTCCACCAAATGTCGGAAATGATCGCTTATGCCGTTTCCGATACGATCAAGGTGCCAAGCAATGATCCGAATCCGAAAGGCGGATGCGGCGCCGGTGGAAGTTGCAGCTGCGGCTAAGAGCATAAGCAGCCGATCATTCCGGAAGATTGGTTTCCGGAAGTTCCAGGTAGTTAAGCCACGGGAGGGGAAAGTCATGTTTCCGGAGCGTACAGGATATATCATATGGGTAAGCGACTTGAAAGCGGCAAGGAACTTAGAAAAATACGGAAGCGTGCATTATCTATCCCGCCGCATGCATTATGTGGTTATGTATGTGAATGCCGATCGGGCGGAAGAGACGATGCGGAATATCCGTAAGTTATCCTATGTTCGCAAAATTGAGCGGTCTTACCGTGGGGAAATTAAAACCGAATACAGTAAGGACGTCCCGGACAAAACCCGCTTCTACGGACTCTAACCGAAGGTTAGACCAAGCGATTCGAATGCCAAAGCCGCGCAGCGAGCTACTCGTTGCGCGGCTTTTTTGTGTTTATACTGTCTCCTATGGATTTATAGTTCTAGAGACCTTATTTTTGACAAAAAACACTTGAATCTTGTAGAAAATTAGGGAATGATGTAATATAATAGGCAAAAGAGCTTAGTTAAAAAGACCTAATTATTGGCAAATCACTTACTTATCTATTTACAAAGACCCATACAATGAGAGGTGCGGCATGAGAGACAAGGCAACGGAACGCTGGAGAACCTATGAATCCTTCTATATTCAACTAGGGGACAAGAGAGTTGCCGATATCGTAGTAACGAACCATGCCAAGCTCCGATACCAGGACAGAATTGATCGGGATAATGTCGGGGTTGAACAGATTGCCGGATGGGCTTGGGAATGTTTAAAGCAGGGACGCATAACGCCATATTATCGCAAGGAAGAGGACGTCTATTTAATTGATGACGATCTCGTGATGGTGGCTGAATTTGCGGAAATTCCCGGAGAGTTCGACCTTGCCGGACGCCCGATGCACCGCATGATCATCGTTACCTTTCTTGGACGGATGTCGGAAACCATTGAATTGCGCGATTTGAAATCTTATTATTCCTGGCTTCGCCATTCCCGGCGAATGACGCTGATGAAGAACAGCCGCAAGCACCGCTAGGAGCTGCGGGAGTAGGTCAAGACAGAAACTAAGCCGAAGCCGAAGATGAGAAAGAAGACGTAGAACGATTTGGAAAGAAGCATGCCGTTAACCGGTCTGCTTCTTTTGACATTTTAGCCTGTTGTGTCAAATCCGATTTCACTGATTTTTCTGCAACTCAAATACACCGCTCCTCCGCTCCTCCGTTCCTCGCATCCTTCCCGTCTCCTGCATCCCTGGCGTCCCTCACGTCCCTCATGGCCCTCACGTCCTTCCCAGTGCGGGGGTGGCAGTGGCAGGATAACGTAGTTTCTCCGCCCCTTTTTAACGATTATCCCGTTGCGTCAGGTCATGGAGGAAGAGAAACTGGGAACAGGAAATGCTCTGAAGTTGATAAAGTTAAAAATACGTTGCAAAAAAGCGGATCGGGTGGTTTATTGCGAAAAATATAGATATGTTGATAAGCATCTCGATTAAGCCGCATCTGCAATGGTTGAGATCCGGCGGATTACGATTAGCTGGCGGTACGAGATTGCTGGAATGGACAGGCACATCTGCAGCATGTTCTGGCGCATTTCTTCCTCGGAAAAGGACATGCGCAGGTAACGGCGTACGGTGTACTCATTCAAATACGCCTGCAAATGTGTTATTCCCAAGGCGACATACGTGCGTCTGATAGAGTCCCGTGCTTCTCTCACGACTTTCCGTAAGGGCAGATACATCCCATAAACGAAAGGGAACCACCGCTTGGTTGAGGTATGGACGTCTACATGCTTGTTGATGAACGTAGCGAGATCGTGCCGGGTAGCCCATTGCTCGCCTCCTCTTTTATGCGGTATCAGTTGAATCTTCACACGCTCGGGCTCACCAGACTCCGTGACCGTGCAGCCGGCGACGACTGCGGTGGCATAAGGTTGAGAAGCTGGATGAAAGCGGTTGGGATCCGTCCCATACTGATCGCGGTTCACCTTCACCTCTCCAGAGAGCAGCTCCCGGGCATCACATTCACCGAGGGTATGGCGGATTTTGTGCAGCATGAGCCACGCGGTCTTGTAGGTAACTTGGATCACCTGACTCAACCGCAGCGCTGAGATACCGTCGGGAAGCAGGAACAGCTCCATAGCTTGAAACCATTTCACCAAAGGCAGATGGGTTCTTTCAAAAATCGTACCCACCAAAGGCGAGGCTTGATAGCCGCATCTTCTGCACTCAAACAAAGGAAGTCGTCGGGAGGACAGACGGGTGCATTTGGTATAAGCGCAGCGCGGGCAGACGAAGCCGTCTGGCCACTTCATAGCGATGATCGCCTCGATACAGTCGGCCTCACTTTGAAAACGGCTGCTGATAGGTTGAAGCAGCTCTTTATTCATACCTAACTCCATGTCGGATCCCTCCAATGTGAATCTTCCCAACTCCAAAATTACGAACTAATGTTCTCTTTTTAAATTATACCAAACATATGTTCTGTACACAAGAAAAAACTCCCAAAAAATCAACTTACTCAATTGACCCCAATTAATCCTGAAGGGTCAGCTTTCTGGGACTGTCTCATTTAGAAAACCTCCTTCCACAATTCCTAATTTCTGAGCGAAAGGGATAATGGTGCAAAAGAGGCGCGAACAAGACCATATGCGGGCACATAAAGGGCACAGAAGTGATAAGAGCCATCGGATGTAGGGCAGGCGTTTTTTGATAGGGCAACAATTCATGGGACTAGCACTTTATGTAGTTGGCCCGGGCATGCTATTGTTAATGGAGAGCTTTGCAATGGAAAGAAAGGGGAGTGCCGGACGATGGCGTTAAACTATCACCAGCTTCATATTTTCTATACGGTGGCGCAGCGTGGCAGCTTCTCGGCTGCAGCCCAGGCACTGCACATGACTCAGCCTGCGGTTACGATGCAAATCCAATCGCTGGAAGATTACTTCGGCACGAAGCTACTGATCCGTTCTACGAAAAAGATCGAATTAACGGAAGCCGGCCAAACTTTGCTGCCGTTTGCTCGCCAGAGCGTGGAGTTAATTCGTGAAACAGAGCAGGCCATGTCGCGGCATACATCGATGCTGGAGGGGCGGCTGCAGCTCGGCTCCAGCTTGACGATCGGGGAATACGTCCTCCCTCGGCTCCTTGGGCCGTTTGGACAGCGATACCCTCATATCTCAATCGTGATGAAGGTGATCAACACGACGCAAATCATCGAGGAGATCCTGAATCACCAGCTGAGTTTCGGGTTAGTTGAAGCGCCGGTTCAACATCCGGACTTGGTATCCGAGCCTGTCATGGAGGATGAGCTCAAGCTAATTGTTCCCGCAGGCCACCCGTTGTCGGGGAGAAGGTCTGTAACGGTGGAGGAAGCGATTCATTACCCTTTTGTACTGCGGGAAAAAGGCTCTGGCACTCGTCAGGTGATGGAGGATGAACTGCGGAGATGCGGTGTTGACATCAATCAAATTCGTACTGTTATGGAACTCGGCAGCACGGGGGCGGTAAAATCGGCGGTCGAGGCCGGGATTGGCATCACGATTATTTCACCTTCTTCCGTTAAGCATGAGCAGGCGCTGGGACTGCTGGAGGTGCTGGATATTGAAGGGTTGTCTTTTAAACGGATGTTTTATTCGATCCACTTGAAATCGACGCTGTTGCCGGTCACAGCGGTGACGTTTTTGACTTTCCTGCGGGAATATCCGCAAACTACGTAAAAGACATTGCGAAAATGAAGGATGGGATAACATGGAACCACATATGGCAAACGAACGTTACGACCTTCATTCACATACCCAAGCTTCGGACGGGATGAATAAGCCGGCGGAAAACGTAAGGCTGGCCAAGGAGAAAGGGCTGACGGGCTTGGCCATCACAGATCACGATACCGTTGCCGGGATTGAGGAGGCTTTGCTGGCCGGGAAGGAGCTTGGCGTGGACGTTGTCCCCGGCATCGAAATCAGCACCCGCGCCGGGGGCAAAGACATCCATGTGTTGGGGTACTTCCTGAATTTCGAGGATGAACACCTTCTGGAGCGCTTGGCCCGGCTTCGGTCGGTTCGGGAGGAGCGAAATACCCTAATTATCGCGAAGCTGCAGCAATTAGGCCTTGAGATTACGATGGAGGAAGTGAAGGCTGGGGTGGCCCGGCCGCTGCGTCCGGGTGAAAGCTTGGGCCGGCCTCATATCGCCGATGTTCTCGTCCGCAAGGGGTACGTGTCGGATATGCGCGTGGCCTTTGATCGGTATTTGTCCGAAGGCAAACCAGGATATGCTTCTCTGCCGCGTATATCGCCGGAGGAGGCGATCACGTGGATTCATGAGGGAGGCGGCGCGGCGGTGTTAGCGCATCCGGGCTTGTACGGGGACGACGAGCTGGTGCGGTCGATCCTGGAGCGTGGGAAGCCGGACGGGATAGAAGTGTACCACTCTGACCACGGGGCGGAGGAGGAGATCCGTTATGCCGCCATGGCCGAGCAGTACGGGCTTATCGTGACCGGGGGATCCGATTATCACGGCGTGCGGCAGGGTGTTGTTTTTCACGGTGATTTGGGTGGACGCACGGCACCGCCGGGTACGGTGGAACGGTTGAAACAGGCGGCGGAGGCGGCCAGACGGGCTGAGAAAAACTGAAAAAACGGTGGTCCAAAGGGTCAATGAATCTATGATCCCTTTTGGAGCACCGTTTTTTATTGGGCAAATGTAAAAGTGCAGTCCGTTAGGCGTGAATCCGTGCAAATCCCCAGGTGAAGCTGAGAATCTACTGTACTTTTGCATCTGATTGATTCAATTCGGCGGTTTTGGATGGGGTTCAACTGCACTTTTACATTTGAGACTTTGCCAACAATCATCAGCCGTTCTTCACTGTGTTCGGCAACGATTTAATGAGCTGCTCATCTGGCGTGACGTACAACGTCCGCTGGTGATCGTAAATGACGAAGCCAGGCTTGGCGCCGTTTGGTTTGCGGACGTAGCGGATGAGGGTGCAGTCCACCGGGACGCTGCTTGATTGCTTCGCCTGGCTGAAATAGGCGGCAAGCTGCGCAGCTTCGTTTAACGTCGCATCGCCATATGAGTCGCTTCGGATTAGCACGTGTGAGCCCGGGATATCTTTCGTATGGAGCCAGGTATCGTTGGGTTTGCCGAGCCGGTTGGTGACGTATTCGTTTTGCAGATTGTTTTTGCCCACGTAAATTTCGATGCCCTCCGACGAAGTATAGACGTGCAACGTCGGACGGTCGTTCTTTTTCTTCTTCTTGCCCCGTTTGGCCCGGTCCCGCAAATATCCCTGCTGGGTCAACTCCTCGCGGATCTCGTCGATATCGCTTAACGTCGCATCGTTCAACTGCTGCAGCAAGCCATCGAGGTAAGCAATTTCCTCTTTAGCCAGCTTCATCTGTTCCTCGATGACGGCGAGGCTGTTTTTGAATTTGTTGTACTTCTTAAAGTACCGCTGGGCGTTCTCCGAAGGGGTCAGCAGCGGATCCAGCGGGATGGTCTCCATTCCCTGCGCTTCATCGTAGTAGTTGACCAACTCAACGCTGGTGTCGCCTTTGCGGATCGTATGCAGCGAAGGCAGCAGCAGCTCGCCCCAGATGCGGTAACGTTCGGCATCTTCGGCTTCGCTCAGATCTTTCTTCAGGTTAGTTAGCTTCTTTATGTTCTTGTTCCGCTCGTTTTGCAGGAAGCGCAGCAGGTCGTTCGTTTTCTGCTTGACCGTATCCCGCAGCGCTTTATCCCCGTAATAGTCCTCCATGCATTCGCTGATCGAAGGATAGGTTCGAATCTCCCCGTGGGCGCTTGTGAGCCGAATGGCGGAGAAGATGCTTTTCCCTTTGGCGTTTTCGCCGGTCATGGGGGCATACTTCTGGCTGCGAACCTCCTCCATCAATCCGTCAAAAGCTAACCATAACCGCTCCGCTTCCTCCGGATTCAGCCCGATCTCCGCTGCAACGCCGCTGACCCCGGTGCGGGCATAGATTTCGCCGGCGATCAGCGGGCTCAGCCCGGCGAAGGCATCGACCAGCCAGCCGCTGCCGGTGCCTTTGCCTTCGGCTGTTGCCGCTTGCCAGGCGGCCATAAAAGCCGCACGATCCGCTTCGAGCGGATGAAGCTTGTGCTGCTCCGGCGGCGCTGTATAGGCGAAGCCGGGCATGACGATCCGATAGCCGGAAATGGCCGGCGTCACGTGATGAATTCCGTCCAACTGGGTACCGGTGGCCGGGTCCACCAGGATGATGTTGCTGTGCCGTCCCATCAATTCGATGATGATCCGCTTGATAGACAAATCGCCGAGCTCATCGCGCGTGCGGACGTCGATATGGATGATCCGCTCCATGCTGACCTGCGTCACCGCTTCGATAGTCCCACCCTCGCAGTGCTTGCGCAGCAGCATGCAGAACATCGGCGCCTCCAGCGGATTCGGAAACGAGGCTTCCGTAAAATGAACCCGCGGGTACGTCGGATTCGCCGACAGTAGGAGCCGCTTATTGCCGGCCTGCGTGCGCAGGTGAAAGACGAGGTCGCTTTCCGCGGGCTGATGTATTTTATTGATGCGACCGCCGATGCAGGTTTGCAATTCGTGTACGATCGCTCGGGTTACGATGCCGTCGAGTGCCATTTTATGATAATCTCCTGTTCTGAAACTTTTGTATGAAAGCGGCGGCTTCACGAGAAAGCCCTCCTCTATGATGCCATACTTCGGGCAAAAACTTAAGGGCTCCCCTGTGATAATTTGGGACTGGCTAGAATACATTTACCCTAGGTGGAAAAGCCTTCACGCCGATACTGCATAATAAACGGAAGGGGAATTAAGGAGGATGGAACAAAAAAACTGGCACCAGTGGAGCAGTGATGCGCTTCTGCAACACTTCGGCGTCACGCGTGAACAGGGCCTGACCGATGAAGAAGCGCAGAAGAGACGCGAGGAATTTGGCTGGAACGAACTGCAGGAAGGAGAGCGCATCTCCCCGATTCTGCTGTTCCTGAACCAGTTCAAGGATTTTATGATGCTGGTGCTGATGGGTGCCACGCTGATTTCCGGTTTTCTCGGCGAGTATCTGGATGCCGTCACAATCATCGCCATCATCATTCTGAACGGGGTGCTTGGATTCATCCAAGAATTCCGTGCGGAGCGTTCCCTGCGGGCATTAAAAGAGCTGTCCGCGCCCCATGCCAATGTGCTGCGCCAAGGCGTCGTCAAGAACATTCCAGCCAGAGAGCTTGTTCCAGGGGATATCGTCCTGCTGGAAAGCGGGGACCGGATTCCAGCTGACATCCGGTGGTTATCTACGAACAGCCTGGACGTGGAAGAATCCGCTTTGACCGGCGAATCGCATCCGGTGGGCAAACATGCGGGGGTGCTGAGTGAAAGTGACGTTCCGCTGGGAGACCAGAAGAACATCGGCTTCATGGGCACGATGATCACCCGCGGTACGGGCCGGGGGATCGTGATCCGCACGGGCATGGACACCGAGATGGGGAAAATCGCCGATTTGATTCAAAATACCGAGGTCCAGGAAACCCCGCTGCAACGGCGTCTGGAGCAGCTCGGCAAAATTTTGATTTATATGGCGCTTGGCTTGACCGTCGTTGTGGTGCTCCTGGGGATTCTGCAAGGGCAGCCGGCCGCCAGCATGTTCTTTGCCGGAGTGAGTCTTGCCGTTGCTGCTATACCGGAAGGTCTGCCGGCCATCGTGACGATTGCGTTGGCGCTGGGTGTGCAGCGCATGATCAAACGCAAAGCAATCGTTCGCAAGCTGCCGTCGGTGGAGACGCTGGGCTGCGCTACGGTCATCTGTTCGGACAAGACCGGTACGCTAACCCAAAACAAAATGACCGTAACCCGGTTGTGGCTGGAAGGCAGATCGCTGGAAGTGACGGGCGAAGGCTACGAGCCGGTTGGCAATATTCTGGACCAAGGCGTGCCCGTCGATTTGCGCAATGACCAAAGCTTGCGCCGGATGCTGCAGATCAGCGCGTTGTGCAGCAATGCGGTCATCTATGACGACGATCCGGAGAAGCGCGGCCGCCGCAAGACGAAGGAGGACGCCGCTGCAGGCGGATCGGTCTGGAAGCTGAAGGGCGATCCAACCGAGGGGGCGCTGGTGACGCTGGCGTCCAAAATGGGCATGACGCCGGCAGCCTTAAGCGGAACGTATGTCCGCGATCTGGAGTTTCCTTTTGATTCCAAGCGGAAGCGGATGTCCGTCATCGTCTCCCATCAAGGCGGCAAAATGGCGCTCGTCAAAGGAGCACCGGATATGCTGCTCGAGCGCTGCTCCTATATCCTGTGGGATGGCAAAGTGGTGCCTTTCACGGGCACATTCCGGCAGAAAGTGCAAGCGGCCAACGAACAAATGGCCCGCAGTGCACTCCGCGTGCTTGGGTTGGCCTACCGCGACTTGAAGCCAACCGAAGGGGCGGAGCATGAAGATCAAGTGGAATCGCAGCTGATCTTCGTGGGTCTGACCGGTATGATCGACCCGCCGCGCCGCGAAGCGCGGGACGCGATTACCGTCTGCCGCCGCGCAGGCATCAAAACGGTGATGATCACCGGCGACCATGGGCTGACCGCCGAAGCGATCGCTGCCGATCTGGGGATTTTGCCGCGGGGCGGTACCTCGATGTCGGGCCAGCAGCTGGAGGCGCTGAGCGATGAGGAGCTGGAGAAGCAGGTAGACAACATCTACGTCTATTCCCGGGTGTCGCCGGAGCATAAGCTGCGGATCGTGAAGGCACTGCAGCGGAACGGGCATGTGGTGGCGATGACCGGCGATGGGGTAAACGACGCGCCGGCGATCAAAGCCGCTGATATCGGCATCGCCATGGGCATGACGGGCACGGACGTCTCCAAAGAAGCGTCCTCGCTGATCCTCAACGACGATAACTTTACGTCAATCGTTGCCGCAATCGAGGAAGGACGCAGCATTTACGAGAACATCCGTAAATTCATCCGTTATTTGCTGGCCTCCAATGTCGGCGAAATCCTGACGATGTTCTTCGCCATGCTGGCGGGCTTGCCGCTGCCGCTGCTGCCGATCCAAATTTTGTGGGTCAACCTGGTGACCGATGGTTTGCCGGCGATGGCACTGGGCGTCGATCAACCGGAAAAAGACTTGATGGAGCACAAGCCGCGCGGCGCAAACGAAAACATTTTTGCCCGCCGGTTAGGTTGGAAAATCATCAGCCGCGGAGTGCTGATCGGCGTATGCACGCTGGGCGCGTTTTGGTTGACGCTGCGCTATGCGCCATCGGATCCGGCCCAACTGGTCAAAGCGCAATCGGTCGCCTTTGCCACCCTGGTCATGGCGCAGCTGATCCATGTGTTCGATTGCCGCAGCTCGCGGTCGATTTTTCACCGTAATATTTTGCAAAATAAATATCTGGTTGCCGCTGTCCTGTCGTCGATTGTGTTGCTGCTTGGCGTAATGTACATTGAACCGCTGCAGCCGATCTTCAAAACGGTACCGCTTGGCACGCGGGAGTGGGCGATCACCCTGGTGGCCGCTGGCATTCCGACCTTCCTGATGGGCGCGGGCAGCGTCTGGTCAGGCAATCGGAAACGGCGCAGCAGCGGGCCGCGTCCCTTTGTCACCGCGAAAAGTACAAATATTCGTGCATAAAATCAATAGCTTTTGAACCTGGCAAAAGCTAGACTAACCCTATCATCCAACGATGCAGGAGTGGGGTTAGCATGGAATTTACAAAAATGCATGGACTAGGTAACGACTTTCTCGTATTTTATGGTGAACAACAGCTGCCGGATAACGTATCTGAACTGGCGATTCGGTGGTGTGACCGATATTTTGGCGTCGGCGGAGACGGATTGGTGTTTATTCTCCCGTCGGACAAAGCGGATTTCAAAATGCGGATCATTAATTCAGACGGCACGGAAGCTGAACAATGCGGCAACGCGATTCGCTGCGTAGCCAAATACGTCTACGACAACCGTCTGGTGGATAAAGACAGCGTAACGATTGAAACGTTGGGAGCAGGCGTTCAGCAAGTGACCTTGCAGGTCGAGGACGGTGTGGTCAAAACGGTGCGGGTCGACATGGGCGAACCGATCCTGGACGGCCTGACGATCCCAACGACGCTGAATCAGAATCCGGTGGTGAGCCAGCCGATTGAGACGAACGGCCAGGAATTTAAGTTTACGGCCGTCTCTATGGGCAATCCGCATTGCGTCATCTATGTGGATGATGCGCCGAATTTCGATGTGACGACATGGGGACCAAAGCTGGAGGTACATCCGTACTTCCCGCGCAAGATCAACGTAGAGTTCGCCACCGTGACGAACCGCCAGCGGGTGGAGATGCGCGTATGGGAACGCGGGGCGGGCCCAACGCTGGCTTGCGGTACTGGTGCTTGCGCCACACTGGTATCCTCCGTACTGAACGGATTGACGGATCGTGCCGCCTGGATTGGACTCAAGGGCGGAGACCTGTTTATCGAATGGGATGAACGCGACAATCATGTATACATGACGGGGCCGGCCGAAGCGGTGTACAAAGGCAGCGTCGAAATATAAGAGGTTCATTAAATTAGGATGGAACGATTGCCGGGATCCCTGATCGGGGACCCGGCTTTTTTTACGATAACTGCCAGCGATATTCGGGAACGATACCTTATCAATCGGAGCGATTTATGATAAATTAATATGATAATAGTTTGCGCCGGGATTGATTCATACAGCGATATAACATCACGGCAGTCAGGGGGCAGAAGCATGAAACCGGATTTGCGTACGACTTTGGAGCGCGAAATTATCGTCGGCGACGGGGCCATGGGGACGTATTTGTACCAGTTGGGTTTTCCGGTCGGCATTTCTTATGAAGAATTTAATTTGCTGCGCCCCGACGTGATCGGCGACATCCATCGCCGTTATCTCGATGCCGGGGCACGGCTGCTGGAAACCAATACGTTTTCGGCGAATTACTATAAATTGTCCAAATTCGGACTGGAGGCCAAGGTGGAGGACATCAACCGGGCTGCGGTACGGATCGCCAAGCAAGCGGCGGGCGAACGTGCGTATGTCGCGGGAGCGGTTGGTTCCATCCGCGGCGGCAAGCGGGCGAACGTCACCGTCCAAGAGCTCGGGAAATACTTCGAGCAGCAAATTGCTGCCTTGCTGAGCGAAGGGGTGGATGCGCTGCTGTTCGAGACGTTTTACGACCTTGGGGAAATGCGGATCGCTTTGGGACAAGCCCGCAAGCTGACGGATGTTCCGGTCATTTGCCAGTTCGCCGTCGATCAAATCGGACGCACGCTGGACGGATTTACGATTCCGCAGGCGTTTGGAGCGCTGGTTGAAGAAGGGGCAGACGTGGTTGGCTTCAACTGCCATTCCGGTCCAAAAGGAATCATGGGTGTCATGGACGACGTGGAGGGGCCGCTCAACGTGCCGATGTCCGTTTTCCCAAATGCAGGTTTGGCGGACTATATCGATGGAGAATATGTATATGGAGCGACTCCCGATTATTTTGGGGAGTGCGCCCGTGCTTTTGCCGATTTGGGGGCGAGATTGATCGGAGGCTGCTGCGGTACGACGCCGGAGCATATCGCCGCCATGGCGAAGGCCTTGGAAGGGTATGCCGCTCAGCCGCTGGCGAAGGAACGGAAGCTGCCTGAACCGCATCTATCCGCTAGCGTATCGCTCAACGAGCAGCCGAATGCGGTGCCTGCGGGCTCCAGCGAAACGGGTGCTGTTTCCGGCGGCGGGGAGAATCGCAAGCTTCCGAGCTTGACCGAGCTCGTGAAAGAGCGGCATACCGTCATCGTTGAGCTGGACCCGCCACGCGACCTGGATATCGGGAAATTCATGGAGGGCGCAGCCGCTTTGAAAGAGGCGGGCATCGATGCGCTCACGCTGGCAGATAACTCGCTGGCCGTAACGCGGATGAGCAACATGGCGCTTGGACATCTCGTCCAATCTCAGCTCGGCTTGAGACCGCTGGTGCACATCGCCTGCCGGGACCGCAATCTCATCGGCACACAATCGCATATGATGGGCTTCGATGCGCTGGGCATCGACCACGTGCTCGCTGTGACGGGCGACCCTGCCCGCTTTGGCGATCTGCCGGGAGCGAGTTCTGTGTACGACTTGACGTCGTTTGAGATCATTCGCATGATCAAGCAGCTGAACGAAGGGATTTCTTTTTCCGGGAAGCCTTTGAAGCAAAAAGCCAAATTCGTCGTAGGCGCTGCGTTTAATCCGAATGTGAAGCATTTGCACAAAGCGGTGGAGCGATTGGAGAAGAAGATCGCTTCCGGCGCCGATTACATCATGACCCAGCCAGTATACGATCCGGAGCTGATCGTGGCGATCAAGCAGGCGACGGCGCATTTGGACGTGCCGATCTTCATCGGCATTATGCCGCTGGCCAGCGGCAAAAACGCCGAATATTTGCATAATGAGGTGCCCGGAATCCAGCTGTCGGATGAAGTCCGCAAGCGGATGGAAGGACTGCAAGGCGAAGAGGGGCGGGCGATGGGCGTCGAGATCGCCAAAGAGCTGCTCGACACGGCGATGGAGCATTTTAACGGAATTTATCTCATGACGCCGTTTATGTTCTATGAAATGAATGTCGCTTTAACGAATTATATTCGCGAGAAGTCCAAACGGGACTCGGCCCACTTGTCTCGGTTGTCATAATCAATTACAATAGGGTAACGGATGTGATGCCTATGTCGCACAGTATGACTGGGTACGGTGGGGCCGTCAGATCGTATGGCGGTTACGTCGTCCAATTTGAAATCAAGTCCGTCAACCATCGGTATGCTGAGGTTGTTCTGCGGATGCCGCGGGAATGGACGTGCTACGAAGACGGACTAAGGCGCCTGGTTCAGCGCCATATCAAACGGGGACGCATTGATGTATACATCAGTAAAGAACGCGATGAATCCGGCACCCTTCCTTACGTATTAAACCGTCCGGTCGTCGAAGCGTACCTAAAGGCAGCGGGTGAGCTCGCCAAGCACTATGGTGTCGACGCGAAGCTAAGCGCCAGAGATTTGCTATCCCTGCCGGATGCCTTGACGACGCCCGAGGAAGCAGCCCCGGCCGGCAGTGCTGATCCCGGGTGGGAACAGGTGCTGACCGAAGGCTTGGAGGAAGCGCTGATTGGGCTTTTAGGTATGCGGGAACGGGAAGGGAAGCATTTGGCCGCCGATTTGGGTGAGCGACTGCAGCGGCTGGAAGCGATCCACGGCGAAATGGTTCGGTTGGCTCCGGAAGTCGTGAAAGAGTACCGGAGCCGTCTGAAAAATCGGCTAGCCGAACTGTTGGAGGGGAACTACGACGAGCAGCGATTTGCGATGGAAGTGGCCGTGTTTGCGGACCGGTCTAACATCGATGAGGAGCTGATTCGGCTGAAGAGCCACTTCGAACAGTGCCGCAGTCTGCTTCAAGCTTATGAACCGGTAGGGCGCAAGCTGGATTTTCTCATACAGGAAATGAACCGGGAAACCAATACGATTGGATCTAAAGCCAATCATTTGGCTCTAGTCAACCTGGTTGTCGAGTTGAAGGCCGAGTTAGAGAAGATCCGCGAGCAGGCGGCGAATCTCGAGTAAGCCATCTACCCGGCGCCGGGTGAGTCAAGCAAATTAGGGGGAACTACCTGAATATGGCAATTAAACTTATTAACATCGGCTTCGGTAATATCGTATCGGCCAACCGGATCATATCGATCGTCAGCCCCGAGTCTGCGCCGATCAAGCGGATCATTCAGGAGGCGAGAGATCGCCACATGCTGATCGATGCTACATACGGGCGGCGTACGCGCGCGGTGATCATCACGGACAGCGATCATGTGATATTATCGGCGGTACAGCCAGAGACCGTCGCTCATCGTTTGTCCACCAAGGAAGAAGACAACGACGAATAAAATGGAGAGAGCTATGTCTAAAGGGTTACTTATCGTATTATCCGGACCGTCTGGCGTTGGCAAAGGAACAGTATGCACTGAGCTGCGCAAGCGGATGCCGGAGCTGGTTTATTCCGTCTCGGCCACCACACGGCAACCCCGGGCGGGGGAAGAGAACGGCGTCAATTATTTTTTCAAAACCCGTGAGCAATTCCAGGAAATGATCGAGAACGATCAGCTTCTGGAGTATGCGGAGTACGTAGGCAATTTTTACGGGACTCCCCGCGATTTCGTGGAGGAGACGCTGGCTGGCGGGAAAGATATCATTTTGGAAATCGAAGTTCAGGGGGCGCTCAAGGTTAAGGAGAAATTCCCTGAGGGCGTGTTCGTGTTCCTGCTTCCCCCGTCGCTTGATGAGTTGAAAGGCCGGATTCAAGGTCGGGGAACGGAGAACCAGGCGACGATCGATCACCGCATGAGCGTGGCGGCCCATGAGATCGGACTGATGGAGAATTATGATTACGCCGTCGTCAATGACGAGATCGATTTAGCTTGCCAGAGAATACAATCCATTATCATCGCTGAGCATTGCAGAATCCGAAAGTCGTGCTAGCTAACGCTTCATATGGCGATGAGTCCAAATAAGAAGAGGTGTTTTTGAACATGCTGTATCCATCGATTGACAAGATGCTTGGAAAAGTCGGCAGCAAATACTCTTTGGTTGTTGCGGCTTCCCGGCGCGCGAGACAGCTGCGCGAAGGCGAGAAGAGCGAACTGAAGCAACCGAAGTCGCACAAGCCAGTGGGCATTGCCCTCGAAGAGATCTACGGGGACTACATTAAGCTGAAACAAGATGACGTAGTGTCGGAAGAGATCAACAAAGACTAATTCCAGACTAACTCAGAGAACAAAGCATATACGAAAGGCCTCCGGGCTTCTTTTTACGACAACCGCGAGGTTGTTATTTTTTTCGTTTGGGGAAAGCGAGGGGTAGCGATGTTAACCGGCAAGAAGGTTTTATTAGGCGTGACCGGCGGCATTGCCGCGTTTAAAGCGGCATCCTTGTGCAGCAAGCTGGTGAAGGAAGGCGCGGAGGTCCGCGTCATTATGACCCAATCTGCAACCAAATTTATCACAGAGCTGACGATGCAGGCGTTATCGAAAAATTTCGTATACACCGATACCTTTGACGAAAAACACGCCGAATCCATCGCACATATTAATTTAGCGGATTGGGCTGATCTGGTGCTGGTCGCTCCGGCCACCGCAAACATCATCGGCAAAATGGCGGCGGGGATCGCAGATGAGATGCTCTCGACGACGCTGCTGGCGACCCAGGCGCCGATTATGCTGGCACCGGCGATGAATGTGCACATGTACGAGCACCCGGCGGTTGTCCGCAATATGGCGGAGCTGACGGCGCGCGGCGTCATGATGATCGAGCCCGGCGAAGGCCTCCTGGCGTGCGGATATGTCGGGAAAGGACGGATGGAGGAGCCGGAGACGATCGTCCGGGTGGTGAAGGATTATTTTGCACGGGAAGCTCGCATCGCGCAGAAGCCTTTGGCCGGCAAAAAAGTCGTCGTCACCGCGGGAGGGACCGTGGAACGAATTGACCCGGTTCGCTATATCACCAACGATTCCTCGGGAAAAATGGGCTTCGCCATCGCCAAAGCGGCGCAGCGCCTTGGTGCCGAGGTCGTGCTGATCGCCGGGCATACGCAGGTGGAGCCTCCGGTCGGCATTCCGGTTACCCGCGTACAGTCGGCTCAAGACATGTTTGAGGCGGTGCAGGCGGCATGGGCGAATACCGACATCCTCGTTAAGGCCGCCGCCGTAGCGGATTACCGGCCGAAGGAAGCGGCCGTACAGAAGATCAAAAAAACCGGGGATTCGCTTGTGCTGGAGCTCGTAAAAAACATCGATATCCTGGAGACCCTAGGCAAGCAAAAAACAACGCAGTTCCTGATCGGCTTTGCCGCCGAAACGGAAAATGTGGAGCAGCACGCCATGGATAAGCTGAAGCGCAAAAACTGCGATCTTCTGGTTGCTAACGATGTGACCGTGCAGGGAGCGGGATTTGGTTCCGAAACCAACATCGTGAACATCTACGACGCATCCGGCTTAGTTCGATCTGTGCCGCAGATGACCAAGGATGAGGTGGCGTTGCAGATTATGGAGCTGGCTGCCGAACGGTTGGCGGGAAATGACCGATGACCTACCGTATGGCCAAAGTGATTGTTGATGTGCCGAGCCGGGAAACCGACCGGCCTTTTGACTATTTAATCCCTGAATCGATGGCCGGCTGGATCGAGGTGGGCAGCCGGGTAGGTGTTCCGTTCGGGCGCCGTACGGTTCAGGGCTTTGTCGTGTCCTTACATGAGCAGCCGGAGATGGACCCGGCGCGGATGAAGCCGATTCAGGAATTGCTTGACATGATGCCGCCGCTGCCGCCGGACCTGGTGGAATTGGCGGAGTGGATGAGCCGCAAATATGCCTGCAGTCTGATTGCAGCGCTGCAAGCGATGATTCCAGCGGCACTGAAGGGCAAGGCCGAGCGGTATATTCGTGTGGCGGATGACGCAGCTGAAGAAGGGGCATTGACCGGGGCGGATGGACGGGCAGAAGGCGAAAACCATGCCTTTACGTTCCCACATTTGCTCACGCCTAAGGAAGAGGAAATTTTACGTTTCGTCCGGGCCTCCGATACCGTCACGATGAATCAGCTTGGGGCCAAATATCCGGAGGCTGCTGGCCTCATCAAAGATATGCTGGCCCGGGGCGTGCTGACGGAAAGCCAGGCGATCAAGGACAAGGTGCGCAAGAAGACGGTCAAAACCGTTGCTGCCGCTGTCAGCGGTCAGGCGGCGCAGGAGGCGCTCGCGTCGTTTGGCCCGCAGGCGCGCCGGCAAAAGGAAGTGCTGCAATACTTGCTGGAGGTTGGGTTGCCGCAGTCGCTTCAAGATGTCCTGTCGACGCTGCAGGTGACCGCCGGTACCGTGAAGAAGCTGGCGGAGAAGGGCTTTGCCGTCATCGAGGATGTCGAGGTGTTCCGCGATCCATACCAAGGCCGGCGCTTCCAACGCAGCGAGCCGCTGCCGCGCACGCCGGAGCAGGAGCTGGTGTACCGCCGTCTCGCGGAAACGCTGGACGCCCAGCGGCATGAAGTGTTCTTGCTGCACGGCGTGACGGGCAGCGGCAAAACCGAGGTGTACTTGCAGACGATCGAACGCTGCATCGCTTCGGGTCGTCAGGCGATCGTGCTCGTGCCGGAAATTTCGCTGACCCCGCAAATGGTTGAACGGTTTAAGGGGCGCTTTGGCGCGAAGGTGGCGGTACTGCACAGCCGCCTGTCCACCGGCGAACGGTACGACGAATGGCGCAAAATCCGCGAAGGCCGCGTGGAAGTGGCGATTGGCGCGCGCTCGGCCATCTTCGCCCCGTTCAGCCGGCTTGGTCTGATTGTGATGGACGAAGAGCATGAAACCTCCTACAAGCAGGAGGAAACGCCAAAATACCATGCCCGCGATGTGGCGGTGAGACGGGCCCGCCAGCATGGGGCCGCCGTGATTCTAGGTTCGGCCACGCCGTCGCTGGAAAGCTACCACGCGGCGCGTTCCGGAGGCGGCGAGTTCGGGGAGTTTGCCCCGATCCTGCTGGAGATGAAGCAGCGTCCGGCTGGCAGCCGGCTGCCCGGCGTTCAGATCGTCGATATGCGCGAGGAGCTGAAGGAAGGCAACCGCTCGATGTTCAGCCGCGCGCTGCATCAAGGCATTGCCGCCCGCCTGGAGCGCGGCGAGCAAACCGTGTTGTTGCTGAACCGGCGTGGGTATTCGACGTTTGTGATGTGCCGGACCTGCGGATATGTGGCGAGTTGTCCGAATTGCGACATCTCGCTGACCTATCATCAGAAGTCAAACAACCTGCGTTGTCATTATTGCGGTTATGCGGAAGCCGCACCGTCTGTTTGCCCGGAATGCGGCAGCGAGCATATCCGTTATTTCGGTACTGGAACCCAGCGGGTGGAAGGGGAGCTGGCCAAGCTGTTTCCTGGCATCCGCGTTATTCGCATGGACGTTGACACGACTAGCGAAAAAGGCGCCCATGAGAAGCTGTTGCAGGCGTTCCGCGAGAAAAAAGGCGATGTACTGCTAGGCACGCAGATGGTAGCAAAGGGGCTGGATTTTCCTGACGTGACGCTGGTTGGCGTAATCGCGGCGGATACGGCGCTGAATTTCCCGGATTTCCGTTCGGCGGAGAAAACGTTCCAGCTGCTCACGCAGGTTGCCGGCCGCGCAGGGCGGCACCAGCTGCCCGGAGAGGTATTTATCCAGTCTTACATGCCGGAGCATTATTCGATCGTACACGCCAGCGGCCACGATTATATATCGTTTGTCCGCGAGGAGCTGAAGACGCGTAAGACGATGCATTATCCGCCGTACAGCCGGCTGATCATGGTTACGCTGTCGCATGAGAAGCTGCCGCTGCTGCTGCGGATGGCTGAGAATTTTGCCGGCGACCTGCGGGCGAAAGCCCAGCGCCAGGGATGGTTCGGCAGCCTGGACCGGTTCGTGCCGGCGGCGCTGGACATTCTTGGCCCGGTAGCTTCGCCGATCCCGCGTATCAAGAACCGCTATCGGATCCAGTGCATGGTGAAATACCGCGGCGACCTTGATGCGGTGAGCCTGGTCCAGGAGACAGCAGCGGCGACGCTGGACCAATGGCGCGATGCATTGCTTCAGATCAGTATCGATGTCGATCCGCAAATGCTGATGTAAGCACGGAAGAAATGATCCATTTTTCATCCGCTAGCATATATTTGGGATAAAATAGGGAAAGAGCAAAAGAAACTATGAAAGTGAAGACGGGAAAGGGAGTGCCATCATGGCGATTCGGATTATTGTTAAGGAACCGGATGAAGTGCTACATCAGGTAGCTAAAGAAGTGAAGAAGATTACGCCTAATATTCAAAAACTGTTGACGGATATGGCGGATACGATGTACGACGCGGAGGGCGTAGGTCTGGCTGCACCGCAAATCGGCATCCTCAAGCGGGTGATCGTGATTGATGTCGGCGATGAGCACGGGCTGATTGAGCTGATCAATCCCGAGATCGTGTCCAAGGAAGGCGAGCAATTCGGACCGGAAGGCTGCCTCAGCATTCCGGGGTATCGCGGAGATGTTCGCCGTGCCATGACCGTCACCGTCAAAGGGCTGGACCGCAATGGCAACGAAGTGACTTATACGGGCTCCGAGCTGCTGGCGCGCGCGTTCCAGCATGAAATCGACCATCTGAACGGCGTATTGTATACGGACATTGCGGAAAGAGTGTACGAGATTACCCCTGAGGGTGAAGAGAAGGAGTGAACAGCGCCCGATGAATATCGTATTTATGGGGACGCCAGCGTTTGCGGTGCCTTCGCTGGAAGGACTGCTGCGCGAAGGGTACAACGTCGTAGGCGTGGTCACGCAGCCGGATCGGCCGCAGGGGCGCAAAAAAGTGCTGACGCCAACGCCGGTCAAGGAAGCCGCTTTGCGTCATGGGCTTCCCGTGCTGCAGCCGGCGCGGATGCGTGCGCCGGAGGCGGTGGCCGAGGTCGCCGCTTTGCAGCCCGATTTGATCGTCACTGCGGCGTACGGGCAAATTCTGCCGAAGGGCGTGCTGGACCTGCCGAAGTACGGCTGCCTGAACGTGCACGGCTCGCTGCTGCCGAAATACCGCGGCGGGGCACCGATCCAACGGGCGATTATGGGCGGCGAGAAAGAAACGGGCATCACCTTGATGTACATGGCCGAGGGGCTTGACACCGGCGATATGATCGCCAAGACGGTGGTGCCGATCGACGATGAGGATACGTCGGGGACGTTGTTCGAGAAGCTGAGCGAAGCCGGGGCGCGGCTGCTGCTGGAGCAGCTTCCGCTGATCCTTGAGGGTAAGGCGGAGCGGATTCCGCAGAACGATGCGGAAGCGACTTATGCACCAAATCTGACACGGGAGGATGAGCGCATCGATTGGAGCGCGACCTCGCGGCAAATTTATGATCGCGTGCGGGGGCTGGTGCCTTTTGCCGGCGGGTTTACGACTTGGAACGGTGAGGTATTTAAGGTTTGGGCGGTGGCCAAGCCTGCGGAGGCAGGAACTTCTGCGGGCGGGGCCGCGTCGACGTCTGAACCAGCGCCGGGGACGGTGCTTGAGCTTTCGTCACAGGGCATCAAAGTGAAAACCGGGGACGGCGCGGTATGGCTGACTCGGGTTCAGCCCGCAGGCAAGAAGGCGATGGAGGCCAGCGATTTCATTCGCGGCGGCGTGATGCAAGTCGGGACGGTCTTGTCATGAGCGGCGCAGGAAAGCGGCCGGGTTTAGGCTCGGGCGGAGGCAAGGGACCTGGAACCGGTGCGAAAGCAGCTGGACAAGCCAGCCGCGGCCAGGGTTCGGTTCAGCCGTCTGGCACGCCTTCATCCCGCGGGGGCGGCCGAAATCAGGCGGCTGCGTCGGCCCGCAGCGTAGCGCTGCAGGTGCTGACCGCCGTTGAGCAGGAGGGCGCCTACAGCAATCTGCTGCTCAACGGGGCGCTGCAAAGGTCCGGATTAACCGGACCGGATGCAGGTCTTGCAACCGAGCTGGTCTACGGCACCATTCAGCGGCTTAACACGATCGATTATTTTCTCGAGCAGTTTGTGACGAAGGGGCTGGCGAAATTAGCGCCTTGGGTGCGAAATCTGCTCCGGCTCAGCTTCTATCAGCTGCAATATCTGGACCGGATCCCTCCGCATGCGGCCGTGAACGAAGCGGTGAACCTGGCGAAACGCAAGGGACATCAGGGGATTTCCGGCATGGTGAACGGTGTGCTTCGCAACGTGCTGCGCCGCAAAGAGGAGCTGCGTTTGCCGGAGGGGCTGGACCCTGTGCAGCGCATCGCCCTGGAGCATTCCCATCCGGAATGGATGGTCGCGCTCTGGATCCAGCAATACGGCGAATCTGCCGCAGAAGCGATTTGCCGTGCCAACAATGAGCCACCTTCGGTCAGCGTTCGGGTTAATCGCACGAGAGCGAGTCGGGACGAGGTGCTGCGCCTCATGGAAGAGCAAGGGCTGCGAGCCTCGGCCTCGCCGATCTCGCCGGACGGCATTGTGGTCCACAGCGGCGGCAATATGGCGCTGACCTCCTGGTACCGGGAAGGCTTGATTTCCGTACAGGACGAAAGCTCTATGCTCGTTGCCGAAGCGTTGGATCCGCAGCCGGGGATGAATGTACTGGACTGCTGCGCTGCGCCCGGCGGCAAGACATGCCATATCGCTGAGATCATGGAGGGCCGCGGCCGGGTGCTGGCGAACGACATCCATCCGCACAAGGCGAAGCTGATCGAGGACCATGCCAAGCGGCTAGGGCTGGACAACGTGGATACGTTATCGGGCGACGCCCTGCAACTCGCGGAGCGGCTGAAGGCAGCTTCCTTCGACCGGATTTTGCTGGACGTTCCTTGTTCCGGACTTGGCGTGATCCGCCGCAAGCCGGATTTGAAGTGGGCGAAGAAGCCGGAGGACGTGACGGAGATCGCCGGCGTCCAGCGGACTTTGCTCGACTCGGTGAGCGGGCTGCTGAAGCCGGGCGGCTTGCTCGTCTACAGCACTTGCACGATTGAACCGCGCGAAAATACCGAGATGGTCACCTCCTTCCTGAGCCGCCATCCGGAATTCGAGCTGGCGGATGAGCCGATAAGCTGGAAGGAACGCGGTGCTTTGGCAGCTGCCGCTGGGCGGGTCGAGGCTGGGCTGCAGATTTTGCCTCAGGACGCCCATTCGGACGGATTTTATATTGCTCGACTCCGCAGGAAGTTGATAGAGAAGGATTGACATGACAAGGTCAAGCAGCCGCTCGAAACGGCGGGCTTGGCCTTTTTGCGCCGCTGCGGCGGGAAGTTAGTGTAAAATCTCCGTGGGTGTAGGAATTGGAAAAAGCGGATATAGAAAAAGAGCTTCTCCCTTGGTAAAGTGATGTTTGCGTACAACACACCAAGAAGGAGGAAGCTCCTGTGAGCCACTTTACCACAACAATGCCGACGATGAAAGAGATTGAGCAATGGATTTTCCGGAAAATGCAGGAGGAATTCGCTCGTGCGATGAAGCAGGTACTGGAGGCGCTGGATCAGCAGATCCTGGAGCAACGGGACCGAGAGCGTTATCGAGTAAAGGACGAGCGTGAAACAAGCGTCAACACAGTGTTCGGGAATGTGCGCTTTAAGCGGAGATTGTACTGTGACCGTAGAAGCGGCAAACACGTGTATCTGCTGGATCAGCTGTTGCAATTCGAAGGGCGCGGGAAAGTCAGTCCGCATTTGGAAGAGACAGCAATCGCATTCGCAAGCCAAGGACCGTCGTACCGGGACAGCGCAAAGCGGCTGGAGCAGCTTTTGGGCTACAATGTGCTGAGCCACCAAGCGATCAGGGAAAAACTGATGGAGCGTGCGCAACAGCCGATGCCAGCGGTGAAACGGCGCGCTGCCCGCGTGCTGTTCGTGGAAGTGGATGGGCTGTACACGAAGCTGCAGCGGAGCAAAAAGCGCGGGATGGAGAACGCAATTGCAGTCGTACACGAAGGCTGGGAGAAGAACGGCAAGCGGGTACAGCTGAAGAACAAACAGCATTACCTGCATACGAGCGGCGGCGACTTCTGGGAAGGGTTCGGGGACTTTCTGGTGGAGCGTTACGAAATCGACGAGAACACGTGGCTTGTGGTGAACGGAGACGGCGCGGCGTGGATCGGGGAATGTACATCCTACTTTCACCAATGTCTGTACATGCTGGACCGCTTTCATGTGGCGCGTGATTTGAAACGCTTTGTTGGTCATTTGCCGCAGGTGTGGGAGACCGTGAGACGGTCTTTGGCCAAACAGGATGCAGCCGCGCTTATGGCGGTCCTGGAAGGCGTGTCGGAGCAAGAGATAGCGGAAGAGAACCGGAAGGATTGGAAGCCGTATAAAAGATTTCTAAAGCGGCATGAGAAGCATTTGGACGACTACCGAAAAACACTCCAGGCGAAGGGGATCGACACAAGCGGTATGCGCCCGATGGGAAGCGCGGAATCGCAGATGCGTATATTCGCCAAGCGGACGAAGCGTGGCGGGTACAGTTGGAGTGAGCGAGGCGTCAGGGCGATGCTGAGGACGATGATGAGGATTCAAGAAGCGGGCACGGTGGTAAGAACGGTTGAAGGACAAGCGAGTAAGCAGGCAACGCCGCAGCAGTCGATAAACATGCGGCAATTGCTCAAGAACGTGACGCAACCGGTCAAGGGTTGTATCGCTGGAATGATTCGCATGCTGCAAGGACCGAAGCAAAGCAGCACAACGGGTATGGCACTCAAAGCACTTCGCGGATAACGGCAAAAAATTCTGACAAATCACTTGTGTTTGATGAAAGAACGAAGCAAAGCGCTTACAAGGAAGAGGTTCCTTCGGGGTTCGCGTTCCAGGCATCTTAAATGACTGCCCACGCTAGCTTGACACTGACGGCGGGAAGGTCGACTTTAGTCGGAAGTCAATTTATGATAAAATGGGAAGAATGAGTGGGCAACTTTTCAAAATAGATATGGACAGGTGTGTGAAAATGAAACCTTTTATATATGATTATACGTTGGAAGAATTACAGGAATGGGCCGTATCGCAGGGAGAACCTGCGTTTCGCGGCGGACAGATCTTCGATTGGCTGTACGTGAAACGCGTCAGCTCCTTCGATGAGATGACCAACCTGTCCAAGGCGCTTCGGCAGAAGCTGGCTGACGAATTTGCGTTCGTTACGCTGCAGGAGATTACGAAGCTGGAATCCAAGGACGGAACGGTGAAGTTCCTGTTCGGGCTGCATGATGATCATGCTATTGAAACGGTCATTATGAAGCATAACTACGGCAACAGCATCTGCGTGACCACCCAGGTCGGCTGCAAGGTCGGCTGTACGTTTTGTGCCTCGACATTAGGGGGGCTGAAGCGGAATCTGACGCCGGGAGAAATCGTCGCCCAGGTCGTGCAGGCGCAAAAGATTCTGGACGCCAAAGGCGAACGCGTCAGCAGCATCGTGATCATGGGGACCGGCGAGCCATTTGAAAACTATGATGCCACGATGAAATTTTTACGGATTATGATCCATGAAAAGGGCTTGAACATCGGACAACGGCATATTACTGTATCAACGAGCGGGATTGTCCCGAACATTTACCGGTTTGCGGACGAGAACACGCAAATTAACTTGGCGATCTCGATCCATGCGCCAAATGATGCGCTCCGCTCGAAGTTGATGCCGGTCAACCGGCGCTTTCCGTTTGACGACGTGATGGAGGCGCTCCGCTACTACATCGCCAAAACCGGCCGCCGCATTACGTTCGAGTACGCGCTGATCGGCGGGGTGAATGACCAGCCGGAGCATGCGGAGGAACTGGCCGACGTGATCAAGGATATGCTTTGCCACGTCAACTTGATTCCGGTCAACTATGTGCCGGAGCGCAAATACGTGAGAACGTCGCGTAACGATATTTTTAAGTTTCAGCGCATACTGGCGGATAAAGGCATCAATGTGACGATCCGCCGGGAGCAAGGCCATGATATTGCCGCTGCCTGCGGACAACTGCGGGCGAAGCACATGGAGTCTGGTGCGAGGTGAGCGAATGTGATGAATTGTGTGTTTGTAAGTGATGTGGGACGAGTCCGTTCCGTCAATGAAGATTGTACCTGGGTGGACCAGCTGGAATCCGGATACACGCTGGCGATTGTTGCGGACGGAATGGGCGGCCATCAGGCTGGAGACATTGCCAGCCGCATGGCGGTAGATACCATTACCGAGGATTTGGTATCGCTGCCGGCAGGGTTGTCGGCGGAGGCTTGCGGGGAAGAATTGAAGAAGGCGATTCTTCACGCGAACGAAGCCGTATTCCGCAAAGCGTCAGAGCATGTGGAGTACCATAGCATGGGCACCACAGTTGTTGCGGGGATCTTCGCAGGTCGCGACGGCGTGATCGCCCATATCGGTGACAGCCGGGCCTACCATTTCCGGCAGGGCCAGCTCGTCCAACTGACGGATGACCACTCGCTGGTCAATGAGCTGCTCAAGAACAACCAGATCAGCGCGGAGGAGGCGACGGTGCATCCGCATCGGAATGTCGTAACCCGCGCGCTGGGAACCGATGAGCAAGTTGAGGTCGACTTGAACCGGGTGTCGTTGGAGCCGGGGGATATTTTGCTGCTCTGCAGCGACGGTCTCAGCAACTACGTAACACCGGAACAAATGGCTCTGACGCTAGGATCAGAAGATCTTGGGTTACAGGGCCGGGCCGACCAATTGCTCCAGCTGGCGCTGAACGCAGGAGGCGACGATAACATTAGCGTTGCTCTGCTGGAACAACATGAGGATGCCGGGTCGGGCAAAAAGGAGTGGAATTCATGATCGGACACGAATTGGGCGGTCGTTATCAAATTATCGAGAGGATCGGCGGAGGGGGCATGGCGCTTGTCTACAAAGCGCAGGACCTGCTGCTGAACCGCTACGTGGCCATCAAAGTGCTGCGTCAACAATTTGTGAACGACGAGGAATTTATCCGGCGATTCCGCCGGGAGGCGCAGTCTGCTGCATCCTTGTCGCACCCGAATATCGTCAGCGTGTATGACGTTGGACAAGAAGATGAGATTCATTACATCGTGATGGAATACGTTGAAGGGCAGAATCTCAACGAAATTATTAAGGAGCGGGCCCCGCTGCAGGTTGAAGAAGCCGTTCGCATTGCGTCGCAAATCGCCGATGCGCTGGACCATGCCCATCATAACCAAATTATTCACCGGGATATCAAACCTCATAACATATTGATTGGACGAAACGGACGCGTCAAAGTGACCGATTTCGGGATTGCCCGTGCCGTCACGTCGGCGACCATTACGCAAACCGGCTCAGTGGTGGGCTCGGTGCATTATTTCTCGCCGGAGCATGCGAAAGGCGTAGCCACTGGGGAGAAATCCGACCTGTACTCGCTGGGGATCGTGTTGTACCAGATGCTGACCGGTCGGTTGCCGTTCCTTGGTGAAAGCCCAATCAGCGTAGCATTAAAGCATTTGCAGGAGCAATTCGATGAGCCGCGTATGGTGAATCCGATGATTCCGCAAAGCGTGGAGAACATCATCTTGAAATCGATGCGGAAAAATCCGAACGAACGCTACCAGTCTGCCAAAGAGATGCTGCGCGACCTGGAAACCTGCTTGTTGCCGGAACGAAGAATGGAATCGAAATTGGCCTTTATAGATGATCATGACGAAGACAGCACGCGAATCATTCCGGCGATCCGTCCGCAGCATCAACCTCAAGGTGTGGCGGCAGGGCCGTCCAAACTGTCCCGCGACAGCGGAGCGGCGATGGTGGAGGAACGGGAGAGCGCTCCTAAGAAAAAGGCTTGGAGCAAGCCGGCGCTTTGGGTCAGCCTGACGCTGGTCGTCCTGCTTGCCTTGGCCGGCGTTGCCTGGTACGTGACGAAATTGGTGACCGTCCCAGAAGTCGCGGTGCCAAACGTGCTTAATCTGCACGAGGAACAGGCGATTCAGACCCTGACCGATAAAGGGATTGCCGTTGGGGAGATCACCCGGGAATACAAAGAAGGCGTGGACGAGGGGATCGTCTATGAGCAGAGCAAGCCGGAGGGGACGATGGTCAAGGAAGGCTCAGTCATCGACTTGAAGGTGAGCACGGAGAAGCCGCTGGCAAAAATGCCGGCATTAACGGGAAACTATGATGATGCGCTGCAGCAGCTGAAAGAGCTTGGCGTAGACGAGGCCCGCGTGCGGAAAGTGGAGGAAAACAACAGCGAGATTGAGCCAGGCATGATCATCAGCCAATCGCCGGAAGCCGGAGAGGAATTTGATCCCGAGACGGATACGATCGTGCTGAAGGTCAGCAAGGGACCGTCTGAGGTGAAAATGCCGGACCTCGTGAACAAGACGCAAGCGGAAGCGGAAAAATTGATCCGAGACGCAGGGCTGGTGCTGGCTGAAGACGGAATCAAAGAGGAATCGAGCTTTGAGGTCGAGGCGGGCAGAGTAACGAAACAGTGGCCTTATGCCCCGGACGACCTGGTGGTGCCAGGCTCGAAAGTGACGTTGTTTATCAGCACCGGTTATCCGCAGGAAGCGATCAACTATACGTTCCAAGTACCGGCTGCACCTGCACAGGAAGGCCAAATCAGCAAATATACGATCGTGTATGGGGATGCTCGTGGAGAAGGGCGCGAATGGGGCACGCAAAAGGTAGGCAAACCGCAATACCTGTCGGTTGACCTGGTTCTGGCGCCGAACAAGAACGGTTACGTGACAGTAACGCGCGACGGCGTCTTGCTGGATACTTACCCGATCTCGTACATCGATGCGAAGCAAGGAACTGTACCTGTGCCGCAATTCCCGGATCAAGGCGGTACGGAAGATGAGGACACAATGGACATGAACTCGGGTGATAATCCACCCGATACCGGCATGATCTTATCCGGTAAGCTGGCTTCGCTCCAGAATGAGCAAGGCGCAGCCCAAGGTAAAGGAAAGGCGGGTAAACGAAACAAACATGGCAATGGCAATTAAGTCAGACCGATATGAAAGCGAGGCCGGCGGATATGCCTGAAGGCTTGATTGTGAAGGCATTAAGCGGATATTACTACGTGAAGCCGGCGACGGCACAGGACGGGGCAGCGGATGCTTATATCCAGTGCCGCGGACGAGGGATTTTTAAGAAGAAAGGCATTACTCCCTTGGTAGGCGACAGGGTGGTCTATTCCCCCACCGAAAACGGGGAAGGCACCGTGGACGAAATCCTGCCAAGGGAAACCGAGCTGATCCGTCCGCCGATCGCCAACGCCAAGCTGGCGGTGCTGCTGTTCTCCCTGCGGGAGCCGGATCTCAATTTGCAGCTGCTGGACAAGTTTCTGGTGCATATCGAGCACGCTGGTCTGCAAGCATTGATCTGCCTCACCAAGGAGGATTTGCTGGAGGAGGACGGGGCGGAAGAAACTCCCGAAATCATTCGCCAGGTCAAAGCAATGTATGAATCAATCGGCTATGAGGTCATTGTCACCAGCTCCGTGACCGGCATGGGAACCGAGGAGGTAAAATCTCGTTTGGCTGGGGAGATCAGCGTCTTCTCGGGGCAGTCGGGGGTCGGAAAATCCTCGTTGCTTAACGCGATGCTCGGGTTATCGCTGGAGACAAGTGAAATCAGCCTCAAGCTGGGCCGGGGACGTCATACGACGCGGCATGTCGAGCTGATTGAGCTGGAGAACGGTGGTTACGTGGCTGACACCCCGGGCTTTAGCCAGCTGGATTTTCTCGAGTTAGGGATCGAGGAGTTATCCAGCTGCTTCCGGGAATTTGCCGATTACGCGGAGGGCTGTAAATTCCGCGGCTGCAGCCATTTGCATGAGCCGGGCTGCAAGGTCAGAGAGGCTGCGGACAATGGAGAAATCGCCGCCAGCCGTTATGAGCATTATGTACAGTTCTATGAAGAGATGAAGGACAAGAAGCGGAGGTATTGACGTCATGAGCAACAACATCTATATCGCGCCGTCGATTTTGTCGGCGAATTTCGCCAAGCTGGGCGAGGAGGTCGCTGACGTAGAGCGGGGAGGCGCTGACTGGCTGCATGTGGACGTGATGGACGGCCATTTCGTCCCGAACCTGACGTTTGGTCCGCTGGTGCTGCAAGCGATTGCTCCGCAGACCAAGCTGCCGCTGGACGTCCATCTGATGATCGAGAAGCCCGAGGAATATATCCCGGCCTTTGCCAAAGCGGGCGCGCATCTTATCACCGTACATGCGGAAGCTTGCGTGCATCTGCACCGGGTGCTGCACCTGATTAAGGAGCAAGGGGTTAAGGCGGGCGTGGCGATTAATCCAGCCACACCGGCTTCGGCCGTTCGCGAGGTGCTGGAGGACGTCGATCTCGTACTTGTGATGACGGTAAATCCCGGCTTTGGCGGACAGGCGTTTATTCCGGGAACGCTGCGCAAAATTCGGCAGCTGAAGGCCTGGAAGGATGAGCTGGGCTTAAACGATTTGCGGATTGAAGTGGACGGCGGGATCGCCGCTGCGACGGCGCCGCTGGTTGTAGAAGCGGGAGCGGATGTGCTGGTTGCCGGCAATGCGGTGTTTGGCCAAGCTGACCGGCGTGCTGCGATGGCAGAAATCCGCGAGAGCCTGGCCGGATTGGCATAGGCGCCTTAAGATGCGCATACATTGGTTACATGAGCGAAGGTTCTCATGTAGCCTTTTTTTTGTGGCGGGAATACACGGGTAAATGACATCAAACATAGAATATGGGTGAAGGCATGAGCACGATGGGGAGGGTGAACGATGAAATTTTACACATTCAAGCTGCCTAAGTTTTTGGGAGGATTCGTTAAGGCGGTACTGAACACGTTTCACAAGAACTAACGGGCGGGGCCTGAATACCCGCCCCGAGCAGCGGAAGGCGCGCCTGGCGGTTCCCGCCAACAAGGATTGCTTGGGCGCTGACTTCAAGGGAAAATGCGCAGTAAAAAAGCACCTCCATAGGAAAAGGTGCTTTTTGTCTATAATTCGTCCCGTCTGTTACACGCGGGTCACTTTACCGGATTTCAAAGCCCGAGTACTAACGTATACGCGTTTCGGTTTGCCGTCTACCAAGATCCGGACCTTCTGCACGTTTACGCCCCAAGAGCGCCGATTGCGATTGTTTGCGTGAGATACATGGTTACCGCTGCCTGGCTTCTTGCCAGTCACATAACATTTGCGAGCCATTCATTACACCTCCTGTTCCAAATACACCTGTCTTGAAAATAACACTAACACTTCAATATCACGGTTATTGACAATACTTAAATATAATATCACAGTAAAAAAAGCTCCGTCAACAGCTCGCGATCACTCAGTTAAAATGTTACTAAAGAGGCATCGGTTCACTCACATCGAAATGTTACCGAAGGGATGTGTTTTGAAACTGAGCATGAAAACACGACGTGAAGTAATCCGTACCTTGGCTGATCAATACATGAGAGCGAAATCGCGAAATGAGAAATCTGCAATCCTTGACAACGCCGTGAAGGTGCTGGGGTGCCATCGGAAGCATGCTATCCGCGCTCTCACGAACCCTCCTGCGCTGACACCAGCGAAATCGAAACGTAATCGGCCATTAGCTTACCAGGAGGCGATGCCCGTCATTGAGCGCGTTTGGGAAGCCCTGGATTATCCTTGTGCCGAGCGACTGCATCCTGTTCTGCTCGATACAGCCCAGAGCCTTGCCCGGCACGGTCACCTGCACCTTACCGACCTTATCATATCGCAGTTGCAAAAGATCAGCCGCCCGACATTGGCGCGCAGGTTATCCACACTTCGTTGTCCAAAAGCCAGACCAGCTGTCAACAAGCGAAAGCCGCTCGCCGAACTCCGTTCACAAGTGCCCATGATCGCCTACGATTGGGATGAAACGCGTCCGGGCGCGCTGGAAATCGATTTGGTCGAACACAACGGCGGATCGTCGCTCGGCCACTTCGCCTATACGCTGACTGTGACCGACGTGGTCTCCGGCTACACCCGCAGACGCGCGCTGCTCGGCAAATCCCAACTTGCCGTGCTTCGTGAGCTCAAGCACATCATCGCGGAGTGGCCCATGCAGCCTTGGGGGATCCACAGTGACAACGGCCAAGAGTTTTTAAACGCCCATTTGAAAACCTTCTGCGCTTCGAACAACATTCGTTTCACGCGCAGCCGCCCTTATCGCAAAAACGACAATGCTCACGTGGAGCAGAAAAACGGCTTTCTCGTCCGCCAGCTGGTCGGCTACGAACGCTATGACCGCACGGAACAGGTGGAGTGGCTCAACTCCATCTATGCTCTGCATGATCGGTACTTCAATTGCTGCTTGCCCACTCGCAAGCTGATCGGCAAGGAGCGTCGCGGGGCTCGTGTAAAGAAAACATTCGACACGGCCAAAACACCCGTTGCCCGGTTAATCGAATTGGGCGTGCTACGACCAGAACAAACCCAACGGTTACAGGCGTATCAGACTTCCCAAGATCCGCTTGCATTACACAATCAGTTGGAAGCGCTGCTTTCCCAACCCGTGACGCCTGCCTCCGCTACGCGCCCAGTGGAGGCTATGTAACAGCCTCCACTGGGTAACAAAATTACGTGAGTGAACCATTATCCTTCGGTAACATTTTTATATGAGTTGACACGCAGCTATTGACGTTCGACTCTTTTATTTATTTCTCTCTGCTCTTATAGTACAATATAGTTTAGTCCATAATAATTTCTATGGAAGGAGTGAGATAGGCGTGGCTGTAAATCTTACGACCGAATATGGACGAATCGATATTTCGGAGGAAGCCATTAAGGTGATCGCCGGATCGGCCGCCATGGAGTGTTATGGACTGGTTGGAATGGCAAGCCGAAAGCAGTTCAAGGACGGCATTGCCGAATTGCTGGGGCGCGAGAATTTGGCCCGGGGTGTGGAAGTGAACCTGGATAATCATCGATTAGCTATTTATCTTTATATTATAGTCAGTTATGGCACGAAAATTTCCGAGGTCGCACACAACATACAGCTCAAAGTGAAATACGTATTAAATGAAATCGTTGGACTCGAAGTGGATCAGGTGAATATCGTAGTCCAAGGTGTACGCGTATCAAGCTAGGAAGGGGAATTTTCATTGAGTAAGCGTTCTTTAACTGGAACAGATTTCACCGCTATGGTATTGGCAGGCGCGAAGCGGCTGACAGAGCATGCTGAGCACGTCAATTCCTTGAACGTATTCCCGGTACCCGATGGGGATACTGGAACGAATATGAATTTGACGATGACCGCCGGTGTAACGGAATTGAAAGATCACGGAACCGGAGGTTTGGGCAGCAGAGCAGCCACTTTATCCAAGGGCCTGTTGATGGGCGCGCGCGGGAATTCCGGCGTGATTTTGTCCCAACTGTTCCGTGGCTTTAGCCGTTCTGCTGCATCATTGGAAGAGATGAATGCAGCCCAATTTGCCGCTGCGCTGCAAAGCGGGGTAGATACCGCTTATAAAGCGGTCGTCAAACCGGTGGAGGGCACGATTCTGACGGTAGCCAAGGAAGCAGCTAAGCATGCCGTCTATTATTCGCGCAGAACAACGGATATCACGGAATTGATGAGCGAGGTGCTGGCCAAAGCGAAGGAAGCGCTCGCGAATACGCCGGAGCTGTTGCCGGTATTGAAACAGGTTGGCGTCGTGGATTCGGGCGGTCAAGGACTTGTTTATATTTATGAAGGATTTTTACAATGGCTGCAAGGCGGCGCCAGCAGTGAAGCCGCTGCGACATTGGGACAAGCCCCCGCACCCGTTGCCAAACCAGAGCTGCGTGCTCCAGCGGCCGCACCGGTGCATGCTCCAACTTCGGCACAGGCCAAGCTCGAAACAGAGGATATCGAATACCTCTATGACATGGAATTTTTCATTAATCGAAAAATCGGTGAAATCAAGGATGCTGTTTTTGACGAGGATCAGTTCCGGAAAGCGCTTTCGGTCAATGGGGATTCGATTATCGTGATCGCTGACGACGAGATTATCAAAGTCCATGTCCATTCGAAAACGCCGGGCGACGTGCTGAATCTGGCACTGCGTTACGGTGAAATTACACAAATTCATATTTTGAACATGCGTGAGCAGCACCGGGATCTGTTGATTGCAGGGATGGATGCCGCGCCGCCGATGCCGGAGCTGTTCGCCGAAATTCCGGCAGAACCGGCCCAACCGGTGGATCCGGCAGGGATTCCTGCGGATGAGCTGGCGCCTTATGGCTTTATCGCCGTTGCTTCTGGAGACGGGATTTCGGAAATTTTCAAGAGCTTAGGCGTGGATGTCGTCCTGTCCGGCGGGCAGACGATGAACCCAAGCACGGAAGATTTCGTGAAGGCGATCCGGTCGATTTCGGCTCAGCACGTGTTCGTTCTGCCGAATAACTCGAATATTATTCTGGCTGCACAGCAGGCGCGTGATTTGCTTGAAGGGGAGCGCAATGTGACAGTCATCCCAAGCAAGAGCATTCCTCAGGGGATTGCCGCAGCGTTTGCTTTCCAAGAAGAAGAAAGCGTGGAAGTCAACACGGATAACATGCAGAACGCCGTGCAACACGTAAAGACAGGTCAAGTGACGTATGCGGTCCGTGACACGATGTTTGATGATTTGGAAATTACCGCAGGTCATTATATCGGTATTGCCGATTCTAAAATTGTGGCCACTGAAGAGGGCTTGCTGGAAACGAGTCAGGGCTTATTAGCCAAGATGCTCGCTGGCGGCGATGAAATCGTTACGGTACTCGCCGGTGAAGAAGCTGACGAAGAGATGACGAATGCGCTGGTGGCCTGGATTCATCAGGAATATCCCGACGTCGAGGTAGAGGTCCATAACGGCGGGCAACCGATTTATTATTATCTGTTTTCGGTAGAGTCCTAATCCCCATGAGAGGATGAAGATACCTATGAATCAGGCTGTCATTATTGCCGACAGTACGGCGGATATCCCGCAGGCGACCGTCTCGGAATACGGAATTCACATCGTACCGATGCGGCTGGCCTTCGGAGACCAATCTTATCTTGAAGGCATCGACATCACCGCGGAAGAGTTCTACGATAAGTTGATCAAATCGAAGGAACTGCCTACCACTTCGCAGACCTCGCCGTCTCAGTATGTGGAGGTATACCGCAACTTGCTTGCCGCCTATCCCGGTTCACCGATCATTTCGATCCATATCTCCTCCGGGATGAGCGGAACTTATCAATCCGCAGTGCTGGCGAAGGAGATGCTGGAAGAAGAGCTGGGGCATCCGGTCGATGTCACGGTCATTGACTCGCTGTGTGCGACGTACGGTTTTGGCCTTCAGGTTGTGCATGCCGCGCGGATGGCGAAGCAAGGGGCTTCGGTCGAGGAAATTCGAGCTGAGGTTGAGCGGCTCGGGAAGGCGCGTCGGTTATATTTTCTCGTCGATACGCTGGAATACTTGCAAAAAGGCGGACGGATCGGTAAAGCCGCAGCCATTCTGGGCAACCTGCTGAACATTAAGCCGATCTTGTCGGTGGACCAGGAGGGCGTGATTTACGCTGTCGATAAAGTCCGAGGCCGCAAGAAGGCTATGGCCCGCGTCATCGAGTTGTTTGTGAATGATTTTGCCGGGGTGAAGGACATTAACGTGGCCGTTTGCGATTGCGTGAATCCGGAAGGCTCCGAGGAGATCCTGGCTCTGCTGCGGCAGCACTTTACGCTGCATGAGGTTGTCCGCAACAGCATCGGTGCCGTGGTTGGCACGCACGTAGGTCCGGGGACCGTGGCGACGTTTATTTGGCCGGCGAAGTGATGTTTGGAAGTTGCGGTGTGGGTGCGGCTGTGGCTGTGGTTGTGGCTGTGGTCCGTGGCCGTGGCTCTGGACGATTTTAACGGAACTGAGGGCCCTTATTTGACCATTTCCCGGCGATTTCCCGGTGTAACGGAACTCAGAGACCTTATTTGGCTCGAAAGGCTGATCATAAGCTGCTAAAGCTCCAAATAAGGTCTTTCCGTTCCGTTAGCCACAGTAATCGCTGCAAAAAGGATAAATAACGTCTCTCAGTTCCGTTAGGCTGCTGTCCGGGTTGCGTCTGAACTACGTGATCCGAAGATGCGTTTTTGAACTACCTCTATAAAGTGAGGGGATGAAGTTGGATTTACATCACATCCCCGTAAAGCAAGTCAGCGGCGTGAGCGCTCTTAAACAAGAAGAGCTTCACGCCTTTGGCATCTTTACGGTGAATGATTTGATTGAATATTATCCGTTCCGGTACGAGGATTACCGGCTGCGCTCCTTGACGGAAGTGAAGGATGGGGATAAGGTGACGGTGCAGGCCCAAATCATGGGTCTTCCGGTACTGCAACGGTACGGGCGGAAATCCCGCCTGACCTGCAAAATGATCGCCGATGACTGGATGTTTACGGCGACATGGTTCAACCGTCATTTCCTCAAGGATCAGCTGACGACGGGACGGGAGATTATCCTGACCGGCAAATGGGACATGCGCCGCAGTCAGCTGACGGTGTCGGAGTCGGAGTTCCCCGACCGCGGGACGCTCCGCAGCGGCAGTTTGCAGCCGGTCTATTCCGTAGGCGGCAAAATTACGCAGCAATGGATGCGTAAGACGATTGGACAAGCGTTGCAGCAATACGGGGAGATGATCCCGGAGATCCTGCCGCCCGAACTGCTTCGCAAATATGGGCTGATGCCCCGCAAGACGGCGATTTTGCGGCTGCACCAGCCGCAGGACAGCGAGGAGGGACAGCAGGCGCGGCGCCGCATGGTGTACGAGGAGCTGTTCTTGTTCCAACTCAAGCTGCAGGCGTATCGAGCGATGAACCACGAGCGGATGGACGGGGTAGCGCATGTGGTTGATAACGCCACGATTCGGGAATTTGTGCGTAGCCTGCCGTTTGAGCTGACCGATGCCCAGAAGAAGGTGGAGCTGGAAATTCTAAAGGATATGCGCTCACCCTATTGCATGAACCGGCTGCTGCAAGGTGACGTCGGTTCCGGCAAGACGGTAATCGCCGCCATCGCCTTGTACGCGGCGGTGAAGTCCGGGCACCAGGGCGCCTTTATGGTGCCGACGGAAATTTTGGCCGAGCAGCATATGCGCTCACTGTCCCGGCTGTTTGAGCCGTTTGGCATCACGGTCGGTCTGTTGACCGGCAGTGTGACGGGGCGCAAACGCAAGGATTTGCTTGGCTCGCTGCAAATGGGGCTCACCGACATCGTGGTTGGTACGCATGCGTTGATCCAGGAGGACGTGTTTTTTCGGTCGCTGAGCCTGGTGATTACCGATGAGCAGCACCGGTTTGGCGTGAATCAGCGCAGCATTTTGCGGCGCAAAGGCTTTAACCCGGATGTGCTGACGATGACGGCGACGCCGATTCCGCGCACGCTGGCGATTACCGCCTTTGGCGATATGGACGTATCCACCTTGTCGGAGCGTCCGAAGGGGCGCAAGCCGATCACGACCTATTGGGTGAAGCACAGCATGATGGACCGCGTGCTTGGCTTTATTGAGCGGGAGGTGTCGCAAGGCCGGCAAGCCTACGTCATCTGCCCGCTGATCGAGGAGTCGGACAAGCTGGACGTGCAGAACGCGATCGACTTGTACGTGTCGATGCAGCAGGCGTTCCCGAACATGAAGGTCGGGCTGCTGCACGGGCGGATGACGGCGGCGGAGAAGGACGAAGTGATGCGCGCGTTCTACGAGAACGAGGTGCAGCTGCTCGTCTCGACGACCGTCGTTGAGGTCGGCGTCGACGTGCCCAACGCCACGCTGATGATCGTAATGGACGCCGACCGGTTCGGCTTGTCCCAGCTCCACCAGCTGCGCGGGCGTGTAGGCCGGGGGGAGCACGCGTCGTATTGCGTGCTCATCGCCGATCCGAAGTCGGAGGTAGGTCAGGAGCGGATGAAGGTCATGACCGATACGGACGACGGCTTCGAGGTGGCCCGGCGGGACCTGGAGCTTAGGGGTCCCGGGGATTTCTTCGGCACGAAGCAAAGCGGCGTGCCGGATTTTCGCGTCGCGGACATGGTCAGCGACTACGCGGTGCTGGAGGCGGCGCGGGACGATGCCGCCCGGCTGGTTGCGGGCGAAGCGTTCTGGACTTCGCCCGAATACGGACCGCTGCGGGAATATCTGCGGCGGGAGCAGGTTTTTCAAGGTGAGCTGATCGATTAAATTGATACGGCAAGCAAGCATCAAACCGTTCGCGGGATCCGCGGACGGTTATTTTTTTGCACAAAATACATCATAAGAAAAACGTCTATCGATGTACATTCAAAGTTGACAGACCGCGTTTAAGTGGAAGTTTTTCTTGCGATATCAGGATGCCAATGCCCCGAAGTTTATACTTTCTGATAACTTAAAAAAACAGGAAGTAACACGATTTGACATATTATTTCAATAAAAAAGTAATATATTGAAATAAAATATCAAATAGATTATAATCATGTCGAAAGCACTTACAACTAGGATTGACGCAAACAAAGGAGTGTATCTTATATGCTGGAAAAACTGACAACCGAGGCGAGAAACGAGCGAACGATGCGCTTGGATGAAATGGAAGTGACCGAGCTGCTTACGGTGATGAACGAAGAGGATGCGAAAGTAGCCGGAGCGGTTAAAAAGGAAATTCCCAAAATCGCCCAGGCCGTGACTGCCATTACGGAGTCGCTCAAAAAAGGGGGCCGGCTGATTTATATGGGGGCTGGCACAAGCGGACGGATCGGTTTGCTGGATGCGGTGGAGTGTCCGCCGACATTTGGTACTTCCCCGGACCAGGTGGTTGGGCTGATCGCAGGCGGCAGCAACGCTTTTATCAAGGCCGTTGAGGGAGCGGAGGATCGGGCCGAGCTCGGTCGGACGGATCTGCAAAACCTCGGGCTTACCGCCAAGGATGCGGTCGTCGGAATCGCCGCGAGCGGTCGTACGCCTTATGTCATCGGCGGATTGGAATACGCCAAGCAAGTTGGTGCAAAGACGATTAGTATCAGCTGCAACAAGAATGCGGTGATCAGCACCATTTCTGACATCGCGATCGAGATCGAGAACGGTCCCGAGGTGCTGACTGGGTCGACGCGGCTTAAAGCGGGAACCTCGCAAAAGCTGGTCTGCAATATGCTGTCTACCGCGTCGATGATTGGCTTAGGTAAGGTTTACGGCAATTTGATGGTTGATGTTCAGCCCACCAATGAGAAGCTGGCCGATCGGGCGAAGCGGATTGTGATGGAGGCAACTGGCTGCGATGCATCAACCGCTGAGAACACCTTGCGCCTTGCCGAAGGGAAACCGAAACCAGCGATCCTGATGATTTTGACAGGATGTTCGTATGAGGTAGCCTTGGAGAAATTGGAGGAGAACCAAGGGTTTATCGGTAAGGCTGCGAAGTCTGCGTCTGCAATACGTTGAAGAAACAAGTAAGCCCATCCTATAGAGAGCAGGAGGCTTCCCAATGAGCAAATATGAAACTATGGCGAAACGGATCTTGGAATCCATCGGCGGTTCTGACAATGTGGAGCAATTTACGAACTGCATGACCCGGTTGCGGGTGTCGGTCCGGGACCGTAGCCAAATTGACGAAATCGGGCTCAAACAGATCGAGGGCGTACTTGGTGCGGTTGATGATGAGACGTATCAAGTAATCCTCGGACCGGGTGTTGTGAATAGTGTGGCGGAGGAATTTGGCAAACTTCTGAAAGCGGAGGGGCATGGCGGCCAAGGAGCAGCAGCTGGCGGCCAAACGGCGACGCTCCGCGAGGGCTCGGAGATCAAGGCAGAGCTCAAAAAGAAGAACAACACGCCTTTCAAAAATTTCTTGCGAAAAATCGGCAACATCTTTATTCCACTGATTCCCGCGTTGGTAGGGGCCGGGATTATCAACGGTATCGCCGGCTTGATCAATAACCTGATTACTTCCGGCAACGGGGCGGACTGGCTGCTTACGCTCCAACCGATTATTAGTGTCATTGGCTCGGCCTTCTTCGGGTATTTGACGATCTTTGCCGGGGTGAATGCCGCGAAAGAGTTCGGGGGAACGCCCGCGCTTGGCGGTGCCGTGGCCGCGATCATCGTTGCACCGGCGGTGGCGAATATCTCTTATACCTATCCCCTGTTTGGTGAAATTAAGCTGAATGCGGGGCAGGGCGGAATCATCGGGGCGATTTTGGCCGCAGGGCTGATCTCTGTGTTGGAAAAATGGATTCGTAAACGGATGCCGGCAGCGATTGATATCATCGTAACTCCTACCATTGCGCTGTTGCTTGCAGGCTTGGTTACCGTGTTCTTCCTGATGCCGGTCAGCGGTATTATCTCTCAAGGCATCGGACAGGTAACAACTTGGCTGTTGGCCCATGGCGGACCGCTGTCCGGCTTCGTTCTCGCTGCGCTGTTCCTGCCGCTGGTCATGTTCGGCTTGCACCAGGCGCTCATTCCGATTCATGCCGAATTGATTTCGCAGGTCGGATACACGGCGTTGCTGCCGATCCTGGCCATGGCGGGGGCGGGGCAAGTCGGCTCGGCGATCGCCATTTATATCAAGCTGAAGCATAACGCGAGAATGCGCAACATGATCAAAGGGGCGTTGCCCGTCGGATTTCTTGGCATCGGCGAACCGCTCATTTACGGGGTCAGCTTGCCTCTGGGCCGGCCGTTTGTAACCGCTTGTCTTGGCGGTGGGTTTGGCGGGGCTGTGCTTGGTTTGTTCGCGATGACGGGGAACTTCATCGGCTCGGTGGCGATTGGACCTTCCGGCCTCGTCCTGATCCCGCTGATTCAAGGCCCAATGGGAATCGGCATGACGATTCTCGGTTACTTGGCCGGGTTGATCGTCTCCTATGTCGCCGGATTCTTGCTCACGTATTTCTTTGGTTTTACAAAGCAGATGCTTATAGAGCATAATAGATAATACAAGCCAGCAGAGAAACGTTTGGCTGCCTTTAACCAGGCCGCCGCGTTTCTTTTGCGTTTTATGGGAATGGAAATAGCATCAGACGGATTGGGAATACGGAGGGGATGACCGTGACGACGGGAAGCGTACTTACGCAAATGGAGGCCATGCTGGAACAACTGCCTGAATCGGAAAGAAAGGCGGCCCAATATATTTTGACGGCTTCGGCGGAAGTCTCCGGCTTAAGTATCCATGCGGTCGCCGATAAAGCGGGGACCAGTGCGGCGGCGATTACCCGGCTATGCCGTTCGCTGGGGCTGAGCGGATTTCCTGATTTGAAAATGCGTTTGTCGGTCGATAATGCCAAACCGCAAAGACCAGGCTATTATGACATCGAACGCGGGGAGACGATTCAAAACGTCATTCAAAAGACGGTCTCCAACAGTCTCCAAGCCATTCAAGATATGATGCTTCACCTGCAGCCCGAACTGATCGAGCAGGTGGTGGACAGCTTCCGAGAGGCTTCCGTCATCCATATGTACGGGGTAGGCGCTTCGGCGATCGTCGCAGCGGATGCCGCACAAAAGTGGCTGCGCCTGGGGAAGCAAGCGTTCGCTCTGCAGGACGAGCATCTAATTGCGGCCGCGCTGGCCAGCGCTCCGCCGGGGGCCTTGTTTATGGGCATCTCTTACAGCGGGAACACCAAGGAAGTGCTGCAATTGTTCCGGGTTGCCCAAAAGTACGGCGTGCGCACCATCGGCTTGTCCCGTTTCGGCAATCATAAAGTAGCCGAGCTGGCCGATTTGATGCTGTACACGCCGCAGGCGCCGGAAGCGACCCTGCGTAGCGGGGCGTCCAGCTCGCGGTTGGCACAATTGGTCATGATCGATATTTTGTTCTTCGCGTACGCCTCGACGCAATACGAAGAGACGATCCTCAGGTTGAGTCAAACCCATGAGGCAACGGCGTTCCTCAAACAGAACTAGCGGCTTTCCCGCGTGCTTTTGGATTTTCAGGCACTATGGACAGCCTTACCGTCATATATTAGGGTTGAAGTCCGGAAATGACGGGACAGGAGGTGCTAGTCACGATGCCCAGCTATTATCAGTATGGAATCAGTCCGCAGCTGGTCGAACGGGTGAAGTTGAAAATGAAAAATCCGGCGATCAAAGAGCGGATGAAACAGGTCGTCGACGGCCTCACCCGCGCGGATTTGCAGGATCGCGTTAAGGTGCGCAGGCTCGTTAGAACGGCCGCTTCTGTGCTTGGCGAAAGATTGAGCGGCGTTCAGGAAGAGCAAATCGTCCAATTCGTCATCGATCAGCGAATCGACCCGCGGAATACGCTTCACTTGCTGCGCTTATGGGGAATGTTCCGCTAGAGCAAGCGCGCAGAGATGCGGCGGGACGGGTGATAAGGCCCTGGGGACCGGTACCCCGGCGGCCTTTTGCTATTTTCTCGGAGGGATGATCCGGGGCCAGGCGAGATAAGCTAAACGATACATGAGCGGGGCACAAAGCGCCGGGAGTCATTTCTGCTTGCCAATCTCCATGTTTTGTTTTATATTGACATGAGAGTAGGTCAAAAATAAAAGGAGGTTGTGGCGGATGACCCCGCGTACGAAGGAACAAAATGAAGAGATCAGGCTGCGCCGGCTTGCTCAAATTCGTGTCGCGGCCGCCGATGTGTTTCTTGAGAAAGGCCTGACGTTAGAGATTCGGGACGTGGCGACCAAGGCCGGGCTTGGTTACGGCACGGTCTACCACTATTACAGTAATAAAGGGGATCTGCTGCATGACGTGCTGTGGACGGCGATGGACCGGGCCGGGGAATGGATCGACCTGAGGACGGAGGAGCAGGAAGCGGCCGCCGATTCCCTTGTTGCGGCAGGTACCCGGCTGCTGAAGCTGTGGGCCAAGGATCACGGCGTTTATCTGTTGTATAAGCTGGCGGCGGATGGCTTCCAGCTGCTGCCGGAAGCCCGGGCACTGCCGCTTGCGGAGACGTTCCGCCGCGAGGTGTTGCTGCCGTTCGCCGCGGTGCTGGAGCGCGGTTTGCCGCCGGGTTCCGGAGAGACCGCTGCGACTGCGAGCTTAGCGGCGGGACAAGGCGCTGGGGGAGAGGGCGTCCGTCAGGCGGAATTGTTGCTGGCTGCGCTGGCCGGCTGCGCCGGCTCTCCGCTGCGCCAAGGCACGCTGGACCACGAAGCGGCAGACATTGCGCGTCTGCTATTGTATCGGCTGTCGGAGCGAACCCGATGGACCCTCGAAGGAGTGAGAGCTGAATGATTATATTGAAATCGCCGCGGGAAATTGAAGAGATGAAACGGGCGAATCAGATTGTTGCGGATTGTCACCGGGAGGTCGCCAAAATGATTCAACCCGGGGTCACGACAAAGGAAATTAATGATTTTGTAGTCCGGCATATTACGAAGCTGGGCGGCAAGCAGTTTACGAAAGGGTACAACGGGTTCCCGGCCGAAACCTGCGCTTCAGTAAACGATGTGGTAGCCCATGGTTTCCCTTCCGACCGGCCGCTGCAGAACGGCGATCTGCTCAAGCTGGACATCGTTGCGGAGGCGGACGGCTGGTTTGGCGATTCGTGCTGGTGTTATGCGGTAGGTCAGGTGAGTCCTGAGGCGGAAAAGCTGATGCGGGTGACGAAGGAATGTCTGGAGCTGGGGATCGCCCAAGCGATTCCAGGCAACCGGCTGGGCGATGTGACTTCGGCGATCCAGAAGCATGCGGAGGCGAACGGTTATTCCGTCGTACGCGATCTGCTCGGTCACGGGATCGGACGCAGCCTGCATGAGGAGCCCAACTACGAGCATGTCGGCGTAGCGGGTAAGGGCATTCGGCTCAAGGAAGGCATGGTGTTTACGATCGAGCCGATGATCAATGAAGGCACTTTCCGCATCGTGATCGACGATGACGGCTGGACGGCGCGTACAGCGGACGGCAAATTGTCGGCCCAATTCGAGCATACGATCGCGCTGACGGCGGACGGGCCGCTGATTTTAACAGCTCAATAAGCAGCCAACAGGAAAGGAAGGCGGATTCCCAAAGTCCGAAGGGACAAGGGATCCGCCTTTTTTGCATGCTTTCGCTCTGCCGAATTATCCAACATAAACCTGTTGCGAAAGGGAATGTTTGTTCGTATTATGAATATAATATGAACAAACGTTCTGATTGGAGGGTGAGCATATGACAGACAGCATGAAGAAGGGAGCCGCATGAGCCCTATTCCTTGGCAAACGCAGGAGGAGGCGGAGATGATCAAGCAATACGTGCTGCTTCCTCTGCTGCTTGATGTGCTGGAACGAGACCAGCGCGCGCTGGCATCCGCTTCGTTGAAGCTGCCTCAGGTATACAAGGGGCTGATCCGCTTGCTGCAGAACGCCGCAGCCGCGGATTTGGCCCGGGTGCGCCAAGGCATGCGTGAGCATGGACTGAAGGTATTCGAAGAGCGGCGGACGAACCTGGGGATTGAAGCCCGCTATTTATGCCGGGGGTATACGTATGAGTTCTCCATGCTCTGGGGATTGGTGAAGGCGGAACTGATCCGTCGACTTTGCGCCTATCTAGGGATCGATGGGACGAAAGAGGGGATGTCCTCATGAAAGGTATCCCTCCAGCGCCCTTGGAGACGGAAGAAGATCTTCAATTGGTCAAAGAATACATTCTACTCCCTCTTCTCTTGGATGTGTTGGAAAGGGATATGAGAGCATTAGGGACCGTAAAGCTAAAGATGGACGTGGTGTACGCAAGAGCCTTACACACTGCCCAAGATGTGATCACTGCAGATTTGACGTCGGTTCGGAAACAAATGCGCGACAGAGGGATCAAGGTGTTCGAGCAACAACGTACTGAATTGGGCATGGAGGCCCGCTATTTGTGCAGGGGCTATCAACATAGATTTTCCATGCTTTGGAGCTTGGTGAAAGCGGAGCTTAATCAATATTTGAGTAAGTATCTTAACGTCGACTTAAGGAGCGGCCTATGAAAAGCGATAACAAAAGCCGAGTCGTAATGCTGGCGGATTGTCAATCCTTTTACGCAAGTGTTGAGAAAGCGGCCCACCCCGAGTATGAAGACAAACCTGTTGTGGTTGCAGGAGACCCCGCCCGTCGCTCCGGGATCATTCTCGCCGCGTGTCCCCTTGCCAAGCAGCATGGGATTACTACAGCAGAAAGGCTGGGAGAGGCACTTGCAAAATGCCCGGATCTCGTGGTCATTCGTCCCCGTATGGAGGAATACATCAGGGTATCCTTGCAAATTACAGAAATTTATCAATCCTACACGGACTTGGTAGAGCCGTACAGCATAGATGAACAGTATTTGGATGTCACGGGAAGCTTACAGCTTTTTGGCGGTCCTGATAAGATTGCGAGGAGCATTCAGGATAAAGTCATGAAGGAGACGGGCGTTCGTGTACGCATTGGAATTAGTGAAAATAAGGTGCTCTCCAAAATGGCCTGCGATAATTTCGCCAAACGTAATGCTTCGGGGATTTTTCACTTGCCTGTGAAAGATCTGCAAGAAGTGCTTTGGCCGTTGCCGATTCATCAGATGTTTATGGTGGGCTCCCGGATGCGCCGGCATTTAATGAAAATGGGGATATATACCATTGGCCAGCTGGCCCAGACTCCCCTGACCAAATTAAGAGCCAAATGGGGAGTGAACGGGGAAGTTCTGTGGCTCATTGCCAACGGCAAGGATCATTCCCCGGTAACGCCAAGTACACACGATTTGCAAAAAGCCATCGGCCATCAAATGACCCTTCCCTACGATTATTGGGAGTTTGACGATATCATGGTTCCCCTATTAGAGCTCTCAGAGTTAGTATGTCAACGAGCTCGAATGAAAGGCTATATGGGCTGGGTGGTTTCGGTAGGGTGTCAAGGAGCGGATTTTGATCACCCTTCCGGCTTCTACAGACAAATGAAATTACCCGACCCGACGAACCTCACGGATGAGGTGTTCCATGCAGCGAAAAAACTATTTAAACGACATTGGGACGGTTTACCCATTCGAAAAATTGGGGTCACTTTAAGTCAGTTGGTAAGCGACCAGGAATATCAGCTTACTTTATTCAATAACCGCGAAGTAAAGTTAGCGTTGGAAAGAACCACGGACCGAATTAAAGAGAAATACGGAAGCACCGCGATTATGAGGGCCTCTTCTTTAAAAGCGTCGGGCCAAGCGCGGGATCGTGCGCAAAAAATTGGAGGACATTATAAATGAGCAAAAAATTGAAAGGAAACGGCTTGTTCGAATCGTCCAGAATGATGCTCCCAGAGCACAAGGAAGCTTATCTCATGCACCAGCAGAATTTGCGCAAGAATACACGGCCGCAATTAGATGATCAAGAGATGGAACGGATCTCCATGCTCATTGCTGAATCCATGCAGCTCAGGAAAGAGATCACTTTAGTATTATTTGGCGAATTGAATCGAGCGGAAATAACCGGAGTCGTGACGAAGATCGATCTGCAACAAAAAAACATCAGAATCACTGATGGAAATGATTTTCGTTGGATCAAGCTATCGGACATTATTGATGGTATGTGGAAATGATATGAAATAAAGAATGCCTGAAGAGCTATCCTTAAAAGTCGTCGTAGACGGCTTCCGGGATAGCTCTTTTTTACTGAAATATGCAAAGGTCTGAAAGGAGCCAATAGATACAGAGGAACAATTAGTGGATCTCGAACCTGAATATTTTAGATGCCCTTGGGAAATAATCAAATGAGTATTTGAATAATCGATGGATTTATTGTATGATGATAATCAAATATTGATTTGATTGTTGAGGTGAGGATATGAACAGGAAAGAAAAGGATTCATGTGAAATTTACTGTTACGACGAACCTAAAGTCCGAAAGGTACAAAATGCGCTCGAAAGACAAAATATTCAAGGCATGATTAAGATGTTCAAGGTTTTAGCTGACGAAACAAGAATGAAAATCGCCTTTGCCCTGTGCGAAGAGGATGAATTATGTGTTTGTGATGTGGCTAACATCATCGGCTCTTCAATGGCCACAGCCTCACACCACCTTCGCACCTTAAAACAGCTTGGCCTAGCCAAATACCGCAAGGATGGTAAATTAGTTTTTTATTCGCTGGAAGATGACCATGTTCGTCAACTGGTGCAGCTAGCTTCTACTCATTCGAGGGAGTTGATCATCAATGGAAAATAAAATTGAAAACACCGAAGATAAAAACGTCTACAGGGTTCAAGGCTTTACCTGTACGAATTGCGCAGGCATTTTCGAGAAAAATGTAAAAAATTTGCCGGGCGTAAAAGACGCGCAAGTCAATTTTGGAGCATCTAAAATCACCGTTTATGGAAGGACTACAGTTGAGGAATTGGAAAAGGCCGGCGCGTTTGAAAACCTGAAAGTTACACCTGAAAAGCAACGATCTATTGAAAAGAAAAAGCCTTTCTGGAAAGAACATTGGAACGTACTGCTTTCGGCTATCTTGCTTGTCGCAGGGTACTTATTAGGTGAGCAGTACGGTGAGGATAGCATCTTATCCGCTATTTCTTACGCGGCTTCTATTATTATCGGCGGTTATGAATTATTTAAAAAAGGAATCAAAAATCTTTTCCGGCTTCAGTTCGATATGAACACCCTAATGACGGTCGCCATCATCGGTGCCGCGGCGATCGGAGAATGGGGCGAAGGCGCGACTGTCGTTATCTTGTTTGCGATCAGTGAAGTTTTGGAACGTTACTCCATGGAAAAAGCGCGTCAATCCATTCGTTCCCTGATGGATATTGCACCGAAGGAAGCTCTGATCCGACGCGGTTCCGAAGAAATTACGGTAAACGTCGATGATATACAGGTTGGCGATGTCATGATTGTAAAGCCAGGTCAAAAACTTGCAATGGATGGTGTTGTTATTAAAGGAACATCAACCATTAACCAAGCCGCGATTACTGGCGAATCGGTTCCCGTGACGAAAACAATTGACGATGAAGTGTTCGCTGGTACATTGAACGAAGAAGGTTTGCTTGAAGTCAAAGTAACGAAGCGCGTCGAGGATACAACGATTTCTAAAATTATTCACCTTGTTGAAGAAGCTCAAGCTGAAAGAGCGCCATCTCAAGCGTTTGTTGACCGATTCGCGAAATACTATACACCTGCGATTATGATTTTGGCATTAGGTATTGCGGTTGTTCCACCTCTGTTCGTCGGTGCAGATTGGGGCGATTGGGTATATCGAGGATTAGCGTTGCTCGTCGTCGGCTGTCCTTGCGCATTGGTCATTTCGACACCTGTTTCGATTGTTACAGCCATCGGCAACGCGGCGAAAAATGGCGTTCTTATCAAAGGCGGCATTCACCTTGAGGAAGCCGGCAGACTATCCGCAATTGCGTTTGATAAAACAGGTACTCTGACGAAGGGGGTTCCAGAAGTAACAGATGTCGTTACTTTCGGAACGAAAAACGAAAATGAATTGCTTTCAATCGCGGCAGTTATCGAAAAAGGTTCGCAACATCCGCTCGCATCCGCGATTGTTCGTAAAGCGGAAAACCTCGGAGAAGACCTAACCCTAGTCGTTGAGGATTTCCAATCGATCACCGGGAAAGGTGTTAAAGCCAATGTAAACGGGGAATTGTATTACGTCGGTAGTCCGAAACTCTTTGCTGAACTTCATTCCGACATCAGCGTTGAAACGAATCAGCGCATTGAAGAATTACAAAAACAAGGGAAAACGGTTATGGTATTAGGCACAGAACAACAGATTCTTGCCTTAATAGCAGTCGCTGATGAAGTGCGTGATTCCAGTACAGTCGTAATTAAGCAATTACACGAAATTGGAATCAAGAAAACGATTATGCTTACGGGTGATAATCAAGCAACCGCCGAAGCAATCGGGCGGCGTTTGAATGTTACAGACGTTAAAGCTGATCTAATGCCCCAAGATAAATTAGATTACATCAAGCAGCTTCGTAAAGACTATGGTAAAGTTGCGATGATTGGCGACGGCGTTAACGACGCGCCTGCGCTCGCGGCTTCAACGGTTGGTATCGCTATGGGCGGCGCGGGTACGGATACTGCCCTCGAAACCGCAGATATTGCTTTGATGGCTGACGATTTAAGCAAATTACCCTATACGATTCGACTAAGCCGAAAAACCCTTGCAATCATCAAGCAGAACATTACGTTTTCACTTGGTATTAAGCTCTTAGCTTTGGCTCTAATTGTCCCTGGATGGTTGACGTTATGGTTGGCCATTTTCGCAGATATGGGGGCCACGCTTATTGTTACATTGAATAGCCTTCGTCTGTTAAAAGTCAGAGGTAATAATCGGATATGAATAACCGTTGGAATAAAGTGATTTATCGGTTATGGGCACCCTTTTATGATTCTCTTTTCAATTCCGGTCCTTTTTTAAAGGCACGGAAAAAGATCTTTGAGAACCTCGACATTAAGCCTAAAAGCAAAAGTTCTTTTTGTTTGTAGGCGTCGGGACAGGAGCAGATTTGCAGTTCATTATGGACAAAAATATTTCTGTATCTGCAATTGACTTATCATCCGAAATGCTTGATCGAGCTAGGAATAAATATGACTCCCCCAATTTTAAGTTCATAGAAATGGATGCGCAAGAATTGACCTTTTCACCGGAATCGTTCGATATGGTTATTGCAAATCTGATCTTATCCGTTGTCCCCGAGCCGAATCGATGTTTTCAAGAAATGATTCGGGTTACGCGAGCTGGGGGGCGAATAATCATTTTCGATAAATTTGCCCCTCCCTCGCAGGATTTGCCGGTAATAAAAAAATCCTTCGTCCCATCGTAGCAACGATGGGTACGGACATCGGACGACATTTCGAACAAATCATCATGCCGTATGAGAAACATATTCGAGTGGAGGAAGATGCATCAGCATTGTTTAACGGAATGTATCGAAAAATTATATTACAAAAAGTATAGAGTTACCAGTACCGCCCAGGGGTTGGGGTAGTACCAGCGAAGTTGATACTACCCGCAAAGTAGATATATATAAAGGGAATCATTTTCTGCTCTTCGAGGACTCCGCCTTGGCTTCGTCGTTCCGAAGGCTGATGATCGCCAAACAAAAAAGCGTGCCATAACGCTGCACGCCTTTTCTGTAATTTTAGCAACCTTCGGCAAGAAACTTTTCGACACGCGACTTAATCGCGTCCCGAACCGCTCGAAATTGGCTCATGATTTCTTCCTCGGTGCCGGTTGCCTTGGCTGGATCATCGAAGCCCCAATGCCATTTCACGACGTTTTTATTCGAAATCACCGGACAATGTTCGTCTGCATGGCCACATAACGTAATCACATAGTCAGCCCGATTCAAAATCTCCGGATCGATAACATCCGATGTATGACCGCTAATATCGACGCCAGCTTCCTTCATCACCTGGACGGCACGCGGATTCAGCCCATGTGCCTCCAACCCGGCGCTTTTTACTTCGTACCTATCATTACCGAGCGCCTTCAACCAACCATCCGCCATTTGGCTGCGGCAAGAGTTTCCCGTACAAAGAAAATAAACGAGTTTTTTGTTATCTGACATGATGATTCCTCCTGTTTATGTTAAGCTGCTTCCTTCGAAAAGTACTTTCGCTGAAATCGGAGCGCGACGTTGACCAAGGCAATCATCACAGGGACTTCTACAAGAGGTCCGATCACGGCCGCAAATGCAGCGCCGGAATGAATTCCAAAGACCCCAACGGCAACAGCGATTGCCAGCTCAAAGTTATTCCCCGAGGCGGTAAATGCCAGTGTAGAAGTCACCGGATAATCAGCTCCGGCTTTTTTGCCCATGAAGAACGAAATCAGGAACATAACGACAAAGTAAATCAATAGCGGAATCGCGATCCTCACGACATCCAAAGGCAATTGGATGATCATCTCGCCTTTCAGCGAGAACATGACGATAATCGTAAACAGCAATGCGATAAGTGTAATGGGACTGATTTTCGGAATAAAGACCGTTTCGTACCAGGATCGCCCTTTTGCCTTCACAAGCGAATAGCGCGAAATCATCCCGGCCAAAAACGGTATCCCTAAATAAATAAACACGCTCTTGGCGACTTCGGCCATCGTAATATCAACAACGACGCCCTCCAACCCGAACCATCCCGGCAAAATCGTAACAAAGATATAGGTGTAGACAGAGTAAAACAAAACTTGAAAGATCGAGTTGAAAGCAACGAGTCCCGCCGCGTACTCGGCATCCCCTCTGCACAAATCGTTCCAAACGATAACCATTGCAATACAACGGGCTAAACCGATCATAATCAGGCCGACCATATATTCCGGATAGCCTTGGAGAAAAATAATAGCCAAGAAAAACATTAAGATCGGACCGATAAGCCAGTTTTGAATCAATGAAATGGTTAACACTTTGCCATTTCGAAAGACACGGCCGATTTCTTCGTATCGTACTTTCGCCAGCGGCGGATACATCATTAAAATAAGGCCAAGTGCAATCGGTATCGACGTGGTTCCAACTTGAAATTCATTCAAACCGGCGACAAAGTTAGGAAATACGTAACCCAAGCCAATTCCTATCGCCATCGCAATAAAAATCCATAACGTCAAATAGCGATCCAGAAATGAGAGTCGCTTTTTCTTTTGTTTACTCAATTACTGTACACTCCCTTTACTCGCATGTAACTGTCATTCCTCGTTGCTCCAATTTCCGCAGCTCCTCGGACAGATCAGGCAAATGGGACAGAGCATAACCAATTTCCTCTAACCGCTTCTCGTTGATCGAATAGAACACCCATTGCCCCTTTCGCGTTTCGCGGACCAATTCAGCCGTTTTTAGACGGCTTACATGTTTAGAAATGGCTGGCTGGGAAATGTTAAAGATGGGAACCAGTTCACACACGCAGCAATCGCGAATACGGAGCAAAGAGAGGATTTTCAACCTTGTCGGATCGGCTAGAGCTTTCAGAATATCCGCTATCTTTTCAAATTCCATTGTCATGATTATCACCCCATATTAAAACCATATAACCATATTGTTATTTGTATTAAAAAAAGTCAATACCGAAATTTACGCCCTCCTCATAACCCATTTCCTGAGATAAAGGTAAAGTTAATACTTGCAAATTGCAAATAAATGCGGTATAACTGTTTCATGAGAGGTGAGGCACCGTGGAAAATGTGGAAAATGTACGTGAATTATTTCAAATCATGACTCGTCGCTTTGGCTTTCTGAATAAAAACTGCTGTTCTGCCGGCGGCTGTGACATCTCCGTCATTCAAAGCCATATCCTTTACGAAATTGATCGTCAGCATAAGCCTTCTATTCAGCAAGTAGCAGAGACATTAGGGACAGATATCACGACATTTAGCAGACAGGTCCAATCGTTAATCAAGATGAATTTAGTCAAGAAAACGCCCGATCCAAACGACCGGAGGGTGCATCTTCTTTCCTTAACGACGGAAGGCAAATATGTTGCGGGGGCGATTGACCAGCAAATGAATGACTATTTCAACGAAATCTTTTCACACATGAACGATTTTGAAAAAGATACGGTCATACGCTCGATCAAACTATTAAACGAAGCGATGGCGAAATCCAGCCAATGCTGTTCAGCCCCTTTTTGAGGGTGTCTTTTTTCTATAATACTTGCAATTTGCAAATATTTAAAATGAAGGAGAGAGGATTCATGAATCAATTAAAGAATGATCAAATTCGCCAAAATGTACGCAGCCGGTATAAGGAAATCGCCTTGCAAGAAGTGGAGTCAGGCTCGTGCTGTTCACCAGCTTCAAGCTGCTGCGGATCGGCTAATGGCGTATCTTCGCAGCTGGGCTATTCTACTGAAGAATTAACGGCGGTTCCGGCCGGCGCGAACCTTGGCTTAGGTTGCGGCAATCCGCAAGCCATCGCGGAGCTGAAACCGGGAGAAGTCGTATTGGATCTTGGCAGCGGCGGCGGTTTCGATTGTTTTCTGGCGTCTCGACAGGTTGGGGACACCGGCTATGTGATCGGGGTCGATATGACGCCGGAAATGGTGAGTCGCGCTCGCAGCAACGCCGTCAAAGGAGGATTCACGAACACGGATTTTCGGCTAGGGGAGATCGAGCATTTACCGGTCCCGGATCAAACGGTGGATGTGATCATTTCCAACTGCGTCATCAATCTTTCGCCGGATAAACAGCAAGTCTTTGACGAAGCATTCCGTGTCCTGCGATCCGGCGGGCGTCTGGCCATTTCCGATGTTGTCACAACGGCAGAGCTTCCGGCGGAAATCAAAAACGACCTGGATGTTTTATATTCAGGGTGCATATCCGGAGCTTCGTCGGTTGACGAACTAAAAACGATGCTTGCACAAAGTGGATTTAAGGATATCGCAGTCGAGCCAAACGAGGAATCCCGGACGTTTATTAAAGATTGGGTTCCTGAGTCGAAGGTAGAAGACTATATCGTCTCGGCAGTCATTAAAGCTGTCAAACCATAAGATTCATTGGGAATGGCAGGGGCGAGAGGTCCTAGGAACTGTGCCGAGAGTCGATCCCGGGGCACGACGGGCGCGCCTTCAGACCGAGTCTGGACCAGAAGGGATTGCGTTTGCGGATATTATTGGAGCCGACATCGATTCGCCGGATTAACGACGAGTAAATTTGTGCAAAGCTAAAGTAAAACCAATGAAGCTGCTGATCTGCCGCTGGCGGATCAGCAGCTTTTTTTGGTGTGCCACGCATGGCGATTAACTAGGTGGTGAAAGTCCACTGTGGGGGTTTGTAGTTACCAACCACTAGCCAAGAGCAAGGGTGTCCACCGCGAGGTGGAATCCAAAGGAAGCTGGAGGCAAACTTCCGGCCCAAGGAACACGAACATCATCAGGCATAGGATACGGGATGAGTCTGCTAAACAAGACGAAGTCCAATTAACTACACGGACGTACCAATGTAAATGATGTGGGTATATGGAAGGAAAGTGAATCGTCTTACCGTGGGAGGTCTCATGGACGTGAGGAGATACACTTCGAATCACGGTTGAAACAAGATTTATCATGAGAAGTCAGCAGACGCCATAGTACTGCGAACAGTCGACGGTTCGAGGGAAGGGCTGAACCTTAGGAGGTGAAGTCAATGAAAGTTACCGAAACAGGAGCCAAGGGCAGCCAACTTCCAACGGAAGACTCTCTGCAAAAGAATAGTGCGGAACACGAAGGATATGCGGGAGTGCACAGTCCTGCGAGGATAACCGAAACCGACGACACCAACGCAACCGAGTCGAAGGACCGGTTGCTTGAGAAAATCGTTAGCAGGGACAACTTGAACGAAGCATTCAAGAGAGTCAAAGCGAACAAGGGATCGCACGGAATCGACGGGATGGGAGTAGATGAACTTCTACAATATCTCAGAGACAATGGCGAGACCATCAAGCAACTGATCTTGGGCGGCAAGTACCGCCCGAATCCCGTTCGAAGGGTAGAGATTCCCAAAGAGAACGGAAAGAAGAGAAACCTTGGCATTCCAACAGTGGTTGACCGAGTCATCCAGCAGGCAATCGCCCAAGTGCTTACGCCAATTTATGAGAGGCAGTTTTCAGACAACAGCTACGGATTCCGACCCAAACGGAGCGCACACCACGCGATGAAACGAAGCCAACAATACGTGCAAGAGGGATATCGTTACGTGGTGGATATGGACTTGGAGAAATACTTTGACACCGTCAACCAAAGCAAGCTCATCGAAGTGCTTTCAAGAACGATCAAAGACGGACGAGTGATCTCGCTCATCCATAAGTATCTCCGGGCGGGAGTCGTCGTGAAGCATAAGTTTGAGGACACGGAAATCGGCGTACCGCAGGGAGGGAACCTAAGTCCGATTCTCAGCAATATCATGCTGAATGAATTGGACAAGGAACTGGAAGCAAGAGGACATCGATTCGTGCGATACGCAGACGATATGCTCATATTCTGCCGGAGCAGGAGGAGTGCGGAGCGTACCCTGACGAAAATTCTCCCTTACATCGAGAAGAAGTTGTTTCTCAAGGTAAACCGGGAGAAAACGATCGTGGACGATGCGACAAAAGTTAAATTTCTTGGCTTCTCATTCTACCAGAGCAAAGGGGAAACGCGGGTCAGAATCCATCCCAAATCCGTATCCAAGATGAAAGCTAAAGTGAAAGAGCTAACGTCGAGAAGCAACGGAATGGGCAACACCGACCGGGCGCTGAAGCTTAGGCGTTACATCATGGGATGGGTAAATTATTTCAAGCTTGCTGACATGAAACAACTACTCCAAACCACTGATAAATGGATGAGAAGGCGTATCCGAATGGTCTTCTGGAAGCAATGGAAACGAGTGAGGACGAAACTCGAAAGGCTTATATCGCTCGGAATTCATGAACAGAAGGCGTGGGAATACGCAAACACAAGAAAGGGCTATTGGAGAATCTCCAATAGCCCAATCCTCTCGAAGTCCCTCGGTAACAATAGGCTGAAGAACCTCGGATTCCTTTTCTTTTCTGATTATTATCGACAAGTTACTGCGCATTCCTAATGGAACCGCCGTATACCGAACGGTACGTACGGTGGTGTGGGAGGTCGGCTGCCCAATTAATGGGTAGCCTCCTACCCGATTTAACGGAAGGTGAAAAATGGATGGGCTGGGATCGGAAGGGAGTGGGCGGGAAAACGTCATTTTTTAGGAAGGAAGTCGCCGATCAAGTCAGGATGGCATGACGCAAAAACGTCTTCCGAGATGCTGAAAAAACGATAGTCCCAAGCTGGGACCTGGGAAGCTTTTTTTGTGAGGGGCTGTAACGGAAGCAAATCGCGAAAAACCGCAGAATGACGCGATTTTCGGACAAGACTTTGGTATCAATTTTGTAACCATTATGGAAAAGGGTGTAAAAATTGAGCGAAACCTAGATGAATTTCGCACGTCTATTATCACGAAATGAACCAACCGGACAAGGGTGCCGAAAATCCGTATCCCCCCGGAAAACAGGCCCAACTGTAAAACACTCCCAACAGCCTAGTTACACGACAGGTCCGGTTGGTTCATGATTAAAAGTGATTTTGAGAAGCGGAGGTGCGAATCGGCCATACTGCATCATCACCTGCATAGCTGCATAGAAAAGCGGCCGTACGTAAGGTTGCTGCCCTTATTGCTCATTGGAGGCCAGACACAGCAGGGGCACCGATCTTAAACGGAACGTGCACGAGAAGAAGAACAGCGAGGTGAACTAAGAGGTAAATCCGATGACGACATTAGCGAAGAAACGATTAGCGATCGGGCTCGTTCTGGCAGGCCTCTTGATCGCAGGCTGCGTGGTGCTGGTCGTATTAAACTGGCCGCCGCCCCATTACAGCTATGCGGCAGAGGACGGAACCGAGCTGAAGTTCCGCACCGAAGGGGACAAATTTCTCGCCTATGACGGCGAGAGCCGCTGGGAGGAACTGTTCGTCAAAGGCGTCAACCTGGGGGCGACGGTGCCGGGACATTTTCCTGGGGAATTTCCGATCACGGAAGACGACTACTTACGCTGGTTCCAACAAATTGACGATATGGGCGCAAACGTCATTCGTATTTATACGGTGCATAACCCGGTGTTCTACAAGGCGCTCGTCAAATACAACCGGGACAAAGGGAAGGATCCCCTCTATTTCATTCAAGGGATCTGGTCGCCGGAAGAGCAGCTCATTGAGCAGCAGGACGCTTATATTCCGGGGATCAAGGAAGCCTTTCACAAGGAAATTGAAAAAGCGGTCAAAGCTGTATACGGCGATTTGAAGGTGCCCAAGCAGCCGGGAACATCGGGCGGCAAATATACCGCCAACGCCGCTCCTTATCTCATGGCTTGGCATATCGGCACCGAATGGGACCCGGAAATGGTGGATAATACGAACCGCAAGCACGCGGATGTTACGCCGTATCAAGGACAGTATTTTGCGGCGACCGAGGAAGCAACCCCGTTTGAGAGCTGGCTCGCGGAGCTGGTGGACGACACGGCTCAGAAGGAGCGGGCTTACGGTTGGGAGCATCCGATCACGTTTACGAATTGGGTGACCACGGATGTGCTGGAGCATCCTGGTGAACCGTTGTTCGAGGAGGATCTGGCCAGTGTGGATGCCACCCATATTCGGCCGGTGAAATGGGAAGCAGGATACTTCGCTGCTTATCACGCGTATCCGTACTATCCCGACTTTTTCCATCTGGATAAGACGCTCGAGACGATTCCGGACGGAAATGGGGATTACAACACCTATAAAGCTTACTTACAGGAGCTCAAAGCTTACTATAAGGACATTCCGGTTATGATTACCGAATATGGCGTCCCGTCTTCGCTGGGCGTCTCCCACCTCGGCCGAGGGGGGCGGAACCAGGGGGGCCACAACGAACAAGAGCAAGGCGAAATCAACGTCTCCCTGACGAAGGATATTTACGATACCGGGTATGCCGGCGCGATCTTGTTCATGTGGCAGGACGAATGGTTTAAGAAGACGTGGAATACGATGCGCTTTGAGATCCCAGAGGATCGGCGCGCCTTTTGGCTGAATGTGCTCACCAACGAAAAACAATTTGGCCTGTTGGCCATGGGCCCCGGGAAAGAAGACGACCTCATCATCGATGGCAAGCTGGACGATTGGGACGCGCTGCCGGAGGGAGAGGTCCAAGCCTGGGATCAACCAGCGGCTGGAATCGACCGGCTGCAGGTAACGCACGATGAAGCTTACGTTTATGTCGGGCTGCGGCTCAGCGAGCCGTTCGCCCCTGCTAAGCGGTTGATCCGGCTGGGTGCGAATACGCAACCTGGCGGCAACCAGCCGGTGTCGGAGATGCCGGGGCTGCGGTTAAACGACGGCCTCGAGGCGATCGTAAATATCGGGAGCGATGAGGAGACCGAAGTGCGGGTGGCGCCAAGCTACGATTTCCACCGCCGGCTTTATGGGCGGTACGGGTATTGGATGCTGGACGATCCCACCGAGGAGCAAACCGTGCAGTTTCAACCCTGGAAGCTGGCGGTCAGCTTGACCATGACGCCTCCTGATACCCGATCGGCCCATCCGTTTCAGGACATGACCGTCGGTCAGCTGATTCGCGGCACAACCGACCCGGGGAGCGGTGATTTCAACTCACTTGCTTCTTGGCAGTACAGCGGCAATGAGGTAGAACTGCGCATCCCTTGGATGCTGCTGGGCTTCGCGGATCCCAGCTCGCGCCAGGTCATCGACTACCGGCCTTTGAAGGAGGACCTCGCTTTCTCGACGACCGAGACCGACGGCATCACCTTCGTGCCTTGGATTGAGGAGCGAAGTGAATCGGGCACAGATCACGGTGACAGCGGGGAGAACGTTGCTTTGGACACGTTCCCCAAATACGTATGGCAGCCTTGGGAAACCGTGCAGTACACCGAACGGCTTAAGTCCGGTTATTACGCCTTGCAGGCGTTCTACCGCACCTTGCCAGATCGCAGGACCACGGGAGAATAACCAGGCGCCGAGAGGAGGAAATGAAGATGGCGGGTCAGCATCTTGGCCTGGCAATTGCCTTTATTTATGTATGCTTGGGGCTGATCGGCATAGGCATACTGCTCTTGTTTTACTTAAAAATCCGGCATTTGCGCATTCAGCGTAAAACGAAGGAATACTTGCAGAAGCACCAAGACTATTTCATGTTCCTTCAGGCTCATTTGGGCGATGCTGAGGAGCTTCCGCTGCCGCCGGGCAAGCTGACTGAGCTGGAACGGCGGGTGATCCAACAGCGGGTAACCGAATGGATCGAACAATTTAAGGGCGATCTGCAGCAGAAGCTGATCGCATTATGTTACAACGCTGGCTTTGTCCAGCAGGACCTGAAGCTGCTCGACAGCTTGTTCTACGGCCGGCGGATCGCCGCCGCCTACCGGCTTGGCGGGATGCGGGCGGTGGAGGCGGTGCCGCGGCTGCTCACGATGCTGAAGGATCAGAAATACAGCCCGCTGAGCATCGTCATTGCCCGCTCAATTGCCAAGAGCGCGGAGCATGAGCAGCAGCTCAGAGATATGCTGGTCTATCTGTTGCGTCATGGCAAACCGATTCACCATCTCGCCGCTGACATTCTGATGGAGACGCGGCTTGACACCAGCCGGCTTCTGCTTCAGTTGATGAAGGAAGACAATCCGGATCTGGTGAAGGTGGCGATGGCTGCGATGCGCGGCCAAGAAATGCCGGGGCAAGTCCCGGCGCTGGGGCGTTATGCGTTTGCGCTTGAGAGGAGGGAGACCACTGCTTAGAGATATTTTGCTGATTTATGGTCTGTTTGCGACGTATTACGTCATGTCGGTTAACTTGATTTATTTTTCGATTATGACGTTCTCGTTCCGCCAAATTTTGACGATCTTCCGCCGGGCGGCCTATTCGAAATACAACACGCTGTCCGGTTCTGAACTGGTACCGCCGGTCTCGCTGCTGGTGCCTGCCTTTAATGAGGAACTCACGGTTATTGAGAACGTGAAATGCTTGATGACCCTGAACTATCCGACTTATGAAGTTATCGTTATTAACGACGGATCGAAGGACAACACGCTGGGCGTGCTGCGGGAAGAATTTGAGCTGATGCCGCTAGAGAATCCAGACGTTCGTCACACGATCGACTGTCAGCCGATTACGGCGGTGTACCACAATCCGAAGTACCCGCATCTGTACGTCATCGACAAACCGAACGGCGGTAAAGCCGATTCGCTGAATGCCGGCATCAACCTGGCGCATTATCCGCTCATTTCTTCGATTGATGCCGACTCGTTGCTGGAGAAGGACGCGTTGATCCGGATGGCCCGGATGTATATGGAAAATCCGGAGGAAACGGTGGCCATCGGCGGCGACGTGCGGATTGCCAACGGCTGCGTGATTGAGAACGGGGCAGTGAAAGAGGTTTCGCTGCCTCGCAAAATCTGGCCGATGTTCCAGGCCACGGAATACTTGAAGGCGTTCCTCGGCGGCCGGATCGGCTGGAGCTCCATCAATGGGCTGATCATCGTCTCGGGAGCGTTTGGCCTGTTCCGCAAGGATTACGTTATTGCCGTCGGCGGTTATCGCGGCGGGTATCCCGGCGAGGATATGAACATCATCATTAAACTTCATCGGTACATGCTGGAGAACAAGCTGAAGTACCGTATCGCCTTCTGTCCGGAAGCGGTGTGCTGGACACAAGCGCCGGACACGTACCGGATTCTGTCGAACCAGCGCAAGCGCTGGGGCCGCGGGAACCTGAAGAACATGATCGAGAACTACGACATGGCCTTTAATCCGAGATACAAGGTGATGGGGCTTCTGACGATGCCGTACAACATTATTTTTGAAGCACTGAACCCTTATTTTAAAATCACGGGGTTACTCGCCCTGATTGGGTACACGCTGATGGACATGACGCACTGGCGGATTCTTGCGATCTTCTGGCTGATCAACTTCCTCAGCGGTTACGTGCTCAGTATCGGGGCGCTCTTACTGGAGGAACTGGCGTTCAAACGCTTCGACAAGCTGTCGGATTTGTGCAAGCTGTTGTTGTTCTCGGCGCTAAAGTTTTTCGGTTACGCGCAGCTCGGGGGATTGTGGCGCATTCAGGGACATATCCAGTTCATGCGCAATAACAACTCCTGGGGGACGATGACCCGTCAAAGCTGGCAGGACAAAGGAGATTCGGCTGCCAAAACAGCCAAGCCGGCCAAGTCAGCCTAGGGATCGGGGAGCTCCCTCCCCCGCTTTGCGGCGGTTGCCGGAAAGGAGATGATAGGGCAAAGGAAGGCTTGGATCCAAGAAGTAACCAAACTTAAGGATAAACTTACGGAAGAAGAAAGGCGGGAATGAATGATGTCAAACCTGACAGCACTGCATAACCAAACGGAACAATCCGGCTTATACGCCGGCATGGGGCAACGCGTGAGGGAAACAGCCAGCGAGGTAAACGGGGTGGTATTCATTTATTCCGCAGGCGGCCCCTCTTACGTGGCATCCCAGGTGCGGGGAATTTTGGAGTCTGAACCTGGACTTCAGTTTGATGTATGGAGCGGGGATGAGCCAGGAAGCGTGGCGGTACTGCTGCCAGGCCTGACACTGGATGCCGTTCACTATCAAGGCTTGCGCCTGAAGCAGCAGCTGCAGGAGCGCATTGCCGATTACCGTCCGCGGATGGCGCTGGCCAGCTTCACTTCGCAGGCAGCGATTACCCCGCAGGTGCTGAGTCAAATCGAGGAAAAAGCCAAACAGAATTACTCCGATGATATTTATATTTTTACCAAGGCTGACATGCTGGTTGTCAAAAGCCGAGTCCTAATCGTGGAAGGGGATCCGGCGGTACGCGAATTCCTTCAAATCCGGCTGAATATGCAGGGCTATGAAACGATGACAGCCGATAACGGCTTGACCGCCCTGGACTTGATTGCCGATTGGAAGCCGGATCTGGTGCTGACGGAGCTGAACCTTTACGGGATCGATGGACTGCCGTATATCCATCAAATTCAGAAGGTCGGCAACGAGCAGATGCCTAAAATCGTTGTGTTAACGGAGCAGCGGGTCGAGAAAACGATCAGCTTATGCTTCCAAAACGGGGTAGACGATTATATCACCAAGCCGTTCTCCCCGGTTGAACTCGACGCGCGAATTCGCCGTTGCATCCAATAATATCTGATTCCAATATAGAGAACATAATGGAGGTAGAAACCTGTGAACAATCATTACCAGAAGCTGATGAATGCGATTGAATCGAAGACCGCCGTACTGGGCGTAGTGGGTTTAGGTTATGTCGGCTTGCCGCTGGCCGTGGAAATGGTGAAGCAAGGATTCCGGGTGGTGGGCATCGATCTGGATACAGCGAAAATCGAGAAAATCCACCGCGGGGAATCGTATATTCACGATATCCCGTCCGAAACTCTGGCCGAAGTGATGGCCACAGGGCGATTCCAGGCAACCACGGATTACGCGGTATTGTCCGAGATTAACGCAGTCAGCATCTGCGTGCCGACGCCGCTGAGTGAAAATCAGGATCCCGATACCTCCTATATCGTCACCGTGGTGGATCAGTTGAAGCGGTATATGAAAAAAGGCATGCTGATTACGCTGGAAAGCACAACTTATCCGGGGACGACGGAAGAGCTGATTCAGCGCGAGCTGGAGAAGCTGGACTATACGGTTGGCGAGGACTTCTTCCTCTGCTTCTCGCCGGAGCGGGTCGATCCGTCCAATCCGAAATTTAATACCTACAACACGCCGAAAGTCATCGGAGGAACCACCAAGGCTTGCTTGGATTTGGGGACGGCACTGTATTCCCAATATGTCCAAACGGTTGTTCCTGTGTCCTCGCCTAAAGTGGCGGAAATGTCCAAGCTGCTGGAGAACACGTTCCGCAGCGTGAATATCGCTTTTGTGAATGAAATGGCCATGATGTGCGATCGCATGGGCATCGACATTTGGGAAGTCATCGACGCGGCGAAGACCAAGCCGTTCGGCTTTATGCCGTTCTATCCGGGACCAGGCATCGGCGGCCACTGCATCCCGCTGGATCCGATGTACCTGAGCTGGAAAGCGAAGGGCTTCCGGTTCTACAGCCAATTCATCGAGCTGGCGCAGTCGACCAACGACAACATGCCTTATTATGTCGTGAATAAAACGTCCAAAATCATGAACGAATACGCCAAATCGATTAAGAAATCCCGCATCTTGATCCTTGGCATGGCGTACAAGCCCGATATCGCCGACCTGCGCGAATCGCCGGGATTGTCCGTGTACGAGCTGTTTAAGGACAGCGGCGCCAAGGTGGACTATTACGACCCGTATGCGACAAGCTTCCGTGAAAAATCCGGCGGCGTGGTGCACAGCGTCGAATACGATCTCGATAAATTCAAAGCCTACGACTGCATCGTCTTGGTGACGAATCACAGCAACTTCGATTATGAAGGAATCGCTCACCTCGGCGTGCCGATCGTGGATACGCGCAATGCGTTCCGCGATTATCCGCTGCCGCATGTGTATAAGATCGGCCACTCCGTTGCGCATATCAAGGAAGAGTCCCCAGCGCTGATCGTAGGTTAAGGATACGAGGATTGATGCTCAAAAAACCGATCTTCGTCCGCCTTCGGGCGTTGTCGGGAAGCAAGCGGCCGGCCCTGCTTGCGCTTGGCGGGATGCTGTTGATGGCTTTGCTTATGTTATTGGCCTTTATCCGGCCATCGGGTTCACATGCGAAGGCGACCTGGATTTGGGAGACGAAGGTTATCGAACAGCAACCGGGTGAGCTGCTGAACTTTGTCCGCGGGCAGGGTGTGGACACGATCTTCTTGCAAATTGGCAGCGGGGTGGAGCAGGACAGTTACCGCAGCTTCATCCGTGCTGCCGCCCAAGCAGGCATCCAGGTGCATGCCTTAAGCGGTCATCCGGAGTGGGCGCTGCGGGAGCACCGGGATGAAGCCGAGGCGTTTCTGAAATGGGTGATCGACTTCAACCGGGAAGGGAAGCCGGAGGAGCGGTTTGCCGGCGTCCAACTGGACGTTGAGCCCTACCTGCTGGACCGATGGCAGAAGGATCAAGAAGCCGTGGTAGAGCAGTGGATGGAGGGCGTCCGCGTCTGGACCGAAGAGGCGAGATATAACGATCTTGCGATCGGTGCGGCCGTTCCGTTCTGGCTGGATCGGATCGACCACCCGAGCGGGGCCTTGCAGCTGCCGCTGGGCGATTGGATGGTAGATCAGTTCGATTATTTGGCAATTATGGCCTACCGGGATGCCGCAGGTCGCATCTATGAAATCTCGCAGCGGACGCTGAATGAAGCGGATCGGCAAAAGAAACGGGTCTGGGTGGGCGTCGAGCTGGGCGAGAGCCGGGAAGGGCCCGGCGTTTCCTTCCATGATCAGCCGCTTGCTTCGCTAGACCGGGAGATGAAAAGGTTGGAGGAGCTGGGGAAAAGGCACGGATCGTTTGCCGGCATTGCCGTTCACAGCTATGAAGCTTGGCATCGTAAACTCAATGGGCCGTAATAACAGAAGGCTGCCCCATAGAAATAGACGGGGACAGCCTTTGTTTTGATCTTGGTTAGGACAGTCTTCTCTGTTTTTGCTATAATAAAACTAATTGGCAGTTGTGGAAATGGAGAGATTGGCATGATCCTACATAAAGGCGAAATCTTGTTCCGTCAAGGGGACGATGGTTCTTTTCTATACCATATTAAGAGCGGGCTGTTTAAGGTAACGCGTCTGCACCCGAACGGGAACATGGTTTTGTTTAATATTTTGTACCCGGGGGAAACGGTACCGCATCATTCCTTGATTACCCCGAAAGAGGTGCACGGGACGGCGATCGCTCTCATGCGCAGCGAGGTTGAAGCGATCCCTGCGCAGGTATGGTATCGCGAGCTTCAGGAGGATCCGAAGAAGCCGCTGGAGGTCGCGCAGCTGTTGCAGGAGAAGGTTCGGTTCATGCAGGAGCGGCTTGACCATTTGACGATAGGGACGCCGGCTGAACGTCTGGAGCTGCTGACGAAATGGCTGGGACAGCATGCTCATGGCGTACCTTTGACCGATTATTTGACTCAAGAAGAGATCGGACAGCTGATCGGCGTACGGCGAGAGACGGTGAACCGGTTGCTGCGCAGCCATGGTCACGACCGGTCGTAAACCGGCTTCACGAACAAAAGCGCGGATAACGGGAGGTTCCTCCTGCTGTCCGCGCTTTTTGTATGTCTCAAGGCTGATTTTCTGTTAGTTGAGCGTATCTTCCAGGCTGTCTGCCGGGCCAAAAAATTCGAAGTGAATCCGCTCGTCCGGTACGCCCCATTCCTTCAAGGCGCGGCGAACCGCCTTCATGAACGGAACCGGGCCGCAGAAGTAAAAGTCGCTGTCAGCTGTCGTAATCGTCTTCAGCCAAGGCAGATCGATATAGCCGGTTTTGTCGCAGCCTTCGCCGGCTTCTGACGTTTCATATACGGTGTAGGCACGCAGATTGTCGTTGATCCGTGCGAGCTCGGCAATATGCTCCTTCATCGCATGGTGCTTCGCGTTGCGAGCGGCGTGGACATAGACGATATCGCGTTTGGTTTCGCCTTGCAGCGCCGCTTCCAGCATGCTGACCATCGGCGTAAGACCAACGCCGCCGCTTAGCAGCACGAGCGGCAGGTTCGACGTTTGATCCAGCGTGAAATCGCCAGCCGGCGCGCTAAGTTCGAGCACGTCGCCTTCTCCGATGCGGGTATGCAGATAGGTGGAGACAATGCCTGCCGGGCGATCTTCGGCGGCATCTTCCCGCTTCACCGAAATCCGATAATGTGGCTTACCCGGTGCCGTGGACAGGCTGTAATGGCGCAGATGGGTAAACTCCTGGCCTTCCGGTTTCACACGGACAGTAATGTATTGCCCCGGTTCATAGGAGGCAATCGCTTGGCCGTCCTCCGGCTTTAGATAAAAGGAGGTGATGACCTCGCTCTCCTTAACCTTCCGGTCAACGATGAAGCGGCGGAATCCGCGCCAACCGCCTTCTTTCTGCTCGACTTCGCGGTACATCTCCGCTTCTACGCTGATAAATACGTCCGCAATGACGCCATACGCCTTGGCCCAAGCATCGAGGATTTCTTCGGTGGCGGCGTCACCCAGCACCGTCTTGATGGCGGCGAGCAGGTTCTCGCCGACAATCGGGTATTGATCCGGCTGGATTCCTAGCGCGCGGTGCTTCTGGGCAATGCCGCGAACGACAGGAAGAATCTCTTCCAGGCGGTCGATGTGCGCCGCGGCGGCATACACCGCATTGGCCAGCGCGGTAGGCTGTTTGCCTTGGCGTTGGTTGGCATGGTTAAACACGTTCAGCAGCTCGGGATGATTTTTGAACATGGTCTGATAGAAGGTTTTCGTAATCGTTTGTCCATGAACTTCGAGAACCGGCACAGTGGATTTAATGACTTCGATCGTTTTTGAATCAAGCATCGGTGAACCCTCTTTCCTTGATTTTTCGTTCCACCTCAGTATAGGAAGCCTTGAATCGTAAAAAGGTGACTTTCGTCACATCGAAAATTGCCAAAGTGTGAACTGCTACTAAAATGCAATGACATCTATCACATTGTTCGCAGAAAATAAAATAGCTTGTCGTCTGTCCCGTGGAGTCATGATTCGTTTTGTGATATAATATGAATAGAAGAAATTCTAACAGAAAGGATCAGGATACCATGTGTCCCCGAAGGACGAAATCCCAAAGGACGATTTGGAAACGTTGTGATCTCTCTTATACTTAGCTCCTTTCGTAGCTAGTCGGTATTTCGGCGACAAACCTACGAAAGAAGCGTGAAATCATGCGAAGGATGAACTCCTCATGGACTCACTCCGTAGGGTGTTGCCGGATGGTCAACCAAACTACGATAAGAGGGATTCCAAATGAGGACAAAAGCAAGATGGCAAACGTACGGTACTCGGTTATTAATGATGTTAGCAGGGTCTAGTTTATTGGCGTTTACGTATTACCACATCAATTTTCAGAACGGACTGTCGGAAGGCGGATTTGTTGGCCTGGCGTTGCTTGGCAAATACTTGTTTAACCTGCCTCCGGCCTTAACCATGATCGCACTCGATTTGCCGATCGTGGTGCTTGCTTGGTGGCTGAAGGGCCATCGGTTCGTGATGAATACGGTGGTGGCATCACTGACGTTTTCGCTGGTTTATGAGCTGTGCGAGCAATTCTCGCCGCTGACGATGAACCTGCACGGCAATCTGCCGTTGGCCGCATTATTGTCGGGTCTTCTCACCGGTTTCGGGGCGGGACTTGTACTGCGGGCCGGCGGAGCGAGCGGCGGGGACGATATCTTGTCCATGCTGCTAAGCCAGTGGTCCGGCATTAAGATCGGTACGATGTTTATTATCATGGATGCGGTCGTGCTGACGGTCTCATTGTTATATTTACCATTCAAAGAAACGATGTTTACCATATTGGCAGTGCTGATCGCCGGCAAAGTGATCACCTGGACCGTCCATTACGGTCAGGGACAGCTGTCGCCGATGCGGCTGCCTTACCACCCAATCAAAGAGAAAACGGCTCGAGCTTAAGGCTCGGGCCGTTTTTTTTAGATTTATTAGGATCTCCAGGATCCCTGCTGCCGGCGGATCAATACGATTTGTCCGGCATGATAGGCATCATGCAGCATCCAGCGGGAGAGCTCGCGTCCGAACGATTCGCCCGTATTGGCGTATGGTGCCCCTAGGGCTTCATCGGTTAAAGAAGCGATCGCCTCGCGCAATTCCTGTTGGATTCGTTTCGTTTCGGCCAGAACGTCGGCCCATGCCGCTTCATCCGAGGTCCCGCCGGTTCCGGCGAAGGTGTCTTCGTTTTTTTCTAAGGCCGGGCCCGGATTGATTCCTCTTAAGCGGCTGAGGATCCGCCCGTTATAATAATTGATGTGATTGACGGTTTGCCAGATCGTATTGCCGCCTCCCGGCGGAGCCCAAGCGGCTTGCTCGGCGGTCAAACCTTCCAATGCCGTCGACAACGGCACGATCCATTCCTCTACATCCCAAGTATTGTCCTTTTGCACGACGAGTAAATCCACGGGGTTAACGCTCATCTCATTTCCTCCTTCATCATTGTAACTGGCTAATTACGATTTAAAGGGTTACAATGGTATTGTAGCAGAAGAAATGAGAAATGTAACCATTTATTTATGAATTAGGTCGTTACAAATTTGGAGGCTTCGAAGTGGAGACATTGTGGAGCGATTTTTTGAACAGCGAGTGGCATGACTGGCGGGGAAGCGGACGCAGCGAAGATCGGCTGGAAAAGCTGAACTGGCAGCAGTGGTTCCTTAATCAATGGCAATTGACTGCTCCTGTGCCGATGCCGGCGGAAGAGGTCTTGGCCATGCGTCATTTTCGGGAACGCCTGCATGCCTTAACGGTCAAACTGGCGGGAGGCGGTAAGATGGAGGAGGCGGATTGGCAGGTGCTCAATAAACATTTGGCGCAGGATCTGGTTACCCGCAGGTTGTCCGGAGAACCGGGAGACATCCGGCTGCAATATGTTCCAGTGACGGAGGACTGGCGCCATGTGCGGGCAGAGATTGCCGCCAGCTTCGGTGAAACGCTGCTTCACGGGGAAACGTCAAGAATTCGCCTGTGTGATAACCCGGATTGCCGCTGGTTTTTTTACGATGACACGCGCAACCGGACGAAGAAATACTGCGAAGACAAGACGTGCGGCAACCTGATGAAGGTACGGCGGTTTCGCGCCCGGAAGAAGACTGGAATCGATCAAAGCGAGCAATAGCGATTCTTCTATAAATAACAAGAAACAGGCGGCCGAGAGGGGCTGCCTGTTTCTTGTTGGGGTATTTACTTTTGCGATTTTGGCGCGTCTTCAAACAGATACAGATATTCGCCGTACCCTTCCTTCTCCAGATCGGCCTTCGGCACGAAGCGGAGCGCTGCGGAATTGATGCAATAGCGGAGTCCCGTTGGTTCTGGGCCGTCCTCGAAGACGTGGCCCAGATGGGAATCACCCAGCCGGCTGCGCACTTCAGTGCGAATCATAAAATGGCTGGTATCGGTTCTCTCCTTGATGTGGTAGCTCCGGATCGGGCGGGTAAAGCTCGGCCAACCGCAGCCGGCATCGTATTTGTCACGGGAGCTGAACAACGGCTCGCCGGAAACGACATCGACGTAAATGCCTTCTTCCTCATGGTCCCAATACTCTCCGGTAAAAGGACGCTCGGTCGCATTATTTTGCGTGACCTCATATTGGATCGGCGTCAGCTTGCGCTTCAGCTCTTCCCGATCGGCAGGGCCGGACCAGTGGCGCTCCAGGAAATCCTCGCGGCCGGAGCCTTTGCGATACAGCCGGTAGTGTCCCGGATTCTTCTTATGGTATTGCTGATGATACTCCTCGGCAGGATAGAATGGGGCTGCCGGCAGAATCGGGGTGACAATCGGTTTATCGAAGCGGCCGCTTTGCGCAAGCTCTTGCTTGGAAGCTTCCGCTTCCAGACGCTGCTGCTCATCATGATAAAATATCGCGGTCCGGTACGAATCGCCGCGGTCATGGAATTGGCCGCCTTCGTCCGTTGGATCAATTTGCTGCCAATACAACTCCAGCAGCTTGCGGTAAGGAAAGATGTCCGGGTCGTACGTAATTTGCACGGCTTCGTAATGCCCGGTATTCCCGGCGCAAACCTCCTCGTACGTAGGGTTCACCGTATGACCGCCGGTATATCCAGAAATAATGCCGTGAACGCCGGGCAGTTCCTCGAATGGTGATACCATACACCAGAAGCAGCCTCCGGCAAACGTGGCTAATTTGAGATTGGAATTTGATGATGAACTCATTTGGGATCCCTCCATTTCATCACTATTATAACTTGTTTTGGCACAAAGCCAAAATGATAGCATAAAAGGCTGGTTCTCTCGTAAAGTGCGTGCTATAATATAACTCAATAAAACATGCATGGTTCCCAAAGGGGAGTAGCTGTTACAATAAAGTCGTCATTACGGGAGTTATACATACCCCGGCTTTATTGGCAACGAAGAGTTGTTAGCGAGACCTTTGCCCGTAGCGAGTATTGGGTAAAGGTCTTTTTTGATGCGTAAATGCGTCGTGCCCAATACGGACACGGCGTATTTTTTTGGAACGGTGGGATCTTCCCGTAGTCCCAGCCATATCGAACGTCCGATTGTACCGTCTCGCAGCCTTTGCAGGCCTGCGGCAATTGACGTGAATGGCGAGGCCGTTATCCAGAAAAAATAGATCCGTTGCATGGAACATTTAGAAAGGGGAGAGAACATGGACTTACTGTCACCGGAATTTTGGATGGCCTTATTATCCATCGTCCTGATCGACCTCGTCTTAGCCGGGGATAACGCGATCGTCATTGGGCTTGCCGCCCGCAATGTGCCGCAACAGGATCAGAAGAAAGTTATCGTATGGGGGACCCTGGGGGCGATTCTGATCCGGGTGATCATGACACTGCTCGTCGTGCAGCTGCTCAACATCCCGGGTTTACGACTTGCCGGGGGGCTTGCATTAGTCTGGATTGCTTATAAACTGCTGATTGAGGAGAAAAGTCATGAGATCAAGGCCGGAAACCAGATGTGGGCGGCCATCCGCACGATCATCATCGCCGATGTCATGATGGGCCTCGACAACGTGCTTGCGGTAGCTGGCGCGGCGCACGGGGACACCATGCTGGTCATTATCGGTCTGGCCGTATCCGTACCGATTATGGTTTGGGGCAGCACGATGATTTTGAAGCTGACTGAACGCTTTCCGATCGTCATTACGATTGGGGCAGCCGTGCTGGCTTGGACAGCATCCAAGATGATCGTCGAAGAACCGCTGATTCATGACTGGTTCGCCAGCCCTTGGATTAAATACGGCTTCGAGCTGCTCATCATCGCCGCTGTCGTGCTGCTGGGCAAATTCATGAAGAAGCGCAAAGCGCGGCTTCACCAAGCGAAAGCGATGCCGCAGACAAACGGAAGTTAAAGGAAAAACGCATGCAAACAACGCCGCAGGCGGCCGATCATTTGGCCCGTCGCGGCGTTGTTTTTTTGCGATTTTTTGGCTCCGGAGTTAAGTGTTGTTCTCCCGGGCAGATAAACGAAACTGCTTAGGCGACATGCCAAACCGCTTGCGGAATACTTTATGAAAGTAGTTGTAGCTGGGGAAACCGGAGCTTTCCGCAACGTGCTCCAGCGACAGAGGGCTGAAAATAATCCGCTCGCGCGCCATGTTCAGCCGCACCTCCAGCGTGTATTGAATCATGCTGGTGCCAAAGGCCTGCTTGAACAGATGCACCGCCCGCGACACGCTGATGCCGACGTGGGCTGCAGCGTCCTCCAGCTTAAATGGGGAGGAGGCGTTTTCTTCGATATAATTTTTCAGACGGTGGGCAAGATAGGTAGGATAGGTGGGCTGCGGCTGCTCGAGCAAATTCCGTTCGATCTCCAGGCACAGAATCTTCAAGTAGTACTCGGAGATTTCCGGCATCGGGTTGGAGATGCGGCGCTGCTCCAGCATAATCTGCCGGAAGGCCCCAACCATCCCTTCGGACAGGGGAACCTTCAAGCGGTGCGGAAGCGGCCGGCGGTTCCACCAGGACTCGATCCATTCCCCGGACAAAAAAATATGGTAATCTCCGCTGGAAACCACCGGTTCGCCTGTTCCGTTCGTTTCGGCTTCGATTTTCAGCTCGTAAGGGTCCCCGGGGGCAAACAGCAGCAAATCCCCAGGCTCAAGCAACTCCAGCCGCCCGTTTAACCGCGTACGGCATTTGCCTAACGTCTGCAGGCGGATCAGATAATTTTCGTGCCCGTTCGGCTGGGTCGTGTGGAACGGCTTGCGGTGCAACGAATAGCCGGCATGTAAAATTTGCAGGTTTACCTCTTTGTTCATCGGTGTCCTCCACAGGGTTCTCGAAAAAAATGACCAGATTGTTCATGTTTCAATCATATTATTCATTTTACATTGGAGCAATTTGAAATACCATGGTACATGGGTAGCGCATCAAATTGACAAACATCTGCTTGGCAGGAGTGACCAAAATGACAGACATCCAGATTGGCATTATCGGCTGCGGCAACATCAGTCCGGCTTACCTCCGTCATTTGGCGAAGAGTGACAGGCTGAAGGTTGTGGCGCTGGCCGACCAGTTTCCGGAGAAGGCGCGCGAGCGGGCCGAGGAATTCGGAATTGAAAACGTATTCACAGTTGAAGAAATGTTGCGGCATCCTAAGATCGACCTGATTCTGAATCTCACGGTGCCTTCGTCCCATGCGGCGATTAACATTGCGGCTCTGGAGCACGGCAAGCATGTCTACGTGGAGAAGCCGCTGGCCATCCACTTGGAGGATGCCAGTCGAATGCTGGAGCTGGCCGCTGCACGCCATCTTCGCGTCGGCTGTGCCCCGGATACCTTCCTTGGCGCCGGACTGGAAACGGCCCGCAAGGCGATTCAAGACGGGCTGATCGGCCGTCCGGCGGCAGCCAGCGCGTTTATGGTAAGCGGCGGGCCGGAGAGCTGGCATCCGAATCCGGAGTTCTTCTATGCAGAAGGCGGCGGGCCGATGTTCGACATGGGGCCGTACTATCTGACGGCGCTGGTCCAATTACTTGGACCGATTCGCCGGATCAGCGGTTCGGCGGGAAGCCAGATTCCGGAGCGGACGATCGGGTCCGGTCCCAAAGCGGGCACCCCGATTCCCGTTCATACGCCAACCCATTACAGCGCAACGCTGGATTTTGTGGGAGGGGCGATCGGTACGCTGGTGACCAGCTTTGACGTGCGGGGCGGCAGCATGCTGCCGCGGATTGAGATTTACGGCACCGAAGGTACGCTGGAAGTCCCTGATCCGAACTGGTTTACCGGTGAGGTGAAGCTGCGTCGGGCCGGGGAAGAGACTTGGGAGACGCTGCCGCCGGTGTTTGCCAGCGGAGATAACGAGCGGGGACGCGGTATTGAGGAAATGGTGCAAGCGATACAGGAAGGCCGGGAGCATCGAGCCAGCGGCAAACTGGCTTATCATGTCCTGGAGGCGATGCATGCGGTTGCCCGGTCCTCGAAGGAAGGTCGGCATATCCTGTTGAGCCCTGTAGAGCTCTAATCGGACTTACTATGATGAAGAGGAGAATGAAATCATGACGAAGCTTGGTTTGCAGTTGTATACGGTAAGAGATCATTTGGAACGGGATTTTGAAGGAACTTTGCGCAAAGTGGCAGAGCTTGGCTATCAAGGGGTTGAGTTTGCCGGATTTTACGGGCGCACGGCAGAGCAAGTACAGGAGATTTTGCGGGAGACGGGATTAACGGCGATTGGTGCGCATACCCCATATACCCGGTTGAAGGAAGCGATCGACGAGGAATTGGCGTTTAATAAAGCGATTGGCAGCCGCTATATCATCGTTCCTTATTTGGCAGAGGAAGACCGCAACCGTTGGTCGGAAATCATCGAAGATTTGAAAAAATTCGGTGAAAAGTGCAAAGAGGAAGATTTGGTGCTTTGCTATCATAATCATGATTTTGAGCTGACGTTACAGCACGACGGCAAGCCGGTGCTTGACGCCATCTACGAGCAAGTGCCTGAACACCTGTTGCAGGTTGAGCTTGATTCCTGCTGGGTCGCCTTTGCTGGAGCGAATCCGCTGGATTATATCGCTACATATACGGGGCGGCTTCCGCTGGTGCACTGGAAGGACGTGGTCAAGAAGGCGGACGGTTCGCCGGATACGGTTGAGCTTGGCCGCGGGGAGATTGCCATCACGGAAATCGGCGATGCTGCGATTGCTGCGGGGGTGGAATGGTTAATCGTCGAGCAGGATCATTGCGCCGGAGATTCGCTCACGAGCATTCAGACAAGCATGGAATGGGTGCGTGACTATGCGCAAAAAGGAGGTAAACTTCATGTCTAAAACGTTGAAAGTAGCCATTATCGGCTGCGGCGGGATTGCGAATGGAAAACATTTGCCAAGCCTGGCCCAGCAGCCTGAGGTGGAGATGGTCGCATTTTGCGATATTATCGAGGAGCGCGCAGCCAAAGCCGCAGCGCAATACGGCGGGGAGAACGCCAAGGTGTATACCGATTATCGCCAGCTGTTAGAGGAAAGCGATGCTGAAGTTGTGCATGTGTGCACGCCAAACGATTCCCACGCCGAAATTACGATTGATTCGTTGGAATCCGGTCGCCATGTCATGTGTGAGAAGCCGATGGCTAAGACGGCAGAGCAGGCTCGTCAAATGCTGGATGCAGCGAAGCGTACGGGCAAGAAGCTGACAATCGCCTACCAAAACCGGTTCCGCAGCGACAGCTTGTATTTGAAGGAGATTTGCGAAAAAGGTGAGCTCGGCGACATTTATCTTGGCAAGGCGCTGGCGCTTCGTCGCCGGGCAGTGCCGACATGGGGCGTCTTCCTCGACGAGGAGAAGCAAGGCGGCGGTCCGTTGATCGATATCGGGACCCATGCCCTAGACCTGACCTTGTGGCTGATGAACAACTACGAGCCGAAGAGCGTCACCGGTTCCGTCTTCCATAAACTCGGCAGCCGCGAGAATGCAGCAAATGCGTTTGGGCCTTGGAATCCGGAGGAATTTAAAGTGGAGGACTCTGCATTTGGCTTCATTACGATGAAGAACGGCGCGACGATCATTCTTGAATCGAGCTGGGCGCTGAACATCGTGGATATCGGCGAAGCGAAGACGCTGCTGTGCGGGACGGAAGGCGGCGCGGACATGACCAACGGCCTGCGCATCAACGGCGAGAAAATGAGTCGCCTGTATGAAACGAAGATTGATTTGGGTTCGGGCGGCGTTGCCTTCTTTGAGGGCAAACAGGAAACCGAGGCAACGCGTGAAGCAAGAGCTTGGGTGCAGGCGATTCTCGAGGATAAGGAACCGCTGGTGAAGCCGGAGCAAGCGCTGGTCGTCACGGAAATTTTGGAAGCGATTTACGAGTCGGCGAGAACAGGTAAGACCGTTTATTTTGATTAATCACGGGAGGGGACCGGGAATGAAATTAGGCGTATTTCTCGTATTGTTCGGAGGGCTCCCGTTGGAGCAGGCGTTGGATAAGGCAGCCGCCCAGGGGTTAAAAGCCGTAGAGATCGGGACTGGCGGTTATCCTGGCAACGCGCATTGTAATCCCGATGTACTGCTGGAGAATAAACAAGCGCGGGAGGAGTTCAAGCGGGCGGTGGAATCGCGCGGATTAACGATCAGTGCGCTGAGCTGCCACGGAAATCCTCTGCATCCGCAAAAGGCGGTGGCGCAAGAGTTCCATGACGCCTTCGTCAAGACCGTCCAATTGGCTGAACTGCTGGAGGTGCCGGTGGTAAATACGTTCTCCGGCTGTCCCGGCGATCACGAGGACGCGAAATATCCGAACTGGCCGGTTGCACCGTGGCCGAACGATTACCAGGAGATCCTCGATTGGCAGTGGAACCAGAAGGTGATTCCGTATTGGTCGGAAATGGGCCGTTATGCCGCAGAGCATCATGTGAAAATCGGTTTGGAGCTGCACGGCGGTTTCTCCGTGCATACGCCGGCCACGCTGCTTCGCCTGCGCGAAGCGGCCGGGGAAGCTATCGGCGCCAATTTGGACCCGAGCCATATGTGGTGGCAGGGGATTGATCCGGTGCAGGCGATTTCGATCCTTGGCCGGGCTGGTGCGATTCACCATTTCCACGCCAAGGACACGACGATTGATCCGGTGAACGTGAACCGTTACGGACTTACGGATATGCAGCCTTATACCATGATGCAGGACCGGGCTTGGCAGTTCCGTACGGTTGGTTATGGCCATGATTTGAAAACCTGGGCGGACATCATCAGCGCCCTTCGCTTGTACGGCTACGACTATGTCGTCAGCATCGAGCATGAAGACGGCCTGATGTCGATCGACGAAGGGTTTACGAAGGCGGTACGCAACCTTCAGCAGGTGCTGGTGGAGGATTCTGCCGCCGAAATGTGGTGGGTATAAGTTACAACCAACGTAATATACTATATTAGCGGCCGCCGCCTAGGCGGTCGTTTTTTTAAATGACCGGGCATCCCCCTTACTTTCCTCTAATAAATATGCTATTATGAAATATACTAACAAATTGTAAGCTTTTAGCCCTTAGGTCGGCGATGATAACGAGGTGAATTTTATGGATGAGCATTCCCAGGCAATGTGTCCGCGATTTGAATCGGCATTTTCGTTTTTAGGCAAACGTTGGAACGGTCTGATCATCAAAACGCTGATGGACGGTCCCAAGCGATTTAAGGATATTTCGAATCAGATTCCTTCCATGAGCGATAAAATGTTATCCGAGCGGATGAAGGATCTGGAATGTGAAGGAATCCTGGTTCGCCATGTCTATCCTGAGACGCCGGTCCGGATTGAATATGAACTAACGGAGAAAGGCCGGGCGCTTCGTCCCGTTATGGAACAAGTGCAGTCCTGGGCGGAAGAGTGGATTAAATAAACAACGAACATGCCGTTACCGGCGAGCGGGCGGCATGGAATATCATAGAAAGTAGGTGTACGTGTGGCTGATGTAATTGTTATTGGAGCAGGACCTGCAGGAGCTAGTGCAGCACTTTTCTTGGCGAAGGCAGGTAAAGAAACGCTCGTTCTGGACAGCAACTCCAGTATGACCAAACGGGCATGGATCGAGAATCATTACGGTGCGAAGGACATTTCCGGACCCGATTTGCTGAAGGTCGGCCGGGAGCAAGCGGAGAAATTCGGCGCGAAGTTCATTGAAGAGAAAGTGACTGACATCGATACGAACGGTGGTTCAACGGTTACGGTGAAGACCGAATCCGGCCGCAGTTATGAAGCGTCCCATATCATATTGGCCACCGGCGCGTTAACCGACCTTGCAAGCGCTATCGGTTTGGAGCTGAAGGAAGGCCGCGAACCTCGAATCAAAACGGTGATTGCTACGGATGGCCAAGGCCGTACGAGCATTCCGCGCATTTGGGCAGCAGGAACGGTTGCCGGGGTAAGCGTGCATACGATCATTACCGCGGGCGACGGCGCGAAGGTCGCGATTGAGTTGATCAGCGAAATGAACGGCGAACGCTACGTTGATCACGACGTACTTAAGTAAGACATCTGAACATACGACAGGCCTCCTATTTACGGGAGGTCTTTTATTTTTGCAAAATCAGGGGATGCCCGAAATTTGAGAACCTGCGCCTTGTCCGGTATGCTTAGGATGAAGGAATAGGATCATGCCGAAGTGGGGACAATGATGTGGAGAAAGGCAGGGCGGCTAAGTACATGAGATGGCGATGGTTCGTTGGATGTATGGCAGGACTGGCTATAATCATAATCGCGTCGGCGTGCGCCCGCGGCCAGATTATGGATCAACCGACACCAGCGGAGACGCAGACAACAGAAGTAGAACACCCCCACGATATCACATTAATGATTGATGGAGGCACCTTTATCCCTGATGTGACGCGTAACCTGCATTTTGATTATATCGACGGGTTAACGGTACGTCATGCCTTGGCAAGCAGCGGGATTGTCAAATTTACAGAGGACCAGTCCGCCATTCAATCGGTGGGGGAAGTGTCGCTGGATTCGGCATTGGAATGGGGAACCCGGCTGAATGATAAGGAACTCGCCCCTACGAACTGGGATCAGGAGCTGCAAATGGGCGACAAGCTGTTGGTATACGTCAAGACGGTGGACAGCTATGAAGCGATCCCTCCGCTGGCGTCTTTGCTGTTGATTATCGACGGGGGCAGTCAGAAGCAATATTTTGTCCATAAATACAGTGATAACACCACCGTTCGAGATCTCCTGAAGCACAGTGGATTGGTACAGTTTAACCCTAACCATAAATCAATTATCTCTGTCGGCGGCTATACCCCTAAGCAGGACGAGCAATGGATCCTGAAAGTGAATGGGAAGAAGCTGCTGGATAATGGCCTGGATATGAGATTAAAGCCGCAAGACTACGTGGAGATTACCTTGGCGACGCAATAGAAGTACGATGTAACTTAGAGATCCGTAATCCTGGTGATCATCCGGGAGAGCGGATTTTTTTACAGAACATTGAAAAAGTTATGACAAAAGTATGTTAAAATTTTCACAATTAATGTGAATGGAATCACAAAGCCCTCCTTATTTGAAAAGTATACTGGGAGCATGGGAGCACTTCAAATTTTAACTATCGCCAAGTTGCATGAGACCCAGGTATTTATTGGAGGAGGCATTCTAAAGATATGGGAATGGAACGAGAGAAACTAGTTGTTATCGGTAACGGAATGGCCGGAATCAGCACGGTAGAGCAAATCCTGAAGTTGACTACGAAATTTGACATTACGGTATTCGGAAGCGAGCCGCATCCGAACTACAATCGAATTATGCTGTCATATGTGCTGGAAGGCAGCAAAACGCTGGACGATATCGTGCTGAACGATTTGAACTGGTACAAAGAGAACGGGATCACCCTGCATGTCGGAACTGCAGTGGAACGGATTGATGCCGAAGCCAAAGAGGTCGTCGCCGATAATGGGTTGCGCGTCCCGTACGATAAAGTGCTGATTGCAACGGGCTCCAATTCGCTGATCTTGCCGATTCCAGGCAGCGATAAGGAAGGGGTCGTTGGCTTCCGTGACATCGCGGACTGCAAGCAAATGTTGGAGGCGGCGAAGACCTACAAGAAGGCGGCCGTCATTGGCGGTGGACTGTTGGGATTGGAAGCGGCCAAAGGCCTTGTGCAACTGGGGATGGACGTGACGGTTGTACATTTGATGGAAGATCTGATGGAACGCCAGTTAGACCATCAGGCAGCGAGCATGTTGAAAGCAGAGTTGGAGCGGCAAGGGATCAAATTTAAGATGGGCGCACAAACGACGGAGCTGTTTGGCGACCATCGGGTTCGCGGCCTGCGCTTTGCCGACGGGACGGAGCTGGAGGCGGAATTCGTCGTTATGGCTGTGGGAATCCGACCTAATGTTGCGGTTGCTAAAGCCAGCGGCATCGAAGTGAACCGTGGGATCGTCGTGAACGACTATCTGCAAACCTCGCTTGAAGGTGTGTATTCTGTGGGGGAATGTACGGAGCACCGCGGGGTTTGTTACGGTCTGGTTGCGCCTTTGTTCGAGCAGGGGATGGTGTTGGCGAAGCATATCAGCGGCGTGGATACCGCGCCTTATGAGGGTTCGGTCGTATCGACCAAGCTCAAAATTTCCGGCGTGGATGTATTCTCCACCGGTGAATTTATCGATGGACCGGAGCATACAGTGATCGTCAGCAAGGACGAGTGGAAACGCACCTATAAGAAAATTTTGCTGAAGGACGGCAAGCTGGTTGGGGCAGTGCTGTTCGGGGATATCACAGATTCGGCTGAGCTGCAGAAGCTGATTAAGCAAGGCGCGGAGATGACCGATGAGTTGTACGAATCGCTGATAGGCCGGGGCTGCTGCGGCGGCACCAAGAAGAAGGCATCGGTCGAAACGATGAGCGATGAGGAAATCGTCTGCGGCTGTAACGGGGTTACGAAAGGCGCGATCGTGGAGTGCATTGTGACTCAGGGCATGACGACGGTCGACGAGATTAAGGCCAGCACCGGAGCGACCCGTTCTTGCGGCGGTTGCAAACCGGTCGTCGAGCAAATCCTGCAATATGTGCTTGGCGACGGCTTTACCCAAACGGCGAAACAGGGGATCTGCGGCTGCACAACGCTTAGCCGGGACGAGATCGTTGCCGAGATTAAGGCGAAAGGGCTGCAGACAACGAAAGAAGTGATGAACGTGCTCGGATGGACGCAGCCGGAAGGCTGCTCGAAGTGTCGGCCGGCCATCAACTACTACCTGGGCATGATCTATCCGGATACACATGAGGATGAGAAAGCCTCGCGTTTCGTGAACGAACGGATGAATGCCAACATTCAAAAGGATGGCACGTATACCGTGGTGCCGCGGATGTACGGCGGCGTCACGACGCCGGAGGATCTGAAGAAAATCGCCGATGTTTCGTTGAAATACAATGTTAAGGTGGTCAAGGTCACGGGCGGCCAACGGCTGGACTTGATCGGCGTGAAGAAAGAGGATCTGCCGAAAGTGTGGGCGGAGCTGGATATGCCGTCGGGTTATGCCTATGCCAAATCGTTGCGCACCGTAAAAACCTGCGTTGGTTCGCAGTTCTGCCGCTTTGGCACCCAAGATTCGATGGGCATGGGCGCGCTGCTGGAGCGAAAATTCGAGCGGCTGGACTTCCCGGCGAAATTCAAGATGGCGGTAAACGGATGTCCGCGTAACTGCGCCGAGTCGTGCACCAAAGATATCGGCATCGTTGGCAATGACGGCGGTTGGGAAGTCTTCATCGGCGGCAACGGCGGGATCAAGCCGCGCTTGGCGGATTCGCTGTGCAAGGTGAAAACCGATGAGGAATTGATTGAAGTGTGCGGCGCGCTGATGCAGTACTACCGTGAAACCGGCAACTACCTGGAGAGAACGTCGGAGTGGGTGGAACGGATGGGGCTTGAGCATATCCGCTCGGTTGTCGTTGACGATGTCAAGAACCGCAAAGCGCTGATGGAACGGATTGAATTTGCTTTGAAGCAAGTATCGGATCCATGGAAAAAAGTGCTGAACGACAAGGAACAGCTTGGCAAATTGTATCACTCGTTAGAAGTGAGCAGCCAGCTTTAATACAGCGTTCATAGGGAAAGGGGTTATGGTGCATGAGTATGGAGAGTAAGGGAGAAACGTTTTATCCTGTTGGCGCCTTGGAGGATTTTCTGCCGCAAATCGGGCGTGTCGTGGAAGTGGGCGACCTGCAGATAGCGGTGTTCCGAACATCAGATGACCGGATATTTGCGGCGCTGAACCAAAATCCGCATCCGAAGGGCGGACCGCTGGCCGAGGGGATCGTATCGGGACATTATCTGTATGATCCGTTGTACGACTGGAAAATCGACCTGACTACCGGGCTCGTTCAAGCACCGGATACCGGGCAGGTCATGATATTCCCGGTTAAGGTGGAGGACGGACAGGTCTACCTTGCCGCAGCTGAGCTGCAGCGAGCGTAGTGCGGCGATCGATAGCGCGGTGATCGGAAGGTCGCCGCGCTATTTTTGAAGGATGAGGCAAGTTTGATTTGGGGGAGGAGCACAAATGTTTACGCCAAATGTAGAAGCGATTGTGGAAGCGGCGGTGAAGAAGAAGGAAAAGATGAACGAAAGCCTGCCGAGGTACCTCGTGTCGGCGATGCTGGCCGGCGCTTATGTCGGTCTAGGCATTATCTTGATCTTCAGCATCGGCGGGCCGTTGGCGGCGGCCAAGTCGCCGTATCAGACGATGCTGATGGGGATGTCCTTCGGACTCGCCCTGACGCTGGTTGTGTTTGCCGGCTCGGAGCTGTTTACCGGCAATAATATGTTTTTTACGGCAAGCACGCTGGCGAAGCGAACGACGGTCGGCGATACGGCCAAAAACTGGACCCTCGTGTTTATGGGGAACCTGGCGGGCGCGCTCATGCTTTGCCTGCTGATCGTCGGCAGCGGCTTGTTTAAGACGGCCGCACCGGAGCATCTGATCTTTGCTGCTTCAGCCAAGAAGATGGGCGCCCCGGTATCGGAGCTGTTTTTTCGCGGGATTCTGTGTAACTGGCTTGTTTGCTTGGCGCTGTGGATGGCGAACCGGGCCAAGGAGGATATCGCTAAGCTCGTTCTGATCTGGTGGTGTCTCTATGCGTTTATCGCCAGCGGCTATGAGCATAGCGTGGCCAATATGACGCTGCTCAGCTTGTCGTTGCTGCTGCCAAACCATCCGGATACGGTGACGTTCGCCGGCTGGCTGCACAACATGGTGCCGGTCACGCTGGGCAATATGGTGGGCGGCGCAGTTTTCGTCGGCATGGCTTATTGGTTCATTTCGCCCGTGCGCAAGAAAGTATAGATGCAAATTATCCCCCAACCTCAATGGGTAGCGAAGAGGATTGGGGGATTTTTTTGCACGTTGATAGAAAGCAAAAAAACCGCCCTGCACTCAAGGGACGGTTCAAATCGCTAGAACTAACGCCGAATATGGGGCGAGTACTAGGCGGTTAAATGCGGCAGATTTCGTTCGGGCACAGCTCGCAGTGGCAAATATCTTGCAGCATGACCAGATCTTTGATCACGATCATCCCGTTCTCATAGTCCAGCGCATCCTTCTTGCGCAGGTCGCTCAGCATCCGGTTGACGCTTTCGCGCGTTGCCCCGATCATGTTGGACAAGTCAGTATGGGTGATCTTCTTATTGATCAGAATGGCGTCTCCGTGCGGCTCACCGTACGTATTGCTCAAGCGAATCAAGGTCGAGCACAAAGCGCCCGGTTTGCCGTACATCATCAGATCGCGGAATTTGGTTTGCGTCAAACGGTGATGGATGCCCATCCATTTCATGAAATCGATGGCGAAATCGCAATGCTGACAGATCATGATTTCCAGGTCCTTCTGCTCGATAATGCCGATTTCACAGTCTTCGATGACTTCGGCGGTAAAGCTATGCTTCGAGCTGAAGAACGGATCGGCTTGCCCAACCATATCGCCGACACCATACATGTAGAGGATCAATTCTTTGCCCTCATCCGTCGATTTCGTCAACTTCACACGGCCGCGCTTGATGTAGAACAGTTTATCGGAATAGTCACCTTCCCAGAACAAATGTGTCCCCTCGGGATAAGATTTGTCTTTCATCGTAACGAGAAGGCGATTGAAGTTTTGCTCTGAAAAACAGCTCGTATTGCCGCGGGGCAGGGTGGCATTAACAATTTCACTCATCATCGATTTCCCCTTTGTGCTCCAAATTTTTCTGAAAATTTTAAATTAATTATAACCCGTTTTTTTTAGTTTTTGGGGGCTGTAAAGCCCGAAAAAGTGAACATTGTGAGAAATTTCACTATGTCGAATCGGATATTCACGTTATAAACGGTGCAAATTAATAAACTGGCGCTCGCAGCATTCGATAAGTATTTCAAAGAGACACTATGTACACAATGTAAAGTATATATGAAAAATTTATCGTGGCAAGCGAAAAACTTTCAACTTTTTTAAAGTATGTGAAAAAATTCACTATACAAAACAAAAATCCTGTGCTATGATCAAGACATAAAGAGAAGCACACAAGCTTCATAGGGATTCGCTTATAAGTGAATTTTTTCACAATATAAAACTTAGTCCACCATGTGCAAGCAAATCCCTAATCCAAAAATTTAGGAGGATGAGAGAGATGGCTGTTAAAAACGAAGTAGCTGCTAAGGCTCAGCCAACCGCGCAAGAGTATATTCAAACGTTGATCGACAAAGCCAAGAAAGCTTCCGAAGCATTCATGAGCATGGATCAGGAGCAGATCGATAAGATCGTGCAAGCGATGGCTTTGGCTGGGCTCGACAAGCATATGCATCTGGCGAAAATGGCGATCGAGGAAACGGGACGCGGCGTATACGAAGATAAAATCATCAAGAACATGTTTGCAACCGAGTATATCTGGAACAGCATTAAGTACCAAAAAACTGTAGGCGTCATCGAAGACAATCCTTACGAGAGCTTCCAAAAAATCGCCGAGCCGGTTGGGATCATCATGGGGATTACCCCGGTCACGAACCCAACGTCGACCACCATCTTTAAATCTCTGATCGCCATCAAAACTCGCAACCCGATCATCTTCGGCTTCCATCCATCCGCGCAAGCCTGCAGCACGGAAGCCGCTAAAATATTGCTTGAAGCCGCTGTTAAACACGGGGCACCTGCGGACTGTATCCAATGGATCGAAAATCCATCTATGGACCGCACGAACGCGCTGATGAATCACCCGGATGTCGCTTGCATTCTGGCTACCGGCGGTTCCGCGATGGTTAAAGCAGCTTATAGCTGCGGTAAGCCGGCCCTCGGCGTAGGCCCTGGTAACGTTCCTTGCTTCATTGAGAAGAGCGCCGATCTGGATCAAGCGGTCAACGACCTGATCCTGTCCAAAACGTTTGACAACGGTATGATTTGCGCATCCGAGCAAGCGGTGATTATCGAAGAACCGATCTTCGACCAAGTGAAGAAGAAAATGATCGCCAACGGCTGCTATTTTGTCAATAAAGAAGAAGCTGCCAAGCTGACCGCAGGCGCCATCAACGCGGAGAAATGTGCGGTGAACCCTGCGATCGTTGGTCAATCGGCTGTAAAAATCGCGGAAATGTGCGGCATCGACGTCCCGGCCGGAACGAAAATTCTCGTTGCCGAGATCGAAGGCGTTGGTCCGAAATTCCCATTGTCCGCAGAGAAGTTGAGTCCTGTACTTGCTTGCTACAAAGTGAAGAATGCAGAGGAAGGCATTAAACGTGCGCTGGAAGTTGTGCAATTCGGCGGCATGGGTCACTCCTCGGTAATCCACTCGAACAATGAGGAAGTGATTCAACAATTCTCCGATCGGATGCCAACTTGCCGGATCCTGGTGAACCAACCTTCTTCGCAAGGCGGTATCGGCGACATCTACAACACAAACCTGCCGTCGCTGACGCTGGGCTGCGGATCGTACGGACGCAACTCGACTTCGTCGAACGTCACGGCCGTGAATCTGATCAACGTGAAAAGGGTGAATCATCGTACCGTGAACATGCAATGGTTTAAAGTGCCTAGCAAAATTTACTTCGAGAAAAACTCGACGCAATACTTGGCGAAGATGCCGGACATCTCCCGCGTCATGATCGTTACTGACCCGATGATGGTGAAGCTCGGCTACGTGGAAAGAGTCGAACATTTCCTGCGTCAACGCCAAACGCCGGTAGCCATCGAAGTGTTCTCGGACGTTGAACCGGATCCATCGACCACGACCGTACAACGCGGTACTGAACTGATGGCGAAGTTCCAACCGGACTGCATTATCGCCCTGGGCGGCGGTTCGCCGATGGACGCGGCGAAAGGCATGTGGCTGTTCTATGAATATCCGGATACCGACTTCCACAATCTGAAGCAAAAATTCATGGATATCCGAAAACGGATCTACAAATATCCGCGTCTTGGCCAAAAAGCGAAATTCGTGGCCATTCCAACGACATCGGGTACCGGTTCCGAAGTTACCTCGTTCTCGGTTATTACCGATAAAATCAACGGCAACACGAAATACCCGTTGGCGGATTACGAGCTGACGCCGGACGTTGCGATCATTGACCCTGAGTTCGTCTACAGCTTGCCGAAAGTGGCTGTTGCAGATACCGGTATGGACGTACTGACGCATGCGATCGAAGCTTACGTCTCGGTCATGGCTAACGACTACACGGACGGTCTGGCGATCAAAGCGATCCAGCTGGTATTCCAATACCTGGAGAAATCGGCGCTGACCGGCGACAAGCTGGCCCGCGAGAAAATGCACAATGCTTCGACGCTCGCAGGGATGGCGTTCGCCAACGCATTCCTTGGCATCAACCACAGCTTGGCGCATAAATGGGGCGGTCAATACGGTACGGCCCATGGACGTACCAATGCGATTCTGATGCCGCACGTCATCCGCTACAATGCGAAGAAACCAACGAAATTCGCGGCATGGCCGAAATACAGAAACTTCGTTGCCGATGAACGTTATGCGGAAATCGCCCGCATTCTGGGTCTGCCGGCTCGCACGACGGAAGAAGGCGTGAAGAGCTTGATCAAAGCGGTGCGCGATCTGAACAAGAAGCTGGGCATTCCGGAATCGTTCCAAGCGCTTGGCTTCGATGCGAAGGATTTCGAATCGCGCGTCGATTACCTGGCGGACCGTGCCTTCGAAGACCAATGTACGACTGCGAATCCGAAGCTGCCGCTGGTCAGCGAGTTGGCTGAGATTTATCGCGACGCCTTCTATGGAAGATTTGAAGAATAAGTGAACAGGCGTGTAAAAATGGTGACAAATATCACTGAATGTGATATTTGTCACAATACTTTTGGATAGGAAGAGCTATGATTACAATATAAATGATCCCTCAGAAGTTTGTTAACGGAGTGGAACCCGGTCCTTCGGGGCCGGGCACCATAATTGTCTAAGTTGTGAAAAGTATCACAAATTTTAGGGATCATGAGGCGCGGGATAGACCTTCAACCGCGACCACATATAAAAATGGAGGGAATCAAGATGTCGGTGATCGAAAGAGAAGTAACAGAAACCAAGGCGCAAAACGCATGGAGAGGCTTCAAACCTGGGAAATGGATGAAGGAAGTGGATACGCGCGATTTTATCCAATCGAACGTGAATCCTTATGAAGGTAATGAGTCCTTCTTGAAAGGCGCTTCGGCGAACACGAAAGCGTTGTGGGATATCGTATCGCAGCTGTCCGTGAAAGAACGGGAAGCCGGCGGGGTCCTGGATGTAGACGTGAACACGCCATCCACGATCACTTCCCATGCTCCTGGATATTTGGATAAAGAGAAGGAACAAATCGTAGGCGTTCAGGGCTCAGCCCCTTTCCAACGCACGATCCATCCATTCGGCGGGATCAACATGGTCATCAATGCGTGCAAAGCTTATGGCTTTGATCTGCCAGCTGAGATCGTAAATCTGTTTACAACGATTCGCAAAACCCATAACCAAGGGGTATTTGATGCTTATACATCGGAAATGAGAGCCGCCCGTAAAGCCGGAATTATCACTGGCCTTCCTGACGCATACGGACGCGGTCGGATCATCGGGGACTATCGCCGCGTTGCCCTGTACGGCGTAGACTTCTTGATCAAGCAAAAACAACAAGAATTGAAATCTCTTGAAGTAGATGTCATCGATGAAGATGTGATCCGGCTTCGGGAAGAAATTTCTGAACAAATTCGCGCTTTAGGCGAATTGAAACAGCTCGGCGAAATGTACGGATTCGACATTTCCAGACCGGCGAACAATGCGAAGGAAGCTTTCCAATGGTTGTACTTCGGTTATCTGGCAGCGGTCAAAGAACAAGACGGTGCGGCAATGTCCCTCGGACGCGTATCTTCGTTCCTCGATATTTACATCGAACGCGATCTGGCCGAAGGAACATTAACCGAAGAAGCAGCTCAAGAATTGGTTGACCATTTCGTCATGAAGCTGCGGATCGTGAAATTCCTGAGAACGCCAGAGTACAACGAACTGTTCAGCGGCGACCCAACTTGGGTAACGGAATCGATCGGCGGGATGTCCGTAAACGGCAAGACGCTCGTAACCAAGAACAGCTTCCGCTTCCTGCATACGCTGTACAACCTGGGGCCGGCTCCAGAACCAAACCTGACCGTGCTCTGGTCGGAGCAACTGCCTGACGCCTTCAAGAAATACTGCGCGAAGGTATCGATCGAGACGAGCTCGATTCAATATGAAAACGACGATCTGATGCGTCCGATTTACGGTGACGATTACGGTATCGCATGCTGCGTCTCCGCGATGAGAATCGGGAAACAAATGCAGTTCTTCGGCGCTCGCGCAAACTTGGCGAAAGCTCTGCTGTATGCGATCAACGGCGGTAAGGATGAAAAATCCGGCGTCCAAGTTGGTCCGGAATATCCGGCCATCACTTCGGAATACCTCGACTATGACGAAGTGAAGAAACGCTTTATCCCGATGATGGAATGGCTGGCTAAGCTGTACGTGAACACCTTGAACGTGATCCACTACATGCACGATAAATACTGCTACGAACGGATCGAGATGGCGCTGCACGACCGCGACATTCTCCGCACGATGGCTTGCGGTATCGCCGGCTTGTCCGTAGCGGCTGACTCGCTCAGTGCGATCAAATATGCCAAAGTGAAACCGATCCGCAACGAAAACGGCATTGCCGTAGACTTCGAAATCGAAGGCGAGTTCCCTTGCTACGGAAACAACGACGACCGCGTTGACCAAATTGCGGTAGAGCTGGTTGAAACGTTTATGGGCATGATCCGCAAGCATAAAACGTACCGCAACTCGCTGCCAACCCAATCGGTATTGACAATTACGTCGAACGTTGTATATGGTAAGAAAACAGGCAGCACGCCGGACGGACGTAAAGCCGGCGAACCGTTCGCACCAGGGGCGAACCCGATGCACGGCCGCGACAAGAAAGGGGCGTTAGCTTCCCTGAGCTCGGTAGCGAAGCTGCCATATGAGCACAGCTTGGACGGCATCTCGAATACGTTCTCGATCGTGCCGAAGGCCTTGGGTAAAGACACGGAAACCCGAAAATCGAACCTCGTATCGATGATGGACGGATACTTCGGCAGCAAAGCGCATCACTTGAACGTAAACGTCTTTGACCGCGAACAACTGCTGGACGCAATGGAACATCCGGAAAACTATCCGCAATTAACAATCCGTGTATCGGGTTATGCGGTGAACTTCATCAAGTTGACCCGTGAACAACAACTAGATGTCATCAACCGGACCTTCCACGGCAAAATGTAATAACCTGCTGACGGGCAGCAACAATTGAAGCTGAACGATAAAATGGGGAGTTGGGCTTGGATCGCCTTTCTCCTCATTCCTTTATCGGAGGCGAATTAGGGAAAGGGTGACGAAGATGCTTAAAGGTCGCATACATTCGTTAGAAACGTTCGGAACCGTAGATGGACCGGGGATTCGTTTCGTCCTCTTTATGCAAGGCTGCTTGCTGCAGTGCCAATATTGCCATAACCCGGACACCTGGAGCTTGACGGAAGGCAAGGAGATGACCGTCGAGGAAGTTCTGGCCGAGATCGAGCCGTATTTGAACTATTACCGTACATCGGGCGGCGGACTGACGGTATCCGGCGGCGAAGCGACGCTGCAGGCGCCGTTTGTCACGGAATTGTTCCGGGAAGTGAAGAAACGCTGGAACCTTCATACGACGCTGGATACGAACGGCTATAATGAAGGGGATAAAATTCGCGATCTGCTGGATGTAACGGATCTGGTCCTGCTGGATCTGAAGCATATCGACAACGAGAAGCATATCAAGCTGACGGGCAAACCCAACGATCGAATGTTGAAGATGGCACGCTGGCTGTCGGATCATGATCGGAAAATGTGGATTCGTCACGTGTATGTGCCCGGCATCCACGACGATGAGCAGGATTTACTGGAGCTTGGGAGATTTATCGGCAGCCTGAAGGGCGTGGAGAAATTCGAAATTCTTCCTTACCACCAAATGGGCGTGTACAAATGGCAGGAGCTCGGTTGGGCTTATCCGCTGGAAGGCGTACCTTCGCCAACGGATGAAGAGATCGAACGAGCTTATCGGTTGATTCGTGAAGGCGAGCAGCAAGTACCAGCCAAACCGTGAAATCTATGTCATATATTCTCACACTAAAATCCAATATCTCAATTCCAAACGGTTAAACCTCTCGATATACGTTAGGTTTAACCGTTTTCATTTTGGTTTTTAGAGGATATTATCCCCTTAATAGAAAAATGTCCTCCTTATCAAAGGTGGTGACGCTTTCTATAATGAGGGTGTATCACATAAACGAGTTTGAGGAGGGTCTATCTAACATGAGGAAGAGTTTGGTGCTGCTGCTGTCTCTTGTGTTTGTTGCATCCGCGCTGCTCGCCGGCTGCGGCAAATCCGGCAACAACGGAAACAATGCTGCCCCTGCCCCGTCGAATGAAAGTCAGGGCACGTCAAATGCGGGGACCGAAACGGAAACGAACAACGATCCGTTTGAAATCACGATCCGCCACACCCAGGTTGGGGAATCCAAGAAGTTCCGCCTGGCGATGCTGGAGGACGTCGTCAAGAAGACGGAAGCTGCTGTACCGGGCTTAACCATCAAGCTGGATGCGGTGGACTCCGAAGTGAACCGCAAAGAGAAGCTGCGGGGCGAAATGGCCGCGGGCAAACCGCCGGAAATCTTCGACGTATTTGGCAGTCCGGATGCCCAGCTATATGCCAAGGAAGGCCTGATGCTGGATTTGACACCGATCATCGAAGAATTGGGCATTAAAGATAAATTTACGACACTGGATCCGTTTACCCTTGACGGCAAAGTATACGGCTTGCCAATCGGGGGTTCCATCGAAGGGTATTTCTATAATAAAGAGTACTTTGAATCCAAAGGGCTGAGTGTGCCGAAGACGCTTGGGGAGCTGGAGCAAATCGCTGAGAAAATCAAGGCGGACGGCAAAATCCCGTTTGCTCAGTCCTCCAAGGATGCTTGGATTCCGCTGATGACGACCAATAACCTGTGGTCCTATTTTGCCGGTCCGGAGATCACTTACGGCTTCAAGACAGGCGCAACGAAATGGACGGACGAGAATATGGTTAAGGCGATTGCCAAACATCAGGAATGGGTTCAAAAAGGTTACTTTAAGAAAGGCGAACTGGGCTTTGAATACGCGGATATGAGAAACCAGGTTATTACGGGCGAGGCTATCATGATGATGGACGGCTCCTGGGCGAACTCCGTCTTCCGCGATCCGGCTCAAGCCGGCGATATGGTGGGTAAAATCGGCTTCTTCAATATGCCGCCGTTGAATGAAGGGGATCCGGTCGTCGTCATGCAGGATGCCAACAACGGTTACGGCTTCTCCAGTGCGGTTGCTGAGGATCCGCGGAAGCTGGCGGCCGTTAAGGAGTTCATTAAGAACATGTGGACGGAAGAAATGCAGCTGCGCGGCTTGAAAGAAGACGGCGTACTTCCGGCCATGAAGATGGATTTGGAGCAAATGAAGACGGCGTCCGACGACCCGCTGATGCAGGATATTTTTAGAGCGGTAAGTGAAATCGGCACTTCCTTCCCGGCGTTTGACGCGCTCGTGCAAGCGGAAGTGAATACGGCGCTGAGCATGGGCATTCAACAAATCATCGGCGGCGAAATCGAGCCGGCGAAGATGCTGGAAAATGTGCAGGCAGCGCAAGATGCAGCCAATGCCGCAGCGGAATAATCGTTAATTCTTAAGACTGATCATCGAACAAGGGCGTCACCCGCCGGCAGCGGTTCTGGGGACGCCCTTGCTTCCAACTACGGAGGTATAGGCATGAATAAAGCGCTCAGAAGTCCTCTGATTTACAGCTTATTTGTTCTCCCGGCATTGATCTTGTTTCTTGCCTTTTTCATCTATCCAATCTTTACCGCCATCAACAACAGCTTTACCAGCTGGAACGGTATTTCCAAGCATATGACCTATATCGGTTTGGATAATTACGAGATGGCGTTTAAGGATCAAGCGTTCTGGAAATCGGTGCGGAACAATGTATATTTCATTCTGTTCTCCTGTCTGATCCAAGTTCCGCTGATCGTTTTTTTCTCCCTCTTAATCGCAAACGTCAAGAAGCTCAAGGGACTGTATAAGACCGCGGTCTTTATGCCGTCGATCATGTCCACTGCCGTGATCGGTATTTTGTGGGGGTTCATTTATAACCCGGATTTCGGGTTGATGAACCAAGTGCTTGGGATCTTTGGCATTCCCCCGGTGTACTGGCTGTCCGACAAAAATTGGGCGATGCTCTCCATCCTGATTACGAATGCTTGGCAGTGGACGGGGTTCTACATCGTAATGGTCCTGGCGGCGATCCTGGCGATCCCGCGCGAGTTGGACGAAGCGGCGGCGATTGATGGAGCGGGCGGCATCCAACGGGCGATCCGAATCACCATTCCGCTGATCATGCCGATCATTAGCGTCGTCGTGATGCTGTCGGTGGCTGGCGCCATGAAAGCGGCCGATATTGTGCTGGTCATGACCAAGGGCGGGCCGGCCGGCTCGACGGACGTCATGGCGACGTACATGATCCGTTACGCGATCACCAGCTTCCGCCACGGGTTTGGCAACGCCATCGCCGTACTGATCTTTGCCTTTACGATCATTATTACCGCCTTGTACCAAATCCTTGTCGTTCGACGCACAGAAAGGATTGAATACTGATGAGAGTGCTGAAAAAGACGATCCCGCATCTGTTCCTGATGGCGTATCTACTCATCATTTTGTATCCGTTTCTGTTCGTGTTGTTCTCTTCGGTCAAAACCGATAACCAAGCGATCGCCTCCAATCCGTTTGGGTTGCCGTCGTCGATTATTTTTGACAATTACATGAATGCTTGGGTGAACGCCAAGATCAGCACGTTTTTTTTCAATAGCTTATATATCGGTGTATTATCGGCGTGCTTGTCGATCCTGTTTGCTGCGATGCTGGCCTTTGCCGTAACGCGCATGCGGTACAATCGGATCAGCGCGGTCGTGTTCCAGCTGATCCTGCTGGGGATGCTGATCCCCAACAACTCGTTGCTGCTGCCGATCTACGGCATGATGCGCAACCTGAACGTGCTCGACACGCATATGGCGTTGATTTTGCCTTATGTGGCGAACGCGATTCCGTTTTCGGTCATCATTCTGGCGGCGTTTATGCGCTCGATCCCTGGTGAAATTGAAGAAGCAGCTGTCATGGACGGTTTAGGCTCAGCGGGGATGTTCTTTCGCGTGATGCTGCCCCTGACAGTACCGGCGATCGTGACGGTGTTTATCATCAATTTCCTCGGCAACTGGAACGAGTTTTTGCTGGCGAACTATTTTCTATCCAAAGAAGAACTTCGTACGCTCCCGGTCGGGATGGTTGGGTTCCGCGATGCGTACAACACCAACTACGCGCAGATGTCAGCTGGCATCGTGTTCAGCGTGCTGCCGGTCATGATCATCTATGCGGTGCTTCAGGAAAAAATAATTGAAGGCGTTACGGCCGGCAGCGTTAAGGGTTAGATCGTGGCGTGTTAGAATAGGGATAGTCTTACCAATTGGGAGCTGCCGCCGATGAATTTGCGCATTAAGCTGTTTACCGCCTTTTTGGGTTTAGTCATCATTCCATTGTTTGTGTTAGGCATTATCACGTTTTGGATTACGTTTAACTCGATTGAGAAGAAATACAGCCAGCAGGCGGAATATTCACTGAAGGCGATCAGCTACAGCATTAAGAACGTCTTTCAGGAGATGAATAACGTCACGGATAATGGCATCTCCAAAGGGGTGTTTCAGGCCGCTTTATCAGCCAAGGACCCGGATACCCAGGATTTGACGGCCACGACCCAACTGGAGCTGAACGCCAATCAGCGAAATTTCCGTTCCCTGCTGTATAGCCATCCGGCCATTGACTACGCGTTTTTGTACAACATCCATGGGGGCCGGCAATCCAATGTCATCGCGATATTTAATAAGGAAAATTTCGAGACGCCGCCCTACGAAAAATTCAAGGAGCATCCTTTATATAACGAAGTGATGGCCCTTAACGGCCAACCGAAATGGATCGCTCCCCACGAATATCCGGAATTAACCGGATCGGACAACGTGTTTACGCAAATCCGCCTGATTAAGGAGCTTAGCAATCTGGAGCGGGTTGGCGTGCTGGTGGTGCAGATCAAGAACTGGGAGTTCGAGAAGATTTTTCAGAACCTGAAGCTGGGCAGTCAGATGCGCGATACCCGGTTTATGCTGGTGAATGACAAAGGCCTGATTCTATACGATTATCAATTGGAGTTGGATGGACAGCAAATCGAAGCGTACCTGCCAAAGAAATTGAAATGGGAGAGCGGCGAGGGGTATCGGAGCTTTAAAGGTAAATTTAACAACCAAGAGAGCGTTATCTCCATTTATAAATTGCAGGATTATCCGTGGAGTCTAGTTTCGGTTACTTCCTGGAGCTATTTGTCGCAGGAGGTGACGACCTTTGCCAAATGGTTTGTTGCCATTATTTGTGTGTGCGTGCTGACGGCGATGTTATTTAACTTGATCTTTATGAACCGGATCACGGGAACGATTGGTGTGATTGTCAGGTTCATGCGCAAGGTGGAAAGCGGTGACCTGAAAGCTCGGGTAGATGAGAAAGGCGACGATGAGCTGCTTCTGCTGCAGAAGGGCTTCAATAACCAGATGGATAAAATCAATGAGCTGTTTGAGCAAGTGAAACGGGAGCAACGGCTGAAGGCCAACGCCGAGCTGCGCGTCCTGCAGGCTCAGATTAAGCCGCATTTCCTGTTTAATACGTTGGAATCGATTAACGTGCTTGCCGTCCAAAACGAAGGGCGCAAGGTCAGCGAAATGGTGCTGCGGCTGGCGAATATTTTGCGGATCAGTATTCAAGACAAGGAAGAGATCAAGCTGAGCCTCGAAATCGAGCATATGCGCAGCTATTTGGAAATTCAGAAGTTCCGTTTCGAGGAGTTGTTTGAGTATTCGATTGATATTCCGGACGAAATGATGAACTGTCTGCTGTTGAAATTAACGCTGCAGCCGCTCGTGGAGAACAGCATTCAGCACGGGTTTGAGGGCATCGATTATAAAGGCAGGATCACGGTCACGGGGAGAATGGAGCAAGACCGCATTCTGCTAAGGGTTGAAGATAACGGAATTGGGATGACCAATGAGCAGCTGGCGAAGATCCAATACGCGGATTTGGACGATCCGGCGTATCGTTCCATGGCGCCATATCCGAATCATGAACGCCGGGGCTTGGGGCTTCGCAGCGTGTCGGATCGGCTAAGATTTCAGTATGGCAGCAGATACGGATTGTTTATTTGCTCGCAGCCCGGGTACGGGACGACGATTCAATGTGTGATACCAAGATATGAGGCGGGGGATCACGATGAAATTAAAAGCGTTGCTGGTTGACGACGAAATTCATATACTCACGAACTTGTCGAAGGTTTTGCCTTGGGAGGAAATGGGGTTTGAAGTTGTTTTGTTGGCCAAGAACGGTAAGGAAGCGTTAGAGATGGCTTCGCAGCATCGTCCCGACTTGATCTTAAGCGATATCCGCATGCCGGTGATGGACGGCATTCAACTGCTGCAGGAGCTCCGGGAGCGGGAGATTCCTTGCGAAATTTTGCTGTTGACCGGGTATCAGGAATTTGAGTATGCTCGAACTGCAATACGTTACGGCGTGAAGGATTATATTTGCAAGCCGATCAATTATTTTGAGCTGGAGGAGACGGTTCGGGGGATCGCCAAACAGATTCGCGAGAAGCGCAAAAACCTGAACAAGGAGCAGCGGATGAACCAGGTGGTTGATCTGGCCAATGAAAACTTCCTATTACATTCCTTGCTCGGACAGGAGACAGATGCGGAAGGGCTGTTGTGGGACGACGAGGACGCCGGTGAAGCGAAGCGGCGTTACGCCATGCTGCTCTTGGATCTGGAAGGTTATTCGCACCGATCCATCGTCTGGACGCTCCATGAACGAAAAGCGTGGAATCTGCACATCAAGCATGCGCTGAAGGATGTATTTGGCGAAGTTTTGCCAGGCTTAACTGTGCTGCAGATCCGGGAGGGGGAATGGTGCCTCGTGTTCCCGTCCCCTTCAGCGGATCGGACAGTTGACGAGGAGACGCTGATGCCGGGCTTTGAGCGGATCCGACAGCTCATCCGCAGCAAGGAGGAACTTCCCGTTCGGATGTGCATGGCGGCAGGGCTACATGGTTTGCAGGAATTATCGCTTGTGTACCATCGCTTGCAGCATCGGTTGATTCTGGGAGCAGCGCAGGAAGGGTTCGTGAAGGCTGACGCGCTGCCAACAGACGATTTCGCCCCGGATAAGGACGCGGTGGAAGTGCAATGGGGCTGGATCGAGCAGCTTGGAACCGGATTGCGCAACGGGAGCACCGAGGTCTTGGATCGCATCGCCGGGGAATTGAAATCGTACATCGGCGGTCTGGATGAACGGCAGGCGTGTGCGGCGGAGAAGCTGATGCATTATTTGCTCATCCATTTGCTGCGCGAGATGCGCGAGCTGCACATGCTCCCAAGGGAGCAGGAAGAAGGGCTATGGAAGCGGCTGCGGGAGCCGATGAGCTTGAAAGAGCTGCTGTCGATCATCGTTTCGCTCATCGAGCATGCGCGCAGCTCCCTGTCCGCGAAGAAATCTACGGAGCTGCTAATGATGTCCGCGCAAAATTATATTCAGAACCATCTCGGCCGCGACTTTGGGATCGAGGACATCGCCGACTATCTCGGCATTAGCAGCAGTTATTTCTGCTTACTCTTTAAGAACCATTTTGGCGAAACGTTTGTAGAGTATTTGACCAAACAGCGAATGGAAATGGCGAAATGCCTGCTGCGTACCAGTGAGCGTTCGATCGCACAAATCGGCAGTTCAATCGGCTATCAGGAACGGCGATATTTCACGAAGGTCTTTCAGAAGTATACCGGCATGACGCCGTCGGATTACCGGCAGAAGGAATCAAACGTATCATAAAACTAATGGATAAGCGGCAAGGAGGACGGCTCGTGGATTTATCAGCATGGACGTTGGAGGAGAAGATCGGACAGTTATTTATTTGTGGGTTCCATAGCTTGGTGCCGGACGAACAGATTCGGACGCTGGTGCAGCAGTATCATGTGGGGGGTGTAGTTTATTTCCGCCGGAATATCGCTTCGGTGGAGCAGCTTGCCGAGCTGTCACGAAGCTTGCAAGGCTTGCCGCGCAGCAAACCGGAGCTTCCGTTGTTTATCTCGATTGATCAGGAAGGCGGGATGGTAGCCCGGCTGGATCATGAAGGGATGAGCCGGATTCCCGGCAATATGGCGCTGGGGGCGGCCAATGATCCGGCGTTGACGGAGGAAGTGGCGCGACTGGCGGCCAAGGAGATGCTGCAGCTGGGCATCAACTTTAACTTTGCGCCGTGCGTCGACGTCAACAACAATCCGGCCAATCCCGTGATTGGCGTCCGCTCGTTTGGGGAGCAGCCGGACCGGGTGGCCGTGCATGGAGCCGCGGCGGTTCGCGGATATCAGGCCGAAGACGTGATCGCGACGGCGAAGCATTTCCCCGGCCACGGGGATACGGCCGTGGATTCCCACCGCGGCTTAGCCAGTGTCCCGCACGGGAAGGAGCGGCTGCACCAGGTCGAGCTGGTCCCGTTCCGGGAGGCGATTGCGGCGGGCGTTGATGCAATTATGACGGCGCATGTGATCTTTCCGGCGTTTGAGCCGGAGGGGACGCCGGCAACGTTGTCGCACCGGGTGCTGACCGGCCTGCTGCGGGAAGAGCTGGGCTTCGGCGGGCTGATCGTCACCGATTGCCTGGAGATGCAGGCGATCGCGGGGCATTATGGCATCGCCGAAGGGGCGGTCCAGGCGATCGAAGCCGGCGCAGACCTCGTGCTCGTGAGCCATACGCTGGCTGACCAGCGTGCGGCGATCGAGCGGGTAGCCGAAGCGGTGCGGAGCGGCCGGATCAGCGAGGCGCGTATTGACCGCTCGCTCGAGCGCATTTTGGCGCTCAAGGCGAAGCGGATCGGCAGTGCGGCGCAGGCGGTAGCCGCCGCGACCGCGACGGCAGCGCCGCTGACGCCGGAGGCGGAGAGCGCCGCGCTGCTGCGCCATGCGGCAGAGCGCAGCGTGACGCTCGTGAAGGGAGCGGGCCGCTTGCCGCTGCAGAGCGATCAGCCGGTGCTGGTCGTCTGGCCGGAGCTGCGGCACCGCACCGAGGTCGATGAGCCGGCGGTGCATCAATATACGCTGGCGGATGCGCTGCGGCCGCTTCATGGCCAGGTCGTCATGACGGTGATTGGAACGCAGCCCAGCGACGAAGAGATTGCCGCGGTACTGGAACAAAGTCAAGAGGTCAGCCAAATCGTTGTGGCGACCTACACAGCAGAGGGGGGGATCCCTGAAGGTCAGCAGAAGCTCGTCCAGCGCCTTCAGCAGCTGTCGGGCAAACGTCTGATCGTCGTATCTACGCGGAATCCTTACGACTTAAACGCGTTTCCTGAGATCGAGACCTATCTCTGCTTATATGAAAATCGTCCGTTTTCGTTGGATGTCGCGGCCAAGGTTCTGGTCGGTGAGCTGCAGCCGCAGGGAGTATTGCCCGTCAGCTTAAACCAGGATTAATCCAAATTTCATAGGAGCGCCCGGGAGTGATTTCCGGGCGTTTTTTAAGATATCAGCGTACTATGTCAAGTAGAATTTTTAGGTTTCTGGGTAACCCAAACACACCTAACCCCCCAGATTTTCAAAAAAGTTAGCAACTGACAGAGAAGCGATGCTTGAAACCGGCCTTTCTCGGACTTGAAAGGAAATAGCCTCGTTTTTTCAATCCTGCGATGCAATCTGGCTGAGTGCAGAGTATACGCTAACGTACAATTCGCATTCACAGGGCGAGGTGGATAAAGCTGACATACGAGATCCAAGGTCTCCAAGAAAGTGATCCGATCTTCCCTCAGTCCCAGAAAGACCGGTTCCAAGATCTTGCTTAGTTAGGCCGCTGCTAGTGTCGGCATAACGCAATTGAAGTTCAACTTCTTATTGACCTCATCAAGGATGTGATAATCAGAGCACTGCGATTGAAACGGTAAACGGTCTCGCAGCATGGCGAAAGCGACTTTGAGCATCTTATTACCCATTGCAACAAAGATGGCTCGTTCATGTTTTCCTTTTTCCTTCAGACGATCATAGAAAGGCTTAAGGTCCTTATTATGCATGCAGAGACTCTTACCTGCTAGATATACCGCATAACGAAGGTGATCGTTTCCCTGTTTGGAAATCTTGCGGTAGGAGCCTTTGCCGCCACCTGTTTGCTTAACAATGGGGTTTGTGCCAGCTTTCTTAATTAACTGGTTTGCGTTCGAGTACTGAGATACATCGCCGATTTCAGCATAAAGCTCAGCCGCGGTAGTCACTCCTAAGCCCGGGACGGTAAGAAGCAGTCGTCCGTCTGTCTGAAGGAGAAGGTTCTCGATCTCTTGTTCCAAAACATTAATTTTGGCATCAAATGTTCGTAAGTCACGTAGCTTCATTTTCAGTAACATAAGCTCAGGCCGAAGTTCCTGTAAGTTTCTCGATAACGCTTGTTCAGCGACGTGCAAGAGCTTCTGGATGGTGGTGTTTCGCAATTTGAGATTATGCTGAATCGAGAGCTTCCGTAGCCCGGTCTCCCCTAGTTTCAGGACAGCAGCGGGGTGTGGATAATGCTCCATGAAGAAGAGCGAGGCTTTCCCCCAGAAGTCACTGAATACTTTGATTTTTCGAGCTCTACCGGCTGAATAATCTGCATATCCTTGGTACTCGCGCCAGATGAGGTCCATAAGTGCTCGAATCTCTGTACGCAAGGAAGCACGCTTCCGTGTCTCAGAGCGCCGTGCTCGAGTCAAGACATGGAGCTGACGCTGCACGCCATTCAAAAGCTGGTTTTCAGTGGCTTTGTTGCTTTTGATGGCATGGGCGATGGCCACAAGATCAAGATCATCTGTTTTGCACCAATTCAGTGCGCCGGCGCGTTCCTCGAAGGTGGTATACGGATTCAAGATCTGAACGTGGTACCCTCGTTTCGCCATCTCGCGGACGATGTCTTCATAGTAATGGCCTGTTGCCTCAATACCCAGGAACAAGCGAACAGCCTCTGTGGCTGTAACCGCTTGATTAATCTTCTTGCAAAGCAGCTCCATACCAGAATTATTCGCTGAGAAAAAGAAGGGTTTTTCAATGATGTCGCCGAAATAATTGCATATTAAGGCTTTTTGGTGGAGCTTGGCCGCATCGATTGCAACGATGAGGACTTGCTCCAGGTTAACGCCCCTTAGCTGTTGACTGAACTTAGTTCCCTTACGGCCTTGAATGTGCGAGGATTTCCCCATGCGACTTTAACCTCCTGTGGTTGGTAGGTAAGATTGAAGCTTCCCTGTCAGGTGCTTCTTTCTTCGATAGTCGCTGGGGATTTCCTCTTTATATTTTGATTATATTACACGCCAGAAAGTATAAACTTCGGGGCATTGGCATCCTGATATCGCAAGAAAAACTTCCGCTAAACGCGGTCTGTCTACTTTGAATGTACGTCGACAGGCGTTTTTCTTACGGAGATTTGTCAAAAAATAAGAAAAATCGGGCAACGAACGACGGAGTTTGCTAATATATTGTTTTGATTTGTCAGCAACTTTTCTTTTATACATGCGTTTAATACAGTGTGAGTTAAAGGGAGTAACACAAAATGGGAGAGTAAGGGAGTTAAGGCATGAAATTTAAGAGATTGTTGATCACCACGATGTTGGTCGCATCGCAAGTGGCTATGGTGCTTCCAGCCAGCGCGGAGGAAATCGGGCAAGGAAACGGTCTGGAACCACAGACCGGAACACAACAGTTAGAAGTGAACGGGACAACAACCGATGTGGTGCAGCCTGGCGATCTGCCTGCAGATCAAGGAACAAACGATGGAACGACAGGAGAGACGGTTCCAGAAGAGGGTCAGGAAGGGACGGAAACCGGAGATGAAACGGTACCGCCAACAAGTCCGGTGACGACGCCTGCAGACCCAAGCATGCAGAGCCAAAGCAACTCCGGCCAACTGATTCTGATGGTGAACAGCAAGAAGATGTATCAGAACGGGAAGGAATACCTTGCCGGTTATCCGATGGAAGTGAAAGACGGCGTATCTTACATATCTATCCGGGCCATTGTGGAGCGTGCAGGATTCCAGCTGTCTTTTGACAATACAACGAAAGAAACGATCATTAAACGAGGCAACGACGAGCTGCGGTTTAAGCTGAATACGACTTATTATAAGGTTAACGGTGTGACGCAGACGATGCGGGGGAAATCCTATTCTGCGCAAAACAACTTCATGGTGCCGTTAACGGCGATCACGAAGGCGTTAAACATCTCGTATTCCTATGATGCGGTTGGCAAACGGGTGATCGTGAATTTGAACACGCTGCCGGTCGCTTCGTTTAGCATCGGCAACAAAGAAGTCATCGCCGGGGAAACACAGGTTCAATATATCACCAATGCGATTTCGCCAATCGGGCTACCGATCGTGAACGAGGAATGGATTGGACGCCAGGATGTCTTCATGACGCCGGGGGATTACACCGTAACTTACCGGGTGCAGGATTCCAGCGGCCAGTGGAGTAATCCGTTTACGCTGACGATTCATGTAGACAAGCCGCATACACCGCCGGTGGCGAATTTTACGACAGACAAAGACACCTACAAAATGGGTGAATTGATCACGTATACCGACCTCAGTACGGATGAAGTGGGCATCACCGAGCGCATTTGGGAAAATAAAGAGATGGCGTTCTTCACCCCGGGCCAGATGACGATCCGCCTGAAGGTTGTCAATAAATTTGGCTTGTACTCGACCGTGGAGAAGACGATTACGATTACGAACGAGACGCTCTACACGCGGGACGAATTTAATAAGCTGTTTATTCCGGTCGGGGAAGAATATACGTTTGACGGGACCCAGGTGCCAAGCTGGGAGCGAATCCGATACGCCTTCACTTCCGATGCGGTCACGTTGATCCGCAGCAACAGCCCGGAAACGGTGTATTCCAAAGGGATTCTGTATAAGGAATCGGCGATTGGGAATACGCGCTTCATGATCCACCACGCCAATTCGACCGGGAAACCGGTGAAAATGTACGTCATCGCCACGAACAACAATAGCGAAACGACGCGTTTGACTCAAAGCAACCTTGGATTTGGCGGTCCAAGCAGTTATGCAACAGCTGCGGGGAAGGCTTCGGTCATGCGCTATTACGAATCAATGCAAACCGGCAGCAAATATAAGGATACTTGGTTTGCTCCTGGAGAAAGCAAGATTATCCTGAATGAGCTGAGCGCTACGGCGATGAAGCAAGGGGATGTCATCTCCCTGTTTGCGGATTTGTATAGCGATCATACCTTAAATTATACCGTCATGATGGTTGATCAGGATCAAGATCCATTTAAGACGTTGCCTTATCTCAGTGTCTTAAAGCCTGATATCCATAACCGCGGCACTTATATGGAAGCCACTCGCAATATTGAAGTGACCGAGCTGATCGGCAATACGCCGTCCCGGTTGCTCATCGGCGACAACTCCAGCGATCCATTCCTGATCGGATACGATGGTCCAACCGGAGAGTATCGCATGAATGCCGGAAACTTCGGTGTTCTCTACAAGGTGAAGCTGTACCGGGTTGCGCCTAACACGCTGATCACGTTTAACCCGCGCGGCGGCCATTATATGGGCGGAATTATGGTCAACGGAAATATTGTCAGCTTACCATCCTCCGGCTCACTTAGTGCGCCTAACGAGAACGCGGTATTGTTCCGCACCGGTGAGCGCGAGCAAACTGTCGATCTGGTTTTCACGGCAGCTCCGGGCAGCAACTTGTCCGTCAACCTGCTGTTCCAGCAATTGCCGGAGAAGAAGAGCGAATAAACAGAAATGTACTTTAAAGCACGGCGCGAGAGCGCCGTGCTTTTTTTGCGTCCAAAATCAGTAGATCCTCCATCAAGTTGCGCATGAAATCAATTGTGCGAATTCGCTTTCTCCTGTAAGTTGAAAGAAAGCAAGGAAAAGGAGGGGGTAATTATGAACCACCTGAAGGTGATGATTGTCGACGATGAGATTTTGGCCATCGAGCACTTGAAGCGTTTAGTCCATTGGGAAGACCTAGGGTTTACCGTAGCCGGAGAAACCGTTCATCCGCGGAAAGGGTTGGAATTGGCGGCCAAGCTGAAACCGGATCTGATTTTTGTGGATATTCGGATGCCTGGCATGGATGGCTTGATCCTGAGCGAGAGGCTGGCGGAAGCCGGGAGTCAAGCCAAGATCGTGATTCTTACCTCCTATAAGGAATTCGAATACGTAAAACGGTCACTGCGGATTGGCGTACATGATTACTGGGTCAAGCACGAATTAACGCCGGAGACCTTAACGCTGGAACTGGAGAAGCTCCGGGATACCATCGATAAGGATAAGGCAATCCAAAGAAAAATGAGCAAGACATTGCTTGAGCAGGCAAAGGCAGGAAAAGAACTTTCAAACGAAGAATTGAAAGCGCTTGCTAACTATATGGACTCGTTTGGATCCCAGTATGTGTACATCGCTTTAGAGTTCGACACCCCTTATCCGGCTGTGGGTCGACCTATGGTCACACGAGATACGGGGATTCAGATGCCATGGGAGGTCGAGGACGGAACGAAATATCGTTGGATTGAGACGTTTACCATTGCGGCGGAGGGAACCCGGATCGGCGTTTTGCTTGGATTTGACGGCATGGTCAGCCGAAGGCAGCTGCATGAGGAACTTTTTCAGTGGAGCGCGCATTTGAAACAAGCGTATTCCGAGCATGTTTCTTCTATAGGGGGAACGGTATCCGTCGCGTGCTCGTCCGTGTTTCAGGAGGCAACGGGGCTGTTCGCTGCCGCGGCCTGGGCGGATAGAGCGCTGGATCTGCGTATTTTTACTGGGATGGACAGCGTGCTGATGTATTCCGAAGAAAAGGAAGGCACCATCTCAGCAGCGGATAGCCAAGAGACAGATTGGGAAGCGTGGATCCACCGACTACGTCATTATACGGAGGAGCATCACCTTGCCGAAGTCGAAGAGGAGATCGACGCCATGTTTACCCTCGTCAAGAAAATGGCCCGACTTGAGGAATTGCGGATGCTCTGTAATGAATTGTCCAAGGAGCTGGATCGGCTTCGCATGAGCAAGGGAAGGCCTGCTTTTCGCGATGAACCGTACAGGGAGATTGAGGGTTCTGATGATTGGACTTCGGTGTCCGGCATTGCGCGTTGGTTTAAAAACCAGTTCCGAGCCGCGATGGAGGACGAGCACAGGGACGTCTATTCAGCGAAGGTCAGGAAAGCGATCCAATACATTAGCCGGCATTATGCCAAAGATTTAAGCACCGAACAAATCGCCGAGCATCTCGCAATCAGCGGCGATCATTTGCGTCATTGCTTCAAAAACGAAACCGGCCGTACGATCCTGGACTATTTAACGGAGGTTCACATGGAGAAAGCCAAGCGTTACTTGGCGACAGGGCAATACAAGTTGTATGAGGTGGCGGAAAAAGTGGGTTACCGCAATAGCCATTATTTCAGTAAAGTGTTTCAACGTGTGACCGGACAGCATCCTCTGGAGTATTCGGAAAGGAAGCAATATCACGATGAGTAACTTATCCGGATTTAAAATGCGTGCTCGGATCCGCACCAAAATTATTGCCGTATGCGCTCTGATCCTATCCTCGTCACTATTGGCCAGCAGTTGGGTCACTTATTCGTATGTCAAGGATATTATGCGGGAACAAGCCGTCCGAGACAATACGACGAAACTGGAACAGACATCTTCTTTCATCAATCGTATGCAGGAGCAATTACGTGAAACCGCGGAATATATCATCAGCGATTCCGAGGTGAATGCGTTGATGGTCAAAGATCCAAACGATACGTACGAGCAGAGCTACTTCAAGAAAAATAAGGTTAGAGAGAAGCTGAAGCTGTTTCCCGTGATGAACTCTAGCTTGTTAAACGTGATGATTATCCGGCCGGACGGCGAGGTGTTTTCCAATTACCAAGGGTATGACAGCTACTACAAAGACTATCTGAATCAGGCTTGGTTTGCCGATTACCGGATGGGACGCAGCGAATCGCGTTTTTCGGATCCGCATGATTTTATTTTTCTCAACCGTCGGCAACAGGTGATCAGTTATGTCGTAAATTACAGGAACTTTAAGGACGATGGCGACGAGCGGTATTACCTCGTGCTGGATTTCAATCAAAAAGATCTGGCGAGCTTATTTGAACAGAGCAATAAGGATTTCGAACGTCTGCTTCTACTAAATCAGGACGGCGTTCCATTGTTCGACAGCAACCCCGGAGAGACTCGTTGGACCGATACCGATTCGGAAGGGGGAAAATATATCGAAATTGTTGATGATTCCGTGGAGGAGGACTGGAGACAAGTTGCGGTGATCTCCAAATCACGCTTGTACGAGCGGGTTAACAAGCTGTTGCTCTTTTACACGCTGATTGTGGCCGTAAGCCTCATCGTGGTGATGATGATCCTGCTTCCTCTGCTCGTGCAACTGACCCGGCCGATCTCGAAGCTGGTCCGAGCGATGAAACGGGTGTCCGCAGGCGATTTGAATATCGAATTGCAGATCCGGAGCGGAGACGAAATGGAGCTGCTGGGGCTTGGATTTAACCGGATGATGAAGGATTTGAAATCGCTGATCGAATCGCTCGTGCAAGAACAGAAGGAAAAACGCAACATGCAGATCCAGCTCTTGTTGTCGCAGATGAACCCTCATTTTATTTATAACACGTTAAATACCGTAATTTATTTAGCACATGCAGGGCGGACGAAGGAGGTGGCCGACATGACCGCCTCGTTGATCCATCTCTTGCAAAACACGATCAAAATCGGCGATGATGCCTGGTTTACGACCCTGGAGGATGAAATAGAACTGGTGAATAAATACGCTGCCATCCAGGACTGCCGTTATCCCGGACGTTTTCGAATCGAATGGGACATTCAGGAGGAGCTTTTGCCCTGCATAGTCCTAAGGATGATGCTGCAGCCGCTTATTGAAAACGCGCTTTATCATGGGATATTCCCCTCCGAACGGCAAGGTTGGATTGGGATCTCTGCACGGAGATCGGATCGGTTTATCGAGGTGTCCGTCCGCGACAACGGCATCGGTATCAGCACATCCCAAACGGTACCGCCAATCCAGAATGCCTCCACGGGAATCGGACTTACAAATATTCGCGAACGCCTGAATTTTCACTATGGTGCGCAGGCAGGCCTCGAGATCAAGAGCTTTCCGGGCGAAGGAACGGAAGTAAGGATTCGCCTCCCTTTCACCATCGAGGACGGGGACTCCACCGCGGAAGACAGCCGATTTATGCGTAAAATAACCGGGTTGTGAGATTTTAACCCCATCGCTAGCGATGATAAGATCACGGTGTAAGCGGATACAAACAGACTGTGGGAGGGGTTAAATATGAAGAACAAGCGTCTGAAAAAGAGTTGGGTGACGCTCTTGGTGTTGGCGATGATGATCGCGGCGGTATTGGCTGGTTGCGCGAAGAATGATTCTGCCGCCAATCGGAACACAAGTGAGCCACCGTCGAATTCGGGTGGGACTTCGTCCAACGCCGAAGGGGAAGCTCCTTCACTCGGCGGGATTCCCACAAACATTGAAGGAGAAATCGTCGTATGGGATTGGGATGAAGCCTTCCTGACCACGATGGTGCCGGAATTCAACAAAGTCTTCCCGAATATCAAAGTGAAATACACCGTCGTCAACAATAACGATTATATGCAAAAGCTGCAAAGCGGGATTGCATCCGGCTCTGAGGTGCCTGATGTCATATTGGGCGAAATGAACTTCCGCGGGCAGTTGTTTGATCTCGATGTGCTCGACAATCTGGAGCAAGCTCCTTATCACTTCTCCAAGGACCAGCTGCTGGATTATTTGCCGCCGCTTCTCTCGAACACCAAAGGCGAGCTGGTTGGTGTCGATCAATCGATTACACCAGCCGGATTGGGGTACCGGCGAGACCTGGCCAAGGAATATCTGGGCACGGACGATCCAAGCGAATTGTCCAAGCTGTTGCCGGATTGGAATGCCTTCATCCAAAAAGGGATCGAAGTCAAACAAAAAAGCGGCGGTGCGGTTACGATGATCGCCAGTTTCGACGACGCCTACCGCGTGTTGAAAGGGCAAACCGAACAGCCATACATTAATGGATCCACGATTGAGCTGACGGAGCGAATGAAGGCGCCGTTCGAGAAGCTGTTCGCCATGCGGGACGCCGGGATTCTTGGCAAATACGAGGGGTATACCCCGGGATGGAACGCGTCGTTTGCGAAAGGCGATAATATTTTCTACCCGATGGCGCCGTGGAGTCCCAAATGGAATGTGCAGGCAAATGATCCGGACGGCATCGGGCGCTGGGGCTTGATGGCCGCGCCTGAAGGCGGCTTTACGTACGGAGGAACCTCCGTCAGCGTCTATAAGAACAGCAAGAACAAGGAAGCGGCCTGGGCTTACATTTACTTCTGTTATTTGTCCACCGAAGGGATGGAAACGAACTACAAGAAGCTGGGGAATATGCCGGGGATCAAAAGCTTCTTCGAAGAGCATCGCGATTGGCTTGAGGCAGGAACCGAGCTGGATCAGTTCTTTAATCAAAACCTGAGCTTGACGTTCTACGACGACATCGTGCCAGAAGTGACGGGATCGACCCAAACGAAATACGATTCGATTGTGCAGACGGCGTTTAATTCGCTATTCCCGCTGTGGATGAAGGATACGAGCATCGGTGTGGACGGCGCTCTGGAGCAATTCAAGGAAGCTGTCAAAAATCAGGCCCCTGAGGCAACGATTAACTAATCGGGAGGATTGCCGGGGTGAGAGCGTCTTGTTTCTCACCCCAACTGATTCCTGAAAGGGGGACCAACCATGATGAATGCCCAAACGGTCGTCAACAGCAAGCCGAGGAAGCGGCTTGGACTTCGGCTGTGGCCATACTTGTTTTCGCTTCCGTTCGTGCTTCTGTATTTGGCGTTTCAGTTTTATCCGGTCGTATATTCGTTTTTCCTCAGTTTTCACGAGTGGAACGGTGTCAGCGAGAAACGGTTTGTCGGATTCAGCAATTATGTAACGCTGTTTACAAAAGATCCGTTGTTTTACAAATCGATTTACAACACGGTCGTCATCATGCTGATGTCGTTACCGACCCTGATCTTATCCGGCATGCTTCTGGCTTATCTCATTTTTAACATGGTCAACGGGCGTATGTTTTTTCAAACGGCGAATTTTCTGCCTTATATTACTACGCCTGTCGCCATAGGCTTCATTTTCTCCTTTATGTTTGACTGGCAGACAGGGATCATCAACGCCTTATTCGTAAAGATGGGCTTGCTTAAGGACGGGATCTACTGGTTACAGGACCCCTGGCTGTCCCGGATCATCATCGCAATTATGATCGTGTGGCGGAATTTGGGCTACTTTATCGCAATCTATTTAGCGGGGATGACGGCCATTTCCCAAGATGTCTACGAGGCAGCGAAGGTGGATGGAGCAACAGCGCTTCATACCTTCACCCGCATCACGCTGCCGCTGCTTAGAAATATCTCCGTGTTCCTCATTGTTACTTCAATCATCGGAAGCCTGCAGTTGTTTGACGAGCCGAAGCTGTTGTACGGCGGCTGGACGGCTAGCCAGGTTGGCGGACCGGACAATGCGGCGCTGACGATCATCTGGAAGTTCGTCAACGATTCGTTTATGAATGTTCGTTTTGGGTATGGTGCGACGATCGCTTATGCCTTGTTCATGCTGATCGTTGTTTTCTCAATCGCCAGCTATAAGCTCTCCATGGGGAAGGGGGATCAGGAATGAAGATCGTAAAATGGGCGTTTCTCAGCCTAGTTACCCTCGCTTCGCTGTTCCCTTTTTATGTGATGTTGATGATGTCGACGTATTATTCTGAAGACATTTTCAAAGGCCTGCCGTTGATTCCTTCCGATTATTTGCTGGAAAACTTGAAAACCGTGTTTAAGACCAACTTCGTACAGGTTTACTTGAACAGTATGATCGTTTCGGTATCCGCAGTTTTTATCGGCGTTTTCACCGCTACGATGATCGGTTATGCGGTAGCTAAATACCAATTTAAGCTGAGGAGCTTTCTTCGCTATTTCATTATCATTACGATGATGGTCCCCAGCCAGGTTGGCTTGATTGGCTACGTCATCGAGATGAGAACGCTGGGGTTCGGCAATACGCTTCTCTCCGTCATTCTGGTTTGGAGCGCGTGGTCGTTTGGCGCTTTTTTCATGGTGCAGTTTATCAAGGACACGGTGCCAAATGAAGTCATCGAATGCGCGAGGATCGACGGGGCATCGGAGCCGCGAATCTTCTTTAACATCGTTATCCCGTTAATTAAGCCGGGGCTGGCCACGTTGGCGACGCTGGTGTTTCTCTGGTCATGGAACAACTACTTGCTGCCGTTAGTTACGATCAATAACAGCGATAACTATACGATCCCGCTGTTTGTTTCAACGCTGGGGTTTGTCCACCGGACCGATTATGGTGCCCGAATGGCGGCGCTGGGGTTGTCGACACTGCCTGTTCTGATCATCTTCCTGTTTGGCAGCCGCTCATTCATTAAAGGGATTACCTCAGGGGCCGTGAAGGGATAAGGGGCAAAGCGGAACCGTCGGAATCAAGCTTCTAATCTAAGAGGTGAATCGAATGTACAAGATCAGCACGCATCTTCCCCGCAAACTGACCATAACGATGTGGGATTTCTCCTGGTATACGATGACGATGCCGGGTGAGCCGTTTCACGATTTGGAGCAATGCTTCAAGGAGGCGGTGGAAAGGGGCTACAATACGATTCGCATCTGCGCGATGCCCTGCCTGTTGTTTAAGGCGGACGGCCCGCGCCATGGGCGATTGGCCTTCTCCAATCTTGGCTCAGTGGGAGTCAGGACACGCTGGTATAATTGCAAGGGTGGTGCGGAAATCGATGGTCACCAGCATTTATTAAATCTGTTCACGCTGGCAAAGCAATATGACATGTTCATCATCCTATCTTCTTGGGAGTATCAACAGAGCCCAAGCTTCCTGAAAACTCCGGAGCTATTCGAAGCGCTGCAGGCGATTCCGCCGCAGGAACGATTTATGGCTTTGGCCTTGTCGATGGATCAGTTGATCCGCTTCGTCAAAGCGGCTGGGCTTGGGGACCGCATCGCTTACGTGGAATTGCATAATGAGATCGAGTTTGGGCGGTTGAGTCAGATGGCGTTGGAGGCGGGTATCCCGTCCCGGCAGCTTGGCAAGCTGATCCGGTATACGAAGTCTTATGTGGAGGAGGCGCTTGCCTATTTACAAGAGCAGCATGCCGATCTTCGGATCACCGGCTGCTACACGCTGAACGAACCCTATTCCAAAGACAGTGTGCCGGGTAACGAGGAGGTCGCCCATTTTCATATGTATATTAACGGCGTATTGCAGCAGTTGATGGAGGAGACAGGGATCCGTAATCCGAATATTAAATTTCCTAATGCTTTGGTACGATCTCTACTAAGAGATGATGCTCCGCCGTTTGAGGACTACCGGCTGCCCGTCGGCGAGGAATGGCGAATGCATGAAAATCCGGTCGGACTAAAGCTGATGTACGTCCATGACTGGTGCGACCCGGTGAAATGGGATTTATACTTGTATGAGCATTACGGCGCACATAAGCAGGCGATGCTGCAGAAGGTGGACGAACGGTTTCAGGAAACCGCGGATTGGGCAGAGAAGCACGACATTCCGGTTGTTATAGGCGAAGGATATGTCGGCTATACGCCGCTGTTCGCCCAATTTGAGGAAGGTCCGATCGGCAAAGCTATTGCGGAATACGCCATACGAAAAGGGATGGAGCACGGCTTTTGGGGCATGGTGCTCTGCTCCAATTGCGCTCCTCATCATCCCTTTTGGTCCGACGTCGCTTGGCAGCAGAAGTGGAACCGGTTTATTTTGAACAGTTGAGATAGATGCTAACGCTCTTTTGCCTTCTTTAAGGCAAAGGGGCTTTTTTACGTTTCGCGGAGTTGGATCCCGTCGAATTGACGCTGCTGTGAATTTGGGGCATTATTAGAAGAGACGCATGGAACGAAGGTGCAGACGGGAGGAATGTCACATGCTGTCGACCGAGGAGATTATAAAAGTGATGTCCAGCCGGGGACTGCGGATTACCGACCAACGCAAAAGCTTGGCCAAACTGTTCGCTGAGCGGGACGGGTATTTGACCCCTAAGGACGTCTATGAATATATGGGTAAGGAATACAGCGGCCTTAGCTTTGATACCGTGTACCGGAACCTCCGGGTGATGGAGGAGCTGGGGGTGTTGGAGCAGGTCGTATTTGAGGACGGTTTGAAGTTCCGAGCCAGCTGCAGCAGTGAAGGGCATCATCACCATCATATGATCTGCTTGCAATGTGAGAAGACGTATCCGATTCATTTCTGCCCGATGCCGCTGACCGATGCGCCGGAGCAGTTCCAGGTTGTGAAGCATAAGTTTGAGGTATTTGGGTATTGCAAAAATTGCCGGCCGGACGGCAAGCCGCAGGATGCCGCGCCGGAGCAACACGAGGTGCACTGAGATGGGGCTCGTCCGCAAAACGTTTCAGGCGCCGATCCACGTGTACCGCAAGTTTATTTCGCCGCTCAAGCCGCCAACCTGCAGGTTTTATCCGACCTGCTCGGCATATGCTTTGGAGGCGATTGAGGTCCATGGCCCGCTGAAAGGGTCTTGGCTGGCGGCCAAACGGATCGTGAAATGCCAGCCGTTTCATCCGGGCGGTTATGATCCGGTTCCCCCTAAGGTAGAGAAGAAGCGCGGGGGAGAGCAAGGCACGCCTCCGCTGAGCGGCGGACAAGCCTAATCGCATTTGTGCGAGACCAACTCCAGCGCGGCTTGACACGGTTTGGAAATTTTTTTAATATAAAGTTTGAAATGAACAACCTCAACCTCAATACTTTCCAGTGAACGGATGAGTACAAGGATTGGATCCAGCCACAGAGAGCCGGGGGAGCTGCAAACCGGTCTGGAGCGTCTTTGGAATATGGTCCGGGAGGAACCGTCTTTGAGCCGAGCAGCGTGCGCTTTATGCGCAGCGCTTCGGTAAGGAGATGGCGTAGAGTCCGGCGTTAACGGACGGTCGAATTTCGACCAACGGAGCCCGCAGCCTGTGAAGGAGCGGGGAAATTGGGTGGTAACGCGTGAGAACTCTCCCGCCCCATATGGGGCGGGAGTTTTTTTGTTGTATTGTCATGAAATAAAAGGAGATGAATCGCGATGTCCAACAAACCAACATTTTACATTACGTCGCCGATCTATTATCCAAGCGATAAGCTGCATATCGGCCATGCCTATACGACGGTGGCGGGGGATGCCATGGCGCGGTACAAGCGGCTGCGCGGCTTTGATGTCCGCTATTTGACGGGGACGGATGAGCACGGACAGAAGATCGAGCAGAAAGCGAAGGAAAAAGGCCAAACCCCGCAGCAGTTCGTAGACGGGATCGTGGCGGGGATCAAGCAGCTGTGGGAGAAGCTGGACATTTCCTACGATGACTTTATCCGCACAACGGAGCCGCGGCATAAGCAGGTCGTGGAGGCGATTTTTGACCGTTTGCTGAAGCAAGGGGATATTTACAAAGGGGAATATGAAGGCTGGTACAGCATTCCTGACGAGACGTATTATACGGAATCGCAGCTGGTGGATGTCATCCGCAATGAAAAAGGCGAAGTGATCGGCGGGAAAAGCCCGGAGAGCGGCCATGCGGTAGAGCTGGTGAAGGAAGAGTGTTATTTCTTCCGGATGAGCAAGTATGTGGATCGTTTGCTGAAGTTCTATGAGGAAAACCCGGACTTCATTCAGCCGGAGTCCCGCAAGAATGAGATGATCAACAACTTCATCAAGCCGGGGCTGGAGGATTTGGCCGTCTCGCGCACAACGTTCGACTGGGGCGTGAAGGTCAAAGGCGATCCGAAGCATGTCGTGTACGTGTGGATCGATGCGTTGTCCAACTACATCACGGCCCTTGGTTACGGTACGGACAATCAAGAGCTGTTTGAGCGGTATTGGCCGGCAGACGTTCATCTCGTGGGGAAAGAAATCGTGCGCTTCCATACGATTTACTGGCCGATTATGCTGATGGCGCTGGGGCTGCCGCTGCCGAAGAAGGTGTTTGGCCATGGCTGGCTCTTGATGAAGGGCGGGAAAATGTCCAAATCCAAGGGCAACGTCGTGGATCCAAACGTGCTGATCGACCGTTACGGGCTTGATGCTACCCGGTATTATTTGCTGCGTGAGGTGCCGTTCGGTTCGGACGGTTCGTTTACGCCGGAAAGCTTCGTACAGCGGGTGAACTCCGATCTAGCCAACGACCTTGGCAACCTGCTGAACCGTACGGTGGCGATGATGGAGAAATATTTTGGCGGCGAGGTGCCGGCTTATGAGCCAAACGCCACGGCGTTTGATGCGGAGCTGGAGCAAGCGGCGCTGGATACGGTCCGCAAGGTAGAGGAGGTTATGGAGAACATGGGGTTCTCCGTGGCGCTCACCCATATTGGGGCGTTTATCAGCCGAACGAACAAATACATCGATGAGACGCAGCCGTGGGTGCTGGCCAAAGATGAAGCGAAGAAAGGCGAGCTCGCTTCGGTCATGGCGCATCTGGCCGAGTCGCTGCGCATCGCCTCGATCCTGTTGCAGCCGTTCCTGACACAGGCGCCGGCGAAGATCTGGGCGCAGCTCGGCATCGCTCCCGGGGAGCTGACGACCTGGGAGAGCGCCAAGACGTTTGGCCTGATCCCGGCCGGAACGAAGCTCGTCAAAGGCGAGCCGATCTTCCCGCGGCTCGACGCAGAGCAGGAAATCGAGTTTATTTCGAACTCGATGACCGGGGGTACGCCGGCGGCTGAGGCTGCCGCCCCGGCTGCCGCTTCGGCGTCGACGCCGGCACCGGCAGTGGAGAAGCCGGAGCCGAAGGACGAAATCGGCATCGACGATTTCGCCAAGGTAGAGCTGCGGGTCGCGCAGGTGCTCGCCTGCGAGCCGGTGCCGAAGGCCGACAAGCTGCTGAAGCTGCAGCTGGATCTAGGCTATGAGCAGCGCCAGGTCGTGTCGGGCATCGCCAAGTTCTACAAGCCGGAGGAGCTGGTTGGACGCAAAGTGATTTGCGTGACGAACCTGAAGCCGGTGAAGCTGCGCGGCGAGCTGTCGCAAGGCATGATCCTCGCCGCTTCGCAAGGCGATCAGCTGACGCTGGCGACGGTGCCGGATACGATGCCAAATGGCGCCATCGTGAAATAAGCAAAACGGATAAGCATGAATTGTGCAGCACGCGCAATCGATCTAGGCCGCCAGAGGAACCTTCCTCTGGCGGTTTTGTTTGTTGTGCACGACTTCAAGGAAGAATAATAGAGGTTGACATTCCAAGAGGAGGGTCCTATAATCCTTGTTGGTAATCATTACGATTAAGAGAGGGAGTTATTGATGTTTATACATAGATTCAAGCGAGGGTTCGTCTTAGCAGCCGCGGGGCTTACGTTACTGTTCGTTCTAGCAGGCTGCGGGAAGAACGCAAGCAGCGGAACGATCGTAGAAGGCAAAGTGAACGTGATCACCAGCTTTTATCCGATCTATGAATTTGCCAAGACGATTGGCGGCGAAGAAGCGAACGTCATCAATTTGCTGCCGACCGGCGTTGAGCCGCATGATTGGACACCGCGCAGCCAGGATATTTTAAATGCGTCCAAAGCTCAGCTGTTTTTGTATAACGGCGCGGGGCTGGAGGGATGGGTTCCGAACTTTCTGAAGGGCCTAGGTGCAGATGCCAAAGTCAAAACCGTGGAAGTCAGCCAAGGGATCGATTTGATCGAAGCGGAAGGCGATGACGGTCACGGGCATGGCGAAGAAGCCGGGCATGAAGCGGAAACAGACTCGGACCATGAGGAGGAAACGGCGGCCCATCAAGTGGACCCGCACACCTGGGTTAGCCCGAAATCCGCGATCATCATGGCGGAGAATATCAAGAACAGCTATATCGAGGTAGATCCGGAGCACAGGGAGGCTTATGAAGCCCGGTATCAGGAACTGCTGGGTCAACTGCAGGCATTGGATGCCAAGTTCACCGAGCAATTATCCTCGCTGCCTAAGAAGGAAATTGTGGTTTCCCACCAAGCATTTGGCTACTTGTGCCGGGATTACGGACTAACCCAACATGCGATTATGGGGCTGTCACCGGAGGCTGAGCCGCGGGCTCAGGACTTGGTGGCATTGTCGAAGCTGGTGAAGGAGAAGGGCATTCGTTATGTATTTTTCGAAGAGCTCGTTTCGGATAAACTAGCCAAGACGCTGGCTTCCGAAGCTGGTGTGGATACGCTGGTGCTCAATCCCGTGGAAGGACTGACGAAAGCCCAAGCCCAAGCTGGCGATAATTACTTTACGTTGATGGAGAAAAATTTGCAAAATCTGATCCAAGCTCTACAATAAGAAGAAACTATATGTACCGGAAGGACGCTAAGTAAATGAAATCCGACGCAACTACGGCACAGGATGCCGTTTGTCATGACAGTGTAATCGAGCTTGACCACGTTTCCTTCGCGTATCAGGAACAACAAGTGATCTCCGACTTCAGCTTTGTCGTCCGCGAGCGGGATTTTGTAGGCGTGATCGGTTCCAATGGCGCGGGGAAAACCACGCTGCTGCGGATGATGGTCGGTCTGCTGCAGCCAACCGAAGGGGAAATTCGCTTGTTCGGCGAGCCGATCCGGCGCTTCCGCGATTGGGAGCGGATCGGCTACGTGCCGCAGAAGAACGCCTTTAATCCCCTGTTTCCGGCGACGGTCCGCGAAGTGGTGTTGTCCGGCCTATACAATAACAAGAAGCTGTTCCGCCGGATCGGCCGTGAGGAACAGCGCAAGTGTGATGATGCGCTGGAAGTGATGCGGATCGGTGATATCCAGCATAAGCGCATCGGCCAGCTTTCCGGCGGCCAACAGCAGCGGGTATTTTTGGCGCGGGCGCTCGTGAGCAAACCCGATTTGCTCGTTTTGGACGAACCCACCGTCGGCATTGATGCTCAGACGCAAGCCGATTTTTTTGAATTGATTTTTCATATGCACGCCCATCATCACATGACGTTTCTGATGGTCTCCCATGATATCGGCATGATCGAAGGGAAGCTGGGCCAGGAACCCCGCAAGCAGTGTGGGGCGATCAAATTTTACGTGCGCCACTCGCACGAGCAGGACTGCGCGATCCCGGATCTGCAGCATTCGTTGGTTTAGGAGTTGTTTATTTTGGAGATATTATCCGCTGATTTTTTTCAAAGAGCGCTGGCTGGCGGCCTGTTGATCGGATTGACCGCACCCTTGATCGGGATCTTTCTGGTGCTGCGTCGTCTCTCGATGATCGGTGATACGCTGGCCCATGTTACTATCGCCGGGGTGGCTTTAGGTTTCTTGCTTGGGGTCTATCCCGTTGGGGTTGGCCTCGCTTTTGCCGTCGTCGCCTCGTTTGCCATCGAGAAGCTGCGTAAAGCGTATCGAGGCTACGCCGAGCTGTCGATTGCCATTATCATGTCCGGGGGCGTTGCGCTGGCCTCCCTGTTCTTTACGCTGGGGATGGGTTACAATACGGATGTGGTCAGCTATCTGTTTGGCAGCATTTATACGCTGGATACAACAGATTTATATGTAGCTTTTGGCGTCACCCTGGTGGTGGTGATCGTTGTCGTTGCCTTCTTCAAGGAATTTTTCCTGCTAACCTTTGAGGAAGATGCCGCTTCGGTAAGCGGGATTCCGGTGAAGCTGCTGAACCTGCTGCTGACGGTTATGACGGCATTGGTGATCAGCACCGCCATCAAAATCGTTGGCGCCTTGCTCGTTTCGGCGTTGCTGACGATTCCTGCTGCCTGTAGCCTGCTCATCGCCCGAAGCTTTAAAATGTCCGTGGTATTCTCCGTGATCATTGCGGAAATCGCGGTCATAGCCGGATTGATTGTGGCGGGTGTCTGGAATTTGGCTCCGGGCGCGACGATTGTGCTGCTTCTGATCTGCATGCTGATACTTACTTTGCTGGGCAAACGGGGATTCTCTGCCTAGCCCGCAAGGGTACATAGGGGGTACTTATGGCTGACATCCATCTCGGGATTGCCTTCGGCGCGGGGGTCGCTTCCTTTATTTCGCCTTGCTGCCTGCCTTTATATCCGTCTTACCTGTCATATATTACCGGGATGTCCGTGCAGCAATTAAAGACGGAGCAAAGCAAACGGGACGTTCGCTTCCGGACGATGACGCATACGCTGGCGTTTATCCTCGGCTTCTCCGTTGTGTTCTATACGCTGGGTTTCGGCGCCGGTCTGTTTGGTGAATTTTTTAATCAATATCGCGGATTGATCCGGCAATTATCCGCCATTTTGATCATTTGTATGGGTTTGTTTCTCATGGGGATCTTCCAGCCGCAGTTTCTGCTAAAGGAACGGAAAATGAATTTGAAATTCAAGCCGGCCGGATACATCGGTTCGTTTATTTTTGGCATTGGCTTCTCCGCGGGCTGGTCGCCTTGCGTTGGCCCGATTCTGGCGGCGATTATCGCATTAGCCGTAACGGAGCCGGGAACCTGGATTGGACTGATCACCGCCTATACGCTTGGGTTTGCCTTGCCTTTTTTTGTCCTGGCTTTCTTTATCGGTTCGACAAAATGGATTCTCCGCTATTCCGCCATCATGATGAAAATCGGCGGCGCGCTGATGCTGCTGATGGGCGTGCTGCTGTTTACGAACCGTATGGCCCAAATCACGATTTGGCTGCAGCAAATTACGCCTGAATGGTTGAAGTTCTAGGGGGAGACGAAGGAAAGTGTGCCGAGATAGTGTAAAATCTCTGTGGGTGTAGGAATTGGAAAAAGCGGATATAGAAAAAGAGCTTCTCCCTTGGTAAAGTGATGTTTGACGCACAACACACCAAGAAGGAGGAAGCTCCTGTGAGCCACTTTACCACAATAATGCCGACGATGAAAGAGATTGAGCAATGGATTTTCCGGAAAATGCAGGAGGAATTCGCTCGTGCGATGAAGCAGGTACTGGAGGCGCTGGATCAGCAGATCCTGGAGCAACGGGACCGAGAGCGTTATCGAGTAAAGGACGAGCGTGAAACAAGCGTCAACACAGTGTTCGGGAATGTGCGCTTTAAGCGGAGATTGTACTGTGACCGTAGAAGCGGCAAACACGTGTATCTGCTGGATCAGCTGTTGCAATTCGAAGGGCGCGGGAAAGTCAGTCCGCATTTGGAAGAGACAGCAATCGCATTCGCAAGCCAAGGACCGTCGTACCGGGACAGCGCAAAGCGGCTGGAGCAGCTTTTGGGCTACAATGTGCTGAGCCACCAAGCGATCAGGGAAAAACTGATGGAGCGTGCGCAACAGCCGATGCCAGCGGTGAAACGGCGCGCTGCCCGCGTGCTGTTCGTGGAAGTGGATGGGCTGTACACGAAGCTGCAGCGGAGCAAAAAGCGCGGGATGGAGAACGCAATTGCAGTCGTACACGAAGGCTGGGAGAAGAACGGCAAGCGGGTACAGCTGAAGAACAAACAGCATTACCTGCATACGAGCGGCGGCAACTTCTGGGAAGGGTTCGGGGACTTTCTGGTGGAGCGTTACGAAATCGACGAGAACACGTGGCTTGTGGTGAACGGAGACGGCGCGGCGTGGATCGGGGAATGTACATCCTACTTTCACCAATGTCTGTACATGCTGGACCGCTTTCATGTGGCGCGTGATTTGAAACGCTTTGTTGGTCATTTGCCGCAGGTGTGGGAGACCGTGAGACGGTCTTTGGCCAAACAGGATGCAGCCGCGCTTATGGCGGTCCTGGAAGGCGTGTCGGAGCAAGAGATAGCGGAAGAGAACCGGAAGGATTGGAAGCCGTATAAAAGATTTCTAAAGCGGCATGAGAAGCATTTGGACGACTACCGAAAAACACTCCAGGCGAAGGGGATCGACACAAGCGGCATGCGCCCGATGGGAAGCGCGGAATCGCAGATGCGTATATTCGCCAAGCGGACGAAGCGTGGCGGGTACAGTTGGAGTGAGCGAGGCGTCAGGGCGATGCTGAGGACGATGATGAGGATTCAAGAAGCGGGCACGGTGGTAAGAACGGTTGAAGGACAAGCGAGTAAGCAGGCAACGCCGCAGCAGTCGATAAACATGCGGCAATTGCTCAAGAACGTGACGCAACCGGTCAAGGGTTGTATCGCTGGAATGATTCGCATGCTGCAAGGACCGAAGCAAAGCAGCACAACGGGTATGGCACTCAAAGCACTTCGCGGATAACGGCAAAAAATTCTGACAAATCACTTGTGTTTGATGAAAGAACGAAGCAAAGCGCTTACAAGGAAGAGGTTCCTTCGGGGTTCGCGTTCCAGGCATCTTAAATGACTGCCCACGCTAGCTTGACACTGACGTGTGCCGATGTGCACTTGCCAACGGACAATCAGAACATGTATCATTAACAGAGTAATGTTTAACATGCGTACAGGTTTGTCCGCGTCAACTCATGGAAAAGAGGGAATCGATAGATGCCAACGCCCAGTATGGAAGATTATTTGGAGCGTATTTACAAACTGATCGACGAGAAAGGATACGCACGCGTGTCCGATATCGCGGAAGGTTTGGAGGTTCATCCTTCCTCCGTTACGAAGATGATTCAGAAATTGGACAAGGATGAATACTTGATCTACGAGAAATATCGGGGCCTTGTTTTGACCAATAAAGGGAAAAAAATCGGCAAACGGCTCGTAGACCGGCATCAGTTGCTGGAGGAGTTTCTTGGGATGATCGGCGTCGATCACGAGAATATCTATAAAGACGTCGAAGGAATTGAACATCATTTGAGCTGGGATTCCATCACGCGAATTGCGACGCTTGTGGAATATTTCAAACGGGACAGCAAACGGATACGCGACCTGGAAAAGGTCCATCAGGAACTGATCAACGAATCGTAGAAGAAGCATCTGTCTTTCGGTGAAGGCAGATGCTTCTTCTTTTTGTCCTGAAGAGCGCAACTCTTTGCCTCCGCGTGACGTTTAAGAAAGTAGCACGGTTCGTCCGTACATAACGATGATGTGGAGGATACTGATGAAATTTCGCAAATGGTTTATTCCTATCCTAGTGTTGCTCTTCCTATGGTCTTATACCGGGAATACGCCGGTGGCCGCAACCGATATTCGGATTATTTTCGACGGTGAGGTGTTGTCCACCGATGCTTCGCCGTACATTAAGCCCGGGGCGAATGTCACCATGGTCCCGCTTCGGGCCATCAGCGAGAACCTGGGAGCCCGGGTAGCCTGGTCCCAAGCCGATAAAACCGCAACGATTCAAAAAGATGGCAGTACCATCGTTCTGACGTTAGGTTCTTCTGCAGTTCAAGTCGGCGGAAGTACGATCAACCTGGAAGCTTCCGTGGAAATTAACTCCGGCCGGACGATGGTGCCGCTGCGCTTTGTCAGCGAGCAACTTGGTATTGCCGTCAATTGGAACGGGCAGACCCGTACGATCACCCTGTTGAGTGGCTCCGGAGCAACTCAGCCGGAACCAGGCGCAGGTGGGGAGGACCCGCAAAGCGATGTGCCTCAGCCGCCGGCAGTTGATACGTCGAACGGGCTGCGCGGTGTTTGGGTATCCACGGTTTCTAATCTCGACTGGCCGAGCAAGAGCTCGTACGGCAAGGTAGAGGCCCAGAAAGCCGAATACGTACAGCTGCTGGACGAAGTGCAGGCGATGGGAATGAACGCAGTGTTCGTTCAGGTGCGCCCGTCAGCGGACGCGATTTATCCGTCGTCCCAGGTGCCGTGGTCCTCTTATTTGACGGGAACCGCCGGCAAGGATCCGGGATACGACCCGCTGCAGTTCCTGATCGAAGAGACGCACCGCCGCGGCATGGAATTCCACGCCTGGTTTAATCCGTTCCGCGCCAGCACAGGCAGCGATGCGAGCAAACTTCCGGCCAATCATGTCGCAAACCAACATCCGGAATGGATCGTGAAGTTCGACGGCAAGCTGTATATTAATCCGGGGATTCCGGAAGCCCGTGAACATGTGATTAAAGCGATTATGGAAGTTGTGAACGGATACGATATTGACGGGGTTCATTTGGACGATTATTTCTATCCGACCGGGGAGACGGCCTCGAAGAAGTTCGCGGATGATGCTACATTTAAGTCTTACAACTCCAAGAAAATAGCCACGAAAGGCGACTGGCGCCGGGACAATATCAATCAGTTCGTTCAAAAATTAGGCCAACGGATTGAAGCGTCTAAGCCTTATGTTTCTTTTGGCATCAGCCCGTATGGAGTTTGGCGGAACAAGTCAAACGATTTGACCGGCTCCGATACGAAAGCTAGTGTTACGGCGTACGATAGCACTTATGCCGACGTTCGGACGTGGATTAAGAACGAGTGGATTGATTACGTCGCTCCACAACTGTATTGGAGCATGACGCGCAAGGAAGTCCGTTATGACCTGCTGGCCGACTGGTGGGCCCAAGAGGTAAGAGGGACTAACGTGAAGCTGTACATCGGCCATGCGCCGTATAAGCTAGGGACGCCGGAGATCGGCTGGTCCAGCGCACAGGAAATCATCAATCAGCTCGAATACAACCGTCAGATTCCCGAGATCAGCGGCAGCATCTTCTTTAGCGCCAAGGACCTGCGTAAGAACCCGCTGGGACTGATCCCGCTGCTGCAGTCTTATTATGGAGTGCAGCCTTGACAGGATTAGGTGTACACGACACATTCGTCTCTTGACGGATGTGTCTTTTTGTTTAGTCATACGTACAGCCTCTCCCAACATACATAAGCAGTAAGCTGAATGTGGGTTGGGAGGAAGGCGCCGGATGCTGATTAACGGAGTGTTTGAGGGCGGCGGGGTCAAAGGAATTTCGTTGGCTGGTGCGGTCCGGGCAGCAGAAAAGCACGGAGCGCAGTTTCATCGGGTGGCCGGAACCTCATCCGGTTCGATCATCGCTTCGATGATTGCTGCAGGCTACACCGCAGACGAAATGAAAGAACTGATTATGACGACGTCCTTCACGAAATTTCTGAAGAGAGCGCCCCTTTTTAATTTGGCATTGATTGGTCCGGCCCTCCGGGTCCTGCTGAAAAAAGGCTTGTATGCCGGGGAAACGTTGGAGGAGTGGATCCGCCAAATTTTACTTGCGAAGGGCATCCGGACGTTTGGCGACTTGGCGCCGGGGAAGCTGACCATTATCGCCTCGGATATCACCAGCGGTAAAATCATGGTATTGCCGGACGACTTGGAAAAGATCGGCATCGACCCGGCGATGTTTGAGGTCGCCCGGGCGGTTCGCATGAGCTGCAGCATTCCGTATTTCTTTGATCCGGTGCTGCTGCGGTTGCCGCCGAAGCTGGCCAGAGGGAAGCCGTTCACCGAGCAATTTCTGCATATTGTGGATGGCGGCTTGCTCAGCAATTTTCCGCTATGGTTGTTTGATCGGGAAGAGCCGCGGCAAGGCGGGCGTCTCATTCCAACGGTCGGCTTTCAAATGGTCGGCAAAAATACGAATAAACCGCATCGAATCACCGGACCGTTTACGATGCTGCAGGCGATCGTGGAGACGATGTTGTCCGCCCATGATGAACGGTACATCGAGCAATCCAACCGCTATCGTACCGTGAAGATTCCGACGCTGGGCATCGGCACAACGCAATTTGATATCAGCGAGGAAGAAAGCCGGCTGCTGTTTGAATCCGGGTTTCTGGCGGGAGACCGGTTTTTCGCCAATTGGAATCTGCAGCTTTACGAGGAGCAGTTTAAGAAGTACCAACAAGCGAATAGTGCGTTCTAATAAAAGCAAAGGACGGAACCGCAGCGGTTCCGTCCTTTTGCAATTTAATGATATTTAGTCAAATCGTCGTCGTTTTTGCCTTTGTTGCCTTCGATAACTTGAAACGGATAAGTCTTGCGCTTCTCCGTTCGGGTTGGCTTCCGTTCTGCGGCCACTTTGGCCATCGTACGTGCGGAAGGCTTGATTTTGGGCTGCTGTGCCTTCCGGTATTTCCGCGGCGGGTATTTATAAAGCAGGAAGACGATGCCAAAGACAGCCACCGGAACAATGATACTGCTCCACTCGATTTGATGTCTGATAAACAAACCATCAATAATGTAGAACGCGACTAGAAGGACGATGATCCAAAACATGATGCCTTGTTTTCTCATGTTACTCATCCTTTCAAGGGATCCAAAGATGTACCCACCGGCGTCTCAATAACGCCGACCTGTTCCAATTGCGCATCCAGCTCGCGCATGCGGTTAAAGGAAGCGATCGATACTTCGACCATATCGTCGGTCGGTTCCTTTGTTGTCAACAACTGCAGCCAAAGCCCCGGATATCCAAGGAACCGCAGCACCGGAATGTCGCGAACCGCGTTAGTGAACCGCAGCATTTCGAAGGAAAGTCCGATCACAAGCGGGAGCAACAGGATCCGGATGTAGATCCGTTCCCAAACCGTGTCCCAACTGAATATCGGCAGGGAATAAATGATAACGCCAACGATCACCGTTAAGATGATAAAGCTGCTGCCGCACCGGTAATGCAGGCGAGAGTATTTTTGCACATTGGCCGGGGTTAATTCTTCTCCCGCTTCATACGCGGAGATCACTTTATGTTCAGCTCCGTGGTATTGGAACAACCGTTTGATGACAGGGGTCTGGGACATGAGCCACAGATACCCGAGCAGCAGAACGATCTTAATGACACCTTCAATAAGCGAGTGCAGCGTCTGGCTGGCAAAAGCGTGCTGGAACAAGTACTGCTCCAAGAGCGCAGGCACCAATGTAAAAATGAGCTTTCCTACGATAAAGGACAAAATCCCCACGACTGCAACCCCAAGCAGCATGGTGAGAGAAAAGCCGGATTCTTCTTTTTCCTTCTGTTTGGCGCGTTCTTCGGGGTCCATCTCGTCATCGGCCATCGCCTCTGCCGAATAGTTCAGGTGTTTGGAGCCTTTGGCGCTTGCGTCAACGATGCTGACGATGCCGCGGATCAGCGGGATTTTGCGCAGCTTCTTGACCCATTCCTTATCTTCCTTGGGGACTTCCAAGAAGCTGATTTCCCCGTTTTTTCGGCGTACGGCGGTGACATTGACATATTTCCCGCCAAACATAACGCCTTCTATAACGGCTTGGCCGCCGTAAATCGTCGGTGTTGATTGTTCAGGCAAAGCTTTCACCTTCCTAATATATATAAGTTTGGTTTGGCATTAGCGGCAAGACATCAAGATTTGTAATGATTCCATTGTAACGGACTTTGCGGGCAAATTCTAGTTGGATTAGTCGTTTTGGAAATGTGCATACTAATCTTCAAAAAAACGCATGAAAATATTCCTTTGGAAAGGAAGGATGCGAATGAAAGCGGACAAGGAGAAGATGCAAAGCCGGGTTCAACCGTGGCGTCAGCAACGCCGGGAACGCACCAACATCTGGCTGTACTCGCTGGAGATCGGTTTGTTTGCCGGATTAATTTGGGGCGGCGTGAAGGGGGTATTCTTTTATATGAGCTTTACCTCGGTGCTGCCCGGCTATCTGCTGGAGCCGTTCTTCAAAAACTCGTTCTTGCATAGTCAGGCCGGGTATTACTTGGGCTGGCTGTCGTTTATCGGATTATCCATTCTGGCGACGCTGATTTATGTGCTGGCGTTCCGCAAGCTAAAGGGGCCAAGTCCGGGGATTTTATACGGCATCGTATGGTGGGGCATTTTATTTGGGGTGCTGGGTCCGTTGCTCGACCTGATTCCCCCGCTGCGCGAATTGTCGCGGACGACGATCATTAGCGAGTTTTGTTTGTATTTGCTGTGGGGACTGTTCATCGGTTATACCACGGCCGAGGAATACACGGACGAGCGCGCACGTGAACCCCAAAAAGCCCGCGAGCAGGCACTTTCTATGGAGGGCGGATCAAAAAGTTAAAGCTTCTCAAGCGACTCCTTCCTATGTTAAAATTGTTTTTGGTTATTTTTCGGAAAGGGGGAGCCGCCATGTACCGCATCTTGGTGATGAACGGACCGAATTTAAACATGCTTGGCGTGCGCGAGCCCGGCGTCTATGGTTCCGAGAAACTGGTTGATATCGAAGACAATCTGAAGGAACTGGCTGCGCCAAACGGGCTGGAGTTATCCTTCTTTCAGTCCAACCACGAGGGCGAGCTGATCGACCGGATTCATGCCGCCTACGGAAATACGGATGGAATTCTGTTGAATCCAGGTGCACTCACGCATTATAGCTATGCGCTTCGGGATGCCTTGACTTCTGTGAATATCCCCGTGATTGAAGTCCATTTGTCCAATATCCACGCCCGTGAGGCGTTCCGACACCATTCGGTCATCGCGCCGATCGCTGTCGGTCAAATCTCTGGATTCGGATCCTACGGATATGAAATGGGACTACTGGCCTTAAAACGCCACTTGGAGCGGGCAAAATAAACGGAGAGATCATAAAGAAGGTTACTACCTCTATAATAAGGGAGAGCTGGTTATGGCGAGTACACGTGTAGCCCGGCTCCGCGAGGCGATGACATCGCAGCAAATCGAAGCCGTACTCATCACCGGAGAAGTGAACCGCTGCTATTTGACGGGATTTACGGGAAGTTCCGGCTATGTCCTGATTACCCATCAGAAGGCCTGGTTGCTCACAGACTTCCGCTATTTAACCCAAGCTGCGGAACAGGCGCCCGGGTTCGAAATTGTGGATCACGGGGCTTCGGTTACCGGAACCATTCAAAGCTTGCTAAAGCAAGAGGGTATTGAACGGCTTGGTTTTGAAGAAGATCAGTTGGTGTATGCCACCTACCGGACGTATGAAAGCGAGCTGAAGCCGGTGAAGCTGGTTCCGCTCAGCGGGTTGGTCGAAGAACTGCGGATCTTCAAGGATGCCGAAGAATTGGCTATCCTGAAGGAAGCGGCTGAGTTGGCGGACCGGACCTTCTTGCATATGCTCGACGTTCTGAAGCCGGGAATGAGTGAGTGGGATGCCGCTCTGGAACTGGAAACGTTCATGAAGAAGAACGGCGCCACCGGTCCTTCGTTTGATACGATTATGGCTTCGGGAGAACGCTCCGCATTACCGCACGGGAGAGCCAGCGAACGCATTATGCAGGCGAACGAACTGGTCACGATGGATTTCGGCGCTTTGTATAAGGGGTATTGCTCTGATATTACGCGGACGGTAGCCTTGGGAACGCCAAGCGCCAAGCTGCGTGAAATTTACGATATCGTCCTGGAAGCCCAGCTGCATACGCTGGAATTCCTTCGTCCAGGGATGACCGGACGGGAAGCTGATGCTTTGGCGCGCGACGTGATTACCCGTTACGGCTACGGCGAACAGTTCGGACACAGCACCGGACACGGCCTCGGAATGGAAGTGCATGAGGCACCGCGCGTCTCCAAAGCGAGCGACACGGTGCTAAAACCGGGGATGGTCGTTACCGTTGAACCGGGGATCTATTTGCCGGGAATCGGCGGCGTCCGCATCGAGGACGATGTCGTCATCACGGAAACCGGAATCCGCCGGTTGACGGAATCGACGAAGGATTTTATTTCTCTAGGCTAAAATAGGGTTGCCGCCGGTCTTTCAGAAAGGCCGGATGCCCGGCTGTAGTAAGTGGTTTCGCAAGGACTCCAATCGTGGGGGAACAGCAGCTTACGTGAACAGCTTGAATTTTGGGTATTTTTCAATTTTAATATAGGTGTTAACCCACTTGAGGAGGTACTTTTGTGATTTCAGTAAACGATTTTAAAACAGGCTTGACCGTCGAGGTGGACGGCGACATTTATACGGTGCTGGAGTTCCAACACGTAAAACCGGGTAAAGGCGCAGCGTTCGTCCGCTCCAAGCTGAAAAATCTGCGGAACGGCAACATTGTAGAGAAAACGTTCCGTGCCGGCGAAACGATCAGCCGGGCTATGATTGAAAACCGCGACGTGTCATATCTGTATGCCAGCGGCCAAGAGCATACGTTCATGGATAATGAAACCTACGATCAATTTACGTTGACGTCGGATCAACTGAAATGGGAACTGAATTTCCTGAAAGAAAATATGAACGTAAAAATCGTCAGCTACCAAGGCGAAATTATCGGGATCAACCTGCCGAACAGCGTCGAGCTGAAGGTAATTGAAACGGAACCCGGAATCAAAGGGAACACGGCTACCGGCGCAACCAAAAACGCCAAGGTCGAAACCGGCTTGAACGTTCAAGTACCGCTCTTCATTAATGAAGGCGACGTACTCTTGATCGATACACGCGATGGTAAATATATTTCGCGGGCTTAATCTCTCAGTAGTCAAGGCTCCGCTCCAGGCGGAGTCTTGTACCAACGGGCATCCTCCACCTACCTGGGTGGAGGAATTTTTGTTAATATCGGCAAAACCATTGACGAACTTCGGGTCTTTCGTATTATACTGGTTTAAAGCGTTACTGGATTCAATGGGTTGAACGCTCCGACTTGGAGCACCATTAGGGAGGGTCTGACTTGGCTTTATACGTGATGAAATTTGGAGGCAGTTCCGTAGGCGATACGGAGCGCATACAACGCGTCGCCCGGCGTGTTGTGAACAAACAGCAGGAAGGGCATCAGGTGATGGTGGTCGTCTCCGCGATGGGCGATACGACGGACGATTTGATCGATCAGGCGAAGCTGATCAATCCAGACCCACCTTTGCGGGAAATGGATATGCTGATGACGACCGGCGAGCAAATCTCGATCGCGTTGATGGCGATGGCTATCGATGCGCTGGGCGCCAAGGCCGTTTCTTATACCGGTTGGCAAGCGGGCTTCCGCACGGAGGCGGAGCATGGCAAAGCACGCATTACCGATATTAAGCCGGAGCGGGTGCTCAAGTCGTTGGAAGAGGGATATATCGTTATCGTTGCCGGCTTCCAGGGCTTGACTGAGGACGGGGAGATTACGACGTTCGGGCGCGGCGGTTCGGATACGACGGCCGTTGCCTTGGCTGCGGCGACAAAGGCGGATTATTGCGAGATTTATACCGATGTGGACGGCGTGTATTCTACCGACCCGCGGATCGTAAAGAATGCCCGCAAACTGAACGAAATCTCATACGACGAGATGCTTGAGCTCGCGAACTTAGGCGCGGCGGTCCTGCATCCCCGTGCGGTGGAATATGCGAAGCACAATAATGTACGGCTCGTCGTCCGCTCCAGCTTTAACAATCATGAAGGTACGGTCGTGAAGGAGGAAGTCAATATGGAACAAGGTGTGGTAGTCAGCGGGATCGCGTATGATAAGAACGTGGCCCGAATCAGCATATTGGGCGTATCGCACGTGCCCGGCGTACTGGCGAAGGTGTTTGGCTCTCTGGCTGAGGCCAAGATCGACGTGGACATCATCGTCCAAAGCGGCGTAACGGATGGTAAAGCGGATTTCTCCTTTACAGTAGCTCTGTCCGATTGCGACAAGGCGGTGAAGGTGTTGGAAGGGATCCGTAACGAGCTGCCTTACGAGAAGGTCACCTCTCAGGAAGGGCTTGTGAAGGTTTCGATCGTAGGCGCAGGGATGGTCAGCCATCCGGGCGTTGCGGCACAAATGTTTGAAGTGATCTCCAAGCAAGGCGTCAATATCGAGATGGTCAGCACCTCCGAAATTAAGGTGTCCTGCGTGATTGAAGGAAGCAAGCTGAACGATGTCGTGAAGGCCTTGCATACGGCATATGGTCTGGATGCGGAGACCACCGCATTTGTTGGCGGTCCGCAGGAGCGGCGTTAATCCGCATAACAAGCAACTTAAGAACGGGAAAAAAGGAATCCCTCGAAGCGAATTGCTTCGGGGGATTTTTTTTTAATAAATAGAGATTTTCAGGCATATCGTTAAGAGAACAGATGGGACAAGAAGGAGGTATATATGCTTGATAAATTCGTGACAAGCATGGCGGCCTTGCGAATTTTTTCGGGTACGATCGAAATTCTAGCAGCGCTGCTTATGCTGAAGCTGGGCAGGGTAGATAAGGCGCTGGCCGTAAATTCGGCGTTGGCGTTCGTCGGCCCGACCATTCTGCTTGTCACCACGTCCATTGGACTTGTCGGGATGGCCGACAAATTGTCGTGGGGAAAGATGGCATGGATCGGGTGCGGGGTGACTTGTCTCTTAATCGGCATTTTGAAGAAATGATAGAGTTCCCTAGCATATTGATCAAGTACAAGCATACACATGTGATATAGCAAAAAACAATCCAAATAAGAGAAAGCAAACCAGGCGGTATGGACATGCATGAAAGTAAGAGTTTTGGGGGTAAGCCTATGAACCCGAGTTGGTTGACCGTATTTCCCGACAATCTCCGGGACTTGCTGCTGAAGCTTCCGCCTTCTATCTTTCCGGCTTTGGAAGAAATCCGCATACGCGAGGAACGACCGCTGGAGATTAATACGGGCGGCCGCTACTATTTTCTAACGCCGGACGGGGAGATGACGCGGAATCCGGACGCCGCTTACAAACCGGGCAAGCAGGACGGCAAACGGCTGCTTGACCTGATCACCAATCATTCGCTGTATACGATGGAGGAAGAGCTCCGCAAAGGGTTTATCACGATCGCCGGCGGCCATCGTATCGGACTAGCCGGGAGAACCTTGCTCAGCGGAGGAAGGGTGGAGCACTTGCGGGACATCAGCGGGTTTAACGTGCGGATTGCCCGAGAAATTAGAGGCATTGCCGATCCGATCCTGCCGAGGCTGCTCGATTTCAGGCACAAAACAGTGTATCACACCTTAATCCTGTCTCCTCCCCAGCAAGGAAAAACGACGCTGATTCGCGATTTAGCGCGCCAGATTAGCAGCGGAACCTGGGGGCATCCCGAGGCCTCCTGGCCGGGGCTAAAGGTTGCGGTCATCGACGAGCGCTCCGAAATCGCCGGCAGCAAGCGGGGAGTGCCCGGCTTTGACATGGGTCCGCGAACCGATGTGATGGACGGCTGCCCGAAGGCAGAAGGAATCATGATGATGATTCGCTCCATGTCGCCAGATGTCATCATCGTCGATGAAATCGGTCGACCGGAGGATGCCGAGGCTTTGGCTGAAGCGCTGCACGCCGGCGTCCGGGTCATCGCCACGGCGCATGGTTCAAGCGTGGACGATTTGGCTGCGCGCCCGGCATTGTCCCGGCTGGCGGAAAGCTCCTTCTTCCAAATGTATGCGGTGATCGCGCGGACGGATAAGGGACTTGCCTTTAAGCTGTGGGACGGCAAACGCCGCGGCATCCCGGCGGCCGCCCCCGGATGGAGAGGCAGGGAAGAGCATGCTTAAGATGTTTGGAGCTGCACTCGTCCTGCTGACTGCCACCATGGCAGGCTGGCTGCAAGCCAGGCAATTCGCGGCACGGCCAAGCCAAATCCGGAGGCTGATCCTCGCATTAAAGCGGCTCGAGACGGAGATCATGTACGGCTTTACACCGCTTCCGGACGCCCTCCGAAGAATCGGCGAGCAAAGCGGCGAGCCGATCCGAGCGATCTTCGTTCGTGCGGCGGACCATATGAGTTCCGCTCACCCGCTAACCGCCCAGGAGAGTCTGGAACAAGCCGTAACGAAGCTGTGGAGCTATACCGCGATGAAGGCGCCCGAGCAAGAGGTCATAAGGCAGCTTAGCTTAACGCTCGGGACAAGCGACCGGAAGGATCAACTCGGTCATATCGCCACAGCCGTACGGCAACTGGAGAGCGAGGAATCCGCAGCACGGGAAGAACAGGCCCGCTATGAGAAAATGTATCGAAGCTTGGGGCTTTTGTGCGGAGCGTTCATCGTCATTTTGTTCTACTGAATACCATTTCCCTCCACGGCTGATTGACGCCTGTGAAATCGTTAGTGAGGTGCCAAATCAATGAACATAGAAGTGAACGCCATCTTTCAGATTGCAGGCATCGGTATCATCATTGCCATGATCCATACGGTATTGAAGCAGATGGGCAAAGAGGACATGGCGCATTGGGTGACGCTGATCGGGTTTGTGGTCGTCCTGTTCATGGTCATCCGGTTGCTTGACAGTCTGTTTCAGGAAATCAAATCAATCTTTTTATTCCAGTAGGTGAGCGCTCCGTGGAAATTATCCAAGTTGTAGGGCTCGGGCTCATCGCAACCGTGCTGGTTCTGGTCGTCAAGGAACAAAAGCCGATGTTCGCTTTCCTGATTGCCGCAAGCACGGGCGTTCTGATCTTCCTGTACCTGATCGGAAAAATCGGCGGGATCATCGAGGTGCTGGAGGATCTGGCCAACAAGTCCGGCGTCCAGATGATCTATCTGAAGACGATCCTGAAAATTATCGGGATCGCCTACATCGCCGAGTTTGGAGCACAGATCGTCCGGGATGCCGGTCAGGAGAGCATCGCCAGCAAAATCGAAATGGCGGGCAAAGTGCTCATCATGGTGCTTGCCATTCCGATTATCAGCATTATTATCGAAACGGTCATCAAGCTGCTGCCGGCTTAGCAGGCGCATTGCATCAGATTGGGGAGAAAGACTTATGCCAGCAACGATTGAACGATGGCGCGCTTCTACGCTGCTCTTGATCGTCTTAGGGGTCCTGCTGTTTGGGTACATGCCCGTCATCGCCTCCGCCGAAGGGGAAGGGGAAGGGGACAACTGGATCCAACGCCAAGCCAAGGAGCTTCCCACCGATCAGGTCGAAACGTATTGGCAGCAGCTGATGAAGGAGTACGGCGGGTTTTTCCCGGATCAGAAGCTTCCTTCCTTTATGGATATGCTTCTGCAGCAGGACCAGAGCTTTAGTCTGAAGGCGGGGCTAAGCGGCCTGATGCGATATATGTGGCACGAGGTGCTGTATAACGGACACATCTTAGTGACCATCGTGCTGCTCTCCATATTCAGTATGATTCTGGAAACCTTGCAGACCGCATTCGAGCGCAAGCAGGTCAGTAAAGTTGCCTACTCCATCTGCTATATGGTGATTTTGGTGCTTGCAATCAACAGCTTTCATGTGGCGATCACCTATGCTACGAATGCGATTAGCGGAATGATCGACTTTATGATGGCGATGGTGCCGCTGCTGTTCACGCTGCTGGCTTCCTTAGGCAATGCGGTAACGGTAACGGTGACCCACCCTTTGGTTGTATTTATGGTCCATGCGGTGGGGACGGCGGTGCATACGGTCATATTCCCGCTATTGTTCTTCTCGGCGGTGCTGCACATCGTTAGCTCGTTGTCCGACAAGTATAAGCTCACCCAGCTGGCCAATTTACTGCGTACCGTGAGCATGGCTTTGCTTGGGATCCTGCTCACCGTCTTTCTCGGCGTCATCTCGGTCAAAGGGATCGCCGGATCCGTGGCGGACGGGGTCACCCTGCGAGCGGCCAAATATCTGACCGGTAACTTCGTCCCGGTTGTCGGCAAAGTGTTCGCCGATGCAACGGACACGGTCATCTCCGCTTCCCTGCTCGTCAAGAATTCGATCGGTCTGGTCGGGGTGATCATTCTGCTGTTTCTGTGCGCCTTTCCGGCGATCAAGATCATTACGCTGGCACTAATCTTCAACTTGGCTGCGGCGGTGATGCAGCCGCTTGGCGATTCGCCGGTCATCGCATGCCTGGAGACGATCGGCAAGAGCATGTTGTATGTCTTCGCAGCGCTGGCCGCGGTGGGCATGATGTTCTTCCTGGCGATAACGATCATGCTGACCGCCGGGAACATCACCGTGATGATGAGGTGAGACGTCCTAAAGGGGCCCAAACGAATTACAAGGGGTGGTGATCATGCGTGGACTGGCTGGCGGAGTGGCTGAGAGAAATCATCTTCATCGTGTTAATCGCCGTGTTTATCGTTTTGCTGCTGCCCAACCGCGCGATGGAGCGTTACGTCAGATTCGTGGTCAGCCTGCTGATCCTGCTAACGTTGATATCCCCAGTCATGCGTTTCTTCTCAGCCGATGCCAAAGACCAGCTGGAGGCAGCATTCTCGACGAGCTGGGACGGACTAGAGAGTCATTCCCAGGTTCAAAGCACGGAAGCGATCCTACAGCAGGGCGAGAAGCTGAGGGAAAAGCAGGAGTCCGAAGCGTTGGCCTGGGCAGGCGAGGAGGCGGCAAGGCAAATGAAGCAACAAATCGAGCGCTCGACAGGACGGCAAGTTGAACGGGTAACCGTCAAGCTGAAAACCAAACCCGCGGAAAAATCCGAAGCCGGCGGAATCCGTCCGCTGGCCGCAGAGCCGGTTATTTCCTCGGTAGAGGTCGTCATGGCGCAGGTGAAGTCGGAAGAGCAAACAGCAAAAGCCGATGCAGCCGGAAGAGGGCCGGAGGTATCGATCGCACCGGTAGAAAAAATAAAAATCAGCGTAAACACAAGCAATTCCGGCAAGACCGGGGACGCTGAGGAGGAATCCGAAGCGCAGAGCCAAGCGGCGATGGCCAGTTCCCCTGAAGAGTCGTTGGACGGGAACCCTTCAGGGGAAGATGGCAAAATCGGCGGCACGTCCGCAGGCGATGCCGAGCCGGCGGCAGACCGGCTGGTCTCGCAAATCGAAGAGCTGCTCCAGGAGAACTGGGGCGTTGATCGAGAGGCAATCACGGTCCTTAGGGCCGAGCATCTAAATGATTAACACGCCGGGAGGTGAAGAAAGTGCCGGGATGGCTGAAGAAACTGGAGCAATGGCTAGGCAAGGGTACGGATGGCAAAAAAACCGCAAGTACGTTTCGTTGGCTGTTGATCCTCGGGTTGGTTGGGATCGCCATCATGTTGTTTAACTCCTTCGTTAACGTGAAGCAGCTGGATAACAACGGCGAAGGGAGCCGCGAACCGCCGATGATGCAGGACCTTTCCGGATCAACCGGATCTGCGGGCGTCACGGGCGACGATGAATTCAGCAGCATCGAAACGGCGCTCGAAGGCAAAACCAAGGAGATTTTGGAGAAAATCGTGGGCGTCGGTGCGGTGGATGTGCTGGTCACCATTGATTCGACCGAGGAAATCGTGGTCCAACGAAACATCAAAGATTCGCAGGAGCTAACGGAAGAAAGCGATGCGGGTGGGGGAAAACGCCATATCACCCAATATACCCGTGACGGACAGATCGTCACCTACGAGGCTTCCGGCAGCGAGCAGCCGATCGTCACCAAGAAGATCAAGCCTAAGGTTCGTGGCGTGCTGGTCGTCGCCCGGGGAGCTGAGAACAAAACGGTGAAAAGCTTGATCGTCGATGCGGTTGAGAAGGGCTTAAACGTACCGGCTTACCGGATCTCCGTCGTCCCGCGCAAGCAATCTCAATAAGGAAGCAATCAAAATTTAAGGAAACGTTTCGTTCGAATACATTTTTTTGAGGAGGAAATCCAATATGAAATCCAAAAGACAAACGATTTGGCTGGTTTCCATGCTGAGCTTGATGGTGATTTTATCCGCTTACTACTTATTTACGGAAGAAGGACCGCAACCTGCGACAACCGCTGACGGACAACAGGTGACTGCGACAAATAACGGCATGAATGGAAGCACAGACGGCGATGATGTCATCCTTTCGGAAGTGACAACGGACGGCAGTGAAAACAGCAGCACAATCACGGACGATACAGCGATTGACGATCAAACCGAGCAATCCGCCGAAGAGGGCAAGAGCGAAAATACGGATGTGGCCAAAGACGGCGATACCGCAACCTCCACGGATACGCAAACGGCCGATGCTGGCAAGGCGTCGGAAGATACCGCAGCTGCGGACAACGGCCAGAAGGAAGCCACAACGGATGAAGATGTGCTGAGTCAGCTGGAAGCTCAAGGCGTCTCTTCTTCGGACACGCTGAACGCTTACCAATTCGCTCGTGCACAGGATAACGTGAAGAAGCAAGAAGAGCTGATGAAAACGATCAACGAAAACGAATCCCTTGAAGAAGCTGCAATGGCTCAACAAGAATTAAGCGCTTTGGAAGAGAAAGAAGCGAAAATCTATGACATCGAAGAAAGATTGAAACAGCAATATGCCAATGCCGTCGTACAAGAAGCGGACGACAAATATAAAGTCGTGGTGATCAGCGAGAAGATGGAAGCGAAAGAAGCCGTCAGCATCATGGACCTCGTGATCAAGGAACTGGGCGTATCCCAGGATAAAGTCAGCGTGCAATACGTAAAACAATAAGGTTATAGCACAGTCGAATAGCAACCGAGGAGGGAAGGGTCCGAGGCAACTTGGACTCTTTCCATTTTGATCGATTATGATATAATACATAAAGTTATGAGCCGAGAAGGCTTATGGTTGAAGGCCAAGGCTTTTCCTACAAAGCTGAAGGAGAGAGTGAAGATATGTTTAAGCTGAGTGAAATTAAAGAATTGATCGAGCTGCTGGACCAAACGTCCGTGCATGAACTAGAAATCGAAAATGAAGGCGCTCGCTTGTCCATTCGCAAGAACGGCGCGAGTGAAGTTGTTCACGTGCAGCCGCAGGTTGTTGCCGCTGTACCGCAAAATGTCCAAGCTGCCGCATCGGCTCCGGCTCCGCAAGAAACGGTATCGGCTCCTCAAGCGACAGACTCGGCCCCATCGGCTGCACCTGCTGCGAACTTACATACCATTGTTTCGCCGATGGTCGGGACGTTTTATCGTGCCTCGTCGCCGGAAGCTCAGCCTTACGTAAATATCGGCGACAAAGTCGGCGAGAAGACGACGGTCTGCATCATTGAAGCGATGAAGCTGATGAACGAGCTGGAGGCGGAAGTGAAAGGCGAAATCATCGACATCCTGGTGGAGAACGGGCAGATGGTCGAATACGGTCAGCCTCTCTTTTTGGTGAAGCCGGAGTAAACCAAGGAATACGCCCTTAACGCATCACGCATGTTGCAGCTTCAAGGGCCGTTACCCTAGCTTTCCAAAGGAGGATACGAGTATCTCATGAAATTTCATAAAATATTGATTGCTAACCGCGGCGAGATTGCTGTGCGGATCATTCGTGCTTGCCGTGAACTCGGGATTTCTACCGTAGCGGTCTATTCCGAAGCGGACAAGGATTCGCTGCACGTCCGTTTGGCCGACGAAGCTTATTGCATCGGACCTACGCCGTCCAAGGACAGCTATTTGAATCTGACCAATTTGATGAGTGTAGCGACGTTGACGGAGTGCGACGCGATTCATCCAGGGTATGGGTTCCTGGCCGAAAATGCCGACTTCGCGGAAATCTGCGGCTCCTGCAATATTACGTTTATCGGCCCTTCCCCGGAAGCGATTACCCGCATGGGGGACAAGGCGATGGCGAAGCAAACGATGAAAGAGGCCAACGTGCCCGTCATTCCGGGCTCGGACGGATTGATTGAGGACCTCGAAGAAGCCGTGATGGTTGCTCGGGACATCGGTTATCCGGTCATCATCAAAGCGACCGCCGGCGGCGGAGGCAAAGGGATTCGGATTGCCGAGGACGAGGAATCGCTGATTAAGCAAATTACAACGGCGCAGCAAGAAGCGCAAAAAGCGTTTGGGAACGCCGGTGTCTATCTCGAAAAATACTTGACCGGCATGAAGCATGTGGAGATCCAAATCATCGCCGACAAACACGGTAACGCTGTATACTTGGGTGAACGCGATTGCTCAGTTCAGCGCCGTCGGCAGAAGCTGCTCGAGGAAGCGCCATGCCCGGTGCTCTCGCCAGAGAAGCGGCAAGAGATGGGAGAAGCGGCGGTTCGGGCCGCGCTGGCGGTGAACTACTCCGGTGCGGGAACGCTGGAGTTCCTACTGGGTCCGGACGGACAGTTTTATTTCATGGAAATGAACACGCGGATTCAGGTTGAGCATCCGGTTACCGAGATGGTCACCGGCGTTGATTTGATTCAAGAGATGATCTCTGTGGCCGAAGGTAATCCGCTATCCTTCACCCAAGAGGACATTAAGCTGAACGGTTGGTCGATCGAATGCCGGATTAATGCGGAGGATCCTACCCGCAACTTTATGCCGTCTCCGGGGAAAATCGGTTTCTATCTGCCTCCGGGCGGACCGGGTGTTCGCGTCGACAGCGGAGCTTATCCAGGGTACATGATCTCGCCCCATTACGATTCGATGATCGCGAAACTGATCGTTTGGGGACCGACACGGGAGGAAGCGATCGCGAAGATGAAACGGGCATTGTCCGAATTCGTCATCGAAGGAATTCATACCACGATTCCTTTCCATCAGAAGCTGCTGGAGCATCCGACCTTTATTAAAGGTGACTTTGATATCAAATTTTTGGAAGAAAACGAGATATAGAAAGCCGCCTCGCGTTTGTCATAATGAACCCAAAATGATATAGTATGTATAATAAGTGCGCGGTATCTATCGTTAGAGCAGCGTCATACTTATTGAGAGGTGGATGAATAGAATGAGCACATTGCCAACGGAATTCGAACGTACGGATATTGGTGAAATTCAAATTGCCCCCGAAGTCATCGAAGTGATTGCTGGACTGGCTACCGTCGAGGTGAAGGGGGTTGCCGGAATGAGCGGTGGATTTGCCGGCGGGATCGCCGAACTATTGGGAAGAAAGAACCTTTCCAAGGGTGTGAAGGTGGAAGTCGGTCAACGTGAAGCTGCGGTGGACGTATCCGTTATCGTCGAATACGGCAACCGTCTCCCGGAAGTCGCCTCGGAAATCCAGCGTAATGTGAAACGCTCCATCGAAAACATGACGGGACTGAATGTCGTTGAAGTGAACGTACATATTCACGACGTCATTTTCAAAGCAGCCGAACGTGTGGAAGAAGTGGAAGCGACCCATCGCGTGAAATAACGATTTGTCATGAACCCCTTGACCGCTTCCTTGGTCAGGGGTTTACTGTAATTTTCAGCTGGGACAAGCTGAAGCAACCCTCTTTTTAAGGAGGCAATACCTGTCGTGGCCAAAATTTTAGATCGAATTTTGATGTTTATTTACAGCTTAAGCATTGCCATCCTATCCGTATTCGTTATTCTCGTGCTCACGGACGCCGTTCCTCTGGAATTGAAGGTCCTGGAGCAGCAACCGATCTATATCGGCACTTGGGTAGCGGCAATCCTGCTGCTCTTGATCAGCATTCGTGTGTTTTACATATCCGTCAGCAGAGACCGCAGCTCGGCGACCTCGATCGACCAACGCAATGAATACGGCGATATCCAGATCTCGGTGGACACCATCGAGAACTTGGCTTACAAAGCCGCTTCCCGCGTGCGTGGCATCAAGGAAGTGAAGACGCGGATTCGGATTACGGAATCCGGACTTGAAATCGTTGTGCGTGCGCTTGTGGACGGGGAGACGTCGATCCCTGCGTTGACGGAAGAAGTTCAGAAACAAGTCCATGACCGCGTCGAGGAAATTACCGGGATTCCTGTTTCCTACGTATCGGTGTACATTGCCAATCTGGTCCATTCCCCGGTTCTCAAAGGCCGGGTTGAATAGGGGTGAGCAGCGGGGTGTTCTGGAAACAATTGTGGGAGAGTCACAAAGGACGCCTGCTCGGGATAGCGGCGGCCGTGTTTTTATGCCCGATCTATCTGTTTTTCGGATTCTGGAATATGTTGTTCTGCGCCTTGCTGCTATTTATCGGGTATACGATTGGTAAGCAGAAGGACTTGGAGGGAGGCCCGCTCTTACCTTGGGGCACGATTTGGGAATGGCTGTCCACGCGTTGGCGTCCCTTTAAATGAGATTTTAATTGGGATTTTGAATTTTGAATTCCTCATTACCGCTTCCTGTGATATGCTTACTCCGGAAAAGAGCTAGGAACGTGTTCTTGCCCCTTTTGTGGAGTAAGCCTATTACGGGTCTTTTTTTGTGTTAAAGAGAGTCGTGAATTGTTAAATGTCCGGTGATGTTTGAGCCGGTTTTGGTCTATGCTTATGGGTAAGAACTGAAAGATAGGATTTGAAGCATAGCAACTTAAAGGTAAGCCATGATGGAAGAGTAAAGCGTAGAAATTGGTTAGGAGGAAGCAGATGAAACGGCGTTTGGCGAGAGAGATTGCGGTGCAGAGCATGTACCAGATGGAAATGAACGAGGTGGACGCGAACGAAGCGGTAACGATGCTGCTGACGGAAGCGATGGAAGAGAACGAAGGTGAGGTCGAGCTGTCGGATGTAGATGCGACACGGGCTTTCGCGCTGGAGCTGGTCAACGGCACCTGGAGCCGGAAGGATGCGATCGATAGCTTGCTGGAGGATTATTTGAAGGGATGGCAAATCAGCCGCTTGTCCAAGGTGGACCGGCAGGTGTTGCGTCTGGCAACTTATGAAATGATCTTCCGCGATGACGTGCCGGGGAAAGTCGCTGTAAATGAAGCGATCGAGCTGGCCAAGCATTTTGGATCCCCGGAATCCGGCAAATTCGTCAACGGCGTACTTGGGAAGATGATTCAAGACATCGATCAATTGAAGAACAAACGATAATTCCATTTTCAATTTTAATTTAAGGAAGAGGAGCGGACGAGCATGACAGCACCAATCATTAACGGTAAACAAATTTCGGAGGATATCCGCAAGGATTTGCGCGCAGAGGTAGAACAGCTGGCGAAGCAAGGCTTTACGCCGGGACTGGCGGTCGTGCTCGTCGGGGAAGATCCGGCTTCGCAGGTATATGTGCGGAACAAGGAGAAAGCCTGCCATGAGCTGGGCTACTATTCGGAGGTTCATCGCCTCCCGGCGGAAACGCCGCAAGAGGACCTGCTCGCTTTGGTGGACAAGCTGAACCATCAGGCGAATATCCATGGGATTCTGGTGCAACTGCCGTTGCCCAAGCATATTGATGAGAAAGCGGTCATCGATGCCATTTCGCCGGAGAAAGACGTTGACGGATTCCATCCGATGAATGTCGGGAATCTGATGATCGGCGACGACAGCTTGCTGCCGTGTACGCCGGCGGGGGTGATTGAACTCATCAAACGCACAGGCGTGGAGATCGCCGGGAAGCATGCGGTTGTCATTGGCCGCAGCAACATCGTCGGCAAGCCGGTTTCCTTGCTCCTGCAACGGGAGAACGCCACAGTAACGATGTGTCATTCGCGTACGGCGAACATGAAAGAGTTGACTCGCCTCGCGGATATTCTTGTGGTTGCAATCGGGCGCGCGAACTTTGTGGATGCTTCTTACGTGAAGCCAGGCGCCGTGGTCATTGATGTCGGGATGAACCGACTGGTAAACGGCAAGCTGGCCGGGGACGTGGATTTTGAGAACGTTAAAGAGATTTCCGGACCGATCACACCCGTACCTGGCGGCGTTGGCCCGATGACGATTACGATGCTGATGCAAAATACGCTGATTGCAGCCAAACGCCTGCAAGGGCTGGCTTAAGCTAAAGTTGTCGAATAACTGGGTTCAAATAAGGGAACAAAACGTTCTTATTTCGCTCTGATGATGGCATTTTGGGAAAATAGAGGACTTTTTTGGCCTTATTGCTGGGCGATAGGTGGAAAACCCCGCATATAGGGGCAACAGCGATAAAATAACGGAAAAAAGTTCCCTTATCTTCATCAGCAGCGACAACGAGAAGCAAATAAGGGTATACATTGCCCTTATTCTCGGAAAGGAGGCGGCACCTTTGGATCAGCAACGGATTTTGACGGTCAAGGAATTAAACCGCTACATCCGGATGAAGCTGGAATCGGATCAGGTGCTCACCGACGTCTGGATTCGCGGTGAAATTTCCAATTTCACGCATCATTCCAGCGGGCATATGTATTTCACGCTGAAGGATGCGGACAGCCGGATCAAAAGCATTATGTTCGCATCGTATAACCAGCGGCTGCCGTTCCGACCTAAAGAAGGCACGCGCGTGATTGCACGCGGTAATGTTTCCGTCTACGAGCGGGATGGCCAGTATCAATTCTACGTGACGCATATGCAGCCGGACGGCGTAGGCAGCCTGTATCTGGCCTTTGAGCAGCTGAAGCAGAAGCTCGAAGCGGAGGGCTTGTTCGCGCCGGGACGCAAACGGCCGTTGCCGCGGTTCCCGAAGACGATCGGCGTGGTGACCTCGCCAACCGGAGCGGCGGTCCGCGACATCTTAACGACGCTGGGGCGGCGTTATCCGCAGGCAGCAGTGATCCTGTACCCCGTGCTTGTCCAGGGCAAGGGGGCAGCGCCGTCGATCGTGAAAGCGATCCGAACGCTGAACGCGATGGGCGAGGCCGACGTGCTCATCGTCGGCCGCGGCGGCGGCTCGCTCGAGGAGCTGTGGGCGTTCAACGAGGAGCAGGTCGCGCGGGCGATCTATGAATCGGCGATTCCCGTCATCTCGGCCGTGGGCCATGAGACGGACTTCACTATCGCCGATTTCGTCGCCGACCTGCGAGCTGCCACGCCCACAGCGGCCGCCGAGCTGGCCGTGCCGCACACGGCCGAGCTGCGCGCGCTCTTGCGCCAGCGAGAACAGGTGCTGCAGCAGAGCTTGCAGCACCGCCTGCAGCAGGCGCGCGAACGGCTGCGCCGGCTGCAACGCTCGCCGGCGCTGACGCAGCCGCGGCGCAGCCTGCTCCAGCACGCGGAGCGGCTGGACCGGCTGTCCTCGCGGCTGACGGGCAACATGCAGACGCGCCTGCAATTGGCCGGCGCGGCGCAAGACCGCCTGCACCAGCGTCTGCTGCGCTTCCATCCACGGGATGCGCTGCAGTTCGCGGGACGCCGGCGGCGGGAGGCGGATCGCCTGCTGCGGCAAGCGATGCAGGGCATCCTGCGGGAGAAGTCCAGCCAGCTGGCCTCGGGCATTCGCCATCTGGATGCGCTAAGCCCGCTTAAAGTCATGGCGCGGGGCTATAGCCTCGTCTACGATGAACGAGGAGAACGGATCATCAAGTCGTTATCGGACGTCGAACTGGGCGACCGGATAACGGTGAAGGTGACGGACGGAGAACTAGATTGTCAAGTTTGGGGCATGAGGCCGGAAGGAGCGGGGGAAGATGAAGGAACAGGAAACCAAGCTTAATGCAGAGGCGCAGCAAGCGGAACTAAATTTCGAAGATGCGATGAACCAGCTGGAGGACATCGTGTCTCAGCTGGAACGCGGAGACGTGCCGTTGGAGAAAGCGATTGATCTGTTTCAGCAGGGCATGCGGCTCTCGCAAATCTGCGGTCAAAAGCTGGCACAGGTGGAACGTAAGATCGAAATGATTGTTGAAGAAGACGGGGCGGTAGAGAAGCAGCCGTTTCAGCCGCCGTTAAGCGATAGTTTGGACTTCTGAGGAGAGCGGTGATCTTGTTGCAGCAGCAATTATCGATAGAGGCATACATGAAGGAGATTGCTGAAGCCGTGTCCACACGCTTGTCCTCCAGCCTTCCGGCGGCATGGCAGGTGCCGGAAACGCTAAGCCGGGCGATGGATTATTCGCTGATGGCGGGTGGGAAACGGCTTCGGCCGCTGCTCGTCGTGGCTGCGGCGGAGGCGCTCGGCGGCAGCCGGGATGCGGCAATGCCCGTCGCCTGCGCCGTGGAAATGGTACATACGTACTCGCTGATCCATGACGATCTCCCGGCCTTGGACAACGATGACTTCCGTCGCGGGAAACCAACGAATCATAAAGTGTTTGGAGAAGCGATGGCCATCTTGGCCGGGGATGGGCTGTTGACGCATGCTTTTTACAGCGTGGTTCAAGCGAGCCGCAAGCAAGGGGTGCCGGCCGAGGCTTCCTTAGCGATCGTGGAGGAATTGTCGCGGTTTGCCGGGCCGGGCGGCATGGTGGGCGGCCAGGTGGCCGACATGCAAGGCGAGCAGGGAGTGACCGATCTCGACCAGCTGCGCTACATTCATGAGCACAAAACCGGAGATCTGATCGTATTTTCGGTCAGAGCGGGCGGACATATCGCTTCGGGAAATGCAGAGCAGCTTGAGGCTTTGGAGCGGTACGGACGGGCGCTGGGGCATGCGTTTCAAATTCAGGACGACATCCTGGATCTGATCGGGGATGAAAGCAAGCTCGGCAAAAAAACGCAAAGCGATGTCATCCAACAGAAGGTGACTTATCCTTACTTTATCGGCATCGAGGCTTCCCGGGCGGAAGTCGAACGGCTGACGAGTGAGGCGAAGCAGGCGTTACAAAACGGAGCGATTCCGAACCCGCAGCGGCTGCTGGAAATTGCCGATCTGCTGCTTCGCCGCGATCACTAGTCACTTTCCCATCGAAGGCGTTGGTCGAAATCAGGGAAAAATGACTTACCTATCCGCCGCAAGTGATTTCGACATCATGATGACATATGGTATAATGAAGGCTATTATCAACATGTGCAAGAAAAGGCCGGACTTAGATGCCGGCTTTTTGAACCATACATTTAGGAAAGCGGGGAATGGCTGTGCTGCTTTCGCAAATACATGAGCCTGCCGATCTGAAAAACTTGTCCCTGGAGCAATTGACGCCGCTCGCTGAGGAAATCCGCCAGTTCTTGATCGAGAAGCTGTCGGTTACCGGCGGGCATTTGGCTTCGAATTTGGGCGTGGTGGAATTGACGATCGCCCTGCACTATTGCTACAACAGTCCGCAGGATAAACTCATCTTTGACGTAGGACACCAAGCCTATGTACATAAAATACTAACCGGGCGGAAGGACCAGTTCGACACGCTTCGTAAACATCATGGATTATGCGGGTTTGTCAAACGGAGCGAGAGCGTGCATGACGTGTGGGAAGCAGGGCACAGCAGCACCTCCCTCTCAGCGGCTATGGGGATGGCGCTGGCCCGGGATATGAAGGGCGAATCGAACCGCGTGATTGCGATCATCGGGGACGGTGCGTTAACCGGCGGGATGGCGTTTGAAGCGCTGAACCATATCGGCCATGAGAAGAAAGATTTGATGGTGGTCTTGAACGACAATGAGATGTCGATCGCGCCAAATGTCGGAGCTTTGCATAACTACTTGACCAAAATCCGCTCAGACCGCAATTACCTGCGGGCCAAAGACGAAGTGGAGCAACTGCTGAAGAAAATCCCGGCCATTGGCGGCAAAGTCGCCAAAACCGTGGAGCGGGTGAAGGACAGCCTGAAGTATTTGATGGTATCCGGCGTCTTATTTGAAGAGCTCGGATTCAAATACCTGGGACCGGTTGACGGCCATGACTTGCCGGGCCTTATCGATGCCTTCAAGCAGGCCAATAACGTCAGCGGACCAGTTTTGGTGCACGTTCTGACCACCAAGGGCAAAGGCTATACCCCGGCAGAACAGGATTCGCATAAATGGCATGGCATCACGCCGTACAAAATCGAATCCGGCCAAGTGCTGAAGGCTGTTGGGAATCCGATGTACACGGAGGTGTTCGGACAGACCTTGATCGAGCTGGCCGAACAGGACGAACGGATTGTGGCGGTGACTCCGGCGATGCCGGGCGGTTCCGGATTGGTGAAATTCGGCGAACGTTTTCCTGGACGCATGATTGACGTCGGTATCGCCGAGCAGCATGCCGCGACGATGTGCGCCGCCATGGCGATGGAAGGCTTGAAGCCGGTCTATGCGGTGTATTCCACGTTCATGCAGCGGGCTTACGACCAGATCGTGCATGATATTTGCCGCCAGAACGCCAACGTGATGTTCGCTATCGACCGGGCTGGATTCGTAGGAGCGGACGGGGAGACCCACCAAGGGGTTTACGATATCGCTTTTATGCGTCATATTCCAAATATCGTATTAATGATGCCGAAGGATGAAAATGAATTGCGCCACATGATGAAGACGGCGCTGGAATATAACGACGGGCCGATTGCTTACCGCTATCCGCGGATCAACGTACCGGGGGTTCCGCTGGACAAAGAGCTGGTGCCCATTCCGATCGGAACGTGGGAGCTGCTGCGGGAAGGCGACAACCTGACGATCGTTGCGGTTGGCCCGATGGTGCAGGTTGCCGAAGAAGCGGCGGAAAGGCTGAAGCGGGAAGGCGTGTCCGCTGCGGTGGTGAACGCCAGATTCTTAAAACCGCTGGACGGAGAGATGCTGGTTCAACTCGCGCAAAGCAGCGGGACCATGATCGTGCTGGAGGAAGCTTCGCAGGCGGGAAGCTTGGGTAGTGCGATCTTGGAGTTCTATGCAGAGCAAGGAATCACGGGTCTGGACATCCGATTGATGGGCGTGCCCGACCGGTTTATCGAGCACGGCAGCATCAAGGAGCAATTGGAAGAAGTCGGCTTGACCGCCGAGAACGTCGTTCGTGAGGTACACAAACTACGGAGCGAACCACATTTAACGCTAGGCAAGAAAGTAAATTATTGACGGGAGATTGGCATGTCGGTTTCCAAGGAACGCGTAGACGTCCTGCTCGTCGAGCAGGGGTATTTTGACAGCAGAGAAAAGGCGAAAGCCGCGATCATGGCCGGACTGGTGTTTGGCGGACAGGAACGGATCGAGAAGGCGGGGACGAAGATTCCCCGGGATACCGTGTTGTCGGTCAAGGGAGCGATCCATCCTTATGTCAGCCGGGGCGGACTTAAGCTGGAAAAAGCGATCAAGCAGTTTAACCTGGATCTGACCGGTCGTACGATGCTAGATATCGGATCTTCGACCGGCGGATTTACGGATTGCGCCTTACAGCATGGTGCTGAGTATGTATACGCGATTGACGTCGGATACAATCAGCTGGATTGGTCGCTACGCAACGATCCGCGGGTGAACGTCAAGGAACGCACCAACTTCCGTTATATGACGCCGCAGGATTTGGACGGTCCTCCGCCGGATTTTGCCAGTATCGACGTTTCCTTCATTTCGCTAAAAATCATTTTGCCGCCGCTTCTTGCGTTGTTGAAACGGCCGGCGGACATCGCTGCGCTCATTAAGCCGCAGTTTGAGGCTGGTCGTGAAAAGGTTGGTAAATCGGGGGTCGTCCGCGATCCCAAAGTACACCAGGAAGTGTTGGATACCGTGCTGAGCTTTGCGGTGGAGCAAGGCTATGAGGTGGCCGGGTTGACCTTCTCTCCGATTACCGGCGGGGAAGGGAACATCGAATTTTTAGCTCATCTCAGATTGGAAGAAGAAGCTGCGGCTGGTACGGCAGAGGAGCAGGATGTGGATCAGCTTACACGGATCCGCGAGCTGGCGGCCAGCGTCGTTCATGAAGCATCAAACACCTTTACAGGAGGCCCATCCAAGTGATGGGTCTTTTTTCATTGCAGCATCTTGCAAATCGAACGCTTGTTCCCTATAATGGAATCAAAACCTTGATGTTGTCCTCATTCCCTTCTAAATTTTGTGCTTCTCTAGACAGGAGCTAATCGCGGAAGCGTCGAAATAAGGGATGAGGTGATATCGGTGGGAGCTTATTCGGACGGTCTTCTGATGGTAGTGATCGCGGGAATCGGCGTGTATTTGCTATACCGCGGTTTTCGTTCCTGGGTCCGCAAGCCGTTTTCTTTACGATCCGGCATCGGATTTGAGATGAATGAGGAGATTATAGAGCACCCTGCGGTGGACATGCTGGAAGAAGCAGGGTACGAAGTCGTCAGCGATAAACTGAAAGTTCCGCTCACCTTCCGTGTGGACGGAGAACTTCTGCACAGCCGTCTCTTTATTGACTATATTGCAGTCAAGAATGGGGAATTCTATCTTGTTAGAACTGCGCGGGAACGCCGCCCGGTGGAATGGACGGGTAGCGGTTTGCGCCGGGACCTGTTGCCGTTCCTGCTGTTATATCCGGAATGCGCTGGCGTGTTATACGTAGATCCGGAGCAACGGGAACTGAAGGTCATATCCCTAACGACGGACGATAATGAAGAAGATGAATCCGCCTAAACCGATAAATACTGATAAATACGACTAAATACGACTAAATACGACCATATAAGGCTAATGGAGGGCAGAATGAAGGGGCATAGACATATCAAGATAAGGGAAATCATTTCGGCCAGGGAAATCGAAACCCAGGATGAGCTGGTAGAAGCATTACGCGAGGCGGGGTATCAAGTCACTCAAGCGACGGTCTCCCGCGACATTAAGGAATTAATGCTGATTAAGGTGCCTACGGACGACGGCAGGTACAAGTACTCCATGCCGACGGCTCAGCGTTATAATCCGGTGCAGAAGCTGCAACGGGCGCTGGTCGACAGTTTCGTGCATATCGACTATACCGGCAATTTGGTTGTCATGAAGTGTCTTCCGGGGACCGCGAATTCGGTAGCCGTGCTGCTGGACAATATGGAATGGCCGGATCTGCTTGGCACAATTTGCGGTGACGACACGATCTTACTGATTTGCCGCAACGAGGACTATAGCCGGTATCTGATTGATCAGATCATGGGATACATATCTTAATTGAGTTGGGAGTAGGGGAGGATTGCCCGGATGTTGGTTCATTTATCCATTCGTAATCTGGCAGTGGTTGAAGCGGTCGATGTATCGTTTGGTTCCGGCTTTCATGTCCTGACAGGGGAGACCGGGGCGGGCAAATCAATCATCATTGATGCCCTGAGCTTGATTGCCGGCGGCAGGGGGTCAGCCGATTTAATCCGTTATGGTTGTGATAAAGCCGAGATGGAGGCTTCCTTCGATCTGCCAGCAGGACATCCGGTTTGGACAACCCTGGAAGGATTCGGCATCGCGGGAGATCCCGGAGAGCTTCTGATTATTCGCCGGGAAATCAGTGTCCAAGGCAAGAGCTCAGCCCGCATTAACGGACAGCTCGTGAATTTATCCATGCTGCGTGAGGTTGGGGAGAAGCTGATTAACCTGCATGGCCAACATGAGCACCAAACCCTGCTTCGACCGGAACGCCATTTAGAGTTGCTGGACGCCTACGGGGCAGAGGCGGTTGATCCGGTGAAGGCGGCTTACCAAGCGACCTACGCCGAATTCGTACGGATCGACAAGGAATATCACGAGCTGCGCAATACAAGCCAACAGGCGCTGCAAATGCTTGATTTATACCGTTTTCAGCTGAGTGAAATTTCTGCAGCCGAGTTAAAACCGGGTGAAGATGAATTACTCGCGGAGGAAAAGGTCAAGCTATCCCATAGCGAGAAAATGATGGAGTCCATTTCGAAAGCCTATGATTTGCTGTATGGCCCTCAGGGACTGGATGCGATTGCGAAGGCTGTCTCGAAGCTAAGTGAAGTATCCGCATATGACAGCAAAGGAATATCTCCGCTCCTGGAGCAGCTTCAATCCGCTTATTATCAACTGGAGGATGCGTCCTTTAGCCTGCGGAACTATCGCGAACGGATCGAGTTTAATCCTGAACGGCTGGAAGAAGTCGAGGAACGCCTGGACCTGATCTCGACGCTCCGCCGTAAATACGGTGATGACATTCAAGGGATCCTTGCGTATTATGAGAAGATTCGCCAGGAAGTGGATGCCTTGGAGAATAAGGATGAACGCCTGGAGCAGCTGCAGGTGCAACGGGAGAAATTAACCGAGCGGCTGATGAAGCAGGCTTTTGAGTTAAGTGCTGTACGGCAGCAGAAGGCTGTTGAGCTCGCCGCTCAGATCGAGACGGAGCTAAAGGACCTGCAAATGGGTCGAACCTCCCTCGAAGTCAAGTTAAGCCTCATAGAGGATGCCAACGGATTGGAATGGGAAGGAAAGAAGATCCGTCCCGGCAAACACGGTATCGACAATGCTGAATTCCTCATTTCGCCAAATCCCGGAGAACCGCTCCGACCGCTTAGCAAGATCGCATCCGGCGGTGAGCTGTCCCGCATAATGCTGGCACTAAAGAGCATATTTGCCCGGCATGAACAGGTTCCTGTACTGATTTTCGACGAAGTTGATACTGGCGTCAGCGGACGAGCGGCTCAGTCGATTGCCGATAAGTTGTCGCGATTGTCTGCGATGTGCCAAGTCTTCGCCATCACTCATCTGCCGCAAGTGGCTTGCATGGCGGATCGGCAGTACCTCATCGAGAAAGTCGTTGAAGACGGCCGCACCATGACACGCGTTGCTTCCTTAGATGAAGCGGGACGGGTAAATGAACTGGCCCGCATGCTCGGCGGGGTAGAAATCACGGAAAAGACCCAGCATCATGCCCAAGAAATGCTGAAGCTGGCGCAGGCACAAAAGGATGTTTTACTAAGTCTGGCACAATGATTGACAGTAATAAAACACCTGACCCGGGGTATCTTATAGGTACGCAATTGGCGACCACCGTTTCGTCAAGCGAAAGAAGCTAAGGGAGCGTGACAGCCATTGAACCCGAACCTCAGGAATCGAATGCTCGGTCTTTTTCTTGCCTTCTTCTTTTGTTTTCTCGGCACGTCTGCCGCTGAAGGGCGGCTTCCCGTACTGCCGGACGAGTTACGCCTGTTTCAGGGTCAGGGAACACAAATTTCATTTGCTTTGCCCGTACAGGCTGAAGTCAGTGTGGATCGGCCTGATGTAGTGATGGTCAACGGGCAGGCGAACCCATCCATGAAAGTATCATTAGGACATCCGCTCAAGCTTTCGTCGCTTCGGAGTGGAGAAGCCAACCTCCGCATGAAATTATTCGGTCAAATTCCTCTAAAGACCGTCAAGGTCAATGTCATTCCGGACCTTAAAGTGATTCCCGGCGGACAAACCATCGGTGTCAAGGTGAAATCCGCCGGGATCTTAGTGGTCGGGCATCATCAAGTTGTAACAGATACCAGCAAAGTTTCACCCGGCGAAGCGGCCGGAATTCAAGCCGGTGATTTGATCACCCACATTAACGGAATGAAGCTCCACGATGTCCGCGAAGTAGCTGAAATTGCCGCCGAAGCGGGCAAACATCAACGGCCCCTTAAGATCACCTATATGCGGAACGATAGGGAACTCACAACGTCCTTAAAGCCGGCATATGATCAGCAGGATCGGGCTTGGAGACTCGGTTTGTATATCCGTGATTCTGCTGCAGGGGTAGGGACCTTGACGTTTTATGCCCCGGATCACGGCGTTTATGGAGCCCTCGGCCACATCATTACCGATATGAATACCCAAACGCCGATCGTCGTCGGCAGCGGGCAAATCCTGCAATCCAGCGTCACATCCATCTCCAAGAGCGAGAGCGGTGAACCCGGGGAGAAGCGTGCTCACTTTCTAAAAGAAGGGAAAACCCTAGGCAATATCGAACGCAATACGAATTTTGGGATCTTCGGGAAGATGTCGCAAAACCCGGAGCATAGCCTCTATGAGAAACCGATTCCCGTCGCTTTTGCAGAAGAAGTGAAGGAAGGACAGGCAGAAATTCTGACCGTTGTCGAAGGTCAACGCATAGAGCGGTTTAAAGTCGAGATCGTCCATGTTTCCAAGCAAAGTGTACCGGAAACCAAAGGATTAGTTATCCGCATTACCGACCCGCGTCTCGTGGAGAAGACCGGCGGCATCGTTCAAGGCATGAGCGGTAGTCCGATTCTTCAGAACGGCAAGCTCATCGGCGCTGTGACTCATGTATTCGTCAACGACCCGAAATCAGGATATGGTTGCTTTATCGAATGGATGCTGCAGGATGCGGGTATTTTACAAAGCCCCAAAGACACGATGCAAAATCTTAAGGCGAGCTAAACGCTGCCTTAAGATTTTTTTAGATATCAGAAAGTATAAACTACGGGGATTGGCATCCTGATATCGCAAGAAAAACTTCGGCTAAACGCGGTCTGTCTACATTGAATGTACGTCGATTGACGTTTTTCTTATCTTGAGGAAGTGAAACTCCTCAAGCAAAGGTCGACAAACCCGGCTTGGAATCTGTATGCATTTGTCGAATGAATCCGAACGAGATCGTTTTATGTAAATAAATAATTTATTATATATCAATCATGCAAAAAAATAAATAAAAATAATTTTCGACAGAAGGAATTTACTTTTGCATGTCGAATCCTTATTCTGGTAAGAAGAGAAGCAATGAATAAACCTATCCAATTACCTGAAGGAGGAAGTAGGCAGTGCAGAAAATCGAAGTGTTGTTGGCAGATGATAATCGTGAATTTACGAATTTGCTCGCGGAATACATTTCGGAGCAAGACGATATGGTCGTCTCAGGAATCGCCTATAACGGGGAAGAAGTACTGGAGATGATTGATCAAGCAGCAAGAGTTCCCGATGTGTTGATCCTGGACATTATTATGCCCCATCTGGACGGACTCGGTGTGCTTGAGCGCATTCGCGACCTCAACCTGACCCCTCAGCCTAAAATCATCATGCTGACCGCCTTTGGTCAAGAGAACATCACGCAGCGTGCCGTTCAGCTTGGAGCTTCTTACTACATCTTGAAACCCTTTGACATGGAAGTGTTGGCGAACCGCATCCGTCAGCTCGTGGGTGTCCAAACCTTAAGCAACAGTGCACCTTCTACTTCGTTTGCCAAATCGAATGTGGTGCCTCTGGGCAAAGGGAAGAACCTCGATGCGAACATCACATCGATCATACATGAAATCGGAGTTCCGGCGCATATTAAAGGATATCAATATCTGCGCGAAGCGATCACGATGGTGTACAACAACATCGAAATCTTAGGCGCCATTACGAAAACACTGTATCCGGCGATCGCGGAGAAATTCAAAACGACGCCATCCCGCGTAGAGCGTGCGATTCGTCATGCGATTGAAGTCGCTTGGACCCGAGGCAACATCGATTCCATTAGCCATCTTTTTGGTTATACGATCAATATCTCCAAATCCAAACCGACCAATAGTGAGTTCATCGCCATGGTAGCGGATAAACTGCGGATCGAGCATAAGGTGTCTTGAAAGTCTGAGGACACGAATGGTGATAACGACGGGAGAAATTAAGCCGTTGGTCGTTCACTTATGCAGTGATCCAAAAGGGTTAAATGAAGGGCGGTCCCTCTCGGTGTATGCCGGGATGCGGCCGTTTTTTATTTTGCCTGAGATGGTATCTGCACTTGCCGATTGACAATAAAGTCCCTTTAGGATTATCCTGTATATGAGCATATGTTCATATACTGTTATTCGAGAGGGGAACGACCAGGTGGAAAAAAAGTTACACATCGATCTGAGCCCGGATACACTGGAGAAGGTTTCTACGATTTTTAAAGCATTGTCCGATCCGACCCGAATCAAACTTCTTCATTTGCTGTCGGAAGAAGAATGTTCCGTGACGCATATGTCGGAAGTGTTGAATTTATCGCAGTCGGCGGTTTCCCACCAACTGAGTCTGCTGCGAAATTTGCGGCTGGTGAAGTTCCGTCGGGAGGCCAATACGGTGTACTACAGCTGTGACGACGAGCATGTGATTTCGCTCTTGAAACAGGCGATTCAACACGCTTGTTGCGAATAGGAGGAAGATCCATGGGACATCATCACGCTCACCATCACCACGATCATGACCATAGCCATGCCGGCCATTTCCACGATCATCATGCGGCACGTTCGGGGAATAAGAAGGGGCTGTGGATCGCTCTACTCATTACGGCTTCGATCGCCGTTCTTGAATTTTGCGGCGGTTTGATTACAGACAGCCTCGCTTTATTGTCCGATTCCGGTCATATGCTAAGTGACGCCAGCTCGCTGCTGCTCAGCCTGATTGCCTTTTGGTTTGCCGCTCGCCCCGCCTCAAAGCGGAATACGTACGGGTACCACCGTATGGAGATCCTGGCCGCGTTGCTCAATGGGGCAGCCTTGTTCGTGATCGCCGGGTTTATCTTTTGGGAAGCCTACGGGCGTTTGCTTGATCCGCCGACCGTGTCCAGTAATACGATGATCGTGATTGCGGTGATCGGTTTGTTTGCGAATTTAGCAAGCGCGGCGGTATTGCTGAAGAAAGGCGACGTCACAGGCAACTTAAACCTGAAAAGCGCCTACCTGCATGTGCTTGGAGACGCTTTGGGGTCGATTGGCGCTATTTTCGCGGGGATATTGATGTCGTTGTTTGGTTGGTATATTTTCGACCCGATCATCAGTGTTCTCGTCGCTCTGTTGATCCTGCGCGGAGCCTGGGGCGTCATCACCCAATCGGTGCACATTTTGATGGAGGGCTCGCCGGCGTCGATCGATCAAAGTCAGGTGAAGCAGTGTCTCGAAGGGATTTCGGGGGTTGTTGAAGTCCATGATTTGCATATTTGGACCATTACTTCGGGGATGGATGCGTTAAGCTGTCATTTGACGATTGAGGATGGCAGCCAGAGCCAAATTGTGTTGCAGGAAGCGATTACCGCTTTGGAGAAGACGTTCCACATCGGCCACACCACCATTCAGGTGGAAACCTCGCACATCCGGCACCGGGAGCTTATGGTATAATTCCATCAGAAGAAAGGATGAGCGTCATATGACTAACGATCTTGAGCCGGCGGCTTACCGGGAATTGCTGGAGGGCACGGATTTGGAAGAAGATAAACGGCAGGCCCTTCTGGAGCTAATTCAACGTTATGAACAACTTCGTGCAGAAAACGTCAGATTACGCAAGGCATTGCTTCGCGCGAATTCCCAGCAAAGCTCGCGGATGTCGACCAAACTGAAGGAAGCGTTATACGAATAAGCTAAAAAACCTCTTTACGCCGAGACAAGGCGAAAGAGGTTTTTTCATAAGAACCTTGAGGTTAGTCATGCTGTACCACGGCGGGTTCTGGTTCTTTAACGGCGGCTTTGGCGGCATCGTCCTTTTTGCGAAATCTTGGCCCTACGTAATTCCGCTTGCGGTCCCGGAAGAAGATCCACCCGCCCAAAAATCCGGCGCCGGCTGCAAACAAAACAACGCCTAGCCCGAAGTTTAACCAATCAAACGTGACGCGAGTTAACGAATCGTCGCCGTGTGCTGACATATAATCAAATAAGGTGTCTTTGATTTTTATAAATCCGATCATCGCTGCAATGCCGGGGATCACCAGCAAAATAATCGCGATAAACCGGGACAGCTTGAGCTTCATGAGCTAGATCTTCCTTTCCCTCTCGAAATGGCTATGTATTGTTAAAAATATCATACCTTTTTCCTGAGGGGATGTCTATTTACGGCTTTGATTTGTAATAACGGAAAAACAAGGTAAAATAGGGGAAAGTGACTGAATTGATAGAATGGGTGGAGATCGATTATGGCAATTACTTGTGATGTAGCAGTGTTGGGCGGAGGGACTGGCGGATATATCGCAGCCATTCGCGCCGCGCAACTGGGGAAAGACGTTGTAATTATTGAGCGGGACAAGTTGGGAGGGACCTGTCTGCATCGAGGTTGTATCCCAAGCAAAGCGCTGCTGCGCAGTGCGGAGCTCTACGCGCAAATGAAAGACAGTGCAAGTTACGGCATCGAGACAAGCGGTGTGACGCTCGTATTCCCGAAAGTGCAGGAACGAAAGCAAAGCATCGTGGATCAACTGCATAAAGGGGTTCAATATTTGATGCGTAAACATAAAATCCGTGTGATTGAAGGAAATGGGCGAGTGATCGGGCCGTCGATTTTCTCTCCCAAAAGCGGAGCCGTTGCCGTGGAGCTTCCGGATGGTGAAATGGAGACGGTTGTGCCTACGAACTTGATCATCGCCACAGGCTCACGGCCGCGCATGCTGCCAGGGCTTGAGCCGGACGGGAATTATATTCTTAGCAGCGATGAAGCGCTGCAGCTATCCGAGCTTCCCGGCTCGATGCTGATTGTGGGAGGCGGCGTCATCGGGGTTGAATGGGCGTCGCTACTAAACGATTTTGGCGTGCAGGTGACCGTGGTGGAAGCAGCGGATCAGCTGCTGCCGGCGGAAGACGAGGACGTTGCCCGCGAATTGCAGAAACAGCTGCAACGCCGCGGCATTCAAGTGATCACTGGGGTTTCGGTCGATCCCGGTTCCTTAGAAATCGGCAATAACCGGGTGCAAATCTCCGCAAAACGAGGGGACGAATCGATCCGGCTCGAAGCGGACAAGCTGCTCGTATCCATAGGACGTCAGGCCAACGTGGAGAATATTGGGCTCGAAAATACCGACATCGGGTTAGAACGCGGCTTCATTCGGGTAAATGAATATATGCAAACCACGGAACCGCATATTTACGCCATTGGCGACTGCATCGGCGGGCTTCAGCTCGCACATGCCGCCAGCCATGAGGGGTTAACTGCCGTCCATCATTTAGCCGGGGAGGCTTCGCACGGTTATCAAGAAAGCCATATTCCGCGCTGTGTGTACACCCGCCCCGAGGTTGCTTCGGTTGGAATCACCGCCAAAGAAGCGAAGGCCAAAGGGCTGGAGGTTAAAATCGGCAAGGTTCCGTTCTCGGCGATCGGGAAGGCGCTGGTGCATGGCGAAACCGAAGGATTTGTGAAGATGGTGGCCGATGCCCGCACCAATGATATTCTCGGCATGCAGATGATCGGGCCGCATGTGACGGAGCTGATCAGCCAAGCGGCGCTGGCCCAGGTGCTGGATGCGACGCCTTGGGAAGTTGGACAAGTGACCTTCGCTCATCCGACGCTGGCGGAAATTATCGGGGAAGCGGCACTGGCCGTGGACGGGAACTCCTTAAACGCTTGAGGCAACGGGCGAAAAGATGAATGTTTTCTTTTTCACTGTAAAACGATTATAATAAACTTATTCCAAGTCTTAGTACCTGGTGTTAATATTAAGCTATGTAATGCCCTAATCAAAGGAGGTAACTCCCATGAATGCCAAAAGTGTAGTTCAAACCGAGCCAAAACATAAGCAACTCGGACTAACGGATGCAGAAGTCATTGAGATGTACAGATATATGGTGACCGCACGCAAATTCGACGAGCGCAACCTGTTGCTGCAGCGGGCCGGGAAAATCAATTTCCACGTTTCTGGGATCGGTCAGGAGACCACGCAGGTTGCTGCGGCCTTTGCACTGGATCGCGAGCGCGACTATTTCCTGCCTTACTACCGGGACTACGGCTTTGTGCTGGCCGTTGGCATGTCGCTGACAGAATTGATGCTTTCGGCATTTGCCAAAGCGGGTGACCCGAACAGCGGCGGCCGTCAGATGCCAGGACATTTCGGCAGCAAACGGCTGCGTATCGTGACCGGTTCCAGTCCGGTAACCACTCAAGTTCCCCATGCCGTCGGCGTCGCCTTGGCGGCGAAAATGCAAAAGAAGGACATCGTTTCTTACGTCACGTTTGGCGAAGGCTCCAGCAATCAGGGCGATTTTCACGAAGGTTTAAACTTTGCTGGGGTTCAGAAGCTGCCGGTTATCTTCCTGTGCGAAAATAACCAATATGCCATTTCCGTACCGGTGAAGAAGCAGTTAGGCGGCCGCGTGGTGGATCGGGCTCAAGGCTATGGATTCCCGGGGGTTCGCGTAGATGGCAACGATGCGCTGGAGGTATACCGAGTTGTGAAGGAAGCGCGGGAACGCGCAGTTCGCGGCGAAGGGCCAACGCTGATCGAAGCGATGATGTACCGCCTGTCTCCGCACTCGACGTCGGACAATGATCTGGCGTACCGGACGAAGGAAGAAGTGGAAGAGAATTGGAAAAAAGACGGTATCCCCAAAATGAAGTCGTACCTGATCGAAACCGGCATATGGAGCGAGGAGCAGGACGAAGCGCTGTTGCGGGATATCCAACAACAGCTGAAGGAAGCGGTGGAAGCGGCTGACAACGCGCCGTTCCCGCGGCCGGAAGACACGCTGCTGCATGTATATGCCAGCGAAGGGGAGGAGCAATAATCATGCCGGTGATGGAGTATATCGACGCGATTCGTCTGGCCATGAAGGAAGAAATGGAGCGGGACGAAAGCGTGTTTGTTCTGGGGGAAGACGTCGGCGTCAAGGGCGGCGTGTTCACGACAACGAAAGGGCTGCAGGAGCAGTTCGGTGAAATGCGCGTCATCGATACGCCACTTGCGGAATCGGCGATCGCCGGCGTTGCGATTGGCGCAGCTATGTACGGGATGAAGCCGATCGCAGAAATGCAGTATTCGGACTTTATGCTGCCTGCAACGAACCAGATTATCAACGAAGCGGCGAAAATCCGCTATCGTTCCAACAACGACTGGAACTGCCCGGTTGTAGTCCGCGCTCCAATCGGCGGCGGGATCTTTGGGGGACTTTACCATTCCCAATGTCCGGAATCGATATTCTTTGGAACACCGGGGCTGAAGATCGTTGCGCCTTATTCGGCTTATGACGCCAAGGGCTTGTTGAAAGCAGCGATTCGCGACCCTGATCCGGTGTTGTTCTTTGAGAACAAGAAATGCTACAAGCTGATCAAGGAAGACGTGCCGGAGGACGATTATATCGTCCCTATCGGCAAAGCGAAGGTGCTGCGGGAAGGCGATGACATTACGATCATCGGTTACAGCTTGCCGCTGCATTTTGCCATGCAGGCTGCGGAAGAGCTGGCGGCAGAGAAAGGGATCAGCTCCCACATTCTTGATTTGCGCACGCTGCAGCCTCTGGACCGCGAAGCCATTATTGAAGCGGCCCGCAAGACGGGCAAGGTTCTGATTATCCATGAGGATAATAAAACCGGCGGTATTGGTGCAGAAGTTTCGGCTATTATTTCTGAAGAGTGCCTGTTCGAGTTGGATGCTCCTATTGCAAGACTGTGCGGACCGGACGTTCCGGCGATGCCGATTAGCCCTCCGATGGAGAAGTTCTTTATGCTTAGCAAAGATAAAGTCAAAGAAGCAATGCTTCAATTGGCGCTTTATTGATTGGGAGTGAGGATACTAATGTCATCCATTAAAACATTGATAGACGTGCAATTACCCCAGCTCGCCGAATCGCTCGTCTCGGCTACGATCGGGAAATGGCTGAAGAAGCCGGGGGATCCAGTCGAGCAATATGAGCCGATTCTTGAGGTCATTACGGACAAAGTAAATGCGGAAATCCCTTCGACGGTCGAAGGTGTGATGGGCGAGCTGCTGGCGGAGGAAGGGCAAGAGGTTCAGGTTGGCGCGGTGATCTGCCGGATCGAGACGGCGAATGCGACTGATACGCCAGCAGGCGACCCAGCGGTAAACGAAGCTGCCCGTCCGGCTGCCGGTTCGGCAAGCGCGGGGGAACAGTCCGATCACTCGCAGCGCCACCGGTATTCGCCGGCCGTGCAGACGCTGGCCGCTCAACACGGAATTGATCTACGGCAAATTACGGGTACAGGGCTTGGCGGACGGATTACGCGGAAGGATGTGCTGGCTTACATCGAGCAAGGCGGTCGCGGGGGTGTTGCCACACCCGCAGCACCGGCAACGACGCCAGCAGCAGCACCGTCCGTGCCATCGCAGACAGCGCAAGCAGCGCCTTCGGCTGCGCCGGCGCCGCAACGCGTCATCCCGGCCGTAATCAACGATGCTCCGGGACCGGTACGCCATTCCGGCTTGCACTTGACGGAGAACCCGCCGATCCCAACCATCGAAGTGGAAGGGGGCGACCGTTCCGAGTATTTTATCGACGTAACCCCGATCCGCAACACGATCGCAACCCGGATGCGCCAAAGCGTATCGGAAATTCCGCATGGCTGGATGATGATCGAGGTCGACGTGACCAACCTGGTGCAGCTGCGCAACAAGATCAAGCAGGAATTTATGCAGAAGGAAGGCGTCAACCTGACGTACCTGGCTTTCCTGCTAAAGGCGGTTGTGGGAGCGATCAAGGATTATCCGATCATGAACTCGGTGTGGGCGGTGGACAAGATCATCGTCAAACGCGATATCAACATCTCCTTGGCGGTTGGAACCGAGGATTCGGTGCTGACGCCGGTCATCAAGAAGGCCGATCAGAAAAATATCGCCGGCCTGGCGCGGGAAATCGAGGAGCTGGCAACGAAGGTCCGCTCCGGCAAGCTGAAGCTGGATGATATGCAGGGCGGGACGTTTACGGTGAATAATACCGGTTCCTTTGGTTCGATTTTGACGCAGCCGATTATCAATTATCCGCAAGCCGCGATCCTGACGTTTGAATCGATCGTGAAGCGGCCGGTTGTGATCAACGATATGATCGCCGTCCGTTCGATGGCCAATCTCTGCTTGTCCTTGGACCACCGGATTTTGGACGGAGTGATTTGCGGCCGCTTTATGCAGCGGGTGAAGGAAAATATGGAAAGCTACAATTTGGACACGCAGGTGTATTGAACGTAACGAGAGAATCGAGGCGACAATGCGATGAACGAAGGCTTGACAGTACGCTATTATCCGATGATGGAATATGGGGAAGCCTGGGATTTGCAGAAACGGCTCATTAAAGAGATGGATGCGCAGCAGCAGGGAGAACACCTGCTGCTGTTGCAGCATCCGCCGACCTATACGATTGGCTCCCAGAACCATCCTGAGCATTTGCTTCTTAGCCCTGAGCAGCTGCAGGAGCGGGGCATTGCCGTGTTTGAAATCGATCGCGGGGGAGATATTACATATCATGGCCCCGGGCAGCTTGTTGGCTATCCGCTGCTTCGGTTAGAGGCCGGGCGTGGGCTGGATTTGCATGGTTACCTGCGCCAGCTGGAGCAGGTGATCATCGATTATTTGGCGGAGTTTGGCATCGAAGGCTCACGTAAACCGGAGTACACCGGGGTGTGGGTTGGCGACGTGAAAATTTGCGCGATTGGCGTAAAGTTCAACAAATGCAGGCATCATCGAGGTTTTATTACCAGTCACGGGTTTGCTTTTAATGTGAAGTCCGGCATTCAAGAGGAAGGCTTTCGCGGAATCATTCCTTGCGGGATTCAAGAATACGGGGTGACCTCGTTGGAAGACGTGACCGGCCGCTCATTTACGGTTGAGCAAGTCGCGAAGGAGATCGTACCGAAGTTTAACGCGGTATTTGGGCGTTTGGGGGCTTGGGTCGAGGCCTAATCCGCCCCCAAAGCGGGCTGATTAGCGAATGAAGAAGGGCTCAAGGAAAGCGATCAGCGTTGAAGCCAGCATGGCAAACAACATCAAATATACGACGAATCTCATCCGATTTTTACGCATAGTGGTAACTCCTTTGACTTAAACGTATATTATTCTCACTCTTATTATCGTATCGAAGAAAGCGGGGAAAGTCCAATGATTAACGAGGAACGCCTCATCGGACAATTTCTGGAGCTGGTGCAGATTGACAGCGAAACGAAGCATGAGCGCCAAATTGCCGATGTGTTAAAACGGAAATTCAGCGAATTGGGACTGGACGTTGTGGAGGACGGTTCGCAGGCAGTGACGGGACATGGTGCCGGGAACCTGATCGCCACGTTAAAAGCCAGTGAAGGCGTGTCCGCTGAACCCTTCCTGTTCACCTGCCACATGGATACCGTCACCCCAGGCAAGGGGATTAAACCGGTTGTTGGGGAGGACGGATGGATTCGCAGCGACGGCACGACGATCCTCGGAGCGGACGACAAAGCGGGTGTGGCGGTGCTGCTGGAGCTGATTCAAGTCCTGCAGGAGAAGCAAATTCCGCACGGTCAAATCCAGTTTGTCATCTCGGCTGGCGAGGAATCGAGCCTGCGCGGAGCGCGGGCGCTGGAGGCGCAGTATGTCGATTCGAAGTTCGGGTTCGCGATTGACACCGGCGGTGAAGTGGGCACGATTTGTGTTGGCGCACCCACGCAGGCACGGGTTGAAATCGAGATCTACGGCAAAGCGGCCCATGCCGGGGTCAATCCGGAAGACGGCATCAGTGCCATTCAGGTAGCCGGCAAGGCGCTGGCTCGTATGAAGCTCGGGCGTATTGACTCGGAGACAACCGCCAACATCGGCAAGTTTGAAGGCGGCGGCGCGACGAACATCGTTCCGGATCACGTCATTTTATATGGCGAAGCGCGTAGCATGTCCCAGGAGAAGGTCGATAAGCAGCTGCAGGACATGAAAGAAGCGGTGGAATCCGCATGCCGCGACTTTGGAGCCAAGGGGGAATTCCGCAGTGAGGTGCTGTACCGGGCGTTCCGGATCCCGGAGGAGGCTCCCGTTCTGCGGATCGCTAAGCAAGCGGCGGCTGCGCTCGGACTTGCGGGAACGACGTTTACGACGGGCGGCGGCAGCGACGCGAACATCTTTAACAGCCTGGGGATTCCAACGGTGAATCTGGCGATCAGCTATGAGGACATCCATACAACCAATGAAAGAATCAAGAAGGACGATCTCGTCAAAACTGCGCAGCTTGCGCTGGAGATCGTTCGTCAATCGGTATCCTCTTCTTGATCCCTTAAGGATGTCAGAATGCCCGGTGCGCTATTTCGCACCGGGCTTTTTTTGCAGGATGACGGCTGTTCCCCGGATTGGTTCGCATTAATGCAGTCGAGTAGACGGTTTGGCCGGGAAGTGACGAACCTGCGCAGGACTCCATTCGGTATGCCAGCCTGAAGCTTGAATTAAGTTCAAAGCTTGGTGGAAGTCGTCTAAATATTTGCAAATTTTCTCCTGCTCCGATTTAGGCGGGTGATACAGTTGGATTCGTCGCTCCAGATTGGCGATCGCCTGCTGCAAGTAACAGGAGGCTGCGCCGAAACGAGCTGCCGCGAAATCGGGATTCCGCTCGGCAAGCGCTTCAAAGATGGGAGCGGCTTCTTCGTATTGTCTCTCATCGTAACAAATTTCCGCCCAAATCAGGCTTAGCTCCAAAAAGGGGGGAGTGGGCTCGCGAAGCAACCGAGGTTCGATCTGCAGTAGTCGTTCTTTGGCTAGTGCGACATAACCTTCTTTATATAAAGATTGGATCAGCTCGCTAAGCAAATAATTGTCCATCTGCCCCGCCAGCTGTTCAGCAACGTCAATCTGACCTGTGGATACGGCGTTCTGGATCATTTCTACGAGTTTTCCCATATTTTTAGGCTGTCCGGTAGGACTGCGCATAATTCACCCCCTCCTTTTATTAACCGGATTTCCCTTAATTGAATAACTATTTTGATAGGAATGAATCAAATCGGTGATTTTTACGTCACGTCCTGATTCTTTTTTCCATTGGGACAGCAGAAGGCGAATCTGCCAAGCTTTGCCCTGAGCGCGTACACGGTCTTCCGTGAAATAGCTTTTCATAAGGGGGCTCCTTTCCGAACGGTTTGGTATAATAACACCATATGTCCGGTGCGGACAAGTTATGTATGGTTGGAACGGTTGATGACTCGATTAAGGGAGGAAAAAGAAATGGCAGCCAACGATAAATTAAAGGAAACCACGGTTTCGACAGAGCCGGTCTTTCAGGGGAGAGTGATCTCCCTGCAAATTGATACCGTCAAGCTGCCGGACGGAACGACGGCAACCCGTGAAATTGTGAAGCATCCGGGTGCGGTCGCCGTGCTGGCGGTGCATGAGGGACGATTGCTGCTGGTGGACCAATATCGCCAGGCGATGGGCCGGTGTGAATTGGAGATTCCGGCGGGCAAATTGGAACCAGGGGAAGATCCTGCGGAAGCGGCGGTCCGTGAGCTGCAGGAGGAGACCGGGTATCGCTGCGATAAATTGACGCATTTGCACTCATTCTATACTTCGCCGGGGTTCGCAGATGAAATTATCCATCTCTATTTGGCCGAGCAGTTGAGTCCAGGAGAAATGTCGCCGGATGTTGACGAATTCCTTGAGGTTCAGGAAGTGACGCTGGAGGAGGCACTTGGCCTGATTGCGGAAGGGCGGATTGCGGATGCCAAAACGATTATGGCGGTGTATATTTGGCAGCTTAAGGATGCTCGCGCACAGGCAGAGGCAAGACCATGAGTTCGAGCTCCACAACAACCTCGGCCGCGCTTACGACCGTTTTCGCCGATTTGCATATTCACATCGGACGAACCGGGCGGGGGGAGCCGGTGAAGATTAGCGGCAGCCGTGATCTGACCTTCGCTGGAATCGCCAGGGAGGCTTCGCAACGCAAGGGCATCGGGCTTGTTGGCATCATTGACTGTCATGCCCCCGGGGTACAGGAGGATATCGACCGGTGCCTGGAGCAGGGGGAGATGCAGGAACTGAAGGATGGCGGCATCACCTATCAGGGGACGACGATTTTGCTGGGCTGCGAGCTGGAAATCCGTGAACCGGGGATGGGGCCGGCGCATTTGCTTGCTTTTTTCCCGCACCTGGAGACGATTCGTGGCTTTACGGATTGGCTGAAGCCAAGGATGAAGAATGTTGGGCTAAGCTCGCAGCGCGTGTACGCTCCGGCGGTCACGCTGCAGGAGGAGGTGTATGCCCGCGGTGGTATGATCATTCCCGCACATATTTTCACGCCGCATCGCAGCATTTACGGAAGCTGTGCCCCCCGGATGTCGGATGTGTTGGATCTTTCTCTAATTAGCGCGGTGGAGCTGGGGCTCAGCGCCGATACGGAGATGGCTGGATTGATCAGCGAGCTCGATCCTTTTCCGATCTTAACCAATTCCGACGCTCACTCGCTGGGCAAAATCGGGCGGGAATACAATGAGCTGCGGCTGAAGGAAGCGAGCTATCTTGAATTCGCTAAGGCGCTGCGGCGCGAGGAGGGGCGCCTAGTGGCCGGGAATTACGGGCTGAACCCCCGCCTTGGCAAATACCACCGGACCTACTGCAGCAACTGCAACTATATCATCGATGAGGCAGAAGCCAACGTGGAGCGATGTCCTTATTGCGGCAACCCGAAGCTGGTGCGGGGTGTGCTTGACCGCATCCGCTCAATCGCAGATCGATCTGAGCCCAGCGTACCGCTTCATCGTCCGCCGTATCATTACCAGGTTCCCCTGGAGTTTATCCCCGGCCTTGGGCCGGCGAAATTAGAGCTGCTGCTGGAGCGGTTCGGCACGGAGATGAACATCCTGCATCATGTGCCGGAGGCGGAGCTGGCTGAAGCGGTGGGAGCGGAACTGGCCCAACTTATTGGCATGGCCCGCAGCGGTAGGCTCGAACTTAGCGCCGGAGGCGGCGGAATCTATGGCAAAGTGAAAAAGTCTTAATCTGCAGGTGGTGGTCCGGCAAGCGGCAGGCATAAGCGAGCAGGCTTGTTCATAGGGATAGGATAAGACCCTATAGAACAAGCTAGGAGGCAAAATTCGATGCTGCACCCCATTCGTCATACACTCAAAGACCAAACGCCGCTATATGTTTTTGTTTCCGTGCTGTTTTTAATGGGCGTCGTATTCGGCGCGCTGATGGTCAACGCATTAACGTTGGAACAACAACAGGATATCTCCCGGTATTTGGGTGATTTCTTTCTATCGATCAATGAAGGCGGGTTCGAGTTTCAGCCGATGATGTTCTGGCAAGTCGCTGCCTTGCATTTAAAATGGCTTGGCTTGATCTGGCTATTGGGATTATCCGTGATCGGACTCCCAGGGATCTTAATTCTCGATTTTCTAAAAGGAGTATTGATCGGCTTTACAGTTGGCTATCTGGTTGGCCAATATACCTGGAAGGGGCTGCTATTCGCCCTCGTGTCCGTAGCGCCGCACAATCTGATCGTGATTCCGGCCCTGCTGATCGCCAGCGTCGCAGCGGTGAGCTTCTCGCTCAACATCATTCGCTCGCGTGTGTTAATGAGCCGTCCCGGCCAAGCCACCCGGCCTTTCCTGTCGTATACAGGGCTGACGCTGGCCATGGCTGCGGTGCTACTCGCCATCTCTTCCTTCGAAACGTGGGTGACTCCGGTGATGATGAGCTGGGTTACGCCATTGATTGCTTGAATTCATGCTTGTGTAGGAAAATAAATCCCCCGCACCTGGCTGCTGGCCTAGTCGGGGGATATTCGTTTTTCCTAGCACGTTCTACTAAATTGTGACATCCTGGTGATGTGCCATCCTCAAGATTTTGCAATCTACCAAAATGTTTGACTTTGTTGAATATCTCCCCCTATAATGAAAGAAGTGGTCATGAACTTATTGGATGTGCGGCAAGGCTGGGGAGGGATAACATGGAAGCAAAGATCGAAAAAATCAAACAGCAGTTACAATCCCACGGTTACAAATTGACGCCCCAGCGGGAAGCCACGGTACGCGTTTTGCTCGAAAATGAAGACGATCATCTTAGTGCGGAAGATGTTTTCATGCTCGTCAAAGACAAGGCGCCGGAGATCGGCCTGGCCACGGTCTATCGAACATTGGAATTGCTCAGCGAGCTTCACGTTGTGGAGAAGATCAACTTCGGCGACGGTGTAGCCCGGTACGACTTGCGTACCGATACGACCAAACATCATCACCACCATTTGATCTGTGTTCAGTGTGGGGCAATGGATGAAATCCGCGAGGATTGGCTTGGACCGCTCGAGGAACGCTTGGAGAAGGAATTCAATTTTACGGTGCTGGATCACCGGTTGGATTTTCAAGGCATTTGTTACCGATGCAAGGACAAGAATAACGATTCGCCTGGAACAGACAATAAGAAATAACTTCGTTAAGCCGAGCTCTTTACGGCCCTGCCGTAGGGAGCTTTTTACGTTGCCTCGCACGAAGGGAAACGCCGCATAAGCCGCATAACCGATGAAGTCATTTCCGCATACTCCCTAGTCTCTCTCTATATACTTAATACATAGGGCGTCCTAGCAGATAATCGGGCGCCTCCACAAATGATAGAGAGGGTGGGGCTCATGGTCATCTCGCTTCGAAAATGGCTCAGAACAGGGAAATATTTGATCCTGTTTGTCGCACTTGCGTATACTTTTTATAAGGCGCTAGGACTGCTGGACGATTACCTATTTCGTGAGGACAAGTACCGCGTTCCCGAAGGCTCTGCGGTGAAAGTATTTTATGAAGGCGTACCCGGAAATAACATGATGGAGACCATGACGGAGCGGCTGAAATTATTTTTCTGGTATGGAGAGTAGTTCATTGTCAGGGGGAGCAGGGAAATTTCGCAGGGATGTGGAAATAGTAATCAAGGCGGATGGCTGAAGATATTGCATTTGATAACCAAGAAAGGAGGCGCAGTGCATGGAACGGGATGCGGCCTCTTTTATTTCGTTTTTGGCCGGGCAACGGGGATTAAGTGAAGCAACGCGGGAGTCCTATGCGCGGGATCTCAAGCAGTACATAAGCTATTTGCAATCGAAGCAGATCAGCGATTATCGCCAAGTGACCCGTGCGGGCATCTTGCTCTATTTCGCTTACTTGAAAGATCTCGGCAAGGCGCCGGCAACGATTCAACGCGTGTCTGTCACCCTTCGCGCTTTCTTTCGGTATTTACTGCAGGAACGGCGGATTGAGCAGGATCCCTTCATCATGCTGGAAATGCCCAAAGTCGAAAAAAAACCGCCGCAAACCCTCACCGTGGAGGAAACTGAACGGCTGCTGGAAGCCCCAAAGCCCGACACGCCGTTAGGCTTAAGGGACAAGGCCATGCTTGAGCTGCTCTATGCAACCGGCATCCGCGTATCCGAGCTGATCTCGCTGAACAAGGACGACGTGAACCTGGAGCTTCATTTTCTCCGCTGCACCGGGGAGCGGGGGAAGGAACGCATTCTTCCGTTTGGAGGAGTCACGGCGGAATGGCTTGATTTGTATTTAAGGGAAGGACGCAGCCATTTGATTCTGGATGAGAGGGAGAACCCGGCTCTTTTCCCGAACCGTCGGGGCGGGCGGATTAGCCGCCAAGGCTTCTGGAAGCTGATGAAGAAGTATGGCCAGGAAGCAGGGATTACGTCCGATATTACGCCGCATACGCTGCGCCATTCCTTCGCCGTTCATCTGCTGGAGCGGGGGGCGGACGTGAGATCGGTACAGGAGCTGCTGGGGCATTCTGATGCTTCCACGATTCAAATGTATATAAGCCGTTCAAGGTTCAATCTGAAGACGGTCTACGACGCTTTTCATCCGCGGGCGATGCGGGAGTCTATGGCGCCGGAAGCCGCACAAGAAGGGGACCCGAAGGATCGTCAGAATGGTTTTCCTTCTGGGAAGGGATAACTATAGCTGCATAGATTAAAGGAGTGATAGAAGATGGAAAATGGAAATCGTTTTAGAAAAATGACCGTCATCGTCCTCGACAGCGTGGGGATCGGCGAACTGCCAGACGCCAAAAAATTCGGTGACGAAGGTGCGCATACGCTGGGGCATATTTTGCAAACCGTACCGGGTACTAAGCTGCCTAACCTGCAAAAATTAGGACTGGGGAATATCGCGGAGCTGCCGAATCTGGATCCAGTGGACGAGCCGTTGGCTTACTTCGGTAAAATGGCTGAGATCTCTGCGGGCAAGGATACGATGACCGGCCACTGGGAGCTGATGGGTCTGAAGATCGAGACTCCGTTCCAAACATATCCCAATGGCTTCCCGCGTGATTTGATCGCTCGCTTCGAGCAGGAAACGGGGCGTAAAATCATCGGCAACAAGCCGGCTTCCGGTACGGAAATTTTGGTGGAGCTCGGGGAAGAGCATATGAAAACCGGAAGCTGGATCGTGTACACCTCGGCGGACAGCGTATTTCAAATTGCGGCCCATGAAGAGATTATCCCGCTGCCGGAGCTGTACCGGGCTTGCGAAATCGCTCGTCGGCTGACGCTTGAGCCGGAGCATTCCGTTGGGCGCGTAATCGCCCGTCCGTTTATCGGTCAACCGGGCAACTTCCAGCGCACGCCAAACCGCCACGATTATGCGGTAAAACCGCCGGAACCAACAGTACTAAACGCGTTGAAAAATGCCGGCAAGGAAGTGGTAGCCATCGGGAAGATTGGCGATATTTTCTCCGGGGAAGGGATTACCGCTTCGTATCCAACGAAGAGCAACCAGCATGGGATCGAAGAAACGCTGCAGCGGATCGGCCAGGATTTCACCGGCATGCTGTTCACGAACCTGGTGGATTTCGACTCCTTGTACGGCCATCGTCGCGACCCGCAGGGCTACGCCCGTGCGTTGGAGGAGTTTGATGCGGCGGTACCGGATTTGTTGAAAAATGTGGGTGAGAACGACTTGCTGATCATTACGGCCGACCACGGCAACGATCCGATTCATGCCGGAACGGACCATACCCGCGAATACGTGCCGTTGCTTGTTTACGGGCCAAGCCTGAAAAAGCCGGGCAGCCTGGGCATCCGGGCAACGTATGCCGATTTGGCCGCGACGATCGCCGACAATTTCGGGGTGCATGCAACCGAGCACGGAAAGAGCTTCTTACACGAACTCGTTTAAGAGTAGAAGTTCAACTGTCATCTATAGCTTGTGAACCAGGAGGATTTTGATATGACGACGACATTAAACATTGGCATGATCCGGGAGGCAGCGGATTATATCCGTTCCCGGTCGACGCTTACGCCAAAGGTAGGATTAATTCTGGGCTCTGGATTGGGCGTATTGGCTGATCATATTGAGGAGCCGGTCAGCATCAGCTACCGCGATATCCCGTTCTTTCCGCAGTCGACGGTAGAAGGCCACGCGGGTGAACTGTTGATCGGGACGGTGCAAGGCACGCCGGTCGTGCTGATGAAAGGCCGCTTCCACATGTACGAAGGATACGGGCCGGAAATGACTGCTTTCCCGGTACGGGTCATGAAGGAGCTGGGTGTTACAACGCTGCTGGTCACGAACGCGGCTGGTGGGGTGAACACGTCCTATGAGCCAGGGGATCTCATGCTGATCTCCGACCATCTGAATCTCACAGGCCGTAATCCGTTGGTAGGTCCAAACGACGAGGAGCTGGGACCGCGCTTCCCGGACATGTCCCAAGCGTACAGCCGCCGTCTGCGTGAGATCGCACGGAAGGTCGCTGCAAACAAAGGAGTGCCTCTGCAAGAGGGCGTCTATGCCGGCTTGCTGGGCCCAACCTATGAGACGCCTGCGGAAATCCGCATGCTGCGGACGCTTGGTGCTGACGCGGTAGGGATGTCCACCGTTTCGGAAACGATCGTCGCCCGCCATGCCGGCATCGAGGTGCTGGGGATTTCCTGCATCAGCAATATGGCGGCAGGTATTTTGGACCAGCCGTTGTCCCACCAGGAGGTTATGGAGACGACCGAGCGCGTGCGCGAGAAGTTTCTAAGCCTTGTATTGTCCATTATCCCGGAAATTGGCGAAGCTTAAGAAGAACGGAGGCAGGGAGCGATGAGAGCGGTAGATCTGATCCGTAAAAAAAGGGACGGCCAGGAGCTGACGAGCGAGGAAATTGGCTTTTTGGTCAAAGGGTACAGCGAGGGGCAGATCCCCGACTACCAAATGTCCGCATGGGCGATGGCCGTTTATTATCAAGGGATGAGCGCCCGGGAGACGGCCGACCTGACGATGGCGATGGCCGGTTCCGGGGATACGATTGACCTCGGCTCCATCCGTGGCATTAAGGTCGACAAGCATTCGACTGGCGGGGTTGGCGATAAAACAACCGTCGTATTGGGCCCGCTCGTGGCGGCTGCCGGCGTGCCGGTCGCGAAGATGTCCGGCCGGGGGCTGGGGCATACCGGCGGGACGATCGACAAGCTGGAAGCGATCTCGGGATTCTCTGTAGAGCTTACGAAGGAGCAATTTTTCCGCCAGGTGAACGAAATTGGCCTCGCGGTCGTCGGCCAAAGCGGCAATATGACACCAGCCGACAAGAAGCTGTATGCGCTGCGGGATGTCACCGCGACGGTGGATTCCATCCCGCTGATCGCCAGCAGCGTCATGAGCAAGAAGATCGCCGCCGGCGCAGATGCCATTGTGCTGGACGTCAAGACCGGCAGCGGCGCGTTCATGAAGACGCTGGAGGACTCGATCCGTCTGGCCAAGGCCATGGTTGATATCGGCACGCAGGTTGGCCGCCGCACGGTTGCCGTGATCAGCGACATGGACCAACCGCTCGGTCACGCGATCGGCAATGCGCTGGAGATCAAGGAAGCCGTCGCAACGCTGCGGGGGGAAGGCCCGGCCGATCTCGAGGAGGTCTGCCTGATCCTGGCGTCGCACATGCTGATTCTCGGCGGCAAGGCGTCGAGCGAGGAAGAGGCTAAAGCCATGCTGGTCGAACAGATCAACAGCGGGCAAGCGCTGGAGAAGCTGAAGCAAATGGTTGCGGCGCAAGGCGGAAACACGGAGCAGATCGACCATCCAGAGCTGCTGCCGGAAGCGGAGCTGAAGGTGGACGTGAAGGCGACCGCGGGCGGATTTGTTGAATCGATTCAGGCTGAGGAGATCGGCCTCGCCGCCATGATGCTTGGGGCGGGCCGGGAAACGAAGGAATCCGTCATCGACTTGGCTGCCGGCGTAGAGCTGCGCAAGAAAATCGGCGATCCGGTTGAGGCGGGCGAAACGCTGGCGGTGCTGCATCTGAACCGCAGCCATGAAGCAGGCCTCGCGGAGGCGGAGCGGCGCATTCTAAACGCTTACGGCATTTCCAGCACGAAGGTGCCGCGCCGGCCGCTGGTTTTTGCGCTGGTGACGCCGGACGGGATCAAGCGGTTCTGAGCGGTTTGGAATTTGCACCGGACAGCCGAAAGTTGCATGACGAAATAGCGGTATAAAATGGCCTTGTTTTCGCTGAACGAAGGATTTATGGAGAAATAGAGGAATGGAATGGCCTTATTTTGGGCTGCAGACGATCAAACGGGGATATTTCCGCTTCCATCCGAAGAATAAGGGTAAAAAGTTCCTCTATTTGCGAATCAACGCCTCATATCAACAAAATAAGGCCTAAAACTTCCCTTATTCAAAGGGTTGTGGCATGTAACGCCAAGAAATCAAACGCCGAAAGGCGTTTTTTCTTTTGGTGCCAGGAATATTATTCCTCTTTCATGCCGATACTAGGTTAGCAGAATCCAGACTTATGTCTAGAAGGAGGATAAACCTTGAAAAGACGGATGTTGACCTGGTTTGCCGCGTTCGTATTGGCCGTATCGGTGTGGCCGACCACCACCAGCGCAGAACATGGCGGACCGCACGTCGGGGATGATGAAATCGCATTGGCGGAAAATGCGCTGTCCGCCGTCTTGATCGATGCCGATACCGGCACGGTGATTTACGAGAAGAAGAGTCATGAGAAACTGCCTCCCGCCAGCATTACCAAGATTATGACGATGCTGCTGACGATGGAGGCGATCGATAACGGTACGCTGAAGCTGACCGATAAGGTGACTGCCAGCGAATATGCGGCATCTATGGGCGGCTCGCAGATCTTCCTGGAGCCGGGAGAAACGATGACCGTGGCTGAGCTGCTGAAGGGCGTGGCCATGGCGTCCGGGAACGATGCGTCCGTGGCGCTTGCCGAGAAAATCGCCGGCTCGGAAAAAGCGTTCGTCAAAATGATGAACGAACGGGCGCAGCAGCTCGGGTTAAAAGATACGCATTTTGCGAACTGTAACGGCTTGCCGGTGGTGGACCATTATAGCTCTGCTTACGATATCGCCATCATGAGCCGAGAGCTGCTGAAGCATGAGGAGATTACGAAGTATACCGGCGCGTACCAGGATTATTTGCGCCAAGGAACAGAGAAGCCGTTCTGGCTCGTGAACACGAACAAACTCGTGCGCTTCTACAGCGGGGCAGACGGCCTGAAGACCGGGTATACCTCGGAAGCGAAGTTCTGCCTTGCCGCTACCGCGAAACGTGACGGGCTGCGCTTAATCGCCGTAGTGCTTGGCGAGCCGAATACAAAAACGCGGAACAGCGAAGTCTCGGCGATGTTCGATTACGCCTTCTCGCAATACGCGCTGCTGCCGATTTATCAAGCGGGGGAAACGATCGGCAAAGTGAAGGTGCAGAAGGGGATGAGCGCTCAGCTGGAGCTGACCGCCGCCAAACCGCTAAACGTGTTGGTCAAAAAAGGCGTGAAGCAAGACAGTATCACACAAAAGCTGATCGCACCGAAAAAGCTTGCGGCACCGATTAAAGCCGGCCAAACGATCGGCAAGCTGGTCGTCTACCAGGATGGCCGCACGTTAACTGAGTTCGAGCTGACCGCCCCTGCGGACATTGATAAAGCGGGCTGGTGGACGTTGTTCAAGCGAACCGCCGCACACTTGTTTTTTGTAGATTCATAGGGCTTTTCTTCTAGTTTTGTCAGGCGGCAGGAATCCGGCCTGAGGTCGTAGAATTGTTGTGTTCATGTCTAGGGAGGAGAGTGAACAGGCGTGAATTTGCATGTGGAAATGGTAAGACACCGCGAGACATTAATTGTACGCTTGAGCGGGGAATTGGATCATCATACGGCGGACAACGTCCGCATGCGGATGGATGAAGAAATTGCCCGCGGAAACTGCCGCAATCTGGTGTTAAGCCTCAAAGAGCTGCAGTTTATGGATAGCTCCGGCATCGGCGTCATCCTCGGAAGATATAAGCTGATCAAGCAAAAGGGCGGGAAGATGGTCGTGTGCGACGTCAACCCGCCGGTATATCGACTGCTGGAAATGTCGGGATTGTTTAAGATTATGTCCATCTTCGAAAACGAGGATATGGCGCTGACTGAACTGGAGGTGGCCCTGTGAATACCAACGCGAATCAAGCCGGGAATTTCATGAAACTTCAGTTTGCCGCGAAGTCCGAAAACGAATCGTTTGCCCGGGTGACCGTCGCCGCCTTCGTATCCCAGCTGGATCCCACGATGGATGAGATCACCGACTTGAAGACGGTGGTTTCGGAAGCGGTCACCAACGCCATCATCCACGGATATGACGGGAACCCGGAAGGGATCGTCACCATTTCCGCCTCTATTGAGGGCGATACGGTGACTTTGATTATCGAGGATCAAGGCCGCGGTATCGAGGATGTGGAATTGGCGAAGCAGCCGCTTTATACGTCGAAGCCGGAACTGGAGCGCTCGGGGATGGGCTTTACGATCATGGAAAATTTCATGGATGAATTCGATGTGACCAGCGAGATTGGCGGGGGCACGCGCATTCGGATGAAGAAGAGGATTGTATCCAAGAAAGCTTTATACAATTAGGGGTTGGAGCTATGGATGCCGAAGTGAAGCAAATCTCGAGAGAGTTTTTGGACGACACGGAAGTGAAACGGTTGATCGCCCTGAGTCAATCCGGGGACAACGCTGCCAGAGACCGGCTGGTGAACTGCAACATTCGACTTGTCTGGTCCGTCGTGCAGCGGTTTATGAATCGGGGATACGAACCCGAGGATTTGTTTCAAATCGGCTGTATCGGCCTGCTGAAGTCGGTGGACAAGTTTGATCTCAGCTATGATGTGAAGTTTTCTACGTATGCGGTGCCGATGATCATCGGGGAAATTCAGCGTTTCCTGCGCGATGACGGGACGCTGAAGGTCAGCCGTTCGTTGAAGGAGATGGCGAACAAGGTTCGCAAGAAGAAGGATGAACTGTCCAAGCTGCTAGGCCGGCTTCCAACCGTGAAGGAAGTTGCCGATGAGCTGGGAGTTACTCCCGAGGATGTCGTGTTTGCCCAGGAGGCGAACAAACCGCCGGCATCCATTCACGAAACCGTATTTGAAAATGACGGCGATCCGATTACGCTGATGGATCAAATCGCTGATGAGACCCAGGAGCGCTGGTTTGATAAGCTGGCGCTGCATGAAGCGATCGACGGCTTAACCGACCGGGAGCGTCTAATCGTGTACCTAAGGTACTATCGCGACCAGACCCAATCGGAGGTGGCGACCCGGCTTGGGATATCCCAGGTTCAGGTGTCCAGGCTCGAGAAAAAAATATTGCAGAGCATTCGCGACCAGATCGCGCAATGAATTGGCAAGCCCTTCGGGCAGCATTTGCCTTAAACGGCACGCTGAACCGAGGGGCTTTTGCATTTATGCAGGTCGCGCTTACACGTAATGCTGGAGCACCAATCCGCCATAAATGAACGCGGCCACGATGACAAGAGCAGGATGAATTTTGCGGCGCTCCATCGCCCAGAACGCGATAGCAGCGATCGCCAGCGTCTGCCAGATGCCGATATCGTCTAAGGGCTCTTTGGCCATCCGCCAGGTAAGGGTGACCATCATGATGGCGATCACCGGCTGCACCAGCAAGGTCATCCCTTTGACGACGCTAGACTGGCGGTATTTGGCGAGCAGGCGGAGCAGCAGGATAAGGCCGGCCGCCGAGGGCAGCACGGTGCCCAGCAGCGCAAGTCCAAGGCCGATCCAACCGCCGACCTCAAAGCCTACGTAGGCGGCGATTTTGGTGGCGATGGGGCCTGGTAAGGCGTTGCCGAGGGCAAGCATATTGGAAAATTCCGCATCCGACAGCCAATGATAGTGGGGCACGATCTCCTGGTACATTAACGGAATGGAGGAGGGGCCTCCGCCATAGCCCAGCAAATTGGCGATCAGGAAGCCAAGCAGCAAGTTCAGCCAATCGATCATGGGCCATCTCCTTCCCCGTCCGGTCGCTTACGCTTGCTGCGGAAGCGCGCCATCGCTCGGTAATGTACGGCACCGTAGCCAAGGAACAGCACAATCACGAGCGCTGGATGAACTTGCAAGACCACCAGCAGCAATAGGGCCAGGAGCATGAACAGGATACCGGAGATGACGCCGAGCCCTTTGATTCCTTTTTTCGCAAATTCATAAGCCATGACTCCGAGCATAACGGCGATCACAGGCGAGACAGCCGCGATCATCCCTTTCACGACGCGAGACCCAGCTAGAAGATTCACAGCTGAGAGCAGCAGGAGCATCGCCAGGACACTGGGGAAGATGTGCATGATCACAGCATAGAACGCTCCCAGAACCCCTCTACGCTTATAGCCCAGGTAGGCGGCCATCTTCGTTGCGATGGGGCCGGGCAAGGCGTTGGCGATGGCGAGAATTTCGCCAAACTCTTCATCGCCAAGCCACTGATAACGCTTGACGGCATCGTGCCGGATCAAGGGGATGACGGAAGGTCCGCCACCGTAACCTAACACGCCGGTTCTAACCATGGATACGCCCAGGTCCAAATAATCTTTAAGATGAGGTTTCAAGCGGTTCCCTCCTTTGTTCTTAAGTTACCCGACTTCGCCCAATCCTAGAATAACCAGTCAACCCTATTATAGGGGGAAGGAGAGGGAAGCGGCGAAAAAATGTGCATCGTGAGGCAGGTGCATCAATGCATCAATACGGTTCTGCGGTGATTGCATCCATGTACGATGGTTGTCGCATCCTATATAATAAAGAGCGTTGATATCAATACCAAAATTGGAAGCAAGGGAGATACCAGAACATGAGTGTACATATCGCAGCGAAACCGGGAGAAATTGCCGAAACGATCCTGCTGCCTGGAGATCCGCTCCGGGCTAAATTTATCGCCGAGACGTATTTGAGCGACGTCATCTGTTATAACGAAGTGCGCGGCATGCTTGGCTTTACCGGAACGTATCAAGGGAAACGGATTTCGGTACAGGGTACCGGTATGGGCATCCCGTCGATTTCGATCTATGTGAATGAGCTGTTGAAGGAGTACGGTGTCCAAAATCTGATCCGTGTGGGGACTTGCGGCGGCATGCAGCCGCATGTGCACGTACGAGACGTTATTTTGGCTCAAGCTTCCTGTACCGATTCCAGCATGAACCGCCATGTCTTCAGCGGGTACGATTTTGCGCCGATCGCTAACTTTGAGTTGCTGAAGGCGGCTTATGAGCGCGGCGTGGAAAAAGGGCTGAAGCTGCATGTCGGCAACATTTTCAGCTCGGACATGTTCTATCGCGACGATACGAGTGTGACCCAGCTGCTGATGAAATACGGCGTGCTGGGAGTCGAAATGGAAACCACCGCCCTCTATACCCTGGCCGCCAAATACGGCGTGAAGGCGTTGACGATTCTGACCGTCAGCGACCATCTGCTGACTGGCGAGGAGACGTCGGCGGAGGAACGGCAAACGACGTTTAAGCAAATGATGGAAGTGGCTCTGGATACGGCAGCATCGCTGTAATCCCAGAAGAGCTCAATCGAATCAAGCATGGGAGCGGATGCGTAAGCATCGTCCCATGCTTTTTTTTGCGTGCAAGAGTAAGAGTAAAGCCCCCCCTCGCTTGGCATACTATGGGCAATACGCTAGTGGAAGGGTGGTCAGCATGGAGAATGAGTCCGCGTCCATCGTCTATTTGCGTCTGCGCAAGCAGGTCGGACTTCCCGCCGGGGTGCCGATCCGGCTGCGGGACGTAGCCCGTATGCTGGCAGAGCCGGAGCTGGAGGGCAAGCTGCTGGAGCTGGAGTTGGTCCGGCCGGAGCAACGTGACGGGAATCTGATCGTGATTGATACGCTGCAGGTCATTTCCGCGATCCAAGCGAGGTTTCCCGGGCTGCGGATTGAGCTGCTTGGCGAGCCCCATGTACTCGTGGAAATGATCAGAGCCGAGAAGAAGCCGTCTCTGCTGCTGTTTGCCTTAGTATGGCTGTTGCTCTTCTTTGGAGCGGCCTTGACCATCATGAACTTTCACGCCGACGTCAGCATGCCCGAGGTTCAGGTCCGGATCGTGGAGATGATCACGGGGGAGAAGGACGAGCATCCTTATCTATTTCAAGGGGCCTATTCCGTAGGTATCGGTTTTGGGATGATCGTATTCTTTAATCATTTGTTTAAGAAAAAATGGAACGAGGAACCCACCCCGCTCGAAGTTGAAATGTTCCTCTACCAGGAGAACCTGAACCAATACGTCGTTGCTGAAGAGTACAAAAAAATGCACCGCGCCGATTCAGCGGCGAAGCGAAGCTGATGTCACCTGTTGCTGCGGGGTTGGCGATCTTCCTTGGCCTGGCCGGCGGCATTGCTATTGGCGGAGGCGTGATCGCCTTATTTATCGTGCTCGACATGATTCCGCGCCTGGCCCAGGTGACAAATTCCTACGATAAGGTGCATTGGTATGAAGGGGCGATGATCGCCGGAGCGGTGATTGGCACGGTAGCGGACTTCTGGAACTGGAAGGTGGCCGGGCCATGGCTGATTACCGGCATCGTCGGTTTGTTTAACGGCGTTTTCGTGGGGATGCTGGCGGCGGCTTTGACCGAGGTGCTGAACGTACTTCCCATATTAGCCAAGAGGCTGCATATGCAGCGATATCTGTTTGGCTTCTTGCTCGCGATGGTGTTTGGCAAAATGGCGGGCTCCCTGTTTGAGTGGTTTATTTACAGACCGTGATTTGAAGAAACGGAGGTAAATGTGGATGGAGCAGGATACGCAGGAAACGATGCAGGACGGAATGGATCAGCCGCAGGCGATCCCGGACTTCGTGCCTGAGGAAGAAGAAAATTTTCTGCAGGAGAATTATCCGGAAGAGGAAGCGATCAGACGGAAACGCGAAGCGGAGCGGTCCGATAACGTTGAGGAGTCGATCATCTATTGGCAGCAAAGCGATGCGATCAGCCGCAGTCTGACGACAACGAAACATACGCTGAAGGAAGTCATCGGAGCGGGAGAGAGCTTTGACGTTGTGTTCCGCGACATGACCTTCGGCGGCAAACGCACCTGCCTGTTCTTCATCAATGGGTTTGCGAGAACCGACGTCATGCAGGAGATCATTAAACGGCTGACGTATTTGACGCCGGAAAATTTAACGACCGGAGCGCTTCGATCCTTCTTCGAGCTCTATATTCCTCATATTCAGGTGGAAAAAACGGAGAAGCTGAGCGACGCCATCAATAAAACGTTAACCGGCATGAGCACGCTGTTTATCGAAGGCGAGCAAACCGCGCTGATCATGGATACCCGGTTGTACCCGACGCGCAGCCCAGAGGAACCTTCGCTCGAGCGCGTCGTCCGCGGTTCGCGGGACGGATTCACGGAGACCTTGGTGACCAACATTACCTTGGTCCGCCGCCGGCTTCGTGACCCAGGACTGAAGCTGGAGATGGTCAGCGTTGGCCGTCGGACCCGCACCGATGTCTGTATCGCCTACATCGATGATATCGTGGATAAGACCCAAGTCGATTCGATCCGTGAGAAAATCAAAGCCGTTAACATCGACGGGATACCTCTGGCGGATAAGCAGTTGGAGGAAGCGATCATTCACCGAGGATGGAATCCGTATCCGTTGGTACGCTACTCGGAACGTCCGGACGTCGTTGCTTCGCATTTGCTCGAAGGACGGGTTGTCGTGTTTGTGGATACATCGCCCAGCGTGATGATATTGCCGACGACCTTTTTTGATCTATGCCAGCATGCGGAGGAGAACCGGCAGACCCCATTCATGGGGACTTACCTGCGTTGGATCCGCTTCTTTGGGATTTTCGCCTCGCTCTTCCTGCTGCCAATTTGGCTGCTGATCGTCGTTCATCCGGAGTTCAAGCCGGCGGGGCTTGCCTTTATCGGGCCTCAGGAGCAGGGCAAAATCCCTCTCATCGCCCAATTCCTGTTAGTCGAGTTCGGCGTCGATCTGATGCGGATGGCGGCTGTGCACACGCCGACGCCGCTGGCATCAGCGATGGGCTTGATCGCTGCGATCCTGATCGGTGATATCGCCGTCCAGACGGGGCTGTTCGTCAACGAGGTTGTCCTTTATATGGCGGTAGCGGCCGTCGGGATGTTTGCAACGCCGAGCTATGAGTTGGGACTGGCCAATCGCGTCGTGCGGCTCGCTTTGCTTGTGGCCGTGGCGATTTTCGGCGCCGGCGGGCTGATTGTCGGGATCACCACATTTATCGTTTTGCTGACCCTGCGCCGCTCGAATAATTCGTCTTACTTGTGGCCGTTCATACCTTTTAATGCAAAGGCGATGGCCGGGGTATTATTCCGCGTTCCGGTCATGACATCCAAGCAGAGACCGTCCTCCAACAAACCGCGCGACAACACGCGAATGCCGGGCAAAAAGTGAGGCTTAGGCTTGTTTAACAAATAACACAAATGATATTCCGAAAAATCCATTTTTCAGTTTCCCGGTTGTTTGCTATACTGGTGTAAAATTGTGAAAGTGGAGGACTGCATAGATGTATTTACACGGTACCAGCAAAATTAATGCAAAAGGCCATCTCGAAATCGGCGGCTGCGATACGGTCGAGCTGAAGCAAACCTACGGAACGCCGCTGTATATCGTAGATGAAGCCCTTGTGCGGCAAAGATGCCGTGAATATATGGGTGCTTTCCGGGCATCGGGGCTGTCTTTCCAGGTCGCCTATGCCAGCAAAGCATTCTGCGTCATGGCGATGTGCCGGCTGGCCGAGGAGGAGGGCTTGTCCCTGGATGTTGTCTCCGAAGGTGAATTGTATACGGCCCTTCAAGCGGGATTTCCTGCGCAGCGAATCCATTTTCATGGCAACAACAAGACGCCAGATGAATTGGAAATGGCGATTTCCGCCGGGATTGGCTGTTTCGTAGCGGACAACTTTACGGAGCTGCACATGCTGCAGGCGCTTGCCGCCGAGAAAGGCGTTACGGTCAATGTCCTGCTGCGCGTAACACCAGGGGTGGAAGCCCATACGCATGAATATATTTCAACCGGTCAGACGGACTCGAAGTTCGGGTTTGATATCGGCAACGGTTCGGCGTTGGAAGCCGTTGATTTGGCCAACCGCAGCCTGAATCTGCATTTGCTTGGCGTGCATTCGCATATCGGCTCGCAAATTTTTGAAGTGGAAGGGTTCCAGTTGGCGGTTGAGCGCGTCGCGGCTTTTGCTATGCAGGTGAAGGATCAGCTTGGTGTGATCTTCAAGGTGGTTAACCTGGGCGGCGGCTTTGGCATTCGTTATACGGAAGGCGACACACCGCTGAAGGTGTCCGATTATGTTGGAGCGATTACGGATGCAGTGAAACGGGAGTTCGCTGATTATCCGCAGCTTCCGGAAATCTGGGTTGAACCGGGCCGGAGCATCGTAGGTGATGCTGGCACGACGCTGTATACGGTAGGTACAAGCAAGGATATCCCTGGCGTACGTAAATACGTGGCCGTTGATGGCGGAATGACGGACAACCCACGTCCGGCGCTGTACGGGTCGAAATATGAGGCGATGCTGGCCAACCGCGCCAACGATGCCAATGAAGAGATCGTGTCGATTGCCGGTAAATGCTGCGAAAGCGGCGATATGTTGATTTGGGACGTAGAGCTGCCGAAGGTGAACAGCGGCGATCTGCTCGCCGTATCCTGCACCGGTGCGTACAACTACGCGATGGCCAGCAACTACAACCGGATCCGTCGTCCGGCGGTCGTGTTCGTGCAAGACGGCCGCAGCGATCTTGTCGTGAAGCGCGAGTCGTTGCAGGATCTGGTCGCATGTGACGTGATTCCAGAACGGATCGCGAAGCAGCCATCGCTGAAATAGGCAGGAGCGATTGAAGCAACAAGGCCTAAGAGGGAGCGTGTATTCGTTCCCTGTTTGGCCTTGTTTTGCTTGTACGCGGATTTTCTAGTAAACTGTAAGAGGTTTGTCCCAGACGTTCATATAGAAGGGTGTGTACATTGATATGAAAAAAGGTAAAATCGTTTTGGAAAAAGGCGGAGAAGTCGAAATTCAGTTCCTGCCCGAGGAAGCTCCTGGAACGGTCGCGAACTTTGAGAAGCTGGCCAACTCCGGATTTTATAACGGACTTACGTTTCATCGCGTGATTCCGGGTTTTGTCGCGCAAGGAGGTTGTCCGATCGGCAATGGTACGGGCGGTCCGGGCTATACGATCAAATGCGAAACAGATACCAACGTGACCAAGCATGAGCGCGGGGTATTGTCGATGGCCCATGCCGGCAAGGATACAGGCGGCAGCCAGTTCTTTATCGTCTATGAGCCGCAGCCGCATTTGAACGGAGTGCATACCGTTTTCGGTAAAGTGATTTCGGGTATGGAATACGTGGACCAAATTCGTCCTGGGGATAAAATGAAGGAAGTTACCGTTTGGGACGAAGCTTAATCAGCCAGTAAGTAAGAGGGCCCCGCAAATCCAAGTTGGTCTTGGCGGCGGAGCCCCTTTTCATTGAATTAAGATTTTCTTTGGTGAGCGGCTTCGTCTTTGATCTCTTCGCGTAAGCCTTCGATAGCGTGCAGTCGTTTCTCGTTCTTCTCCTCGATTTGCTTCTTCTCCTGAGGGGAGATTTCGTCAGCATGTTCGCTGAGGTAATCTTGTCCTTCACGGAAATTCTTAATCGTGTTTTGGATGCTCCGTTGCAGCTTTTCCACATTGTCGGAGCGATTATCCGGTTTTGCCACGTTCATTCCTCCTGAGAATTGAATTTGTCATACGATATCGTTCTTAAGGTTAGCTCTTTAGGCCGGTTTTTATGCACATCTGCAAGTACCCGCTAGGTGGAGGTTCGCTGGCGTTGTGACAGGTGTGCTTGATTTTTTGCAAAATTAGTGCTAACATTCGTCTTGCAGTCATGCAAATTTAATATTTGGCAATCCTTCGGGGCAGGGTGAAATTCCCTACCGACGGTGATGGCTCATTGGACGCTCGTTCGATGAAGCACAAGTCCGTGACCCGCAGCGCTTACGTAAGCATGCGGCTGAGCCGGTGAGATTCCGGGACCGACAGTATAGTCTGGATGGGAGAAGGAAAACGCGAGAGCACGTACGTTATTTTATTTGCGAAGGTGTTCATACCTAAAGAGCTTCAAACGATCAAGTTCTATTTTTCACATATATACGATGGTGAAGAGTCTTGACGTTGCCAAGCTTTCGTTTTGGTCCATTGTCGTCTTGTACGATCTCAGATCGTGTCGTGGCGACAGGGAGGAGACGAAGGTGCTCTTTTTGATATGCGTAAAACCACTCTCATTTCAACCCTGCCGGATTGCGGCAGGGTTGTTTTTGTATTCTTCGCTTCACGGATTGGTGTAAGGAGGACCGCGGATGAAGGTGATTGACGACGAATATTACATGGCTCTAGCGCTGGACATGGCGGAGCGCGCGCAGGGACAAACCGGGACCAATCCGGTCGTTGGTGCCGTTGTCGTGAAGGACGGGGCATTGGTTGGGCTGGGTACGCACTTGAAGCGGGGAACTCCGCATGCCGAGGTGCATGCCCTGAACATGGCCGGTTCCCAGGCAGAAGGCAGCACCGTTTATGTCACCTTGGAGCCCTGCAGCCATCACGGGTTAACGCCGCCTTGCGCAGAGCGCTTGATTCACGAGAAGGTGCAGCGCGTCGTAGTTGCCTGCGAAGATCCAAATCCGCTGGTCGCCGGCAAAGGCATTGAGCTGCTTCGCGCCGACGGGATTGAGGTGGAAGTTGGTGTGCTGCGTGAACGGGCTTTGAAGCTGAATCGTCGCTTTATTAAGTTCATCACGACCGGCATGCCGTATGTGACGATCAAATCCGCCAGCACGCTGGATGGGAAGCTGGCGAGTCGGACGGGGGACAGCAAGTGGATCTCCAACGAGGGAGCAAGAGAAATCGTCCATACGATGCGGCATCGCCATCAGGCCATTATGGTAGGCGCCTCGACGATCCTCGCGGATGATCCGCAGCTGACTACCCGGTTATCCGTTCCGGGATTGTCGCCCATTCGCATCATCGCGGATTCGACGCTCCGCATTCCAGAGACGGCACAAGTCCTTCGGGATGGGCAAGCTCCCACATGGATTGTGACGACGGAACAGGCTGATCCAGACAAGGCAGCACGCCTCATCCACCTTGGGGCGGAAGTTCTCCGCTGCGGCAGCGGTCCGCAGGTTGATCTACGGAACGCGCTCGTTCAACTCGGACAGCGAGGGATTTCTTCTGTACTCGTAGAAGGAGGCGGACGTCTAAACGGTTCGCTATTGGAGCAGCAGCTGGTGGATGAGATCGTGCTTTTCCTTGCTCCCAAGCTGATCGGAGGAGCTGAAGCGCCCTCGAGCTTTAGCTTTGCCGGGTATGATCTAATGCGGGATGCGGTGACCTTGCGCGACATGGAAGTCGAACAAATCGGGGATAATGTGTGCATCCGGGGAGTACCGGTCTGGGCGCAGGTGAAGGAGGGAGATCACTAATGTTTACAGGACTTGTGGAAGAAATCGGCACGATGAAATCGATCAGCCGCAAAGGGGAAGCGATGATTCTGAACATTTCGGCGAAGGTTGTGACGGAAGGCATCAAGCTAGGTGACAGCATTTCGGTGAACGGAGTCTGCTTGACAGCCACCTCGTTTGACGCTTCCTCCTTTACGGTAGACGTGATGCCGCAGACGTTCCGCAACACGAATCTAAAGGATTTGAAACCAGGCAGCCGTGTGAATCTGGAGCGGGCCATGGCGGCGAATGGACGGTTCGGCGGACATATCGTACAGGGACATGTCGACGGAGTCGGCACCATTGTTGGAACGAGCCAGGATCAGAATGCGGTCGTGTTTGAAATTCGTCCAAGTAAGCCTTCCTTATTCAAATACATTATTCCTAAAGGCTCCATCGCTGTAGACGGGATCAGCTTAACGGTGGTCGAAGCGGAAGGCGGGACGTTTACGGTATCCATCATCCCGCATACGTTAGCCGAGACGGTGCTCGCCTTCAAGCGGGCGGGAGATACGGTGAATCTGGAATGCGATGTGCTTGGAAAATACGTGGATCATCTCCTCAAGTACGGCAGAGGCGGTCAGGATACGGAAGAAGCGAGCGGCGGCGAGTCGGGAATCAACCTCCCGTTTCTGGCTGCGAACGGGTTCGTTTAAATTTGATTTTAACGGAACGGAGAGCTCTGCGCTAAATAAGACCTCCTAGTTCCGTTAGCAGTGCAAATCGCCCAATGTGTTGAGGAATAACGTCTCAGAGTTCTGTTACATCAGACGATCAACATTTACTTTAAGGAGGGGAAAGTGATGAGTGACATTGTATTAGACCGGGTCGAAGAAGCGATTTACGAACTGATGCGGGGAAAGGTCATTATCGTCGTCGACGACGAAGACCGGGAGAATGAAGGAGATTTCGTGGCACTGGCTGAAAAGGCAACGCCCGAAGTGATCAACTTCATGATCACCCAAGGCCGCGGTCTGGTCTGCCTGCCGATTACGGCGGAACGGGCAGAAGAGTTGGATTTGCAGCCGATGGTGGCGCAAAATACGGATAATCATGGGACGGCCTTTACCGTCTCCATTGACCATAAAGATACAACGACGGGAATCTCGGCATATGAGCGTTCGTTGACGGTGAAGGCGATCATGGATCCCAACGCCAAGCCATCGGACTTCCGCCGCCCAGGCCATATGTTCCCGCTGATCGCCAAGAAAGGCGGCGTGCTGCGCCGCGCTGGACATACGGAAGCCGCGGTTGATCTGGCCCGGATGTGCGGGGCCTATCCTGCTGGCGTCATTTGCGAGGTTATTAAGGAAGACGGGACGATGGCCCGGCTGCCGGATTTGGTGGAGATCGCCAAAACTTATGATCTCAAGCTGATCAGCGTCAAAGACCTGATCCATTACCGCAATGAGAAAGAGAAATTGGTGAATCGCGAAGTGGAAGTGCGCATGCCAACCGATTACGGCGAGTTCCGCGCTGTCGCTTATACAAATGATGTGGATAATAAAGAACACGTTGCGCTTGTCAAAGGAGAAATCAACGGCGATGAGCCGGTGTTGGTGCGGGTGCACTCTGAGTGCTTGACCGGGGACGTGTTCCACTCTCACCGCTGCGATTGCGGTCCGCAGTTTGAAGCCGCTTTGCGCCAGATTGAGGAAGCTGGCAGAGGCGTGCTGCTATATATGCGACAGGAGGGGCGCGGCATCGGCTTGATTAACAAGCTGAAAGCCTACAAACTGCAGGAACAAGGCTTTGATACGGTGGACGCCAACCTGAAGCTTGGATTTCCGGCAGACCTGCGCGATTACGGAATTGGGGCGCAGATTCTCAAGGATCTGGGTGTCCGCAAAATTCGCTTGATGACCAACAATCCACGTAAAATCAAAGGCCTGGAGGGCTATGGCCTGGAGGTTGTCGAACGGGTACCTATCCAAATGAAAGAGAACGAGGATAACACCAAGTACTTGCATACCAAACAAGCGAAATTAGGGCATTTGCTCAAATTTGACGATGTGGAGCAGGATGAATCCTCCACTCGCGTTTAAAGGCGAAGCAAACTCCCTCTTAGCAATGATCTAACTCTACTAATAGAAAGGTTTGATGAATCATGGCAAACGTATTTGAAGGGCATTTAGTATCGGACGGGTTAAAATATGCGATCGTGGTCAGCCGCTTTAATGAATTTATTACAAGCAAGCTGCTTTCCGGCGCCTTGGATGCATTGAAACGGCATGGAGCCAAAGAGGAAGAAATTTATGTCGCCTGGGTACCGGGGGCATTTGAAATCCCGTTTGCGGCACAGAAGCTGGCGGAGAGCGGCAAATACGATGCAGTCATTACACTGGGTACGGTCATCCGCGGTTCCACCACTCATTATGATTATGTCTGCAACGAGGTTTCCAAAGGCGTTGCTGCCGTTGGCCTTAAAACCGGCGTGCCTACGATCTTTGGCGTCGTAACGACCGAAAATATCGAGCAGGCGATCGAACGTGCCGGAACGAAAGCCGGAAATAAAGGCTGGGATGCCGCACTGGCAGCTATCGAAATGGCGAACTTGACGAAACAGCTGCAATAATGCTTATCTTAATGTAGTACCCCTGAGCCGTAGGGGTACTACATTTTTCTTTTGCAACAACCGATTTTTAAGGTAAACTTATGTACATACATGTTTGCTTACGGGTGGAGGATGTTCATTGACGACAGTAACGTATAAGCTGGAAACCTTCGAGGGGCCGCTGGATTTGCTATTGCACCTGATCGATAAAGCCGAGATTGATATCCATCAAATCTCCATCAGTGAGATTACCGATCAGTACCTCGAATATTTGCAAGACATGCAGGAGCTTGAGCTGGAGGTCACCAGCGAGTTTCTGGTCATGGCTGCGACGCTGCTGTCGATCAAGAGTAAGCAGCTGCTGCCGAAACCACCCGTCATCGAAATGGACGATGATTTCGATTACTTGTTTGAGGAGGAAGAGGATCCTCGGGACGAGCTCATCCGCAAGCTGATCGAATACCGTAAATATAAAGGGATCGCTGCGCATTTGCATGAACGCGAATGGGAGCGCAGCTTGATTTTCTCGAAAGAACCGGAGGATCTGACGCCGTTTATGCCGGAGGTGCAGGAGAACCCTGTGAAAGGGCTGCATGCTGCTGATTTGATTGCCGTCTTCCAGAAGGCGATGCGTCGGGCAGCCAAGCGCAACACGGTGGCGCGGATTCACCGCGACGAAATTTCCGTTAAGGACCGGCTGAAGGAAGTCGTGTCCGCGTTCGAGCATGTGGGGAAAGGCGGCAGGTTGCTCTTTTCCAAGCTGCTGCATACGGAGATGAGTCGGCACGAAATCGTCGTCACGTTTTTGGCCGTGTTGGAACTGATGAAGATGAAGCAAATCGTCTGCTATCAGAACCGGCTTTTCGACGATATTGTTATGGAGTGGAGAGGGGAAGGAAGTATCGATGAATTTTCAGGAATTGAAATCGATTATTGAGGGGTTGCTCTTCTTGGCAGGTGAGGAAGGCTTAAGCCTCAAACAGCTGGCCGAAGTGACGGAGCAGCGGCAAGAGGTGGTGTCCGATGCCCTGCTGGATATGAAATCGTCCTTCGAGCGAGCCGGCAGAGGACTGCAAATCGTGCAGATCGCCGGCAACTACCAGCTGGCGACGCTTCCGGAGCACGCCCCTTATTTCGAACGTCTGGCTTATTCGCCTTCGCGTTCGACCTTATCCCAGGCTGCGCTTGAAACGTTATCGATTATCGCCTATCGACAACCGATTACCCGGGTGGAAATTGAGGAAATCCGCGGGGTCAAATCCGAGCGGGCGATTCATTCCCTGGTGAACAAGGATTTGATCGAGGAGGTTGGCCGCGCTGAAGCGATCGGGCGTCCGATTCTTTATGGGACAACCAAGGCGTTTCTGGACTATTTTGGACTGGCCAGCTTAAAGGATTTGCCGGATTTGGCCGATTTCGAAAGTGCCGAGGAGCTGGAGGAGGAAACGCAACTCCTGTTCCAACGCTTAGAGGAACAACAGCTGACGTTTGATGATGTGAATCAGGATTTCGTTGCGCAGGAGGAGTCACCGGAGGAATATCCCGATGATCCGGAACCAGGGAATTTATGAGGACATCCGCAAAGAAACCGCAGGCAGAACGAACCGACGATCCCGCTCAAATTGAGACGGGATCGTTTGTTATTCGGCCCCAAAACGCATTAAGTTTGTTATCGAACACTTTGCTTAAATCGTGAAACGTATCGAATGATTTCCTTTTGGAATAGCCATACTACGATGGAGTATTTTATCTGATAGGTATGGAGGGCTTTCCCGTGTGGATTTGGCTCGGAGGCATCCTGATCCTGCTGCTGCTAATAGCTGCCTTGATTTTGCTGTCTACCATTACGTTCAATTTGACCCTGCGCAAGAAAAATCGGGATGACATGGTGTTGCTGGAAGTTACGATGCTCTATGGCTTTGTTCGCTTACGTTACCAGGTACCTACGATCCGGATTAAAAATTGGCGTGACGGTGTGCAGATCGAGAAAAATCAGCCAGAGAACGTGCTGCAAAAGGAATCCACCAGCGTCGACCACGAGGTGAACAAAGACAAGGTCGAGCAATGGATGGATCAGTTCGAACGTTTGCTTCAAGCGACCAGCGGGCTGCGGGTCTGGCTTCAATCCACACTTCGCCGCGTCTCCTTCCGCAAGCTGGAATGGTCAACGAACATCGCATTAGAGGATGCGGCCCATACCGCTACATTAACGGGGGCAATATGGGGAGTTAAAGCGACGCTTGTCGGCTGGCTTACCCGCTATATTACTTTGAAGCAAAGACCTAAATTATTTGTGGTTCCTGTATTCGGCAGCAAGCCGTTATTTTCCACGGAATTCCGCTGCATAGCGCAAATTCGCTGCGGTTATGCTATCTATGCTGGACTGCTACTTATAGTTCGCGTGCTAAAAGTGAAGGGAGGAGTTAAAAAATGGCTGACCATCCTATTCAAGGACTAATGCAAACCGCCATGGAAAACATCAAGGAAATGGTTGATGTCAACACGATCGTGGGTGAGCCGGTCGAAACGCCGGACGGCAGCGTGATTTTGCCGATCAGCCGCGTGGGCTTCGGTTTTGCTGCCGGGGGGAGCGATTTTATTGTCGATGACGAACACAATAAATCGGCCACAGGCTCGTCCGAGAACGGCAAAGCCCGTCCGTTTGGCGGCGGTAGCGGCGGCGGGGTATCGATTAATCCGATCGCGTTCCTCGTCGTTGGGAAGCCGGGGGTACACATTGTACCGCTGGATAACCAAACGCATCTTGTCGAAAAAATCATCGATACGTTGCCTGGCGTCATCGACAGAATCCAGTCCATGTTCCCGAACCAACATGCATCTGCGAATGCCTCGATGGCAACAGCACAAGCCGCTCAGATGCAGGAATCGGCCGTCCAAGCCGGCATCAATCCTTTTGCATAACCGCTTTTTGACCGTTGATCCTTTCCGGGCTGCCGGGAGGGGTCTTTTTCTTGATTTCAGGTGGGACATACTCTCTTGGAAAATTGCATATAAGTAAACAAGTACCCGCTACAGTACCTGTTACCGGAGGAATCCACTTATGAAGAAAGACTCACATGACCGCAGATTTCGCACACTTTGCCGCTTATTGGCCGCGGTTCTGCTGCTCGCTTGGGTGAATCCGCAGGCCGTACAAGCTGCTCCCGCTGCGCCATCGATCCATGCTCAGGCCGCTGCGGTCATTGACGTGACTTCGGGCCGCCTGCTGTACAGCTTGCAAGGAGATGACGAGCTGCCGATCGCCAGCTTGACCAAGATCATGACCGCCATCGTGGCTATCGAGCACGGCAAGCTGTCGGATACGGTCACGGTTGGGAAGAACGCGTACGGGAAGGAAGGCTCATCCCTATATCTCCATTTAGGGGAAGAGATGAGTCTGGAAAATATGCTCTACGGGCTGATGCTCCGTTCGGGCAACGATGCCGCGACAGCGATTGCTGAACATGTGGGCGGCTCGGAAGAAGGCTTCGTTTATTTAATGAATGAAAAGGCCAAGCTGCTCGGACTGACGCATACCCATTTTCAAAATCCGCATGGTTTAGATGCCGAAGGGCACTATTCTTCAGCCAACGATTTGGCCAAGCTGACAAGCTATGCTTTGAAAAATCCGCATTTTAAGGAGATCGTCCGAACGCCCAGCAAAACCGCGCCAAATCCCAATGATCCGTGGGATTATAAATGGCTGAACAAGAACAAGATGCTGCGCTTCTATGATGGGGCGGACGGCGTCAAAACCGGCTATACCAAGACGGCCAGACGCTGTTTGGTGAGCTCCGCGACCCGAAAAGGACAACAAATCGCCGTTGTTACATTAAACGACGGGGATGATTGGAATGATCACCGCAAGCTGTTGGACTACGGTTTTGCTAACTTTCCGCTGACGACGTTGATCGGCAAAGGGCAAGAGATTGAAAACAGCCTGGTTACCGGGGCGGAATTCAAATATGCGTTGGCACCGGAGGAAGTCGGTCAGATTGAGAGAAGGCTGAAGCTAGTAGAGGCGCGCACAGGCTCGTTTGGTTATCGCGGAAGAATCAGCGTTCGATTAAAGGGAGAAGAAATCGGCACGGTGCCGGTTTACGATAAGGTCAGCTACAACCCGTCCCTCATGGAGAGGGGAAGCGAGCCGAATGTCGGCGGAGCCTTTGGTTTTGCCTCGGACCATAAGGTAATTCAATTACCTTCCGATTGGTCCGGGGCGTTAAAGAAGGTGTTGCAAACCTTGCTGTTTGACGTTTGAGTGTAATTAAGGGAGATAGGCAGGACTGGGCCAAGGAGGAAGGAAGAATGGTCAACAAAATATGGCTTGCGCTCATTTTGATCGGGTTTCTCTTTGCAGCCATCAAAGGGGATATCGGCACGGTGACGCAAGCGGCGTTTGACGGGGCCGCGACCGGCGTAACCGTATGCTTTGGTTTGATCAGCGTATTGGTGTTTTGGCTTGGGATCATGCGGCTGGCGGAAGATTCGGGCTTGGTGAAGACGATCTCCAAGCTGCTCGGGCCGATTGTTGCTTATTTGTTCCCCGACGTGCCGAAGAACCATCCGGCCATGGGGTATATTTTATCGAATATGAGCGCGAATTTGCTTGGGCTTGGGAATGCAGCTACGCCGATGGGGATCCGCGCCATGCAGGCACTGCAAGAGCTGAATCCGGACAAACAGACGGCGTCTCCGGCCATGTGTACCCTGCTGGCACTGAACACCGCCAGCATTACGCTGATTCCAACCACGCTGATCGCGATCCGCATCAACTTCCATTCTGCGAATCCGGCAGAAATTGTGGGGTCGACGCTGCTTGCGACGGCCATCGCCACAGGGGCGGCCATCGTTGCCGATCGCTGGTATCGCAGACGGAACACTTATCGTACTCCGCCGCAGGTCTCGGCGCCACCCGATATCTCGCTGAAAGGGTGAGGCACTTTGCTCGATTGGGTGAACCTTATTTCTGCTTGGGCCGTACCGGTGATGATTGCCTTTATTCCGCTATATGCTTATTTCAAAAAAGTACCGGTCTACGAATCGTTTGTCGACGGGGCTAAGGACGGGTTCTCGACCGCCATCGGGATTATCCCGCATCTGGTTGGCATGATGGTGGCGATCAGCGTATTCCGCGCTTCCGGGGCGCTCGATTTCTTTGTCGGGTGGATGACCCCCTTTCTATCCTGGCTTCATGTTCCACCGGAAGTGTTGCCGCTTGGGTTTCTCCGGCCTTTGACCGGGACGGGCTCGCTTGCATTTACAACGGACCTGATCAAAACCTATGGTCCGGATTCGATGATCGGCCGGATTGCTTCCACCATCCAAGGAAGTACCGACACGACGCTTTACGTCTTAACGGTGTATTTCGGTGCCGTGGGGATCCGGAACGGACGTTATGCCCTAAAGGTGGGGTTATTTTCGGATGTAGTTGGCTTTATCGCAGCGATTGTCGTTTGCTTGCTCTTATTCGGTTAATATCTACATATCGTTTAGGTTTGTGAACCGCCCGCAGCCCTTCGCTGATGAGGCGGTTTTTGCGGTTTATTGGGGCCGCTATTGTGATTTTTCCATGAGGTGGGTATCATGTGTATGAGGTGACTAATGCAAATATGGAAAGATTACAGAAAATATTGGCCGCTGCCGGTGTGGCATCGCGCCGTAAATGCGAGGAATTGATTCTAAGCGGCAAGGTTCAAGTCAACGGTGAGACCGTCACGACGCTGGGCACGAAAGCTGATCCGTCTGTGGACGTCATTACCGTCGACGGCAAGCCGATCGGCGCGGAGAAGAAGCTGTACCTGATGTTCAACAAACCAAAAGGCGTCATCACAAGCGCTTCCGATCCCCAAGGCCGGAAAATCGTCACCGACTACTTAAAAGGAATCAAGGAGCGGGTGTATCCAGTAGGCCGGCTCGACTATGATACGGAAGGTTTACTGCTGCTGACCAATGACGGCGAATTTGCGCATCTGCTGACGCATCCGAAGCATCATGTACCGAAGACGTATCTCGCAACGGTCAAAGGGGTGCCGCACGGTACGGCGCTGGACAAGCTGAAGCAAGGTGTGATGTTGGAGGATGGTATGACGGCTCCAGCCGAGGTCGAGTACTATGACATCGATCCGGAGGAGAAATACGCAACCATCTCGATCACAATTCATGAGGGCCGAAACCGTCAGGTGCGCCGCATGTTTGATGCGATTTCGCACCCGGTGACACGGCTCAAGCGCATCTCCTTTGGTGATTTGGTTCTGGGTAACCTCAAACGCGGCCTGTACCGCCATTTGACCAAAGAAGAAGTCGACAGCCTCTACAAACTCGCCCGCACCACTACTCCCCCCACTCCAAAGCGCTAGAAATGCGGTGAACTGGAGGCGAAAGGCAACAGGGTGGAACGATTCTGAACAGCGAAGCGTCAAGGTCTTGCCTTGTAGATTGAACAAAAATACGGAGAATGGCAAAAGGGGAAAATGATTCTGGAGAAGCGGAGAGTTCGCCTTTGTGAGCGGAATTCTACCTTGAACTTGTTATGATTAAGAATTCCGCGAGCAACAGCGATCGTAAGAACATTTTGCCCGGTTGCCCCAGTCGTAGCTAACCTGTCGTTCAAACAACATCAAGGCCTATAAGCGATAGCAGGATCATACGAATCTTTTCACCTTACCGCCCTTTCATCGCATTTTCACCTCATTTCTAGCGCGTCACATAATATTCATATTTCCCCGGGCTGAAACTGCGGCGAATTCCGATATAATGTTCATAGAGTGTTCACGATTTGTTCAACACTTCATGATATTTTTCATAGAAAGGAAGTTAACTATGGGGAAGGCGAGACGGCCGATCCAAATCGTCATCTTGCTGTTGATCGTCATCCTAGGCGGATATGCGATCGGGACCGCAGTGTCCGGCGGCGAGGCCGATAAACCTAAACAAGGCGGGAATCCGCCGGCGTTTAAACTGCTCGGTTTGGATGGACAGGTACATACGTTAGACGACTATAAGGGCAAATCGGTGGTCTTGAACTTCTGGGCTACCTGGTGCACTTATTGCGTGAAAGAAATGCCCGCATTACAAGCCCAATGGGAAAAATGGCGCGATCAAGGCGTCGTCGTCCTGGGCATCAACACGGGCGAAGACGAGATGACCGTACAAAATTTCGTCAAGCAGACGGGCGTGGATTTTCCCATTTTATTTGATTCCGACAATACGACAACGCGCGATTACGGCATCGTGCCGATGCCAACGACGTTCTTTATCGGCAAGAACGGCAAAATTACCTCCATTCATCAAGGCGAGCTGAATTTGGATACGTTGGATGACCAAATCAAGCAGCTGGTGGGGCTTTGACGGCGAGAGGAGGACATAATCGGTGATCGAAAACACAAAATGCGAATGCGGCCACCAAAACCGGGTGGGAACCGTATTGTGCGAAGCCTGCGGCAAACCGCTGCTTGAGGAGGATCAGCAAGGCGGGCTGCTGGAGATGCGTTACGACGGGGTCGCCCGGCGGTCGCAGCGGACCAATCCCAATTTCATTGACCGGATTTGGAACTTCTTCTCCTCCGTCAAGGTAGCGATTTATCTGATCATCATCACACTGATTGGTGCGATGTTAGGCACGATATTTGAACAGGAAAGCAACTTTATTAATTTCGATCCTTCTACCTATTACAAGAACAAGTACGGAACGATCGGCGAAATTTATTACCGGCTGGGCTTGTCCCATACGTATGAGTCCTGGTGGTTTATACTGCTGCTGGTGATGATCGGAGCTTCGCTCGTGATCTGCAGTCTGGATCGCGTGCTTCCGCTTTACAAAGCGCTTTCAAAGCAAAAAGTGCGCAAACACCTGGAATTTCTCACCCGGCAGAAAATCGTTTATCAAGGGGAAATCAACGAAGATGGCGCGGAATGGGTTCAGCGAGCCGTCCAACCGTTGCGAAAGAAGCATTACCGGGTTTATACAGACGGCAGCGCCTTGCTGGCAGAGAAACAGCGGTTTAGCCGCTGGGGCCCTTACATTATTCATATCGGACTGATCGTTTTTCTCCTGGCGGTCTTGTTCCGCGGTTTGCCGGGTCTGCATCTGGACAAACATTACTGGTTCCCTGAAGGCGAAATCACGCATATTCCCGAAACGAACCTTTATTTGAAAAATGAGAAGTTTACGGTTGAATATTACAGCGAGGACGAAATGTCCGAGGAATTTAAAGCCAGAGGCAAGGTTGTGCCGAAGCTGTTTGAGACCCAAGCCGTACTGTATGAATGCACGGCGGATTGCGACGATCCTTCGAAGGAGCCGCAGCTTCGCGAAGTCAAGCGTCATGCCATTCGGGTTAACGATCCGCTCAGTTACAAAGGACTTCAAGCGTATCAGTTCGACTTTGATCTCACGCCGAAGCTAAGATCGGTGCAGCCAGCCTTAGTGGATGTTAAAACCGGGAAATCCTACGGTAAATTCAAATTGGACATGAGAAATCCCCAGCGTGAGTATGAAGTTGGCCCTTACCGGTTAACGCTGCAAAATAAATATATGGATTTTTCCCTGAACGACGAGGGAAAGCCGGTATCCATTTCCGGCGAGCCTAACGCGCCTGCCTTTTTATTTTTGATCAAAGGACCGGATCTTCCGGAGGAAGGCGCACAGTACATTTATTTTCCTAAACAGGTTGACAAGGAGCGGTTCCAGCAGGATGCGATTAACGAGCAGCTTGGGGGCGTACAATCGAAGCTGCGGCTGGATGTCCTTGGGATGGAAGACGTCGACTTTATCGAAGCGTCCAGTTATTTGAACATCCGGGTTGACCGGGCGATGCCGTTCGTTTGGCTGGGTCTTGGGATCGTGATGCTTGGACTGGTCTTAGGGTTTTACTGGCAGCATCGCCGCATATGGCTGCGTGTCGATGGCCGACAGCTGACGCTGGGCGGACATACGACCAAGAATTGGTTTGGCATGCGCCGCGAAGTTTCCGCATTCCTCCAATCGATGGGTGTAGAAGCGGATGAGAAGTCATTGGAAAATAGGGGGAAACATCCATGAACTTTTTGGAAATCAGCAGAGTCGCATTTATGACGGCCTTTTTGCTTTATTGTGCGGCTTTTATTTTTTATGTAGTGGCCGTAACAGGCAAGACGTGGCGCAACCGCGACCCGAAGCGCCATGAGAAGAATTGGGGACGCATTTCATTTGCCGTTTCCTCGCTTGGGTTGCTGTCGCATCTTGTCTATTGCGGTACCCGCTGGGCGTATAGCGGACATGTACCCGTCAGCAATATGTACGAATTCATGACGTTCTTGTCCATGATGATTATGGTGGCCTTCACTATTGTCTTTATCATTTATCGCAAAATATTGCTTGGGATGTTTGCACTCCCGCTGGCGATTATCATTATGGCTTACGCTGCTGTATTCCCGCAGGACGTTCAGCCGCTGATTCCATCGCTGCGTTCCATTTGGCTTTATATCCACGTAACGCTGGCGGCTACCGGCGAGGCGTTCTTTGCCGTTGGTTTTGTAGCAGGGTTAATGTACCTGCTAAGGGCCGTGGATTTTAAAGCGACCGATAAGGCAGGCCGCCGTCAAAAATGGTGGGTTGAATTTACGCTTTTTTCTATTATTATAGTATTGGGCTTCATTGTATCCGTCTTTGCCTTCCGGGCAGCCGGATATGAAGCTGTCTTCGTACAAAATCAGACAACGATTGACACCCAAGTGGAGCAGGATAGTACAATAGAAGATAAAGAAATTTATAATCTGCCACCGATCGTTGGTCCGCATCAAAGCGAGCCGGAGCACATTCAGCCGTTCCTCGGCATGAAGAAGCCTTTGTTTGATGCTCCTTCCTGGATGAGAGGGGAAACGGCCGGCCGCAAACTGAATACAATAATTTGGGCAATACTAACGGGTACCGTACTTTATTTGCTGCTCCGGTTAATTTTGCGCAAGCCGCTCGGCACAGCGTTATCGCCCGCACTGCGGGGAATCGACCCAGATGATTTGGATGAGATCAGTTACCGGGCGATTGCGATCGGATTTCCCATCTTTACGCTGGGAGCGCTCGTATTTGCCATGATCTGGGCGCAGCAAGCTTGGGGCAGATTCTGGGGTTGGGATCCGAAGGAAGTATGGGCGCTGATTACCTGGCTATTTTACAGTGCTTACCTCCATTTGCGCTTGTCGCGTGGCTTCCAGGGGCTCAAGTCTTCGTGGCTGGCTGTTCTGGGATTTCTCGTCGTGATGTTTACACTGGTTGGGGTAAATCTGATCATAGCGGGGCTGCACTCCTACGCGGGTACCGATTAACTCAGGCAATAATACCATATGGACTGCTCAACTGATTGGGTAAGATGATGAAGGGGTTGTTGTTAAATGTCAGATCAAACAAACCGCATTCTGGTAGTCGATGACGAGGAGCGGATTCGCCGGCTGCTAAAGATGTACTTGGAAAAAGAAGGCTACGAAATCGATGAAGCCGAAGACGGGGAGACCGCCCTGAAATTGGCGACTTCCAACGACTATGGTTTGATCTTGCTCGACGTGATGCTTCCGGGGATTGACGGCGTCGAGGTCTGCAATCGATTGAGACAAGTAAAAGCAACGCCGGTACTGATGCTGACGGCCAAAGGCGAGGAAATCAACCGCGTGCAGGGCTTTGAAGTTGGGGCGGACGATTACGTCGTGAAGCCGTTTAGCCCTCGTGAAGTCATCTACCGGGTTAAAGCGATCATGCGCCGCGCTTCCGCAACGGCTTATTTGACGAAGGAAAGCGGAACTAGCAACAATATCGTGTTCCCTCATCTCGTGATTGAGCATGATGCCCATCGGGTGACTGCAAACGGGCAGGAAGTCAGCCTGACTCCGAAGGAATATGAGCTGCTGCATTATTTGGCAGTATCGCCGGATAAGGTGTTTTCCCGGGAAGAGCTGCTGAAGGACGTATGGAACTACGAGTTTTTCGGAGATTTGCGTACGGTGGATACCCATGTGAAACGGCTTCGGGAGAAACTGAACAAGGTGTCGCCGGAGTCCGCCGCCATGATCACGACCGTGTGGGGCGTCGGATACAAGCTGGAGGTTCCAAAGTAAGTGAACTTCTGGAGAACGCTCGTTGGTAAGCTGTGGATTACGATCATTTGCTTGGTAGCCTGCGTCCTGATGTTGATGGGCCTGTTCCTGCTGCCCTATATTGATACGAACTTTACGAACTCTGGAGCGGTTAAACGATTATTTGTGATCGTCTCGATGATCGGATTTTCGCTCACAACGTTTTTTGCCTTGTTTCTGTTCACGAAGATTACGCAACCGATGCAGCAGTTGATCCGGGCTGCGGATTCGGTGCGCAAGGGCAAGTACGACACGCGTCTGTCTCTGCGTACGAGCGACGAAATTGGTGAACTGGCAAATACGTTTAACCATATGGCGGAAGAGCTTGAAAATACAATTCGCAGCTTAAAGCATGAGAAAGAACATCTTTCCAGCGTGCTAAGGAGCATGAATGATGCGGTGATCACGTTGGACCGCGAGGGCGCCGTCATTTTGACCAACCCGCCGGGCGATCGGATTTTGCAGCTCTGGGGCGATCTGACGGAGGATGGGGAGGAGGATTTACCTGCCTCTGCCGGGGAAGGGCAGATGGTTCCGCAACCGCTGCTTCCGATGTTCCGCCGTTTGCTGGTTCAAGAGAGCGACCAGAAGATGAATGTACACGTTATGAAAGGCGTATGGTCCGTACATATGGCGCCGCTGTCCTCGGACGGCGAGGTTCGCGGAGCCGTTGCCGTGCTTCGGGATGTAACCGAAGAAGTCAACTTGGAGAAGATGCGCCGCGACTTCGTGGCCAATGTGTCTCACGAAATTCGGACTCCGCTCTCGATGATGCAGGGGTACAGTGAAGCGCTGCTCGACGGTATGGCTTCTTCGCCGGAAGAGAGCGCTGAGCTCGCCCAAGTCATTTATGACGAATCCCTGCGGATGGGACGGCTGGTTCGCGATTTGTTGGACCTGGCCCGGATGGAGGCAGGTCATACGGATATGGTCATGCGCAAGATCGACTTTCGTGAATTGGCGGAGCGGGTGGACCGTAAATTTCAGGTCCGGGCCAAGGATAACGGGGTTGAGCTTGTGTTGGAGCTGGAAGACGGAGAGCTGCAGCTGCAAGCCGATGAAGACCGTTTGGAGCAGGTGCTGACCAATCTGCTGGACAATGCTTTCCGGCATACGCCGGAAGGAGGAAAGGTTACGGTCAAGGCTCATATGGAGACCGGCGAAATGGGCAAGCAGCTTCACGTAGCCGTATCGGATACCGGTGTAGGCATTCCGAGCGAAGATTTGCGATATATCTTTGATCGCTTCTATAAAGCCGATAAAGCACGGGTTCGCGGTGAGAACGGCGGGACGGGATTGGGGCTTTCGATCGTCAAAAATATCATCGCAGCCCATCACGGTTCCATTTGGGCCGATAGTGAAATCGGCAAGGGCACCGTATTTCATTTCTTGCTTCCTGTCGAATCGGAACAAACTACGTGATAACAAAAAAAACATCCTTCGCGAAGAGGGATGTTTTTTTGTTGAATGCCGCAGATAAATCTTGTTCATCGTGGAACAATGATTGATCTACGGCCTCATGAATATTCGTGTTATCTTGATTCGCGCCGTTACGCGAAAATGATATGCTGTGCTTTATTGATTTCCGGAAGCTTCGTCAACTCGTCCAGGACTTCCTTCGTTACTGCTTTATCCACAGTTAGAACCATGATCGCTTCGCCGCCGACCAGCTTACGTCCGACCTGCATGGAGGCGATGTTCACAACGTTCTTCCCGAGCAAGGTACCGACATGCCCGATGATCCCCGGTTTGTCGTTATGCGAGATGAAGATGAGATGGCCTTCCGGCGCGACATCAACCGGGAACTTGTCGATTTGGACAATGCGTGCACCGTATCCGTTCAGCAGCGTACCAGCGACCCGGCGCTCCGCTCCGTCCTGAGCCTTGAGCGTCACGGAGATCAGGTTGGTGAAGCCTTTGGTAGCCGAAGCCTGCGATACCACTACGTTAATGTCGCGGACCTTCGCCAGGTGCATCGAGTTAACGATATTCACGTCGCCACCGAAATGACGGGACAACACACCTTTGATAATGTAACGGGTCAGCGGCTGCGTATCCACTTCCGCCAGATCACCGGCATAATCGACATGAATTTCTTTGACAGCCTGATTGTTCAATTGAGACAGGAAAATACCAATTTTCTCGCCGAGCCCGAAGTAAGGCTGCAGCTTGTTCATGACGCTGGCTGCAACCGGCGGCATATTAACTGCATTCTTAAACGGTTCGTTGCGCAGGATATGGAGCACCTGCTCGGATACGTCAATAGCCACATTCTCTTGTGCTTCCACGGTAGAAGCGCCAAGGTGCGGGGTCACGATGATCTTCGGATGATGAAGGAACGGGTGGTCGGCTTCCGGCGGTTCTTTCTCGAATACGTCGAAGGCAGCCCCGGCTACGATCCCCTGATCGATCGCTTCAACCAGCGCCAATTCGTCAATGATGCCGCCGCGGGCGCAGTTGATGATGCGCATGCCTTTCTTCATCACTTCAAATTGAGGACGGGCGATCATATGCTTCGTCTCCGGTGTGAGCGGCGTATGAACGGTAATAAAGTCCGCATTCCGGATGATTTCGTCCACGGTGGCCAGCTTCACACCCAGCTTCTCCGCCCGATCTTCAGTAAGGAAAGGGTCATAGCCGAGAATATCCATGCCAAACGCTTTGGCACGCTTCGCAACCTCGCTGCCGATCCGGCCCATGCCCAGCACGCCCAACGTTTTGTTGCGCAGCTCGACGCCAAGGAATTTACGGTCCCATTCGCCTTTGATCGTCTTCGCATAGGCTTGCGGAATATGACGGGCCAGCGCCATCATCATCGCAAAGGCATGTTCACAAGTCGTAATCGTATTGCCGTCTGGAGCATTAATGACGATAATTCCGCGTTTCGTCGCCGCTTCCAGATCGATGTTGTCGACCCCAACGCCAGCGCGGCCGATGACTTTCAAGCGGGTTCCGGCTTCCATGATTTTTTCGGTGACTTTCGTTTGGCTGCGGACCAGGAGACCGTCATATTGCGGAATAATCTGCACCAATTCATCTTCGCTGAGACCTGGCTTCTTGTCGACCTCAACGTCGGCTGCATCCATCAGCTGCTGAATTCCTAAGTCGCTGATCGGATCCGATACTAAAACTTTAAACATGATGATTTGACCCTCCTAAAAGTTTTATATAGCAAGGCCTCCTTGAAAGATAGCAAGTATTGCTATCTTCGGAAGCATAAGCTGATGTGGTTGAGTTTCTTCATTGACGCTGTGTCCGATTACCGCACCAAAGAACCAAGGTGCCCAAGGACGCCTGGAAGGCAGTTGGCGTCGCTTAAACGGATTTAAATAAATCAAAAACTCTCAATCCGCACACTACTTCCGTAGTAAGGGACGAGAGTTATTCGTGGTACCACCCTAATTCGCTGCCCCTTCGCAGAAAGCAGCCTCAGTTGTCATTGCTGACAAGAACGATAACGGGTTCACCGGCTGCGCCTACTTTCATTTCAACGCAGCGACTCAGGAGCGCTAAAGCCATTCGTTCCGCTGCCGGTTTGCAGCACCACCGACTCTCTGGAAGCTTTCCGAAGGCTTCTTTCCTTCAAAGTGTTTCATGAGATGTAATTTTTCATAATGTAACACGGGCCTTGGCAAAGTGTCAACACCAACCTGAACATTTTTACAAAGTTAGGTGTTTGTCGTTCGGATTTTGCCCAAACTTGAATCCGTCCGAAATTTTGGTTATGATTTTACTAATGTCGAAAAGCGTCTGATTCCGGCGGACAGCGAAATGGCTTAATTCTCCGCAAAGAACGGCAGCTCCGGCAACGATTCGGAGGCGTAATACGTTGACTTCCATTTTACAAATTCTTTGCTCTTCACGGCATCCGTTTCAATTAAAACCTTAACAATAGAGCCGATGGAGTTCAATTTAAGCGCATCGGCTTTTCCGCTGCTGATCAACTGATCGATTTTGGCCGTGAAGTCCTGCGGCAAATAGGATACATAAAGCTGCTCGTTCACCATCATATCGGTGACGGCTTTATTTTTTACAGCAAGCGAATAACCGGACCATTCCTTAGTTCCGATGTTCTCTTTGTATGTATAGTCAGCAGAAACGCCGCTTTTGGTTTTGGCGGTCCATTTCAGCATCGAGGCATAATATTTCTTTTGCGCCTGCAGCCCATACTTTTTGGCGTTCACGGTGAACTCGTCTTGATTGATGATTTTGGCCAGCTCCATGCCTTTCTTGTTCCCTGCCTTAGATTTGATCTGGTCCATGCTTTCCTCAAACAGCTTCAGACTCTTTAAATAGTCGGTTTGGGCCTCCTTGAGCAAGGGGGAGGAGTCGGCGATGGATTGTACGGCAATTTGTTCATAGCTGGCTTTAGCCTTATCGCGGATGTCCTTCAGCTTGTCCGACGATACCGGCTTGGAGCTGTGGGTGATGTCTTCGATCAGCGTGAGGTAGTCCTCTTTAAATTGCTGATATGGCTGGAATACCACATAGTAGAACGTGACCAAATCCTGTTGCTGATAGGAGGTCTCGTTTTCCTCTCGAAACGTTATTGCTTTGAGATTCGCATATTTGGCTTCCGTCTTGTCGATCCCGAGATTGAGCCCAAGAAAGAACGTCCCAAACGCGGTAATCAACAAGGCGAGAAATCCAAGCGAGAACAGCATTTCAAATTTGGTGTTATTTTTTCGAATCATACTTATGCTCCTTACTATATTGATTTGAATGCGTTAAAATATTATAAAGGACAGGGTTTGACAAAAACTATGAAAAAGTTCAAATTGCGCGATGTAAAAATACAAAAAGTCGACCCCGGTCAGTTAAACGATCGATTGTTGCTCATTAATTTATATCTCACGCAAGGGCTTACATTACTTATCGGTCTTGTGATCTTGTTATTTCAGAAAAGAAATCCGTTTCATCTGTTCAATTTCCCGAATAGTGTCGAATTTGTGTACTGGGGAGCAGGATTTGCGGCTGTGATGTTCGGGGCGGATATGCTCTTGTCCCGGTTCATCTCGGAGGAAAGTATGGATGATGGGGGCATTAATTCCCTGCTCTTCCGTCATCGACCGATTTGGCATATCGTCGTGATCGCGGCGGTTGTTGCCGTATGCGAGGAGCTGTTGTTCCGCGGGGCGATCCAGTATGGGCTGGGTCCGTATTGGACGAGCATCCTGTTTGCAGCGATCCATGTCCGATATCTTCGGCATTGGATTCCGACGGCATGGGTGTTTGCGAGCAGCTACGGCCTCGGATTTATTTATGTACAAACGGGGACGCTTTGGGCGCCGATCTTATGTCACTTCTTGATTGATCTTGTATCAGGCCTGGTGATTAAATTTCGGAGGGAGTCATGAACGAGCATTTGAGCCGAATGGACCGTTACGGTCAGCAAAATCGAATGAAACGCAATGCTTCCATACAATCGCGGAATCTGGCCTCCGGCATGGCGACGGCTGAACTCACGCCGGAGCCTGCGGCGGTGAACGCCGAGTCGACGTATGCCGCTGTTCGACCCCGTAGCAGCCTGAAAAAGGAGCCTTTTCCCTTCTTGATCGCTGATGAGGAAACCACTCCTGTGCAGAAGAAGCCTGTCATTGGCGATGAGACGATGGTTCGGCTGCTTATTCCGCGTAAATCTGAGGCTGCAGTTTGGAAGGATAGGGATGCGCTGCAAGCTGCAACGGAGCCCGGATCTCCCAAGACGAAGGCGGCGGATGACGGTAAATTTGAATCTGCAGCTGTTGCTGCATTAGCTAAACTCAAAGAGCCGGTTCAGCGGTCATCCTTCAACTCAACGCAGGGTTCCCATCCGCTACATGGTATCGAGCATTTTGGTAATGCGCAGAGACCTTTATCTACCCTGTTGGAGGTAGAGCCCGATTTGGACAAGCTGCCAACACGCAAGGAGCTGTTTCCGTCACAACGTGTTAAAATGACCCGTTGGTTTTATAATTCACTTCTTTATGCTTTTGTCATTATTCTGATTTATTTGTTATGGTGGGGCTTAAGCGATTCGCCGTGGGGAAAAAGCCATGGTTTATAAAAAACTCAAGATTAAAACCGTCAGGTTATCTCCTGACGGTTTTTTGAATTCATTGTTATTTTGCTGCTTCGGAATCTGCATGATCAGGAGCTGGTCCGATACTCCGGGGGTCAACAAAGCTATATCCTTTCTGTTCCAGTTGGGTGAGCAATTCATCCAGCGCCTCTACGGTCCAAGGCAGCTCATGCATCAAGATGTTGCTTCCAGCGTGAAGCTGTTCCAGCACATTCGCGATGACCGCCTCAGGCTTGTTTCTGTTTTTGCTGTCCCAGTCGAGGGAACCGTTGGACCAAGTCATGTAAATGAGATCATTGTCGTCTGCGATTTGATGCGTTGTTTTGTTCCCTGAACCGAAGGGAGGACGGAAGAAACGTGGCGCTTCGCCGACGGTTTCCTTTACGATATTTTGCACATCTTCAATTTGCTTGCGCATATTCGCCGCGGACTCTTTCTTTAAGTCGATGTGATCCCAGCTGTGGTTTCCGATGATCTGCCCGCGGTCATGGATTAGCTGCAGCAGCTCGGGATGCGCTTTAACCCGGTACCCGTTAACAAAAAAGATCGCCTTAGCCTGGTGTTTATCCAGCGTATCGATCAGTCCGTCAATCATTTCCTTCTCCTTTGGCCCGTCGTCAAACGTCAGGAGAACCACCTTCTTGTCCACGGTCTCATCATTGGGCACTACGTTATACGCCTTATTAATGTGGTACATCAGGGGAGGTGCGGCCGCTTCAGAAGAGGTCTGTTCATCGGCTGATGATGACGAGTCCTCAGGCTGTTCGCCAACCTGTCCGGATTCATTGGCGCCATCATTGGCGCCATCTGGCGCGGTCGCTTCAGAAGAAGGAGCGGTGTTTTGGTTAGATGTGGCTGGTGTTATGGTTGCATCGGTTTGGCCGCATGAGCTAAGAATAAGACAAGCGGCGGCGATGGGCAGGAGCTTCTTGTGGAGCAAAGAAGTCAACTCGCTTTCCTGTATTTATGCCGCATGAGTTTAAGGGAATCCGCGAACACTACAGATGATTTTAACATAACCAAGGAGGTTTTTTACGTGAAATCTTCCTCATTTTTAGGCGGTTTACTGGTTGGCGTTTTCGCCGCGATGTGGGCTTCGCGACGGAAGCAAAGCCTGATGTCCGTGATGAGCGGTGCAGGCTCGGTCCTGAAGTTTGCGGGGATCTCCTCAAAGCGTACCGACAGCCCCACCGAAGATATTTCGGCAGCGCTGAAAACGGAAGATACGGCGTCTGCATCTGTCACAAAGGCTAAAGGGGCAGACAACGCCCAGGTGTATCCCAGTTCCGGCACGGTATCAGCGGCCGGTTCGAATCATTCGAAGGAATACAGTCTGAAGCAGCTGACCGACCTCATTAAAGGCGATCCCGATGTGCGCCGTGAAGTTGAGGCCATCCTCAAAGAGGCGAAAACCCCGGTTCCAGGTTTGTAATCCGTTTCAAAACACCACCACAAGAGTCATTTTCTGCCCCCTTGATGGGGTTACGGAAAATGATTCTTTTTTGTTCTATTTTAAAGCGTGCATTTAGGTGAAATAAGTGATAACATACATACAAAGAACCATTTTCAGCACACTTGACAGCAGGTTTCATAATCTGTTTTATAACAACGTATAGAGAGAGGAGGATCCTGTATGAAGATAGAAAGACTAGGCCAGGATAAGATACGGATTTTCCTCACGTTTGACGATTTAAGCGAACGCGGTATACAGAAAGAGGACATGTGGCAGGAAATTCCCAAAGTCCATGACCTGTTCACTGAAATGATGGATCAGGCTTATAACGAAGTGGGCTTTGACGCCACCGGGCCATTGGCTGTGGAAGTGTTCGCCCTTCCTGCACAAGGAATGGTCGTCATCGTTACGCGCGGCAAATACGATCACCATCAACATGGGATTGGCTCGCCTTATGAGGATGAACTGCCGGAAGAAGTTTATGAGATGGAAGTTACGTTGGAGCAAAGTGATACCATTCTGTATTCCTTTGACGATTTCGAGAATGTAATCGAAGCGGCACACGTGCTGAAGTCGATGCTTCACAATGCCGGCAGACTGTATAAATATAATGGAAAATGGGTTCTTCAGCTGGAGCCGGAGGAACTGGAGGAGGGCAAACATCCTGCTCTGATTGCAGTATTAGCTGAATTCGGCGAAGCGACATCGGTAACTACGGCGATGCTGGAAGAGTACGGGCAATTAATCATGGCTGATCATGCGGTGGATACGATTTGCAACCACTTCAAACGCCAGGATTGATTACGTCTCGTATGAAGGCAGACCCATGTCAATTCAGAAGAGAGAGAGACAAAGAACGGAAGCAGCCAATAAGGGGGGATAACCGTTGCTCTTTTTCTCGATTTTAAGCGCAGCGGTTGCTCCCGGTATTGCACTGCTTACGTATTTTTATCTCAGGGACAAGTATGATGCGGAACCGCTGCATATGGTCATCAAGGTGTTTTTGCTTGGCTTCTTGATCGTATTGCCGGTCCTGATCATCCAGCGAGGGTTAACCATGTGGCTGGGCGAAGGACCGTTGGTTACAGCTTTTGGCATTTCGGCCGGTGTAGAGGAAGTGCTGAAGTGGTTCGTATTATTTCATATGATTTACAACCATACCGAATTTGATGAGCCGTATGACGGGATCTTATATGCGGCGGCAATTTCATTAGGATTCGCAACGGTTGAGAATGTATTGTATGCCTTTGCGAGTCACGCTTCGATTGGCACCATGCTCGTTCGAGCCCTACTCCCCGTATCCGGCCACGCGATGTTCGGGGTGATGATGGGGTACTACCTGGGTCGGGCTAAATTCTCGAGCGGCGGGCAAACTCGAAAGTTCCTGATCTTTTCGTTAGCCTTCCCGCTGTTCTGGCATGGGGTATACGATTGGATCTTAAACAATACGACGCAGTATTGGATTTGGTTTATCGTCCCCCTTATGGCCTTCCTCTGGTACGGAGGGCTCGGGAAGATGTATCGGGCCAACAACCGTTCCCCGTTCCGTTTGACGCCGGGGGCGAAGGGGCAAGATTAATTTGCCTCAGAATAGGGCATCCTGATTCTAACAATTTGCATGTCTACGCTAAGGTAGGCTGCAGGATCGTTAGAAAGGGGTGCCTTTTTTCGTGCGCGTCAAGGTGCGAATTACTTGTAAAGCGTGCGGCGAGCGGTTTGTGTTGCGCGGCAAAAAAGAGCGCGGCCATATCGAAACCGGCTTTAAGCAATGCCTATGCAATAATCAGCATAACTTTGAGATCGAAGAAGAAGCGATTCAGTAGGGTGAAGATTATGCATAAAGTTCTTTCCTTCTTGTCACACTAATCCCAACCTAGTTGAAGAAGGGAGAGAGCTAAGCCCAATGTACAAACGATTGAGTGCGATTCTGTTTCCAGTGACCGCCGTGCTGTTGATCGGCGCCCTGGTGTGGGGGTATCAGGAGAACCAGGAGAAAAACTCGATTCTGATCAAGGCGGAAAACCAATATCAGCGGGCGTTCCATGATTTGTCTTATCACGTGGACAAGCTGCATACGGAATTGGGCAACACCTTGGCGGTAAATTCGGCCTCCACCGGTGCCCAACGTAAAGGGCTGGTGAACGTATGGCGCATCACGAGCGAGGCGCAAAACGAAATCAACCAGCTTCCGTTAACCTTGCTCCCGTTTAATAAAACGGAAGAGTTTCTGTCTCGTATCGCGAAGTTCTCGTACCAGACCGCGATTCGTGATTTGACGAAGCAGCCTTTAACCGAAAACGAGTTAAAAAATCTGAAAGAGCTGTACAAAAGCTCGGCGCAAATCGCCCAAGACCTGCAAGGCGTACAAAACAAGGTTATCGCGAATCGCCTGCGCTGGATGGACGTCGAGACGGCGCTGGCTAGCGAGAAGGAGCCGCGGGACAATACGATTATCGATGGCTTTAAAACCGTAGATAAAAAGGTTGGCGAATACCCAGAGTTGGATTGGGGGCCGTCCATCTCCAGCATGTACAATAAACGTTCGGTGAAGAAGCTGGGCGGTAGTCCGATCACCGTTGAGGAAATTAAACGTAAAACGGCGGCTTTTACGGGCGTGCAGAGCGCAGAGAACATCCAAGTCGTAGAGAACGGGAAAGGAACGGAGTGGGCCTCGTATACGGCCAACCTGAAGAACAAAAAAGGCGACGAGTCTTGGTCGCTTGATTTTACCCGGAACGGCGGCCATTTGATCTCCTATGTCTACCATCGCCCCATCGGACCGAAAGCGGTGGATGTGAGCACGGCGAAACAGCGGGCCAAAGATTTCCTGGAAAACAAAGGGTATCCGGGGCTAGCGGCCGTTTCTTATGATGAGTTCGATAATGAAGGGAACTTCACGTTCGTCAGCAAGCAAGGCGACGTGCTCATTTATCCGGAGAAAATCACGATCCGAGTTGCACTGGACAACGGGCAGGTGACCGGGATGCAGGCCAGCGACTACGTGTATGAACGTGAAAACCGGGAAAATGTCGGAAAACCTAAACTGACTTTGCAGCAAGCGCGTAAATTTCTGAATCCGGAGTACAAAGAGAAATATCATCGTCTCGCGCTCATCGAGAACGAGCAAGCAGAGAAGGTGCTCACCTACGAATTCGGCGGTTCGATTAACGGATCGCAGTACAAAATCTTCATCAACGCTGAGAACGGCAATGAAGAGATGATCGAAGAGATTCGCAGCCGCAACAATCAAGGAGAAACGAAGTCTTCCTGATTCTCTGCGCGGCAACTTCAAAGGAATGTTCCGGTTGTCCGGAAGATTCCTTTTTGATTTTTCAACGAATTATTTAAGTCCAGCCGCCTCGCGCCGTGCTATAATCAAAAGATAGAAGTACAACCATGACATAGGACGGTGGCAAGCTTGTTTCCTAAAGTGAACGATCTTGTATACATTCAAGTCGCCTCGGTGGAGAAGCCGAATGATGAGAAGGAATGTAAATCACGGATCGCGGACGTGGAAGAAGAATCGTTATTGATCGAAGTGCCGATCGAGATCGGGAGCGGACGCATCAGAAAGCTGTACATCGGGGACGAATTATCCGTGTATTTCCTGACAGAAAACGGAGTGAAAAACTACTTTAATACATATGTGCTCGGTTTTGCCGACGACGTTGTTCAATTAGTACGTATTTGCAAGCCTGAGCCGGAAACGATTACGAAAATCCAACGGCGCAATTTTTTGCGAGTGGTCGCCAAATTGGAAATCGCCGTGCTCATGAAGGACGGCGTGCGCTTTGTAACATATACGGAGGATGTTGGCGGCGGCGGGGTCTCCTTCAGCTGCAGCAGCGAATTTAAGCTGGCTCAGGGGGATCTGCTCTTTTGCTGGCTGCTCATCCCGTTCAAAAATGGTACGATCGACCATGTGCCTTTTGAAGCGGAAGTTGTTCGGATGAAGAAGCTGGAAACCGGGCGCACGATTGTCATGCTGAAATTCGTAAGCATTTCGGACCTTGAACGGCAAAAGCTGATTCGGTATTGCTTCGAGCGACAGTTTGATTTCAAAAATCGCTGATTTCATCCGCTCAATGGAGGTATTTCCGATTTCCCAATATGGATAAGCTATACATTAACGTATTGAAATCCACCCGTGTTCGTGTGGCTAACCAGGGAGGGAAATCGAAATGAAAAAAACGCAAGACGACGAAATTTATACGGAACTGTTTCTGTCTTTCTCGGACAAGGTGGAAAGATGGATAAAACGGAGTTTACTGGTTTTATTGGCAGCATTATGCCTGTTTCAACTCTTGCTACGGATTCCAGAATTGCGATATGTTCTAGCCTCTGCAGACAAATATGAAGGGGTGCCCATTCACAGAGAACAAGGGAATTAATCGGGAAAAGCAAGCGCGTTTCTTTTGCATCCCTTTGTTATCTGTGGTATAATTTTCACGTCGCAGGCAATGCCTGCTTTTTTCTTGAGGATTTGTTTTGAGGAGGAATGCCCCTTTGGCAAGCGAGACGTCTACAACCCATGAGAAAATCAACATCGCCATCGACGGTCCTGCGGGGGCAGGGAAAAGTACGATAGCTCGAATGGTTGCCGGTAGACTGCATTATGTCTACGTCGATACCGGGGCGATGTACCGGGCGGCAACTTGGTATTTTCTGCAGCTAGGGATCGGACCAGACGAAGTGGACAAAGTGCTGCAGCATTTACCTGAATTGGATATCGAATTGCTGCCTGGAGAACAGGGGCAACAGGTCCGGGTGAACGGTCGAGACGTCACGGAAGAGATTCGCTCGTTAGCCGTGAATGCCCAAGTGTCCCGATATGCGCAAATCGAGGGGCTGCGCGATCGGCTTGTCTCATTGCAGCGGCAAATGGCTTTGCGCAAAGGCGTCGTCATGGACGGACGCGATATCGGCACTTGCGTATTACCTGATGCGGAAGTGAAGGTGTTCATGACCGCGAGCGTTGAGGAACGGGCACGTCGGCGTTACAAGGAAATGAAGGAGCAGGACAAGATTTCCTTCGATGACCTCGTGCGATCGATTGAAGAGCGAGACCGGCTGGACCGGGAGCGGGAGGTTTCCCCGCTGCGGCAGGCAGAGGATGCTCAGCTGCTGGATACGACGCAGATGTCCTTGGACGAAGTGGCCGACCACATCGTAGCAATGTGCAGAACCTATGGAAGTGAGAGTTGAGCCTGGATGATCTATCGTTTTTGTCGAAGTGTGCTTCGCATCCTCTATAAGCTGTTGTATCGCTTTGAGGTAAGCGGCTTGGAGCATATCCCCAAAGAAGGCGGAGTGCTCTTGTGCTCCAACCATTTAACTTTGCTTGATCCGCCGACCATCGGCATCATGGTGGAACGCAAGGTGCATTTTATGGCCAAGCAGGAATTGTTCAACATTTTCGGCTTCAGTTGGCTGATTCGGCAGCTAGGCGCTTTCCCTGTAAAGCGGGGGGGCGTAAGCAAAGAATCGATCAAAACCGCGCTGACCTTGCTCCGTAACGGTCACGTCATCGGGATTTTCCCGGAAGGCCGTCGGGTGAAAGACGCCGAAGCGAATATGATCGGCAAGAAAGGTGCGGCGACGTTCGCGCTTCGCAGTGACGCAGCGGTGATTCCGGTTGCGATTATTGGCACTTATAAATTGTTTCGGAAATTGCGCGTCGTTTACGGACCGCCGGTTGATCTGACGGAGTTCAAGGAGAATGGCGGACCTGACGCAGCCGAGCGAGCTACGGAGAAAATCATGGCCAGCATCGCCGAGCTGAAGAAGCGTTAATTTTTTCATGCCTTTGCCAGATGGGATGCATGAAGGCTGATAACATTTGGGAAGCTATACCTTAATGGATTGTTTTGAACTTCGCTACAAGTGGAAGCTCAAAAAGTCAATTTTTTACTTTGTGATCGAAAGCTGGCTTTTTGAACAACCTTTAGAGCGGGTTTAAATAAATGGGTTTTTGAATTGAGGAGGTTATTGACATGTCGGAAGAAACAAAAAATGTTCAAGAGGCTGCGGAAGTCGCTAGCCAGGATGAGATGGAGCAAATCGTCTCTTTGAAAAAAGGGGACACCGTCAAAGGAACGATCGTCAAAATCGAAGATAACCAAGCTTATGTAAGCATTGGATATAAATACGACGGTGTTATTCCTATTCGCGAGCTGTCCTCCGTACATCTCGACAATGCGGCGGATGCTGTGCAAGTAGGCCAAGAGGTAGAAACGAAAGTGGTCAGCATCGACGACGAGAAGGAACGCCTGGTGCTATCCAAACGTGCGATTGACAGCGAAAACGCTTGGGAAGAGCTGGAGAAGAAGTTCCAAAACGGCGAAGTCTTCGAAGTTACGGTTGCCGACGTCGTCAAAGGCGGGATTGTCGCTGACGTAGGCGTTCGCGGCTTCATTCCGGCATCGATGGTAGAACGTCACTTCGTTGAAGATTTCAGCGACTACAAAGGCCGCACGCTGCGCGTCAAAGTGAAAGAACTTGACCGTGAGAACAACAAAGTGATCCTTTCCCAAAAGGATGTGCTTGATGAAGAGTTTGAAGCGAACAAACAAAAAGTGATGGCTGAATTGAAAGAAGGCCAAGTGCTGGAAGGTACGGTTCAACGCTTGACTCAATTTGGTGCATTTGTTGACGTAGGCGGCGTAGACGGATTGGTACACGTATCCGAAATCGCATGGAACCATGTTGACAAACCTGCTGACGTCCTGTCCGAAGGCGACAAAGTGAAGGTGAAAGTGCTCAAAGTTGATCCGGAAAAAGGCAAAATCAGCCTTTCGATCAAAGCAGCACAACCAGGTCCTTGGGATACAGCGGCTGAGAAATTCCACACCGGTGACATTGTAACAGGCGAAGTTAAACGACTGGTGAACTTTGGTGCCTTCGTGGAAATCGCACCGGGGGTAGAAGGACTCGTTCATATCTCTCAAATTTCGCATAAGCATATCGGAACTCCGCATGAAGTGCTGAAAGAAGGACAAACGGTACAGGTGAAAGTGCTGGACGTGAACCCTAGCGAGAAACGGGTAAGCCTCAGCATTAAGGAAACGGAAGAAGCTCCGGCTCCTGCACCGAAGAGCGAAAGACCTTCCAAAGGCAGCAGCGTGAGAAAAGAAGACCTGGGCGACAACCCTAACGTATCGCTGAGCAACCAAGGCTTAAGCATCACGCTGGGCGAACGCTTCGGCGATAAACTCAGCAAACTGAAATAATCAGGTTTTAGTGGCTCGAACATCGGCGGACCCTGAAGAAGCGGGTTCGCCGTTTTTGTTGTTGACCGTTAGCCAAGCCATCTTTTTTTTGCTATGATGATTTACGTGTATCCGTAAATAAACGTGTGAAGCCTATATAGAGAATCAACTCCATTTTGAGGATCCAAAAATAAGTATTAGGAGGGATGTCAATGGCAAGACCCGTTGTGGCTATCGTCGGGCGGCCGAATGTGGGGAAATCCACGATATTTAACCGGATTATCGGTGACCGCCTGGCAATCGTGGAAGATAAGCCCGGGATTACGCGCGACCGGATTTACGGTGCGTCGGAATGGAACGGGAAACCGTTCAGCATCATCGATACAGGAGGGATTGAACTCGACGACGAGGAGCCGATCCTCAAATCGATCCGTATGCAGGCCGAACTCGCGATCGAGGAAGCCGATGTGATTGTTTTTATGTGTGACGCCAAGGCTGGCGTGACTACTTCGGACGAGGAGGTCGCCAATTTGTTGTACCGGTCAGGCAAGCCGGTCATTGTCGCGGTGAATAAGGTGGATAACATCGGCCGGATCGACAATATTTATGAGTTTTATAACCTCGGCTTTGGTGAGCCGATTGGGGTATCGGGCAGCCATGGCACGGGCATCGGCGATTTGCTGGATGCGATTGCGGATAATCTGCCGGAGCTCGCGGATGACGAATACGATGATGACGTGATCCGGGTCGCTTTGATTGGTCGTCCAAACGTGGGGAAATCCTCGCTGGTGAACGCGATCCTCGGTGAAGAGCGAGTCATCGTCAGCGATATCGCCGGAACAACCCGTGATGCGATTGATACGCCGTTCGAGAAAGACGGTCAACGGTACGTCCTGATCGATACCGCAGGGATGCGCAAACGCGGTAAGGTCTATGAAACGACGGAGAAGTACAGCGTTATGCGCGCCATGAAAGCGATCGAGCGGGCGGATGTGGTACTGGTTCTGATCAACGGCGAAGAAGGGATCATCGAACAGGATAAGCATATCGCGGGATACGCTTATGAAGCCGGTAAAGCTTCCATTTTCGTCGTGAACAAATGGGATGTGGTTGAGAAGGACGATAAAACCATGCACCAATTTGAGCAAAGAATCCGCGACCACTTCCTGTTTATGACGTATGCCCCGATTGTTTTCCTGTCAGCTAAAACGAAGCAGCGTTTACATAAACTGTTGCCGGTGGTTCAGCACGTCGCAGATCAGCATGCGAAGCGCGTGCAGACCCATCTGCTAAACGATGTTGTGTCGGATGCAATCGCCATCAATCCTCCGCCAACGGACAAAGGGCGGCGCCTGCGAATTAATTACGTCACGCAGGTTGCGGTGAAACCGCCGACCATCGTGGTATTTGTCAACGATCCGGAGCTGATGCATTTCTCTTATGAACGGTACCTGGAGAACAAAATCCGGGCAGCATTTGATTTTGAGGGAACGCCAATCCGGCTGTTTACGCGGCGCAAGTCTGATGAAGGTTAGGGGAGAATAAGGTGATTTTACCCGTAATAGCTGTAATTGTTTGTTATTTGCTTGGCTCGGTTAGCTTCAGCGTCGTGTTGGCGAAAGCCTTGAAAGGCATCGATATTCGCCAGCACGGCAGCGGAAACGCGGGAGCCACCAACACACTGCGCGTACTGGGGAAAGGCCCGGCGATTCTCGTTCTGGCCCTGGATGTGCTTAAGGGGATTGCCGCAGTATGGATCGGCCGCTGGCTAGGCGACGGCGTCGAATGGATCGCCTCGCTGTGCGGCATCGCAGCAATCGTCGGCCATAACTGGCCGCTTTATTTCCGCTTTCGCGGCGGAAAAGGGATTGCCACCACGATTGGCGTGATGGCGACCTTGTTTTTCTTCCCTGCGTTGTACGCGGGGATCATTGCGATATTATCGATCGTTATTACCCGGTACGTCTCGCTTGGTTCGCTTATCTTCGTCTTCTTGACGCCGATTTTTCTGGCGGTCTCCGGCGAATTCGGCCCTTATTTCTGGGCGAGTCTGGTCATCTGCGTGTTCGCCTTCTGGAGACATCGCACGAATATCGTGAAGATCGTGCACGGCAAGGAAAATAAGCTGGGATCCAAAGGAGGAGATCGCGTTGTCTAATAAAGCCGCCGTGCTGGTGGCGGGCAGTTGGGGAACGGCACTCGCCAGTGTGCTCGCCGACAAAGACATGGAAGTTGCCTTGTGGACACGTAGCGAAGCGCAACAGGATGAAATCAATACGAAACATCGCAATGAACGTTTTTTGCCTGGCGTGGACTTGTCGCCTCGCCTTACGGCAACCACTGATTTGGAAGCCGCAGTGACCGGTGCGAAAGCGGTCGTGATGGTTGCGCCGTCCTCGGCGGTTCGTGAGGTTGCTCGATCACTAAAGCCTTTCTGGCATGAGGATATGCTGCTGGTGCATGCCACCAAGGGCTTTGAGATTGAGAGCATGAAGCGGATGTCGACGGTGATCGCGGAGGAACTCGGCTGTGAAGAGGGGCGTATTGTTGTATTGTCCGGTCCTAGCCATGCGGAGGAAGTTGTGAAACGCTGCCCGACCACTGTGGTTGTCGCTGCACAGGACGCGGCCCAGGCTGAATTGGCTCAGGACCTGTTCATGAACCCGTATTTCCGCGTCTACACCAACCGGGATATGGTAGGCGTGGAGCTTGCCGGGGCTTTAAAAAATATCATCGCGCTGGGCGCCGGAATGTCCGATGGACTGGGCTACGGGGACAACGCCAAGGCGGCACTGCTTACCCGCGGTCTTGCGGAGATTACGCGGGTCGGCGTTGAAATGGGAGCCAACCCGCTGACCTTTGCCGGTTTGGCCGGGGTCGGCGACCTGGTCGTGACGGCAACCAGCCGGCACAGCCGGAACTGGCGAGCTGGGTTTATGCTGGGCGAAGGCAAACCGCTGGAGGAAGTATTAACCCAGATGGGCATGGTTGTAGAAGGCATTCGCACAACGAAAGCGGCCCATGCCATCTCTGAGAAGTATCAGGTGCAGATGCCGATTGCGGCTCAGCTTTACCACGTCCTATTCGAGGGGCTGGACCCGCGCACCGCTGTAGAGGCGCTGATGGGACGCGACCGGAAAACGGAGATGGAAGTGATGTCCCTAGAAACCTGGGAACAATGGCACACTTGAGCGGAAGTTCAAAAATTCGTCTTTTGATCACGAAGCATCTTCAAAGTAGTGGATTCGACATCGAATCTTGAATTCAGCAGGGCCTTCCGTTGCTCACGTAGGTCTGCCTACGCTCCGCTACTCAGTCCCAGCTTCATCCAACCTTCTCGGTGCTGAAAAGCCGCCTTTTTGAACCTTTATTGAAATTGGAGTTACCAGACACGGCTTTTGATATCGCCGTTAGAGCCCGTTTTGCTGGGGAATATCACCTTTACCTCCGCCCTCTCATACATTGGTTGAAGAGGACAACGGAGGAGGCGAAAGCGTGAGCAAGATATCCAAAGAGGCCTTGAATGCCATCAACAAGAAGACGGGTAAAGCGATCTCGGAAAGTTCGGTCAAAAAGCTGGCCAGCACCGTAAAGCCATCAACCATTCAAAATGAAGCCGAACTACGTAAGCTGATCAAGCAAGTATCGGCGATGGCGAAAGTTCCCGTGTCGGAAAGCACGATTCACGAGATCGTGAACGCCGTGAAAAAAAGCGGCATGAATCCGTCCAATATGGAAGCCTTAATGAAGTTAATGCTTAAAAAATAAATAAAGGTGATCCTTATTGCCCTTAAGCTCTGCGGCCGTATGCCGCGGGGCTTTGTTTAGTTTTGGCCAGCGCGTAGCCTGAAAGACCGCATAATGCTATAATATGGATCATATTAAAGCAAAAAATAGTAGGTGAAATAAACAGATGGATGCAATGACGAAGATGTGGCTATCGATCGCCGCCGTATTGATCATGGGGGTCTCGGTCTTTTTGATCACATTTGCACGGACGAAAACCAAAGGGTGGATTAAGGGAATCTTATCGCTCCTTGCCTTTTTTATTATGCTGGTGGGCTTTTTGACCGGGCTTGTGTCGATTACTTGACAGAACCTCTACATCACTGAACCCAAGAGAAGAGGAAGAGATATGCAACAACAAGATAGCAAAGCCTATGCCGATTTAACCGAAGAATTATGCAAGCTGGCCGAAAGCTGTGGAATGGAGGGCAAGTGGCTGCTAGGGGGAAGCTGCGGATTGTGGCTCCAGGGGGTTGAGCTTGCGACGGTTCCGCGGGATATCGACGTCTATGCGGATCTGGCGACCGCCGACCGGCTGCACGAGCGGCTCCGGCAGTTTGCGACGGACCAGCCGCGTCATGACCGGAGCGGAATCTATACCTCCCGGTTAAGCCATTACCGTATTGGCGAGTCGACAATTGAGCTGGTAGGCGGATTTGAAGTCCATACCGCCGGGGCGTTCTATCGGACGGAGATAGAAGCGTTGCTAGCGCCGGCCGCGCAGCGTGTGAAATTGCGTGATAGCGCTTTATGGGTCATGCCGTTAGCCCATGAATTGGTGTTTAACCTCCTGCGCGAGCGTCCGGATCGCTATTTGCCGATTGCGGGGATGATCCGTAAAGAGCCGGATCGACATCTGCCCCTGTTGGACGAGCTGTTGAAACGGAACGAATGGTCGGCGGATTGGGTTGGACGGATGGCTGAGTTGTTGGATCGCCCGCTGCTCTCTCGGCCATGGCGCGAATATCGCGGCAGGAAGGCTTAAGGAGCGGATCGTGGAAGGACGTATTACGTTTCTGCCGTCCGGGAAAACCGTTCAAGTCCGGCCGGGCACTTCGGTTCTGAGGGCTGCCCGTGGAGCTAGAATTCATTTAGCGACGCGATGCGGTGGGAATGCCGGCTGTCTGATGTGCAAAGTTCAGGTCGATCCGGAGCACGCTGCCGCGTTAACTCCTCCGAGCGATGCGGAGCGCCGCAAGCTTGGCCCGCTGTTGGACCAGGGGATGCGCCTGGCCTGTCAGGCGAAGATCCGGGGGGATGTGGTGGTTCAGCTGCCGAAGGACCCGCTCAAGGCGGCGATTCGCAAACAGCTGGAACGGCAGCGGGAAGAGGAGGAATTATGGTAACGGCAAGTACGGAAGGGGATAAGGTGAGATTTTCAACATGACGAAGTTACGTTATTTGAAGCATACCTGCTTGAGATCAGCGGCGCTGGTTGTCTTATTGGCGTTAACGACCTCGCTGCTGTCAGGCTGTTTGTACCGCGGGGAGAGGCAGCAGGGCGGCCCGGTTTCCTATATGGAGAGCGTGGACCGGGTTCAACGGGCTTTGGATCGTTTTCAGGAAGATAAGGGGATCCTGCCGATCATTACTGCCGGGGAGGATACTCCGCGATACGAGAAATACAAGATCGATTTGAACCAATTGAAGCGGGAAGGTTATTTGGATGAGCTTCCGGCGGCAGCCTTTGAGCAGGGCGGAAGCGTCTATTTTCTCGTTATCGATGAGGAAACCGACCCTACGGTTAAAGTAATGGATTTAAACACGATTCAGAAGGTGAACGACGTCCAGCACAAAGTGCTGAGCTACCGTACAAGCCACGGAGATGCTCTCCCGGGCGAGGCCAATGGTGAGGTCTATCCGGGTCTGTATACGGTTGATCTCCCGTTGCTTAAGGCCGACAGCTTGGCATTGACCAGTGTCTATTCCGGGGAGACCCTTTCCTACCTGATGGACAAGCAGGGCAATGTGTACGTGGATTACGCTTTTGATATTATGCAGGCGATCGATCAGTCTGGGAAAACGCCGCAAGGCGACGAAGATCTGCGCACCTGGTTGACGGACCGCTCCGCGTTCGTTCCGGTGAAGTCGCCGCCTTACCGTTGGAACGGAAGCGAACCCGTACCATATCTCAATTAAGAAGAAACCTCTCGAATGATTTCGGGAGGTTTTTCTTTTCTCTCTTCTCCTATCCCTGAGGCGTCATACTTTTTCCGATAGAGTCATACAAATGGGAGTATGGCGGTTAAGTGCCCGCCTTGTTCGGGTTGAATGAGCGGCCCCGCAAAAAAAACGGGCTTGGACGGTTTTAACCGTCATATTCTCGCATCTGGTACATAAGATGTTACTAGTCCAAATGCATGTACGAGTTTACGCCGCTTCGTTCAGGTTCTTTCCACAGGTTTGCGGCGGCGGACACGGGCAAGAGGGGCTGCCGCTCCTGCCGCAGCAGCGAGGCCCAAAATCATGACGAATCACGAAGCGGATGCTCTCGGGGCATTTTTCCTTCGGCGAAATTTGAGGAGGGGATATCATTGGTATTGGAGAAAGTGGACATTTTTAAGGACATTGCCGAACGAACTGGAGGCGACATCTATCTAGGGGTCGTCGGTGCCGTCCGTACCGGGAAGTCGACCTTTATTAAGCGATTCATGGAAACTGTCGTACTCCCGAACATCGCAAATGAAGCAGATCGAGTCCGCGCGGTAGATGAACTTCCGCAAAGCGCCGCCGGCAAAACTATTATGACGACCGAACCGAAGTTTGTCCCGAACAATGCGGTGCAAATCAAGGTGGCTGAAGGACTCGAGGTAAACGTAAGACTCGTCGATTGCGTCGGATACGCCGTGGAAGGCGCAAAAGGCTACGAGGACGAAAATGGGCCGCGAATGATCTCCACCCCATGGTTTGAAGAACCGATTCCGTTCCAAGAGGCTGCGGAAATCGGAACGCGCAAAGTCATCCAGGAACATTCCACGTTAGGGGTTGTAGTGACGACGGATGGAACGATCGCCGATATTCCGCGTTATTCTTACGTGGAATCTGAGGAGCGGGTGGTTGCCGAACTGAAGGAGGTCGGCAAGCCATTTGTGCTGGTGATCAACTCGACGCGTCCAAACAGTGAGGAAACACAGCAACTCCGCGGTGAGTTGGCCGCAAAATATGACATTCCGGTCCTTGCGCTCAGCGCAGCGACAATGACGGAAGAAGACGTGACCGGTGTCCTCCGGGAAGTTCTGTATGAGTTCCCGGTACATGAGGTCAACGTCAACCTGCCTAGCTGGGTGATGGTACTGAACGAGAACCACTGGCTGCGCACCAATTTTGAGAACTCCGTCCGTGACACGGTTAAGGATATTCGCCGTCTGCGCGATGTCGACCGGGTTGTCGGAAATTTCATGGAATACGATTTTATCGATCGAGCTGGTCTGAGCGGACTGAATATGGGTCAAGGTGTAGCGGAGATCGATCTGTATGCGCCGGATGATCTGTATGATCGCATCCTGATGGAAGTGGTGGGTGTAGAAATTCGCGGCAAAGACCATTTGCTGCAGCTGATGCAGGAATTCACGCACGCGAAACGGGAATACGACCGGTTCGCCGAGGCGCTGGAAATGGTCAAAACGACCGGTTACGGTATCGCTGCGCCGACGCTTGCGGAAATGGCGTTGGATGAGCCAGAGCTGATCCGTCAAGGCTCCCGCTTCGGGGTAAGGCTGAAGGCGACGGCACCATCGATCCATATGATCCGCGTCGATGTCGAGTCGGAATTTGCGCCGATCATCGGGACCGAGAAGCAAAGCGAAGAGCTTGTCCGCTACCTGATGCAGGATTTCGAGAACGATCCGATCAAGATTTGGGAATCCGACATCTTCGGCAGATCCCTGCACTCGATCGTACGCGAAGGCATTCAAGGCAAAATTGCCATGATGCCGGATAACGCACGTTACAAGCTGCAGGAAACGCTGGGGCGGATTATCAACGAAGGCTCCGGCGGCCTCATCGCCATCATTCTATAGGTAATTAAAAATTCGGCTTTTGATCACGAAGCTAACCTGAGGAAGCGGAGTCGGCGTCGAATCTTGAATTCAGCCGGGCCTTCCGTTGCTCACGTACCTCTATGTACGCTCCGCTACTCAGTCCCTAGCTTCATCCAACCTTCTCGGTGCTGAAAAGCCGAATTTTTAATCTTTACTAATTGCAATTCCTCCTCAATGACCGCGCGTATGCTGTATTTTGGCTGCGTGCGGTTGTTTTGTTATTTGGGGGGCGGAAAGGTCCAATTTGTAGGGCGAATTGAGGAAATATCGCCGGGAAGCCTTGAAATAGCTTGAAATTATGCATGGGCTGTATTACTATAAATTTGTTCCGCGTCCCCGAAAGCGCGATTTCATCACGTTTTTCGGGAACTTGTACGTAATGAATTGCATAAATCACGTATATTCTGCGGTAAAACGGAAACACAAATAGCAAGTGGTATTATTTTCCTTGGTGGGAGGTGAAATACACATGAACAAATCCGATTTGATTGCTCAAGTTGCAGAAAGTACTGAGCTGTCCAAGAAAGACGCGACTAAAGCGGTTGACGCCGTTTTTGATGCGATTTCCACAGCGCTGCAGAACGGAGATAAAGTTCAACTGGTTGGCTTCGGTAACTTTGAAGTCCGCGAGCGTTCCGCCCGTAAAGGCCGCAACCCGCAAACCGGAGAGGAAATCGAAATCCCTGCGAGCAAAATTCCTGCTTTCAAACCAGGTAAAGCGCTCAAAGACGGAATTAAATAAAGATTTCTACGTATCTTCCGTGCAAAAGACCGTGGGCTTCTCGTTCACGGCTTTTTCTTTTCATGGAGGCTTAAAAAAGAAGCAGTCTGTCAAAAATGTGAAGGGGGAGGCGCTGCCACATGGATAACCAGCAACACGGTAACGATCCATCTGCCGCGGGCGGAGACTATTTCGTGGTTAAGGCCAAAGAACAAGGCGTTACGGTCATCGGGCTGACCCGGGGGAAGGATACGCGGTTTCACCACACCGAGAAGTTGGACAAGGGTGAGGTGCTCATCGCCCAATTTACCGATCACACCTCCGCCGTCAAGATTCGCGGCAAAGCGCTCGTCTATACGAAGCACGGCTTGATCGATACGGAAGAATGATTTTCAAATCTGCAGGCATAGCCTGCTTTTTTTCTATGTAGAATGGGGTATAAGAACCGTATGGACAAAGGCAGATTTGCGCTGTCCGAGTGTACCAGAAGGGAGAATGCCCCATGAAACGGAACATAGCCGTTCGGGCCATCCTGTTAACGTTCGTCTGCGCGCTGGCGATGGCGGGCGCAGCTTGGCTTGGCGAGCATCCTGCCCGTCAGCGGCAGGTAGCAGCGGTGTTTGCGGGTACGTCCCCAGCGGAGCTCACCGAGGAGAACCTTGTGGATGCTTTGGCCCCGTTGCAGCTTCCGGTGCCCATCGCGAAAGTGGAGCTGAACCGAGATATTTTGTCCGTTGACCTGAAGGTTGAGGGCGACCAGGTTCGTGCAGCAGACGTGTACCGGGGAATGGCGGAAATGATCTCGTTTGCGTTCGAACGCACCAACAATATCGATCAGCTGCTGCTGAGATTGATGGCGGAGGACCGTTGGCTTGGCACCAAATATCTGCTGCTGGCTGCCGATGTTCGGCGTACCGAATTTTCGGCCGAGGAGCTGGACCTTCTTCGGCATGTCGGGAGCGGTGAGATGCCCGAAGAGTTGCGGTTGCGCATGCGGATGACGGAAACAAAGCTGTGGCAGTCTCGTTTTCTACAGGAGTAACCGGTGAATTGACCGATGAGTTGATTTCGCGTATAGCCTCTGTGCGCAGTGAAAAAACATATGCTATAATAGACAAGATTGTGACATCTTTATTACTGAAAGATCAGCGGCTCGGAGGCAAAGGATGAAACCTTATCGCATAACAGAATTGGCAAATAAATATGTCAGTTACGACATGATTACCGCATACACGGCGCTTCCGGAGTTTCCGGTGCCCCGTGTTCGTTTGCTTTATACGTTTTTAACCGAGCGGGAGGGGCTGTCGCTGGAGTCAGCTGAGACCTGTGCGCTGGCCGCGTTCCTCGTGCAGCTTGGCATGGACACCCATGATCGCATCGATCTGGAGTCCGGACTGGGGGAAGCAACCCGGGCCATGCGTTCGCGCCAGCTCAAGGTGCTGGCCGGTGACTATTTCAGCGGCGTGTTTTATCATCTGCTAGCTGGAGCCGGGGAGATCGGCATGGTCCCGTTGATGAGCTCGGCCATCTGTGAGGTGAACCGCTTGAAGGTCCAGCTGTACAGCAAGTTGAAGCAGATGTTATTGCCTGCGGAAGACTATCTGAAGGAATGCGTCCATGTCAAAATGGGGCTTTTTCTTTCTTTTACGGAGATCCTGGACAAGTCGGTCCAAAGCTTATGGCAGAAGCTGCTGGCGGAGTTAAGCCGCTGCGAAGTCATGCTGGAAGAAATCCGGTCTACTTCTGAGCTGCCGCACGAACGTAAAGGTTACGCCTATTTGCGCATCATGGAAACCGGATCCTCCGAGGATAAAACTGCGCTCTCCACCCGCAAAGTCGGCGAGCGGGACTGGTCGCTGATGCTTGTGAAATACAATATCAAGGAACAACTGCTGTCTATGCTGCACCAATCGGTGGATCACGTCCAATCGCTGCTGCATGAATGCAAGAAGGAAACCGCGCGAACGGAGCTCAAGTCGATTCTTGAGCCGTTTATCGCTGTGCTTTCACCGTCACGCCGTTCCGTGCAAGAAGGGTAGGGGGATTAGTAAATGAGCCAAACATCTTCATCCGAGACCAAAGAGCAGTTCGTGCATTCTGTATTCGAGAGCATCGCTCCGAAATACGACATGATGAACGACTTGCTTAGCTTCAGGCGTCACAAAGCGTGGCGGAAATTCACGATGGCCAAAATGAACATGTCCCCCGGGGAGACCGCGCTTGACCTGTGCTGCGGTACCTGTGATTGGACGATCAGCATGGCGGAAGCCAGCGGGGGGCAGATCATCGGCCTGGATTTTAGTGAACGGATGCTGGAATACGGACGCCTCAAAGTAAAGGAGCGCGGGCTGGAGTCGCGGATCACCTTGGTTCAAGGGAATGCGATGGAGCTGCCGTTTGAAGACAACCGGTTTGATTACGTGACGATCGGTTTTGGTCTGCGTAATGTACCTGATCTCCGCCAGGTGCTGCGGGAAATGCGGCGCGTCGTAAAACCTGGAGGAAAGGTGGTTTGCCTGGAATTGTCCAAGCCAACCTGGCAGCCGTTCAAAGGACTTTATTATTTTTATTTTCAAAATGTGCTTCCGATGCTTGGCAAACTGGTGGCAAAACGATATGAACAGTACAAATGGCTTCCCGATTCCCTCGTCCAGTTTCCTGGCCGTGCGGAGCTGGCGGAGATTTTCCGGGAGACGGGACTTACCCGGGTTGAAGCGTATCCTTTAACCGGCGGAATTGCCGCCTTGCACATCGGAACGAAGGAGACGCAACATGTTTAAGAAAATGGTAATTTTCCTGCAAATGATCAAGTTTGAACATACGGTATTCGCTTTACCGTTCGCTTTCATGGGCGCGCTGCTCGGGTCTGAAATGATTAACCATGAGCTGCCGTCCTGGGCACAGATCGGGTGGGTGCTGTTGGCGATGTTTGGCGCACGAAGTGCGGCGATGGGGCTGAACCGTCTTATTGACCGGGTCATCGATGCGAAGAACCCTCGTACCGCAAACCGCGCAATCCCGGCGGGACTTTTAAAAATAGGCGAAGTCGTGTTGTTCATCATTCTCTCTTTTGCCTTGTTGTTCTGGGCCGCTGCCGAGCTAGACCCCTTAGCATTAAAGCTGTTGCCTATCGCCGTCATCATGTTGGTTTTGTACTCCTACACGAAACGTTTTACTTGGCTCTGCCACGTCATACTGGGTCTGACGATCGGCTTAGCTCCTCTCGGCGGCTGGGCGGCTGTAACTGGACAAGTTGATTGGACAGCAATGGTATTTTATGTAACGATTACCTTTTGGATTGCCGGCTTCGATATCATTTACGCCTGCCAGGACGTTGATTTCGATACGAAGGAAGGTCTTTATTCCATTCCTGTTCGGTTTGGTGTCGCTAAATCGCTGAAGATTGCTCAAGCGTTTCATATCATCACCGCGCTGGGCTTTATCGCTTTGCTGCTGTTGACGGATTTGGGCTGGTGGTATGTCGTGGGCATGATTATTGCGTATGCTATTTTGTTTTACGAGCACCATATCGTTTCTCCGAGCGATCTCAGCCGGCTGCAAACCGCGTTCTTCACCATGAACGGCGTGCTGAGCATCGTTGTGTTTTCCTTCACATTGATTGATTTGGTGGTGCGACATTTCTAATGGATAAAGGGAAATCGATTGTTGTCGGCATAACTGGGGCCAGTGGTTCGATCTATGGAGTGAAGCTGATTGAAACGCTGTTAGGTATGAACTTCCTCGTGCATCTCGTTGTATCCAATGCAGGGTGGCGAGTGATCAAGGAGGAGCTCGGTTGGAACACGAGCGATCGGGAGGCGACGTTGGAGGAACATTTCGGTCAGCTTCCCGGGAAGCTGGTATACCATCCGATCGCGGATATTGGGGCTTCGATCGCCAGCGGTTCTTTCCTCACGCACGGGATGATCGTTATGCCTTGTTCGATGGGAACCCTGTCTTCGATCGCAAACGGAACGTCCGACAATCTGATGGCTCGGGCAGCCGATGTCATGCTGAAGGAAGGCCGGCCGCTTGTGCTGGTGCCACGCGAAACGCCACTGCATGCGATCCATTTGGAGAACATGCTGAAGCTGGCTCGACTTGGCGTGCGCATCATCCCGGCGATGCCGGCATTTTATTTCGGACCGCAGACCATTGATGATCTGGTCCGGTTTTTAGTTGGTAAAGTGCTCGACAATCTGGGCATCGAGCATGCGTTATTCAAGAGATGGGGGGATCAGAATGAACAATCGGGAGAATGAAAACATCCTCATCGGCCAAATCAAATACAGCAACGTCTGGCCCGTTTTTCATTATTTTGATGTGACGCGCCTGTCCCAAGTGAGCCAACTCGTCACCGAGGTCCCTTCGAAGCTGAACCGCCGGATGCTTGGCGGGATGCTGGATATTTCCCCGGTGTCTTCTTTTGCCTACGGGTACGGCTCGGAGCGGTTCCTGCTGCTGCCGGATCTTTCCGTCAGCTCCGATGGGCCGGTGGGTTCGATTCTGCTGTTCTCGCGGAAGCCGCCGGAGGAAATTGCGAACGGCAAGATTGCGCTAACGAATACGTCGGCAACTTCGGTCAATTTGCTGAAGATCATTATGGAAAAAGCTTACGGTGGCAAACCTGAGTATTGGGACAGTGAGCCTGATTTGGATCTGATGATGGCAGAAAGCGACGGCGCGCTGTTGATCGGCGATCACGCGATTCAGGCATCCTGGCGGGATCACGATTATATCGTTACCGATTTGGGGGAAGTTTGGAAATCATGGACCGGCTATGGTATGACCTTTGCGGTCTGGGCCGTTCAGAAGTCGTTTGCCGAAGCCCACGGCGACTATTTGGCTGAAGTGACGGAAGCCTTTGTGGAAAGCAAACGTAAGAGCTTAAGTGATGTATCCCCGCTCGTGGCCAAGGCTTGCGCCGAAATTGGCGGTACGGCGGATTATTGGCGGCATTATTTTACTCAGAACATCCGCTATGATTTTAATGAATCGCACCGCCAAGGACTTTCGTTGTATTTTGACTATGCCTATGAAATGGGGCTGCTGGATCATCGAGTAGAGCTGGAGATATGGAGTGACAATTTGCTGACACGGGTGAAAGAATGAAACTACTGGATATTTTCGGTGCGTTAAAAAAAGATATGGATTTTATCGAACGCCAGCTGTACCGCAGCATCGACGGCGATGACGAACTGCTCAGCAAGACGTCCCTGCACTTGTTGAAGGCAGGCGGGAAGCGGCTGCGGCCGGTCTTCGTATTGCTTGGCGGGAAGTTTGGGAACTACGATCTGCAGAAGCTGCAGTATATCGCTGTGCCGCTGGAGCTCATCCATTCGGCGTCACTCGTTCACGATGACGTGATCGACGATGCCGACACGCGGCGGGGCAAAGCGACGGTAAAGTCGAAGTGGGATAATCGGATCGCCATGTATACCGGCGACTACATCTACGCCAAGGCCCTGATGCAGGTATCCGAGCTCGCAAATCCATACATACACCGCATACTGGCCAAAGCGATGGTGCAGATGTCGATCGGGGAAATGGAGCAGATCCGCGATTTTTTCAACACGGAGCAAAGCGTACGCAACTATTTGCTGCGCATCCGGCGGAAAACCGCTTTGCTCATCGCCATCAGCTGTCAGCTGGGAGCCATGGCGGCAGATGCTCCGGCCAAAGTGAGTGCGCTGCTGTACCGGTACGGGTACAACGTGGGCATGGCCTTCCAGATTCGCGACGATCTGCTTGATTTATTTGGTACTGAGAAGACGATCGGTAAACCGCCGGGCAGCGATATGCGCCAGGGCAACATCACGCTTCCTGTGCTTTACGCTCTGCAGGAGCCTGATTTAAGAGAGCCGCTGCTTCGGGAAATTCGCGGCATCCAGGCCGGAGACGGCAGCGGGGATGTGTCCCGTGCGATCGAAATGATTCGGACAAGCCCGGGCATTGGCAAAGCGGAGGCGCTGGCCGACCGCTATATTGCAAAAGCGCTGGCGGCGTTGCAGCAGCTGCCGGATACAGCGGCGCGCTCCCATTTACAGGACATTGCAGAATTTGTTAACAAACGCTCCTATTAATCTTATCGCTTTACCTGTTTCGCAAGTTTCTGGTAAAATGCAGGTGAAACCGCCTTCCTGGAGGAAGGTGGGAATGAGGTTTGAATCGCAAATGATGCTGTTAAATTCGGGAGGGGAACCATGGAAAGAACGTTTTTAATGGTTAAGCCGGACGGCGTACAGCGCGGGCTGATCGGCAGAATTATCAGCCGGTTCGAGGATAAGGGATTTCAACTCGTCGCAGGCAAGCTGGTTCAAGTGACAGAAGAGCAGGCGAAGAGACATTATGCGGAGCATGAGGGCAAGCCTTTCTTTGACGAACTGGTGGGCTTCATTACTTCTGGGCAGGTATTTGCCATGGTATGGGAAGGGGATGACATCATTAACTTGTCCCGCATGGTAATCGGCAAGACGAAAGTCACCGAGGCGCTTCCCGGCACGATTCGGGGGGATTTTGCCGCCCATACGCCGTTTAATCTGATTCATGGTTCCGACGGAGTAGAGAGTGCGGAGCGAGAAATCGCCAACTTCTTTGAGCCTCATGAGCTACTACAGTATACGAGAAGCGTGAGCCCATGGATTTGAACCGGATTTTTCCCGACATCCCTCGGGTAGACAACACAGAGACGGCACCGGATCCGGATTATCTCGGCTTTATCCAGAACATTAAAAAAAGCACGGGCATCGATTTGGCCCAATACAAGGAAGCGCAAATGAAGCGGCGTTTGACGACGCTGCGCAATAAGAACGGCTATTCGAAGTTTGCTGATTTTTATACGGCGATGCTGAGCAACAAGCAGTTATTTTATGAATTTTTGGACAAGATGACGATTAACGTATCTGAATTTTGGCGCAACCCCAATCGCTGGGAAGTGCTGAGGGACTCGGTGCTGCCGGGGCTGGCCGCCGGGCGGCCCCGGCTGAAGGTGTGGAGCGCGGCCTGTTCGACGGGAGAGGAGCCATACACGTTGGCGATGATTCTCGCAGATCTGGGGCTTCTAGCGAACACCTATTTGCTGGCAACGGACATTGATGAAGGAGCGCTCGGGAAAGCCCAGGAAGGATTATATCTGGAGCGTTCGCTGAAGGATGTGCCGAAGGCGGTCGCCGAGCGTTATTTTACGCCGGAAGGCCCGATGTTCCGCTTTGATCCGAAGCTGAAGAAGGCCGTCACGTTCAAGAAGCAAAACCTGCTGCTCGATCCGTTTGAAGAGGGCTTTGACCTGATCGTTTGCCGCAACGTGATGATTTATTTTACCGAAGAAGCAAAACAAGGGCTTTATCATAAGTTTTCGCGTGCGCTGCGTCCCGGCGGCGTCCTGTTCGTCGGCAGCACGGAGCAAATTTTCTCCCCTGGCCAATACGATTTGGAAGCGGCGGAAACGTTCTTTTATCGTAAGAAGGGGGAAGGGAACAACGGAGCGAGCAACTGAATTCAAGATTCGAAGTCGAATTCGCTTCACACGAGCTACTTCATGATTAAAAATTTTGGGTTCTTAGCGCCGAGAAGGTTGGATGAAGAGGTGAGTGAGTAGCGGAGCGTAGGGAAACCTACGTGAGCAACGGAGCGAGCATCTGAATTCAAGATTCGATGCCGTATTCGCTTCACATGAGTTACTTCGCGATAAGAAGCCAAAACGATAGTATAGAATGGTTTGATCTTTCCTATACTTGGACCATATAGTCAATGGAGGTCAGATCATGGACAAGCGAAAAGTGATCGAAGCTTATCGGCGGGGATTCTTGACGCCGCAGGAATGCGCGCAGGTGCTTGGCATCGAAGGTTCGCACCTCAAGGTGATGCTTGAGGATTTTCCGGTGGATCCCCGGCGTTCCGCCGCTTTGGAAAATCAACCAGCTTCAGGCCTCAGATAAGCTGCAAGCGCCCATACCAGTTAAATAGCGCCGACATCGCCAAGCAGGGCGGGGAACGGCGCTTTTTGCGTTCTCGGTAGAGGCGTTCTTGACAGCCGCCAAGGTGACTTTCTATAATAGTTATAAATTCAGGTCAGGAGAGATTTCATTCATGTACGATTCGGACGACCCGGAGAGTAGCAACGTATTACAATGGATAAATAACCTATTCGTAGGAGAAATTCAGGCATAGCCTGCGTCAATTTAGTGACGGCGGGTTATGCCTTTTTGCGTTCGTTTACCCGCTTGAGTGACGTGGGAAACTTTTGGAGGTGCATGGGATTGTTGGAACTTTTAGTTGTCTTTATCTTGGTTTTGATTAATGCCTTTTTTGCCGCATCGGAAATCGCCTTGATCTCCCTGAATGATAATAAAATTAAGGCGATGGCAGGGCAAGGCCATCGGAAAGCGAAGGTCATCGTGGGTTTGCTTGGCGAGCCTAGCAAGTTCCTGGCGACGATTCAAATTGGCATCACCCTTGCGGGCTTTTTTGCCAGTGCTTTCGCCGGGGAGAGCTTTGCCGACGACCTGGCGGCTTATTTAATCCGGATGGGGCTGCCGATCCCCGAAAACGTACTGAGCACACTATCGCTGATCGTCATCACTTTGCTTCTCTCCTACTTCCAGTTGGTGCTGGGTGAGTTGGTGCCGAAGCGGGTCGCGATGAACAAGGCCGAAGCGATGGCGATGTTTGCGGCGACGACGTTGTCTGTGTTATCCAAGGTAACTTCGCCATTCGTGAAGCTGCTGACTACGTCAACCAACTTGTTGGTGCGGTTGTTTGGCATCGATCCGAACGCCAAGGAGGAGGAAGTCTCCGAGGAGGAGATCCGTATGATGCTGGATACCGGTGAGGAAATGGGAACGATCCAGCCCAGCGAGCGTCTGATGATTAACAACATTTTTGACTTCGACAATTTGACGGTGTCTGATATTATGACGCACCGGATTGACGTCGTGGCGATTCCGGCCGATGCCGATCAGCAGACTGTGGCTGAAATCGCAGACAAGGAGCAATATACCCGCTTCCCGGTGTATGAGGATACGGTTGACAATCTGATCGGGATATTGCACAGCAAGGATTTGATCCGCTTTTTGCGCACGGAGGATAAGGAGAATTGGGATTTGCGGAAGCTGGTGACGCCGCCTTATTTTATTCCGATCTCCAAAAAAACAAATGAGCTGTTCGAGGAGATGCAGCAAAACCGCATTCATATGGCGATTGTCGTTGATGAATACGGGGGAACCGCCGGCATCGTAACGATGGAGGATTTGCTGGAGGAAATCGTCGGCAACATCTATGACGAACACGACGAGGAGGAACGGGAATACGAGCAGGTTGGCGAAGGCAGTTATCTGTTCAGCGGTACGATGTCCCTTGACGACGCCCAGAAAATCTTGGATATTAAGCTTCCGATCGACCACTATGATACGCTAAGCGGGTTTATGATCGGACAGTTGAAGCGGATACCAACGGTGAATGAACGACCGGAATTCGAATACGGGGGTTATGTTTTCGCTGTTCGGGAAGTGGGTCAGCATCGCATTCGCAAGCTTTTAGCCACCCGACGGACTAACCCGGAGCAAGCATATGCAGTTCATCCGGTTTCCGCAGATTCTTAAGATGGATCAAGGCCCCCGGATTTTGGTGAACCTCGAAGCGTGAGGCGCGAAAATCCGGGCAGGGCTTGGCCTCGGACCGCGTATGGTAAGAGAAATCCGAGAGGGTATGAACAGGATAAGTGAATTCACCACGTGACAGAATGCATCAAACAATATTATAATGAGCAAAGATATCATCGGGTTTTAGTTCTTTACAGTTTAACAGTTTAAAGGGGGAACGCAGCATCATGAGTTTGCGATACTTAACAGCCGGGGAGACGCATGGACCCCAGTTGACTGCGATTATTGAAGGCTTGCCCAGCCATTTGCAGCTGGATTTTGAAGCGTTGAATTTTGAGTTGGCCCGTCGTCAGAAAGGGTATGGCCGCGGCCGTCGGATGCAGATCGAGAAAGATACCGCGAAGATCGTCGGGGGAGTCCGGCACGGGTATACAACAGGAGCGCCGGTGGCACTGGTTGTGGAGAATAACGACTGGAAGCATTGGCAGAAAATCATGAACATCGAGCCGATCGAAGGCACGGATGAGGAGAAACGCAGAGTACATCGTCCCCGTCCAGGGCATGCCGATTTAAACGGAGGCTTGAAATATAACCATAAAGACCTGCGGAACGTGCTAGAGCGTTCGAGCGCACGCGAAACCGCTGTTCGCGTGGCGGTTGGTGCGGTGGCCAAGCAGCTCCTGGGGCGCTTTGGCATCCGGATCGCCGGGCATGTCATTCGCATCGGCGAAATTGAAGCACCGCCGCATAACCTGCCGCTGGACGAGTTGGCTCGAGTCACCGAAGCTTCTTCGGTGCGGGTTGCCGACCTTGAGACGGAGAAGAAGATGGAAGCCTACATCGATAAAATCAAGGAGGAAGGCGACTCCATCGGCGGCATCGTCGAATGTATCGTTGAAGGCGTTCCGGTCGGACTGGGAAGCCATGTGCAGTATGACCGCAAGCTGGACGGCCGTATCGCGCAAGCGGTAATGTCGATTAACGCGTTTAAGGGCGTGGAAATCGGCATCGGTTTTGAAGCCGGGAAGCTGCCAGGCTCCAAGGTTCATGACGAAATTTTGTACAGCGAGGAGCGCGGCTATTACCGGGCGACCAACCGGCTCGGCGGCTTCGAGGGCGGGATGACCAACGGCATGCCAATCGTCGTTCGCGGCGTAATGAAGCCGATCCCGACGTTATACAAACCGCTGCAAAGCGTCGACATCGACACCCGCGAGGCGTTTGCTGCTCAGGTGGAGCGCTCTGATGCTTGTGCAGTGCCAGCCGCGAGCGTTGTGCTCGAGAACGTGGTCGCTTGGGAAGTGGCCAAAGCGTTCCTGGAGAAATTCGGCGGCGATTCGATCGGGGAGATCGAGCGTAATTATAAGGGATATTTGGCTCAACTGGAGGAATATTGATGCGAACGCTGCAGGTCGATTTGGGCGAACGTTCTTATCCGATTTATATCGGCGGCGGCTTGCTGGGAAAGGCCGGGGATTTCTTCGAGCAGCATAAGCTGTCGGCGAAGAGCCCTGTCTTAATCGTTACCGATGACCATGTCGCGCCGAAGTATCTGCCGGTTGTCGAAGCCTCGCTGCAGGCCAAAGGCTATCGTACGGTCAGCAAAGTCGTGAAGGCCGGTGAAAAATCCAAATCGCTGGAGGTTTATGAGGATGTCATGACTACGGCGATTGAAGGCGGTTTGGACCGCCGTTCTGTGGTCGTTGCGCTGGGCGGCGGCGTCGTCGGCGATTTGGCTGGCTTCGTGGCGGCAACGTATATGCGAGGCGTAGCGTTTGTGCAAATGCCTACCACGATCCTGGCTCACGACAGCAGTGTCGGAGGCAAGGTGGCCGTCAACCATCGGCTGGCCAAAAATATGATCGGCGCTTTTCATCAGCCGGAAATGGTGCTGTATGACGTGGACAGCCTGCAAACCCTGCCGCCGCGCGACGTCCGGGCGGGCTTGTCGGAAATGGTCAAGCATGGCCTGATCTGGGATGCGGCATTTGCGGACTGGTGCCGCGAGCACACGGCGGATTTGCTGGTGCTGGATCCGGAAGCGCTGGGATACGGATTAACCCAGGGGTGCTCCGTGAAAGCCCAGGTTGTCTCTGTGGATGAGAAGGAGAATGGGCTTCGTGCGATTCTCAACCTGGGGCATACGCTGGGTCATGCCATCGAGGCGATCGGCGGGTATGGTGAATTTTTGCACGGGGAAGCGATCTCGATTGGGATGGCCGCAGCGGCGAAGCTGGCAGTGAACCGGGGCCGGGATCCGCATATATACGAGTACACGGTGTCCCTGCTGAGCGGCTTCGGTTTGCCAACGGCCATGCCGGCACATTTGAACGAGCAGGATTTGATTGGTGCGATGATGCACGACAAGAAGTTTAAGGAACAGACGATGGTGTTTATTTTGCCTGTAGAGATCGGCAAGGTGGAAATTGTCTCAGACGTGACATTGGACGAAGTCCGCCAGGTGATTGCTGAACTCAAAGAGGAGGGACAACATGTATAACAGAGGTATTCGCGGAGCAACGACGGTATCCCGCAACGACGAACAGGAAATTCTGGACGCGACAGCCGAGTTGTTAAAAGAGATTGTCGCTCGCAACGAAATCGAGCCTGAGGATATTTGCAGCGTTTGGATTACGGTCACGCCGGACTTGACGGCGACTTTCCCGGCTCGTGCCATTCGCGTATTAAACGGGTGGGATATGGTTCCTCTGATGTGCTCCACGGAAATCCCGGTTCAAGGCGCTTTGCCGAAGTGTATCCGGCTGCTGATTCAGGTGAACACCACCAAAGGGCAGCGGGATATGAAGCACGTGTATTTGAACGAAGCCCGCAGCCTCCGTCCGGACCTCAGCTCCACCAATTCCTGAGGGCAGCAAGCGAGCGAAGCTATTTTTAGGATTGGCAAATCAAGCTGCAGGTTTGGGTTGCCAAACGGGCCGCGGTTAGGGTATAGTTAATTTAGATTTTAGATGAGTGCAAGTTAGTTGAGTAAGTTAGTTGAGAGTAAGTTCTAAGTTAGAAGAGTTTAGAGTAAACACATTTTTTAGAGCTGAGTAGAGATCAGTTGAGATGAGCTGAGTTTAGCTGAGTGAATAGCCTGTTCCTTGTGCGTACTTCGTCGTTTTCTTGATTGTGGGAGAATGACGGCAAGACCGTCTTTAGGAGCTGTGCTTTCCCATAAACCGCAAATCCTACAACCTCTACTTCGGTAGAGGTTTTTTTATTTGGCTCTGAAACCAATTCGAAAAGGAAGTGAGAGACATGGCAACCCCGAATGTAGAACAGGTCATTGCTTTAGCAAACGAATATAATCTGATCCCGATTGCCCGAACGTTGCTCGCCGACATGGAAACCCCAATCCGGATCTTCCGTCGTATTGCTCAGCGGGAGCAGGCATTTTTGCTGGAGAGCGTGGAAGGTGGCAGTCAGTGGGCGCGGTATTCTTTCATCGGCACCGCCCCGTTCTTGACGATTTCCGCGAAGAAGGGCGAGATCACGATTCAACGGGAAGGCGGTACAGAGCATTTGCGCTCGTCCCGTCCCGTCGATGAGTTGAAGGCGATCCTGCGGGGCTATCGCAGTCCGAAGCTTCCGGAAATGCCGCCGTTTACGGGTGGAGCGATTGGTTTCTTTGGATATGATCTGCTGCAGTACTATGAGAAGCTGCCGGCGCATCAGGTCGATGACCTGAACCTGAATGATATGCAGTTTATGTTCTGCGATCAAGTGATCGTGTTCGACCACGTGAAGCAGCGGATCCTGCTGGTGGCCAACGTACACGTGAAGCCAGACGATCGCGACGAAGATATTCGCCGGGCTTATGCGGAAGCGGAGCTGAAGCTGGATTTGGCGGCCGATCTGCTGCAGCAGGAGGGGCCGGGCGAAAGCTTTAACCGCCGGCCGATGCCGGCCGTGACGGATCTTGGGGACGTCAAATCCAACCTGACGAAGGAGCAGTTCATCGCGAACGTTGAAAAAGCGAAGGAATATATCCGCGCAGGCGATATTTTTCAAGTGGTGCTGTCACAGCGGTTCCATATCGAAACAGAAGTTGATCCGCTTCACGTCTACCGCGTCCTGCGGACGTTAAATCCGTCGCCGTACATGTATTACCTCAAGCTGGACGAGGAGATTATCGTTGGGACGTCGCCGGAGGCTTTGGTCAAGGTAGAGAACGGCCGAGTGGAAACGCGTCCGATCGCCGGCACGAGACCGCGGGGGGCGACGGAAGAAGCCGATTTAGCGTTGGAAGCGGAGCTGCTGCAGGATGAAAAAGAACGGGCGGAACATCTGATGCTGGTCGACCTTGGACGCAACGATTTAGGCCGGGTATCCGAGTTCGGCAGCGTAACCTGCGACTCGTATATGGAGATCGAACGGTATTCCCACGTTATGCACATGGTATCCAAGGTGTCTGGCAAGCTGCGGGAGGATAAGGACTTCTTCGATGCATTCCTGTCTTGTTTGCCAGCCGGGACCGTCTCCGGGGCGCCAAAGCTGCGGGCGATGGAGATTATTGCGGAGCTGGAGCGCGAGGCACGCGGCACTTATGCCGGGGCCATTGGGTACCTTGGATTCTCAGGGAACATGGATTCTTGTATTACGATCCGCACGATCGTGTTCAAGCAAGGGAAAGCATACGTGCAGGCCGGCGGAGGCATCGTATGGGATTCCATACCGGAGAACGAATATCAGGAGTCGGTGAACAAGGCGAAGGCTTTGCTGACGGCGATCCGTACAGCGGAGCAGATGTTTCCGCCAGCCACCCGAAATGACGGTGTGATTAATCAGGATTACCTTTACGAATATACCCCGGGGAACTAAAGAGAGGAGCGAATCGAGATGACAGGACAGCAAACCGTTCAGGCGGGCATTAGCCGCTTGATTGAAGGACGGCATTTGTCGCGGGAAGAAGCGCGTGGTGTGATGCAGGCGATCATGAACGGCGAATCAACGCCAGCTCAAATCGGCAGCCTGTTGACCGCGCTGCGAATCAAGGGAGAGACTGTCGAGGAGATCACCGGCTTCGCCGAGGCGATGCGCGGCGCCTCCAGCCGAATTCATACGGAAACGCAAAAGCTGCTGGATACGTGCGGAACAGGCGGATCCGGCATCCACAAAATCAACGTGTCCACGACGGCGGCGATCGTGGCAGCCTCGGTGTCAGTGCGGGTGGCTAAACACGGCAATCGGTCGGCATCCGGTCGTTCGGGAAGTGCCGATGTTCTCGAAGCGCTGGGCGTGAATATTCAACTGGACGCCGGTCAAGCGAAACGCTGTCTGGATGATATCGGCATCTGCTTTATGTTTTCACAGCTGTATCATCCATCGATGAAGCACGCGGCAGCCCCTCGCAAAGAGTTGGGGATTCGGACGGTCTTCAATATGCTGGGGCCATTAACGAATCCGGCAGGAGCGGACCGCCAGGTGCTGGGCATTTATGACGGCAGCAAAACGTCAACCATAGCAGAAGTGCTGCGTGAGCTTGGTTCCAAACGGGCGCTGGTTGTCAGCAGCCAGGAAGGTCTGGATGAAATCAGTATTTCGTCGCCGACACGGGTATCCGAGTTGAAAAACGGGGAGATCACAACCTACGAACTGCTGCCGGAAGATCTGGGACTTCGCACGTACCCGCTGGAAGCGATGATCGGCGGCGATCCCGAGACGAATGCGGAGATCGTCCGGCGCGTGCTGCAAGGGGAGCGCGGCGCTCACCGTGACGTCGTACTGGCCAACGCAGGCGCTTGCGTATATGTGGCTGGTTTGGCGGACACGATCCGGGACGGAGTTACGATCGCTGCGGATGCGATCGATTCCGGGAAGGCCTATGCCAAGCTGCAACAGCTGATTCAGACAACGGGGGAATTAAGTTATGTATCTTGATCGAATTGTAGAGACGAAAAAAACAGAAGTCGCACGTTTGGCAGAAAGCTTCTCCCTTGCGGATGCGGAGCGCCGCATTGCGGCGATGGAGCCCACGCGGGGGTTCCACGCGGCACTTACAACCGGCCGGAAGCGGGATATGGGGTTAATCGCCGAGGTGAAAAAGGCGTCCCCCTCCAAAGGGCTGATTCGCCCGGATTTCCATCCGGTGCAGCTGGCAGCGGCTTATGAAGCGGCGGGAACCGATTGCATCTCCGTGCTGACGGATGAAACGTATTTTCAGGGCAGCGGCGCCTATTTGAGCGCAATTCGCGAGGCCGTAAATGTGCCGCTGCTGCGCAAGGATTTTGTGATTGACGAGCGGCAGATTTACGAAGCCCGGCTGCTTGGCGCTGACGCTGTACTGCTGATCGCCGCAATCCTGAGCGATGCACAGCTTCGCGACTACCTGTCGATCGCCACGGCGCTGGGACTGGATGCGCTTATCGAAGTGCATGATCGCGAGGAGCTGGAGCGGGTCCTGATGCTTCCAGCGGCGAAGCTGATCGGCATCAACAACCGGAACCTGCGGACGTTTGAAGTGTCCCTGGAGACGACGGCCGCGTTGGCGGAGCTGGTGCCATCCAGTGCGACGCTGATCAGCGAGAGCGGGATTCAAACCCGGCAGGATGTAAAATACCTTCAACAGACCGGCGCACAAGGCGTGCTGATCGGAGAAACGTTTATGCGGCGAGAAAATGTGGGGGACGCCGTGGTTGACTTAATGGGACCGTTACTTCAAACGGATTCCCGCGAATTGGATGCCGAAGGGACGACGTCAAATGGGTGAAGTGGCCGTAAAAATTTGTGGACTTCAAAGCGTTGAAGTGCTAAAATCTATGGTGAACTTACCCGTAGATTATGTTGGATTCGTGTTTGCCCGAAGCAAGCGCCAAATCAGCGGAAGCCGTGCAGCGGAGCTGCTTCCTGTGCTTCAAACGTGGAGCACAGGGGCAGTTCCGCAGAGCGTTGGGGTGTTCGTCAATCCGACCTTGGAGGAGCTGGACGAGGTTTTGCGGCAGGCGCCGCTGGACATCCTGCAGCTCCACGGGACGGAAAGCCCGGATTTTTGCCGGAAGGTGAAGGACGCTTATGGCGTCGAGCTTTTCAAGGCATTTTCGGTCAAAACGGACGGATCGGTCCATGCCGGCGCGACCTTGGCGGAGTATGACGGCGTGCTGGACGGGCTGTTGCTCGACACGTACGATCCGAAGTACGGCGGGGGCTCTGGCGTTGCATTTGATTGGGCTGCTGCAGAGCCTTTTCGTCAATGGGCCAAGGAGCGAGGAATCCCGTTCTTTGCGGCCGGCGGCTTGCATCCCGGCAACGTTAGGACGTTAATTGAGACGCTGCAGCCGGATGGCGTAGACGTCTCAAGCGGCGTGGAAACCGACGACGTGAAGGATATCGCGAAAATAACTGCATTCGTAGAGAGGGTGAAGGGATGATGAAGCAGGTACCGGATGAGCATGGACGGTTTGGTCCTTTTGGCGGCCGCTACGTGCCGGAGACGCTGATGAACGCTTTGATCGAACTGGAAGAGTCCTATTTGAAATTTAAAGATGATCCCGAGTTTCAAGCGGAGATCGCTTATCTGCTGAAGCAGTATTCCGGACGGGAGACGCCGCTTTATTACGCGGAACGCCTGACGGAGCACCTGGGCGGGGCGAAAATTTATCTGAAGCGCGAGGATTTAAACCATACTGGCGCCCATAAAATCAACAACGCGATCGGGCAGGGGATTCTGGCGAAGCGGATGGGCAAGCAGAAAGTGATCGCCGAAACCGGCGCAGGCCAACACGGCGTGGCTACGGCTACGGTAGCGGCCTTGCTAGGTCTTGAATGCAAGGTATTCATGGGTGAAGAGGACACGAAGCGGCAGCAGCTTAACGTGTTTCGGATGAAGCTGCTGGGTGCTGAAGTTGTTCCGGTTATGTCCGGTACACGCACGTTAAAGGATGCTTGCAACGAAGCGCTGCGCTATTGGGTGAGCAATGTGCATGATACTTTCTATATTCTCGGATCGGCCACCGGGCCGCATCCTTATCCGATGATGGTGCGGAACTTCCAGCGGATTATCGGCGATGAAACGCGGAAGCAGATTTTAGTGGCGGAAGGCCGATTGCCGGATATGCTCGTCGCTGCGGTTGGCGGCGGCAGCAATGCGATTGGGATGTTTTATCCGTTTATCGAGGATCAGGGCGTTCGCTTGGTCGGGGTAGAGGCCGCAGGTAAAGGGATTGACACCGAGTTCCATGCCGCCACGATGACCAAAGGCACCAAAGGCGTCTTCCAAGGCTCGATGAGTTATCTGCTTCAGGACGCTTACGGCCAAGTTCTGCCAGCCCACTCGATCTCGGCCGGTCTCGATTATCCGGGCATTGGCCCAGAGCATTCGTATCTGAAGGATATCGAACGTGCGAAGTATTATCCAATCACGGACCGTGAGGCTCTGGATGCCCTTCAGCTGCTAAGCCGGACCGAAGGGATCATTCCGGCGCTGGAGTCGGCGCATGCGGTGGCCCAAGTTGTGAAAATGGCTCCGGCAATGAGCCGGGACGAAATCATCGTCATTTGCTTGTCCGGCCGCGGGGATAAGGACGTGGAGTCGATTATGGCGTATACGGAAGGCGGGGAGACGATATGAGTCAACAGGCAGGTCAATTGCTGGACGACACGTTTGCGAAGCTAAAAGCAGCGGGACAAACCGCGCTGATTCCGTTCGTGACCGTCGGTGACCCGGACCCGGAGACGACGCTCGACATTTTGGCCGTTCTGGAGGAAGCCGGTGCCGATGTGGTGGAGCTGGGTGTACCTTATTCCGATCCCTTGGCGGATGGCCCGGTGATTCAGCGGGCGTCGGAACGTGCCCTTGTCCACGGAATCACGGTGGCTTCCTGTATCGAGACGGCATCCAAAGCCCGGGAACGCGGCATCCGTATGCCATTTGTCTTGTTTACTTATTACAATCCCGTGTTGCAAATGGGGACAGAGCGCTTGTTGGCTGAGCTGCAGAAGGCGGGGATCAGCGGCTTAATCATTCCGGATTTGCCGTATGAAGAAGCGGAGGAGGTCCTGAAGTTGGCGGATGCCGCCGGCGTAAGGCTGATCCCGCTCGTCGCGCCTACCTCCAGCGGCCGGATTGCACGGATCTTGGAGCGTGCCCGCGGATTCGTATATTGCGTCTCTTCGCTGGGCGTAACCGGAGAACGGACTTCGTTCCATGCCAGCGTCGACGAATTTATCGCCTCGGTTAAAGCGCAAACGGATTTGCCCGTTGCCGTCGGCTTCGGAATATCTAGCCGGGAACAGGTCGAGCGGTTTGCTGCGATCTGTGACGGAGCGGTCGTGGGCAGCGCCATCGTGCGTAAAATCGAGGAAAACTTGCCGCTCTTGTCCCAGGCTTCGACTAGGGACCAAGGGTTGTTGCAAATTCGCGACTTTGTGGCAAAATTGAGATTATAGTTTTTTTGGCTAAACCATCACAAAGTCATTTGAGGAGGAACCTATACATGTTGCCGAAACCCCAGATCGTCAATTTGCCGGTATATCAGCCGGGAAAACCGATTGAAGAAGTGAAGAAAGAGCTTGGGCTCGAGGATGTCATTAAGCTGGCTTCCAACGAAAATCCGTTTGGTTGCTCGCCGCGCGTCCGCGCCGCCATTGAACAGGAGCTGGCGAACTTAAGCTTGTATCCTGACGGCAGTGCCGCAGAATTGACCGAGGCGTTGGCCAGCCAGCTTGGCGTTGGGAAGGAGCACATTATTTTCGGCTGCGGTTCGGATGAGATCATCGCTCTGATTGCCCGCGCTTTCTTCCTGCCGGGGGACGAGACGGTGATGGCAGACCAGACGTTTAGTGTGTATAAAAGCAACGCCGACATCGAAGGTGCAGTCAGCATCGAGGTGCCGCTGAAGGAAGGTACCCACGATTTGGAGGGAATGCTTGAACGCATCGGAGACAAAACGAAAGTGGTTTGGATTTGCAATCCGAACAATCCAACCGGAACGATCGTGCCTCATGCGGAGTTGGTTGCTTTTCTGGACCGGGTTCCGGGGCACGTGCTGGTCGTTTTGGATGAAGCTTATGCCGAATATGTGACTGATTCGGATTACACGAACGGGATCGCTTTGCTGAACCAGTACCCAAATCTAGTTGTGCTTCGTACTTTCTCTAAAATTTACGGTCTCGCTGCGCTGCGGATCGGTTATGGCGTGGGGCAACCGGCGGTCATTAAACTGATCAATCAGGTTCGTGAGCCGTTTAATACTTCGCGGATCGGGCAAGCGGCGGCAAAAGCGGCTTTGGCCGATCAGGAATTTGTGGCTGACTGCCGGGCTAAAAACCGCGAGGGAATCGCCTATTTGTATAAGGAATTCGACCGGCTGGGCCTGAAGTATTTCCCGGCGCATGGCAATTTTATCATGGTGGATGTTCAGCGTCCGGCGGGTGAAATGTTTCAGTCGTTATTGCAGCTGGGGATTATCGTGCGCGGAGGATTCCATAAATATCCAACTTCCGTGCGGGTGACCGTCGGATCGGCGGAACAGAACGCTAAATTTATATCTGCCTTGGAGCAGGTGCTTGGCAAATCGGCAACTCGGGTCTAATCCCCAATTTATTCGCAGAAAATGAGTGAGATACGATGACAACGAAAATTGCCATTTTTGGCGTGGGCTTGATCGGCGGATCGCTGGCGTTGTGCTTCAAAGGCAAGCCGGGAATTACGGTCGTTGGCCACGCCCATCGCCCGGAATCCTTGAAACGCATTGAGGAGCGCGGTGTCGTTGACGCCGCGACTCTGTCCATGGAAGAGGCGGCGGCGGATGCCGACTTTATTTTTTTGTGCGTGCCGGTCGGGTTGCTGGAAGATTACCTGCGGAAGCTGACCGAGCTGCCGCTGAAGCCGGGCTGCATTGTAACCGACGTTGGCAGCACCAAGGCGTCGGTCGCCGCTTGTGCGGCCAAAATCGCCCGTCCGGGCGTGCATTTCATCGGCGGCCATCCGATGGCCGGCTCGGAGCGTTCCGGCGTGGAGGCGGCTTCGACGCTCTTGTTCGAGAACGCCTACTATGTGCTGACGCCGTCTCCTGATGTGCCGGAGGAGGCCTATCAACGCCTGGAGCAGCTGCTGGCGTACACCAAAGCGCAAATTGTGCGTGTGGACCCAGTTCTGCATGATGAAATCGTTGGGGCGATCAGCCATCTTCCGCATATTATCGCGGTTGCCTTGGTGAATCAGGTGCGTAATTACAACGATGGCAACGGGTTATACCGGATGCTGGCGGCAGGTGGTTTCCGCGACATCACGCGGATCGCTTCAAGCGACCCGGTGATTTGGCGGGATATCCTGCTTAGTAACCGGGACGTGCTGCTTCATTTGTTGAAGGACTGGAACCGCGAGATCGAAGGCTTTATCACTTTATTGGAGGCACAGAACGGGGAAGGGATCGAGGCCGAATTCCAAAAGGCCAACCAGTTCCGCAGCGAGCTGCCGGAGCGGCGCAAAGGGGCGATCACCTCGTTGTTCGATATTTATATCGACGTACCCGACACACCGGGGATTATCGGGCAAATCGCAACCGAACTTGGTCTGCGCCATATTAACTTGAGCAACATGCAGATTATCGAAAGCCGCGAGGACGTTCCGGGCGTACTGCGCCTCTCTTTCCGCCAGGAAGGGGAGATGGAGCGGGCGAAAGCTCACCTCCAATCGCTGGGGTATGTTGTGTACGTGTAGTTGGCTTTTGTTAGGGGAAAGGCTTGGCTCGGTGTTGAATTTTAAATTCAGCCGGGCCTTTTGTTGCTTTGGCCGCTGACGGGGATTTAACGGAACCTAGGGACGTTATTTGCGTGGATGTGGGCCTTTTCCAATTCTAACGGAACGAGGAGACCTTATTTGGCTTAATCGCTGCGAATTCGCAGGCGTGACTGGCGAATAAGGTCTCTGGGGTCCGTTACAACGGGAAATCGCCGGGAAATGGACAAATAAGGTCCATACGTTCCGTTAGCAGCCCGTCGTGATCGTAATGTAAGCGCTAAAAAAAGATGTTGACAGAATGAAAACGTATACATATAATAAAAGTACAGTATGGTTTCTCTCCACTCCTATCCAATAACTTCTTGCTCCCAAGTGAGCAAGGACCGCTTCTTCGGAAGCGGTCTTTTTTTGCGTCAGCTGGTGAGCAATCTACTCGAAAAATCGAATACAATTCGCTCGTTCTGCTGGTTTCAGCCGAAATATATATGAAATTTCGTGTTTATTGGGGCATCAGGAGGGTGGAAGGCGCGATTCTGTATGAAATTTCGAATACATTTCGGATTTTTGGGCGTTCGCGGCAAAATGTATGCGAAAAATCGAATACATTGCAACCGATCCCCATGCATGCTAACTACGGTACACGGCAAGCGAACTACGGTAACGGTTTGATTAGTTTCTCCTGCTGCCCCCATATCCGTACCCCTTAACTATAATCGACACCCATAAGTCACACTATCCGCATCCAAGAGAAGTTACTTCCCCACCATCCCCGGTTACTTCTACCGCGACCTAAGACAAGTTACTCAACAACAGCACTGGTACCTCGCACGCGCCTCAGGTCCAGATTATCATCAACTATTTCTCACCGCCTCACAAAACTAACGCCAGACAACAAACTTCATACCGCGGTCTATGGAACTCACACTATACATCTTTCGGACCAACACGGCGGACGATAGCACACGCACACGTTTTCAGCATCAGTTACTTCATCATGGTCATGTTATCCGTAGCTTCCTTGGCACATTTTTTAACACGCTTAACACGCTGGAGTTAGCCCGACCGGTTGAAATGCTGCTTGCGATAGGTGAGTGGGCTGACGCCGTATTTCTTCTTAAACGCTTTGCTGAAGTAGTAAATGTCAGGGAAACCGGCTTGTTCGGCGACTTCTTTGATCAGCAGGGAAGGCTGCTGCAACAGTTCGCAGGCTTTGGCCAGCCGGATCCGGTTCATCTCCTCGATCAGGGTTCGGCCGGTTTTTTGCTTATATACGCGGGACAGATGGCCGTAGCTCATATGCAGCGATGCGGCTAGTGCTTCCACATTCAGACGCTCCCCGCGAAAATCCTCCAGGTACACCTCCACCTTACGAAGCAAGGCGTCCCGGGCTTGCGCAGGCTCCGAAGCTGATGCGCCGGTCTCATGTGCGGCGGTCACGCCGGACAAGACCTCCAGCAGTTGTACGAGCAGCAGCCTGAGATAAAAAGGCGACCGCCCATGTTCAGCCTCGGCAAACAGCTGAATGAGCAGCGACCGAATGCCGTAATCGTCCCGGTAGGCCCCCGGAGGCCAATCCTTCAACCGATTCAGCCGCAGGAGAAAGCTGTCGTTCGCCGGCTTTGCTGCGCTATTTTCCGCTAAATCGTCCGCTGCTTCTGTCGCAGTCTCTTCCTCTGCCGCGCCTGGAATTGGCCGAAACCGCCACCGCAAACAAATGCCCTCATGGGGATCTTCCCGAGAGTAGTCGTGCGCATGGGTCATCCCCGGAGGGATCAAAAAAAATTCGTCCGCATACACCATCACGTCCTGGTCGATAAATCGTGTTTGCATACGGCCGGACAAGACATAGTTGAATTCATACCAAGTGTGGGCGTGGGGAGGGCATTTGCCTGAACCCCCGGTTTGTTCTATCACGATATCGACCCAGTCCACCACCGCATCGCCAACCGCGATTTCACCACAGATTTTGTTCAGTGCAGGCACCAGTTCGTTACGCCATTTTTTCAAATCCATGAGCTGCTGCTCCTTTGTTCGATTTGACTCCATCATATCATAATAGGACAAAAATTGATGAGGATAAGTAATTTACTTCGCCGGGGGAGAACCGGAAAATGAGGGGGAAGGCTAACTCATATTCAGGGGAGGTACCCGATACGATGTTCTGGACGGAGGAGAAATTAAACGCACGGATTCGCGAGCTGGAGGGGTATCGATACCGCGATGCCCGGCCGATCGAGGCGTTTCGCGCTCAAGTGGATGAGGAAGGGCGCATCGGCGCCAGACCGCCCAAGGAGGGGCCGTGGTCCACAATGCAGACAGGAGAACGCTGGGAAGGCCGCGATCTTTATTTATGGCTGGAGACGGACGTCGAGCTTCCGGCCGAATGGAAAGGGCGCAAGATCGTTGGCGTGTTTGACTTCGGCAAAACGGGAGGCGGAAACAACTCCGGGTTTGAATCACTTCTGTATGTTAACGGCGAACCGTTCCAAGGCGTGGATATGAATCACCAGGAGGTATTTTTCCCGGACGAGGCTTCCGGTACGAAGGTGAAGCTGCAGTTCCGCTTATGGTCCGGTCTGGAGGGCGGCGGGAAACCGCAGGTACAGGAGCACCGGATCAAGCGGGCGGAGATCGCGTGGCTGGACGGAACGGTGGACCGTTTGTACTATACGGCCCGTGCGGTCATGCAGACGGTGGAGGTATTGCCGGCGAACGCGCCAGAGCGGACGGATTTGTTGACGGCGCTGGATCGCGCTTTCCTGCGAATCGATTGGTCCTATCCGGGATCGGAGGCGTTTTATGCGTCGCTGACGGAAGCGGAGGAGCAATTAACCCAGGCGGTGGCGGGAATGAAGAAAACGTCGCCGGTGACGGTGCAATGCATCGGGCATACGCATATCGATGTCGCCTGGTTGTGGCGGCTGAAGCATACACGGGAAAAAGCAGCCCGCAGCTTCAGCACCGTACTGCGACTGATGGAGATGTTCCCGGAATACGTGTTCCTGCAAACGCAGCCGCAGCTATACGAATATCTGAAGCAGGATTACCCGGAGCTCTATGAACAGATCAAGGAACGGGTCAAAGAAGGACGCTGGGAAGCGGCCGGCGGCATGTGGCTGGAGGCGGACTGCAATTTGACGAGCGGGGAATCGCTGGTGCGGCAGCTGCTGTATGGGACGCGGTTTTTGCGCGAGGAATTTGGCCAGGAATGCACCTATCTGTGGCTGCCGGACGTCTTTGGCTACAGCTGGGCCTTGCCGCAGATTTTACGCAAGTCGGGTATTCACACGTTCATGACAACAAAAATCAGCTGGAACCAGTACAACCGCATGCCGCATGATACGTTTTGGTGGCGCGGCATCGACGGCAGTGAGGTGCTGACCCACTTCATCACCACGCCGCAGGACGGAAATTTCTGGTGGTACACCTACAACGGGCAGATCGAGGCGTCCAGCGTGCAAGGCATCTGGGAGGCCTACCGCGATAAAGAAGTGAACAAGAAGCTCTTGCTCTCTTACGGATACGGCGATGGCGGCGGCGGCGTAAACCGCGAGCACTTGGAGCTGCGTCGGCGCCTCGACGAGATGCCGGGTCTGCCGCGTGTGACGACCGGAAGGGCGGACGATTTTTTTGCGAAGCTGCATGAGACAGTGGAAGCAGCGGATCGTTACGTCCATACGTGGGACGGCGAGTTGTACCTGGAGTACCACCGGGGAACCTATACCAGCCAGGCGTACAATAAAAAAATGAACCGGAAGCTGGAGCTGCTGTCCCGGGACGCCGAATGGCTGCTTAGCTTGCAGGCGTTGCTTGCGGGCTGCGGAAACTGGGAGGCCTATCCGAAGGCCAAGCTGGACGAAAGCTGGAAAACGATCCTGCGCAACCAGTTCCATGACATCATCCCGGGCTCGTCCATTCCAGAGGTATACCGCGATTCCAAGGAGGAGTATGCCCAAGCTGAATCGCTGCTGGAGTCGTGCCGGGAGCAGGCCATTCAAGCCTTGACGAGCGATGCGGGGGATACGTATACCGTGTGGAATCCGTCCTCTTGGCCGTTTACCGGACTGGTTGCCTTGGAAGGTCAAGACACAGACACGGGAACACAGTGGATTCAAGCGGATGGGCAAGAGCTGCAATCCGAATTCGACGGGACGACCGTGTGGGTACGCGTGGAGAACGTGCCGCCGCTTGGCTTTGTAACGATCCAACGTAAGAAGGACGGGCAAGCAAATAACGCGGTGACAAGCGAACCGTTTAAAGCGCGGCCAAACGGGATCGAAACTCCGATTTATAACATTGAGTGGAACGACCGCGGGCAGCTGATCTCCATCTTCGACCGCGTCGCTGGCCGTGAAGTGCTGGCTTCCGGCGAACGGGGCAACGTGCTGCAGGTGTTTGAGGATAAGCCCAAAATGTTTGAGGCTTGGGACATCGATGTGTTCTATCAGGAGAAGCAGCGCGAGGTTGAGCAACTCCAAGAATGCAAGGTCGTTACCGGTACGCTGCGGGCTGTCGTCACATTTACCTGGACGTACATGAGCTCGACGATTCGCCAGCAGATGATTCTGTATGCCGATAACCGGCGGATCGATTTCCGGACTTGGGTGGATTGGCAGGAACGTCAGCAGCTGCTGAAGGTTGCTTTTCCAGTGGACATTCGGGCGACGGAAGCGACTTACGACATTCAGTATGGCAACGTGAAGCGCCCAACGCATTGGAACACGTCGTGGGATTTCGCCCGCTTCGAAACGGTCGGGCATCAATGGGTGGATTTGTCGGAGCGCGGCTATGGGGTTAGTCTGCTGAATGATTGCAAGTACGGGCATGACATTAAGGATCATGTGATACGCCTGTCGCTGCTGAAATCGGCAACGTACCCAGACCCGCAGGCGGATCGCGGCGAGCATGAATTTACGTATGCGCTGTATCCGCATGAGGGGGATTGGTCCGAAGGCGGTACCGTGCAGGCGGCAGCGCTCCTGAATCAACCGGTATACGCTACGCCAGGTACGGCTCATACTCCGTCGTTTTCCTTGCTCCAAACGAGCGGCAGTGCGGATGTCGTCATCGATGCGGTGAAAAAAGCGGAAGACGACGATAGCGTGATCGTCCGTTTCCATGAATATAAGGGCGGCCGGGGCCGCGTCCGGTTACACGTCGGAGTGCCCGTGGCGTCCTGGCAGGAAACCGACCTGATGGAACGTCCGGCCGGAGAGCTGTCCTCCGCAGATACGATTGAGCTGACAGTGACGCCTTATGAAATCAAGACGATTCGTCTTCAGTTGAAATAAAGATGGGCGAAACGGGCGCCTCCTCAGTTGTCGGAAGTGGGGGCGCCTGTTAGCGTTTCAATATCGTTGGAACCATAGAAAAATAAAACCACCAGAATAATGATCACAATCCATTCGGAAAAACCTTCGCCGTCAAATTGACCCATGTGGCAAACCCCCGTAATCGTAATTAAGTTCAAAGCGTACAATCTCCATTTGGCGTCCGCTGAAATGAACAGGCATTTGGAGCAACTCCGGCTTACGACAACGAACGCCAGCATTAGGAGGAACTGTCCGCTTTTTTCTTCATGGCATTAATGATGTCGTTGATGGTGAGATCCCCGTTTTCATTGAGGAAATTCAGCAGTTTATCGGCGTTCGCGTCGCTGCTGATCGTTTTGTACTCGCCAACCAAGGAGACGAACATGGTCGCGTTTCGGTATAACTGGACGGAATCCACGCGTAGTTTGCCGGAGAGCAGCAGCGCAGCTACGGTGTATTCCGGGGTTTTAGGCCGGAAGCCGCCTTTTTTGCCGTTCTTCTTGCTGGAAGACGAGGACTTGTTCTTTCCGGCTGAGTTCATGGCTTTACCTTCCTTAACTTGATGGAGTCCAGTTGCTTGTCATGGGGAACAGGTCGAACCGATCCCGAAATCGATCCTAAATCGATTCCTAGGAGTGCCCTGTTATTTATGCTATGCAACCGCGCGGGGTTGGTGTAGACGAAGAGATGCAAACGATCCACCTATTCCACCATCTGGACGGGATTGACAATCCAGGCAGGGACCGGTAGAGTAATAATTGAATTGCATAGGAAATCCACTAGGGGCGCCGTCATCGGCTGAGACAAGAGATCATCTTGGACCCTTTGAACCTGATCTAGTTCATACTAGCGTAGGAAAGTGGAGCCGGCCCCAAGTGACATGCGCTTAGGCTGCCATGAGTATATCGGTATGCCTAGGGTTCATCCAGCCGCTCCCTCTACGGAGCGGCTTTTTTGCGTGCTCTGGCAGCTCGGTTTGCCGTTGTCCTCTCAGAGGATTTCCTTGCCAAAATTTGTGGAGGTGGAGAAGTTGGGATTTTCTCAAGAGTTGCGTAGGCAGGCGGACGGAATTTATCAAGCGATATTTGATCATCCCTTTGTCAGAGGTATTGCGGAAGGCCGGTTACAGAAAGAACAGCTCATTCATTACGTCAAGCAAGATTTTGAGTATCTGAATGCTTACATGCGAATTTACGGGATCGCGATTTCCAAGTGCCAGACCCGCGAGGAGATTGCGTTGTTCAATCAACAGATCGATTTCATTTTAAACAGTGAGATTCATCCGCATCACAATTTTTGCCGGGTGGCCGGGGTGAAATTTGAAGATTTGCAAGGCTTTCCGCTAGCCCCTTCGGCTCATCATTATATCCGTCATATGCTGACGGTGGCCCACGAAGGAAGTTTGGGAGAAATATACGCCGTGCTCCTGCCTTGTCCGTGGACTTATCTGGAGATTGGCAAGAAGCTGTTGGAGGAAGTGCAGCCGACGCCGGAGCATCCGTACTATGAGTGGATCACTTTCTACGGTCAACGGGCAGGAGGCGTCACAGAGAAGTTCATGCGGGCGTTGGACCAATGGGCGGAAACCGCCAATGCGGCGGAGCGTCAACGCATGACCGAGCATTTTTTGCAGAGCTGCCAGCTCGAATATCTCTTCTGGGATATGGCGTATCGGTTGGAAGATTGGCCGGTTGCGGTGCCGGTGCTTCAGCTGTAACTCCGCGCCGATTCGCTATCCATCCATGCCCAAAGCCAAATGATCGAAAGAGAGGTTGAACTTATATGAGTTTGCTGGAAAAAGAGCTATCCGAAGTGCTGCAAAAGGTGCAAAATACGAAACCGCTCGTTCATAACATCACGAACGTGGTTGTCACGAATTTTACGGCGAACGGCTTATACGCGCTTGGCGCGTCGCCGGTCATGGCGTATGCGCCGGAGGAGGTGGCCGATATGGCCAAGATCGCCGGCGCGCTTGTCCTTAACATCGGCACGTTGTCGACGCCGCAGGTGGAGGCGATGATCCTTGCCGGCCAGTCGGCGAACGCTCACGGCGTGCCGGTGCTGCTTGACCCGGTGGGCGCGGGAGCTACCGCCTTCCGGACCGAGTCGGCGCTGAGCATCCTGCGCGAGGTGAAGGTGTCGCTCGTGCGCGGCAACGCGGCGGAGATCGCCCATCTCGTCGGGGAATCCCGCGAGATCAAGGGCGTCGACGCCGGCGACACCGCGAGCGCCGAGGCGGCCGAGCTCGCGGTGCGGGCCGCGCGGGCGCTGAACACGGTCGTGGCGATCACCGGCCGTGAAGATGTCATCACCGACGGGCTGCAGTGCCGGATCGTGAGCGGCGGCGACGCGCTGCTCACCCAGGTGACCGGCACGGGCTGCCTGCTGACGTCGGTGTTGGGGGCTTTCGCCGCGGTGGAGCGCGATCTGCTGCTGGCCGGCACCGCCGGGCTGGCGTTCTATGGCGCTGCCGCGTCCCGCGCCGCCGAGCGGACGGCTTCGGCCGGCCCGGGCAGCTTCCAGATCGCGTTCCTCGACGAGCTGGCGAAGCTGCACCCGCACTCGCTCAAAGGGCACGCGGCAGTGCGTGAATTTCAGGCGACCGGAGCCGGCGGATGGTGGGTCGGATGAGCCAGATCGCTAGAGCCTTAACGATTGCCGGGTCGGACAGCGGCGGCGGGGCTGGCATCCAGGCCGACCTGAAAACGTTCCAGGAGCTGGGTGTATTCGGGATGTCGGCGATCACCGCCGTGACGGTTCAGAACACGCTGGGCGTGTCCAACGTCTATCCGCTGCCTCCGGAAGCTGCGGCAGAGCAAATCGATGCGGTTGGCTCCGACCTCGGCGTAGATGCGCTAAAGACCGGAATGCTGTTCAGCGCCGAAATCATTGGGGCGGTGGCCGCGCAAATCCGCGCGTTCGGCTGGAACCGGGTCGTTGTCGACCCGGTGATGATCGCCAAAGGCGGAGCTTCCTTGCTCCAGACGGAAGCGGTGCAGGCGTTGCGCTCGCAGCTGCTGCCGCTGGCGTACATCGTAACGCCGAACCTTCCAGAAGCGGAGGTGCTGTCCGGCCTGTCCATCCGCAGCATGGAGGACCGCCGCGAGGCAGCAAAACGGATCTGTGCTTACGGGGCGCAGCAGGTCGTCATCAAAGGAGGGCATGATGCCGCTGCCGGCGAGCAGGTCGTGGATTTGTATTATGACGGCGCGACCTTCAGTGAACTGGTGGAGCGGCGGATCCCTACGTCACAAACGCACGGCACAGGCTGCACGTTCTCGGCCGCTTTGACGGCAGAGCTTGCTAAAGGAACACCGGCCTTCGAGGCGGTGCGAACCGCGCGAGCCTTCATTCAGGCGGCGATTGAGCATGAGCTTGGATTGGGGCAAGGGCACGGCCCGACCAACCATTTTGCCTATCGCCGGCTGCAAGGAGCGTCCCGATGAGCGGCGGGGGCGGAAGCGGGCGGATTGCGGCGGATTGGATGCGCAAGCTGCTGCGCACGTATCTGGTCCTTGGCAGCCCGAACTGCCGCGATCATCCGCTCCGCGTATTGGAGGCGGCGTTGGACGGCGGCGTGACGCTGGTGCAGTTCCGCGAGAAAGGACCGGGAGCGCTCACCGGGGAGCCGCTGCGGGCGCTTGCCGTCCAACTGCTGGCCGCATGCCGCCGGCGGGGCGTGCCGTTCCTCGTCAATGACGACGTGGAACTGGCCCTTGCGATCGGTGCCGACGGCGTTCACGTCGGCCAGGAGGACGAGGCGGCCGCGCAGGTCCGCGCCCGGATCGGCGACCGCATTCTCGGCGTCTCCGCGCACACGTTCGCCGAGGCGGAGGCCGCCGTGCGGCATGGCGCCGATTACCTCGGCATCGGGCCGATCTACCCCACGGCCTCGAAGGCGGACGCCAAAGCGCCGCAAGGGCCGGCGATTCTCCGCGAGCTTCGCGACCGCGGGATCACCTTGCCGCTGGTTGGCATCGGCGGCATTACGGCCGAAACAGCCGGCGACGTGATTCGCGCCGGTGCCGATGGCGTTGCCGTGATCTCCGCCATAACCTTGGCGGATGACGTCCGCCAAGCCGCTGCGCAGTTATACGCGACAACGGATGCCGGCACAAGCACAACTTGAGAGCTTCATCATATACGCAATACGCAGACCAGACCCTTGCCCCAGGCAAGGGTCTGGGAATTTGTGGATCATATGGTAAAGGGGATTCGTATTAATTTCGCTTTTGTCATGAATAATGCGTGAACGCATATTTTTTTAATTCCTACTCCTATGGTATAATATCCTCAATGTTTGGCAATGCTGTTAATTTGCTGTCTTGTTGGTATGATATTTTTTAGTTTATGTTACATAGATCACCGCAACTTTTTCGCCCCTGTTCGGTAATAATTTAGGAAAGAATCGAACGGGAAGATGGCCCATGGAAGCGCGAGGAGGATCGCACCTAAATGACGGATTCCCAAATGATTCGCGAAATTAAGGAAGGTAACACGGAACTGTACTCGGAGCTGATGCGAAGGTATCAGCGGAAGATTCTAGCTTTCGTGTATCACATGTTAAAGAGCGCTCATTTAGAGCTGCTTGCTGAAGATTTATGCTCGGAAACGTTCTATAAAGCATTTCGCAGCTTGCATTCCTTTAGAGAGCTGGATGCTTCTTTCTCAACCTGGTTGTATACGATTGCCCGTAACACGGTGCTCAGCGAGCTCCGCAAGCAACGAAACGGTAACGTCCCCTTGGAGGAAAGCGGGATTATTCCCGTAGCCCCAAGCGAAGTCGCCCCGGAGCAAGCGGTATTGCGGAACGAGAAAGTGGGCATGGTGAGAGAAGCAATCAACAATTTGCCGGAGAAGCAAAGGTCAGCTTTGATCTTGCGTGAATACGATCAATTGGATTACCAGGAGATCGCAAACATACTGGGACAAAGCGTCAGCGCCGTGAAGTCGCTATTGTTCCGGGCGCGCAGCAGTGTAAAGAGTCAGCTTGAACCCTACTTTTATGAACCCATCTACGAGCATTACGAAGGGATGAAAAGCAGATGAATTGTAAAGAGGCCCAAGAATTGTTCGGATTGTTACGGGACTTGCCCGAACAACACCCACAGCGGCTAATGCTGGAACAGCATCTTTTGGGCTGCGAGTCTTGCGCGGGCGAATACCAACAATGGGAAGAATGCCTGGACATGCTGCAGTACATACCGATCGAAGTGACAGAAGAGCAAGCGGAAGCGGTCAACCGGCGAGTGATGGACCGGATTTATGCCGAATCGCCTTGGCTGGCTCCCGATGTGAAGCGCGGCGTGACCCGTCGTATTCGGCGGCGGGTGGTGATTTGGGCCGCCAGCTTCCTTGCGATCTTCGTCTTTAGTTTTGGATTCCTGCTGATGGATCATTTTACGACGGACCAGAAAAGTGCCGAGCCGACGACCGGGATTCTCCCGGCCGCCGTTGTGGTAGCGGGATCGGAGTCGGATACGTATGAGGATTTCTCAATCGCCTTAACTAGCGTCTCGCGTGGGATTGTAGAGCCTTTTGCGGTACAAATGGGTCCGGCCTATCCGCAATATTGGATGTACCTGTCCATGGGCGGTATGCTGCTGGCACTCTTTTCCTGGAAAGGGCTGCGCCGAACCAAAAGATAAACTTGGGTCCTAACGCTTCTCCCGCTTTCGGAGCGGGCGGGGCGTTTTTACATCTAAAGGGGGATGATTATGCTCGTTGGGTTGATTCGCCATGGACTTACCGATTGGAACGCAATCGGAAGAATTCAAGGACAAAGCGATATTCCGTTAAACGATGAGGGACGGCGTCAAGCCGAGCTGCTGGGCAGAAGATTGAAGGAGGAAAACGAATACCGCTGGGATTTCGTCCTGACGAGCACGTTGTCACGGGCGCGGGAGACCGGTTCGATCATCGCCGATGCGCTCGGGATTCCGCTATACGATCCGGATCCACGGTTGATGGAACGGTCGTTTGGCAAGGTTGAGGGGCTGACGCTAACAGAAAGGGAAGCCTTATGGGGAAAAGATTGGGATCGCCATGAACTCGGGCAGGAGAAGGATGAGGAGATTCGTCAGCGGGCCTTGTCTTTTATGACCGATTTGGCGGAGCGTTACCCGTCGAATAACATCCTGGTCGTTACCCACGGCGGCCTGTTGGCTCAGTTATACATTGCCTTGTATCAGGAGAGATGCCAGGAGCGCATCGGCAACTTATCGCTCACCATTCTGGAGAAAAACGAGCAATCCTGGGACCTGCGGCTTTATAATTGTACGCGTCATCTGCAGGAAAGCGTCCAGGAACCGAAGTAAATCGGCTTAGGCCGGTTTCTTTTTTTGCCTATTTCATGGAATAATTTTGCTTTCAGGGAATAAACGCCGGAAAACCTTCCCATAATGGGATTAAAACGGCGAGGCGGTAAAACTATGAATCTTGCGGATATGCTCACTTATGCCGATATCGGACAACTTAGCAGAATAGCGGATCATTACCGCTGTGAATGCAACGGGCACTCGAAGCATGAACTGATTCAATCCATCCTGCAGACAGTAGGGCGCCGTGATTTTATCGAGCGCTATATCGGCAGCATGAGTATGGAGGATTTGCGCTTCCTGAACACCCTGCTGTTTGATGGTCGTCGTCAGTTCAGCCTGGAGGAATTGGTTGCCTGTGCACAGGGCTCGCGGTTTACGGAAGATGCGAAGGAACGGGAAAGTCCGCGGGAGATGATCACCCGCTTTCGCCAGCAGGGTTGGCTGTTTAATGGCACCACCCAGCAAACTCGCTATCTGTTTGAGGTTCCGGAGGACTTGAAGCAGCGTTTCCGCGAAGCACTGGAACGCCGGTTTCTTGCCGAGGTGAAGGCGGCCGCCGCCGAACCGCCGATGTACCGGGAGGAGCCGGAGATGTTGTCCGCCGACCTGCTGCTCTTCCTGCAATACGTTTCCCGGCATGACATCCCGCTGAATAGCGAAGGGGTCATGTATCGGAGAAACCAGTCGCAGATCATGGAATCACTGCACGTCTCCGAGGGGCTGGTTGGCAAAGGGTGGCGTTTCGGGTATGGCCGCCGTTTTAAGGATTATCCCAACCGGTTTGCGCTGCTCTACGACTATGCCTATCATTTCCGTCTCATTCAAGAGAACAACCATCGACTGGAATTGACGGATACGGGAGTGGTCTGCCTGACGGAGGAACGCAAGGAGCCGATGATCCAGTTCGTCCGCTTTTGGTTAAGATTATATAAAGGACCTATACCCAATTTGCTGTCTCTCGTCTACTGGATTGTCTGCTGTTCGAAAGAATGGGTGACGGTCTCCTCGCTGTTCGAACGAGTAGAGCCGCTGATCAAGCCGTTCTTCTACGACTCTCCGGCTTCGATTTTTGAAGAGCGGATCCTGCAGATGATGCTTCATCTCGGGATGGTGCGCTTCGGAGAAGACGAGCAGCGCGAACGATATGTGCAGGCTTCCCCGTTCGGGAAACAAGCGGTTCAGCAAATCCATAAGGGCTAGGCCGGGATCCGCGAATGCCGCTAGGCACAGACATATTCATGAGAATGGGGGCAAACGTCTCCCATATCGGCGAAGATATCGGTGAATATCTTTAAGTATGAGCAGGTTGTGAAGTGACGGAATCTACGAGATGTGTGACGGTATGGAAAAGAATATCTATGTAACGATGGTTTGGAGGTGCATCCTATGGATCAGATGAAGGTTACTTATGAAGCAATGCTTGGATTGGCGGCGGAAATGATATGGGACGAAGCGCTCCGGAAGCATCGCTCGGAACAGATCTACAACGAGATTGACACCGCCTTGGCGAATGGCGACGAGGTTGCCTTCCGGCTCCTGACGGATGAACTGAAAACACTAGAAGAACGCTAAAAGCAAACCGCCCTATCTGTTCACAAGAATACGAACGGATGGGACGGTTTTTTTGTGAGGAGATGAAGGATGGATTTGTCAAGGATCCCTGTTTATAATGGGAAGACATTGATCGAAGAAGGGGATGCAACATGAAATTTAGTGAAATTGAAGCTTCCGCCTGGGAAGAGCTGCGCCCATACCTGGATACCTGCTTGATTCCGGTAACGGGATTATCCGGACAAGAACGCCCGTATGAAGTCACCAAAAAGTTGGAAAGGCTGAGAGATGTCCTCGATTGGGTGGAAATCCCTTTCAAGGGAAGGGTCGTTACGTACCCGTCATACCAATACCAGACGCCGGATATGGCGCAGACCCTAAATGATTTGTGCCGAAATGTCAAGAGCAGCGGATTTAAGTACGCTGTGGTCATCTCAGCTGATTTTGAATGGGGAGATGCGGGGCTTCCAGAGGCGGATTTAATCGTGACGCCAGGCCGTTTTGCGGCGGATTCGAAGGAGGGAGCTGCGGCACGAGTGAAGGCGGCAGTACAAGAAATGTGGCAAGGCAAATAGCGATGATGATTGTGACAAAATATCGACAATTTCAAGTGGGACAAGCTTTTTGCGGGTCAAAAAAATGTGTCAAATTCTTGACGCTCTTAAAACGCTAATATATTATTAATATGTCTTACGCGATGTTGTGATAATTATCATTGAAACGCACGGAAACAATTGCTTGACAAGGGGGGTTGAAGACATATGAGCAATCAGCATGACCAGCAGGAATCCTCGCACAAACCGCCTATTCGCAAAGAGATGTCCCGTCGGCAATTTCTTACATATACGCTAGGGGGCGCCACAGCATTCATGGTGGGTGGGGTGACGCTTCCTATGGTTCGTTTTGCGGTTGATCCGATTTTGCACAAGAAAGGCGAAGGTACCTTCGTTAAAGTTGTGGAAGTGAGTAAGATTACCAGCGAACCACAGGAATTTTCGTTCGAGCTCAAGCAGCAAGACGGTTGGTACTTAAGTACAGCTTCCCTGACGGCTTGGATTCGCAAAGACGAAAGCGGCAAAATTTATGCGCTTTCACCGATCTGTAAACATTTGGGATGTACGGTCGGTTGGAATAACGACAAGAATTTCCCGAATGAATACCATTGCCCTTGCCACGGTGCGCATTACACCAAGGAAGGCAAGCAGTTGGCGGTGGCGTCGAAGCCGCTGGATGAGTACAAGGTTATGATTAAGGACGACTGGGTTTATCTGGGGGATATCATCCCGAACACCATCGTGAAATAAGGAGGCGTAGATTCGGATGTTTAAAAATGTATACAACTGGATTGACGAACGTCTTGATATCACGCCGATTTGGCGCGATGTGGCCGATCACGAGGTTCCGGAGCACGTGAACCCAGCGCATCACTTCTCCGCGTTTGTGTATTGCTTCGGCGGCTTGACGTTTTTTATTACGGTGATCCAGATCTTATCGGGGATGTTCCTGACCATGTATTACGTTCCCGATATTATTAACGCTTATGCCAGTGTAGAATACCTGCAGACCCAGGTCGCTTTTGGCCAGATTGTCCGCGGGATGCACCACTGGGGAGCAAGCTTGGTTATCGTTATGATGTTTCTACATACGCTTCGCGTTTTCTTTACCGGTTCCTACAAGGCACCACGCGAAATGAACTGGGTAGTCGGCATGCTGATTTTCTTCGTCATGATCGGTCTCGGTTTGACGGGTTACCTGCTGCCATGGGATAACAAAGCTTATTTCGCAACAAAGGTAACGTTGGAAATCGCCAACTCCGTACCGGTGTTGGGTCCGGTTATTAAGGAACTGCTGCAAGGTGGATCGATTGTAGGGGCAGAAACGTTAACTCGCTTCTTTGCCATTCACGTGTTCTTCCTGCCTGCAGTATTGCTGATCCTCTTGGTGGGTCACTTTATCATGATCCGCAGACAAGGGATTTCCGGTCCTCTATAAGAAGCGTGGGGCAAAGCTGATTCTAATGAATTAAATTAAGTTTCGAATGACCTCTATAAGAGAAGGGGGGCAAAAAGGACATGGCTCATCATGACAATTCGAAGGAAAAGGTCGTATACGTCGGCGATTCCCGCGTCCGTAAGGGGAAGGGCTTTATTACGCCTCCGGATTATACGGCGTATCCCGGCAAGTCGGAAGCGTTCATTCCTAACTTTTTGCTGAAGGAATGGATGGTTGGCGTCGTTGTGCTCGTTGGATTCCTGGTGCTGACGATTTCGGAACCGGCTCCGCTGGGCTTCCCGGCCAATCCGACGGCTTCGGTTATCCCGATGCCGGACTGGTACTTCCTGTTCCTGTACCAATATCTGAAATATCCATATGCCTCCGGCGATTACGTCGTGCTTGGTACGATGGGGATTCCGGCTGTGATGTTCGGCGGCTTGCTGCTCGCGCCGTTCTTGGATCGGGGCAAGGAGCGCCGCTTCTATAAGCGTCCGATCGCATCGGCGCTGATGTTTCTTTCGATCGCTGCTGTCGTTTACTTGACGAACTTTGCTTGGACGCATTACCAGAAAGAACTTCAAGCGACAGGTCAAGTACCGGAACATATTCAGCGGGAAGAACAAGCTCGCGAGAATCGGGAGAAGGGCTTACCCACGTCGAATGCGAACCGTCAGGAAGAGGTCGCGATCGTGGATAAGGACGACCCAGCCATGGAAGTATACAAGAAAGCGACCTGCGTATCGTGCCATGGGGCTGACCTGAAAGGGGCGGCTGGACCATCGCTTCGCGGCGTTGGTGACAAGCATGATAAGGAAGCAATCCTTTCGATTATTAAAGAAGGATACAATGGCAAGATGCCTGCAATGTATGATACTGCGATTAGCGCAGGCTTGACGGATCAAGACATCGACCACTTGGCTGAATGGCTTGCGAAACAAAAAGCAGAACAGTAAAATAAGTAGTAATCTAAAAACCTGATCGTATTGCGATCAGGTTTTTTTAAGCTGTGGTGCTATTTTCGTGGAAAAAGAGGGAGATCGCGCTTGAAACTATCGGATCTGTGGAGCAAGTCTTTTTTATCTTCCCGCTTCATTCTTTGGGCATTGTTCGTATGTAATCTATTGGGGACGGTTTACGGCTATATTTGGTATGATGCGCAGCTGCTAGACACCTGGCGGAACCATCCGCATTGGCAAATCGTGTTCGTTCCGGACAGCCCGACGGCCAGCTTATTCTTTACGTTAAGCTTGCTGTTTTTGTTGTTCCCGGCGACATTGGCGAAATATTACCGCCTCCGAACCCTGATCGAGGGGCTGGCGGTCGTGACGAGTGTGAAATACGGGGTGTGGGCCGTGACGATGATTTTTGCCGGGGCGTATCAGGGCGGGGAGCTGGTGTGGCAGGACTGGATGCTGGTCGCCTCCCATTTGGCGATGGCCGTAGAGGCGATGCTGTTTGTCCGATTGTATAAGTTTGGGACGTTGATGCTGCTTGGGGCCGGTGCCTGGACCCTGCTAAACGATACGGTGGATTATACCTATGAGGTCTATCCCTGGTTACCGGAGACGTTGTGGGATGACGTGTCCGAAGTGGCGATCTTTACCGTCCTCTTGACGGTGGCGAGCATTGCCGCCGGCTGGCTGGCGCTGAAGCAGGCCAAACGCGCCTGAGAGCGGGGTTCTAACGTAGGACAGCCTGCCATACCATGATGGTAGGGAGGGGATGTCCGTGAGAAGAACTTGGTTGAAAGGAGCGGTAGCCGTACTTGCTTTGCTTGCCGCCATGCTGCTATGGAATTCGGTGGTATTCGCTCAGCCGGAGAAGAACGGGACTGAGAGCACGCCAGCAACGTTGAAGGCGGTGGCGCCAGCGATGTCCGAACAGGAACGCAGCGAGCGGCTAAAGCAGCTTGAGTTGGCATCGGAACGGCTATATGAGCATATGCAGCAGGGAAGTACCCAAGAAGCATTGGCTGACATGGAGGCGTTAATTAACGCGCTGGAGGGGGTATCCTTTAAGGGGTTAACCTCGGTGGAGGGCATCCATGCCTTGGCGGAAACGATTATGGACACCAAAGAGACGTTAGTTAAGGTGGATATTCAGCCTGAAGCGTGGGCGCAATCCTCGGCCCGACTGCGGCTGGCGGTCAATAGCCTGCTGCATCCAGATAAGGCCTTATGGCAGCAATATTATAAAGTCATGTCCGATAATTTGCAGCAGATGAAACAGGCGCGTGCAGGCGGAAAACCTGCGGAGCTTCGTAAGGCGTTCCAAGCGTTGCAGGATCATTACGATGTCGTCCGCCCGGCCGCAGTGATTCGTCGCCCGGCCTCAGAGATCAACCGCTTTGAGTCGTGGCTGTCGTATACGGGAGGGCTAAGCAGTGCACCAACCTGGGATGAAACGGCTCTGAAAGGGGCCATCGAGCAAGGAGAAGGCGCATTAAAAGCATTGTTTGGCCGCCGGGGAGACGAGCCCGTATTCCTGCCGGTCACCGGCGTAGACAGCCCGTGGTATTGGAGCGCTCTGATCGGGCTTTGGATCGTGCTTGCCTTGACCTATACGGGAATCCGGAAGTATCGCGCTGACCAAGCCGTAACTGCCGTACGAGCGCAGCGCCGGGCGGAAGAGATGAATCGGTACCGGCTTTAAGCCGTGAATCACACAAAAAGCTTAAGAGGCAGGGATGACCTTAACCCTCTTAAGCTTTTTTGCAGGTTTATGTTTATGTGCCTTTAATCTTCCTTGAACCCTTCCCCGTGTACATCGTGGACGTCATTGATGATGATAAATGCCCGCGGATCCACGGATTTGGCGATCGATTGCAACCGCCGACTTTCCTGCCTCGACACGACGCAGTAGGCCATATGCTTCGCTTGCTTGGAGTAAGCCCCAATGGCCGGAATCAGTGTGACGCCACGATCCATCTCCTTCGTAATGATATCGGCAATCGCGGGGGCATGGTCGCTGATGATCGTAAACGCCTTGGCGGAGTACGCACCCTCTTGAATAAAATCGATCACTTTCGAGGCGATAAATACGGCCACAAGCGTGTACAAAATATTTTCCTTCCTAATATAGAAGAGCGATAACCCGATAATGATGATGTCCAGCGTCAGGATGACCTGCCCCATACTAAACCCGTACTTGCGGCCAAGAATCCGCGCCACGATATCCGATCCTCCGGTTGTGCCGCCGAAACGGAAGACGATGCCAAGTCCTGCCCCCAGCGTCACCCCTGCATACAACGAGACGAGGATATAGTCCGTCTGCGTCTCGAACGGCAAAATCCAACCCTCATCAATCATCCGTTCAAACAGCCACAGGAAGAGCGTTAATGAGCCGATGCCGACTCCGGTCCAAAGAATGGACCGTCCGCCGAGGATCTTCCAGCCGATCAGAAACAAAGGGATATTTAACATGAGGTTGGACAGCGAAGGTGAAATGCCAAACGCATAGTTCAGCAGCAGCGTCACGCCTGTAACCCCGCCTTCCATCAGTTGGTTGGGCAGGATAAAATAAAGAAGGCCAAACGCATAAATCGCCGTACCCAGCATGATGGGCAGCAGCGTTTTTAGAAATCCGGTTAATTTGCTCAAAGCCATGAAAAAACCTCACCTGTCCCCAGCGTAATTTATGTTATGTAGCTTACTACCGCCAATTGGATAGATCTTCCTATCCTAGTATACCTTTTTCCGCGCCGATTAAAAAAGGATTTGTTTTCGTCACCTACTTACGATAACATAGGGGAAAACGGGACATAAAGCGGAGGGATTGGCACTTGGATAGGAACAATGAGAAATCTCTCGCGGAAATGCAGCGCGAAGTAGACCGTTATATTTCGCAGTTTAAAGAAGGCTATTTCAGCCCGCTGACGATGCTCGCTCGAATGGCGGAGGAAGTAGGCGAGCTGGCCCGCGAGGTGAACCATACCTTTGGTGAGAAGCCAAAGAAGAAGGATGAACCGGAAAATTCGATCGAGCTGGAATTGGGCGATATCCTGTTTATTACCATATGCTTTGCCAATTCGCTTGGGATTAATCTCACCGAGGCCCATGATAAGGTGATGCATAAGTTTGCGACCCGGGATGCGGATCGATGGACGAAAAAGGACACCGAATAGGGTCATCCTTCATATGCTGTTAGCATGATCATCCCTACAGTAAAGGGGGATAGCATATGAAGGCGGAGGATTATTTACAACGAGCTTACCGCAGCATCTATGAAAACGACTTTGCGCAGGCGATGCACTGGTTCGAGCGAGCGCTGGACGTCCAGCCGGATCACGCGGACATCCATTATCGCTACTCGATTACCTGCGCCCGGAGCGGGCAGCTGGATAAGGCGCTGCAACACGCGCGTCTGGCTGCGGCCTTGGAGCCTGAGCAGGACGAATATAAGCTGCATTGCGATCGTTTGCAGTCCATGGAACTGACGCAAATGGCCAGACGGCAGCTGGAGGCGACCGGCGCCAAGCGGAAAGCGGCAGCCGAGCCGGCAGCCCGCATGTTAAAGCGTGCGGTCGAGCTTGATCCGTTGTCGTTGGATGCGCAGGTTTGGCTGGCGATCGCCTACGGCGAGCTGGAATGCTACGACCTTGCGCTGCAGGCGGTTCGCAATGCATCGGCCCTTCCTTTGGACGCCGGTGCAGCAGGTCAGCTGAAAGAGCTGGAGCAGCGATTGAAGCAGCAAATGAAGCAATCATCCTAGTAGAGAATGTGAGGAGATCGAGATGTCGGAACCGATTAAAGTCGCCGTGGCGGGCGCCGCAGGCAGAATGGGCAGAGAAGTCGTTAAAATGGTGCTCCAGGACCCGGAGCTTCAGCTGGTTGCCGCTGTGAATTTATCAAATGAAGGCATCGATGCCGGAACGCTGGTTGGCCTTCCGGCTTGCGGCGTGCCGATAACCACGAATTTAGAAGAGGCGCTGCGGGAGACGAGCCCGCGAGTGCTTGTAGACTTTACGACACCGCAGTATGCTTATACGAACACCGAACTCGCGATTCGGTACGGCGTTTCGCCGGTTGTAGGGACGACCGGGTTTACGCCGGAGCAAATCGAAGAACTGGACAAGCTGTGCCACGCCCAGGGGATCGGTGGTTTGATCGCTCCGAACTTCTCCATCGGGGCGATTCTGATGATGCGTTTTGCGGCACAGGCGGCGAAATATTTTCCGCATCTGGAAATCATCGAATACCACGGCGACCAGAAGCTGGATGCCCCTTCAGGGACAGCGGTGAAGACGGCTGAGCTGATCGCGCAGAACCGGAAGGAGCTTCGTCAGGGCAACCCGAATGAGGAAGAGACGATTGAAGGCGCACGCGGCGGTTATTATAACGGTTTTCGGATACATAGCGTCCGGTTACCGGGCGTATTTGCACAGCAGGAAGTTGTGTTTGGCGGTTTTGGCCAGACGCTGAAGATTCGTCATGATTCGTATGAGCGTGCCGGTTACATGCCGGGCGTGAATTTGGCCATTAAGAAAGTGATTGACTGCAAGGGCATGATTTACGGGTTCGACCATTTCATGGATGAATAAAGGGGATAAGGCATATGTTAAACATCGCATTTATAGCTCATGACCGTAAGAAAGAAGATATCGTTAATTTCGTCATCGCCTACGAGCATGTATTCAAAGATAAGCGGCTTTATTCCACGGGGACGACCGGAAGGCAAATCATGGAAAATACTTCGCTAAAAATACACCGGTTCCTGTCGGGACCGCTCGGCGGGGATCAGCAAATCGGTGCGTTAATTGCCCAGAACGAGATGGATCTGGTCATCTTCCTGCGCGACCCGTTGATGGCACAGCCCCATGAACCGGACATCACCGCACTGCTGCGCTTGTGCGACGTACACGGGATTCCAGTAGCAACGAATATGGCCACCGCCGAAATTTTGGTACGTGCCTTGGATCGCGGCGACTTCGGTTGGCGCGAACTGGTGGAACAGAATAAACCGGGGTTGACAAAATGAACGGCTTACTGGATATCTTAATCTTTGGGGCACATGCGGACGATGCCGAAATCGGCATGGCCGGCACGATCGCCAAGCATATTGCCGCGGGGTACCGCGTGGGCATTTGCGATTTGACCGAAGCCGAGCTGTCCTCCAATGGCAATCCGGTGCTGCGTAAGCAGGAAGCCGAGGCGGCAGCCGATGTGCTCGGATTAGCCGCTCGCATCAATTTGGGGCTTCCTGACCGTGGGTTAACCGGGTCGGCGGAGCAGCTGGCTGCGGTAACCGAGGTGATTCGTCAGTATGCACCGCGGGTGGTTTTTGCCCCGTATTGGGAGGATCGCCACCCCGATCATATCGATTGCAGCAAGTTGGTGGAGGCTGCGGTCTTCAACGCCAAGCTGCGTCGGTACATGCCGGACAAGCCGGCGGTCGCTGCGCCTGAGCTTTATTTTTATTTCATTAATGATTGGGTGACGCCTGATCTGATCGTCGATGTGAGCGCAACCTACGAGCAGAAGGAGCGGGCGCTCCGGTGCTACCGTTCTCAATTCGAGGCCGGTTCGCCGGGCGAAGACATTGCCTTAACCCCGCTGAATCAGGGATATGTGGAACGGGTCAAAGCCCGCGACTCGCTGATTGGTCAGCGTGCCTTGATTCCTTTCGCAGAAGGGTTTATGACGAAAACCGCATATCAGGTTAATCTATTTGGCTCCCATCGCACATAAGCTGAAAGAGGGAACAAACAACAAAGGAGGCCCCCACCATATGGAACCATTTTTGAAAATTGGCATCACATGTTATCCATCCTTGGGCGGTTCGGGGGTTGTGGCCACCGAGCTCGGGAAGCTGCTGGCGGAGAAGGGCCACGAAGTCCATTTTATTTCGCATAGCGTTCCTTTTCGCTTAGGGAGTTACCATAAAAACATTTTTTACCACGAAGTTGAAGTCAGCGATTACTACGTGTTCCGGTATCCGCCTTATGATTTGTCCTTAGCCACCAAAATGGCTACGGTAGCCAAAGAGCAAGGACTGGATATTCTGCATGTTCATTATGCGGTGCCACACGCGGTTTGCGCGTTTCTCGCCAAGCAGATGGTGGGAGACTCGCTTAAGGTCGTGACAACGCTGCATGGGACCGATATCACCGTATTGGCGCAGGACGAATCGCTCAAGGACTTGATTCGGTTGGCGATTAATGAAAGTGACGCTGTAACCTCGGTGTCCCGCGATTTGATGCGGGAAACCCGCGAGGTCCTCGACATCACGCGGGATATCGACTTGACGTATAACTTTGTTGACGAGCGGGTGTATTACCCGCGCGACGCCAAGAGCTGCCGGATGAATTTTGCCGCTCCCGGCGAGAAAGTGCTGATGCATATCTCCAACTTCCGGCCGGTGAAGCGGGTGAGTGATGTGGTGGATATTTTCCATCAAGTCAACCGGGAAGTTTCGTCGAAACTGTTGTTTGTCGGTGAAGGACCGGAATTGCCCAAGATCCAATGCAAAATCAAGGAGCTGGGCCTGGCCGACCGGGTGCATTTCCTCGGAAAACAGGACGATATCGCTCATGTGATTTCCATGGCGGACGTCTTGCTGCTGCCTTCGGAGAAGGAAAGCTTTGGCCTGGTCGCCCTGGAGGCGATGGCTTGCGGAGTGCCGACCATCGGCTCAATTGCAGGCGGGATTCCGGAGCTGGTGAAGCACGGGGAGACCGGTTTCCTGGCGCCGATCGGCGATACGAAGCAGATGGCAGAGTACTGCATCTCGCTGCTGAAGAACCCGGAGCTGGCTGAGCGGATGCGTGAAGCCTGTTTAACCCGGGCCAAAACCGAGTTCAGCAGCGATAAAATGATGGCAGCATACGAAGAAATTTATTACCGTGTGCTAAATGTTCCAATGCCAACGTTAAATCCGGCGTGCGGTTGATGGGACCGGACGATGATTAAGCGAATTCGCAGCATGTTAACGGCGCAGGGCTGGAGAGCCCTGCGCTTGCTGTGCCGATTTTTTGTCTATGCTTGTATTGATTGGAAGGGAGGTGTCCGCAATCGAAAAACATCATTGGAGTCAAGTTGACCCCCTTATGCTAGCTCAGGGGGAACGTGTGCTGCGTATTTTGCGAGATGGCGGGCACCAGGCTTTTTTTGTCGGGGGTTGTGTGCGTGATGAACTCATGGGGCGCCCGGTCCACGACATGGATATTGCTACTTCAGCGAAGCCGGATGAGGTGGTTCGGTTGTTTGAACGCACGATCCCAACGGGAATTCAGCACGGGACGGTAACGGTGATGATGGGGGATCATGCGTTTGAGGTGACGACGTTCCGCAAGGAGTCGGATTACGCCGATTATCGCCGTCCGACTTCGGTGGAGTTCGTCGATGCGGTGACAGAGGATTTGCGGCGGCGGGATTTTACGATGAATGCGATCGCCCGGGGGCTGGAAGGCGAGCTGATTGACCCGTTTGGCGGCCGGATGGATATTGAGCGCGGGCTGATCCGCTGCGTGGGCGATGCCGAAGAACGGTTTGCGGAAGATGCCCTGCGCATGATGCGGGCGGTCCGGTTCGCTTCGACCTTTGGGTTCCGCCCGGTTTTAAGCTTGTGGAAGGCGCTCCTTGCAGGTCGGGACAAGCTAGGCTACATTGCGAAGGAGCGCGTGCGGATGGAGCTGGAAAAAATAGTGCAGGGCCCGGATCCGCTGCGCGGGCTGGCCCTGCTGGAACGCAGCGGGCTGCTGCGGTACGCGAAGGCAGCGCAGGAGCCCGCTGCGGCGGAGGCGCATGGCGCCGAGGCGGGGGCGGGCGCCGCTGAGGCAACGCCAGGCGCTGCAGCCACGCCAGGCGCCATCGCCGCGCTGTCGCGGCGCCTGCTGCACCGCGAGCCGCCGCGCCGCGCGCTGCTGGCGGCGCTGCCGCTGCTGGCGCCTGCGCCGCCGGCGCTGCGCTGGTCGCTGCTGCTGCAGGCGCTTGGCGCCCCGGGCGAGGCGGCTTCCCCGCTGCTCAAAAGCTGGACGTTCCCCAACCAGACCGCCCAAGAGGCGGCTGGGATCGTCCGCTTTGACGAAGCGTGGGAAGCCATCCTGGCCGAGGCGCCAGGCGAGCGCGAGCAGCGGCGCGGCTGGATCGGCCTGCAGGTCGCGTTTGGCCGCGAGACCGCCGGGCGGTGGCTGCACCGCCAGCAGGCGGTGGTGCAAGCGGCCATAGGCGACGACGCCAAGCGGCAGGCCGACCAGGCCATCCTGGCACGCGCGGGCCAGTGGCACCGCGAGGTGCAAGTACATACGCTGAAGGAGCTGGCCATCAGCGGCGGCGAAGTGCTGCAAACGGCCGGCCGCAAAGGCGGCCCTTGGCTTAGCGAACTGCTGAAGCAACTGCTGATCGCAGTTGCCGCAGGTGAGCTGCCCAACGACCGGCTAACTCTCCTGAAACATGTGGAAACGGTGGTGAAGAATGATGGAAGCAAACCGATTGCTTGACATGCTGCTGGAGCATCCGGGGCAATATATATCTGGCGAGGAGCTCAGCCGCCGGCTGTCGATCAGCCGGACGGCGGTATGGAAGCAAATCGCCAAGCTGCGCGAAGAAGGCTACGAATTTGAGTCCGCCCCGCGCAGGGGATACCGGTTGACTCGGCAGCCCGACAAGCTGAGTCAAGCCGGTTTGCTGCATGCCTTGCAGGGGACGAAGACGTTTGGACAACGGCTGAAGCTGCTGGACAGCACGTCCTCCACGCAGGAAGAAGTCCGCAAGCTGGCGGAGGAAGGCGCGCCTCACGGCACCCTTGTGCTCGCCGAAGAGCAGACGGCGGGGCGCGGGCGCCAAGGTCGCCGCTGGTATTCACCGCCGGGCAAAGGCGTGTGGATGAGCCTATTACTGCGTCCCGACCGCCAACCGCTGTCGATTGCGCCGCAGTTGACCTTGCTGACCGCAGTGGCGGTTTGCCGCGCCATACGGAAAGTCACCGGCGTAGATGCCGGTATCAAATGGCCAAATGATATTTTAGCCCGCGGCCGTAAGCTGTGCGGCATTATCGTGGAGTCTGCGGCGGAGGACGAGCTGATCCGGTACGCCGTCGCCGGGATTGGCATTGATGTCAATCTGACGGCTGCTGACATTCCGCCGGAGCTGGAGACCATCGCGACCTCATTATGTATTGAAAGCGGGCGGCGGATTGATCGGACAAGCTTGATCGGCGCGGTGATCAAGGAGCTGGAGCAGCTTTACGAGCTTTATATCCAGGAAGGTTTTGCACCGATCGGCCACTTGTGGGAGGCGCTGTCGGTCACGTTGGGCCGAGAGATCACCGTGCATACGCCAAACGGGGTGCTCCAAGGCACAGCAACCGGATTGGATTCGAGCGGCGCATTATTCCTTTTGGATCAGAATGGCAAACATTTCACGATATTCTCTGGAGAAGTACAACTTGGCGGATGAAAAAAATAACGTAATTTGTTATACTGAGCACAGGAGGCGGTATCGGCATCGTTCTGAACTGCACTCCGGTTGCTTGTCGGAGGTATGAATGTGGTGAAAGTTCAAACCGTCGGCCGACTTTTTGAACGACCACAAATCAAGTTGCGTTGGATTCTGCTCTGAGCCGAAAGAGGACCGAGACAGAAGAACGAGGATATAACTCACTCTTCTTTGGACTTCGGACCTTTTTAGTGCCAAACTAAAAGGTTTTTTTGTTGTGCGCGTTTTTGGAGGACTCGCACAAAGTCAAACCGAAGGAGATGGATCAAATGGCAGGGAAACAAGCTTTAAACATTGTGAAAATGAAAAAAATGAAGCAAGACGGCATTCCGCTCGCGATGATTACCGCCTACGACTATCCGTCGGCCCAACTGGCCGAGGAAGCGGGTGCGGATTTGCTGCTCGTCGGAGACTCGCTGGGCAACGTTGTTCTCGGGTATGATTCGACGATCCCCGTAACATTGGACGATATGGTATACCATGCCCGTTCCGTTGCGCGCGGGGCGCAGCATACCTTCATCGTGGTTGACATGCCGTTTATGACATATCACGGAAGTATTGACGAAACGTTGCGGAACGTCCGCCGTTTGATGCAAGAAGGTCATGCCCATGCCGTCAAAATGGAAGGCGGTGCGGAGATCGCTCCCGCCGTCCAAGCCATCGTGCAAGCCGGGGTGCCGGTGCTGGGGCACATCGGATTGACGCCTCAATCTGTTAACCAGATCGGCGGTTACCGGGTGCAGGGCAAAGACGCTGCTGATGCGAAGCGGCTCATGGAGGATGCCAAGGCGTTGGAATGCGCCGGTGCCTTTGGTATTGTGCTGGAGCTGGTAACGGAAGAAGTGGCAACGGCGATCTCCCGCGAGTTGAGTATTCCGACCATCGGCATTGGCGCGGGACGCGGCTGCGACGGTCAAGTGCTGGTGTACCATGACGTGTTGAAATATACGGCGGATTACCGGGATAAACGGTTTGTGAAAACCTACGCCGATATTGGCGCGCAGATCCGCCAAGGGATTTTAGAATACGTTACGGATGTCAAAAACCGCTCGTTCCCGGCAGAAGAGCATGTGTTCCGCGCGGATCAAGGCGTGCAGGAATCACTGGGAACTTTGTATGGCAAAGGAAAGGTGGAAGTCCGGTCATGAAGACCTTTAACAAGATTGTCCCGCTCCGTGAACAGTTGAAGGATGCACGGTTCACAGCAGCGAAAGAAGGAAAATCAATCAAAGTTGCGCTCGTGCCAACGATGGGATATCTGCACGAGGGGCATGCAAGCTTGTTGCGTAAAGCACGGGCGGAGAACGATCTGGTAGTGCTGAGCATCTTCGTGAACCCGATCCAGTTCGGGCCGAACGAGGATTTTGAGCGCTACCCCCGCGATCCGGAGAAAGACCGGGCCTTAGCCGAGCGTGAAGGTGTGGATTTCGTCTTTTTGCCCACTGTAGAAGAAATGTATCCTGAGCCAACCCGTACTCACATTAAGGTCGACGGTTTGACTGACGTGCTGTGCGGTGCTTCCCGGCCGGGCCATTTCGACGGGGTCACTACCGTTGTAGGCAAGTTGTTTCATATCGTGCAGCCGGACCGTGCTTATTTCGGGCAAAAAGATGCCCAACAGGTGGCGGTCATTACGCGGATGGTAGAGGATTTGAACTTTGATGTCGAAGTGATTCCTTGTCCAATCGTGCGGGAAGCTGATGGATTGGCACTTAGCTCCCGAAATGTATACTTGAGTCCGGAAGAACGGCAGGCAGCGCTTGTTTTATCCCGCAGTCTTGAGGATGCAAGGGCTAAGGCAGAGGGGCAAACTCCTGTTACCGCAGGGGAGCTGCGGGCGGAAATCCGCGACACAATCAGCGCTGAACCGCTGGCGAATATCGATTATGTGGAAATTTCGGATTTTCCGGAATTGTCGCCTTTAGCGGACGATGAATGTGTTGATGCCGCTGGCCGCCAAAAAGGTGTGTTGATCGCCGTTGCCGTGAAATTTGGCACGACGCGGCTGATCGATAACGTCATTTTAACGAAGAAGGTGAACCATTAATGTATAGAACGATGATGAAATCGAAAATTCACCGCGCAACCGTGACGGAAGCTAACCTGAACTATGTGGGCAGCATTACGATCGACGAGGATCTGATGGAGGCTTCCGATCTGCTGGAGAACGAGCAGGTGCAAGTCGTCAACAACAATAACGGCGCCCGCCTGGAAACGTATGTGATTCCGGGACCTCGCGGCAGCGGCGTGATTTGTTTGAACGGTGCGGCGGCACGACTTGTGCAGCCGGGCGACAGTGTCATCATTATTTCTTATGCCCAAATGTCGCCGGAAGAAGTCCGCAGCCATAAACCAACCGTCGTGTTCGTTGACGAAAACAACAAGCCGGTGGATAAGGCGCATCAAGAACTCCATGCCATGATCCGTTAATAAGGTTGTTCAAAAAGCATCTTCGGATCACGAGGAGGCCATGGGGGAAGGGGCTCGGCGTCAGCCGGGCCCTTCGTATGTTTAATTATGATGCGGCCGCGCTACACTATTCATGCCGCTGAATTGTATTCGATTTTTCGCATATAATTGGGCCGTAGTTCGCATTACCCCCAATCTATTCGATTTTTCATATAGAATTTGGGAAATTGCCCGCTCAACCCACAATTTTGTATGAAATTTCGAATACAATGAGCTGTAAATCGCAACAAACGCTGAAATGTATTCGATTTTTCACATCCAATCAGAGAAACGGGCCATCAAAAAGTGTAATTCCTCCCTGCCGGAATGAAATCGTCCCCCGAAACAAAAAATGTACGTAAGGCTCGGACTGATTTCATTTTCGTTAGGGGGATGCGAATGATGTTTCAGCATGTGTTTGCGGAAATGAATGAGATGTTGGACGAAATCACGAGGAAATACCCCTTGGCCGGCCATGCCCAGAAGCAGGAGCTCGCGAAGAAATGGAGCCTGCTTCAGCATATGAGCGACGGCATTATCGAGGAATGGCTGAGCTTTGAGGAGAAAATGGGATATTTACGCCATGCGTTCCGGAGCCTGGAGTCCAGAGAAATTCCCGATCTTCCTGAATTGGATGACCCCGCCTTTGTGAAAGGCCAAGGATATTACAAGCTGCTGATGTTTCCCCAGGCTTCTGCCCAATTCGAGCAGGTGGTGAAGCAATTTACGGACAGCGTGTTAGCGCGGACCTATCTGGGGATGTGCCATCTGCACCTCGAGCAATATGACAAAGCCGCCAAGCATTTCTGGATTGTGCTGGAAAAGGCTGCAAATAAGCGCCTGCGTTCTATTATCTACAACGCGCTGGGGTGTATTGAGGCGCACAAGGGCGTATTTGACAAGGCAAAAGAGTACTTCAAGTTGGCTCACCACCATGATCCGTCCTTACCCGAGCCGTTGGCCAATTTGGAGGCCTGTGCGAACAGTACAGGGAAACTCCATTACGGTCCCGAGTTGACGTCGTTATTGTAGATTTATCGCTCATTGACTTGGAAATTCACGCACTTATTACGGCATGTTTTGGAAGCGATGCGAACCCCCGCTTACGGCGGCGCATCGCTTGTTTTATTTTGTGATTTTTATTACAGATATGGTTTGTATTAATTTTCAAATTGGCTATCTTCTGTTATGCTGTAAAGAGACTGGAATGAAGGGACAACTAATTGCAATGAAATATGCTGTGCTTGATTTTGAAACGACGGGTAACCAGTCCTCCGATGATATTATTCAAGTGGGACTTGCCATTATAGAGCCGGATCGATCGATTTCTCAGGTGTATCGTTCCTTCGTCAAGCCAGGCGTTCCGATCCCATCGTTTATTACGGGGTTAACGGGCATCACCGATGAGGATGTGAAGGATGCGCCGGAGCTGGACGAAGTGATGATGGAGATGGTTCCACTCCTGAACGACGTCGTGTTGGTTGGGCACAACGTAGCATTTGATTTTAATTATCTGCAGAGCGCCCTGGACAAAACGGGCTACTTGCCGTTCACCGGACGGATCCTGGACACAATGGATTTCTTGAAAATCCTGTTCCCTTCGCTGACTTCTTACCAGCTGGGGATGGTGGCGGCGGAGTTCGAGGTGGAGCATGAGCGTCCGCACCAGGCGGACAGTGACGCGCTGGCGACGGCGCTGATTTTCCTCAAATGCTTGGAGGAATGTGACCGACTGCCGCTGCTGACCTTACAGCGTTTGGCCGATCTGTTTGCAGGTGAGGACAGCGATCTCGGGTGGTTTTTTGATGCCATGGTGCAGGAGAAGGAGCGCGAAGCGCTGCCAAGCGAAGACGGCTTTGTATACTACCGCCAATTCGCCTTGCAGGTTGAAGATTGGCTTGACATTGAAGCGCCAAGGGACAGCACGGAGCGCAATCCGCTGGCGGGCGTGACCTTCGAGCAGTTTATGGAGCAGGTCCGGGAACGATTGCGGGAGCGTTTGCCGCAGTATGAGGAGCGGGAAGCCCAGAACATGATGCTGAATGAGGTCATGCGGGCTTTTGAGGAAGACAAGCATTTGCTTGTTGAAGCTGGAACGGGAACGGGCAAATCCTTAGGATATCTGCTGCCGGCCATTTACCACAGCGTCAAGAACGAAGAGAAGGTCATGGTCAGCACGCACACCATCAACCTGCAGGAACAGCTTAGGGAGCGCGATGTGCCGTTGTTGACGGAGGTCGTGCCTTTTCCGTTTCGTGCAGCCGTTTTTAAAGGTAGGCAGCATTATTTGTGCTTGCGCAAATTTGAACATAAAATAAATAGAAAAGACTTCTCAACACCTAAAGAAGAGGTGATGACGGCCGCGCAAATGGTCGTATGGCTTACCCAAACGGAAAGCGGCGATGACGAAGAGCTGAATCTCGGCAATCGCGGCGGTGATTTATGGGAGACGGTGGCCAGTGAGTCGGAATCCTGCTTAGGCCGATCCTGTCCTTGGTTCCGCAAATGCTTCTATCATCGCGCAAAACACGAAGCCGGTGTCGCGGACGTGGTCATTACGAACCACTCTAAGCTGTTTACGGACATCCAGGCGGGGCATCAGCTGCTGCCGGGTTACGAGCGGCTGGTTATCGATGAAGCGCATCATTTAGAGGATGTGGCCGGCAAGCATTTGGGGATTCATATGAAGTATTTTACGGTCGTGCATACGCTGACCCGGTTATTTAAAGACAGCAAGACGGGGCAGCTGGCCAACCTTCGCAGCTCGCTTGAAGCGTCGGGCGCGGAGAAAGCCTCAGAATGGTGCTCAGTCATCGACGGAATCTATCCAACGCTGGTGGACGTGAAGGAGAGCTGGGACAAGCTCAGCGAGCTGCTGTTCAGCTTGATGCCTGACCGCAGCGACGCCGCCCCTGGCGATCCCGGGCAATTCGTGTACCGGCTGTTGCCGAATCGAAAACCAAAGGATTGGGAGACGCTGACCGCGCTCGAAAATCAAATTTACGTAGGTCTTGGCGACGTGCTTCGGAAAGGGGAGCGCCTCCTGTCCGAAATCCGAGAAGAGCAGGACGATTATGCAGCGGAGAGCCTGATCACCGATATCAGCGGCTTGTTTAAAGATTTAGCCGGGGAACGGGAAGCGCTGCGCTTCTTCATGAAGCTGGAGAGCGAGGACACCGTCTATTGGATGGAGGCGAACGGGAACTTCCGTAGCCGGTCGCTCCAAATGTATGCGGTGCCGATTGACGTCAGCGCTCAATTGAAGCAATTTTTCTTCGACCGGAAGAAGAGCGTCGTAATGACGTCCGCGACTTTATCGGTGGATAAATCGTTCCAATATATGATCGAGCAGCTTGGCTTGACTGAGGCGGCGGAAGAGGATCGGTTGATCACAGCGATGCTGCCCTCGCCGTTTAACTACCGCGATCAGGCGTTGCTGGTGATCCCGCGCGATTTTCCAAGTGTGAAGGGCAGCGTGGGGGATGACCATTTCATTCATACGCTGGTGCAATCGCTGGCGGATGCCGCGGTGGCGACGCAAGGTCGCATGCTGGTGCTGTTTACATCCTATCGGATGCTCAGGCAGGTGTATGACCCGCTGAAGGAACTGCTCGCAGCGGAGGGAATCACGGTGATCGGACAAGGGATGGACAGCGGCAGCCGCACCAAACTGACCCGGCGGTTCCAAGGGAACAGCGCATCGGTGCTGCTCGGGACAAGCAGCTTTTGGGAAGGGGTGGATATTCCTGGCGAGGCGCTGACCAGTTTAGCGATCGTACGCTTGCCGTTCCAGCCGCCAAACCACCCGCTGATGGAAGCGAAGAGCGAACGCCTGCAGCGGGAGAAGAAGAATCCATTCATGAAACTGTCCGTCCCGCAAGCGGTTATCCGCTTTAAGCAAGGATTCGGACGACTTGTCCGCTCGTCGCAGGACCGCGGCATCGTGATCGTTTATGATACCCGGATCCTGGAATCTTATTATGGAAAATATTTCTTATACTCTTTGCCCGGACCGAAGATGGAGCATATGCCATTAACTCAGATGGTTCCGCGCATCTCGGAATGGTTAAATCCCGAAGCCTAAGCCGCTTCATAGATCGCATTGAAGAATAGGGGGAACAAGCATGAAGTCAGATAAAATTTCGGACGCTGTCGTCCGCAGACTGCCGGTTTACCTGCGTTTCTTAAATGAACTCAGCCGACGGGAGGTGCCAACGGTGTCCTCCCAGGAGCTCGGACAGAAGCTGGATCTCAATCCGGCGCAAATCCGTAAGGATTTGGCTTATTTCGGCGATTTTGGCCGGAAGGGGATCGGCTACGATGTCGCTTATTTGATTGAAAAAATTCAACAAATTCTCAATCTGGACCAACAGATTAACGTCGCGCTGGTGGGTGCCGGGAATCTGGGGCAAGCCCTTTCGAATTATAATGCGTATTTGAAGGATAATATGAAGATTGTTGCGGTGTTCGACGCTTCACCGGCTAAGATCGGCAAGCAGATCAACAACATCACGATTCAGCCGATCGAAGAGCTGGCGGAAACCGTCCGGGCGAAAAATATCCGCATCGGCATCATCACCGTGCCGGATACGGAGGCGCAACGCGTAGCGGATGAGCTGGTTGCCGCCGGAATCGGTGCGATTCTGAACTTCGCGCCAACGATTCTGAAGGTTCCGCCGGAAGTTCGGATCCATGCGGCTGACTTCACTACTGATTTGCTGAGCTTGGCTTACTACTTGGAAGACGGAAAGGAAACAAGCAACGTATGAGTCGTAAATGGTTAATTAAGAACGGGACGTTTGCCGTCTTAAATGCGGACCGTCCTGTAATTCACGGATATATGCTCGTTGAGGGCGATACGATCAGCTATATTGGCGAAGAGCGCCCGGAAGGCGTGGAAGGCGCCGAAACGTTGGACGGCAAAGGGTTGTTGTTCCTGCCGGGCCTGATCAATACCCATGGCCATGCGGCGATGTCGCTGCTGCGCGGCTATGGGGATGATATGGTGCTGCAAACCTGGCTGCAGGAGAAAATGTGGCCGATGGAAGCCAAATTTACTGCGGCGGATGTGTATGCCGGTACGGCGTTATCTGTGTTGGAAATGCTCAAGGGCGGGACGACGACGTTCCTGGATATGTACGATCACATGGACGAAGTGGCCAAAGTCGTGGAGGAATCGGGTATTCGCGCCGTGTTGATGCGCGGGGCCATCGGGTTGTGCTCCCCGGAAGAGCAAGATCAGAAGCTCAAAGAAGCGATCGCGTTTGCTCAGAACTGGCACGGCAAGGCAGAAGGCCGCATCACCACGATGATGTCGCCGCATGCACCATACACCTGCCCGCCAGCCTTTATCGAGAAATTTGTGCAAGCTGCCCATGATCTCGATTTGCCGATGCACACGCATATGTCGGAGACGCGCGCCGAGGTAGAGCAGAACGTTAACGATTACGGCGTCCGCCCGGTAGAACATTTGCTGAAGCTGGGGATGTTCTCCCGCCCGACCCTGCTTGCCCACGCTGTGCATTTGACGGACGAGGAAATCGACATCTTGGCAGCGCACGGCGTTACCATCTCGCATAACCCAGGCAGTAACCTGAAGCTGGCCAGCGGGGTCGCCCGCGTACCGGAACTCCTGAAGAAGGGCGTAGTTGTATCGCTGGGTACTGACGGTCCGGCGAGCAATAATAACCTGGATATGCTGGAGGAGATTCGTTTGGCTGCGCTGATTCATAAAGGCGTATCCGGCGATCCAACGGCGGTTCCTGCGCTGGAAGCTCTGAAAATGGGGACGGAATACGGCGCGAAATCGGTCTTCTTGCAAAATACAGGCAAGCTGGCTGCTGGCATGAAGGCGGATATCATCGCCTTAAATACGGAGCAAGCCCATTTCCTGCCGAGAACGGATTATATCTCCCATACCGTTTATTCCGCTGGCGCCAAAGATGTAGAGCATGTCTGGGTCAACGGTAAGCAGGTAGTCAAGCACGGTGCTTGTCTGACACTGGATGAAGAACGCATCCGCTACGAGGCGCAAGCGGCGTTTGAGGGACTGTTGGCACGATAATGAGCGGCGCGCGGTTTCCTGAAGGAGGCTGCTTGCTTAGGAAGGGAAAGGAAGAGTAGCTTGAGGAAGCGAACGAAATGGATCCTGCTGTCCCTCGTGATTCTGTTGATCGTGCTCCTGGGTCTCCACCGGTTTTATCTATACATTCATGAGGATACGTGGAAAGCCGAAAGAGCCGCTATCCAGCAGGCGAAGCAGGAGACGGATCTCGTCCGGGGCGACAAGGTTTGGAAGTCGGTATGGGATGAAGTTACCTGGGTCGTGCAAGGGGAGGATGCATCCGGCCGCCAAATGATGGTCTGGTTAAGGGAAGGACATGATCCAGAGGTACGCTTGCTGTCCGATGGCAAGTCCGAGAGCCAAATGCGTGAGATCATCAAACAATCGTTGCCGGGGATCCGGGTGGTTCGGCTGCTGCCAGGCATATACAATAACCAATTGGTGTGGCAGCTGTTCTATAAAGAGAAGGACCACCATTATTATCGGTTTTTCAGTTTCACGACCGGCGAAGCTTTGCCGGAAGTGTTCACCCTGCCGAACCGCTGACAGGGGGGCTATGGATCAATCATAAATAAACGGTTTCGTTGTTTAGGCGAAGAGCCTGAATCGCGGAACCGTTTTATTTTTTGGCTTGAGAAAAAGTAGCATTTCGGGGTAGAACTACTAGCGTTCATTTTTAAATATCTTCACACTTTTCTTCGAAATTTGATATACGATGTGATATACTCATATTTGTAGTTTTGATATACGGGAATATATATCACAGAGTTGATAGTTTATATAGATAAGGGGGGCATCACGTGAAACTGCGTATTGGACCAATTGCTGCAAGCATTGCTATTTCCGCCCTTGTATTATTTGGTGGATGGTTCCTATATCGGCAGTGGGCGATTGAGCGTCCGCTGGAGAATATTGTGAAGAGTGTAGATGGAGTAAATCATGTCGATATGAACGTGAAAGCGGACGAGCTGGAGCTTAAGCTGAATTTAAAGCCGGGGACGGATCTTGGTGCTCTGGTGCGTCAAATTGAGAAGAACGGGGAGAAGCAAATCGGTAGCCGAACTTTGAAGCTGGATATCGAGGATCATTCTTCGCCGGAACTTGACCAGCTGTGGGAAAACGCCATGTTTACCGTTGCTCAGGCTATGGAAAATAAGCAATATACACAAATTACAGCTGCATTGAAACAGATGGAGCAAGAAAACAGCAAGCTGAAAGCTACGGCAGAGATGGATGAGAAGAACGTGTATATCACCTTAACGGACGGACAATACAGCAAATTTATCATTTTGCCTCGTTCGCCGGAACGGATGGGGGTATGGCCAAATGCGTAAATGGATGATTGAAGCCGCGCTTGGCTTTATTCTCGTACTGATCGTGTTTCTGGCAGTGATCGGCGTTAACGTGATTCCGCTCGTTACGGCCATCGTGTTGTTCGGCGCAGTATTTACAATGCTCAAACTACGTGGCGGCATCACGATTGGAGCTGCCCAGGAACGGAAACGCAAAAAGCGCGGGCCGGCGAAGCTAACCTTCGAGCAGATCGGCGGTCAGGAGAGCGCCAAGCAGGAGCTTCGCGAAGCGCTGGACTTCATGGTGCGCCATGAGGAAATCAGCAAGTTTGGTATCCGGCCGATCAAAGGGATTTTGCTGACCGGGCCTCCCGGAACCGGGAAAACATTGCTGGCCAAAGCGGCGGCGCATTATACGAACGCGGTGTTTGTGGCCGCTTCCGGCAGTGAATTCGTTGAAATGTATGTCGGCGTGGGGGCAAGCCGGATTCGTGATCTGTTTAAGGAAGCCAGAACCCGCGCGGTTAAGGAAAACAAAGAAAACGCGATTATTTTCATTGATGAAATCGAAGTGATCGGCGGTAAGCGGGAAGGCGGACAGCAGCGTGAATACGATCAAACGCTCAACCAGTTGCTAACGGAAATGGACGGCATCTATACGTCCGACACGCCGCGGATCTTGCTGATCGCGGCGACCAACCGCAAGGAGATGCTGGACAGCGCGTTGCTGCGGCCGGGCCGTTTTGACCGGCATATCCAGGTTGATTTGCCAGACAAGAAGGGACGCCGTCATATCCTCGAACTGCATGCAGCCAACAAACCGCTGCGGGAGGACGTTGATTTGGACAAAATCGCCGAAGAATCGTTTGGCTTCTCCGGTGCTCAACTGGAAAGTGTGATGAATGAAGCGGCGATCTATGCGATGCGGGATGGCGTGGATCAAATCACTCAGGAACATTTGTCGGTTGCAATCGATAAAGTGCTGATGGGTGAGCAGACCGACCGGCAGGCCGCCGAGGAGGAGAAGCGCCGCGTGGCCATCCACGAATTGGGCCATGCGATTGCCGCGGAGGTTGTTGCCCCAGGCAGCGTCAGTCAGGTTGCATTAAGCCCGCGCGGAAGAGCGCTGGGGTATGTCCGGCACAATCCGCAGGACGAGAAGTACTTGTACACCAAATCGTATTTGGAAGGTCAAATTATGATCGCCTTGGCCGGAGCAGCCGCAGAAGAAATTTACTACGGCGGGCGCAGCACCGGGTCAAGCAACGATTTCGAGCAGGCGTTAAAGATCGTGCATACGATGATGACGTCGGGGCTGACCGAGCTTGGAATCGTGAATATGGACATGGTGACGACCGAGGTGCTGATGAACGAAAATACGCGAATTTTGGAGGATCTTGCCGCCAGAACAAAGCGGTTGCTTGAACAGCATTCAGCAGTTTTCGACAAATCCTTAGAGATATTGTTAAAAGAAGAACGTCTCTCCGGCGAGCAATTTCGTTGTCAATTTCGTGACAGCGCCCATTTACCGGCATAATTCATGATGCCGGTTATTTTTTTTTACTTTTTCTTCGTGCTAAGATATTATTATATGTTGGGTGTTAAAAGATGTATGTTTCGACATCTGGAAAACCATATTATGTACAGATGATGAAAGGATGGAGCGAGAGGACCATGAATTACAAACGAATTGGTGTCATCGGCGGCGGCACAATGGGTCAAGGCATCAGTGAAATGCTGGCTGCTAAAGGGCTGGACGTGTTGCTCGTGGAGGAGACAGCCGATAAATTGGATCATGCATATAACATGATCGAGACGAGTTTGGAGAAACAGCTCGAGAAATGGGCGATCACAAAAGCGGAGAAGAAATTGATCTTATCCCGTATTCATAAAGTTACACACTTTGCCGAACTCGGTACCTGCGATATGGTGATCGAGACCATTTCGGAAGATTTGAATGCCAAAAAAGAGGTATTCACGCAACTGGACCAAGTTTGTCCAAGCAACATTATTTTAGCAAGTAATACATCCACGCTGAGTTTGACCGAGATTGCCGGCGGAACGAAATATCCGGAGCGCGTCATCGGCATGCACTTTATTTATCCTGTTGCCAAAATCAATCTGGTGGAAATCATCCGCGGTCTGAAAACTTCGGATACGACGTTTGAAGAGACGAAGCGGTTCGTTGAAGAGGTCGTGGAGAAACGCGGCATCATGGTATACGAATCTCCGGGCTTTGTAACATCCCGGATTATTTGCGTTATGATCAATGAAGCGCTGCATGTACTGGGCGAAGGCGTTGCTTCCGCAGAAGAAATCGATGAAGCGATGCGCATGGGTTACCAATTCCAATACGGTCCGCTGGAAATGGCTGACCGCTTTGGTCTGGATTCGGTGCTGGCCGCTTTGGAACGGATGTTCCGCGAATTTGGTGAACTGAAATACCGTCCTTCCTTCGTGCTCAAGAAAATGGTCCGCGCCGGCAATTTGGGTGTTAAAACGGGCGAAGGCTTCTTTAAATACGATAAGGACGGTGATCGGCTGTGAAAGTGTTAGTTATTAATGCAGGAAGCTCCTCTTTGAAATATCAGCTGTACGATATGACGAATGAGTCCGTTTTGGCCAAAGGCCTGGTCGAACGGATTGGCATGGATTCCTCGATCCTGACCCACAAACCAACGGGTAAAGAAGAAGTGACGGAGGTCAGTGAAATTCTGGAGCATACGACGGCGATCCGTAAAGTGCTTGAGAAATTGACCGACAAAGAGCATGGCGTTCTGTCCTCGGTTGATGAGATTCAAGCGGTAGGTCACCGCGTCGTGCATGGCGGCGAAGCGTTTAAAGGTTCTGCTCTCGTTACGCCGGAAGTTAAAGCTGAAATCCGCCGCTTGTTTGATCTGGCGCCGCTTCATAACCCGCCGGCGATCATGGGGATCAATGCGTCTGAGGCGAATATGCCAGGCGTTCCAAACGTAGTGGCCTTTGATACGGCCTTCCATCAAACGATGGAAGAGAAGGTGTACTTGTACCCGATTCCGAAGGTATTGTACAAGAAGCATCGCATCCGCCGTTATGGCGCGCACGGCACTTCGCACCAATATGTCAGCCGTGTGGCAGCGGAATTTTTGAACCGTCCGATCGAAGAGCTGAAGATCATCACCTGCCACATCGGGAATGGAGCCAGCTTGACTGCGGTTAAAGGCGGAGTATCGGTGGATACCTCCATGGGTCTGACGCCTTTGGAAGGCTTGATGATGGGTACGCGCAGCGGTGACTTGGATCCAACGGTCGTTACCTTTGTGATGAATAAGGAAGAGCTGTCCATCAGCGAAGTGAACTCGATGCTGAACAAGCATAGCGGTCTGCTCGCCATCTCCGGCAGCAGCAGCGACATGCGGGACATTACAGACGGCTGGGAAGCCGGCAAACCCAATGAAACGCTGGCCTTTGAAATGTACGAATATCGCCTGCGCAAATACATCGGTGCGTATGCTGCGGCAATGAACGGGGTTGACGTCATCGTCTTTACGGCCGGCGTCGGCGAAAACTCGGCAATCGTCCGCGAGAAAACCTGTGAAAACCTCAGCTATTTGGGCGTTGAGCTGGACAAAGAACTGAACAAGGTTCGTTCCGGGGAACCACGCCGGATCTCGACTCCGAACTCCAAGGTTGAGGTTTTGGTCATCCCGACCAACGAAGAGCTGATGATTGCTCGCGATACGCTGCGGATCGTGCAGGAATCGAAGTAAAATACGGCGAATTTAAACCTTGGGTTTTAAATATCGTTATCGTTAGAGGAGAGATATAAGCATGGCGGTCAAAACTGTGATTCGTCAAGTGAATGAGCATGTCGGGGAACAGGTCGTCATCGGCAGCTGGCTCAATAACAAACGCTCCAGCGGTAAAATTCAATTTTTGCAGCTTCGGGATGGCACGGGTTACATCCAAGCCGTTGTTGTAAAGAACGAAGTGTCCGAGGAAACTTGGAACAAGGCGAAGAGCTTGACCCAGGAATCCTCGATGTACGTAACGGGTGTGATTCGTGAGGAGCCGCGAAGCAAGTCCGGTTATGAAATGACGGTTTCCGACATTGAAATCATCCAATTGACCGAAAACTATCCGATTACGCCTAAAGAACACGGGGTCGATTTCTTGATGGACCATCGTCATCTGTGGCTTCGTTCCTCGAAGCAGCGGGCGATTATGGTCATTCGGGCTGAAATTATTCGCGCCGTGCAAGAGTTTTTCGATCAAAACGGGTTTACTTTGGTGGATCCGCCAATCCTCACGCCAACTTCAGCGGAAGGAACCACGAACCTGTTCCATACGAAATATTTTGACGAAGACGCCTATCTGACGCAAAGCGGCCAGCTCTACATGGAAGCTGCTGCGATGGCGTTAGGGAAAGTGTACTCCTTCGGACCGACGTTCCGTGCTGAGAAATCCAAGACGCGCCGCCATTTAATCGAGTTCTGGATGATCGAGCCGGAAATGGCCTTCACGGATCATGAGGAAAGCTTGAAGATTCAGGAGAACTTCATCACTCATGTGGTGCAATCGGTATTGAAAAACTGCCGGGCTGAGCTGGAAGCGGTAGGCCGCGACGTGTCCAAGCTGGAAGCAATCCAAGCGCCGTTCCCGCGGATCACGTATGACGAAGCGATCGAATACCTGCATTCGCAAGGCTTTGATATTCCTTGGGGTGAGGATTTCGGGGCGCCGCATGAAACGGCGATTGCCGAACGTTACGACAAGCCGGTATTTATCACCCATTATCCGGCGGGAATCAAGGCGTTCTATATGAAGCCGGATCCGAATCGTCCGGAGGTCGTGCTGTGCGCCGATATGATTGCTCCGGAAGGCTATGGGGAAATTATCGGCGGCTCGCAACGGATCGACGATCCGGTTCTGATGGAGGAACGCTTCAAGGAGCATAACCTGTCGCCGGAAACGTACCAATGGTACCTGGACCTGCGTAAATACGGCTCGGTGCCGCATTCCGGCTTCGGCCTCGGATTGGAGCGGACCGTTGCTTGGATCTGCGGTCTGGATCACGTACGTGAGACGATTCCGTTCCCGCGGATGCTGTACCGGTTGTATCCATAAGGCAACTAGTGAAAGGTGAGCTTGCTATGGCCATGAAAGAAGGCAACAACGCTTGGGCGAAGGGAATGGCTTTTGGGATGGAGGCGGGGATGGTGAACGTCCCTTACCCGCTGCTCGCCCATTACCGGAAGCTCCGTTTAAGCGATACGGAAGCGATGTTGCTGATCCAGCTACTGGCTTTCCAGCAAATCGAGCGTAACGATTTCCCGTCGATTGAACAGCTGGAATCACGGATGGACATGGCACCCGGAACGCTTGCCCCGGTCATTCGCGGTTTATTGAAGGAAGGCTGGATCAGCATCGACGAGACGGTTGATGAAGCAACCGGCATCCATTCGGAGCATTATAATTTGCACGGAATGTACGAGCGGTTGGGCGAGTGGCTGGCTGCGCAGCCATCGGCCGACTCCGGCCGCAAACCGGTAGATTCTGCTCCTGATGTTCGGGAGGAGCCGGAACGGAACTTATTTGTTATCTTCGAAAAAGAATTTGCCCGTCCGCTTTCGCCGATGGAATGCGAGACGATCTCCAGCTGGGTGGACCAAGACCGTTATCCAGAAGAGCTGATCCGATTGGCGCTGAAGGAAGCGGTATTTGCCGGAAAGGTCCATTTCCGGTACATTGACCGGATCTTGCTGGAATGGAGCCGCAACCGCGTGCGTACAGCGGAGGACGTCAAAGCTTATACGCAACGCTTTCGCGGAGGGTTGCGATCATAGGGCGAAGTAATAGAGTGCCTTCTCCAAGAGGAGAGGGCACTCTTTTTTGTGGGGATCTTTTAGCCCTGAATCACAGCGATGACAAAGATTACCCAGCCCGCGAGGAAACTAACACCGCCTAGGGGCGTGATGGCGCCCAGCTTGCGGATGCCGGTCAAGCTCAAGGCATACAAACTGCCGGAGAACAGAATGATCCCGACAAGCAGGAGCCAACCGGCGAGGACGATTAGACCTTCGCTCTCGAGCTGTGCTGCGGTAAGACCCAGCAGAATTAACCCGATTCCGTGGGCGATATGGTATTGGATGCCGGTCTGGTATGTTTTCTGCCGATCCTCGGTCAAGCGGTTTTTTAGGGCATGGGCGCCGAAGGCACCGAGTGCGACTGCGAGGAACATCATGATTCCGCCCAAAGTAAGCAGTAAAGTCATTTTGGATCAACACCTCCACCCAAATCTTACCGATTCCCCACAAGCTCGTCAATCGGGCGAAAAAACAAGCAGCGTGTTCATAGTGAACGCGCTGCTTGTTTTATGGAGGTAGCCCTCCTTATTTGGCCGGAAGCTCAATTTGGCCGTACCCAACCGTGGTGAACCAATCCTTGACCGTATCGAAGTCATTGGAGAAGGACAAGCACAAGAGCAGGAGAATTCGGGCATGAGCCGCATTCAGGTTGTCGCCGGCGATAATACCTTCACCGCTGGAATAGTTGCTGCCCGAGCCGGTCCGGGTCGTCGTAACGAACACGACGCCTTTCTCGATGGCGGCTTTACGCTCCTCGGTCATGGCCTTCGAGATGCCGCCTGCCCCGGTGCCAGCCGTAACGATGCCTTTGGCTCCATTGGCGACAAATCCGCTGATCGCACCTGCACCTGCATCTTGATAGGAGTAGGCGATTTCGACCTTCGCCAAGTCCTTTTTGCTGATTTTGCTCAGATCAAACGGAGTTGCCCAATCTGCAGCGGATTTCAGAGCGCGGAATGGTGCGCGGTAAACGCGGATTGTTTTTTCGTCGATATATCCAAGAGCCCCAATTTCCGGAGTCACGAACGTATCGGTACGGTAGGAGTTCGTTTTCGTAACTTCGCGGGCGGCATGGAATTCGTCGTTCAGCATGACGACGGTGCCGAAATATTTCGTCTTGCCGCTCGCCGCCAACTTAATCGCATTATAGAGGTTGGCTGGAGCATCCGTCCCGATCACTGTCCAAGGCCGCATAGAACCTGTGACAACGACCGGTTTTGGACTGCGTACGGTCAGATCTAGGAAGTAGGCGATTTCTTCCATCGTATCCGTACCGGTTGTAACCACTACCCCATCTTGCGTTTTGAGTGCTTCATCTACTTTCAAAGAAAGATCATATAATTGCTCGATCGTATAGGCGCTGGAACCAGAGTTACCGAATTGATAAGTAGAAACTTCAGCGATTTGATCTTTATTTGGGAGGGAGGCTACCAGATCGGCAATCGGCAGCGAGCCGGCTCGATAGGTTTGGAAGCTCGTTTCATCCGTGGATTGCCCGGCAAGCGTGCCGCCGGTGGCGATGACCTGTACTTTCGGCAGCTTCTTTACAACTTCGGTCGCGGTAAAGGTACCTGTCACCGTTTCGGCTGCAGAAGCTGGAGAGAGATATAAATTGGGGAGCAGTGCGGTCACGGCGAGGCCGGTGACTAATAAGGTCTTCAAACTTCGAGATGTCCACTTCTTCATTCCATCAACCTCCAAGATGTTTTTTTAGTTAACGATATGTAATTAAACCTGACGCAAAATTCGTTAACTTGAGAGAAATTATAGTTTGATGTCATGTATATTGACAAACGAGTTTAAAGGCGAATAAAACGCTTAAACCTATGAATATCAAGCATTTACACTTTCTATGTTGATCACGACAGTTGTTTTAAAATATTTAAAATATCCAAATTCAATGTAATATTTTATGACATTTATTTCATTTTCGGTAGTTTGTAGCACTTTTGCGGGTTCAAACGTTTTTTCAAATAGTGTGCAGGGGCAGGGCGGACAACCGTCGTCAATATGTTGGGAGGAGGGGAGAGTTATTGATGAAAGATCGTTTGTTCTAAGATTTCAGCAGGGAGATCGCAGCGTCTTTCCGTGGCTGGTCCAGGAATATGGGACCTATGTGTACCGGGTAGCCTATTCGGTGCTACATGATGCGAAGGAAGCGGAGGATGCTGCGCAGGAAACCTTCCTGCAAATCTATAAATCTCTCCCGGAGTATCGCTCTCAAGGTCTCAAGACCTGGATGACCCGGATCGCCGTCAACAAGTCGATCGACATCAAGCGGAAGAGGGACCGGCGCAAGGAAGAGCATTGGGACCCGGCGGATCTGGACCTGCACGCAACGGATTCGGATGAAGGCAACTTGTTTGGGTTAATCGATGCCGAGCGAACGGTGGAGGTCCGTCAAAGAATTGCTGCGCTTCCGGCGGGGTATCGCCAGATCGTCACGAAATTTTACCTGGAAGGCAAAAGTCATGAGCAAATCGCCGCAGAGTTAGGAGTGGCGGTGAAAACGGTGGAATCGAAGCTGTACCGGGCAAGGGCCTATATTCGCGAGCACTGGTCAAGGGAGGATTGGGGATGAGCCAACAAAACCCAGAGAATTTGGCGTTATGGCGCAGTTATATATACGGTGAACTGGATGCGAACACGGAGTCGCGCTTGGAAGCCTTGCTGCAAGGGGATGAGGCGGCCTTTACCGCTTATGCTGCTGCACTATCCTCCTTGGAAAGCGAGCTTCCGGGACCAAAGGATGAAGAAGCCTATCGGCAATCGATCATAGAGCAGCTTCCGCATGCAAGGGAGAGTAAGGCGCGAACCAGCAGCCGCAGAACCTGGAGTCGCCATCCGCTGCTGCACTATGTGATTGCGGCGACCTTGACAGCGTTGCTGCTTGGCAGCGGTGTTTTCGATCATATCGCGGTAACGAGCAATCAACTGATGAATCGTCCGAATTCATCCTCCCTGAGCGAACGGATGATGAAGGCGACAACCGGCTGGCTTGACGGCTGGCAACGATAACAAATCAATATTTCATAGGAATGATAGAGGAAAGGAAGAGAACATATGCCGTATGAGCGAAATCGACTGCTAGCTTTACTGTTAAACTTCATCCCCGGTGTGGGGCATCTCTACTGGGGCAAAAAAGGAAGGGGAATCACGTACCCGATCCTGTTCTTCGGCGGGATATTTTTTGGATTCGCCGTTTCAATCACCGCGCATAGCGATGACCTCGCCATACTCACGCTGATCGCCGCCGCCATCTTATGGCTGTTCTCGATGTTTGATCTACTGATCATCATGCTTAGAGAAACGCCGGAGGAACGGGCTTACCGGGAGCATGTTCGGCAGATGACCGGCGAAGGAAGAGAGTCGGAGAAATTCTTTACCATTCTGCTGTCGTTTGTGCCAGGCTTGGGCCATTTTCAGCTGGGACTCATGCAGCGGGGGCTTTCATTTTTGATCGCCTTTTTCGGCTTGATCACGATGATGTTCTTTGTGACTGGAATTACGCATGAATCGGTATTTTTACTGTTCCTTGGTTTGTTGCCGATCATTTGGCTGTACAGCATGTTCGACGCAGTGCAGCTGGTGCACCGAAAATTGGCGGGGGAGCCGCTTGTTGACCGAACCCCCTTTGACGATTGGGAGGCCGGCCGAATTGAGGGGCGGCGCAGCAAGGTGCTGGCGACGATGCTGTCTGCATTTCCTGGGGCAGGTCAAATGTACCTCGGGCTGCAGAAACGCGGCCTGCAGATGATGGCCCTGTTTCTGGGCAGCTTTTACGTCATTGACGTGCTGCGGTTATCGGTGTTTTTATTCATCATCCCGATCATCTGGTTCTATTGCTTCTTTGACGGCCTGCAGCAGACGAGCCGGTACGGTATCTTGCCGATGGAGGATCGGCCGCTCATGGAAACCCGCGGCGAATACCAGCATTGGCTTGGCATTGCGCTTATTCTGCTAGGAATCTATTTCGTTGGGATGGAACTGATCGTTCCGATACTGGATACCCATTTCCCTGAGCTTCACATCTATTCTCGAATTGAAAAATACCTCCGGCCCACGATCGTCGCCGTCCTGCTGATCGGCGGGGGAATCAAACTGCTCGCCCGGCCGAAACGGCGGAATATGCTTTGGAGCGACGAGGAAATCTAACACTTAGATGACGATATGAGAGGTGACAGCTTCACGGCTAAGCCTCTCTATTTTATTTCTGGGGGCGATATTTGCTACAATGCTGGGAGTGGGATTGCTAGAATAAGGAGAAACGTTATGTTCAAAATCTATATTGCGGAAGACGACAAGCCGCTAGTAGAGCTGCTGGATGTCAACCTGCCGAAATACGACGGCTACTATTGTTGTCGCCAGATCCGCAACTTATCGACCTGTCCAATCGTGTTCTTGTCGGCACGTGAAGGGAAGATGGACCAGGTGATGGCAGCTGAAGGTCCGCGAGATCGGCGTTACACAGCATGTCGCCATCCCCGAGAATCTAACGATCACCGCCGGCGATCGGGAGGGTTCGTTCTCCGGGCTGGTGGTCAGTGATGCCTTGTTGGAACGGCGCATGGCGGCTTCGGCGGAGGAGGGCGGAGGGGTGCGTATGGACCGGTTCACCGGGTTTTACGTGGATGCTCCGGAGATCACCCGCGGTCTGGCGAACTTGCGCGGATCATTTCCCGCCAGGCGGGACTGTTGTTCTTCGTGCCGATGGCGCTGGCCATTATTCATAGCCTGTTTGCGTTTAAGGCCATGCAAAGCTTGTTTAACTTCTCTGTCGCTTGGCAGACGGTGTTGATCTTGGCTAGCTTTTTGCTGGTGCAAGTGGTCTACTTCTTCTTTATTCGGTCCCGATACTTACGCAACGTCAAAAAAGCGATTCGCTAAAATACTGGAGGTACAACGTGGAGAACTGGATTACAGACTTTATGGAGAGGTTTGGCTATTTTGGCGTCTTCCTGCTGATTGCCCTGGAAAACGTATTTCCCCCGATTCCGTCGGAGGTGATCTTAACATTTGGCGGATTTATGACCACCTATACGAGCTTAACGCCGGCAGGGGTTGTCGTCTTCTCGACGCTGGGTTCGGTGTTTGGCGCTGTGATCCTGTACGGGATCGGATATCTGGTGAACGTTGACCGATTGGAAGGGTGGATCGATCGTTACGGCAGGTTCTTGCGCCTGAAAAAAGAAGACGTCCGCCGCGCGGATGCCTGGTTTGATCGGTATGGCTATCGGACGGTGCTGTTCTGCCGGATGGTCCCGCTGATTCGCAGCTTGATCTCCATCCCTGCCGGCATGTCGAAAATGAAATTTGGCCTGTTCTTGCTGTTCACCACGATCGGGACGCTCATTTGGAACGTGGCGCTTGTCTTGCTTGGTGCAGCGGTAGGGGGTTCCTGGTCAGAAATCGTCGCCTTTATGGACGTGTATTCCCACATCGCCTATGCGGTTATTGCTTTAGGTGTGCTGTTGGTGGGCTTTCTCTGGCTGCGCCGGAGAAAAAAGGAGCAAAGCGGCAACATCAAAATAGAGAGATAAGGAGAAACCTAGGAAATGAACTTGTTGGAACTCATAAAAGCGATTATTCTTGGCCTGGTGGAGGGACTTACGGAGTTTGCGCCGGTGTCCTCCACAGGGCATATGATCATTGTGGATGATATGTGGCTGAAAACCGAGGAGCTGCTCGGTTCAAAGTATGTGGCGAACACGTTTAAAGTCGTGATCCAACTCGGCTCGATTTTGGCGGTCTTGGTCGTGTTCCGCAACCGATTTATCGATTTGCTGGGGCTGTCGCGCTGGATGCCGAAGGCCAAAGGGGAAGCGGCCAGACAGAGCGGACCGCGATTGAAGCTGATGCAGGTGATCGTAGGGTTGATTCCTGCCGGGATTCTTGGTGTGTTATTTGAGGATTTTATTGATGAGCATCTATTCTCCACCGCAACCGTGTTAATTGGCCTGGTGATCGGAGCGCTGCTGATGATCGCTGCCGACCGGTTTGCGCCCAAGCGCGCAAGCGTGGATACTGTTGACCAAATTACGTACAAGCAGGCGCTCGGCATTGGGTTGTTCCAATGTCTGTCGATCTGGCCGGGCTTCTCCCGTTCGGGTTCGACGATTTCCGGCGGGGTGCTGCTAGGTTTGAGCCACCGGGCCGCGGCTGACTTCACCTTTATCATGGCCGTTCCGATCATGGCCGGGGCCAGCTTGATCTCCCTGATGAAGAACCTGGAATATTTCACGATCGATGCACTGCCTTTCTTTGTTATTGGCTTTATCAGTGCCTTCGTGTTTGCATTGTTGGCGATCCGATTCTTCTTGAAGCTAATCGACCGCATCAAGCTGGTGCCGTTTGCGGTATATCGCATTTTGCTGGCGCTTGTGATCTGGGTGGTTTATTTCTAAATCATTGATGGAACAAAGAAGAGATGCTGCTATTCAAGCAGCATCTCTTTTTGCTTGCATGATCTTAGCCGCAAGCGCAGTTCAATACTGGCTTCCGGGCGGCGCCAGTTTCGTCCAGACGCGTCACCGGAGTGGTGTACGGAGCGTTCCGTAACATTTCCGGATTCGTTTCGGCTTCCTTGGCGATGGCGATCATCACGTCAATAAAGCCGTCCAGCGTTTCCTTGCTTTCGGTTTCCGTCGGCTCAATCATAATACATTCCTCTACGTTCAGCGGGAAGTAGATGGTTGGCGGATGATAGCCGAAATCGAGCAGCCGCTTGGCGACGTCCAGCGTGCGGATGCCGTACTTCGCCAGCCCGCTGCCGGACATCACGAATTCGTGCTTGCACAGTTGATCCGGGTACGGCAGCTCGTAATAAGGCGCTAAACGCTTCATCATATAGTTGGCGTTTAACACGGCATTTTCCGAGACTTGGCGGAGTCCATCGGGACCTAAGCTGCGGATGTACGCATACGCGCGGACGAGGATACCAAAGTTGCCGTAAAAAGCTTTCACCCGGCCAATCGAGCTGGCCGATCCGCTCGTGGCGCCACCTGCTGCCTCTTCGGAACGTGCGCCGCGGATGGTATACCGTCCGGATTCGTCTTTGACGATCCTCGGTTCAGGCAGAAACGGAATCAGCCGCTCCTTGACGCCAACTGGACCGGCGCCCGGACCACCGCCGCCATGCGGGGTGCTCATCGTTTTGTGCAGGTTGAGGTGCACCACGTCAAAGCCCATATCGCCGGGGCGGGCGATCCCCATGATGGCGTTGGAGTTCGCGCCGTCATAATACAGCAATCCGCCGGCTTCGTGCACGATGTCGGCGATCTCCAGGATCTGTTCCTCGAACAAGCCCAGCGTGTTCGGGTTGGTGAGCATCAGCGCAGCCGTGTCCTCGCCAACGGCAGCGCGCAGCGCGTCCAGGTCCACCATGCCGCGCTTGGTGGAAGGGATGGTCACCGTCTCGAAGCCGGCGACCGAGGCGCTGGCCGGGTTCGTGCCGTGCGAAGAGTCCGGCACGATCACCTTGGTGCGTTTCTCGCCGCGGCTTTCGTGGTAGGCGCGGATCATCATCAAGCCGGTCCATTCACCATGGGCTCCAGCCGCCGGCTGCAGCGTCACCGCGTCCATGCCGGTGAGTCCGGCCAAATCCTGCTGCAGGCGGTACATCAGCTCGAGTGCCCCTTGTACGCTTTCCTCCGGCTGGTAAGGATGGATTTTCGCCAAACCGGGGTAACGCGCGACGTCCTCATTGACCTTCGGATTGTACTTCATCGTACAGGAGCCCAGCGGATAAAAGCCGTTGTCCACCCCGAAATTCCGGCGGGACAACGCGGTATAATGCCGAATCACGTCCACCTCGTAAACTTCGGGAAAAGCGAGGCCTTCGCTCCGCAGCATGCCCTGCGGCACGAGATCTTCCTTCGGGACGGTCGGAACGTCGCATTCCGGCAGAGAATAGCCGATCCGCCCAGGGCGGCTGCGCTCAAAAATCAACAGTTCATCGGATTTCGTCGTCTCTTTTATTTCGAGCATATTGATTCCTCCAGTACGCGGGCGAATTGGTCAATTTCTGCTTTGCTGCGCTTCTCCGTCACGGCGATCAGCAGATGGCCGGCGAGTTCGGGATAGCTGCGTCCCAGATCGTACCCGCCGATAAACCCGGCGGCAAGCAGATCCCGCTGCAACTGAGCCGGGTCGGTGCCCTCCGGCAGCCGAAGCACAAACTCGTTGAAGAACGGCGACTCAAAAGCGGCGCTTACGCCAGGAATGGCGGTGAACACCTGTTTGGCATAATGGCTTTTCTGCAAATTCAGCTCCGCAACTTCGGCCATTCCTTGCTTGCCCATCATGGATAAGTAGACAGAGGCAGCCAAGGCAAGCAGGGCCTGGTTGGAGCAGATGTTGGAGGTTGCTTTCTCGCGGCGGATATGCTGCTCACGGGCTTGCAGTGTCAAGACGAACCCGCGCTTGCCGTTGCGATCGGTGGTCTGCCCGACGATCCGGCCGGGGATCCGGCGCATATGCGCTTCCGATACGGCGAAGAAACCGCAGGTTGGTCCGCCGAAGGAAGGAGCCAGCCCCAGCGGCTGGGCGTCGCCAACGACGATGTCGGCTCCAAGCTTGCCCGGCGCTTCCAGCAAGCCAAGTGCGAGCGGATTACTGCTGACGATCAGCAAGCTCCCTTGGGCATGGGCCAGTTCGCCGATGGCACGAAGATCCTCCAGGGAGCCAAAGAAGTTCGGGTTCTGGATCAAGACGGCAGCGGTGTCCTTGGTGACGGCCGCAGCAAGCGCCTCACGATCAATTACGCCTTGCTCCCAGCCGACCTCAACGATCTCCAGATTCAGACCGTGAGCGTAGGTGGCGAGCACCTCGCGTGCTTCCGGATGGACGGTGCGGGAGACGATAAGCTGTTTGCGTCTGGTGGCAGCCGCGGCCAGGTTGCCGGCTTCGGCTAAAGCGGTAGCTCCGTCGTACATGCTGGCATTGGCGACCTTCAGTCCGGTCAGCTCGCAGATGTACGACTGGAATTCGAAAATCGCCTGCAGCTCGCCTTGGCTAATTTCCGGCTGATACGGCGTGTACGCGGTATAAAATTCCGAACGGGACACGACGTGCTGAATGACGGAAGGAATGTGATGGTCATAAATCCCGGCACCAAGAAAGCTGGTGAATCGGTCGGTGTCGGCATTACGACCGGCAAGTTCTGCTAAGTGGCGGGTCAGCGCGTATTCGTCTAAACGAGGGGATACCGGGAGTTCACCTTGAATGCGAATGCTCTCCGGAATGTCCTTGAACAGCTCTTGGACGGAGCTTGCGCCGATCGTTTGCAGCATTTCCGCTTGGTCTTGTTCGGTTAACGGCAAATAACGATGTTTTAGCATCTGATTTCGTGTTCTCCTTTCACCGCTTGGCGGCAGGGTTTCGGCGATAGAACGGCAGCGGGACGACCTTGGCCTTCAGCCGCTTGCCGCGGATGTCGACCTCCACAATCGTGCCGGGTTTGGTATAGCGGTTGGTGAGGATCGCCATCCCGAGGTTTTTTTTCAGGGTAGGCGATTGCGTGCCTGTCGTGACTTCTCCGATCGGTTCCTCAGAGCCTTCGGCAAACACCGGGTAATGCGTACGCGGAATCCCGCGATCGATCATCTCCAGGCCGACGAGGCGGCGAGGGATGCCTTCATCCCGTTGTTTGATCAATGCATCGCGGCCGATGAAGTCGCCTTGCTCCAGCTTCACGAATCGGTTTAAGCCCACTTCGAGCGGGGTGATCTCAGGTCCCAATTCCTGGCCGTACAGAGGCAGGCAAGCTTCGAAGCGCAGCGTATCTCTAGCGCCCAGCCCGGCCGGGAGAAGGCCATGGCTCTCCCCGGCCTCCATCAGTATGTCCCAAAGCGCTTGCGCTTGCTCGGCTGCTACATACAACTCAAATCCGTCCTCGCCGGTATACCCGGTTCTGGACAGCAAGGCAGGTATGCCGGCAATCCGCGCTTCCCGGATAAATGTGAACGGACGCAAGGCCACTGGATCCTCCCCTTCGCTAAGAGGGGAGAGGAGGGAGGCGGCCAGCGGCCCTTGAACGGCAAGCAACGCCGTCTCGTCGGAGGCGTTCCGCATGGTTACACCTTCAGCAGGAAGGTGCTGCTGCAGCCAGTCCCAGTCTTTTTCAATATTCGAGGCGTTGACCACCAGCATGTACTTGCCTTCATCCAGTTGATAGATCAACAGATCGTCCACCACGCCGCCATCGGGATAGCAGAGCAAGGTGTATTGGGCTTTCCCCGGCTGAAGCAGAGTCACGTCGTTGGTTGTCATGTGTTGCAAAAAGCGTTCCGACTCAGGGCCCTCCACGAAAAATTCGCCCATATGCGATACGTCAAACAGACCGGCGCGCTCGCGCACGGCTTCGTGCTCTTTCTGGATGCCGCTGAACTGCACCGGCAGCTCCCAACCGCCGAAATCGATACAGCGGACTCCTTCATAACGCGCATATCCGGGATAGAGCGGCGTACGCCGCAATGCGGATTCGGACATTGCCATCACCTCGTAAGGGCCGGATCGGCCAATTTTTGAGAACAGCAAAAAGGACAGGCCAAAGAAAACCCGCTAGCCTACCTAACGGTTCTTCCCGGCTCTGTCCCTTGTACCTGAGAGTTACCCTGTGCTAAGGCTCGAAGCTCGCGCAGGTTTCCCCTTGGGTGATTCACGTAGAGGATACCTCTACGTGAATGCTCTCCAGAGTTGCGTCCGGCAGAGGTCCTTTTGCCTGAGAGATTCACCGCTTCGCGGCTTGCTCCTTCGGCGTTACAATACGGTAATTGTAATCTCTCCCCCTGCCATCAACCGCAGCTTACACATCTCATTAATACTCAAAAACCGCCTAGATGTCAATAAAGTTATCATAATAATTTTAATTAAATTCGTTTACTGGAAAAGGCTACGCTTACATTTTGTTAGACTCTATCAAATGTGTTAATAATATTGACATGAGAGCTAGGTTTGGAATAATCTGAACGAGGGAAATACGAAGATAGATAATCCACAATGTGTAAGGTATGCTAGATCATCCGAAAGAGGAGGAGCAAGCTTTGGCTAGTGAGATCAGGGAAAACGTGTTGTACAGCGATGAGCATGAATGGGTGCTTGATTTGGGGGATGGGACGGTGAAGATCGGCATCTCCGACGTAGCCCAACATCGGCTGGGCGACATCGTGTTCGTGGAGCTGCCCGAACCGGGGCAGGAATTCGAAGCGCAGGAAGGCATCGGAACGATCGAATCCGTTAAGACGGTCGCCGATTTGTTTACGCCGGTCAGCGGGACTGTGCTGGCGGTGAACCGGGAGCTGGATACCGCGCCGGAGCTCGTGAATGAAGAGCCGTACGACGGGGGCTGGATGGTTCACATTCGTTTGAAGGAAGACGCAAACGTCGCGCTGGCGAATTTGATGGACGCGAAGGCGTATGCGGAATTTATCGAGAGATAAAGCAAGATTTCGGGCAAAGTAAGAAACTCGCGGTCAGCGTAATCGCGGAAGCCGCTGATGTTCGGTCAGCATAACTCCGCTATCGCTTGTCGCGAGTTGTTTTTTTAGGCATGATGCCCTTTGGGGGGCAACAGCAGGGAACGGTACAGCGCTTCAAACATAAACTCCAGCGCTTCCAGATGGCGCTTGGCCTTGGTGATGTTAGCCCCCCAGGCATAGATCCCGTGATTTTGCAGCAACAACGCGGGCACACTTGTATCCAGACTGCCCGGGATTTGCTTGAGGATGGCAGGGAGCTCGGCGGCGTTTGGCAGAATCGGCACTCGGATCTCCGCTTGCATCTCCCATATCTCTAGGCTTTTGAGCAGTTCGTTTCCCTTGAGTGGGACGCCGCCATCCGCTGCGAAATAGTCGCTGAGCACATTATTGAACGTCGTATGTACGTGCGCGATCGCGCCGCAGCCGGTCATCCGGTAGATTCTCGCGTGTATCGGTGCGTCGGCGCAAGGCTTGAGCCGCGTTGGCTCACAGGGCGCGCCGGCGGAATCGACGAACAGCACGCCTGCCGGAGGGGAGGGTGCCGCTGACAGCTCCGACTTATACGTCTCGTCGGCTGTTACGGCAAACACGAACCGGTCCGGCGTATACCGGCCGACCCTCATCGACAAGCTGCCGCTGGAAGCGGGGAACCAACCGCGGGCGGCGAACTCCTCCCACAGGCGTTGGATGGCGTCCAGCGCCGCTTGTTTTTCTTCCCATGGGATATCGACGTAGTTCATGCTGCCGTCCCCCTTTCATACTGGCCTTAAGTGCATTGCCGGCCATCGCTGCACCACACAGCTTCGCTGCTACAACAGCGCTTGTCTCACGGCTTCGCCCATTTCTTTCGAGCGTTCGGCAGCCCGGTGGACCGCAGCCTTTACGTTCGGCTGAAAGCTGCCGGCTTCCAGCACGCCGATCGCCGCTTGCGTCGAACCGTTTGGCGAGGTGATGTCCGCACGCAGCTTGGTAGGCGCTTCGCCGGTTTCCGACATCATGAGGGCAGCGCCCAGCACCGTTTGCACGGTAAGCTCGCGGGATTGCTCTGGTGTTAGCCCGCCTTCGATGCCCGCTTCAATCATCGCTTCCATCAGATAATAAACATATGCAGGTCCGCTCCCGGATACGCCCGTCAAAATTTCCATTTGTTCTTCCGGGATAACGCTAACCATTCCAACGGCTTCAAACATCGACAAGACTTGGGCGCGCTGCGCCTCGGTGGTCTCCGGAGAGAAGGAGATCCCGGTAGCTCCATGTCCGATGGAGCAGGAGGTGTTTGGCATCGTGCGAGCCACTGCGACCGGACTGCCAAGCAGGACTTGAATCGTCGCGATAGATAAGCCGGCGATCAGGGAGACGATCAACTGACCCTCGCGCAGAAGCGGTCCAAGTTCAGCCAAAGCTTCGCCGGCGTCCTTCGGCTTCATCGCCAGGACGATAATCGATGCATCCCGCAAGTAGACCCGTTTCGCGTCCTCTTCAGCCGCTGTTTGTACCTGGTAGGTTTGCGCTAAATAATCGAGCCGTTCCCGGTTCGAGCGATTCAGCATCACAATTTGATCCGCGCCAGCAACTTGCTTATGGAGCAAGCCGCGTACGATCGCTTCAGCCATCGAACCCGCTCCATAGAAACAGATGGTGGAGGCGGACAAAGTGGGTATGGTATTCATAGCATATGACCTCCGGTTTTAATGGTGGAAAAAAAGGGGGACACCCCGTTACTGCCGGATTTGTCCGTTCCCCTGGATGATATATTTACTTGAGGTGAGCGCAGTTAGGCCCATCGGTCCGCGGGCATGCAGCTTTTGGGTACTGATGCCGATCTCTGCGCCGAACCCGAACTCGAAGCCGTCGGTGAAGCGGGTAGAGGCGTTGTGGTAAACCGCCGCAGCGTCCACTTCTTGCTGGAACCGTTCGGCATTCGCGCTGTCCTGGGTAACGATGCACTCGGAGTGCTTCGTGCCAAAGCGGGCGATATGCGCCATCGCTTCGTCCAGGTTGCGAACGATTTTAACGTTGAGAATATAGTCGTTGTACTCCGTGGCATAATCTTCATCCGTCGCTGGCGCAGCCCAAGAGATTAGCTGTCTTGCAGCCTCATCTCCCCGCAGCTCGACCCCGGCTTCCTTGAAACGGTTCGCCAGCTCGAGCAAATGTTGTTCAGCGAATGCCTCATGCACCAGCAGCGTTTCCATCGAGTTGCAGACCGACGGGCGCTGAACTTTGGCATTCATAGCGATCTCCGTCGCCATCACGGGATCGGCCGAGGCATCCAAGTACGTATGGCAGATGCCGGCGCCCGTCTCAATGACCGGGACCGTGGCGTTTTGCACGACCGTTTGAATCAGAGAGCTGCCGCCGCGCGGAATCACGACGTCCAGCAATCCGTTTAGCTTTAGCATTTCGTCAACGGAGGAGCGGTTCGGATCCTCGATCAGCTGGACGGCATCGACCGGAACTTGAGTTCCCGCAAGTGCGCTATGGATGATCTCCACGATTTTTCGGTTGGAGGACAGCGCGGAGGAGCCGCCGCGCAGCACAACGGCGTTGCCTGTCTTCAGGCATAAGCCCATCGCATCCACTGTCACGTTTGGCCGCGCTTCATAGACGATCCCGATGACGCCAAGCGGGACGCGGCGTTTGATGATATGCAGCCCGTTCGGACGGTCGATCGTCTCCAGCACGTCGCCAACCGGGTCGGGCAACTCGGCGATTTGCCGCAGTCCTTCAGCGATCCCTTCAATGCGCTCATGGGTTAATGCCAGGCGATCCAGCATGGAGGAAGACGTCCCGTTGTCGCGTCCCCGCTGCAGATCCTCTTCATTCGCCGCGAGTATCGCGTCGCTATTGCGTACCAGCGCATCGGCGACTGCCAGCAGAGCTTCGTTTTTTTGCGCCGTTGTCAAACGATTTAGGACGGACACGGCCGTTCCGGCCAGCTTCGCTTTTTCTCTCACTTCACTCATTTAGGTATACCTCCTTAAAATCCAGTGAAAAAGGATGGGGTGATTATGCTTTTAGCGAAATCCATTCGTCCCGGTGGATGACCTCCAGACGATGGACGCTGTCCAACTTCTTGAAGACCTCGGTGCTGGGGAGCCCGAGGATGTGATGGAGCTGTTCTGCATCATAATTGACGATGCCCCGTCCCAGTACCTCGCCACCTGAGCTGACGACTTCTACGACGTCGCCGGTATGGAACTGTCCGCTGGCCTCTTTGACGCCGACCGGAAGCAGGCTTCGTCCACCGCGGATCAAAGCCTCCTCGGCACCGGCATCCACCGTCAGCGTCCCGATCGGGGTGGAGAAGAAGCCCAGCCATTGCTTCTTCCGCGGCAGCGAGGCACCATGAGCTTCGAAATAGGTGCCGTGCCCGTCGCCGCGCAAAGCGGCCAGCAGATCGCCAGGAGAGGCGACCTTTCCGACGAAGACCGGAACGCCTCCGAGCGAAGCGATTTTCGCGGCGTCGATTTTCGACCGCATGCCGCCCGTGCCGACGGATGAGCCGGCGCCGCCGGCGATGGCATAGATCTGGCTGGTGATTTCCGTGACCCGGCTGATGCGCTGGGCCTGCGGATCCAGGCGCGGATCCTTGGTGTACAGTCCGTCCATATCGGTCAAGATCAGCAGGTGATCGGCGTGAATCAGGTTGGCGACGAGGGCGGACAACGTATCGTTGTCGCCGAATTTCAACTCATCGAGCGAGACGGTGTCGTTCTCGTTAATAATCGGCAACACGTTTCGCTTCAGCAGTTCTTCGATCGCCATGCTGGCGTTACCCGTTCGCTTGCGGTTCTGAAAATCGGACCGGGTCAGCAGCACCTGGGCCGCGGTTACTCCGTGACGGGCCAGTTCTTCGCGATAAGCTTGCATCAGCAGCGCTTGACCAACGGCAGCCGAAGCCTGCTTCTCATACAGCAGCTTGGGCCGTTCGGGGTAGCCGATTTCGCGGAACCCGGCGGCCACCGCGCCGGAGGTCACAAGCAATGGCTGGTAACCGGCCTGAATCAGCCCGGCCAATTCGGATGCGTAATACGCAACCGCCTCCCGGTTTAATCCTCCTTCCGACGATGTCAGCGAACTGCTGCCAATTTTGACGACGATGCGTCGCAGCATGGGGATCACTCCTCAAACGATGAATAAAATAAAAAAAACTTTCGCCTTTGCATGCAAAGGACGAAAGTTTTGACTTCCGCGGTACCACCTTTATTGATGAGACGAGCTCATCCAACTTCAATGCCCGGTAACAGGGGCGCTGTCCGGCTTGTTCGGCCGGCCGCTCAGGGATAGGATTCGGAAAGGGCTAGCATGTAAATTCTTTCAGCCGGTGGAATTTACTCTCTGTCTCGCCGCGTGCTTTCGTACTGGTCCCGTCAATGCGTTTTCTCAAAAAAGTCCGTTTATGGTTCTCATTTAATGTAAGCATACCACGCGTCCCCTAGCATTGCAAAGGGAAAAGCGCCGAAATGGCGTAACCATCGCTTCCTCCACTCCCATTCGCGTCCGTCTTGCGAATCCGCAGGGTCGCCATTATGATGAGACTTAGTAAATCGAAGCGTACGAAAGGCGGTGTGGGATGCCGGTGAATTTGGAGTCAAACCATGTGCAAAACCAAGCCCAAAACCAAGATCCTTCTCGTTCTAACCGATGGCGGATCGCCCTGATTCAATGCGATATCGTCTTAGGGCAACCCGAAGTGAACCGGGCCAAGCTCGAGGCGGCGATGGATCGGGCAGCTCGCGCTGCGGAGAAGCCGGACGTCATCCTGCTGCCGGAGCTGTGGAATACGGGATACGCCTTGACGGAAATTGGCCGGTTGGCCGATCCAGAGGGCCAAAACAGCCGGGCATGGCTGGCTGCCTTCGCCCGGCGTCATGGGATCCATGTCATAGGCGGCTCGATTGCCGAAAATCGCAGCGGTCAGGTCTACAATACCATGCTGGTATTTAACCGCAGCGGTGAAGAGGTGGCTGCTTACTCTAAAATTCATCTGTTTCGACTGATGGAAGAGGAGAAGTATTTGCAACCGGGGGAACGGAGCGTAACGTTTGAATTGGATGGCTTGCCGGCTGGGGCAGAGATCTGTTACGACATCCGCTTCCCGGAGCTGACCCGCAGCTTGGCGTTACGCGGAGCGAAGCTGCTGTTCGTGGCGGCGGAATGGCCGCTCCCGCGGCTCAACCACTGGCGCACGCTGCTCATCGCGCGGGCGATCGAAAACCAAATGTATGTCATCGCCTGCAACCGGACAGGGAAGGGCGGCGGCGATGAATTTTTCGGCCACTCGATGATCATCGACCCCTGGGGCGAGATTGTGGCCGAGGGCGGTGAAGCGGAGGAAATTGTCACCGGCAGCATTGACTTGACGTTGGTTGATCAAGTCCGCCGCCGTATTCCCGTCTTCGATGACCGCCGTCCGCTGGCTTACGATTGATGAAGCGTTTGGCGTTCCTCCATCGTCTTTTTAAACGTCTCAATAAAAGCCTCCGCTGCCTTGGACAGATAACGTCCTTTGCGGTAGGCGATGACCAGCGTCCGGCTTGGGGCCGGAGCGGCGAGAGGCAAATACGCCGGGATCAACTCGCTGCGTTTCGCCCGGGCGATAAACCGCGGCACCAGCGTAATGCCCATCCCGGCGGCAACCAGCGACTGCACCGTTTCGATATTGTTGCTTTCAAAGACGACGTTGGGCTCGAACCCGGCCTCCCGGCATAAGTCGGCGGTCATTTTGCGGAATCCCTGGCCTTTTTTGAGCACGATAAACGGTTCATTTTCCAGTTGCTTCATCTCAACGCCCTGCTCCAACACCCCGGGCGTTTTCGTCAGCGGATGGTCCGGGGGAACCGCCAGATCGATGATCTCTTCGCCAATCGGTTCGTAGGAGAGCGTTGGCTCCAGCAACGGCAGCGACAGGAGGCTGAGATCCGTGCCGCCTTCGGCCGTCAGTTTCTCCAGGTTCAAGGATGTATCTTCCAACAGAGTCACTTGAATGTTCGGGTAGCTCGCTTTAAACGCCGGGAGCACGTAAGGGAGCAGGTGAGAGCCGGTAATCGGCATGCTGCCGACCACAACGCGGCCTGCTCTGAGCTGAGAGATGTCGTCCATTTCCTGACGGAGCTGGGCAACGGCGTCCATGATTTTTTGCGCGTGCGCGATAAAGCTGGCGCCGGCGTAGGTTAGCTCAACAGTACTCGTATTGCGTTGGAACAGCTTCACCCCGAGCTCCTGTTCCAGCTTGGACAGCTGCTGGCTTAGTGACGGCTGGGCGATATGAAGCTTGTCGGCGGCCCGGGAGAAGTTTTTTTCCTCGGCGATTTTTAACGTGTATAGAAGTTGACGAAGTTCCATAGAAATAACCCCTTTGGTTCTTTAAGAAATAACCCTTCTTTATCTTATAAGTATAACCTATAAGTCCACTATATCATATAGATGTTTGTATTGGTATGTGACTTGCCTTTATAATAAGAGACAAACATCAAGAGTGTGGAGGTTTTTCGCTTGAAACGGAAAACATGGTGGAAAGAACTCGGCGGATGGGGCTTCTCCATCGTCCTAGGCTTTGTACTTAGCATGATTATCGGCATTTTTATCATTCAACCTTATAAAGTTGACGGTCATTCGATGGAACCAACCTTAACGGACAATCAACGCATTTACGCTTGGAAATTTACGCATGTGCTGGAGAAACTGCCGGCTTATGGCGACATCGTCATTATCGACAGCCGGGTAGACCGGAACCGTACGTTCTGGGACGACGTGAAGGAGCATCCGATCATTACCTGGCTTTCCGGCAGGGAAGAGGACGATGTTTTTTACGTCAAACGCGTGATCGGCTTGCCCGGTGACACGATTGAAGTGAAGGACGGACACGTGTTCCGCAATGGACAACAACTGGAGGAACCCTACATCAAGGAGCAGATGGATCCAAGCGCGGCGCAGGTATGGCATGTGCCGGAGAACCACGTATTTGTGATGGGGGATAACCGGAACAACAGCAACGACAGCCGCAGCATCGGGCCGGTGCCGCTTGATCATGTGATGGGGATCGATTCGTTTTAGAAGCAGAGGTAATGGAGCAATCCGAAGCCGGGAAGTTTCTCGGACGGGTTGCTCTTTTTTTATTGGGGATGAGGTATAGGTTTTGTCTATCAACTATATTGTTTTCTAGTCTTGGACGATGGCTTTATCCGGCCGTTAAAATAGGAGGCAATTCAAAGAAGGGGGTGCTGTTATGCTCCAATCGGTTGGATCGACGCTGCTAGGCGTCCTGGTGCCGCTTGCAGTTCCGGTTGCCGCCGGGGCATTGCTGGCCCGGTTTCGCGCCTGGGACACGAAGCCGCTGCTCACGTTGTATTTGTACGTGCTGAGCCCGGCTATCATCTTCGACACGTTGCGAAATGCTCATATATCCTCGGATGAGCTGTACAGCACGATCGGCTTCGCGCTCGTTAACCTGCTGCTCATGTGGGGCATTGCCCAAGCGATCGGGAAGATCGCCCGGCTGGATCCGGCGGAGCAAGCCGGCCTGACGCTGATCTCCACCTTAACGAATAGCGCCAATTACGGACTGCCGCTCGTGCTGCTGGCCTTTGGCCAACTGGGTTTGGATAAAGCTTCCGTATACGTCATCACACAAATGATCATTGTAAATACGGCAGGAGTTTATTTCGCGGCACGTTCCCAGTTTTCTGTCCAAAACGCAGTAAAATCGGTGTTTACCCTGCCGGCGGTGTATGCGGCGGCGCTGGCCGTGTTTCTAAAATGCTTTGGGCTTCACCTGACCGCCGGGCTGGAGCAAGGTATTGCCATGGTCGCGGACGCTTATTCACCGGTGGTGCTGACGATCTTAGGCGCACAAATGATGAAGGTTGGGCGGCCGGAGGCGAAGCAGGTAAGGCCAGCCGCATTTTGGACGGGCACGGCGATCCGTTTGTTATTGGCACCGTTTGTGGCTCTTGCGGCATTAAAGCTGCTGGGCATTTCGGGCCTGCTGTTTTCCGTCCTGTTCATTCAAGCCTGTATGCCGGTTGCGGTTAATGCCGTTGTGCTGGCCGAGCGGTTTGATGCCGCTCCTGGTCTAGTGTCCAAATGTATCGTATGGACGACCCTCGCTTCCTTTTTGACGCTGCCGGCGTTGATCGTGCTCGTCCAGTAATGACCGGATCGGGCGGCATTGGGCCTGATCCTCGTGATCACTGGAGTGAATTTGGTATGGTATCAGGATTGGGAGTTGGTATTTTTCCTAATCCTCGTCGTGTTTTATGCGCTGTTCCGTTTGATTTTGCCGAAGCCGCTGTGGCCTGCACTCCTGACGCTGCTTATTACGGCGGTCCTTTTCATACACTACGGCGCCTTGAACCTAACGGGTATCATCAGCTACATCTCCCTTGCGATCCTGCTGTACTCCGTCATTCGCCGGCGCATGCTGCGTCAAGAAATGCATGAGCAAAATCTCCGCCTATATGGCAGAGCTGCGGAAGGCGTATGATGAACTGCAGGAGGCTTCCGTGACGTCCATGCGTTTTGCGGTCTTGGAGGAACGTACGCGCATCGCGAGGGACATCCATGATTCTGTATAGGTCATAGTCTCACGTCCTTGATCGTCCAGCTCCAAGCGCTGCGGTTCATGGTCCGGCAGGATACCGGACGAGCGGAGCAAACGATCGATGAGATGTTGGTCGTAGCGCGCCAGGGGCTTCAAGACATCAGCAACTCCGTCCATGCGCTGGCTGATGACGCCTCGTTCTCCGGCAAAACGGCCTTAAACGCCCTGTTGTCACGGTGGAAGCCTCATCCGGAATTCGTTGCGTGATGCAAGACGAGCTGCCAGACGGGGATCTGGGAGACAAAGTATAGCAGGAGCCAAACCACCAGTATACGGAAGGAAAGGAGGAGCCCCATGACAGAATCATACCGGATTAAAGTGATGCTCGCCGACGATCAGAACATGATTCGTCAAGGCTTTGGCGATATTCTCAGCTTGCAGCCCGATCTGCAGTTGGTTGGTGAAGCGGGAAATGGGAACGATGCGGTCAAAATGGCTGAGGAACTGCGTCCGGATGTCATTCTGATGGATGTACAGATGCCGTTCATGGACGGTATCGAAGCGACAAAGCGGATCATGAAGCAGCAAGCAGGGGTTAAAATCGTTATTTTGACGACGTTTAAAAGACGCGGAAGCAAGCGACATGATCGAAGCGATCCGTGCCGCCTTATCGCGGGGAAGCCATCTATAAGACGAAACTCGCCTCCGGCGCCCTGCAGGAAGCGATTGCCAACGCATCGCCGTCCGCTCCTCACAACGTGCAGGCAGTAAAGCTGCTGGAACTGTTGACCGAGCGCGAACGGGAGATTCTCCAGGAGATGGCCTACGGGCTTCGTAATGAGCAAATTGCGGCCAAGTTGTTTATTACCGAAGGAACGGTAAAATCTCATGTCCACCGAATCTTGCAGAAGTTCGGCTGCGAAGATCGGACACAGGTGGTTGTGATGGCGCTGCGGGGCGGATTGGTTCAATGACCGGACGCCTCTTTTTTGTGCCACTTATAAGTTAAACCTATTGCATTTATAGATATTATATCTTGGAACAATTAACACGATCATGTTATATTGGATTCAACATTCAAGGCCGGAGGGAGCAGCAATCTGCACTTTTGCCTTGATCACGTGTACGAATCCTTCTGTGGGGTGATTGATCATGAGCAGCAAAAAGACAATGTACGAGAAAATTTGGGATAACCACGTCATCTATCAAGAGGAAGGCAAGCCGAGCATTCTCTATATCGATTTGCACCTCGTTCACGAGGTGACTTCACCGCAGGCGTTTGAAGGTCTGCGCCTTAGCGGACGCAAGGTGCGGCGCCCGGAATTGACCTTCGCTACGATGGACCATAACGTTCCTACCAAAGACCGTTATAACATTACCGACCCGATCTCGAAGCAGCAGATCGATACGCTGGCCAAGAATTGCCGCGATTTTGGCATCACCTTGTACGACCTCGACACGATTGACCAGGGCGTCGTGCACGTTATGGGGCCGGAGCTGGGCCTGACGCATCCGGGCAAGACGATCGTTTGCGGCGACAGCCACACCTCCACGCACGGTGCGTTTGGTGCGCTTGCTTTCGGGATTGGTACGAGTGAGGTTGAGCACGTACTGGCAACTCAATGCTTGCAGCAGGCGAAAGCGAAAACGCTGGAAGTCCGTTTTGTCGGCAAACGTAAACCAGGGGTAACTGCAAAGGATATGATCCTCGGCGTTATCGCCAAGTATGGCACGGATTTTGCTACCGGCTATGTTATCGAGTATACGGGTGAAGCGATCCGGGAGCTGTCCATGGAAGAGCGGATGACGATCTGTAACATGTCGATCGAAGCTGGAGCAAGAGCAGGCTTGATTGCCCCGGACGAAACGACGTTTAATTACCTGCGGGGCCGCGAGCATGTGCCGCAGGGTGCAGCGTTCGATCAGGCGGTGGAGGAGTGGAAGAAGCTGGCTACCGATGAAGGTGCAACTTACGACCGTGTCGTCGAATTCGACGTGGATTCGCTGATTCCGCAAGTTACCTGGGGAACGAGCCCTGGGATGGGTACGGGGATCAACGGCGTGGTGCCGAACCCGGCCGACTTCGCAAATGAGAATGAACGGAAAGCCGCTGAGAAAGCGCTGGAATACATGGGCTTAACACCAGGTACACCGATGACGGATATCGCGATCGATTATGTCTTTATCGGTTCCTGTACGAACGGCCGGATCGAAGACCTGCGTGCAGCAGCGGAAATCGCTAAAGGCTACAAGGTTTCCGACAAAGTTACGGCGATCGTCGTTCCAGGCTCGGGCCGCGTGAAGCTGCAAGCGGAGAAAGAAGGTCTCGACAAAATCTTCAAAGAAGCGGGATTCGAATGGCGTGACGCAGGTTGCAGTATGTGTCTGGCCATGAACCCTGATGTCTTGCAGCCGGGTCAACGGTGCGCTTCGACCTCCAACCGTAACTTTGAAGGACGGCAAGGGCGCGGCGGCAGAACACATCTGGTTTCTCCAGCCATGGCGGCAGCAGCGGCGATCAAGGGTCATTTCGTCGACGTGCGTGAATGGGAAATCAAGAGTGAAGTCCTGAGCTAATCGAGGGAAAAGGGGAGAATCGACGATGGAAGCATTTGTGAAACATACTGGAATCGTAGGTCCCGTGGACCGTGTTAACGTAGATACCGATGCAATTATACCTAAGCAATTTCTGAAACGGATTGAGCGTTCTGGATTTGGCCAGTTTCTGTTCTATGAATGGCGGTTTGACACAGAAGGGAACCCCAATCCGGAGTTCGAATTAAATAAACCGCGGTACGCGGGTGCGTCCATTCTGATTTCACGCGTCAACTTCGGTTGCGGCTCCTCGCGGGAGCATGCGCCGTGGGCCATTTTGGATTATGGATTCCGTTGCGTGATTGCACCGTCTTTTGCGGATATTTTCTATAACAACTGCTTTAAGAACGGTATCCTGCCGATTAAGCTGTCGGAAGAACAAGTGGAGGAGCTGTTCCAACGCACGGCAGCCCATGAGGGATATAAACTGACGGTGGATCTGGAGCAAAAAACGATCACCGACGAGTACGGCTTGAACATCAGTTTTGATCTGGATGAGCACCGCCGCCAGTTTTTGCTGCAAGGCTTGGACGATATCGGCTTGACGCTCCAGCACGAAGATTTGATTGCGGCATACGAGAAGAAGAAATTTGCGCATTTGGCTTAAACCGTCTGAACTTGGCGGGAAGCCCCGGCTGCGACATGCAGCTGGGGCTTTTTTTGTCAATCTATGAAAATATAAGTCTATCAGCCCCGTGTTTTTTCTGATATTATGGAAGTAATTAGCAACGTTTTAGGAATGTTGGCGTTTACAATGCTCGCTGGATCCCATTCTGGTGGCGTATCCGTCAATGAGATTCTTGATTCGGCAAAATACGAGGGTGGGGTAGGGATTTACGGATGAAGAAACTCGGCTTATTGATGTTTATGTTGGTTGGTTTGCTCGTGTTTCCGGGATTGGTGAACAACGCCTACGCCGCCTCGGCGGAGTCATCCGGGACACATATCGTGTTGGACGGCCAGGAGCTTGAGCAGCCTGCCGGTGCCCAAGCGGGGATCGTGAGGGGCAACGTGATGGTGCCGCTGCGCGTCGTTGCCGAAGGTTTGGGTTATCAAGTCGCTTGGGAGAAGAAGAGCGGCACGATTACGATCACGCAGGAGGGCACCGAGCTCAAGCTCACGCTGGGTCAGGACACCGCTTATGTTGACGGTCAGTTGGTCAAGCTGAGTAATGCTCCTTTTCTGCAGGGAGACTCAACGCTTGTTCCGCTACGTTTCGTTGGTGAACAGATGGGCATGAAGGTCAGCTGGGATAATGCCACGAAATCCGCTTACTTAACCAGTCCTGCGGGAGGTTCCGCCGCCGGTGTTGTTCCGGGTACGGCCAGCCAAGCCCCAGGGTCGGAGACTCCGAACTCTGTTCCGGGAGGGCAGCCAATAGCGGGGGATGACGATACATACGACCCGGGAGCTTCAACCGGGAACCAAGCTGAGAGCCCTATCGCGTTGATCCAAGGCATCAGCTTTAGCGAAAATCGTTTGATGTTTGCTGTTTCCGGCAGCGTCACCCCGAACGTATTTAAAATGAGCGGTCCCGAACGTCTCGTCATAGATATTCCCAACGCCGACTTTGCTCCGACCTTCGGGGACGTTCATCCTTTGGACTCAGGCCGGAATGGTCAATTTGCCGTCAGCGATTATCCGGACGTCTCCCAGATCCGCTATTCGCTGTTTAGCAAATCGCCGTCAACTGTTCGGATTGTAATCGATTTGAACCGGAGCGTTGAGTTTACGGTCACGAACCTCGACGATGGCCTTGTAACCGTCGACTTGACAGCAGCCGCAGGCGTACCGAATACCAGCACGGGCGGAAGCGGCCGACCGCTGGTTGTGATCGATGCGGGGCATGGCGGGAGCCAGCCTGGGGCAATCAGCGTCACCAAGAAACAGGAGAAGGAGTTTACGCTGGCTGTGGCGCTGAAAGTCGAGGCGCTGCTGCAGCAGGAAGCCGGGTTGGAGGTGATCCTGACCCGTACGACGGACGTCACCATGTCGCTCCAAGACCGGGTTAAGGTGGCCAACGATCGCGGGGCTTCGGTGTTCGTATCGATCCATGGAAACAGCATCGATCCTCCAAGCAACCCCAGCGGTTCAGAAACGTATTACACCCGGGACGAGAGCATTCCGCTCGCCAATGTCATGCACCGGCATTTGGTGAAGGCAACGGGCTTGGCGGATCGCGGCGTCAGAAAGAGCAGCCTGCATGTCACACGGGAAACGAAGATGCCGGCCGTGCTGCTTGAGGTGGGGTATCTCAGCAATAAGACCGATGCCGGATTAATGTACACGGAGGAATTTCAGCAGCGTGTTGCAGAAGGTACTGTCGCGGGTATTAAAGAATATCTGGGCTTATAATCGATAAGAGAGGCCGAAACGACAAGGAGGGGAGCGGCATGAAAAGAAAAGTGGCGGTATTGCTGGCTTTGGTGGCTATGCTGGGGGTTGCCGCAGGGTGCGGAAACAAGCCGGCGGCTTCACCTCCGGAGAATGAGCATCTAAGGGAAACCGCCCTAAGCAGCGGGGCGCAGCAAAGTGAAACACAGATGCAAGAGGTGCAAGGGCCGGTCAACGGTACCGGCGAATCGGGGGATCCCCAAGCTGGTTCGCAACAAACGGGGGCGGAGAAGCTGACCATTCAGGTTTATTTTACAGATGATGAAATGATGGAGCTGAAGCAGACGCCGCGTGAGATTGAATTTACAGCGGACCATAGCAAATACGAAAGCGCCTTTGAGGCGCTGCAAACGGATGATGACAGTCTGCTCTCCCTATGGGAGAAGGTGGTCCTGAATACGGTGAAGTTCGTACCGGAGAGCGGGCTACTAACGATTGATATTCACTTGCCGGACGAAGCGCGCCTTGGTGCGGGTGGGGAGTCGCTGGCTATCGAAGCGCTGAAGAACACGATGTTCCAGTTTGATGAAGTCCAGCAAATCGAGTTGACGGTGGATGGTCAGCAAGTCGAATCGCTGATGGGCCATGTCGATCTGGAACATCCGATGACCCGGTAAGCACGAAATCAAAGAGCGCGGAAAGGCCGCCGTGTGAAATGTAACGGAACTCAAGAGCCGTTAACAGACTATAGCCAGCCTAGTAAATCCATTTGAGGATTTGCTGGGCTGTTTTTTTGCTCTGGCGGCAATAGCGGTACTTTGTGGCCTTATTCCATGATTTATACCCGCTATCACGACAATAGCGGTAATTCATGGCCTTATTTGTCCAGGATCGCCCCATTATCCTGCTTTTTTCCCCCTTCCCACGAAAATAGCGCCCAAAAGTTCCTCTATTTTTGCCAAATCCCCTACCTTGTTGAAGATAGCGCCCTTTTAAGGCGTTATTTCACCGGTCAACGCAAACTTGGGCCCAATTCTCTCTTTCCGCATCCAGGAAACCTAGGATTTTCATAGGAAACACTGGCAAAAGTTAAGCAGAAAAATGCCAGATTTTCGCAACTTTCCAAGCGGTTTGGCGTCTAATATGTCGTCTGGTGATGTCGAAATGGAAGTGAACACCCACGGCATCATAAGGCAAAAATTCTAAAGGTAGGGGTGACGGATGAAGAAAAAAAGTTTGGTGACGCTCATGTTCGCCTGGTTGCTTCTCTTCGTAATGGCGCAAACAGGACATGCTGCGTCCGGCATTACGAGTATTTATCTGGATGGGAAAGCACTCGCTTTGCCCGAAAATGGACAAGTCCAAAATGTGAATGGAAATGTGATGATTCCAATTCGTGTCGTCGCGGAGGAGCTAGGTTTTGACGTCAACTATGAGAAGAAGACGCGCACGGTAACCATAAAGCAATCCGGTACAACGCTTATTCTCGTCATTAATCAAACAACCGCTTCCGTCAATGGAAGCGAGGTCAAACTGCCCGTCGCGCCGAAGCTTGCCCAAGATACTACGCTCGTACCTATGCGGTTTGTCGGAGAGCAAATGGGGCTGCAAGTGGCTTGGGATAACACAGCTAAGGCTGCCTATTTGACGACGCCAAGCTCTGGCAGTGGAAGCGGAAATACCGGCAATGCCGGGTCTGGCAACAACACCGGGAACGGCAACGGAACCGGAACCGATGGGCAGCAGCCGGGAACGGTTGTACCTCCGGCAGATACCAGCAATTTGGCGAAAGTGACCGGAATCGCGTTTGATAACAACAGCCTGATGATTGCGGTCGATAAGAATGTGACGCCTAATATTTTTACGATGAGCGGCCCGGAACGGCTCGTGATCGATCTGCCGCAAGCTCAATTTGCCGAAGCGTTGGCTGGAGGCGCGCCGCTGGATGCCAGCAAGAGCGGGTCCATTGAGGTAACGGAATACCCTGATGTTTCCAAGGTCAGATATGCGTTGTTCAGCAACAATCCCTCGACGGTTCGGATCGTATTGGATTTGAATCACAAGGTGAATTACCAGCTGGTCAATGAGAATGACGGCTTAATTTTTGTGAATTTGAACTCGGAATCAAGTCAGGGCGGAGGAACCTCTGGCGGCAGCGGGAAGAAGACGGTCGTGCTGGATGCCGGTCACGGGGGAAGCGACCCGGGCGCCATCAGTGTGACGAAGAAGAAGGAAAAAGACTTTAACCTGGCGGTCGTTCTGAAGGTGAAGGAGCTGCTGAAAAACGATCCGAACATCAATCTAGTGTTGACGCGCGAAAGCGATACGTATCCGACGTTGTCTGACCGGGTGAAGATTGCCGAGAACGTAAAAGCAGACATCTTTATCTCCGTACATGCGAATTCCGGCTCTGCTTCGGCCAGCGGCGTGGAGACCTATTATACGCGGGCAGCCAGCCTGGATCTGGCGAAGGTCATGCATAAGCATCTGGTTCAAGCTTCCGGCTTGGCCGATCGCAAAGTCCGTACGCAAAGCCTGCACGTGACCCGGGAAACGACGATGCCGGCCGTGCTGCTGGAATGCGGGTACTTAAGTAACAAAAACGATGATGCACTGTTGGCAACCGATGAGTACCGGAGCAGAGTTGCCCAGGGTATCGTTGACGGCATTAAAGAATATCTCGGCCTTCAGTGATCGCCGGGCGAAGGAGGAAGTCACCGTGAACAGAAGAAGAAGAAGCATTATCCTTGGAATCCTGGTACTTCTGCTCGCCTTGAGCAGCGGCTGCGGGCAGAAACCGCAGGCCGCTCCGAATAACGGAGCGGGGAATGCCGAGGCCAACCAAGGAAGTGTGCAAGTACCAGACGAGGCTACGCCGCAAAATTCCGATTCGACGCAAGGAGCGGACGAAACGAATGCACCGCAGCAGATGACGGAGAGCATCGAGGTTTATTTTACCGATGATCAGATGCTGGAGCTAAGCAAAGAGAGCCGCGAGATCTCTTATCCAGCGAAGCAAGATAAATATTTGGCAGCCCTCAAAGCGCTGCAAGCTCCTAGCAATGCGAGCCAGTTCTCCCTATGGGGCAAAGCGGAGTTTCATTCCGCCGATTTCAAGGAAGGAACGGTAACCGTTGATTTGACGCTGCCGGATGAAGCGCGCCTTGGAGCAGGCGGGGAAGCGCTGGCGCTTGATGCGCTGAAGAACACTTTGTTCCAATTCGACGAGGTGCAAGCGATCGATGTGCTGGTTGATGGCTCTCCCGTGGATACTTTGATGGGTCATGTCGAACTGACGCATCCATTAGTAAGAAATTAAGGGATTGGGGAGGAACTCGCCCGTCCGCCGTCGAATGGTTTAAGGAGATCTTTTTTGTAGAAAGGAAGAATTTGATGGCATCCTATAAACGCACGTTTCAACGCAGTACCCGGAAAGCGGTCTCCGCGATGCTGGTCACGGCCATGTGCTTGGGCGGGACGACGGCGGCATTCGCCGAGGAAACGCCGGCTGTAACCAACTCGCAAAGCGTTGCGTCGGTATCCTTGTTTAGCGACGTACCGAACGGTTTTTGGGCGGAGAAACATATATACAAATTAGCAGCTGAAGGCATTCTGCTAGGCGATGCCGGCAAGTTCCGTCCGGGCGACAACGTCACCCAGCAGGAAGCGATTACGATGGCGATCCGGTTCATGAACCTGGATTCGCAACTGGGCAACGGTGCCGGAGCTCCGGCAGATCTGAAAGTTGGCAATTATTTTAAACCTTATTTGGAGCTGGCACTGTCGAAAAATTTGATTGACAAAAACGAAGAGCTCGCATCCACGAAGGAAGGCGAAGCTTGGGGTGAGAAGAAGGCTTCCCGGGAATGGGTGGCCAAGCTACTCGTTCGCGCCTTGGGTAAAGACGCGGAAGCGAAAGCCTCCGCAACGCTGCCAACCGGCTTTGCCGACCAAACCAGCATCTCCGCGAACGCGCGAGGATACGTTAATGTTGCGGTTCAACTGAAGCTGACCAACGGGGTGGAGGGCAATCGGTTCGATCCACTGGGCAAAGTCACGCGAGCCCAAATCGCAACCTTCTTTAGCCGCGGCAGTGAATACGTCAACCCGGGCTATGCCAACGTCTACGAGGGGATTGTTACCGAGCTTACGGACAGCAAGCTGACGTTGTATACGAACGGACAGATGAAGAGCTTTACGTTGGATAACCGTTCGGTCTATTTCACGAAGGATTCCGAAACGAGAACAACGCAAAGCGCCTTGAAGCTGTATACGAAAGTGCTGGCCGTGGATAAGGTGGGCTCAGCCGCATATGTAGAAGTAACCGATCCGAACCAGCAGTTGGAGCGCTCGGAAGGAACGTTGCTGCGTATCCTCGGGAATAACCAGTTGCTCTTATTGGTCAATAACAATCCGTTGACGTTGACCTATGACAGCAATACCACTTTTGTGGATCAGTACGGGAACTCCATCAAAGCTAGCGACTTAACGCCGGAGAGCACGGTAGTTGTTCAACGTGAGACATTTACGTCTGACAAGAAGCCGGTGATCATTCAACTGCAATCTGTAGGGAATGTATCCGGCAGCGGTACGGTTTCGAAAATTGATCTTACCGGTAAGAACATTACGATCAAACTTGCTAACGGCAATGAAGAAACGTTCAAATTCAACGATAAGACGATTTTGCTCTACCAAAATCAAGTTCTGAATCAGATGGGCGAAGTGAACGAAGGGGCATCGGTTACGTTTGAAGTGAAGGACGGCGTGCTGGCCTCCTTGGTTGTGACCCAAGCGACAGAACGAACGGTGACCGGGACCTTGCTGGATCTCGTTGGCGATACGTTGCTGAGCTATACGAATGCAGGCGGACGTGACGAAATCAAGCGGCTGGCGAAGAACGTGACTGTGGAAATCAACGGGATCGCTGATGCAAGCCTGGACGATCTGATCACCGACGAAAAGGGCGGGGACAAGGTCGAATTGACACTGAATCCTGACGACGAAGTGACGAAGATCGTAGTTACGGGACGTCAATCCGAGAAATTGGAGAGCGCAACGGTGATCAACTACGATACGAAAACCAAGGCGCTTACTGTCTTGGATGCGTCGGAGAAACCGTATGTGTTCGTGATCGATGAGAAGACGAAATACAGCTACAACACAACCTCGCCAACGTTGTCCGGTCTGGAGGCTCTGCTATCCAAAGGACGCAAAATAGATCTGACCGTTGTCGGCTCTCGCGTCGTTAATGTGGATGTGACCTACAAGTACGAAGGCACTTATGTATCGGCCAATACCTCCGCGAAGAAAATTACGATTTTGCAGAACAATGGCAAAACCGTAGAAATTCCTTATCAAGGAACAACGCCGACGATCAGCATTTATGGTAAAGCGAACGCCTCGCTGGCCGATCTCAAAGCCGGGGATGCGGTTACCGCGATGCTGACGGCGAATCAAGACGCGTTGCAAACGTTGGCGGTGAAGAGCTCCATCCAGTTTGAAGTCGTTTCGGTAAATACGGCAAACAGCCGCATTCGGGCGACGGCGAACGGTGTGACCTCCGAGTTCTATGTGGATCAAGCTGTACTGCTTGGCGAAAATGGCGGGGCGATTAAAGTCAGCGATTTGAAGGCGGGCCAAACAATTAACGTTACGTTTAACGGCCAAACGGCGATCTCGCTGCAAGTCGTGAAGCTGACGTTAGGGAAGGTTCAAAGCGTTGATGGTTCGACCTTGCTGGTAAAATCTTTTGCCGGGAACGTGGAAACCTATTCCTTAGCGAGCGGCGTGAAGGTTCAACGTGGAACGGAAGTCAGCACAAGTGTGACATCGCTAACGACCAGTGATCATGTTGAGGTTCGCAAAGATACAAACGGAGCGGTTGTCGTTAAGGTGCTGACGCCGCAAGAACGCAAATTCTCCCGTTACGACGGGGTAAGCAAGGAAATTATCGTCTTGCGGTCCTCCACGTCTGACAACAATTATCGCTTTGCGGTAACAGCGGATACGTATATTCACCAAGGTGACACGACAATATCCGTGCAATCCCTCCAGATTAATGATAAAATTGTTTTGTATTTCAACGGAGACAAGCTGGTTGAAGTCGAAAAGCAATAATCATTTTTCGTGAGATCAACCGTCTTGATGCGGGATGTTTCCCGAGTCAAGACGGTTTTTTCGCGGATAAAACCATGCGGCCAGCAGGGCCTCCAGGAAAGGAGTGGAGACATGAACGCGGCTGATGTCCGCCATATTTTAGACACCATCGGTGCCATGTTTCCGGATGCGCGCTGTGAGTTGAACCACGAGAATGCCTTTGAGCTTACGATTGCCGTCCTCCTGTCCGCGCAGTGCACCGACGCTACGGTAAATAAAGTTACGGCTGATTTATTTAAGAAGTATAAAACGCCGGAGGATTACGTATCGGTTCCGCTGGAGGAACTGGAACAGGATATCCGCAAAATTGGCTTGTACCGCAGCAAAGCCAAGCATATTCAAAGTTTGTGCAGAATCTTGCTGGAACGGTACGGCGGAGAGGTGCCGAGAGAACATGAGAAGCTGGTTGAGCTGCCCGGTGTTGGGCGTAAGACGGCAAACGTTGTCGTATCCAATGCCTTTGGCGTTCCGGCGATCGCCGTTGACACGCATGTGGAGCGCGTCAGCAAACGGTTAGGTTTGGCCGGGTGGAACGATTCCGTTCTCGAGGTGGAAAAGAAGCTGATGAAGCGGGTGCCTAAAGAGGAATGGACATTAACGCATCATCGCTTGATCTTTTTCGGAAGGTATCACTGCAAGGCGCAAGCCCCCAAATGTGATGTCTGCCCGCTGCTTGACGTTTGCCGGGAGGGCAAAAAACGTATGAAAACGCCGCAAAACAGAAAACCTAAGAAAAATGCGGCAAAATAAGATAACCCATAGGTGAGGATGAGAGACCATATGAGATGCATTTCTGTGTATACCGACAACTTTGAACAGTTCTCGGACGTATTTGAGCAAGTCCTTGATTTGAATTTAGGTGAAAACGACGAACGTGAAGTGGAAGGGTTAATGGTCAGCGACTCCGGTGAAGTGCCTGAGCATTACTTGGGGCGGATGTCGGCGAAACCTGAGGTCGTCGTCATGAAGGATAAGACGCGCGGCATCACGATTTTGCAGCATGGCAAGGTGTTTGAAGTCCTGCTTCCAACAGAAACCGCAGAAGTTGCGGTGAAGTAGAGCGCAGATCCTTCTCATCAAAAGAGAAAATGAAATCCCCTCGGATGCGTGGTGTAATAACCCACATTCGAGGGGATTTTTGTTGTTGAGCTTATACATGATCAATCGTTTCTTAGGCGCGAGGAGATCAGCAGTAGTCCGAAGGAGAGCAGGATCGTGCAGCCTGTTAACGCCCAGGCCAGCTGCAGGTTTCCGGCGTCAACGGCAAAATAAATTGCCGTCGGAATCGTTTGCGTTCGGCCGGGGATGTTGCCGGCGATCATCATCGTTGCCCCGAATTCCCCCAGCGCACGGGCAAATCCGAGAATAAATGCCGCCTGCAGCGAACGAGAGGCGAGCGGCAGCACGATATAGATAAGCACCTGCCATTCTCCGGCTCCCTGGGAACGGGCGGCGTCTTTCAAATGTTTATCCACTTCAAGGAAGCCGGACTTCAGCGTTTGATAAATCAGCGGGAAGCTGACGACGGCCGCAGCGACGATCGCGCCAAGCGGCTGAAACACAAAGCTGATGTTGAACAGGCGGTCCGCTGCCTGTCCGATCCAGCTATTTTTTCCCAACACCACCAGTAAAATAAACCCTACCACGCTTGGCGGCAGAACGAGCGGAAGGAGAAAGACGGTTTCCACCAGCGTTTTCCCGTAGAAGGAGGCCGCGGACATGCGCCATGCCACCAGTAACCCTACCACAAAAGCGATGGCAGTGGCGGCGATGGACACTTGCAGTGATAACGTGATCGGCTCCCAGAACGAAGTCGAGATTTCAAATGTACGCATGTGAGGTTACTCCGCCGGGGTGAACCCGTATTTGACGAACACCTGCTGGGCTTGGTCGCTTTTTAAAAATTCGTAGAAAGCTTTAGCTTCGTTGCGATGAGCGCTGTCCTTGAGCACTCCGATTGGATATTCAATCGGGTCATGGCTTTCGGCTTCTGCGGTCAAGGCCACCTTCACCTTGTCCGAAAGGGCTGCATCGGTTTTGTACACGAATCCGGCGTCGACATTGCCGGTTTCCACATAAGACAACACCTGCTTGACGTCCTTCGTCAGCACTAGATGGGATTGCAGCGGCTCCCAAAGCTTATGGTAGGTAAGAGCTTGCTGTGCGTATTTTCCGGCCGGGACCGATTCAGGGGTGCCAATGGCGATATCGCCGAGCTTGCTTAAATCTTCCATGCTTTGGACCTCTACGGAACCGTCCTTGGGAACAACCAGTACCAGATCATTGGTCAGCAAATTGGTCTTAAGTTGATCGTCAATGAGACCTTTGTCGACCAAGGCATCCATTTGCTTGGTTCCAGCGGAGAGGAACAAGTCGGCCGGCGCGCCCTGTTCAATTTGCTGCTGAAGCGTACCGGAAGCGGCATAGTTAAAAGTGAGCTTCACTTGGCTGTGCTCGGCTTCATATACGCCCTTGAGTTCATCCAAGCTTTCGGTTAAGCTGGCGGCAGCAGAGATGAGCAGCTCAACTTGCTCAGCCGGTTCAGATGGATTCTCAGCTGTTGTGGACGAAGAGTTCGCCGCGTTGCTGCTATCGGCGCTTACCGAAGATGTGTTGCTGGAAGAAGCAGATGGATCGCTGCATCCCGCGGATAGGAGTAGAATAATGGCTGCGAATGCGGCCAAAAAGGGCAATTTCAAAAACTTTTGCATATGGAATCCTCCTTGGTTATGTCTAATTATAACTAGATTATACGAAACATAACTAGTTGTATAGATCACTTAGGGAGCATTCATTGAAAAAAAGGGAAATCCCCGGTAAGATGAGTCTAGTTGCATGAACTATGATGAAGGAGTACGCTATGACCGAACCGATCTCTTATACAGCCGAGGAAATCGCCAAGCTGTTGAAGGTGTCCAAGCTAACTGTCTACGATCTAATCAAAAAAGGAGAGCTTCCTGCTTATCGGGTAGGTAAACAGATGCGGGTGGATTCCACCGATCTGGAAGCTTATAAGCAGAGAGCCAAAGGCGGGGCAACGCCTCATGCTGCCGCTGGTGTGCCGGTATTCCAGGTGCCCTATACCGTGCCGCCTCGGCCGGATGTCGATGGTGGAGAAGCGCTCGGTGCAAGAACGCTGGTCATTACCGGGCAAGATCCAGGACTCGACCTGCTGGCGAAAGCGCTGGAATCGAGGCTCCGCGGGTGCCGGCCGTTGCGTTCTTTTGCCAGCAGTATGGACAGTTTGGTGGCCATGTATAACGGTGCGGTAGATATCGTGAGTACGCATCTGTATGACGGAGATACCGGGGAGTACAATTTGCCTTATATCCGCAAACTTTTTATTTCCCTTCCTTATATGGTGTTGAATTTTGCGGCACGCCGGGCTGGATTTTACGTCAAGCAGGGCAATCCGCTGGGGATTCGCTCCTGGGAGGATCTGACGCGGCCGGGAATTCGGTTGATTAACCGGGAAAAAGGCTCTGGCGCTCGGGTGCTGCTGGATGAACAGCTCCGCAAGCACGGGATATCGCCGGATTCCATTATCGGATACAACCAAGAGGAAACGTCGCATATGGGCCTTGGCGGGCGAATTGCCCTCGGCCAAGCGGACGTAGGTATCGGCAGTGAGAGACCGGCTAAGATCGCCGGACTTGAGTTTATCCCGCTCACCCTGGAGCGGGTGGATCTCGTCGTCCTGAACAAACCGGAAAACCGCGAGTGGATCGCCAAGCTGCGCGAAGCGCTGGAATCCTCTGAGCTGCGCGGGGTGCTCTCCTCGCTTGGCGACTACGATCTGTCGCTCACCGGAAAGGTGTTAGCGGATCGGGAGGCCGGGTTATATTAATAAATCTTGAACCGTCTCCATTTGGGGGCGGTTTTGTTGTACAGGAAGCCCGCAGGGAAGCTGCGGCAGGGAGCATTTCCAAGCGCCCGGGGAAATGTTAAAATATGAATAATTAAAATGAAACTTGATTTCGCAGCGTGGAAAACGGAGGGGCTTGGATGGATCGGACGATGACGAAGACGGACTACGAACTGCAGGAGCGGCTGCATCAGCTGCAGCACTTGCTGGAGCAGGAAGGAGATGCAACCGCGGCGGCGGAGCTTCGGGAAGTGGGCGATAAGCTGGGCCGACGGGAGCTGGTTGCGGCGTTTTGCGGCCATTTTTCGGCAGGGAAGTCGAGTCTGATTAATGCGTTAAGCGGGAAGACGGTGATGCCGGCCAGTCCGCTACCTACCAGCGCCAACGTGGTACTGATCCGGGAAGGGGAGCCGCGCGCGCTGCTGACGCCAGCCGATCCGGCGAAACCGAAGGTCGAGGTGCCGGTGGACGAGGTGGTAGCGTATTGCCGCAACGGGGAGGAATATGCCCGCGTTGAGTTGTGGGACCGGGTGGAGCTGCCTCCGCGCGGCGGCGTTCTGCTGGATACGCCGGGGGTCGACTCCAACGACGCCGGCCATGCGATGGCCACGCATTCTGCGTTGCATTTGGCGGACGTTGTTTTTTACGTGATGGATTATAACCATGTATCGTCGGAGACGAATTTAAGCTTTGCCAAATCGTTAAGCGATTATGGTAAACCTGTCTATATAATCGTGAACCAAATTGATAAGCACCGGGAAGAGGAGCTGGCCTTCACTGCGTACCAGGCATCGGTCAGTCAGGCGTTCCGGAACTGGAATATTAAGGCGCAGGGGATTTTTTATATCTCGCTTAAAAAAGAGGACGCTCCTGGCAATATGCTTCCGCAGTTACGGAAAGTGATCCGCAATTTGTTTGCACGGGGAGAAGGCTTGCTGGAGTATAGCGCTTATGCTTCAGCCGCCCAGTCGGTTGAAGGTTATCTGGCCCGTGCGGCTGCGGCGGAGCAGTCCCAGCGTGAGCAGTTGGTGGCGGAAGCCGGCGGGGAAACGGACGTGACCGCGATGGAAGAAGAGCTGCGGCAGCTGGAAATGGCGGGGCCGTCGGGAGAGCAGGTATGGGATATGCGGAAGCAGGAGTGGCTGCGCCGCATCAGCAGCCTGTTGGAAACGGCCCAAATGATGACGCCGCCGTTGCGGGAGCAGGCGGGGCGTTATTTAGAGAGTCAGGCGCCGGGCTTTAAAGTGAAGGGCTGGTTCGCTGCCGGGAAGACGGAAGCGGAGAAGCAGAAGCGGCAAAGCGAGTTTTTGCAGGCGTTAGCCGAACAAGTCGAAGCGCAGCTGGACTGGCATGTGCGCCAGGAGCTGCGGGCGATCGGCCAAGAGCTGGAGATTTGGGGCGAAGCCTGGGAGCAGCAGCTCGACGAGCGGATGCCAAAGCCGGCGGAGGCGTGGATCACGGAGCCGCTTCCAGGCGGGGCGATGCTGTCCGGCGAGTCGACGCTGCACTACGCGGCAGCGGTGGCCGCAGGCATCGCCGCGCGCTATCGCCGCGCGGCCGTGGACGTGATCGACGCGCTGCTCGCCGCGCCGTCGCCGCGCCGCGCCGCCGAGGCGGAGGCGGCGCTCGCCCGGCGCGCCGAGCTGGCGGCGCGCCTTCCCGCGGCCCGCGCCCTAGCGCAGCTGGACGCGGCCGCCGAGGCGCGCGCAGCGCGCTGTGCCGCGCTGCTGGGCGCGCCCGTGCCCCTCACCCCCGGCCTGCTGCCGGAGGTGAGGGCAGAGGCGGCCGCGCCGCGCGCAGCAGGCGGCGCGGGAGCGCCTGCGGCGGCTGGGGCAGCGAGCACCGCTGCCGCTGCCGCACCGCCGCCGCAGGCGATGGCCGCCGGGGGCAGTGCCCCGGCGGCAACGGCGCCCGCGCCAGCCGCGGCGGCGCAAGAGCCGCCGGCTGCGCCTGCGCGCGGGCGCGCGCTTGCCGCCGCCGCACGCCTGGCGGCTGCGGCGGAGCGGCTGGCTCCCCACCCGGCCTTCGGCACCGGGGTGCGGGAGCTGACCCGGCGCGCCGCCGAGCTGCGCGACGGCGTCTTCACCGTGGCGCTGTTCGGAGCGTTCAGCGCCGGAAAATCGTCCTTCGCCAGCGCTTTGCTCGGCGAAGCGGTGTTGCCCGTCTCGCCGCATCCGACCACCGCGGCGATCATCCGTGTGATGGCGCCGGCAGAAGGTCAGCGCCATAACACGGCCGCCGTCAAATTCAAGAGCGCCGAGGCGATCCGCGAAGACTTGGCCTACTCCTTCCAAGCCCTCGGCTTAGGGGAATGGAAGGAGACGGCCTGGATGGAGGCGGTACGGCGCTTGAAGCCCGAAGACATTCCGGCGGCCGGCCGAGCGCACTACAGCTTCTTGCAAGCTGCAGCTGCTGGATGGGCAGAATCCGCTGATCGGCTTGGGCAGGTGGAGGTCGTGGAAGCGGAGCAGTTCCGCAGCTATGCGGCAGACGAAGCGAAAGCCTGCTTCGTAGCGGAAATCGATTTTTATTACCGCTGTCCGTTAACTGAACAAGGCATCGTGCTGGTGGATACCCCGGGGGCCGATTCGATCCATGCCCGCCATACCGGAGTCACGTTCCAATATATGAAGGATTCCGATGCGATCATCTTCGTGACGTATTACAATCACGCGTTCTCGCGTGCCGATAAACAGTTGCTGAGCCAGCTGGGACGGATGAAGGGCAGCTTCGCCCTCGACAAAATGTTCTTTGTCGTCAACGCCGCCGATCTCGCGTCTTCGGAGGAAGAGCTGACGGCTGTCGTGGAGCATGTACGGGATGGTCTTCGTACCGCCGGCATCCAGCAGCCCAACGTATATGCCGTATCCAGTATGCGGGCAATGGCTGCAAGGCGGGATAATACGGCGGATGACCCAGGCTTCTCCCTTTTCCGGCAACGCTTTTCGACTTTCCTGGAACAGGATCTCGGGAATCTGGCGGTTTCGTCCGCAGTAGAAATGATGAAGCAGATGCAAGAACGTTTGTCCAAATGGACGGAAGCCGCTGGACAAAGCGCGGAAAACGCGGAGCAACAGCTCGCCGCCTTGCGCGGACGCCGGGATCGGTTCGAGCAGGCGGTTGCCGAGTTTCTTCAGGTCGATATCGGCAGGGAATGGAGCCAGGAGAACGCCGAGCTGCTGTTCCACGTTGTGCAGCGGGTACGGCTGCAGGCGCTGGAGCTGTTCACGGAATTTTTCCATCCCTCCTTGCTGCAGGAGCATAACGGTCCGTTGAAACGGAATTTTACCGTCGCGCTGCGCGGATGGCTGGATCAAGTTTCGGGCGAGTTGGAGCGCGAGCTGCTTGCCACCACGCTGCGTTTGGAGCGCAAAGCGGAGGCGCTGCTTCGCCGGGAAGCCGAAGGCTGGTGCCGCCGGCATGAGGCGGCATTGGATATGCCGCTCAGCTATTCGAACGCGGAAACGAGCTGGGATACACCGGCGATTCCTGAAGGCTTGCTGGGCAGCGGATCGTTGGCGCCAGAGACCTATTGGCCGTATTTCAAAAATCCAAAGGCGTTTTTTGAAGGCGGCGGTCGTTTGCAGCTGCGGGCGAAGCTCGAGGAGCCGCTGCTCGCCAAGCTGAAGGCGATCGTTGGCGAAATGGAAGCCTTTTTCCGGGAACATTATGAGCACGAAATCGCGCTGCGGAAGGAGCAAACGGCTGAAACGTTCCGCGGTTTGTGGGCGGAATGGGAGCAGAGCATCCAAGGCTCCAAAGTCTCTCCGGAGGAGCTGGCGCGTTGGAAAAGCATCCTTGCTCAAATCGGGCGGGATGTGGAGGAAATGGAAGCTTTTTATGATAAATAGGCGGGTTTCACCCGTGATAAAAGCCTAATATCCGTATTTACCGGATATTAGGCTTTTCTACGCTTTGCCGCGGGAAAATCATGATGATAAACTGCAAGGGACTAAGACCATGAAAGCGCATGCTTTCAGGCGATGACAGGTTTCGCGGCGTTCAGACGACTCTCCCTGATCTTGCTGCTAAGACGTCCGGAACCGTTTGGTTATGACGGGGTATCTGAAGTATAGTTCCACAAACGGGTGTAGGAGGAGAGACATGGAGGTTCTTAGGCAACTTCGGGTTTATTACCAGGCAAAGTTGAATTACTTGGTGTTGTCGATTTTATGCTTGGCAGCTGCGACTGGGCTTGGCTTAGTCTACCCGATGCTGCTTCGCAAGCTGATCGACGATGTAATTCGGCCGGGGAATTATGGAGAAGTCGTATGGATTGCCGCGACGGCGGTTTCGGTTGTGGCTGTGAAGGCGCTTTTGCAGTTCCTGCACGGTTTTTTTGGCGGAAGGCTGGGGAACTACCTGGCGTACCGGCTGCGTAACGCATGTTACGAGAAACTGCAGTTTTTATCGTTCCGCTATTATGACACGGCGAAAACTGGGGATTTAATGTCGCGGTTGACCGGGGATTTGGAAGCCATCCGCAACTTCGTGGGGTTTGGTTTTGCCCAACTGCTGAATCTGATCCTGATGGTCACGTTTGGGGCAGCGGTCATGCTGTCCATCCATTGGCAGCTTACCTTAATCACGATGATAACCATCCCTTTCCTGGCCGGTGTCGCCCTCAAATTTGAGTCAAAAATTCATCCAGCGTTCCAGGAAATGCGTTTGGCGCTGAGTTCCTTAACGACCGCGGTGCAGGAGAACGTGACGGGCGTGCGTACCGTCAAATCGTTCGCCCGGGAGCCGCACGAAGTCGAGAAGTTCTCGCTTCGGAATGAGCGCTATAAAGATAATCAGATCTTCGCGGCCACGCTGTGGAGCCGGTTCTTTCCGGTTATGGAGCTGCTGGCTTCGATCAGCGTTGCGGTGCTGCTGTCCGTTGGCGGGACTTTGGTGATCAAAGGGTCGATGTCGCTCGGTGATCTGGTCGCGTTCTTCAGTTTAATCTGGTTTATCATTGGTCCGATGTGGGGCTTAGGCTTTCATATCAATAACTATACGCAATCCAAAGCGTCCGGGGAACGGGTGCTGGAAATTCTAAATCAACCGATCGATGTGAAGGACAAAGAACAAGCGATAGAGCTTGATCCGGATCAGGTTCGCGGAGATGTCCGGTTCGATCGAGTGACGTTTGCTTACGGGAACAAAATGCCGGCGGTGGTGGACATCGATTTCCATGCTCCGCCCGGCTCCGTCATTGGCTTTCTTGGCGGCACCGGCTCCGGCAAATCAACGATTATCCAGCTGCTAATGCGTGCTTACGACGTGAATAAAGGCCGCATTCTGCTGGACGGCCAAGACATTCGGGAGCTCAGCGTGCGCAGCTTGCGCAGCCAAATTGCTACGGTGTTTCAGGAGACGTTCCTGTTCTCGTCATCTATTAAGAACAATATTGCTTACGGCATGACCAACGTAACGATGGAGGAAATCATTCGTGCCGCCCAACTAGCCAAAGCGCATGATTTTATCATGGAGCTGCCGGACGGTTACGATACCGTCGTAGGTGAACGGGGACTCGGATTGTCCGGGGGCCAGAAGCAGCGGATCGCCATCGCCCGCGCCTTGCTCAAGAATCCAAAAATCCTGATCTTGGACGATGCCACCAGCGCGGTGGATATGGAGACCGAGCAGGAGATCCAATCCGGGTTCCAGGAAGTGATGCGAGGACGGACAACGTTTATTATTGCCCATCGGATCTCTTCGCTGCGGCATGCCGATGAGATCCTCGTCTTAAACGAAGGCCGGGTAGTACAACGCGGGAAACATGAGGAATTGATTGAAATCCCGGGTCCGTACCAAGATGTGTACCGTATCCAATATGCAGACCATTTGGCTGGAGCCCTTGGGCATGAAGGGGAGGGAGATGCGTGAATACCTATACCGCGACCAGGTCGAAACCCAAGTCCGGCAAGGATGCCGGCCTTGGCAAAATCGAAGAGCGGTTTGTGTACCAGGACGATGAGCTGATTGACAAAGCCTTTGACTGGCAGCAATTCCGCCGGCTCTTTGCTTATATGAAGCCGTATGCCAAGCAGATGCTGCCTTTGATCATCCTGATGACGGTGCTTGGTACTGTGACGAAGCTGGCCGTACCTTACTTGACGAGTCTGGCCATCGACCGCGCGATCGCACCGGCGAACGGTCAGACCAACTTATCGCTGCTGTACGGCATCACCGCCTCCGTCCTTGTCCTGTACCTCATCCAATGGGCTTCCGGCGTTTACCGGATCAAGTTCACGAATATCATCGGGCAGAGGGTCATCTATGATTTGCGCGCCGATTTGTTTAAGCATATTCAGAAGCTCTCGTTTAACTTCTTTGACAAACGTCCGGCCGGCTCGGTGCTGGTACGGGTCACCAATGACGTCAATTCCCTGCAGGATCTGTTCACCAACGGGGTCGTCAACCTGATGATCGATTGCGTGCAGCTGGCCGGGATCGTCGTGATTTTGCTGTTGATCAACTGGAAGCTCGGGCTGGCGGTGATGGTCACCGTCCCGATCATGTTCCTGATCTCCACCAAACTGCGGCAAAAAATCCGGATGGCCTGGCAGGAAGTCCGCATGAAGAACTCGCGGATTAACTCCCATTTGAACGAGTCGATTCAGGGGATTCGCGTAACTCAGGCTTACACACAAGAGCGGGAGAATATGCGGTACTTCGATTCGATGAACCTGAGCAACAAGAAATCGTGGGATAAAGCGTCAGCGATGAACCAGGCGTTTGGCCCCTTAATCGAAATCACCGGGGGGATCGGCACGTTTGTCTTGTTTGTACTAGGCGTCTACCTGATTCAGTCCGGTGAACTGACGATTGGTCTGTTGGTGGCGTTCAGCAACTATGTGGGTAATTTCTGGGACCCGATCAACCGCCTGGGACAAATGTACAACCAACTCCTTGTGGCGATGGCCTCCTCTGAACGGATCTTCGAATTTATCGATGAGGAGCCGAATATCGCCGATAAGCCGGGAGCCAAGCCGCTGCCGGTGATTACGGGCGAGATCCGCTTTAACCACGTCGTCTTTGAATATGAACAAGGACGCCCTGCCTTAAAAGGCATTGACCTGGAGGTACAACCCGGCCAGTCGATCGCCCTCGTTGGCCACACCGGCTCAGGGAAAAGCACGATCATCAACCTGCTCAGCCGGTTTTACGATCCTAGCGGCGGATCGGTTGTCATCGATGGTCATGACATCCGCGACGTGACGGTCCAAAGCCTCCGCAGTCAAATTGGCGTAGTGCTCCAGGATACGTTTATTTTCTCGGGAACGATTCGGGAGAATATTCGTTTTGGCCGATTGGAGGCCACCGACGAGGAAGTGGAAGCAGCGGCTAAGGCAGTGAATGCCCACGATTTTATCGTGAAACTGCCAAACGGTTACGATACCGAGGTGGAGGAACGAGGCAATGTGCTGTCCATGGGTCAACGCCAGCTGCTATCTTTTGCCCGGGCGTTGCTGGCTAATCCGCGGATTCTGATCCTTGACGAGGCAACGGCCAGCATCGATACGGAAACGGAGCTCAAGATCCAGGAAGCGCTGAAGGTGCTGCTCAAAGGGAGAACGTCGTTTATCGTAGCTCACCGGCTCTCCACCATCCGAAGTGCTGACAAAATCGTCGTGCTGGATCATGGTGAGATTAGAGAATCGGGCACTCACCGGGAATTGATGGAACGAAAGGGAATCTATTACGGCTTGGTCCAAGCACAATTTCGGTATTTGTAACTTTTTATCGAAAAATATTTAGATATTTAATTAGAACTATTGCAATCTTGCCCGTAAAGCCGGAAAATAGAATAGGATACTAAAACGGCAAATTTATTAAAGGTGGTTTGGTCCAATTGAGTAGTGAGGCGTTAGCTCCGGCTTTGGTCATTCGCAAGGCTTGTTGCGACGATGTTCAACACATGCTTCCTTTAATGCGTCAACTGCGTTATCCGATGACGGCCAGTGTATTAAAGGAACGTTTAGAGATGTTGGAAGGCCAGCTGTTGCTAGGCAACCTGGTTGCGGAACTAGACGGCGTGATCGTTGGGACAGCTTTTCTTAAGCAGCTTCAGACGCATGACATGAGTAGACCGGTAACCCGGATTACGGCATTGGTCGTTGACGAGAAACACCGCGGCACAGGGATCGGAAGACGGTTGATCGAAGCGGCGGAGATGTGGGCCCGTGAACGGGGCAGCACAGATCTGGTATTATCTACAGCCCGCGAGAACCATCTGTCCGCTAAAGCGTTCTATGAACATTGCGGCTTCAGATGCACCGGCTACCGAATGAATAAGCCGTTGAACTAAGCTGAGAAATTAAATCAAACTGCGTTGTACGCGATATAGCTCCGCCCTTTTGAAGGGCGGGGCTTTTTTGTGTTTTGCAGGGAAGGCGGGAGACATCTGTGTAAATTTATTTTACTTTCTTGGCTGGAGAACAAGTTGGAAACTGTAGTTTTACGTAGTCGAGGGAGTAAGGTGATTTCAGATGTCACTAATACTAACATAATTAACGGAATAATAAGTGATTTATGTTAGACAAAGTGACTTATACATGACATAAACAGGGCGAAGCCCTAGAACAAGATTGATCTGAGGAGGATGTGTATGAAGGGGAAAAAAAGAATTGCCTGGCTGGTTAGCGCTTGTTTAATGATCGGGTTGCTCTCGGCGTGTAATTCGTCCGGCAACGCGGCAAAACCGGCAGCTGGAAATACCAGCGCTGCTGGAGGGGGACTTACGGTCATTAAGATCGCCTCGCAATCCCCGTTATCCGGGGGCTCGGCCATTCAAGGGGAATCGATTAAGCTTGGGGGGCAGATGGCGCTGGAGGAGCGTCAGGCTGAGTTTAAGGACCTGGGATTTGATCTGCAGTTCGTTCCTTACGATGACCAAGGCGATTCGAAGAAAGGCGTCGCCAACGCCGAAATGATCGGCGCGGATCAAGCGGTATTGGCGGTGCTTGGGCATTTGAACTCCGGGGTATCGATTCCGAGCTCGGTCGTCTATGAGAAATATAGTATTCCGATGGTGTCCCCGGCCAGTACGGCAACGGACTTTACCGACCGGAAGCTGAAGATCGCCAACCGCATTGTCGCTCGCGACGACTTCCAGGGACCAGCGGGTGCCGAATATGCCGTGAAGACGGTGGGTGCGAAAAATATTTTTGTGATCCAAGATAAAACGGCTTATGGCCAAGGATTGGCCGATGCCTTCCGCAGCTCGGCTGAAGAGCTGGGGGCGACGATCGCCGGATACGAAGGGATCACGGTGGGTGAGAAGGACTTTAACGGCGTGCTGAACCAGGTGCTCAGCAAGAAGCCGGACTTCATCTTCTTCGGCGGGATGTATGCCGAGGCCGGATTGATTGTTAAACAGGCCCGGGAGAAGGGGATTACGGTGCCGATCATGGGCGGGGATGCGCTCGATTCCTCGGGGATGGTGGACATCGCCGGTGACAAGCTGACGGAAGTCGCGTACAGCTCCGTGTCTACAGACGTTACGAAATCCAACAAGGACTGGGCAGACAAATATCAAGCGAAGTTTGGCAAATCCGTGGAGAACTACTCCGCTTATGCCTATGATTCGATGAATATCATTTTGAATGCTGTGAAAAAAGCGATCGAAGACAACGGCGGCAAACTGCCAACCCGTGAACAGGTCCGTGATGCGGTCCGGGCGACAACCGATTTCGAAGGCATCGCCACGAAAGTCAGCTTTGACGACAAAGGCGATAACGAATATGCCAAGGTCTTCATTTATAAATTCGATTCACCAACTTATCCTGGCACGATGGTATCCGAAATCGAACAGCCGAAGTAATCGACGAACGGCAATAACGCAGAAGGGGTAAGGACAAATGGATATGATCCTGCAAACACTCCCCCAGGTTTTGGTGGACGGATTAACGTTAGGTGCAGTCTACGCGGTGGTGGCCATCGGCTATACGATGGTCTACGGCATACTCGAATTTATTAATTTCGCGCATGGGGAAATCTTTATGACCGGCGCGTTTGTGGGCACCGCAGTCTTGCTGACGATGAACTCGGTCGGTTGGCTCAGCGGGCTGCCCGCCGCACTTGCTTATTTTCTGATCCTGGCGATGGCGATGCTGTCAACCGGGTTGCTGGGGATCGGTATCGAGCGGGTGGCTTATCGCCCGCTCCGCCGGGCTCCCAAGCTCATCTCATTGATTTCAGCGATCGGGGTATCCTTTCTGCTGCAGGACATCGTCCGATTTATCGCGGATCTCCGTACCGGAAATTTTATCGTTACCGGCATTTCACTTTACGGGGAAAATCTGAAGCTAGGCGCATCCTCCTTATGGAGCGGGTTTGACGACGCCTTTCTAAAGTCGAATACGATCATTGTTGTGGCGGTGGCCGTCGTTCTGATGGCGGGGCTTGATTTTTTCGTAAACCGTACCAAGTGGGGAACCGCCATGCGGGCGGTAGCCCAGGACCGGGAGACGGCGTCGCTGATGTCCATTAATGTCAATAAGGTGATTGCGCTGACTTTCTTTATCGGATCGGCGCTTGGCGGCGGGACCGGCGTTCTGTTCGCCCAGCAGTATGGCACCATCGATCCATATATCGGGTTTATCCTGGGGATGAAGGCCTTCACCGCAGCGGTACTTGGCGGCATTGGCAATATCCGGGGTGCCATGTTTGGCGGATTGTTCATTGGCGTACTGGAAATGTTCTCGTCCGCGAACCTGTCCGTCATCACAGGCGGCGCGCTGGGCGGGGAGTATAAAGACGTCGTCGCTTTTCTGATCCTGATCGCGGTGCTCATTTTCAAGCCGGAAGGGTTATTCGGCAAAGCCGTGAAAGAGAAAGTGTAGGTGATCTGCCATGAATCAACTGAAGCTCTGGCTGGGCCAAAGCCAACTTGCCCAAGCTTTGTTATTTACAATGTTTGTCATTGTTACGGCGGCAAGCGTATATTTTTCGAATAAATCGGTAATCGCCTTTCTCCTCTTACTTGGCTCCTTGCTGCTGCTGTATTTGACGACCTTCCGAACCTCGATCAAATGGGCGGTTGGCGCGGCGCTGCTGCTGGTGGTCATTCCGTTTGCTACTTCCGGCGGCCCGGCCCATCAGTCGTATATGGAGGTGGCTACGCAGTGCGGCATTTACATCGCGATGGCGTTAGGGCTGAACATCGTCGTCGGATTCGCCGGACTGCTCGACCTTGGCTTTGTTGCGTTCTTCGCGGTTGGAGCTTATACGTACGCCATTTTTGCCACGCCGCAGGCCAACGAGTTTATCTCCGGCCAGCTGTTTCCGCTGCCTGGAGGCGCGTTCTGGATCTTCATCGTGCTTGGCGGCTTTATGGCTGCGTTGTTTGGGCTGCTGCTTGGTTTGCCGGTACTGCGGGTCAAGGGCGACTATCTGGCGATCGTTACGCTTGGGTTCGGGGAAATTATCCGGATTATTTTTAACAACTTGGATAAACCGGTGAATATTACGAACGGGGCGATGGGGTTGGCCTCGATTCAGCCGCCGAGCTTGTTTGGTCTATCCTTTACGTTTCCGAACCAGTTTTACTTTATCGTCCTTTTTATATTGGCGATCGTCATTTTCGGCGTGAAACGGTTGGAGCATTCCCGGCTGGGACGGGCTTGGAAGGCGATTCGGGAGAACGAGATCGCCGCACAATCGATGGGCATTCCGCTCATCCGCACCAAACTGACTGCTTTTGCGATTGGCGCTTCCTTTTCCGGCATGATGGGAGTGGTGTTTGCGGCGAAGCAAACGTTTATCGATCCGACGAGCTTTACGCTGCTTGAATCGATTACGATTCTGGTGATGGTGCTGCTGGGCGGCATGGGCAGCGTGCCTGGCGTCATACTCGGCGCGGCATTGGTTACAATTTTGAATTTACAGGTGCTGACGGAGCTCACCAACTGGTTAAACCAGTTGACACTGCAGGGAGTCATCCAACTTCCCAGCTCGATTTCGCCTTCCAAGATGCAACGCCTGATCTTTGGTGTAACCCTGTTACTCGTCGCCATCTTCAGGCCAAACGGCTTGATCACCGCCAAGAACAAGAAGGTGGATGCCGAGCGGCTTAAGGCGCAGCGTTCCGGCAATACGTTATCCATTTTGCCGCCGGCCAATCAACAAAGCGGAGGTGTGAGCCAATGACGACGATTCTGAAGGTAAGCAAGCTCGTGAAGCGCTTTGGCGGACTGACGGCGGTTGGAGGCGTCGACTTTGCGTTTCCCCGCGGCAAAATTTCCGCTGTAATTGGCCCAAACGGCGCCGGGAAAACGACCTTTTTTAACATGATCACCGGCATTTATACCCCGGACGAAGGCGCGATTGAGTTGGATGGTGAGTCTATCGTTGGCGTCAAGCCCCATCAGGTCGTCAGTCTGGGAATCGCCCGGACGTTCCAAAATATCCGCCTGTTTGGCAGCATGACCGTGCTGGAAAATGTGATGGTTGGCATGCATACCCATCTGAAGACAGGAATCTTCGGTACGCTGCTCTCGCTGCCCCGAGCCAGACATGAGGAGGAACAGGTGCATCAAGAGGCTTACCGTTTGCTGGAGTTCGTCGGGCTGCAAGAGCTGCTGAACGAACAGGCGGCGAGCCTGCCGTACGGCGCGCAGCGGCGGCTCGAAATCGCCCGGGCGCTGGCGGCGAAGCCGAAAGTGCTGCTCCTGGACGAACCAGCCGCCGGGATGAACCCGCGCGAGACAACCGAGTTGATCAGCTTGATCCGGCGCATTCAGGAGGAAACGGGGATGACGATCATCCTGATCGAGCATGACATGAAGCTGGTGATGGAGTTATCCGAGCATATCCTGGTGCTTGATTACGGAACGAAAATCGCGGAAGGCGGGCCGGATCATATTCGTTCCCACCCTAAAGTGATTGAAGCTTATTTGGGCAAAAGCGCGGTTCAAGGCAGCGGCGAAACCGTCCGATTCGAGGTGATATCATGAGCTTGCTGGAGCTGAAAGAGGTTCACGCCTATTATGGAGCGATCGAAGCTTTAAAAGGCATATCCTTAACCGTAGAGGAAGGGGAGATCGTTTCGTTGATCGGCTCCAACGGAGCCGGTAAGTCCACGACGCTCAAGGCGATTTGCGGCCAGGTGAACACGACCGGCACCATCCGCTTTAACGGTACGGAGATGTCCAACTTACCCCCGCATCAAGCGGCGTTGGCGGGGATCGCACATGTGCCGGAAGGACGGCGGATCTTCCCGCGGTTGACGGTGAAGGAGAATCTGGAGATGGGCGCTTTTTCCGTGAGGGACAAGAAGGTGATCAAGCAGCGGATGGAGCGGGTGTTCGACCATTTCCCGCGCCTTAGGGAACGGATGGCGCAAACGGGCGGGACGATGAGCGGCGGGGAGCAGCAAATGCTGGCCATCGGCCGGGCCATGATGATGCAGCCAAAAATTCTGTTGTTGGACGAACCGTCGATGGGGCTTGCTCCGATTATCGTCGAGCAAATTTTCGAGATGATCCAGCAGTTAAACCGCGAGGGGATGACGGTGCTGCTCGTCGAGCAAAACGCTTTTCAAGCGCTGCAAATCGCGCACCGCGGCTATGTGATGCAAACCGGAGAAATCTTGATGGAGGACGAAGCCGATTTGTTGCTCTCCAATGAGCAGGTGAAGGAAGCTTATTTGGCTTAGCCCTGCTGCAGGTCGATCCCTATCGTTGTCCGGACACTTTTTGCACGATTATCCCATTGGATCAGGAGAATGTAAAACTGATTAGATAGAATAAGAGAGCGAAGAAACAGAGAGTACAGTCCCTCCTTATCAAAAGGGATAATCCTGCAAAGGAGCACGGAGAGTAAGTACCTTATGGCTAACGAAAAAATCCTTCCGAATTCAGATTAAACCACGTAGCCTAAACTACGTGGTTTTTGTTTTGCCGAATATTAATTTGCCGCATAATACCGGCTTTGCTCGTATGCTGCTGCCGTGCGGCGCGAATAGCAGTACCGCTCGCGGTACGTATCGAGGCGCCCGCGGAACTCGAGCTGGAGGTGCGGACAGCCGCAAAGATCGGACGGCGTTGTTAATCCCGCGGATTTCTCCAGAAGGTTGACGCCGGCTTCTTGGAATACCCGGCTGACGAACTGAGAACAGAAGAAAGAATTTTTTCCGCCAAGCTCCATATTTAAGATGATCCCTAAGAGTCCCAAGAAATTATAGGTGTAAAGCTCGTCGTTATCCTCGAAGGTTTTCACAAAATTTCGCATGCGCATGTAATTCTCCGCGCTAACCTTGCAGCTGTATACAGCGCAGGTTGCTTTCTCGAATACTCCGGAATGAATGTCCTCTCTGACGAAGCCGCCAAAGATAGGGATGAAAGGGTGTTTGCGCCCGAAGCTGTAAACCTCACGCAGCTCGGGATCAAATGCGATCGAGGCATGATTGTAAGGCGCTCTTGTATATAGGCCGATCATTTTGGCCACAAGTGTTGTCGGATTGCTTAGCAGGACATAAATTTTCTTCTCATTGTTCATCATTTCGACCACCATTTACTGTTGATGATAGTTCCATTGAATATTAACATGGTACTTGGATTATGGGAATCCCAAAACGGACCGAAGGCGGAAAACAAACTAGACTAAGGTCTTGGTTCCTTCTAGCCGCTCCGTGTGATCCGTAATTTACTTTTGCGGACCGATACGTTAAAATCGGGGGGAAATCAGGGCATGGAAGAGGATGGTCCATCGATGTATAAATTGATCTTAGCCGATGATGAAGAAGATGTGCGGGAAGGCCTATTAGGCCTAATCGATTGGGAAGGTCTCGGTTACGTCGTCCAAGAGACGGCGGAGAACGGCAAGGAAGCGGTTGAGCTCGTGGAGAAGCATGCGCCGGACGTTGTGGTGACGGATATTCAAATGCCGTTTATGAACGGATTGCAGCTCTCCGAGTGGATCCGTGAACGGTATCCGGCAACGAAGATCATCATATTAACCGGATACGAGGAATTTGAATATGCACAGAAGGCCATCCGACTGGGAATCGATGAATATGTTTTGAAACCGTTTTCGGCAGGAGAATTGGCCGAAATTTTACGTAAGGTGAAGCTGCAGCTCGATGAGGAAGTGGCTGCGAAGGAAAATGTGCAGCTGCTGACCGAGCACTACCGTAAAAATCTGCCGATCCTGCAAAGTCTATTTTTGTCTTCACTCGTATCCCGGCGGCTGCAAGAAGCGGAAATTCGTGAGAAATGCGAGCATTATGATCTAGACCTCAGCGGGGATCGATACATGGTTTCTGCGATCCGCATCGATTCCGCGCCAGCTTGGCGGGGATCAGACGGAAGCCACGAACCCGGTAACGGTACAGCGTTGTCTCTGAAAGATACGAATGACACCCAGCTGCAGCTTTTTGCTGTCTTTAACATTGCGGAGGAAATCGTCCGGCTCCATCCGAAAGGCAGGGCATTCATCCATCATGACGAGGTGGTGGTGCTCAGCGTAGGGGAACCCGGTGCGGACAAACCGCTTGCGGATCAAACGCTGCAATTATTGGAAGAAATCCGTTTTAGCGTGGAGCGCTTCCTCAAGCTGACGGTGACGATTGGCGCCGGTTCTGAGGTGGGGCAATTAAGCGAGCTTGCCGGCTCCTATGAAGAGGCGGTGAAGGCACTCGATTACCGCGTCATTCTCGGGGGAAACAAAGTGATTTGGATTGAGGACGTGGAATCGCGGCAAACGGACCCGTTGTCGTTGGATGAGATGAAGGAGAAAGAGCTGGTCCGTTGCTTGAAGGTTGGCAGTGACCAGGAGCTGGTTAATCTTCTGGAGGAACTGTTCAAGGCATTAACGGACAGCAAAGCATCGTATCAAGACTTCCAAGTGTATTTGCTGGAGTTGTTGACCGCAGTGATCAAGGTCGCCAAGGACATCCGTGTTGACCTCGACAAATTGTTTGGAGATGGGGCTGGATTTCTCGGACAGTTCGTCAAATTTTCGCATGCCGATGAAGCAAAAGCCTGGTTCCTGGATATATGCATGAAGCTGAAGCAATCCATCGCCACGGACAGGCAGTCCAGCTACAACAAGCTGGTGGACGAGGCGAAGGAATATATTTTGGCGCATTACGGTGACCATGAAATTTCCATCGCTAAGGTATGTCAGCATCTCCATATCAGTACCGGGTATTTCAGTAACATTTTCAAGAAAGAAACGAAGACGACCTTTGTCAATTACCTGATGGGCGTACGGATGGATGCCGCGCAGGACCTGCTGGCAACGACGGATCTGAAGGCTTTTGAGATCGCCGAGCGCGTGGGGTTTGCCGATCCGAACTATTTCAGCTTCTGCTTCCGCAAAAAATTCGGCATCTCCCCGAAAGAATATCGTATCGGAGCGAGAAGCTCATGAAGTTGTGGCGTTCGTTCACGCGTCTGTTTCAAGGGTTTCATGTTCGTAATATTCAGGTGCTTATTTCTCTATCTTCGATTACCGTTACCGTATTGGCGGTTGTATTAGTCACGACGTTGCTATACAACCGCTTCTCTAAGGTTGCGGAAGAGAACGTTTACTTAAGCCTGGAGCAAATTATTGAACAGGTTCATTCCAACCTGGAGCTGTATGTCAGCGGGATGCAGGATATTTTTGACCTCGTGGAGCAAAAAATCTCCGTTTCCCCCAACTTGCCCACCAACGATCAGCTTGGAGAACAGTTGCAGACCGTACTCAGTACTCGCGAAGATCTGGTCTCCATGGCGCTGTTTACCGAGGATGGGAAGCTGGTGCGCAACGTGCCGACGCTTCCGATGCGGCAAAACACACGGCTGCAGGAGCAATTATGGTTCGAATCTGCGGTTCAGAATCCCGGGAAGCTGCAATTTACTCCGCCGCATATTCAGAACCTGTTCAAATGGCAGTACCGCTGGGTCGTATCCATGAGCAAAACCGTGGACTACCGGGATCAAGGCCAGATGAAGCAAGGCGTATTGGTGATTGATATCAACTTCCGTACCATCGACGAACTTAGCGGGCGGATCAGCTTAGGCAAAAAAGGGTACGTGTACATCATAGACGCCGTGGGAAATATCGTATACCATCCGCAGCAACAGCTCATTTATGCCGGGTTGAAATATGAAAATCTGGAGCCGGTGCTGAATTATTCGTATGGCCGTTATTACGATGAGTTGGAAGGGGAGCCGCGGATCATTACAATTCAGACCGTAAAGCCGGCTGGCTGGAAAATCGTTGGGGTGGCTTATGCGGATGAATTTTTGACGACGAAACGGGAAGTTGGCGACTTTTTGTCCTGGTTTTTACCTCTGGCCATCGCCATCATTCTATTCATCAGCATTTATGTTTCGGCCCGGATCTCGCAGCCGATTCGCAAGCTTGAACGCTCGGTTCAAATGGTGGAACGCGGAGACTTCGGAACAAATGTCTATGTTAGCGGCGCTTATGAGGTGGAGCAGCTGTCCAAACGGTTTAACTTGATGCTGCGCCGGATCCGCGAGCTGATGGATCAGATCATCCAGGAGCAGGAAGCCAAACGCAAGAGTGAGCTGGATGTGCTGCAGTCGCAAATCAACCCACATTTTCTCTATAACACGTTAAATTCGGTCACCCGGCTGGCCGAGCTGGGACGGAACGAGGAGGTCGTGACGACGATTACGTCCTTGTCGCGGTTTTTCCGGATCAGCTTGAGCAAGGGGAAACATATCATCAGCGTGCAGGACGAGTTGGAGCATGTGCGGCATTATTTGATCATTCAAACGATCCGGTTCAAGAACAAGTTCCGGTATGAGATACGGGCGGATGAAGCTGCGTTGAAATGCTCGACCTTAAAGCTGATCTTGCAGCCGCTTGTCGAAAATGCCATCCATCACGGGATCGAAAAATCGGCCGAGCAAGGATTCATTGACATCGAGGCCCGTTTGGAAGGAGAAAACCTGATCTTCCGGATCCGTGACAACGGCATCGGCATGTCTCCCGATACGGTGGAGAAGCTGTTCAGTGGAAACATCCGCAGCGAAAGCGGCTCAGGGGTGGGGGTACGAAACGTGCAGGAACGCATCACGCTCTATTACGGCCCTGGTTACGGGCTTCATTTCGAAAGTGAACCGGAGGAAGGCACGACGGTCACGATTACGATCCCGGCTGTACAGCCGGAAAGTCTGGAACAAGGCGGGATGCAGTCATGAAGCGGTTGCCGAAGTGCATCTATCGAGCTGGCATTCTGTTGATGGCAGGAGCGCTGATCACTTTGCTGTCCTCCTGCGGAGGTCCCGGGAGCGGGGCGGATCATCAGCAAATTTACGACGTGGACATGATCGTCAAGATGGATCGCGGCGATTATTGGAAAACGACCAAGCTGGGGGCGGAGGTCGCGGCCAAGGAGTTTAATGTCCGGTTGAATTTTGTCGCCCCGGAGAACGAAAACGATGTCGAAGGCCAAATTCGCCTGATGGAAGAGGCGATTGAGCGGCGTCCGGACGCCATCATCCTGGCGGCTTCCGACTATGAAGCGCTGGGGCAGGTGACGGACCGGACATCCTATTACGACATCCCGGTCATTTCAATGGATTCGGAGGTCGCTTCCACCAAGGTAAAGACGTTCGTGGGGACAAACAATTACGAGGCCGGCCAGAAAGCGGCCGAACGCTTGGTCGATCTCACCGGGCCTGTGAGCGAAATCGGGATTATTAATTTTGTGAAAGGCGCCCGTAACGCCAACCAGCGTGAGGAAGGCTTCCTTGATTACGTCGCACGCTTTCCCGATGTCCATGTCGTCGATATTCAATATTGCGGGTCGGACGAGTATCTCGCCTACAAGCTGACGGCGGATATGCTGAAGCGGTTCCCGAATCTGAACGGCATCGTTTCACTAAGCGCCGAATCTTCGATTGGCGCAGGCCGGGCCGTCGACGAGCTTGGATACGGCGGCAAGGTGAAGATGATCGCCTTCGATAATCCGCCGGAGATGCTTGAACTCCTGCAGGAGGAAAAGGTGCAGGCGATGGTCGTACAGAACCCGTTCAACAACGGGTACATGGCGGTTGCTGCCGCTGTCCAGGCGGCCCGCGGCGAGAAGCTTGAGGATCGAATCCCAACGGATACGAAGCTGATCGACCTGAATAATATGCTGTGGCCTGAAAACCAGAAGCTTCTGTTTCCGTTCGTGAAATGAGTGAAGTGGACGGTTGGCGTAGCCAAGTTGTTCTAGAGTTGAAGCTGGGACGAGCAAACAGCAAGTGGTTACCGGGAATCCGGGGCGCTTGCTGTTTGATGTTTTTTTGCGACTATCGATATAAGGATATAGATATTTAATTCGACATCATCAGAATTTTGATAGAAAAATCTTAGAATTTTGGATTCGCAAGGTGCCCGAAACCATGCATAATGAAAACGTATCCAAGAGGATATCACTTAGAAATACACTTTCAGGAGGTCAAAAAATATGAAGAAGCTTACAACGGTCATGCTGGCTGCAGCCATGCTGGGAGCGACGATGGTCGGATGCTCCAACAGCAGCGATAAAGAGAGCAGCGGAGGAAATGGGGGTTCTACTCCAAACGTAGGTGTGGCGATTTACAAATTTGACGATACGTTTATGACAGGCGTTCGTAACTCGATCGAGAAAAATGCTGACGGGATCGCGAAAGTGGACATCGTTGACAGCCAAAACTCCCAGCCTACGCAAAACGATAAAATCGACTTGTTCTTGACGAAGAAGACGAATGCGCTGATTGTTAACCCGGTTGACCGGACGGCAGCAGGCGTCATTATCGACAAAGCTAAAGCGAAGGACACACCGGTTGTATTCTTGAACCGCGAACCGTTGCCGGAAGATATGAAGAAATGGGATAAAGTTTACTACGTTGGTGCGAGAGCTGAAGAATCCGGTACACTGTCCGGTCAAATCATCGTGGACTACTGGAAAGCTCATCCGGAAGCAGATAAGAATGGTGACGGCGTGCTGCAATACGTTATGCTGAAGGGCGAACCTGGACACCAAGATGCTGAGCTGCGTACGCAATATTCGGTCCAAGCGATTGAAGATGCCGGCATTAAGGTCGAAAAAGTTGCTGAAGACACAGCCATGTGGGACCGCGTAAAAGGCCAAGAGAAAATGGCAGCCTTCCTGGCCGCAAATGGCGATAAAATTGAAGCCGTACTTGCGAACAACGATGACATGGCACTCGGCGCGATCGAAGCTCTGAAAGCTGCTGGTTACTTCACGGGTGACAAATACATGCCGGTTGTAGGCGTTGACGCAACGGCACCAGCCCTGCAAGCGCTTGAACAAGGTACATTGCTGGGTACGGTTCTGAACGATGCGGAGAACCAAGGGAAAGCAGCGGTTATCCTGGCTTCCTTGCTGGCCAAAGGCGAAGCGATCAGCAAAGACAACGTAGGTTTTGATATCACCGACAATCAATATGTGTGGATTCCATACCAAAAAGTAACGAAGGAAAACGCTGCTGAATTCAAATAAGAGTACGGCGAGCAGGTCAATCAGCAGGACTTCTCATATTCGCTAGAACAACATGGGAGGTTCGATGCCGAAAGGTACGGACCTCCTGTTTTTTCACAGGGGATAGGAACACAGGAGGAAACGATGCTGTGCCTCTAAAGCGGAAGAAATGATCAGGGGGCGAAAACCATGTCTGAATATATGCTCGAAATGAAGGGCATTACCAAGGAATTTCCCGGCGTTAAAGCGCTGGATGGCGTAACACTGCAGGTTCGACCGGGTACCGTTCATGCGCTGATGGGCGAGAATGGGGCCGGCAAATCCACGCTGATGAAATGTCTGTTCGGGATTTATAAGCCGGACAGCGGTGAAATTTATTTGAATGGTCAAAAAGCGGAAATCAACAATTCCAGCGATGCGCTGAAGCTTGGGGTCTCGATGATTCACCAAGAGCTGCATCCGGTACCTTTCCGCAATGTGATGGAAAATATCTGGCTCGGACGTTTCCCGATGAAAGGATGGGGACCCTTCCAATTCGTCGACCATAAGAAGATGTATCAGGATACGGAAGAGCTGTTTAAACAATTAGATATTGATTTGGATCCGGATACGATTGTCGGCAAGCTGTCCGTTTCCAAAATCCAGTCGATCGAGATCGCGAAGGCGGTATCGTTTAACTCGCGGATTATCGTGATGGACGAACCTACCTCTTCCTTGACAAGCGTAGAGGTTGAGCATCTATTCCGGATCATCAACGACTTGAAGAAGCGCGGGGTGTCGATCATCTATATCTCGCACAAGATGGAGGAGATTTTGCGGATCTCCGACGATGTAACGATCATGCGTGACGGCAAGAAGATTGGGACGTGGCCAGCGTCGGAGATGACGACCGACCTCATTATTTCCAAGATGGTTGGGCGCGATCTCACGCAGCGATTCCCGGATCGCCACAACAAGCCAAACGGCGTCATTATGAAGGTAGAGCATCTGACGTCCGTCGATCCAAAATCTTTTAAAGATGTATCGTTCGAATTGCGCAAAGGGGAGATCCTTGGCGTAGGCGGTCTGGTTGGGGCGCAGCGCACCGAGTTAATCGAAGCGTTGTTTGGCCTTCGTGAAATTCAGTCCGGCACCATCTCGATTCACGGCAAAGAGGTGAAGATCCGCAGCGCCAGTGAAGCCAAAAAATACGGATTGGCGCTATTGACGGAGGAACGCCGGACAACCGGTATTTTCCCGGTATTGTCTGTTCATGAAAATGCGGCCATTGCCAACATTGACCGTTATGTGACGCCTTTTGGCCTGCTGAATGAGCGGAAGAAAAAGGCTGAAGCCAATCAAATGGTTGAGAAGCTGCGGACGAAAACGCCGTCGCCTAAAACGCTGATCATGAACCTTTCAGGCGGGAATCAGCAAAAGGTGTTGCTGGCCCGTTGGTTGCTCACTAACCCGGAAATTTTACTGCTGGACGAACCGACGCGCGGGATCGACGTCGGGGCAAAATACGAAATTTATTCCATTATTGCGGATTTGGCACAGCAAGGCAAGAGCATCATCATGATTTCATCCGAGATGCCTGAACTGCTTGGGATGTCCGACCGTGTCATGGTAATGTCCGAAGGCCGTCTGACGGGAATATTGGATGGAGATAAGGCTACGGAAGAAGAAATTATGCGTCTGGCAGCCCAGCACTAAGGATTTGAAGGAGGAGAAAATCATGAATACAAAGAAAATTCAGAGCTTTGTGACCGAAAATGCCATTTATATCGTTTTGGCCGTGCTGCTTATCGGCATCGCCGCTTATGATCCAAGCTTTATCGGACTAAATACGTTTCGCGATATTTTGATCCAATCGTCCACCCGGGTTATCATCGCCCTTGGGGTTGCGTTTATCCTCATTACCGGCGGTACCGACTTGTCCGCGGGCCGGATGGTCGGATTGACGGCTGTCGTCTCTGCCTCCATGCTGCAAGAGGTCGATTATGCCCGTCGCTTTTTCCCGAACCTGCCGGAGCTTCCGTTGTTTGTACCGATTTTGATCGCAATTGTTGTAGGTCTGATCTTTGGTCTGATCAACGGGATTATCGTATCCAAGTTTAAGGTTCCGCCGTTTATCGCTACACTGGGCACCATGGTTGCCATCTACGGGATCAACTCCCTATATTTCGATACGGAGCCGAACCAATCCCAGCCGATCGGCGGATTGCGCGACGACTTTACAACGTTAGGTTCAGGTTCATTGTTCAGTAACTGGAGCTTCTCGATTCCATATATCGTCATTATTGCGATTGTCGTTTGTGCGATCGTTTGGGTCATGTTCAATAAAACCCGGCTTGGCAAAAATATGTACGCCATCGGCGGCAACCAGCAAGCTGCGAAAGTATCGGGGATTAACGTCTCCAAAAACTTGATTATGATCTACTCGATCGCCGGGGCGCTTTACGGCTTGGCTGGTGTGCTGGAAGCAGCCAGAACCGGCGGTGCTACGAACAACTACGGGAACATGTACGAGCTTGATGCGATCGCAGCCTGCGTCGTGGGGGGCGTATCCACCACCGGCGGGATTGGTACGGTTCCAGGCATTATGGCTGGCGTGCTGATCTTTACGGTCATCAACTATGGCTTGACGTTCGTAGGCGTAGGTCCTTACTGGCAACAAATCATCAAAGGTGCAATCATCGTTGCTGCGGTAGCGTTCGATATGCGGAAATACGCAAGCAAGAAATAAGGTCATTTAGGGTTAAGTGAAGGGCGGCTTTTGTGCCGTCCTTTTTTCCATTTTTTACGCAAGCGGAAGCCGTCGAAATATGTTAAAATGTGACAAGAATCATAAGACAAGAATCGGCGATAGGAAATCGGCTGGGGGGAGCAAGCCATCATGAAGAAGTGGAGCAAAATCGGTTTGTCCGGGCTGCTGATTGCAGCTTTGGTTTTGGTTATGACGACGTGGCAAGGAGGAACTGGATTCGGTACGGATACTGCGTATGCCGCAGCTGCCGCCAGCAATTCCTCGAAGTCGCTTGCAGCGGTCTACTTGAAGATCCAGACACAGAACGCGTCCAAGGTAGTTGAACTCGTCAACCAGGAGCGTAAGAAAGCCGGTCTGAAGCCGCTGATCGTACATACCAATTTGACCAAAATGGCCAAAACCAAAGCCATCGACATGTTCAAAACCGCGTATTTCAGCCATACATCACCGAAATACGGCTCTCCCTTCGACATGATGGACGCGTTCAACATTACCTACATCTACGCAGGAGAGAACATCGGCAAAGGGCAACGCACCGCTGAGGAAGTGGTCAAGGATTGGATGGAGAGTCCCGGCCATAAGGCGAATATCCTCAACCCTAAATACAAGCTGATCGGCGTCGGGTATTATAATGGGTATTGGGTGCAGGAGTTTATTGGGAAATAGGAAGTTCCCTTCATCCTATTGCTGATCCACGAAAAAGGATAACGACCACGGGCCGCTCTTGTCCGCCGTTTGTCCATCGATGAGAGGGAAGGAAGACAAGCGGCTCCCAAATGCGGACGTAAACTCCCTTAGGTTCGTTATTCTTTTTCTTCAAGCAATAGGACGCCGGAAATGTGGGCGGATGCAGGAAGAGCCCGGCTAGACAGCCGGGCTCTTTGATGTATTTTAGCGGAGTCTGGGGAGCGAAAAGTGTGTTTGAGCAGTCGGCTGACGGACCAACGTAGAGTGATTCAACGGGATAATGGAGTTTTAGCGGAACTGAGAGATGCTATTTGGCTCTAGGTGCATGATTGGGAATTCTAACGGAACGAGGAGACCTTATTCGGGTGAATTTGGCTCTATTGGGTCCATTTTGAGGTGAATAACGGCTTCCGGTTCCGTTAGAACGGGAAATGACCGGGAAATGTTCAAATAACGTCTCTACGTTCCGTTAGAGATCAGGTGCGGGAGAAACGCATTGGTCGCCTTTGGGAGCGGATTTCTACAGTGTTGGAGTTTACTGAATCCAAGAAATCCGCGAGCAACAGCGATCGTAAGAACATTTCACCCGGTGGCCACCAAAGCTCTTTAAATCAATCTTTCATGCTCATCGTCTAATCCGAGATATTTTATTGAAACCTCCCGAACTTTGCAGCGTAAACATAAGCATAATCTGATATTTTAATCGGGAGGAAAAGCAAATGTCCATTTTCAAAAGATTACGCGATTTGACCATGTCTAATATCAACGCTTTGATCGACAAAGCGGAAGATCCGATCAAATTGACCGACCAATATATCCGGGATATGCAAGAAGATCTCGAAGATGCGGAGAAGGCGGTTGCCGCCCAAATCGCGATTGAGAAGAAGTTTAAAGGCTTGTATGAAGAGCAGCAAGCGTTGGTCGAGCGGCGTACCCAGCAGGCGCATCAGGCGGCTCAAGCGCAAAACGTTGACCTGGCTCGCCGCGCACTTGAAGAGAAGAAAGCCGCTGAGGCAAAAATGGCGGAATACAAGGCAAGCTACGAGCAAAACAAAGCCGCTGCCGACAATCTTCGGGCGAAGCTTGAGGAAATGCGCAAACAGCTGACGGAAATGAAGAATAAACGCGAAACGTTGGTTGCCAGATACAATGCAGCTAAAGCGCAAAATGAAATCAACAAGACGATGTCCGGGTTTAACTCCGATTCCGCGGCAAACGGCCTGAAGCGGATGGAAGAGAAGATGCTGCAAATGGAAGCCCAAGCCGAAGCCAGCAATGAGCTGAACTCTAAGGCTAAATCCTTGGATGAAGAGTTCGAAAGCCTGAACAAGGATGCTGCCGTGGAAGCAGAATTGGCCGAGCTGATGAAGCTATATGAGGATAAAAAATAAGCGACTTGATTCTAAAGTGAGGCTAGACCAAATATGAGCGTATGGAAAAGACTCGGCAATTTGTTTGCCAAACCGGCGCCGCCTGTCGTAGAGAAGAGCATGCTATCGCTGGCCCCGGGCGATATCTGCGAGGTATCGCTCATTTCCTACGAGGTGACCGGCCGGGTCGGCAATCGCGGGCGTAACGCGGTTATGCTGACGCTGCAGGACGGCAGTCAGATCCGTTATCTGCTGGTCGAGGATCGTGAGACGCTGCAGTATCATCTCTATCAGCCGATTGACGGACGGCTGAACGATCCGACCGAGGTGCCGGGCCAGATGGATCTTGACGGAACGCTGTATTATTTGGAGGAAGAGTACGGCGGTTACGTGTCTGTGGTTGGCAAGACGCCGTTCCTTCAAGGCGGGGAACAGCATGTGTGGCAGTACCAGTCAGACGACGGCAAGCTGCTGCGGATCGAATGGCAGAACGGGCGGTTTATGTTGTACGAAGGCGTTAAGGTGATTCCGGCCGACGTCAAAGTCATTCGAGCCAATTAAGGCGATAATCTTTAAGCAACTATTGTTCCAAAGCGCGATGAAGCCCGATGAAGCGCGAGAACGAGGCGATCCCCTCGATTCCCGCGCTTTTTTTTCGCCGAAAGCACACAAAAAAATAACATCCCCCAAGCTGCCAATGCAGTGGAGGATGCTATAAATGGGTTATGCAGGGGTCGAACCTGCGACCTGCCGATTAAGAGTCGGCTGCTCTACCAGCTAAGCTAATAACCCTTAATGTAAGGTTCCTTAATGTGAAGGTTTCTTAAGGACAAGAACTATTATAACTCTACAGTTCTAAAAATGCTAGTCCTTTTTTCGAGAAAATTTGCATCTCTTTGCAAGAAGTTTTATGTTATTTACATAAGTTGGAGAGTTACTCATAATTAGCGTAAATGAGGGACTGTGAGGAAACAGGAGGGGTTACATGAGCAGGACGTCCCGGATTTGGCGGTGGGCGGGATTGGCGTCACTGGTATCGACTTTAATTCTGCTCGCTGGATTCGTATATGCGGTGTCGGATATTGCCGATCCGTCGGCAGCCGCTGGCCATTCGACAGTTTCACCGTCCCAAACGGAACCCGCCGTGAAAGCGGGGGCCTGGGATGTGACGGCCATCGGGGATTCCTTGGCCAAAGGGACTGGGGACGATACAGGCAGCGGATTTGCCCGCCGGACGGTGGATCTCTTTAATAAAGAGGGCGCCACGTCTAAACTGGTCAATAACTTGGGAATTAACGGTCTGACAACGAAGGAACTGCTGCCGATGCTGGACGATCCTGGTGTGAAATATGCCCTGCAGCAGTCGGGGATTATCCTGTTGTCGATTGGGGGAAATGATCTGTTTGACGGCACGGAGGCGTTAACCTCGGGACAGCAAGTCCCAACCCAGACGGAAATCGAAGCGGCGATTGAGAAGAGCTCGGCGGATTTTGAAAAAATCGTAGCACAAATCAAGAAAATCAACGTGCAAGCGCTCCTCGTCTACGTGGGTTTATATAATCCGTTCAGCGATCTTGATGGGATGCGCGAAATCGGTAACGATGCGGTAGCGCGCTGGAACGCGATGGCGATGAAAACGCTTGGGGAATATGACGGCACCTTGGTCGTGCCAACCTATGACTTGTTTACGAATAACGCGTCCCGTTATTTGTCGAGCGACCATTTTCATCCGAACGGAGATGGCTACCAGGCGATTGCCGAACGGATGGTCCAAAGCATCGCGCGCTAATGACGGTTTAATGCTGGAGTCTAAATGAAGGAGTGAACGCCATGGCAGCACGGCAGCCGATCATCGCTGAGCAGCGTCAACCTGTCCTAAGGGTGCAGGGGCTCAAAAAGAAAATCGGACGTAAATGGATCGTGCATGAAGTGAATTTCGAGGTGTACGCCGGAGAGATCTTTGGGTTCCTTGGTCCCAACGGAGCCGGCAAAACAACCACGATCCGCATGCTCGTCGATTTAATTCGGCCAACCGAAGGCCAAGTACATATTTGCGGATACAATGTACAACGGGAACCGGAGCTGGCGCTGCGCTGCGTTGGGTCCATCGTGGAAAATCCCGAGGTTTACAGCTATTTAACCGGGCGGGAGAATCTCGAGCATTTCGCCCGCATGATTTCGGGCATCGATGGGAAGCGGATTGAAGAAGTTGTGCAAATGGTTGGGCTAACGGGCCGGATCGACGACAAAGTGAAAACCTATTCGCTGGGCATGCGGCAGCGGTTGGGTATTGCCCAAGCGTTGTTGGGCCGGCCGAAGCTTCTGATTCTGGACGAACCTACAAACGGTCTGGATCCCAAGGGGATCAAAGAAATGCGCAGCTTCATCCGCCGGCTCGCGGAAGAAGGGATGGCCGTTTTTGTATCGAGCCACCTGCTCAGCGAAATTCAACTGCTGTGCGATCGAGTGGCGATTATCGGGCGCGGGCGTGTACTCGCCGTCGGCAAAGTCGATGAGCTGATCCAGGCGAATCGAAGTTATGTGGTCTGGGAATTGGAGCCCCGGGAGCCTGGCGAGCGGCTGCTGCGGTCGGCAAGCGGGGTCAACGTGGTAACCGAAGCCGGAAACGTCCTGGACGATACGATTATGGCGGGAATCCAGGGCCAGGCGATCGTAACTCAAATGCAGCCGGAATTGATCCCTGGCCTCGTACAGCGTCTGGTGCAGGAAGGGATCCGGGTAGAGGCCGTGCAGAAGGTGAATCCGACGCTCGAGCAGCTGTTCCTGGAGATGACGGAAGGTGAAAGCATTGAATAACATTCTTCCTTTAGTAAAAAATGAAACGATCAAGATGATTAAAAAGAAACGCTTTTACGTCATCTTGCTCGTGTTGATCGTGCTGGTCCCGATGTTTGCATACGCCCAACTGCGACAAGCGGAGGACAAACGGGAGAAGTTCGGGACGGACTGGCGCCGGGAAGTGCAACAAGCGATCACAGACAATCAGAATTCCCTGGGCAGCGACCGGGTGCCGGAGGAATGGAAGAAATACCGTAAAATTTATATTCAACAGTTGAAATATTATTTGGAGCATGACGTGAATCCCAGAGAACCGGGCGGCGTATCTTTTACTCGGGAGTTCTTGGATAACGCAGCTACGCTGTTCATTCCGCTGTTAATTATGGGCGTAGGATCGGATATTGTGTCTTCGGAACGGACGAGTGGAACGGTCAAAATGCTGCTTACTCGGCCGGTAAGGCGATGGAAAATCCTGCTAAGCAAGCTCATCACGCTGATGATGTTTGTGTCCTTGATCATTGTATCAACCTGTTTGATATGCTATTTAATTTCAGGGTTATTTTTTGGTTACCGCGGATGGGCGCTGCCGGTATTTACAGGATTCCAGCTGCGGGGGGCCGAAGTAGACATTTCGGGTGTGCATGCAGTGCCGCAATGGTTGTATATTTTCATGCAGGCCGGCCTGATCTGGTTTGTCAGCGTGGTGGTGGCCGCCTTGGCGTTTATGGTGTCGGTGCTGGTGCGCAGCACGTCGGCGAGCATTGTCATTATGATGGCGACGCTGATTGCCGGCAATATTTTGACGAATATGGCTTCCTCCTGGACCAGCGCCAAATATTTGTTTATGGTGAATCTCGGTTTAACGAATTATTTGGCGGGGACACCGGCTCCGATCGAGGGGATGACGCTGGGATTTTCGCTGGCTGTGCTGGCGATTTGGGGGGCTTGCGCCCTCGTCGTTTCATTCCTTGTCTTTACGAAACAAGATATTTTGAATTAAAATGGACAAAGGCACCAAAACATCTGTTCGACTACTACATACAGAGGTAGACTAAAGAATTAAAGGGGGAGCATGATGGCCGAACAAATCGATTTGTTCGAGGACGTACCCGGCACGAATGCCGATGGCCCGTCTTCGGGATACGACGCGGACGACATTCAAGTGCTCGAAGGGCTTGTCGCGGTACGCAAACGGCCAGGGATGTATATTGGCAGTACGAGCTCGTCGGGACTTCATCATCTGGTATGGGAGATCGTCGACAACGCGGTCGACGAGCATCTGGCGAAGTACTGCACGAAAATTGATATTACGCTGAACAAGGACGGATCTGTCACCGTACTCGATAACGGCCGGGGGATTCCAACCGGCATGCATAAAACCGGCATTCCGACGCCGCAGGTCGTTTATACGATCCTGCATGCAGGCGGCAAGTTTGGCGGAGCGGGTTACAAGAAATCCGGCGGCTTGCACGGCGTTGGTGCATCGGTAACGAACGCCTTGTCCGAGTGGCTCGAAGTGGAAATTTATCGGGACGGAAAAATCCACCGGATGCGCTTCGAATATTGGGTTGACGAGAAAGGCATTGAACACGTCGGTGAGCCGGTCACAGGGCTGGAGATTATCGGCAACACGAACAAGACCGGCACGAAGGTAACGTTTAAACCGGATATTCGCGTCTTCACCGGCGGGATCGGATTAAACTACGATACGCTCGCGGAACGGTTGCAGGAGATCGCGTTTCTGAATTCGGGCCTGAAGGTGACCTTGAAGGATGAGCGGGTCGGCCGTTCCGACGAGTTTTTTTACGAGGGCGGAGCCAGCCAGTTCGTTGAGTTCCTCAATGACGGGAAGGACGTGCTGCATGATGTCATCCATTTCTATGCGGAGCGGGAGGATATCGAAGTAGAAGTGGCGCTGCAATACAATGCAGGGTACACCGAAACGCTGGTATCGTTCGTCAACTCCATCCCAACTCGGGGCGGGGGAACGCATGAAACCGGATTCAAGACAGCTTACACCCGCGTGATGAACGAATATGCTCGGAAGAACGGCTTGCTCAAGGAAAAGGATAAAAACCTCGAAGGTAACGATTTGCGCGAAGGCATGATGGCCGTTATCAGCGTCAAGATGTCCGAGGTGGAGTTTGTCGGTCAAACGAAAGACCAGCTCGGAAGTGCATCGGCTCGAAGTGCGGTGGAATCGGTCGTGAGCGAGAAAATGGCGGTGTTCCTGGAAGAGAACCCGCAGGTTGCTCAGACGCTGATCAAGAAGGCGGTCCAAGCCTCCAAAGCGCGGGAAGCCGCTCGCAAAGCCCGCGACGAAATGCGTTCGGGCAAGAAGCGGAGCGAAAGCTCCAACCTTGGCGGCAAGCTGACGCCGGCGCAGTCGAAGGATTATACGCGCACAGAGCTGTTTATTGTGGAAGGGGATTCCGCTGGCGGTTCGGCCAAGCAGGGGCGTGATTCGAAGCTACAGGCTATTTTGCCGTTGAAAGGGAAGCCGATGAATCCGGAGAAGGCCAAGCTGGCGGATATTCTCAAGAACGACGAGTACCGGGCGATTATTTCGGCGATTGGCGCAGGCATCGGGCCGGATTTCACCCTGGAGAACAGTAACTTCTCCAAGATCATCATCATGACTGACGCCGATACAGACGGTGCGCACATTCAAGTGTTGCTCCTGACGTTCTTTTACCGTTATATGAAGCCGCTGATCGATGCGGGACGGGTCTATATCGCGCAACCGCCGTTGTACAAGATTACTCGTCGTTCCGGCAAGCTGGAGACGGTGAGATATGCGTGGACCGACGAACAGCTGCAGAACTACCTGAAAGAATTCGGCAAAAATTTCGAGCTGCAACGCTACAAAGGTTTGGGAGAAATGAATCCCGAACAGCTGTGGGAAACGACGATGAATCCGGAAACGCGGACCATGCTGCAGGTGCAGATCGAAGACGCCGCCAAAGCGGAGCGCCGCGTGTCTACGCTGATGGGGGACAAGGTCGATCCGCGCAAGCGATGGATCGTGGAAAACGTGGATTTCACGGAGTTTGAGGAATAGAAGGTGAATTGATGTGAGCATGCTGGAAAACTTTTTGCCGGCGTTCTTGGAAGAGGTTGTAGGCGACCGATTTGGCCGGTATTCCAAATATATTATTCAGGACCGGGCGATTCCTGACATTCGCGACGGGTTGAAGCCGGTTCAACGCAGGATATTGTATGCGATGTACGATTCCGGTAATACCCCGGACAAACCGTACCGGAAATCGGCGAAGACGGTTGGGGACGTTATGGGGAACTACCATCCGCACGGGGACTCTTCGATCTACGAAGGGATGGTACGGATGGCGCAGCCGTGGAAGATGGGCCATGCGCTTATCGACGGTCACGGCAACTGGGGTTCGCAGGACGATGACCCGGCAGCAGCGATGCGGTATACCGAAGCGCGCTTGTCGGCGATCGCGATGGAGCTCTTGCGAGATATTGAGAAGCGGACCGTGCCGTTTAAGGACAACTTCGACAATACGGCGAAGGAACCCGTCGTCCTGCCGGCCCGTTTTCCGAACCTGCTGGTCAACGGGGCCAGCGGGATCTCCGCAGGGTTCGCGACGGAAATTCCGCCGCATAACCTGCGCGAGGTGATTGATGCCTGCATCGCCTTGATGGAGAAGCCGGAAATGACGCTAGAGGAAATTCGGCTGTTCGTGAAAGGACCGGATTTTCCGACGGGCGGCATTATTATGGGCGAGGAAGGCATTCGGGAAGCTTATGAGACCGGGAAAGGCCGGATTTATTTGCGCTCCAAGACAGAAATCGAGACGCTACGCGGCGGCAAGCAGCAGATTGTTATCACCGAGATTCCTTATCAGGTGGTGAAGTCGCGCTTGGTAACGGCAATGGAAAACATCCGTCTGGAGAAAAAGGTGGACGGCATTGCCGAAGTGCGGGACGAAAGCGGCCGGAACGGACTGCGTATCGTTGTCGAGTTGAAGAAGGATGCGGATGCTCAGGGGATTTTGGCCTATTTGCTGAAAAAAACCGACCTGCAAGTCACTTACAACTTCAACATGGTGGCGATCGTCAACAAGGCGCCGCGTCAGCTGGGGCTCAAAGCGATGCTCGAAGCCTACATTGCCCACCAGCGCGAGGTTGTGACCTACCGGACGCAATATGAGCTGGAGAAGTTGGAGGACCGTGCTCACGTATTGGAAGGCTTGGTCAAGGCGCTTAACATTTTGGATGAGGTTATCGCGGCGATCAAAGCTTCCAAGAACCGTCAAGATGCGCAAAACAACCTGCAATGGATGTTCGGGTTTACCGAACGGCAGGCGGATGCGATTTTGACCCTGCAGCTGTACCGTTTGACCAATCTGGAAATTACGACGCTGCAAAAAGAGCTGGAGGACATCCAGAAGAAAATCACCGTGTTGCGCGGCATCTTGGAAAGCGATAAGAAGCTGATCGCATTGATCAAGAAAGAGCTGATCGAGATCCGCGATAAATATGGGATCGACCGCCGCTCGCACATTCAGGACGAGGTCGAGGAGCTCAAGGTCAACCTCGAAGTGTTGGTTGCCCAAGAGGATGTGCTGGTCACGATTTCCCGTGAGGGATACATCAAGCGCACCAGCATGCTGTCGTTTACTCGATCCGGCGGGGAGCGGGATGGCTCCGGGGTCAAGGAAGGCGACTACATTAAGTATCTGCTAGAGGTAGATACTTTGCAGAACCTGCTGATCTTTACGCAGCGGGGCCAATACTTCCTCTTGCCGGTGCACCAGATTCCAGAGTTCAAATGGAAGGATAACGGGACGGCGATCGTCAACGTGATCCCGCTCGCCAAGGAAGATCGCATTGTCAGCGTCATTCCGGTGAAAAGCTTCGATGAGAATCCGGAGCTCAGTTTGGTCTTCGTGACGAAGAACGGTCAGGTGAAGCGGACGGAGCTGAAAGAATACGAGAAGAAGCGCTCCGGCGCGGTAGCTGCCTGCAAGGTTGGCGACGGCGATGAAGTGCTGAGTGTCACCGTCAGCCGGAACAACCAAGAGATCCTGCTGCTAACGAAGCAGGGGATGGCGATTCGGTTCGCCGAAGACGAAGTGAACCCGATGGGACGGGTATCGGCAGGGGTACGCGGAATCAACCTGAAGGACGATGACGAAGTTGTTTCCGCGCTCTGGGTCGAAGGCGAGGAAGGCGAAGTGCTCGTCGTGTCCGACTTGGCTTACGCTAAGCGCAGCCTGCTGCTGGATTATCCGGTTCAAAGCCGGGGCGGCAAAGGCGTTCAGACGTTTGAATTTAAGGAAGGCAAGCGGGTCAAACCGAACGGCAGCCGCTTGGTCGGCGGCGTTCACTGCAAGGAGCCGGTGCTGCTGCAGGCGGTCACGAAGGAAGGGCAGATGCACACCTTCAGCTCGGAGGATGCTCCGATAGCGGACCGGAAGTCGATCGGGAAAGCGATGATGTCCGTGGACAAAAACGACGAGATCGTGGATCTCTTCGTCAAAGAATAAGCGATCAACTCCGGGGAAGGGCTTGAATCTTTCCCGGAGTTTTTTTAAACAATCCGTAGTGAAGGGAGGGATGGAGAATGGCGGAAGCGCATTTCCTGTCGCGGTTATCTGCACCGGCTAGACGGGCCTTGGAAGCGAATGGCGTAACGACTTTGGAGAAGCTGGCTGAGCTGAGTGAACAAGAGGTGCTGCGATTTCATGGCATGGGGCCAGCTTCCATACCTAAGCTTAAAGAGGCTTTGCGATCGAAAGGATTAACGTTTAGGAGCTGAGACGGGGGCTTGAGTGTCTTCCTCGGTTAAATGACGGATAAACGCTTGGAGCGTAGGGTCCATAAACGTGCTCCTGCGGTAGACCAACCCGACGTTTTTGTGCGGTACGGGCTCTGCCAACGGGATGAAGGTGATTCCGCTGCGGCGATTCGTGCTGGTCAACGTCCGGGCATAGGAGCCGGGGAGAACCGTTCCCCCGACGTGGTGGATGACCATCTGTACCTGCGATTCCATCGTCGACAGCTCCATGACCGGCCGGATCTCGATCCCCTGTTCAGCGCAAGCTGTATCAAGCAGCTGGCGAACGTAAAACTTCGGCGGAAATAACACAAGCGGCAGCTGCGCGACCTGCTCCAGCGTCACTTCCGGCAGCTCCGCATACGCGTGCTGGCTGGAGACAACCAGCACCAGCGCCTCGTCGAACAGTGGGCGGCTGACGATGTGCTCGTCCTGGAGCGGCAGAAACACGACGCCGAGATCCAGCTGGTTGGCGAGCAGTCCGGCTCTTGTCTCCTCAGTAGCAAGCTCAAGTACCGTCAGCTCGATCCCGGGGTACTGGCGATGGAAAGAGATCAGCTTATCTTCCAGCAGGTGGTTGCCGGAGCAGCCGATACGGAGCTGTCCGCGCTGGACGCCTGTGAGCTGGCCAATTTCCAATTTAGCCTGTTCCACCTCATAGATCACTCGGCGGGCGTGCTCCAACAGGATTGAACCCGCTTGAGTCAGATAGTTTTTTTTGCCAATCCGTTGAATGAGGGCCGTCCCAAGCTCTTGCTCCAGCAAGCGAATTTGGTGGCTGAGCGTCGGCTGCGTAATTCCCAGTCTTTCCGCGGCTTTGGTGAAATGCAAATCCTCGCCGACTGCGATGAAATATTCCAATAGACGATGCTCCATAGCGGATGATTCTCCCCGATACATAGATATTGTCAATGATTATAATTGAAACGATATTATTGATCAATGAAGAAAGAATCGGTATAGTGAAAGACAGAGAATTCATTGCTTCGTCAGTTCGTTAAACCGATATGGGAAAAGAGGAAATTTAACATGGGAAATTGGTCCATCACATTAACTACGGCTAAAAAAACGAAGCCGGCTGCCGATCAGCTGGGCTTTGGCAAATATTTTACCGATCATATGCTACTTATGGATTATTCGGCAGATCAAGGCTGGCACGATCCGCGAATCGTGCCGTACGGACCGATTTCGCTGGATCCATCGGCGATGGTGTTCCATTACGGGCAAGAGGTGTTTGAGGGGATGAAGGCGTACCGGACACCGCAGGGAGAGCTGGTATTGTTCCGGCCCGATATGAATTTGCGCCGCTTGAACCATTCGTGCGCACGCATTGGGATTCCCCAAGTTGATCCGCAGGAAGTGCTGGAGGGCATCTGCCGTCTGCTCGCCCTGGAGGAGGAGTGGATGCCGGAAGGCGAAGGCAATTCCTTGTATATCCGCCCCTTTATTATCGCTACCGAAGCAGGGCTTGGCGTGCGGGCTGCGGAGGAGTATCGGTTGATCGTCATTTTGTCGCCGGTTGGGGCTTATTATACGGAAGGCATCCATCCGGTGCGCATTTACGTGGAGGATCGGTACGTCCGGGCGGTTCGCGGCGGTACAGGCGAAGCGAAAACCTCCGGGAACTATGCCGCAGGGATCAAAGCGCAGGAGGACGTCAAACCGCTTGGCTACTCCCAGGTGCTATGGCTTGACGGCATCGAAAAACGGTATATCGAAGAAGTGGGCAGCATGAATGTGTTCTTCAAAATTGGCGGGGAAGTTGTGACACCGGAACTGAATGGCAGCATCCTGGCTGGCGTCACGCGGGACTCAGTCATTCAGCTGCTTAGGGCGTGGGGAGTTCCCGTCAAGGAACGCCGGATCTCGATCGAAGAACTGTTTGAGGCTCATAAGGAAGGTCGGCTTGAAGAAGCGTTTGGCACTGGAACTGCGGCGGTCATTTCCCCGATCGGCAGCATGACGTGGGAAGGTCATGACATGGAGATTGCCGGAGGCCAGACCGGAGAATTGTCGGCCAAACTGTACGACACGCTGACAGGAATCCAACGCGGGGAACGGGAGGATACGTTCGGCTGGCGGTATCCTGTCCGATAAAACAACCAGTGCGGTGCCCCCTCTGCCGCAAACCACCGGATAATTGCTTCAAGGCAGCAGGAATTTGCGAAGGAAGCAGCGAATTATCCAAGTGGTGATGTAAGGCAAGGAGGGATAAGATTGCATACCGCTGAATTTGCCAGATTGCTTGATCTCATCGTGAAGGATTATCAGGCCCACATGGAGGAGGAGCTGGCTCCCACGCTAACGACGTCGCAGTTGACCGTTCTGGAGCTGCTGGAGCAGCAGGGCAATCTGAAGCCGTCCGATTTGATTCCGTTTCTCTCCACGACGCCGGCTGCAGTGACGATGCTGCTTGACCGAATGGAGCGGGGCGAACTGATCCGCCGTGACCGGGACGAGAACGATCGCCGCAACGTATGGGTGTCGATTACTGATAAAGGACAATCCGAAGTCCGGCGGGGCATCGAAGTTCGCAACACTTACTTAAGCGGCGTGTTGAATCGCATCTCCACCCATAATCAACAACTGCTGGTATTTCTGTTGGGCAAAATTTCCGGAACGAAATAAGGAACTTGCCTACGAGGGAGTCAATGAATAGGCGGGACGTCAGGGAGCTGAATAATCAGCTCCGGACGTCCCGCCTTTTTTACATTTCTATTCCGTTTCCCCCGGCCTGCAGCAGCGCTGCGAGGCGGGTATACGTTCCTTCCTCCCACCGATCCCAGGGATACGCGCGCGGCGGGAGGGAGACCAGATCGATCGGCTCCTTGGTCACCGGGTGCGGAAAACCGACGTACAGCGACCAAAGTGCGATTTGTTGGCCTGGTTTATTCCGCCCCGCGCCATATTTCTGATCGCCATACAGGGGGCAGCCGATTTGGCTCATTTGCACCCGGATCTGGTGCGGCCGGCCGGTGTGCAGCTCCACCTGCACAAGGCTCAGCCGCTCCGATGCGGAGGTGCCGAGCACCCGGTAATCAAGCCGGGCTTCTTTGCCGCCGGGTGTCCCCGCGGGAACGACAGACACCGTATTGGTGCGTTCGTCTTTAAGCAGCGTATCCGTCAAACGACCTTGCCGCTGCGGCGGCGTTCCGTGTACGACGGCGACATACGTTTTGCTGAACCGGCGGCTCCGCACCATCTCCGCTAACCGCGAAGCGGCTTTTGATGTCTTGGCAAAAATCATGGCGCCCCCGACCGGACGGTCCAGCCGATGGACAAGTCCGAGATAGACGTTGCCGGGCTTGCCATACCGCTCCTTGATGTCCGCCTTCAGCAAATTCAGCAGATCGGGGTCCCCGCTGGCATCCTCCTGGGTGGGGATGTTCACCGGCTTCTCGATACCGAGCAGATGGTTGTCTTCGTAAAGGATTGCCATCGCCGGCTGCCCCGAGGTCCGCTTAGCTTCGGAATCCATTGATTATTCCTCCCAGCGTCCGAGAATGCCGCAAGGGAGGTGAAGCCCCGAGCGGGTGATCGGCAGTCCCAGTTCGCCGGCCGAGATCCGTCCTCCGTAACGCTTCTTGACGGTCATCGTCAGAATGTTGTTCAGTACGGTAGGGGAAATGCCGGTCGTATACGAGTTGATGAGGAAGAAGAGCGGCTTGTCCGACAGAATCGACAAGCAAGATTCCACGAACGGGTAGAGGCTCGTCTCCAGCTTCCACATCTCACCGCCCGGACCACGCCCGTAGGACGGAGGATCCATGATAATCGCGTCATAACGGTTGCCGCGCCGTTGCTCCCGCTGCACGAATTTGAACACGTCATCCGTGATGAAGCGTACATGGCGGTCGGCCAAACCGGACAGCGCCAGGTTCTCCTTAGCCCATTGGACCATCCCTTTCGCTGCATCGACGTGAACGACCGAAGCGCCGGCCGAAGCTACGGCTACGGTGGCGCCGCCGGTATATGCGAACAGGTTCAGCACCTGAATCGGCCGACCCGCGCCGGCGATCTTGTCCATCATCCACCGCCAGTTGGCGGCTTGCTCCGGAAACAATCCGGTATGTTTGAAATTGGTTGGGCGGATATAAAATTTCAGCCGGTCATAGGAAATCGTCCAACGGTCGGGAATCTGCTTCTTCATCTCCCACTGTCCGCCGCCGGAGGAGCTGCGGTGGTAATGCCCGTGCACATCGTGCCAGCGGCGATCCTCATTGGCGATCGGCCAGATGATCTGCGGGTCGGGGCGCCGCAAAATGATATCCCCCCAGCGCTCCAGCTTTTCCCCGTTTCCGGTGTCCATTACTTCATAATCCTGCCAATCGTTTGCTACATACATGTGTTGATCCTTCCTTCCGCCGCCTCATGCGGCCCGCCCGTTTGGGCATGTCCTTAAGTTCTGTAGATTCGGTAGTTATTGTACCTTATTTTTCTATCGGCATGCTACCTCCGTCGTTTTTTTTCATATTACCGACCTTATAAACATTTGTTTATTCTGGATTTCACCTGTGCTGTGGTGGCGGGTCTGCTGGAGATCGGGTTCCCGGTCGCCGTTAACCAGTTCGTGGACAAGCTGTTGCCAGGTCGCGACTGGGCGCTAATCATGGATACCGAGCCGGACATAGCCGATGCCCCGGATGCGATTGACGTTGGAACCTTGAAGGGAGACATTTACTTCGATCGCGTTTCTTTCGGTTATGAAGGGGTTTCTCGCGTGTTGGAGGACGTCAGCTTGAAGATTCGAGCCGGGGAAACTGTCGCCTTCGTAGGGCCGTCAGGTGCCGGCAAAACTACGCTATTGCTGCCGCGCTTCTATGATGTGGATGGCGGACGGATCACCATCGACGGGATGGATATTCGCGATCTAACCCTGTCCTCATTGCGGCGCAATATAGGGATTGTACAGCAGGACGTTTATCTCTTCTCGGGGACGATTCGTGAGAACATTTCTTACGGCAAGTTGGAGGGAGCTCTTCTGTAGAGCCTGCGGTCTGATTCGCCTTAGAATCAACGCAAATAAGCATAGTAGTCCTGGGATCGGCAAACCCGAAACCCCGTCTGTTCATAAAGTTTCTTGGCTTGGGGGTTGTTGAGTGCGACTTCCAGCCAGACCTCAAAGCCTTTGGCACGTTCGCGTTCAACTACCTGACGCAAAGCAGTACTACCGATGCCTTGCCCCTTCATGCACGATGAGCTCGTTCTGACGAACTTCTTCCTCCGTTAACTTCTCGTAGTACAACCGGGTTTCCTCCGGATGGAGATCAAATCCCTCCTGATCGAGGCGAGCGAGCAGCGGCCGTTCCGCGTCCTCCGCGGATCGAAGCGTGATCTGAGTCGTTCTGGACGGAGCATTCGCGCAAGCCGCTTTAGGGGAGTGTTTCATTTGAAATTCGCTGAATTCATAGCGGCAAGGATAGGTGGCAAGGAAATGCTTGGCCGAGTCGGAGTTCCCAGGTGCATTCAAAAGGATCTTCGGATACGAACCCACTGTAGCTAGGTTTAAACCACGCCGCAGCAGGGAGGTGAAAATACCCTGTCTGCGGTAATTCGGGTGAACCATGGTGTCCCAATTTAACTTCAAAGCAATTCCGTCATGCTGCTCTACGTGTTGTTGGAGGGCTTCCACGTCAGCCCATGTCCATGTTAGATTCATGCCAGCTCACTTCCCTTCATTCGTATTCTAGCGGATCGGAAGGAAATTGGCACGTGAAATCGTGGGCAGCCGCGCTTGACATATCTCAAGTACGGGGGTAGCTTGAAAGTACTGCAAATCTACTTATTTTTTCGGAGGTACTAGGAATGAATATCATCGAAATGGAACAAGTGACTTGGTTCCGGGATGGGAAAGCCGTATTAAACGGCATCGATTGGACGGTCCGCGAGGGAGAACATTGGGCGATGCTAGGCTTAAACGGTTCTGGCAAAACGACGTTGCTCAACATGATCAGCGGCTATCTCTGGCCGACATCTGGCCATATCAGCGTACTGGGGAATCGGTTTGGCGAAGTAGATTTGCGGGAGCTGCGCAAAACGATTGGTTGGGTTAGTTCTTCGATGCAGGCCAGACTGCACGGGGGGCAAAAAGCCGAAGATCTCGTGGTAAGCGGCAAGTTTGCCTCCATCGGACTTTACGAGAAGCCAACGTCAGAGGATTACGACCGGGCTGCAGCCTTCATGAACCAGCTCCACTGCAGCCATTTACATGGACGGACTTACCAGACCTGTTCCCAAGGTGAACAGCAAAAGCTGTTGATTGCTCGGGCGTTGATGGCTTCTCCCCAGCTGCTCATCCTGGACGAGGCAACGAACGGACTGGATTTCATTTCCCGGGAAGGATTGCTGGACAGCATCGCACAGCTGGCCGCCGAACCGAACACGCCGCATATGCTGTATGTAACGCACCATACCGAGGAAATTTTGCCGATTTTCACGCATACGTTGCTGCTCCGGCGGGGAGAAGTCTACGCGCAAGGGAAAACGTCGGATGTCCTGAACGAAACCGGGTTATCCGATTTCTTTGAAACGCCGGTGGCTTTGCGATGGAATCAGGAACGAGCTTGGCTGTCGACGAAATAAGCCTTAACCCGTCGGGGTACTCCCGGCGGGTTTTGCTGTTTTGGAGCCGGAGGCTTTTTTGCGTATTGCAGCCACTAACCAATAGAAGCTGGGGATGAGAAATTCGGCGAAAAAGAACATCGGCGCCCCTTCCCAGGACAGGAAAGAAATAATTTCCGGCGGAGTTCTGGCAATCGACATGGCGTAAATGGACACAAAGGCGACAACCGGCAGCGTGAACGCTTTATGATCTTTCACGCCGGTCAATTGGGCAATGCATAAGACCGCGGTGAATACCACAAACGCAATTTTGACAAAGATGCTGGTCAGCCACAAAATAATTAAGATCGGATCCATCGTTTCGATAAATGAGCCAACGCGAATGAAACGAACCAGTTCCATGTCAGGGTAAACCAGATTGGCTCCCAGGTTCGGTCCAAACGTCAGCAGGATCGGAATGAGATGCAACAAGATCAGCAGCAGCGAAGTGATTGTAGCCCAGAAGAGGGTACGAAACACCTTTTTTGGCTTCTCTAGATAAGGGAAAAGTAAAAACAAGAATGCCATCTCACCAAATATTGCCATAGTATCTAGGATTGAGGAAGCCATATCCTTAATCGAGAGATGGTTTACCAAGGCAGAGAACATATCTAATTCCATCTCCTGAAATCCGATAAACGGAATGAGGAAGAAGGCGACCGAAAAAATGAGAAAAAAACCTTCGGCCGTTCGGAAGATGCCCAGAACCCCGCAGCGAACAGCATAGGTAACACATACTCCATAGATAGCGATCACCGCCCACCCTGGCGTATCAATCAAATATTCCGATAACAAGAAATCAGCAAGCTCCCTTAAATTGAGAGCAGCTAGAAAAAGATGGAGTATCACGATGTAAATTACGAAAATGATATGGAGGGGGCGGCCCACCACTTTGCCCCCGAACTCTACAAAAAACTCGTTGGGGCGAGAGGAAGCGAGCTTATAGGCTGGGTAGCAAAACAGCAGCCCCAGCAAAGCGCCCACCACAACGGCAATCGGCGTAGAATACTTGCTGCCTCCTAGTAACATTCCTGCATAAAAAGCAACGACGGTGGTGAAGGTTTGTAAGCTGAAAAGCATAAAGATTTGATTGGTTGTTATGTTCTTGAGCATTCATTCCGCCTCCTAAAGTCCGATCGTGTCAAAACGATCCGCCCAGCATCGACTTGCGTAAATATTCCATCATCATGATGAAATTCCATTGATCCTTCAGTTTAAATGTGACTTCTGAGATGACAAAAAAACAGATGGAGACGAGTAGAACCGTCATCCGTTTTTTTAGCTGAACGCCCTCTTTTTTCTGTATCATCCAGTCTGCCAGCATGATGAGCACATACAGGATGCCGATATAGACCACATTGATCCCTCGCTATCTATTGGTTTCTTGGACTACAGAACGAAACACACCGCCCGTACGGTTTAATTTAATCTTTACGTCAACCTCAATCGGGAGTTCCTTGGCGTAGTAATTCTTCCATTGATCTCGCATGGTGTGCCAAATTTTTGGATGACTCCAATCCAGATACTGGCTCATGAGGAAGGCATCAGAACGGGCTTTTCGAGTCTTGTTCAGCACGTGGATAAACTGCTCTTCAACGTCTTTACTTAAAATCTCTTCCAATTGATGGAGAACTTGCGGGTCCTTCAAATCGATATGAGAGAGAGAGGATTCAATATAGGCTTTTGCACTGCTAACGACTCTGAACGAGACCTGATCACCCTGTACTCTCGGCTTAATGCTCGTCTTAATTCCCTCGATGTGAAAGCTAATCTCCTTCCCATCGGTGGGAGATGGGAGGGTGAGCGTAGTATTTTTCAGCTGGGAGCTGATCCACAGTGCGGTTCGATGCTCGAGAGGGGTGAGTTCGATCTTTGCCATTTTACCGCCGCTGAAGATCGCTGCTCCTCCGGAGCCCATCCAACGGTTCGTTTTTGGATTCTCCTTTGCAATTTCTGGAAGCTCTCCGAAGGACAGCAGCGGAATCAGAATATCCCCTCCTTGGTATAGCGCCAGCTTGTAATCCTTGACAGTAGTGTCCAACACATAGTGATTGTTGACGTATTTCCGCAGGATGTCGCTGAGAATCCGTTCGAATACCATCGGTGCCTTCGTGATTTCTTTAACGTCACCCGGGGTTACGAACAAGCTGGCACTCAGCCGGAAGGAGGGCTGACGGAAGACAAATTCAACAACTTCGTCCAAGCCATGCTCCGCCTCTCTTCGGCCCACCACAACGATGCGAGTTTGACCAAAAGTGATGTTCCGGGGCACGTCAATTTGAATTAGATTTAAAGCCTGACTTAGGTTTTCTGCTCTTCTAGTTATAAAGCTAAACGGATCCCCTTGGTGTTGCCCCGTCCCGCCGGCTTCCCCGGGAATCATCCGGTTCGGGAGCGGAATGCCTACGGTCAATTCCACCTGCCCGTCCTCCGTCCGATCGATGAGTACCGTGTTCACAAACGCACGGTTGTTAAGCTCCTGAGCGGACCAGCATCCGCCAACGCCAATGAAGAGCAAGATAATCAATGTTGCTGTTGCGATAGCGCGGTGGATTCTCGTCACTCGAAATCACCTTTCTTCTCTTTTACCCAACTGCGAGGATTTGAGTTTTGTCGGTTTTCGTTGTTCGAGAGTTGCATCGGTCGTTTGTGCATCTTCCACCAAGGAACCCGAATGAACGTATCTCCCAAATCCTTGCCCATGAGCGGAGCAATCGGGGATAAATAGGGAAGTCCAAAAGATTCCAAATTGACCAAATGGATGTAAATCAGGATTAACCCGCAGGTGACGCCGTACAACCCAAACATGGAGGCTAGGATCATAATCGGAAAACGGAGCAATCGAAACGCCAAGCCTAAATCGAAATGGGGGATGATAAACGAAGCGATCCCCGTTAAGGAGACGATGATCACCATGGCCGCTGAGACGATCCCAGCTTGAACTGCAGCTGTGCCGATGATCAAGGCGCCGATAATGGATACGGCTTGCCCGACCGATTTTGGAATTCGAATGGAAGCTTCACGAAGCGCTTCAAACGCAAGTTCCATCGCAAAGGCTTCCCATAGTGCCGGAAAGGGGACGATCTCCCGTGAAGCAGCGATCGTAATCAGCAGCTGGGAAGGGATCATTTCCGGATGAAACGTGGTGACTGCGATATAAATGGACGGCAGAGTTAAAGAAGCAACTACGAAAAAATAACGAATCCAGCGAATCCAGTTCGCTGCGACATAACGCTGATAGTAATCCTCCGCCGATTGCAGCAGCATCGGCAAGGTCACCGGAGCGAGCAATGCGATCGGTGAACCATCTACAATGATGGCGATTCTTCCTTCCAAAATCGCTGCGACGACGACGTCAGGTCGTTCTGTGTACTGAAGTTGCGGAAAAGGCGTGTAAGGGTTGTCCTCGATGATTTCTTCCACGTAGGCGGAACCCAGAATTCCGTCCATATCGATATTGGACATGCGACGCTGCACTTCTTTCAGCAATTCCGGCTTACATATGTTCTCCATATAAGCCAGCACAATACTGGTTCGAGTTTCCCGACCTTTATTGACCGTCGGGGTTTTCAGATGTGGACTTTTAATCCGGCGGCGAATCATGGTCAAATTCTTCTCCAAGTCCTCGATGAAGGCTTCTCTAGACCCGCGGATGACAGATTCGTTGGGAGTTTCATCAATACTGCGCGTCGGGTAAGCGGAAATGGAGAACGTCAACATCCGCTTATCCCCGTCGATCATCAGCAAAGCTTCGGCGTTCAGCATGGCTTGAATCGCTTGATTTAAGTCATCGATCACGGTAGCTTGAGATACACTTAACGCTTTATCCTCGAATAGGAACTGATAAATATCTTTTTCCTTCAGTAACGAGGCTTCTCGTTGTAAGCTGCGTACGATAAATTGCTGGACCGTTTCCTGTGCAATCATCCCGCGAACATAGACGAGAGCACAGGGTTGGCCCGAACTGATCGTAAATTCACGATAGATGATATCTGAACTATCCTTAAGCTCTTGCTTCATCCAATCTAACCGAACTTGTAAGCTTTGACCGTCAGCGAGGGATGAAGCATCCGTACGGCTTGGGGGGAGTGTTGGTGTTTTGCCTGACTTTCCCCCGAGGGAGTGTTTTCGACGCTGCAGCTTTCTTATGATGGGCATGGAGCTACCTCCTTCCTTAGCCGACTATTCCCAGTTAAGATGCGCCGTTGACAGGAGAAATATACTAATTTTTTGGCAAATCCGGAGTGAAGACCAACATCAATCGAAACGAGATTATTTTTGAAGCAAGTTGGTAATAAAGGGTAACGATATCATCAACAAGAATAGTCCAGTGGGGAAGGGTTCTCATGCCAAGAATAATGTTCCGAAATACGCACAAAAAGCGCAGTCCAATCCGAAACAACGGGGAATCGCAAAGTAACACTTCGGCTGACGACTGCATCACACGGAGCGTTCATGCGTCGGTTGCGAGCATCGTTCGTCTCTTGAATGCTCCTGATGATTTAGTGACCCGGTTTATCTGCGGTGCTGAAGGGACTCCTCCATGCGCCATCGTGTGTATTGCCGGGCTGGCGGATTTGAAAATGATTAACGATCATATCGTTACATCCATACAGCAGGCGTATTCCGCCATTAACTGTTCTGAGCCCATCACCGGACAAGAATTGTACCGGCGGTTGGACAAGCAATTTCTATCGGTTCAAAAATATAAAACAACGCGATCCCTTGACGAGATTCTCGTATCTTTGTTGTCTGGGGATACCGCGTTACTTATTGATGATCTGGATCAGGTTCTCCTGATTGGCAGTAAGAAATGGACAGGACGGAGCGTGGAGGAGCCCGAAACGGAAGCGCTAGTCCGCGGGCCGCGTGAAGGTTTTAACGAGAGCATTGAGACGAATGTTATCCTGCTTCGGCGGACGATCCGGGATCCGAAACTTCGATTCGATCCCTACCGCATTGGGGAACGTGGGAAGAAAGAGCTCATTATCGCTTATATCGATAGCATTGTGCATCCTGCGCTTGTCCAAGAGGTAAAACGAAGAGTCGAGTCGATCGATATTGACGATGCGCCGGAAAGCGGGATGATCGAGCAGCTCATCCAAGACAGCTTCTTGACACCGTTCCCTCTGATCTTGCATACGGAACGTCCGGATAAGGCTGCTTCCGCGATTCTACAAGGTAAAGTTGTGATATTACTGGAAGGTACGCCATTTGCGTTAATTATGCCAACGACATTCGAAACTCTAATGCAGTCACCGGAAGATTATTATGAGCGCTGGCTGATTGGATCTTTAATTCGGATCTTGAGATATACGGCGGTATTTGTATCGTTGACATTTCCATCGTTATACATCGCTCTAGTGTCCTTTCACCAAGGGTTGATTCCCTCCAAGCTGGCCTTTTCGATTGCGGCAGCTAGGGAAGGTGTGCCGTTCCCAGCCGTCATCGAAGCTTTTCTCATGGAATTGACGTTGGAGCTGCTCCGGGAAGCCGGGATCCGCCTGCCCAAGCCGGTCGGGCAAACGGTCGGGATTGTAGGCGGCTTAGTGATCGGCGAGGCGGCGGTGCAGGCGGGGATTGTAAGTCCAATCATGGTCATTGTCGTATCGGTGACGGCCATCTCCTCCTTTGCGATCCCTGCCTACAGCGCAGGAATTGCTTTCCGGATCTTGCGGTTTATTATCATGATAGCTGCATCCATGTTTGGACTTTACGGGATCATCCTAATTCACATCATGATCTGCATTCACCTATCGAGACTGAACAGCTTTGGGATTCCTTATTTAACACCATTAGCTCCCAGCTACTATCGCGACTGGCGGGATATGTTCATTCGAGCCCCATTAATGATGCTGTCGAAGCGACCTCAATATATGGCAACCAAAGACGATTCCAAGATGGGAAGTAGGGAGGGCGGTACATGAAGTCCTTCAAGTACGGGGATCAAGAAATAGACAGTTATGAAGTGTTCGCCTCCGTTGCGAATATGGTGCTTGGTTTCGGCGTGCTTAGCTTGCCACGCTCCATCATACAGAAGACAAATTCGGTCGACGGTTGGATATCGATCCTCATTGGCGGTGTAGGCGCCATTTTCTTTACGTGGATTGTCGCCAAGCTCATCTCTCAATTTCCAAAGCGGAATTTGTATGATATCGGCAGATCCGTCATTGGTAGGCCGCTGGCCTTCCTGATCACGCTCATGTTTGCCGTATATATGTTAGCCGTTGTTGCTTTTGAAACCCGGGGGGTAGCAAGCATTTCCCGCTTATACTTGTTCGATCGGACTCCGATCGAGATCGTCTGCCTGGTCTTTCTCCTAGTGCTTATCTATGGCGTATCCGGCCCTAGTGTGGCCTTGTTCCGGTTAAATACGTTGTTTTTACCGATCGTGATCATGCTGATCTTCGTCCTATTATTGATGAATATCAGCCATTTTGATATCCATAACCTGATGCCGTTTTTTGTGACCGACTGGCGGGAGTTGCTGATAACTTCCAAGGAGTCAGCCTTCTCATTTCTTGGGTTTGAGATTTTATTGTTCTACAATATGATTCTCACAAAGCCGAAGCAAGCCGTTAAAGCTTCAACGCTGGGAGTGCTGGTTTCGCTTGTGCTCTATTTGCTTGTGTTTTTTTTCAGCGTGGGCGTCTTTGGTCCCGAGGTGACCGCCAGCACGCTGTATCCCACGGAGGAGTTGGCCAAGCAGGTTGAGGCTCCCGGTGGTTTTTTTGAACGGTTTGAGTCGATCTTTTTCTCGGTTTGGGTGCTTACCCTGTATAATTCGGCGGTGATGGCCTTGGATGTGTCTCTGTCTGCGATTGAAGCTGTTTTTTCAAAAGTCAAGCGCACGGCGTTGGCGATAGGGGTAGGACCCATTCTTTATCTCGCGATGATGCAGCCGCAAAATATCAATGAATTTCAGCTGTTTGGCGATTGGATTAGTTACGCCGGCATCGGGATGGGAATGATTGTTCCGACCCTTCTGTTATTGTTGTCGATGCTGCGGGGGGTGAAGGGGCGTGCGTAGGGTCCGCTGGATTTGGTTTATCGCGCTGATCCTAGCCATAGGGATGACCGGGTGCTGGGATCGGGTCGAAATTGAAGATCGCGGGTTTGTTGTAGGGGCTGGAATCGACCTTGCTGACGAGGAAGAAACAGAGGAGGGTAAATATATTCTAACCTACCAATTTGTAATTCCAGGAGGGTTGCAGGCAAGAGAAGGCGATAGTAGCAATGGGAGTTCATCCCAAAAAGCATACTTTAACCTATCCTCTGCAGCGAATACGATGTTTGGGGCAACCCGGAAGCTGTCCTATCAAACGAGCCGCAGTCCCTATTTGCAACATTTACGCATGATCCTGATTTCCCGGAAGCTGTCCGAAAGCGGCGAGCTTGCCTCTGTATTGGATGTATTCCTTCGAGACCATGAAATGCGTCGAGCGACTAAAATTATGGTGACGGAGGGAGAAGCGCGTGAAGTGCTGGAGACAAATCCGAAAAACGAGAAGCTGCCGGTGATGTTTTTTGAATCCACGTCGCTAAATCCAACGAAGAGCTCCAGTATATTTCCGCCAACGAACATCGGAGATGTCCAAGCTTATATCTTGTCAAAAAGCAGCTTTGCCCTGCCGATCATTCGTAAACATGGGAATGAGGTCTCTGTTTCCGGGGCAGCTCTCTTCGATAATGCACAGAGGTTGAAGGGGTTTCTAAATGAAGAGGAGACTTCAGGATTAAACATCCTGCGCGGAACCGCTAAGGACGGGGTTATAGAGGTGCGTGTGAATGATGAGTACATCGCTTATGAGATCAAAGGCTTACGGCAGACTATCCAAGCGGATGTGTCCGATCCCGAGCATATCCGGTTTACCATCCATCTGGAGTTGGAGGGAAACATTGGCGAGACCCAGGAGCGATTGGATCTGCTTTCCACTCATCAGCTTGCGGAACTCGAGGAGAAAACCGAGCAAGAAGTAATCCGCATCACCAATGGAACATTAACGAAGCTGCAGCAGGAATTTAGAGTGGATGTTCTTGATTTAGGAGACGAGCTGAATCGCAGGCATCATGCGCTTTGGCAGAGCATCAAGGACGATTGGGAGCAGGGCGAACGTTATCTTTCCCGATGCGATATCGAAGTAAAAGTCCGCGCCAAGATTCGCATCGTAGGTTCAACGTTGGAAACCAAATAAGGAAGGAGGAGAATAGCTCATGTGGAATATCGTGCGAGATCGGCTTCCTACCACGATGACCTGGGTCTGTGCAGTATTGTCGGCGGTGATTCCTTGGATTGTCTATTCCATCAATCAGGCGCTGCATCATTACGGGGATCCACCATGGAAGAGGAAGTGATTATCCGGGGCTTTTGACCTGCATCCCAATGAATAAAGCAGCAATAACCACCCTTTCAAAACGCGCCTTTAGGACTATTTAGGGCGGAGTAGGTTTGCGCGATATTTATATGTAAAGGTAGATTTTAGGCGGTGTACGCGCAGATTAAGAAGGGGGGGTTATATGAGAACTCATGTCATGGAGCTTCAGGAAGGGGATCGTCTGAGAACCGATGTGTTTAACCGTGCCGGGTTGCACATTCTTCCGAAGGGGACAAGCATTCATGCGGAGGAAATCGCCCTGCTGATTCGGCAGAGTATCGATTATGTCGATATCGAATTGCGCGAAGGGGAAGTCACCCTGAACTCTAACAAGAATTCAAGCTTTATCCAGCATTTGCGCGATAATTTTTACTTTACGGTGAAGGGCTATCAGACGATCTTTCTAGAGGCGCTGACAACCGGAAAATTTAACCAATCGATGGTTGAGCATCATTTGGTGCCTATGCTTGAGGTCCTGGATCGAAATAAGGATGTCGTGTCACTCCTGATCGCTTTCACAGAAGAGGATGTTAACATTTATAACCACTCTTTGCAGGTGGGTCTGTTGTCCTATTATATTGCCACTTGGTTGGGACACCCGCCAAATGAATGTTATGAAATTAGCAAGGCGGGGTATCTGCACGATATCGGGAAGAGTCAGGTGCGGCAATCGCTTCGCAACCGTGAGCGTGAATTAACCGGAGACGAACGGGAGGAAATGAATCGTCATACTTCCTACGGTTACGAAATCATCCGCCGATCGACAGGGGAAGAGGTAACGGCCCTCGTCGCACTTCAGCATCATGAACGGGAAGATGGCACCGGTTATCCGGCCGGGTTACGCAAAGAGAAAATCCATCCCTATGCGGAAATTGTTGCGGTAGCCAATGAATACATAGCGATGACGTCTCCAGACGAATCAGGTTCGCGGCAGGATATCTTGTCCGTGCTGCGAAGCATTTATAATCTCGGATTCGGCAAGTTGAATGAGAAGGCGGTTCAAGCGTTGACGGCCAATCTTCTGCCGAATTTCATCGGGAAGAAAGTGAAACTAAGTAACGGTGAAACGGCGACGATTGTTTGGAACAACCCTACTGATATTTTCAAACCGTTGGTGCAAATCGACGAGTGGCAGTTCCGGGATTTGTCGAGAGAACGAAATATCGATTTAGTGCATGTGTTTATGTAAAATTACATAAATCCAGTGGAAGCAACCCGCTTCTCAATCAAAAGAGAAGGGGTTGTTTTTTTGTTCGTACTACTTGGGATAGAAATGGCAGGTTTACTTGCTGTTTCTCCCGTCGTCATAACTGAGCTGCCATTCGATGCCGTATTTGTCCTTTAGGTTGCCGTAACAAGGGCTCCAGAACGTTTCTTGCAGCTCCATTTTAACCGAGCCGCCTTCTTTGAGGCGCTCAAACGCGGTAGTGATTTCCTCCCGATTGGTGCTGATCAGCGCCAAACTGATATTGGTTCCAACGGTATAAGGGGAACCCGGGAACACATCGGAGAACATCAGGTTGCTGCCGCTTATCTTCAAGTTGGCGTGCATGACCCGATCCTTCGCCTCTTCAGGAAGCGTATAATCCGGCTCTGCGGAGTGCGCTTCGCCGTAGGTCATGATTTGCGGCCGCTCCACGCCAAACGCCTGGGCGTAAAACTCAACCGCTTCACGGCAGTTGCCGTCGAAATACAAATATGCGTCAATCGGCATATCAATCTCCTCCCTTAAAATCGTTCGCTTATTCACATTTGACTCCCTTACATCATACCCAGAATCCGCGAACTCGAATCAGACAAAATCCATTACTGGGAGATATTAACTCCAATTTATTTACACTATTTTAGAAAGAACATTTGATGAGAGATAAGGGATATATTCAGTAAGATAGAGACTTTTTGTTTACATTGCGATAATATAATTCGTAAATTAATATCATAAAGATGTTATAACTTTAAAATATAATTTCAAACGAATGAAATGAATTTCCAAAAAAATTCACATGGTTTGCTTGTTTTTTGTCAGCTTTGCGCTTAAGATATGATTGCAAGTCTAGTAAATATATCCAAATAGTGAAGTAGGTAATGAATGATGGCTATTCATGATAATATCCTGATCAAGATTCGCGATATGAAGGAGAATCTGACGCCGGTCGAGCGCATGGTAGCGGAATATATTCTCGCTAATACGGAAGACATTCCCCACCTGTCGATCAAAAGCTTGGCCAAGCTGAGCAAAACAAGCGATGCTTCTGTGCTTCGGTTCTGCAAAACGATGGGATACAGCGGTTACCGTAGCTTTATCGTCAGTATTTCAGCGGCGCTTGGCTCGATGGACGACGAGCGGAAGGACCAGTACACGGATATCCAACCGGGCGACGACCTGGATACGATTATCGCCAACATTTCGCGCAACAATATGAAGTCCATTGAGGATACGTTAAGCGTGCTGGATCGCGGTGAGGTTGCCCGTGCCGTTAAAGCGCTGCGTGCCTCCAACCGCATTGTGTTCTTTGGGATCGGCGCCTCCGGATTGGTGTGTCAGGACGGGGAACAGAAATTTTCACGAATTAATAAAATGTGTCATTCGTACACCGATGGGCACAGTCAGTTGACCGCGGCGACATTGCTTGGCAAAGGTGACGTTGCCATCTTCGTCTCTAACTCCGGAAATACCTTGGAAATCATAGAGACACTGGAGATTGCCAAGAAGAACAACGCTACGACCGTCGCCATTACCAAATACAACAAAAGTGAGCTTGCAGATAAGGCGGATATCCTGCTTGGCATTTCCACACCCGAGATCACCATGCGTAGCGGGGCGATGGGTTCCCGGATTGCGATGCTAACGATCATTGATATGCTGTTTGCTGGGGTGGCCAGTGCGGAATATCAAAATGTGAAGAAGTATTTGACCAAAACGCACAGTATTTTAGCCGCGAAACACAAAAGATAAGAGTATCAACTCCACGAGACATGGGATCCTGACGATCCAATGTCTTTTTTTGTTGAAAAAAGGAGTAAAAAATCAAAAATATATTACATAGTAAAATTTTATTTCAAAAACTATTGACGGGGTAAAGTTTACCACCGTAAACTAAGACTCAAGTAAAGGGTGGATCAAACCAGATCATCAGTGAGGAGAATGAAGACGCCATGGAAGAATATTATGCAGGTCTGACGACGGAGGCTATCAACCAGAACACGCTAAGGATTGATGAATGCTCGACCGAAGAAATGCTGCGTCTGCTGAATCGGGAGGATGCCACGGTGCCCGCCTGCGTTGCTGCGGAAATTCCGCAGATCACCAAGGCGGTGGATCTTCTGCACCAACTGCTGATGCAGGGGGGGAGAATGTTTTATATCGGGGCAGGAACTTCTGGTAGATTGGGGGTGCTGGATGCTTCGGAATGTCCACCAACCTTCGGCGTTGATCCTGAGCTGGTGCAAGGGCATATCGCTGGTGGAGACATCGCTTTAAGAGCAGCTGTCGAAGGTTATGAGGATAACGAAGAGGAGGGGATCGCATTAATCGAACGGCTTGGGGTGACGAACAAGGATGCTGTGATCGGTATTTCTGCCAGCGGCAGCGCCAGCTTCGTCATCGCCAGCCTGAAGAAAGCTGCCGAGCTGGGGGCGACGACCATTGGCATCGTCAACAACAAGGCATCCAAGCTGGAGGCCGTCTGCGATATTTGTATCTCACCTGTCGTAGGGCCGGAAGCGATTATGGGTTCAACCCGTCTGAAGGCGGGAACGGCGCAGAAGCTGGTGCTTAACATGCTCACGACCTGCACGATGGTGAAGCTGGGGAAAACGTACAATAACCTGATGGTGGACTTGAAGGCTAGCAACAAGAAGTTGTATGACCGTTCCATCCGCATCCTCAAAATCGCCACCGGCGTCGACAGCGCAACCGCTGCGAAAGTGCTGGAAGAGGCATCGCTGAACTGCAAGCTTGCGATCCTGATGATTAAGACGGGGATGGAGGCCAAGGAGGCCGAGCGCGTATTAAGCGAGTGTGACGGAAATCTCAAGCTGGCTATTCGCACACAAAACAAAGTGGTTTAGCACGATAATCCAGGGGGAGGATTTTTTGCTATGAGAAAAATGCATGTATTGGCATCCGTATTGGCATTAACCATGTCGATCAGCTTATTGACGGCATGCGGGTCGGGGAACAAAGCCGCGAACGGCGGCAATTCCGCCGCTCCCAACAACACGAATGGCGCCGCTGAAGCGCCTGCCGAGGCCAAAGACACGATCACCGCGTTACTCCCGCCGGTTTCTGGCAACTTCCAAAGTCGTTTTGAGGAAATCGAGAAGAACTTCAACGCCCTTTATCCCAATTTAACCTTAAAGATTGAACCGGCCAGCTGGGAGGACATGACGCAGAAGCTGGATACGCAGGTTAACGCCGGCAGTCCCCCAGACATTGCCTTTATCGGATCGGATGGGATCTCCAAATACGTGCAGCAAGGGATGTTGATGGACATCACCGATACAGTGACCCCGGAAATGGTCGCGGATTTTGATCCGACGCCGCTCGAATACATGAAGAAAGCGGATGGATTGTACGGGTTCCCGGCCTACATGGAGGTTCACGCCCTTGGCGGCAATAAGCAGTTCCTTGAAGAAGCGGGAATCGATTGGAAAAGCGTGCAGCAAAACGGTTGGACGTACGAAGAGTTCCGCGAAGCGATCAAAAAAGGCGTCGTGAAGGAAGGCGATACGATCAAACGGTACGGCTTCGTGTTCGCAACAGCCGGGGTGACGGCCAAGGATTATCTGAACATCCTTATCAAAAATGCCGGAATGCCAGCCGCGTTCACCAAGGACCTGAAATTTGCTTACACCAGCAAAAATTACTTGGAAGTGCTGAAGGCGGTACGGCAAATGATCGATGACGGCTCGATGCCGAAGGAGCTGAGTTCCGTCGATGCCGGCAAACGCTGGAACATGTTCCTAACCGGTCAAACGATGATTACCGGGAAAGGGCTGGCCACCTTCGAGAACTCGGCAAATCAAAACAATGAGAAGCTGAAGGCCAATGACGGCAGTGCGGTCGCTGGCAGCATTCCGGTTGAGTACATTGTCCTTCCTGTCCCCACGTTCCTAGGTCAAGAGCCGGTCTCCAGCACAGTCGTGGACGGTTATGTCACCTTCCGCGGCAAGAAGGAACCCAGCGCCGAGCATAAAGCTAACGTCGTGAAGGCGGCCTACTATCTAGCCAGCGGCAAAGTAGCGGCATTGACGAACAATGACCTGTTTGCGGCTCACATTACCAAGAGCGGCAGAGAAGCGGCGAAGGACCTGACGGTGAACCGGAATCCGGATAACGTTGCCGCAGTCGAAACTTTGTTATCCCACGCCAATCCGGCACGTCCGGATATCCCGGTGGAGCTTGGCGCCCAGGCGATCAAGCTGGAGGATGAAGTGATCATTCCGAAGCTGCAAGCCTTGTTGGCTGATGAGATTACGCCGGAGGAAATGTACGAAGCCGTCAAAAAAGAAGCGATCAAGATGTTTGGGGAAGACGGCGTAGTGATCGACTAACCAATGGAGGATCGGATAGCCGTGGGGAAGGTCTGCGGCTATCCGAACCGTTTTTTTACACTAGCGAAAAGGAGTTTGGACACGATGGCCCAGTTGGCAAAAATGCGGACGACAGGCCCAACCAAAAGAAAGATGCTGCGGATCAAAGGAGACACGAGCTGGGCATACGCTTTTATCGCCGTGGCGCTGGTCGTCTACGCCGTATTTACCGCCTATCCTGTTATCAGCGCTTTGATTATCAGTTTTCAGGAATACAAACCGCTGGGTTCCCAGTTTGTCGGATGGGAGAATTATGCAAACACCTTCACCGACAGCTTATTTTGGAAATCGATCAAGAACACGATTGTTTATACCGTTTTAACCGTTCCGGTCTCTTTGTTCCTGTCTTTTGTGATCGCCATCATGATCCATCCGCTGCGTAAAGGAATGCAAACGACCTTTAAAGCGATCTATTATTTGCCGGCGGTGGCATCCGGTGTAGCCCTGTCGGTTGTCTGGCTATGGATCTTTGATCCAATGACGAGCGGGATCTTAAACCAGCTGCTAGGCTTGTTTGGCATCACGAACCAGAACTGGCTGGGCTCCAGCTCAACGGCGATGTTCTCGCTGGTGTTGATGGCCTGGCTGTCCAGTCACGGCACGAGCATTATCATCTATTTGGCGGCGCTGCTTGGCATTGATCATAGCTACTATGAAGCGGCGGAGCTGGATGGGGCATCGTTCCTCCAGAAGATCTGGTACATCGTAATTCCCTGCCTCAAGCCAACAACGTTGTTCCTGCTGGTGACCGGCGTAATCGGTTCTTTCCAGGTGTTCCAGAACGCCTATCTGATGACTGGAGGCGGTCCGGATAACGCGACCACGATGGTGGGGCTGCTAATTTTTAACAATGCCTTCAAGTATTTTGAATTCGGGGAGGCGGCGGCACAATCCTTGATTCTAACGGTGATTATTGCAAGCATTTCCCTGCTCCAGTTCAAATTTATGGGCAACGACATCGAATATTAGCGTGGGAGGGAGGATGAACCCATGGCACTATACAGTAATCATACCGGCCATCCATACGTGAGGCGAATCCGCAACGCAGGGCTCATGATCGTTCTTCTGCTTTTTGCGCTGGCGACGCTGTTTCCGATCTACTTCATGATCATTTCCTCCTTCGGTGATCCCGTGGAAGCGGGGGCCTTAAGCTATTCGTTGTGGCCGGGCAAAATATCGCTGGATTCCTACAAGTTTTTCTTCGACTATAGCGAGTATTCCTACCGCTGGCTGTTAAATTCGCTGATTGTGGCAACCAGCGTAATGGTGTCTAATGTCCTCTTTGCGACCTTGGCTGGTTACGCCTTCTCCAAAATCCGTTTCCGCGGCAGATCGGTGCTGTTTTCGATTATGCTCTGCGCGATGATGATTCCGTATCAAGTGACTCAAGTGCCGCTTTACATTTTGATCGTTAACGTGTTTCAAATTGAAAATACGTATAGTGCGTTGATTATGCCGGGACTGGTCACGGTATTCAACATCTTCCTAGCCAAGCAGTTCATGACCTCCATTCCGACGGAAATTTTGGAATGCGCGAAGGTGGAAGGTTGCAACCAGCTTCAAATGTTCACCAAGATCGTTCTCCCCCTCTCCAAAACTGTGATGGCGGTCATGGCCATTTTAACCTTTATGGATAGCTGGAACACGTTCTTCTGGCCATTTCTTGTGACAAACACGATGGACATGCAAACGATTCAGGTGGGGCTCAAAAACTTCCGATTCGCGAACACCACGTATTTTGCTCCCATGATGGCGGGGGCAACGATCTCGGCCTTGCCCATGTTCGTTTTGTTCTTTAGCTTGCAAAAATATTTCCTGGAAGGCGTCACCGTTGGAGCGGTGAAGGGTTGAACATGGAGGTGAGGAGATGGAACGTCCAAACGGAACCTCTGCGGCTTACCGCTATGCGGTTGGTTTAATGTCGGGAACTTCGGTCGACGGCATCGATGCCGCCGTGGTGGCCATTCGCGGTGAGCTTGATGGGAGCGAAAAACCGGAAGTCCAGCTGGTGGCGTATGAGAACACGTCTTATCCGGATCAGGTCCGAGCAGAGATCTTTGCGATGTTTGATCCCCGGCAAGCGACGATCGACCGGGTGGGCCGTCTGAACGTTTGGCTAGGCGAGCTGTTCGCCCAAGCAGCGCTGGCCGTGATTCGGAAAGCGGGATTAACCCCCGGCGATATCGCCTGGATCGGCTCCCACGGCCAAACCATTTATCATGCGCCGGACGCGGGTAGCGAGGACGGCCTTGATTTACGGTATACCGTACAAATCGGGGAAGGGGCTGTGATCGCGGCCCGGACGGGAATCCCTTGCGTCTCCGATTTTCGCGTCGCTGATATGGCGGTGGGAGGTCAAGGGGCTCCGCTTGTGCCGTATACGGAATATTTGCTGTACCGGGAGGAGAAGCGGACGCTGCTGCTGCAAAATATCGGGGGGATCGGCAATATGACCGTTCTTCCCCAAAACTGCCGGCCCGATGAGGTGTATGCGTTTGATACGGGGCCCGGGAACGTGTTGATCGACGGGGTGGTGACGCGGCTTACGAAAGGAGCGGCAACGATGGATGTCGGCGGAAGTCTGGCCCGGCGCGGCCAAGTGCATGCTGGATTGCTTGAAGAATTAAAGCGCGAGCCCTATTACCAGCAGCCGATTCCGAAGTCAACCGGTCGAGAGCTTTTTAGTGCTTCCTACATGGATCGCCTGCTGGAGGATCAGGCCCGGTATGGCCTTTCGGCAGAGGATTTGGTGGCTACCGTCACCCGGCTTACGGCGTGGACGATCGGCGAAGGGTATCGCCGGTTTGTCCGGGCCCAGCATGCGGCCGATGTGTTGATCGTTGGGGGAGGCGGGAGCTATAATCCCGTGCTGATGAGCAAGCTGCAGGACGAGATGAATGCGATGGGGGTTGCCGTGATGACTCAAGAGGATCTGGGGTTTCACAGCGACGCCAAAGAGGCGGTGGCGTTTGCGTTATTAGCCGGCTGCACGCTGGACGGGGTGCCAAACAATCTCCCGCGGGTAACCGGGGCGGCTCATCCTGTGGTGATGGGGAAGATCAGTTATTCGCCTCCGGAGCGGGAATGACAGTTGGCCAACGTCAATTCATGAGAGAGGATGGCATCATCATGGTTGAAAACGGGATTGATCGGCTTTCGGAATATGCCAAGCTGCTGCAAGGCCATCGGCTTGGGTTGATCACAGCGCCGACCGGCCTCACCTCGGACTTTGTGTCTACGATTCAGGTGCTGCATGACGAGTTTCATTTGACGGCATTGTTCTCGCCCGAGCATGGCGTTCGCGGCGATCAGGCAGCCGGTGCTCTGGTAGACAGCTATATCGATCCGATCACGGGGGTGCCGGTACATAGCCTTTACCGGAAGGATTCCAAGCGGCTGACACCAGAGATGCTAGAGGAAGTTGATGCGGTCGTCTATGATATTCAGGATGTGGGCATACGGTACTATACTTACATTTATACCTTGCTTTACGCGCTGGAGGATTGTGCTGCAGCGGGCAAATCTTTTATTGTGCTGGATCGGGTAAATCCGCTGGATGGCGTCACGGTGGAAGGCAATGTGCTCAAGCCGGGGTTTGAGTCTTTTGTCGGCAACTACCCGCTTTGCGTGCGGTACGGCTTAACTGCCGGGGAAGTGGCCCGCATGGTCAACGAGCAAATGGGCTGGAACGCCGAACTGCATGTGATCCCATGCCGGGGGTGGAACCGGAGCATGCTCTATCCGGAAACCGGCCGGATCTGGGTACACCCGTCGCTGAATATACCTCGGTTCGAGACCGCCTTATTGTATGGGGGCACCTGCTTGTTTGAAGGGACAAATCTATCGGAAGGGCGCGGCACGACCTTCCCGTTTGAAATGATTGGCGCGCCTTATATTGAACCGGAGAAACTGGCGGTGGAAATGAATGCGAAGCGTTTGCCGGGCGTGTTGTTCCGACCGGTGTATTTTAAGCCAACGACGTCCAAACACGAGGATGAGCTCTGCGGCGGCGTCCAGTTATATGTGACCGATCCTCGGGCGCTGCAAGCGGTCGAGACCGGATATATCCTACTGGATACGATTCGTCGAAACTATGAGGCGTTTGCTTTCCTGCCGCCGATGAAGGAGAACCGCTTGTCGTTCATCGATATGCTGAGCGGCGACAAGCTGCTTCGCGAAGAGACTTTGCCGCTTCCGGAGCTATTGGAGCAGTTCCGGGAAGAGAGCCGGGCGTTCGCTGCGATGAAGCAGCAATATCACCTCTATGCCTGAGGGGAGGCTAGATTCAAATGAGATATGTCGTTGGCATCGACGGCGGCGGTACCAAAACGAAAGCGACGGTGGCGGATGAGACGGGGAATGTTGTTCGCTCGTTCGCCGTCGGTCCGCTTAATCTCAACGGTCAGGATGCCGGATCGGTGGAACAAACGCTAGATCATCTGCTGCGGATCGTAGCGGAGGTTTGCGGAGGGCTAGAACATTGCGTGCAGATGTGCCTCGGTGCGGCGGGGATTAGCAACCCTGTCGCGGCGGAGCGGCTGACGTCGCTGATCCGATCCGGCGGTTACCGCGGCGGGCTCGACCTGGTTGGCGATCACGAAACCGCCTTGTGCGGCGCATTAGACCGCTCGCACGGCCTGATCCTGATCGCCGGCACCGGGTCGATCTGCTTCGGGCGGAACGCTCGCGGGGAAACGCATCGAACTGGGGGCTGCGGCCACCTGATCGATGACGAAGGCAGCGGCTATTCCATTGGCCGCGAGCTGCTGAGCGCGGTCGTCCGGGCGGCGGACGGACGAAGCGGCCCCACGGCGATCACGGAGCTGGTCTATGCGCAGCTGGAGATCGATTCGGTGCGGCAGCTTATCGGATTCGTGTACAGCAAGGACACGAACAAGAAGGACATTGCCGCACTGGCCCCGCTGCTGTCGCCAGCCTGCGAGCTTGGCGACAGCACGGCGCTGGCGATCGCGCGGCGCAGCGCGATCGCTTTGGCGGAGATGGCCGCTCCCGTGGCCAGCCGGCTCGCCCTGGAGGAGGGCGAACTGGCGCTGGCCGGGAGTGTGCTGCTCCGCAGCGCGCACGTGCAGGCGGGCGTCAGGGAAGCGCTGAACGAGCGCTTCCCCAGGCTCACCTGCACGCTGCCCAAGCATGACGCAGCCTACGGCGCGGTCATGCTGGCGCTGCGCGCGCTTGCACCCGGGCGGGGCTAAGCCGCCCGGGCGCACAAAAGGCGTTTCCCTTAAGGTTACATCAGGGGAACGTCTTTTATATGTGGTCTGATCAGCAGAACCTACAGAGCCCGGTCTAATAGATCCATAATATGCACGGCTTCCATCTGCCCATTCAAGCCGGCTCGGTGAATTCCTTGCTTCATTTGCAGCAGACAGCCCGGGTTGGAGGTGACGATGAGGTGGGCTTTCGTATCCTGGACTTGTTCCATCTTGTCGTCCAAGATCTGCATCGACATCTCAATTTGAGTAAGGTTATACGTACCAGCCGAGCCGCAGCAGCTATCCGGCTGGCGCATTTCAACGAGCTCCAGTCCCGGGATGCGGCGCAGCAGCTCACGGGGCTGGTTGCGCACACCTTGACCGTGGGCGAGATGGCACGAATCTTGATACGTGACTTTGCAATTCAGCGGCTTGCTGAACTGGAGAGGAGGGAGCTCGGCCAGCAGCTCGTTCGCGTCGCGGTTGCGGGCAGCAAACCGCTTGGCCCGTTCCTCCCAAACCGGATCGCCTTTGAACCAGTGCCTGTATTCCTTTAACGCCGCCCCGCAGCCTCCGGCATTGTTGACGATGAAGTCAACGCCGGCCTGCTCAAACGCCTCGATATTCCGTTTGGCTAACTCCTTGGCGCCGGCCATCTCGCCGGAATGGGCGTGCATGGCCCCGCAGCAGTTTTGCGCTTCGACAAACACGACGTCGCAGCCGGCTTTCGTTAACAGCCGCGCCGTTGCCTGATTTGTCTCGAAGAACATCACGTCCATCACGCAGCCGGTGAACAATCCGACTGTCAGCTTGGTTTCCCCTTCAGCTTTCATTCGTTGTTCCCGCTTGCGGCGCTCGCGCGGGGAAGCAACCGTTTCGACCGCCTTTTGCATTTCGCGCAGCGCCTTAGGCAGTACCCGGATCAGGCCGGTCCGATTGACCAAACTTACAGATTTGCAATCCATACTTCTCGGCGATCCGTTCGACTTCCTCCACCATTTCCGCCAGACGGGAGCGAGGAACGGTGGCGTCCTCCAAAATCGTGGTTGGCTTGAGCCGAGAGAGGGCGGACAACGCCGCACGCCGCGCGGCCAGCAGCTTCGCGCCTTCCTCCGGGGAGCTTGCCACCTCTACTCCGGCAGCGCCATGTTCTTTGGCGATCCTAGCGATTCGCTCGATATCGCGGTCAACGACCTCGGCCGGGCCGTCTTGTTCAATCAGCAGCATCGACTTCATTTCCAAGGGGAGACCGAGGCCCGCGAAATCGTCCACGACCTTCATCGTTCCTTGATCCATGAACTCCACGGTGGCCGGGATAATTTTAGAGGCGATGATGGCTTCGACGGTTTTGGCCGCATCCACCAGATTCCGGTAATAAGCGACCAGCGTTCGCTTTGTTTCCGGCAAGGGGAGCAGCTTGAGCGTAACCTCCGTGATGACGGCAAGCGTTCCTTCGGAACCAACGAGTAACCGTGTCATATCATAGCCGGCGACGTCCTTGACGTTCTTCCCGCCGCAGCGCAGGATCTCGCCCGAAGGCAGCACGTATTCAAGTCCCATGACATAATCCTTCGTTACACCATACTTGAGTCCGCGCATCCCGCCGGCCCCTTGGGCGATATTTCCGCCAATCGTGGAAATCCGCATGCTCCCGGGGTCTGGCGGATAGAACAGGCCCATTGCTTCTACGGCTTGATGCAGGTTGGCGGTTACAACTCCGGGGCCAACCGTCGCCGTCAAATTTTCCGTATCAATTTCGTGGATTTGGTTCATCCGGTTCATGTTGAGCACGATCCCGCTTTGGGTTGGAATGGTGCTGCCAGCCAGATTGGTGCCGGATCCCCGGGTGATAATCGGAATCTGGTGCGTATCGGCCAACTGCAAAATGCCGGAAACCTCTTGAGCCGAGGCGGGAAACACGACCGCGTCAGGCAAGGCTTGGTACATCGGCGTGGCATCGTAGGAATAGGCATACAGCTCGGCAGGGCGGTCCAACACCCATTTGTCGCCGACGAGGGCTTGAAGCTGCGCTTTCACTTCGGGACTAATCAATTCACATTCCTCCCGCTTTCTGGTATAAACTTATAATTAGTCAGGTCATCAGATGAATTTTAAATTTGAAATAAATCTACCATATCGCTGGTAAATTGTATAGACTGTAATTTAAGAATGATGTTTGTTTTTAGGAAGGCTGCGGTCGGAAGAGGGAGAAGTCATGGATTTAGGCAAAAAAAATTACGAAATCATCACCGAGGAACTGGAGCGGATCATTGAAACCGGGAAGGTGAAGCCGGGCGAGAAGCTGGAGACGATCGAAAATATGGCCAAACGCTATCGCGTTGGCCGTTCCACAGTCCGCGAAGCGATCAGCCATTTGAAAGCCCGGGGCCTGCTGGAGACGAGGCAGGGAGGCGGAACCTACGTCCGGGCGCAGGCGTTGGAATCGATGGCGGCCCAGCAAATCAAGAACCGCGAGGACTTGCAGCAGCTGCTGGAGGTGCGCAGCATTCTGGAGGTCGGGAGCATCGAGCTGGCGGCACTCCATCGGAGTGAAGCTGATTTGGCTGAGCTCTCAGAGATCGTTGGTCTGATGGAGGAAGCGATCGGGAACGAGGAAATTAGCCAGGTGCATGACGTCAATTTTCATTTGGCAATTGCCAAGGCGACGCAAAACCCGTTGCTCCGTCAAATGATGGAAAGTATCTCGGCCATGATGATGCGTACCATCCGCGACAGCCGGAGCTTGTGGCTGTTCAGCGAGCAGGAATCGGCGCACCGCCTGTTCCAGGAGCACCGCCAAATGCTGGAGGCGATCCGAGAACAGAATCCGCGTGCGGCGGCCGACCTTATGCGGACCCATTTGACCAAGGTAGGACATGCGCTAATGGGAGCTTCGGACAAGCCTGGTGCCCCGGAATCCATTGAATAGATACAAGCACAGAAAAGACCTGAATCATTACGATCAGGTCTTTCTTTAGATTTCAAGACGTATAAGTATTACAAGCTCAACCAGATTACTTCTTATGCTTCGTCACCAGCTTGCAGCATTAGATGGGTTGCCGCCGTTTCCACGCCGTTGACCAGCAGCACGATGCGGTGCTCGCCGGGGTAATGGCGGCGGGTGGACAAGTCGGCCCAGCTATGCCGCCGGGAGCCGCTGAGGCGTGAACCGCCGGCAACTGTTCTGTCCGAGAGCAAAAATAGCTTCCTCGACGTGCGACCTCCGGCTTTGACGAAATCGATGCCGTATTCAATGCGCACCTTGGCCGGTTGACCTGAACGGATCGTCAGCTCGTAACGGAGCTCGCTGCTATCGCCGATGCGCAGCGCGTTTGGCTCGATGACGAGCGACGCATCGGTTGCCAGAGGCTTGCTGTCCTCGCCAGTGGCGTAACCAAACAGCTCCAGCACCTCGGGACCGCCGCGGCGGATCAGCGTCCGGCAGCCATGGCGAATGATCCAGTCGGTGTGCGGGTGGGATCCTTTCCAGCGCCGGGCGATCTCCAGGACCAAGTCCGGGTGGTCCTTGGCGATGTCGTTCAGGTTGTTGGCCACACTCTTGCGGACATACAAGCTCGGATCGGCCTTCAGTTGCTCCAGGATCGGCAGGACCGGCGCCGGATCGCGTTTGAACATCGGCAAAGCTTGTCCCCAAGGCAGGCGCGGCCTGCAGCCTTCGCTGGCCAAGCGGCGTACATGCTCATTGTCATGCTTCGCCCATGCCAGCATCTGCCGCATCATCCGCTCGGGATCCCGTTCAATAAACGAACGGACGGCAAACTCTGCGGACGATTTCGATGTAAAACGCTCCAGCGCCTGCATTGCAAGCTCCCAGTCCGATTCGGCCTTACCATACACCTCAACGAAATCGGGAAAGAACAGGTAGGGGAACCCCACGCAGGTTTCATCAATGGCATACAAGATGTCAAGCGCTTCCGAAAACCTTGCGGGCAGCAAAGCGCCCAGCTTTAACGAGATCTGCCGCATCCGCGCCTTGAGCTCCAGGGTGTCCCAAGTTTCGTCCATCACGTCAGCCACGAATCGTTCCATATCGAAGGAAGCGTAGGACTCCTTCACTTTGCTGCCGAATTCACGCAGAAATTCCTCACTATAAATCGATTTTAACGTATCAGCCATATCCATTCTCCGTTCTATTCCAAACTGAAGTTGAAAGTTTCAAGGGTCTATTTTACGATAACGATTTAATTCAGCGCAAACCATTACGATACACGCAGTTAACGTTATTTGATTATAATCTAACCATTTGTTAGTGAAAGGGGAAGCCCCAAATGAATAAATCGGCAATCCGTGCTTGGATTCTGTATGATTGGGCCAATTCCGCTTATGCGACGACGGTGTTGGCTGCCGTGCTGCCCATCTTTTACGCCGGGGTGGCTGCGCAAGGGTTAAGTGAAACAACTGCGGCTTCCTATTTGGCCTATACGCATTCTATCGGCATGGCGCTGGTGGCAATTATCTCTCCCTTGTTGGGATCCATCGCGGATTTATCGGGCCGCAAAACGACGTTCCTGACCTGGTTTGCGCTGCTTGGCATCGCAGGGACGCTTGGGTTCGCGCTCGTCGGACCGGGGGATTGGCTGCTTGCTTCAGCTTTACTTGTGGTGACCACCGTCGGCTTCTCCGGGAGCCTCACCTTATGATGCGTTGCTGCCTGACTTGGTACCCTCGCCATACCGGGATGACGTTTCGGCAAAAGGATATGCAGCCGGATATATCGGCGGCGGGATATTGCTGGCGGTAAACCTGCTGATGATCCAACAGCCGCAATGGTTTGGGATGAAGGATGAGCTTGCGGGCACCCAGCTTTCTTTCTTGACCGTGGGGTTTTGGTGGCTTGTCTTCTCGCTGCCGTTGATGCGAAACGTACCCAACCTCCCGAAACAAGCATCCGGCCTTACCGCTGGAGGATACCTGCGGGCCGCCTCCAAGCGGCTTGGCGGTACGTTTAAGGATATTCGCCGTTATCCGCAGCTGTCTCGGATGATCGCGGCCTTCTGGTTTTACAATGATGGGATCAATACGATTATCCTGATGGCGACGATCTATGGCACGACCTTGGGGATTGGCACGAGCGATTTGATTTTGGCCCTGTTGATCACGCAATTTGTGGGATTTCCCAGTACCATCCTGCTTGGAAAAGCGGCAACGCGTCTCGGCCCCAAACGCGTGTTGATCGCTACGCTGTGGACCTACGTCGTTATCGTTCTCTTGGGCTTTGGCATGAGCAGCGCGTTGCATTTTTATATTCTCGCCGTGATGGTGGGTCTCGTGCAGGGAGGCAGCCAATCGATTTCCCGCTCGATTCTAAGTGAGCTGATGCCGCCGAACCGGACGGGCGAATTTTTTGGTTTCGTCAATATTACAAGTAAGTTTTCTTCCATCTTTGGAACGTTTGCTTTTGGGCTCATTGGACAAATTACCGGCAATTCGCGCATGGGGATCTTGTCGTTGCTGCTGTTTTTTGGCTTAGGAATCGCCGTCGTGATGAAACTGAATCTAAACCGAGGGAAAGCGGATGCCTTGCGGAATGCAGACGATCCCTTCCCTACCGAAACGAAGCCGCCGGCAACGGCTTAAAGCTTACTGGTCGGAAAAAACAAATTAAACCGTCCCCGGCCTGTCCTGTTTCCTGCAAAAATGCTACGATAATTTCTATACAGAACCCTGGAAGATTAGAGGAGTGGAGACCCATGGCCGAAGTCAAAACCAATGCCATGCGCATGCTGGACAAGTCCAAAACGCCATACCAAATCTTTGCTTACGATGCCGAGGACGGGCAAATTCATGGAACAGCGGTGGCGGAGAAGATCGGCAAACCCGCCGAACAAGTCTACAAAACGCTGGTGGCGCATCAAGGTTCATCGTTATTTGTGTTTATTATTCCGGTTGCTGAGGAGCTGGACCTGAAGAAGGCGGCCAAAGCCGCCGGGGTCAAAAAGATTGAGATGCTGCCGCTGAAGGATTTGCAGCAACATACCGGCTATGTCCGCGGCGGCTGCTCTCCGATTGGGATGAAGAAGCTGTTCCCCACCTTTATCGACAGCCGGGCCGAAGGATTGGAAACGATTCTTGTATCGGCGGGACGGATTGGGTTGCAGATGGAACTGACGCCTCATCAGCTAGCGGCCCAAGTCAAAGGGAAATTTGCGCCATTGATTCGTGAAAGCGGGGATTAAAGACGGGGATGAACGAGCCCAAGGATCGCTAAGGGAAACGCAGGATTTGACATGCCGATAACAATCGCCATCTATACTAGAGGTAAAACCTAAACAGAAGGATGGCTGATCCGATGGGAATCCATGCTTATTTTCGCTCCTTAAACGAATTGGAACGCATTTATCGCTGTCCCGGAAGGTTCAAGTTCGAAGAACATAGCGTGGCGGCGCATTCCTGGAAGGTTGTGCAGTACGCCAAGACTTTAGCTGATATTGAAGAACAGCACGGCGTTGCTATAGATTGGAAAAAACTGTACGAAATCACGAGCAGCCATGATTATGGTGAGATTTTTATCGGGGATATCAAAACACCGGTCAAACATGCCTCGGCCGAGCTCAGGAACTTGATTCAGCAAGTTGAAGAAGGCATGGTGCACAATTTCATCGACGAACATATTCCTGTGGAGTTTAAGCCGATCTTTCGCAACCAGCTCCGCGAAGGAAAAGACGGTTCTGTTGAAGGGCTGATCCTGGAAGTTGCCGACAAGCTGGATCAGGTCTATGAAGCATTTGCCGAGCTGCAGCGGGGCAATACGGAGAAAGAGTTCGTCAAGATGTACCGCGATGCGTTGATCAAAATCAAAAATATTCGGCTCCATTGCGTCGATTATTTCCTCCGTGAAATTTTGACGGACATGGTGCTCGAAGGGACAAGCTCGCCCATTGATATTAAGCAGATTACCGAGGAAGCACTGGAGCAAGCGGGTGGAGTTTTAACCCGCGCCTAAAAGTAGCCCATTCCAATTCGCTGGAATGGGCTGTCCCACTGTCATCTGAGATGACTGCGGGATTACCGCTTTTTTCCTTATAAATAAGGTGCAATCCATAAACGGAACAGTTCTGTTGGAGGTCGGTCCCGCTTCCGTTTATCGTTAGTCAGCACAACAACCGTCTCCAAGAGTGGAATGACATAAATGAACTGCCCCCCATATCCGCGAGCATAGAAAAAATCAAATTTCGACTGCCCGTCCTCTCCATAGACGTCCGTCCACCAATGCCAAGCATAACAGCCGCGCCAAGGAGCTTCGACATCAATCGCAGGCTTTACGGATTCCGCCAAACGTTCCGCCTGGATCACCCGCTGGCCTTCCCATTCACCGCCCTGCAAGTAGAGCAAACCAAATTTCAACATGTCCGTTGGACGAAGCCACATGCCAAATCCGCCGGTGTGGATGCCCTGCGGATCCTGCTCCCATCGGTACGTCTCGATGCCCAGCGGGCCGAACAGATGCTCCTCGGCGAATTGGGCGACTGGCATACCGGAGGCTTGGACCAGGATCGCCGACAGCAGCTGCGACGCGCCGGAGTTGTACTCCATCCGGTCACCGGGGCGGTCAGCCATCGGCTGATCCAGCGCAAACTGAACCCAATTAGGCGAACGGGTCATCCGCGGAAAAGAGTTATGCCCGCCAAACTCCGTCCAATTCCACCCGCCCGTCATGGTTAACAGATGACGCAACGTAATCTCACGTTTTCGCTCATCCGGATCTTCCTCCAGCTGCGGATAGAAGCAGCGAATCGGAGTGTCGGGAGGCGGCAGGAGACCGCGGTCCCAGGCGATGCAGAACAGGGCGGAGAGAAAGCTCTTCGTACAGGAGTTAATTTTGGCGAGCTCGTCCACAATTTGTTCGTTCCGGTAATGTTCAAGCACCAGCCTGCCTTGGGTGTGGATTAAACAGCTTCTTAAATCAAGCGGCGCGATGGCTGCCGAAATGGAAGATAAGTTCATAACCTGGATGTCCTTTCTAATGTCGTGGTGCCCAGAGAATAATGGAGACGCCGATCAGACAAATGGCGGCGCCAAGCCAATCGTAGAGATCGGGGGTTTTCTTGTCCACCCACCAGCCCCATAACACAGCGAGCGCAATAAATACGCCGCCATACGCTGCATAAACGCGGCCAAAGTTTGGAAACTTCTGCAGTGTTGGGATGATGCCATATACGATCAAAATCAGGCTGCCAGCGATTCCGTACCATAGCGGTTTGGATTCGCGCAACCACAGCCAAACTAAATAGCCACCGCCGATTTCGGCGAGTCCGGCGACAACAAACAAGAGGATTGCGAGGAGCATGATGCAGCCCCGTCCTTTCACGTTATTTTTACCAAAGATTGTACCATGGATCCGCGAAGATGAAACCTTGATGAAGACGCTGGCGTCTTTGCACGGATGCGCTATAATCAATGTAGAGCAAATTTTCAAAATTAAACTATCAAAACTACAATTAAAGGAGTGGATCCGGATGGAACGTGTCCAATCGGAATCGCAATTCGAACAATTAATTCAAAGAGATCAGTATACGGTGATCAAATTTGATACGACCTGGTGCCCGGATTGCAAGAACCTCGACCGGTTTATCGGGGATATCATCCAGGAGCATCCGGACAAAGAGTTCTACGCGATGGATGCAGAGGAATTCCAGCCGCTGGCTGAAGCCAATGAGGTGCGAGGGATTCCCAGCCTGCTCGTCTATAAAAACGGGGAGAAAATCGCCCACCTGCACAGCAAATTCGCCAAGACGCCGGGGCAAGTCCGCGAATACTTGGAGAGCTTAGCTTAAAGCGGCAGAAGGGATGTTCTTCGCCCAACCTTAATAAGGGGATGAGGAACATGAAAATTACGTCGACTTGACTGTAGCCGGCATCGGACGATTGAGTTTCCATACGCAGGATGAGTTCTCGCTAGCCGCTCTCGGACGGATGGAGGCCGAGGTTTAAATTACGCGTTCAGGGCTGATACCCTTGGATTTGTGGTGGTAACCCGCGCATCCGCCCGAGCCAATTCCGTGATGCCATCCCACAGCACACGGCGGCTCCGCGTATCAAGTCCGGTTGTAGGTTCGTCGAGGAACAGTACCGGGCGGCAGCGGTCAAGTCGAACTTACGAGGTTTTGAGGAGGGAGCGTCAAAGATGAACAAGCTGTGACCAACAATGTGAAATTTCGCACATATAAGTGAAAAAAATCACATTAACAAAAGCCGCTTTTTTTTATAATTCAAACTGAAGAGAAAAACAGGAGGGAAACAACATGAAAATGGTCAAAGGATTGGTTGTAGCCGGGCTTGCTGCAGCACTGCTGGCAGGTTGCGGTTCGAATGACGGGAACTCGGCGGCAAACGCCAATAAACCTGCGGAGCAAACGGACGCCACCACATCGGCTTCGATCGTAAATCAAGCGGATGCGTTCGTGAATGCAGTGAGTGAGAAAGGGACTTGGATCATCGCGATTCTAAACGACTTGACGGTGGATCAAGATGTTGTTGTTGCCGGCGAATTCCACGATAAAAACGATGCGTCGAAGGACATCTACCGCAAGATCGCGTTGTATGCGCAGGATGAAGACCATAATGTTACTGCTTCTTACACCTTAACGGTTCCGAAATTGATCGTACAAAGTGAAAACCTGAGAATTCAAGGCGGTACCGTGAAAGGTGACGTATATGTAGAAGCGAACGGCTTCAACCTGTACGAAAACGCTACGATTGACGGCAACCTTTACTTCGCCAATGCCGACGTGCAAGCCAGCGCGAAAATCGACGGCAAAGTAACAGGTGCAACGGAAGTTAAATAACAGCAAAACGAAGGGCCAACCGAATGAGGTTGGCCTTGTTTTTTAGATGAAGAACGATTGGATGAAAACATAGATTCCTAAACCAATAATCGCGATACCGCTGATTTTACAGGAGACATAATAGAAATCGCTTGGTTCCGCCTCGCGCACCCATAACCCGTGTAAGGAGAGATGAAATAAGACGTTTTGCAGCTTCTCAAAGCGGAATAAGCTCCATCCGAAAAACATGAGCACATAGGAGCCGTAGTAGAGCAGCAAGCTCCCCTGTTTGCTGTGGTATTCGGGAAAGGCCGCTCGGACGATCATACTAGGACTATACAAGCCAACGTGTTCGTCGATGGGCTGGGGGACACCATTGATGTTCCATGAGATTTCAGGGACCAACTCGCCCTGATCGTCCAGCCACAACAAGATCTCGTCGTGCGCTTCCACCTGGAACCGCTCCCCTGACGGATAGATCACCTCATAGCGTGGAACCCACTGGGCTTCCAGAACGTGGACCTCATATTCCTGCCGATCGATACTTACCCGCTTTTGGCCCGGATCGTTACCGTTCATGACCACGACCTCTTGACCGTCATAGGATCGATACGTTACCGCCTGCGGCTCCTGATGGATCGGTCTGAATTTGTCCCCATGCAAGTAAAACACCGCTTCCGAAAAATAAGGCGCTGTCCAAACACTTATTCCAATAATAACGAGGAGTGCAATTAACAGCTGGGCCCGAGTCGTCCTTGTCCACCGGGTGAACCAAGGTTTTAACTCCACATTATTATCCTCCCCCCAATCAGATACTATATTTACGTCTTCTTAGGGGTGAGGTTGCGGTTTGCCCGTCCGTATGGTCTAATCGCAGTAGCTGCGTTCTGCAGCGGAAGTCTCGATCAGGAGGCGAGCGGTCATGAACCTGAACCATTTACATTTTCATATCCATTATTGCAATAGTAAGCAGCCGAATGACGGTAAGCAGCTAAGAAATCATATCCGTCGAACGCTTACGCACCACGAATTGCTGCTCGTCACCGGAGGAAAGGGCAGTATTACGTTGAACCGCAAGAAGCATCTCGTTCAAGAAGGCATGTTATTTTATATCCACGCGGGGTTACCCCATCACATTCAGATGGATGAAGCGGATCCAATCTGTTTCTATTCCGTCCACTATAGTTATGCGGGCATCCGCTTTGATGACGGGGCCTGGTCCATCGGGCAGGAAACCGAGCGCTTGCCGCTTCCGCCCATGCAGATTTTGCAGAACGGTTATTTGGTTGAGGATGCCTTTCGCCGGCTGGCGGCAGCCTGGTTCGCTAAACTGCCGGGGTATGAGCTGCTGACGAGAGCCGGGCTGGAGCAACTGCTGTATGAAATCTTGGTCCATGTGAAAAGACAAAATCAGAACCACGCGGTTGCGCTCAAAATCGAGAAAGTGATTCAGTATATGCGCGAGCATCTTGGCGAGCGGCTTACGTTGGCGGAGTTGTCGGATCTGGTGCATTTGTCCACGTATTATCTGTCGCGGGCTTTTAAACAGACGACCGGATTTACCGTCATTGAGTACTTTAACAAACTGAAGATCGATAAAGCCAAAGAGCTGATTCTAGAAAGTGATAAAAAAATCAAAGAAATCGCGTTGGAGCTCGGTTTCGCTGACGAATTCTACTTCAGTCGAATTTTTAAACGGACCGAAGGGATGAGCCCATCGGAATATTACAGCAAAATCGTCCATGGAGTTTAAGATAATGCATGGAGTAAAGCTAACCTTCGCGTTAATATTGTCCTGCAAGAATGTTCATCTTATTGTTCATCTGCGCGCGCAGGGAACAGGGGGGTTACAGAAGGAAGGCTTAAGGTTATGCCGATTTGGAAAAGAAATTTGATCGTTTGCTGGTTCGGCATGTTTGTGACAGGCGTGGGCATGAGCCAGCTTGCACCAATCCTGCCGCTTTACATCAAGGAGCTGGGAGTGGATCAGGCCGATGCGGTGTCCCGGTATTCGGGACTGGCCTTTGGCATCACGTTTATCGTCTCGGCGATTTTCTCGCCGATTTGGGGGCTTGCGGCTGATAAATTTGGCCGGAAACCGATGCTCTTACGGGCCAGCCTGGGGATGGCGATTATCATTGGGTGCATGGGGTTTGTCACCAATGTCCACATGCTGATCGCCCTTCGGTTCCTGCAAGGCATCATTACCGGCTACAGCACCGCTTGCACGACGCTGATTGCGACGCAAACGGACAAGGAGCACGCCGGCTGGGCACTAGGGCTCTTGTCTACGTCCAATATCGCCGGCTCGCTGCTAGGTCCAACGATCGGTGGATTTATCGCTGAACACGCCGGGCTTCAAGAGACCTTTTTCTTAACTGGCGGACTGATGCTGATCGCCTTCATCATGACGCTGTTGTTCGTGAAAGAGACGTTTGTGCGTTCGGAAGTGAAGGTGGCGGGCATGAAGGAAGTATGGGGCGCGCTTCCGGAAAAAAGCTTGACGGTGACGCTGTTCGCCACGTTCTTTATGCTGAGTGTCGCCATGTATTCGGTGGAGCCGGTCCTTACCGTGTACGTGAATGAAATCTCCCGTAACAGCAGCCATGTGGCGATGTTGGCCGGTATGATTTTCTCGGCATCCGGGTTGGCTAATATTTGGGCAGCGCCAAAGCTAGGGAAGCTGTCCGACCGGATTGGCGCTCATAAAGTGATGCTGGCAGCGCTCTTGGTCTCGGGGATCTTGTTTGTCCCGCAGGCGATGGCACGCAATCCCTGGGAGTTGATGGGGCTTCGGTTCCTGCTGGGAGCTGCTGCAGGGGGACTCAATCCCTCGGTGAACACCCTCATTAAGAAAATTACCCCGGAGCATCTAACCGGCCGGGTATTTGGATTAAGTATGGCGGCTGGCTACTTGGGAGTATTCGCCGGTTCGGTGCTGGGCGGTCAAGTTGCGGCTTGGTTTGGCATCCCGTATGTCTTCCTGCTGACCAGCGTGTTGCTCCTGATTAACGCAGCTTGGGTATATGCAAAGGTGTATAAAAAGCTGCGGGAGCCCAGCCATTCGGCAGCTCTGTAAAGTATACAAGAGAAGGGAAGTTCAGCAGAAATGATGGAAATGATCCAACCCGAAACGAACACGATGATCCTTGCGGAAAAAACCGCACTCGTGCTTATCGATTTGCAGCAAGGGATTTGCCATCCGTCCCGACAAAGTGCGCCGTACGACAGTGCGGAAGTCGTAAGAAACGCGAGCCGGTTGGCCCAGGCATTTGCCGAAGAAGGCGGATTTGTGGTGCTTGTCCGCGTATCTACGTTGGATGGCAAGGATATGCTCAAGCCTGATACCGACGGTCATCTCAGTCCAGGCGCTTACCCTGAAGGTTGGGATGAAATCGTGCCAGAACTGGCCAATATTCAAGGGACCCATGTCGTGACGAAACGCCAATGGGGTGCTTTTTACGGCACAGATCTGGATCTGCAGCTGCGGCGGCGGGGCATCGATACGATCGTGCTCTGCGGCATCTCCACCTCCATCGGGGTGGACACGACCGCGCGCGAAGCGTTTCAGCATGGGTACCATCAAATCTTCGTCGAGGATGCCATGACGGCATCAACAAAAGAGGAGCATGACTACGTCTGCCGCTATATCTTCCCACGCATCGGCAAGATTCGGTCTACGGAAGAGGTATTGGCGGCGCTGCGGTAAATAGAGCCAGGCAATAAAGTAAAGCCTTGAACCCAGCGGTTCAAGGCTCTTTTTGCGTTCAGCGTGCGCTAAAACTGCAGCACAACCATTTGATGACAGGACCACGGCGGCAGGGTGTAATGGACGCGGCCATTTTCCAGATATTGCGTCATACGGATCGATGAAAAGGACAACTAGGTAAACCTGAAAATTTCTTGAAACCAGTTTACGTTCCGGCAGGAATCTGGTAATATTATCGCAACATGTAAATGCGATGACGAGAAGAGTAAGTAAAGAGAACCTTTCCAGAGAGCTCCGGTACGCTGAGAAGGAGCAAAGCGTGACTTTACTGAAGAAAGCCTCTGAGCAGCACATCGGAACGTGTAAGCGGCGGGATGGTGTGACAGGAGCTCCTGTTATAGAGCTAGGGTATACGCTTGGCAGCGCCAGGCTGTACTTGAAGAGGTTAATATGGCGACATATTAACGAAGCTGGGGTGGTACCGCGAGCATACCAATCTCGCCCCCAAGACGGAAGTCTCGTCTTGGAGGCGGGATTTTTTTAAGATATCAGAAAGTATAAACTTCGGGGCATTGGCATCCTGATATCGCAAGAAAAACTTCCGCTAAACGCGGTCTGTCTACTTTGAATGTACGTCGATAGACGTTTTTCTTATGACGATAATTCCAATACTCACAGGGAAAGGACTGGATGTTAGAAATGGGTCAAAAGTTGAAAGTAGGCATCGTTGGTGGAACAGGAATGGTAGGGCAACGCTTCGTACAGCTGCTGGATCAACATCCTTGGTTTGAGGTTACTGCGATTGCAGCCAGCGCCAATTCCGCAGGCAAAACCTATGAAGAGTCCGTCCAAGGACGTTGGAAAATGGCTACGCCGATGCCTGAAGCCGTGAAATCCATCGTCGTACAGGATGCGGCCAAGGTTGAGGAAGTTACGGCGAACGTGGACTTCGTGTTCTGCGCAGTGGATATGAAGAAGGCGGAAATCCAAGCGTTGGAGGAAGCCTATGCGAAAACCGGCACTCCGGTCATCTCCAATAACTCGGCGCACCGCTGGACACCGGACGTGCCGATGGTGATTCCAGAAGTGAACCCGCAGCATATCGAAGTGATCGCAGCCCAACGCAAACGCCTTGGCACGAACACCGGATTCATTGCTGTGAAGCCAAATTGCTCGATCCAGAGCTATGTGCCGGCGTTAAACGCTTTGCTTGATTTTGAACCGACGACCGTTGTGGCATCGACGTATCAGGCGATTTCCGGGGCAGGTAAGAACTTTACCGATTGGCCGGAAATGCTGGATAACGTGATTCCTTATATCGGCGGCGAGGAAGAGAAGAGCGAGCAGGAGCCGCTACGTATTTGGGGGCATGTGGAGGGCGGACAGATCGTCAAAGCAAGTTCTCCAATTATCACAACTCAGTGCATCCGCGTTCCGGTGACGGACGGTCACTTGGCTACCGTATTCGTATCATTTAAGAAGAAGCCGTCGAAGGAAGAAATCCTGCAGCGCTGGGCGCAATTCAAAGGCCGTCCGCAAGAGCTGGGGCTGCCAAGCGCTCCAAAGCAATTCATCACGTATTTTGAAGAAGAAAATCGTCCACAAACCAAGCTCGATCGCGACATTGAGCAAGGGATGGGGGTTTCCGTCGGACGTCTGCGCGAAGATTCGCTGTACGACTATAAGTTCGTTGGCCTGTCGCACAATACACTGCGCGGAGCCGCAGGCGGTGCGGTGTTGATTGCTGAACTGCTGAAAGCAGAAGGATACATTCAAGCGAAGTAAAGAGAGTTTGTACGGGCAGGGAGGGAGCCGGTTGTTAACCATCAAATTGGATGATTTAAGCGGACCTGAAATCAGAGCATTTATTGGCGAGCATCTAGCGAACATGGCGGAAACCTCTCCACCCGAAAGCATCCACGCGTTAAATATAGACGGATTGAAGCAGCCGGACGTCACGTTCTGGAGCGCTTGGATCGATGGCGAGCTCGCGGGATGCGGTGCACTTAAGGAGCTGAATCGCGAGCACGGTGAGGTCAAATCGATGCGAACCGCTCTGCCGCACCGGGGGAAAGGCGTTGCCAAGCAAGTGCTGGCGCATATTCTTGAAGAAGCCGCGCGGCGCGGTTATCGGCGGATCAGCTTAGAGACGGGTTCGATGGAGGCTTTTGCTCCGGCCCGTAAATTGTACGAAAGCTTTGGGTTTACGTTTTGCGGTCCCTTTGCGGACTATATCGAGGATCCGAACAGCGTATTTATGACTAAATCTTTATAACCAAGATGGACCATCTCAAAAGAAACACAAAAACCCGCATTGTTGCGGGTTTTTGGCTTTTTAGTGTGCCACGCATGGCGATTAACTAGGTGGTGAAAGTCCACTGTGGGGGTTTGTAGTTACCAACCACTAGCCAAGAGCAAGGGTGTCCACCGCGAGGTGGAATCCAAAGGAAGCTGGAGGCAAACTTCCGGCCCAAGGAACACGAACATCATCAGGCATAGGATACGGGATGAGTCTGCTAAACAAGACGAAGTCCAATTAACTACACGGACGTACCAATGTAAATGATGTGGGTATATGGAAGGAAAGTGAATCGTCTTACCGTGGGAGGTCTCATGGACGTGAGGAGATACACTTCGAATCACGGTTGAAACAAGATTTATCATGAGAAGTCAGCAGACGCCATAGTACTGCGAACAGTCGACGGTTCGAGGGAAGGGCTGAACCTTAGGAGGTGAAGTCAATGAAAGTTACCGAAACAGGAGCCAAGGGCAGCCAACTTCCAACGGAAGACTCTCTGCAAAAGAATAGTGCGGAACACGAAGGATATGCGGGAGTGCACAGTCCTGCGAGGATAACCGAAACCGACGACACCAACGCAACCGAGTCGAAGGACCGGTTGCTTGAGAAAATCGTTAGCAGGGACAACTTGAACGAAGCATTCAAGAGAGTCAAAGCGAACAAGGGATCGCACGGAATCGACGGGATGGGAGTAGATGAACTTCTACAATATCTCAGAGACAATGGCGAGACCATCAAGCAACTGATCTTGGGCGGCAAGTACCGCCCGAATCCCGTTCGAAGGGTAGAGATTCCCAAAGAGAACGGAAAGAAGAGAAACCTTGGCATTCCAACAGTGGTTGACCGAGTCATCCAGCAGGCAATCGCCCAAGTGCTTACGCCAATTTATGAGAGGCAGTTTTCAGACAACAGCTACGGATTCCGACCCAAACGGAGCGCACACCACGCGATGAAACGAAGCCAACAATACGTGCAAGAGGGATATCGTTACGTGGTGGATATGGACTTGGAGAAATACTTTGACACCGTCAACCAAAGCAAGCTCATCGAAGTGCTTTCAAGAACGATCAAAGACGGACGAGTGATCTCGCTCATCCATAAGTATCTCCGGGCGGGAGTCGTCGTGAAGCATAAGTTTGAGGACACGGAAATCGGCGTACCGCAGGGAGGGAACCTAAGTCCGATTCTCAGCAATATCATGCTGAATGAATTGGACAAGGAACTGGAAGCAAGAGGACATCGATTCGTGCGATACGCAGACGATATGCTCATATTCTGCCGGAGCAGGAGGAGTGCGGAGCGTACCCTGACGAAAATTCTCCCTTACATCGAGAAGAAGTTGTTTCTCAAGGTAAACCGGGAGAAAACGATCGTGGACGATGCGACAAAAGTTAAATTTCTTGGCTTCTCATTCTACCAGAGCAAAGGGGAAACGCGGGTCAGAATCCATCCCAAATCCGTATCCAAGATGAAAGCTAAAGTGAAAGAGCTAACGTCGAGAAGCAACGGAATGGGCAACACCGACCGGGCGCTGAAGCTTAGGCGTTACATCATGGGATGGGTAAATTATTTCAAGCTTGCTGACATGAAACAACTACTCCAAACCACTGATAAATGGATGAGAAGGCGTATCCGAATGGTCTTCTGGAAGCAATGGAAACGAGTGAGGACGAAACTCGAAAGGCTTATATCGCTCGGAATTCATGAACAGAAGGCGTGGGAATACGCAAACACAAGAAAGGGCTATTGGAGAATCTCCAATAGCCCAATCCTCTCGAAGTCCCTCGGTAACAATAGGCTGAAGAACCTCGGATTCCTTTTCTTTTCTGATTATTATCGACAAGTTACTGCGCATTCCTAATGGAACCGCCGTATACCGAACGGTACGTACGGTGGTGTGGGAGGTCGGCTGCCCAATTAATGGGTAGCCTCCTACCCGATTCCGAGGATAAACGAGAAAGATTTATAAGACGACGGCGGTTCCGCTGACGGATACCATCAGCATGCCTTCGCGAATGACCTCATAATCGATATCGACACCGATAATGGCGTTTGCGCCGAGACGTGCAGCTTGGTCAGACATTTCTGCAAAGGCGGTGTCTCTGGCTTCCTGAAGCTTGTTCTCGTAAGCTCCGGAACGGCCGCCTACGATATCGGTGATCGAAGCTAGAAAATCGCGAACGACGTTAGCGCCCATGATGACTTCTCCGGTAACGATTCCGAGGTAACGTTTTACCGGCGATCCTTCAATGGATGGGGTGGTGGTCATAATCATATGTGAGTCCTCCTTATTTTTAGAGCCATATTGGTTGTTACGCAGGTATGCCATGATGGTTTCAACTTAAACTATAATGGATGCAAGGGAGGCTATAACGTGAAAAAGATGATTGTAATCGGCTCCGGGATTCTCGGTGCCTCAACAGCATATCAGTTAGCGAAGCTGGGAGCCGAGGTGACGGTCGTTGACCGCGGGATACCGGGACAAGCGACCGACGCTGCGGCCGGAATTATTTGTCCGTGGATCTCGCAACGGCGAAATAAAGCTTGGTATAGCTTGGCCAAATCAGGCGCGCATTATTACGAGTCCCTGATCAAGGAACTGGAGGCGGAAGGAGAGCGCGATACGGGTTATGCTCGCGTGGGAGCACTTCGCCTCCATCGGGAACGCGAAAAGCTTGTTGCCTTGGAGAAGCTGGCGGTGGAGCGTAGACGAGAAGCCCCGGAGATGGGCGAGATTCGATTGCTCGAACCGGACGAAGTGAAGCGGCGGTTCCCGCCGCTGGATGAGGGGTTCTACGCTCTGTATGTGAGCGGTGCCGCCCGCGTCGACGGACGTGCGCTCCGCGAATCGCTCCTGAGGGCAGCGGTTCGGCATGGGGCGGTGTTGGTCCGCGGCGAGGCTTCGCTTTTGCATGACGGCTCGGCCGTGGCTGGCGTGCGTGTTGGCACGGAAGAGATTGGCGCCGATGCGGTTGCCGTTTGCGCCGGGGCATGGGCGCGTCAACTACTCACTCCGCTGGGCTTGGACTTCCAGGTGACTTACCAGAAAGCCCAGATCGTTCATTTGGCGCTGCCAGACGCTGCAACCGAGCGTTGGCCTGTCGTGATGCCGCCGGGAGATCAGTACATCCTGGCGTTCGACGACAGCCGGATCGTGATTGGCGCAACACACGAAAACGATCCGCCCGGCTATGACACCCGCGTGACGGCGGGCGGCTTGCAAGAGGTGATCAACAAGGCGCTGACGGTGGCGCCGGGACTAGCGGACGGCGGCTTTTTGAAAGCGAGAGTTGGGTTTCGTCCGTTCACACCGGGATTTCTCCCGGTCTTCGGAGCGTTGCCTGGATGGAAGGGGATCTATGCGGCTAACGGTCTAGGGTCTTCGGGATTAACGATGGGACCGTATATCGGCGCGCAGCTGGCCCAAATCATGTTAGGACGAGAGACGGAAATCCAATTGGAGAACTACCGTCTTGAGCTGGCCATTGCTCCCGCAACTGCTAACAATCTGTGAAAAGTATTGCACAAATGTTTCCACCAGGAGGACAGATGTCCGTAATGCGTGGTATACTATCGCTATGCATTGATGCGACATCCTAAACATACGGGGGAGAAACATGAAGGCAATCATACTGAAATGGAATGAAATGAGTCTTGTGAAGCGAATTCTTGTAGGCTTGGTGGTGGGGATCCTCCTGGCGTTGATCGTACCACAAGCCAGCGGCATCGCGCTTCTGGGAACGCTGTTCGTATCCGCATTAAAGGCTGTGGCGCCAGTTCTGGTGCTGCTGCTGGTGATGGCCGCGATCGCGAACCATCAAAAAGGGCGGCAAACGAACATGAAGTCGATTCTTGTGTTGTACGGAATCAGTACGTTTTTGGCTGGAGCAAGCGCCGTGGCCGCCTGTTTCCTATTTCCAGTCAGCTTGTCCTTGGCAGGGGCAACCGAAGGCTTAACTCCGCCAGGAGGAATCGTCGAAGTTCTTAAAGGGCTGCTGCTAAATGTGGTGGATAATCCAGTTAATGCCTTGATGAATGCCAATTATATCGGCATTTTGGCTTGGGCGATCCTGCTTGGTTTAGCGTTGAAAGGCGCGGGAGATCAGACCAAAAGCCTGCTCACGCAAGCCTCCGACGCCGTTTCGCAAATCGTCAAGTGGGTAATTCAATTGGCACCGTTCGGGATTCTGGGGCTCGTGTTTGAGTCCATTACGGTAAGCGGACTTGACTCGTTGCTGGATTACGGGAAGCTGTTAGTTGTCTTGGTGGGTTGCATGCTGTTTATCGCGTTGATCGTCAATCCGCTGATCGTCTACATCAATATTCGCCGTAATCCGTATCCGCTCGTGTTCACTTGTTTGAAAGAGAGTGGAATCACGGCGTTCTTCACCCGCAGCTCGGCGGCGAATATCCCTGTGAATATGCGTCTCAGCGAAAAATTGGGACTGAATAAGGATACTTATTCGGTATCCATCCCATTGGGAGCGACGATCAATATGGCGGGTGCGGCGGTTACGATTTCGGTCCTGACGCTGGCGGCCGTCAACACATTAGGCATCCAGGTGGATTTCGGTACGGCGGTGATCCTCAGCGTATTGTCGGCGATCTCCGCAGCTGGCGCTTCCGGTGTGGCCGGCGGTTCGTTGTTGCTGATTCCTCTGGCATGCAGCTTGTTCGGAATTTCGAATGACATCGCGATGCAAGTTGTAGGGGTAGGTTTTATTATCGGGGTCGTGCAGGATTCATGCGAAACGGCGCTGAATTCTTCCTCCGACGTGCTGTTTACAGCTACAGCAGAGTATGCCAAGAAACGCAAGGAAGAGGCGCTTCCGCTGGCAAACACGGCAAGCCTGGATTAAATATCAATAAAGGCTGGCGATGACTCGTCAGCCTTTTTCATGCGCTTTAAATTTACGCAAACAAATCCGGGATCAAGACTTGCAAGCCTGGGTAGAGCTGCGAAGTCACCTGCACATCCCCCGTATTCGAAAATACGGTCATATCCGTAATGTCGCCGTCTGCTAGTGAGTAGACCATCACGATTTTTTTCATCGGATCTACAATCCAGTATTCCTTAACTCCACATACGCTATACAAGTCCAGCTTCTTGATCATGTCCTTACTCCGCGTGGAAGGGGACAACACTTCAACGACCAGTTGGGGAGTTCCCATATATTTACCGTTGGCGTCGATTCGATCTTTATCGCAAATGACCACGAGATCGGGTTGTACGACACAAATGTTATTCTCCTCTTTCTCCAACGTGATATCCAATGGGGAGGTTAGAGGCGTACATGGCTTGCCTTTAAACCAAGTATAAAACGTGCCATGGAGTTCAGTTACGGCTAGTTGATAATTGAAAGAGGGAGAGGCAAGATTATACACGACACCATCGATCAATTCGTAACGTTGTTCCGATGTCTCCGTCAGCTCAAGGAAATCTTGGTAAGATACCCATTCTCCTCCGGCGTGATAGCTCGCTGCTCTCTCCCTCAGTACAGACTCACTTGCTTCGGCGATCGCGTTTAATTTAGCTACGTCCTTCCCGTTTCGTGTAACGATAATTTCCTCGCCAACTTCCGCAAACTTTAAATATTTACCGAAATTGTTCTGCATGTCCGTTGAAGATACCCGCATGATCTTCACCTCGAATTAGCTAATGTTTAGTATTATATTAGCTAATTCAGCGTCGGTAATCAATACAAGTTAGCTATATTTACTCGACATAAGTAACCTCTCGGATTTGTGCATAGGTTTCCGCCAACATCAGGGTATCCTCGGCTAAACGCTCAATCCGGAATTTAACGTCGTCGTTCACAATCTCTTTGCGGTAGAAATCTTGTTCCTCGATAAACACATAGTTCTGCACTAATTGTGCCTTCAAATAAGTTAGTATCGGTTTAAGTTGCTGTTCAGGAACGAGGAAGTGGCGGGAAGAGCCTGCGGTAGCCACGATACTGACCACCTTGTCTTTAAGAGCATATTGCGGAAGCAGATCGAAAATGTTCTTTAGCGTTCCCGGAATCGAAGCCTGGAATATCGGAGTTCCGATGACTAGGACGTCGGTGTCCATGATCGCTCTCGTGATCATTCCAGTATCGCCTTCATAATCCAAGAAGTTACGACCGTCGCTAAATTGAACTTGATACTCAGCCAGATCGATCAGCGTCGTTTCCGTACCGGGGTACTTGTCCGCTATCGTTTTAAGTGTGTAATCAACGGCTGTTCTGGTTTTGGAGCCTACGATGGTGCCTGATAATCCTACGACTTTCATCTTATTTACCTCCTTCGGATTTTTTCGTGTATTTGCGGATGGCTGGCAAGATTTCCGTGCCGATCAGTTCGAGGTTCCGTTTGATCTGATCAAACGGCATACCGCCAAAATCGATTTGGGCGACATAACGCTGATGTCCGAACAATTCATGTTGATACAGGATTTTCTCGATGATCTGTTGAGGGCTGCCGGCATTGATGATGTGATGCGGGTCGCCGCCTTGCATGAAGAGTTGCCGATGGAAGCCTTGTCCATTCGTTTTCTTCATGCCCTCGTTGATGTAAGGATACAGCTCCTGTAGTGCCTGTTGCGAGGTTTCGGCTGCGTAGAAAAAGCCTGCAGTGGCGATGGGCAGCTCGTCCGGGTTGTGTCCCGCCTCTCTGGCGGCTTCCCGATACATATCCACCGTCCGTTTAAAGGCGGAAGCAGGACCACCCAAATGCGCCATTACCATCGGAACGCCGGCGTAACCGGCTTTAATCGCGCTGGCCGGACTTCCCCCAACCGCTCGCCAAATCGGCAGGGAGCCGCTTTGCGGACGAGGGATGATCTTGGCATTTCGTAATGGGGCGCGAAACTCTCCGCTCCAGTTGACGATCTGTTGTTCATTGATCAACCGCAGAAGATCGAATTTCTCTTCGAATAATTCCTCGTAATCGTGAACATCGTAACCTAACAAATCAAATAGTCCAACTCTGGAGGCGCGCCCTGCCACGATTTCTACCCGGCCGCCCGAGATGAGGTCGATCGTGGAAAAATCTTCATACACGCGCACCGGATCCGAAGTGCTAATGATGGTGGAGGTGCTGCCGAGCTTGATTTTGCTCGTGGCTTGAGCAATAGCGGCAAGCACCACTGTGTGCGCTTGGGTTGCGAAATATTCCTGGTGGCTTTCTCCGACACTGAAAAAGTCCAGTCCCGCTTGCTCAGCAAGCTTGGCGTACTCGATGATTTGCCGAATTCGTTCTTGGGCTGAAATTCGTTGTCCATTATTCGGATCGGGCAAATGATCGCCCAAGGTGTATATGCCAAACTCCAGGCCTTTGCTGGGATCAATACGGTATTGGTTCACGAAAATTCACCCCTTGTTTTTTGGTGATGTAGATGTTGTCTATGCACTAATTATAATTTGCTTACGAAAATATAGTAAGTACGCACTTTTTAGTGGTATAGTTACTTATAAGAAACCAAGGAGGTTGTGCTATGGAGAAGATACCTGAGCTTTGTCGCGTCGGTGACGCTTTGGAAATTTTGGTGGGAAAGTGGAAGCCGGTGATTTTGTTGGTGTTACTGCAAGAAGGCACGAAAAGATTCAGCGACTTAAAGCGCAAGCTGCCAGACATTTCACAAAAAATGCTGACTCAGAAGCTGCGTGAATTGGAGGAAGAGGGAATCATCGAACGGATCGTCTATCCCGAGGTTCCGCCCCGTGTAGAGTATTCGATTACGGAGTGTGGAAGAAGTCTGGAGCCGCTTCTAGACGCAATGCACAGTTGGGGGGTAAGCCATGTGCAGCGGAAGGAGGAGAACCATCGGCAGGTAATTGAAGAGAAATAAATGAGCAGATAAAGAACGAGCAGCCAAGGAATGATCCAAGGCTGCTCGTTTTCAATGCTTCTTATGGCTGCCAGTTGACCTCAACCGTGCCGACACCGCTCGTTGGCGTTGTGAAGCTGTGGTTCGCGCCGCCTTCCCAGGTCACGGCTGTCCCGTTCTTTTTAATAAACTTGAACTCCAAGGTTGTTCCGGCTGGCACGCTAACATCGTAGTACCAGGTCGGATACGTCCTGATGATCTGATTAAAGAACGGACCCATCGCTTTGTTCGGATCCCAGTTGCCAAGTTCGGCGATGTTGCCTGTAAGGTAGACATTTTCGCCTAATTGTGTGTTGGCATTGTTGATGATGAAACGGACCGAGACTTGATCCCCTGTCAGCAGGTTAAAGCTGCTGTAGCTGTTGCTGTCTACGGAGGAAGCGCTGCGGACTTTGATGTTATATTGCCCTGGGGTGATTGCCGGAACCGTCACTTGGATCTGGGAATCTTCCCACTGCAAAATCTGGCTGCCGGTGACTGCCGTCGTGCCAAAGAAGACCGTCCCTTTCGTACTGCCAAAGCCTCGGCCATCAATCGTCAGCGTCGTGCCTGCTTTGCCCAGGTCCGTTCCGATATTGCCAATCACCGGTGCGGACTCGTTCGCTGCAAATTGCCATACGGCGACGGCCCCTGCAGGCAGGTTAAAGGCGGAGACGGCTCCCGTGGAACTTACCGTAATACTGCCGCCGTTAAGCAGTCCGCTCAACTCGTCTGCGTAAGTACCGGCCGGAAGGGAGGTCTGCAAGCCGGTGATCGAGGTGGCGTTGGTTGTGCTGCGGTTAATTGCGACTAGCGCTACGCTGCTGCCGAACTTACGCTCGAAGATAAATACATCATTATTGATCCAGCGTTCCTGCGTACTTCCATATGCCAGTGCCGGATTCGATTTGCGAAGCGGTGCCAGCTTGCCGATGACCTGATAGGCGGTGGTTGAAGTTGAAAATCCACTCATAAAACCACGGTTGGCCGGATCCCCGTTACCCGTCATATATTGCTCCGTCCCGTAATAGATGGCCGGAACGCCGCGTGACATCAGCGTGAAGGCCAACGCTTGCTCCAAGCGACGGTCATTATTACCCAGCTTAAAACGATCCATATCATGGTTGTCGATAAACGTGACTTGGTCATGAATATGTTTGTAGTTAGCTGCTGTTGTGGTTAGCATGTTATTTAAACCGTACATATTATCTGAATTGTCGCGGAAGACCTGCCGGACCTTTTGCCCAAATTGGAAGTCGAGCAGACTCATCCCGGATTCATTGGCGAATCGGATGTTGTTCGGATCATTTTCGCCAACGCCAAGGAACCATTCCCCAAAGGTAAACACCGGTTTATACCCTGCGATCGAAGCGACCCAGTTTTTCTGCCAGCCCTCCGGCATATGCTTCACCGCATCCACCCGGATGCCATCGATCCCCATATTCAGCCAGAGCTTAATCGCGTCCTTGAAGTAAGTATCCGTTACGTTGTTGTGGTGATTGATGTCGGCCAGATCATAAAGATTCCGATAGATGCCATCCTCGAGCGAGGAGAAATTCGTGCCCTGATTATGATGGAAAATTCCGTTGGTGTCCCCCGTGTACCCAGCGATCAGGTTGCCATTATCGTACAGCCGACCGTTCTCGGCGAAGGAAGGTTGTGTCTCCGAAGCAGGGGAGGTGTGGTTAGGTGCGAAATCAATAATGATCTTGATATTGTGGGCATGTGCCGTGTTGATGAGCTCCTGAAAATCGCTCATGCTGCCAAACGCCGGATTCGTCCGTTTGAAGTCGCGAGCCCAATACCCGTGATAGGATGTGCTGTTGACACCGGAGTAGTCGATGACGCTGTAAATATTTTCGACCGGTTGAGAGATCCATAAAGCGCTTACACCCATTCCGGCAAAATAACCCTCGTTAATCTTGTTAATGATTCCCCGCCAGTCTCCCCCGCAATAAAGCTTCAGATTCGTACAGCCGGGAGAATAGGCCGCGCCGGATGGATTGTTGGAAGGATCTCCATCCGCGAAGCGGTCGGTCACGATTTGATAGATTACATCGGTTGAGAAGCCCTGTTTGTTAAGAACCGACGTATCGGGAGCGGCGCTTACCGTAGGTACGGCGATTGAGGGGATGAGCCATGCTGTAAAGAGACAGGTGGAAGCAAGCAGTGTGATAATAGATTTTTTTAAAAACGGTTTCATAGATCAAACCACCTTTCCAGCTTATTCTACTGTTCTGAACATAGACATCATTTGAACTTCAAGCCAACCGCTGTAGGATCGTTCGGTTCCTCCTTTCCCGCCGCTACAAAACAAAAAACCCCGCAATCTTCAACGGAAGATTACGGGGTTGTTCCTGATAGGGAGGATCAGGAAAGCAGCGCCCTCAAATTGTGGGATCAACTACCATCCTTATGTCATCATAGATGGCAAAATAAGGATGTAATTTCATATTATATCAAGGCGCCAAAACTGTCAAATCCTAGGTTTTCTCTCTTATTTTCCTCGTTTCGCCGCAATCCTCAAAGTCTTAAGTCTATTCATTCTCAAAATCTATAAAAAATATACAAAATCTAGCAGGAAATATGGATGAATATGTTAAATAAGATATCTATTGCAATCTCACATTTTATGGTATTTGGGAGATTGACGATTCAAGCGAAGGAGGAAGATTTATGGTTCAGGCCAGATTTTTATGGAGGACAAAGATTTGGTTGCTTGCCTTAGCTCTCGTAGTTCCGCTGCTTTCAATCTTAGCGTATGTTGACGGCAAGCAGGTTGGAGCAGCAGGAGAGCGAATACTCGTAGGATATTGGCATAATTTCGATAACGGTTCTACGAATATTCGGCTGCGGGATGTTTCACCGGATTTTGATGTCATTCAGGTTGCGTTCGCTGAACCGATTGGAGGACCCACCAGCGGGAATATGGCATTTACGCCGTATAATGCTTCCGTCAACGACTTCAAGGCGGATATCCGTGAGCTGCAAGGGAAGGGCAAAAAGGTCCTCATTTCCGTGGGCGGCGCCAATGGAACCGTGGACCTGTCTACGGAGCAAGCGCGGCAAACTTTTGTTCAGACGATGAAGAGTATTATCGATACTTACGGTTTTAACGGGCTGGACATTGATCTTGAAGGAAGCTCTTTATCCTTAAACGGGGGAGATGTGGATTTTCGAAATCCGACGACGCCGAGAATCCTGAATTTGATTTCCGCTGTACGTGAAATTTTGAACAGCTATGGTCCGGACTTCATGTTAACCATGGCGCCGGAGACGGCTTATGTTCAGGGCGGTTATGTAGCCTATGGCGGTCCTTGGGGCGCTTATCTGCCGGTCATTTACGCCGTCCGGGATCAACTGGATTATCTCCATGTGCAGCATTATAACTCCGGTCCGATGACCGCTCTAGACGGCAGGACTTACGTTCAAGGTACGGCAGACTTCCAAGTGGCTATGGCTGAAATGTTGCTGCAAGGATTTAATGTCGGCGGTAATGCGAACTATAAGTTTCCGGCTCTTCGCCCGGACCAACTGCTCATCGGCCTTCCGGCGACGCAAGCGGCGGCGGGGGGAGGTTATACGACGCCAGCTAATGTACACAAGGCATTGGATTACCTGATTAAAGGCCAATCGTTTGGCGGAAGCTATACCTTACGTCAACCGCAAGGTTATCCCGGCTTTAAAGGGTTGATGACCTGGTCGATCAACTGGGACAAGGCGGCGAACTTTGAATTTTCTCGGTCTCATCGTGCGTATTTAGACAATTTGGGGACGAACCCAGGGCCAGGTCCAGATCCGGACCCCAATCCAACTCCCGACACAACGCCGCCAACCGCCCCAACTCAGCTTCGGGTCACCGCGGTTACGCCAAACAGTATTACTCTGGAGTGGGCGGCTTCCACTGATAATGTGGGCGTTGTTGGTTATACCATCTCCTATGGTTCCAGCAGCGTGAATGCGACGAATACCACGGCAACCATTAGCGGATTGTCACCGAACACGACGTATATTTTTACCGTCACAGCGAAAGATGCTGCCGGCAACGTCTCCTCAGGAGCTATTGTCCAAGGGACAACCGCGCCGTCCGACTCTCCGGGCGAAGCCCAACCTTGGCAACCTTGGGTATCCTATAACGTCAACGACCAAGTATCCTACAACGGAAGCATTTATATCTGCATTCAAGCCCATACGTCTCTTCCGGGATGGGAGCCTGCGAATGTGCCTGCTTTGTGGAAGTTGAAATAAGGGAGCAAGAGAAACCCACGTCTTGGATTAAGGCGTGGGTTTCGTTTTTGGATCTATATCAAATCAAGTTTCATTGTCCAGGAGGTTCCGGAGATCCCAAAGTAGGTAAAGCCTAATTTCTGATAGAGTTCCACGGCAGGAGTATTGGTTGGGTCAACGCTTAGGGACAGCGAACGGTATCCGTCAAGCGCTGCTTGCTTGATGATTTCATTCATTAAAATCCTCCCGATTCCCATCCCTCGAAAATCCGGATGTATAGCGATCCCGAGTTCCGGCGTCTCGTTATCGACGTAGCCATACCCTGGATTCGTTTCGTCGAACAGTCTATACCATACCGCCCCCGCAAGTTGATCGTCCTTCACGGCGACGAAAGCTCGGTCTCCTTTTCGCCCCCAACCTTCGTGATACTTCTTCAGATGCGGCGCATTCAATAGCTCATCCTTCGGCGGCTTCCCCTGAGGGATATGAATCGACTCGTAGTGCATATCCGTGAAGAAATCGAACTCATGGGGTTGCAGCGGTCTGATTGTAATCATGGGTTCACCTCGGGGTGTGGGTTTGGTAATACAGGCTCAAAAATCTCTTGCGTAAGTGCAGCATCAGAGTATTAAAAGCGGTATTCACGAGTACATAGTTATTTTTCATTAGAACGCTTTGAGTTGTTTGTTTGACCCAGAATGTAATCAATACTAACGTTGTAGAAATTGGCTAACTTAATCAATACAGAGCTCGGAACATCCAAGTTCCCGTTTTCGTACCGCGAATAGGTTGCTTGTGAAATGTTTAAATGCTCAGCTAATTGCTGCTGTGTCAAATCTCTATCTACTCTTAAATCCCTTATCCTCTTATACATTCATATATCACCCATGCTAAGTTTACTCTATGCGAAAATTGCATATTGAGATTTATGCATTTTTCGCATAAAATCTATTCATATACCAAATATTTCAAAGGAGATTGATTATAGTAACTTCGCACTTGAAGGGGAGAGAGGTATGAAAAGTATTGTAGAAGAGATATTCTACGGCAACTTGAGACCTGAAGAACGAATTGTTCCTAGAGATCCCGACTATCGACCACTAAATAGAGTGTTTTGCATAATTCCGTTTCAGAGAAGAAGCGATAGCATATTCACTGTCGTTAAGGGGTAATTTTCGAAAATGGTATTATATGGATGAAGAAAAGGGCAGACTTGCAGAATTTTAGAACAGCTCGTTTTTTAAGCGGCAGCCCGTTTTGAATGATGAGAAACGGCGAGCGCAGATGCAAGCAGAACAATGGCATTCAAATACTGGTGAGTTGTGACTTTCTGAATGCCCCGGACATGTGCGGCGTCTGCCGTCAAATAGGTTTTCAATCGGGAGTTGCAGCGTTCTACGCTGGTTCGTTCATTGTAAAGTTCCTTCCAACGCTTTGTATCCCGATGAGGGATGCTGTATCGCCGGAGATCATCCTTCGCATTTACTTTGACGACCATTCCATAGTTTGAAGACGAGCAGGCAGCCATGCCAAGCGGACAGTCGACTTTACCCGTGGCATGCGGGCAGCGAAATTTATGCATATCGCCGTCAACTCCCCAGTATGTCATCGCATAACCCATGGAACAGCACGGTGTTCCGTTCGAGGTCATGCCAGCAGGCGGTTCCTTCTCCCCCCGAAGATTAAGGGGAATGATGGCTTGTGCCTTGACGTTGCGGGCGGCCTCATAAACTTTCATTTGGTCGTAGCCCGCATCGAGTATGAAAAATCGTGTGCTCGTCCTGGACGCTGTTTTCTCGATCAGGCCCGGCGCCATTTCTCCATCATTGACATGCGCCGGCGTTACTTCCAAGGCGATCGGCAATTCACTTTTCGTATCGACCGCCAGATGAATTTTGTAACCAAACCATGTGATTTTATTGCGCTTCCTCGCTATAGTTCATGGCTAATGTCTGCTTAATAGAAATTTAGTCAATACTGCTCTGTAAGATGATTAATAGGGCGGGATGACTAGTGTGGACTACATTAAGCAGTAGTGACAATATGATTTCAGAGATGTTCAAAGTGGCGTTACAGTTGGAAGAACCATGGAAATTGACGCATGTTGAGTTTGACGATATGGATCAAGCTTGGCACCTGTTTATCGACTTTGCACGAGGAGCAACCTTCGCTTGTCCCTTATGCGGGATCGCTTGTAAAGCATATGACTCCGAGAAGAAGACCTGGCGACACTTGGACTTCTGGAATTGGAAAACATATATGCACGCCAGAATGCCACGAGTAAAATGCAAGGCGTGTAACAAGATAACGCAAGTATCGGTGAAGTGGGCCAGACCGCTTTCTCATTTCACTTTGCTCTTTGAAGCATGGGCGATGCGATTGATGGCGGAAATGCCCGTCAATGCGGCAGCCCGTGAGCTGAGAGAACATGACACACGGATGTGGCGCATCTTCCATCACTACGTCGATAAAGCGATGGCAGAGCTTGATATATCCAAGGTGAAACGGATTGCGATTGACGAGACGTCATCTAGGCGAGGGCACCGCTACATTACCCTGTTTGTTGATGTTGATCGCAAAACCGTGCTGTTTGCAACTGAAGGCAAAGGAATGGATACGTTGGAGCGCTTTAAGTCGTATCTGACAACAAAAGGTGCTGCCGCGCAGCAGATTGAAGAAGTATGCTGCGATATGTCACCCGCCTTTATTCGAGGGATTGAGGAATATTTCCCTGATGCCGAGATCACCTTTGACAAATTTCATGTGATGAAGCTGGTGGGCGAAGCCCTAGATGAGGTTCGAATTCAAGAGCAGAAGCAAATGCCAGAACTGAAGCGAACGAAATACATCTGGTTGAAGAACGAAGCAAACCTCAAAGCGGAGCAGAAAGAAACCTTACTGCGCCTAAAGGACAGCAACCTGCAGACTGGGCGGGCTTACCGTCTTAAGCTGGCCTTACAGGATCTCTGGACTACCCCGCATATTTTGGCGGATGTGTATTTGCGGGAATGGATCGGCTGGGCCACTCGATCAAAGCTCTCGCCCATGATTAGCTTAGCCAAGACGATCAAGCAACATGAGGAAGGCATATTACGCTGGTTCCACAGCAAGATGACGAACGGTTTGCTCGAAGGTATTAATAGTCTGGTGCAAGCAGCCAAACGGCGAGCCAGAGGTTACCGCAACGTAGAAAATCTGATCGCCATGGTCTACATGACCGCGAATAAGCTCCGACTTCCAACGCTCGGAGCACGCCGAGCTCAATAACCCTTACCGCCTTAATACCACGCTTCAGAGATTGAAACAGCGGTCAAGTGCTCTTCATGAGGGCTGTTTCAATCTCTGAAATTCTCTTAGAGGCGGAAGGGTTATAAAACTAATATTTGCGCCTCTACCCACCCAGTAGAGCGAAGAGCCTTTATTGCCGAAGGAATCAATTTTTGCGCCCCAGTTCGCATTACCCGTTTGCTCGCTTTTGCGTTTGGGCTGCTTTTTCTCGTAAGCGCGGAGAGCGGCGCTGTCTATGGCGACGTTACTGCCTTCTATGATACCTTCCTGCTGACAGCGTGTGACCAAATCCTCAAAAAGCCGTTTTGCCAAGTCCTTTCTCGTCAGTTCTGAGAAAACTCGGCTTAATGTGGATATGGAAGGAGCTTCTCGATCCAGCGGAAGACCACACTGATAACGAAACCGGAGATCCGTATCCAAACGCTTATGCAACCCTGAAAAGGTACTTATTCCTTCAAGCGGCGCAGCCAAGAGTGCTCGTAGAATACCTTGTCTGCAGTATCCCTCAGCGCCTCGGGGTGAACGGCTTCTCAGTTCCTTGGCATACGGTCTCAGATCGAGAGAACTGAAGAAGATCGGCAATCTCTCCTTGGGTTGAATTTTTAAAAGTTCTTCGAAGGAAAACAGACATTCTTGGAGAATATACAAAGTGACTTCCTCCATCCTTGAGGTTTTTGGGTTTAGTCACTTGAAAACTTCTCCAAGTTGGGGTGAAGTCCCTTTTTTATGTCCGAAAATCCTTACGGCTCAAGGCCTCAGATTACTGCAAAACGCTCAATATAAAAAATCGTCAGCCAAAAATTCGGCTGACGATTTTCGTCATAATCCCGTATTTAGTTGTTCGGGTCAACTGCTTTTCTTGTATCACTAGTATAAAGTGTTACAGAACCTCCAGCGGACAATGCCGGTCCGATTTTCGTAAAATATCCCCATGTTCCTTCCGGGTCTCCTGATACATTTCTTCCGGATACGATACCAATCAATTCAGTCGTTCTATATGCATTAAATACAATTCCTCCGCTGTCTCCACCTAAAACCAAACCGCCACCATCTTTTTTTGCTTGTATCATATCATTGAGAGTAATGGAACCATATGTCACTGGCGTACTTGTATTGGTAACAGTTCCACACGTGACTCCAGTGGTATAACCCGACTTACAAATCAACTGACCTTTCAGCACAGTCGATGTGGTTGTGTACTTATTATCATATTCTGCGTTGGCAGTATCATTGTAATAATATTTATTTCCAATATACTTGCTAGTATTCGTTAGCAAAATTAAGCCAACATCTGTTCCACCATCACGATACGCCGAAAAGTGCTGTGTTCCAATATTTGCTCCCCCTTGGGTAACTGTACTGCCTACACTAGTGATACAATGTCCTGCTGTAATAAGAAATTCTCTTGTATCTTTTGTAGCCGTCGCTGTTGTACTACATGGCCCAGAGGAAATTTTTATTCCACCACCCATTTCAGTAAATTCTGCATCTCTCGCTTTAGCGGGTTCATTAACAATGACTCCTTTTTGAACTTCTACTAAATCACCGTATTCCGATGTTAATTGTGCCGAAAATTGTTCATCAATTTGATCGATAAACAATTTAACCTTTTGTTCTTTTACATCTGTTTCAATTGAAAAAGTTTTCGGCGCAAACCCTTTATAACCAGTTTTCAATTTTCGAAGTACATCATTTTCGACAGCAAGTAATTCATTTTTTGAATATTTAACTTTCTGCACTGTAAGTAGATTTGCGGGAATAGCTTCCTTTACTTCATTAATAAATGAAGCCGTTCGGGCATCCTCTCTTGAAACGGCAGCTACAAACTGAAATTTTGGTTCGTTTTCGATATAAAACTCTCCTACTTCATTGAAACCTTCTGGACTCCCATAATGTCTGTTAATAATGTTGAAAATAGAATCAAGATAAGTTTTCTCGTACTGGAGTTGCTCTTTCTGTTTCTCATTTAACGGCAAGACGACGTTTTCGTTTTCACTAGGTGGATTTACGTGATTGCTGTCTTCTGCAAATGCAACTGACTGAAATGCTAGAACAACAACAAGAATCACTGATAAAAAATACTTCTTCATCATTTCCTCCTCCTAGATAATGGAATAAGTCCTTTCTGTTTCTAGTATTATACAAACGCCTCCTAATTTGAATAGTGAATAACTACTAATATTATGGGATTTTGTTACTAGGCTCGAATGGCTCTGAAAGGAAATGGTTTTATGTAAAATAGTAGGTCTTTTCTGGAATTACGTTTCCAGAGGAAGAGGAACAACGACACAAATTAGGAGGAGATAAGATCTCCCCCTTCAAAAATTATCTTGCGTTCATTTTCGACACCACATTTTCATTGAAACATTAGTGTTTTAGTTGATATTCCTTCTCGACCCGGTCAATCAGTTTGTTCAATTTCTTGTGATTTTCTGGAGGTTCAAGTTTGAAAAACACCCCTGAATCGAGAACCTTAAAAAACTGACCATTCCCACCGAACTCAAGCGCTTTTACGGATCCGTCCTTCATGTTAAGTTTAACTAAACGATAGTAATCCGCTGTAGCATTTCCGGTAAGATGAGTTGAGTTATTCAAGAGGCTTACAAGATTATATATGTCCGTCTCCGCATCGATCACTCCACTAACCGGGTCGTTCACACCAGTGGAAATAGTCACACTAGAAATATCCTCTTTCTTTATCATAAATTTTTCCTCATTTGAGTTAATTGCACCTTGAGGCGAAGAATTGGTATTAGGCGTTTTTGACAACGGTAAATTTCCACAGGAAGCTAAAAAAATTGAAACAATTGATATTATTGCAATGGCAAGCAAATTGCGTTTCCCCATATCCTCATCCCCCATGTCTTATTTGAATGTTTGCACTACCTTTTGACGGATTAATTCCTCTATATGTTGCATCCTTGTTTGTAGTCAAGTCGGGTACCCGGATTCGACAGTCTGTAGATGCACTAACCGCCGTAAGCCCAGTCAGGACAAGGGAAACAGCGATTGTGGATAATTGCGTGTGGTGCCTACGGATTTCGGATATCAAATCAGCGAAATATCCCATATTTTCCGGGGTTCTTCAATTTTCAGGGCAGAAACAATTGCTCGATGTTCGTCCGTCAATTCGGTTCGTTGGCACAGCTTTCCGGCGTCGAGTCGGTATTCGATCAAATGCATCGTCTGCATAGACGAGCGCACTTCGCGCCATGTTTTGCCGGTCTGGTTCTCGATGATTCGGATGAGCATGAGTCCGAGCCAGCATAACAGGACATGAGCCCGAATCCGCTCCTCCTTGCGGTGATAAACAGGACGCAACTCCAGAGATTGCTTCAGCGTTCGAAAGGCTGCTTCCACCTTCAGAAGCTGCTTGTAGCCGAGTGCAACGTCTTCGTAGACAGCGTGTCATCCGATGTTCGCAGCAAGTACTTGCCATCCAGACGTTCCATCGCTTTGACGGCATTCAGGTCAATGCGCAAATTGCCGCGTTTGTCGATTTTCAGATACCGCCTGAAAGTCGGGTGGCTGTGCAATCGGCAATGCGCCTTCGTATGCGCTTCGCCATCGAGCTCTTTCAGCCGGTTCAATTCTGCACGCAATCGCTCCAGATGTTCTTCACGCTTGGCTGCATCCCGCTTGGCTTCTTCCGGATTACGGACCAGCACATAACGTGTCCGAGCTTCACCGTCGCCGATCACGACCTCCTTGACTTCCAGATTGTCGCAAATCGTCTTGAAGCGTCCGGGATGGGCAAGAGCCGCTTCGACCGCCGGTTTCCCCGACGTCATCTTTTCCCCCGCGATGTAATGTCCGCCGGTTTGCTGAAGCACGCGCAAGTTGTCTTCGGAACAGAAGCCGCGGTCGACGACCGTAATGACGCGTCCTAACTTCCAACCGGTCAAGTCTTTCTTGACTTCCGGGATCACGGTCATGTCCGACGTGTTGCCCGGCCAGACCCAGCAACGGATCGGAATGCCGTCGCGGGTAACGGCGAAGCCAATGACGACTTGCGGCAAGTCGGGGCGATGGTCTTTGGAGTATCCGGTTTTCCGAAAGTCGTTCTCTTCCGATTCTTCCGTTTCAAAGTACGTGGAGGTGGTATCGAAGAAGAGCAAGTCGACTTCGAGATTCAGCAAATCCGCAACGGTGTGAAATACTTCACGCTGAATCGCTTCATCCGACTCCAGCAGGAAATCCATTGCCCGGTAGCCATGCTGGACCTCGAATGTCGACAGATCGGGGATCACGACTTCTCGATCGACCCAGTCCTCGACCGCCAGTTTGCTACCGGGATCCAATACGCGATTGGCCACCATCGCAAAGATCGCACGCTCTACCGGCATGCGGAATTCCCGATCTGTCAACCGACTGGTTATTGCCTCTCCAATACCAAGCTTCTTCCAGAGCTGATCAAGCAGCCACGTACCGCCAATGGCTTTCGAAGTCAACATCGTAACGGAGGCAGACCGGGTTTGCTCGGAGCCGGAAGGAAGCGGCTCACCGATAAAGCGGTGAATGCTGGCCGCGAGTCGCTTCAGACCTTCGAAGTCTAACTCATCAGCGCGGCCAAAGTGGTACAGCACCTTGGCTTGCGGCGTGCCGGTAACCGGATTGCGCTCATTGTGGGCGAGTTGGACATAACGGGTAATTGTCCCATTTTTGTTTTTACGAGAAATTTGTCGTATGTACATAGCTACATGATACAATGTATACTACAAGAAATACAACGAAAAAGTCGACTTATCCACAGAAATTTAGTGCCTACAGTTTTTCGCGATTTCGAACGATTTAGTGCCTGTGGAGAAGTCTGAAAACCAGCGTCAAATCAGCATTCTTGTTATCCACAGCACCCGAATGGGTGCCTACTTTTAGGTGGATACTGTCGAACCCGGGGTTAAATATGAGGATAAATGGGTTGAAAGAAATCTTTTGTATGTAGCGATGAGCAGACCAACTCATTTGTTTGCTTTTGCAATGAACTCTGATTTTATCTCAGAGGAACAGATCAATACGTTTAAGCAAAAGGGCTGGAATATTATGTATGCAGAAGGTGAGCAAGCAGTATTACAAAATGAAAATGGTTTAGAAATGGTTCATATCTAATTTGAGTGTTTTGCATAATTCCGTTTCAGAGAAGAAGCGATAGCATATTCACTGTCGTTAAGGGGTAATTTTCGAAAATGGTATTATATGGATGAAGAAAAGGGCAGACTTGCAGAATTTTAGAACAGCTCGTTTTTTAAGCGGCAGCCCGTTTTGAATGATGAGAAACGGCGAGCGCAGATGCAAGCAGAACAATGGCATTCAAATACTGGTGAGTTGTGACTTTCTGAATGCCCCGGACATGTGCGGCGTCTGCCGTCAAATAGGTTTTCAATCGGGAGTTGCAGCGTTCTACGCTGGTTCGTTCATTGTAAAGTTCCTTCCAACGCTTTGTATCCCGATGAGGGATGCTGTATCGCCGGAGATCATCCTTCGCATTTACTTTGACGACCATTCCATAGTTTGAAGACGAGCAGGCAGCCATGCCAAGCGGACAGTCGACTTTACCCGTGGCATGCGGGCAGCGAAATTTATGCATATCGCCGTCAACTCCCCAGTATGTCATCGCATAACCCATGGAACAGCACGGTGTTCCGTTCGAGGTCATGCCAGCAGGCGGTTCCTTCTCCCCCCGAAGATTAAGGGGAATGATGGCTTGTGCCTTGACGTTGCGGGCGGCCTCATAAACTTTCATTTGGTCGTAGCCCGCATCGAGTATGAAAAATCGTGTGCTCGTCCTGGACGCTGTTTTCTCGATCAGGCCCGGCGCCATTTCTCCATCATTGACATGCGCCGGCGTTACTTCCAAGGCGATCGGCAATTCACTTTTCGTATCGACCGCCAGATGAATTTTGTAACCAAACCATGTGATTTTATTGCCGAAGGAATCAATTTTTGCGCCCCAGTTCGCATTACCCGTTTGCTCGCTTTTGCGTTTGGGCTGCTTTTTCTCGTAAGCGCGGAGAGCGGCGCTGTCTATGGCGACGTTACTGCCTTCTATGATACCTTCCTGCTGACAGCGTGTGACCAAATCCTCAAAAAGCCGTTTTGCCAAGTCCTTTCTCGTCAGTTCTGAGAAAACTCGGCTTAATGTGGATATGGAAGGAGCTTCTCGATCCAGCGGAAGACCACACTGATAACGAAACCGGAGATCCGTATCCAAACGCTTATGCAACCCTGAAAAGGTACTTATTCCTTCAAGCGGCGCAGCCAAGAGTGCTCGTAGAATACCTTGTCTGCAGTATCCCTCAGCGCCTCGGGGTGAACGGCTTCTCAGTTCCTTGGCATACGGTCTCAGATCGAGAGAGCTGAAGAAGATCGGCAATCTCTCCTTGGGTTGAATTTTTAAAAGTTCTTCGAAGGAAAACAGACATTCTTGGAGAATATACAAAGTGACTTCCTCCATCCTTGAGGTTTTTGGGTTTGGTCACTTGAAAACTTCTCCAAGTTGGGGTGAAGTCCCTTTTTTATGTCCGAAAATCCTTACGGCTCAAGGCCTCAGATTACTGCAAAACGCTCAATTAAGAAAAATTATTGGAGGAATTAACTTATGAAATGGGATGAAGTTAGAGCCATTTATCCAAATCAATTTGTTAAATTCGAAGTTCTCCAATTCAATAAAATTGACGATAAAGAAGTTGTTTCTGAAGTAGCTGTAATTGGACCTGTTCGTGACGAAGATGCTACTTATGAACTACTAAATAGCAAGGACAATACTTTGGTTTATCATACATCCAATGACAAGATTATTGTAAGGATTAGAAAAAGTATTGGGTTAAGGAGCAAGATAAAATGAAATTTGAATATCGAGATGGATTGCTCTTTACGACAATTTTACTTTCTTATGAAGGCCGCTCAAAGACGATTGATAATATCGTGATTGACACGGGAGCGAGTCACACATTAATTTCACAGGATGCTGTTGATGATTTAGGCATTCGAGTGCAGGCTGGGGATGAGATATATACCAGCTATGGAATTGGTGGAAAAGAGCATTCTTATGTTAAGAAAGTAGACTCCATTCAGATAGCTGAACTTAAAATAGAGAATGCATTCATTGACTTTATGTCGTTTCCATACGAGCACATTAATGGATTACTAGGACTTGATATATTAATGGAAGGAAAATTCAAAATTGACCTAAACACCTTAGAACTTCGTCTGCAATAAAGATGGAAGTTTTTTTGTTTTTGACGGTCGTCGGAACAATAGTATTCATTAATCGATCATTCTTTATTAATCATTCTCAAACTTGTATGATGAAGAAGAAAGGAGGAGCTTAGAATGGAGCGACCAAGGGAATTTGATCAGGAGACCGCACTGCAGCAAGCGATGGAATTGTTCTGGGAGAAAGGATTTGAGCGAACCTCCATTCAGGATTTGGTCGATCGGACTGCAAATGTAAAAGCACCAAAAGCAAGTCCTGCGGATATTGCGAAGATTGCCATCGACGGTGTTGAAGCAGACAACTACGAAATTGTCGCCGATGAATTTAGCCGTAACGTGCAACGTGACTTTGCTGGCGGCGTACAAGCTTTGTATCCCCAATTATTCCAACAAAATTAATATAAGGAAGTTCATGATATTCGGCTGCAACAAGGATTTCTTGTTGTGGCCTTTTATCATGTCGGTTATGAAAGCGCATTATTCAGGAGCTTTTCGGAAGAAAGCGGGAAGAATGTGGGAGGTGATTTCGCTATAATGGACTCGTGAAAGGAGGAGGTTCGATGAAACCCCAAATTGCCTTGCAATTATGGAGTATTCAGGATGCATGTAAAGCGGACTTTTATGGAGCGCTCAAAAAAGTAAAAGAAAGCGGTTATGACGGCGTTGAATTTGCCGGTTATCATGGGAAAAGTGCTGCTGAAGTCAAAGGTTACTTAGAGGAACTGGGATTGCAGGTCGCGGCTTCGCATCTTTCTTTTGAGGCTTTGGAACGAGATTTCGAGGGGACGTTGGCCTTCGAGAAGGAAATTGGAAATTCTCGGATTGTGATCCCCTATGCCAGCTTCCAGACCTTAGAAGCTTGGCACGCCTTCATTGAGGAAATGGAGGAGGTCGCAAAAAAGGCGGCAGAGGAAGGCTTCGAATTTTACTACCATAATCATGCCAATGAACTCACGGAGATCCCCGGCGTGGACATTCTGGATGAAATGGTGCAACGTACGGAACAAATCGACCTGGAAGTAGATCTATACTGGCTGGCGGATGCCGGTTTGGACGCGTTCTCATGGTTAGAGATGCATAAGGATCGGATTGGTCTTTTTCATATGAAAGATATGCAGGATTCTCCTCGGGAAAGCACGGAAATTGGTTCCGGTGTCCTGCCGATGAAGGAATTCGTCCATTTCGCCAAGGAGAACGAAATCCCTTGGTTAATTGTGGAGCAAGAGGAGTTTCAGAACTATCCGCCGCTAGAAGCTACAGCGATCGATTGTCAGCGGCTTCGGGTGATGGTTGATGAGGTCCATTCAGAATAGAAGGAATTATAGCAACCCACCTTAAGCTAGAAGCGGAAGGTGGGTTTTTCATGGACTTCCCTAACCATAAGTGTAAAAAGTAAAGGTAGATGCCGCTCTCGGGTTGTCCGGATGAGTTAAGCCCCTTATAATCATACTGAACAGGACAAAATCCAACGTACAGGGAGTCATCAGGGTTATGAGCGAGTACTTGGAAATCCCGGAGTTTCAGGATTCCATTTTGTTTCGAACGTTCCTAAATGACGGAATGACGATTGTCTATCCGCATTGGCATAAAGAAATTGAAATCATCTATTCCCGCAAAGGCAAGGTGAACATCGGCGTTCGGGAAGAGATCGTCCAGTTGGAGGAAGGGGAGATCTTCTTTTTCCCTAGCGGGGAGGCTCATTATTTCTTGGCTTCGCCAGAGAGTGAACGGTATGTCTATCAGTTTAATCTGAAACTGTTTGATGAGAGAACCCTGCGCATTTCAGAGGACTCCTTATTAAATCTCTTTGAAACCGGCGAGCCGCTTAGCCGCAACTGGCCGCAGGGGTTAGCCCAGAAGGCGACGGAGCTGTTAATTCATTTATATGAAGTCGAACAGACAAAACCGATGGGCATGAATTATTTGACCCTCGGATATCTGTACCAATTAATCGGCGAGTTTTATTTGCATTTGCCAAGACGCCAAACTTCGAACTTGCCCAGCAAGCGATCCACGATTCAGCACAAAGAAACCTTGGATTTGCTGAATCAAGTCTTTGAATATGTGGAAAATCGTTATCGGGAAGTGATTACCCTAGAAGACGTGGCGAAATTCGTGGGCTTTAGTCCGTACTATTTCACTCGATTCTTTAAGGCGAATACGGGGCAGACGTTCATGCAGTTCCTGACGGAGTATCGGATCAATCAAGCAAAGTTTATTTTGGCCAACGAAAATATCCCTATGGCGGAAGTCGCCGATAAAGCCGGCTTCGCCAGCGTCAAAACGTTCCATCATGTGTTTAAAGATGAGGTTGGACAATCGCCGCTGCAGTATCGCAAAAATCTAATAGAGTCTTAAAGATCAAGGGCTTTTACGAGTTTATTCTCGGTAGAAGCCCTTGTTTGTTTTTTGAACCGGAGGGCAATATTCGGGAGTATCATGCGAGGAAATTGGGAAGAAAGCAGTTATAAATTTGGCTATAATGAATTCGACAATAGAAACGCTTTCAGGAGGGATAAGATGAAACTAAAAGTTGGTATTATCGGATGCGGTGGGATTGCAAACGGCAAGCATATGCCGGCTCTTTCCGAGGTGAAAGAAGTAGAAATGGTAGCCTTCTGCGATATTGTCGTGGAACGTGCGGAGGAAGCGAAGAAGAAATTTGGTACTGCGGATGCGCAGGTTTTTGATAACTATGAAACGATGTTAGCGAATACCGATTTGGATGTCGTTCATGTATGTACGCCAAACTCCTCGCATGCGGTCATTTCGATTGCAGCGATGGAAGCGGGCTGTCATGTGATGTGCGAGAAACCGATGGCGAAGACGGCTGAAGAAGCGAGAAGCATGGTCGAAGCGTCCAAGCGGACCGGCAAGAAATTAACGATCGGTTATCAGAACCGGTTCCGGACGGATTCGAGATATTTGCACCAAGTTTGTGAAGAGGGCGGTTTGGGTGAAATTTATTTTGCTAAAGCTCATGCGATTCGTCGCCGCGCGGTACCAACTTGGGGCGTATTCCTGGATGAGGAAGCGCAAGGCGGAGGTCCATTGATCGACATCGGTACCCACGCGCTTGACCTGACGCTCTGGATGATGAACAACTACAAGCCGAAGTACGTGGTGGGGAAAACGTATCATAAATTGTCCCAAACGAAAAATGCAGCGAATGCATGGGGACCTTGGGATCCGGAAAAATTCACTGTAGAAGACTCCGCATTTGGTTTTGTCGTGATGGAAAACGGGGCCACCATCTTCCTGGAATCCAGCTGGGCGTTAAACAGCCTGGACGTAAAGGAAGCAAAAACGACGCTGTGCGGAACCAAAGCAGGCGCCGATATGAACAATGGCCTGACCATCAACGGGGAAGACCACAGCCTGCTGTATGAGAAGAAGATCGAGCTGCAAACCGGCGGCGTTGCTTTCTACGACGGTGCAGGCGAAAGACCGGAGGTGCTTGAAGCCCAATCCTGGATTCAGGCGATCCTAAATGATACCGAGCCTGTCGTGAAACCGGAAGAAGCCTTGGTGGTTACGGAAATTCTAGAGGCGATTTACAAATCCTCGAAGACCGGCGAGCCGGTATACCTATAAGATCAAGGAGCGATATCCATGATTCAAGTCACCGTATGGAACGAATATCGGCATGAGAAGACCAATAAAGTCGTTCAAGAAGTATATCCGGAAGGGATTCACGGGCAAATTGCAAAGTTTCTCCGTGAGGACCAATTCAAAGTGAAGACGGCAACGTTGGACGAACCAGAGCATGGCTTGACGGAAGAAGTATTAGAGGATACGGATGTCCTGATCTGGTGGGGGCATATGGCCCATGATGAAGTTCAGGATGAAATCGTGGAACGCGTGCATAAGCGGGTGCTGGAAGGTATGGGGCTGGTTGTGCTGCATTCGGCACATTTCTCCAAAATTTTCAAGAGACTCATGGGAACCTCTTGCGACCTGAAATGGCGGGAAGACGGGAAGCATAGCCGCATTTGGAACGTGAACCCGAGCCACCCGATTGCCGAAGGTATCGGCGATTTTATCGAGTTGGAGAAGGAAGAGATGTACGGGGAGCATTTTGATATTCCGGCACCGGACGAGCTGATCTTTGTCAGCTGGTTCCCTGGAGGCGAAGTGTTCCGCAGCGGTTGTACGTTCCGGCGGGGGAACGGGAAGATCTTCTATTTCCAACCTGGCCATGAAACGTATCCGAGCTATTATAACGAGAAAGTGCAGAAGGTCATTAAGAACGGGATCCGCTGGTGCGCTCCAACCCAAAATCTGTATCCCGTTTACGGCCACTATGAAGCACGTGAAAAATAAGGTAAACCATTAGGAGTGAAGAGCGATGAAACTGGGTGTATTTACACCATTGTTTAATCATTTAAGCTTTGAAGAGATGATTGAGGAAGTGGCCAAGAAAGGATTGCAGACGGTTGAAATCGGGACCGGCGGTTATCCGGGCAACGCTCATTTGGATATTGATCAATTGCTGGCCAGCAGCGATGCGAGAAAAGAATATCTCGCCAAATTAGCGGACAAAGGCCTCGAAATTTCTGCGCTTAGCTGCCACAACAATCCGATCTCCCCGATCCCAGAAGTGGCTGCCGAGGCGGACACCTTGCTGCGCAAAACGATTAAACTGGCCAGCTTGCTGAACGTTCCGGTCGTCAACGGATTCTCCGGCGTATCGGGCGGGAAACCGGGGGATACCCAAGTGAACTGGCCGGTCTTGCCTTGGCCAACGGAATACGATGACAACTACAATTACCAATGGGAGCAGAAGCTGATCCCGTATTGGAAGGAGATCAACAAGGAAGCGGAAGCGGCCGGCGTGAAAATCGGGATCGAACTCCATGGCGGCTTCCTGGCTCATACGCCATACACCATGTTGAAATTGCGTGAAGCAACCGGTAAAGCGATCGGCTGTAACCTGGATCCAAGCCATTTGTGGTGGCAAGGAATTGATCCGGTTGCTGCGGTTAAGATCCTTGGGGAGGCTGGTGCGATCCACCACTTCCATGCGAAGGATACGTATCTGGATCAGGATAACATTAATATGTACGGGTTAACGGATATGCAGCCTTACGGCAATGTGAAGACGCGTGCCTGGACGTTCCGTTCGGTAGGCTGCGGCCATGACCTGAAGGTATGGTCGGATATCATCTCCGCATTGCGCGTATATGGATATGATTATGTGCTCAGCATCGAGCATGAAGATCCGATCATGTCGGTGGATGAAGGCCTCACTCGTGCCATTACTAACTTGAAATCCATCATGATCCATGAGCAGCCTTCTGCCATGTGGTGGGCGTAAAGGAGCAAGCAAGATGTCGAAGATCAACTTTGCCGTCATCGGCTATGGCGGGATGGGCTCTTACCATGCCCACAACCTCATTCCGGCAGAAAGCTCTCGCTTTCATGTCGTGGGAACCTATGATATTTCCGGAGAAAGACAGCAAATCTCCAAGGGCAAAGGCCTGCATATCTATGGCAGCCTGGAGGAAGTATTAGCCGATAACAACATCGAAGCGGTCTTAATCGCGACCCCTAATGATTCCCACAAGGAAATTGCGATTCGCTCGATGCGGGCCGGCAAACATGTCGTTTGCGAAAAGCCGGTGGCGATGAATACCGAAGAGCTGGATGACATTTTGGCGGTGGCTGAAGAGACGGGCAAGGTCTTTATGGTTCACCAAAATCGGCGATGGGACCCGGACTTCCTTATCATCCGCCAGTTGTATCAGAACCGGACGATTGGGGAGATTTTTCAAATCGAATCCCGCGTTCAGGGGGCGAACGGCATTCCAGGCGATTGGCGTCATTTGAAAAAGCATGGCGGCGGCATGCTCCTGGACTGGGGCGTCCATCTGCTGGACCAACTGCTGTGGCTGGTCGATAGCCCTGTGCAAAGTGTATTTTCCGATTTGAGCTATATCTTAGGTGATGAAGTCGATGACGGATTCATGTGCTACATTACTTTTGAAAATGGCGTGAAGGCGCTGGTCGAAGTCGGCACCACCAACTATACCAAGCTTCCGCGCTGGTACGTGAAAGGCCTTGAAGGGACTGCGAAGATTAACGACTGGGATTTGTCCGGCGAAATCATCGCGGCTACCGGCCGTGAGGATGTGGCGGCTCCAACCCCAATCCAAGCGGGCGTGGGACTCACCAAGACGATGGCGCCTCCTTCGGAGGAAGCTACGGAGAAATTGGCTTTCCCTGAACCTAAAGCAGATTTCGTACCGTTCTATCAGAACTTCTATGAAGTCGTACGCGAAGGCGCTGAGCCGATCGTGAAGAATCAGGAAGTTCGCAAGGTGATGAAGCTGATGGATGATATTTTACAGTCCTGTCATAAGGGATGACCATATAACAACACTAAAGGCTAGCCGTTCGCGGTTAGCCTTTTGCTGCTTGAATACATCTCGCAAGTTCTCGAATGCTCAATAGCGGTTCAAGTCTTTAAAGAGGGAGAAAAAAGCCTTAAACGTCGAAACCGTATTGTTTTGGGTCGTTCCAACAGGGACGGAAACGTCGGGAGAACGGGAACTCATCGGTTATGATCTTGACGGAAGCGACGGTTGGTTATTCACGTGGGACTTTGGCAGTCGCAGTATGCATGACCGTATCGTAGTTCAAGCCTTGGGCAGTGATCAGACATCCCAAGCTCAACAGATGATTTTGGTTACCGCCGAGTGAATTTGGATCGCGTGTTAGAGAACTTTGTTAAGAAATATTGTGGGGAACAAAATTAAGGTAGAAGCTCACTGAACCTAAGCGTTCGGTGGGCTTTTTTACATAGATCATCAACCGCATTTCATAAATCATCAATCTGCCCCAAACGAAATCAACATGCCATTGGAGGTTTTGCCCATAGGCCGCCCTGTGGATTGTTCGTATGCTGAGGATGGGTTAACTCCCATCACAATTCATGGAGGGGAAGGTATATGAAGACAAAATCCTTAGCCCGCTGGGTCTCAACCGGCCTAGCCATCGGCTTGCTTAGCACCATGCTGCTGGCATGCTCAAACGGGGGGCAGACAAACAGCGCAAAATCCAATGAAGGGGGAACAGATGCTGGCGGCAACACCTCGGTCACCGAAACGGGGGCGACTTATCCAATCCAAACCGATAAGAAGCTAACGTATTGGGGGGATTTGACCGGGAACCTGATCGGGATTGTGAATTCCCATAACGATGTTCCATTCTTTCAGAAGTGGCAGGAAAAAACCGGGGTTCCGCTCGAATTTACGGCACCGCCGGCAGGTCAAGCCCGCGAGGCGCTGAACGTCATGCTGGCATCAGGCGATCTGCCGGATATGATCGAATACAACTTCATGAGTTTTCCCGGCGGCCCGGAGAAAGCGATCAGTGACGGGTATATTTTGCGTCTGAACGATCTGGTCGACAAGTACGCGCCCAATCTGAAGAAGTATTTAGAGGAGCATCCAGATATCGATAAGATGGTGAAAACCGACAGCGGCAGTTACTACGTCTTTCCGTTTATCCGGGGCGATGAGTATCTGCAGGTCTTCCAGGGGCCGATGATCCGCAAGGACTGGCTAGATGAACTTGGACTGCCGGTGCCGGAAACAATCGACGAATGGACGACCACGCTCCGTGCGTTTAAGGAGAAAAAGGGAGCTGCCGCTCCGCTCTCGCTGGTCAGCAAGCCGCGCTTCTTTAATGAATCCTACAACGGAGCGTTCCTGGGTGCATATGGGGTGACTCAAGGGTTTTACCAAGAAGACGGGAAGATCAAGTTTGGTCCTGCGGAACCCGGATTCAAGGAGTATTTAAGATTGTTCCAATCTTGGTATAAAGAAGGGCTGCTCGATAAAAATATCGCGACGGTCGATGGTAAAGCGCTCGACAGCAACCTTGCTTCCGGAGCAACGGGTGCCACGATCGGCAACGCTGGCGGCGGGATGGGAAAATGGCAGCCGTTGATCGAGGCGAACGATCCGAAAGCAGTGCTTGTGGCAGCTCCTTATCCGGTGCTGAACAAGGGCGAGAAGCCCAAATTCGGGCAGCGGAACCAACCGTACTCCTCTGAAGGCACGGTCGCGATTACAACGGCCGCCAAGGATCCGGAGTTGGCAGTACGGATGCTGGATTACGGGTACAGTGAGGAAGGCCATATGTTCTTCAACTTTGGGGAAGAAGGCGTCAGCTACGAGTTGGTGGACGGATATCCGAAATACACCGACTTGCTCATGAAAAATCCAGATAAACTCGCGCCGGCGCAAGCGATTTCGTTATATGCCCGCGGCAGCTACAACGGACCGTTCGTACAAGACAAACGGTATGCGGAGCAATTCTTCGCCCTGCAAACCCAGCGGGATGCGATCGAAATTTGGAAGAACACCGATGTCGCGAAATACCAATTGCCGCCGATTACGCCAACGCCGGAGGAAAGCTCGGAATATGCCACGATTATGAACGACATCAACACGCTGGTGGATGAGATGACGATCAAGATCATTTTAGGGGAAGAATCCGTGGACCAATTTGAAAGCTATGTAGAAAAAATGAAGTCGCTTCGCCTGGACCGCGCCATCGAGATTCAAACTGCAGCGCTGGAGCGTTACAACAATCGATAAGGAGCATACGGGAGGGCGTATAGGCCCTCCCGATTTGAAATGAGGTGAACCCCTAAAGCGCATGAATAAACCCGTTTCCTTCAAACGCCGGTTGATCCGGGACTTTCGGTTAAACAAATATTTGTATCTCATGATGATTCCCGTTATCGCCTACTACGTGATTTTTCATTACGGTCCGATGTATGGCGCAATCATCGCTTTTAAGGATTTTTCCCCGGTTAAGGGGATCTTGGGGAGCGACTGGGTTGGTCTCAAGCATTTCGAAGAGTTCTTCGGGAGCTACTATTTCTTGCGAGTTCTCAAAAATACCGTACTCATCAGCTTATATACGCTGATCTTTGAGTTCCCCGCGCCGATCATCCTGGCTTTGCTGATCAATGAAGTGCGCCGCCGCCGCTTCAAACGGGTCGTGCAGACCATTACGTATATGCCGTATTTTATCTCCTTAGTTGTGATCTGCGGCATCATTACGGACTTTACGAATGCGGACGGCCTAATTAACCGGCTGTTTATGCTGCTTGGGTACGATGGTCAAGCGATGCTGCAGAAGCCGGAGCTGTTCCGGCCGATCTACGTGTTGTCGGAAATCTGGCAACGCATCGGCTGGGAATCGATCATCTATATTGCCGCGTTGATGAGCATCGATCTCGAGCAATACGAAGCCGCTCGAATTGACGGGGCCAGCCGGCTGAAGCAAATGTTCTATATCACCCTACCCGGCCTGGTACCTGTCATCACCATCATGTTTATTTTGCGGATTGGGAACTTGCTGAACGTTGGTTTTGAAAAAATCATTTTGCTCTACAATCCGATCACCTACGAAACGGCGGATGTTATTTCCACCTTTGTGTACCGCAAAGGGTTGCTGGAATTCGGCTGGAGCTATAGCTCGGCCGTGGGATTATTTAACTCGGTGATCAATCTCGCGCTGCTCATCTCCGCGAACTACATCAGCCGCAAAGTGAATGAAAACAGCTTATGGTGAGGTGGAAGCGATGAAGACGGAAAGCGGTTGGATGGATCGATTATTTAATGTGGTGAATTATACCCTGCTGATTTTGCTCGTGATCGCGACCTTGTATCCGTTGGTCTATGTTCTGTTAGCCTCCCTTAGTGATCCGGCGCGCCTGTTGGCTTATAAAGGACTGCTTTGGAAGCCGGTGGGTTTCAGCCTGGAAGCCTATCGGGCCGTGCTCGCCAACCCGGGGATCGGAATCGGGTTTCGTAATACGTTGTTTATCGTCGTGTTTGGAGTGACCGTGAATATTTTCATGACTGCCCTGGGCGCTTACGTATTGTCCCGCAAAAACGTGATGTGGAACAAGGTCTTTATGTTCATCATCGTGTTTACGATGTTTTTTGGCGGCGGCTTGATTCCGATGTACCTGATCGTCAAGGGCGTAGGTCTATTGGATTCGTTATGGTCCACGATCATCCCGTTTGCAGTCAGCACGTTTAATCTGATCATCATGCGGACGTCATTTATGGGCATCCCGGACAGCTTGGAGGAGTCGGCGAAGATCGATGGGGCGAATCACTTTACGATCCTGTTCCGAATTATCATCCCGCTCTCCATGCCCGTGATTGCCGTGATGATCTTGTATTATGCGGTGGACAAATGGAACGGGTGGTTCTATGCCTCGGTGTTCATCCGAAGCCGGGAGTTGTTCCCCTTACAGCTCGTGCTCCGCGAAATCCTGATCTCGAACTCGACGGACAGTATGTCGATCGGCGCCTCCGCCGGAGACCGGTTCCAGATCGGGGAGACGATCAAATATGCGACGATCATTGTGGCGACGTTTCCGATCATGTGCATATATCCGTTTTTACAGCGTTATTTCGTGAAAGGTGTTATGGTCGGATCGTTGAAGGGGTAATGGATGAGGGGGAAGTCCCACGAGTAAAGGTAGAGGAGGAGAAGCATGACAACGACCTTAAAAACGATCAGCCAGGAGATCTGGCCGCGGTTGGAGTCCAAGGTGTCGCTGATGCGGGATTCCTTGGGATCTAAGGCTCCGCATGTTGCAGGACAAAACAGAATTTATGACGATACGAAGCTGGACTGGTGGACCTCCGGATTCTGGCCGGGGATCCTATGGCTGATGTACGACATGACGGGTGAAGAAGGATGGCGGGAGGCAGCCTGGTCTTGGGATGAACGGTTGTTTGCGTTGTTCCAGCAGGAGAATGCTTTTGATCATGATGTAGGTTTTCATTTTTTGCCGACGGCGGTCTTTAAGTATAAGCTGACCGGCGACAAAGACGCCTTGCGGCGAGGCTTGTTTGCGGCAAACTTCCTGGCCGGCCGCTTCAACCCGAAGGGCAGCTACCACCGGGCTTGGAACGGCAGCAAGCAAACCGGCTGGTCGATCATCGATACGATGATGAATATCTCGCTGCTCTTCTGGGCTTCCGAGGAAAGCGGCGACCCACGGTTTGCGCATATCGCCAAGGCTCATGCGGATATGGTTGTGAAGCAATTCGTGCGGGCGGACGGGTCCACCCATCACATCGTGGTGTTTGACCCCGAAACGGGCGAACGCGTGGGGGCGTTAGGCGGACAAGGCCGGGTCCCGACTCGGCCTGGAGCCGGGGGAACGCCTGGGCGCTTTACGGCCTGACGAATACGTACCGTCATACCAACGACGCGGTGTACTTAAGTGCAGCCCAGCGGGTGGCAAATTTCTTTATCGCTAGCTTGCCTGAGGACAGCGTCCCGCCGTGGGATTTCCGGGCCATACTGGAAGCTGGGGACGACGAGATTCCCCGTGACACCTCGGCCGGAGCGATCGCTGCCTCCGGGTTGCTTGAGCTTGCCGACCAACTGGATGAACCGATTGGCCGACCGTACCGCTCTGCCGCCGAGCGAATCTTAAGCTCACTCGCTACGAATTATGCCACTTGGGACGATCCGAAGCATGAGGCCATCCTGCTTCAAGGTACGGGCCACAAGCCAGCTAATCAGAACGTGAACGTTTCGCTGATCTACGGGGATTATTACTTCGTTGAGGCGTTGGCGAAGCTCCAAGGATGGAAGCGGCGTATTTTCTAAAAAAACTTTATCTCGAAATTTAGCCCGAAGGACCACCTAGTCCCTCGGGCTATTTGCGTTTTGTTAGGTCGCAGGACTGCTCGCAAGCGGGAATTGTCAATCGAATTGAACTTTTTATCTATAGGCTTGGGCCGGGGAAACACGTTATAATTAGGTCTTGATCTGATGCACCGACAAACCAACAAAACCGACGAACCGATTAACCCACTAACCTGCTTATCTACAAATCAGAAGGATACGGGGGAGGAACGGATGTTGAACATTCAATCTTTGTGGCGGAAACGGGAAAGCGTGATCGTAACCTGGCTCGTTTCGTACAGTGCAGTGTTGTTTGTGCCGATTCTGTTCAGCCTCATCATTTACGCTCAGGCCAATACAGCGTTAAAGAGCGAAATTCACCGGGCGAACGATTCGTTGCTGAAGCAAATGCGCTATACGATCGATACGCAAATCGATTTGATGAAGCGGCTCATTATGGAGATGACTTGGAGTCCGAACCTGCAGACCTTGATGTATTCAAGTCAGTCTGACGCCGAAGCACCTTACACCGCTTACCAGCTCGTCAAGGAGTTTCGTCTGTTCAAGACGTCGTACGCCACGATCGATGAATTTTACGTCGTTTGGAAAAAAGGGGATGCGGTTCTCCGGGCGGGGAATATCCGGGATATCCCCACCGCCTTTCATACCATTCACGAGACCGGGGCCATCAGTTTAGAGACTTGGAAACGCCTAGTTTTGGAAGCGGATACAAAACACTTTGTTGTGCTCCCTTACCTCAATGCGGGGCACGCGGAATCCTCCATCGCTTATGTCACGCAGCTGCCAGCTGATCTGAACGGGCAAGAGACAGGTACGGTCGTGGTGATGACGGATACGAGCCGGTTCCAACAGGCCCTTGAGGGGATCTCCGGCTTCAGTGATGGTCTGCTGCTGATCCTAAATCAGAATGACGAGGTGCTGATGACCAATCGGGACCCTGCCGATGAGCTGCTTCCCTTTATGGATGGCAACCGCGTAAGGCTGGATCGGGCGAAGGTCGGGGAATCGGAGCTGTTCTATATGGATTCCGCGGTATCCGATCTCAAATATGCGTTGATCATCCCGAGCGGGTTGTATTGGGAAAAAGCCGTGAACGTCCGCAATTTTACGTATATCAGCATTCTGGTCAGCCTGCTTGGCGCCGGCGTGCTGACGTGGTTTTTCATGCGTCGCAACTATTCTCCGATCCAACAGCTGGTGGAATCGTTGTCGGACAAATCGACTCAAGCCATGCCTGGAGAGCCTAATGAGCTGCGGTTTATCCAGAACATGATCCAGCGGGCCCGGAGCGAGAAGAATGAGATTGCCCAGCAACTTCAGAAGCATCAGCAGGTGCTTCGCTCGAATTTGATTTATCGGCTGCTGAAAGGGAAAACCGATCCGCTGGTGCCGTATGAAGAATCGTTCCGCTCCTTTCAGATGCCGCTGTATTCACGGGATTTTGCCGTCATTTTATTCGTGATCGAAAATGAAGACCAACTCTATGACAAGCTGCCCGGCGTGGGATTAAGCGAACGGAGTAAGTTGATCCAGCTGATCATCTCCAATGTGGTCGAGGAGTTGGTTGCCGCTCGAGGACATGTAGGGTACGTTGCGGAGGTTGACGAGATGATCGTTTGCCTGGTGAATTTGCAGGCGGATTCCAAGACGTGGAGCGAGGATTTGAGAGAGATTGCGGCGGAAGCCCAGCGGTTCTTGGAGCGTTACGAGATGGAGCTGACCATTTCGTTCAGTGGCCGGCATCCATCATGGATTGGTATTCATGAGGCGTATCAAGAAGCGGTGGATGCGATGGAATACAAGATGGTATTGGGGAAGAAAGGAATTATTGCTTACGGCGAGATCCATCGTGAGACGGCAAATGGCATGTACGGGTATGATTATCCGCTGCAAACCGAGCAGCAGTTGATTAACTTCATCAAAGCCGGCGATGCCGAGCAAGCCGGCCGTTACATGAATGAGATCATGAAGCGGAATTTGGAGAAGCCGGTGATGTCGCTTAACGTGGCCAAATGCCTCATGTTTAATTTGGTAAGTACGATGATCAAGGTCATCCATGAACTAGGCGGACATGAGGATGATTGCCGGCTGGCCGATTATCCGCTGTGGATCGACGAGGTGCTGGCCTGCGATACGGTACAGGAAATGCAAAGCGCTCTGCAAGGCTTGTTGCATGAGGTCTGCGCATTTGCCGCCGACAAACGTGCAAGCCATCTGTTGAGAGAACGAGAGGACTCGCTTCGCAGCCTGATCGAGAAAGTGACGGCGTATATCGCGGCACGTTACAACGACGCCAACTTAAATGTGAATGCGATTGGCGATCATTTTGGCATGAAAGGCAGTTACCTCTCCAAGCTTTACAAGAATCAGACGGGAGAAGGCCTGCTGGACAGCATTCACCGATGCCGAATTGAGAAGGCGAAGGAGCTCATGCGGACGCAATCGGAATCGATCAGCGAGCTGTCTAAAGTGGTGGGATATAACGATGCAGCTACGTTTATTCGGGTATTTAAGAAGTACGAAGGCATCACGCCTGGCAGATATAAAGAGATCAGCGGCATGAATGGGAAGGAGGTTACGGTATGAGTGGAAATCGAAAAAAGGTTCGGACTCTTACAAACCGGGGGCTCGCGACGGTGTTGATTCTGGCGTTATTTGTCCTGCTGAGCTCTTGTGATTCCAGTGCGGGACCCTTCCGCGGGTCATCCGCCGCTTCGGCAGCGAATCCGCAGGAGGTACAACCGGGCGGAAATCATGCGCAGGATCAACGGTTGACGCTCACTTACTGGGCTGAGCTCAACGGAAATGCAGCCAGCATTAAATCCAAGTTCAGTGAGGTTCCTTTCTTCCAAGAATGGCAACGGAGAACCGGGGTCCAGCTCGATTTCATACAGCCTCCCGCCAATCAAGGGAAGGAGGCGATTAGCGTCCTGCTCGCTTCCGGCGAGCTGCCGGATCTGATCGAGTATGAATGGATCAATTATCCGGGCGGTCCGGAGAAGGCGATCAACGACGGGTATATTCTAAGGCTGAATGAAATCTTCGACCAATATACCCCTCATTTGAAAAAATATCTCCAAGCGCATCCCGAGATCGATCTCCAGGTTCGTACCGCAAGCGGAAGTTACTACGCCTTCCCATTTATTCAAGGGGATCAGCGGCTTCGTACTTACCAGGGTCCCATCATTCGCAAGGATTGGCTAGATGATCTTGGGCTAGAAATTCCGGAGACAATCGCGGAATGGCATGATGTGCTGAAGGCGTTCAAGGAACGCAAGGGGGCTGAGGCTCCGCTAACCTTTCTTGGCGTACCGAATCCGCTGTTTGGCATCGAAGGCGGAGGATTCGTTGGCGCCTTTGGGATTAAGAAGGATTTCTATCAAGAGCAGGGGAAGGTCAAATTTGGCGCCATCGAGCCGGAGTACAAGGCGTTTCTCGCTTTGTTCCGCGACTGGTATCAGCAAGGGCTTATCGATCCCAACCTTGCTGCAGTGGACTCGGAAACCCAAGATACGAGCATGATTCTCGGACGTAGCGGCGCCAGCATCTGGAACGCCGGAGCGGGAATCGGGACCTGGCTGCCGGTGATGAGAGCCCAGGACCCGAAGGTCGAACTGGCGCCGGCGCCATATCCGGTACTGAAGAAGGGTGATCGTCCGAAATTTGGTCAGCTCGCTCCGGTGGTGGGTGTCAGCGGCAGTGTTGCGATCTCAACAAGCAATCAGCATGTGGAGGAGTCGGCCCGGATGCTGGATTACGGTTACAGCCCGGAAGGTCATCTGCTGTTTAACTTCGGAATGGAAGGGGTCAGCTACGAAATGAAGGACGGGTATCCGGCCTATACCGACCTCATTTTAAACAATCCCAACCAGTGGGCTCCTTCACAAGCGCTGGCGATGTATACCCGTGCTAGTTATTTTGGTCCGTTCGTGCAGGATGTACGGTATATGGAGCAGTATTACTCGCTGCCGGAGCAACAGGAGGCTACCCGCCTATGGTCCGATACGGATGCCGCGCTCCACAACTTGCCGGTTCTGCCGAAAACCGAGGAGGAGAGCACGGAGTTTTCGGTCATTATGCAAGACGTGAACCGCTTCGTGGATGAGATGTCGCTTAAGATCATCTATGGGATGGAGCCGCTGGATGCGTTCGAAGGGTACGTGGAGCAAATTCATGCCATGGGGATCGACCGGGCGATTCAAATCCAACAGCAGTCCCTCGATCGGTATAACACGGCATTGTCTGCGAAGTGAATGGAGGGATTTGGAAAAAACGCAACGCGAGTGGCGTTTTTGAGCATCGATAAACAGGCTTCCTCCCACTACAATGGTGGGTGAATCCCATAAACAAAGGAGGAAGATGATGTGATGCGCAAAAGATGGTCGGCCATACTGCTCGCCCTGAACGTTGTCGCCGGACTCACAGTAACCGGGGGAGGAGCTATTCCAGCGTCAGCCGACGAAGCGAATCCGGCAGCCCATCAAGGTCCGTCCCTTGGCCGCGATGGGAGAAGCTTGCTTTATCCCAAGGGGTGGTATCCGGGATACCGGACGAGTGAGGGTCAGTTCCTGCATGATTTCTCCTATGCAGGCTACCGGAGAGGTGAGGTACCGATTCCTTCCGTGAACAAGCACCGGGGCATTAACGTGACGAAATCCCCATACCGCGCGGACCCTACTGGGCGCACGGACTCCACACGCGCCATTCAACAAGCGATTGATGATGCGGCGGCGCGCGGAGGAGGCGTTGTCTACCTTCCCAAAGGAACGTATCGTGTGACTCCGCAGGAAGGGAAGGATTTTGCTCTAAATATCAACTCCAGCGGGGTGGTGCTCAAGGGAGACGGGCAGCTTCAAACGCACATTTACAATGCGCAGGAAAATATGAAGCAAAAGGACATCATCCGAGTCGGCGGCGGGGATTGGAAACGGACCAGCACTTTGAGCAAGCTGCGCAAAACAGTATCCGAACCTACGGTGTTGCTGCCCGTAGAGAGCACGGATGGCTTCCAAGTGGATGATTTCGTTGTCATTACCTTTGAGACGACGGAAGGCTTCCTGAAGGAGCATGGGATGCAGAATAAATGGGCTTCCCGTTTAGGTAAGGTGGAGCCGATATTTTATCGGCAGATCGTAGCTGTTGATTCGAAGGCCAAAACTTTGACCCTGGATATCCCAACCCGGTATCCTCTAAAGCTTCGTGATGATATTACGATTACCAAAACGGAGGCATCAAATCATGGAGGTGGGCCTGGAGGACTTCTCCATCGCGAACGTCGAGAACTCGAAGCCGGGGCTCGGCGAAGATGACTTCAAGGTGGAAGGAACGGCAGGGTACGAAGCCGATAATGCCAAAGCGATCAACGTCATCGCTGCCGCAAACAGCTGGATCCGCAATGTTGGCACGTACAAGCCGCCGGGGAATGCGAACTACCACATTTTATCTAAAGGCATCATTTTGGATCGGACCAAAAATGTCACTGTCGACAAGGTTACCATGCAGTATCCGCAATACCGGGGAGCCAACGGGAACGGGTATCTATACCAATTCATCGGTAACGATAACCTGATTATGAACTGTCGTGCCGTCGGGGCGAGACATAGCTTCACCTATGCTAATTTCTCGGCGAATGGTAACGTGCTGCTGGATTCGTATTCCGAGAACTCATTGTACCTCACTGACTTCCACATGTATTTGAGTATGGCCAATTTGATTGACAATTTCACGGTGAACGGGGACGCGATTTCCGCGATCACGAGGGATTACGGATCGTCTGCGACGAACCGCCACGGTGTGGTAACAACCGAAAGCGTATTTTGGAACACGAAAGGGATTGCCGCCCATTCAAGTAAACCGGGGATCATCATCGAATCGGAGCAGTTTGGCAACGGGTATATTATCGGCACCCACGGGAAAGTGAACGGGGTGAAAGTGGATATCATCGGTTCGATTCCGGATGCGGATACCTCGCCGTTTGATTGGGTCGAAGGCGTCGGGCAAGGGGAGCGGCTGTTCCCGCAAAGCTTGTACAAGGATCAAACCAAGCAACGGTTGGATCACCGGGAACTGGGATTGCAGTCGATCCTTGTCAACGGGGAAGCTGTGCCGGGCGTGCAGTTTTTGCGGACGCAATATGATTATGTACTGCCATATGGTACCACAGAAACCCCAATCCTTTCGGCAAAGGCAACGTCGAAGGATGCCCGTGTCAAGATCGTCCAACCGAAAGGGACAAGCGGAACCGGCGTTATTACGATTACCCGGCGCGGAAAGACGCAAACGGTGCGGGTGAAGTTTAGTGTGGCGAAGACGCCTGTGCTGCCGGAGAATATTACGATTGCCCCGGACAAAAGCGTACCGGGCTGGCGTTCTGCCGGTTATGCGATCAGCGCAGGCAAGAGCGGACGTCTTCAATCTTTCCTGACGCTCGATAACGGGGAAGTCTTAAACACCTCCGAGTTAAATATCCCGGTGACGTACCGGGTTAGTGACGAACAGGTGGGTTATATCGAAGGAAATACATTTTATGCCGAACGGCCCGGTGTCGCAGACATCATTGCCAGCTGCCAGCTACAAGGCGTGGTCGTCGAAGCGCGCCAGACCTTTGAGGTGCTGGAGCCGATACCCGAGCCTGCGGGACCTTTAGCCGCCATCGCCAAAGTAACGGCCAGCGCAGATGACGGCAATGTGCCCAGCAACACGCTGGACCGTGATCCGGACACCCGTTGGTCTGCAGATGGGAAAGGACAGTTTTTGCAGGTGGAGCTGGAAGAGGTCACGATCGTGGATGGGGTAAGCCTGTGGTTTTATAACGGACACACCCGCTCGAACTATTTTGATCTGGAGGTTTCCGTGGATGGTGTTCATTTCGAATCTGTTCTAACCGGGATGGCCAGCAAGAAACAGTCGGAACTGGAGACGTTTGAGTTTACTCCGACCCCGGCCAAATACATCCGATATGTGGGTCAAGGCAACGAGATCAATACCTGGAACAGCTTGCTTGAAATTTGGGTTCACGCCGAATAATGTCGAATAATCAGGGCTTGAATCCCTCTACAATAGGCCGAACAGATCATTTGCGCTCATCCTTTTTATGATAATCTCATTCTGAATCGAATCGCCCTGTAAGGAGTACGGCCAATTGTTTATCGCATCGCAGGGAAATCAGAGAAGGAATGGAGTGTAGAGGACCGAGTGAAGAACAAGGCAATCCTGCTGTTGTTGGCAGTCTGTTTGACGGGGGTTTTTGGAGTTTCGTCTCCGGCCCAAGCAGAGGCGCGGCCAACCAAAGCGATTTGGGCATGGGATTTTTATGATGCGGCTTCCAATTCGCAAAAGATCACGTCTTTGTTGGAGTTTCTGAAGGAGCAGGACATCAACCTGCTGTTTATCGGAACAAGCAGAACGCTGCCGGATCAGCCGGCAACCTATACGGAACTGATCTATCGGGCACATGCGGAGGGAATTCGCGTCTTTGCGCTGGTCGGAAGAGCAGAGTGGGCCTTGGAAGGCCGACATCGCGATGCACTCGCAGAGCTTCGGCAGGTGCTGTCGTTTAATGCTTCCCACCCGGCCAGCACCTTTGACGGCATTCAATTTGATATCGAGCCGCACACGTTGCCGGAATACCAAACGAAGCGAGGATCCATCAATTATCAATACCTGCAGGTCTTGAAGAAAATCGCGGCAGAAATTCGCGCCAGCGGCGATCCACTGGAGTTTAACGCGGCGATTCCTTGCTGGTATGCTACGGGAGAAAATCCGGTGATAGTGGAGACGGGCGGACAACGGAAGCCGTTAAGTTATTTCGTATTGGATATCGTGGACACTGTTTCCATCATGGCCTACCGCGACACAGCTGATCGGCAAATTCGCGCATCCTTGGCGGAAGCCGATTATGCTGCAAGCTTGGGTAAGAAGGTCTATATCGGTGCAGAAACCAGTCCGCCAAACGGATCTACGATTCCAAACGAGATTACGTACTATAACAAAGGCTTAGTTTACATGAACCAGCAAATTCAGGCCATCAACGCTTATTATGCGAAGCATGCAGGATTTGGCGGCATCGCCATCCATCAATACCCTGCATACCGAATCATGCTGCAAGGCCGGTAAGAAGCAATCGGGCAGGTGAAGGTTCATCGGCACACATACAGATTGCTGAAAATGAATAAGGATGAAAAAGATGAGACGTACTTCCCGGACTTTCGGAATCAAAGATATCCTGCGCTGTTTACGACAAACGACATGCTGGTGCTGGGCGCGATGAAGCTGTTGCTGGACCGAGGCGTTCAGATCCCTCAGGAGGTTGCCGTCTTGGGGTACGACGATGTCGAGCTTGGCCGCATGTATTCGCCGTCGCTGTCCACGGTCAGCGTGGATACCGCCGGCATCGGGAGGGATGCGGTGGAGCTGTTGGACAAGCTGATCCGCGGTGAAGCGGATTTGCCTAAGCTGGTGGAATACGAAAGTCATGTTGTCAAACGTCAATCAACGGAAGGAAGGGAGTGACCTGAATGGGATGGTATTGGAAAAAAGTAGGGTAAGGCGAATCATTGAGTTTGTGCTGCTCGCTGCTCACCGTGTTTGCGATATTTTTTGCCGGTCCGCTCTTGAACCTGCTGGTGCTGGCGTTTAGCGAGAAGTGGAACTATCCGGACGTCTTGCCGGCGACTTGGGGGTTCAAATGTGGAACTTCGTATTAGCCAAGGACGATATCGTCTCCTCGATTTCGTTGTCGTTCTTGATCGCGGCGATTGTAACGGCGTTATCGATCCTCATCTGCATCCCGACCGCATATGCGTTCGCCAGAATCCAGTTTCCGCTGAAGCGAATGTTCTTGTTCTCGTTCCTGCTGACGCATGGATGTAACCCCGGGATACGGGGTTCTTTTTTTAAAATTATTCTTTCCATTGATTTGGTTGTTTGGATTCGTTTACAGTATAATTATGCTGTAATTTTCCAAATCGAGAGGGGATGTCCGTGAATAACGTAGACAGGTCAAATCAAGCGACATCAAAGGAGCAGTGGAAAAGGAACATCATCCTGTTCCTGAGCAGTCAAACGATTTCGCTGTTTGGCTCCTCGCTGGTGCAGTACGCGATCATGTGGTACATTACGCTAAATACGAAATCGGGGATCATGATGACGTTATATATCATCTGCGGGTTTATCCCAACGTTCCTGTTATCCCCGGTGGCGGGCGTCTGGGCGGATCGCTACAACCGAAAATGGCTGATTATGCTGTCGGATGGCATGATCGCCTTCGCTACACTGATCCTCGCGCTCCTATTCCTGATGGGCTATGAGGAAGCTTGGCTGCTCTTTGTTATGGCTGCGATCCGGGCGCTTGGCTCGGGCGTGCAGACGCCGGCAGTTGGGGCGATTTTGCCGCAAATCGTACCGTCCGACCAATTAACGAAAGTGAACGGGATTAACGGAAGCATTCAAGCAGTCATTATGTTCGTGTCCCCGATTGTCAGCGCTGCGCTGCTCACTGTGGCGACGATCGAAACGATTTTCTTCATCGATGTGGTCACGGCGGCGATCGCGATTTTGACACTGCTGCTTTATTTTCGGATTCCGACCCATCAACGAGCTTCAGGTCCGCAATCAACTGGTTATTTTCACGACCTGAAAGAAGGTCTGGCCTATATCCGTCGACAAGCCTATCTAAAATCCTTCTTTGCTTTTATGGCGGTCTTTTTTATTCTGATGGCCCCGGCCGCGTTTTTGACCCCGCTTCAGGTGACCCGCACTTACGGCGAAGAGGTCTGGCGGCTTACCGCAATTGAAATCGCCTTTTCCATCGGAATGATGGCGGGAGGGGGATTGATTGCCGCGTGGGGCGGTTTTAAGAATAAAGTGCACACGATGACTTTGGCTACGGTATTGATGGGGTTATGTACATTTTTGCTTGGCGTCGTCCCCGTCTTTTGGATCTATCTGGCGTTTATGACCTTGTTTGGGATCGCAATGCCAACCTTTAATACCCCTACGATGACGATGATTCAGGAAAAGGTCGACGAAAGCTATATGGGAAGAATCTTTGGCGTATTCAGCATGATCTCCACGTCGATGATGCCGATCGGGATGCTGATCTTCGGGCCCATTGCCGATGCGATTGCGATCGAATGGCTGCTCATCGCGACGGGACTGCTGATTTTGCTCCTATCGCTCTTTCTCGGACGGAATCAAGCGTTGCTGGAAGCTGGCAAACCGGCAATCCAGGAAGGCACAACCTAATCTTGAGAAGGCAGGCTCAATGAGCCCTGCCTTTTTATTTTTGTCACCCGGATCAGGAGGCGAAGCAAGCGCTGCGGATTGGAAAGTAATCTGGCTGAGCCAGAGCCAAACAAAGGCGCCCACAACTTAATTGGGGCGCCCATTTAATATGATATTGCTTGCTTTGCCAAAATCGAGAGCGACTTTGCCTGTAATCGAGGCAATCTGTTGAGCTAGAACCACTGCGCTGACCCCACATGAAATCAGTGCCACATCAAAGCTGTCCTTATGAGCGGTAATCCACTTGATCGTATTCCGGTACTCCGGCCATTGGTCAAAAGGCAGGGCGTGCACGATTTTTTGGTTATAGGGTTCTTTTTTAAGCCGTTCCTTGATCTTAGCGGCTTCCCGTGTGATGACCATAATTCGCAGGCCGGAGAGGAGTGACCAAAATTCCTCCATTTTGGCCAATTCCCGGTTCACCCCGGCATGGCAAATCACAGGCGGCTGAATCTTGTAATAGGAGAAAACCTTATCGGTTAAGGGTCTTTTTAAATAATCCGGGGCATTGATCGTGTTGTCTCCGGCGGGCAGGATTCCTACAACGGTCGCCTTTTTTACGGAAGAAATCACGGCGTTGCGCAGTGGTAAATTTGGAAGGGTCAGGCCTTTTTCTCCTCGGTTCGCTTTGATTGCCCACCGTTCCTGAAGCACTTTAGACATGGGCCAGACATGATGCTGAGACATGACCAAGTTCTCGCCATCACCAATCCTTACTAACGAAAACGGCTTCTGTTTCTCGATGGCGTCTCTGATTCTCTTTAGCAAATCTTGGGCTTCCAAGTAGATTTGTTGCATCGGACGTTTCATTCCTTTCGCGTGCTTAATCATTTCAGTCTATGATGGCGAATAGGGTTTGAATTGTGTGCTTGTACCGCTAGAAAAAGAGGAGGGTACTAGACTATTTTCAGCAAGCCAATGGAATACGTCCTGTCCGTTCTTTGTCTCTAACATATAGTAAAAAATAGACAGCCCCGGTTTTACAAAATTAGATAAAGCTGAGTGAGCGGAGCTGTATACAAGGAGGAGTACAGATGACAAAAAGGATCGTAATCGAAAGCAATTTTAATACGTTTGGATTTAGTCCGCATCGTCTCACCCGTCCTTGGTTGGAGAATAGAATCAAGATTTTCTGCGAATTTACTCTGAAGTCGCTGTTAATTCAAACCAATCAAGACTTTTTGGCGATATTCAAGGTCGTGCCTGAGACAGAGAAAACGATAAAAGATATTTTGGCCAAATACCCTCGTCTACCGCAAAATATCATGTTTGTAACCCATAAAGAGGGGATGGAACGGATTAAAGCCTTTGCTGGAACTTATGAGAATTTGTATTTAGTTCGTATGGAATCTGACGATATGTACCACAAATCCTATATCCAACAGCTGCATGATCATCGGCCGAAGGCAGGTACCCTCGCTTTGATCAATCAAAACGGTTACGCGTTCGACTCGATTCATGGAGAAATGGTACCGATGTTTCGAAAATCACCTCCATATTATGTGTTCTTGTATAAGACATCGGAGTTTTTGTCCGGATATCGTATCAAGCTGCCAGGCCGTGCTACGCACGGTAACGTCATAGAATTACCTCATGAAATCTTAACTCCTCGTAATTTCGTAGAAGTAATTCACCGCTATAACTCGATCCCCAGAACCCTCCCGGTAAAAGGACGACTGACGAAGGAGGAACAGAAAAAAGTTTTGAAAGAATTCATGGGATAACCGCGGGTTCCCTCGAACTAGAGGAGGTGAAGGAATATGGTAAATCAGGATCGGGTCAACGAGCGCTATTATGGCCAGGTAAACTCGGAAAAGTCCCATGAAGCAACAAGAGCACGTATCCACTGGATTTGCCGTCAAGTCACTGGCAGAAGAGTACTTGACGTAGGGTGCAGCCAAGGGATTACTTCGATCCTCCTGGGCCGAGAAGGACGCAGGGTTCTAGGGTTAGATTTGGAAGAAGGAGCTATCCATTATGCGAAAAGGGAGTTGTCCCGGGAATCTAAGCCTGTCCGGTCCAAAGTTCAGTTTAAAGTAGCCGATGTCACTGAATTCCAAGGTCATAAGCTATTTGATACGGTCATTCTAGGACAAATTCTGGAGCATTTTGCGAATCCCGGAGTTTTGATCAGTCATGCTTATCGATTGCTGGCAGACGGCGGAACCCTCATCGTAACGGTGCCTTACGGATATCATCCCTTCCACGATCATAAGCAGACCTTCTATGCGGGGAACCTAGGCATCTGCCTGGATCCCTGGTTCGAGATCACGAAATTGGAAGTGCAGCATAATTATTTGTGCTGCGTGGCTGTGAAACAAAAAGAGATTCGGAGACAAATCCTTCCTGATGCTTCCATGATGAAGAACTGGATCCTTTTTGACAGCGAGCGGTTTACTGAGATTGAACGCCAGCACCTGCAAGTCATGGAGCAGCGAAAAAAAGCGCTGGGGCAAGCTTACGAGCAACTGAAAGAACTGCGTAAAACGAAGCCCAATTAAGCCCCCAAGAGATGAACACACCCGAACAAGGGTGTGTTTTTTTTTCGTTTAAATTCAGTTTAACTACCTCCGTTAATCTCCTAACTGTAAATCACATTGGTTGAAGGATAGGAGGACTTAACAGATGATTACGAAAACTTCCGCCTTCACGGGGGGCGCAACTAAACTGGCGATTGAAGCTGAGGGACTCGTGAAAATATTTGGAACGAACCGGGCGGTAGACGGAGTGAACCTGAAGGTGGGGAGCGGGATGATTTATGGCGTCCTGGGACCTAACGGGGCAGGGAAAACGACGACGATCCGCATGCTGGCGACATTGCTGCGTCCAGACGCGGGTTCCGCCCGCATTTTTGGGCACGATGTCGTCAAGGAGCAGCATATTGTCCGTCAGCTGATCGGCGTGACCGGACAATACGCCTCGGTGGATGAAACGCTGAGCGCTACGGAAAATCTCGTCATTTTCTCCAGGCTGTTAGGCTTGGGGCGCAGCGAGGCTCGCCGGAAAGCAGCGGAGCTGCTGGAGGAGTTTGGGTTGTCGGAAGCGGCCAAGCGCCCGCTAAAGCACTTCTCCGGCGGGATGCGCCGGCGGCTGGATTTGGCAGCGAGCCTGATTGCCCAGCCGCCGCTCATTTTCCTGGATGAACCGACGACAGGGCTGGATCCGCGAACGCGGTCGCAGATGTGGGATACGATTCGCCGTCTTGTTGCGACCGGATCGACGGTGTTGTTAACCACCCAGTATCTGGATGAAGCCGACCAACTGGCAGACCGGATCGCCGTGATTGATCGCGGGCAGGTCATCGCAGAAGGCACTGTCGACGAGTTAAAGACCTCGGTGGGAGCCTCGTCGCTGCAGTTAAGAATTAAGAATCCACTTCATTTGGCAGAAACTCGCCGCATTGTGGAGCAGGTGCTGAAAGTGCCTTCCACCCTCACAGCAGAGGCAGGAAAAATTACCGCCCCGATGGCGGAGGCCGATCTGGTGACCGACCTCTTGATCGCCTTGCGCGAAGCGGACGTGGATTTGGCGGAATTAAGCGTTCAGAAACCAACGTTGGACGAAGTCTTTTTGACACTGACCGGGCGGGGCGTTGAAGAGAACACCGCAGGTCCTCAGGCTTATGTTCTTGATCAGAAGGGGGTAATCGCATGAGCAACACGGTTGTTAACGCTAAGGCCGCACGGCCATTAAAGAATCAAACCAGCTTCCGTCAATCGCTTCGTCACTCGTTGACCATGGCGTATCGAGGATTGTTAAAAATCAAGCGGACACCGGAGCAACTATTTGACGTGACGCTCCAGCCGATTATTTTCACGCTGATGTTTACGTATATTTTCGGCGGGGCGATCTCGGGGGATGTGATGAGCTACTTGCCGGTCATTATTCCAGGGATTCTGGTGCAAACCGTCATTTCCACCTCTGTCGTTACCGGAGTACAACTGCGCGAGGATATGGAGAAGGGCGTTTTCGACCGCTTTAAGTCGCTGCCGATTGCTCGGATCGCGCCATTGGCCGGAGCCTTGCTGGCCGATACGGTCCGCTATACGATTGCGACCGTCCTGACGTTTGCTATGGGATACATGATGGGCTTTCGTCCGGATGGGGGATTTGGTTATGTCGCTCTTGCGGCGCTGCTGGTGATCGTTTGTTCTTGGGCAGTTAGCTGGATCTTTGCTTTCTTTGGCGTTATCGCGCGAACCGCATCCAGCGTACAAGGGATATCGATGATCGTGTTGTTTCCGTTGACGTTCCTGTCCAATGCGTTTGTTCCGGTTGAAACGATGCCAAAATGGCTGCAATGGTTTGCCAACATCAATCCGATTTCGCATTTGGTGACAGCGGTTCGGGAGCTGGTGAATCATGGAACCATTGGTGGAGATATGCTGAGCTCTCTTATCGGAGCAGCCGTTATTGTAGCGGTTTTTGCACCGATTACGGTCCGCGCTTACATGCGTCGCACTTAAAAAAACAAGCCGGAAGACGAGAGGTCTTCCGGCTTGAGTGTTTTCGCTGGTTATTTCGTTCCCAGCGATTAGGCTTGATGAGCGGCAACTGCTGCGCAGAAACGCTCCAGTGCTTCTTCCAGCAACGAGCGTGGGCAAGCCAGGTTGATCCGCAGGAATCCTTCGCCGTTCTCGCCGTAGATGGAGCCTTCCGTGAAGGCGATTTTGGCTTCCTTATACATCACTTGCTTCATCTCAGCTTTTTTCCATCCCAGTGCACGGCAATCCACCCATAATAAGTAGGTGCCTTCGGATAGAACGGGGGCCACCGCTGGCAGATGCTCGGCGAGATAAGCGACGGCGAAGTCACGGTTGGCACGAATATAGGCTAGGACGGCGTCAAGCCAATCCTCGCTTTGCGTATACGCTGCGATGGTCGCCGTAGGACCGAAAAAGTTCAGCGAACCGATGGCTTGCGCTTTGATCCGTTCGGCAAATTGTTTGCGGATGGCCACGTTTGGAATGATCGTATAAGCCGTCGCGAGGCCAGGGATGTTAAACGTCTTGGAAGGAGCCGCGCAGGTAATTGTGATTCCGGCAAAGGGTTCAGACAACGATGCAAACGGCACATGACGGTATTCGGCGAAGACCAAATCGCAGTGAATTTCGTCCGAGACGACCTTCACTCCATATTTCAGGCACAGCTCGCCAACCCGTTCCAGCTCCTCACGGGTCCAGACCCGTCCACCGGGATTATGGGGGCTACACAGCAGCATCAGCTTCGCGCCGCCTTGCATCAACGATTCCAGATGATCGTAGTCCATCCGGTAACGTCCATCCTCGAGAACCAACGGATTTTCGGCAACTTCGCGTCCGTTATTGCGAATGACATCATAGAACGGATTATAGACCGGGGATTGCAGGATAACCCGATCTCCCGGTTCGGTTAATACCTGAACGGCTACGCTGAGCGCAGGCACGACGCCTGGAGTGTCGGTCAACCAGGACGGATGAACGTTCCAGCCATGCCGGCGCTCCAGCCAGCCGGTGATAGCCTCCAGGTATTCTTTGGGCCGGGAGGTGTAGCCGTAAATCCCCAGCCTGGCCCGTTCCGTGACGGCTTGGACAATGGCCGGCGCACAACGGAAATCCATGTCCGCTACCCACAAAGGCAATACGTCCGGATTCCCAAACAGCTCCTTTCCAAGATCCCATTTCTCGGAGTAGGTTCCTCTCCGCGGCACACGTTCGTCGAAATTATACGTCATCTCTTTGTTCCTTTCCTTTCCCATAGATGCAGGTTATCTCTAGTCGTGTCGGGCTTATTTCGGAAGAGGCTGGTACCCGTCGATAATCAGTTCCAGCTCGCCTGTCGTGGAATCAATCAGCAACCCGTGAACAGGAACATCTGCAGGAAGGAGCGGGTGCCTCTTAACGATATTGACGGTCCGAATGATCCCTTCCTTCTCGTTATCGAAACCGCGCAGCCATTTGTTTAGCTTGATGCCGGAATTCTCGATCGTGTTCAACGTGTCGTCGCTGATACCCCGTTCCCGCATGGAGCCAATCATCCGGTCCGAATTGAGCGCAGCCATACCGCAGCCGGTATGACCAACGATGAATACTTCCTGGGCATGTAATTCGTAGATCGCAACGAGAAGACTACGCATGACGCTCCCAAAAGGCTGGGAAATGATTGCGCCGGCGTTCTTGATCAGCTTCACATCGCCGTTGCGCAGGTTCATCGCTTTCGGGAGCAATTCGACGAGCCGCGTATCCATACAGGTCACGATCGCCATTTTCTTCTCAGGAAATTTATCCGTTACATATTTCTCGTATTCCTTCTCCTCGACAAATTTACGGTTGAACTCCAGTATCGACTGCAATTGATTCATGTTACTACCTCCTTGTTTGTTGTTGGCACGAATACGGCGAATTACCGGCGGTCTACCAATGGAATATTGGATTTGTAAAACTGGGACGGCCCATCCAAGCGGAACGTCCCGGTTGCTTCTTCCCCTTTCAAGGACAGCTCCTCTTCAAAAAAAACAGCCTGCATTTTGTCAATCCAAAATGGGTAGGCTTCATTGTCCATGGGAATATCATATGGACCCGGTTCGGATACGATGTTCAGTACGGGAACACCGCTCATGCCGCAGCCGCAGTTTTCCGTATCGTAGACGAGGCGGAGCAAGCCAGGCTGGCCAGCTAACTTGTCGTCGATCATTTTTTTGGCCGTTGCGTTAAGCGTGATTTTCATAAGGAAGAGGCAACTCCTTTACATCAAAATAAAATTTCAATAAAAATTAACGAATTCGTCTACTTAAAATTTGATTATACGTTTAGTTAAAAGTATCATCAAGAGTAGCAACTATATTTCACCAGTAAAGGCGGGAGTTGTCATGAAACAGGAAACGGTTGAGAAATGGGAGCTCTTTCGGGAGCTTCTGCAGAAGATTCATGCATACGGGGAAGCGGTCGCGCTGATGAACTGGGATTTACGCACCGGTGCACCGCGCAAAGGGGCGGAGACCCGGGCAGCGACCATCGGATTGTTGTCCACGGAAGCTTTTAAGCTGCAAACGTCAGCCGAGATGGGCGAGTACTTAGCTTATTTGAACCAGCCTGCCGTCCTGGAGGAATTGGATGATGTGAAGCGTCGGATGGTGCTCGATGTGCAGGAGGAATACGACCGAAGCGTCAAGATTCCGCCACAGAAATTCCGCGAATATACGGAGCTGACAGCCCATGCCGAAACGGTGTGGGAAGACTTTAAGGAGAACAGCGATTTCGCCGGCTTTGAACCTTATTTAACGAAAATCGTGGCAAAGATTCAGGAGTTTATCGACTACTGGGGTCCGAAGGCTACGCGTTATGATACGTTACTACATATGTATGAACCGGACCTGACTACGGAGAAACTCGATCAAGTTTTTGGCCAGCTGCGCGATCGACTCGTTCCCTTGGTTGAGGCGGTAGCTGGAGCGAAGAATAAGCCGGAAGCTCCATTCCTGAACCAGCTGTATGATAACCAGCAGCAAGCGAAGTTTAGCCGGTTCCTGCTCGAACAAATCGGCTACGATTTTGAAGCCGGACGGATTGACGAAACGGTTCACCCGTTCCAAACCACGATCAACCATGGCGACGTGCGGATCACTACGAACTACAAGCAGGATGATGTCGCCAGTGCCATCTTCAGTTCCTTGCATGAAGGCGGGCATGCGCTTTACGAGCAGAACGTATCGAAAGAGCTGGCTGGAACGCCGCTGGGCCAAGGAACGTCGATGGGGATCCATGAGTCCCAGTCCCGTTTCTGGGAGAACTTCGTTGGGCGCAGCCTGCAATTCTGGCAACGGTATTTCGGCGAGTTGCAGCAGCATTTTCCAGAACAGCTTCAAGGGGTTACGCCGGAGCAGTTCTTCCGCGGCATCAATCGTGTAGAGAACTCCTTAATCCGGATTGAAGCGGATGAGCTGACTTATAACTTGCATATTATTATCCGTTATGAGATTGAGAAGATGCTCTTTAATGAAGGGTTGCCGGTCAGCGAGCTGCCGAAAGTCTGGAATGAGAAATACCGCGACTATCTCGGCTTGACTCCGCCTAACGACGGGCTTGGCGTTCTGCAGGACGTACACTGGTCGGCCGGTCTGTTTGGGTACTTCCCATCCTATGCGCTTGGCAACATGTATGCTGCCCAAATCGCCAATACGCTGCGGAAAGAGCTGCCGCAATTTGAAGAGCTCGTCGCCGAAGGCAACTTCCAGCCCATCAAGGAATGGCTGACTGACAAAATCTACAAATACGGCAAGAGCCGCAAACCGTCCGAGCTGATCCTTGCGGTCACCGGCGAGGAGCTAAACCCGGACTATCTTGCAGATTATTTGGAGCAAAAATTCAAAAGCATTTACGGCATCTAAAGCGATATCGATCAACAGCTGTCCCTAAGGCGGATTTCATCCGCGCTTAGGGGCGGCTTTTTTTGTGCATCAAACTTGGAGTGCCCCGGCACGGCTTAACCTTTTGTTAGGCTATCGCATAGTATTTAGTATCTTCTGGCCAACCGATAGACAACGATTGGCTATGAAACCCCATTTAGAAGGAGAGGTGAATGGCATGAACAACGTAAGAAAGGGGTTATGGATCGCGCTCATCGTCCTCCTGACCGCAGCGCTAAGCGCTTGTGGAGGAAGCGGCAAAGCACAAAAGGTCAAAATCGGGGAAGTCACCCGTTCCGTATTTTATGCCCCTCAGTACGTCGCATTGGAAAAAGGTTTCTTTAAAGAAGAAGGACTGGACGTGGAGCTGCAAACAACGGCGGGTGGTGACAAAACGATGACGGCATTGCTGTCGGGGGCCATCGACGTGGCGTTGGTCGGAGCCGAGACGTCGATTTACGTGTATCAGCAAGGCTCCACAGATCCCGTGATCAACTTCGCTCAATTGACGCAAACCGACGGTACCTTCCTGGTTGCCCGGGACTCCGCCGAATTTGATTGGGAGATGTTGAAGGGGAGCGTCTTTCTGGGTCAACGGAAGGGAGGCATGCCGCAAATGGCCGGCGAGTTCACCCTGCGCAAGCACGGGATCGATCCACATCAGGATCTGGAGTTAATCCAGAATGTGGACTTCGCCAACATCACGGCTGCATTCATATCGGGAACGGGACAATTCGTTCAGCTGTTTGAACCCCAAGCCTCCATCGTGGAGAAGGAAGGGAAAGGATACGTCGTCGCTTCCTTTGGTACGGAGAGCGGCAGGCTGCCCTATACGGTATTTATGACCAAGCAGAGCTATATCAAGGATCATTCGGAAATCGTCCAGAAGTTTACGAATGCGATTCATAAAGCCCAACGCTGGGTTCAATCGCATACGCCGGAAGAAATTGCCGAGACGGTTGCGCCTTATTTTAAAGATACGGACATGGAGATCTTGGTCAGCTCGATCAAGCGGTATCAGGAGCAGGGAAGCTATGCAGAAACGCCGGCTTTGGCGGAGGACGCCTGGAACAACCTGCTTGACGTGATGGAAAGCGCCGGAGAACTCAATGAACGGGTGGAAGCGGATAAGCTGGTGGATAACAGCTTTGCCGAGCAAGCCGTCAAATCCGTCAAATAACATGAACGTGAACGGAAAAGGAGCGTGAGCGCTTTTGCCATCTGTCGTGGAACTGAAAAACCTAGATCTGGTCTACGTGACGGACCGGGAGGCCGTCCTCGCCTTGCAAGGGATGAATTTAGCGGTAGAGCCTGGCGAATTCATCAGTTTGGTTGGTCCCAGCGGTTGCGGAAAGACCACGCTTCTTTCCGTCATGGCTGGTCTGCTGGCCCCATCCCGGGGAGAGGTGCTCCTGCACGGCAAACCGGTAACGGGCCCCACCCCGCAGGTGGGGTATATGCTGCAGCAGGATTACTTGTTCCCGTGGCGGACGATTCTGAGCAATACCGTACTGGGGTTGGAACTGACCGGAAGGTTAACGCCGGAAAGTGTGGAGCACGCGCGGGCGTTGCTGGCCGAAATGGGGCTCGGCGATACCGCGAAATTGTATCCCCATCAGCTGTCGGGCGGAATGCGCCAACGGGTGGCCCTTGTGCGAACGCTGGCGACCGATCCGGAGCTGCTGCTGCTGGATGAGCCGTTCTCAGCGCTGGACTACCAGACGAAGCTACAGCTGGAGGATTTGGTGTGGGGGACGCTAAAGCAGCGGAAGAAAACGGGCGTATTGGTGACCCACGATCTATCGGAGGCGATCGCGGTCAGCGATCGGGTGATCGTGCTGGCCCCCAGACCAGGGCGAATTCGCAGCATGTACGAGATCCCGGAGGCGATCCGAAACGCGCAGCCGTTCTACGCCCGGGAAGCCGAGGGATTCAACGAACTGTTCCATGAAATCTGGCGGGACTTGGAAACGTCAGAAAGGGAGGAGGGATAGCTCTTGGCACAGCCCAGAACCAAACCGAATACCCCTCAGGAAGCCTGGCTGCAGGAGAAATGGCAACTGCACCGCAAGCGCAAGCGGCGGATGAGCAACTACGTGGTGGGCGTTCAGGCCTTGATCCTCGTGTTGTTCGTCGGACTTTGGGAACTCGCGGGCCGACTGCGATGGATCGATGTGCTGATCTTCAGTTACCCGTCCAAGGTTGGACAGCAGATTGTCAAAGATGCGGTCAGCGGGGAATTATGGCCGCATCTGGCGATGACGGTTGGGGAAACGGCAGTCGGTTTTCTGCTTGGGACGCTGATCGGCACCTTGTTGGCCGTCCTGATCTGGTGGTCGCCGTTTCTCTCCCGCGTACTGGACCCTTATATGGTCGTATTCAACAGCATGCCGAAGGTGGCGCTCGGCCCGATCTTTATCGTCCTGTTCGGCGCCGGCTTTACCGCCATCGTCGTTACGACGCTGTCGATCACCGTGATTGTAACCACCTTGGTCGTGTTCAACAGCTTCAATGAGGTGGACGCGAACTTGGTCAAGGTGATCCGCACGTTTGGCGGCACGCGGCGCGCCGTGTTTATGAAGGCGATTCTGCCCGCCTCGTTCCCCACCATCGTGTCTACGTTGAAGGTGAACGTAGGGATGGCCTGGGTCGGCGTCATCGTCGGGGAGTTCCTCGTTGCCAAAATCGGGCTCGGTTACCTGATCGTCTACGGGTTTCAAGTGTTTAACTTCACCCTGGTGCTGTCGAGCCTGGTCATCATCGCCATCGTGGCGACGGCGATGTATCAGTTGGTCGTCTATATCGAAAGGAAGCTGGTGAGGGAGCGGTAACGCTCCCTACAAGATTTCCCCATTATCAGGAAATCAAAAGTCAAAATAAGCGCACCGGGGGCTGGCATATGTTGAATTATCGCGTTAGGAACAAGTTCACTGGTCAATAAACAACTCAAAACTAAGAAAAAAGAGGGAAATATAGAAAAATATAAACTTCGGTTTCTTAAAAATGAAAAAAATGTAACCATCATAATTGGCTAATATTGTATGATATCTACACAAACCGTTTATTTACATAAATTTGAATTTTTTTCGGAGGTTTACAAGTCTGTGAAGAAAACAAAGGTATCAGCTGTTTGGATCGCATCGGCTTTGTTATCTCTTGCCCCGGTTGCATCTGCGTCTGAAAATGTTGCTCCGGTATCCGCTCAATCTGTGGTGTCATTGTCAGCTACGGAAGAAGTATCAAACATTAAACCTACAATTATTGATGACAACATGTTCTATCCAATGGATGCGCATCTCATTAATAATGTCACTCATACAGGTTCTTCGGCATATACTGGTAAATTTACTACAGCGCCCGAAAATGGTATCTATTTGAACGTTTGGGTTAAAAATAATGCTTCTTCATCTGTCTTTATTGATATCAGCCGTAATGGTCTGAAAATTACAGATGGTTATGAATTAAAGGTAGGAAGTCAAAAAACAATAAGCTTTGAAGATATGTTAGGTAATGGATTATCCGGAGATTGGGAAGTTTATATCTATAATAAAACTGGGGATAAATACAATCTTAATATCAATGCAAGACAGTTCTGATTCTAATTATTTAAGAAAACAGGAAGATCGCCCTATCCGGCCAGCTTGGTCAGGTAGTTGGCGATCTTCTTCTTTGCTGTCCTGTGCCAGGCATGTAGGGTCAGGCCCTTTTGCTTGTTCAGGTGCACTCCTCAAGCAAGGGACAGTCTTTGCAGCTCTTGGAGTCCGACTTGTGTTGACGTTACCCTGCCGGTCCGTGGTCGGTGATCAAAACGGCCTGCGACCATTCGAATTTCGAATGAGGATTTCACGGATCATTGTTGTGCAAGATCGCTTTGCAGCATGATCCCGTTCGATCAGATCAGGAGAAATGGGGAGAACCCTTACCGAAAGGGATCATCGTACAAAGCTTCCTCTTCCTTAGACAGCAAAGGTTGAGGGTGAAAGTGGGATTGTTTGGATTCCGAAAATCAAGTAGGATATTTTCATAGATCGGTTTCGACAAAAAGGATGGGATTCCATGGGGTTTCGGGTCATCAAAACGGCAATCGCCACGCTAATGGCAATATTTATTGCGGATGCCTTAGGGGTGCCTGGTGCCAATTCGGCGGGACTGCTGGCGATTTTAGGGGTCGACGTCACCCGCAAGCGCAGCCTGGCATCGATAACGGCACGTTTTTTTGCTTCAACTTTGGGGTTGTTGCTTGCTTTTGGCATCTTCTACTTCCTTGGGTTTCATATTTGGGTGCTGGCCATTTACATCCTCGTCGCTTTCCCATTGATCGCTCGCGCGGGCTTCAAGGAAGGGATTGTGACCAGCTCCGTTGTCGTGTTCCGCGTATTTAGCGGCGGGGAGATCTCCTGGCACGTGCTGTTAATCCAGGTGGAGCTGCTGATCATTGGGTTGGGTTCGGCCATGGTTGTCAATTTTCTGTACATGCCCAAAACGGAAGACAAGCTGCTGGAAACTCGGCGTGAGGTGGATGCTTTGTTTTCCGGCATATTTCAGGAGATTGCCGCTTCGTTGCGTGATCCCTACCGCTTATGGGATGGCAAGGAGATCACCGATGCGGCCCGAAAGATCGACGAGGGTTATGCGCTCGCGAAACGGGCAGCCGAGAACCAGATGATCTCGCCCAACGAGGCCTGGACGGCGTATTTTATCATGCGCAAAGAACAGTTAAGCCGGATCGAAGGGATGCTGGAGCTGATTTCGCAGGTGTACCATCGGATCCCGCAAGGCGAATTTGTGGCTGTATTGTTTGATCGGCTTAGCGTAGATGTGAATCAAGAGGAATATACGGGGATTACCGAGCAGATGCTCGCGGAGCTGGAGGAGGAGTTCAAGAAAATGGAAATGCCTTCAACCCGTGAGGAATTTGAAATGCGTTCAGCCATTTTGCAGTTATGCCGAGAACTTTCCTTATATCTAGCTGTCTCCAAAAAAAACAAGGCTCCCATTCCACGAATCGCGGAAAAACGGGGAGCAAAACGAAAACAGGCGTCAATAAAATAGTTGTCACCCTAGACGAATGTCCTGCATACACTTGTATTGAATGATGTATGGAGGAGGTTCTAACATGTCATTGAAATATCAAAGTAGAGAGATCATCACGAAAGCGATCTGCGGCAAAGGTCGTAAGTTCTCTACCGTAACACATACCGTGACTCCCCCTCATAAACCGTCGAGCATCCTGGGGGCCTGGATCATCAACCACCAGTACGAAGCGGTCGCAGCGGGAGACGGAATTGAAGTTATTGGTACTTACGATATTAACATCTGGTATTCGTACGACAAGAACTCGCAGACCGAGGTCGCTAAAGAAACGGTATCGTATGTTGAGAATGTACCGCTGAACTACTTGGATTCCAGACACCGTTCGTCGACGGTGGAAGTGTCCGCAGAAGCCACGCAGGAACCGAGCACCGTCGAAGCCACCGTATCGGGAGACGGCCGCGTATCCATTCGGGTGGAACGCGAATTCGCGGTGGAACTGGTTGCCGAAACGAAGTTGAACGTGCTGGTCGTGCCGAACAGCGGCATTGATGACAAGGACTACGATTTCGGCTCCGAGCTCGGCGATTATGAAGATTTGGATCCGGATCTCCTCGACGACGAACTGTAATTCGATCAGGAAGCAAGTAGGCAAAGGGGTAAGTATCAACAGTTTCAGTGTACACTGTAGCATATGCGGCAGGGGCGTCGTCGAAGAGGGCGGCTGCCCTCTTTTTGTTTTTATTTTTGAATAATACCTCTATCGAAGACGGGGGATGAACTCAGTGGTGAAGGATGAGCACCTCGTACTAAAAATGCGTCTGGGCTCCAGCACATTTAAAGCTCGGCTGCTGCAGGCGTTGGAACGTTTGGGCGGACCCTACCGGGTGTTGAAAGGACCGGAATCATCCAGCAGAGCGTTATTGCGTACATCTTCGAGTTTCGGCAGGAAGTCAGCGGGGGCAGGTGCCGCTTCGGGAAGGCGGCTCGTACGAACCGCTGCAGACGATTCCCAATGGATTTACTACGGACGTGAGGAAGCGTATTGGGGCGGCCGGGTCCAGGAAATCGTGTTGGGACGGCCGACACACTCGCTGGAAGACTGGCGGCGCCGGCTCGAAACCGCTGGGCTGAAGCCAACGCCTGAGGCAAGAACCGCTCAAACAGCTGCAAGCACTACTGCGTCATATCTCCGCCGCTATGCCGTTACGGTATTCCACTTGCGGGCCTGGGAGGTACGTCCGCTTGGTAAAGCGGGGCTAACGCTCCCGCTCTTGGGGGAAGCCTTGTCCCCGGAGTCACCGCTTTATAAACGCCTGAGGAACACGGCGGTTCGGGCGCTATACGCCGTGGGACTTGATTTTGGTGAAGTGGTGATCTCGGCCGGGGAAGAGGGGAAATTTACGGTGGATTCCATCACCCCGATCTCGGACCTCGGCAGCGCGGCAACCAAGGCCATTGCCCAGGCGATGCGAGTTACCCTGGAGGAACAGGAGAAGCTGCTGGACTCACCGACAGAGCGGTTGATTGGGATGGACCCCGAGTTTTTGCTGTTTGATCGTGCCCATGGGAAAGTGATTCCGGCTTCCCGTTTCTTGCACTTTCATGGGGAAGCGGGCTGCGATGTGTTGCGATATCGCGGGCAGCGGATATTTCCGCTGGCAGAGCTAAGGCCGCGCCCCGGCAAGGAACCGCGCGATGTTGTCGTTCATTTGCTGCGCGCATTTCATGAAGCCCGAGCTTCCATCGAAGATCAAGGGCTGATCTGGCAGGCGGGGGCGATGCCGCAACGCGGTTTTCCGTTGGGCGGACACCTGCATTTCAGCGGAGTGTCGTTAACTCCAGAGTTGCTGCGGACGCTCGACAATTACCTGGCGCTGCCGCTAGCTCTACTGGAGGATCCCCGAAGTGCGCCACGTAGACCGAAGTACGGGTTTCTCGGCGATTTTCGGTTCAAGGAGTACGGCGGCTTCGAATATCGCACCTTACCTAGCTTCCTAATCTCTCCGCTCGTCACCAAAGGGGTCGTGGCATTGGCGCGCTTCATTATCGAGCATGCGGAACGCTTAAAGGCACGACCGTTGGAGAAGGAGGCGGTTTGGACGGCGTTTTACACCGGCAGAAAGCAACCGCTTCGCGAAGCGTTACCCCGCCTGATCGCCGATATCCATGAAGTTCCCGACTATACGCGATATCAGGGATATATCGAACCTTTACTGAATGCCATTCAGTCCGGCTATGTCTGGGACGAATCTGCGGATATTCGCCCCGCCTGGAAATTGCAAAATCCTTCATAACCGGGTTGCCCTTTTCTGGTATAATAGGATTCTATGAAAGACCTGAATGTGCTTAGGTTAATTGGAGGGGAATCATGGCTACCTACACGCCGATGATTGAGCAGTATTTACGGATTAAGGCGGAAGCGCAGGATGCGTTTCTGTTTTTCCGGCTGGGCGATTTCTATGAAATGTTTTTTGAGGATGCAATCCTGGCTGCGAAGGAGCTTGAAATTACACTGACCGGGCGGGACGGGGGCGCCGAAGAGAAAATTCCGATGTGCGGTGTTCCCTACCATTCGGCGGACAATTATATTCATCGTTTGATTGAAAAAGGATACAAAGTTGCGATCTGCGAACAGATGGAGGACCCGTCGCAAACCAAAGGCATGGTTCGGCGTGAGATCGTCCGGGTCATCACCCCGGGGACGATCATGGAAGGGAAAACCGTCGGCGAACGGACGAACAACTACATCGTGTCGGTCACTGAACGGCAGGGGATGATGGCTCTGGCTGCCTGTGACCTGTCCACGGGGGAGCTGTACGCGACGTCGGCGCCGGCGAACAAAGAGTGGCTGCGCGACGAGATTGGCCTGTACGACCCGGCGGAAATCATCGGGGACAAGGAACTGCTGGATTGGATTGCGGGACAAGCTGCTCCGCTGAGCAAGCCCGTCGTGTATACGCCTTGGGCGAAAGCGAAGGAAGATACGGCACGATCGCTGTTTGGCGAGGCCGAATGGATTCGTCTGGAGCCGGAGCGGCGGGACAATATCGCTGTCCTGGTCGGTTATTTAAGCGAGACGCAGAAGCGCTCGCTGGGACAACTTACGAAAATATCGGCTTATGAGCCGGAGCATTTTATGATTTTGGACCCGTTTACACGACGGAATCTGGAATTGGTTGAGACGGTTCGCGAGCGTTCGAAAAAAGGATCGCTGCTGTGGCTGCTTGACCGCACGGAAACGTCAATGGGCTCCAGGCTGTTGCGGCGCTGGATCGACAAGCCGCTGCTGCAGAAGACGCGGATCGAGGAACGTCTGGAGGCAGTGGAGCATCTGCACAGCGCGTTTATTTTGCGCGAGGATTTGCGCGGCGCTTTGCAGGACATCTACGATCTAGAGCGGCTGGTGGGACGCGTCGCCTTCGGCAATGCGAACGGTCGGGATTTGGTCGCCCTCAAAACGTCGCTGCTTCAGGTGCCGGCGATCAAGACGCTGTGCGCAGACTCGGCCTCAACCACGTTGAAGCGGATTGCTTCGGCAATGGATGAGTGTGCGGATCTGGCCGACATGATTGATGCAGCGATCGCTGACGAACCGCCGGTGTCGGTGCGGGATGGAGGCCTTATTAAGGCTGGGTATCATGCAAGATTGGACGAGCTTCGCGAAGCCAGCGTTAACGGTAAACGCTGGATCGCCGAGCTGGAAGCGGCTGAACGGCAAGCAACGGGGATCAAATCGCTGAAGATCGGTTACAACAAAGTTTTTGGCTATTATATCGAAGTGACGCGCGCCAATCTGTCTGCATTGCCGGAAGGGCGGTATGAACGGAAGCAGACGCTGGCGAATGCAGAACGTTTTGTTACCCCGGAACTGAAGGAGAAGGAAGCGCTGATTCTCGAAGCTGAGGAGAAGATGGTCGATCTGGAATACACGCTGTTTAACGAGCTGCGTGAACGGATCGCTGCGGATATCCCTCGCTTGCAGAAGCTGGCTGAGCAAATCGCTGAAATCGATGTGTTGCGCTCGCTGGCGCAGGTAGCCTCGGACAACAGCTTTGTGAAGCCGAAGCTGACCGACGGCTACGATTTCATTGTGGAGCAAGGCCGGCATCCGGTGGTGGAAGCGGTGATGAAGGATACAGCATTTATCGCCAACAGTACGGAGCTCCGCAAGGACGAGGCGAGCATCCTGCTGATCACGGGTCCTAACATGGCTGGAAAGAGCACGTATATGCGGCAGGTTGCGCTGATTTCGATCCTGGCGCAAATCGGCAGCTTTGTGCCGGCGGCCAAAGCGGAGATTCCGCTGGTCGACCGCATTTTCACGCGGATTGGGGCAGCAGACGATCTGATTGGCGGGCAAAGCACCTTTATGGTGGAGATGGCCGATATTCAGATCATGACGGAAAAGGCCACCCCGCGCAGCTTGATCATCATCGACGAGCTGGGCCGGGGCACCTCGACCAGCGAAGGGATGGCGATTGCGCAGGCCGTGATCGAATACGTCCACGACCGGATTGGCTGCAAGGCGCTGGTGTCGACGCATTTCCATGAGCTGGCTTACCTGGAGCACAGCCTTCGCGGGCTGAATAACTACAGCATGGCGGTGCAGGAAAGCGGCGACAAGGTGCACTTCCTGCGCAAATTGATCCCCGGCGCGGCCGACACCAGCTACGGCATCTACTGCGCGCGGCTGGCCGGCCTGCCGGATGAGATCATCGGCCGGGCGTACGGGCTGCTGAAAGAGCTGGAGGAGAAAAGTCCGTTGGCGGACGGGGGCAGCGTTGCGGTGGCTGGTTTAACCTCTGGGACAGCAACGGTGGATGTGGCTGCAACAGCCGCAGCTTCTTCGCTGGCGGCTCAGCCGCTTGTGACGAAGGAGCAGAACGATCAAGTTGTGCGGGTAACGGCAGCAGCTGCAGGAACAGCTGTGGGTACGGCTTCAGCGGATGCTGCTGCAGCTTCGGCAGCAACAGAGGCTGTGGCTGAGATGGAAGCTGCGGCTACGGCTGAGCCGCTTGCCGGTGAAGTTGGCCCGGTCGTGCAGCTTTCGATGTTTGGCGACGATGAGCCGCTGGTTCAAGCAAAGCCAGCCGCTCAGGCGCCGGAAGATCCGGCAACACGTACGATCATTAACCTGATTAAAAATGCCGATTTGGTGAACATGACACCGCTGCAGGCTATGCAGCTGGTCAATGATCTGAAGATGAAGGCGAAGGATTTGTAAACGTACGGTAGATACTAGGAAGTCAGTTACAGAACGGAACAGGGGCAACGTTGTACGATGATTTTGAGGAACCAAACGGTTTATGTATGATGATATCTATGCATGGGCACCACCACGGCTTGGGAAACTGTCCGCTCGGTGCCATTGTGTATGAAATTTCGAATAGAATGAAGTTCAGTTCCGCGGTTTTAGCGGAATGTATATGAAAAATCGAATAGATTGGAGCGAAATCCCGGACATGCCCCGGATTATGTATGAAATTTCGAATAGAAACGGCGATTTGGTCGTTTTTTTCGGGAATATATATGAAATTTCATATAGATTTGTCCAGATTTCGCAAGAACGGTCAAACAAGGAGGGAGGGAATAGCTATGGCAAAAATCGCAATATTAGATGAGCATATCGCTAACCAGATTGCCGCTGGGGAAGTGGTCGAGCGCCCGGCTTCGGTGGTCAAGGAGCTGGTGGAGAACGCCATTGACGCAGGGGCTACCAAAATCGAGGTCGCCGTTGAAGAGGGTGGAATGCAGCTGATCCGCGTGACCGACAACGGCTCGGGGATTGAACCGGAGGATTGTGAAACAGCGTTTTACCGCCATGCGACAAGTAAAATTACCTCCGGACGCGACCTGTTCCAGATCCGGAGCCTCGGGTTCCGCGGTGAAGCCTTACCCAGTATCGCGGCGGTCGCCAAGGTTCGGCTGGTCTCTTCAAGCAACGATTCCGGGCTCGGGCGGGTGATTGAAATCGAAGGCGGCTCGTTGAAACTCAATGAGGACATCGCTGCCCCGCAAGGAACGGATATTGTGGTCAAGGAATTATTTTACAATACACCGGCAAGGCTGAAGTATATGAAGACGATCCAGACCGAGCTGGGGCATATCTCTGATACGATGTATCGTCAGGCGCTGGCTCATCCTGAGATTGCTTTTACGTTGCGGCATAACGGCAATACGTTGCTGCAAAGCCCGGGAGGCGGCGATCTGCTGCAGGTCATTGCGGCCGTCTATGGCGTGAATGCCTCCAAAGGAATGGTGCCGATTGAAGCGGAGGATCTGGATTACCGGGTGACGGGGTATATTGGGCGTCCGGATTTGGCGCGGTCCAGTCGCTCGGGCATGTCGACGATTGTGAACGGCCGGTATATCCGGAATCAAGGGCTTCATCAGGCGATTTTGCGCGCGTATCACACGCTGTTGCCGATTAATCGGTATCCGCTAGTGGTGCTCATGCTGGAGATGCACCCATCCTTGGTTGACGTGAACGTGCATCCGTCCAAGCTGGAGGTGCGCTTCAGCAAGGAGCCGGAGCTGAACAGTTTTGTGGAGAACAGCGTGCGCGCTGTGCTGTCCGGGCAGGTGCTGATCCCGCAAGTCGTGCGTCAGACGATCGGGAAAGGCCCGAACCGCTCCGTGATCCAGGAGCAGTTCCACTTCCTCGCGCCGCCTCTAGGCACGGAGGAGGGCGCTTCCGCCGCCGGCCAGACGGCTGCGGCGGCGGAAAGCACGCTCCGGCCGCCGGGCAGCGGCGGCGTGGAGCGTGGCGCAGCCCCGCGGTCCGCGGGCGCGGACCGCGGCTGGACCGGGGCGCCTGCGCTCGGCGCCCCGATGGGCGGCGCACCGGCTGCGCCCGGTGCGGGCGGCGCGCTGCCGCGCAGCGCCGCCTATGACGCTCCCGCAGCGGCCGAAGGCCTGACGCTGCGGGAGCGGGGCGCAGCCGGCGCCGGCACGTACGGCGCCGCGCCAAGCCAGGCCAAGCCGCAAGGCGGGCTTGGCCAACCAAGCGCCGCCGCCTACGGGGGCGGCGGCGAGCGGCAGCCGCTGCCACCCGAGCGGCTGCAGGAGATGCCGGAAGCGTTGTACGGCTCGCCTGCGGCGGCGCCGGAGCTTCCGGCGTTTCCCGAGCTGTCCTTGATCGGACAGCATCACGGGACCTACCTGATCGCCCAAAACGATCAGGGGCTCTATATCATTGACCAGCATGCCGCCCATGAACGCGTAAATTACGAGTACTATTACGAGAAGTTTGGGCGGCCGGCCGATGCTTCACAAGAGCTGCTTATTCCGATTACGTTGGAATTTACCCCATCGGACAGCGCGAAGCTGCAGGAGCGGCTGCACTGGTTCGAACAGGTGGGGGTTGTACTTGAGCATTTCGGAGGCGGTACCTTCCGCGTGGTGGCGCATCCGTACTGGTTCCCGCAAGGAGAAGAAGCAAGCATTATTGAAGAAATGGCCGAATGGGTGCTGAACGAACGGGCCATCGACCTGGCCAAGCTGCGAGAGGCTTCATCCACGATGGTCTCGTGTAAGGCGTCGATCAAGGCGAACCAAAAGCTGACGCCGGAAGAGGCGAACACGCTGATTCGCCGGCTGGCTGCCTGCAAACAGCCGTACACCTGCCCGCACGGGCGGCCGATCATCGTTTCGTTCTCCACGTATGATTTGGAGAAGCTGTTTAAGCGGGTCATGTAACCAACGCAAACGGAGGAATTCATCATGTTAATTACCACGGGAGACCATGAATCGCCCGCCGTCGTGCTCAGGGCGCGGGAACTAGCCCAGTTGGCCCGCGTTCCGTATGTCCCGCGCGGCCGGACATCGCTCGCCCGGTTGGCCGAACGTCATGGCGACAGCGACATTCTGGTGGTCCTGGAGCAAGGAGCCCGTCTGCATCGGACCGGCCGGGAAACGATGACGTTTCACCCCAGCATGGCGTTTGTCCGGGCGAAACGGCTGTTTAAAGGGGAAAGCGACGCGATGCTGGACGCTGCCGGAGTGGTTCCCGGCGACGTCATCATCGATGGTACGGCAGGACTCGGGGCCGATGCGATGATCTTTTCGATTGCCGCAGGGGCTGAGGGGAAGGTATTGGCCTTGGAGGATTCCTTGCCGCTTTGGGCCTTGCTGTACGAAGGGCTGAAGCACTACGAGTCCGGTCTGCCGGCTTTTGACGAAGCGCTGCGGCGGATCGAACCAGTACATACGAACCACTTGGACGCGCTCCGGGCGATGCCCGACAAGAGCGCAGATATCGTTTACTTCGACCCGATGTTCCGCGATCCCATCACGGAATCGTCGTCCATTTCACCGCTGCGGGCGTTTGCTAATCCGAACCAACTCGATCCGGAGGCGGTGAAGGAGGCTTGCCGGGTTGCTCGGAAAGCGGTTGTCCTGAAAGAGAAGCGCGGGAGCAGTGAATTTGATCGACTTGGGTTTCAGGCGATCAACCGCTCCCATACTAAAATTGCTTATGGAGTGATTTCGCTTGACCCGAAACGATAAACCGAAACTGCTTGTGCTGCTCGGCCCAACAGCGGTCGGCAAAACGAAGCTCAGCATCGAGCTGGCGCGGGACCTGTCTTGCGAAATCATTTCCGGCGATTCCATGCAGGTCTACCGGGGGATGGACATCGGCACCGCCAAAATCACCAAGGAAGAAATGGGCGGCATTCCGCATCATCTCATCGATGTGCTGGATCCTGACGAACCGTTTTCCGTCGCGTTATTTCAGGAGTGGTGCCGTAAGCTGATCCCGGAGATTACCGAGCGCGGGCATCTGCCTTTTATCGTTGGCGGGACGGGGTTGTACATCGAATCGGTCTGTTATGAGTTTCAGTTTACGGAAGCGGGGGCGGACGAAGAATTCCGCGCCCGGCAGCAAGCGTTCGCTGAAACCTATGGCGTCCAAGCGCTGCATGCCAAATTGGCGGAGGTCGATCCCAAATCGGCCGAACGTCTGCATCCAAACGATGTGCGTCGGGTGATACGGGCGTTGGAGATTTTTCATATAACAGGAGAGACGTTATCGTCCCAGCTTGAGAAACAGCAGAAGCAATCCCCTTATGAGCTTTGCCTCATCGGTTTGACAATGGACCGTCAAATGCTTTATAAACGTATTGAGCGGCGAATTGACGAGATGCTGCGGCTAGGCCTTGTGGATGAAGTTCGCGGACTCCTGCGGAAAGGATATAGCCGCGATGCCGTTTCGATGCAAGGTCTGGGGTATAAGGAAATCGTCGAACACCTGGTGGACGGCGTTCCGTTGGAAGCTGCGGTGGAGAAGCTGAAACGGGATACACGCCGATTTGCCAAGAGACAGCTTTCCTGGTTCCGCCACATGAAGGATATCAACTGGATTGACGTCGGCGACGGCGAAAATTTTTCCGGGATTTTGGAGGCGGCCCATGCTATAATAGCAGGAAAGTTTCCCGCTGATCTTGAATATAATTCTAAACACTAATTGATTCCTATTGGGGGTACGGCTATGAATAAGACCATTAACATCCAGGATACATTTTTGAACCAATTACGGAAAGAGAGCATCCCGGTCACCGTATTTTTGACGAACGGCTTCCAGATCAGAGGGACGATTAAAGCGTTTGACAACTTCACGATCGTCATTGACAGCGATGGCCGCCAGCAAATGGTGTACAAGCACGCGATCTCGACGTTCCAGCCGCTGCGGAATGTATCGCTCATGCAGGAATCGCAAAACGAGGATTAAATCAGGCTGAAACTTTTTGAACTTCAATACGTTAAGAGTATAGGATGAAGATGGAGCAACCTGAACCAAGGTTGTTCTTTTCTTTCCAGGCACTTTTAAGCCAGGAGCTTAGGACCTGCCGAAGTCGTTCGGTCAGGTGATGTTCAAAAATCACTCTGCTGTCATCGATTCCATCATCGAACGAACGCTTGTGCGGTGATATGATAGGTTCAAAGCGGAAGGCCCTGCGCCTTACGCCGCTGAACTCTGGGCGTGGTTGGTAACTTCCATTCACGCACATGATAGAGAGAACAACCGCATGTGGCCGATTTTTGAACATCGACTTAAGCGAAATGGCAGGAAGGGAGTCAGAACAAACCATGTCTAGCCAAAGGCCATCAAGACTGCAACGAAGCGGGAAGCCGGACAAGAAGAACAAAGCGCCGAAAGCTCATAAAAAGAAAAGGCTGACGGCCAAACGCGTGTTGTGGACTTCATTTTTTACGATTGCTTTTGCGGTCTTCTGCGCAATTGCAGGCTATATGTACATTACGGTCAGCGGCGAGAAGATCCTGATGCAAAATGAGGACAAGCTGATGGTTTACGAAACGACGAAGGTCTATGACCGCAACGGGGTACTGATGGGCGAATTGTCCATCGACAAAAGCGAACCCGTGGAATCAGACCAGATTCCGGAGCTGCTGAAGCAAGCGTTCGTGGCAACGGAAGACCGTCGTTTCTTCGATCATAAGGGTGTGGATTTATGGTCGATCGGCCGGGCGGCTGTGAAAGATATCGTGGCCCGCTCCCTGGTTGAAGGCGGCAGTACGATCACCCAGCAGCTGGCCAAGAACATTTTCTTGAGCGCGGACAAAACGTTCTTCCGGAAGGCGACGGAAATGTCGATTGCCTTGGCCTTGGAACGCCACAGAACGAAGGATGAAATCCTGACCTTATATTTGAACCGGATCAATTTCGGTGGTACGGTATATGGAATCAAGGCAGCATCGATTCGTTATTTCGGCAAAAGCGATTTGAATAAACTCGACTTGTGGGAAATGGCTACGTTAGCGGCGATGCCGAAGGGACCGTCCCGATACAATCCGCTCAAAAACCCTGAACTGTCCAAGGAACGTCGCGCAGTGGTACTCGAGCTGATGTATCAGGAAGGATATATTACGGCAGAGCAACGGGACGAAGCTAAGGCGGTGGATTACAACTACGAGCCGCCGGCCACCAATCAAAGCTATCTCGCCTTTAAAGACTATGTCGTGGAAGAAGCCGAGGAGAAATTTGGGTTAACCGAAGACGAATTGAACCGCGGCGGCTACAAGATCTACACGACGATGGATGCGAAAGCGCAGAAAGCGTTGGAGAAAGCCTTCGCCAATGACGATTATTTTGAGAAGAGCAAGGATGACCAACAAGTCCAAGCTTCTATGGTTATCATGAACCACCAAAATGGCAGTCTCGTCGCATTGCTGGGCGGCCGGGATTACCAGCGTAAAGGGTTCAGCCGGCTGGACAGCCGCCGTCAACCGGGCTCGGCGTTTAAGCCGATCGTATCGTATGCGCCGGCTCTGGAATCCGGCAAATTTACGCCAAACTCGCAGATCAGCAACGAGAAGCAGTGCTTTGGCGACTATTGCCCAACGAACCTGCATGGATATTCCAAGACGATCAACATGACTGACGCTTTGACGAAGTCCGAGAATATCCCAGCCGTCTGGTTGCTGAACGAAATTGGCGTAAGCACCGGGGTCAAATATGCCGAGGCGATGGGGATTAAAATGGACAAAAATGACCGCAACTTGGCCATCGCACTGGGCGGTTTAACCTACGGTACGAACACGCTCGAAATGGCCGGTGCCTACAGCGTATTCGCCAATGGCGGTCTGTACAATCAGCCATACTCGATCAAATCGATTGTTGACCACAACGGCGTGGAGAAATATAAATACAATGCGCCTAAGCCAAAACGGGTCATCAGTGAACAAACGGCTTATTACATGACCACGATGTTGCAAAACGTCGTTAACGACGGTACCGGGAAACGAGCTAAATTGGATCGCCCGGTTGCCGGTAAGACAGGGACAACGCAACACGGGATCCCGGGGCTGAAGAGCAGCAAAAACCGTGATGTCTGGTTTGTCGGTTATACACCGGAGTGGACCGGGGCTGTCTGGATGGGGTACGATAAGCCGGACAAAGATCATTTGCTGAACGGAAGCAGCGGCCAGACCGCGGCCTTGTTTGCCGCCGTCATGAAGGAAGCGCTGAAGGGTGAGCCTGTGAAGCCGTTCCCGGTTCCGAAGAACCTGCAGCCGGAAGAGCCGGAGGAGCCAGAAATCGCAGCGCCAACAGGTTTAAATGCCTCCTATAATCTGGATACGGGAGCGGTATCCCTCAGCTGGACCGGCGTTGAAACCGCGGATGCGGTATATCGTATTTACCGCCGGGAAGCATCCGAATCCAGCTTCACTCATATTATGGATTCCGTGACGACCGAGGCTGAAGATATCAGCGTCACGCCGGGTACCGGCTATGTGTATTACGTCACGGCGTATGATCCGGTAAATGCGGTGGAGAGCGAACCTTCGAACAATGCTCAAGTGCTGATCGACAGCGTGGAGCCGCCAACCGACGAAACGCCTGTTGGACCGGATCCAGGTACTCCTCTTGATCCTAATCTGCCCGACGGCGGAGGCGGAGATCAAGGCTTCCCGCCAGGAAATGGCCAAGGGAATGGGAATGGCCAGAACAATGGAGGAAATGGCAATGGGAATGGAAACGGTAATGACGGTTCGAATGGGAACAACGGTAACGGACAAGGCAACGGGGGAGGCAACACCGGGAACCCAACGGATGATCTCCCCATGGATGATGATGACGGAGGTGTGATCGTTCCGCCGGCCGATGGCGGGGACGGAACCGGCAACACGGATATTCCAGCAGGAACTACGGACGGAGCCGTAGGAACCGGAGGATAACGGCTGTTCATCTGCTGTCTTTGTTCAAGCGAATCAACCCTCAGTCCTCGCGTAGGCGTGACTGGGGGTTGTTTTTTAAGATATCAGAAAGTATAAACTTCGGGGCAATGGCATCCTGATATCGCAAGAAAAACTTCCGCTAAACGCGGTCTGTCTACTTTGAATGTACGTCGACAGACGTTTTTCTTAGTGGGAAAATGGTTTTTGTGACTCTCTTTCAAATATGGTAAGCTGTTATTACATTGTGTTGAAAGGGATCTTATTTATGAAGCGAAAATTCGGAGACCGCGCGAATTGGCGCCGTGTGACCCATCGTCAATTCAAATCCAAGTATGTGGAGAGCGATGAGTTTACGGGATATGTCACGCTGTACAGTATTTTCGCCTTGCGTGATCCGTTATGGAAAACCTACGGGGGACATACTTTTCGGATCGCTGACAAGGGTTATACCTGGCTGCAGTATTATCCCAAAGGTGCCCATTTCGTAGTGACGGCGATGTTTGATGATCAAGGCGAGATCGTGGAGTGGTACATCGATATTTGTAAGACGCAAGGCGTTACGGATCAGGGCGTTCCCTGGTTTGATGATTTGTATCTGGATATCGTCGTACTCAAAAATCGTGAAGTGTTCCTCTTGGATGAAGACGAACTGGACGAAGCTTTATCGAAAGGCCTTATATCGGTAAAAGACTATGATCTGGCAACGGAAACGGCCCAGCGATTACTTCATGACATTAAGGAACGGCGTTTCCCCTATTTCCGCCTGTCTCTAGATCATTACCAGAGCGGATTTATGACTTCGGAACCGAATCAATCGGGGGGATAAACCATGCGTAATGCCAAACCAAACGAAATCATACGGATGCCGATGCGGCCAAACCAGCGTAAAGGGCGCGTGAGGAAACGGATCTATCGCTGGGGGCTTGTGGTGATTTTGCTTGGGATCGGATGGATGTTGTATGTATTAGCCCAGATCGGCAGCATTGAGCGGAATCCGGCGGCGAACTCCGATTTATCCGAACCGGCTGAGGTGGGCATCGTTCTGGGAGCAGCCCTCTGGGGGGACGAGCCGAGCCCGGGGCTTCGGGAGCGTTTGGATCAAAGCCTGAAGGATTACAAGGCGGGCAAATTTCAATGGTTTCTTCTGACCGGAGGGTTGGATACGGCAACCTCCCAATATACCGAAGCGGAAGGTATGGCGAACTACTTGGAACAGCATGGAGTTCCGCGGGAGAAGATGCTGCTTGAGAACAAGGCAACTAGTACCTATGAGAATCTTAAATTTAGCCAAGAGATCTTAAAGGAGCGGGGGTTTACCTCTGTATTGATCGTGACCCACACGTTTCACGGAAACCGTGCTTATGAAATCGCTCAAGCGTTAAATTACGAGCAACCCCGCTTGTCGTTAACTTCCTCTAAGGTGCTGAAGCCGCTTCCCAATACGTTCCGGGAGATTTTGGCGTATACGAAATGGAAGCTCGATCAATTAGGATTAGCCATCGGCCTGATCTCATGACAAAACTTCTAATAACGGACAGGGAGAGAGAATACATTTAGATGTGTGTTCCGTAGATTGGGATATATACTTCCTCTCAGCCCTACCCTTATAAAGAGGTGATTACCTATGTCTGGGCGTGTCATGGCCAGAAACGGCTCTTCCGATGAGAGACCGTCGCGTCAGATCAATGTGATTCTCCGCAATACCGAGCCGCCTGTCGTCTCGCAGTCCATTGCCGAGAGCGAACCTCAGGTGTCGGCCAAAGGTTTGCCGCAGCAAGGGATTTTTGCCGAAATCCAAAAGGAACTGGATCACCTGGTCGGCTTGGATCATATTAAAGAGTTAATGTACGAGATATATGCGCTTTTGCAAATCGCCTCGATGCGTTCGGAAGCGGGGTTGCTATCCAGCGCCCAAGTGTACCATATGGTGTTTAAAGGCAATCCGGGTACTGGAAAAACCACGGTGGCACGAATCGTCGCTAAAATGTTTCAACGGATGGGTGTGCTCAGTAAAGGGCATCTCATTGAAGTTGAGCGTGCTGATCTGGTTGGCGAATATATCGGCCATACGGCGCAGAAAACGCGCGACTTGGTCAAAAAAGCGCTTGGCGGCATTTTGTTCATCGATGAGGCGTACAGTTTGGCGCGCGGCGGAGAGAAGGACTTTGGCAAAGAAGCAATCGATACGTTGGTCAAAGCGATGGAGGATCACAAAAACCAATTTATCCTGATTCTTGCCGGATACTCGGATGAAATGGACTTCTTCCTGTCCACCAACCCGGGGCTGCCGTCCCGGTTCCCGATTCAGATGGATTTTCCGGATTATACGATCGACCAGCTGATTCAAATTGCCGAGGGGATGGCGAAAGAGCGGGATTATATCTTGATGCCGCAGGCGATACTCAAACTAAAGCAGCATTTATTGCGTGAAAAATGCGAAAGCGATCAGGTGTTCAGCAATGCCCGATATGTCCGCAACGTGATTGAACGGTCTGTTCGGCAGCAGGCGGTTCGGCTGCTGAATCAATATGGCGGCGGTTCCCCGGGCAAGCTGGAGCTGATGACCATTCGAACCGAAGACCTGAAGCTGGATGTGAAGAAAACGTAATGGAATTATCGCATTGGATCCCCTCGAAGGAGCAGTGATCATGTCGAAGGTGCATTTGCATGAAACGACGACCCACCAAACGGATGTGGCCGTATTAGTCAGCTTGGTTACGTCGGAGACGAAGCAAAGTGGAATAAATTCTGACTACTCCCTGGCCGAACTGGTGCAGCTGGCCGAAACGGGCGGGGTAGAGGTTGCAGTTACGGTAGTCCAATATCGTGAGAAGCCCGATCCCCGCTGGTTGATCGGGAAAGGGAAAGTGCTGGAGCTTCGGGATCGGCACACGGGGGCCGGGGGAAAGCCAGCTGGAAACGGATCGCCGCCATATCCGCCGGCGGATCGGCGAGTTGAAACGTCAGCTGGAGGGGGTCACGAGGCACCGGCAACTGCATCGTGCGCGTCGGAAGGTCAACGGGGGAGTGCAAATCGCCCTGACAAGAAGCCCCTGCGGATATCACGACAAACGATGGAATAGATTAAGGGAGAGATAACGTAACAATGGCAGTATTTTCGGAAGAAATCGTACATTGGCTGGAAGCCGCTGAACGTCAGGTGGAAAGCCGGTTCCGGGAGGTCGACCGGATCGTCGATCACAACCAGTGGAAGGTTATTGAAGCATTTCAACGTCATCAAGTCAGCGATTTTCATTTTGCCGCTTCCACCGGTTATGCTTATAATGATCGGGGCCGTGAAGTGTTGGATTTAGTGTATGCGGACGTATTTGGCGCGGAGGCCGCACTGGTACGGCCGCATTTCGCTTCCGGCACGCATACGATTGCCACAGCGTTGTTCGGGGTCTTGCGTCCCGGGGACGAACTGCTCTATATTACGGGGCGTCCATATGATACACTACATAAAGTGATCGGAACGCCGGGTGACGGCAGCGGCTCGCTGCAGGATTTTGGCATCCGGTATCACGAAGCTGCATTGCTGGCTGACGGCACAGTCGACTGGGACACCGTGAAGACCAAGATCACCGATAAGACCAAAGTCATTGGGATTCAGCGCTCGCGCGGCTACGACTGGAGGGATTCTTTTTCCGTTGAACAGATCGGTGAGATGGTTCACCGAGTGAAAGAGATCAAGCCGGATCTGATTGTCTTCGTGGATAACTGCTATGGTGAATTTACCGAGGAACAAGAACCAACGGAGGTTGGAGCCGATTTGATTGCTGGCTCGCTGATTAAAAATCCGGGTGGCGGCTTGGCGGAAACCGGAGGATATATTTGCGGAAAGCAGGACCTGGTCAACCTCGCATCCAACCGATTGACTGCACCGGGCATTGGCGGTGAGGTAGGGGCGATGCTGGGAACGACGCGAGGCATTTATCAAGGCTTATTTTTGGCTCCAACCATCGTAGGACAAGCCATTAAAGGCTCCATCCTGGCTGCGGCATTGTTTGAGCGGGCAGGATTCCGAAGCCGGCCGGCTTGGCAGGATCGGCGTACCGATCTGATCCAGGCGATTGCCTTTGACGCCCCGGAACAATTAATTGCGTTTGTCCAGGGGATTCAGCGGGCAGCCGCAGTGGACGGCCATGTCGTGCCCGAGCCTTGGGATATGCCAGGCTATGATCACCCGGTGATTATGGCAGCCGGGACGTTTATTCAGGGCGGGAGCCTGGAATTGTCTGCCGATGCTCCGATTCGTGCGCCATATATTGCGTATATGCAAGGCGGTTTGACGTATTCTCATGTTAAATTTGGCCTACTCGCCGCACTTCAGACGATGAAAGACCGCAACTTGTTGTAAGTTATCCTAACATATCTATTGACATGTTAGGATAACTAACATATGATAAGGTCATGATATTCTAACTGGAAGGTTGATAGCGATGAGCGAGGAAATTCGCAGAAATATGGCCTTGTTTCCTATTGGTATCGTCATGAAACTTACGGATTTAACGGCAAGACAAATAAGATATTACGAGCAGCATGAATTGATTGTACCCGCACGTACCTCGGGAAATCAGCGGATGTTTTCCTTGAATGACGTCGAGCGGTTACTGGAAATCAAGAGTCTCATCGATAAAGGTGTCAATATCGCGGGGATCAAGCAGGTCATGAATCCGATGTCTCGGGAGTCCCAGGATGCGACAGTCATCACGAAGGACACGGAGGAGAAGAGAAAGGAAATGACGGATTCCCAAATCTACCGGATGTTGAAGCAACAGCTGGTGTCAGGGAGCAAACCGGGACAAGTCTCTTTGCTCCAAGGCGAGTTGTCTCGGTTTTTCAAAAAATAATCTAAACGTTGGGAGAGGTTAGGGTGAGTAACACGCAATACACCAAAGAGGATATTTTACGTATCGCTAAGGAAGAAAACGTACGTTTTATCCGTTTGCAGTTCACGGATTTGCTGGGAACGATCAAGAATGTGGAAATCCCGGTCAGCCAATTGGAAAAAGCGCTGGATAACAAAATGATGTTTGACGGTTCTTCCATTGAAGGGTATGTCCGTATCGAGGAATCGGATATGTATCTTTACCCGGATCTGGATACTTGGGTAATCTTCCCTTGGGTGACCGAGGATCGCGTTGCACGTTTGATTTGCGATGTATATATGCCTGACGGAACTCCGTTTGCCGGCGACCCACGCGCGATTCTGAAACGTGCGCTCAAGGAAGCTGAGGAAATGGGTTACACCGCAATGAACGTTGGTCCGGAACCGGAATTCTTCCTGTTCAAAACCGATGATAAAGGCAACCCTACAACCGAGTTGAACGACCAAGGCGGATACTTCGACTTGGCTCCTACGGATTTGGGCGAGAACTGCCGCCGCGAAATCGTATTGACCCTGGAGGAAATGGGCTTTGAAATCGAAGCTTCTCACCACGAAGTGGCACCAGGTCAGCATGAAATCGACTTCAAATATGCTGATGCGATCAAAGCTGCAGACCAAATCCAAACCTTTAAGCTGGTCGTTAAGACGATTGCCCGCCAGCATGGACTGCATGCAACGTTTATGCCGAAGCCGCTGTATGGCGTGAATGGCTCCGGGATGCACTGTCACCAATCGCTGTTCAAAGGCAATGTCAATGCATTTTATGACGAAAACGATGAGTTGGGCTTGAGCAAAGAAGCACGTCATTATATGGCGGGCATTCTGAAGCACGCCCGCGCATTCGCAGCGATCACGAACCCGACCGTGAACTCTTATAAACGTCTCGTGCCTGGGTATGAAGCCCCTTGTTATGTGGCTTGGTCCTCGAGTAACCGCAGTCCGATGATTCGGATTCCGGCTTCCCGCGGTCTCAGCACCCGGATCGAAGTGCGTAACCCGGACCCGGCTGCTAACCCATACTTGGCTCTGGCCGTTATGTTGAAAGCCGGACTGGATGGAATTAAGAAAGAGCTGCCGCTGGTTGATCCGGTTGACCGCAACATCTATGTGATGTCTGAAGAAGAGCGGGTGGAAGAAGGCATCCCAAGTCTGCCAGCCGACTTGAAAGAAGCGCTCGGCGAATTGCTCCGCAGCGAAATTATCAGCGAAGCGCTCGGAGATCATGCGCTGACTCACTTCTATGAACTGAAAGAGATCGAATGGGATATCTTCCGGACCCAAGTTCATCAATGGGAACGCGATCAATATATAACGTTGTATTAATCGGTGTTAACAAGCCAAGCCAGCACCCGGCAATTCAAGCGGGGTGCTGGCTTTTTTTTATTGAAACGGATGATGAATGAATAACAGTTTTTGGATTTCGAAACCATGCCATGATTTATCCTGAATTGGGACAACTTATAGGTATGAAATAAGGAGGTTAATGTAGATGACAGTAACCGAATTAAAAAGATACCAACGTCGGCGCTATCGGTTAAAGCAATGGTGGATCACGGAGCGTTCGGGGCTAGGCTGGGGCACACGCGGTCGCCGAGACAAAAACGGCTACCATCCCGTGAGCTTCCTGAATCTCGAATGGGAATAGGAGGGGGAAGTCATCAAGTTCTCTAAAAGTAAATGAGGACGAAGCCGATGTCACCCCATCGCTTCGTCCTGCTCGGATTTCGTATCTTCGTTTCGCCTTCTATTAACGAAGAGTTCGGATTAGTGCAGGTCGCGGAACAAGCCGATGACCTTGCCCAAGATGGTTACATGTTTCAAACGAAGCGGTTCCATCGTCGAATTCTCCGGCTGCAGGCGAATATGGTCACTTTCTTTATAGAACGTCTTGACCGTTGCCTCGTCATCCTCCGTCATGGCCACAACGATATCACCGTTGTTCGCCGTCTGCTGTTGGCGGACAATCACATAATCCCCGTTATGTATTCCAGCTTCGATCATGCTGTCGCCAACCACGGAAAGCATAAAGATGTCACCATCAGCTGCATAGTGCTCTGGCAGCGGAAAATAATCTTCAATATTCTCTGTCGCTGTGATCGGCACGCCTGCGGTGACCTTCCCAACAATAGGAACGCGGGTCACGCTGTGCGCAAACAAATTGTAATTCTCCGATTCCTCTTGACCCAGCAATTCAATGGCGCGCGGTTTCGTCGGGTCGCGGCGGATGAAGCCTTTCTTCTCCAGACGGTCCAAATGGCCGTGAACGGTGGAACTGGAAGCCAATCCGACGGCTTCACCAATCTCTCGGACCGAAGGAGGATATCCCTTAGCGCGTACTTCGTTGCGAATAAACTCAAGAATGGCCTGTTGCCGGCTCGATACCTTAGACATTTACGGATCAACCCCATTTAGTAACGTTTGGAAAAATTATAACATAGAACTGCCGTTCGTACAAACATTAGTTCTAAATAGTTTGGGAGACGAGAACTATTTCCGAAAAAAAACAGGAACAACTGTTCGAAAAAACTATTGAATCAAACAAGTGTTCGTGTTATATTGATTACATTAACACAGAACACTTGTTTGGAGTGATGGTGAAATGTTGAAATATAGTTCTTATCAAAGCATCTATGAACAACCTTCTTTTCGTCGCCCTGTGAAGAGAAGTTTACATATGAACGTCTTCCTTAAGAGTAGATTGTCCAAAATGGCCCTGCTTTTAATCATCTTCAGCATCACATGTACTGGAATGGTACAAGCCTTTGCTGCTTCTTCGGATAGCTCTGAGGGAGCAAATCGGCCGGAATATGTCGTGGTTATGCCAGGGGATACGTTATGGGAAATTGCCGTGGCACATAAGCCGCAGGGCCTGGACACAAGGGTCTATGTTCAGAAGCTGATCCGGACGAACGGGCTGAGCAGCAGCGAGATTCAAGCCGGGGATACGTTGATGTTGCCGAGCAGATAATTGATGCTTACAAAGATCATGATCAGAGGTTTACCGATTCATTCGAACAGAGCTTGTTCCAAGGTATTCCGGCAGGGGTTGCCGCGCCTTGACAAGCTCTTTTTCTCATGTCAAAGTAAGAATTAATGCCCTGTGAGACATCATGGGAAGCATAGTATATAAAGAAGCAGGTGGAATTATGGATATTGATGCTTTGGTTAAGCGGATTAACGAGCTGGCTCGCAAAGCGAAACAAGAAGGATTATCGCAAGATGAGATCTTGGAAAGAGCCCAGCTTCGGGAAACGTATCTGCAAAACGTTCGCAGAAATTTTCGGCAACAGCTCGAGTCAATCGAGATTGTAGATAAATAGGGAGGAACAGGTATGGGGTCGTTTGACCGAAAAGTAGAACGCAATCAACGAAGAATGTATAAGAAAGGCAAAGGTCCCAATGTCGGACAAGGGACGCGGAACCCTCGTACTTCGCTTGGAGCAAATGGGGAAGGCGACGTATTTAAAGGGCGGAATTTCATTTTGCCTACCGCCTTGGTTCTGTTAGCTCTGCTGTATGCCATCGTCGGGTTGATCGGTAATACAGAGGAAGTGAACTCGGTATTGTTCTGGGCGACGATCTTTTTGTATTTCGTACTGGCCCTGGTGATCTTCCTGCGTAAGCCATATTTACGCGTGAACAAGAGCTGGCTGTACACTTCGAAGTTTAACCGCGACCGGATGTTGGATGCCGGTAACATCAGTAAGATCAAGGTGAGCCGGAACAAAATCGTCATTGAACCGAAGACGCGGGAACCGAAGTGGGTGTTCTACCGCACCCGCAACCGTTTTGATACGGAAGCGATGGCTGCGCGCCTGCAGTTGTATGCTGACACCCATCATGTGAAGCTGGAGAAGGAATAATCCTTTTACAATACACTTGCGATATGAATGGAGAGGGTTGGGACGAATGACGATCAAGGCGGTATGTTTTGACCTGGATGACACGCTGCTCTGGGATGAACGGAGCGTAAAAGAAGCCTTTGCTGCAACGTGTGAAAGCGCTGCGTCTAAGATTAATGGATTAAACCCCGAGCAATTGGAAGAAGCCGTACGCCGGGAAGCGCGGGGGCTGTATGAATCCTACGAAACGTATCCTTTCACGACGATGATTGGAATCAATCCGTTTGAGGGGTTATGGGCGACGTTCTCTGCCGGAGAACAACCGGAATTCCGTCAGCTGGAGCAGTTAGCTCCAACCTATCGCAAGGAATCCTGGCGGCGCGGTCTGCTTGCGCTTGGCGTTGATGACGAGGAGCTGGCCGGCGAATTGGCGGAACAGTTTGGACGCGAACGGCGTGCCCGGCCTCATGTGTATGAGGAGACCTTTCAAGTGCTGAAGGAATTGCAAGGCAAGGTGAAGCTGCTATTGCTCACGAACGGCTGTCCGGCATTGCAGCAGGAGAAGCTGGACGGAGTGCCTGAGCTGGCGCCTTATTTTGATGAGATTGTGATCTCCGGAAATTTCGGCAAGGGGAAACCGGATCCGTCCATTTTCCGGCATGCTCTGGAACGGTTAGGGATTCAATCGAATGAAGCGATCATGGTCGGCGATAAGCTGACGACGGATATCAAAGGTTCGCTTAGCGTGGGGATGACGGCCGTTTGGATTAATCGGGACGGCAAAGCGCTTACCGGCGATATCGTACCGGATTATGAGATCAAACATTTGTCCGAACTCCATGGCCTCTTAGAGAAATTGGCATAACGCGAGTTTGGATTGAAGCAAACAAGCAGTGAGGCATTCTTAGGCGGTGGAAGGAGGGAATCTGAATGCGAATCAAGGGAAAAACCGGGCTGCTTGTAGCCATCGTGCTTGCGTTCATTGTTGTCGCGGGATGCGGCCGCAGTGAATCGCCGTCTGCTTCAGCGGTGGATACGTCACTGGAGCCGATTCAAGTCGAGCTTGACGTAACGCCATCCGCAGCCAAAGCTGGTGAACCGGTAACGTTTACGGCCAAAGTGACCCACCACGGCGAGAACGTGGACGATGCGAAGGAAGTCATGTTCGAATTTTGGAATACGGCGGACGATAACGCGAAGCACAATCAGGTCAAAGTGAAGAGTGCCGGTAACGGAACCTATGTGCTGGAGCATACATTCAAGGAGCCCGGGACTTATGAAGTGATTTCCCATGTGACGGCTCGCGATCAGCACTCCATGCCTTCGAAGCAATTCACGGTGGAATAAGCTGACAACTGAATCGGTGGTCATCGGTAAGGAAGCTGCTGTTCTCCTTTTGGAGAAGGCGGCTTTTTCATTATTATGTCCTCCTAATGAGGCGAATTTCCGAACTTTTAAAGATAAGGATTTCTAGGTTGTTCGGATTTTAATTCGGGGATGACCGATGGGAGAACAATATCTTAAATTGGGTACAGAGCTTGGGAGTTTTCGCGGAACTCTCTTTTCTTCAACGCTTTATTCTGTTAAACTATATTCTAACGTTTTACGGGAGGGACATGAACATGAGTAAACCAAGCCTGCTCGAAAGAATGAAAGAACGAATATTGATCCTCGATGGCGCCATGGGCACCATGATTCAGCAGGAGAACCTGACTCCAGCCGACTTCGGCGGTGAAGAGCTGGACGGCTGTAACGAAATGCTCGTGCTCACCCGTCCGGATGTGATCCGTGGCATCCACGAGAAGTATCTCGCAGCAGGTGCTGATTTGATCGAAACGAATACGTTCGGCGCGACATCCGTCGTGCTGGCTGAATACGATATTCCGCATAAGGCACGTGAAATCAATATGGCTGCGGCCAAGCTGGCGATTGAAGCCGCGGAAAAATACAGTACCCCGGATCATCCGCGCTACGTGGTGGGCATCTTGGGACCAACGACCAAGACATTGTCCGTTACCGGCGGCGTGACGTTCGACGAGTTGACGGCCAGCTATGCAGAGCAAGCAGCGGCATTAATCGAAGCCGGCGTTGATGCGCTGATGCTGGAAACTTCACAGGATACGCTGAACGTGAAAGCAGGGAGTATCGGAATCAAACAGGCTTTTGCTGAAACCGGAATAACGTTGCCGCTGATGATCTCCGGCACCATTGAGCCGATGGGGACGACGCTGGCGGGGCAAAATATCGAAGCCTTCTACATTTCGTTGGAGCATTTGAATCCCATCTCCATTGGACTCAACTGCGCAACGGGTCCGGAGTTCATGCGCGACCATATCCGCACTTTATCCGGACTAGCCAAAGCGGCGGTCAGCTGTCACCCTAATGCCGGTTTGCCAGACGAAAATGGCATCTACCATGAGTCCCCGGATTCGCTCGCGCAGAAGATGTCCGCTTTTGCCGAGCAGGGCTGGTTGAATATTGCCGGAGGTTGCTGTGGAACGACGCCTGCCCATATCGCAGCGTTAGCGAACACGCTGAAGGATTACCGACCACGCGAGCTGACAGGCAGCCATTTGCCGGCACTTTCCGGCATTGAGCCGGTCTATATCGAATCGGCCAATCGGCCTTATCTGGTTGGAGAACGAACAAACGTTCTGGGTTCGCGCAAATTTAAACGGCTGATCGTGGAGGGCAAATACGAAGAAGCTTCGGAAATCGCCCGGGCGCAAGTGAAGAACGGGGCACAGGTAGTTGATGTGTGCGTACAGGACCCGGATCGGGATGAAGCGGAGGATATCAAGAAGTTCCTGGAATTGGTCGTCAAAAAAGTGAAAGTCCCGCTCATGATCGACACCACTGATCCGAAGGTGCTGGATATTGCTCTCCAATACTGCCAGGGCAAATCAATTATTAACTCGATTAACTTAGAGGATGGCGAAGAGAAGTTCGAGCGCGTCACGCCGTTAATTCATAAATACGGGGCGGCGGTGGTCGTTGGTACGATTGATGAACGCGGGCAAGCGATCACACGGGAGGATAAGCTTGAGGTTGCCAAACGCTCCTATGATCTGCTCGTGCACAAATATGGTCTTCAACCGGAAGATATCATCTTCGATCCGCTCGTGTTCCCCGTGGGTACAGGGGATGAGCAGTACATTGGATCGGCCAAGGAAACGATCGAAGGGATCCGCCTGATCAAAGAAGCGTTGCCGAAGGTTCATACCGTGCTGGGCATCAGTAACGTATCGTTTGGTTTGCCGGAAGCCGGCCGCGAGGTTTTGAACTCCGTTTTCCTGTATGAATGCACCAAAGCAGGACTGGATTACGCGATCGTCAATACGGAGAAGCTGGAGCGCTACGCCAAAATTCCGGAAGAGGAGCGCCGTCTGGCGGAAGAATTGATCTATAATACTAATGATGAAACGCTGGCTGCCTTTGTAGCTGCTTTCCGGAACAAGAAGGTGGAGAAGGCCGAGACAACCACTCAGCTCACGTTGGAGGAACGTTTGGCTTCCTATGTTGTGGAAGGTACCAAGGAAGGATTAATTCCTGACCTTGACGAGGCGCTCAAAAAATATACTGCGCTCGAAATTATTAATGGTCCGCTAATGGCAGGAATGGAAGAAGTAGGCCGGTTATTTAATAACAATGAGCTGATCGTTGCCGAGGTGTTGCAAAGTGCCGAAGTGATGAAGGCATCGGTTGCGTACCTGGAACCGTTTATGGAGAAGAACGAAACCAGCGTGAAGGGGAAAATTTTGCTGGCGACGGTAAAGGGCGACGTCCATGATATCGGCAAAAACCTAGTTGAGATCATTCTGTCTAATAACGGTTACCAAATTGTGAATTTGGGTATAAAAGTACCACCGGAACGCATTATCGAGGCGTATCGGGAAGAGAAAGCAGATGCGATTGGACTCTCCGGCCTGCTGGTGAAATCGGCTCAGCAAATGGTTACGACGGCGCAGGATTTGCGGAATGCAGGCATCGACGTCCCGATCCTTGTGGGCGGCGCGGCACTCACCCGCAAGTTTACCAAGACGCGGATCCGGCCGGAGTACGACGGCTTGGTCCTGTACGCCAAAGATGCGATGGACGGCCTCGATTTGGCCAATAAGCTGATGGATCCGGTCGCACGGGAGCAGATGCGCCTTGAAGTGGATGCGGAGAAAGAAGCGGATCGCGCTGTAGCCGTTGCAGAGCCGCTGCCGGAGCTTACGCGCGTGGAGCGTTCCAAGATTTCTACCGATGCGCCGGTATTTATTCCGCCAGATCTGGAACGTCACGTACTGCGCGATTATCCGATTGGTCACATTACGCCTTATATCAACATGCAGATGCTGTTAGGTCATCACCTTGGACTCCGCGGTTCGGTGGAGCAGCAGCTGGCGGCAGGTGAGGCAAAGGCAGTTCAACTGAAGGAGACGGTGGATCAAATCCTGCTCGAAGCGGTCACGGACGGCATCATTCGCACGCAGGCGATGTATCGCTTCTTCCCGGCGCAATCGTCCGGTAACGATATTCTGATCTACGATCCGGCTGAACCTGGCAAGGTGATCAAGCGGTTTAGCTTCCCTCGACAGAAGGTCGAGCCTTACCTGTGCTTGGCGGATTTCCTGAAGTCCGTGGACAGCGGGCAAATGGATTACGTTGGTTTCCTGGTTGTAACGGCGGGACAAGGCGTTCGTGAATTGTCTGAGAAGTGGAAGAATGAAGGCGAGTACCTGCGCTCCCACGTGCTGCAGGCGGTAGCGTTGGAGCTGGCTGAAGCGCTGGCGGAGCGGGTTCACCATATTATGCGGGATACGTGGGGCTTCCCAGATCCGGCGAATATGACGATGAAACAGCGGCATGGAGCGCGTTATCAAGGGATTCGCGTCTCGTTTGGTTATCCGGCCTGCCCGGACCTCGAAGACCAGCAGCTGCTGTTTGACTTAATGCATCCGGAAGACATTGGCGTCACGTTGACGGAGGGCTTCATGATGGAACCGGAGGCATCCGTCTCGGCGATGGTCTTTGCACACCCTGAAGCGCAATATTTCAATGTGGACAAAGCCGGGATTTAAGCCCGTAAACAACCCTTTGCAAAACCCTCCGAACTTCGGAGGGTTTTGGCAATCTGTATATGAATCGATGAACCATTCTAGCGTAAAGGACGAAATGGCATGGAACTTTACTTTTTAGGGACAAATGCAGGGGTACCGTCCTTGGAGCGGAACGTGACTTCAGTGGCGTTGCGTCTGCTGGAGGAGCGCCGTTCGCTCTGGCTGTTCGATTGCGGTGAAGGCACCCAGCATCAGATCCTGCGTTCGCCGCTGAAATTAAGCAAGTTGGAATATATTTTTATCACCCATCTGCATGGTGATCATTTGTTTGGCCTGCCCGGGCTCATTTCGAGCCGTGCTTATCAGGGCGGGGATACCCCCTTGGTCATTTACGGTCCCAAAGGACTGAAAAAATTCGTAGAAACGGCGCTGTCGCTCAGCGAATCGCGGATTAACTATAAGCTCGAGCTTGTGGAGCACCAGGGCGGAGTCCTCTTCGAGGACGATTCGTTTCGGGTTGAAGCGGCGCTGCTGGAGCACCGGATTGACAGTTACGGGTATCGGGTGATCGAAAAAGATCTGCCGGGGAAGCTAGACTCCGCTGTGCTGGAGCGCTGCGGCATTCGTCCAGGCCCGCTGTACGGCAAGCTCAAACGCGGTGAAAGCGTGGTTGCACCAAATGGCGAGACGGTTCATGCGAAGGATGTGCTGGGAATGCCCAAAGCCGGCCGGATTGTCACCATACTCGGCGATACGCGTCCGTGTGAGTCCGTGTTAACCTTGGCTCAAAACGCCGATATGCTGGTGCATGAGGCGACTTTTTTGCATGAACTGGCGAAGACGGCTCATGACTATCACCACAGCACGGCAAAGCAAGCGGCAGCAGCCGCCAAGGAAGCCGGTGTGCAGCAGCTTCTGCTGACCCATTTTAGCTCGCGTTATAAATCAGACGATCAGCTGCAGCGATTAGAAGAAGAGGCATGTTCCGTCTTCCCTGACTCGCACCTAGCCCGGGAGCATGTCCTATATCCGGTGGCACGGCGCTGCGGGCGGAAATAATTATTTTCCGGGAAAGCGCAGGAACTGACAGGGCATTTCAAAGTTTGCCAAGGGGAACAAGTCCGGTTTTTGTCACTGTTCGCGATCGTTCGACGCCAAACGGCGGGGTCAAACTCTGAATTGACATTTCCCCCAGTTCTAGAACGGGAAAATTTGCCTGCCCCGGGGTTCCTAGGTACAATAAATAGAGACACGGTCGTATCGAAAGGATGAGGATTTTGCCAAAGGGTTGGAAGGCCTATCTCATTGATTTAGACGGCACGTTATATCATGGGCCCCAAATGATTCCCGGTGCGGACGAGCTGATCTCCGCCTTACGCGCGCAGCGAATCCCTTTTCTGTTCGTGACGAACAATTCTTCGCGGACACCGGAGGAGGTCGCCGCGCATTTGGAAGCGATGGGCATATCGGCCCAGGCGGAAGAGGTCTGTACATCGGCCGTGGCTGCAGCCAAGTATATTGCCGAAGAACAGCCTGGCTGTAAAGTCGCAGCCATCGGTGAGGCGGGTCTTACAAAGGCGTTGGAGGAAGCCGGATTGCAGTTAGTTCTGGAACATCCGGACGTGGTGGTGCAAGGCATCGACCGCCAATTTACATACGAAACGTTAACCCGGGCTGCCCGCTGGATTCGGGGCGGGGCACGTTATATCCTAACCAATCCGGACTTGCTGCTGCCCTCTCAAGAGGGCTTAATGCCCGGAGCGGGAACGATTTCTGCAGCGATTCAAGCTGCATCGGGCGTAAAGCCGACGGTGATTGGCAAACCGGCTGCACCGCTCATGGATTTTGCCATCGCGCGGCTAGGCTTGGAGGCTTCGGAAGTAGCGGTGATCGGGGACAACCTCAATACCGACATCGCTGCAGGGAAGCATGCCGGCTGCGGTACCATTCTGACCTTAACCGGCGTCACCACGGCTGATAACCTGCCAGATTACGTGAAGTCCTCCGGTGTAGAGGCGGATGTGGTGTGCCGCGATCTTGCGGAAGTCCGTGAACGAATTTGCGGAAATAGCGGATGACCAAGTTTTATTTTATGAGATGAACTAATGAACGAACTTATACGGATGAAGGGAAAGATGTACCATGCCGGAATTGCCGGAGATGGAAAATTATCGAATACAGCTGTCTCAGCATATTTTGGACCTCCCAATTACGGGAGTGAACGTCGGCCGGGAGAAATCCGTGAATTTGCCGGCTGCAGACTTTGCACGAGAACTGATGGGAAGACAGGTCATCTTCATTGAGCGTCGAGGCAAGAACCTGTTGTTCCATCTGGATAATGGACGAAGATTGTTGCTCCACTTAATGCTTGGCGGATTGCTGTACCTTGGCTCCAAGGAGGACCGTCCGGAGCGGAGCACTCAGGTGGAAATCACCTTTGGTGAGAAGCTTGTCCTGTACTTCATCGGGCTGCGTCTTGGTCATTTACACTTGCACAGCGCCAAGGAGGCAGAGGAGCTGCTTTCGCACCTGGGGCCGGAGCTGCTGGACCGGCGGATGAACGAAGAACGGTTTACCGCCCTGCTGCGCAAGCGGCGGGGGAGTCTTAAGACGACCCTTGTCAATCAGGACGTCATTGCCGGCATTGGCAACTGTTACGCGGATGAAATTGCGTTCGCAGCCGAGCTGTTGCCGATGGCCAAGCTGCAAAATTTCAGCGATGAAGATTTTTCACGATTGTATCAAGCGGTTCGGGATGTGCTTATCGAGGCAACGGAGGCTGGCGGTTATATGGAGATGCCGTTAACCCGGGACGATCAGCTGACCGGGGGGGCGAACGAAATCTGCAGGGTGTACGACCGGGAGGGAGAGACCTGTCCACGCTGCGGAGATACCATCGTCAAAGCGGAAATGAACGGACGCAAAGTGTTTTACAGCCCGGGCTGTCAGCATGACCGATAAGGTGAAGGTTGGGGGACACATTAGCATACGAAGCGGTTACCTTGGGGCTGCCAAAGCCGCGCTGCAGATGGGGGCCGGCGCTTTTCAGTATTTTCCCAAAAATCCGCGGAGCCTTGCGGTCAAAAGCTTTGATCCGCGGGACGCGGAACAATGCCGAACACTATGCCAAAAACACGGCCTGGTGTCCATCGCGCATACCCCTTATCCCTGCAATCTCGCGATCAGCAAGGACGCCGACGGCGAGGCGTACAGTCGAGTCGTACAGTCGTTGCGAAATGATCTGGAAATCGCTGAAGCGTGCGGGTCGATTGGGATTGTGGTACATTTTGGCACATTTAAGGCAGGAAACCCCTTACAAGGATACCAAAATATTATACAATGTATTAATGATGTGCTATCCGGCTGGCAGGGTTCGGCGAAGCTGTTAATTGAGAACCAGGCCGGTGATCACGGCGACATGGGGATGACGATCGAGGAATTGGTCCAAATCCGCAAATTGTGCCGGGATTCGGAGCGCATCGGCTTTTGCCTCGACACCTGCCATGCTTTTGGGGCGGGGATGTGGCGGGGTGAAGGGGATGAGAGCTTTGCGGCCAAAGCCAAGGAGCTAAAGTTCTGGGACGGTCTCTGCGCCGTTCACCTCAACGATTCAAAATACCCGGTATTATCGCGAAAGGACCGTCACGCCCGTGTGGGCCAGGGCCATATCGGCGAAGCCGGCTTTCGCTGGCTGCTGCAGATCGACGCGATTCGGAGAACCCCGCTTATCTTTGAGAGCGAAACCGGGGAAGACGGGACCTACAGAGAGGATATGGAGCGAGTGAGACGGTGGGCGGAGGCCTAGAGATAACCGGACTCCGCTTGGAGTGAAATACCGCGGGAAAGGAAGAACACTATTGATTCATGTATATATGGACGATTTTCGCCGATGTCCGCAGGGATTTACATTAGCGCGCACCGTCGAGGAGTGTCTGGAGCTGCTTCGCTTGACGGAGGTAGACATCTTATCGCTGGATTACGATATGGGGCCGGATGAACCTAACGGTACGGAATTAGCGGCTGCTATGGTGCGGGAAGGGCTTTTTCCCCGTGAAATTTATCTTCATACCTCCAGCATGTCCGGAAAAAAGAGCATGTACGAAATCCTCTATCAAGGCTTGCCGGAGCATGTGAAGCTGCATAATGGGCCAATTCCGTTCGAACGGTTGGAGGAAATCGCCCGAAATTGCAAGGTGCCGCCGCAATCGAAATGGATATGCACGGCGAATCACGGCTTTGCTCCGTATGCCCAGGAGGAGCTGCGCCGCATATTTGGCAGCGTAAAGAGCACGATGCTGGTTCCCGGCGAAGTTTTTGCCGCTTCGCTGCAGGCGATGCCGGAGGACGTGCAGCAGCGGCTACGTCAGGATCCGCCGATTTTTTTGCGGCATGTATTTCTAGTTGATTGGGAATGGTGTCCGGGGGAATCGGAAGAGGTGAATCCAGAGCAATGGCTGGAACCGCTGCGCAAGTATTTGATGGCGGATTTCCGGCTTCCGGGTGCGAAAATTGCCGTGCAAGCACGCAAATCGGACGGCGGGCTATGGCCGGGAACCGCGCCGGAGCTGAAGGACCGTCTGCAGGAATTACTGCAAGACGTGTCTGTTGGGGAATTCGTGGTGCGGGATGCCGATTGGATCATCTCGGTGTTTGCGGGGCAGGATCGGATTTTTGCCGGTGTCGCGCATCCGCAGGATAACCTCTCCGACTGGAACGGCGGTGCGATCCGCTTCCGGAAGGAGGAGGGACAGATCTCGCGGGCGAAGTTCAAGTTGCTGGAAGCTGAAGCTACGTTTGGAATCCCGTTTGAATCGTTCCACGAAGCGCTGGATATCGGCGCGGCACCCGGGGGCTGGACTTCGTTCCTGCTGGAACGTGGTTTGAACGTCACGGCGGTGGATACGGCGAAGCTGCATCCGTCATTGTTATCTTCGCCTAAGCTGACATTTTTGCAGCGCAATGCGAACCGGGTGAAATTTAAGGAAAATCAATTTGATCTGTTGGTTTGCGACATGAGCTGGAGTCCGAAATTGACGGCCAAGCTCGTGACCGAGCTGCTATACGCGTTAGTTCCGGGGGGAACTGCCATCGTGACGGTGAAGCTGCTGACGAAGAAACCGATGGCATTGATTCAGGAGGTTATCACTCAGTTTGAGGAGGCCCGGCTGCAAGTGCAAAGAGCAAAGCAGTTGTTTCATAACCGGGATGAAATCACGCTGTATATGATTAAATATTAATGGAATAAATTAATGGTTTTAAAAAAAGCTTTACATTTGTCGCCAGCCGTTCTATACTAATTCCAAAATTATACATTGAACGCGATTAGGGAAAGCATCCCCAGTCATTTTTTATCGGCCGCATGGCCGGGAAATGACGGAGAGGAGGCTTTCCTTTTTTTGCGTTCAGGAAAGGAGGAGTTATGGCGAGGTTCGTTTCCAAACTCGTTCCTGGCGACTTACTGGCCGGACGTTACCGGATCGAACAACTGATTGGTCAGGGGGGCATGAGCCGGGTGTATCTCGCAGAGGACATCAAGCTACCGGGAAAGACTTGGGCGGTCAAAGAATGCTTGAACGTACCAGGAGCACCGGTGTCCGTCGCTAAGGAGGTCAAGCTGCTGATAACGCTAAATCATCATCGGCTGCCGCGCATTGTTGACTTTATCGACCCCGACCGGGACGGACATTCCTATATCGTGATGGACTATATCCAGGGCGTACCTTTAGATCAATTTATTCGCGCAAGAGAAGGGCGGCTGCCGCTGGAGTTGATTATCCGATTTGGTCTGCAGATCGCGGAAGGGCTGCGTTATCTACATCGGCATGAGCCTCCAGTGATCCACCGCGACGTCAAGCCGGCCAATCTGCTGGTTGACGACAAAGGCGAGCTGCGGTTTGTAGATTTTGGCATCGCTAGAACCTATTCGGCTAGGAAAACGGAAGATACGGTGCAGCTTGGAACGGTTGGCTTCGCGGCGCCGGAGCAATATGGTGATCGCCAAAGCGACGCGCGTACCGATCTGTATTCTTTGGGGGCAGTTCTACTTTATATGGGAACGGGGGGCAGACATACGGTGTGGACATCCGATGCGGCGGCGGCATTACGGGAACATGGCCGCGAACGGCTGCGTCCTATCGTGTCCAAACTGTTGCAGGTTCGCCCGGAGGACCGGTTTGCCTCGGCTGAGGCGGTAAGTGAGGCCTTGGCCTTATTGTTGCGGGGGTTATCAGATGCGACTTCGGCGAATTCAGGTTCGAATGCCCGAATGGCTGAAGTCGTAGCGTACAACGGTCGCCCGGCATTGGTCAGTGTCATCGCTGCCTCAGCCGGGGCCGGTGCAACCCATACCGCCATTGCACTCGCCCACACGCTGGCGCGCAGCATGAAGAGGGTTGCGGTCGTGGAGATGGATCCTAAATCATCAGCCTTTGTTCGGTTAGCTCAACTTCTGGAAGGGGATGAATACGCAGTTGATCTGAACAAGCGAGGGCGGTTTCACATTGGTCAAGTGGTTTATGCCAAGCTGACCTCCCGTGCCGACTATCTCTCCATGCTGTCGGAAGGTTTCGGATGCATCATCTGTGACCTGGGGACGGCCCGCAGCAAGGAGCTACTGGAGGAATTCCGCCGCGCAGACTTGTCCATCGTCGTTGGTGCTGGCGCGGAATGGAGGTACGGGGAGCTCGAACGCTTCGTCGAAGCCTTCAACGTCAAAGGTCAGATCCCTGTATCTTGGAGGATCTGTGTGCCGTTCGCTTCGGCCGCCAGCTTGCGGCGGATTCGCAGGGAACTTCACTTTAAGAGCGTGTATGCCCTTCCTGCGGATCCTAATCCGTTTGATCCCGGGCCGTCGATTTCGGCTGCTCTGCAGGAGGTTTGCGAGCATCTGCTCATGAAGAGCAAACGGCCAGGACTCAGACTGCGAATGAAAGCTAAACCATAGAAAGGGAGTGCTTTAGACTAATGCCCAGATTAAGGCAAAAAACGAAGCAAATGCTGTTATCCGGATTGGTTGGTGTTGTTGCGGCAGGCGCGCTGTTTACGGGGTATACCTTCGTGCGGGAAAGACATGTTCATGCTGAGAGGAAAGCCCTTATTCAGGATTATGAAGCCCAGTTGGCCAGCTTACGTGATCAGGCACAGCAGCGGACAGTTCAGGGATGGGTACCTACACGGGATATTCCTGCCGGCAACCGCATTGCGGCAAGCGACTTAAAACGGGTGGAGCTTCCTGCAAATAGCGTGCCAGCGGACCTCTTTAAATCGCAGGAAGCCATTGCAGGGAAGTACGCCAAGATAGCGCTGCGTTCGATGACACCACTGACGGAGGCACTCGTCTATGAAGAGGCCCCGGTCCCGGACGATTTACGCTGGCGGGAAATGGCGTTTGTTCAGCTTCCGCAAGTTTTGAAGGTGAACGATGTCATTGATATTCGCATTCAATTCCCGACGGGCCACGATTATATTTTGCTGTCCAAGAAGAAAGTAGCGGACCTCAGTTCCGATACGATCACGGTGACGCTGGATGAAGCGGAAATTCTCTCGTTATCCAGCGCGATTGTAGACGCTTATTTACATAAGGCCTCGATATACGCACTCGCTTATGTCGAGCCAAATTTGCAGAGCAAGCCGGTCCCGACATATCCAGTGAACGAAGGCGTTATGGAGCTGATTCGCAAAGATCCGAATATCGTGCAGAAAGCGGAACAGACGCTGAATCTCAGCAATATGGCCCGAAGCGGCTTGGAACGGGATCTATCCGTCATGTCACCACAGCGTGCCAGCGAATTTGCACATAGTCAGACAACCGTTTCGCGTTCGCAAACAGAGGTTCGGGGCGCTGATCAACCCGCTGGCAACATCGTTTCGGATGGAACATCTGGGGACAGTGACCGGTTTGAGCTCGATCCAGCGAAATGAGAGGAGGAAATGAATTGGCATGAAAAGATGGTTGTTCGTAGGGAAGAGCGATAAACGTGACCTGTTACTTTATTTAAGCAGCGTTTTGGCTGCGTCCGGCTCTAAAGTATTGCTAACGGACGGCACGGAGAACAGTAAGTACCGATATTCGATCGGGGATGGAGATTCATATCTTCCGTTAACGGAGTTTTACGGCTTTGATGTCGCTACTGGAACGTCGGGCTTTATGAGCACGATCTCCATGAAGACGAGCAGCGAAGACTCATCTGCAGCATACGATTACGAATTGCTGGACATCGACACGCTAAATGGCCTCACTCCTGAACGGTTGATGTCCGCAAATGAAATTGTATGGGTCACCACTTTCGACCGTTACGAGGTCGAGGTAAGTGCGCAGTGGTTCCGCAGCTTGTTTCAACTTTGGCCGGAGCTGCGGGGGCTGACCGTTCGACCGGTCTTTATCCGCACGGTCGACAGCGGGGTGAACAGCCATTATATTCTGGGCCTGTTAGAAGACCTCCCGCTGGAATGGCGCTCCGAAGCACTCTGTATCCCGTGGGACGAGTCAAATTGGGCTGCTCACTTGGAAAACGAACATTTGCAGCAGTTGCGCCTCCGGAGCTTCTCCCGTTCCTACAAAAGGGCACTTCGCCAACTGCTTCGTGAGCTGGCAGGCTGGGATCACACCGTCGCTAAACGTGCTGTGCGCAAAGCGGAAAGGAGACAAGCATGAGCCGCTTTGTGTTTTGGGATGGCGGTCTTGGCGGCGCCGCCGAAGCTGCTGTGTCTACCGCCGTTACGTTAGGGCTGCGAATTCCGCAGCGACTGCTCCTGCTGAATGAAGGGCCAACTGGACGCGGCTTGGAGGAAGGGATCGGACAAACCGTACGTTTGCACAGCGATACCTTCGGAGAGGGGGCTGTCCCAGAGCATGGTCTTGATGCGCTGCTGCGTTTGCAGTCAAGCGGACGATTAACGGCGAGCAACTTGAGCGATTATACCGTTCCGCTGCTGCGCGGACGCCTTGATCTAGTGTGCGGGACGCGGTTAGCGGACTCGGCTAGGAAGGAACTAGATAACGAGGGCATCGCTGAAATATTGGCGATTGCCGAACAATCGTACGGATGCCTGATCCTTCAGGCACAAAACCGGCGATTAAGCGAGGTGCTGCAGGAGCAGCGCGAAGGAGATGTTCTAGTCGCTGTGTTGCCGCATCGACTGGGAATCATGGATGAATGGTTTGCGGATGTTGCTTCTTATCTTGGCGAACCGAACAGAAAATTGCTTTTCGTCATTTCGCCCTTTGATCCCCGGTCCCGCTGGGGACTAAACAATCTGAAGCGGCGCTATTCCGGCGTGCAAAGGCTGATCGGGATTCCGTATCATACCGGGTTCTCGGATGCCTGGAATGCCCGGAACATCTTAGCGTATTTTCGTCAAACTCCGATCTGGTCGAAACGGAGGGGAGAGCGTGAGCTTCTACTGAAAGGATACTACGAGCTCGGAGACATGCTGATGGAAATGGCGGCAGGAACTACTAGTGCATCCATTTCACCGAAGGAAAGGGGGGCGTAAAGTGAATGGGCTGATGAACGGGTTAATCATCACGCTTCTTGTCCTGGCGGTACTGATCTTTTTGTGGCGCAAGGCCAACATGACGGGACCTGGGAGAGTGGAGCGTCCAACTGGGCAGGATCGCTTCGAATGGTCAGCTATTGTAACCTACATCAAAGAACGGTTGCATGAACTTAGCCGTACGAGCGGATTGGATTGGGGATTAAGCGAGGAAGCATGGAACCGTAAAGCGAAAGCGCGTGCGGAGCTTCGTCAAGCGCTTCGTGGCTGCGCGTATGGGGATCCGAAGGACAAGCAATATATTAAGTCGTTTATCCGCGACATGTTGGCAGGAGATTACGGAATCAACGAACACAATATCGACCGGATCTTGCCTTTTCATCGCCAGGAGCTGTTAACAGCCCAAGACCGCTTCGATATCTTGTTGTACCTTTACAAGCAGCAGTATGGTGCCGACGGTCTAGCGCAAATGATCGAAGACTATGCGCTGGATGAAGCGAAACCGCCAAAAACGTCTGAGGGTTCCCCCGTATACGAAATTACCGGTGAGGACATTGACCGTATCTTTTTCTTAGAGTATCGCCCCCTGACGTTTCAGGAGAAGCTGGATCTCGTCGTCCAGCGGGTTTACCAAATGTATAAGGGCTTCTCGGTGGTGGACGAGCTGCGGGAGATGCGGATCGACGGACTGAGCGGCGGTGTAAGCGGGATTCCAAGCGGATATGGGGCGGTTGAGCCTTCCTCTGGCATTGGCCATAGGTACGAGGGGAACGACAGGTTTTTGTTTGCTGTGGATGAGGATGGGGAGCAACTGACCCGTTCTTGGGAGAGCGTCTGGATTTTCTATCGAGGTAAGAGTATCCGCCTGTCATTTCTCTCCTTTGGCAGCGAAGCGGAGTTAAAACGCGTTTGTCAGAACATCTATAAATTTAATCTGCCAGGCCAACTATCAGAGGTTAACGGATATAAGGTGAACGAGATGCAGGACGGTTCGCGGATTGTGGTCGTCCGGCCGCCATTTGCAGAGACGTGGGCTTTTTTCGTGCGGAAATTCGATATGATTGGCACCTCGTTGGAGCACTTGATCCAGGGGGAGAACGCCGAGCTGCCGATCGGGCTGCTGAAATATTTCATGAAGGGCAGCCGGATTACTTCCATTACGGGTTCGCAGGGATCAGGCAAAACAACGCTGTTGATGGCGATGGTCAAGTATATCTATGCCGCATATACGTTGCGTGTGCAGGAAATGTCCTTTGAGCTGCATTTGCGCCGCTTGTACAGCGGACGCAACATTTTAAGCTTTCGGGAGACCGATTACGTGAGCGGGCAAGCAGCATTGGATCTGCAGAAAAAGACAGACGGTACCGTCCACATCCTAGGGGAGGTCGCCACGGACGAGGTTGCCGCCTGGATGGTGCAGATGGCGCAGGTAGCCAGCTTGTTCACTATTTTTACGCACCATGCCAAGACGTTTCGCGATCTAATCGAGTCGCTGCGCAATTCGCTGCTGAAAACCGGTGTGTTTCGCGACGAACGAGTCGCTGAGCTGCAGGTTGCTACCGTTATTGACTTTGACGTGCACCTGCGCCGCGATATGACGGGACGGCGATATATCGAGCGGATCACTGAATGCTGCCGCCGGGAGCCAGAGAACAGGGCGGGGCAGGAAGGGCAGGGTTTCCAACCAGCGGCGGGAGGTCAATTGACTTCAGTTCATCATGCCAATTATGAGGAACGGGTGATCATGGAATACCGAAATGGCCGTTATGTTGCTGTGCAACCGATATCTCGCCAGACCCGAGAGGCTATGGCCCGGGAGATGCTGCCGGAAGACGCCGCGGAATTTGAACGGTTTGTTGGCTCGTATTGGGGGGAGAAGGTTGGAGCTTAAGTCGATCCTGCTGATCGTGTTGGGAGCATCAGTCCTTGGCGGCATCGGATTGTATGCTGTCGGTCAATGGCTCGGAAGAAAGGAAAATCCGTTATGGGTAGATGCTGGGAGTACGGTTGGTGCCTCTCCTAAGCAAACGCTGGGCGGGATTCGGCAATGGTTTACAGCGTTCCTGCTTAAGTCGTATGCCGCTTGGATGAAGGTGCCTCCGTTAAGGTATTATGCTGGAAAAATCCGTATGCGGCTCGCGCTTAGTTATCCCCAGGACGAGCTGAAGCTAAGGCGACAAACGATGAAGCTCGCTTATGGGATCACAGGGTCATTCGCTGGATCGATCGCCATCTTAACTGCGATGCATCCCGACGTGTTGTTTGTTCTGTCGCTTCTGATCACCGCTGTCGTCCTGCAAGACCTGCTGATCGATGGTTACGTCAATCGATTAGAAGTCAAGCTGCTGGAGCAGCTGCTTGATTTCTTCGCTGCCGTTCGGCATGCGTTTCACCGGCATGGCATGGTACCTGATGCGATTGAGGAAGCCGGCGAAGCGACGGGCCGTGAAATCGGGGTTCATGCCCATTGGATTAGCGAGGCGCTGGTTGATGCTGACCCGGACACCGCTTTGGAAAAATATTATGAGAAGGCTCCCAGCCGGTATTTGAAGGCCTTTGCCGGCATTTCCCGGCTGGTATCGGAGTACGGCGACCGGAAACGCGCGGAAGGTTCCATGTACCTGCGCGGCATCAGCCGCCTGACCGGAGAAGTTCAATTGGAGCTCATCCGCAGAAGACGGTTGGATTATTTGCTGAAAGGACTGCATGTCATCGCTTTAGTGCCGGTCTTTTTTACGAAGCCGGTTGAGATGTGGGCCAGGGGACATTTCCCGTTAATGGATGCGTTCTATTTAAGCAAAGCAGGGATGTTAATCAAAGCGGTCCTATTTCTGACCATTCTGCTCAGTTATGTTCTGCTGCAGAAGCTGAAGAATGAAGAAGAAACAGCTTATCGAGCCAAGCCTACAAACCTATCATGGGAAGCCAGGGTCTATGCGCACCGAATCCTTGGCCGTTTTTGCCGCCAGTTCGTTCCGTCGCCCGAATCCGTAGCCTATCATCGAATTTCTCAGCTGCTAAAGGAGACGAATCATCGGCTTCGGATCGAAGCGTTTCAGGTCAGACGAATCAGCATTTTGGGATTAAGCTTCGTCCTTGCACTCGGGGGATTCCTTGTGCTTCATCAGCTTACGAAGCAGCGGATTTTGACGGAGCCTCCAGCCGTATCCACCTTTTTTGGCGCTTTGCCGAAGGACACCGTTGATGCCGGACGACAGGAGGCTGCACGAGATGCTGCGGTCATGCGTCAATTGGGCATGTCAGCAAAGGCTAGCTACGATGAAGTCTTCCGCTCCGTCTCCAAAATGCTGGAGGATGCAGAAGAGGGGAAGGCCCATGAAGAGTTATCAGAAGCTACCCACAGAATCCTAGACAAATTGCAGCGCTGGAATCAGGAATATCTCAAATGGTGGGAGTTTGGTTTGGCCTTACTAGCCGGATTGGCCGGATACTACCTGCCGCTATGGATGCTTTACTTCCAGCGTTGGATGCGATTGATGGACATGCGGCATGAGGTGTATCAGTTTTTGGCGATGATTGCGATCCTGCGGGAACTGGAGCGGATCTCCGTGGAAGAAATCCTAGAATGGCTGGCCTCTTACGCGGTGATCTTTCGGGAGCCATTGCATAAATGCCTCTTGAACTACAGCTTTAGCCCTGAGGAAGCGCTGCTGGAGCTGAAGCGGGAGGTCGTTCTGGAGGAATTCCAACGGCTGGCGGACAAGCTGCTGCTGGCGTCGGAGAAGCTGTTGGTTGCCGATGCCTTTGACGATCTTGACAGCGATCTGTCCTATCAATTTGAGCGGAGACGGTTGGATTACGAGAAATCGCTGGATATCAAAGCGAATTGGGGGCGTATGATTGGCTTTACTCCCATGTATGCTCTGGTCTTCGCTTATTTGGTGATTCCTCTAATTTGGATGAGCTTTGAACAAATGAACTTATATTTTGAACAGCTTCAAAAATTTTAAAAAAATTTAAGGAGGCATTTATCCATGAACAACGCTTCATCCGCACTAAAGGTTGCAGCCGGGATCTTTTTGACAATAGCTTTGATTACGATTGTAGTTATCTTGTTTGTTTCTGCTCAGGAAGCGACCAAAACGGCGCAAAACAGCTTCTCCGATATCCAGACGGAGCTGTCCCAAGCCTCGTTTACCGTCTATGACGATACGACCGTCAGCGGTTCGCAGGTTACCAATGCATTACGGAAATTCAAGGATCGCGATCAATTTGGCATCTTGGTGAAAACCGGGAAGAACAGAGGCGGGGAATGGTATGGAGATATCCTGAACGTTAATGAATCTGAGTCTTCGGAATATTACGGTGCGGTGATCAATCATAGCAATGCGCCGATTAGTAATGCCTGGGACGAGCGGCTAAATGAATATGTCAATCCGAGCGGCAAGTTCAAGGCGAAGGTGGTCAAGGACAGCTCGAATGTGGTTCGAGGATTGATATTTACACAGACAACGCTACTTCCGTAATGGGAAAGGCTGGAGGCATCATTTAAGGTGATCAATCATGTAAAAAGTCTGGTATGGCTGCTTTTCTCCGTCAGCTCTTTTTTGGCCGTTGCCATCTATATGCTGGACATCGGAGCGAATCAGAACGCGTCCTATGACGCGCTCGCGGTGCAGCTACACGGCGTTGGACGCAGCGTCTACGCGCTTGAAGGAAGTGTGCTCACAAGCGAAACAGGGGAGAGATCCCGCGATGATGATCCTCTGGGGGACACAAGCGGCGGATTAAGCGGGAATGATCTCCTTCATCGGATTCCGGATTGGATTGAGCTCGGCGTAGAGATCGAGGTGAATGGGGAAGTTTTGAATACCGTCCCATTTGGTCTATTGGAGGATGTGTTGGAGCAAAGCCGTAAACGCGCTCTGGAAGTATTGGATTTACGGGCGAATTACAGCATTGAACATAGGTTTGATTCATCAGGGAAAGAAGTTCGGGTGATTATTCAAAGAAAGTAGGTTGCAGTGAATGGTAAACGCCTTGTCGAAAATAACGGCTGCGCTGCTTGCCGTGCTGCTCCTGTTTCTGTTTCCAGCGTTGCAGGCTGCGCAGCGCCAGGAGGATCTCCGATATTTGGCGGCGTACCATACGTTGGTACAGTTTGCGGATGCCGTGCGGAACAAAGGGTTCGTCACGCCGGACATGTACGAGGATTTTGTCCATGAACTGGAGTTATCCGGAGGATGGTATGAGGTTGAGCTGGAGCATCGTCATAAGATCTATCACCCGGAATACGGCGATCCGGCTGACCCGGGAACTTTCTTAGGTGATTTCAGCGTCGTATACAATGCTTACTATACCTCAGATATTTTAAAGGTCCTGTTTCCATCCGGAACAGGGCAAGAAGGTGTCCCGTACAAGCTAGAGGAAGGGGACTTCTTCACCGTTACAGCCTACGACCGCTCCCGGAGCCCGCTGGATATTCTTTCGGAGTTTCTATATAACAGTGCAGGGAAGAAGGGACCGTCTTTACTCACCTACGGAGGTATGGTGCTCAATGAAGATTACTGACTGGGCCGTGATCTTTGTCATCATTATTGCTCCAGTTGTTTGGCTGGGCGGGCTGCGAGCGGAAAATTTACGGGAGGTTAACCGGCTTGAGACCCGATATACGGCCGCCTTGCGCACGGCGGTTCAGGATGCAGCGGCTTTGTTAAACCGGAACGAGCTGCAGCAATTCGAGAGCGGGTACGGATCCTCGAAATGGATGCGGGCGGATAAAGAGCAAGCCCTTGCCGCACTGCTTCGGAGCTTGTCCTTGAATTTCGGCGTAGCTGACGATCCGGCGGGACAGCAGTCGCTTCTAGCTTATATCCCGGCGATCGTTGTCATGGACTATGACGGCTATTTTCTGTATGCAGCGGACATGGATCTGAGCAGTGATACGTGGACTTACCGGTGGCAGGACAAAAAGCCCTATACATATTTAGACGCAAGCGGGAACAGTATCGCGTTTACGTTGGATAGGAACGTGACGGCTTACGATGCAGCGGCGAACCACTGGGTCAGCGGGCTGCAAACCGAGATTAAGTCCGAGATCTCCATTCCGCTGCTGCAGAATGAGGAAACCTTTGATGCCGTTCGGCGTGCAACGATCGTCCGCCGGATTGAAGAGGATCTGGCCCGGGCGATTCGCGCTCATAATCGGATTGCGGCAAAGCTGGGAGTGGATTATACGTTTACGCTGCCGGTGATCCCGCAGGAGGAGTGGAATAATACGTTAGATGATGTCGGAATCCTGGTGTTTCTGCAAGGCATTCCGGTAGGTGATCGCTACTATAACAACTATGCATTCGGCGGGGGAAGATTAGACCTGGCACCGGCGATCGTTGGAGCAGTTGATCCGACCACGGGGTTAAAATATTACTATCGAATGACCTGTGCTCGTGCCTCGGAGTTAGGTTATCGCGAAGAGGAGATCTTCCCGAATGAACGTGCTGCGGCCGAAAACGGGTATTTTTCGCTGGATTGTAGAGCATTCGAACCTGAAGAGTGAGGGGAACTCCTTTGAATTCTTGCCCTATCTGTACTATGCTTGAAACAAACCATCGAAGCGGTTGTTTCACCGGATTCGATAAGAAGACAAGCATTGGCGAGGGGAGTGCGGAAATTGGAGAGAACGCATACTGAGCAACAACTGCAGCATGAACGCCAGCAACCGGATCGATATTCCCGGCAGCGATTGTTTGCACCGATAGGTCATGCGGGCCAAGACCAGCTTGAACAAGCGAAGGTGTTAGTCGTTGGAGCTGGGGCGCTTGGCACAGGGATCGCTGAAACGCTCGTTCGCGCAGGTGTCGGACATCTGGTGATCGCCGACCGGGATTACGTGGAATGGAGCAATCTGCAGCGACAGCAGCTATTTTCTGAAGCGGATGCGGCCGGACGAGTACCGAAAGCGATCGCGGCCAAGCAACGGTTAAATGCAATCAATAGTCAGGTGCGCATCGATGCCCATGTGATGGATGTTGATCCGGAGGAATTAGAAGACCTCATTCATGGCGTTGACCTCATCATGGATGCTACGGATAATTTCGATACGAGATTGATGATTAACGACATCTCGCAAAAATATCGCATTCCCTGGATCTACGGCGGATGCGTAGGCAGTTACGGAATAACTTACACGATTTTGCCCGGCGAAACGCCTTGCTTGAACTGCTTACTAGGGACTGTACCGCTCGGCGGAGATACTTGCGACACCGTAGGGGTGATCCCGCCGGCCGTACAAATGGTCGTAGCCCATCAAGCAACGGAAGCATTAAAGCTGCTCACCGGAAATACGGAGGCGTTACGGGGCACATTGCTGACCTTTGACCTGTGGCGAAACGAGCAAACCTCAATTAAAGTGGGCACAGCCAAACGGGACGATTGCCTTTCTTGCGGAAGCGAAGCCACCTACCCGTATCTGTCTGCGGCCGGCAACCGAAAGACGGAGGTGCTTTGTGGCAGGGACACGGTGCAGATTCGTCCGGCAACAAAACGGAAGCTTGAACTGCAGGAGATGGCAATGAGGCTGGAACGATTGCAAGAGGGGAAGGTGGAGGTAAATCCGTTCTTGCTCTCTTTTACAATCGATGAAAAGCGGTTGGTCTTGTTTGCGGACGGGAGAGCGTTAATTCACGGTACGCAAGATCCTTCAGAAGCCAAAACCATCTATGATCGCTATATAGGTTAAGGATCAACATGATCCTTTCCGGGTGACCGAATGATTTCCCGGTGGAATGACCATCTTATTAATGGATTGGCAGATGCAGGTAAGGTGGTCGCGCGATGAAAGGTTACATTATGCTTGTTTTAGAGGATCAGGCTCAAGGGGAGCGAATCAAGGCTGGATTAGAGGAAGCCGGCTATCAGGTCGATTGGAAGCAAAGCGGCTCCGGCGTGCTTCGTATAATAGAAGAAGAGCTTCCGGATTTGCTGCTGCTGGGTATGGATTTGCCGGATGATGCTTCCCAGGTCCTTCTGGAGGAAATTGGGCGGTTCGCTCCGTTTCCGCTGATCCTTCTGCTTAAGGAGTGGAACACCGATGACGTTGTCGCCGGCTTTGCCGGGGGAGCCAACGATGTCGTTCCGATCACGATCCCCATGGCTGAGTTGTATGCTCGGGTTGGTCATTTGATTTCACTGTTCAAACGGCTGGGGGATGGCTCCCTAACCGAGTTGACCTTTGAGGATTTACGAGTCGAGCTGCGCAGCCGCAAGGCTTGGAGAAACGGGGAGTCCATTCGATTGACGCCGAAGGAATTCGATCTGCTGCTCTTTTTGATGAAGCGGGCTGGGAAGGTGTGCGGACGGGACTTGATCCTGCAGCAGGTTTGGGGGTATGATTTTTCAACCGGAACCAACGTGGTGGATGTCTATATTCGGCATTTACGCAAAAAAATCGATAAAGGCCATTCGAGAAAGCTGCTCCATACGATTCGCGGCACCGGATATATGTTTGGTTAAACGTAAGCCAGCCGTTTATCCCATGGCAAAGGAAAAAGTCGTTGCGATCAACTGATCTATGCAACGACTTCTTATATCAAGAGAGGGGCTTGTCCGACTAAAGGACGCGACGAGCCTTCAGATATGTTTTTTTCCAGTTACCAGAGTTCAAATTCGAAATCGTTACCCCTGGCTTCCCATAAGTATGAATAATTTTCCCGTTGCCCATATAGATCGCTACATGAGTTACGTTCTTCCCGTTTGCCCGGCTGCCGCTGGAGAAGAAGACCAGATCGCCCGCTTTCAGATTGGATTTCGATACTGCTGAGCCAACTTTAGCTTGAGCAGCGGAAGTACGCGGCAGAGTAACGCCATATTTCTTCATAACATACTTCGTAAAGGAAGAGCAGTCGAATACCTTAGTCGTCGAAGTCGATGCTCCGAATTTATAAGGAGTGCCTATAAACTTCTTCGCGTAGTTTACAACCTGCGTGCCTTTGGATACAGCAGTGCTTGTTGCCGATTGGGCTTGTACTGGTTCAGCCCCGCCTGCAAGCAGCGTACCGAAACCAAGGGCGGACACCAGTCCGACCGTCAATACTTTTTGGAATAGATTGCGTTTCATCATGTTGTAATACCTCCAAGTTCTGATTTGACCGGTTCGTTAGTTGGAGTATAACAGATTTGTAATCTCCTATATTTTGGTATAATTCCCTAAAAACCTTGGGCCGCAACGGTTTGGAGGCGATTATTAAAATAACATTAAAGTTTACATTTTTTTAAGATATAGCGTTTTTTCATCCTCCTTTATCAATGAAAATCCATGAAAAAAACCCTTGAAAAATCAAGGGTTCTGCTTTTCTTTCATCTTTTCATTCCGGGGTCACATAAAGGTTACAAAAATGATACATATTAAAATCAAATCAAATACCTAGTCACGGCTTTGGATAATAAGCAACCAGCCTTCGTTCACATACACCGTTCCGACGGGAGCCGCTAACTGATTGCTCACCGCCAGAGATTGACCTATGCGGAGCGTTGCATCATCTAATGGGTACATGAATCCTTTTAATGTAATGCCGGTTACGACAGGGGTCAGCGGAAGAAGAGAAACATATGTATATCCGCGATCCTCAACTTGGCAGACCGATCCGCACAATGTAATGTAATTATGTTCATCCCATATAGAGCAGGTAATGCCTTGCTCCGCTGCGCGCAGTAACATATGTATATTGGCCAACGAATGATCCAAGCGAGTTCCGATTACTCCGGTTAATACGATTTCTGCAGGGTTACGCTGAACGGCTAGGTCAAAGGCCAGCTCCGTATCCGTCAGATCTTTATCAATCGGATCGCAAATGACCAGCTCTTTGCTGTGTCTGCGAATCCGATCCAGTTCTTCCTCGTTCACGGAATCGAAATCGCCCACCGCCAGATGAGGGGTTATCCCGTGCTCTACCAGAAATAAAGCCCCGCGGTCAGCGCCGATCACCCAATCATCCGAACGAACCTCACGAAGCATTCCCGGATTTAATCGTCCGCCTGCAAAAATGTGCACCCGGTTCACAGTCATTTCGATTTTCTTCCTTTCCCGAACAATATCTTCTACTTTCGTTAGTATAATTCAGATTTTAGGGTTGCACAATTTCCACTTGTGGGCCTACAATGAGGATTGATAAATAAAAAGCTGACAACGAAAGGCAGAGAAGGACGGAAGAGATGCACATCTTTGAGATTTTTAGCATCATCGGGACAGTCGCGTTTGCGATGTCCGGCGCGTTCGTAGCGATGGAAGAGGAGTACGATATCCTCGGTGTGCTGGTGTTGGGCCTAGTTACGGCGTTTGGCGGCGGGATCGTCCGCAATGTCTTGATCGGTGTCCCAGTAACGACGTTATGGGGACAAGGGGATTTGATTATGTTGGCCGTAATGTCCGTGTTGGTCGCCTTCGTGCTGCCGATGCCATGGGTTCGTCGTTGGAAACGGACAGAGGTTCTGTTCGACGCGATTGGTTTGTCGGCTTTTGCAATTCAAGGGGCGTTGTATGCCACGGACATGAAGCATCCGATGAGTGCGGTGCTTGTGGCGGCGGTGCTGACTGGCATCGGGGGCGGAATTATTCGCGATTTGCTGGCCGGGCGTAAACCGCTGGTACTGCGCGACGAGATCTATGCGGTTTGGGCGATGCTGGCTGGACTGGCAGTAGGTATGGGGTGGTTCGTTTCAACATGGGAATTGATTTTGTTGTTTGCGGCAGTTGTCTTTTTCCGGATGTTATCCGTCCATTATAAATGGAAACTGCCCAGACGGTCACTGACAACAGGGGATATCTATATTGGAACGGAAGCGAAGCCGAAGACGAAATCCAGTTCAGAGCGGGCTATCGTGCAGGATCAGACTCCTTAACGCGCGTAGGAGACTATGGTGGAAAGACATCAAGAGAGGCTGTCCGAAGTAGATGAAGGTTCTACCTTGGACAGCCTCCCATTTTACTGGATATGAAAGCGTTATTTTAAGAAGTGGACTAGCGCATCGGGGAGCTCTTGCTGCCAAAATCCCCACAAATGTTTCCCGTCCTTCTCCAAATAGGTGACTCTGGCTCCGCGCTCTTCGAGCAAGGCTTTGGCTTTGCGATTTAACTCAACAAAATTATAGGTGCCTGTATCCGTTGTATAATGATCTTCCTGTAATCCCACGATCATAAAGAGCGACAAATAGGAGAGATCGGTCTCCTGAGCGAGGAGGTTAAGGGACGGTTCATAGTAGGCGCCGGACAAGCTAATGATTTTGGAAAACAGTTTTGGATTTTTCATAGCCAGGTGGAGGGAGACCGTTGCTCCTAAAGAGTCACCAGCCAGCACCCTTTCCTCGGGTTCACGGCGAACCGGATAATTGCGCTCGATGAAGGGAATAATTTCTTCCGTGAAACAGCGGGTATAGGCCTCAAACCGGTTTCCGAATGGGGCATATTCCTCTGTGCGCACGGCGGTATTCACCTCAACGCCAACGATGATAAACGGTTCAATCCCTTCATCTAAAATCAGGCGATTGGCATGTGTCGCAATCCGTCCGAAATTGAAGAACTCCTCGCCGTCCTGACAGTAAACGACAGGATAACTGAGGATTTCGTTATACCCAGGAGGCAGATACACACGCAGATAACGTTTCTCACCTAAGAATTGGCTTTGGATTTCCTCTTTGACGACGGTTCGTTTTAAATATTTCGAATCTGTCATAGTTCTACACACTCCGTTGTATAGATTTTTGCTTTTGTAAGTTGAATCAAGTAACATTTACCATGAAGCAGGACAACGATAGGTTACCACAAAATGGATCTGTGTTATACTATTTTCTCTAAACTGTTACATACACAAAGATAAAAATATAACACAACAATCCTTAATTCCTTTGACTTCTAGAATGAAACAGGAGTATAATAATTCTATAACAGAGGAACAAGTTAATCAAATTTTCAGTCGAGGTGAAAAAAATGAGCAAGATTCCTTATGAAGTATACACGGAAGAAGTAGAAGCTTTGTCCGTGCTCTCGCCAGACGGTGAAATCGTTAACAAAGATAAAGTACCGGCTCTGTCCGACGATGAATTAAAAGAATTGATGTATCGAATGGTATTTACCCGTACTTGGGACGAACGTGCGATCAACTTGGGCCGCCAAGGCCGCCTCGGATTTTATGCTCCAGTTTCCGGGCAAGAAGCGACAATGGTAGGTAGTGAATTTGCGCTGGATAAACAGGACTTCATTTGCCCGGGTTACCGCGATATGCCGCAGCTCGTATGGCATGGACTTCCGCTTTATCAAGCTTTCTTGTATTCCCGCGGCCATCAACATGGCGGACAAATTCCAGAAGGCGTTAACGTACTTATGCCGCAAATCATCATCGGCGCACAAGTATTGCATGCAATGGGGATCGCCATGGGCTACAAGCTCAAAAAACAAAAACAAGTCGTTATCACTTACACCGGTGACGGCGGTTCTTCCGAAGGCGATTTCTACGAAGCATTGAACTACGCTGGCGTATTTAAACTGCCGGTTATTTTCTTCGTGCAAAACAACGGTTATGCCATCACGACACCGTTCTCCAAACAAACTGCAGCTTTGTCGATCGCGCACAAAGCAGTTGCTGCTGGGATCCGCGGCGTGAAAATCGACGGGATGGACGTATTTGCAGTTATCAGCGCCGTGCGTGAAGCTGCTGAACGTGCCCGCAACGGGGAAGGCGCTACTTTGATTGAAGCCGTAACTTATCGTTTCCGTCCACACTCCCTGTCTGACGACACTTCGAAATACCGGACGAAGGAAGAAGAAGGTCAATGGAGCGAGAAAGACCCGATCGCTCGTCTGGCTAAATATTTGGAGAAGAAGGGTCTTTGGACCGAAGAAGATACCGCTCGTGTGAAAGAAGAAGCGAAAGCGAAAGTAAACGAGCATATTAAGAAAGCAGAACAAACGGAAAAAATGACAATTCCTGGCCTGATCGACAGCATGTTTGAAGTAACGCCTAAACACCTGGAAGAGCAAAAGGCCGATTTTCAATAAACGTACGTGTAAATTAGTCTGATCGTTCTATAGAGGAGGATACAAGCAATGGCACAAATGAATATGAAAGAAGCGATTCGCGACGCCTTGCGCGTCGAACTGCAACGCGATCCAAATGTTCTGATTTTCGGCGAAGACGTAGGTAATGTCGGCGGGGTGTTCCGTGTAACAGAAGGTCTGCAAAAAGAATTCGGGGAAGAGCGCGTAATGGATACGCCGCTCGCAGAATCCGCTATTGGCGGTTTGGCGGTAGGCTTGGGGATTCAAGGCTTCCGTCCAATTGCGGAAATTCAGTTTGTTGGCTTTATTTTTGAAGCATTGGACCAAATTCTTGTACAAGCGGCCCGGATGCGTTACCGTTCCGGCGGACGTTATCATTCCCCGATCGTGTTCCGTACTCCGTTTGGCGGCGGCGTTAAAGCGGCTGAGTTGCATACCGACGCTTTGGAAGGCCTGATCGCCCAAACTCCGGGGATCAAGCTGGTCGTTCCTTCGAACCCTTATGACGCGAAAGGTCTGTTGATCTCTGCGATCCGCGATAACGATCCTGTATTCTTCATGGAACACTTGAACCTGTACCATGCGTTCCGCGAAGAAGTGCCGGAAGGTGAATATACCGTTGAACTGGGCAAAGCCAAAGTCGTTCGCGAAGGTTCCGATGTAACGATTCTTGCATACGGTCTTATGGTTCATACCGCAGTTAAAGCTGCTGAAGAATTGGAAAAAACCAAAGGCATTAAAGCTGAAGTGATCGACCTGCGCACCCTCGTGCCGCTCGACATCGAAACGATTATTGCCTCTGTGAAGAAAACGAATCGCGCTATCATCGTTCAAGAAGCGCAAAAATCGGCCGGTATCGCTGCGGAAGTCATCGCGCAAATTAACGAGAAAGCGATTCTGCACCTGGAAGCTCCTGTACTGCGTATCGCTCCACCGGATACCGTTTATCCGTTCGCGCAAATCGAAGATCAATGGCTGCCGTCTCCGGCTCGCGTGATCGATGGTGTTAACAAAGTGCTGGAATTCTAAATCGAAGAACAAATAGGAGGTCTTTCCTGTGGCGAAGTTTGAATATCGGTTCCCTGAACTAGGCGAAGGCTTGCATGAAGGTGAAATCATCAAAATGCATATCAAGCCAGGGGACAAAGTAACGGATGAAGATATCATCATGGAGGTACAAAACGACAAAGCGATTGTTGAAGTACCATGTCCTGTGAACGGTGTTGTACAAGAAGTGTTTGGTAAAGACGGTGCTGTGTTCCGTGTAGGCGAAGTTGTTGCCGTCATCGAAGCTGAAGGCGATATTCCTGAACAAGAAGGTGCTCCAGCTCCAGCGGCTGAAGCAAGCGCTTCAGCTGCTCCAGCAGCAGCTCCGGCTCCGCAAGCAGCTTCTTCGTCTAAATTCGAGTACCGCTTCCCTGAGCTTGGCGAAGGTTTGCATGAAGGCGAAATTATCAAAATGCATATTAAACCGGGCGACAAGGTAACGGACGAAGACATCATTATGGAAGTCCAAAACGACAAAGCGGTCGTTGAAGTACCATGTCCAGTTAACGGTACGGTTCTTGAAGTGTTCGGCAAAGACGGTGCGATCTTCCGCGTAGGCGAAGTCGTCGCCATCATCGATGCCGAAGGCGATCTGCCTGAACAAGCCGCAGCACCTGCACAAGGTCATGACGCTCCTGCTGCTGCAGCAAGCGCACCGGCCGCAGCCGCAGCTCCTGCAGCTCCAAACCGTGAGATCCTCGCTACGCCTGGCGTACGCAAATATGCTCGCGAGCAAGGCGTTGACTTGTCGCTGGTACCAGGGACAGGGAAAGCCGGTAAAATCACGAAGGAAGACGTTGACAACTTCAAGAAAGGCGGAGCTGCCGCCGCTGCTCCAGCTCAAGCTGCTGCACCTGCACAAGCCGCTGCTCCAGCCCAAACTGCAAAAGCGCCTGCTGCCGCTGCACCAACAGCGATCGCAACAGAGGGCGAAGAAGAACGCGTTCCGTTCAAGGGTATCCGCAAAGCGATTTCCAACGCGATGGTGAAATCGGCTTACACGGCTCCGCATGTTACCATTATGGATGAAGTGGATGTTACGGAACTGGTTGCTTTCCGTACTCGCATGAAACCAATCGCCGAGAAGAAAGGCATTAAAGTCACTTATCTTCCATTCATCGTTAAAGCGCTGGTGGCCGCTTCCCGTCAATTCCCGGCTCTGAACGCTTCGATCGATGAAGCGAACAATGAGATCGTTTATAAGAAATACTACAACATCGGGATCGCAACCGACACCGATAACGGCTTGATCGTTCCGGTCATTAAAGATGCGGATCGGAAGAGCATATGGATGATCGCCGAAGCGATCAAAGACCTGGCATCCCGCGGCCGCGAAGGCAAACTGGCACCTCACGAAATGAAGGGCAGCACGATTTCGATCACGAACATCGGTTCTGCTGGCGGTATGTTCTTTACGCCGATTATCAACTACCCTGAAGTAGCGATCCTTGGTACCGGCCGCATCACCGAAAAACCGGTGGTTAAGAACGGCGAAATCGTTGCTGCACCGGTTATGGCCTTGTCGCTTAGCTTCGACCACCGTCTGATCGATGGTGCAACAGCACAGAACTTTATGAACTATATCAAACAGCTGCTCGCTAACCCAGAGCTGCTCGTTATGGAGGTGTAATCGTCAATGGTAGTAGGAGATGCTTCTATTGATATTGATACATTAGTTGTTGGGGCAGGTCCCGGCGGATATGTGGCGGCCATTCGTGCCGCCCAACTCGGGCAAAAAGTGCTCATCGTCGACAAAGCCGAGCTTGGCGGTGTTTGCTTGAACCGTGGTTGTATCCCGTCCAAAGCGCTGATCGCGGCAGCTCACCAATACGAATCTGCTCAACATGCAGAGGTGTTTGGGGTAAAAGCGGAGAAGGTGACCGTAGACTTCAAGAAAACCCAGGAATTCAAAAGCAGTGTCGTTAAGAAGATGACCCAAGGCGTTACCGGCCTGCTGAAAGGCAACAAGATCGAAGTTTTCAACGGTGAAGTGATGTTTATCAATGAAAACGAAGCTCGCTGCTTCAACGATCATGAATCGCCGCGTTATCGCTTCAAGCATTGCATTTTGGCAACCGGCTCCCGTCCAATCGAGCTGAAAGCCTTCCCGTTTGGCGGACGCATCCTGTCCTCGACGGAAGCGCTGGAGCTGCAAGAAGTTCCAAGCAGCCTCATCGTTATCGGCGGTGGATATATCGGTGCCGAACTCGGCCAAATGTACTCCAAATTCGGCACGAAAGTGACGATCATTGAAGGTATGGATACGGTACTGCCTGGCTTTGATAAAGACATGACTCGTCTGGTTGCCAAGAACATGGCGAAAACCGGCATTGAAATCGTGACGAATGCTAAAGCCGAAAGTGCAGAACAAACCGATAAGAACGTTACGGTGAAATATTCCGTAAACGGCGAAAGCAAAGAAGTTACCGCCGATTACTTGCTGGTAACGGTTGGACGTCGTCCGAACACCGACGGCGATTTGGGTCTGGATCTGGCCGGCGTTGAGTTGACTGACCGCGGTTTGGTTAAAGTTGACCATCAAGGCCGCACCAGCAACCCGAAAATCTTTGCGATCGGCGATATCGTAGCTGGCCCTGCGCTTGCGCATAAAGCTTCCTATGAAGGGAAAGTTGCGGCAGAAGCCATCGCGGGACTTCCTTCCGTGGTGGATTACAAAGCGATCCCAGCGGTCGTATTTACCGATCCGGAATGCGCCAGCGTAGGTCTGACGGAGTCGGAAGCGAAAGAGAAGGGCTACAAAGTCAAAGCCGGCAAGTTCCCGTTTGCGGGCAATGGTCGCGCGACTTCTCTGAACCAGCCTGACGGCTTCATCAAGATCGTTGCTAACGCTGATAACCATGTCGTTCTCGGCGCGCAAATCGTCGGGATCGAAGCATCCAACCTGATTGCTGAGCTGGGCTTGGCGGTTGAGATGGGCGCAACGCTCGAAGATGTCTCGCTGACCATTCACGCTCACCCAACTTTGGGCGAAATCGTGATGGAAACTGCAGAACTGGTTGAAGGTCATCCGATCCACGTCATTTCACGCTAAAATTAGCGAACGTTTATCCCACTTCTTCTAAAAGTGGTTCATCTCCTAAATATGTTGGGCAAGACCGATGTTACGGTCTTGCCCCTTTTTTTTGCTGGTTTTGACTTCATTTCACTCCAAGCCGCATCCGATAGCCAAACAGGATACGTCGACTTTCTCCGCCAAATCCCTGTTTCACTCGTGCGCGAAATTGCTCGGCAGCGGCAGCAATTTCGTCCGCGCCTAATTTCAAGGCGGTTTGCAATCCGCCTTGACTGAGGGCCAAGTTCGCATACCGATCGGCATCACAGTCCTCCCAATGGTGAAAGACGATCTCACGGGAATATCGGAACAGGCCGCTCTTGCGGATTTGCTGTAAATGCTGATCTTTGGGCCATTTATAGGCTTCCTTCCCGGTTTCACTTAGTTCGCTGGCTCGTTTGTCACCCAGTTGAATGAGCTCTTCATAGGCTTGCTCAAGCTGGGGCGAGGCGACCGGCGGCCAATCGCAATCGTATGCGGCAAAAATGCCTCCAGGACGCAATACCCGGGCGAATTCCTGCAGTGTTGGTTGCGGGTCCATCCAGTGAAAGGATTGTGAGCACGTAACCAGATCAACGGAGGAGGCTTCCAAAGGCAGTTCATACGACAAGCCTTTCACAAATTCAAGCTGCTGTGGCTTGCCGACTTCCTTCCAACGGTTGATCGCTACGGCACGCATATCATCGTTGGGTTCAATCCCTACGATTTGATTCGCACGCTCCAACCAAATAAAAGAGGAGAGACCGGTACCGCAGCCAACATCTGCAACGACCTCGGGGCGGCGTTCTAAATACATCGTGAGGATGTCAATCAAATCAACTGGAGCTTTGGGACGGTTTTGGTCATACAGATCACTGAACCCGGTGAAACGTTCAATATTGTTTTGGCGGATTTGTTCGCTCATTGGGCAACTCTCCTTTTATTCGCAAGACGAAAGTTATTCCCAAATTATACCGCAAAAAAGGTTCTTGGTCGCGTAGACCAAGAACCCTTTACGTTTAAACAAATAAATTAATGCCCGATTGATCAGCCTTACCTAAATAATAGCCAACGCCGCCGATTTTGACCCCGTCGATCAACTCTTCTTGGCGGATGCCCATCAAATCCATGGACATCTGACAGGCTACGATTTCAACCCCTTGCTCCATGGCGGTAGTCATCAATTCCTCCAAGGACGAGACGTTATTCTGTTTCATCACGCCGCGAATCATCTTCGCCCCGAGTCCAAGCATATTCATTCGGGACAGGGACAATTTGCGGCTGCCGCGCGGCATCATCAAGCCAAACATGCGGCCAATGAAGGTTTTGGCGACGGGAACCTTTTCCGATTTGCGCAGAATGTTCAGGCCCCAGAAGGTAAAGAACAACGTAACCTTCTTGCCGCTGGCCGCTGCACCATTGGCGATAATAAACGAAGCAATCGCCTTATCTAAATCGCCGCTGAACACAATCATCGTCGTGCCTTCCGGAGAGGACGCCAACTGCGTGGTTACCGTAGTGTCAGACTGAGCTGGGCTATCCTTCCGCAAGTAGGCTTCGATGATCCCATCCGCACGCTTGGTGACCTGGAGCATCTGATGTTTGGACATGGCGGCCCATGCCTGCACATCCTCATAGAAACCCGGATCCGATGCGGTTACGTGCAGAATTTGTCCGGCTTCCAAACGGTCCATCGCTTGTTTGACCTGAATCAACGGACCCGGACAGCACAACCCGCAGGCGTCGAGCTCCGCATCGGCATGCTGCTTGGCTTGGGCTTCGCTTGGCGCGGCCGAATGCCGCTCAGTCTGTGGTTCGGCCGGGACTGTCTCCGCAGCGGCGACCTCCATTTTTGCCGTATGATCTGCGGGAAGCTCCTGTGAAATTGCCTGACCAGGCTGGTAATTGGCCATTTGATACAGCTTGTAACCGCCGGTTAGGTTGCGTACTTTATAACCTTTTTGCTGCAGAATCCGAGAAGCGGTATATCCGCGCAGCCCTACTTGGCAGTAGACCCAAATTTCCTTGTTCGGGTCCAGCTCATTCAAGCGATCACGTAACTCATCGACCGGGATCAGCAGGGAGCCGGGAATATGTCCGTTGGCATGCTCCAGCTCTGAACGAACATCAACCAACATAGTGGTTTGTTCATCCCGGGTCGCCAAATCCTGAGGCACAAACACGCGAACTCTTTCGTTCAAGATGTTCTCGGCGGTATACGCCGCCATGTTGACCGGATCCTTTGCCGAGGAGTAGGGAGGGGCATAAGCCAGCTCCAGCTCGGCCAAATCCGCTACCGTTCCGCGGAATCGTATCACCGTGGCGATGTCGTCAATCCGTTTATCTACTCCGTCATACCCAACGGCTTGCGCGCCCAGTACCGTTCCGTCAGGCTGAAACAACAGCTTGATCGAGAGCGGGGTAGCGCCGGGATAATAGGAGGCATGGGAGTTAGGATGAACCACGGTGACATGGTATGGGATGCCCATCCGTTGGAGTGTTTTCTCATTGTTCCCGGTAGCCGCTCCGGTAAGTCCAAATACTTTGATAATGGACGTTCCTTGCGAGCCTTTATAGGTGGTTCCTAGACCGCAGACGTTGTCCGCAGCGATCCGTCCTTGCTTGTTGGCAGGTCCGGCGAGCGGGATCGCTGTTTTCGAGCCATTGACGAAATCAACGACTTCAACAGCGTCCCCCACGGCATAAATGTCAGGAATGCTCGTTTCCAGCTTATCGTTTACGAGAATATGTCCTCTTGGTCCAAGTTCGATGCCGGTATCCTTCAGAAAAGCGGTATCCGGCTTTACGCCAATCGCCAATACAACGAAATCAGCAGTACTTTCGCGCCCGTCCGAAGTGTGCACCGTAATCCGGTTGCCTTGCTCCGTAAACGAGGTGACGGTCTGCGACAATCGCAGCTTCACGCCGTGATTCTCCAGCTCTTTGGCTAGGACTCCCGCCATTTCGGGATCAAACGGTGCCAGAATTTGCGGACCGCCTTCAATTAACGTCACTTCAAGCCCGATTTCTCTTAAATTCTCGGCCATTTCGACGCCGATAAAACCGCCGCCGATCACAATGGCCGAACCTGCGTGCTCATCCACAACCCTTTGTTTCAGGCGGTCGGTGTCCGGTATATTCCGCAGTGTATGAATACGGCTGCTATTGATGCCGGGAAGATTCGGACGGATGGGTTTCGCGCCGGGCGACAAAATCAAGGCATCGTAGCTTTCGCGGTATTCGCCGCGTTCTTTGCTGCGGACCAGCACGGTTTTGGTCGCCGGATCGATCCCGATCACTTCGCTTTCCGTGCGGACATCGATGTTAAAACGGCGCTGCATCGCTTCCGGTGTTTGCACCAACAGCTTCGAGCGTTCCTTGATCGAATCGCCGATGTAGTAGGGGAGCCCGCAGTTCGCGAACGAAATATAGGGGTCCCGTTCAAACATGATGATATGCGCTTCTTCATCCAGACGGCGAAGTCTTGCGGCCGCAGAGGCTCCGCCGGCAACGCCTCCGACAATAATTACCTTTTTACTCATCGGATTATTGTTCCTCCTCGAACAGATGGCGAACCAGTTTAATGACTCGCTCATTCGCCAAATGATAATTGACTTCCAATCCGTTGCGTTCAGCTTCAACGATACCTAAGCTGCGCAGCTTCTGCAGGTGCTGGGATACGGTCGATTGCGGCAGATCCAAGCACTCCTGCATGTACGTCACATTGCATTGCTTCTTATCCAACAAACCGCGGACGATACATAACCGAACCGGATGCGCCAAGGCCTTCAGCATTTCTGCTGTTTCCTGATAGGCTTTGAAATTGTAATCCATGTAGGTTCACCTCATTAATATCCTATCAATCACTATATCGTAATATTACAATATAACAATGCATTTTGCAACTTATAAGTACAACATGCGTTAGATACAGTAGTTAGAGAGTACGTCAAACCCGGAGGTGCCTTTTGCATGCAGAAAGCTGGTAGGTTCTTATTCATGCTATTGACTTTGATTGTGGCTGGTTGTGATCCAGAAGCACAGGACAATGGGGGTTATACAGGCACAGAGATGAAGAAACCGTCCATGACCAAACAAGATCACAATGGGGAAGGTCAATTATCGTCTACTCCGGTGCTTCCTGCTGAAGTAGATCCGGATCAATTGAAGGGGATCTTCGGATTTGCTGACGAAACTGGAAGCCGGATCATCGTGGCCGGGGAGGAAGAGGGGCAGCAGGAGCAGCTGGCTCAAATCACCCATGCAATTGGCGAGAACGGAGTTGTGCTACCCGTCACCTACGATACATGGCAAAGAGGAGACGGCGCAGGTTCAGGAAGAGACACTTCCTACAATTTCGCGCATTTGTCCGGGGATATCTTCACTGTGACCGAAGGTACGGCACAACCGAATGCGACGTATTATCTCTTCCAACCGCAGGACATCCCGCTGGATTCCTTATTGAACGTCGTTACCGATGGACGCTCGGTAATGGATGAACCTCTACGCGAGAAGCTTGAATCCGAGAAGGACAGAACAATTCGGCAACTCTGGAGTCTAGTGGAGGTTGGTTCGGATGCGAAACTGTATTTGGCGTTATTTCAGCCGGACGGGAAGAACCAGTTGTTTAGTTTCGTCCTCGTGCGGGACCATGGAGTTGTCGTCCTAGACTATCCCGCTGTTGCCGAGGATACGAATAGCGTCTGGCGGGTAGATGACCAGGGGGAAGTGACCCCGGAGATGTTTTCCTTTCTGTTTGCGGCCCAAACTACCGGTAAAGGGATATTAATAGGGTTGGAATGGTATGGGGCTGAAGGGATCAATGTGTTATTCCTGCATGGAGAGAAAGATCGGTTAATCGAACTTGAAACCCGATACGGTAGATATACGGCTCCTTTGTAAGCATCTATGAGATAATTCCAAACAAAGTTCCTCCGTCTTCTCCTGTCGGCAAGCTATTGGCTTTGTTAATCGTCAATAGAACCGACAGGAGAAATGAAGGAAAAGTTTGGAGGATTGCCCATGCTCGCTCGAAGCTCGTCTATCTTTTATCTGATCTACCTGCTGTTCAGCCTGTTGATGGGGAACCGGACGCTAGCCCCACACGAGGAAACAGCCCCAGTGTATCCCGAACGGTTGGCCGGACAAATCGAGGACGAGATCCTGAAAGTCACGGCCAACGCAACCCGATCGGAGGACGGGTCGGAATATCGTTTGGAAGTCACCTTAACGAACAAAACGGGAACGATGGTAAATATTATTGCCGACTGTGGAAGCTCCATCACCATTGTTCGTAAGGAGCCGCCTCCCGAGGACCGCATATGTGCCGCCGTATATTCCATGGGAATTTACAAACATTCATCTACGACGGAGCAATATGACGTTCCGGTTACCGATATAATCAATGAAACCTTAATGATCAAAATCCGATACGAAGACGAAGGAGTCCGCGGAACTTTGGAGCTTAGCTTAACTGCTGAATCGTGACCCGCCTCTATTTAGGCAGCTTCGCAGAAGCGTTGGTGATGGTCCGGGAGATTTGTTTTTCCCAATCGTACACTTTCGTTAAAGAGGTGTGAATGGTTTTCGTTTGATCATACACAATCTTGAGCTCCAATGCTGCAACAATGGCGTCGCCTCGCTTGACGCTGGCCTTATATCGTTTATCAGCCGCCGAAAGGTGTTTTCGCGCGGCGGCGACGGATTTGTTTTCGGCGGTGATCTGCTTTTTTAACGTTTGTACGGGGGCGAGCGCGTCTTTAACGACTTTGACTTTGGCGGCTTTCGCTTTCTTCGCAGCGGCCAGCGCATCCTTCTTCGCTTTGATTTCCGCTGAAGCAGCCGTTGCTGCGGGCTTCAGCTGATTGCGCTTCAATTCCAGCAGATCCGCCGATTTCTTATCTTTGCGTATCTTGGCTGCCGAAACCTGCTTGCCCAAAGATTTGTACTCTTCCAACAGTGAGGCATGCTTCCGCTGCAATGATTCGGATTCCTGAGTCAGGCGAGTGATTGTGGCTTGATCGATGGCTTTGAGCTTCGCATTGATTGCTGCCAAAGCGTCATTATTCTTCTTGCGCAGTGCTGAAATTTCAAGGCTTTCCTGTTTGACCAGCGTTTGTACAGCGGTTAACCCATCATACATCGCATCAATCCCGCTCAAGGCCGCTTCCCAAGAGCTTGCGGCATACATTGGTCGGGTTCCGCTCATCATCAGCGAAATCGTAATTACCGCCAGCAACAGCAGTCTGATCGAATTTCTCCACTTCATAAACCGTCAACTCCCACCTATACGAATTTGCCATCCTCATAGGAACGCAAAAAAGCACCTGGCAAGAAAGGCGATTTCGCCTGACTTACGAGGTGCTTCACTCGCTTGAATCTATATGATTTTGGCATATTTAACTATAAACTACCAGGCACCAAAAGTCAATCCTCTATACGAACTCACGTTCTAGATGAACGGGTTCGAGGTATTTACATAGGAAGAAATGACATACTATGTTTAAACTTTAAGGCTGGTGAGCAACATGCTATGCAATTTCTCGCGGTGCGGGCGATGCTATTTCTGGCTTCCGTTCGTTGTTTTAGGTCTGCTGTTGGGCGGATGCCGTCCAACCCCCATTCCTAAAGAACCGGATCTACTACATATCCAATCGATAAACGAACCCTCCACTGGCAAGAAAAAGGTCATTTTTGTTCTGGTCGACTCCCTCATGGACCAATCGATTCAACGCGGAATTGAGCACAATGAGCTTCCCACCTTTCAATATCTCATGCAGCATGGAAAATATTATCCCGATATGATTAGCTCCTTTCCGACTATGTCGATATCGATCGACAGTACGCTGCTTACCGGACGCTATCCGGATGCTCATCATGTGCCGGGCTTAACCTGGTATCCGCATCATGGCAAGAGAGTTATCGGTTATGGCTCTGGTCCCTTTGAAGTTTTGCGCCGCGGAACGAAATCGGTTTTGACTCATGCGTTAAAGGATTTGAATGGAAAGCACTTGAATCCCGATCTGCCGACCCTATATGAGGATTTGAAGCGGAGGGGCTTCACCTCCGGGTCGGTTAACGGATTGGTTTACCGAGGGATGACGGAACACCAAATCGACTTGCCGCAACCGTTACGCGGGCTTGTTCCGCTGGCATTGCCTTTTCAAGTGAAAGGGCCGGATTTTCTGGCTTTCGGGGCATTGTCGAACCCTCTTGACGGGGTGACGGATTTGCCTGACGGGCCTGCGGACCGGATGGGCTTTAATGATCGATATGCAATTGGAGTTGCAAAATACTTGATCCAAACCGGTCAACTGCCGGATTTTTTGCTGATTTATTTGCCTGACCTGGATGGAAAGTTGCACAAACACGGCCTTACAGATCGTGAAGGAATCAAGGAGACGGACCAGCGCCTAAGCGAGTTGCTGGAGGCTTACGAATCTCAAGCGCAAGCGCCCAACGATACGATTCTGATCGTTGCGGGAGATAGTGGAATGAGCCAAGTGTTGCCCAAAGACCAACAGCCGGTGATTTATTTGCCCAAGCTGTTACAGCGGTATCACGTGCTGCCGACTGGCGAAGCCATCGACCAGTCTACGGAAATTACCCTTGCTGTAAACGATACGATGGCCTATGTCTACATTTTGAAACCTGAGATGCCGCTGAAGGAAATCGCCGATGTGCTGAGGAGCGACCCGCGAATCGACATCATTACCTGGCAGGAAGATGGCTGGATTCACTGTGTGAAAGCAGGGGATCCGGCATCGATGAGATTCAAAGCAGGCGGGGATTTGCAGGATCCCTACAATCAATCCTGGACCGTGCAAGGGGTGGAACGGATTCTCGATTTGAAGCGGGAGAACGGCACCGGGCATGCCGGGCCACTCCGGATTACGTATGGAAAATATCCAGATCCACTGCGTCGCTTACAAGGCGCCCTGCAATCCCATGAAGGGAGATTTCTCATCGTCACCGCCAAACCGGGTTATGAGCTCGCGGAAGCCGGAGCGCCCACGCATGCTGGAGGCGGGGCTCATGGGGGCCTGGATGCGTCAGCTTCGCTGGTGCCTCTGATCATCTACGGAACGGAGAAGAGGCCGGATTTTTTGCGTATCGTCGATTTAAAGGCTTACTTGCTAGATTTGCTGCAGACGGAAAGCCGTAAATAAATCGGAGAGGGTGACACAAATTGGGCATCAACTCATTCAAAAGCCGAGGAAGTCTGCTATAATAGGATGGATTAGTAGACCAATGTGACGGGGTGTTTAACTCATGAGAAAATATTTAGATTTGCTGGAGGATGTTCTGAAGAACGGAACGCCCAAGGAGGATCGAACGGGTGTCGGGACACGCTCGGTCTTCGGCCGGCAGCTGCGGTTTGACTTAAGCGAAGGCTTCCCGCTGGTAACGACCAAACGGATTCATTTGAAATCGGTGATCCACGAGCTGCTGTGGTTTTTGCGCGGCGATACGAATATCGCTTATCTGAAGGAACATGGCGTTCGGATTTGGGACGAGTGGGCGGATGAGAACGGCGACCTCGGCCCGGTGTATGGGTCGCAATGGCGCTCTTGGGAAGCCCCGGACGGCCGGAAAATCGATCAAATCGCGAACGTGGTGGAAGCGATCAAGAAAAATCCGGATTCTCGCCGCCACCTGGTAAGCGCCTGGAACGTAGCTGAGGTAGATCAAATGAAGCTGCCGCCATGCCATTTCGTTTTTCAATTTTATGTTGCAAACGGCAAGCTGTCTTGTATGCTGACGATGCGTTCGGTGGACACTTTCCTTGGCCTGCCGTTTAATATCGCTAGTTACGCGCTGCTCACCCACATGATCGCCCAGCAATGCGACCTTGAGGTTGGCGAGTTCATCTGGTCCGGCGGAGACGTGCATATTTACAACAACCATATCGAGCAGGTAAAAACCCAATTGGAACGCGAGCCTTATCCATTGCCAAAGCTGGTGATTAAACGGAAACCTGACTCGATCTTCGACTATAAATACGAGGATTTCGAATTTATCGATTACCAGTATCACCCGACGATCAAAGCAACGGTTGCTGTATAAAATTTACGGAGGATGGAGGGATCGATCGGGATGATCACGCTAATTTGGGCGATGTCCAGAAATGGGGTCATTGGCCGGAACAATCAGCTGCCCTGGAGACTGCCGGCGGATCTAAAGTTTTTTAAAGCGAATACGACAGGAAAAACGATCGTGATGGGCCGCAAGACTTGGGAATCCATGGGCAGCAAGCCGCTTCCGAACCGGCACAGTGTCGTGATGACCGCGGATCCGTCCTACAAGGCGGAAGGCGCGGATGTCGTCCATTCCGTGGAGGAAGCGTTAACCTACGCGGAGCGGGGAGAACTGATGATTATCGGCGGTGCGGGCGTGTTCAAGCATTTCCTGCCGCTCGCGGATCGGCTGATCGTGACCCGAATCGAAGAGGATATCGAAGGGGACGTATTTTTCCCTGACTTCTCATGGGAAGATTTTGAATTAGTCCATGAGGAGCAGGGAGTACAGGACGAGAAGAATCCCTATGATTACCGCTTTCTCACTTATGAACGCCGCAAATGATGTGATAATAAGTACAAATTATCATATCATTAATCCATTAATAACATTTCCCCCGAATGCTAACATCAAGATACATTGATGACGGCGTATGAAAAGTTTTCGATCGCCCGTATGGGGTGACTCGCCGACTTTTTATATCATGTGACATGATAACGGATGGGGGAACTTGTGATGTCTACACCAACAGGATTTATGGAGTTCAAGCGCGAACTTCCCGGGGACCGGAGCCCGTCCGAACGGGTGAAGGATTGGGAAGAATTTCATAAACATATGTCTGAGGAGGATCTGCGCATCCAAGGCGCACGCTGCATGGACTGCGGCACGCCTTATTGCCACACGGGCATTGATATGGCCGGCGGGACAGCGGGATGCCCAGTACACAACTTGATTCCGGAGTGGAATAACCTGGTTTACCGTAATCTCTGGAAAGAAGCGCTGGACCGTTTGCACAAAACCAACAACTTCCCGGAATTTACGGGACGGGTTTGCCCTGCGCCTTGTGAAGGCTCCTGTACCGTAGGTCTGATCGGTGAGCCAGTCACGATCAAGACGATTGAACAGGCGATTATTGATAAAGGGTTCGAAGAAGGCTGGGTTGTTCCTGAACCTCCGGAGAAGCGGACAGGCCGTAGAGTAGCCATTGTCGGCTCCGGACCAGCCGGTCTTGCTTGTGCCGCCCAATTAAACAAAGCGGGCCATGAAGTGACGGTCTATGAGCGCGCAGACCGAATCGGCGGTCTCCTGGTGTACGGGATTCCGACGATGAAGCTGGATAAAGCGATTGTCCAGCGCCGCGTCGATTTGCTGGCTGCCGAGGGCGTGAAATTCGTTACGAACACGGAAATCGGCAAAGATATCAAAGCTAAGCAGCTTGTCGATGAATACGACGCGGTGGTGCTCTGCGGAGGGGCAACCAAACCACGTGAATTTAATATCGAAGGCAGCGATTTGAACGGGGTACAGTATGCGATGCCCTTCTTGAACGGCACGATTAAGAGCTACCTGGATTCCGGATTAACCGACGGGAACTATTTGTCCGCGGAAGGGAAGGATGTTATCGTCATCGGAGGCGGGGACACCGGCTCTGACTGCGTAGCGACGGCGCTGCGCCACGGTTGCCGCAGTGTCACACAATTCGGTACCCACGCGAAAGCTCCGCTGGAACGGGATCCGATCAACAACCCTTGGCCGCAATTCCCGAACGTGTACACGCTCGATTATGCCCAAGAAGAAGCGAAAGCATTGTTTGGTAAAGATCCTCGGGAATTCTCGATCATGACGACAAAATTTGTCGGCGACGAAAACGGCAACCTGAAGGAACTGCACACCGTGCAAATTCAGCGGATTGTCGACGAGACCGGACGCAAAATCTACAAGCCGATTCCGGGAACCGAGCGCGTCTTCCCAGCGCAACTGGCGCTGATTGCGATCGGGTTCGACGGTCCGGAATCGACGATCGCGGATGAGCTGGGACTCGAGAGAGATCGCCGTACGAACGTGAAGGCGAAATACGGTCAATTCAAAACCAATGTCGAGAAAGTGTTTGCGGCTGGCGATATGCGCCGAGGCCAAAGCTTGGTCGTTTGGGCGATCAACGAAGGCAGAGCGGCGGCACGTGAAGTGGATAAATATCTGATGGGTTCGACGGTGCTGGTATAATTCCGCTTACGAACCACAACATTTTGACAGGACGATCCTGGGTCAATATGCTATAATAGGTACTAGCTTACTAGAGCTGCGCGTAGCGCGGCTCTTTTTTAGATTTAAGAGACAGAGGAAGAGGGGCCCTTAAGCATGAAAACGCTCGTAATAGCCGAAAAACCGGATATGGGACGGACGATCGCCGCCGTGATTGAGCCGAAGGCGAAAAACAACCGATCCTACCTGGAGGGAGAGCGATACATCATTACTTGGGCGATAGGCCATTTGTTAGGATTGGCCGAACCGGATGCCTATGATGAAAAATACAAACGCTGGAATTTCAACGACCTGCCGATTCTGCCGGATCGGTTCAAGATTGTGCCGAATCCGCGCACGAAGGATCAGTTGAAAACCATCGGCGAGCTCGCGAAACGCTGCAATATGATCGTTAATGCGTGCGATGCCGCCCGCGAAGGACAGTACATATTTGCGTTGATCCAGCAGCAGTTAAAGTTAACCCAGCCCGTCAAGCGGTTATGGATTTCTGACTTGACCAATGAGAGTATCGCCAAAGGGTTTGCCGAGCTGCATGATGCGTCCGAGTTCGAGAACCTAACGCAGGCCGCGCGGGCGCGCAGCGAAGCAGATTGGCTGATCGGGATGAACGCGACGCGTGCGTTTACGACCAAACATCGGGAGCTGCTGTCCGTTGGACGGGTACAAACTCCGGTGCTGGCGCTGATTTACGACCGGCAGAAGGAAATCGAGAACTTTGATTCCCTGACCTACTATGAAATCAAAGCGGAATTTGAGCAGGATACCCGGAAGTATACCGGCAGCTGGCAGGGGGACCGGTTGACGGATAAGGAGAAGGCTGAGGCCATTGCCACGAAGGTTCGCGGGAAGGAAGGGCGGATCACCGAATACGAAGTGAAAGAAACGAAGGAGTATCCGTATAAGCTGTACGATTTGACGTTGCTGCAGCGGGAAGCGAATGCCAAGTTCGGCTATTCCGCCAAGAAGACGCTGGATATCGCCCAGGCGCTTTATGAACGCCATAAGGTGATCTCCTATCCGCGGACAAGCTCCAACTATGTGACCGAGCAAAATATCGACGGGATGCATAAGGTGCTGCACATGCTGAAATCGTCGAGCTACAAGGAACTGGCGGAAGGCGGTCGTCCGAATCTGGTGCATGTCGGCAACAAGGCCGTGTGCAATCCGTCTCGGGTGGAGGACCACCATGCAATCCTGCCGACGCTTCGGCGTCCAGGCACGTTAAGCAAAGAGGAGCAGAACATCTACGATCTCGTGATCCGTCGCTTCCTGTCCCATTTCTATCCGGCGGCGGAGTATAAGCAACATACCGTGTTGACTGAAGTGGAAGGCGAAACGTTTAAAACCAACGTGAAGGAGCTGCTGTCGCTGGGGTGGAAGGTATGTCTTCCTGGCGATGACGGAGCCAAAGCCGGAAAAGGACGCGGCAAGAAGAAGGACGAGGAGGACGAAACCGAAGAGCTGATCAGCGAGCCGTTCGAGATCGACCGTAACCGTCCGGTGCAATGCACAGGCGCTGAAGCGAAGGAGAAGGCAACCCAGCCGCCAAAGCATTATACCGAAGGTACGCTGCTTAAAGCGATGGAAAGCGCCGGGAAGAACCTGGAGAACGAGGAGCTGCGCGAAGCGATGAAGGATGCCGGACTCGGCACTCCAGCCACCCGGGCGGCGACAATTGAGCGGTTAAAGAACGTCGGATACATTACGATGCAAGGGAAAAAGATTACGGTGACGCAAAAAGGCCGGACCGCCGTAGAGCTGATCCGCCGCGCCGGCGTCGAGCTGCTGACCTCGCCGGAGATGACGGGGCAATGGGAGCGCCGATTATATCAGATTTCCAAGGGGGAAGCGGCGCGGGAGCAGTTTATGGAGAACGTGCGCCGATTCACCATATCGATAATCGAGAAGGTGCGAACGCAGCAAAAAGCGGACGCCTCCATGTTCGCGACGGCCGAGACGGAGAAGGGCAACCGGCGGGGAAGCCGAAGCAGCAGCGGCGGTAAAACGGGACGATCCGCCGCCGCTTCGGGGGCGAGTGAGCGCCGCACAGTCCAAGCCGCCGCGAAGCAGTTGCCGGCAGGCAGCCTGCAACCGCTGGCGCCCTGCCCGCGCGAAGGCTGCGGCGGTCAAATCATCGAAGGCCGCAAGGGCTATGGCTGCACGCATTACAAGCAGGGCTGCGGCTTCGTCATCTGGAAGGAGTTCGGCGGCAAGAAAATCTCGCCGGCCATGTTAAACGCGCTCTTGACGAAAGGCCAAACCCAGCTGTTATCCTTCAAACGCGAGGGGGGCGAGGTAAAAGCCCGCATCTCCTTGGTCGATCGCACGACCGGCAAGCTGGAGCTGATGGAGGCGGAGCCTTCCCGAACTTAAGTGAAACGAACAAAACGGACCTCTATAGGGTCCGTTTTTGCCGTTGGGTTTGATGAATATGGTTAAAGATTACACGGGGAACTTCTACCAACGAAGTGACGGTGTGCATTTCCGAATCCCCGTCATGCTGGAGCTCCACGATATTGTACAGCCACTCATTAGGGATTTTGATGTAAATCGCCTTAATCCCGGCGGAAAGGGCCGGCATGACATCCGTCCGCAGGCTGTTGCCGATCATCCAGGTTCGGGAACGATCAAACCGCCGCGACTTGAGAATCTCCTCTAAAGCTTTCGCATTTTTGTGCTGACGAATGTAGATCCGATCCTGAAAATACTCGGCGAGCCGCATCTGCTCGATTTTACGTTGTTGGATCACAGTGTCGCCGCCGGTGTACAAGTGCAGCTCATGGCCTTGACTGCGAAGCAGATTTAAGGTTTCGACCATACCGGGATACGGTTCGATGGGCTGCTCATAGACGCTGAGCCCCAGCTTCATCAGACGCTCCTCTTCTTCTGGAAGATCCTTCCGTCCCGTAACTCTAGCGTAATATCGGTAGGTGTCCACCAACGATTCGGGAAAATGCGAGCTGGCAAACCCGATTTGATGAACCCCGGCAACATCGATTTCCGTTTGTTTCTCCCGGATCTCTTTCGTCGAGATGCCATACGTCTTAAACCAATCGGTCATCAGGTCAGCGAATTGATCCAAGATCAGATCAAAATATTTATTGCAATGGATCAAGGTATCATCTAAATCAAAAATAACTTGTTGAGTCAAGGGTGTTTTCATTTCTCACGGGTCACTCCTTCTCCAAGACACGCTTGTCTCTACGTATAGCTCTATCCTAACACAAGCGGAAGCGTCCCGCCAAAGCAGACTGCCCTACGATAAAATCAAACTACAGCCGAATATAGGATTCCAGGAACATTTGGAGCTCCGCCGCCCCGTCCGGACGGATACTGAACTTCTCCGTATCCTGGGCGAGCAGATGGATGCGCAACAAGCCAGCGACCCGCAGACGCATCAAGTCGTGCATCAACTGATCTTTAGGTTCCCCTAGATCCTTCAGCATATCTTGCATCGATTTAGGCTCATCGGCAACGTAGCGGAGGAGGCGCAACCGCTGCGGTTCGGCCAGGGCCCGGGTCAGACGTTTTAATACCATCGGCGGCTCATCCTCATCGAGCTCTGGAATATCGAGCGGGTATTGGATGAACAGCACGTTTTCGTAGAAGACGTATGTATTAATCGGCCGAAAATGGATCGATGGGGTTAACACGACCAAGGAGATTGGCTTCAAAGGCTCCAACACCAACCCGCCGGAGGCGTATTCGATCAGCGCGTCGGTGTCCATCTTTTGCAGCAGCGTATGCTTCTCGGCTGCATCTTCCTCCAGCAACGGGAGGAATTGATTCTTGATGGAAACCATATAAAGCCGGTGCCAGCATTTCAGCAACGGGATATAGCTGCTTTGAATCCGTTCGATTGTCTCACTACTCACAGTGGGAATGTAGGATTTAGTACGGTCGTAAAGGGACACGACAGAGCTTTCCGCGATGTCGTTCAGAAATTGCGGGATATCCACCGCACCGTTTCGCTCCAAGGCCCAAACGTACAAGACGTCATAGTCTGTGAACGGGTACTTGGCCGCTTCGGCAAATTGTTGCCGCTCCTCCGGCGCGAGGCGGGCGTCAACCTCGGCAATCCATTCCAGGCCGACATCGAGATTATTCACCCATTTTTGTGTCGTATATATCATAAAGCTGCTGATCAGTTCGTAGACCAAAGAATGGTCCACTTTCACGTCATAGGCCATGATTGAACTAACCTCCCAAAGAACTTTGCATTCAGATTCATTATGGCTTGTTCGGTAGTGGATTGTCTACTATAATGTTAAAGGATTATTCGGAAAATATCATTTGGGGAAAAGTCGTCAACATATTGACGATTTTTCTTTGTTTTTTAAGGAGTGTTTTCATTTTGGAAAGCTCGATCAGAAGGACCCATCGTGTATTTACCCCAACCTTTATTCTGATCTCTGTCATTATTATCGCGGGGCTCAGTCAAGGGCTGCTGCTGCCGGTGTTGTCCATATTTATGGAAGAAAGGGGGATCTCCTCCTCCGTAAATGGGCTGCATGCTGCAGCCCTTTATGTCGGATCGTTTGCCATGTCGCTGGTGGCGGAGAAGCTGCTGCGTCGCACCGGGTTTAAGCTCTTGCTGCTGAGCGGCGTCGTCCTCGTTATGCTCGCTTTGCCGGTGTTTCCGCTGGTATCGGATTTACGGCTGTGGTTCATCCTGAGATTGCTTGTCGGGATCGGGGATAGTGCGATTCATTTTACCTCGCAGCTCTGGATCATTCTTGTATCGCCGCAGGACAAAAGAGGCCGGAACATCTCCTTGTACGGGATGTCATACGGGCTTGGCTTCAGCATTGGACCGCTGGGCATCCGGCTGCTGGAATACGGGCAGGCTGTTCCGTTCGTTTTGCTGGCGATCCTGTTCCTCACCATCGTAATCCTAGCCGCCTTGTATTTGCCGGATCGTGCGCCGGAACCAGTTCGTCAGGAGGAAGCCGGTGCTCCGCGCAAGGTTCCGCAAATCTACCGGCTGGCATGGTTCGCACTGCTGCCTGCCTTGCTTTACGGATATATGGAAGCCTCCATGAACAGCAACTTTCCGATTTACGGCTTACGTTCGGGGCTTAGCGCTGCGGATATCGCGGCATTGCTGCCGTTCTTTGGCATCGGCGGCCTGATTCTTCAGCTCCCGCTTGGCATCCTAAGCGACCGGTTCGGCCGCAAAAAAGTGCTGATGACCGCAGGACTCACCGGTGGACTCCTGTTTCTGGCTGTTCCATTGGCTGGGAGTCATTTTATGGCGTTGCTTCTATTGTTCATGGGCGCAGGCGGCTTGGTGGGTTCGTTCTTCTCGCTGGGCCTGGCGTATGCCGCGGATTTGCTTCCGCGTCATTTGCTTCCGGTCGCTAATGTGATTGCTTCCTTTCATTTTAACTTTGGCAGCATCATCGGCCCGAACCTCGGTGGAGCGGCCATGCAGCTAGGCGCGGCTCCGATGTTATTCATCCTTCTGGGCTCGGCTTATCTGTTGTTTTCCGCATCCGGGCTGGTATTCCGGCCGGAGCTTTACAAAAAAAGCGTAAATATGAACAGGCTGTAATGGATTTTCGTTGATTTTTCCAATACACTAAAGGGTAAGAAAGGGTATTGCAAATTTCATGTTAGTTCAAAAAAGGTGAACAACAACTTTGAGTACCTCTTAATCGTAAAAGGAGAAATCGGACATGATCAGAGTCAACCACTTGCAGAAATCGGTGGATGGAAATAAGAAGAAGGTGCTTCGCGATATTACCGTCCAGTTTGGTGCAGGGGAAATGATTGGCGTTGTCGGGGCAAGCGGCAGCGGCAAAAGCATGCTCCTTCGTTGCTTGGCGCTGCGTGAACGCTGGAATCGGGGCGATTATACATGGAACGGGGACAAAGTGATTGAAGGCGGCGGACGCGGCTCACAGAAATATCGCTCCCAATGCGCTTATCTCGAACAGAACCCCTCCTTGTATCCGGAGAAAACCGCGCTAAAAAATGTCCTGATCGGACAAGTGGGACAAACTCCGCTTCTTCGCCGGCTGACCGGGATGGTACGGTCGGACGATTACATGGGCGCGATGGACGAGCTGGAGAAATACGGCCTGCTGGACAAAGCCCACGTCAAAGCCGGTAAGCTGAGCGGCGGTGAGCGCCAACGTGTGGCCATCTGCCGGGCGCTGGTTCACGGAGCTAGCTTCCTGGCTGCGGACGAGCCGGTAATCGGGCTGGACCCTAAGTCGGCGGAACGCGTGCTGGAAACGTTAAAGGAGCTTTGCACGCAACAAAATAAGATCGTCATTACGGCGTTGCCGCTGGAATTGGCGGAGCGTTACTGCACCCGGATCTGGGGACTTTCTGAAGGAAAGATCAAGCTTGACGTGTCCGGACGGCGGCTCTCGATGGAAGAGAAACGCCTGATTGATCTGGTATGAAACGAGTGATGAGCATGTTGACTAAGAGGGGATTATCCGCTTGGGCTGGAGCTTGCCTGCTTCTGATCCTAAGCGGCTGCAGCGTGATCAGCGATCCGAAATCCTTGATGCAAACACCGCAGCTCTCCACCGACCGCGCATCGCTAATCAGCGTCATTAAGGCCGAGCTGAAAGGCGGAGAGATCGTCTCGCCGCGGGACGTCCGCAATATCAGCTCTATTCGCACGCCTGACCTGAACAACGACGGGATCAAGGAGGCGGTGGTCTTCTATGAGACGCCGGATGAAGCGGTGCGGATCCACGGGATGATTTTAGAGCATCAGGGGAACTCCTGGGTGCTGAAGGTACGTTTTGATGGCGAAGGTCAGGTCCTTGAAACGTTTGATCTGCTGGACTTAAACGGCGACGGCAATCTGGAGATTATCGCTGGCTTCTCCAGCGGCTCCGATGAGCTGCAAAAAGGATTAACCGTATATACTTATAACGGCAGCGAAGTCGAGAAGGCGATCGCGTTGCCGTACAATTATTTTATGGTGGACGATCTGAATCAGGATAACATTCCGGATATCACGGTTGTGAACTTAAAACGCGAGCAGTATACAACGGTTACAACGTATCAATATGACGGATCTTTTAAGGAATTAAGCCATCTGGAACTCGACGATCCGATCAGCGAGTATTATAATGCGGTCAGCGGTAACATTACGCCCAACCTAAAAGGGATTATTCTTGACGCAACGGTGGGAACCCATTCCGCCTTCTCGACGGTGATCGTGATGAAGGATGGGGAGCTCGTCAACCTGCTGCCTTCGCAGGATATGACGCTCAAAGGGTATCCGATTCTCAGCGGTGACGTCAATAATGATGGGTTGCTGGAAATCGGTATGCTGGAGAAGCCCAAAGGCTGGGAGTATATTTCATTTGATGAAATTCCATGGCTGTTCTCCTATTACCAGTGGGATGAGAACGAAGGCCTCAAATTCGTCATGCAGCAATATATGGATATGGCTGGACGTTTCTACTTCAACTTCCCGAAAGAATGGCAAGGCAATGTGACGATCGATACGAAATCCGACAAAAATGAGCACCTAATCTTCGTCAAGATCGATACGAATGAGCCTGTGGCGGAAATCCGCTTCTTTACGCTGTCGGAATGGGAGCGCAATAAAGGGGATTGGGAGCTGCTTGCACGGGATGCCGATAAGGTCATCGGGTTCCTCAGCCATACAGATTTAAAAGTCAATAAAGGCGAGACGGAAATTAAACGTTAAGCCGTTTTTTGAAAGAGGGGGCAACCAAATTGAGCAAAGTGCTGATTTTGGAGGACGAAGAGTCCATCCGGAGTTTTATCGTCATTAACTTGAAACGAAACGGCTTCGATGTGCTTGAAGCGGCGGACGGCAACGAAGCGTTAAGCAAGCTGCAAAGCGTTCCGGACATTGACATCGCGCTCCTCGACGTGATGGTGCCGGGGATTGACGGCTTTGAGGTGTGCCGGCGGATCCGCGAAACGAATGAACGGATCGGGATTATTTTCCTCACGGCCAAAGTGCAGGAGCAGGATAAGGTCTATGCGTTGTCCGTTGGGGCGGATGATCATGTCAGCAAGCCGTTTAGCCCAACCGAGCTGATCGCCCGCATTCAGTCTCTGCTGCGCCGGGTCAATGTCTACCGCGAGAGCAGTGCGAAGGTGACGTTTACGTCCGGACCGTTTACGCTGGATTTGATCTCCAAGCAATTTAAGAAGAACGGGCGGCTGATTGAGCTGACCCCAACAGAGTTTTCGTTGATTCAGTTCTTCCTGGAGAAGGAGAATACCCCGCTGAGCCGTGATGTACTTTTGGATCACGTCTGGGGTAAGGAATATATGGGCGATCCAAAGATCGTGGATGTGAATATTCGCCGTTTGCGGCAGAAGATTGAAACGAACCCGTCCGAACCGGCTTTCCTGCAAACCGTGTGGGGGCACGGTTATAAGTGGAAAGGCGAGGGACAATGATCAAGAAAGGGATTGGACGGCAAATCGTCTTACACTATTTCATCGTTGTATTCGTAACCTTGTTTATGGTCGAGGTTATTTTCACGTTGGCCATTCGCATGTATTATTACGATACGATCTATAATCACATGTCCAATCACTCGATGTGGGCTTCGGACTACTTCCAGAAATTCGTCCGGTTGAATACGGAGGGGGATCCGGATTATTTTACGGAAATGCTCCGCACCTTTGAGCTGGATAATACCGAGCTGATGATTCTGGATCGCAACGGCGAGGTCAAGGCAAGCACCAATCCGTTTCAAGCCGACAAAGCGATTCAGACCAGCGATGTTCCGCAAGCGTTAGCCGGGAACGTCGGCAAATGGATCGGGCGGCAGCCGGCGACCGGCGAGCTGGTGATGGCCGTTTCAAGGCCGCTTCAGATCCAAGGACATACGCAATACATCGTCCGCTACGTCACCTCGATGGAGTCAGTAAATTCCAAGCTGCTGAACTTGACCTTTATGTCGATTGCGGTTTCGGTGGCCGTATTGGCCATCGTTACGCTGTTTAGCATCGGATTGGCGAACTCGATCGTTAAGCCCATTAATAATATTCGTGACGTATCGGCGCAAATGGCCAGAGGGAAATTCGATGCGCGAATCAAAGGCAATTACCGTTATGAGCTCGGTGAGCTGGCGGCTACCTTAAACTATATGGCCGAAGAGATCGTCCGCAGCAATCAGATCAAGGATGATTTTATCTCATCGATTTCACACGAGCTGCGCACGCCGCTGACCGGGATTAAGGGCTGGAGCGAGACGTTAACCTCCGGCGGCTTCGATCCTGAGGAGACGAAGATTGGGATAGGGATTATCGCGAAAGAAACCGATCGCTTGATTGGACTTGTCGAGGAAATCCTTGATTTCTCGAAGCTGCAATCCAACGAGATGAAGCTGGTGATCGGAGAGGTGAACCTCAAAGAACTGCTTCAGGAGACGATGCTCAACGTCTGGGCAAAGGCGGAACAGAAGCATATTCAGTTGAAGCTCGAGGATAAAACCGACGGCACCGCCATTGTCAGCGGGGACGGCAACCGTCTGAAGCAAGTGTTCTTGAACGTGGTGGACAATGCGATCAAGTTTTCCCATGAACAAAGCTGGATTCATCTGGTCATCGACCGTCTGGATGCGGAACGTGTGAAAGTGGATGTCATCGATTCGGGGATTGGCATTAGCGAGGAGTATTTAAACAAAGTGAAAGATCGTTTCTTCCAGGTGAATCACCAGGGCGGCGGTACCGGGCTGGGACTCGCAATCAGTCAGCAGTTGGTTGAGCTGCATCATGGGGAAATGGAAATTCAGAGCGAGCTTGGCGTTGGGACGACCGTCTCTGTGATCTTGCCGCTGTTAAGCGACACCCAAAGGGAAGAAGCTGCAGCCGAAACGGAGACAAAGCCTCAATAGAGAGAGAATAAATAGAGATTCATGGAGAGAAGGGAACCTACTTTGGAGCAGCTCATCGATAAACTTGAAACGGCTCAGGAAACGCTTGACGTCTTACTGGCAGGCGAAGATGATTTGGAGACGGTGCGGCAGGTCCTGGTAGAAGCCGCGACTTGGATGCAAGAAAATGGCGTGAATCAGTGGAATCCGCAGCAATTTACACCGGAGCTGATTCGGTCATATTTTGAAGATCGTGAAATTTACCTGCTGCAGGAGTCAGGCGAACCGGTGGCCTTGTTTACGCTGCAGGATTCAGATCCCGATTATTGGGGCGAGCTGAACGTTCCCGGTTACAGTTACCTGCACCGGCTCACGATCCGTTTGGCTTACCGCGGTCGCGGGCTGAGCAGTGAAATTCTACGTTATGCTGCTAAACGTTCCAAGGCGCTGGGACGTCCCGGCATACGGCTTGACTGCTGGAACCAGAACCAGAAGCTTACTCAGTTATACGAGGGCTTAGGGTATCAGCTCCAAGGAACGGCCAGCAATAACGGACGCGAATTCAATTTATATCAGCTGGACGCTGATTTATATGCTCAAGTTTAACACCGATTAAAAGCACATACAGAACCGAAAGGGACCGCCTCGAAAGATCATCCATGGATTCTTTCGAAGCGGCCCCTTTTTGGTTAGGAGAGCAAGCCTTCGGCCCGAAGCCGAGGGGCGTTATCGTACACTTCCTGAAGCAAGCGGGAGGGCTGAGGTCGGCTTACCGGTTTGGCATACACGGTTTCGTAAGGGGCCACAACGCTGATATCTCCAGGCTCCGCTTTGATGACAGTACCGTCTTTGATGATGGCGCCTTCACCGATAATCGCCCGCTCGATCACGACGTTACGACCGATTTTCGCGCCCGGCATAATGACGCTGTCATTGATTCGGGAGTACCGGCCAATTTCCGTGCCGGCGAAAATAACCGAACGTTCTACATATCCTTCGAGTGAACAGTGATCATGGATGAGGGAGGAAGGGAAGTGGGTGTGACGTTTTTTAACCCATCCTTGCATGAGCGGCCGTTCTCGGGTAAACATCGGCCAATCCTCACGATGAAGCTTCCATTCGGAGGACTCAACCAGCAAATCCATATGTGCTTCCCATAGACTTTGAACCGTTCCTACGTCCCGCCAATACCCTTCAAATTCATACGCGTGCAGCGGCTCGCTGCCTGCCAACATTTTCGGGATTAAGTCCTTGCCAAAATCATGGCTGGAGTTCGGATTGGCTGCATCTTCCTCGAGCTGTCGCTTTAAGAACTCCCAATCAAACAAATAGATACCCATCGAGGCGAGATTACTAGTGGGCTGCGCCGGCTTCTCCTCGAACTCGGTAATGCGGTTGTGCTCATCCTTCGTCATGATGCCAAAGCGATGGGCTTCTTCCCAGGGTACCGGCATGACCGAAATCGTTGCTTTCGCCTGGTGACTGAGATGGAAATCCAACATGTGACGGTAGTCCATATGGTAAATATGGTCTCCCGAAAGGATCAGGACGTATTTGGGCGAATGACCATCGACAAATGCCATGTTCTTGTATATGGCGTCCGCCGTTCCCGTATATTCCTCAACGCCTTCCCGATACGCTGGCAGCAAAGTGATCCCGCCATTCTCGGAGTGCTTCAGCTTCCATGGTTCTCCTTCGCCAATATGCTCATGGAGCGAAGCCGCTTCATATTGCGTCAAAACCCCAATCGTATCAATTCCGGAGTTGACGCAGTTGCTGAGAGGAAAATCGATGATCCGGTAATGTCCGCCAAAATGCACGGCCGGTTTCGCCAGCTTGGTGGTCAGCGGAGATAATCGTCGCCCCTCTCCGCCGGCAAGAAGCATTGCAATACAGTCCTTTTTCCTCATTTCATTTCCCTCCCGCATGTTTTGGTCTGTGAGGCACATACATTAGGATATAATGTAGATGGAATAAATTATGGAAAATATCCGAAAGTATTACATATTTTTGATGTAAATACTGAAATTTTTTTGAATTTCTTAAAACAGTTGACGTTCTTTCATCCGTTGTAAAGGTGGTGACAGATTTGTTTGATGCCAGGTTCGAATCAGCATGGGCTTCCGCCGTATCCCCCACGGATATTTACTTGTTCCGCGAGGGGACATTGTATCAAAGCTACCGCACGTTTGGCGCCCATCCCGTAACCGAAGGGGGAAGACGTGGAGTTCGCTTTACCGTTTGGGCCCCGAATGCATGCCAAGTCGCCGTTGTCGCCGACTGGAACGGTTGGAAGGGGACACGTGATGTACTATATAAGATACCCGATTCGGGAATTTGGACTCGTTTTTTTCCGGATGTTCCGGTTGGAAGTTTTTACAAGTATGCTTTGACCGGGCCGGATGGGGAGACCCGCTTGAAGGCAGATCCATATGCTTTTTATGCAGAAGTGCGGCCAAAAACAGCTTCCATCATCACTGAATTGGACAACTACGTTTGGGGAGATGAGAAGTGGATCCAGAACCGCAGCGCACCTTACGCACGGCCAATCAACATTTATGAGCTTCACTTCGGGACCTGGCGGCAACGGCCCGACGGTTCTTTTTACACATACCGAGAGATGGCGGATTTGTTAATCCCCTACGTGAAAGAGATGGGCTACACCCATATCGAAATCATGCCTCTATGTGAGCATCCGTATGATTTATCATGGGGATATCAAGCGACGGGTTATTTTGCCCCTACCAGCCGGTATGGGGAGCCGCAGGACTTAATGTATTTCGTGGATTGCTGTCATCAGGCCGGGATTGGTGTGTTGCTCGACTGGGTGCCGGGCCATTTTACGAAGGATGATCACGGGCTGCGTCTTTTTGACGGAACGCCCCTGTTCGAGTACGCCGATCCGGCCAAAGCGGAGAAACCGGGATGGGGGACGCTCAGCTTTGATTTCAGTAAACCCGAGGTACGTTCTTTTTTGATCTCCAGCGCGATATATTGGCTTGAAAAGTATCATTTCGACGGGCTGAGAGTCGACGCCGTGACCAGCATGATTCGTTACGATTTCGAGAAACCGTCCTGGGCGGCAGCGCGTAACGAAAAGGGCGGCAGCGAAAATCTGGAGGCGATAGAATTCCTGCGGCAGCTCAATACTGCGGTGTTCCGCTACTTCCCGCATGCTTTGATGATGGCGGAAGAGTCCAGCGCATGGCCGTTAGTGACCGCCCCTGCGCATCAGGGTGGACTTGGCTTTAATTACAAGTGGAATATGGGGTGGATGAACGATACGTTGGATTATTTTGAAACTCCGTTCAGCGAAAGACCTCACCGTCATCACTTGCTTACGTTCCCGATTTGGTACGCCTATTCGGAGAATTTTACGCTGCCGCTCTCCCATGACGAGGTCGTGCACGGCAAAAAATCGCTGCTGGACAAAATGCCTGGCAGCTACGAGCAAAAATTCGCCGGACTTCGTCTGTTACTTGGGTATCAGCTGACAACTCCAGGGAAAAAACTGTTATTTATGGGCGGAGAATTTGGCCAATTTATCGAGTGGCGTGATCAAGGGGAGCTGGATTGGTTCCTGCTTGATTACGAGTCACATCGGCAGATTCATGGGTATTGCCAGGCGCTAAATCGCTTTTATCTGCAAGAGCCGGCGCTGTGGGAGCAGGATCATGCGCCTGAGGGGTTTCAGTGGATGATCCCGGACGATGACAAACAAAGTGTGATTGCGTATGTGCGAAAAGGAAAGCAGCCGCAGGAGCTGTTGCTGGTGCTGCTGAATTTTCTGCCTGAGGAGCGAAGGGAGTATCGTGTTGGCGTTCCATTGCCTGGACGGTACGAGCTTGTATTTAACAGTGATGATGTTCATTTCGGCGGGTTCGGGCACCAGCAGCCCAAGCTGCATTTGAGCGAAAAAACAGCTTGGAACGGTAGGCCCCAAAGCCTGACCGTTACGCTTCCTCCGCTGAGCATGACGGTGTGGAAGCGTCAAGCGCCAAGAAGTCCAGCGGTATGATGTCAAGTCCTAGATTCGAGTAAATTGGAAATTTTCTATGTGAAAAGTGCTTTGAGTCTAGAAAAATGACAATATCAAACTAATCCCAGCCCAAATCAAGGATAATTCCAGATTTTTACTGGGAATGAGTAAGGACTTTGGCAAAGGGGGCGTCAATCCTTCGCAGTCGTTACCTTCTTCCGTGGCGTATAGAGTTGGCCGTTGCGTAGCAGCACATCGACCAGACGCACAAGTTTTCTTGCCGTTAAGACGAGGGCGCGTTTGTGTTGGTGCTTAGGAACTTCTTTGTACTTCTTCCGGTAATACTCACCGAATTCCTCATCGCGGTTTTTCACCGAGTTGGCAGCTTCAACCAGGTAATAGCGAAGGAATCGGTTGCCGGATTTAATGCGTTTGGTATCTTCGGCTTCAAAAGGGCCAGACTGATGTTTACGCCAGGAAAGGCCGGCATACTTGGCCACAGCCGCTTGATCACTGAAGCGATCGATGTCTCCAATCTCCGCGAGGATACCGGCGGCATACACCCGGTCAATCCCAGGGATGGAGCGCAAGCATTTGGATTCAGGCAGGCCTTCGAGAATGCGCTCTATGGCTTTGTCCAAATCTTTGAGCTGTGCCTGGATGCTTCGAATCACTTGAATGGATGTGCCAAGCACCAGGTCGATGGAGTCCTCAACCACTTTGGAAAGTCGATAAGAGGCTCTGGCAGCCTTCTGAATGCAGCGTGCGACGTTCTCCGGATCAGGGAAGCGATTGCGTCCCTTGTCCCTTAAATAGTCGGCCAATTCGGCGACATCCATCGTGGCAATGTCGTCAAGGCTGTACTTCTCGGAGAGCATCTCCATGAGCGCGTGACCGAATACCGAGCTGTCTACTTCGGTCGTAAAGGCGTTGCACTTGTAGAACAGGTTCTGCAAAAAATATTGCTTCTCACGCGCCAGGTTGTGGATCAGGTGGAATCGCATGCGCGTGAGGCGCTGGAGCGCAACATATTGCTCTTGCATGACGATGGTGGTGGTCAATCGTCCAAAGCGCAAGCGATCCGCAATCACCCAGGCATCAAGACGGTCGGTCTTGTCCATATCCGGGTAGGCTTCTCTGAATTTGCTGACCAGCTTCGGGTTGATGGTGAACACTTTGGCTTTACGGGCTTTGAGCGCCGGATCCTCATGCATGAACATGGCAGGATGCCAGCTGTAGACCGAAGTCGCTTCAAGGCCAATGTGAATCTCGGAAGACGAATGCTTGTCCGCTACAGCGACGATGCGATCTCTCAGATGAGAAGCGCCGTCGAGATTATTCTTGACGGTGAGCGTTTCCAGCTTGTCTCCGTCGGGATTCATAAAGCACGCTTCCAGTTCTTGTGAGCTGACGTCAATACCGACAAATAACTTCAAATGGAGTTCCTCCTTTCTGTTGAGGGATTCAGGGAATGGACGCTCCGGGATGCCTCCGGCGCACACGCAGATCAATCACCCTCGCCTATGAGAACACACTTCAGTCCATGAGCTGCCCCGGCACTGCTATAGCCGGGCATGGGTTGCCGAAGGGAACAGCCAGCGGGTAAGAAGTTCAGACGTGTACCGGAGAAACAGACTTTTAATGTAGACGTGGCTACAGGAGGGATACGAATTTCCCCGAATGGACCCTAAGTTCCATTGTCCAGAGACATTCCAGAAAGTCCAGTCCCCATTCAATTTTCAAAGAACGATTTGCTGGAAAATTTCAAGGAATCTCTCCAGCCCCTACGGGGCTGGAAGCTGAAAGAAAAGAGCTTTCAAAAGATACTATACGAGGAGGGCGAAACGATGAAGATTTTGTTTGCTGCGGCCGAAGTCGCGCCGTTTATTAAGACCGGAGGCCTGGCTGACGTGATTGGGGCACTGCCCAAGGCGTTGATCGAAGCCGGCCATGATGTACGGGTGATCATGCCAAGATATCGCGAGCTGCCGCAAATTTACCGTGAACGTCTGCATCATCTCGGCACCGGCATGGTGCCAGTCGGATGGCGGAACAAGTACGGCGGAATATCCCGGCTGGATTGGGAAGGAATCCCCGTGTATATGATCGATAACGAGGACTATTTTGGCAGAGTAGGGATCTATGGCCATTGGGATGACGGCGAGCGGTTTGCGTTTTTGGATCGGGCGGTGCTGGAGCTGCTTCCCCTTACCGGGTTTATGCCAGACATTATCCATTGCCATGATTGGCATACGGCGATGATCCCGCTGCTGCTGCGGGAGCATTACCGCGATCGGCCCGATTACCGGAACATTCAGACCGTTTATACGATACATAACCTGTTATATCAGGGGATTTTTCCGAAAGAGATTCTGGGAGATCTGTTGGGGCTCCCTTGGGACTACTTCACGCCGGAAGGGGTAGAGTATTACGATCAAGTCAGCTTTATGAAAGCCGGCTTGGTCTACGCCGATCATGTAACGACGGTCAGCCCAACTTATGCTGAGGAGATCAAGACCGAGCATTACGGTTATGGGCTGGACGGTCTGCTTCGCTCAATCAGCGGCCGGTTGTCGGGAATCGTGAACGGAATTGACACCCGGGCTTACGATCCGGAGACCGATCTGGAGCTCTTTGCCCGTTATGGACGCAACCTAGAGCAGAAGCGGGCTAATAAACCAGTGCTTCAGCGGGAGCTCGGGCTGCCGGAGACACCAAATACACCGCTGATCTCGATGGTTACCCGTCTAGTTGAACCAAAGGGGCTGGATTTGGTGATTCGGGTAATGGATGAATGGCTTAGTACGGATGACGTGCAGTTTGTGCTTCTAGGCACAGGGGACCGAGCTTATGAAGATTGGTTCCGGGAAGCGGCATGGCGTCACCCCGGGAAGCTGTCGGTCCAAATCAAGTTCAGCGACGCGTTATCCCGGCGCATCTATGCCGGCAGCGATATCTTCCTGATGCCTTCGCGGTTTGAGCCATGCGGCATCAGCCAGCTTCTGGCGCTGCGGTACGGCACGATCCCCGTCGTACGAGAAACCGGCGGCTTAAACGATACAGTGCGCTCCTACAACGAATTTACGGGGGAGGGCAACGGCTTCACCTTCCGCAACTATAACGCGCACGATATGTTGTATACGCTCCGCCGGGCGGTGTCCTTCTACCGCCAGCCCGAGCATTGGCACCGGATTACAGCAAATGCGTTCGCCGGCGATTACGGTTGGGATGCATTGGCAAGACAATACCTCCACATATACGAAAGCCTGAAGAAATAGCGGACGATCGTTCGTCCGCTTTTTTCTTCGTTATTTTTGAATGTGCCGGTACAGAATTCGGAAGCCATAGGGATCCAGGGAAATGCTCATTACCCCGTTCGTCGGCACCACCGCTTCCTCGGTGAGGGCATCTCGCCAATCGCTCGTTTGCATCGGATGGGTGAGGGTGACTGGCTTCGGGGTATTGTTCATCCACACGGTAAAATGCATTTTCTCATCCATTCGTTCGTATACGATGCACGGATCCCCCGGTTCCGCATGCAAAAATCGAAAATGACCGTGACGAAGCGCCGGGTGCTGCTTGCGCAACCTGATCATCAGCTTGTAGAAATCGTAAAGCTCACGGTCCTGTTTGCTGCGATCCCACTCCATGCATTTTCGGCAATCGGGATCCCCGTCGCCGGTAAGTCCGATCTCGTCACCGTAAAACAAACAAGGCGTCCCGATATACGTAAACAGAAACACCACGCAGAGCTTGAGCTTGCGCTTGTCGCCGCCGACGCGGGTCAGCAGGCGCGGGGTATCATGACTTCCCAGCATGTTGAAGATCACTTCATTCGTTTGATGCGGATATCGCATGATCAGCGCACCCATCTCATCGGAGAAGGCAGCCCCGTCTACACCGCCGTTAAAAAACTCCAGCACTTTATCCGCAAAGGGATAATTCATCACCGAATCAAATTGATCGCCCAGCAGCCAGTTTAGTGAGTCACTCCATACCTCTCCGATCAAATAGGCTTCCGGGTTTGCCTGTTTCACCACCTGCCGGAACTCCCGCCAGAACGAATGATCGATTTCATTGGCGACGTCAAGCCGCCAGCCGTCCAATTTGATTTCCTTAATCCAATATTCGGCGACTTCCAGCAAATACTTCTTAAGTTCCGGGTTCGCTGTATTAAATTTAGGCATGTTGGGGAAGAACCCAAACGTATCATAAGTCGGAATCCCGTTCTCTACTCTGGCAGGGAACTGGTTGACATGAAACCAACCGGCATAAGGGGAGGCTTCTCCATGTTTGAGGACGTCCTGGAACGGAGGGAAATGCTCCCCGCAATGATTAAAGACTGCGTCCAACACCACCCGGATCCCTCGGTTATGACATTGCTCAACCAACTCCCGCAGCAAGTCGTTGTTCCCAAAGTGAGGGTCAACCTGCTTATAATCGACGGTGTCGTATTTATGGTTGGACGGAGCCAAAAATAGAGGCGTGAGATAAATCGCCGTGATACCCAGGTCCGTCAAATCGTCCAGGTGGTCAATGATTCCCTGCAAATCGCCGCCGAAGTAATTTTCACGGGTCGGCTTGCCTCCCCAGGCTTCGACCGGCTTGGGGTCATTGGAAGGGTCTCCATTGGCGAACCGCTCCGGCATAATCTGATAAAAGACCGCTTGCTTCGCCCATTCCGGCACCCGGACTACTTCGTTTTCATGGATATACGGGAATTCAAAGCATTCCCCCGGCGGTTGAGGGGACTCCGATTGAATCCCCGTGTCCAGCAGGTAAACCGTTTCCGTTCCCGCCGTAAGCTTAAAGGCATAGGAAAGGCGCTTGAACTTGGGACGCACAGCGACCTCCCAATAGTCGAACATGCGGTCATGGGCCGTTTTTTCCATCGGCAGCTCCTGGTAGGTTCCCGTCCAATCGTATTTGTCCCCGGTCATCGCAACAACCTGTTCCACATCATCCCGTTTGGTCCGGATGCGAAGATGGATCGTGGTTGAATCATAGGCATACGCCCATTTATCCCGGGGCACATGGTAGAGCGCTTCAAGCAGCACGGATTGGCGCCTCCTCTCGTAAATTCGCTAGGGATGGTGATGATGTTCATTATTCCCCAAGGCAGCAAGGAGCATGAACCCAATGTGAAACATAATTCAGGATTGAATTGACCAAAGTATGATAAATAGGGATTTGCGAGGTTCAATAGGGCAGATCTGTGAAAACTTTTGTATATCATGAAAATTGTTTTGCATATATATGCATTCTGATTTATAATTAGCCCAGTAATCATCATCGAGTGTAATAAGTAAAGCAGAATAGGAGAGAAAAGCATGAAAAAATGGGGCATGTTATTCATAGCGGTCTTGATGGTAACCATGGTGCTGGCCGCTTGTGGTCAGGAAAAAAATAACAGCGGCAACGCGGCAAACAACGCCGGCCAAGCCGCGAACCAAAATGAGACTCAAGCGGGCGGAGACCAAACCGAACCGGCTAAGAAACTGATCGTAGGGATGAGTGCGGACTTCCCGCCGTATGAATTCCACATTAAGAACGACAAAGGCGAAGACGAAATCGTTGGTTTCGACGTAGAAATCGCTAAGGAAATCGCTAAGGATCTGGGCGCTGAGCTGGAGATTAAAGACTTGAAATTCGATACGTTGCTGAACGAGCTGTCGAGCGGACGTGTGGATCTCGTCATTTCTGGACTCAGCCCAACTCCAGAACGTGCTGAACAAATCGACATGTCGCAAATTTACTACAAAGCGGAGCAAGCTGTGGTGACTCGTGAAGCGGACAAAGACAAGTTCAGCACAATGGAATCGCTGGAGGGCGCGAAAATCGGCGTTCAACAAGGTTCCATTCAAGAAGAAATGGCGAAGGAAATTCCGAATGCCAAACTAACCTCGCTGGCTAAAATCAATGACATCATTATGCAGTTGAACTCCAACCGTGTAGATGCTGCTATTTTGGAAGGTCCTGTCGCAGAATCGTTCGTTAAGAACGTTAAAGGCCTGGTCATCACCGATGCCAAGCCGGTAACTGAGGATGAAGGCTACGTGATTGGCATTAAGAAAGGCAACCAAGAACTGTTGGATCAAGTGAATAAGACGCTCGATCGCTTGATTAGCGCAGGCAGCATCGATCAATTCGTTGCCGAAGCTAGCGAACTGGCCGAAAAATAATCACGATATCCATCCACAGAAAATAGCGAAGCTTTCGCTATTTTCTGTTTTTTTGCTTAAGGGTTTAAGGTAAAGGAGGAGGAAGGAAGGCGTTATGGACTTAATTTCAATGTTTATGGAATACCGCAGTTACTTCTTGGCCGGTGTTCAGTATACCCTACTCTTGGCAGCGATCAGCGTGATATGCGGCTTCTTTCTTGGTTTGTTGATCGCACTATTGCGCATGTCGCCATGGGGGATCCTACGGTTTCTGGGGCATGTGTGGGTTGAATTTCTGCGTGGCACCCCAATGATGGTACAGCTGTTGATTATTCACTACGGGTTCGCATTTATGTTTGATATTAATTTCACCCCGATTCAGTCAGGTGCGATTACATTGTCCATTAACAGTTCGGCTTATTTGGCGGAAATTTTCCGTGCCGGCATTCAAGGTGTCGATCGGGGACAAGGGGAAGCGGCCCGTTCCTTGGGGATGACCAAAGGGATGGCTATGCGCCATATCATCATTCCGCAGGCGATCAAATCGGTGCTTCCCGCGATTGGCAACGAGTTTATTACGATCATTAAAGAATCGTCGATCGTATCGATCATCGGTACGGCCGAGCTGATTTATCAAGCACAGTCCGTCGTGACGATTACGTACGATGGGATGACGCCTTATTTGATCATCGCCATTATGTACTTTATTCTGACATTCACGCTGTCTCGGATTTTGGGCGTGTTCGAAAGGAAGTTGAAGACCAGTGATCACCGTTAAAGGTTTGCATAAAAAATTCGGCCAACTCCATATTTTGCGCGGGATCGATCTGGAAATCTCCAAAGGCGAAGTTGTCGTCGTCATCGGTCCTAGCGGGTCGGGGAAAAGTACGTTTCTCCGCTGCCTGAACCTGTTAGAGGTTCCGACCGAAGGGGAGATCACCTTTGAAGGCGCTTCGATCACCGCCAAGGGACATGACATCAATAAAACCCGCGAGAAAATGGGGATGGTGTTCCAGCACTTTAATCTATTCCCGCACAAGACCGTGATCGACAACATTACGCTCGCGCCGATTCGCGTGAAGAAGCTCGATAAAGGCAAAGCGGAAGCGATCGCCATGGACCTGCTTCGCACGGTTGGACTGGAGGATAAGCGGGACGCCTATCCGGCGCAGCTCTCCGGCGGACAGAAGCAGCGGATTGCGATTGCCCGCGCATTGGCTATGGAGCCGCATGTGATGCTGTTTGATGAACCGACGTCGGCCCTGGACCCGGAAATGGTCGGAGAGGTGCTTGACGTTATGAAGAACCTGGCTGAACGGGGAATGACGATGGTTATCGTTACGCATGAGATGGGATTTGCCCGTGAGGTTGGCGACCGCATCCTGTTTATGGATCAAGGTGTCATTCTGGAGCAAGGTACGCCGCAAGAGGTGTTTGGGGCGCCGAAGCATCAGCGTACGCAGGATTTTTTAAGCAAAGTATTATAAATCTTAAGGACCGTCCGAGCTTCCATTCGGGCGGTTTTTTGTCCTCCGATGGATCGAACGTACGATCTAAATTTACACTCTTTTTACCTTTGAACACAAAAATGTAACCAGTCCAATCAAGCAATTCCGCCGTTTGGTGGGATTTACCTGACCTATTGGTTACAAAATTGTGATATATTAAGTAGGCCGAAACCTGAACTTGAGGTGCGGGGGACGAAAGATGAAAACAGGGGCTGCCTAGCTGACTGTTTTCTTGGAGTGAAGCGTATCGAAGCGATGCGCCGGGAATGATCCTTTTTCCCGAATCCGACAACTAACTCCGCAGGCGCAGTAAAAAGGAGGGCAATTCATTTGAATACTCGTATTTGGTCTAAAATTGCAGCAACGGCGCTGATCGCCGTAAGCCTTACGATTCCGATGCAGACGATATCCGTCCATGCAGACGCGGTACATAAAGCCGTGGAAGGAGATACATTTTATCTTCTTGCCAAAAAATATGGCGTAGACATGAATAAACTCATGGCTGCCAACCCATCCATCAATCCAAAAAATATTTACGCTGGTTTAAAAATCACCATTCCGGGAGTTCAAACCCAAACGACGGGAGTTGCTTCCGCTGCTCCGGCGAAGAAGGAGAGCGCAGCTACGACAACTGCTTCCGCTTCCAAGCTCAAGGTCATGTCTACCGGGAACGTGGTTGAAGCATGGGGGAAAACCTTTACTTACTCGAAAACGATCAATGTGAAAGCATCGGCGTACTCGGCATCAGCTAGTGAGAATGGAAAATGGGGCGCGGTTGACTACTTCGGCAACCCGCTGAAGCTTGGTACCATCGCTGTTGATCCGAATGTCATTCCGATGGGCACAAAGGTGCTGGTGACCGGCCACAACCATGACGGTCTGCCGGATCAGGCTTTTGTAGCTACGGCCACCGATCAGGGGGGCGCAATCAAGGGTAACCGGATTGATATCTTTATTCCCGGCAGCGCAGCAAATGCGAAATCGTTTGGTTTCCAAGATGTGACGCTTTACGTATTAAATTAAACACCTTGTTTAAAAAAGTCGGTCAGAATGTATCCTGGCCGACTTTTTGTGCTTGCTGGCGAAGTGCCTGATTTTCAGATGATTCCCAATACATCAGCGGTATTTGGTCGTATGCAGCAGCTCGGAAAGATCAACGAATTGATACCCCTGTGCCTGCAAGGCGTCGATGATCTTCGGCAAAGCCTGGATGGTGCCGGTTAAGTCGGAGCCAACGCCGCCGCCTGAGTGCTGAAGGATGATCGAGCCGGGCCCCGCCGTGCGCATCACGTTGGAGATCACTTTGTTCTTGTCGATCCCTTTCCAATCCTGTGAATCCACATTCCAATTGACGAGGGCGTAGCCGTTCTTTTTCGCCCATTGAACCTGTTCTTCCTTGATTTCTCCATAAGGCGGCCGAATCAGCTGGGGACGGTATCCAACAACGTTCTGGATAATTTTCTCCGTGCGTAAAATCTCGCTCTGGAACTGCTTAATGGAGCGGTTGCGGAAGTTCGGATGATTAAAGGAGTGATTGCCGATGAGATGGCCTTCGTGATGTATCCGCCGTAACAGGCCGGGAAACTTCTTAGCCCGTGCACCAACAACAAAGAAGGTGGCTTTGACCCCTTTCCGGTGAAGCACGTCCAAAATTTGCGGCGTAAACCGCGGATCCGGACCATCATCGAAGGTCAGTGCAATCTGCTTCACCTCCGGCCCCCGGAAGATGAAGGTTTCTGAATATTTGCGCCGCAGCTCACCAAGATCTGCCGGCTTGGCACCTGCGGGCACGAGTGCCGCCTTCTTGTCCGCCTGGTCCCCCTGAGATTCTGGCCCTCTGTTTTCGAGATCCAGTGCGGCGGCTTTGACGGGATAAAATTCCGTCCCGCCCACCATGATCAGAGAAGCGGTCATGCAGCAGACCAGAGCTTTCTTAAGCTGAATAAGCAATTTGAAGTCCCCCTTCATCCCAAAACTGTACATGTTCTCTAGTATCCCCTAACTTTTTCAGATCATGATGGATTGTGAAAAATTGCGCTGATTTCCTCTCATGATTCGCTGTGAGAGATGTCACAGACGATCCCGCTAAAAAATTGCATCCTTTGATGAAGTGTAATCAAATGGGGTGGGGTGAACATATGGCAATCGTAGTGGCTAACGAGGAAATATCACCAGGGGTGTTCAAACTGTCCGTACAAGGGCGATTTACGGGAAAAATGGGGCAATTCTACATGTTGCGTGCAGGAGAACGCTATCCGTTACTGTCCCGACCGATCAGTATCTTTGATCTCGAAGAGGATCGGCTGGATTTCTTGATCCGGGTTGCGGGGGTAGGTACGACCCGGTTATCTGAACTGAAGCAAGGCGACCGATTGACCTTGGACGGGCCGTTTGGTAACGGGTTTCCGCCGCTGGAGGGAAGAACCGCCTTTGTAGGCGGTGGCATCGGCATCGCTCCGTTTTATTATGCGCTTAGGGAAGCACCGCAGGCAGACGTATATCTCGGTTACAGCCGCGAGCCTTATTTGGTAGAGGAGTTCCGTGCGATGTCCCGCGGCAACGTGACGGTGGATGTAGGCGGCTCGATTCTAGAGAAAGTGGATTTTCGGGCGTACGATACGGTAATTGCTTGCGGGCCTCATCCGATGTTGCATGCCGTCCAGCGCAAACAGGCGGAAAGCGGCGGCCAGGCCAAGGTATACGTCTCCTTGGAGAATCGGATGGCATGCGGAATCGGTGCTTGCCTTGTCTGCAGCGTGAAATGCAGAGACGTCCGGAAGAAGGCTTGCGCTGACGGGCCGGTATTTTTGGCGGAAGAGGTGATGTTTGTATGACGGATTTATCGTGTCGCCTCGCTGGAGTCTTTTTTAAAAATCCGATCGTGATGGCCTCTGGAACGTTTGGCTTTGGTCAGGAATATGGTGCGATTTATGATATCAATCAACTAGGCGGGTTGTCCGGAAAAGGGTTGACGCTGCATCCAAAGGCAGGGAACGAAGGCGTTCGCGTAGCTGAGACAGCGTCGGGGATGTTAAACAGCGTTGGATTGGAGAATCCGGGCATCTACGCCTTCCTGCGTGAGGAATGTCCGAGATGGGAGCAGCTGGATCTGGTACGGATCGTGAATTTGGGTGGGAATACGATTGAAGAGTACGTGGAAGGTGCGAGGCTGATCGATGAGGATGCGGCTTGGCGAAGACGGGAAGGCAGAACCGCTGTTGACATGATCGAGCTGAATATTTCCTGCCCGAACGTCAAAGCCGGGGGCATGGCGTACGGGATCAAAACGGAGATCGCCCGGCAGGTCGTTCGCGAGGTTCGGGCTGCGACGACGCTGCCGCTGATCGTCAAGCTGTCGCCCAACGCCGAGGATATCGTGGGCATGGCGGTGATGTGCCAGGAGGAACAAGCGGATGGCGTTTCGCTGATCAATACGTTTTCGGCGATGAAAATCGACATTACCAAGCGTAGGAGCGTGTTCGACAATCTGTATGCCGGTCTGTCCGGTCCGGCAATTAAGCCAATCGCTTTGCGGATGGTGCATCAAGTCTGTCAAGCCGTAACCCTGCCGGTAATGGGGATGGGCGGCATCAGCTGCGCAGAGGACGTCGTTGAGTTTATTATGGCCGGCGCTGCCGTCGTTCAGGTGGGGACGCATAACTTCGTTCATCTTCGAGCGGGAGAGCAACTGGTCGCTGACCTTACGGCCTGGATGGAGGCTGAAGGGGTTCAAACCTTGGACGAAATTCGCGGAATCCTATAAAATAAAGGGCATACTGTTGTGGAAGGAGCTGCGGAAATTGTCATTTGAGGATATTAAGCTGGAAGCGATCCCGGTTGGCCGCGATTTACTGCTGCTGATAACCGGTGGCGTATCACATATCGGAGCGGCGTCCACCGCTTATCAAGCAGGGGGAGACATTGAAGTATTGACCTCCGCCGTACCGGGACATAAAGAACACACCTTAACCGAGGAATATGCCCGTCGCGCATCGGAGGCACTCGGCCGAACCGTCACTGTGGTCATGGGGATTCATTACGACAATTTAAGCAAAGAAGAAATTATGGAGATTGCAAAGAAAACCTCCGAGATGCTGGATCAATATTTACAGGAGCAGCAAGGGAATGGAGTTGACCGGCAATGAAGTCAGCGGACCAGGCGAAGTTTCGTCGCAAAGCGTTGCCGGTACCTGAAGCCCAGGCAATCGTTCTGCCCTACGCTAAGGAGACAGAATCGGAGACCGTTCCGCTGCCGGAAGCGCTAGGTCGAATCTTGGCGGAGCGGGTAACTGCACCGCATGCATACCCGCATTTTCGCCGTTCAGGGATGGATGGGTTCGCCATTCTGAGCCGAGATACGGTGGGCTGTCATTCCGAACATCCGGTCTTCTTGGAAGTCGTAGACGAGATTCCTGCCGGCTCCGTTCCAACCGTGAAATTGAAGCCAGGGCAAGCAGCCCGGATCATGACCGGGGCGAAAGTTCCCGATGAAGCGGACGCTGTGGTGATGTTTGAGATGACCGAGTTCATTATCCGAGAGGGTAAGCCTTATATCCAATTGATTCGTGAAATTGAGTCGGGGAAGAACATCACGCCAGTTGGCCTCGAATTGTCGGAGGGAGACGTGATCCTCGAGCCTGGCCGCAGGCTGTCAGCCGGTGAACTCTCCGTGCTGGCGACGTTTGGCATTCACCGCGTTCCGGTGAAGAAACGGCCGCGAGTTGCCGTCTTCTCCACAGGCTCAGAGCTGCTGCGGATCGATGAACCGCTCCAGGACGGACGTATCCGTAACAGCAATACCTATATGCTGTACAGTCAAATCTTCGAAGCGGGCGGCGAACCGATCCTGTTGGAGGCGATCGAGGACGACTTGACCCAAGCCAAAGCGCAGGTGGAAGCAGCCATCGCCAATTACGATCTGGTTGTAACCACAGGTGGAGTGTCTGTGGGCAACTACGATATCATGGCCGACCTGTTGTCGAGCGACAGCGTTGAGATGTTGTTTAACAAAGTCACGATGCGGCCAGGCAGCGTCACGTCTGCGGCAGTGAAGGACGGCAAGCTGTTGTTCGCGTTGTCCGGCAATCCCGGGGCTTGCTTTGTTGGCTTCGAGCTGTTTGTCCGCCCGGCAATCGGCCGGATGATGGGGGTTCCGAAGCCGTTCTTGCCTGAGTTAACAGCCGAACTGGCCCGTCCTTACAGAAAAATCAACAATTTTACCCGGTTCGTACGCGGCCGGTTGGAGGTTCGGAAAGGCAAGCTTTACGCGATTCCGGCGGAGCTGGATGAATCGGGCGTGATGATCACCATCAAGGATAGCGATGCATTAATCGTGATTCCTCCTTCTAACACGGGGATGCAAGCGGGCGAACAGGTGACGGTACTGAAGCTGCCAGGCAGCGATTTCTGATGCGGTTTGTTGATAGGCAGGACGAGGGAGGAAACGGGCGTGGTACCGGTAGTACAGATCGTCGGTTATAAAAACAGCGGGAAAACAACGCTCATTACCCGGCTGGTGAAGATATTTAATGGCATGAATCTTCGCGTGGCCGTTATCAAACATGACCTGCACGGATTTGAAGCCGATCGAGAGGGGACCGATTCGTTTCGCTTTCGAGAGGCGGGAGCGGCGGCGGCTGCGATTACTTCGCCATGGCGAACGGCCGTTTTTGAGGAGCAGGAAACATCGCTTGCGAAGCTGATTGAGCATTTTACTGAATATGATTTGATCTTGGTTGAAGGCTTCAAACATGAAACGTATCCGAAAATGGTCCTGCTGCGCTCCGCAGAGGACGAGCCGTTGATCCAGGAACTGCAGCAAGTCATCGCCATTGTCCAGAAGGAGGCGGACTTCCCCGCCAACGAGTCGGGGCCACGCCGGTTTCAACGGGATGAGGTCGAGCATATGGCGGAGTACATACGACAAAACTGGATGTAGGCTAATGCAAAGAGGACTTCCTGCCGTTGAGACGGGAAGTCCTCTTGTTGTATGCAACCTGCTAACCGCTGACCCGGCGCTCAATCGCTTCGGACATCGTCTTGTCCGTAAGATGCGCATACACCTCGGTCGTTTCGGTTGAGGCGTGACCGAGCTGCTCTTTGGTCTTGTAAATATCGTTCTGCAAATAATAGTCGGTGGCGAAGGAATGCCGTAGCTTATGAACCGTCAGGTACGGCTTGCCGAAACGTTTGGCGTACTTGATGATCATCGCTTGGATCGCGCGTTTGGTCATCCGTTTTCCTTCTTTTTGTCCGTTGGGTATGGCCACAAACAGGGCCTTCTCCCGCTTGGGCGTACGGTATCGCGCCTGCCGAAGCGTCAGATAGGCGGCCAAATCGTCCCTGCACTGCTCTCGGAAGTACACCGGCGTTTTGAACGACTCGTCGTTGTTGCCTTTCCGATAAACATAAATCAGCTTATTCGCCAGGTCCAAATCATCGATATTCAGGTTGACGACCTCGGAGACGCGTAATCCGGAATTCAGAATCAAGCTGGCGATGCAGGCATCGCGCTCCTTGTTCAGCTCATACGCATAAAGCGCCTGTTTATTGTCTGCAATATCCCGGCCATATCCTTCGGCGATGTAGGCGATAAATTCGGTTAACTCGTCTTCTTCCAAAATTTTGCCCTTGAGTTTAGCCGCTGTATCCTTCGGTTTATGGATCCGTTTGATTTCCACCTTCGCCAGAATGTTTCGTTTTAACAGCGGGTAAAAGTTCTCGTCCTCGGCAATTTGGCTGAGATAGTGGAACAACGAGCGCAAGGAGGACATTTTTCGCGAGACCGTAATTTTGGAGTTGGTGCTTTCGGTTCGTGTGGTTAAGTGAAGCCGATACCCCACAATGCTCTCCATATGCAGAGTCTCCAGATCGTGGAGTGTGACTTGGGCGTTCGTCTGCGCTGCAGTTAAGCCTTCCGCCCGCAGCCAGCTGAAGAACTGTTCGTAATCCCGTACATACTCTAAAAGTGTAGAAGGGGAGAGATCCGGCAGCTTATAATCGATAAACTGCTGCACGAACCAGGGCATATGTACAACCTTCTCATCCAGTTTCTTGCGGTCGATCGCTTTTTGAATTTGCATGGGAGTACCTCCTGAATGGCTGATTATCGATGAGAGCCACGAACGTAGAAAATATAATCTGGTTCCCCGTGCGTTTGCGGTACCTCGCGGATCTCCACGTCTCCGAACGCCTCCCTGAGCCGACGCGCGAAATCCGGAGAAGGAGTAGCGCTCCAGAAGGAGAGGCAGCCGCCGGGCCGCAACCGGCGTTGCAGCGCCGCCAGACCGGCTTCATCGTATAACGAAGCATTGTCGTCAAACACTTTCCAGTCCGGTCCGTTATCGATGTCGAGACAGATTAGATCAAAGGTCTCTGCCGTCTCACGAATCCAGGCGACAAGATCCGCATGAATCAACCTCGTTCTCGCATGCGCTAAGGCATGATCGTTCACATGCGCCAAAACGGTCCGGTTCCATTCAATGACCTTGGCTTCAATCTCCACGACGGTCGCTTCCTTTACGCGGGGATCGAGAAGTGCTTCCTGCAGAGAAAAGCCAACCCCTAAGCCTCCGATCAGAACCTTCTCGGGGGAGGGGACCCGTTCCAGTGCGCGGCGGACCAGCAAGCGTTCAGACTCGCCGTTATACGTCGCCATCAGAAAGGTGCCGTTGCTGATGATTTCGAACTCCTCGCCGCGCCGTTGTAGTTGGATTTCCCCACGGGGTGTTTCGGCGCGTTCGATGATTTCAACAGGCAAATCGATATGATTCATCAGAGTAACCTCCTGTAAGTTGACGAAAGAAAAATTATGTAAACTAACCGACATGCTATTTCGATTTCAATTTCAGCAGGGCGTGATTAAATTTCTGCAGTAAGGCGGCAAACGCTTCCGTGTCTTCCTTCGGCCAATGCTTTGACACCTACCGCGCCATGGGCATTGATCCGATGCAGCAGCAGGTAAGCGGCACGGTCTAAATTCCCGTTTTTTCGGGAAGCAGTTACAGTGGTCATCCGCCGATAAAGGACGGCCATCTCCAGCTCAATCGTTTCTAGCGATTTGTCATCCATAATTACGAATACCTCACAGCCAAATAGGATAAGTTTATCGTATCATAGAATGGAGAGGAAATTAAATGAATGCGGGCTTTCACAAGGAGAAAGCGTTTTTACGCATTCCAAGCAATTGACAACAATTTATATAGTTGCATGAGGGGGATAACCATGCAAGCGCATGAGATCATGATCAAACACGTGTACAAAGTCAAAGAGACCGATACGGTACGTTCTGTGATTGAAAGATTCATGGAATACCGGATCAGTGGACTTCCGGTGGTGAATGAACGCAATGAGATCGTGTCCTATATCAGTGACGGCGATATTATGCGTTACATCGGTAAACATCGCGACGTTGTGGTGGATTCGATTTATTACGTTGCTGTGTTTAAAGGGGACCAGGAGGACTTTGAACAGCGTATACGGCGCCTGCTTGACCTCAACGTCATGGAAATCGGGAAGAAGAAAGTATACACCGTGTCGTGGGATGAGGAAATTGAGAACATTGCGGCGATCTTAGGGAAGAAGCAGATTAAGAAACTCCCGGTCGAACGCAACGGGGTGCTGGTCGGAATTATCAGCCGGGGAGATGTGATCAGGCATTCCTTTAAATCATTTTTATAACTCGGGAAAGGTGTCTTTATGTCCCAATGGGTGATTATCGCGGCAGTCATCGCCGCCGGGGCGGTGCTGGGGAACAACAATAGCATGTAAAGCATGTCGATGAAGTGAAGGCAGGCCATTGATCCATCGATAGAATGCAGCGAAGAAGTGTGGAGTAGAGGCATAAAAGCAAACATTTAACCAAGTGAATTATAATGATTAATAGGATAAAATAAACATAAAAACGTCCGGTACTGCAGATTCGCATTCCGGACGTTTTTTTGCGCATCTTGGGAGTGATTACAGATCAAGTTTGGCGATTTCCGCTTTTAACTTATTCGCTGAAGCATGGAACCGAGTCAGCTCCTCATTGTCCAGCTTCAAATCCAGCACTTCGCGGACGCCAGAGCGGTCAACGATACTCGGTACGCCAAGATAAACATCAGAGACGCCGTTATAATCCGTCAGCAACGTCGAGACGTTCAGAACGGAGCCTTCGTTTTGCAAGATCGAGACGATGATGCGGTCCAACGCCAGCGCGATCGCGTAGTAAGTAGCTCCTTTGGCGTTGATGATCTCGTATGCAGCGTTTTTCGTATTGTTGAAGATCTCTTCACGGTCCTCATCAGAGAACTCCAAGCCGATGCCGGCGACGTTTGCCAAGCTCCAAAGTGGAACCTCGGAATCCCCGTGTTCGCCGATGATATGAGCATGAATGCTACGCGGGTTAATTTTCTTGTTCTGTCCAATTAGGTAACGGAAACGTGCGCTGTCAAGCAGGGTACCGGAACCGATAACGCGATTGGACGGGAATCCGCTTTTCTTCAATGTAACGTAGGACAGGATATCGACCGGGTTCGTTGCTACGAGAATGATGCCGTGATTATTGTATTTCACGATATTTTGAATGATACTGTCGAAGATGACGGCATTCCGTTTGAGCAAATCGATCCGGGTCTCGCCGGGACGTTGAGAAGCGCCTGCCGCGATCACAATGACGTCAGCATCAGCGCAATCGCTGTAATCTCCAGCCCACAGCTTCACACCTCCCGTGAAGGGAAGACCATGGTTCATGTCAAGGGCTTCGCCCAGCGCCTTCTCCTTATTGACGTCAATCAAGACCAGCTCGGACACCCGTTCTCTTAAGAGCAGCGTATAAGCGGTAGTCGCACCAACCGCCCCTGTGCCGATGATTACAACCCGGCTGGAACTCATCTTGTTTTTCATTTTTTTCATCTCCTTGTCGTGTTCTCCATGCTTTAGCTTGCACCGTTGGTTGGGTTCTTAACCTTAAGTGATACAAGCACTCTTGGGCGCTTCGCTGCGTTTAAGAATGAAGCGCGTATGTATTGGGTTACACCCATTGTACCTGAAGAAAGCTCTAAATTTAAAGTAAAATCTGGAATGTTCGTATTTTAAATAATAATGAATAGGCAAACGGGATCTATCAGCACGATAACCGTCTTCTTAGGGAGGCGGTTTATTTTTATCCTCTTTGAAATAATTAAAACATAATATATGTTATGTTAACAAAATGTCGCTTTTTAAAAGTTGTTATCACTTTGTAACCAGCGATTAACGATTCTGTAAGGACGAAACTCTCGCTTTATATTATTCTATTAAATAGAAAAAGAGAGAGAGGAATCCGGTGAATGAGATGTCGCCTTACGGTAAACGAAGTGAAAAGCATGGAGAGCGTAACACACAATCCAAAATAATTCGGCGTACGAGATGGATCATCACAGCTGCGCTCGTACTGACGGCATCTTCCCTGGCATTGACTGCGGTGGCAGTCGCCCCACTGATCAACAAATCCCTTACGCACAAGTCGTCAACCCGGGTGGTTATCCCGGCAAAATTGGCATCCGCAGGGGAAACGGAGAAGGGGCAGAGCGTTAATCTTGCAAATTCACAGCAAACGACGGAGCCCACCGTTACACCGGCGGATTCAAACAGTACCCCGGCAGAATCAAGTAACACCCAGGCGGAGCCGAAGGGGACTCCGAGCAAGGAAGATGGTGCTTCCCAGACAGCTGAATCCGACCCGGCACCTGCTACACCTGCCGCACAACCTGCGGTCGAAACGAAATCCCCAGCGCAGCAGGATAAAAAAACGAAATCGACTGTGAAGCCAAAAGTAATTTATCTGACCTTTGATGACGGACCTAGCAAATATACGGAGCAGTTGCTTGATATTTTGGAGCATTATCAGATACATGGCACTTTCTTTATGATTGGGAATCAGCTCAGCAAAAATGAGAAAATCGTGAATCAGGCGTTGCAGGAAGGTCATTACATAGGTCTGCACAGTATGACGCACAACAAGAAGATTTTATATGACGGCAAAGGATCGGCTCACTTCATCGAAGAATTTACGAAGGAACAGAAGCTGATGGAGAAGCTTACCGGCACTTCCCCGACCTTGATTCGTGCGCCGTACGGCAGCAAACCGGAAATCGGTGAGAAGTTCCGCGGTGATATTGCGAAAGCGGGATTTAAGATGTGGGACTGGACGGTGGACTCCATGGACTGGAAATACCCGAACAGCCCGAGCACAATCCTTAAAGAAGTAAAGCGTCAAACGCACCGGGATACTGAGGTGATTCTGTTACATGAGAAAGCGCAGACGGTAAAGATTTTGCCTCAAATTATCGAATATTTGCAAAGCAAAGGATACGCCTTTGCCGTTTATAAACCCAATCAGCATTTCACGGTGAACTTTGGGAACGATCCCCGTTTATAACGGCGAGAAAAACATCTATGTTATAATGATTCATATCTAACTGCAGAAAGCGAGGTGGTTCAGGTTGAGCCTGTGGCTTAAGATTGCCGGAACCGCCCTGGGTATGGTGCTGCTTCTGACGGCTTGCAATTCCGAGCCGCCTCCGGCTGCCACTCCGGTACTAGACGAGCCTTCTGAGGATGGACAAACGATCACAGTGATTAATCCTGCAGCTTCCGAGAACCAGGGAAATCCTGCCGCCGCTCCGGCGGAGAACACGAATAACCGCTACCAGATTCAAACCCGTCTCACCGATTTTCAATTGCTCAGTGAAACGACGGGACTAGCGTGGGGGATTACGCGTAACGAGCTGCGGCTTTATATTACAGCAGACAACGGCAAAACGTGGACGAATATCTCACCTGCCGCCTCCGTACCGTTTGCTACCACGCCGGAGTATGCCAAGGATATCTTTTTTCTAGATCCGAATCATGGCTTTATCGTACGAAATTCTGCCGGTTCCGGAGATACGATTGTCCTGCGTACAACCGACGGCGGAACCACTTGGAAGGTAACTTCATTCCCTGGAGAAGGGGAAGTGAAGGCCATGGTATTTGCCGATCCGGATCATGGATGGTTGCTCTCCGAGGTTAATATGCGGGAGAATGGAGCACGGTCTTTATATGAGACGGATGACGGAGCCCAAACCTTTGAAGTTCTGCTTGGGGGGACGGATCCGATGCGTCTCCTGTCAGAGGACAGCCCTTCATTGATACCTGGCACGCAAACATCGATGGCCTTTACGAGCCCGCTGCACGGTTTTGTAACCGAAATCAATCAAGGACTTCCAACGTTATATACGACCCAAAACGGCGGGTTAACCTGGAATCAAAATCTTCATTTCTTTAATCCGAACAAGTATAAAACCTGCGACAGCTTTACGGTTGGGCCTGTGTCCTTCTTCTCCGGCAGCGTGAAAGAGGGCTGGATTCCTGTCGGCTGCACCCGGGGGGATTCCACCAAATTCAACGGTTACTTTACGGAAGATGCCGGCAGCACTTGGACGTTAGCGCCGTTTCAGTTGTCCTGGCAAACCGGTCTAAACGAGAAGCTGGCTCCGACTTTCTTAACGCCTAACGAAGGTTGGACGATTTTGGATTCAACGGTCTATCATACGTTAAACCAAGGCGCGAGCTGGGAGCCGTTGCCGGAAAACAAAAAATTGGTCGAAACGCTGGAGGACTACCCTGAAATTGTGAAGCTTCAGTTCTTTAATTCCCGAGTGGGGTGGCTGTTAGTTGCCCAAGAGAATCAGAAGCGTTCGCTCCTGATGCAAACGAAGGATGGGGGACGAACCTGGCAGGTGCTATAAACGGATAATAAAAGCAAGCATGGCGTGGGATCCATGCTTCTTTTGTGTAGAAACGGGCAGAATGATAATGTTCATTATATTGTGAAAATTATCACGTACTATTCTCGGACTTTGTGATATATTTAACTTGTAAGGAAGATCAATCACAGGCAAGCCAAAATCGGAGCGAACGCTCCCATAATGATAGGAGTGGAGCCTTATGAAAACTGTTCAAGAAGAATTTGTAACCCGCAATTACCTGCAGTTCTGCTACACCTGTGAAGATGCACATCTGTGCACGACAGAAGAAGCTTGCAAAGCTTGTTGGGCAGAGAAAGGACTTGACGAGGCGTTCGAAATGGAAGCCGATGGCGCTGAAGAGACCCGTCAACTGTTGTTTGAGTACTATGCTTAATATAGATCGTTCTTGCTTCACACCATAGTAACCTCCATTCGTAACCACGAATCGGAGGTTTTTCTTTTTCTCTAAGATATCTTGGACAAGAGTGGCATATTTTCCGGACACGATGAATAACAAGTTTTTTTCAGGTCCGCATATACTTAGGGGGAAAGGAGAGAACAGCGGTACGGAGCAACCTCTCGAAGGAGGGATAAGCGATGCAGTCGTGGACGGAAATGTTTGGGGTAGTGGAAACGGCGCTGCCAATCTTGTTTGTTGTCATCCTCGGAATCCTGGCTGCGACAGCAGCAGGAGGGCTTCTTCGCGCGATCGGAAACCACCGGCAGCCTGTACTTAGCGTCCATTCCGTAATCGTCGGAAAACGGACCGAAGTCAGCCACCGCCATGACACCGACACCTCGGTGAACCGTTCTGACACGAAGTATTATATGACCTTCGAGGTCGAAAGCGGTGACCGTTTGGAGTTTGCCGTGTCGGGAGTGGAATACGGGCAATGTGCGGAAGGAGACGAAGGCAAGCTGACATTCCAGGGCCGTCGTTATCATGGGTTCGAGCGGTCTGTTCGCACCTATCGGACTGAGCTGCAGGAATACCGAAAATTTCATAGCTCCGGGTAAGCGAGAAAATCGATAGACCCACGATAATCACAGGAAAGGCAGGCAGAGTAAGGTTGATAAAGGCTGGACAGCACAAAAACAGAAGCGTCTCAATTCGTCGGACGATCCCGACTCTTGTGTACGCTTCTGTTTTTTGTTTGGATTAAATGGATAAGGCCTTGGTTTCCGCTTGTTCCAGGATCATCTGAGCAACAGCCCGGCCGCTGGAGAAAGCGCGTTCAGCTAACTCACCTTTCCCTTGACAGCCGTCGCCGCAGAAGAAGAACGGAACACCTGCCAAACGGTTGGGCAGCAGTTGATTGGTGTAAATATTTTTGACGCTGGCGACCATCGCTTTCTTCGACACGCGTTTGACCTCAACAAACTCGCGCCAATTCGGATAGTACGTATCAAACAGGGCTTCCATCTGCTGGGTTTTCTGTTCCAGGTATTGCTTCTTCTGCTCCTCATCAGGGAAGTCGTCGTTCAAGTAGGCGATGCCTTGCAATAACTGACCATGAACGGGAGCCACCGTAAAATCCGTGGCAGAGACATCGCTGATAAAGATCTTATGATCGATGTCGCTAATATAGTGGAACGGACGGGCAACGACTTTGGAAAAGCCCACATCATAAACCAGCACTTCGGTCGAGGTGTTGTTCTTGTACGGTTCCAGTGCATTTGCCCAAGGCGTTTCCTCCAGCAGTTTGGTCACCTGTTGTACTGGCATGGCGAAGATCACTTGATCGTACACAAGCTGCTGTCTTGTTTTCGTGTTCAACACGAATTTCCCGTCTTCCATCGTAATCGATTCGACCGGCTCCTTAACCGTGATCTCCCAGGACTCATTGTCTTGGATTTTATGGATCAATTGGTCGGTAATTGTCGCCCAACTGCCAAGAATGTAGCTGACCGGCCGGCTGGAGAGGAAGAGGTTATGGTAATATTCAGAGATGACCGAACCCGGCACCTTGCGCGCTTCCTCCGGTGTAATGAAGAAGTTGGAACAAACCAGATGCTCCCACAGTTCTTTCACGTCTGCCGATGCGTGTGAATGCTCCAAATATTCGCCAAGCGTGCGATACTGCTTCAAATGATGGATGTTACCGATCACGGCCGCGATTTCGGCGACAAACCGGACTTTCTCCATAGGAGTCAACACATTCGTCTTCATAATGTTCATGAAATCGAGCGGGGCAGGGGTTAACCGTCCGTGCTTTGCGTACATCACTTTACGCTTATCGACCTGCTTGCTCTGGAATTTCAAATGCAGCTCTTCTTCCATAGCATGGAGCGTATGTCTGTCGATGCCGTATACTGCGTGTGCTCCATAGTTCAGAGTAAATCCCGATTTCTCATAGGTGAAAGCACGTCCGCCGAGCTGGGGGCTCCGTTCAAACACGGTACCAGACGTATTGCCGTTGTCCGACAGGTATGCAGCAGCCGTAAGCCCGGCCAGGCCGCCGCCAATAATCGCGATTTTCATGAGGTAACCTCCTAAAAGGTAAAATGAAGCAACCGTTTTATAAACAAACAAGCAAAACCGTATAAAAAAACATTATTTATCTACAGTATATGCTATTCATGTAAGCGCGTCCATAGAAACAGACACGAAATGTTCAATATTGTAATCGCATTCACGTAAAAACCTTGCATTCACGACTTGACACCGAATTTTTACCAGATGCTAGCACCAAAATAGGCAGATGCACATAAAATATACCGTTCAGCAAAGAGGGAGGAGGAGCCAACTTGGCCGTCATTAAAGCGAACTCCGAAGACGTAAGGCTGCTGGCGCGCCTGATGCGCGCGGAAGCGGAAGGAGAAGGCGAACAGGGCATGTTAATGGTCGGCAATGTCGGCGTAAACCGAATCCTGGCGAATTGCCTGGATTTTCGGGATATTCGTGACATGAATCGGATGGTGTTTCAGAGACCCGGCGGGTTCGAAGCCACGGTGAGGGGGTATTTCTACCAACGCGCACGCGACCGGGATATCCGCTTGGCGCAGCGCGCGATCAACGGGGAACGCATTTGGCCGGCAACCAATGCGTTATGGTTTTTCCGGCCGACAGAAGATTGTCCTGCCACCTGGTACAACCAACAAAATACCGGCCGCTTTAAGGCGCATTGCTTCTTTGCTCCATCCGCGGAAGATTGCCCAGCCGTCTATTAACTCTGTCATTTGCTTGATTAATCATAAGGAGGAATGGATTAGATGTTTACTCAACAATTCCGGCAAGCCGCATATCCCGCAGGCCATAGTACTTATCCGATGATGCCGATAGGAGGAGGATATCCACAAACAACCGGAACCGGCATGCCGCCGCAAGTAGCCAGCGGGAGCCCGATTACGCCCAGTGGAACGGTGATGCCGTTGCCGCAGCAGGCTTTTGAGCAATCTTACATTGAAAATATTTTTCGTCTGAATTTAGGCAAAGTCGGCACGTTCTACATGACCTACGAGAACAACAGCGAATGGAACGCGAAAGTCTTTAAAGGCGTACTGGAAGCCGCCGGACGCGATCATATCATTATCAGCGATCCGGTTACTGGCGTGCGGACCGTGATGCTGATGGTCAATTTCGACTACGCTACGTTCGACGAGCCGCTGATATATCAATACCCTGGCGTGATTGGTTCCCCGCCGCCAACTCGTTAAATTCATTCAGGTTCCCTTGCACTTCCAAGGGGGCCTTTTTGTTTATTTTTCCAGCCTGCCACGCCTGTTCGCTAGGAATACCGCAGCGTTTGACTGTGTAGTGTATAATAATATAATTAAGATGAATTTATATATGGCATGTAACTGTTTGGAAATAAAGGAGATGAATCCCTTGGGAAATTAAAGCTGTCGTTCTTATATGGAATGCAATGGAATACTGATGATTTTAATCCACGAAGGAGGTGCACCTATTCGCCGCCGGATCGGCGGGAATAGGAAACGTATTGAGTGACCCTTTACCGAGTCTTTATTCCGTAGGATTCATGGTGTTATTGGTGTTGCTTAACGGACTTTTTGTGTCGGCTGAATTTGCCATTGTGAAGGTGAAGAGCTCCCGCATCGAGGCGTTAGCCGAGGAGGGGCGAAGGAACGCGATAATCGCGAAAGAGCTGTTAAGCAAGCTGGACGGTTATTTGTCAGCCTGCCAGGTTGGGATAACCCTCAGTTCGCTTGGGCTCGGCTGGCTCGGCGAACCCGTTGTTGCCCGAATTCTAGGGCCGATGTTCGAAATGATGGGCTTTGGCGAAAGGCCGGGATTTATCATTTCGTTAGCCGTTTCGTTTCTCCTGATCGCCATCTTGCATATCGTGCTGGGAGAGCTGGCCCCCAAGACGATCGCTGTCCGTAAAGCCGAGACCATCACGTTATGGCTCGCTTGGCCGATGCGCATCTTTTACCGGCTAATGTACCCGTTCATCTGGCTGTTAAACGGGCTCTCCGCCGGTCTCTTGCGACTGTTTCGCATTGCGCCAGTAACGGAGCAGGACTCGCTTCACACGGAAGAAGAAATCCGTGTCATGATGAAGGAGAGCAGCGAAAGCGGTTTGATCGACAGCACGGAAATGTCGCTGGTGGACAATATTTTTGAGTTTGCCGATACAACCGCTCGGGAGATTATGATCCCCCGAACTGAAATGATCTGTTTGTATACTCAGCATTCGCTGGAAGAGAACCTGGAAATCGCCTTGGAAGGCACAAGAACGCGTTATCCTGTTTGCAATCATGATAAAGATCATATTATCGGATTTATTCATATTAAGGATTTGATCCGCTCCCAAAACCGGAATATCCGTGACTTAATTCGTCCGATTATGGCCGTCCCGGAATCGATCCCGATCAGTGATTTGATGAAGCGTATGCAGCGGGGACGAACGCAAATCGCGATCTTGATCGATGAATACGGCGGGACCTCTGGAATGGTTACGTTGGAGGACATCGTCGAGGAGATTGTCGGCGAGATTCAGGATGAGTTCGATGAGGAACGTCCTGGGATCGAGCAGCTGGACACGAATGTGTATTCGATCGACGGGCTTATGCTGATCGAGTCCATCAATGACCGATTTGGCCTGGAGCTGGATTCCGACGATTATGACACCATTGGCGGTTGGTTATATTCACGGATCGATATCCTGCCTCCGCAGGTCGGGCAAACCGTAGAATACGGCGGAATCACGTACGTGGTGGAGGAAACCGACAACAAACGCATCTCTCGCGTCAAGCTCATTCGCCAGCAGCTCTTGCCGTTGGAAGAAGCGGGCGCTTAAAAATAAAACCGGATGACTCTCATTGATAGAGAGCATCCGGTTTTATTGTTTTTCGATTAGAATGCCCAGTTGCCTTTAATGAAGATCGGTTCTTCCTTGCCGTCTGCAGTGATGCCGAAAATATCCATCTCAGCGGACCCCACCATAAAGTCTTCATGCGCCAAGCTGGAGTTCAAACCGCGTTGTGCCAGTTCTTCCTGGGACATCGATTTGCCGCCTTCCAGGTTAAAGGCGTAGGCATTGCCGATGGCCAGGTGGTTGGAGGCGTTCTCGTCAAACAGCGTATTGTAGAACAAAATACCGGATTGCGAGATTGGGGAGTTATGCGGAACTAACGCCACCTCTCCCAAGTAATGCGAACCTTCGTCCAGGTCCACGAGCTGTTTAAGGACATCGGCGCCTACTTCGGCTTTGTAATCCACGATGCGGCCGTTTTCGAACGTCAACGAGAAACGGTCGATGATCGTGCCGCGGTAGCTCAGCGGTTTCGTTGCGGAGACCGTGCCGTTTACCCCAGTTTTGAGCGGAGCGGTGAAGACTTCCTCGGTTGGCAGGTTGGCCAGGAAGGTGTTGCCTTGGGCGTTGATGCTTTCCGCAGCGACCCACAGATGGCCTTCCGGCAGCTCGATGGTGAGGTCGGTCCCAGGCGCTTTGTAATGCAGCTTCTTGTATCGTTTCGCATTTAAGTAATCGGATTTTTGCGTCAGGTTCTGGATATGTTGCTGCCAAGCGGCGATCGGGTCTGGTTGATCCAGGCGAACCGTACGGAAGATTGCTTCCCACAACGCTTGTACGCGTTCTTCTTCAGGAAGGTTAGGGAATACTTTATCCGCCCAAGCCTTGGAAGGAACGGCCACGATCGACCAGCTGAATTTATCGGACATCTGCATTTCGCGGTATTTGCTCATCGCTTTGCCGTACGCTTTCTGATGATTGGTGAGCCGCTGGGTGGACACGCCTTTCAGCAGATCAGGGTCGGAGGAAATGACATGCAGCACCGCTGCACCGTTCTCTACGTATTCCAGCATTTCGCCGGCATACCATTTTGGTTCATCCAGGAAAGATTCTTCGGCAGCCATATCATAGCGAAGACGGGTGACCACATCGTCGCTCCAGTTGACTTTAACAAAGCGAGCGCCGGCTTCATAGGCTTGTTTCACAATAAGCCGGACGAGCTCCGCGCTATCGATGGTCGTGTTGATAATCAAATTTTGTCCGGGTTGAACGTTAACGCCAATTTTTACAGCGAGTTCAGCATATTTTTCCAGTTTCTTTCGAAAATCGGACATCTACGGTTTCCTCCAAACTTTAGGAATTAATTACATGCTTAATCATACACCATTTGCCAGCGAAATTGGAATGCCGTGCGAAGGCGATCCTTAGTTTCTACATTTGATATTCCCCCAAAACATGGTACGATATTGCAAAGAGACTGTCCCATAAAAAGGAGTTACGTAAATGATGAACGAATTGACCATTGTTCACGCAGAAATGCGCCGGGAGGAGGATGGCTCCTATATCGGCAAAACCATTTTCGAAGTGAGCTCGCATAAGGCAGCTTATGAAATTACCTTCTACAGTGAGAAGGGAACCGATTGGGATTACAGCCTTCATTATGCCAACGAACCTGGCATTGAGGAGCAATTCCTTCAAGTTGACGCACGGATCGAAGAAGACGACGAGTGGTTTGATACCCTGTTGGATGCTGCGTTGGATACGCTGCCGGAGGCTTAAACCGTAAACTTCCGTTGGATACGGAAGAGTGGGGGAGGAGGAACAAACCGTGTGGCAACATCCGTTTTATCGCACATCGCTTGGGATTATTATGGTGCTGACCATTATCTATTTGTTGTCCAAGGTCAGCTTTATCTTTAATCCGCTGGTGACGCTGGTGTCCATTCTAATTGTCCCGCTCACGATCTCCGGATTTCTATATTATCTGCTGCGGCCGATCGTACAGTTCTTGGAACGGAAGAAACTGAACCGGGTGCTGTCGATCCTGCTGATCTACTTGTTATTCGCCGGAGTCATTACGATCTTCTTAATCGTTGTATGGCCGCCGCTCCGGAGGCAGATCATCGAATTTATGAACAATGTGCCGAAGATGATCAACGGACTGCAGACCCAATTCAACGACATCCGCGACAATCGTTATCTCTCCATGGTGACGAATGAAACCAGTCCGGAACTGATGAGCAAAGTCACGGAATATTTGAACTCGGCCATGGAAGCCATCTCCGGTTACTTGTCCCATGTGGTGACTTTCCTGAACGATTTCGTCATTGTCGTCGGTACCGTCCCGATCCTGCTCTATTACATGCTGAAGGAAGACGAGCGGGTCACGCCATTGCTGGTGCGGATGCTGCCCAGTCGTTACCGCCGCGATGGAGCCAGCGTCATCCATGAAATTGACAACATGCTCAAAGGATTTATCGCCGGCCGCATGATTAGTGCGATGCTGCTGGCGTTTATGAGCTTTATCGGTTTTTGGCTGATAGGTTTGCCCTACCCATTGCTTCTTGCGGTGGTGGGCGCGTTGTTTAACTTCATCCCCTATTTCGGGGCGCTGCTGGGGGCAATTCCTTGTGTCATCGTGGCGTTCACCGTGTCTCCGTCGATGGTATTCTGGGTTATCGTTATCGTGGTGGTTGCGCAGCAAATCGAAGGCAACTTGATCTCCCCATACATCTATGGCAAAACGATCAATATTCATCCGTTGACCACGATCGTCTTGTTGCTGGTGGCCGGAGATTTTGGCGGCATCCTGGGGATGATCTTGGCGATTCCGGTTTATATGATGCTGAAGATTATCGTACTCAAAGCACATAAACTTTATTTTGCTGAAAAAATTGAGGAGCTCACCGAATCGAATCCATAAAATTCCATATGACCTGCAAGGTGACAAAAATCATATCTCCCATCCCCGCGATTAGGCGATGATTATTCTATCAATTTGCTCGGGGGATGATGTACATGGCAGTGCAAGCCAAAGGCGGGAAGTACTTTTACGCATGGAGCAAGATTCTTCCCGACGGATCGTTTTACCTTCCGGATCAAGCCCTGCAAGAGTACCAGATTCGACCGGATTCCAACATTATTCTGATGACCGGCCGGAATACGGCCAAAGGCTTTAGCGTCCTGTGCAAAGAACTGATTGCCAACTCGCCGCTGGCCCCGATCTTCGCCAGCATTCCTCAGCTTCAGCAATTCGCCATCCCGGAAGGGGAACCGGTTATCGTTAAAGAACGCACGTTTTGCTGGGTTTACTTGAACAGCAAAGGGTATTTTACGCTGCCGCTGTCAACCTGGCAGCAATTTGGCCTCCAGCCGGGCGACCGGCTGCTCAGCTTGCGTGCCACCCATCTAGCGTTTAACAATTTGGCGGAGGGACCCTATATTGAGCAAGCGAAGCAACTCCGCGATATTCTCGTCTATGAATGAAAAGATGCTTACAAAGAAACCAGCCAGTCGTCTGAACTTTCAGCGGCTGGCTGGTTGTATGTTATACTCGTTCAACTGCAAAAATTATTCCACAGCAACTACGGCGGCCGGTTCAGGGATCGTGTATAATGTAAGAAATTGGTCGTCTGCCTTGCAGGCGGCAAAGGGGGAGCAGGCATGAAACCGGCTTTATTAATCATCGATATGCAGCAATTCTTTTTGAACCATCCTCGCATCCAAAGTGAAATCCCGGGAGTTTGCGAGTACATTAATGCCGTCGCTGACTTGTTCAGGGAAGCGGGCCGGCCGGTTGTGGTAGTTCAGGATCAGGATGGGGGCGTTGGAACTCCGGGATACGAGGTCATCCCAGAAGTCAAAATACTCGAATCGGACCTGCGGATCTCCAAAGCATGGAGCAACTCGTTCTGGAAGACGAACCTGGAGGAGCTTCTGCGTGAACATGACACCGATTTCGTCGTGGTCTGCGGATTTGCCGCCGAATACTGCGTCACTTTTACGTTTAACGGCGCGGTGGAGCGCGGATTTGGTGCGGCTATTTTGCAAAAAGGCATCCTCGGCGAGCACCCCGATTCAGTGGCCGCCGTCTATCGGGATCGCAGTCTGATCAGTTATTCTGTCATCCGAGCGCTTTTGAAGCAAAATTAATTTATGGCATTAATCTCAGCAATGTGATCATGAGGGCGGGTAAGCGGCTGCTGACCGGCGAGGGCCTGTTTACGACGGTCTTCACCAACGCCGGGTATCAACGGCAGGCCGTTACTTTTGCTTCACCTTATCCCGGAAAAATCGTCCCGCTGGACCTGCAAATGCTCGGCGGGAAGGTGATCTGTCAGAAAGACGCTCCCTATGTGCGGCCAAAGGCGTGTTCGTCGGCATAGAATTCCAGCGTAAGCTCGGCACCGGCTTCTTTGGGGGAGAAGGCTTCATCATGCAGAAAATCGAAGGTGACGGGCTGGCTTTCGTGCATTCCGGGGGCTTGGGCAACCTGCTCGATGGAAGATAACAGAAGTGCTCGATGTCCGCGGTCTGCTTCGTGAGAAAGGCGGTTGACATTCCGCTCCTCAAGTAACTAATATGGTTACATGATGATGAAAAGGGGGAGCGGCTTATCATGACGATCAGCTCCAGATTTTCTGTGGCGATTCACATCTTGTCCCTGCTTGAAATCAGCAAGGACGAGATTTGCACTTCGGAATATATTGCTGGCAGCGTCAACACGAATCCGGTTGTCATCCGCCGCATTATGGGCATGCTAAGCAAAGCGGGCTTGGTGGAAGTCCGTACGGGGGTAGCCGGAGCCAAGCTGTCACGGAAGCTGGATCACATTACGCTGCTTGATGTATACCGTGCCGTGCATGTCGTGGAGGAAGACGGATTGTTTGCCGTCCATGATCAGACCAACCCCGATTGCTTGGTCGGTAAGAATATTCAATCGGCCATTGAACCGATCTTCTCCAAGGCGCAAAAGGCGATGGAAAATACGCTTGCGGCGGTAACGCTGCAGGACGTTGTGAACGAAATTACGGTCAACAACCCATCCGTGTAACGCAAGTGCATCTAGACGGTATGCGGAGTGAAGCCCCCGATAGCAGGGGGCTTTTTTTGTACCGAAATTGACAACTGGAATCCCTGTAACTATACTGATTACAACGACTAAATGTAACATCCTCTGTTACAGCTGCTATTTCATCTGGGGTTGTAATTTGTTCTTATTTTGAAGGAGGAAATCCATCATGGCTCATCCCTTGCCGATTCATCCCGCCACGCAGCTTGGCGTTGTTCAACTTAAAGTTCGCGATCTGGAGCGCTCGCTCACCTTTTATCAAGAGGTGATCGGCCTTCGGCTGCTACGCCAAAACAGCAATGTTGCCGAGTTAACCGTTGACGGCCAACATCCCTTGCTGATTCTGGAGGCAGATCCCCGTTATCGCATTCTGCCTGAGCGTTCCGTGTCCGGTTTATACCACTTTGCCATCTTAGTTCCGGGTCAAGTGACATTGGGCCTTGTACTTCGCAATTTGATCCGGCATCAAATCCCGGTGGGGCAGGGCGATCACCTGGTCAGCGAGGCGCTGTACTTGAGCGATCCGGATCAGAACGGCATTGAGATCTATGCCGATCGCCCCCGCGACACCTGGCAGAAAACCGCGTCCGGCGAAATTCACATGACGACCGATCCGGTGGATATCGAAAACCTGTTACATCTCTCCGAGCGTGCGCAGTGGAACGGTTTGCCGGAAGGTACTCGCATGGGCCACGTGCATTTTCATGTAGGGGATTTACAGCAGGCTGAACAGTTCTATTGCGGAATATTGGGGTTTGAGGTCACTCTCCACTTTGGGGTTTCGGCTTTATTTATCTCCGCTGGCGGTTACCACCACCATATCGGCCTGAACCTGTGGGCTGGCAAAGATGCGCCGCCAGCGCCGGAGGATGCGGTGGGCATTCATTATTTCACGGTGGAACTGCCGGACGTTCCGGCCTTGGAAGCCGTCGTAAGCCGGTTGGACGAAGCCAAGGTGGCCTATGTGCGAGAGGGGAATGAGCTGCGGCTAAGTGATCCTTTTGGCATCGGAATTAGACTAACGGTTGCTGCCTAAAGAGTGAACATTCAGTGGAAGATCCTTCGGATTTTAACTCTTCCTTTTGGCGCGGTCCTTCACCTATAATAGATTTACGTATATTTTAGGAAAGGACCGGTCGTTATGAAAATGTTCCCTCAATTGGAAACGGAACGTTTTGTACTCAGAAGGCTGACGACGAAGGACGCCGCCGATTTGTTCCATTATTTCTCCAACGACGAAGTGACCAAATATTACGATCTGGATCGTTTCGTGGAACTCCGAGAAGCCGAGGAACTCATCCAGAAGTGGAACAGCCGCTATTTGGAGAAGCGGGGCTTTCGCTGGGCGATTACGGTTAAGGCCGAAAGCGACCGGGTGATCGGCACTTGCGGTTTTCATAACTGGTCGAAGGAGCATTACAAAGCAGAGGTTGGATACGAGCTCAACCCGGACTATTGGCGCCAAGGTGTCATGACGGAAGTGCTGCAGGAGATTCTGCGCTTCGGATTTGAGGATCTGGGGCTAAATCGGATCGAGGCCTATATCGACCCCGATAATATTCGATCCAGGTACTTGTTGGAGAAAACGGGCTTTCATGAGGAAGGGTATTTAAAGGAAACGTTCTTCGAGAAAAATCAATTTGTGGATGCCGTTGTCTTCGCGTTGCTGAAGAAGCAATATGAAGCGAAACGGAACCGGCAGTTCCGGTAGAGCAACCTCCAAATTGATTTTCCATCGGAAGTTTCGGCTGGTTTTAGTTAATGACCACGCTGGGACTTCTTGTTTTTTTGTTAGGTGAAATTAACGTATTACCGTAATTAGGCTGGGGAACACCGCAAATTTAGCGGCGCTCCCGAAGATACTCCGTTTGATGAAGGGTGTGAACCTGGCGAAGCACCGTCTGAGCATGTTCCCTGAATTTCACATCCACGATCTGATCCTTGATCAAAAAGACACCGGTTTGCCCGCGATGCTGCCCCCGTGCAGCGGCATATAGCAACCCGGCTCCATGGGGCGGCGGGGAGAAGAACAGTTTCATCACCGGTTTCAGCCAGATCGGAAGACCCGAGCGTCTTCCTTTACGTAACGTGTTGTTGCTCCCTGGATCAACACTCCGAATCTCGATGCCCTCCGCGGCAAGTTGCGGAGCTTACCGGGATATCCGAGTGAAGCAAGGGAGCTACCGTCCGGAGGATTGTGAGACGGAGGGTATGAACGGCACCCGTGCTGACGGCGCGAAGGATGCAATGCCGGGCAAGCCCATGTCGACGGCAGAGCGGCGTTATTTTTCCGCGTCACCGAGTAAAAGCCGTTATTGAAGAATCGCCGTTCTTTTGCCATAATAAATCGAAGCAGATGACTCGTCCGCGCTGGCGGGAGTCTTACATTAAAGGGGGAGCTTGGGTTGAAGGGGATTATCACCGTACTGGGTAAAGACAAAGTGGGCATTATCGCCAAGGTTTGCACGTATTTGGCCGATCATAATGTGAACATTCTTGATATTTCGCAGACGATTATTCAAGGGTATTTCAATATGATGATGATCGTTGATATTTCTGCACCCACCAAAAACTTCGAGACGCTGGTTGAAGAACTGCAGGAGCTGGGACTCTCCATCGGCGTAGAAATCAAGCTGCAGCACGAAGATATTTTTAATACGATGCACCGGATCTAAGGAAGGGAGGGGACACCATGATCTCACGCGTTGAAGTACAAGAAACCAATTCGATGATCCGCGAGATGAACCTCGACGTGCGCACGATTACGATGGGCATCAGCCTGATGGATTGCGCTCACGAGGATATGAACGTATTTAACCGGAACATCTACGATAAAATCACCCGCACTGCCGAGAACCTGGTCAAAACCGGGGAGGACCTGGAGAAGCAGTTTGGCGTGCCAATCGTCAACAAGCGGATCTCGGTTACTCCGATTTCGATCGCTGCCGGCGGGCTGAAGACCGATACTTTCGTACCGGTGGCCGAAGCGCTGGACCGGGCGGCCAAAGAGGTTGGCGTCAACTTTATCGGCGGCTTCTCGGCCCTTGTGCAGAAGGGCTTTACGAACGGCGACCGGGTGCTGATCGACAGCATTCCTGAAGCGCTGGCTGTCACCGAACGGGTCTGCTCCTCGGTGAACGTGGGCTCCTCGCGCAGCGGAATTAATATGGACGCGGTTAAAAAGATGGGCGACATCATCCTCCGTACCGCGGAACGAACGGCGGACCGGGCTTCGATCGGCTGCGCCAAGCTGGTTGTGTTCTGCAATGCGGTCGAGGATAACCCGTTTATGGCGGGAGCGTTCCACGGCGTTGGAGAGCAGGAGTGCGTCATCAACGTGGGCGTCAGCGGCCCCGGAGTTGTGAAACGCGCGCTGGAGGAAGTCAAAGGCAAGGATTTTGAGACGTTGTGCGAAACGATTAAACGGACGGCGTTTAAGGTCACTCGGGTCGGTCAGTTGGTTGCGCAGGAAGCGTCGAAGCGCCTTGGCGTCCCGTTTGGCATTATCGACTTGTCACTGGCTCCAACACCGGAAATCGGCGACTCGATCGCAGAGATCTTCCAGGTGATGGGCTTGGAGGAAGCGGGAGCGCCGGGAACGACCGCTGCGCTGGCGATTTTGAACGACAACGTGAAAAAAGGCGGCGTCATGGCCTCCTCCTACGTTGGCGGCTTGAGCGGTGCGTTCATCCCGGTCAGTGAGGACCATGGGATGATCGAAGCGGTGCAGCGCGGCGCGCTGACGCTGGAGAAGCTGGAAGCGATGACGTGCGTGTGCTCCGTTGGCCTCGATATGATCGCGATTCCCGGCAACACGAGCGCCGCGACGATTTCCGGTATCATCGCTGACGAATCGGCAATCGGCATGGTCAACAACAAGACGACCGCGGTTCGGATTATCCCGGTAATCGGCAAGGACGTTGGCGAGATCGTGGAGTTTGGCGGGTTGCTGGGCTACGCGCCAATTATGCCGGTCAACGCCTTTAACTGCGCTCCGTTCATCGAGCGGGGTGGCCGGATTCCGGCTCCGATCCACAGCTTTAAGAACTAAGTGGCGGGGGACGCAGCTATGTTCAAAACGATCGGACTCCTGGCGCATGTCGATGCTGGGAAAACCACCTTTGCCGAAGCGTTGCTCTACCATACGCAAACGATTCGCAGCCGCGGTCGGGTTGATCATCGCGACGCCTTCCTGGACAGCCACGAGATCGAGAAGGCGCGGGGCATTACCGTATTCGCCGACCAGGCGGAAATGAAGGTTGGGGATTCCACCTACTTTTTGTTGGATACGCCGGGGCACGTCGATTTTTCCGCAGAAATGGAACGGGCGCTGCAAGTGCTCGACTATGCGGTGATCATCGTCAGCGCGGTGGAAGGCGTGGAGGGCCACACGGAAACGGTCTGGCAGCTGCTGCGGACATATGGGATTCCTACGTTTTTCTTTATCAATAAGACGGATCGCACCGGAGCTGACCCGGATCGAGTTCTGGAAGATATCCGCCGCGAGCTGAGCGCGAATGTACTGGATCTGACTACCTGGGCAGCCGTCGAGCAACTAGACGAAACGGAAAAGGCTTGGATTGCGGAACGGGATGAGGCGCTGCTTGAGCCATTTTTGGAAGGGACATTATCCGACGCAGCGTGGAACGAACATCTCATTCAGATGGTTCAAAACGGCCAGGTGTTTCCTTGCCTGCGCGGATCCGCGCTCTTGGATATCGGGATCGACGTGTTTATGAAGGCGTTGGATCGTTTAACGGTTACTCGGTATGATCCAGAGCTTCCGTTTGCGGGGCGGGTGTACAAAATTCGGCATGATGAGCAAGCGACACGGGTCACCTTCATCAAAGCCTTGCAAGGCACGTTAAGAGTCAGGGATGAACTAACCTATGGCCCGGAAGGGGGGCAACGGACGGAGAAAATTACCGCTATCCGCAAATACAACGGTCAACGATTTGTGCAGACGGATTTCGTTCAAGCGGGGGAACTGTTCGCGGTAACCGGATTGACCTCGGTATCGTCCGGTGAAGGCCTCGGGGCATTGGTAGACCCGATTCGCCGTGAGCTCGCTCCCACGTTGCAGTCGAAGGTGCAATTTGAACCGCCGCTTCATCTGAAGGAAGTCCTGCGGGTATTTCAGCTGCTGGACGCCGAGGACCCGACTTTAGGAACCCGTTGGGATGAAGCGCTGCAGGAGTTGCATATCCATGTCATGGGCAAAATCCAATTGGAAATTTTGCAACAGGTGGTGCAGGAACGTTTTGGGATGAAGATTACGTTTGGACCACCGGAAATTTTATATAAGGAGACGATATCTACACCGGTGACGGGCTGCGGTCACTTCGAGCCACTAGGGCATTATGCCGAAGTCCATTTGCGGCTTGAGCCTGCGGAACGGGGCAGCGGGGTGACGTTTGTAAATGCTTGCCATGCGGATGATTTGTCCGTAGGATATCAAAACCTGATCGGTCAACATGTGTTGGAACGTGAGCACCACGGCCTGTTGACCGGCTCGCCGCTGACGGATGTTCGCGTTACGTTGCTCACCGGACGCTCACACAATAAACATACCAGCGGAGGCGATTTCCGCGAGGCGACTTACCGCGCGATCCGGCAGGCGTTGGAGCAGGCGGAGAATGTGCTTCTGGAGCCGGTGTACCATTTTAAAATCAAGGTGCCATTAGATCAGCTCGGTAAGGTGTTAACCGACATCCAGCAAGCGCACGGCCGATTTGATCCACCGGAGACGGGAGAAGAGACGGCGGTGATTTCAGGTGTCGTTCCAGTCGCCACGTTTATGGACTATCCGACAGAGCTTGCATCGATGACGCACGGGAAAGGTTCGATCATGCTGAAATTCGGCGGTTATGAGCCTTGCCATCAAGCCGAGACGACCATCGCTCGGAAAAACTATAACAAAAATGCCGATCCGGCATATACCTCGTCTTCAATCTTTTGTGCAAAGGGGCAAGCGTATTCTGTACCGTGGGACGAGGCGCCCAAACATATGCACGCTTCGGTACTATGAGGTGATCCTATGTTTCGCAAATTCATGATCGCCTTCGTTTTATCGATCATTCTCACCTCATGTACAAGTCAGCCTATGAAGGATGATCCTAATTCGGAGGCGTACACCTTGTACAATAATATTTTTTATCACCAATATTCGAATCAACTTCACTTTCTCACAGAAATTTTTAGGAGTTTAACGAACAAGCCAAGTGAAGCTGATTTGGCTTATATTCAAGGGAAAATTGACGGGTACTCCAAAAATAGTTGGTTTGTTTTCTACTCGATGAATCGCACGGATAGTCCGTCTCTGGATCAGGCAGTACCTCCCAAACTTCGTTCTATCATGTATGAACTCATCGACGAGACAAATCAGTTATTAAGTTCCTTGAACGAAAAATTGGATGCGCATAATAAACTTACCGTTGTACAAGATAATCAGGAGCTTATTCAAGAACTGATTCAGCAGTGTGATGAGCTGAACGTCACCTCAAGTTATATCAAAGACGAGAAAAATTGGAGCTCCTACAAAGAACAGCTACAGTTGGCTCTGCTGAAGTTTCAAGAGTTTCGAGACAAACTCCAGTCGGAATAATGGATTTCTTCTCTTTATGTTGACAATCCGTTATTAGGTGCATATAATATCCAATAATTCCATATTGCCAAATGTGTTGATTAGAAATAGTAAACGTGATTTGACCTTTCAGAGAGCCGTTGGGTGGTGCGAAACGGCAGCGTCCGTCATGTTGAACTCGTCTATGAACAGCTGCCTGATATGTAGGGTAAGCCGGGATTCCGCCGTTACAAGGATAGATGGTGTTCGCCATCGAAAGAGATCATTTCATCATGTGAAATGAATTAGAGTGGTACCGCGGGTTCAACCTCGTCTCTATAGCAGAGACGGGGTTTTTTTGTTGATTAAAGTCCGGGTTTAATCAACCCCGCTTCACATAGATTCAATCCAAATTCCAAAATCAAGGAGGAACTTTCAGATGGAACGTTACCGCAACATTATCGTACTGGATACAACGTTACGCGATGGGGAGCAAGTCCCTGGTGCCAAGTTAAACGTACGGCAAAAGCTGGAGTTTGCTCAGCAGCTGAAGCGCCTCCGTGTAGATATTATTGAGGCCGGCTTCCCTGCGTCCTCACAAGGTGATTTTCAGGCGGTGCAGCAAATTGCCCGAACCGTAGGAGACAGTGTAGGCATTACCGCGTTGGCACGGGCGGTAAAATCCGACATTGATGCCGTGTACGAAAGCATCCGTGAGGCCGAACAGCCGTTAATCCATATCGTGCTTGGCGCCTCTAACGTCCATGTGGAGAAGAAATTTAACCGCTCCAAAGATGCCGTTCTGCAAATGGGTGTCGATGCGGTGAAATATGCGAAAACACTACTGCCGCAGGTTCAATATTCAACCGAGGACGCTTCGCGGGCGGATTTTGAGTATTTGTGGAAGACGATCGAGGCGGTCGTCAAAGCCGGAGCCACGATGATTAACATCCCCGACACCGTGGGCTACGCGGAGCCGGAGGAATTTGGACACCTGATCCGACGCATTCACGAGCGGCTGAAAAATCTCGACGATTCTGTAATCCTCAGCGTCCATTGTCATAACGATCTTGGTTTAGCCACCGCCAATACCTTAAGCGCCATCAAGAACGGGGCCGAGAAAATCGAGTGCACGATTAACGGTCTTGGTGAACGGGCCGGAAACGCCTCGTTGGAGGAAGCGGTGATGGCCTTGAAGGTACGCGAGGCGCTGTACGGATGTCGCACGAACATCGATACGAAGGAGCTGATTCGCACGTCACGGCTGCTGACCCATTTGACGGGACTCGATGTGCAGGTGAACAAAGCGATCACCGGCGACAATGCGTTTGCCCATTCCTCCGGAATTCACCAAGACGGTCTGTTGAAGGATAAGCAGGTGTATGAAATTATGTCCCCTGAAGAGGTGGGGGCTGAAAGTATGGAGCTGATTTTGACGGCCCGTTCCGGTCGGCATGCGGTGAAGCTTGCGGTGGAGAAGTTGGGGTTCGATACGTCGGATGCCGTGGGGTTTGAACGGTTATTCCAACGGTTTTTGACATTGGCCGATGCGAAAAAAGAAGTGTACGACCATGACCTATATTACCTGATTAGTGAACATCAAGAACAAAGCGATTCCGGTCATCCGCTGTTCGAGCTGACTTCGTTCCAAGTCGTGACGAATGACATTTGCCCAACGGCCACCGTTACCTTAAAGATCAACGGACAAGAGCGGAAGGGCAGCGCGATTGGAGATGGCCCGATCGACGCGCTTTACAGTGCAATCAAGTCGTTAACCGGCATCGACGCCAAACTGACTTCCTATAAGATCAACAGCATTTCCCATGGGAAAGAAGCGATTGGTCGGGTAAATATTCAGCTGGAAGCAGGAGGAAAAACCTACACAGGACGCGCCATGGACACTGACATCATCAAAGCGAGCGGTCAGGCCTTCGTGAACGGCATCAATGCGATGGTATTAGCTGGTGCGCCCATAAGCGACATAACAAATGTTATGTAAACTAAATGAGCGGTGCGTAAAAAATGAGGCAGAAGGAGCTCTCATAAAGAGCCTTCTGCCTTTATTTTCATTGTTCATTCAGTTGGGATAAGGGTACTTCTTTTTCGTTCTCCGGTTGACCTAACGGATAGATCCGTGCGGTTTCTTTCTTTTCGTCCACGTGTTGAATGTAAACCGGTTCGCCATCGTAGGTTACGTTGACCATGGTAGGGGAAGCGACAATCTCTTTAGCGCGTTGACTGTCCATCGGATAACCTCCTATTGTCATGTAGTTCAGTCTTCCTGCCGATCATAAAATACCCGGTTCCCCATGGTTTTATTCTCTTCATGACGTGAAACGCATTAAATTGTAAATTTTAATCGCTAATTTGGTTTAAATGATTTACTTTAAAAACTCTTCTACTTATATTTAATAGAGTAGTATATCAAAAAATGGTAGAGGAGGAATCGGATTAATGGTTTGGAGAAACAAAGCTTTCGGCAAGTTTCTGGCGATCAGTACCCTCGTTGTCGGGCTTGCTTCTGGAGCAGTCGGGCTGCCCGTAAATGCGGCCGAATCCGGAAGCACAGGGGCCAAGGACTTCGAGCTGCGCGTCCTACATACCAATGACACGCACGCGCACCTGGATAACATCGCTCGCAGGGTGACGGCCATTCACACAGCAAGAAATGATCACACGTTGTTGCTGGATGCGGGGGATGTATTTTCGGGAACGTTATATTTCAATCAATTCAACGGATTGGCCGATCTGTTCTTTATGAACGAGCTGAAGTATGATGCCATGACGTTTGGGAATCACGAGTTTGACAAAGGACCAGGTACCTTAGCCGAGTTCATTAAGCAGGCGAAGTTCCCGTTTGTCAGCGCTAATCTGGACTTTAGTGCGGATGCAGACCTGAAGGGGTTAAGCCATTCCGAGCTAGGCAAGGGAGAGCCTGCTCAAATTTACCCGGCTGTGATTAAGGAAATTGCCGGGGAGAAAGTGGGGATCATTGGCTTAACTACGCCGGAAACCTCCGTGTTATCCTCGCCGGGTCCTGACATCAAATTCGCTGACGAAGTCGAAAGCGCGCAGAAGCAAGTCGACGCTTTGGAAGCCGAAGGGATCAACAAGATCATTGTGTTGTCCCATTTAGGATATACCGTTGACCAACAACTGGCTGAAGCCGTCGATGGGATCGATATTATAGTTGGGGGGCACTCCCATACCGTTCTGAATGCCCCGGAAGTCCATCATGCCGATGAAGAACCAACGTTGATCGTGCAGACAGGCGAATATAACCAAAATTTAGGCCAACTGGATGTCACCTTTGATCACGACGGAAAACTAACCACCTGGAAAGGCGAGTTAATTGCCCTGGATGCCAAAGATGATGCCGGCAACTTTTTGATTAAGAGCGATGCCGCAGCGGAAGCCAAGCTGAAGGAATATGCTGCTCCGCTAGAAGATCTGAAGAAAACGGTGATCGGGAAGACCGAAACGGATTTGGATGGCGAACGCGGCAGCGTACGTAAGCAAGAGACGAATCTTGGTGACTTGATCGCTGATGGCATGCGCTCGAAGGTCATGAGCATCGTAAAAGTGCCTGATGTTAAAGGGTATGTAACCATCCAAAACGGGGGCGGGATTCGTGCTTCGATTAAAGCTGGGGATATTACCCTGGGTGATCTGCTCACCACAATGCCGTTCGGGAACAATTTAACGGCACTGAAGATGACAGGCGCTGAAATTGTGGCTGCACTGGAGAACGGTGTGAGCGGTGTCGAAAATGGGGAAGGGCGGTTCCCGCAAGTTTCGGGCTTGCGCTTCTACTACGATTCGACGAAGCCGGGTGAAGTGATCGACGATGTGACCGGTGAGAAGACGCAATCCGGACAACGCATCGTGAAAGTCCAAATCCAAAACGAAGGTGGAACCTACTCCGATATCGATCCGAAAGCATACTACATTGTGGCGACGAACTCGTTTATGGCGAGCGGCGGGGATTTTTACGCTTCGATGAAGCAAGCGAAGGACGACGGTCGGTTCTATGAGCTGAACCTCGTGGATTATGAAGTGTTCCATGAGTATCTCGACAAAGTGGGTACGGTTAAAGCCACCACTCAAGGACGGATTACCGATCTGAAAGGTGCTCCATTGCCAGCTGAAGCTGGAGGTACGCCAGCAGGCCAAAGCACAAACCCTGAAGCGCCTGCATTTACGGATATTTCCGGAGATCCCAATGCTTCGCTTATCAATGAAGCTGCAGCTGCCGGCATTGTTGAAGGATATGGGGATGGAACCTTCCGACCGCAAGCCGAGGTAACTCGTGCTGAATTTGCGGTCATGATCGGCCGTGCCTTCCAGGTATCGGAATCTTCTGAAGACACGGGATATACCGACATCTCGGAAGTGCCAAGCTGGGCTCTGCCTGCGGTAAGTTCCCTCAAGAAAGCAGGGGCGCTCGAAGTGCTTGGTAAAGAAACGTTCCAACCAAAAAGCACGCTTACCGCAAAACAAGCTGCCGAAGCGATTGCTGTTCTCTCCGGCAAAAAAGCCAATCTGGCTGGACTTGCCGCCGAGGCCAAGGTGACGCGCAGCAGCCTGGTATTGCTGATTCAATCCGCGCTGAAATAATCTTGCACAAATGTTTACCACCGTCTAGCCCAGTTACTTGGTTAGGCGGTGGTATTTTTTAACCGTATAACCGTTTATGATTTGCGTGGTGGATTTTGATCGTATTCTTCCGCCAGTTCTTCCAATGATTTGATAGGACCATGTGGATTTTGCGCTTGCTTTCGACTTTTCATGGCATTAATTTTTGATCGTTTGGATTTGGTCATAAATCAACATCCCCCTTTCATTCGTGCGGTGAAGAACATGAACGTTTCTCCGCGATAGTTTGGGACGCGTCCAGACGAAATATTCACCCCTGCGAAGAGGCGATTCTTGCGATATTTGCTGTGGTGTTTGCGGGGAATAGGGATTATAATCTTTTCAATATTCTCAGGTTTGGGGGCATCGGAAATGGAAGAAATCGAGCGATGGTACGATACGGAATATGACGAATGGGAACGGTTAGTTCGACATCGAATCGAGTATGACATAACAAGGCGTTATTTTGACGAATACATTACCGGCAAGCGATTACGCGTATTGGATATCGGGGGAGGGCCTGGCAGATATTCGATTTATTTGGCTGAGCAAGGGCATGAGGTCACGTTGCTGGATTTGTCCAAGCGACATCTCGAGGTGGCTCGGACGAAAGCGGAGGAACGAGGAGTTACTTTGAAGGACTATATTCATGGGAACGCCGGCAAGCTTCGCATTTTCAGCAGGGCTCGCTTTGGGTCCTTTCACATTGGCGGTCATGTCCGTGTCCATAAACGCCACATGCAGGCCGGCCACTCTGATATTTTCTCCGCCAAAACCAACCGCAGCGTATCGGTCATATTCCATTCCGCCGCTTTTGCTGCTGGATAGGCAGTTCCACCGACACTAAACCAGAATGGTTTGTCTATATTATTTGACTAATATAGCAATATATGGTATAAAAAGAGTAAAATATAAAAATTAAAAGTGGAGGAAATAGAATGGTGAAAAAAGTCGCTGGGTTACTTCTTGTTTTTTTGTTTTTAGTTCCAATTCATACTTTTGCGTTTAATCTCAATGAAAATACAGCGCAGGTTGAAGTTCCAGAAGACTTTGCATCACTTCCTGAAAGTATTACTGTCGAAGGTAATTATGTGTGTGCTGATGATACTGTGGATAATGTTGATGGGCAGTTCAAGCCACTTACAACTTGTTCTGGAGATGGAGGATATGCTCGTTTAGATTCAGTCTTTGGTGCGGGTGGGGCAGTCAGATGGGAGATAAATCCTCGTTTTTCCACAGCACATGTTTTTACAGGCTCTTTGACAATATCAAGATATCAAAATGGTGTTCCTGTATTTTACGATTCTATACGGATATCTTGCAGCGGCGTATTTGGTGAAGCGTGCGGCGATTACGTGGAATTGGGTTTACCAAGTGGCACTTATAGTGTTAGCATAAGTGGGACGGCAAGAGATGCTTCGGGGCTCTTTAGTGGATCGTGCCACCCTGTACTATAGGGATCAGTTTTTAACATGTCTATTTCTCGAAAATATCAACAATTGCAAATAAGTAACATATCCCCTATGGATATGAATTTTCTATTATACATCGAAAACATTTATGAGTGCTACTTTGGGAGAAAAGAGATTTTTCCAGGCAGATACTTAATTTTAGATCAACAAGAGTTGCTTGAACCAGAAAGTTTTATCGTTGCTTTAAAGGCTTGTTGGAATACGATTGTGAAGGAGTATGAACAGCAACAATTCATGGACAATCCTCTAGACACGCTTCATTTTAGAGATGACTATGCAAGTCTGTTTAGAAATGATTCCGTCTTCCACACAGCTGAAAGGGTATGGAACGCATTTACGTTGTGGTGGTGGCCTGATTACGGTATTAAAGCCTACATGGAGAAATTTACGGACCAATATATGCCAGAAGTTACAGAGCAGATTTATAGAGGGCTTTACGAGAAGAATATTCCAATTGCTAAAGGTAATTCCCTTTATATAATGTTACTATTCAAACAACCAATTCAAATCATCCCCAAGAGTTCAAACAAACTATTTTTCTCAACTATTGATAGGTTCTTATATGAGTGTTTTGCATAATTCCGTTTCAGAGAAGAAGCGATAGCATATTCACTGTCGTTAAGGGGTAATTTTCGAAAATGGTATTATATGGATGAAGAAAAGGGCAGACTTGCAGAATTTTAGAACAGCTCGTTTTTTAAGCGGCAGCCCGTTTTGAATGATGAGAAACGGCGAGCGCAGATGCAAGCAGAACAATGGCATTCAAATACTGGTGAGTTGTGACTTTCTGAATGCCCCGGACATGTGCGGCGTCTGCCGTCAAATAGGTTTTCAATCGGGAGTTGCAGCGTTCTACGCTGGTTCGTTCATTGTAAAGTTCCTTCCAACGCTTTGTATCCCGATGAGGGATGCTGTATCGCCGGAGATCATCCTTCGCATTTATTTTGACGACCATTCCATAGTTTGAAGACGAGCAGGCAGCCATGCCAAGCGGACAGTCGACTTTACCCGTGGCATGCGGGCAGCGAAATTTATGCATATCGCCGTCAACTCCCCAGTATGTCATCGCATAACCCATGGAACAGCACGGTGTTCCGTTCGAGGTCATGCCAGCAGGCGGTTCCTTCTCCCCCCGCAGATTAAGGGGAATGATGGCTTGTGCCTTGACGTTGCGGGCGGCCTCATAAACTTTCATTTGGTCGTAGCCCGCATCGAGTATGAAAAATCGTGTGCTCGTCCTGGACGCTGTTTTCTCGATCAGGCCCGGCGCCATTTCTCCATCATTGACATGCGCCGGCGTTACTTCCAAGGCGATCGGCAATTCACTTTTCGTATCGACCGCCAGATGAATTTTGTAACCAAACCATGTGATTTTATTGCCGAAGGAATCAATTTTTGCGCCCCAGTTCGCATTACCCGTTTGCTCGCTTTTGCGTTTGGGCTGCTTTTTCTCGTAAGCGCGGAGAGCGGCGCTGTCTATGGCGACGTTACTGCCTTCTATGATACCTTCCTGCTGACAGCGTGTGACCAAATCCTCAAAAAGCCGTTTTGCCAAGTCCTTTCTCGTCAGTTCTGAGAAAACTCGGCTTAATGTGGATATGGAAGGAGCTTCTCGATCCAGCGGAAGACCACACTGATAACGAAACCGGAGATCCGTATCCAAACGCTTATGCAACCCTGAAAAGGTACTTATTCCTTCAAGCGGCGCAGCCAAGAGTGCTCGTAGAATACCTTGTCTGCAGTATCCCTCAGCGCCTCGGGGTGAACGGCTTCTCAGTTCCTTGGCATACGGTCTCAGATCGAGAGAACTGAAGAAGATCGGCAATCTCTCCTTGGGTTGAATTTTTAAAAGTTCTTCGAAGGAAAACAGACATTCTTGGAGAATATACAAAGTGACTTCCTCCATCCTTGAGGTTTTTGGGTTTAGTCACTTGAAAACTTCTCCAAGTTGGGGTGAAGTCCCTTTTTTATGTCCGAAAATCCTTACGGCTCAAGGCCTCAGATTACTGCAAAACGCTCATATAAAAAGGATGAAATTGTCAGAGATATAGTTGATTTACTAAAGTAGATTCAGAAAATAGCCCTGTCAATCTTAACTGGTTGGTGGGGCTATTAAAATGCTCAAATATTCACTTTGGAATAACAGCAAAAGCAAACTGTAAAGAATCCGAAGCCTCGTCAGAAGCGAAAGAAGGCTCATTAAATATACTTGAGGGGGCTGTAATGATACGCGCAAAAGTTCGCTGCAGAAAATTTAATATTACGTAAAATAATAATTTGACGAATAAATAGATATGGATTATTCTAAAAACAGGAGGTGCGCGTTCAACATGGATAAAACCACGAAAGCTCATTATATGAGCCGAATTGATGAGAAATTAACGGATTTGCCTTGGTACGTGACCGAGTTCATCGATACGCGCAAACGCAAACTGTCATATTTTAGCGAACAAGCGAAGTTAGATCTGGAAAATTATATCAAAATTCGCGAAGCGCGGTATAAGCCGGAAAAATCAGAAACATATTTATTTATGGGTGCGCCGGTCGGACGTAAAGGCAAAAACCGGCGATTAACGCCAAGATCGATTGAGAAACTGATTGAGAAGTACGCAACGGCTTTTGGCAAACCCGCCTTGACCGTCCATGCATTACGCCATTCCTTCGCAACGCGTTATCACCAGGAGAATAACGACGTGCCGCGACTGAAAAATCAATTAGGCCATGCATCGATTCAAACCACGATGATTTACACGCACTTAACGGATGAAGAGATGCGTAAAGCCGTAAATAATATGGACAAGTAGGACCATAAGGAAACAAGACCGTTGGAAACAGTCAAAACAGTTCCTGCGGTCTTTTTTGTATGACTTTTTCACAAAACCCGTATTTTGTACATATGTATATAAGTTAAATAAAAGCCCTTTCCTTGTTAGGTTAAATCCGCTTCAATAACTTGGCGAGGAATCAAAACTCTCTGCAAGATTAGAGATTTAGAAGTCTCTCTCTCCTTTTAGTTACTGCTGCGTGTTGTTGAATTCTTCATTCGCTTGAGCAAGTATTTTTTGAATAAACGGTGCCTTGCACAACGTATATGATTGCCGGTCAGGACAGATCTCCGCCATTTCACGTTTTAAGTTCAAGTATTTAACGGCAACGTCGGGATACTTGACTAGATAGTCCCGGAAGAAAATAATGTTCTTCCATTCCTCACTTTCATATTCGTACACATGTAGATGATGTGTGCCGTTCCCCCATTCGCCCCTTCGAAAGAACATACGATTGGGGAAATCCTCTTTTGGTACGTATTCAAAGCCGATTTGGTTAAGTAGTGCGATCGCACAATCATCGATAATGGAAAGATGATCTACCGCCACCGCAATATCTATAATCGGCTTAGCCGCCATGCCAGGAATTGAAGTGCTACCTACATGTTCAATTCGCTTCACCTTATCACCGAGCAAAGCCAGAATGCGATTACGATCTTTCTCAAATTCCTGTGCCCAAAGGTCACTATAGTTACTGAGTGTGACTTTGTTTGTCATGAATATCACCTCTGTAAAAATAGGAATTACACGCGATAAGTGAGAAACTTACGGATGCCTATTTTATGGAATGATTACACATTATTTGACCGGTTTCTTCTCTTTAGCTCATTTACAACTGGCATTACGGGAGGACTAATTTCGGCAGGTATATCTTCAATATCAAAAAATCGGTATTCTCTGCTTTCATTATCAATGTTTATTTCTCCATAAAATTTATTGCTAGAGTAAACAATATCGACGATATATACTTCATCTCCATTAGGGTAAATATAGTGCAACTCTTTTCCTGAGAAAACACCAAAAATACTCAATTCTTCTACACTTAAACCGGTCTCCTCAAACAGTTCTCTTCGAACCGAATATTCAGTATTTTCACCTAGGTCAACAGCTCCGCCTGGAAAACACCAGCAACCATTATCACTTCTTCTTAGCATTAGAACTTGATTTAACTGATTAAATAAAATAATACTTGCACCGCATAATAGTAACGGTTCATGTCCAATTAATTTTCTCATTTTCTTAACGTACTCGGTCATTTTAAATCCCCTCTCCCCTCCGCTCTCATCAAAGAGATCGGTTGTAAAAATGAGATCATATTACAAGCCTAAGCCCAAGAAAATGAAGTCCTAGATCCATTGATTAGTAATGATACTATATAATAGAATTTGGATTACTTCAATGGAAAGGAAAGTGTTTAGATAATGATTAAATGATTATCGGGAATTCGACGAGGCTGATATTAAGCGAATCAAAACCATCCAAATTTATATAGAGCTTGGGTTGTCGACGAAGGAGATTCTTGAAATTTTGAAGTGCCATGATACTTATGTTGCTTACGATATCAATGAGTCCCGAAACCTATGACGATAAGCATGCGGAGATCGTCCATCAAATTCAAACGTTGGCTACGGTTCAACAGAAACTGGAACAACGTATTGATCAAATGAGAGCCCAGAAAAGGATGATGAGTATGGCGATCAGTTCTTCGGAGCAACTCCACTAACCTTGAAAGTCCATCGGTTCCGTAACCTTCCGCGACACTGCGGTTGATCAATTCTTGAATCGGTGTCATGAGCTCCGTACTAATGCCCTGTTCTTGGGACGCTTCAATTAAATTAACAAATCCCAGCTTATTGATATAAAGGCTGGATACGTTCGTTCGATGATCTCCCTCATCTACCGCCTGTGCCAGCCGGGGCAGCGATGTCGACATGGCTTGAAGCCAAGGAATCACAAGCTCCGTGAACGCCTCCGACTTGATCTGTTCCGAACGGGTCATGGCCGTGGCATGGAAGAAACCTGCGAACATTCCGTACATCGAGCTTAGCAGTGCCAAATCATAGAGAGGCGCCAAGCCCGGGTCTTCGCCAAGATATTTCACAGCTGCTAGCCCCTTGAGCGTTGGTTCGCAGGTTTGGAGAGCCTTTTCAGATCCACTATACAGCACAAGTGCTCCAGGAGTGCCGATCATCTGTGGGACAGCCATGATTCCGCCGTCCAGATCCAGATATTCAGCGCCCTGGTTGGCTACCCAAGCGGCGGTTTGTCGAGCTTGAGCCGGAGTGCCGTTGGTGAGATTTACGATCACTCGACCGGCCAATATATCGCCTTGTACGATTCCATATGGTCGTCGGATGACCTTCCTTCAGGAACGTTTGGGCAAGAGCTGAACCCATCATACCTAAGCCGATGACACTCACTGGCGGTTGGTTCGCTTTCGTTGTATTCCAATCCTTACTGACTTTCATCTCACTTTGCTCCTTTTCTTTCATTCGAATTTCTCGTCGCCTATATCCCCCAATAACCATTTTTACTTCACAAACTGAAACCAACTGAAATCAAAATTGCTGCCCGGCAAAAAGATAAACGTTACATCCTGAACGCCCGTCACGCGATTTAATGGGAATTCCTTGACCTCGTACCCGTCGGTTTGTGTAAATTCGATCAACTGCCGGTTTTCTTTGCCATTTGCTGTGAACTGCACATGGATCGTATTTTTATCGATGAGTGAATGACCGCAGATCAACAGCTTTGATGCGCCCTCTCCCTCGAAATCCAGCTGCTTCATTTCCAGTGATACATTATTTCCGATCCCTTCTACGTTGTTCCCTTCGATTCGGAAGCTGTCCCCATAGATATGATCACAATCCGCAGCCGCATTCCGTAGCAAAGCCCGATTTTGGCGTGTGAATGAGAACCCTTTGAGATGAATCTTCTGCTTCAGCACAAAGCAAATTGAAGTAATGCCGCGAAGGCGCTTATTCAAACGAAATGTTGCTTCCTGATACACGTTCCACCGCGTTTCCTTCTGGTAAATGACTTCTGCAATCTGTTCGCTGCCCTCTTCCCCAGGCATCCCCTCCCAGATTTGAATCAGGTAAGGCTCGCTGGTCAACGCAAAGATCGGCAGCGTGATTTCATCCGACCCCTGAAGCCCAAAATCAAGATTCCGGAAGCCGATCCGAGATTCCCCATCTCTGCTGGTAGCCACGCCTCTTTCATTGCCGTTTCCGATCTCCCCGAAGCTGTAATCGTACAGTCCCGCCGAGATAAAGCTATACGGATCTTTCTGCGCCTCGCCCAGCCCTGTTGCTTGAAACTCCAACTCGGAGATCAGCTTAATTTTGTCCGTACCGTTGCGGCTCGTACAACGCACACGGAAGCGCCCGTCCCCCAAAGCACGGAGTCTAGCCCGATGCCCATCCGCCTCGATTTGAGCAAGGTTAGATGGTATGCCCGCATCATTAACCACGCTCCATTCCACTTCCGTGTAGGAGGTATTCGCTGGGTAAAGCTTGGCTTCCAGTTGGATTTCAGGATGCTCGGCAGTCAGCTGTTGTCCGGATAACGAAAGAATCTCTATTTTTCGCACCGGAATTTCGTCCGAGGTTCCCATCACAATTGGCATCTCACGGTTTCCAAATTGGGCAGAAACACCTGTGAGTCCCTGATCTACCGACCGAGATTCAAGAGTAATGCTCTGACTCTCCATCCCTTTCGAGCTGACTTTCACGACAATCGTGCCTGGTGTTGTGTTTGCTGCCACGATGGCCATCGCTTTTCCGCTGAACAATCTCCGACTCGTGCCTTTGTAAGGATCATAGTCCGTGCTGTCTCCGTTATCCAATCCAATTAACCGCCCGGCTCCCGCGACTTCAACGGTTACTCGATTGTTCGCATTTCTCACGGGATTTGCATCTTCATCTTCCATTGAGATTTCAATGAACGCCAGGTCGGTTCCGTTGGCCAGTAGGAATGATTTATCGGATTTGAGCTTGATGCGTGCAGCATCTTTAAAGGACCTTTGTACATCCGTCGCTATTATTTCGCCCTGGTCATCGTAAGCGACCGCTTTAATTTCACCGGGCTGATAAGGGATTTTCCAGGTGGGGACAAGCTCAAGGCCATGCTGATGATCGATCGTAAAGCTTCCTTGAGAGATCCCGTTACAAAACAACTCGACTTTCGGTGCATTGGAGCAGGCACGGACATCAATCAATTGACCCGGATTAAAATCCCAGTACGGAAAGAGATGAACCATCGGCCGCTCCCTGTAGTTCGTCCATGCCGATTGATAAATGTAATAAGAATCTTTAGGAAAAGTCGCGGTATCCAGCTGACCGAAATAGGCGTTTTTCGTATGATAAGGGGTGGGTTCCCCGATATAATCAAACCCTGCCCACAGAAATTGTCCCAGAGAGAAAGGCGTGTCCCGTTCAGCCAAGATGCAAGCCTCCGCTGATTTTGCCCCCCAGCTGGTTGGGCTGTTACCTAATGCAGAGCATTGTTCATCGTCATCAGCCAGAATCGACTGCTCCAACGGGAAGTGATAAATCCCCCGGCTTTGCACCACCGAAGACGTCTCACTGCCATAAATGATCCAGTCCGGATGTTCGGCGTGATGGCGTTCATAGTATTTCTCCGCATAATTGTATCCGGCAACTTTCACGATATCCGCGCATTTCTGGGCATTTTCCCAAGGCATGTAGTTCGAGCCAATAGTCACCTTCCCGTTATGTTTAGGGTCGTGCCGATGCACTTCTTCCATCAGCATCCGGGTGATTTCTTGCCCTCTTTCATCCGCATGCGTGTCATAGATTTCATTCCCAATGCTCCACATCAGCAGGCTGGGGTGATTTCGGTCACGTCTGACCCAGCTCTCTACATCCCGTTGGGCCCATTCCTTAAAAAAACGGGAGTAGTCATACATCGTTTTCGATCGTTCCCACATGTCAAACGCTTCTGATACGACAAACAGTCCCATCTCAGCCGCAAGCTCCATCAACTCTGGGGCAGGCATATTGTGAGCGGTCCGGACAGCATTCACTCCCATCTCCTTCAACAGACGAAATCTGCGACGTAGCGCCTCTTTATTAAAGGCACTCCCCAATGCCCCAAGATCATGGTGCTCACAGACACCATTCAGCTTCATGGGAACTCCATTGATGAAGAGGCCCTTGTCTGGATCCATCTTCACTTCACGGAAACCAACGGATTGGGTCACCCTTTCAATAACTAAACGCTCTTCCTTCCCTGCGTTCTCCCCGGACGTTAGTAGGGACAGCTCCGTAACGAGCGTATACAACTGAGGTTCATTTGGGCTCCAAAGCCGAGGAGAAGTCAGCCTCAGGGTTTGAACGTTTTGCATCCCAGGATCAACTGCAGGAACTAGCGTTGCTGAAGATGTTTGTACGACATCCCCCTTGTGAAACAGACTGTGGGTGAGCACAAACTCTTGATGTCGGTCTGGATCGAGTCGCAGCTCCGTCTCGATTTCCATACGCCATTCCTGCTCTTCACGGCGGGTAGAAACATAGATCCCGTCCGTTACGATATAAGCGCTGCGGCTTCGGGTCTTCAGCCAAACACTACGGTAGATCCCCGCACCGGAGTACCACCTGCTGTTGGGACTTAAATGAACGATTTTAACCAATATTTCGTTTTCCCCAGGCACAAGCGCTTCAGTAATCTCATGTTCAAACGAGGAATAACCGTATTTCCATTCCCCGATCCGCTTCCCGTTCACATAGAGCGTCGAATCCATATACACGCCGTCAAAAGCGAGCGCAACCTCCTGTTCTTCCGTATTGCCGGAATAAACAAAGGTTTTACGGTACCAACCGATGCTGTTCTCATAAAGGTTAAGCGTGTTATAGATCAGCCAATCATGGGGCAAATCCACGGGTACAAAGGTGAGCCCCTGCAGCTCCGAACGATTAAGAGTCTCTTGAACCTCGGTTGCCATCGCCGCTTGTTGGACCGCGGAAGGATCCAGACTACTTTTGGCAAAAGTCCATCCATCATTAAATAGAATTTTTGAGTTCATCCCGTCTGCTCTCTTTCCCATTTATTCATGAAACTAATAAATCGCTCGCCCCTGCTCATCCGGAATTCCGGATTTACGATAAAAATACGTATTAATCTGATCCCGCCACTCCCGGGCATGTTCCGCTTGTTCTAGAAGACGACTTCGTCCGTTCTCAAACGCCTCTTCATCCATCTGCCCTTCCAGCGTCAACCATGCATCAAGGAAGTTTTGCGCCTGCTCAGCACCGGCGAAATGGGTGTCATAGATATGCTGAATCACCGTTTTGCCGGAATGCAGCTTGTGAGTATAAGGGACATGGTGAAAAAATAAAAGCAGTTCATCCGGGCACGTGTCCAGCGATTCATAGCGGCTCACATTCGGCTCATGATATTGGGCGGTATAGCCCGTGCCCGACTTCACGGTGCAGTCCACGCCAATGCCGTTCCGATCTGCAAAATGATACGTCCCCCACCTGGAGTATTCATATCCATCTACATTAGGTCCGTAATGGTGATTGGGGTTCACCATCCATCCTACACCAAGCGGGGCTGTATATTGTTCATAGGTTTGCCACGAGTTCATCAAGATGTTTAGTATGACTTCCGTCATTTTAAACCCGTTGCCAAACGTTAAAGCAATCCATTCTCGAGCGATCTGCTCTGCGGACAGGCTGGGATCCCAAATCAATCGCCCATACCCGTATAAATTGGCCTGAGCCAATACATGCCCTGTCCAATTCCAATCTTCGCCGATATTGGAAACCGCCGCCACACCACCTAACTTCCGTCCATAAAGCGAACCGGATACGATTTTGGCGACTTCGGAGCCTTCCCCTTGGGCATACGTATCAAACGCAAAGACTTCCTTCCATTGCGGAACCAAATAACAGACATGTCTGGCTTGACCCGTATATTCCTGGGTAATTTGCAGCTCCAGCATCTGGTTAGTATCCGGCATGGCACCAAACAGCGGCGATACCGGCTCTCGAACCTGAAAGTCCATCGGACCGTTTTTGATCTGCAAAATCACGTTGTCCTCAAACTGTCCGTCCAGCGGCTTAAAATGGTCATAAGCTGCTTTGGCCCGGTCGGTTGTACGGTCTCGCCAATCCTGGAAGCAGTTATAGACGAAGCAGCGCCAAATGACCAGGCCGCCATACGGCTTCAGCGCTTCGGCCAGCATATTGGCTCCGTCGACGTGATTCCGGCCATAGGTGAACGGACCAGGGCGGGACTCAGAATCGGCTTTGACCAGAAAACCACCGAAATCGGGAATGACCTCGTAAATGTCATCGGCTGCCTTTTTCCACCATGCGATCACGTCCTCGTCTAGCGGGTCGGCGGTTGGCAGATGTCCCACTACGATCGGACTGGCGAAGTTGATGCTGAGAAAGGTGGTGATCCCATATTTCCGAAAGATGTCCGCAATTCTCGCCACCTCGGCTAACATTGGCTGCTTGATTAACCATGATTCACGCTCATGCACATTCACATTGTTTCCCGCTCATTCAGCTTGTTATCCGGCTCTTCATACAGCAGATTCCCGCTGTCATCCACAACGATCTTCGATGCGTCTTCCGGGCTCTGCTGGGCATCGAAGAACTGTTTAAAAAGTCCGTCGTTTAACGAGATTTGCAAGATGCCGATGGAACGAGTGTAGCTGTTATTGTACATCTTGTGAAAATAACGGATCGCGGGCAGCACGTTTGGCGAATCCGACTTCTCGTATGCCCAAAGCCCCTTGTTAGGAGCAAGCCGCTGGACGTCTGCAGCCTGCGGTGAATCCGTAAATCTGGCGATATCCTGAACTTCAGGGGATAGAATCGGAAGATCTGGATTCGCTTTATACATGGTGATTTCGTCGATAAGCTGATTGGAAATGTAGGCAAAGGAAAAGGTGGGACTGATCTCCCGCTTGTACCTGTACGCCTCCGCCCAATCGGTTGCGCTGAATCCTCCCAAATACTCCGTCAGGCTGGTGTTGTTTTGAAAAAGAGCATACATCGCTTCGATTTTCGTCAGATCAACCTCCAAATTTCGGTATGCCTGCTCTAACATCTGTGATTTGCCGCTTTTCAAGTGATCCAGCTGATTATTGTACATTTGTCTATAAAAGATCAATCCAAATACGGCAAACGGAATACAGATCAGCAGGATATAGCCGATAAACAATTTGTGGACCAGGCGCAGGTTGCGCAGGCGTGCTGTAATCGGTTGCAAAATAGAGTTCATGAACTTCTCACCTTCGGCTTCCAATTTCATTATAAAAGTGCCTGAATTATACCGATACTTTCGATTTCTTATGTTTGACTCCTCATTTTTAAGGGCTCTTGTTTTTGGGCTATAAAAACAAAATAACCCGTGCACGCACGGGTTATAAATCATCACATTATCTCAAAGTAAAGTCACCTTTTGAAAAGTGTTATCCTTCATCGTTCTTACGACTCGAATATTCTTGATATTCGTGGGATGCCCGAGAACGGTTTTAAACACCCAATAGGGTTGTAAAGTTTCGATTTCGACTTCTTCCCCAAGCTCTGTTTTAATGAGTTGGATAAAGTCTCCCATATTTGGAGCTTGTCCGACTTCTTTAAAGAAGGAGATCTGCCGGAAGGTTCGCTCCCCAGATAATGAGGTGATTTCTAGGGTTGTGGAATATTTATCCTTTGACGTGATTTCATTGTCTTGTCCCTTGTGCTCTGCCATTTTACTTAATTCCCTCTCCACAAAATATTTATTATATGAATTATATCGACAGAGGGAAAAAATAAATTATCTCTTTCTTTCATTTCTTAAGATTTGTTCACACTTTTTTTATCTCTATTTTGATGTCACCGGCAAGATGCCTCCTGCAAAAGGAGAAAGGATAAGCCCGGCAGCCAAAACAGATGAGCAAATCTGGCAAACGCTCAAGAAGCGAACAAACTGTTTCGCCTTTATCAAAAAATCGCGGTTGCCGAAGGCGCAGGAACCGGAGCTGGCGGTCTTGTGTTGAATGCGGTGGATTTTCCGGCATTCATTGCGATTAAAATGAAGTTTCTGTTCGAATTGGCCCATGTCTACGGGTATGACACGAAGGTGTTTTCCGAACGCGTATCGCTTGCGTAAACTAAATGATCAGACGAGTTAACCCTCACTCCGCCCCTACCACTGGATGCGGTACGTATGGTTCTTCAAGATAGGCCATTTCCTCCGCGCTGAGTTTGACCGATAACGCCCCAACTGCATCTTCCAGATGCGATAGTTTTGTAGCGCCCACGATGGGTGCTGCGACCTGTTCCTTCTGCAACAGCCAAGCCAGCGCGATATGTACGCGAGGAACACCGCGTTTCTCCGCCACTTCTGCCACACGCTCGATAATAAAACGATCCGCCGCTGCGGTGGGATCGTACTTGGATTTTTGAATCGCATCGGTTTCCGAGCGATGGGTGGTGACCGATGCATCGCGAATCAAGCGGCCGGAAGCGAGCGGGCTATAAGGCGTTACGGCGATGTTTTGGTCTTTGCAGAGCGGCAGCATCTCCCTCTCCTCTTCCCGATAAATCAAGTTGTAGTGGTTTTGCATGGAAACAAACCGGGTCCATCCGTTCTTCTCAGCGACATACTGGGCCTTCTGGAATTGCCAGGCGTACATTGCAGAAGCACCTATATACCGGGCTTTCCCCGCTTTCACCACGTCGTGCAGCGCCTCCATCGTTTCCTCGATAGGCGTGTTGTAATCCCAACGATGGATGATATAAAGGTCCACGTAATCGGTCCCCAGCCGCTTCAGGCTCTTGTCAATTTCGCTCAATATCGCTTTCCGCGATAATCCGGCTCCGTTGGGACCGGGATGCATGCGTCCCCACACCTTGGTTGCAAGCACGATTTCGTCCCGGTTCGCGATCTCTTTAAGAATTCGTCCCGTGATCGCTTCGCTGGTCCCGGCTGCATAGACGTTGGCTGTATCAAAGAAGTTGATGCCCAGCTCAAGCGCTCTTTGAATGATTGGGCGGGCCTTATCCTCATTCAGCACCCAGGAATGCCATCCTGGTACCACTTCGCCAAAGCTCATGCAGCCGAGGCAAATTCGCGAGACGTCCAATCCGGTATTCCCTAGCTTCACATAATCCATCGTTCATTCCTCCATGCGATGAAGTCTGATCCTCTTTATTATCTCTCAAAGAAAAAGACGTCCGCAATTCAAATCTCTTGCAAACGTCTAATTCGGATGCGCTTTAGAGTACGGTGTCGTCCACCCCGTCCAGCCACGCTTCGATGCTTCCGATCACCGAAGTGACGCAGCCGTCTTCAAACGGTGAAATCAAGCCGGACGTTTGGACCAGCTCCGTGAAGGATTGGCTGCCGCCTTGCTGGCATAAGCGCAAGTAGTCGGCCCACGCCGCTTCGCGGTCTTCATGCATCTTCTTCCAGAACTGAAACGCGCAAATCTGTGCCAAGGTATAATCGATATAATAAAACGGCGAATTGAAGATATGCCCCTGTTTGTGCCAGTACCCGCCCCGTTCCAAATAGGCGTTATCCGCATAGTTCCGGTAAGGCACATACTTGCGTTCAATCTCCCGCCAAGCTTGCTTGCGTTCCGCCGGCGTCGCCTCCGGATGCTCATAGACGTAATGCTGGAATTCATCCACCGCCACGCCGTAAGGAATGAAGATGACTGCACTAGCTAAGTGATCAAAGCGGTATTTATCGGCCTGTTCTTCAAAGAACAAATCCATCCAAGGCCAGGTGAAAAATTCCATGCTCATCGAATGAATTTCACAGGCTTCCAGCGTCGGGAATTGATACTCCGGCACCTCGTAGCCCCGGCTTTCATACATTTGAAATGCATGCCCTGCTTCATGTGTCAGCACATCGATATCGCCGGACGTCCCGTTGAAATTTGAGAAAATAAACGGCGCCTTGTAATCGCTGATAAAGGTACAGTACCCGCCAGCCTGTTTACCTTGTTTGGACACGAGATCCATCAATCCATTTTCCGTCATGAAGGTGAAGAATTCATTCGTTTCCCGAGACAGCTCGCGATACATCTTCGCCCCGTTCTTCACAACCCAGTCGGGATCGCCTTTCGGCACCGCGTTTCCGGATTTGAAAGCAAAGCTCTCATCATAGTACAGCAGCTGGTCCACGCCGATCCGCTGCTTTTGCCGCTCCTTCAGCTTCGTGGTCACAGGCACAATATGCTTGAGAACCTGGCTTCGGAAGTTCGCTACCTTCTCGGCATCGTAATCCGTCCGCGACAGGCGGGCATAACCGAGCTCCACGAAGTTGCGGAATCCAAGCTTCTTGGCGATCTTGGTCCGCACTTGGACCAACTCGTCATAGATCCGGTCAAGCTCATCTTCATGCTCGGCCAAAAAACCGTACGCCGCTTCGGCCGCACGCTTGCGAACCCCCCGATCCGTCGATTGCTGGAACGGTATGAGCTGGGACAAGTTGCGTTCCTCGCCTTCAAACGGAATTTTTGCGGAGGCGATCAGCTTGGCGTATTCCGTGGTCAGTTTGTTTTCCCGCTGCAGATCCTCGATGACGTCCGGGCTAAACGTCTTTAACGACAGCTCGGCAAGCCGGAACAGCTGATGTCCCCATTTTTTCTCCAGCTGGCCGCGGAATTTCGAATGAACTAAAACCCGGTAGTAGTCTGTAATCGATTCCTGCACAACCGGGCCCACTTCATCATAGAAGTCCTGTTCCGCTTTATAAAACTCGTCGTTTGTATTGATCGTATGCCGGACGCTGGCGATCTCCTGCATTGTATCGAAGCCGCTTCTAAGTTGATTGATTTCCCGCATGATCCGGTCTTGCTCTTCATAAGAAACCGCACTTGTAAATGCCTGAAGAAGCTCCTTAAATCTCTGTTGGAAAGCTTGGACATCGGGCCGTTCATATCGGTATTCGCTAAATTTCATGGCATACACCTGCCTTTTCAAAGATTAGATAAATTTGGAATTAGAAAGAATACGAACATTATACTAAATCCTCTTTCGGGATCGCAATCACGACACGGTTTGCGAAAATAATGGATCAACGATTCTACGCGCTCGGAGGTTTTACCTTGGTCCACCAAGCATGGAGCCACTGTATTTTTCGTATGCTTTCTCAAAAATTCGTAATGGTGATTTCCGCTAACGATGATGTATCCTCCGTGCTTCCGGCTTTTGCGGACAACCATCAGATGCATGCAATCCTGCGCGGCCTTTCGAAGCGACTTGATTCGCTGGGTAAGTTGAACAGAGATGCCGGGTCTAAGCTTGTTAAGAGGGATATATTGCACCGTAAATCTCATGGAGCCACCCCTTTCCGATGAACTTAACTATATGTATATGCCTCATCTGCCCAGCTTGCATCCTTAGCCTGAAAAAAGCGGTTTGAGACTGATGACGCTCCCCTATTCTCCCTTCGAGGGATTCCACCGCCCTCCTCGATTCCTTTCAAAATAGCCGGGAAGCACCCAATAGCTTTCTTTGTCGTCATCATATAGGGGTCATTGAATCTTGGGTTGTACAGCGTCATATCAGTGTAGATCCAATCCAGGAGTTCTTTTATCATTGGCCTAAAAACTTCTGCATCGCTTTCTGGATCGAAATGTTGCTCGCCCAACCGATCGCTCGATTCGTTATGAAAACAATGCATGTCAAACAAGCTGCCAAAGCTGCCCAGTTAGATAACGTCGAGGCGTAGAAAGCTACAATAATTAACAAAAAACAAGGCAATCCGCTTTTGCGGTTTGCCTTGTTTTTTTATATCCCACCGTTTATTTAAACAAATCCGGATACATTTCTTTCGCCAACTGCTCCATCCCATCAATCGTGTTGTAGCCATAGCCAAACATATAGTTGTAGTCGACCGCGTAGATCTGTTTGTTCTTGATCGCCTTCATGCTGGATAATTTCGGATTGTTATAAAGCGCTTCTTTGAGCGTGTTGGGATCCGATCCGTCATAGGTTCTCCAATCCGGGACGATCAGGACGTCCGGGTCGGCCCCGATCAGCGATTCCACACTTACCTCGTCGCTGGTATTATTTTCGAAGACATTCTTAAGCTTCACCATATGGAACGCATCGTTAAAGAAGGTTTCAGCATGGGCGGCATAGACGCTGACTTCATTTGGATCGCTCATAAATAATAAAGCGAAGGTTTTTTCTTCGGTAATGCCCGCCAGTTTGGAGCTAATGACTTCTTGTCTTGCTTTTAATTCTTGAATAAATTCATTTGCCTTATCCTGCACATTAAAGATTTTCCCTAAATTCTCGATATCCTTGTAGACTGATTCATAGGTTCCTCCGGTAATCGAAGACTCTAAAACATAAGTTTTAATGCCCATATCATTTAATACGTCAACGGTGCCGACACCCCAATCGGCGTTCTCAAATAAACCGCCGCGCCCAAAGACCAGATCCGGATCCGTTCCAAGGGTAACTTCCTTCCCAACGTATCCATCGCTCAAAATGTTCAGTTTGTTGTATTCCTCTTCCACCGATGGATCCGGTGCACCGAAGTTTGCTCCGACCCCAACAATTTTATCGCCTAACCCTAAATGCAACAGCAATTCAGCGGCTGGTCTTGTATTCGCCATGATCCGTTCAGGCGCTTTGTCGAAGACTTGCTCTTTCTCTTCCCACACCGTACCGCCTTCCGCTTTCGCGTAGTTAACGATCGTTACGGGATACTGGCTGGTAGCTGCTTCTTGATTTTGAGCTTGGTTTTGAGTTTGATTTTCAGTTTGATTTTGCGCTGACGCCGAGCCGCTGCTTGTGCTTGTGCTCGTGTTTGCCCCTCCGCAAGCCGTTAATGTCAGCAGGAATGTTAAACTTAAGGCAAGCCATATTTTCTTCTTCATCCTTCGTTCTCCCCTTCTAAATTCCATATGCGAAGCTTAATCCGTTCGTAATCGGATTGATATATGTCTGGCATTTGATGTGATAAAGTGACTCGATAACTTCCGGTGTCAGAACTTCTTCCGGTCTTCCGTGTGCATAAACCTCGCCGTCCTTGATCGCATATAGGTAATCGCAATAATGGGCGGCCATTTCCAAGTCGTGAAGCGCTGCCAACACACCGATCTGCAGCGACTTCACACAGGTTAAGATCTCTAGCTGATAACGAATATCCAAGTGATTCGTAGGTTCATCCAAAATCATGAACTTGGGCTGTTGGGCAATGGTTCTCGCTAAAATAACCCTCTGCTTCTCGCCCCCGGACAAAGACAAATAACTGCGGTTTTTGTATTCGAGCAGATTCGTTCTTCTTAAGGCTTCCTCTACGATTTCATAATCCTCTTGCTTATCGGACTCCAGCAATTTTTTGTGGGGTGTCCGGCCCAACATCACCATTTGTTGCACCGTTAGATCAAAATGCATCTCATTAAATTGACCGACCACGCCTAATTGTTGCGACACCTTTTTTTCTGAAGTCTTTAATACATCCATATCATTCAGAAAAACGGTGCCGTTCTGCGGGACCAAGCTCTTGTAGATGCTTTTTAGCAACGTCGATTTTCCGCATCCATTGGGGCCGATCAGTCCAACAAACTGCTTGTTTTTGACGTGGATCGAAACATTTTTGACGATTTCTCTTTTTCCGATCTTGATCTCCAAGTGTTTCGCGGTCAATTCCATGCTTTAACCTCCGAAATTGTAGCCTTTTTTCACGATCATATAGATAAATAAGGGCGACCCAATCACCGAAGTAATGATCCCGATGGGTAATTCGACGTTATGGATGAGCGTTCTGGACAAAATGTCCGACCAGATCAGGAACAGTCCGCCTAGAAGCAGGGTTCCAGGCATCAATCGCTTGTGGTCTGCGCCAAATAGACCTCGGGCGATATGCGGGATGATCAGACCTACGAATCCGATCATCCCAGCGTAAGCCACCATCGTACCGGTAATTAGCGCGGTCAAGACCATGTACAATTTGCGAAAAATGCTTAAGTTAATCCCCAGGGTAATCGCGGATTCATCGCCTAACAGCATCGTGTTCAGCACGCGATGTTGAAATAGAAACAGCCCGCACCCTAGAATCACAATCACCGCCAGGATCGGTGTTTTGTCCCAACTGGAGGAAGCCAAACTGCCCATCGCCCAGAAGGTCACGGATTTAATTCCCTCTGCATCGTTGGCGAAATAGATGATCAAGCTGGAGAAGGAGCTGCACAAAGCGCCGAGGACAACCCCGGATAACACGAGCTTCACCGATGTTGCTTTGCCTCCAATGCTGGATAGAATCAGCACGGCGATCGACGCGATCATCGCGCCAACAAAGGCACCAAAAGCTACGCCGAACTGGGACAATAGCGCACCGCTTCCGAACCCGATCAGTATGGCGAAGGTGGCTCCAAGCGAAGCGCCGGACGAGATGCCAAGTATGTATGGATCCGCGAGCGGGTTTTGCACCACGGCCTGCATGACGGCTCCGCACAATGCGAGTCCCATGCCGATAAGAAGAGCAAAGATGACACGAGGCATCCTAACTTGCAGAATAATGTTCAGGTAGGATTGGTTATCGATATGCTCCAGCGACCCCCATCGACCGTGTGACAAGAAGTTCAGCATAATGGTTATCGCTTGTTTAAATGGAATATGGACTTGACCAATGGATACGGAATAAACCGCGGATACCCCAATCAGTACGATTAATAGGAGGATTAAGAGGTAATAGAGACTCCCCATTTTTTGATTCGCGGCTGTAGTATTCAGAATTTCACCTCCCATAAAACGATGATCATGATAATGAGAATCATTATCATAGATATGATAATAAGACATTGTTCATAAAATTACAATCCGAAATTTGAAAATTTTTTAAATAAAAAAACCGCGATGAACGCGGTTGAAAGTATGTTATAGTTGTACCTGTTTGGTCGCAATCCGCTCGCAAAACTCGCGATCATGCTCAACAAACAATATCGTAGGCTCATAGGTTAGCAGCAAATCTTCGATCTGCATACGCGAGATCACGTCAATGAAATTCAGCGGTTCGTCCCATACCAGCAAATGCGCTTTTTCGCAGAGGCTTTTCGCGATAAGCACCTTTTTCTTCTGGCCCCCGCTGTAATCCGCGATATCCTTCTCAAACTGCAATCTGGAGAAATCCAATTTCCGCAAAATCGCTTTAAACAAACTTTCATCAATGTCATGCTCTCTGGCAAAATCGGTTAAATTCCCATGCAGCCAAGAGGTTTGCTGAGACACATAAGAGATTTTCAATTGGCTCCCTTGACGTACCGTGCCGGTATAGCGGATATCCTCCCCGCAAAGCAGCTTCAGAATGCTTGACTTTCCCGAGCCGTTACGGCCCATCAGCACGATCCGGTCGCCTAGTTCGATCGTAAAGCTGATATCGCGGCACACCTGCTTCTCGCCGTAGTGGATCGAAACGCGGTCAAATTCGGCAAGCTGCGTTTTATGGTAAGGCAGCTGGGCGATTTTTAAGCTTTCTGAGGCTTCAATGTTCTTGAGCAGCTTCGACTTTTCCTCGATCGCGTTCTGTTGTCGTTGCTCGATCGATTTGGAGCGCTGCATCATCTTGGCCGCTTTATGACCGATGTAGCCCTTATCCACTTTGGAGCCGGAATTTCGTGTGCCGTTTTTCGTACTTTCCACCTTATGCGACCAGTTGCTCGTCCGCTTCGCCGCTTCCGACAGGCGTTTAATGTCTTTCTGCAGCCTTTCGTTTTCGGCTAACTCATAGTTGTCCTGGCGCCTTTTATTTTCCCACCAATCGGAGAAATTGCCCTTCTGAATCTCAATGTTTGTCTTGTTGATGGACAGGATGTGATCCACGCAGCGATCCAAAAAGGCGCGATCATGAGAAACCAGGATAAACCCGTTCTTGCGGTTTAAATAATCACCCACGAGCTCTCTGGCTTCCATGTCCAAATGGTTCGTTGGTTCATCGATCAGCAGGAAGTGATTCTCTTTCAGAAATAAGGCGGCAAGCATTACCTTGGTCTGCTCCCCGTTCGACAAAGACTCGAAAGGACGGTACAGCACATCATCGGACACCTGCAGTAAAGAAAGCTCACGCATGAGCTCCCACAACTCATAGACCGGAACAATTTCCTCTACAACATCCAGCGTATTCTTCTCCGGATGCTTGACCTCAAACGGGAAGTAATCGAAGCTGACATCCGCGGAAATTTGTCCGCTGTATTCGTATTTGCCGAGCAGCAAATTCAGGAAGGTCGTCTTCCCCCGTCCGTTCCGGCCGGTAAAGCCCAGCCTCCAATCGGTATCGATGCGAAAGCTCACATCCTCGAAAATGTTATCGTAACTGCCTTCATAGGCAAACGTTAGATGGTTCACATGAATTAATGACATGAACAACATCCCTCCTGCATAAAAAAATGGGCTGCAAGAAAGATACCTTTCCTGCAGCCCAAAAATATACAACAAATCCAACCCTGCCGGCGGGGATGGATTTAGAATATATACGATTGGAGTGAAAGGATGAAGTATCTTTCTTGCATAAGAAATAAACCATGCGATTCAAGCTCGCATTACGGTTCCATCTTCTTAGCAAGAAATATCCATCCGTTTCAGCTCCCTCATTTAAGATAGTCGTATTCTAACATACTGCTGACATGAGTGCAAGGCACACCACAGCAATTCAAATCGATCTTAGGATGACATGCTCAAGTTTCCCGGTTAATGATGTAGTGCAGTAAGTGTTTAAGAAAAACCGGAGGTTTCGGGAGCTCCATGAGCGCTTCCATCGCCAGGCAATAATGCTCCCACATCGCTTTGTTTGCCTCAGCCGTCCCCAGTACAGTCACATAGGTGGAACTGCCGTTTTCAATGTCCTTCCCCGTTGGTTTGCCGAGTAAACGCGGATCCCCTTCCCCATCCAGCAGATCGTCTTTGATTTGAAAAGCGATGCCAGTGTGATAAGCAAAATTCTTCAGAACGGCGATTTCCGTCTCGTTAGCCCGAGCCAAAATCGCCGGTGCTACCAAACAGGCTTCAAACGCAATTCCCGTCTTGTAGAAGCAAATCCGGTCGAGCTCCTCTACGGTTAACACCTTGCCTTTGGCGTTTAAGTCCATCGCTTGCCCCATGCAGATCTCCCCGGCCTTCCGGGATAAGTATTGCAGCAGCGCCAGCACGGACTCGTTGTCGAAGCCTTTCAAAGATGCCTGCTCTTCCACCGCCTTCTGGATCAGGAAAATTCCCGTAAGCTCGGCAATGGCGCTGTTATGCACTTCATGCAGCGTTGGCTTGCCACGGCGGGATGGAGAATTGTCTTGAGACGGTAAGTCATCAAAGATCAGAGAGGCGGTATGCATGTATTCGAGCGCCCGGAACAAAGGGGATAACGCAGCCGGATCCAGTCCGTATACCTGCACGCCCATCACCCATGCTAAGATCGGGCGGAGCCGCTTCCCGCTGCCTTCCAGACTGTAATTGGCCGTATCCACCAGGAGGGGATCTTCCGTAATCAAAGACGATGCTGTGCTTGTAATTGGCAATATCGCATCTACATGCTTTCGAGCGGTTTGGACAAGCTCAACAAATGCTTCTTGCTCTTGCCGATTCGCTCGCAACGCCATTAGCAACTGGTCCCGCAGCCATTTGTCGTAGAAATCTACATCCGCCGCACGACGAACCAGAAGCTGAATCAGATCCTCCAGCTCCGGATGACCGATCGAAAAAATCGCCAAGACTTCATGAAACCGCTCTACTCCAACCCGTCTTTGATATCGTTTGAGTCCATTGATGGCACGCGCTAAAATGATTTCACGGGTTTGGGGCTCCGAACGGTAGACATGGTGGATCAAATGCGAAATGACCGCCCAATACAATTCAAACGGATTGATCAAATCCGGTCGTTCATGCCGGTAGGTCAAATAATACGTATAAGGCGTGACCGCTCCTGCATCAAGGTCTGCGGCCATGTCCGCAAAGTCGTCAGCCAGCTGATTGTAGAGGCCGTAATAGAATACACGCTGGTCAAACCCCTCATCCTGGGGAGCAGAAATCACGGAACGAACGATCAGCCGCGACGAGGCGGATTTTAAAATAATGGGCAGGTATAACTCTTCATTGGTATAATGCGCATCATGTAATGTTTTGCAGCGATCGGCGTCCTGGGATTCAAAAAAGATATACGATTGCTCGAAAAATACGTCCTGCGTACCCGGATTCTGATAACCGCGGATAAATTCATACGCTTCCCGAAGCTCAGTATGGATATATCGAACCAGCTCTTGATGGCGGCCGCTCCACTCCCCAAGCTCGGGTACAATACCCGTTCGGATCGTCAAGCGAATCATACGGGAATATTGTTCCTGCTCTTCGGCATTTAAGGCTCCGGAATCCAGCAGGTCATCAATAAACGGGTAGGTCAGCCCGTAATAATATCCCAGTTTGATTGCCTCTCCGAGCCGGCGGGAACGCTCCGCAGAGCCTTTGTGGCCCTCCATTTCGTCCATGACGTGCATCACGACGCCCAAGATGATTTTGATGAGCTTGCGCTCGGCTTCCTCGGCATTCATTTCTGGCGGGAGATGGGACCTAACGCCCTTTAACCGCTCCATCACCCAAATCACCGCTTCCTCCACGCCCTCTCGCTGAGCCCAGCGATAGACGGAAGCTAAGCTGATCATCTCTTCCATGATTCCCGTTCCGACCGTTGCTTCATCCGGTGAGACGAGAGACTTCTTCAAACCGCCTGCCATGCGTTGGATCTTGGCACGGGTTCGGGGATCGGACAAATCCTGACCGAGATCCCGCAGATACATATAGGAAACGCTCCGCTCCAAATAATCGTCCAGCTTCCCTGCACGGGCCAGCCATGCGAGAAACCGGGAACCCTCCGATGAATCGGGCGGTTTGGCGCCGCGTCGCCAGATCGGGAGCAATTTCTGACGTGGAAGGTGCTTTTTTTTCCACCATATGAAATCATCGAGCAGTCTGGACACGTAGCTCTTCGAGCGGAGCTGTTCCTGCAACAAGTCCAAGTAACGTGCGGCTTTGCTTTCGGCCCGTTGATACCACCTATCCGCTTGTTCCGTGTTCGCCTTCATTATCGTCATCGTTGCATCCCTCGGCTTATTTTTGTCTTCTTCCAAGACCATTATCTTTTATAATAGTATAAACGACAGAACGTCAAAAACGTGCAATAGTCTGTATCCAACCTAGACTTAGGTCTAGGAATGATTTTATGGAAGGAGGGGACGCGGGCATGCGATTTCCAGCTTATATTCGGGAGTTTGTCGCAGCATGGCGGGATTACCGAGCAGATCCGAACACGCTGATCGGACAGCGTTATCTGATCCAGGACGTGATCGGCGAAGGCAGCTACGGAATCACCTATCTCGCCCTCGATCAGCTGGAGCATCGGCCGGTTGTCTTGAAGCAAGCCAGGCCCAGCAAAGGCGCATTGTCCGGGCAGCTGTTGGAGCAAGAAGCACGGATCCTGCAATCCTTAAATCACCCGCGGCTCCCCGTTTTTAAAGAATGGATTACGAATAAACGTCATTCCTTTTTGGTGATGTCCTTGGTGGAAGGATCAACGCTGGAGGATTTGATTTTTGAGCAAGGACAACGCTTTGGCGAAGCAGATAGTGCCCAAATCACCCTGCAGCTGCTGGAGCTGATCGGGTACATCCATCAGCAGGGATTCGTTCATCTTGATTTGCGAATGCCTAACATCCTGCTGCAGGAGGGACAACTCAGCCTAATCGATTTTGGGTTGGCCCGCGCGATGGGTGAACCACCGTTGTCACTGCTGGAAGTTAAGTCATTTCGTGGGTCCATCGGGTCAAGTCCATATGTGACTCGTTTACAGAGCCCGGCGGAGCCGCAATCGGATCTGGTGGATGTCGGCCATTTTATGCTGTTCTTGCTCTACTCTGCCTTTGAATCCTCTCGCTCCGCCACAAACTCTAAGGATCTAAGCTGGCAGGAAGAGCTGCCCCTCTCCCACTCCCTGATCGAAATCATTGAGCGGCTGCTCCAACTGCGCCAGCCCTTTGCGGACGCTTTAGAAGCTGCTAAGGCCATGCGCGTCTTTTTGTCCCAGGCGGCGGAACGTCCGTTTTCTTTTATGTCCAACAACGAATACAATAGAATGTAAGGATTTCATATCAGAAAGGTAGGGACATGACATGCTGAGAAGATTTCTGAATAAATTACTTCATTCCGCTACGCATAGCCATCGAAGGCATTACGTCAGCTCGGCTAGACATTACGGTAAGCGCTACAGCAGCAGCCACGGGTACACTCGGCCGATGATGGGACGCTCCTCCTCCGACTACAAGCACCGCCACGGCTACATGGGATCCGGTTATTACAAATCGAGAAGACATAGCTCCAGTTAGCCGGAAACCTGTCTCCCCCTCAACCTTTGAGGGGGATTTTTTTCTCACCCCTTCCCTGACTTCCCGCTGAATGCCAAAAGTTGTAGGTTGTCCCGCTCTACAGTCTTCCCTACAATGTTGTAGGGAAAGGAGGTCACCCAAAATGAACAAATTCCGAGGATTCCTTTTACTCTTTGTGATCGTGCTCTCGGTAGGCCTGTTGGGCGGAGCAGCGCCAACGCAGGCAGCCTCCGGGACGCTGAAGCTGGGCTCCACGAGCGGGGATGTCTGGGATCTTCAATACCGACTGAAGGCGCTGGGCATCTTCAATGAACAACTTACCGGATATTACGGGACAAAAACGCAACAAGCCGTGCGTACGTTCCAGTCGCGTTACGGGCTTCAGGTTGACGGTGTGGCTGGCCCCCAGACTTGGGCGGCGCTGAGAAAATATTCGCTAAATCAAAGCGAAATGGATCTGTTGGCCCGAGTGATTTATAGTGAAGCTCGAGGTGAGCCGTATACCGGACAAGTGGCGGTGGGTGCCGTCGTCATGAATCGGATTCAATCGTCTTTATTCCCTGATACAATCAACGGTGTCGTGTTTCAACCGGGCGCCTTTACTGCGGTCGATGACGGACAAATTTGGCTTACACCGGACCGCACGGCTTATCTAGCTGCACTGGATGCGGTCAGAGGTTGGGATCCGTCCTACGGTTCGCTTTATTATTTCAATCCAAAAACAGCGACAAGCAAATGGATTTGGTCGCGTCCGCAGAAGCTTCAAATCGGCAACCACATCTTCACTAGTTAGTTTCCCCTGAAAAAGTCAGGGTGTTTTGAGCATAATTAAAAGGAATTCAGCACCTCAAAATGGAAATTGTTATTGACGAGATAACAAAGTTCCACACCCCGAGGGAAGAATTCCTTTGCTATAGGAGTTCAACAGAAGCCCTCGGGAATCCTTCCAAGAGGTGAAGAAAATGTTGAAACTTCGAGACGAGCAATTGACCATCTGGGATGCCATTCTCCCGGAATCTGTTAGAAAGTTGCCGGTCGAGCTTGCAATCATAGATCAATTACTGGACGACGACCGTTTTCTTCAACCGTTTACTGAGTTGCACCCGAAAGGCAAGAAAAGCGGCCGTCCTACGCTTGCAATTGAAAAGTACATCCGTCTTATGGTCCTGAAGCATAAATACAATTTGGGCTACGAGTCACTCGTGAAGGAAGTCGGTGACAGCATCACATGGCGAATGTTCTGCCGGTTTGCCATCGACGAACCGATGCCCGACCCGTCTACGCTCATCTATGCCCGCAAACGCTACGGCGACAAGATCGTCGAAGACATCAATGCCGCACTCGTAAAGCAGTGTGAGGAAAAAGCCGTTCTGAAAACCCGCAAATTGCGCACGGATACGACGGTTGTGGAATCCGACATCCATCACCCGACAGACGCTACGCTGTTGCAAGATGGCGTAAAAGTCATCACTCGAACGATTCAGAAAATCCGGAAAGTCGCCTCCCACACTGTTCAAGGCTTTGAAGATCGTACGGCAGAAATCAAGGAAAAGATTCTGTCCATCGCGAAAGTTCTACGTCGCCGCACCCGTGAATCTTGGGAAGAAGTTGACCGGATCACTGGGAGCGTAATCGAAGTAGCCGAGAACGTTGTGAACAAGGCGCAAGCCGTTATCGAGAAACTGCAAGACAAGGGCAAAGCTGCTCTTCGACAAAGTAAAACCAAACTGACCGAGGCGGTCACGCTAACCGGCAAGTTGTTGGAACAAGCCAAACAGGTCGTTTCCGGCAATCGAATCATCGCAGATCGGATCGTCAGTTTCTTTGACCCGGAAGCAAGACCGATTAAGAAAGGTAAGCTGGCCAAAGGAACTGAGTTCGGCTACAAGGTGCGAATCGACGAGACGGAAAGCGGCTTTGTGACCGGCTACGCTGTCTACGAGGGGAACCCCTCGGATGATGAACTGCTCGTTCCCGCTGTACAGGCGCATATCAAGCAATTCGGCAAAGCGCCGCAAGCTGTAGCGACCGACCGCGGTTTCTCAAGCAAGAAGAACGAAACGGCCATTACCGAACTTGGTGTGAAGCGAGCTAGCTTGCCGCGAAAGGGCAAAAAAGGCATTGCCCGATCCGAGTACGAAAACGAATTATGGTTCAAAGACTTGCAGCGTTACCGTGCAGCTGGAGAAGCGAAGATTAGTCTTCTCAAGCGGAAGTACGGTTTGAACCGCAGCAGGTATCGGGGCTTTGTCGGCTCAAAATGCTGGGTCGGCTTCGGGATTCTGACCCACAACCTGCAAAGAGCGGCAAAAATGCTCCAAAACTAACATGGAAACCGATCATTAGGGAAAGTTCCCCCTCACAACCCAGCCAGCAACCCGAAACTATTTTTGAAAATCGACTTTTTCAGGAGCAACTAGTTAATGAATCAGAGCTGAAACAGGGTCTTGCGAATTTCGCAAGATCCTGTTCTTTTAAGAAGCACATTCCTAAATGCCCCTGCACTATATATAAAAACTGCACTTATTACAAGTAAAGGGGACAAAGAAGACGATGCCCATTAAAAACGGAAAACAGTACATCGAACGGATCAACCGCAAGCGCATCCGGTTATGGTACAACGGCGAACGCGTTAACGTTCCGTTATCCGAGCACCCTGCCTTTCGAGGTCTGATCCGGACGCAGGCCGCGATGTACGATAAGCAATGCGAGGATGACCTGCGGGACGTCATGACGTATGTGTCACCGACCACCGAGGAGCGCGTTGGCCTTTCATTTTTGCCGCCGACCACTCCCGAAGAGTTAGTTCGCAGAAGGAGGATGTCCGAGATTTGGGCCGGTTTGCATCATGGATTTCTCGGCCGTTCCCCCGACTATATGAACACCGCGTTGATGTCGTTTTATACCGCTGCCTCCATGATGGAGGCTGTCGCGCCGGAGTATGGACAGAATCTGCGTACGTATTACGAGTATTGTCGGGAAAATGACATCACGTTATCCCATGCCTTTGTTCAGCCGATGATCAGCAAAATGTCCGGACCGGTTGATCATGATGAATCCCTGGCCGCCAAGGTGGTAGAGATCCTTCCTGAGGGTCTTGTCGTAAGCGGTGCTTTTCTGATGGCGACCCAGGGACCCACCTGCGAGGAAATCCTCGTCCTCCCCACGCCTTCCTTTATGTTGGGAGACGGGAAGGTGAATCCCAGCGCATTCGCTTTTGCGGTACCAAATGATTTGGAGGGAATGACCTTTATTTGCCGAGAGAGCCACGCGTTTGATTCAAGTTATGATCACCCCCTCTCCAGCCGGTTTGAGGAAATGGACACGATGGTGATCTTTGATCGGGTTCTCGTTCCGCGGGATCGGGTATTTTTCTTCGGCGAAGAGGATTTGTGCGATCGGTTGTTTCATGAAGGGCACTTCCATGCATACGCCGGTCACCAGATCCTCACGCGGTACATTGCGAAGACTGAATTTTTCCTAGGGCTGCTGCAAGCGTTGGCCATGGAGCAGAATGCGGATGGCGAGCCCTCGTTCCTTCATTCAATCGCCAAAATCATGGCAATGCTGGAGAACCTGAAAGCATTGCGTATGGCGGCCGAGACCGGCGGAACCTTCACCGCATCCGGTTACTATGTTCCAGCGCTGGCACCGCTGACCGCCGCGGGTATCCAGTTTCCCGATCTGCATGAGGAAGCGCTGAAGATGATCCGTACGATTAGCGCCAGCCAACTGATCATGAACCCGTTTGGGGCAGACTTCAATTCGGAAAACCAAGCTTACCTCGATACCTATTTGCAGGGAATATCCAGTCTGGCAAAAGATCGCATCGCCCTCTTCAGGCTGGCCTGGGAGCTGGGCGGCAGCGCGTTTGGCGGCAGACAAAACCAGTTTGAACGCTTCTTCTTTGGGAATGGGAAGACGATCGCAAGCCGCATGTATGGCTGCTACGAAAGCCTGGAGCAATACAAGTCGCGAATTTACCAGTTTCTTGGCCTGAGTGAGAAGCACGAAAAATAAAACAATTTCCATGGCATTCGCCCAACCGCCCTCTCCGCATTTGCATATGATGATTGTGCCTATACATTGAAGGGAGCGATCACATATGGGATTTTTTCCATCGCCGGGACCCGGCGGAGGATTTCCGGGAGGGCCTGGCGTACCTGGTGGTCCAGGATTTCCAGGTGGTTTTCCAGGGGGAGGTCCTGGAGGATTCCCAGGTACTCCGGGAGGAGCACCGGGAGGCGTTCAGCCGCCAACCTCTCCACCACCACAATTTGTACCGCAAATGCAAGTCGGCACGTTTGCCATCGATCCGGGCGGAATTAGACGTTGCTTGTTCCGCAACACCTACGTTTGGCTGAACAATGGGGAGCAATTCTGGTTCTTCCCGGTATTCGTCGGGCGGAATTCGATTGCCGGATTCCGGTGGTTTGGTTTCTTCTGGGGATACTTCGGCATCGATTTGAATCGGATTCGCTCATTCACGTGCTTCTAAAGCAGACAGCGAAGGAGATAGCCCACAAACGGCTCTCTTTCGCTTTTGCTTTTCCCTAGCTTGTCCACTTGAAAAAAGGACCTCCATCCCGCACCAACGCGGAAATGGAAGTCCTCATTGTTACGTACCTCACCAGAGCATTTGAACGACCAGGAACAGGTTCAAGCTAACGACCAAAGCGGAGATCATCCACCCCAGCGTTGTGGTCACCCGATGATTCACGAGGCCGCCCATAATTTTGCGGTTCGAGGTGAACAAGATCAAAGGAATCAAGGCAAAGGCAATCCCAAACGACAACACCACTTGGCTCATGACCAGGGCATTCGTCGGGTTCACGCCCGACACGATGATCGCCAGCGGCGGAATGGTGGTAATCGCCCGCCGCACGTACAGGTTAATTCGTTTGTTGATGAACCCCTGCATCACCACATCCCCGGCCATCGTACCCACCGAAGAACTCGAGAGGCCGGCAATCAGCAGTCCCAGTCCGAAAGAAATGGCGGTGAACGGTCCGGCGATCGTTCCGAATTGTTGGAAGGCGACGTCCAGATCTTCAACCACTAGACCATTTTTGAAGAGCAGCCCTGCGGAGACAACGACCATCGCCATATTCACGGCCCCGGCAATCAACATCGCCAACACGATATCGATGAATTCCAGTTTAAAAATTTTCTTCTTCTCGGCCTCATTGCGTCCCACAATCCGGTTTTGTGTTAACGAGGAGTGCAGATAAATCGCGTGAGGCATTACGGTGGCCCCTAAGATACCCGCAGCCAGCAAGACGCTGTCCACTCCGTCAAAGCGAGGAGTCACTAAGCCTGCGCCAACGGCAGCAAAATCCGGATTCGCCGCAATCACTTGAAAGGCAAAGGCCAAAACAACGATCAGCACCATCGCGGCGATTCCCGCCTCCAGTGCGCGATATCCCCGACGCTGCAGCTCCAAGATCGCAAAGGAGCCAATCGCGGTGATCACGGCAGCGGGCAGCATCGGAATGCCAAATAGCAGATAGAGCCCTAACGCCGCCCCGATAAATTCGGCCAGATCCGTAGCGATAATGACCAACTCGCTCTGAATCCACAGGAAGATCGACACGCCCTTCGGAAATCGATCGTGAGCAACCTCGGGCAAATTCTTGCCAGTGGCGATCCCTAGTTTCGCCGATAACGACTGAATCAGCACCGCCATCAAATTCGAAGCGAAAATCACCCATAACAATAGATACCCGTACTTCGATCCTGCGGTGATGTTCGTTGCAAAATTACCGGGATCGATATAAGCAACCGCAGCGATAAACGCAGGTCCAAGAAACGGAAGAAGCCGTTTCAGACCTTTCGTTCTGCCGTCCAATGCGGCATGTACGGACGTTTTATGATCCAATCCATTGGATGTGACTGGAGTCGTTTGTTGCGCAATACTTTGTTCCATCATGAGAATCCCTCCCTTGCGCTTGCGCCCACTAAAGTTGTCTATATCCATTAAAGTTTCCTCAGTGCAACTTTATAGTTTTAGTATATGCCTCATTTTGAAAAATGTAAATCCATTTTCTTGCGAACTTGCAATCTCTCACAAAAAAACAGACCCGCGATTCGCGGGTCCGTTCTGTTTTTCCGTATAACGATTATTCACCGATCTGAACTTTATAAGCGTCCAACTGCTTTTGCAGCTCGGCCAACACTTTATCGTATCCGGCCTGCTTCAGCTTGTTGCGGAACTCTTCAACCGCCTTCGCCGGGTCTCCGGCTTTCCCCATCACGATGGCCGGACCAAGCTCTCCGGTTACCTGCGAGATCGCGGTCAATTCAGCTTCTACCGGCGTTTTATCAAATACGAAGCGACCGTATACATATGGCTTCTTGATCTTATCGTATTCCGCATACAACGTCTCTTCGATCTGATCCCAGGTCGTTTCGCTGGGAATTTCAAACTTGTCGACACGGCCGCCCCAGAAATCGGAATAAAAGCCGTCTCTTGCGTCATCATAACCTTCAGGACGTGCACGTTTGCCATCTTTGATCACGTATTGTACGCCTTCGATCCCATAGTTGATCAGATGATAAATCTCTTCATTATTGCGAATCAGATCATAGGCCATCAGCGCGCGTTCCGGGTTTTTGCTGTGCGCCCCTACAGATGTACCGCCATGAGTAATCGACAGCTCCATAAGGTTGGTGCCGCGCGTCCGGGAGAATGGGAACATTTGCAGCTCCGAACCAGGTTGTGCTTTATCCATTTCGACGCGAAGTCCAGAGAACGTCTGTGTATGATGCTGATCAAGCCCCGACAAGCCGGCTTTCAGCGCATCGCGGTTGTTGTTCTTGTTATTCAGGGCGTCTTCACGCCAGAAGCCTTGATCCGCCCATCTTTTCATCATCGTGGCATAATCCAAGAACACGTCCTCGAAGATTGGACTTACAGCAGTAAATCGCTCTTCATAGGATTTAGCCGTAAATACGGGCAAGAAACCGGTCGAAATTGGAAGCTCCAGCTCATCCGTATACGATTGAACAAATCCACCCCAGGTTTGCGTGCCTGACGCTGCGTCCCACGGAATCACATCCGGTTTGTTGTCCTTAATGTACTGCAAGTATTTCTCGATGCCCTCCCAATCCTTGATCGGTTCGGTAATCCCGGCCTCCTTCGCCCAATCGCCGCGGTAGAAGAAACCGTGATTGACCCACTGCGTGTAATCGTTCTCCGGAATCAGGACGATTTTGCCGTTGTATTTACTTTCTTCCCAATCCTCTTCCGGGATTGATTTCCACGTTTCCGGCGCGTATTTCGGCAGGAGTTCATCCAGATTCATGAAGGCGCCGCGCTGCGCATTCCCCCAGGTGTCGAGCCAGTCGGTTCCGATCGTAATCAGATCAATCGGTTCCCCAGAGGCTAACGCCAGATTGTATTTGGTCTGCCAATCCGCCCATTCGATCCATTTCCATTCCAGCTCGGCGTTGATTTTTTCCTTCATGATTTTGTTGACTTCTGCAAGCACCTTTTCGAACTGACCGTTCTTTGGCTTATCCCCCAAAACGAGATAACTGATCTTCACGAACTTGGATGTGTCGATTCCCGTGTCCGTCTCTTGACCGGTGTTCACCGAATTCACCCCATTGTTTGCCGCATCGCTGCCCGCCCCTTTGTTGTTTGAGCCGCCGCCGCAGGACGCCAGCAGCAACACCAGCAGGCTCACCATGACCCAAATTGACGCCTTCTTCCATCGAACCATTCACACAAACCTCCTTCATCTATTTGAAATTGTGAAGCCTTAGCCTTTGACAGCGCCAACCGTGATGCCTTTGATAAAATAGCGCTGCACAAACGGATAAAATAAAATCACCGGGCCCGTCGCCACGATAGCCGTCGCCATCTTCATCGATTCGAGCGGCACATCGCGCAGCTCCACGTTCGAAGCCGCGGCCGAATTTCGGATGAAGTCCGCGCTGGTGATGACGTTATACAGGAACAGCTGCAGCGGGCGGTACTTCATGTCCGGCGATAAGAACAACATGGAGTTGTACCATTCATTCCAATACCCCAGGGCGATAAACAAGCCGATCGTGGCCAAGACTGGTGTAGTCATAGGTAAGATTAGGCGGATAAAGATGGTGAAATCTCCGGCCCCGTCGATTTTGGCAGATTCCGTGATCGCGTGGGGAATGGAGCGAACGAAGCTTTTCATCATGATGATCAGGAATGGACTAAGCAGACCGGGCAGCAAGACGGCCAAGTAGTTATCCTTCAGGCCCAAATACTGTGTCACCAGCAGGTAAAACGGAACCAGCCCGCCACTGAACAAGGTCGTAAAGTAGATAAAGAAAGAGATGCGATTCCGGTAAGTAAAATCGGGCCGTTGCAGCGCATACCCCGTCATCGCCACCAAGAACAAACCCAGTGCGGTACCGCAGATTGTAATGCCGATGGTCACGAGATAGGAGCCAATGATGAGATCCGGATTTTCGAAGACGATTTTGTAAGCGAAGGTGCTGAATTCCCGGGGCCAGAAATTGAAGCCAAACCGTTTAATCGCCGCTTCCGACGTAAAGGATGTGCCAAGGACCAGCAGGAAGGGCAGCAAACAGCATAAGGCGAAGAAGCCGATAAACAGGTAGCCGACGATTTTGACGATAATGCCGCCTAGATCTGTGCGGATGCTTCGCGTTTCATGAGCGTCATCCATGCCTTGTACCTCCTAAAATAATGAGTTGTCGGGCGAAACCTTCTTGACCAGCCAGTTGGCGGTGATAACCACCACAAATCCAAAGACGGATTGATAGAGGCTGACGGCGCTCCCGATCGAGAAGTTGAAGTTGGTCATGAGGGCGCGGAACACATACGTTTCGATGATATCCGTCGTCGCGTACAGCGCGGTGTTGTTAGCTCCCACCAGGTTGAAGAATAAGCCGAAGTTCCCGCGCAATATCCCGCCAAGCGAAAACAGGAGCAAAATGATAAAGGTGGGCTTCAGCCAAGGGAGCACAATATAACGAATGCGCTGGAATGCGCCGGCCCCGTCGATTTCCGCCGCTTCGACAATTTCGTTATCCAGGCCCATAATGGCGGCGAAATATACGATCGATCCATACCCTGTCGATTGCCATAAGTACGTCAACACGATGATAAACGGCCAGATCGTGGCGTTCGAATACGTCTTCACCGGATCGAATCCCAGCGAAGTCAGGATGCTGTTGAGCAGACCGTAGTCGTAGCTCAGCACGTTGTAAGCGATCAGACCAATCAGGACCGCCGAAATAAAGTGCGGCAGGAACATCAAGGTTTGGGTTAGCTTTTTAAACCATTTGAGACGAAGTTCGTTCAGGAACACCGCAACGGTAATTTGCAAGACGTTCCCCAGCAGGATGAAGGCCAGATTATAAACCACCGTGTTAAAAGTCAGCCGCCACAAATCCCCCGTCATCACAAGGAATCGAAAGTTATCGAACCCCACGAACGGACTCTTAAAAATACCATCCGTGTAGTTGTACTTGATAAAAGCCAGATACAAGCCGGGCATCGGCAAATACGCGAAAATGATAAAGAAGATGATAGCCGGCAGACACATCAGCAACAGCGTTTTGTTGTTCCAAAACCGTTTGAACCACCCCTGCTGGCGCATCCGGTGAAGCTGCGGCCGCTGGCGTACCTTTGTTGGCGTCGTGATTTCCATAGGCCTCTCCCTTCTATACGGAAATAAACTCAAGCTTCTCTAAGCTGCCTGCAGCCTGTTCATCCACTGCCTCGAGAAAAATAGACAGCTGCGCTTGCCCCGCCTGAAACCATGGACCCGGCAAATAAAACGAGTCCGCGCTGCCGCCAGTCATCATCGGCCTTCCCGCACCTCCTGGCAGCCACAGCCTGCCGACGATCCGCTCCTCCATAAACACCGTAAGCTTTAATCCCGAGCCAGCGGCACGGACCCTCCAACCTTTGCCTTGTGCAGCGTTCGGAATTGGAGCGAATAACCATCCTGCCTCACCTGAGGTCAACGTCAGCGGCAATTCAAGCGGAATTGCAGCAACTTCATGCTCCGCTGCAGCCTTCAAATGAGCTTCCTCCGCCGCCTTGATCGTATACGCCGATGCTTCAACCCCTTCATAGACCAGCACTTGTCCGGCGCTTTGCCCCATCGTTCGTTCCAGGTAGACCTCAAGCTGCAGCTCCTGTCCTGGGGTGACATACGGCTTCAAATCGATAAAGGGGTCCAGCGGATGGATGGGACCGGCATCGATTCCGTTCACCCAAAGCCGCGCATGCCCTTGAAGGTTCCGAAAATGCAGCGTCCACGAATCCCCGCCAGCCCCAGGGATAAACGTTCTGCGGAAAAGATGCTGGGATAGATGATCCGCAGACAGCCAGCTTCCGAAGCTAACAACCGGCCATAATGCTTCGTCGATCTCTGTAAGAGTGCCTTGCCGCGAACGGTCGACCTTCGGATGCACGCGCCAGTTCGAGGTAATGTTGTGTACGGCGGTGATGGCCGTAATCCCTTTGATCCCTTTCAGGGAAGGCAAGCGAAGCGCTGGGAGCCGGATGTCATCGAAATTGCTGTGGCCCCAAATCTCCACACGCGCCTGAAGCTTCTTCACATCCGATCCGTTCACCGGAACAAACACGCTGGCTCCGCCGGGAGTAAAAGTGCCGAGGTACGCTCCTTCAGCATACAGCGAAACAACATCACTCGCTTGACGCACCAGAAATCCATGCAGCCGATGTTCAGCGGCGACCAGATTTGTCTCCGCCTCATACCAGGCGTATCCCCGGTAAACGCCGAGCCGTTCCAAAAATTCTGCCTCCGCCCCCTTCGTCTGTACCGTCGCAGCCTGGATTGGCGCCTTCCATCCCTCCCTCCCAACAAACCGCCAATCGGGTGCAGGCGTAGGGTCGGGGACATTCGAGACCGGTTGATCTGCGGTTAAGGTCACGGTCCCATCCAGGTGAATCGTTTCGGTCCGAAGCGCGTTGAGAAGGCTTGTGACAATAACCGTAAAGCGTCGCCCCTCCTTTAGTTCAAACCGACAAAACGCCGTCTCTGCTCCAGACAGTTGCAAGATAAACTGGCCTTCGCGATGGATGACCTGCATCCCCTCGGTAATCGGATCATGGGCAACTTCGACGGCTAAGGCAATCTCCCCGTTGTCCCCCTCCTTGTGAAACGCGAGAACCACTCCGTCCATCTGTTGTTCCACCATGTAAAGCTCCGCCGTAGAGGAAACAAGCTGTCCTGAAATTCCCCAGTTCGTTAGCGGCACTTTTGCCGGCAGCGCCAAGGATCTTGAAGCAGCTAAGGTCCATGTCCCGGTAGATGAAGCATGGCTGGCTTCCTCATTATGCAGGTGGATTTGCTTGAAGCGATCCTCACCGTTGGTCACAAAAATCAGCTCTCCACCGCCTTTCAAACGCAGCGCATACGGGCCAAACACTCCCTCCTTCTCGCCCGCAACAGACCATTTGCTCCCGGAATTCGGCTCAGATTCCGCAATCGCGCGGCCATAGGCACGAATGAACCTGGCGAGAAGCTTTGCTTCCTGCACTTCTTCACGGAGATGGCCTTCCGGCGAAATCATGCCTCCGAAATCATAATCCGAGGTCAAGTAAGCCAGCGGCCTTCCCCAGTTATTGATCGCATTGGTGAAGCCGAAATTGGTGCCAGACGCCTGCAGATAAGGACCCAGCAGCTTGGCTCCAGCTGACAGCAATCTGCGCAGCAGGTAATGGCTCCGGTTCGTCTCGGTAACGAGCAGCGGAAGTCCCTGCCTGTGAAGCACCTCCCGATAATGCAGCACCTTGCGCTCGAAATCGGGATCCCGGTCATCCGGATAGAAGTTGCAGGTCGGCACGATACCTTCCGTTAACCCGGACGCCTGCACCAGGCCGCCTTGGCCGGCACAAGCGATCAGCGGGACGGATAAGCCATGCGTTGCAGCCATGTCTCGCAGCGCAGCCATATATCCTGCCGGGTTGGAGCAGTCATAGAAGTCCAGTTCATTTTCAAGCTGAACGAAGATGACGCTGCCCCCACGCGTGACTTCATGACGATGAAGGATCGGCAGGATCTGCGCATACCACCGGGCCACATGCTGCAAGAACGCAGGGTCATTATCTCTAATCCGCAGAGCCGGCTCTTTGGCGTACAAATAGGCAGGCAAGCCGCCGCCGTCCCATTCAGAGCAAATATATGGTCCCGGGCGGGCGATCACCCATAATCCCGCTTCACTGGCGAGTCGCAGAAACGTATCTGCATCCCGCATCCCGGTAAAATCCCAGGTTCCTTCCTGGAGCTCATGAAAATTCCACGGGAAGTAGACATCGATGCAGTTGTAGCCTGCTTCTCTCACCTGCTGGAGCCGTTCCTGCCATAACTCGGGGGGAATCCGGAAATAAAAGAGCGAAGCACAAAGCAGAATCACGCTCTCCCCATGGATGTTGACAGCCTGGCCAGACAGACTTACAACGGATTCGGACTCGATACGCGTACTCATAGCGACCACTCCTAACGTCTGTATTATTAAACTTTAATGAATCCCATTTCATGAAACCCGTTACATTATGGTCAATAAAATTAGAGTGAAACGGGTTTCACTTTGGAGCGAACGAAATGTTCAGTTGTTGTGCCAAGTGTTGTTCAGATGAATGCTTCTCTTCGGAGTTGATGAAAGAAGTAAAATTTCGTTGTGTTTGTGGAGGGTGAAATAAAGAAGAATTTACCTGCGAGTAAAATGTAAGGGCTTTCTTGCAGTTATTCTAGCCCAGCCAGATTTAAGTTGTCAATCCCTTTTTGCCGGAAGCGGGTCCGAAGCTCCTAACGCTAGTTAAGAGCCGCAGTAGACTCGCGAATAACCAGCTCCGGCTTCAGCAAGGTCGTTTTGTTCACCTTCGACTTTGTGATCATTTGGTGCAGCACTTCCCCCGCAGTTCGGCCGAGCTCATGAGCATGCAGTGAAATGGTCGTCAGCTCCGGAATGCTATAGGAGGCAAACGGAGTATCATCATATCCGATAATCGAGAGGTCTTCGGGGACGCGCAGCCCAGCTTTGACGGCCGCCTTTAACACGCCGATCGCAACTAAATCGTTCAGACAAAAGATCGCCGTCGGGCGCTTAGGCAGCTCCAACAATTGATTCATAAACGTCATGCCGCTGGCGACGGAAAAACCTCCATGCAGCACCCACTCCTTGCGCACTTCAAGGCCCGCCTGAACCATCTTCTTCGTAAAAGCGTTCGTCCGCTGCTGCGTGTTGGACATCTGACGGAATCCGCCCACAATCGCGATGTCGCGGTGCCCGAGCTCAATCAAATGCTGGGCCGCCAGCTCCGCTCCATACCGTTCGTCTACGGCCACTCGATTCAGGCCCGATTTAGGGAGTCGACCGTTGACAAGTAGAACGGGCAGCCTTTTGCCGATCTCGGCTACCTCCTCAATCAGTTGCATGTCAGGTTTGGCCAAATCAACCCGCCCCCCCATCATGACGATCCCGTCCACCTGCTTCTCTGCGAGCGCATTCAAATATTGCGATTCCCGGACATATTGCTCCGCGCTGTCCACACTGGCTGAGACCGTGTCGCACAGAAAGTAAGTATACCCCTGCTTGCGCGCTTCCAGATCAAACCCGGACAACACTTCTGGAAAAAACGGATTTGTAATATCCGGGAGAATAATGCCGATCATCCCCGTTTCCTTCTTCGACAAGCTTCGAGCCAGCGCATTGGGTTGAAACTGGTATTTGTTGATCAGCTCGTTGATGCGTTCCCGGGTCTCCTTTTTCACAGGTGCGGTATTGTTAAGGACGCGTGAGACGGTAGCAACGGATACATTAGCTTCTTTGGCGATATCGTAGACTGTAATCGGTTTCATAATTTCACCTGCCCCAAAATTAGTAGCCCAGATTACCCCCAGTATATCAATATTTCCAGCATTTGAGAATAGAACAAGCAGATACCGCCGCTCCCCGCCCAGATCCTCTTTTCCATGACAAAACAGGCCCCCTCCTTTTAAAGAAAGCCTGTTTCCTTTAGGATCGCGTTTGATCTTGCTCCGGATTTCTCTCTTCGGACTCGAAGGAGGTCACATCCGTTTGCTCCGGCATAAAGCCGGTCCGGAGATGCGGGCTCGTATCTTCGTAGATCGTGCGCGGATCCCCATCCGTTTCGATGTTTTCGTGCTTTTGGTTTGGCATACTCATATCCCCTTTTCGCTGAATAGCGTCTCCTGCAGCTACAATTTTCATGCAATTTCGATCAAACAGAGAGACGATCGATCTGAAGTTAGGCTATCTATAGGATATATTTGCTATATTTAACGGTCGACGCTTTTGTTTTGCAAATTTGACTCTAGGTTTACAGTTACCCCTATAGAACGAAGTCGAGACATCGGTTAATAAATATGTTTCAATCGATCCCTGTGAAGTTTTGTCGAAGCTATTGAAATATACAATAGAATATATTAAATATAGCTTGTAAACCTTTCCAATCACATCCATAACCATCAGGAGGTGGTATATCGAACGATCGAATCGGACAAGTCTTTCGCAACTTATTCTAAGAAGAGAGGTGTCGAAATGATGTTGCGCAAATGGATCACGCTCGGTTTAGCACTAGTATGTACGTTAACCATGCCGTTAGGAGCCTCCGCAGACAGCTCGATTTCAGCGGAACTAAACAAGAAGAGCGGCATCGTTTGGCCGAAGAATCAGGAGCTCCCTACCTTCGCCAAAGCCAAGCGCTTGGATGTGGCTCAAGTGTACGACAAGCCAGGGGACATCGAGCTTCTGCTGACAACACTTCAAGGGATCGTCAACCGCAAGGAACCCCGAATTTACGTGCAGCAAAATGAGAAAGATCCTTGGTTAAACGATATTAAGGTGCCTTATCGGATTCACGAAAATCCACTGGACATCGTCAAGGCGTATGCCCGGGAGGTCAAAGGCGTAATCGTCTATGATCCGGCCGTGCCTGATTCGATTAATGTGGCGACGACGCTTGCCGGTTTGAAGGACGCTGTCGTAGCAAGCCCCGAACTGGCCCAAGAACTAACTGCGGCGCCTTATCGCTTGCGTGTCGTTGAGGACCTGCAAGGGAAGTTCAAAGATCGGATGGAGGCTTACACTTGGCAATACGAGCATTTATGGAGTCAAACGACAAAACGGATGCTGGTCGGTCTCAGTCCGAATACGTCCATCCCGCTCCCTCCGGATAATTTCGCATCATTCAAGACAATTCTTACGGAACCGGAGCAAATCCGTGATGCCAGCAACCGGAGAACGTATGAACTGGATTTGACCGAGTTCCTAGGCGGAGAGGCTGTCTACCTGCGGTTCCAGGATGCTTACACCCAGGACGGCTGGGGTCCTGCCGTTCATGAGATCAGCGTATCGGCAGACGGTGAGGAGATCCTTCGCTTTGAAACCGGCACGCCGGAAGAGGAACCGTATTTGTACGACCGGCACGGTTCCAAATTTTTGCCGGGTGCGGACCACCGGTTTGCCGACAACGGCAACTATTTCGTCTACGAATTTATTCCACCAGCGGGAACCCAGCATTTAACCGTTAGCGTCGAAATGTGGAATCAATTTAAAGTTTCCGCCAGCAAAGTGAAGCCGCTCTCCTCTGAAACGAAGGAGCCGTTCGGCTACCTCCGCGATTACGCGGTAGCCAACAAAGCGATGGTGTTCTGGCTTTCCAGCGGAGTACCTGAACAAAGGGCGTTGTTCGAACGGATTTTAGCGGATGTAGAACCAGGAACACCGTATTTGGGTTGGTTTGATAATGATGTGGAAGGCGAAATCGCTGGGGTTGACCTGACCTCTAGTTATGGTGTTTACGTCCTGCCTTCCGACTGGTTCCATAATATGACGGTCATGGCGGGGACGAAAGCGAAGCCGGCCAAGCCGAACAAGCCGGTAACTCCGAAGTTGAACAACAAGATCTACGTGACCTTCACGTTTGGTGAAGGCGATAACCTGCAGTACGATCAAAATCATATGCGCAATCTTTGGGAGGATCCTGCCCGCGGTCAAGTGCCGATGAACTGGTCAGCCAGCCCACTGCTCGTTGATGCAGCCCCTGCAATCCTAGACTATTACCAGTCCACTGCTACGGAGAACGACCTGCTGGTAGCCGGACCTTCCGGAGCCGGTTATTTCAGTCCGCAGGTTTGGCCGGAAGAGAGTTTTGCCCAGTTCATGAAGGATTCCTACCCGTATTTGAAGAAATCCGGCATGTCGTATCCTTTTGTCATCAACCGGCAAGACTCGCGAGACGTTCCACTCTCTGGCTCCAAAGCGGAAGCTTATGTGAAACAATTGAAAGTACCAGGTCTGTTCCTTGGCGGCGGCAGCGACAATTACGTTGAGATCGTCAACGGCAATTTACCCGTTTCATATTTCAAAGGCACGGCCACCGTCAGAGATGGAATTAACATTTTGAATGATGCGAAGGCTGCCTGGGACGGGAACTCGCCCATGTTCGTTTCTGTAGGGGTCAATGCTTGGAGCATGAGACCCTCGGACGTAGTAGCGATCACGGAAGCGTTGGGACCGGAATTTGAAGTTGTGTTAGCCGATACCTATTTTGCATTGATTCGGGAAGCTTACGGTCTTCCAAAGAAACTTTAACCACATAAAACAAGGCGGGAATCCTCCAATGAGGAGTTCCTGCCTTGTTTTTGCTTAAGTGCTCCCTGTATTATAACGATTCCTTGATAACTCGTTTATAGTAAAGAATCGACAACAGCCCAAAAATCGAATACAGCGCGGTATAAATCAGCATGACCAAGATCATCGGGGTCCATAGCTCCGTCCCGAACAAGAACCAGCCGGAGCGAACCGCAAAATAACTATGCGACAAACCTACAACCAACGGGATACCAAAGTTAAACAACTGCTTGTATTGAATGCCCTGGAGCAGGTTGCCCGGCGTGAATCCCAGCTTGCGTAAGATGGTGTAACTTGGCTTCTCTTCTTCCCCTTCGCCCATTTGCTTGAAATACAGGATACAGCCTGAAGTGATCAGGAAGGTTAATCCCAGGAAACCAACGATAAACATGATCAACCCCATGTTGCTTCTTTGTTCCATAATGATTCTGATTTGCGACAACGCGCCTGGTTTCTTGTCGAAGCCCAACTCGTGATAGATCCGGTCCGCTTGTTGCTTCGAGTCGGGATTCGCAATATCGATCCCATAATAGACCCGGTAGGAACTCTGAAGTTCCCGATTTATATCCTGCATCAGTTGCTCGAAGTCGGCATGATCAAGGATGACCGACGGCAAACCCGAGGAAAAATGGATCGATACAATCGCATCCTTCATCGTATCGATCACGGTCACTGGAATGGACTGCGAGTTCCCCTTTATCGTCATATCCCCTTTGGACCGCAAGCCCATGAACTGCTCCAACAAATTGCTTGAACCAGCCAACAGCGCTTCTTTGGGACCCAAATCCATCCCAGCAACCTCTTGTTCATCCACAACAGCCAGTGTCGTCAGTTGGCTATTCTGCCCGCTTAGCGCAGATCCAATGAGGTTGGAGAGGTCAGCTTCGGCGATCACCACTTGGCGCTGAGTCTCTCGCGTCTCGATTCCGGCAGACTTTAATGCCTGCTCGAAAGCGTCCACGTCCTTGGAATCTAACAGAGTGAAATGATGGGGTACGGTTTGCTGAGCGGTTTTTTCCGTTGAGTAATAAGAAATGTAGCTTAGCGACAACAAACCGATGGCCAAAGCCGACACCGTCGTGATGATGGTCAGCAGCAATGCGTTAGATTTCATGCGGAACATGATCGAGGAGAGGGACAGCACCTCATTTAACGAGAGATATCCCCCTTTCGCCTTACGAACCAGATTGAAAATAAAACTAACCGAACCTTTATAGAACAGGTACGTGCCGACGATCACCGAACCTAGGATCCGAATCATGGCGAGGAAGAGCTCCCGCATTTCCGTGTAGTCGCCGCTGAACAGATCCGCCGAAATCCGGTAACCATAAAGGATCAGCCCGATTCCCAGAATGCCGATGACAATTTCGGATAAGGGCATTTTACGATACACATTCTCCGTAGTGGATGTCGCTCGGAACAGCGACAAAATGCTTTGTCGTTTGATGAACGTGTAGTTCATCAGCATAATTAGCAGGTAGATCGCCGCAAAGACCTCGACGGTCTGTATCAGCGCCTGCGAGGAGAAGCGCAGCGTTGCCGCAGCCTCAAGTCCAATGATTTGGAACAAGATCATCAGCAGCAGCCGGGAGCAGGAAAATCCAACGAAGATGCCGATCAGCATAGAGCCGAAATACAGAATCAGGTTTTCGCTGCTGAGAATACGAAAGATCTTCCCTTTCGTTAACCCGATTAATTGAAAGAGACCAATCTCCTTACTTCGCCGCCTAATAAAGATGGTATTAGCATACAGCAAAAAGATGGTCACAATTACGATGAGCAGCACCGATGCGGCTTTTAATCCGGCGGCCCCTTTTACGGACCCCTTTATTTCGTCCAAAGCCGGGTCATATTGCAAGGTGACAAATGCGAAGTAAAGCGCCACGCTGAAAATTAAGGCGAACACGTACAAGTAGTAGTTTTTTAGATTTTTCTTGAGATTGCGGTAAATCAGATGGGTCAGACTCATTCCTGCACCCCGCCCAATACGCCCTGCGCTTTGATGATGTCGTTGAAGAACGACTGTCGCGACTCGTCGCCTTTATTCAGCTGCGAATAAATTTGTCCATCCTTGATAAACACGACGCGACTGGTGTAGCTTGCCGCCACCGGATCATGGGTGACCATAATAATCGTTGCCGCGATTTTCCGGTTGAGCTCGCTCAGCTTATTTAGCAAATCGGAAGCTGATTTCGAATCCAGTGCGCCCGTCGGCTCATCGGCAAAAATAATGCTCGGATCGTGGATAAACGCCCGTGCGGCGGAAGTCCGCTGCTTTTGTCCCCCCGATATTTCATTGGGATACTTGTCTTTAATTTCGTAAATGCCAAGCTCGGTGGCGATCTCCTGAAACTTCAGGTCCGCCTCCTTGCGGGAGACGTTCTTGATCGAGAGCGGCAGCAGCACGTTTTCTTTGACCGTTAACGTATCCAGCAAATTGTATTCCTGAAAAATAAAGCCGAGATGGGATTTGCGGAATTCGGCCAACTCCTTCTCCTTCAGCCCCGTGAACTCTTTGCCTTCAATTTTTATGCTGCCGAGACTGACTTTATCGATCGAAGAAAGCACGTTTAATAAGGTCGTCTTGCCGGAGCCGGACGCCCCCATAATGCTAACGAACTCACCCTTCTCTACATTCAGGTCAATCCCTTTCAACACTTCCTGGCGATTAAATTTGTTGCCATAACTTTTATGAATTTTGCTGGCTTCAAGTATAGCCATGATTAATCACTCCTTTATCCTGCCCTTATCTTACCTTACCCGGGAGGGACAATTCCTGCGATTTCCCGAACAAAACAAATGGGCATGTGACAATGTTGTCACATGCCCAGCATATGAACGTATGCATTACTTCTTGGGAAAAACAACGTAAAAGCGGTGCCCCCTCCGGGCTTCGAGTCGACCTTGATCCGGATTGACAGGGAATCCGCCGCTTTTTTCACCAAGTATAATCCCATGCCGGTAGCCGCATGATCCTCGTGGTTCCGCGTAGAGGTAAATCCTTTCTCGAAGATACGCGGCAGGTCCTTGGCATCGATCCCCCGCCCTTCGTCGCGGACGCTGAGCCAGGCCTGTCCTTCCGGCGAAATCCCTGATTCCACGCAGATATCGGAGGCTTCGCTATATTTCACCGCATTGGTTAGCAGCTGCCGAAGGATAAACGCCAGCCATTTTGCATCCGACAGCACCTCTTGGACAGGCAGATTGACGTCAAAGCCGATGCCTTTTTGCAAACACCACGCTCTTAGCTCCCGGATCTCTTGAACCAGCAGCGGCTCCAGCTTCACCTGTTCGATGTAGAGATCGTTCTCGATAAACGGAATCCGCTTCTGGTGCAGCTGGCGGTCCAGCAGCAGGTGGATGCGCAGCCACTCCAGGTGCAGCTGCTCTTTGAGCGGCTCGTCGCCCATCCGATCGATCATCAGCCGCATGGCGGTGAGCGGTGTTTTCACCTCATGAATCCAGGCCATTAGCTCGTCCTTCTCCTCTTCCAGCTGGGCGACGAGCTGCGATGTTTCCTTGCGGAACTTGTCCGTTTGCTCGCTTAACCGGTCCATGACGATTCCCTCCAGCGGGCTTTCCGGCGCAGCGATCACGCTCAAATCGTACGTGTCATCCCAGGCGGCCAGGCTTTGATAAAACCGGCTTTCCTTCGGATACCGAATCAGTAGAAATGCCCCAAATCCCAATATCGATAAGAAAACGATATACAGCATCGGCATAAACGGAATCGTCCGGTCGATGGCGGCGACGAAGAGGAGCAAGAGCTGCAGGCCGAAGACGAGCAAGATCCAGCTGAGGCGCTCACGCAAATATTTTCCGATCATAACACCTGAACCTCTTCGGTTGCCATATATCCTTGACCTACCTTTGTCTCGATATAAGCGTCCAGCCCGAGGTTCTCCAGCTTCTTGCGCAGCCGATTTACGTTGACCGTCAAAGTATTGTCGCTGACGAAATGCTCGTTATCCCATAAACTGCGGATCAGCTCCTCGCGGCTGACAATGCGATTCTTCTGCTCCACCAGCAGCTTGAGGATGAGCATCTCGTTTTTCGTTAACTCGATCGTCCCCTGCTCTGCCGTGACGGTGTTGCGCCCATATTCGATAGTCGCTCCGCGCCACGTCCGCAGCTCAACGCGTTCGGTATTATAATTGTAGACCCGGCGAAGCGTCGCCTGGATTTTAGCGATCAGCACTTCGAAATGGAACGGCTTCTGAACAAAATCATCCGCCCCTAGCTGCATAGACATCACCATATCGGCGGGATGGTCGCGGGAAGATAAGAAAATGATCGGCACGTTGGAACGGGCACGGATTTGTCGGCACCAATGAAACCCATCAAATTTGGGCAGCTGGATATCAATCAGAACCAGGTCCGGACGAACCGCCGTAAGCTCCTCCAGCACATTGCCGAAATCCCGAACGCCATGCACTCCATAAGACCATTGCTGCAGTCGTTCGCGGATTTCCTGAAATAAGGATGGATCGTCTTCGATTAACATGATTTGAAACAAGCAAATCACCACGTTATTAGGATTCTTTCCTTCATCCAGTTTACCGGATAACGTGACGTGGCGCTATCTTTCTATTTTATGAAACCGCAGTTTCTTCAATCTCAAAGCCTAGATCCTCAATCATTTGGTGATCCAAGGTGACATCCTGCCCCTTCGTCGTCATGTAGTCGCCTACAAAGATCGAATTGGCCGCATACAAGGATAGCGGTTGCAGCGTACGGAGACTGATCTCACGGCCGCCCGCCACGCGGATTTCCTTCGTTGGACAAATGAAACGGAACAACGCTAATACCTTCAGTGCTTTAAGCGCCGGTACCCGCTCCGAACGTTCGAGCGGTGTCCCCGGGATCGCATTCAGGAAGTTGATCGGAATCGAATCGGCATCCAATTCGCGCAATGCCAAGGCCATCTCCACGATTTCCTCATCGGATTCACCCATGCCGATAATCACGCCGGAACATGGAGACATACCATGCGCTCGTGCCGTTTTCACTGTTACCACGCGTTGATCGTAGGTATGAGTGGTAGTGATCGACGGATAGTTCGCCCGGCTCGTATTCAAATTGTGGTTGTAGCGGTGAACTCCGGCTTCACGGAGCTTCTCCGCCTGCTCCTCCCTGAGAATGCCGAGGCAAGCGCAAATTTTCAGCGGCATCGTTGCGCGGATTTCAGCAACTGCTTCCGCAACCTGCTCAAGTTCTTTATCGGTAGGCCCTCTGCCTGATGCCACGATGCAATAGGTCCCCGCTTTGCGCTGCAACGCTTCACGCGCTCCAGCGACCAACGTCTCCTTGTTAAGCAGCGGATATTTTGAAATGGGAGCCGTCGAGATCAAGGATTGCGAGCAGTACCCGCAATCTTCGGGGCAAAGCCCGCTTTTGGCATTGATGATCATGTTGAGCTTCACTTTATTGCCATAGTAATGCCGTCTCACTCGATAAGCCGCATCCATCAACGGCAGCAATTGATCTTGGCTGGCATGTAGTACAGACAACCCCTCTTCTAATGTTAGAACTTCACCACATAGAGCTTTTTTGGCGAAGGTGTCCCAGCTCTGTCCTTCCGTCTTGCCTTGGTTCATTCCTCATCCCAGCTTTCTATGTTTAAATGTTTTATTGTTAACCTTAACTTTGTTTTAGGTTAACAATATGACTTTATAAAGTCTACAGGAAAGCTTACTGATTGTGAAGCAGGAATCCTTTATTTTTTGCATGGAGCGTGCTTTCTCCTACATAGGGTGTTATAGGGCAAAAATGTGCAGGAGGGATAGGTTATGCGGGTACAAGTGCGTTCAGGGGATACGTTATGGTATTACAGTCAAATTTTCCAACTGCCGCTGCAGTTGATTGTGGATTCCAATCCAGGGATACAAGCGGAGAGCTTAAATGTGGGTCAGACCATCCATATCCCTGGTTTTGTCACCAGTGAATATAAGGTGAAAGCCGGGGATTCCATCTGGAAGCTGTCCAGAGACCGCGGGGTTCCTCTGGATGTGATTCTGCTGCTGAATCAATCGGTGAATCCAAACCATCTCACGATTGGCCAGCGGTTGCAGCTTCCGCTGCGGGTTACCTGGTTCGTAGTCGACATCCGTAAACCCTATGATTACGCCGCCTTGCGGGACGATTTAAACCGGTTGATGGACATTTATCCGTTTATCGCCTATCGGAATATCGGCAATTCGGTCATGAACAAACCGATCCCCGAACTGCGCATCGGCAAAGGCAGCAAACAAGTGCATGTTAACGGAGCTTTTCATGCAAATGAATGGATCACGACGCCGGTGTTGATCAAATTCCTGAACCAATATCTGCTTGCGCTAACGAATAACAGCACCATTCGCGGTCTGCACATGTGGCCTTATTACGAAGGAGCCACCCTCTCCATGGTGCCGATGGTGAACCCGGACGGCGTAGACCTGGTGATCCATGGATTGCCTGCCGAGGAACCTTACCGCAGCAATGTGCTGTCCTACAACGGCGGCAACACCGATTTTCAGGGATGGAAGGCCAATATCAATGGCGTAGATTTGAACGATCAGTTCCCGGCGTTATGGGAACGTGAGGTTGCCAGGAACCCAGTGGAGCGCGGTCCACGGGATTATCCAGGCACCGCCCCGCTGACCGAACCTGAAGCGATCGCCATGGCCAACCTGGTTCGGCAGAGCGATTTTGATCATGTCCTGGCCTTCCATACCCAAGGGGAGGAGATCTATTGGGGCTTTGAAAACCGCGAACCGGCGTATGCTGAGACGATCGTAAACGAGTTCGCCCGGGTCAGTGGCTACAAGCCGGTCCGGAACGTGGAAAGCTATGCCGGATTTAAGGATTGGTTCATCTATGAATTCCGGCGTCCCGGATTTACGATCGAACTCGGAACCGGCGTAAATCCGCTGCCGTTATCCCAATTCGACGAAATTTACGAGGAGAGCTTGGGGATCTTGCTGGCGAGCTTGTATATGTAAACGAAGATTATAATGTGTGCGTGCGGGACTTTCCTAATAAAGGAGCGTCCCGCGTTTTTTATCGCTAATGACCTATCTTTTAGATTCCGATATACGTTAAAGAAGATATTTCCAGAAAGGTAGGTTGTTATGAAAAAGATCTGTTCAATTCCTGTTTTTTTAGTTATTTTAGCATTCCTTAGTCAAGGAACCGTACACAGTCAATCTCCCGCAACCTTCGACTTGGAGGTCGACTCTTCTCCATTTCAAACTACTCCTTCCGACTTGCGCAAGCACCCTGCGGAGCTATTATTTCGTTGGGGAGCAAATCAGCATATTATTGATGGCTTTCCAGATGGAACTGTTAAGCCGGATCAGCTTGCAAGTGAAGCTGAATTTTTGAAAATGATGTTTCGGGGGTTTGGCCTTGCGATGCCGAGTGCTTCCTATAACGACGATTGGATGGACGGAGTATATCAGATGGCAAAAGTGTATCGATATCCGGCTGCAGGCGTCATTGATCCGAGTGCAAGAAAATCGCCAATTACACAAGGACAAGCCATTCAAATCATTGTTGCTGCACAAGGGCTTAATTTCCAGGAGTCGGACGCCTTCGCCTATGCTCTTTCTCGCAGTTGGCTTCCAGGACAGCCGACATCATTGTCTCAGTTCGATAAGGATCGCAAGCTGACAAGAACGGAAGCGCTTGAATTGTTACGTCATTTAACCGTCAACGGAATGATGAAGCTCGAAATGAGACCAGTTGAATTTTCTTCAAGAGAGGCACTCTCCGCAGAAGATTCTAGTGAAGTGAAATCGTTCCCTTCTTTTAGCTTGGTTAATCTACCGGCGGATGGGCTTACGGTTAAGATTGGTGATGACGTATTACGGCTAGGAGATACACGAACAAAGCTTGAGAAAACATTAGGGCAAACTAGCGAATCCGGGATCATGAATAAACAGATCTATCCCTTACTAACAGTTCATTTTAATGAAGAGAACAAAATGGATTATTGGTCCGTAGATCAATGGAACGTAGAAAGCACGGATGAATCCATCACCACAAGCTTGGGGATCAAGTTAGGCGTCAGCAATCTCTTCGACGTACTCGAAGCCTACGGTACAACGGGATATGCAGGACAAGGGATAGCCGACTATTTTTATATGCTCCAGGATGATGGTACATTTCAGGCTGTCCAAGCAAATTATATCTATGACCACAGGAATGAATGGAATAAGTTCTATCATCTAGCTTTCTTGATTGATCGCGATACATTAATGGTTACCCAGATGCTTGCAGGATGGCTTCCCTATTCCATGTATTGATAAATCAAATTTGTGAAGAAACGGGCATTTTTCATATAATAGAATAACCACGATAGTTGATAAGTCCAGCGGTATGATGTCAAGCTGTTGATTTAATCGAATTGGAAATTTCCCGTGCCTGTTGAGCGCGGAGTCACGAAAAAAGGGCGCATCAAACCAAACCCAGCCAAAAACCATGTCAGATACCAGATTTTTACTGGGAATTCGTGAAGGACTAAGGCAAAGGAGGCGTTAATCCTTGGCGCTATTCACCTTCCTTCGAGGCGTGTAGAGTTGGCCGCTGCGTAGCAGCACATCGACCAAACGCACGAGTTTTCTTGCCGTTAAGACGAGGGCGCGTTTGTGTTGATTCTTGGGCACTTCGTGATACTTCTTCCGGTAATATTCACCGAATTCTTCATCGCGCATCCTAACCGAGTTGGCAGCTTCAACGAGGTAGTAGCGCAGGAATCGGTTGCCGGATTTGATGCGGGCGGTGTCCTCCGCCTCGAAGACGCCGGACTGGTGCCTGCGCCACGTCAGACCCGCGTACTTGGCGACGGCGGCTTGATCCTTGAACCGTTCAATATCGCCGAGTTCGCCGAGCAGACCGGCTGCGTAGACTTTGCCGATGCCGGGCACTGACAGCAAGCACTGAGCGCCTTGAATGCCGTCGAGGACCCGCTCGATCGCTTTGTCGAGATCCTTGAGCTGCTTCTGGATGCTGCGGATGGATTCGATGGAGGTGCCGAGCACCAGGTCAATCGAATCCTCCACGACCTTGGACAGCCGATAGGAGGCGCGGGCAGCTTGCTGAATGCAGCGGGCGACCCGCTCGGGATCGGGGAAACGATTGCGTCCCTTGTCCCGCAGATAGTCGGCCAGATCGGCCACGTCCATCTCGGCGATGTCATCGAGGCTGAACTTCTCGGAGAGCATCTCCATGAGCGCATGGCCAAACACGGAGCTGTCGACCTCGGTTGTAAACGCATTGCACTTGTAGAACAGGTTCTGCAAGAAGTACTGCTTCTCGCGAGCCAAGTTATGGACCAAGTGGAAACGCATGCGCGTGAGGCGTTGAAGGGCGACATACTGCTCCTGCATGACGATGGTGGTCGTCAGGCGGCCGAAGCGCAGGCGATCCGCAATGACCCAGGCGTCGAGCCGGTCGGTCTTGTCCATATCCGCATAGGCTTCTCTGAACTTGCTGATGAGCTTGGGGTTCAAGGTGAACACCTTGGCCTTGCGCTCTCGAAGCGCTGGATCCTGATGCAGGTACATGGCAGGGTGCCAGCTGTAGACGGAAGTGGCTTCCAAGCCGATGTGAATCTCGGTGACGGCCAACTTGTTCGCTGCAGCGACGATTTGGTCACGCAAGTGCGAGGCGCCATTCAAATTGTTTTTGACGGTGAGTGTCTCAAGCTTGTCACCGTCAGCGTTCATGAAACACGCTTCGAGCTCTTGCGAGCTCACGTCAATACCGACAAAAAGCTTCAAGTGAAATTCCTCCTTTCGCTAGGGATTCAGGGAATGGACGCTCCGGGATGCCTCCGGCGCACGCGCAGATCTATCACCCTCGCGTATGAGGACACACTTCGGGCCATGAGCTGCCCCGGATCTGCTAAAACCGGGCATGGGATGCCGAAGGGAACAGCCAGCGGGTAAGAAGCTCAGACGCGTACCGGAGAAACAGACTTAAGGAGTAGACGATGCTACTGGAGGCAGAAGGATTTCCCCGAATGGACCCTACGTTCCATTGTCCAGAGGCATACCGGAAAGTCCAGTCCCTGATAGAATTTTCAAAGAACAAGCTGAAAATTTGGAGGCTGTTTTCCATCCCCCGGGGGGATGGAAATGAACCTAAAAGAGCTTTTTAAAGATACTATACGAGGAGTCTAGAAAATGAAAATGAACCGTTTAGGCAACTCCGAGCTGATTGTCAGTGAAATCGGGCTGGGATGCATGTCGCTAGGGACGGAAGAATCCAAAGCGATTGGCCTGATTCACGAGGCGTTGGACCGGGGCGTCAATTTTCTCGACACAGCTGATTTGTACGATGCCGGAACCAATGAAGAAATCGTCGGCAAGGCGATTAAGGGGCGCCGGGATCGCGTCATTCTGGCAACCAAAGTCGGAAATCGGCGGATTCCTGGACAAGACGGCTGGGTCTGGGATGCATCGAAATCGTATATCCTCTCGGCAGTGAAAGATAGCCTGCGCCGGCTCGGCACGGATTATATCGATTTGTACCAACTGCACGGCGGAACGATCGAGGATCCCATCGATGACACGATCGAAGCGTTTGAACAACTGAAGCGGGAAGGCGTCATCCGCGAGTATGGGATATCTTCCATTCGTCCGAATGTCATCCGGGAATATGTCTCTCGCTCGTCCATCGTCAGCGTCATGAATCAGTACAGTATCGTAGACCGGCGCGGCGAAGAAGAAGTGTTCCCCCTGCTGCAAGAGCATCAGATCAGCGTAATAGCTCGAGGGCCATTAGCCAGCGGTGCGCTGGCAGCGAACCGCGAACCCGCTAAAGGTGTGCTGGATTACGAGCTGGATGAACTCCGTGAACTGCGCCGCAAACTACAGGACCTGGAGACGCCGGAGCGCAACCTTACTCAGTTGGCTATCCGCTATTCCCTCGCCCATCCTGCGGTTGCCGTGGTCATTCCGGGAGCCAGCTCACGCGAGCAGCTGCTGCAAAATCTTGCTGCTGCAGAAGTTCCCGAATTAAGTACGAAAGAAGTTGAACTGATTCGCAGTTTAAGTAAAGCGAATCAATATACGTTGCACCGTTAATCTCAAAATAAGAGCAGGCCCTATAAGTGAACAGCATCCTCGCTAACTCGAGTTTAGTGACGGGAAGCCCTTCACCAAAGGGTCTGTTTTTTATGCGGCTTCTAATCATTTGTCACGGTTCCTTACTAGCCCCATAGTTTCGGCTTCATACAACACGACTTAAGGAGACATACTACTTGCGGTAAGCAAAATGACGAAGCAAAGGAGATTTCTTCATGGGTGTGTTAGACGGGAATCCGAAGCATGAGCCAATGCACTACGGCGAAATTTTCACGATATGGGAAAGTTCGATGGCAGCAAAAATGATGTTATCCTGCTACCAGCTGTTCACGTACCATGCGGGTGACAAAGATCTGAAAGAGATTCTAAAGGACCTGATGGATCAGGCTAAACTGGAGATTAAAGAACTGGACAAGCTGTTGACGGACAATGGGATCACCCCCTCCCCCATGTTGCCGGAACGACCGGAAACGAAGCTTGAGGATATTCCACCAGGAGCCAGATTTGCCGATGCAGAAATCGCCGCGAAAATCGCCATGGATACTGCAGCTTCTTTGGCCGGTTGCAGCGGAGCCATGGGGTTATCGATCCGAGAGGATATCGGCGCGTTGTTTGCAAAATACCACGCCACCAAAACCGCATTGGGGCTTAGAATCTTACGGATGAGCAAGGAAAAGGGCTGGCTGGTTCCTCCGCCTCTGCAACTCAAAAAACCAGAGTAATTCGTGTTTACAAGTCATGAAAAAAGCGATTAAACAGACCCGCTGCTTAATCGCTTTTTCCTATTTCATTAAAACAATAACCTTTCTTCTTCCCTGCTGTGGAGTTCATTAATCTCCAGCAAAGCATAAAGCTTGTGCAAAATAGCCTCGCTCCAACCAGAGGTCTCTCGCTGTTGGTGAATGCTGCGAACGACGATTCGCATCAGTTCATGATCGCGTTTTAATTGCACGACCGCCTCCTGGAGGTCTGGATTCTTCTCAGTTACTTCTTGATAGAAGCCGTCTTCTTCTGCATCCGCATGACTTAGAATCCGCGACTCCCAGTATCCCAACAATTCATTCGTTGCCTGCTCTGCCAACTCCAGATCTCCGCTGGCGTAGAAACCCGCAACTTCCTCCGTTTTCGACTTCGCCCCTGCCAAGCCGCCGTCATGAATGGCCTGATGAGCATGGAGTTGCCGCAGCGATGGACCAACCGGCATTGGACTCTCCCCCTATTCTCTGATGTAATCTGGATTCGTTACTTCTCCGCCTTTCCCTTTGGAAGCTCAGAGAACGTTCCGACATAGCGGATATCCTCACCGGTTTCGTCTTTAACCGTGCTGATATTTAGCCACTGTAAGTAGATCTCACCGTTTTTGCGCTTATTCCAAATCTCCCCCTGCCACATGCCAGTTTCTTTAATGCTCTTCCACATGCGGTCATAGAAATCCGGGGCTTGTCGATTCGCTCGCAGAATATTCGGCTTCTTCCCTAATGCTTCCTCTTCACTAAACCCGGTTACGGCAGTAAACGCCGGATTCACAGCCACAATGGTACCTTTCGGGTCAGTGACCAGAATCCCTTGCGCTGTATTGTTGAAGACTTCCGAAGACAAACTCAGCTTATCGGAATAAATCATCCAGAGTACGAGAATCAAGCTGGCTAAAGCGACCTGCGACAGCAGCATAAAACCGATGGAATACTGACCGGTTACCGAATGGATATAGGACAATAACAGCGGCGGGAAGAATCCGCCCAGGCCGCCCATCATGGACACGATCCCGTTGACGATCCCGGCCTGCTTATTGAAATATTGTGGAACCAACTTAAAGATGACACCATTTCCTGCACCGGCAACAATTGCGATTACCAGACAACCGATGGTGTACAAAGTGAATGTTGGTGAGAACGCCAGCACGATAGCCGCAAGCGTAAACCCGGAAAAGATGACGATCAACAGCATCAAAGCATTAAACCGATCCGCCAGCCAGCCGCCAACCGGACGCATAAAGGTCGCCAAAGCGATAAATCCGGCGGTACGCATCCCTGCATCCACCTTGGTAAGTTCAAAGTTCGTCACCAGGAAATTGGGCAAATAGACGGTAAACGCAACGAACGAACCAAACGTAATAAAGTACAACAGCGAGAACAACCAAAGCTTTTCATTCTTATAAACGCCTTTGATTTGTTCCATCATAGCCGTTTTCACCTTCGGCTCTTTACGGTCACCAAAGAAAAGATTTAGCGCTGCAAAAACAAGCAGAAGGATCAAGTACAGCTTGACCGTCGCCGACCAACCGATTTGCGTCGCGATGACCGGTGCGGAGAACGAAGTCACGGCCGTCCCGAGATTCCCGAGACCGTACACGCCGTTGACCAGACCATGACGCTCCTTCGGATAATATTTCGGCAGCGAAGTGACGCCTACGGAGAAGACGGCGCCGCCGATGCCGAGGAACAGCCCGCCGATGATCAAATCGACGTAAGAGTTCGCCTCACTAATGTAGAACACTGGAAACAACAGCAAAATGAAACTAATTAGAAAAACCAACCTTGCCCCGAAAATATTCGCGTAATACCCCAGCGGAATACGTAAAACGGAACCCAATACGACAGGAATAGCTGTTATGATCGCGACCTTATCGGCTGGGATCTGAATGTCCTCTCCCATAAAGGATACGAGGGACGAGATAATGACCCATACGGCAAAACCGACGATCAAATTGAGTGTTTGTAGCGGTAACTGAACTTTTTTTATCAAATCGATCACCTTTTCCAAAATGACTTCTGAATGACCATCGATTTCCCCACTCGTATTGTAGCTGATCCGCTTTGGGGGCCTGTATAGGGTTTTCCCCCGTTTGCCCAGGGAAACTCCCTATCCGCCCGGTTTGGTCACAAAAATGCCCATAACCATTGGATAATGATTATGGGCTGTACATTTTATTGGAAAACTATTCAACAATTAACGTGTAAAGTTCCTGATTCAACTGCTCTTGTTCCGCCGATCTCATGACCTGCCTGGTCATTGGAAATAAGACGGTTTCTTCCTTCACGAAATGCACCGTCAAAATTTCAAACGCTTCCCCTGCGTCTCGGCACAAAGCCTTCATTTCCTCCAGCGAATGCTCACTGTTGGCATGGTGAAGAAAATGATCGATATAAGCGAAGATCTCTTCATGCTCTTGTTCGATAGACACGAGAGGCCCTTGGTCATACCCAATATGTTGACCTAATCTCGGAAAAAAGTACGTTTCTTCTTTATGAAAATGCTTGCGCAAAGGCGCTTTAAACTCATGTAACAGCTCCTGAAGAAGCGCGAACTGCTGCGTCGCCTGATCCCCGGAGTAGCGGTCGTTTTGAAAGTCCAGTACAATCGCATGCCATTCGTTCATCAAACTAGCCAAATAACGGTGCTCGTTCTCTAGAATACGCATGGCGGGCGTTTCATTTAACAGTGTTCCTCGTTCCATGTCATAGGCCTCCATTAGAAATCCAGCAGCTTCTTCTTAATTGCGTATTCCACCAGCTCAGGTCTTGATTTCAAATTCAGCTTCTCCATAATTTTGGCTTTATGGGCCTCTACCGTTTTGACGGAGATGTGCAGCATTTCAGCGATTTCTTTATTTCCGTAGCCTTTGGCGACCAGCGGCAGAATCTCAACCTCACGGGTAGACGACAGCTGGTAAGGGTTGTTCTCATCGGCTTGCTGATCTTGGCTAACGAATTCTCGGACAAGGGAGGAGGCGAGCTTCGGATGGATATAAACCCCTCCTTGATGCACCATGCGAATGGCTGAGACGAGTTGCTCATCTGGCGAATTTTTTAAGACATACCCTCTGGCGCCTTTCTTAAGCACATGAAATAAATATTCCTCGTCATCGTGCATCGTGAGGATAATAATATTCGTTTCGGGAAAATCCTCATGGATTTTGGCCGTCGCGATCAAGCCGCTTTCGCCTGGAGGCATGCTGAGATCCATCAACAGGATGTCAGGCCGGTGTTTGGCTACCATTTTGTATGCTTCGATCCCGTCTGCGGCCGTCGCCACGACCTCCATATCCTCTTGAAAATTAATAATCATCGCAAAACCGCTTCGGACGACCGCATGATCATCCGCGATTACTACTTTCACGATCCATACCTCCCTATCCAAGCAAAATCCTTACGTTTGCAGCACCATTACGGGGTAACGGCAGCCAACGGAATCCGTAAATGAACGGTCGTTCCTTTCCCCCGCTGCGAAGTCACGGTGATTTCTCCGCCTACCAGCTCTGCCCGTTCTTTCATTCCATAAATGCCAAGTCCGGTTCCCTTCGGATCGTTTGCATTCACGTTAAATCCGCATCCCTGATCGGAAACGACAAGCTCCAGCGTATGCTCGGAAGCAAATAGACGGACGTCAATCTCGTCTACGTTGGCATATTTCAGCGCGTTCAGCACGGATTCCTGACATACCCGGTAGACGACCGTCTCAACCTCACTGTTAAAACGCTGACCGCCTAGCTCTGCCACAAAACGCACGACGACCCCGTAGTTCTTCTCAATCCATTTGAAATGCGAACGAAAAGCCGCATCCAGACCAAGATCGTCCAAGGAGGCTGGACGCAGCTCCACCGATAGATTGCGAATTTGCTCCAACAATCGGGTGAGCGAAGCCTCCGTTTGTTGGATTTTCTGCAAGGCTTCCTCTTGCACATTCAAATATTTCAACACCCGAAGATCCACCAGCGAGCTGATCAACTCTTGAGCGACACTATCGTGCAACTCGCGGGAGATCCGCTTGCGTTCATCCTCCTGAGCTTTAATAATGCTCTTCATCATAGTATTGCGGTTCAGCATTTGCTGCGTCATGATGGGATTCGTCAGATCGCGCAAGATCAGCACCCGAACCCCCGACTCTTGGTCCACCGTCTGAAAACTGGCCGAAAACGGGACGACGCCTTTCGTCTTGGTCTCCAAATAGAGCTGGAAGGAGCTAAAATCCTTCTTGGTGTTGGAAAGATAGCAATTGATACAGGACATCGGTTCATCTTCACTAGTATATCCACGGCACGAGAAGCAAAAAGCGTTGTGCTCGGTGTCTGCTGATTCCTCCAGCACCCGGCGATCCAGCAGCTTCTCGGCCTGAGGATTCATCGCCATAATCCGATGCTGTGCATCAAAGAAAATGATTGCATCGGAGCTTTGCTCATACTGCTTCTGCAGAAGCTCGATGGGTACGTTCAAGGATAACGGATTCATGGGATCAGCTCCTTGATCTCAAAATCCCCAAACTGGCCTTGCAGCCATTCATACAGCTGGAGCAAATCTTCCTGGGACATCCGCTGCTCTCCCCGGTAGCCCGCCAAGAGAACGCCTTCCACCCGATCCGCCAAATATAACGGGAGTGCAGCCAAGCTGGTTAATCGCTCCGAGAGCAAGATCGGAAAATTGTACAGCTCTTGCGGCTGAAGCACTTCGTCTACACGGGGAACCAGCATGGGGCTGCCGGTTTTGAACACGATGCCGGCAACCCCCTTACCCGACTGGAGAACGATCCGTTTGTAGCGGTTATTCAAATTGCCTGAAGCGTATTTCCAGGTAAGTACAAAGTCGTTGATCGCCGACTCCGCAAAGGCCAGCGACACAAAATCATACCCCATTTGCTCTCTTAATTGATCGATCATCACCTGATAGCAACCGGAGGTTGGTTTCATGAACTCGTCTCCCTAATCTCAAATCCTTAACGTCCCGCAGAATGCGAGCGATTCTTCCTATAAAGGATATAGCTTCTCCGGGCATAATTCAAGGGTATGCTCCACACATGAACGAGCCGGGTAAACGGCCACAAGGCAAAGATCAGGAACCCTGCCAAAATGTGGATTTGGAACGTGATCGGCACCTCTGCCATATAGCTGGCTTCCGGACGGAGGATCAGCAGGTTACGGAACCAAATGGATATCGTCTCCCGATAGTCAAAGTCCGGCTGTACGTTATTCGTCACCAGCGTAGAGTACATCCCCATAAAAATGATGAACAGCAGCAATCCATTGACGATCATATCCGACGCGGAGCTAAGCCGGCGCACATTTTTCATCGTCAACCGACGCATCGTCAGAATCAGCATTCCGGCAAATGTCACCACGCCAAAAAATCCACCGCCATACATCGCCCCGATATGATACAAATGTTCGTTGACGCCAATCGCGTTCATCCATTCCTTCGGAATACCTAGCCCGGCCACATGACCCAGAATGACCGGGATAATGCCGATATGAAACAGGAGGCTGCCGAGCATTAGCCGTTTTTTCTCGATGAACTCACTGGATTTGGCTGTCCAGTTAAACTGGTCGTAGCGGTAACGGAAGATATGTCCCACCACGAACGTGACCACGCATAGATAGGGAAAAATCACCCATAGAAATTGCTCAAACAGGCTCATGGACTTTCACCTCCTGCGACAAACACAGCTTAAACGTTTCCCGAAGGGCTTTGATTAATGGATAATAAGGGTTCCCCTTCGACTCCAGTGACTTCATTAATTGGTAAGTGCCGTCCTCCAAAATCGAGATTACCGTCTGCATCGCCATTAAGCCATGCGGATGATGGAGCCAATCGGCCGCATACAAAAACTCCAGCATCAGCGGCAGAAAATCCGGCAGCTCCCGGTCCACCATCTCCATGCCAAACATCTCGTAAACCAATTTAAGCGAGGTCAGCAGTTGTCCGCGGTCTTTAGAATCTTCATATTTGAAATACGTCATATACAGCGTTGACGACTTCTCAAAATCAAATGTATCGACGTAAAGCTCCTCGATCTCTTCCATGCTTCGTGCAAGCATCTGTTCCCGGTATTTCGACACCGGCTCCATGACGGAAGCAGGGAAAGCCTCTTCCCCACCTTCCTGAATGGAAGCGAACGTCTCCTTGTCGGGGTAAACGAGCTGCCCGGCAAAAAAGCCGAACAACTCGCGATGTGCATCCAGTTTCACCAGATCAATCACGCCAGATCCCCCCATAGAAGTTTTGTTCATACAGATCCCGTCCACTCTTGCCGGTGCTCGCCGGAATCGGAGTGGCAGGACCGCAGCCGTCACAATCCATGCCAAATCCGGCGGTGCCTTGGGCCCGGTACGGGTCCATGTACCCCTCCTTATGCGAGGTTGGAATGACGAACCGATCCTCATATTTCGCGATCGCCAGCAAACGGTACATTTCTTCAACCTGTTGTGCGGTCAGCCCCACGCGATCCAATCGTTTCTCGTCAAACGGCTGCTTGGAGAATTGTGCGCGTTGGTATTGGCGCATCATTGCCATCCGTTGCAGAGCGATTTTTACCGTTTCCGTGTCCCCAGCCGTCAGCAGATTCGCCAGGTATTGAATCGGCGTTCTCATTTCCTCAATTGCCGGGAAGATGAGATCCGGGTTCTGAATCGAATCCTTGCCTTCAAAATGGCTCATGATCGGGCTGAGCGGCGGTACGTACCACACCATTGGCAGCGTCCGGTATTCTGGATGCAGCGGGAAGGCCAGTTTATATTCGATGGCCAGCTTGTAGACCGGCGAATTTTGCGCCGCTTCGATCCATTCCTCAGAAAGTCCATCTTTGCGGGCTTGCTCGATGATTTTCGGATCATTTGGATCAAGGAACAGGCTTAGCTGAGCTTCGTACAAATCCTTCTCATCTAGGGTAGATGCCGCTTCTTGCACGCGATCCGCATCATACAACAGCACGCCGAGATAACGGATACGTCCGGTGCAGGTTTCGGAGCACACGGTTGGAAGTCCTGCTTCGATTCTTGGGAAGCAGAATGTGCATTTTTCCGCTTTGTTGGTTTTCCAGTTAAAGTAAACCTTCTTGTATGGGCAACCCGTCATGCAATAACGCCAGCCGCGGCAAGCTTCCTGGTCGACGAGGACGATGCCGTCCTCATCGCGTTTATAAATTGCGCCGGATGGACAGGAAGCCACGCAGCTTGGATTTAAGCAATGCTCGCATAGACGAGGCAAGTACATCATAAACGACTGTTCGAAGTTAAACTTGATGTCCTCTTCGATCTTCTCGATGTTTGGGTCCTTTGGTCCGGTGATATGGCCGCCGGCCAGATCGTCTTCCCAGTTCGGTCCCCAATCCAGGTCCATCGTGTCGCCGGTGACGGCGGATTTCGGACGGGCCACAGGCTGGTGCTTCTTCTCGCCCGAATTCGTCAGCTTCTCGTAATCATATGTCCAAGGCTCGTAGTAGTCTTTCATTTCCGGCATATCCGGGTTATAGAAAATTTTACCGAGCGCGATCTTGGACAGCTTGCTGCCGGATTTCAGCTCCAGCTTCCCGTTACGCAGCGTCCAGCCGCCTTTGTAATGCTCTTGGTCTTCCCACCGCTTCGGATAACCGATCCCCGGCTTCGTTTCAACGTTGTTAAACCACATATATTCGGCGCCTTCCCGGTTCGTCCAGGTGCTCTTACAGGTCACGCTGCAGGTATGACAGCCGATGCATTTGTCCAGGTTCATCACCATGGCGATTTGCGCTTTAATCTTCAAGCCAGTCAACCTCCTTCAGTTTGCGCACGGCAACGTACACATCACGCTGGTTGCCGATAGGTCCGTAATAGTTGAAACCATAGCTAAGCTGGGCATAGCCCCCAACGAGCTGCGTTGGCTTCAAATGGATTCGCGTCGGCGCATTATGGCTGCCGCCTCGCTCACCCGTAATTTCCGAACCAGGAACATTAATGTGTTTGTCTTGGGCGTGGTACATAAACATCGTACCCTTGGGCATCCGGTGGCTGACTACGGCTCTAGCCGTAACAACGCCATTGCGGTTATAGACCTCCAGCCAATCGTTATCGTTAATCTGATGCGCTTCGGCATCCTCATTGTTGATCCACACGGTAGGCCCGCCGCGGAACAGGGTCAGCATGTGCAGGTTATCCTGATAGGTGCTATGGATGTTCCATTTCCCGTGCGGTGTTAAGTAGCGCAGGACAAGTGCATCCTTGCCGCCCTCAACCTGTTTGTCCCGTGGACCAAACACCATCGGCGGAAGCGTTGGTTTGTAAACCGGCAGCGCCTCACCGAATTGCAGGAAGATCTGATGATCCAGATAAAAATGCTGGCGTCCCGTTAACGTCCGGAACGGCACCAACCGTTCAATATTCGTTGTAAACGGCGAATACCGGCGTCCTGATTTGTTCGAACCGCTGAATACCGGCGTCGGGATGACCTCGCGAGGCTGTGCGGTAATGTTCGCAAAGGTGATGCGTTCCGCCGCACGATCTGCAGAGATATCCTTCAACTCCACGCCGGTATCCTGTTCAGCCGATTCCCAAGCTCTCTGCGAAACTTTGCCGTTTGTTGCCGAGGACAGGTGCAGCACTGCATTGGCCGCTTGTCTTGCGGTACGCAGCTTCGGACGACCGTTTTTGATCGTATCATCGGTGTAAGCGCCGTTGATCTTTTTCAGTTCCTCGTATTCTTCCTTCACGGAGAAGCTGACCCCGTGCGCGCCCACCTTGCCAGATTCCAGGTTAGGTCCCAGCGTGATGTACTTGTCGTAGATCTTCGTGTAATCGCGCTCAACCACGCTAAAGCTAGGCATCGTTTTGCCAAGTACCGGTTTGACTTCACCGCGCTTCCAATCCTTCACTTCCCCATAAGGCTGGGAAATTTCAGCCATTGAGTCGTGACCCAGCGGAGAGGAAACTACGTCTTTGTATACGCCCGGCATATGTTCCTTCGCCATCTCAGACAAGACGCTGGCCAGCGACCGGTAAATATCCCAGTCCGTCCGCGATTCCCACAGCGGATCGATCGCCGGGTTAAACGGATGCACGAACGGGTGCATGTCGGTTGAGGACAGGTCGACCTTCTCATACCAAGTTGCGGCAGGCAGGACGATATCGGCATACATCGGGGTCGCTGTCATCCGGAAATCCAGTGCCACTAGCAGATCCAGCTTGCCTTCCACTTCATCACGCCAAACGATTTCCTCCGGCTTCTCCTCTTCGTTCGGACTGGATAACAACCCATTATGCGTGCCGAGCAGATGTTTCATGAAGAACTCTTGCCCTTTCGCCGAACTGGAGATCAGGTTCGACCGCCAGACAAACAGCGTACGCGGGAAGTTCTCCGGCGCATCCGGGTCTTCCACCGCAAACTTCGTTTCGCCTGACACCACTTGCTCATAAGCATGCTTGATGATGTCCGTATTATCGGTTTTGCCTTGAGCCGCCGCTTCTTCGGCGAACGATAGGCTGTTCTTATTAAACTGCGGGTACGATGGCAGCCAGCCCAGTCGGGCAGCCAGCACATTGTAGTCCGCTGGATGACGGTACGGAATCTCCCCGCCGGTTGGCGATTTCAGCGATTCCGCGCTCATCTCCTCGTATTTCCATTGGTCTGTAGCAAAATAGAAGAACGAGGTCGCGTTTTGCAGCCGCGGCGGTGCCTGCCAATCGCGGGCAAACGCGATTGTCGACCACCCTTCAATCGGCCGGCATTTCTCTTGCCCGACATAGTGGGCCCAGCCGCCGCCGTTCACGCCTTGGGATGCCGTCAACACAACCAGGTTCAGAATGGAGCGATAGATCGTATCGCTGTTGAACCAGTGGTTAATCCCGGCGCCCATGATGATCATCGAACGGCCGCCAGTATCCAGCGCGTTCTGCGCGAACTCGCGTGCGATTTGCACTACCAGCGATGCCTTCACACCGGTAATGCGCTCTTGCCATGCAGGCGTATAGTGCGATTCCGCATCATCGTACCCTTTGGCGGTATGGGTGCTGCCAGGGCGGTTCACGCCATATTGACTAAGCATCAAATCAAAGACAGTCGCAGCCAATCGGGTGCTGCCGTCTGCCAAAGTGACCGTTTTGGCCGGAATCGACCGAGTAAACGTGCCGTTGCCTGCCGCATCGAAGTAAGGGAAGACGATTTCTGTCCATTCTCCGCCGTGCGGTTCGACTGACAGCGCCGGTTCGATCCGGGTGCCGTCTTCCCGCTCCAGAATCAGATTCCACTTCACGTCCTTCTCCCAACGTTGGCCCATCGTTCCGTTCGGAACGATCAACTCTCCAGCCGCCTCGTCATAAATGACCGGCTTCCATTCGGCATGCTCCGTCGCCTGCCCCAGATCGCTGGCCCGCAGGAAACGTCCGGCCTTATATCCACCTTCATGCGGATCCAACAAAATGAGGAACGGCATGTCCGTGTATTGTTTGGCATAATTCAAGAACATCGGTTCTTGGCGCTTCACATAGAACTCGTCAAGGATGACATGGGTCATCGCTTGGGCAACCGCAGCGTCTGTACCCGGATGCGGCGCGAGCCAGTTATCGGCAAATTTGACGTTCTCCGCATGGTCCGGCGCTACGGACACCACCTTGGTTCCTTTGTAACGAACTTCGGTCATAAAGTGGGCATCCGGGGTCCGCGTGAGCGGCACATTGGAGCCCCACATGATCAAATATCCGGCGTTATACCAGTCGGATGATTCCGGTACATCGGTTTGCTCGCCCCAGATTTGCGGCGAAGCCGGCGGCAGGTCAGCGTACCAGTCGTAGAAGCTAAGCATTTCGCCGCCCAGCAATGAAATGAACCGCGCGCCCGATGCATAGCTGATCATCGACATCGCTGGAATCGGTGTAAATCCAGCAATCCGGTCAGGCCCATATTTTTTAATGGTATAAAGGATTTGTGCTGAAATCAGCTGGGACGCTTCTTCCCAGGTCACGCGCACATGTCCGCCTTTCCCGCGAGCTTGCTTATAGGATCTTGCAGCTTCCGGATTCTCCACGATGCTCGCCCAGGCTTGCACGGGATTCCCTTGAGACTTGGTCATCGCCTCGCGCCATAAGCGCAGCAGCTTCCCGCGCATATAAGGGTATTTCACCCGCAACGGGCTGTACTCGTACCACGAGAACGAGGCGCCCCGTGGGCAGCCGCGCGGTTCAAACTCGGGCATATCCGGTCCGCAGGACGGGTAATCAATCTGTTGATTTTCCCAGGTAATGATGCCGTTCTTCACGAACACCTTCCAGCTGCAAGAGCCGGTGCAGTTCACCCCGTGCGTCGTGCGCACAACTTTATCATGCGACCAGCGGCCGCGGTACATATTTTCCCATTCCCGGCTTTTCTCTTCGATCTTGGTCCATTTCCCCGAGATCGTTTCCGGCTTCTTAAAAAAGCTAAGTCCTGATCTTCGTTTCACGGAAGTGTTCACTCCTTCATCGCCCAAATGAATGCCTTTGATGGGGAATCAATGGTATTCGAGCTTCTGACTCCATTATGAAACGAATTTCACTTGCTTTCCCATCAGGGAAATCCCTCGGCTTGTCGGTGAACGCCCTATAACGACAAAAAAACGCCCAAATGGCGTTTTTTGAAGAACAAATTTCGGTATTCGTTAGGAATGAAGATCCATCATGTACCAGGCGTCACAGGCAAAATGCTCGGAGCCGGCTAGCGGAACTTCCAGCTTCCGGAAGCCATGCTTGCGGTAAAAACGGTTCGCCGCCTCCATCGTCTGCAGCGTTTCCAGATAACATTGCTTATAATGACGCTTGGCAAAGTCTAAGCAGGTCGCCAGCAACTGGGCTGCGATCCCGGTCCCGCGGATTTCTTGCCGCAAATACATTTTCTGCAGCTCGCACACCTCGCTGGAATCAGCAAACGGGGCAATCCCGGCCCCTCCGAGCACCCGGCCATCCTGCTCTACAACCCAGTAAGCTCTTCCCTCCGGCTCATAATAGCGGGAGAGCGCGCTAAGGCTCTCGTCTATCCACGCCAGCCCTTCCCGGTTCCCGCCGAACTCGATCAGGCAATCGCGGATCACGGCTTCAATCGCCGCATTGTCCTCCGCTTGCAAAGGTCTAATGATCATCTGGCGTCCTTCCTTCCGCTACAACAGATTCATCTCATGGAGCTTGCCGAAGATCATCCGACTGACCAGCGATGTCCGAACGCGCTCCTCATAGCTAAGCCAAGCCATTTCCTCGATCTCGGAAGCGGGTTGAGGCTCGCCTTCGACCTCCGCAAAGTAACAGGTCATCCGTACAAGTATCCCTTCCGGCTTGCCGTCAGCTTGCGCTTCAAACGTTGCAAAGTAGTTGATCGTCTCCGGCTTTACGGTCACGGATAACTCCTCTTGAATCTCTCGTTGCAAAGTTTCGTGATCGGACTCGCCTGGTTCTCTTTTGCCGCCTGGTATATAAAACAGCTCTTTCCCCTTCGAACGGACATTTAACATGCGACCATTCCGCAGGTGAATCCAGGCGATTTTATCGATGTTTCCCTCCATATTTTGACGCCCCCTAACTCCAAGCTTAATTCAAAGCTTCTCTCTTGCGAACGGAGCTTTCCTTCTCGCTCTCACTTCCCCCGCCCAGCTTAAACACGAAGATCCCGCCGACAATCACTAACACACCGATCAGTTGATTCAACGTAAACGGCATCTTCTGTAAGCCGAGCCAGCCTAGCGAATCAAACAACAAGGCAAACCCCAACTCCGAAGTCATAACGATGGCTACAGCATACGTTGGCCCCAACAGTTTGACGCCCTGTACCATGCAAGTCACGACGCCAACCCCAATCAAGCCGCTGAACCAAAACCATAGCGGCATCCCGGGTAATGACGTAAACATTCCTTTTCCTTCAACGATCAGGCCAATGACAAAGGAGGCGGCAAACCCCAGACCTAACACCAGCGTCGTCGTCGTCCAATTGCCAGTCTGTTCATTCACCTTCGTATTAAACACGTTTTGCATCCCCACCAACGCTCCGGCAGTCAATGCGAACAATATCCCTAACAGCACGTCTCTCCGTCCCCCTATTCGTAAATATTCCGGCTTGCCAGTTTGTGAAGCCCTTCCCGATCCTTCACCGTGATGCCCTCGCGGCTTCGCTCGATCAAACCTAGCGCCGCGAATTTCTGCAGCACCCGGTTCAAATGGCGATAGCTGGAACCGATCAAATTAGCCGCATCGGCCAAATCGGCGGTGCCGAGTTTCCCCTGAAACCGCGCATCCGCTTCGTCGAAAGATACAGACAAGAGATAACTCGCCAGGCGGATCTCCACCGGATACAGCAGATTAAAGCTCATCGAGCTGGATTTCATATAAAACTTCTTGGTGATTATGTCCAGTAAAAAATGCAACAGCGGCGAATGATCCGCACCGTATTTCCGCAGCCAACGGTACTCTACCCCGATCATGTGAACCGGGGACACAGCCTCAACGGTATTGATGATATCCCCGTCCCGAATGTATTCGACATCCCCAATGACCTCCAGCGGATTTTTAAAGGAAATGACCAGCGTACGGCCTTCCGGAGAGGTGTTATAAATTTTGATCTTCCCCCGAACCAGCACGTACATGGTATGCGATGGCTCGCCTTGCGTGCAAATCAGCTCTCCTTGGTCAAACCCGTGAAGCGTCAGATAAGGCAGCAACGCTTTGGGAAATACCTTCTGAAGTCCATACGATTCGATATAGTCATTTAGCAGGTCCGGGTCTGCCACTTCTTTCATATCCGTTCTCCTCCTTGAGGCTTGGGCCATTCACTCATCCGTTAAAATTTGAGAATAATCACTCCCGCAATCATCAAGCCGATTCCGATAAACTGCGGCAGCCGCATTTTTTGCTTCGGCACACCAAACCAACCTAGGCTATCAATCAGAAAGGTGATGCACAACTGGGCAATCAAAACCGCTGAGATCGTCAAAGTGACTCCAACCTGCTGGATCGCTGTGACGTTGCTAAAAATAATAATCGCCGCCCAGGCCCCGCCGCTGATATACAACGGCTTCACCTTCCGCAAGTCGGGAAGCCCCCCGTCACGGAGCATCAGCCAAATCAGCAAGGCCGCGACAAAGCCGGTACACTGAGTCAACGCCGCCGCCGGCCATGTGCCGATCTCGCCGCTGATTCTTGTATTCGCCACCCCTTGCAAGGTGATGAACGCCCCGGCCAAAAACGCAAACAACAAACCCCTCATCGTCTCTCTCCTCATTCTCGTTTTTCGCGATCCTTTATTTCAATACCTAATTAAAGGATATCTTCTGCCGTTTGGAAAGGACATATGTCCTGAATGCCGGAAGGATGGTTAAAATAGAAGGAAACCGGAGTCCAAAATGGAGGGCCCAAGATGCAATGGACATTCACAACCTTGAACAAATGGGATGACGCTTGGTGGGACAAACTGGAACCTATCTATCGCGAAGCATTTCCGCACGGTGCCAAGCCAACAAAAGTGCTTCGGAGCATGCTGGATCGCGGGATCGCCAGCTTGCACGCGGGGCTGTTAGACGGCGAAGCGGTGGCGATGGGCGTCACCGGCCTCAGCGGCAAGCAGGGCCGCAAGCGCTTGATCCTCGATTATATGGCCGTGCGTCAAGATGTAAGAGGTCAAGGATTTGGCCGCCAGTTCTTCGCGGATATCCGCGACTATGCCGTGCAGGAACACCACGCCGAGGCGATCATCATTGAGGCGGAAGCGGAGGACACGGAAACGAACCGGGAGCGCCTCCGTTTCTGGATCCATTGCGGATTTATTGCCACACCTTACGTCCACCAATATATCTGGGTTCCCGAGCCGTATCGGGCGCTGTATCTCCCGCTAAATGATCAATTCACTGTAACCGATGACGGTCGATCGCTGTTTCAGGACATTACTTCGTTCCATCATCGTTCATTTCGCGGGCAGTAATGGGAGTTCTTATCGAGCAATGGAATGGTGCAACTAACAGTAAAAACTACTGTTAATTTTCAACCAACCGCCTTAATTGTTCTAATTAGCTGGAAAAAGTACCGTTATTTTCGATAAAATCCGCTGTTTTCGAGCAGATCAGCCAAATTAAAGGTAGGATTTACTGTTAATTCCCCTCGGTGGCGTAAATCGCGAAAAATAACAGTACGATTTACTGTTAATCTTCATCATCGGCTGATTCACACATTCTCATCGCTATTCAGCTTGCTCTCGTAAATTTTCGTAAGTAAGGTCTCGAGTTGATTGGTTTCCTCCTCGCTTAACACAGCCGTCAATCGGCGGTTAAAATCCGCTAAAATTTGCCGAAGCGTGGGCTCGAAGGCTCTTCCCTTTTCCGTCGGATACCACAAGATCGATCGCCGATCGTGTTCGTTCACCCGCCGTTCTATGTAACCGGCCTCCTCCAGTTGTTTGACGGAGCGGGTCGTGGTCGCCTTGTCGAACTTGACCAGGTTCGTCAGCTGGTCCTGATTTAACCCGGGCGTCGCTAAGATCGCCAATAAATAGCTGTGGTTCCCGCCTCCGCCAATCCCATATGGCTTCAACAATGCGGTGACTTCCTTTTGGTTGATCCGTTGCAGATAGGAGATCAGTTTGCCAACGGAAGGGTAATTCATATCCCTGCACCTCTTTTGCGATTCTCATTTATGCAAATTTTAACTGAAATCAGTTGCGTTCGCAACTAAATTGGAGTACACTAGGATTGCTTAAAATAGTTGCGTTCGCAACAAAAAAGGCTGGAGAAGAGAGAGGTGTGAAACGATATGGATATGACGACTCAACGTTCTGACCTTCGCACAACTTCCTATCAGGATGATCCGGACATTCAACGAAAACGTTGGTTGATCCTGATTGTATTAAATTTATTTACATTTATGTCGACGCTGGACGGAAGCATCGTCAATATTGCCCTGCCAGTGATCTCTAAAGAATTGCATCTTACCGTTGCCCAAGCAGAATGGATCGTTTCCGCATATTTGATGATGACCTGCGCAGCTATTCTTTTCTTCGGCAAACTGGGAGACATCGTTGGTAAAATTAAGGTGTTCAAATGGGGCATGGTGATTTTTACTGTGGGCTCTCTGCTGTGCGGCTTCAGCCATAACCTGCCGCTGCTCGTTGGCTCACGGCTGCTGCAAGCGCTTGGCGCCTCGCTTACCATGGCCAACAGTCAGGGAATTGTCACCGACATCTTCCCGGCCGGAGAACGAGGCAAAGCGCTTGGGTTCACCGGGACCTTCGTCTCGCTGGGAAGCATCACGGGCCCGAGCCTTGGAGGTGTGATCGTGTCGGCCTTAGGCTGGGAATATATTTTCTGGGTGAATGTCCCTGTCGGCCTCATCGCGATTGTCATCGGCTGGAAGCTGCTCCCGGCGGACCGAACCAAGCTGAAGGTGAAAATCGATAAAGCGGGCAGCACGCTGTTCCCCATCTTTATTCTGGCATTGTTCAGCGGCTTACTGTTTGGTCAGCAGCTTGGCTATCAGGATATCCGCATTGTGAGTGCGCTCGTCCTGGCGGTCGCCGTGTTCCTCGTGTTTCTGTGGATCGAGACACGCAGCGAAGCGCCGATGCTTCAACTGACGTTATTCCGCAATCCGTTGTTCAGCTTAAGCATTCTGTCGGGATTCCTGGTGTTTGTCGCCAACTTCTGCTTTAATATCATCGCCCCATTTTATACGCAAAGCATCTTAAACCTCTCGCCTTCGCATGCCGGGTTTCTGATGATGCTGTTCCCGATCGTCATGGTCATCGTCGCGCCGCTCAGCGGTGCATTGTCCGATAAGATCGGCTCCGAGTTGCTGACGTTCGTCGGGTTGATCGTGATGGTGATCGCGCAAATCGGGCTAGCCCGTTTGCACGACAGCAGCTCTATCGCCCAGGTGGGGGTATGGATTGCGATGCTTGGCCTCGGCAACGGTTTGTTCCAGTCCCCCAACAACTCGCTCATCATGTCGAAGGTTCCGAAAACCCAGCTGGGCATCGCCGGCAGCATCAACTCACTCGTACGCAATATGGGTATGGTTGTCGGCATCACCGTCGCGACCACGACTTTATTCAGCGTCATGAGCAGTCGGGCGGGCCGCCGGGTCACCGGATTGGTGCCGGATCGTCCCGATCTGTTTCTATCCGGCATGCATGTGGTGTTCATGACGTCCGCTACCATCTGTTTCGTCGTCGCCATTTTGACCGGCTGGCGGTTTTGGTCAGCAAAACGAGCGCAAGGGCGAGAACGGGTGCGTTCTACGTACTAACAGGAAATCTAATCAACCAGTCACTGATTCTCTTCAGACGACTGGTTGTCTAATCTTGAAAAGTATTACGTTTCTCTTTACTTCGCGATCAAATATCGTATTGAGTTATTAGCCCTAGCTCGTCAACATAAGTAATCGTTGATTGCAAGGTAGTTAATTGAACTCGAATCCTACAATACTTATTGTCTTTTTTCCAAGCAAGAATAACTTCCTCATTGGATGAGTCAAGCACCTTCCCGGATCCATCCCACGTGCCAAAACTAGGTTCGATATCCAGATAAGTCAGCGGGGCAAAGCTTCGATCACCGGACGAAGGAAAAGCATTTCAGTGACTTAGAAGTGGAAAATCCCTCAATGAGAAGGTGCCGGTTTACACCGCAGGTGATGAAAGACTCCGTAGGGAATAGAGGAGGGAATGATGCGCGCCGAAGGGATTTAGGTTTTCGCCTACCTCCGAAGGATGGGACGCGTCATGGCCCCGAAGGGAGATACAAATTTTAAGAGAGTAAAACAAAAGCGCCCACATGAGTGAGCGCTTGTGACTATAGTTTAATCTTCTCGAATGACTGATTTCTCTTTTCTCTTTCCTTGAGGATCCATTCCGGCAGATCAAATGCGATCTCACCGCTTTTTGATTTTCGGATAAACTCCGACATTGCAGCTCGTGTTGCAGGCGTGTCAGGAGCGTTGGGGATAGTTTGCGGTCCGCCTAAATCACCAAGATCGCTTCGTTTAATTTTAATTTGACTAGAAGCAAGCAGCTTGTTGTACGGCCGTCTATTCCTCATCATGTTTATCACGTCCTTTAGTAATAGTATAACTCAATAATGGCTTTCATGATACCACCGTTTATGCCCATCATGCCTTGCGGTAAAAGAAAAGCACAAAAATGTTTATGATAATAAGACTGTAATTTTGTTTTTGGCGTCAGCGCTAAGAATCCATCGAAACCAAGTCGGTCGCTCTCCAGGGAAGCGAATGCCAATAAAAGCTTCATCACATTCAAATAAAAGCGCGGCGGGTTCGCATTGTACCGAGTAGGAAAGGCAGAATCCAGGAGCACTACATAAATGTGATCCTCACGAATCTCAAAAGAGATACCACCAATGATACTGCCATTATGGTCATCCACGAGTTTATAGACCTTCCTTTTTGAACTATGCAGTTCTTTTCGCCAATCAAACGTCCATTTCATTCGTCTCGTGTCGCTTAATGTAGCTGGTTCAATTCTCGCTTTACGAAAAGAACCATCACTACATTCTAACCACCAATCTGCCATACATAAACCTCCTTCCATTACAGTATAAAGGAGACGCCACATTGACGTCTCCTATTTGAGTAGCTATACTATAACCAGCATTTCGCTTATCCAAGTTTGGAAAGCAGAGATGCATAAACGGATATACTTGATCCAGATCGGAGAGAAGACTGTAGGTTCGTCAGTTGGGTAGCTGATTGAGCAATCTTCTTTTCTTCTCTGGATATCTCAGAGTAAATAATACTCATAATCATCCAATCCTTTCTGGCTATTAACAAAGCTTCGCTCCTTTCCAATCCAAAGTCTGTTCAAATTTTAAGAGGGCTCTCTGATAAGGAAGCCCTCTTTTTGATTTATATGGTTTCCTTGATGATCAAATACAACGTTACTTATTGATTCCCCGAATTGATATCAACAACCACTTTGCTTAAGGTCAAGACGGGCACATCAGAATCCGGAGTTAGGAAATCCCGTTGTTCCATCGGAAACCTATAAGCCGATCCGTAACTTCACTGCTCTGACAACTTTGAGTCAGGCCGCTGTAGTTTATAGCGCTTTCATCCTTTTCAGGAACATATGAGGTATATATTTTTCCGTTCGTGTCGATGAAGACAGCCACATCGACTTCACTAAATAATGACAAGTTAGTTGTCAGTCGAGATTCATTAATGACGTCATTGACACTTCGTTCAATCAGGGGATTACTAAAAATTCGACTTGATAGGAATGCCAAAATGCACAGCGGTATGAGGATTTAGCGGGATAAAAACGGTGAGCAGCTTGCTTTTAAACGACAATCCCCCAAACCAAATCCAGATACGCTGTTTCATGCTCAATTCACCTCTCTTTCCGAAACGCCTACCATAAGCGTACTATAATAAATGTATGTGTAATCCCACAGTAGCCCCCCTCCACCTCAGTTTTCAGCGTATGTACTTAACGGCTGTTCTTATATTGCCATAAAAAATACCCCTTAGAATTCATCGGAATAACCAGGGATTTTCCAATGTCTATTCTAAGGGGTGCACTTCATTAGATGATCCTGAAGGTGTTTTTAATTGTCTCACATTGCGGGGTCAGTCCCGTGAGAAAAACACCCTTATGGATCTTTTGCTTTTATAAAGAGGGATGGTACTATATTAGTCCTTCCACTCGAGTCCGTTCAGGATGCGATATTTCAATAAGGCAAGCAGGAAATCATCATAAAAATCTTTACGAACGATGATCCGGTATTGGCGCTCCTGATCCTGATTCAAGTAGAACAAGACATCCGTGTATACGTCATTATCCTCGAACTTTTTCTGCACTTCCCGCATGTTCGAGAACAGCGGTTCGTTCTGCAGGAAAGTCAACTCGAATTCTACGTCCTCTTCATTTACCGTTTCACGAATGCGGACTTGCTCCGGATCAAAGTGATAGATCAGCGGCATGTCCTGTCCCCCTCACGCAATAGATTGATGATCTAAGCGTATCGTGTCGCAGCAGCGAAGTCAAATTTTAGAAAAAGCTGACTCTCGGTATCTCGCATATTCCTCCGGTGTGTCGATATCGCGGGGGGCATTTCCCGAAATCTTCACCTCAACGATTTGCTCTCTGTATTGCTGCAGCAGCTCTTTGGCCCCAACGTCACCGTCCAGCTTAGTCAACTCAGGGAACAACGGCGCTGCAAACAATACGGGATGCGCCGGTCGATCATCATAACGCGCTTGCACAATCTCGGCTCCGGTTTGGATGAACACTTCCGTCACTTGCCGTATCGCATCCGGTGAGATCTCCGGCTGATCGCCCAAGATGATTTGAATCGCTGCAGGTGCATAACGCGCCTCTAGCTGCCGGACTCCAGCCGCCAGCGAGGCGCCAAGCCCCCGATTGGCCTGCGAGGTTGTCAGCCATTCCACCGGCACACTCTCCGTATCTTCTTGGCGAAGCGGTCCGCCTTCCGCGGTAATTACCGCCATCTGAACATTTCCTGCCACCAACACCTGGTGTATCGTTTGTTGCAGCAGATTTCCGCGCGGTGCTGGCAGCAGCAGCTTCGGCTCGCCCATACGCCTGGAAGCGCCGCCCGCGAGGATTAACGCCCATACATCTCCTGACCCAGCTCTGCGCTTAGACACGGCAGGACTCCGGAAAGGCAGGTTCGTCAAGAAATGATGGACTCGAAGTCGAAGCGTTCAATGAAGCGTCAGTTCCTCCCCCGCGGATGGCCCCTTTCCGATCACGCAGAAACCCGCCGGAGCGTCCATTTTTGATTGCGGTAATTTCTGCCAAGATACTCATCGCAATCTCTTCAGGGGTTTCCGCGCCAATGTCCAGCCCTACTGGCGAATAGAGTTTATCCAGCAGCGCAGGTTCGATCGCGCGTTCCGGCTCGCCAGGGTTCCGAATTGGCTCCAGAATCTTCTCCAACCGGTAGCGGGAGCCGACCAGGCCGACATATTGGACCTCCGGCGTGAGCATCTTGTGGACCGCCTCCCGGTCCAGCTCCAGGTTATGCGACATGACGACGACGTATTTGCCGCGGACATCGACCTGCTCAAACGCGAAGCGCGGGATAATCTGCAGCTCGTCCGCTGCAGGAAACCGCTCCCGCGTCGCTTTCCCCGTCGCATGGTACGCGACGGTCACCCGCCACTGCAGCCGGCGCGCCAGGCTGCAGAGCAAGCGCGCATCGTCGCCAACGCCGACGATGACCAGCTCCGGGCGCGGTGCGACCCGCTCCAGCAGCAGCTCCAGCTGCGCGCTGCCCTCGGTGCGTCGCACCAGCCCGGCCCGCCGGCCCGCGCCCAGCAGGCCGGCGGCTTCGGCCGCGCCGGCGAGCGTGCGGCGCGCGCCGGGCGGCACGGCGGCGGGATCGGAGGAACCGATCACCGTCGCCGCCACATACGGCTCGCGCGTCTCCACGCGCTGCCGCAGATCGCCGATGATCCGGTCCGCCGCGTCCGGCGCACAGACCGGATCAAACGGCTCGAGCCACACCGTGATCGCCCCGTTGCACCCGAGGCCGGTCCCCCACACCTCATCTTCCCCAATGCGGAAGTCGTATAGCAGCTTGCGCGGCTCCAAGGTGCGAAGCACCTCCTGGGCATGCTCGCGCAAGTCTTCCTCAATGCAGCCGCCGCTCAGAATGCCCGTCACCTCGCCATCCGCATGGATGAGGCAGCGGGCGCCTTCCCGGCGGTAGGCGGAGCCGTCCACATCCACAATCGTGGCAACAACGCAAGCCCGGCGCTCCGCCAGGCAGGCGTCCAATGCAAGAATGAGCTCCTCCATGTTCATGTCATCTCCCGTCTTCAATCTCGGGTCCGTCTATCTCAATCCTGGAACGGAACCCCCACCCTTTATTACGATTGCAGCGATTTCCACACGCGTTCTGCCGACAGCGGCAGCACATAACCGCGCCGTCCCGTTGCATTGGCGATCGCATTGGCAATGGCGCCCGGAACCGGATCCAGCGCCACTTCGCCCAGTGACTTCGCCCCAAACGGGCCGTGCGGATCGGCTTCCTGCACGAAATGAACCTGAACATCAGGCATATCTTTAGCTCCCGGCATGCGGTAGTCCATCATCGAAGGGTTCATGACTTTGCCTTCCTGTACGATCAAATCCTCCATCGTGACCCAGCCGATGCCTTGGGCGACGGCGCCCAGCACCTGACCTTTCGCCATCGTCTCGTGGATGATCGTGCCCGAATCGTGCACAGCCCAATACCCGACAACCTTCGTCCGGCCGGTGTCCGGATCCACCTCAACCTCGGCGACATGCGCCGCAAACGGATAGTTTGGCGAAGGATGTCCGAAATAACTGGCGTCCGGCAGCTCGGTATCCGGCACATAGGTTTCCTTAACAGTGAACTCCTCGCCAGCATGACGCGCCCGGAACCAATCAACGACATCGCTAAGCGAATACGTTTTTCCCTCGTGCTTCACGACGCCCGCCTCATATACCGCTCCTTCGCCAAGAGCCTGAACGGCCAATTGCTGAATTTCGCGGACCAGCGATTCCGCCGCCTTTTGCACCGCATTGCCGCCCATCACCGTACTGCGGGAAGCCAACGTACCGATGCCAAACGGATACCGCCCGGTATCCCCGGATCTGACCAAAATCCCGTCTTCCGGAATCCCGAGCACGTGGCTGGCGATGCGGGCGTAAGTCATTGACATCCCTTGACCTAACTCGATTTCGCCGGTTTCCACTTCAACGAATCCGCCTGGTTTGACGCGAATGACTGCCGTTGAGCCGTCAAACCGAGGATCGATCGCGCGGAAGCCCGAGACGTGGTTAGCCACCGCAAGGCCAAGGCCCCGGTAAGGCGGCAGTTCGTTTCTCCGCTCCCAACCGGACAGCTCCTTCACCTTCTCGATGCACGCTTCCAAATTACACGTATCGAGACGATATCCATGCAGCGTCGTGTCGCCGGCGTGGACGATATTTTTGAGACGCAGCTCGGCCGGATCCATTCCCAGCTCCAGCGCAATTTCGTCAATCACGCTTTCCACCGCGAATAGCATCTCCGCATTGCCGAACCCGCGCATACACGTCGTTGGACTATTGTTGGTGTACACCAGGTATCCCGTCGACTTCACATTGTGGAAATGATAGATGTTGTCCGGCCGGGTGCAGGCGGTGGCGATGACGTTGGGACTCCAATAGACGCGAGCACCCGCATCGGCATATACCGTCAGCTCTTTGTACACGAATTTCCCTTCCGCATCTGCCCCGATCTCAATGTCAAAGGTCAGCGGAACACGCGGATGGGCCGTAATCATATCTTCATACCGATCCAAAATGATCTTCACGTGCCGTCCCGTCGCCATTGCCAAGGCCGCCGCGATCACATGAACCTTCAGGACGTATTTAGCGCCAAAAGAACCCCCAATCGGCGGCACGATCATCCGCACCTTGTCTTCTGGCAAGCCAAAACCGGCAGCATACGCTTCCCGCGCCCGGTACGGAATGTGGGAAGGCGCCCAAATGGTGATGCCCTCCTCCTCCGACCAGTGTGCAATCGCCCCAACCGGCTCCAAATGTCCCTGATATATTCGGTTCGAAACGTAACGCCCGCCTTTCACGACGGCCGCCTTCCGCTTCCCTGCTTCCACATCGCCGCGCGCGACATCCACCTTCATCGGACGGTTCAGCTCCACGTCCTCGTGAATCTGCGGCGCTCCAGGAGCCATCGCCGCTTCGGGGTCAAACACGCCTTCCAAAGGCTCTAGCTCCACCTCGATCAGGGCCAATGCTTGCTCGGCTGCTTCTTTCGTCTCGGCTGCAACCGCAGCGATTTCATCGCCGATGAAGAGCACGCGATCGCGGGCGAGAATGTTCCAGTCTTTGAATTTGGTAGGCCCGTATTTATGGTTAGGCACGTCATCTGCCGTGATAACAGCATGAACGCCTTCCACTTGACGGGCTTTGTCCACGTTAATCCGTTTGATCCGCGCATGCGCCAGCGGGCTGCGGTAAATCGCGCCAACCAACTGCCCGGGAAAATTCATATCGTGCAGGTAACGGGTTTGCCCCTCCAGCTTGGACTTCAGATCCAACGGCTTTTGCTTTAACGTCGGATGGCCTTGCCGAGCTGATGGGTTCGGGTCAGCCGGGTTCATGACCTTGGCGTCTTGTGATTTGCTAGGTTGCTGCAGGCTGTTCTTCGTCATCGCACGGCTCCTTTCGAGGCCAGGACGTGCTCCGCCGCTTCAATGATGCCGCGATAGCCGGTACACCGGCACAGGTTGTTCTTCAGCGCCGCACCGATGTCACCGCCGAACAAGTCTGGATTTTGCAGCCAAGCCCAAGTCGACATCATCATCCCCGGGGTGCAAAAACCGCATTGTACGCCGCCGTACTCCTGCATCGCCTGCTCTAGCTCCCGGAATTCGGGATGCCGGGCTAAGCCTTCGATCGTTTCAACCGTTTGCCCTTGGGCGGAAGCCACCGGCACCAAGCAAGAAACGACCGGCTGGCCGTCCAGCAACACGGTGCAAGCCCCGCATTCGCCGGTGCGGCAGCCGATTTTTGTCCCCGTCAGGCCTTGTCCTTCACGGATCACGTCCGCCAGCGAAGCGGTCGGCTCTCCGTTCCAGGTCACGTCCTCGCCGTTAATGGTTAACGTCAAACTAGAGTTAGGGTTATGGTTATGTCCGCCGTTCATGAGGCAGCACCTTCTTCCTTTTGCAAATGCTTATGTGTCTTGGACGGAGGAATGGAACACTTCCTGCGGCGTGAAGCTGCGATCCAGCAAGCCGTCCTCCTGAAGATAGGAAATAAACGTCTCGATCTGCGGCCAGTTCGCAGCAACGCCATAAGGCCACATATCCCCGTTCATCAGCTTGGCCGATTGTTCAGCCGATTCCCAGACAAACGGATTGGAGGTTGCGTTGCGAATCGTCTCCAGCAGCTCGGTGATCCCTTCATCTTTGATCTCCCGCATCAGCTCGTACAACTGCTTCGGCAGTTCCGGAAATTGCTGAACGGTCTCCGCCTTCAGCGAAACCAAGTGCATAATCGGGAAAATCCCCGTACGCTGGTAATACTTCCGCTCGACGTTCCAGACGTCCGGGATTAACCGGCGCAGCACGCCGCCTTCGCCCGAAGCGGGGAACAACTTGGCCGGCGGGCGCCGAGCCGTCATGATCGCATCCACTTTGCCTTCAGCCAGCGCTTCAAAAATATCGCCTTCCACCAGCTTTGCCGGCGTCCCCACCGGCACCCGCTCTGGACGGAACGTATACCATTCCATCTCATCGGTGGCGATCCCCCATTCATGCCGGAACATGCCCCGGACCCATACGGCCGCCGTCATTTGAAACTCGGGAAATCCGAACCGCTTGCCTTTGAGTTCAGAAGGGTGAGTATACGGACTGTCCGAGCGGACATAAATCGCATTATGCCGGAATGACCGGGACAGAAATACCGGTATTGCCGTTAACCGCGTATCTCCTCCGCCTTTGGCAATCAGGTAGGAGGCCAACGAAAGCTCGGATACGTCATACGACGCCTGCGAAATTTGTTTAACAAAAATCTCCTCGATCGACTCCCGCTGCACGTCGAGCGCAAAGCCCGGCAGCGGTTTGGCGCCGCTGAGCAACTTTAAGGTGCGATCGCTCTCTGACATCGCGATCTTTAAGGTTGTCCCTGCCATGGTGATGCTCCTTTCCCCTCGTTACAGGCCGTTTGCGAGCAAAGCGTTCGCGGCCCGCTTGATATAAGTCCCGACTAAGGCGCGGCGATACTCCGCGCTGGCGCGCACATCCGTGATCGGCGAGCTATGCTGAACGTATAACGCGCTGAGCTCGTCCAGCTTAGCGGCAGTAAGTTCCCCGCTCCAGCGCTGCTCTTCCTCCGCGCTCAGCGTGAAAGGCTTGGGCGCGGCCGCACCAATCGCGGCAGTCCCCCACTCGATCTCGCTGCCCTTGCCTTGCAACAGCAAGGCGACGGAGACGATCGAGATGTCGGTGGCCGCGCGCTGATCGTGCCGCAGAAACACCTGCGGCACCTCGAGCACCCGGGCCGGGATGAACAGCGACGCGATCAGCTCGCGTTCGCGAAGCTGGGTCGCCTTCGGCCCGGTGATGAAGTCCGCGATCGGCACGCAGCGGGTGCCGTCCGCCCCGGCAAGCCGGACTTCCGCTCGGTAAGCGACGAGCGGAACGACCATATCGGCTGCCGGGGAGGCGTTCGCCACATTGCCGCCAAGCGATGCGCGGTTTTGGATCTGCCAGCCGCCGACGATACGGGCGGCTTGTTGCAGCGCGGGCACGACGCGAAACGTGTCGCTGCCCCAAATTTCGGCGGCCGTCACCGCGGCGCCGATTTCGAGACCCGCCTCGGTTCGGCGGGTCGCTTGCAGCTCCGGCACGCGCCGGATGTCGAGCCAGTCGGTATGCTCCGACTCGTACGATTTGCGCTGCGCGTTCACGAACAAATCGGTTCCCCCGCACACGATGCCGGGGTTCCGCTCCCGAAGCAACTCAAGCGCTTCGTCTAAACTGCGGGGCTGTAACCAGGCCATAATTGCCCCTCCTTCATGTGAATAATGGTCATGTCTACTCCAGCGCTGTCGCCAAATCCTTGATCCACGGACGGCCGGTCAGCGGTTCGATCTTAACCTCACTGCCTGGAACGGCACGGATGCTGCACAAGTAGCCAGGTTTGCCGTCCACAAACGCCGAGCATTCTTTGCAGGCGTTGGCGGAACGGCAGGAATACCGTACCGAAAAGGACGGGTCTACATGCTCCCGAATCCAAAAGATCGCATCCAGCAGGCTCATCCCGTCCCGGAACGGAACTTCGTATTTCTCCAAGGAAGCGCCGCTTTCCGCATCACCGCGAACTACGTTTAAAGTCACTGTTGCCATTGTTCCTTTTTCTCCCTTCATTCGGAACCGTCTTGCCGGCTCGCTTGATCTCATCCGTCTCCGTTAGCTGCCCGCCGGCAGCGGAACCTCGGATACACCCCATTCCCCTGCCTCATTCAAGACATAGCTGTAGCTGGACGGTTGGCTGAGCGTTTCATCGTAGTCCAACCGCACATGTGCGCCGCGCGTCTCCTTGCGTTCCAGTGCGCCCAGCACAATCGCTTCGCTGACCTTCAGCATGTTGGCGGCTTCCAGCTTCTCGAACAGGGACAGCGCAAACTTGCCCGGCTTCGCCAGCGAGATGCTGTCCAGCTCGCTGCGCAGTGCCTGCAGCTCCGTCAACGCTTCCTTCAAGCCGCTTTCCGTACGAAGCGGTCCGGCTCCCTTCCACATCACCTTCTGCAGCTTGCGTTTAAACGCTTGGAGCGATGCGGTATCCCGTTCAACCGGGACAGGGTGCCAATATTGCGTGAGCCGCTCCATCTCCCGCTCAAACGCTTGACGTACAGCAGCTTCATCCAGCGCATCGCTTTTCTCCCGTGCCGCGGTTTCGCCGGCGATACGGCCGGTGACCAGCGCTTCAGTGATGGCATTGCCAGATAAGCGGTTAGCGCCATGCATGCCATAAATCAGCTCGCCCGATGCCAGCAGCCCTGGCACCCGCGTGCGCATCGCTTCGTCCACGCGTACGCCGCCAAGCATAAAGTGCGCCATCGGCGCCACTTCCACCATATCTTTGGTCAAATCAACGCCTTGATTCCGCAAAATATCGATGACCGGACCAAACGCTTCCTTCAGCTTGTCCTCCGGCACCATCGTGAAGTCAAGATACGCCCCGCCGTGCGGCGTGCCGCGGCCAGCCTCCACCTCGCGGAAAATCGCCAGCGTCGTTTGGTCACGCGCAGCCGTGTATTTTCCGGCAACTTCCCCGTTGTATTTATCCATAAATTCTTCTTTTAAACCGTTCAGCAGACGGCCGCCCAGCTTATAGCGGAACGGATCCCACATGATCGGATCGATGCCAACGAGCGGCGGAAACAGGTGGGCGATCGGGAAGAACTGCACCATTTCCATATCGCGCACCTCGGCGCCCGCCTCGGCCGCCAGTACGAATCCGTCGCCGGTCATGTTCGCCGACGCACTGTTACGCTCAAAGACCTCCGTTAATCCGCCCGTGGCCAAAATGACCGATGAAGCGGCGATACTAATCGGACGGTACTCCTCCATCTCAAAGCCGATTGCACCAACGGCCCGCCCATTTTCGACGACAACTTTCGTGATCATCACGTTTTTGAGCCGCTGGATCTTCTCGTCCTTCCATATCGCCTTCTTTAAACCGGCTGCCGTAGCACCGCCCGTATTCAAAATGTCCACGTAGACGCAGCGGGCTTTGGAATGCCCCGGAGCAAACGCCTGCGAACGCTTGCCATCCGGCGTTCGGGCCCACTTAACGCCATAACCTTCCACTTCGAGGATTACTTCAGGTCCCCGTTCAACAACGGCGCGGACGATGTTCGGATCGGCCAAGCCCCGGCTTCCCTTCATCGTGTCCTCAAAATGAATTTCCGTGCTATCCTCTTCCGCTTCGCCCAAAGCCACGGCCACGGTCATCTGCGCCAAAATCGTCGCTCCGCCCCGGCTGATTAAGCTCTTGTCGGTCAAAATCACGCGGGCGCCTTCATCGGCCGCCGCTCGGGCCGCCATCAACCCGGCGGCGCCGGAGCCGACAACCAACACATCCGTCTGCAAATGCAATGGTTCCATCCTGTTGTCCCCTCCTTCTGCGCTTACGCTTGTTGCCCCAGCGTGATCCCTACCGATTGAACCGTAATCCCTGCGGCGGTTAATGAACTGCGGATTTTACCAGCGAATTCGACCGCATGAATGCCGTCACCATGAATACAAATCGTATCCGCTTGGATGTCCACATCGACGTTCTGCTGCGACATCACTTTGCCTTCGGCAACCATCCGAATGACCTGTTTCACCGATTGCTCCTCATCCGTAATCAGAGCGTCCGGCAAACGGCGCGAGGTGAGCGAACCGTCGGATTGGTAAGTCCGGTCGGAGAATACTTCGCTCGCTGTGCGCAACCCGGCTTTTTTCCCGGCTTTGATCAACTCGCTGCCAGCAAGACCAAACAGAATCAACTCCGGATCTACCTTATATACTGCTTCGGCGATCGCCTCCGCCAAACCGGCGTTCCGTGCCGCCATGTTATACAAGGAACCATGGGCTTTGACATGCTGCAGCTTGGCCCCTTGCGCGCGTACAAATCCCCACAGCGCACCAATCTGATACACCACGATGTCATAAGCCTCTTGCGGAGACAGGTCCATATCGCGACGGCCAAATCCAACCAAATCCTGCAGCCCAGGATGTGCTCCTAAAGCCACTCCATGATCCAATGCCAGCTTCACGGTCTGGCGCATCGTCGCCGGGTCGCCGGCATGGAAACCGCAAGCGATGTTCGCGGAGGTGACGAATTTCAACACCTCGTTGTCTCTGCCCAGCTTATAAGCGCCAAAGCTCTCGCCCATATCACAGTTCAAATCCACTACGTTATTCATGCTGATGCTCCTCTCGCAATTCATTAATAGGATTAATTCATGACATTAACTATGAAACACGCCAGCCTCAAACGGCAGAATGAACAACGGAAGCCAATTCCTCCGTTTTCTGCCGGTTGAGGCTACATGCTTTAGATTTGCCAGTTGTTTTTCTCTTCTGCGGACAGTTTGCGCAGCGAAGCCAGATCGGCCAGTTCCACCTGCTCCTTCGGAACCACGGCCCGTTTCGGAAAGACCACAGGCGGCGCAGGTTTGGTGGCGTCTACAATCACGGCGCTGGACATACGCGGCGTATTCTTGCCTTCGGCGTTGTACTCCCAGTTCGTCGGAAGCAAACCGCCGGGACCGTTCCAACGCGGGATGACCAGCAAATCGCGCTCCGCATCAAACCGCGTGCCAATCGCCCAAGCGACCTCTTCCCCGTTAAACACGTCGATGTCCTCGTCCACGACGACGATATGACGCAAATTCTCCGGCTCGGTGTTAAGCGCTGCAAAAGCCGCTTTTTTTACGTCCGCATCCTTTTCCTTCTGAATCGACAAATAACAGTTCATCCGGGCGTAGAAAGGAACGTTTACCGTCTTGAGACCCGGTACGATTTTCTTCACTGTATGATAAATGCTGCCGGAACGCGGCACTCCGCCCACAACCAAATGCTCTCGACCGGAAGCGACGATATCTTGGAAGATCGCATGATTCCGGTATGTAATGCGTTTGATGCGGATCGTAGGTACCGAACCTCCGCCGAGATAATGGCCCGGCCATTCGCCGAACGGCCCCTCGCTGTGATCGTTATCCGGCAAAATCTCGCCTTCCAGAATGATCTCGGCATGCGCCGGGACGAGCAGATCGGACGTGTCCGCTTGCACCAGCTCCAAGGGTTCGCCCATTAACGCGCCAGCCGCTTCATATTCGCCACCGATCCCTTGAACCCGGGAAACCGCTCCCATGATAAAGCCGGGATGGTGACCTAGTGCGATCGCAATCGGAGCCGGCTTGCCTTGTTTTTTGTACTTTTTATAAATCAATCCGCCGTGGTGCGCACCAAGGAACCACACGCCCATGTCGCGTTCGTTGAAGATTTGGTGACGATAGATCCCAGCATTAATCAGCCCGGAATCCGGGTCGCGGATAATCATCACACCTGCCGACAAGTATGGCCCGCCATCCATCTCGTTGTGCACGGGAATCGGCAGCTTGGACAGGTCAACGTCTGCTTCTTCAATCACGTTTTCCTTCACTTTGGCAGCAGTGCGGTCTACGACCACCGGTTCAATCGGTTGCTGCAATTTCTCGCCATATACCCGTGGAATGTCCTGGACCTCACATCCCAAGTAGAGGGCGACGCGCTCGTACGAGGTCAACAGGTTGGAAATGCACGCCATTTGCGCGCCCTTCACCTTGTTGAACAACAAGGCAGGGTATTCGCCTTTCTCCGCCAATGCCGCAGCATAGGCGGTAATGCCAAAACGCGGATCAACCTCCGTGTCGACAAGCTTGACGCTATTCACATCAAATTGCGTTAATTGCCCGAGATAGGTTCTTAAATCTTTGGCCATGAGCAGATCGCCTTCTTTCTGTATTATCGTCGGTCGTGAAATAAATCGGGCGAAAACACACGGTCATCCACGCGTTTTTCACCCGATCTTTATATGTCTTAAGGAAGTAACGAGAGGTCAACCGTATCTTCAAACGGGATTTCTTTATCGATGACGCCTGCCTCGATTTGTGTCCTCGTGACATTCTTCGCGCCTTCCTCAGTTACCTTAAGTCCTGCCGGCACTTTCGCCAGCTGATTTTTAACTGCCGTCTCCATGACGGCGGCTGGAATTTGGTCGAACTCTTGCAGCATTGCATCTACTGCGGAGGCCGGATCCTTCTGCACGCGCTCATTCACTTCATTGCTGACTTGAAGGAACCGCTTCATCGCATCCTGATTTTTCTCAACCCAATCCGTTTTCGCCATGACGGTAATTCCGGCAAAATCATACGGCGGATCGTACAGCACCCGGTAGTTCCCGGTAGCTAACATTTGCGAAATCGTAGGCTCGGACACCATACCGCCAGCAGCTTTGCCGCTTTCGATTGCGGCCAGCATCGTAGCGCCGCTGCCGCCATTGATGATTTGTACATCTTTGTCCGGGTCGATATTGGCCGCTTTCAAGCCTTCACGCAGCCCTGTGTCGGACAAGCTGCCTACCTTGGTTACAGCCAGCGTCGTTCCCTTCAAATCTTCCAGCTTCTGATACGGAGCATCATTCTTCACGACCAACGAATAACCAACGCCATTGTAAATTTCGCCGTAAGCTTTCACGCCAAGGCCGTTCTTTTGTTGTCTTAATACATGCTCATAAGAACCCAATACGATGTCCAAGCTACCGCCAACCAAGGCTTGTACCATGTCCGCGCCGGACGTGAAGCTTTGCTTCTCGATCGTAATTCCGGCTTTCTCGTAAGAGCCATCATTAATCCCAATTTGCGCGATAATCGGCGTCATGCCGCCGCCCACCAGACCTACGCGAATCTTGACGTTTTCCGTTTGAGTTGCATTGCTGTCTCCTTCGTTGGTTCCTGTTGCCGCATTGCCGGCGCCTCCGTTATTACCTGCAGGAGCCGCATTGTTGTTGTTTCCGCAGGCGCTGACCAAAGCCATCGTCAAAACGAGCAGCGTTGCCAGAAGCATTTTTGTTTTTTTCATGTGATTCCCCTCCTTGAATAATTGCTTTCTTTCTAAATTTATGGTTGCTCCACGTTTATTTCATGGGATGAAATAATTTGGAGTTCAGCCCTTAACGGTATTTCAGCAACCGCCGTTCGACCTGAACGATAATTTGTTCCAAAACAACGGCGATAATCATGATGAGGACAAGGCCTGTAAAAATACCTGTCGTATCCAGCATGTTGGACGAATACGTGATGTAATATCCAAGCCCTCGGTTGGAGCCAACCAACTCGGCGATCACGGACCCGATCAAAGCCATGCCGATATTCAGCCGCAAGCTGGTTAGAATCCAAACCGTAATCGATGGAAGCACGACCCAGCGAAGCTTATGCGTCCATTTCGCCTTAAACGTGCTCATCATATCCATCAAGTCTTTGTCGATGTTGCGTACACCTTCATAAGCATTGTAAAAAGCTACGAAAATAACCATCGCTACAACCATCAGAATCTTCGAGGTCATCCCGATCCCAAACCAAACGATAAAGAGCGGTGCCAGTGATACCCGGGGCAAGCTGTACAATGCCATGATGTACGGATACACCCATTTTTGAAAAATCCCACTGAACGCGAGCAGAATCCCCAGCAATGTACCTCCAAGCATCCCGATAATGAGACCTACGATGGATTCCTGCAGCGTAATGCTCATGTGGAACCATAGATCCCCGCTTGCGGTCATGTCGATAATCCGCTTAATAATCAGGGACGGCTTGCTCAGCCAAAAAGAATTAAACGCCGTACCCGATAGCAGCTCCCATAATCCGATAATGACGATAAATACGACCAATCTGCCAATCCATACGGTGGTGCTGCGATTCCCGCGTCCAGCCTTAGGGGAAGGAGAGCTTGCCGATGGTGCCGATGTTTTTGTTGCCATATTGATGATTCCTCCTCTCCTATTCCCCGTCAGACATTTGGGCCCAAATTTCTTTCTGCAGCTCCTTGAACTGGGGATCAAATCGGATGTCGTAAAATGGGCGCGGCCGCTGCAAGTTCACTTTAAACTCCGCTTTGATTCGTCCCGGCCGGGAGGTCATCACGATCACCCGGTCAGAAAGTGCAATCGCCTCTTCGATATCGTGGGTGATAAAGAGCACGCTTTTGCCGACATTTTCCCATAGCTGCAGGAATTCTTCCCCAATCTTCACCCGGGTTTGCGCATCGAGCGGTCCAAACGGCTCGTCCATCAAATAAATTTCGGGGTCGTAAGCGAAGGTCCGCGCCAGGGCTACCCGCTTGCGCATCCCGCCCGATAGCTCCTTCGGATGGTAACTGCTGAAGCCATCAAGTCCAACCATTTTCAACAACCGGTTCGCTTCTTCCAGTTGCTTGTCTTTCACGAGCCCTTTGATTTCTAAAGGTAGACGCACATTGTCGATGACGCTTTTCCACGGGAGCAACGCATCGTTTTGAAACACCATTCCGACCTGGCTTGGCACGCCCTGGATTTCCTGACCATCCAAAAAGGCATGGCCGCCGGCCGGCTTCAGTAACCCGGACACCACCTTCAGCAAGGTCGATTTTCCACAGCCGCTCGGACCTACAACAGATACGAACTCGCCGTCTTCCACCTTGAGCTGAACGTTCTCCAAGGCAACGGTGCGTTGGCCCTTGGATTCGTATTCAACGCGCAAATCCCGAATTTCGAGTTTTGGATGGCTTTTGTTCTCCATCATTCATTCCTCCATACTGAATTTTCCATTCCTGCCGGTCTGATTATGCATGCCGGTCCAAGTCCCTGATCAGAATTTGCGCCCCGAAACCTCCAGCTGATTTAGACCCTCTCGCAGCGTTTGGATTGAGAGTTCCCGCTCGATCATTTGCTGCTGTGCCTCTTCCAAAGTGATCTTCCGGAATCGCACCCGAGCCCCTAAGCTGGCCTGTGCTAGCAGCGGCAAATCTACACTCGCGACTTGCGCAATTTTAGGATATCCTCCGGTTGTTTGGCGATCCGCCATCAAAATGATTGGGTTCCCGTCAGGTGGTACCTGCACAGTTCCCACCGTCACGGCCGAGGAGATCATCTCTTTCGATTGCTCCAGCTTTAACTCCCGGCCTTTGAAACGGTAACCCATCCGGTCGGACTGCGGCAAAACCGCAAATTCCTCTTGCCATAAATCGTGACGGCTGGATTCTTGGAACAATTCGTATTCTTCTCCAGGAATCAGCTGCACGGTTGGATTTGCAGCATATTTCGGAAGCATCTGCGGAAAGACCGCCCATCGGCTGACCGCACCGCTATCCTTGCTCGCCTCTCTGGCGAGTAAACCAAGAAAATGGGAGCCAAGCGGACTGATTTCCCCCAGCGTCAACCGGTCGCCGGCTGCAAGCGCCCGGCCTTCATAACCGCCGATGCCTGCCCGCAAATAGGTCGAACGGCTGTTCATCTGAACCGGAACATCGATGCCGCCCCCCACCGCCAGGTATGCGCGGCAGCCTAGCTTAGCCGGACCGAAGGTCAGCGTACTTCCCTTAGGCGCCAGAACGGTTCTCCATAACGGAACGGGTACACCGTTCAGCTTAGGGGATAAATCACCTCCACAAAGCGAGATCAGCGTCGTTTGCTCGAAGTGGATTACGGGACCCAGCAGCGTAATTTCGAGCCCGGCCTCACCTTCCGCATTCCCAACCAGTAAGTTCGCAATGCGTAGGGCGAATGCATCCATGGCACCGCCAACGATCACACCATACTTCTGGACACCAAACCTTCCCAAATCCTGAACCGTGGTCAACAATCCGGGCTTTTCGATCAAGAGACTCATCGCTCCAACTCCTCCCATGCTTCAAATTGTTCACGGGTGATCGAGTAAAAGCGGACGATATCTCCCGCCTGCAGTAAGGTTGGCGGCATTTGCTGAGGCTTAAATAATTCGATTGGAGTTTTACCGATTAACTGCCAGCCGCCAGGAGTGTCTATCGGATAAACTCCCGTCTGATCTCCGGCAATCCCAACGGTTCCGGCCGGAATGGACAAGCGAGGTGTTTCCCGGCGCGGGGTGGCAATGAGTTTGGACATTCCTCCCAAATACGCGAAGCCAGGAGCAAAACCAAGCATATAAACCAGATAATCCGCGGATGTATGAATGTTGATCACATCTTGAGGTGTTAGTCCATTGCGGAAGGCTACCGTTTCTAGATCCGGGCCCCACTCTCCTCCATAGCAAACGGGAATTTCAATGATTCTGGCTGGTGATGCATTAACGTCTCGCAGTGTGTGAAGCAACTCGGTCACAAGCTCTTCAGCTAACTGGTATGGGGTCAGTGTGCGAGCCTGGTCCTCCTGCTTCTCAGCTTCTTCCAAGAGCTTCATAACGTCATAATATATGGTTACCGACGTAAAAGCCGGAACGGTCTCGATCATCCAAGGAAAAGGGTGATGCTCCAAATGTTCCGCCAACTGCCTTACCTTTACATGTGTACTTTTTTGAATTGAATCACCAAACGTCACAATCAACGCCGAATCTCCGAGTGGAGTGATGACGGGAAACTCAGCAGGTGACGGAGAAAAAGTCATGTCCATCCTCCCATCCGAATTTCGGACTCTCTATACCGATTTACGAATTTTTTTGCATAAGATCATTTTGTTAGTTAATTCTAGAAAAATCAAGATTTTTTCCGTTAAAGCGTTAATGACATAACAAGTTTTTAATACTGTTCCGAAATTCGGATCACATCATCCGAAAATCGAATGCCAATATATACGATCATTATAGTCGGGATTGGGTAAAAATCAAGCATTATTTTCCGTTAGCGTTTTTGGTTTTCAACAATCTTCCATTCGTTGTATACTAATACAGAATGAACTAGAGGCCATGCAGGAGGCATAACGTGCAAAAGAATACAAAACACAAGAACAAAACCGTGGTCAGGTCCATGGATCTGCTTCAGTTATTCCTGACCCACCCCAAGCTGAATATCAGTGAAATGGCCAAGTTATCAGGAATCCCTAAAACTTCAGTGCTGCGCATGATCGGATCATTGGAAGAAATGGGATTTTTAAAAAAAGATGCGGAAGGCTCTTATTCGCTAGGTCTACTCTTTCTTCAGTACGGCAATTTGGTAGCTGAGCGGTTAGACATTCGCCATATCGCCTTGCCGGTCATGCAGCAGTTACGCGATGAAATTCAGAATGCCATTCATCTCGTGCTGCGCGACGGGAACGAAAGCATTTATATCGAGAAGCTGGATACGGATCACCCCGTACGGCTATTCACCAAAATCGGACGGAAAGCCCCGCTGTATGCCGGCGCTTCATCCCGCATTATTTTAGCTTTTATGCCTGAGGCAGAACGCGAGGAGTATCTAGAGGCCACGGAACTGCATCCGATTGCCTCCGGCACGATCACCGACAAAGCGCAACTGCGTCAGATCCTGGAGCGTTCCCGTCAGGAAGGCTACAGCTTTAGCCGTTCTGAATTGGAGAACTACACGGCAGAGTTAAGCGCTCCAATCTTTGATCATACCGGGCAAATTATCGCAGCACTCAGCGCTGCAGGTTTGGAGGTCCAGTTTGAGGAAGAACGCATTCCTGAACTGGTCAAGGAAGTACAGCAAGCAGCCAACGAAATTTCTCGCAAATTAGGTTGTACCCAGCCCATACCGGTTGCGGTGAGCCAATAATTCATATTTGAAAAAGAACAAGCCCGTCCCGGCGACTGCCGGAGACGGGCTTTGAAGTAATGAACGTTTATTCATGTTGGAGTAAAGTGGCCTGACCTTCAATGATCACGACCTCCGGTTCAGGAACAAAACCATAATGCCGATCAAAGGCGTCCTGTACATGACGAATTAATTCAATGACATCCGCCGCGGTCGCCCCACCCACATTTTGAATCACATTGCCGTGAACGGGCGAAATCCGGGCATTGCCGCGCTGAACCCCTTTTAAGTTGAGACGGTCCGCTAGTGCACCAATCGGCTCGCCAACGGAATAGTTATTTTTGAACACCGATCCGCAGGAAGGATACGAGAAATGCATCTTCCCTACGCGGTCCTGAATGATTTTTCGCATCGGAGTTAGCTTAGGGTCTTTTTCCCCTGTCCCTTCCTTCGCCTCCAGCCATGTGATGAAGTGCGAAGCAAACTCCGGTAATCGATGAGATGGCAGTTTTCCTTCCTGAAGCGCAGCCAGCTCCGGGATCGACGTCAAAGCGGTAGCCTGAGTGGTTGAACTGAGCTTAAACTCAGCGCCAACGATGAACCAGCGGGTTCGATTGCGTTGGAACACCGATTGTTTATACCCAAATTCGCACGCCTCGCGGCTGATGGTTTGAATGGTGCCGGGCTGCCTACAATCGATATAATGAACATTGACCAACGTATCGCTGATATGACGGTCAAAATATTTGGCATTCATATAAATCCCACCGCCCACCGTTCCCGGCAGCAAAAAGGTAAAATCAAAATCAGCAATCCCCAATCCATATCCGATCACGGCCAACATCGACATCGGCACCCCAGCCGAGACGTAAAGCCGATCGCCCTCGAGCTTCACCTCAACCATTTCCCGAGTTGTCAGAAACAATGCATCGGGATCCGGCTGATCGGGAAACAGCAAATTGGATCCTCCGCCAAAAAAGATCGGTGATATGCCGCGGCGATACGCCAATTCCAGCAACTCTTGCAACTGCTCTACTGAATGAGGCGTTCCCACAAACCGGGCCTCTCCCCCGATTTCATAAGTCGAATAACGGGACAACGCCTGCTGCGTTCGCAGTCCAGCCAAATTCCAGCTTGTCATACAAAGCCCCTTCCTACCTGCTTCCTAAACAGTAATGTATATTATGTCGTTGGGCGATTTCAGTGTTAATAAATCGTTTCGTGTTTGACGAAAGACAACCAAAAACGGGCTGAAAGAAGAGTCCTTCTTATCAGCCCGTTGTTCATCGCCTCGTCCGAGGGCTTAATCCGAAAATTCCACATTGTGATAAACCTGCTGCACGTCCTCCAGATCCTCCAGCGCGTCGATCAACTTCTCGAACTGCGCTTCCACTTCCTTGCTCGGCAAAGTGACATAGTTTTGAGGCAGCATCGTCAGTTCCGCTACCGTAAACTCCGTAACCCCGGAGTTCTTGAGCGCTTCTTGAACGGCATGGAATTGATCGGGTTCGGCATATACGATCACCGACTCGTCCTCTTCGATGATATCCCGCACCTCAAGATCGGCTTCCATCAAGATTTCAAACACTTCATCAATCGATTTGCCTTCCATCCCGATGACGGCTGTTTCGTCAAACATATAAGAAACCGATCCGCTTACGCCCATGTTTCCGCCGTTCTTGTTAAATGCGGAGCGTACTTCTGGTGCAGTACGGTTTACGTTATTCGTTAATGTATCTACAATGACCATCGCGCCGTTAGGGCCAAAGCCTTCATAACGCAACTCTTGATATACTTCATCCGTAGCGCCCTTCGCCTTATCGAGAGCCCGGTCAATGATCGCTTTCGGTACATTGTACGTTTTCGCCCGTTCAAGAACGACCTTCAAAGCGCGGTTCGATTCCGGATCCGGCTCGCCTTTCTTGGCGGCAACATAAATCTCAACGCCGAACTTCGCGTAGATTCGACTAGTGTTCGCGTCTTTCGAAGCCTTTTTCTCTTTAATATTATTCCATTTGCGGCCCATACTCTTCCCACTTTCTTAATAATCTACCCAACTATTATAACCAACAACTTAGTTGGCGGCAATGAATGCTGTACGCTTAAATGGCTGTGGATGAACCCGCAAGATTGCAAAAATGCCCTATGTGATTCACATAGGGCATTGGATGATACTTCTTTATTCCGATGGCACAGCGCTTGAATCCATAAATACGATTTCCCAGAGATGGCTGTCAGGATCCTGGAAGCTCCAGGTATACATAAAACCATGGTCAACCGGATCGCTGTAAGGCTTCCCGCCCGAGGCGAGCGCTTTGTTCACGATTTCGTCCACTTGGTCACGGCTCTCGGCCGACAAGGCGACGATAACCTCCGATTGGCCCGTGGTATCCGGAATTTCTTTCTTCGTAAACGATTTGAAGTACTCCTCCGTCAGCAGCATGGCGAAAATATTCGGTCCAATCACCAAACAAGCCGCCTTCTCATCGGAAAATTGCGGGTTAAACTCAAAGCCAATAGATTGAAAGAAATTCATCGATCTCTGCAAATCTTTTACGGGAAGGTTTACAAAAATATTACTCAAGCTTACGGCCATCGGATCACCTCGATTTCAAATTTAAACCAATTATACCTGAGGCAACCCTAAATTGCTAGATTACGACTAAATTAGATCATCTTGGTCGTCCAAGATTCACAGTTCCACGTCTCCGTGACAACGTCGCGGTAAAATTCCGGTTCGTGGGAGATTAACAGAATACTGCCTTTGTAGGCTTTAAGCGCACGCTTCAACTCATCCTTGGCATCGACGTCCAAATGGTTTGTTGGTTCGTCGAGCACGAGCAAGTTCGTTTCTCGGTTAATTAGCTTGCACAGGCGTACCTTCGCTTTCTCGCCCCCGCTCAAGACGGCGATTTTGCTTTCGATATGCTTCGTCGTCAGGCCGCATTTCGCTAGAGCAGCACGAACCTCAAACTGCGTAAACGACGGGAACTCGTTCCAGATTTCCTCGATGCACGTATTGTAATTGGCATCCTTCATCTCCTGCTCAAAGTAGCCGATTTCCAGAAGGTCACCGAGATGCACTGAGCCGGAGATTGCCGGAATTTGTCCCAGGATGCTGCGAAGCAGCGTGGTTTTCCCGATACCGTTTGCGCCGACGAGGGCGATTTTTTGCCCGCGTTCCATTCTTAGATTCAGCGGCTTCGATAAAGGTGAGTCGTAACCGATAACCAGGTCCTTCGTTTCAAAAATCAACTTGCCAGATGTCCGAGCATCTTTGAAATTAAATTGCGGTTTCGGTTTTTCCTTCGCCAACTCGATAATTTCCATCTTGTCCAGCTTCTTCTGGCGAGACATCGCCATGTTCCGCGTTGCCACGCTCGCCTTGTTGCGTGCCACGAAGTCTTTGAGATCGGCGATCTCCTGTTGCTGGCGTTTGTATGCCGACTCTAACTGCTGTTTTTTTGCCTCATACACCTGCAAGAAGTTATCATAATCACCGACGTAACGGTTCAGCTCTTGATTTTCCATGTGGTAAATCAGGTTGATGACGCTATTCAGGAACGGGATATCGTGCGAAATGAGAATAAACGCGTTCTCATATTCTTGCAAATACCGCTTCAGCCATTCGATATGCTGCTCGTCCAAATAGTTGGTAGGTTCGTCTAGCAGCAGAATGTCTGGTTTCTCCAGTAAGAGCTTGGCCAACAATACCTTCGTCCGCTGACCCCCGCTGAGGTCGTTAACGTCTCTTTCGAGCCCGATATCCGTCAAGCCCAAGCCCCGAGCGGTTTCCTCAATCTTGGCATCGATGAGATAGAAATCCTGATTCGTGAGCGTGTCTTGAATCGTACCTACGTCCTCCAGCAGCTGCTCCAACTCTTCCGGCGACACATCCCCCATTTTGGCGTACATCTCGTTCATTTCCTGTTCCAAATCGAACAGATATTGAAACGCCCCGCGCAGTACGTCGCGGATCGTCATTCCTTTCTCCAGCACGGCATGCTGATCGAGATAGCCAACGCGTGTGCGTCTAGCCCACTCGATTTTGCCTTCGTCCGGCTGCAGCTTGCCCGTAATGATGTTCATGAACGTCGATTTACCTTCACCGTTGGCCCCCACTAAGCCAACATGCTCGCCTTTTAACAAGCGAAAGGATACATCGTTAAAAATAGCCCGGTCCCCAAATCCGTGACTCAGCCGCTCTACATTTAAAATACTCATGGAGATTTAACACCTTTTCTATATGAATTATGGTTAAAAACATTCGGATGGTTATCAAAGGGTACACTCGACCTATTATACTGGTTAAGCAGGGTAAAGCTCAATACGGCGGGGAAATTTAGTAGAAAAAAGCGCCGTCCCGAAAGTTCTTCGGGCGACGCCTGCGAAAATGATTTAAAAACCTAAAATTTCGTCGATCTTGCGCAACTCCTCTTGAGTAAACGACCGATTCGCCAATGCGCCAACCGCATCCTCGATTTGGCTGACTTTGCTGGCGCCGATCAGTGCGGATGTCACTCTACCGTCTCGCAGCACCCAGGCCAAGGCCATTTGCGAGAGCTTCTGCCCTCTTGCGGTGGCCAGTTCGTTCAGCTGCTTGACTTTGGCAATTCGCTCTTCGTTTACGTCCTCCGGACGAAGGAACACGCTAGGACCGGCAGCGCGGGAATCCGGGGCGATTCCGTTCAGGTAGCGGTCGGTCAGGATGCCTTTCTCCAGCGGGGAGAACACGATCGAGCCGATGCCTTCTTCCTCCAAGACATCCAGTAACCCTTCTTCGATCCAGCGGTTCATCATCGAATAGTTCGGCTGATGAATCACCGCCGGGGTGCCCAGCTGTTTTAAGATTCGGGACGCTTCGCGCGTCTCTTCCGGACGATAGTTGGACAACCCCACATACAGTGCTTTCCCTTGTCGTACGATGAGATCAAGCGCGGCCATCGTTTCTTCCAGAGGCGTGTCCGGATCGGGACGATGATGATAGAAAATATCCACATACTCCAGCCCCATTCGCTTCAGGCTTTGATCGAGGCTTGAGACCAGATATTTTTTGGATCCCCATTCCCCATACGGCCCCGGCCACATATAATATCCCGCTTTCGTCGAGATGATCAGCTCATCGCGATACGGACGCAGATCTTCACGCAGCACCCGTCCGAACGTTTCCTCGGCCGAGCCTGGCGGCGGTCCATAGTTGTTCGCTAAATCGAAATGGGTGATCCCGAGGTCGAAGGCTCTGCGCAACATGGCGCGCCCATTCTCGAGCACATCGATGCCCCCAAAATTATGCCATAGGCCCAGTGAAATGGCTGGAAGTTTCAACCCACTCTGGCCCGAACGGTGGTATGTCATCGTTTCGTATCGATTATCAGCTGCTTGATACATTAATGCTTGTCCCTCCTTCAGTCTATATATGTCCAATATAATGCACGGGGAGCGACTTACCTATATCAGCATGGATGATCTCTATGGCATAATGTCTGATTTTTGCCATTGCTCGCGGTAGTCGGAAGGCGAGGTGCCTACCGTTTTTTTGAACATTTTGGAGAACAATAAAGCATCCTGATAACCCACAGAACGCGCCACTTCCGCGATGGAATAATGACCGTTGCGCAGCAGGGCGCAGGCTTTCTCCATTCGATACTTCAGCAAGTATTGCTGAGGCGGCATTCCGGTAGCCCGCTTAAATAAAGACGATAAGTATTTCCGATCCAGACCGACGATCGCAGCCAGCTGGCCGACGCTCATTTCCTCACTATAATGACTGTGCAGAAAATCAAGGCAACGATGAATGTACGCATCCTTGGCTTGCGTCCTTGTCGAATCCGCATCCCCTGATGCAGGGACAAGCTCCACCAGCAGGGTCATAAACTCATACAGCAACGTTTGCAGGCGCAAATCGCTCGTCGTATTCGATTCCTCTGCTTCGTTAAGCAACTCATACAGTTGCGGCATCAAATGCGTATCCATGGGAAATACAGGCGATGCCGGGGTCAACCGGGTACGGCTTAAAATCTCCGCCACCTGTTCCCCGCTGAAGCCGATCCAGGAATACGTCCAAGGGTCCACCTCATCCGCTTGATAGAAGATGACCCGTTCAGGATAAGCAAGAAAAGCTTGCCCGCCGGTCAGCTCGAAGGTTTCTCCCTCAACTTTCACAATCCCTCGTCCTGAATGGATAAAGTGAATTTTGTAGATATCACGGACACCCGGGCCAAAGGAATGAAGCGGAGCGCACCGTTCTTTTCCCCAATAACACAAATACAAGTCCGGCGACTCGCGAAACGGCCGATCCGGATTATAATGAAAAATCGCTCCCATGATCCATCCCTCTTTACTCGCTTCAATTTCGGTAATCTAATCTATTTGAATTAGATTATATCATCGAGTTAGGTTGTATCTAGGACATGGGTTGTTTATAAGACATAGGCTGTTTCTAGTCATACGCTGTTTCTAGCACATACTTTGTTCGATTAGGTATAGTACGGCAATCACCATTAGTAAACATAATATTTATTACGTAAATTAAAATATGATCGCACGACCCCACTCGACTCAATTATTCACGCACTTACTCATCATATAACTGCAAAAATACAGTTTTTATAGGGGCAAATCGCCGTTGCCTCAGAAATTCCTGCAAAAGTGCAGGCTTTTTGCGCCAAATTCCCCCATCTGAGCAATATCGCGAAAAATAACTGTACTTTTGCAGGCTTTGCCCGCAAAATCGAGATATTCTCGAAAATACCTGCACTTTTACAGTTTTCCGCTTCGGGGATAAAACATCTATCGCTGGAGGGCGCCCCCCTCCCTTCATAACAACCAAAAAGCCGGTCCGTCCCCATCTTATCAGGGGTACACCACCGGCTTTTTTCCCATACACCAGTTCTTCAAGAATGTAATTGGTTTTCCACTTCCGCCAATGCCGCTTGGTCCTCGGCTAGATCCTCTTTGGCCCGCTCCATCGGCTCGGGATTCATCCGGCCGTCGGTTTGGGCGATGGCGTTTTCCGCTTTTTCGATCGCATTGCGGGCACCCTCCACCGTTTCTTCACGAGGATGCGATTGAGCTTGGGTTACTGCGCGATGCGCTTTTTTAACCGACTGCTGTGCAAGTGAAATCGGATTTTGAGATTGCATGCTGGAAAATGGATTTTCCATGTTCAGTTCCTCCTCAAGCAATGATGAGGTTAGGATGTGAAACTAAAGCTCAAATCATGCACAATCCATTGGATATCCGCGATGGAACCCCTGAGTTTTCCGGCTCTTTCTTTTTCACTCCCCTCCGGTTCGTGCTACAATAAGTTTTGTTTGGTTTGAAAAACTGTGCATACTGGAGGATTACATTGATGGAAGCTTTCGAGGTACTTCTTGAAAAATACGCCGAATTGGTCATCCGGGTCGGCGTGAATATCCAGCCCGGCCAAAACCTGATGCTGACAGCACCGCTGGAAACGGTGGACTTCACCCGCCTGCTGGTGGCCAAAGCCTACGACGCCGGAGCCAAATACGTCCACGTCGACTGGGAAGACGAGCAAATTACCCGCATCCGCTACGAGCATGCCACGGACGAATCCTTGTCCTACTATCCGCAGTGGCTCGCGGATATGGCGGAACAGTTCGGAGAGGAAGGCGGCGCGATCCTTCGGATTAAGGTACCGGATCCGGAGCTGTTCCGGGGCATCCCTTCAGCCAAGGTGTCTACCGCAGTCAAAGCGGCAGCGAAAGCGCGGGAGAAGCATTCCGCCCAAACACGCAATAACCGGATCACCTGGTCGCTGATCAAAGCACCAACGAAAGCTTGGGCAAACAAAGTGTTTGCCGATTTGCCCGAAGAACAGCGGATCCCGGCCATGTGGGAAGCCGTCTTTCAAATGAACCGCGTTGACCGCGTGGATCCGATAGCCGCCTGGCACGAGCATATCCAGCAGTTGAAAGAACGGCAAGGGCATATGAATGCCAAACGGTACAAAAAGCTGCATTACCGCGCACCGGGCACCGATCTCCAAGTCGAGTTACCCGAAGGCCATCTATGGCTGGGCGGGGGGGATTACAATGCGGCGGGGAACTATTTTGTCGCCAATATGCCGACGGAGGAAATCTATTCGATGCCGCACCGTACCGGGGTGAACGGGACCGTAGCCAGCACAATGCCGCTGAATTTGAACGGCCAACTTGTCGAAGGCTTAACGCTGACGTTCAAGGATGGTAAAGTCGTAAGTTTCGACGCCAAATCCGGACGGGAGCATATGGAAAACCTGCTCCAAACAGACGAGGGAGCCAATTATCTCGGTGAAATCGCCCTGGTGCCGCATGACTCGCCGATCTCAAGACTAAACCGGATCTTTTATAACACCGGGATTGACGAGAACGCATCTTGCCATTTCGCCTTGGGCAGCGCTTATCCGGTAAATATCGAAAACGGCGCCAAGCTAAGCAAAGAAGAGCTGCTCGCTAGAGGAGCCAACGTCAGTCTAACACATGTAGACTTTATGATCGGCTCCGCCGAGCTCAACATTGACGGCGAGCTGGCCGACGGGACGATCGAGCCGGTATTCCGCAACGGGAACTGGGCGTAAGGCGTAGGTCGTAGGGCGTAAACCTTAAACCACACCCTGCTCCAACAAAAAACAGCTCTCCTCCCCGACAAACGGAAAGGAGAGCTATTTCTTATGATTTCATCCCGGTATAGATTTGAATCGCATCCCGCAGGAACTCAGCCGCACCCGGCTGATCCTTGTCGTAATAAGTTTTAAAGCGCTCATCATCGACGTACATTTGCGCTAGCCCGGCATGGGCTTCCTTGCTGTAATCACTCCAGTAGAACGTCAACCACTGCTTGTGCAAATCTGCGGCCTTCTGCGCAAGTTCACCGGCGGGATCGCCCGTCTTGATGGCTTCGGCTAACGTGGCTTTTACTTCGTTCTCCAGCTGCGTCACCTTTTCGTATTCCTCTTTGGTCATATTCATCAGCTTCCGATTGGATTTCTCCACCGTGTCTACCCCATATTTTTCCCGGATCTCCCGGCCATATTTACGCTCGTTCTCCTCGATCAACTGCTTCTTGAAGCCTTCAAATTTTTCTTGATCTTGCATCGTGATTCTCCCTTCATGCGACGCGATCGTTTTTTCCACATTGGCGATTAATGCGTCGAGTTGCTTGCGTTTGTCAAGGAGTTGATTCCGATGTTCTTTCAGCGCGCGGGTACCGTCGAATCCGGGATCGGTGACGATGGACCGGATATCTTCCAAACTAAGGCCAAGTTCCCGATAGAATAAAATCTGCTGCAGCAGATCGACTTCCCGACGACCGTAAATGCGATATCCCGACGAGTTCGTTCTGGCCGGCTTCAGTAGTCCGATCTCATCGTAATAACGCAGCGTCCGGGTACTGACCCCTGCAAGATTCCCCAGCTTCTGAATGGTGTATTCCACAAGCTCACCTCCTGACAACACTCATGATAAACGTTAACGTAACGTGAAGGTCAAATCTTTTTTCAAGGAAAATTTAGGCCCAGCTCGGACGTGCAGCAACCACCGTTTCCCCAGTAAGCGCCGCCCGTTCAATCATCATTCCGAGATAATGATCCTGTGCAGCTTCCCACAATCCGTAAAACTCAGGCCCGCCTTGAACATACTCACCCATCTTCATCAGGCAGGTCGCAATCGCCAGCTCATCATCATATAATCTAGCCGGCGCAAACGGATTGGTATACAGCCACTGCTCCCCGCAGAGAATACCTTGCAGAAAATATCCCTCCTGGTTCTCCAGCTCGCCCTTATTCACCCGTTTCAGCTCCAGTTGCAGCGGGGTGGTATCTTCCTGCTGAATGAATACCCGCGAATCGAAGATTTCACCGCGTTCGCCGCGGACACAGCAATGATTGGAGCGAATCCAGGAGCGATGCTGATCGCGGGTAAAATCATAGATCCCCAACCGGTCGCCGAAATCAAGCCATGCCAGTTCTCGTAACGAAGGGACGAGCCGATCCTCCGTAGGCGGACCGCTGCGTGTTGGCCCCTGTACCCAACTTGATTCAAACCGCATGGCGCGAATCCGCACTTCCTCAAAAGAAACTCCCAGCAGCCGGCGAATCAGACTGACACCGTGGTATAAATGGGAGATAGAGACGGTTGCTTCGGTAATCCGCCCCAGCCGTCCCGTTTCGATCAACTTGAGTCTGGCCTGCTGGATCGGATGTAAATGATATTGCTCCGCCACCTGGATCTTTGCGCCGCTTTGCCCAAGCTTTGCATACAGCAGTTCGAGTCCCGCAAGGTCGGCTGCCGGCGGGGTTTCCGAGAGGACGGGAATCCCCGTTTCTGCGAGCTGCAGCAGGTAAGGCAGCATCTCCGAGCCGCTCACCGACAGAACCATAAAATCCTGCTGCTCTTGCTGAAGCAGGGCTCTCACCGAGCGGTACGTCCGCACGCCCCATTGCCGCTCCATCGCCAACGCCTTCGCTTCGTCGCGGACGACCAGGCCGCCGATTTGGAACCGATCCGGCATCGCCTTGGCAATCCGTAAATAATATTGGGCACGAAAGCCCGCTCCGCCGATGATGCTAAATGTGATGGCCATGCCAGATTCCCTCCTCCATGATCATAGACTCAAGCCTGTTGGTGAAACCGAGGTGCTCGGCCGATAATACTCTCCCGTGAATAATAGATCGAATCTTTGGACAACGGCAACGTAACCGGCTTCCCGGTTGCGGCAGATTCATATATCGCCATGATCAGCTCGATCGTGTTTCGCCCCTCGTTCCCGTCGATCAGCACCTGCCGAGAGCCCGTTTCAATGGCGCGCAGCACATCGTCAATTTGCCCGGCATGCCCGGTGTATGGCAGCGGTGCGACCTCCTCGGCTGCTCGTTGGATTTCCGCCTCCAGATCCGGATTCCGCCTCGGAAATCCGCCGTCCCCTTCCTCCGAGGCATACAACTGCCATGGAATTCCCACCTTAGCCCGCTCCCCCTGAAAAACAAGCCGTTGCTCTTCGCCATGATGAACGACGGAACTGGTCACTTGAGCTAAACCGCCGTCTGCATACTCCAAGACCGCGATGGACAAATCCTCGACCTGGGAATTCCGGTGCGAAGTATTGGCGGTGACCGCGTGGACTCTAGATGGCATCCCTCTAAGCCATATCAGCAGGTCCAGATGATGCACCGCGTGGTTCATGACGCAGCCTCCGCCTTCATTTTCCCATGTCCCCCGCCATTCCACATCGTAATAGCTGCGGCCGCGCCACCAATAGGAATTTGCTTCAGTGTGGACGATGCGGCCCGCTAAACCGGCATCGATCACCCGCTTCACCCGGCGAATCGGATCATAAAAGCGGTTTTGCCCCACGACGGACAAGAGCGCCAGGCCTTGAGCTGCTGCCTCCAGCATCCGATCACATTCGGACAGCGACGGGGCCATCGGCTTTTCCACCAGGACATGTTTGCCTGCCAGCAGAAAATCCGACGCAATGTCTGCATGGGTAGATGGCGGCGTACAAATCGATACTAAATCCACCGAATCTAAGTTCAACACTTCCTTGTAATCCGAATAGACCGCGCAATCCAGGGCAAAACGCTCTTTGAGCTGGTACGCCTTTCCTCCGCTCCGATCGACCAGCGCCGTGATCCGGCAACGGTCGCTAAAGCGGGCAAACGCCTCAAGATGGGTACTTGCAATCGACCCAGTGCCGATGATGGCGATGTTAATCATGATTTCTCTCTCCCCTGTGTCTTATTTGATCAGATCCGTTGGACTCATGCCGGTGATTTTTTTAAACAGTGTGCTGAAATAAGGCACGTTCTTATAGCCGACCTGTTCGGCCACCTCATAAACGAGCATATTGCGCTGCAGCAGCAGCTCGCGTGCTTTTTCGATCCGAACGCGGGTTAAATAGTTGTTGAACGTTTCGCCGGTTATGTTTTTGAAGATGATGGACAAATGGTTGCGGGAAATGTAAAGCTTCTCCGACAACTCCGCCAGCGTAATGTCCTCAGCATAATGCTCGTGAATATAACCGGTCATGTAATCCACCACCTGCCGGTGCTTGCTGTTCCCCCGCCATTGGCGGCTGCTGCAGATCAGCGTAATTTTATCCGACAACCATTCGGTGAGCTGCTCCAGACCGGTTAAGCCCACCAACTCCTTGGTGATCTGCTCTTCAGGTACAAGATCATTCAGCAGAACTCCCGTTTCATAGAGGCAATACGTAAATACCCCCCACAGCTCGCAGGCAAAAATCTGCACCGTTTCAGGGGTCATCGCCTTCTGCAGCTCCAGCCGGTTCATGTGATCGGCCACTAGCTTCTTAGCTTCGGCTTCCTGGGACGCCTTTAATGCAGAAGCCAATTCCACATAAAATTTCACTGAAAATAAACTCGCCGCTGCCGTTTTTCCGTCTTCTTCGTCCTGATAGGCATATAACGCATACGTAGAATCCCGCCGCCCCAACCTCATGTCGATGGCCCGGAACGCTTCCTCCGTTGAATCCGGGATGTGCTGCCATTGCGGCTTGACACCCCCAATTCCGACGCGGACGACCAGCTTGAGATAGCTTTTGATCGCATCGATCAGCTTTACGCCCAGCTCATGCAGCTTTCTCTCCAGCAATTGCTTTGGCTCATCCGGACGCGGGTGGACGATCAAGACAGCCCTTGTGCTGTGCAGCTCGGTATATTCCACGGTCCCGAACCTTTTGCGGGCCACCTCGCAGACAATATTGCTGATCGCAAAGCGGAACAGGTTCCAGTCCGACAATGAAAATTGGCCGACGCGCGCATCCCGGACGAGATCGATACCAATCGTCACGTGCCGATGATCCGTCCAATATCGATAAGGCTCCGGCAAACGCCCTGCCTCGCGGTACGAGCTGTCCAGCGTTCCGACGACCGCAGAGCGGACCCACTCCTTCTCGATGAACGGCTCATACAGACTCAGCTTCCGCTCCATATCGCCCTGCTTCCGGCGAATCTCTTCCTCCTTGGCCAACTCATCGATCACCTTACCCAGAATCGACTTCAGCGTTGGCATGCTGATCGGCTTGGAGACATAATCGCTGACATTAAAGCGCAGCGCTTGGCGTGCATGTTCGAAATCCGAATAGCCGCTAAAAATAATGACCTTGCCGTCATACCCTTCCTTCCGCAGCTGCTCAATCATATCAATGCCATTCATCGCCGGCATATAAATGTCCGTGATGACGATATCCGGATTCGTTTGCCGGACTACATCCAGCCCGTCCTTCCCGTTCTGGGCTTCCCCAACCCAGGTCGCCCCGAGTTGTTCCCACGGAATCGCCCGTTTCATCCCTTGCAGCACCTGGCGTTCATCATCAATGATGGCGATTTTCCACACCCTCAACTACCTCCTTGACTGTTCTCCTCCAAGATGTCTTAGATGTTCTGGCACGGACATGCGGCTCACGCGGCCGGTCCGGGTTCAAGCGGTTCAATGAACTGGGGCACCGGGGGCTCCAGCAGCTTCGGCAACGTAATCACGACACGGGTGCCTCCTTCTTCCCGTTGAGATAACTCCACGCCGTAAGCGCCTTCAAAGTAACCCGCGATCCGCTCCTTCACATTGCGGATGCCGTAGCCCCCCGTTCTCCGCTTGCGCTCGCGGGGCACGGCCTGCTGCAGTCCAGCGCCGTCGTCATCGATCGTAATCACGAGCCGGTCAGACTGCTCCTCCAGCGTGATCCACAACTTCCCTTGTGTACGACCGTTAAAACCGTGGACGATGGCATTCTCCACGAACGGCTGCAACGTCAGCTTCGGAATAAACAACTCCTGAACAGAGAACGGGGCATCGATCGTATATTCCAGTTCACCGCCGCCGCCGGCTTGCCAGCGAAGCTGTTGAATTTCCAGGTAACAGTGGATATGCTCCAGTTCCTCGCCAATGGTAATAAAGCTGTTGCCGTTGGATAAGCCAATCCGAAACATCCGGCCCATCAGCTCGAGAATCCGGCTAAGCTCGTCCTGCCCGGCCTCAATCGCCATCCAGTTCAACTGATCCAGCATATTATACAGAAAATGCGGATTGATATTGGCCTGCAACGCTTCGATTTCCGCTTTGCGCTGCTGCTCGTATCGCCGCCGCAGCGAGCGGTACAGCTCTTCAATCTGCTCCATCTGCTTGCGATAGCCGTCGAACAGATAACCAAACTCGTTCTCGTAATCGTTGGGCAAATCAACGGGATGCCCGCCGCTGCCTGTTTCGTCTCTATCGCCTACGAAATACTGCCGCATTGCGGTCACAAGCTGTTTGATTGGTTTTGTAAATTGGCGGCTTAAGTAAAGGGTCAACAGCAGGACAAACAAAATGGCGATGACCCCAATCACGCCGATAACCAAAGCCAGACGAAAGCCGCCGCTCGTAATTTCACTCCAAGGCGTGACTTCCACGAGCATCCAATGGGAATCCCGCATCTTGGAATACACCAGCAGCGAATCCCCCAGCTCTTTATTTCCCCGGATATGAACGTACCCGGATTGGTCGGTTTTCACATTGATCCATTGTGATAACTCGGCATGCTCAGGCACCAGCCCGGTTTTCAACGTCAGCTGCCCCAACGTGTCGATCATCATCCGGTTGGCCGGCGCAGAATGTCCGGCTAATAGTTGTTCAATCTCTTTCGCTTTGACATGGACGACGAGTACACCAAGGTATTTGTCTTCCTCGACGATTTTGCGCGCGAAGCTGAGCACCCGCACATTCCCTTGGAAGCTGGGTATTTCATGCTCACTAACCCAAGCGAAATCGTTCTTGTCGAGCGCCTCCGCCCAATCTTGCTTGGCCAGATCGCTCAAACCACGAAACTGGATATAGCTGTTGGCATCCCCGCGCAGCGGACGCTCCATATATAAGTCGATTCCTTGGATGATCGGAATCGAATAAGTCAGATTCGCTAAGGCGCGCTCCACGCTCACGGACCGGCGGTGCCGGTCGTATTCATCCTGCCGGTCGCGCAGGAACGTAATCAACTCGTTATCGCGGGACGTCGACAGCGAAATTTGCTCGATCATCACCAGCCGGGTGGTAATTTCATTATTCAGCTCGTCCAGCAGCAGCTGCTGATAATGGGAGCTGGTTTTGGCCAGCTCGTTGGATGAAATGCGATAGCTGGCCCAGGCGATACAGGCCAAGACGGCCACCATAAAGATGGAAAAACTGCGAAAAAACAAGCTGTCGATCCGAAATTTTTTAAACGGATTCGTCATACGCAAGGCTGCACTCCCTTCAGGTGTAAGGAAAAAACGGTAAAGCTGCGAAGATCGTTCACGCTTTACCGTAATATAATTGGCCATTCGCCACCCTTATCCCTTTATTCCGGTTGTGGCAATCCCTTCGACGAAGTATTTTTGCAAGAACATAAAGATCAAGGTAGCCGGAATGATGGAGACGAGTGACATTGCCAGCAGTTGTCCCCATTCCTGGGCCGACTGGGAATCGTTAATCATTCGCAGCGCCAGGCTGACCGTATACTTGTCTACCGAATTAAGATACAGCAGATGTCCGAGGAAATCGTCCCAGTTCCACAAGAAGCAGAAGATGGTGACGGTCACGATCGCCGGAACCATCAGCGGCATGACGATCCGGAAGTAGATGCCGAACCACGAACAGCCGTCGATTTTCGCCGATTCATCCAACTCCTTAGGAATGCCGCGCACGAACTGGATCAGCAGGAAGACGAAGAACGTCCCGCCCGCACCGCCCGCAAGCATATGTGGCACGATAAACGGCAAATACGTGTTCACCCATCCAAGCTGGTGGAACAAAGCGTATTGCGGAATGATCAGCACCTGCCCCGGCATCATTAAGGTAAGCATAAACAAGGAGAACCAGAGGTTTTTCAAAGGAAAATTCAATCTCCCGAACCCAAACGCAACGAGCGTGCTGGATACCAGCGTCGCTGCAATCACCGCCGCCTCCAAGGCGAAGGTGTTCAGGTAGAAGTCGGTGAAGGTGTGACCCGGCACCGAATTCCAGCCCTTAACGAAGTTGCTCCATTGAGGAACCGAAGGGAAAATATTCGGCGAAGCCAGCTCGCCGTTCGTCTTCAGCGACGCGCCGATCCACCACAGCACCGGATAGACCATGACCAAACTAAACAGAATCATAAAGAGGTGCCGGACCAGCGGCTTCCATTTAAAGGTCATCTGCCATTTCTCCCTTCAGGTTCCGTTTCGTAGAACACCCAATATTTCGAAGTTCCTGCAATGATCAACGTGGCAATCACAATCATCACCAGCATGATCCAGGCCAGTGCCGACGAATAACCAAGCTGGTACCGGCTAAACGCCCGCTCGTACAAATAAAGCGCATACACATACGTTGAATTCATCGGGCCGCCGTTCGTGATCACAAACGCTGACGTAAACATTTGGAACGCGTTGATGACGCCCATCACCAGGTTGAAGTACAATACCGGCGACAGCATCGGCAGCGTGATGTTGAAGAACTGGCGAAACTTTCCGGCGCCGTCCACAGCGGAAGCCTCATACAGATCACCCGGGATTTGCTTCAGCCCTGCCAGGAAGATGACCATCGACGAACCGAACTGCCAGACCGTGAGCAGCACGAGCGTACTTAACGCCGTATCGGGACTGGTGATCCAGCCTTTCCCCTCGAATCCAAACGCTCCGATAATTTTGTTAAAGATCCCGTCCACGCCAAAAATATTACGCCAGAGCAGCGATACAGCGATACTGCCACCGATCAGCGACGGGAAGTAAATCGCCGTGCGGTACAGCCCAATCCCCCGCACCGCCCGGTTCAACACCAAAGCGACAAGCAGCGCCGCGATCAGCTTCAGAGGAACCGAAGCCAAAACGTACAGGAACGTGACCTTGACCGAAGTCACGAATTTGGAGTCCGCCGTAAAGATCAGCTCGTAGTTTTTGGTCCCCACCCAGTTGATCGGTTCCAACAGCGTGTAGTCCGTAAACGAGTAGTACAGCGATAAAATCAGCGGATATGCGGTCAGCCCGAGAAACCCGAGCAGCCACGGTGAAATAAATAAATAGCCGGCCACCGGAGCATTCCATCGTTTGAGGAAGATCCGGCGCTTGTTGATGGCTGGCGCGTCTTTTAAGCCCAAGGCCGCGGAACTTTTCATGCTTGCTTCACCTCTGCAGTTTCTGAGTGCTTATAGCTCAAGTATAGGGCGGGCCCACGGCCGGTTGTAGAAGAGGAATCCTCGAAATCTTTTAAAATATCACGAAAAAAATCTTAATAAATCCGCCGCCCCTGCTGATCGGCAATTCCGCTTTTGCGATAGAAATACGTGTTGATTTGATCCCGCCATTCCTTGGCATGCTCCGCTTGCTCCGCCAATCGCTTGGCGACCTGCTGATGCAGCGGCTCTTCGATCAAGCCGGACAGACCAGCCCATAGCTCCACCAGCTTCTCGGCTCGTTCCACCCCTTCAAAATGGGTATCGTAAATATGCTGAATCACCGTCTTGCCGGATTGGAGCACGTGGGTGTACGGCACATGGTGGAAGAAGAGCAACAGCTCGTCGGGACAAGTCTCCAGCGTTTCGTATAAGCTTTGATTTGGCTCTACGTATTGCGAGGTATACCCCGTCCCCGTGGCTTTCGTCCGGTCAACACCGATCCCGTGGCAATCGGCAAAATGATACGTCCCCCACATCGAGTATTCATAGCCGTCGACGTTCGGGCCATAATGATGGTTCGGATTCACCATAAAGCCGATGCCCAGCGGAGCCGTGTAGCTTTCGTAAATGCTCCAGGAATCCATCAAAATACGAAGAATCACCTGGATGACCCGTTCGTCGCTCCCAAATACGAGCCGAATCCACTCCTCCGCAATCGCTTCGGAACTGAGGTCCGGATTCCAGGCCAGCCGCCCATAGCCATAAAGGTTCGCCTGTGCCAGCAGATGGCCGGTCCAGTTGGCGTCGTCCCCGATATTGGAAACCGCGGCGAACCCGCTGTAACGGGAACCATGCAGCGTACCGTCTACGATCCGTTTGACGGTTGAGCCCTCGCCCTTCAAATGGGTGTCGAAGTCCAGCACTTCTTTCCACTGGGGAACGAGGTAGCAGACATGGCGCTGCTGCCCGGTATATTCTTGCGTGATTTGGAACTCGATCATCTGGTTTGTCGCTGGCATCGCGCCCAGCAGCGGCGATACGGGCTCGCGCACTTGGAAGTCAATCGGACCGTTTTTGACCTGCAAAATCACGTTCTCTTTAAACCGTCCATCGAGCGGGACGAAATGATCGTAGGCGGCCCGTGCTCGATCCGTCTTGCGATCCCGCCAGTCCTGCTTGCAGTTGTAGACGAAGCAACGCCAAATCACAAGCCCGCCGTAAGGTTCCAGTGCCTCGGCCAGCATATTGGCGCCGTCAGCATGATCCCTGCCATACGTAAACGGCCCCGGCCGGTTCTCCGAGTCCGCCTTCACCAGGAACCCGCCAAAGTCCGGGATCGCCTGATAAATCTCGTCCGCGCGCTCCCGCCACCATGCCGCGACCTCCGGGTCAAGCGGATCGGCGGTGGATAAGCCGCCAATTTCCAGCGGAGCCGCGTAATTGATGCTAAGGAACAGCTTGATGCCGTAATTGCGGAAGATCTCGGCCACCTTCGCTACATCCGGCAAAAATGCCTTCGTAATCAGCCCGGTCTCGATCCGGTGCACATTGACGTTGTTGATGGAAATCGCATTGATGCCCGTCGAGGCCAACAGCCGCGCATAATCGGTAATGCGCTCCAGGTTCTGCGTAAACTGGTTATCTTCATAAAAAATCGAAGAACCGGCATAGCCGCGCTCAATACTTCCGTCCATGTTGTCCCAGTGATTCAGCATCCGCAGCCCATTCACCGGACGTTCCGAAATATTCAGCCCTTGCAGCGACTGTCCGCTCCCCAGGCGGCGCATCAAGTCAAACACGCCGTACAATAAACCGGAGGTACTTTCCGCGCCAATGGCGATCCGACCGGAGCCCGGTTCATGCCGCAGGGCATACCCTTCCCGACCCAGCTTCAAAGCGGCCTTCCCTTCCGAGAACACCGCATCCAGGATTGGACTATGCCCCAACAACCCCAGCACAAAACAAGGGGTATCCCCCGCACTCTCGATGATGGAAATCTCGCGCCCCAGCATTTGGGATAAGCCTCTCGACAGCTCCTGAGCCGCAGTATGCGCTGCCGCTTCATCGGTGCCTTCGACGACGATGCCGCCAAATCGATTTAACTCTGCCTGTCTCTCCCCCGGCTCAATACTCCGGTATCGAAGCCAGGCATCATACCCAACTTCCGTCATTGTGGTTGTTTTGTTCATGGAATCTCCCCCTGTCATATCCATTGAAATAACGTTTCATTTTCGATCACATGCACCGGAAGGGTCGGGAAAGCCACGCGGAGCTTGCCGGCTAACCGCCTCATTCCAGGCGCTTCGCTGGGACCGTGGCCAAGGAAAATCATCGCCTTCTCCCGGCCTTGATAAACGGCGTCCCGTACATACTCGGGCGCTTCCCATTCCGGGCCTTCGCCGGCGATGATCAAGTCGACCTCTCCCAGCAGCGGGATTGCCAGCTCGCCGCCGCCCCGGTAGCCAACCAGCACTCCGACCTTCCGACATCCCATATCCGGATTGCCCGTGAATCGGATAAACGGAAGATTCAGCTTCCGTTTCAACAAGCTGACCAAATCCTTAAGGGTCGCTGCTGGCAGATCTAACACTGCGGAAGCCGGGCGATATTCCCCTACTGCATCCTGCCAACCGAGCTCCTCGATCAACCCGGCCGTAATGCCGTCCGGCGTCTCTCGGTGAATGCCGTCATGATACCGATAAATCGCAAGGTCTATCTCCTTCAGTCGCTGCAGCTTATGCCGGGCAACGGGATCCTCTTCCAGCAACTTGTTCCCGTCCGGTCGATGGCTGTAAAATACCCCTTCATGCGAAATCAACAGGTTCGCTCCCAGCGAAGCCGCCTGCTCGATGGCTGCTTGCGTTGCCATAAACGTGACGGCGATTCCGCGCACTTGTGTCTCCGGCTTGCCGCAGACTAAACCGTCCACGGTAGGCTGGGCCGCTGTTAGCCGGTCCAGAACATCTTGGATGCGCAGCATCTATACCTCCCCCTTCCCTGGTAAAAATCAACCCGGAACGAGAATCCTGTTCCGGGCTGAAGTCGAATGTAAGTCTTATTCGTAAGCCATAGCTGCTTCTTTCAACTGCTTGTAGGCTTCTTCTGGAGTGATCTTGCCAAAGCTCAGCTGATCATGTACCAGAGGGAAGTCCTTATCGATATAGTTCGTCCAGCCCCCTGCACCGGCCGTCCAAGTTTGGCCGTCTTTCTCAGTAGCGCGGAGCAGCTCCATGCCTACCTTATCCACATCGCTCATGCTGGATTCCAGCGCTGCCGCGTTATCCTTGTTGACCGGCAAGCCCCGCGAGGTTTTCAGGATTTTCGAAGCTTCCGGATCATTGACGAACCAGTTGATAAACTCTACTGCCTCTGCCTTATGCTCGGAGTTGTCGGACACGGCCAGGTACATCGACGGCTTCAGCCAACCGCCGGCTTCCTCGGCTCGCGGCATCGTAACGAGCGCGTAAGCGCCTGGCTTGATGCTGTCCCATGCACCGTAGTTGTTGGAGAAGCTGTAACGGAACAAAATTTTTCCGGCAACCATCAGGTCCATTTGCGGATCGAACTCTTTGTCAGAGGAGTTGACGTCCGCCGGCGGTACTAACCCTTCGTTGCGCAGCTCTTCAAAATGCTTGGTCCATTCCAGGAAGGAAGCTTCATCGATGTTAAACTTCCCATCCTCCGTAATGACCGTTCCTTTGCCTTTACTATACTGATAAGCCGAGTACATGAAGTAGTTGGCTGCATAATCTTTTGTAAAATACTGACCGCTTGGCAGCTTGCCTTTCAGCTCCTTCGCCAGTGCGAAGAAATCATCCCAAGTCCAGCCGTTTTCCGGATTTTTGACGCCCAGCTTGTCCAGCGCGGCTTTATCATAAATCATCCCGAATGCCACCGAACCAAGAGGAACAGCGTATTGCGTTCCATCCAGTTGTCCGCCGGCTAACAGCTTCGGATCGATCTTCGATACGTCAACCCCATCCAGAGGAGCCAATTGCTTGCGGCTCGCCCAGTCCGGTGTCCAGCCTGGATCGAGTTGGATGATGTCCGGCGCATTTTTCGCCGCTGCCTGGGTTGACAGCTTGTCCAAGTAACCGTCCATCCCGGAGTATTCCGGTTCAAAGGTGACGTTCGGATGGTTTTTCGTGTACAAATCAAGGGCTGCCAAGGTGGCTTCATGCCGTTCCTGCGCCCCCCACCACATAATCCGCAGTTTCACCGGCTCACTGCCCGTGCTAGTTGCGGCATTGCCTTCCCCAGCCGCTCCTGCCGGTTTAGCTGCATTACCGTTCGTACCGCCGCCGCAGGCAGCCAGCGCCCCAACCATGGTAACCGCTACCAGCGTCGTCAGTAAACGCTTCCATTTAAACATTGATAACCCTCCCATTTAAATCGTAAATATCTGTTTACATCCTTTATAGTAACGACTCCAAACGGAAGTGGGTATGAGAGCAATGCACAATTTGTTTTAAAATTGCCCGAAAATGTTTATTCACCAAAGTCTGCCCTTTCCATATTAAAATAGGCTCCAATCCAACGTTTGCGACAGCCGTTCAATTAATTGCACGCCCGCAATGCTATTGCCTTTGGAATTGAGTGCGGGCCCGACCACACCAATCCCGTAACGTCCGGGCACAAGCGTCAAGATCCCGCCGGATACGCCGCTCTTCGCCGGAAGCCCAGCTTCGATGGCAAATTCCCCGGACCCGTTGTACATCCCGCAGGTGACCATAAACGTCTTGGCGATTTGCACATACCTTCTAGGTATCAGCGTCTTGCCCGTCAAGGGGTCCTTCCCGTCGAAGGCCAGGACCAGCGCCATCCGCGCTAAATCCGCGCAGCAGACCTTAATCGCGCAATGGCGGAAGTAGATGTCCAGCACCTCATCAACGCCGCAGCCCAACACTCCTTTATCCAGCAAAAAATAAGCGATTGATCGGTTCAAATGCGCCGTCTTCGATTCTGAAATGTATACTTGCATATCGTATTCCAGGTTGGGATTGCCGGCCAACTCGCGAAAGAAAGCCAAGATCCGCGCCGATTTCGCCTCCGCATTCTCCCCTTTAATCATGGAGGATACCACGATAGCGCCGGCATTAATTAACGGGTTAAACGGAATCGCCGGCTGCACCAACTCCAGCTTCATGATGGAGTTAAAGTGATCGCCGGTCGGTTCCATGCCTACCTTGGAAAATACCGCGGATTCCCCATGGTCCATGAGCGCCAGAATCAACGTGAACACCTTCGAAATGCTCTGCATCGTAAAACTGTCCTGGGCTTCGCCTGCGGAGATGGATCGCCCCTTGGCATCCAGGATATGAATCCCGAGCATATCCGGCTTCGCCTTTGACAGCTCAGGGATATACTCCGCAACCTTGCCTGCAGCGCTGGTTTCTCGGCACTCTTCCACCCACTTATCCAGGTGGAGCTTCAGTTGTTCCCATTCATTCACAGCCATGGTGAACCCTCCTGCATTTTTCTCTGGTAACCTATCTTACTGCTGATTGTTTAAGCGTTGTTTAGCCAAGCGGATCATTTCCTTGACCATCGCCCCGCCGATCACACCGCCAACCTTGCCGGCCTTCGCGGTCGTCAAATCACCGTTATCGCCTTCGCGGAGTGGAACTCCTAACGATTGGGCAACTTCATATTTCACGTCATCCGGCCGCTCTTGAGGTATATTGTATCCCTCATTCATCATGACTTCCGCCTTAAACCGGCTCAGGCGAAGCGCCGGGTCCGTCTCTTGACGGCCATTCCCGCCATTCCCTTTCGGTTGTACCATGGATATCCCCCGCTTTCAAGTGAGAATTATCCAATAAGATTCCCAGTAAGCGGTGAGATAAGTCATAGTCGGTTGATGTGATAAAAAAGATAATTTAAGCCGATAATCATATTTTATAAACGATATTTTTAAGGAAGGCATCAGTTATGAATTTGGACCAGTATCGTCCGATGATTGAAAAACCGCTTCGAGCATGCCTAAAGCCTACGCAGGAGATCGGCGTCATTCTGCTGTCCGCCGTACTTGTAGCAGTAGGGCTCAATTTGTTCCTGATTCCGCATAAACTATTGTCCGGGGGCGTCACAGGCCTTGCTTCCATCATCGTGTATTTGACGGGATGGAATATCTCGCTTGTCTACTTTTTGATTAATGTACCCTTGATAATATGGGGCTGGAAAGCGGTGGGACGCCGTTATATCGTGCTTAGCTGTATCTCTGTTGTCAGCACCACCTGGTTTATCTCCATCATCCCCGAGGTGAAAGTCACCCGAGATCCGATTCTAGCCGCGGTATTCGGCGGAATCATCTCTGCAGCGGGCATCGGATTTTCGCTGCGGGCCGGCGGCTCGACCGGCGGGTTTGATATTCTTGGATCCATCGTCACACGAAAAAAGGACGTCCCCATGGGGAACATCCTCTTTCTGCTTAACGGGCTCGTTATTCTAGCGCTTGGCTTTTTTCAAAGCTGGGATCTAGCCCTGTATTCAATGTTATCGACCTTCGTCAAAGGGAAAGTCGTCGATATGATCCATGTTGGTCATATCAAGGTCACCTGCTTCATCATTACGAAGCGTAAAGACGAGATGCTCTGCCAACTGCGCAAGCTGCATCACGGCATTACCTGCCTCAGTTCTGAAGGCGGGTATCACGAAGAGAAAAACTATACCTTAATGACCGTGACAACCCGATACGAACTAGCTGCCGTCCGGAAAGCTGTGGTTAGTACAGACCCTCACGCATTCATGAATGTGGTTCAATCCACGGAGATTGTCGGACGGTTCTCAAGGCCGGTTCAATAATCTTTACTTTTCAAGTTCATAAAATTTGTACAAGTCGTCCAGCATCAAATTGGCCGCTTTGATCCCGCCGGCGGTATTCCAGATCGCGTCGTCAACTTTGTAGGCTTTGCCGTTCTTGACGGCGCTTAGGTTCTTCCATAACGGATCGTTTGTCCAATCTTGCTCGGTTTGGCTCGCATTTCCGTCGCCGGTTTCGTAAGTGAAGTAGAAAATTCGGTCGGCCTCTACCTCAGGCAGCCGTTCTTTGGTGATTTCATCCACAAACGTATCTTTGGCGTTCAGAGTCATGGCGTTTCTGGCAATACCCAGCTGTTCAAAAATAATCCCCGAGAACGTGTTCGTATGGTAAACGCGGGTTTTCCCATCCATAAAGCGAACGACGGATACGGTTTCGTTCAATTTATCTCCGGCTTTAGCCTTAAAGTCTTGAATCCGTGCGTCGAATTCAGCCAGCAGCTCATTCCCTTTATCGGTGAGTCCCAACGCTTCCGCATACAATTTGAAATTGCTCATCCAATTGCCGCGCAAATCCTCGGACATCACAGTAGGTGCAATCGCCTGCAGTTGTTCATATACCTTCTCCTGGCGCATCTTGTTCCCGATAATGAGGTCAGGCTTCAAGCCAGCGATCAGCTCAAGGTTCGGCTGGCTTTCCTCACCAACCACCGTTACACCCTCCATCTCGTCCTGAATATGCGGGTACCACGGATCCCCCAGCCAGGAGCGCACAGCGCCAACCGGCTTGATTCCCAGCGCCAACAGCGCTTCCGTACCTTCGTTCGTCAAAACCACAACTTTTTGCGGGGTGCCTGTGATTTCCGTTTCCCCCATCGCATGTTTAACGACCCGTTTGTCATCCGTCGTGTTATTCGTGCTGTTGCCTCCCGCTTGGTTCTCGGCTGCCGCACTGTTCTTGGTATCGGTATTGCCGGACGATCCTTGCGTATTACTATTCCCGCATCCCGCAACGACAAGCGCCAGCGCCATCACTGCGAAAGCCCATAAGGCAATGCGCCTGCGGTTCGTTTTTTTAGTATGAGTATTGTTCATTGTTCGTTCTCCCCTTTAGAAAATATGGCGTTCTAATTAAGTGATAATGATTATCATCTTCATGAATATAAGACATCCCTCTTTGGTTTGTCAATACAATTAAGAATGATTATCAGCCTCATTGACAGACTCTTCCCTATCTTCTAAGATTTAATGGTCATTATTATTTTTGATCTAGAAAGTGGGTAATCTAGTCCGATGAAAGGTTTAGGCTTGTTGATTTGCGCATTGGTATTAGCCGCTGCCGTCATATGCAGTATCAGCTTCGGCGTGACGGACATCCCATTTTCTACCGTCTGGGAATCATTTGTCCATCCGAACGGAAGCAATGAGCACTTGCTCGTTCAGACGGCTCGCGTACCTCGCGCTTTCATCGCTGCTGCCGTTGGTGCCTGCCTCGCCGTTGCGGGCGCATTGATGCAGGTCATTACCCGCAACCCCATCGCTTCGCCCAGCACGCTGGGCGTGAATTCCGGAGCGGCTTTCTTTATTATCCTGGCTTCGGGTTGGCTTGGCTTATCGGGAATACAAGCCTTAACCTGGGTCGCACTAATCGGAGCTGCCCTTAGCGGAGCGGTGGTGTTTCTTCTCGGAAGCCTGGGACGGGACGGAATGACGCCCATCAAGATTACGTTGGCAGGAGCTTCGATGGCAGCGTTTTTTTACTCGTTGACTCAAGGGCTTATGCTCTCCGACGGTAAAATGTTCGATCAGGTGCTCGTCTGGCTGGTAGGATCCGTGACTGGGCGCGGGACGGAGCAGCTTCTAAACGTACTTCCTTATATGGGGATTGGCATGGTTCTTGCCCTCTTGCTCGCTGGACAACTTAACGTGTTAGCTATGGGAGAAACCGTCGCGCAAGGGCTTGGCCAACGCACGGGCTTAATTAAAGCATTAGCTGCAGCAGCCGTCATCTTGCTTGCCGGGGGCTCTGTTGCCGTGGCTGGCCCCATCGCATTTGTTGGCATTATCATCCCGCATATCATCCGCCATTTTGTAGGGGCGGATCATCGTTGGATTTTGCCCTATTGCGCCTTGACGGGTGCCATCCTGCTCGTATCAGCTGACATCGGCTCCAGATACATCGCCATGCCAAAGGAAATTCCGGTTGGCGTAATGACCGCAATCTTGGGCGTTCCGTTCTTCGTATACATCGCTAGAAGAGGGGTGAAGAACTGATGGCCAAATCCAACAAAGCTGCATCGCTCCCTGTTCCTTCGTCTCTCCTGGCCAAAAAAAGGAGAATCCTGTGGATCTGCCTGCTCCTTGCTCTCCTATGTATCGGAATGATGATCATCAGCGTAGGGGTCAGCAGCCAATATCTCCCGCCGATGACCGTCTTGAAGGCCATATTTGGCATGGCTGAACCGGGAGAACAAGTGATTGTCGTGAATCTCCGTCTGCCGAGAATTTTTATTGCCGTGCTGGTTGGCGCTTCCCTGGCCGTAGCCGGTGCAATCCTGCAAGGCGTGATCCGCAATCCGCTTGCTTCCCCCGATGTTGCGGGAATAACTGAGGGAGCTTCGCTTGGCGCGATTTTGTTTATCTATGTGTTTCAGGGCACGATCTCGATCCATTGGATGCCGCTTGCATCAATTCTTGGCGCTTTCTTCATTACTGCGCTCTTATATGTATTGGCTTGGAAAAAAGGGGCCTCCCCGTTGCGAATCATCCTCATCGGGATCGGGGTATCTGCCGCGATCAAGTCGTTGTCGTTTATGCTGATCATCTCCGGACCGATGCAGCTGGCGAATCAGTCGCTCACGTTTATGACCGGCAGCATTTATGGCGTCTCCTGGGATAACGATGTGCTGACGCTGCTGCCTTGGACGGCCGTGCTGCTCGTTCTAACTTGGCTGCAAGCCCGCCAAGTCAACATTCAAGCGTTGGGCGACGACATCGCCACCAGCGTAGGCTCCCGCGTCCAGCTGCAGCGCCTGTTGCTGATCGTGCTCAGCGTTTCGCTGGCAGGATCTGCAGTGGCGATTGGCGGGGCCATCTCCTTTATCGGGCTGATGGCACCGCATATGGCCCGCAGGCTGACCGGGCCGTCCTTCTCCGGCGTGCTCCCGGTCAGCGCGCTGCTCGGCGCATTGATCCTGCTCGTAGCGGATCTGATCGCGCGTACGGCTTTTTTGCCGCGGGACGTGCCAGCCGGCGTGTTGACCGCCGCTATTGGTGCACCGTTCTTTATGGTGTTGCTGTATAAGAACCGGAACCGGTTCTAAATACGAGCAGGTTGCGTGTACTAGCAACCCGCATGTACTGCAACTTACGTAGACTAGCAACTCACGTATACTAGCAAATCGCGTGTAGTCACAGCCAGGGTGTACTAGTAACTCGTATGTACTTGCAGCCCCGGTGAACAAGTAACCCGCGTATACTATCAGCCCTTGTGCGCTTCCGGCCCTCTTTCTTAGCGGCCAACTGCAAAAGTGCATTTAAAAACGCGCTAAACCCACGGTTTGGCGCGAGTGAGATGCAAAAGTGCATTTGAAAAAGGAGATTTACCGCAAATCCGCTTCAAATACCGAAATTGAACTGCACTTTTGCATTTGAATCGGATAAAGAGAATGAACAAAAGCCGGTGCACCCCTCTCAGGGACGCCGGCTTTATTCATATCTAAGGTTTACGATCCAGCCCCACGGTACCGCTTGACACCGCAGTTCCAAGCGGTCAGGCCGATCGCCAGAAAGACGAGGCCTACCAGCGGGGTTAACCAAGCCATCCGCCACATCTCCTCGCGTTCCAGGAACAACGAAGCCGGATAGACGCCAACGAAGGCAAACGGCAATATCCAGGTCAGCAGCACTTGAATTGCGCGGTTGTAAATCGTCACCGGGTAGCGCCCGTACCCCTGCACGTTGTACATCAACGGCAAGATACCAGTCGGCGCATCCGAATAAAACGACAGGGACGTCAACGTCGTGTAGATCCCCGTATAAATTGCAACTGCGCTAATCGTAAACAGCAGCAACACTGGGATCGTCCACCACTCGAAGCTGAGCCCCAACTGCCCGCCGCTGATCAGCATGATGATGCACCCGATGATCGAGCCGACGAGCGCTGGCGGATCAACGTTTTCCAGGAAGATCTGGAACAGATTATACGCCGGACGCGTCATGATCCGGTCCATCTCCCCCTTCACGATATACCGCTCACTGAAGTTCCACAGGTTAACGAAGCAGCTAAACACGCCAAACGGCACCATAAAGAAGCCGTAAACGAACACCACTTCACTCTCGCTCCAGCCGCCCAGGCTGTTGGTGTGCATAAAGATCACAAAGATAAAGATCAGGTTCGTCGCCTGAAACAACAGGTCAGAAATGACCTCCACCCAAAAGTCGGCGCGGTAGGTCATGCGGGTTTTCATGTAATTTTTCAAGTATTCGCCCATGAGGCCTAAGTAGTACATGCTTCCCTTAACCTCCTTGCACGAACAGGCGTTTCCGCGAAGCACGGTACAGCCCAATCATCGGAATGAGCAAAGTGAAAAACCAGACCACCTGAATGCCAAGCACGTTCCAAATCGAAGCGCCTTGAATCCGACCGGTAAAGACCGAACCCGGTAAATAGGTGATCGCCTGAAATGGCAGAAACGACATGATGCCGCCGAGCCAGGACGGGAACAGACTGATCGGAATGATCAGGCCCGAGAACAAATCAACAACCACCCGTTTCATGCGCATAAACCCTTCGTTATTTTCCACGAAAAAAGACATCAGTCCCGTAATCACGTTCAGCTGCGAATTGATCAGGAAGCTGAAGAACAGCATCACCAGGAACCCTGCCCAAGCGCTCAACTCGGTTGGCAGCTTGACCTGGAACAGCAGCATCGCAATCGCCATGCCGGGGATCATCAACATGATGAAGCGGAACATTCCTTCGCCGAAGCCCTGCATCATTTTGACGATAAGGTAGTTATAAGGGCGGATAAATTGAATCGCAATGCTTCCATCTCGAATATCCGTGGAGATTTCACGATCCAGGTTGTTAAAATAAAACGCCCGGGCCATCCAGGAAACGGCCAGGTAGGTCGTCATCTGCGAGGCGGTAAAGCCGCCAAGCTCGCCCCCGTCGCCGTAAATCGCATTCCACGTAAAATAATAAACCCCAATATTCAGCGAATAGATCAGAATGCCTGAATAGTAGTTCACCCGATACGCCAGCATCGTCAAAAATCGGATGCGGATAAAATCGAGGTACGCCCCCCACTGGTTAGACATGGATAACCGCACCTTCTTTGCTCTCCGCCTCCGCTTCAGAGTCCGCCGGTTTATCCGCCGAGCCGGATTGATAAATGCTGCGGACGATTTCGTCGGTGTTGGTTTCGATGATTTTGATGTCGGTGATGTCCGCTTGGCCAACCACTTGACCCAATACCTCAGAGACACCGATATCCCGTGGAATCCAAACCTTGGCGTTCAGGTCGTTCTCCGCCGTCCAGATGACAGGAAGCGTCCCCGTCCAGCTCCGCAGCTGGTCCAGCTTGGTGGCCGTTCCAAACTGGAACAGTACCTCCTTGCCCGTACCCCAGCGGTCCTTCAGCTCTTCTAAGCCGCCGTCGTAAATGATCCGGCCGTCGTCGAGCATAATGACGCGGGAGCAGAGCGCCTCGATGTCCTGCAGGTCATGTGTCGTCAGCAGGATCGTTGTCCCGTGGTCGCGGTTCATATCCTTAAGGAAATCGCGAATCTCCGATTTGACGACGATGTCAAGACCAATCGTCGGCTCGTCCAGGAAGACGATGGACGGGTTGTGCAGCAACGCTGCGACCAGCTCACAGCGCATCCGTTGGCCTAGGCTGAGCTTACGTACCGGGCGGTTCAGCAGATCCTGCAGCTGAAGGCGTTCCACCAGCTCGTCTAGCCGTTTCTTGTAATCGGCCTGCGGCACCCGATAAACCTTGCGCAGCAGCTCAAACGACTCGATGACACCGATATCCCACCAAAGCTGGCTGCGCTGCCCAAAGACGACGCCGATATGCTGCACGAACTTCTCGCGCTCGGCGTATGGCACAAAGCCGCCAACCTTCAAATAACCCGATGTCGGCACCAAAATACCCGTGAGCATTTTGATGGTGGTCGATTTTCCGGCCCCGTTTTCCCCGATATATCCGCAGATCTCTCCCTCTGGAATCTGAAACGAAATATCTTTCACGGCGGCCACTTCGTTGTATTCCCGCTTAAATAAATCGAGAAAGGCCCCTTTGAGGCCTTCGCGGTTTTTCTGCACCTTATATGTCTTGCGCAAATCGCGCACTTCAATGGCAGCCATGGTATCCCTCGCTTTGTTGATTCAATTTTGAGTCCGCTAAAGATTATATAGTAACTTCCAACAAAGCACCACCCCTAAGGTGCGTGCGTGTGAAGTCCAGAAAGGCGACCGACCGCACCTATGCCTGAAGCGGCTTCTCACATTATCCCTTTGGGTCAGAGAGCAACAGAAACACCAAACGCAAATTACTGATGTTTTTGCTCCCTTAACGAAAGGGATAATCCTGCAAAAAAGCGGGAAAAGGCCCTAGTTATCTGGGCGCCACACGTTGATCTATAGATCAACGCGGTAACCGACGCACATAGCGATCACCATGGTGAGAATGATCGGAATCAATACCATCGCAATATAGGATAAAATCAAACGCTTCTAAACGAATTCTAAAAAAAATAAAAAAGCCGGCCCAACGTCTATGGAAAGACATCAAGCCGGCCAAGAAGCCAGGATTTATATCGGTTTCAGGATGTTTCGTATGACCCGAGTGATAAAGGGGAAGATCACCGACAGATGCGTTTCTTCCTCGTAAAGGTAGAATTCCGAGTTCATGTCGGATCTGCTGTTCCTCAGGAGTTCGGATAAAGCCTTCGCATCTTGGATCATATGCGGCTTTTCCAAACTACCCACCCCTAAGAATATCGTTAAAGGTGATTTCTCTTCGGGTTTGGTAAGCTCTCGATCGGTTAACCAACGTTTCGCGACCGGGAGTAAATAATGATTTTTCCACCAAATCGATGGACTGCCCGCTGCATAAACCTGAAAAGCGTCAGGCTTCATAAACAGGGTGTATAACGCAAACCACCCTCCCAACGAATGGCCAAACAAGGTTTGGCGTTGCTGATTAATCGGCACCTCTCGTTCGATCGCGGGTTTCAACTCTTCTTCAATAAACTTCAGAAAATGCTCTGCCCCGCCGGTCTCCGGCCAAGGCGCATCAATCTTCCGCTCGGGGAGCTCATCAGCTGCCGCCTGGATCGTATAGTCATAGAAGCGGCGTTCCGTTGCAAACGGTTATTCCCCCTCATAGCCAATGCCAACCACGACGGTGGTCTCCAGCCGATGCGGCCCCCGCGAATGCATTCGCACCGCTTCCGTCATCGCCCCGAAGCACGCGTTGGCGTCCAGCATGTAAATCACCGGAAAGCCGCCTTCTGGCACCTCCGTATCCGGCTTCCACATCATGATCCGATAGTCGCGGCCGAAGCGGCTTGTCATCGTCCATTGTTCGGCACCGGGAATGCCAAACGGCTGCTTTTTGCCCACCTGATTCATCCGGTTGCTCCTCCTCCAGTTAGGCTTTTGCTCTTTTTGCCCGATACAGCAGCATTACGAAATAAGGAACCCCGATCACCGAAATCACAATCCCTACAGGTAATTCCGCCGGGGCAAATACGATGCGTCCCAGAAAATCACCCAGCAGCACCATCACCATGCCGATCCCGCCGCATACCGGAACAAGATAACGGTAGTGAAGACCAACCAAACGCCGGGCGATATGCGGAGCAATCAGGCCAACAAAGCCGATGCTGCCGGACACGGATACGCAGGCGCTGATAATCCCGACACAGCAGATCAACAGCCATTGCCTTTGCGTATTCACGCGAACGCCAAGTCCAACAACGCTGGTTTCATGAAGCTGCATGATGTCGAGTACGGCCGCCTTGCGCCAGATGACCGGAATGAGCACGAGCAGTCAAGGCAAAATCCCCAATACCTGTTCCCAATTGGCTCCATAAATGCTTCCCGACAACCAAACGGTGGCCATCTCAAAATCCTGCGGGTTCATTTTCAGCGAAATGTACATCGTTAACGCACCAAAGCCCGAGCCAAGCGCAATCCCCACCAGAATCAAACGCCCGGGATCGAGCGAACCGTGATGCCTAGCAAACATATATAACAGCCACACCGCGGCAAATCCGCCCAGCCAACCAAACATCGGCATCGATAAAAAGGACCAGATGCCCGTTCCCTTCACCGTCCCCTGGGTCAGGAACATAAACAGAACCACGGCTGAACCCGCAGCGGCATGAATGCCCAAAATTCCCGGATCGGCAAGTCCGTTACGTGTTATCCCCTGCAGAACCGCTCCGGCTACGCCTAACCCGCAGCCGACCAAGGCAGCGATCACGATGCGCGGCAGCCGGAAATCGAAGACAACCAGGTCATGATCCCACTGCGGATCGATGCGGAGCAGCGTCTTGACGATATCACGGACGGAGAGGTCAAAGGTGCCGTTCGTGAGGCTGATGTAAATGCAGGCTAGCGCCAGGATCAAGCAGCCGAGGAGCACCAGCCAAAACCGCGAAGCTTCGCTTCTTCTATTCACTTCGGCCCCCTCCTCTCGTCTTGATCAAGTACAGGAAGTAGGGCACGCCAAACAACGCGGTGACTACGCCGATCGGTACCTCGAACGGAGGGTTCAGGAATCGGCTGATCAGATCGCACCAGCCCAGAAACAACGCGCCAAGCAGCGCCGATAAAGGAACGATCCGCCGATAATCCGGCCCGACAAGAAACCGCGTAATATGCGGCAAAATTAACCCGACAAACGCAATCTTTCCAGCGATCGCCACGGAAATGCCGGTCATGATGACAACACTGAGCATCGTCAACGACTTGATCAGCTTCACGTTCATTCCCAGCTCGGCTGCGATTTCCTCCCCAAGCGACAGCGCCGTCATCGGCCGGGCCATAAATAACGCCAGGATGAGTCCGGCGGCCGCGAACGGGATCGCGAGCTGGATCATGTCCGGCGAAATGCCGTGCAGCCGGGCGTTGTACCAGAAGCTGATATTTTGTGACACTTGATAGTAGCTTGCCAAAGCTTGGGATAAACCGCCGAGAAATGTCCCCATCACCGTGCCAAGCACTGCCATCATCACGGGGGAGGAGCCGCCCGGCAGCAGCCGGGAGATCCCAAAGACCAGTACCCCGCCCAGAGCAGAGCCCGCCAGCGAATAGCCCACCATCGCCATATTGCTGGCGCCCGGCAAGAACGCCATACATAACGTAATGGCAAATACCGAGCCGTCGGATATCCCCATGATGGACGGCGATGCCAGCGGGTTGCGGGTCATCCCCTGCATCAGTGCACCGGAAGCGGCCAGCAGCCCTCCGATCAGCAACGCCCCAATTGCCCTTGGAATCCGCGAAGTACGGATGATCTGATGGTCGACGTTCCCTTCATCGAAGTGGACAAGCGCCTCCCAGGCGGTCTCATAGCGGATCGGCTTCGTGCCGTGCAGTACGGAGATGATCACAGTCACTACCATCAGCGCAAGCGCCAATCCGCTAAAGGTCCAAGTCTTCCATTTGAAGCTGCGCATGGTCTATTCGGAAAGACGTTCCAGCGCTGCTTTCAGGAACTCGATGCGGCTCCACGCCGGTCCGCCTTCCGACAACGGATCGATGACGTTTACGTATACCTTATCGTTTTTCACCGCGGCAACGTTTTTAACGATCGGGTTGCTCAGGAACTCATCCAATGCGGTTGCCGTTTCCTTGTTCTCGTCTGCAGCAAATTGAATAAACAATTGGTCCGGATTGATCGTCGCCAGCTGTTCGATCGTGATTTCCTCCTGGGCTTTCGCCGCACTCACCTCGGCTGGTACTTTCAGACCTAGATCTCCGTAGAGGATCGGATTGAAAAATACGCTTTCCGGATAAATGAACAGCTTCCCTGTCCGGATACGAATTGCCATCACGGTTTGATCGCCAAGTTTTTCTGTTAGCGTGGCTTTTGCCCCTTCGAGATCGCTCTTATATTGCTGGATCGCTTGTTCGGCAGCTTCCTGTTTCCCCGTCACTTCTGCCAGCAGACGCAAATTATCTTCCCAATCCACAGCCTGATGGGAGACTAAGATCGTCGGAGCGATTTTGACCAGCTGCTCCTGAACATCCTCCGGGAATTTCGTCGAACCGAGAATCAGATCCGGCTTCAGCTGCAAAATCGTTTCAAAGTTCGGCTGCGTTTTCTCCCCGATGGACTCCGCCCCGTCTGTAATCGCAGCAAACCGTTCCGGGAACGCGCCGCTGTAGGTGATCGCACCAACCGGATGTACATCCAGCACCAATGCGTCCTCCATCGCTTCCATCGCGCCGGTGATCACGATCCGCTCAACGTTCGCAGGAACCTCATAACTCTTGCCCAAATATTGAATCGTCCGCGTTCCTTGTGCAGCTTGGTCCGTCCCGCCGGCATTGGATCCGGCGGCAGCGTTCGCTTCCGTCGCGGTCGTTGGATTGGCTTCACTCGTACCGTTGGCCGAGCTCCCTTCTTTTTCTCCACCACAAGCCGTTAAGGCCAATGTCAGCAAAAGGACGGCGCCTGTTGCCCAAATCTGTTTTTTCATTTCTCTTTACCCCTTTCGTCTATTCGACAAATCAACGTTGATAATGATTATCATTATCGAGTATAAAAAAGAGGCCTAAAATAGGCCATGGACAAAATTCCGAACAATTATGGATTTTCTTCCGGAAACAGCTCGGTGAACTGATCCAGCATCCGAAGATGCGCGTGGGCGGAATACTCAAGCCAAGGATCAGACGACAACAGCTTGACCCGCCGCCGTTGAACGGCCCGGATCGCTTGCCAGCTAGGATTCACTTGCAGCCTCCCCCACGCCTCAAGCGTTTCACTGTCCTGTCGAATCATCATCAGGAGATAACCGGGATCGATGCGGCCCAGCTCCTCCAGAGTGATCGGACAGTTGTAACAAGGCGTGTCGCACACATAACCGGGGGCCAGTCCCAGGTCATCAAACAGAAGGCCGGCCATGCCGCGATTACAGTGGAGAAATAACCGATCCTCTTTCATACGAACAATGACCAGCGTTTCTTGGCGCAGTGATTGAGGCAGCCGCTCCTTGACCTGCTCCAGCCGAAATTCGTACGCTCTGAGCCATTGATTGGCTTGCCAGGACTCATTTATCTCCTCCGCCACCTGCATCAATAGCTCGCGCCATTCCGTCTGCGAAGCGGCTAGGATCTGAACCGGGGCCATTTGTTCTAACGCCCGCTGCTCCTCCTCCGAGATCGAGTCCACTGCCAGGATCAAATCGATCGGAGCCTGCCGCAGCCGTTCTAGGTTCTCGCGCCAATCTTCGTTGTAGCGGTATGCGCTGATGTGCAGCGGTATGTCGCTGCGGAATTCACGGTAATAATACTCTGTCCATTTAGGATGCATCGCTGCGGCATACGGCATGAATCCCAGCGGAGTAAGAAAACCAAGTACCGAGGGACTGTAAGCCGCCAGCTTGCGGCGTCGGCTCCTCATATAAACGGACGGCGATACGCCGATCTCCTGCTTAAACTTGCGGCTGAAGTAGAACTCGTCCGCATACCCGGTTTGATGGGCAATCTCGCGCAGCTTTGCAGAAGCGGTGGCCATCAGCTGTTTGGCTCGCTGCATTCTTTTCTCGGTGACATATTCGATGGGGCTCTTCCCGTATTTCTTCTTGTACATTTCGGCAAAATACTTCGGGCTCAACTCCGCCACCCGGGCCAGCTGCTCAATCGTAACCGGCTCGTTGTAGTGCTGATCGATGTACCGCTTCGCCGCCTCCAACGCTTCGCCTGCATGATAAGGCTTGGTGCGACTGTTCCGGTACAAATAATAAAGCATCTCCTGCAGGTCAATCTGACTGCGGAAATGCCCCATGGGCTCCCCGTGCTGCCAGGCACGGCAAGCGCTCTCGGCCATAACGGCCAATTTGCCGGGCGTATGGACCCGTAATTTTCCATGATACGGCAGCAAGGCATCCAGCTGGCCATCTTCTTTGCCTCCATCTTCTTCACCTACAGAATTCGAGTCGGCATAGGCGTCGAAATAGAACGCGATTAACTCGCCATCCTCGCTTAGATCGACGGTGCCGAAGGTTTGGCCGGGCACGCAAACGTAAGCGCTGCCGTTCTCCAGCTCGACTGTCTCTTGATCGACCATCAACCGGCCTTCCCCGCAGGCCGCCACGATTAACGCGAAGGACAATGCCAGCTGCTGGCGCATGGTCTTGTCTCCTGTTCCCGATACCGCCTCAACGGAACGAAGCCGGATCCATACTTGATCCAGCTTCCGCAGCTTCATTTCTTGGGGATCTAGATTCATTATCCTTCATCTTCCTTTATCAATATCCTGCTATCAGTATATTGATAATCGTTCTCAATCGTCAATCCCAGTTTGTACCGCCTTGGCGATTCGGTCGATTCGGTTCGTCCAGATCCAGCCGCTGTATCCTGCCGGCAGGCGCTTCACGTCTTCTAATGTATCGAAGCCGCTGGAGAAGTCGCTGCCGTCCCCGCCAACGATAACGACGCGGGTATTCGCTCGTTCCATACGACTCAGGAATTTATCCGGCCAGCCCCACAGCCAAGGCGCGATTTTCTCAGGGATGTGCAGCTCGGTGTTCCGGCAAACATCGGGGATGTATCCTGTCCAGCCGGAAGCTTCATACGAGAGCAGACATTGCTTTAACGTTGCCTTGGACATGACCCGCATATCCGGCAGCAGTTCCTTTAAGACCGCTATGGGCTGATCGCCGCCATAAACGGTTAACAAGTCCCGCTCCTCCTTCTTTAACGTAGAAAGGTAGGCCGCGAGCTGCTTCCCTTCCTCGGGGTCGTCACTTTTGATGTGCAATAGCAGCGCCTTGCCGGGAAAATGCTCCACCACCTCAGGCAACGACGGCATCAGCCCAACCCCTTTGCCGCGAAACGGATACGTTTTGCCTTGATCGGCGGTATATCCGTATCCGATATCCAACATTTTAAGCTCCGCCATCGTATAATCTTTCGTTGTGCCCTCCGCATTGGTACGGCAATCCAACGTCCAATCATGGAACACGGCAAACTGCCCGTCCTTGGTTGGCTTCAGATCCAGTTCCACCATATCCGCGCCCGCTGCAAACGCCGCTTCCATGGATGGCAAGGTGTTCTCCAGAAACTCGTGCTCCGGTTCATAGATCCGTTCGGCCGTGCACGTGTCGTTCTCGATCCCCTCCATCGGGAACGTTTGCGCTAGCCCGCGATGCGCCAGCAGCTTAGGTTCCCCGCCATGAGCTGCGGTCAAATGCGGCGTATTGTTCAAGTAAATAAAGGCAATAAGGACAAGCAATATCCAAAACGTTCTGCTTCTAAAAATCTTCCTGATCTTGCGCAAGCCGGTCCCCCCGATCCTTCCCCATCCTGTTCCTATTCTTTCTCTAAAATATATCCGCTTCCCCGGATCGCATTGATCTGGAATGTGTCGCGTCCATACTTTTTGCGAATCCGATAAATTAACGTCGTTAATTCATCGATCGTCACATCCGGCAGCCCGTCGGGGCCGGGATTGCGGTCGTACCACACCGTCTGCTTAATCTCACGGATCGTCACCAGACGGTTCGCGTGCTCATGGAGCAGCTGCAGCAGCAAATATTCCTTTTCCGACATCGAAATTTTGACGCCGTTCACAATGCATTCCCGTTTCTCCCAATGAATCGTAACCGGTCCTTCAGTCTCCTCTGGGTGCGTCGAGTCATTTACGGGCTCAAACTCCAGCGTTTGTTCTCCGGGCGAATAGGAGAAATGCAGTACGCTGGTGCCCCGCGCCAGCTTCAGGATATCGTTCGTTTCAAGTACATAAGGGGCATGCGGGATCATCCGCACCCCGTTCAGTTCCGTGCCATGACGGCTCCCCAGATCGTAGGCGACCGCACGGTCCCCTTCTTTCCGAATCATTAAATGCTTGCGGGATATAAAGATGTTCGTAAAGGCCATATCCGGAAAACTCTCGGAAGACGTCCGCCCGATTTCCGTCGTCTCTTGATCCAGGTAGATGCAAGTTCCAGGACGAAACGGGTCCCCGCGAAGAATATAAATACAGGCAAAGGTATCCATACCTAAGCTCCCTCCATTTTCTATACCATCATCATCTTATCTTAAGGGACGTCCCAAGAATATAGCAACCGCAGTGATATTATCCTCACAGCAAGCTGATATCAGATAGTGTAAAATCTCTGTGGGTGTAGGAATTGGAAAAAGCGGATATAGAAAAAGAGCTTCTCCCTTGGTAAAGTGATGTTTGACGCACAACACACCAAGAAGGAGGAAGCTCCTGTGAGCCACTTTACCACAATAATGCCGACGATGAAAGAGATTGAGCAATGGATTTTCCGGAAAATGCAGGAGGAATTCGCTCGTGCGATGAAGCAGGTACTGGAGGCGCTGGATCAGCAGATCCTGGAGGAACGGGACCGAGAGCGTTATCGAGTAAAGGACGAGCGTGAAACAAGCGTCAACACAGTGTTCGGGAATGTGCGCTTTAAGCGGAGATTGTACTGTGACCGTAGAAGCGGCAAACACGTGTATCTGCTGGATCAGCTGTTGCAATTCGAAGGGCGCGGGAAAGTCAGTCCGCATTTGGAAGAGACAGCAATCGCATTCGCAAGCCAAGGACCGTCGTACCGGGACAGCGCAAAGCGGCTGGAGCAGCTTTTGGGCTACAATGTGCTGAGCCACCAAGCGATCAGGGAAAAACTGATGGAGCGTGCGCAACAGCCGATGCCAGCGGTGAAACGGCGCGCTGCCCGCGTGCTGTTCGTGGAAGTGGATGGGCTGTACACGAAGCTGCAGCGGAGCAAAAAGCGCGGGATGGAGAACGCAATTGCAGTCGTACACGAAGGCTGGGAGAAGAACGGCAAGCGGGTACAGCTGAAGAACAAACAGCATTACCTGCATACGAGCGGCGGCGACTTCTGGGAAGGGTTCGGGGACTTTCTGGTGGAGCGTTACGAAATCGACGAGAACACGTGGCTTGTGGTGAACGGAGACGGCGCGGCGTGGATCGGGGAATGTACATCCTACTTTCACCAATGTCTGTACATGCTGGACCGCTTTCATGTGGCGCGTGATTTGAAACGCTTTGTCGGTCATTTGCCGCAGGTGTGGGAGACCGTGAGACGGTCTTTGGCCAAACAGGATGCAGCCGCGCTTATGGCGGTCCTGGAAGGCGTGTCGGAGCAAGAGATAGCGGAAGAGAACCGGAAGGATTGGAAGCCGTATAAAAGATTTCTAAAGCGGCATGAGAAGCATTTGGACGACTACCGAAAAACACTCCAGGCGAAGGGGATCGACACAAGCGGCATGCGCCCGATGGGAAGCGCGGAATCGCAGATGCGTATATTCGCCAAGCGGACGAAGCGTGGCGGGTACAGTTGGAGTGAGCGAGGCGTCAGGGCGATGCTGAGGACGATGATGAGGATTCAAGAAGCGGGCACGGTGGTAAGAACGGTTGAAGGACAAGCGAGTAAGCAGGCAACGCCGCAGCAGTCGATAAACATGCGGCAATTGCTCAAGAACGTGACGCAACCGGTCAAGGGTTGTATCGCTGGAATGATTCGCATGCTGCAAGGACCGAAGCAAAGCAGCACAACGGGTATGGCACTCAAAGCACTTCGCGGATAACGGCAAAAAATTCTGACAAATCACTTGTGTTTGATGAAAGAACGAAGCAAAGCGCTTACAAGGAAGAGGTTCCTTCGGGGTTCGCGTTCCAGGCATCTTAAATGACTGCCCACGCTAGCTTGACACTGACCTGATATCAACGCTCGTTTTTCAATGGTCGATTTTCTGTTATCATAGGGGGAGAACAAAAGGCGAACACCTGACGAACGGAATTTATACGAGAAAGGAATCCATGCATGAGTTTTCAGTTAACGGAGCGCGTCATTAAATTGTTATGCGGCCGAATCGCTTACGAGCGTGGAGAAGCGTATTACCGGACCGGGAAAGTGGCTTTTCTCCGGATGGACCACGGCTCCCGTGTCTATGAAGCCGCAGTGTCCGGGACCGGCCACTATCATGTGTCGCTGCAGATCGATGAACACGGCGACGTGCATGCGGAATGCAACTGTCCTGCCTTCTACTCCTATAACAACTATTGCAAGCATATCGCCGCCGTCTTGCTGGGTGTTCATGATATGCTGCAGGGCGGTAAGGCGCCGGTTCGTCCGTTTCCGTCTCTGTTGCGGCAGCAGGATGACATTCTAAATTCGGTGGACGACGATCGCAATGGATCCTATAGCCTGGTCCAGCGTAGACAATCACAATCTGGAGACATCCCTTCCCGCGATATCTGGATCGCACGCGATATGATGCGCTTGTTTGAAGAGAACACCCCGCCGCCGCTGCGAACCGGACTGAGGTTCGATCAACGGATGCCGCTGGAGGTGGAATTTACGCTCCATCCGGTGCTGTACGGCTATCGCAAGTACCTGTTCGGACTGGAGCTGAAGATTGGCGAGAAGCGCCTGTATATCGTCAAGAACATTCGGGATTTTCTCGATAAAATCTCACGCGGCGAGCCGTACAGCTTCACCAAACATTTCAACTATGACCCGGAACGTTACTCCTTTCGGTCGGAGGATGAAGCGATCTTACAGGAGCTGGCGGAGATCCGGCGCAATGAGCAGATGTTTCACGAGAGCCTGGGAGGATACTCATTGAAATCAAACGGAATTTCCGATCGGCTGTTGCCGGTGCCGCCCGTCTTTTGGGATGGGCTGCTGCCGCTGCTCTCCCAAGCGCCGCTCGTGCAACTGGAGCAGGATAGCCGCATTTGGCCAGGGCTTGAAGTGACGGACGGGCCGCTGCCGTTAAGCTTCAATCTCGGTCAAGCCGGGGACGAGAGCTATCAGTTTTCCGCCCAGGGCCTGGATGACGTTCTTGTGATGGACGCCTATGGCATCATTTTGTCGGAAGGTAAGCTGATCCGTCTCTCCCCCGCGCAAACTCGCCGGCTCGCTGAATTAAAACATATGATGATCACCGCGCGGAAGCAGCATATCCTGATCTCTCCTGAACAGATCGAGCCCTTCGTTGAGCGGGTACTGCCCGGGTTGACGAAGTTCGGAACCATCCATGTCGAGGAGAAGGTCGCTAGCCGCATGGTACGGACCCAACTGAAAGCCCGGCTGTACCTCGATCGGGTCAAGGACCGGCTTCTGGCGGGCTTGGAATTCCAATACGGAGATATCATATTTAACCCCTTGGATGAACATGGACCCAAGCGGGGAACTGATTTGATATTGCTGCGCGATACCGAGAAGGAGCGGCAGATTTTGAATCTGATGGAATCCGGCTACATGATCCGGACAGAAAGCGCTTATTTCCTCGATGACGAAGAGGCAGAATACGAATTCCTGTATCATGTCGTCCCAGAGCTTGAGAAGCTCGTGGACATCTATGCCACCTCAGCGGTCAAAACCCGGCTGATCACCGACCTTAGGCCGCCGAAAATTTCCGTGGAGCTGGACGAGCGTACAGATTGGCTGGAGTTTCGCTTCAGCATGAACGGGATCGGCGAATCGGAAATCCGCGGCTTGCTTCAAGCGTTGGAGGAGAAACGCAAGTACTTCCGGCTGCCAAACGGAGCGTTGATGCCGCTCGAAAGCGAGGAGTTCCAGGAAATCGTCAACTTCCTGAACGAATTTGGCTTGCGCCAAAGCGATATCCGTGGACCGGAATTCCGTTTGCCGGTCATTCGCGGATTGCATATCCAGGAAGACCGTGGACAAGGTCCGGTGAAGCTGGGCAAGGCGTACCGCGAGCTGCTACATAACCTGCAGCATCCCGGCAATCTGGACTTTCCGGTACCGCCGCAGCTATCCGACGTGCTTCGCGACTACCAGGTTTACGGTTATCAGTGGCTCAAGACGCTGGCCTACTATCGCTTCGGCGGCATTCTTGCCGATGATATGGGGCTTGGAAAGACGCTGCAAAGCATCGCTTTTCTCATATCGGTGCTGCCGGAGATTGCCGAGTCTGGACAGCCTGCGCTGATCGTCTGCCCCGCTTCCCTGGTGTACAACTGGCGTAACGAACTGACGAAATTCGCACCTAATCTCAAAGCCGTCATTGCGGATGGAAGTAAAGCCGAACGGGTACGGACGCTGCGCGAGGCGTCGCAAGCGGACGTGGTCATCACCTCCTATCCACTGCTGCGCCGCGATATTGAGCAGTTCGCTGAACTGTCGTTCCATACACTCATTTTGGACGAGGCTCAAAGCTTCAAAAATCACGCCAGCCAAACGGCCCAAGCCGTGAAAATCCTGCAAGCCAAGTACCGTTTCGCCTTAACTGGCACCCCGGTGGAGAACTCGCTGGAAGAGTTATGGTCGATCTTCAGCGCCGTATTCCCGGAGTTATTCCCTAGCCGCCAGGCGTTTAACGATCTATCCCGGGAGACGGTGGCCAAACGCATCCGCCCTTTCGTCCTGCGCCGTCTGAAAACCGACGTGTTGAAGGAGCTTCCGGAAAAAATCGAGTCCCTGCAACCCTCGGAGCTGCTTCCGGAACAGAAGAAGCTGTACCTTGCCTACCTGGCCAAGCTGCAGCAGGAAACGCTCAAACATTTGGATGCGGATACCTTCGGGCAGAACCGCATCCGCATACTGGCCGGGTTAACCCGGCTGCGCCAGCTTTGCTGCCATCCGGCCTTGTTCGTTGACGGCTATGACGGCGGTTCGGCCAAATTTGACCAGCTGATGGAAATGATCGAGGAATGCCAAAGTGCCAGCAAACGCGTGCTGATCTTCTCCCAATTTACGGAGATGCTCGGATTGATTGGCCGGGAGCTGGGCTACCGGGGGCTGCCTTTCTTTTATCTCGACGGGAAAACGCCGGCCGCCGAACGGGTAGAGCTGTGCTCCCGCTTTAACGACGGGGAACGCGATTTGTTCCTCATCTCGCTGAAGGCCGGAGGCACTGGCCTGAACCTAACGGGGGCAGATACTGTCATTCTCTATGATTTATGGTGGAATCCCGCGGTCGAGCAGCAGGCGGCGGACCGGGCTTATCGAATCGGGCAGAAGAATATCGTTCATGTCATTCGCATGGTTGCACAAGGCACTGTGGAAGACAAAATGTACGAGCTGCAGCAGAAGAAAAAACATCTCGTCGAAGAGGTGCTTAAGCCCGGACAAGAAGCCATATCTGCGCTTACCGAGCAAGAAATTCGCGAAATCTTGATGATCTAACCTGCAACTAAAAAAGGGATCGGAGGCGCCGAATCACTTCGGCATTTCCGGTCCCCTTCTTCATCTCATTGACCCGTGACTTCAAACTCGTAAAGTGAATACCCGTAAGGCGTCCCCCGCTCGATGCCATACATGCGGACATATCTCGCTGGCTGCGGTGAGAGCGGGATTTCGTCGAGTCCACCATCGCCGCTTGAGTTCGAATACACCTCTTGCCAATGCTCTGGCGACCCGTTGTCCGTGGAGATCTCGATCTTGTAGCGCTTGGCGTATGCGGCCTCCCACCGCAGCTTGACGCCGGTGATTTGATGTACGGAACCCAGATCAACGTAAATCCATTCCGGGTCGGTACCTTCGCGGCTGGCCCATCGCGTCATCTGGTTGCCATCCACAGCTTTGTCCGGTTCAAACCCAACGCCTTCAATCGTGCTGGATACCGCTGTTTTATTCAGAGCTAGATTAGGCGCTTCCGGTACGGTTGCACCGCCGGGCTTCCACCAATTCCCCGATAGGAACAGCAAGTTCAGCAAATTGTAGCTGTCGCTGAAGTAGTCCTCTTTCTTATTCTTCATCCAGTCCCAGCCCGCATTCACCCATGCTTGATTACTGGAATTTGCTGTCCCCGCCGAGATGAATGGGGCGACAAATACCGCGGTGGCATAATTTCCGATCGCCGTACCGTCCAGCTTGTAGCCGTTTTTGATATTCGCGGGTGAACCGCCGGTTTTGTTCTTCATCCAGTTCACCATTTGATCGGCCAGCGCTTTCGCTCTTGTATCGCCGTATAACGCATAATCCATCACAATACGCAGCGGCACGCGGCTTGCATTATAGTAATATTGATTAGTCTCTTTGAACTCTTCCAGATACCACTCTGGCGCAGGTCTTGGCGGGTTGCCCACCACGAAGTCGGAGATCAGTCCGGTATTTGGTGAATACATTGTGGTAAACTGTTGATACACATCGTACAGATTATCAATGACATGAATCCAAGTCTCATCCCCCGTGACCTCGCAAAAAGCGCGCAAATGGCTGAGCATCCAGTCCGAAGGGCGTGTATTCAGCGCATCTTTACCGTCCCAATCGCCCAGATTGAGCCGATAGCCAGTCGTAACGTAGCTGGCTTTGATGCCGTCGGTAATCATTTTTTTCGCTTCCTGCAGGTAATTGATTTCCCCGCCCGAACCCCACTGGTTATGAGCTAAAATCAACGAATATGCGATATCCAAATCACCGTCGGTTGCCGAGCCAAAGTGCCCCTGAGCTGCTTTGCTGTCCGCCACAACCCAGCCCATCAAATTCGGGTTGCCGCTGCTCTTATACGCGCGTGCCGTTTTGAACAACCCGTCATAGATCGTCTTGGCGTTCGGATCATATCCGGCCATCAGCACCGTGATGATCATGCCGTAGCCTTGGCCTTCGGAAGAACCCAGCGCGGTAAATCCGTCGGGATCCCCCGTGATATTTCCCTTCACATAATAACCGCCCGGCAACGAGGTCAAATTATTCCTAAGGTAGGTCGCTTTCCAATAATCGTAATATGCCGCCACGGCCTGATTCATCGCCGCTTGGGTGACATGGCTTGGCTTGATTACTCCCGGATAGCTGACCTGCTGCGGGAACGGCTTCAGTTCGCCAGCGGCAGCAACGGGAGCGGCCGGTGCGATGGCCCCAAACGAGGTGGCTATGAATAAACACAGCAAAACTAGACAAACCTTATGAAGCTTCATCATCATTCCTCCTCAAAGCGAAAGTAGAAAACCTGTCTTTCGTTAAGCGATCTCGGAATTGCACCTAATGAAACGCAAGGATGTCCTAATTCCTATTTTATTCCAGCTCTCTCTAAATATAAACTAAATTCTACGGGTCTGAAACATGAAAACACGGGGATCGGGATACCCTATGGAAGGTAATGACTACTACCGAGAGAATGACTTAAGGAGGATCAGTATGGAACATCAGAATCAACAAGCCCGCGATGAGGCCAAACTGCGCAACAAATTAAATGAACAAGGGGATTCGTTGGCCGAGAAAAAGAAGATTGAGAATGGAGTCGACATCGAGCCGGAGGCCGATGAATGGGTGGCCAAACCGGTGCCGTTCACTGATACGGATTCCACGAAATAACCTTCCTCTTTCGTTGATCCATCCGCAGGGCTCCTTATGGGGCCGCTGCGGATATTTTATTGTCCATCAGCGTTCCCAGGCTACAGGATAATGAACCTTAAGCGCGAATATCATGATACAGAGGTTGATTTGAAATCCGGGAGCGTGAATAGATGGAAGCGTTCGCAAAAGATTTATTGAAGGATAAGGTCATCCTGATCACCGGTGGCGGTACGGGGTTAGGACGGGCCATGGCCAGTCGGTTTTTGCAGCTCGGCGCTAAGGTCGCCATCTGCGGTCGACGTGAAGACGTATTGGAAAAAGCTGCTGAAGAACTATCCTCCGCTGACGGCAGTGAGGTATTCCCGCAGCGCTGTGATGTTCGCGATCCCGGGCAAGTCCATAACTGCGTAGATGCCGTTTGGCGTCATTTCGGACGGATCGATGTGCTTGTCAACAACGCTGCCGGCAATTTTATCAGCCCGACAGAACGTCTGTCTCCCAATGCCGTCAATGCGGTGCTGGGCATCGTGCTGCACGGTACATTTTACATGACATTAGAGGTAGGAAAACATTGGATTGAACAGCGGTTGCCCGGAACGATGCTGAACATTGTCACGACCTACGCTTCGACCGGATCGGGATACGTCGTTCCCTCCGCCGCGGCCAAGGCTGGCGTTCTCGCTCTGACCCGCTCATTAGCCGTCGAGTGGGCACCTCACGGGATCCGTCAGGTGGCGATCGCTCCCGGGCCGTTTCCAACGGAAGGTGCCTGGTCCCGCCTCTCCCCTACACCGGAGCTGGAGGCAAAAATGCTGGGACGCGTGCCACTCGGGAGAACCGGCCGCCCCGAAGAGCTGGCGGACTTAGCCGCCTTCCTCGTCTCGGATGCCGCCGGCTATATCAACGGTGAGGTGGTCACGATTGACGGCGGTGAATGGCTGCGCGGGGCCGGACAATTTAACGATCTTGCCGAGGTGACGGAAGAACAGTGGGATCGCTTGTCCGAGTTAACGCGCAAAGGGAAATAGCCGCTGCCTTAGTTCGTACTGCTTGCTTTCGCCTCAGAGGCGGAACCCGCAGCGCGATCTGCCGGATAATTCTTCGTGGAAAACCGCTTATTCACCAAAAAATGCGACGCAACGTAAACGACCAGGAACAACCCCATGACCCCGGCTGAATAACGGTACATCACCGCATAATCCGTGGCAGATGCGATAGCCCCTAGAATGATTGCACCAATGGCGACGCCAAAATCCGTAGTATTAAAAAACATGCTGTTCGCTACTCCATATTGCTCCGGTGTGCTGGTTCGCAGCATCCAAGCCTGCAGCGTGGGCTGGGTCGCCCCGAAGCCAAGTCCGTACAGCAGCGCCGAAACAATCAGCATCGGCAACGACTGGGTGAACGACAAGACAACCATGCTCGCGACAACAAGCAGCGCAGCCGGGATCAAGACGGCCACATGGCCCTTCGCATCAAAGATCCTGCCGGAGATCGGACGAATGATGACCACCGTGGCCGCATTAAACAAGAAAAATAACCCCACTTGTTCCAAGTGGATAAATTCGCCGAAGAGAGCGATAAAGCTTAACAGACCGCTGTAGGTGATCGATAATAACATATTTAGAAATGCTGGCAACAAAAATTTACGGTTAAACGACGTACGACGTTCCAGGGCCGGGGCGCTGGCTCTCGGCGTCGTTTTCTTCTCGCTTGCTTTCATCTCTTGATTATGGTTTCTTGGCAATGCTCGGGTAATTAGCAACAACGGGATCACCACCAGAACAGCCAATGCCCCCGTCAAGGTCAATGTGCCAAAACCGTACTTCTGCAGCATATTTAAACCGATCATTGGGCCGATCGACATCGCCAAGCTGCTGGACAACCCATAATACCCAATGCCTTCCCCCATTCGAGTTGGCGGAATGATCCGTGATGCCAACGTTGGCAAAATGGTGCTGCCAATCCCAAAACCAACACCGTACCCGGCCCGTAACAGCATCAATCCTTCAACCGAACCCGCCCAATGATTGAATTCAGTCATAAGTGCTGCGATGATTAAGCCAGTGAACAGCAGAACGTTAGGTGAAAACTTCCGCAGCATCGCTGCTGTGAGGAAACGAGCCAAGATCGCGGATACCGCAAAAACGCTGGTCACGAGACTGACCTCTAAATCACTGGCGGCAAGGTCATTTTTGGCATAAGATGAAAGTGAAGACAACAACATTTGCAAATTCAAAAATAACAAAAAAGCAGAGATCGTTAATGATATAAACGATCTCGTCCATAATCGGTCTGATTCCTTGTGTAAATTCATTTCTTCGCCTCTAATCTACTTAGTTGTCAACCTTTGTTTTGCGATTCTTCACCAAGCTGAAGATGGATGCGCTGGAGCAGCTCCACGAGCTTCTCGTATTCCTCCGCATCCATGAGCTGCTTCACCTCTTCATTTACGCCCCGTTCAATCGGCAACGTTTCGCAGATCAGTTCTCTTCCCCGCTCGGTTGCAAATACGACAAACGATCTTCGATCCCGCTCCCCCGCTTGCTTGCGAACGAGTCCTTTGCTTTCCAGCAAGTCGATAATTCGAGTAATCGTTGGCTTGTCCTTTCCGGTTCGATCCGCAATCTCTTTCTGGATCAAGCCATCCGAATTATAGATCTTATGAAGTACGGACCATTGCTCAGTAGTAATGTCATAATCCTTCAATCGATGCTGCAGTAATGCTGTGATTTTGCGGTAAGCCATCCCCATGATATATCCGATGGCCAGCTCGTGCTGAGAGTGGTCCCTTCTCACCATATGTCACACCTTGCTTTAATAGTTGTCTTGACAATTATATGCCAACGAACTAATTCAGGTCAATCATCTGTCTATTTTCAGGGCGGGTAGGTGATCATCTTTCCCTTTTCCAGTGCGGACGAATACATTACCATAAAAAACATCTCGAAGGGGAACCGCGATCATGAAAACTGCTCGTCACCCGCGTCATATCACAAGCAAGCTGAAAAAAAATGAAGCGTTGATGAAAAGCAAGACGCTGCGGAGCTATCTCCCTGAAACCCGCCGATTTACTAAAGAGAATTTGCATAGTATGCTGCTGAGATACCATATGGTCTACGTTAAGCCAGTGAACGGCACATGGGGAAAAGGCGTCATGCGGGTTGAATATAAACCTTACTCCAGACACGGGATCTACCAACACCAGCTTGACAAGAAGGTGTGGACCCATCATTCAGTGGATGAACTCTATCACTCGATTCGAAAACATAAGCTGAAAGGTCGTTATCTCGTTCAGCAAGGCATTGAGCTGCTCAAATATGATCAGCGGCGCTTCGACCTGCGTGTCATGGTGCAACGTACCCCGCAGAAGGTTTGGAAGACAACCGGCATAATTGGCAGACTGGCCCACCCGAAGAAGATTGTCACCAACTATCATAATGATGGGAAGCTTATGCCGGTAGAGAAGCTGCTTTCCCCCTATTTGAAGGGATCGCGGCTCAAGTCTTATACCAATATACTGGAGGGCTTTGGGGAGGACATTGCCAATCACTTAAAGAAGAGCTTCCCCGGGCTGCGCGAAATCGGTGTCGATGTGGCGCTTGACCAGAAGATGCGGCCTTGGATTCTTGAAGTGAACACTTCGCCGGATCCGTTCATCTTCCGGAAACTGAAGGATAAGAGTATCTTCCGCACCATCATGAAATATGCTCGTGCTTATGGCAAATACAAGCGGAAATAAAAAAAAAGCGGACGAAGGCCATGCCACAGGGCATCCTATCGTCCGTTTTTGGTAGGATAAGGTTTATGAACCAAACTGCCGATAGATTCCCATCAGCTTCTTGGCCGTTTGCTTCCATCCGAACTTCTCTACAGCGTCCTTCCGCGCTTGTCTGGACATTCGAACGGTCAGCTCCCGATCCCGTGCCAGCTTCAGAATCCACTTCGCATGCTCTTCAGAGTTGCGGTAGGCATCGACGAGGTAACCATTCGAACCGTGTTTGACGATCTCCCCAATCCCGCCAATATTGGATGCGACGACGGGAAGACCCGATGCCATCGCTTCCACATTCACCAGACCAAACGCTTCATGCTCCTGTGACGGACACGCAAACAGATCGGCCTGCTGGAACTTGCGATGAATGGAACGATGCGGAACTTTGCCGGTAAATGTGACAGGCACTCCCTTCGCCCTGGCTAAACGCTTGAGTTCTCTTAAATATCCGGGTTTACCGCCGCCAACTACGGTTAAGCTAACCGGCCCATATTCCTTGCGCACACGGCTGATCGCCCGGATCAGAACCGGAACCCCTTTGCGTGGAATGACCCGCCCCGCGAACAAGACGCGGAATGTTCCAGAGTGCCCTGCTCCGCTTGCCGGGCTAAACCGAGCGGTGTCTACACCAAGATGCACCTTGCGCAGTTTCCCCGCATGCCGTGGGAAGCGCGCGGCTAAATTCGCTTTCAGCGAATCGCTGTTGGCAATAATCAGGTCGGCTCGGCTCAGACTTTCGTTCACTTTGGTGGTGGGTTTCACAAACGTCAGCGAATGCAGGAACAACGTGACGGGAGTATGGGGAAACGCCGCCTTGATTTTGGCCATATAATGCGGACGATTATCGACTTGAATCAGGTCATACCGTCTCCCTTTCAAGTAATGCAAAACGGAGGCAATATACTTACTGGAGCTTCCGCTGCTCACCCGGACGATCGTTAAGTTCCCCATCCGGCTGACGCGGGGCAAGTTTCGGGCCTTTCTGCTGATCAGCGTAACGCGATGATTCACGGCCAATTGCTTGGCGATGGCCAGCATGCTGATCTCCACGGAGCCGTTCCCGGGAACCGGGATCTGCTCGGGCGCCACCATCAAAATATTCATAGGCTCCTCCTAACACATATGTCCTTGCGTTTATTCACCATATGCGTTAGGAGGACTTCCTGCGCAGGTATCCACCTAAACGTCAGGTCACGCGGAACGTTCCTGTTCCAAATGCGCAGATTTCACCTTGATCCAGCCGTGCATACGCCATCGTGGTCACCGATTTACGCGATATGTGAACCAGTTCAGCAGTCACAGTGATCGATCCCTTCACGGCTTTGGTGACGTAATTTAAGTTTAAGTTCGTTGTCACCACACTGGCTTCCGGTTTGGCAATCATCGCCAGCAGTCCCATCGCCGAATCGATCAACGTCGCATGAACCCCCCCGTGGACGATGCCGATCAAGTTCAAATGATGCGGCTGAATCTGAAGGCGCATCACAACCCGCTGCTCATTCGCTTCAACCACTTCACAGCCGAGATAATCCACAAACGAGCCAATCGCCGCTTGATTCCACAACGCTAAACGTTGCTGCAGCTCTTCTGAATCCGCTTTCATTTCAGATAACCTCCGTTCATCCCGTTCGCTGCCAAAAAGCCCTGATTCTGCCTCGGATTTAAGCACACCAACGGTTACTTCTCTTTCGTTTGAGCCGGATTCTGACGCTCCGCTTCTTCTTCCACGAGCTTGCGGCGCAGCACTTTACCGGCCAATGTTTTCGGGAGACTATCCCGAAATTCGTAAACCTTCGGCACCTTATAAGCAGCGAGCTTCTCCTTGCACCAGCGTTTGATGCCCTCCTCGTCCGGTACTGCCCCTTCTTTCAGAACGATATAAGCTTTGACCGTCTCGCCGCGATATCGGTCGAAGATACCGGCCACAATTGCCTCTTCCACGTCCGGATGCTCGAACAACACCTCTTCGACCTCCCGCGGATAAATGTTATATCCTCCGGCAATGATCAAATCTTTGCGCCGATCTAAAATGTAGAAGAATCCGTCTTCATCCATCCGCCCCAAATCTCCGGTGAGCAGCCACCCGTCACGCAGCGTCTTGTACGTTTCTTCCGGGCGGTTCCAGTATCCCCGCATCACTTGAGGGCCCCGTACGGCCAGCTCGCCGACTTCACCAACCGGCACCTCCTCCAGCGTATCGGGCTGCACGATCATCGCATCGGTATCAGGAAATGGGATGCCGATTGATCCGGTTTTCCGCATCCCCCAGATGTTATTGGCATGCGTGACCGGGGAGGCTTCGGTTAATCCATAGCCCTCGATCAGCTTGCCGCCGGTGATTTCCTCAAACCGGGTTTGGACCTCAAGCGGCAACGGAGCCGCACCGCTGACGCAGACATTAATCGAAGATAAATCGTACCCCGCTACGTCCTTGTGATTAATAATCGCAACGTACATCGTTGGCGCGCCGGGAAATACGGTCGGTTTCTTGAGATGGATCGTCTGCAGCACCTGATTAATTTCAAAACGAGGCATCAGCAGCAGAGTCCCACCTAAAGAAACCGATTGATTTAACAGCACCGTCATGCCAAACACATGGAAAAAAGGGAGCGCCGCCAAATACTTCTCCTTCGCCGGCCTAGCACGGTAAAACCAGAGCTGGTTTTGAATCGTATTGGCCACCAGATTCATGTGCGTCAGCATGACCCCTTTGGCAAAGCCCGTGGTCCCGCCGGTGTATTGCAATAACGCTAAATCCTGTTCAGAATCCACTTCCACATGGCAGGGCTCAGAGCTGCCGCTGACAAGAAAGGCCGGAAAGGCGATTAAGCGATCATTATAGTTTAAATGAGCCAGCATGCCGTCTTTTTTGGCTTTGATCGGATACAGCATGTTTTTGGGGAAAGGCAAATAGTCCTTAATCGATGTTGCGATGATATATTCCATCGGATGCAGCTTTGTCGCTGTCCTTACCCGCTCCACGAGCGGGTCTAACGTCACCATCACGCGTGCGCCCGCATCGGTGAGCTGATGCTCCAGCTCCCTGGGCATATAAAGCGGATTCGTCATGACGGCGATTCCGCCCATGAGCAGTGTCCCGTAATAGGCGATCACCGCCTGCGGGCAATTCGGCAGCATAATAGCCACCCGGTCCCCCTTGCGAATGCCCAGCTTTCGCAGGGCATTCGCAAATTGGTACGACTGTTTCAGCAGAGTACGGTAATTGATCTTTTTTCCCATGAACTCCAGAGCTGTCACTTCGGGGAAACGAGCAGCGGAAACTTCTAAAAAGTGGGCGAGATTTTGCTTCGGATAATCATAGGTCGGTGGTACTTCAGCAGGGTAGAACTTCAGCCAAGGTTTACTCGACATACGCCTTGCCTCCCAACCTCGCAATTTTACAAAACGTATTTCTCCGCCCGGATCACCTCGGCGGCGATTTGCCGTTTTAATGACAGCGTATTCAGGGCTGACCGCTTTGTCAATTTTTTCAGGATGGAGAGTTGCGTGCGCAGCATATCCCCTGTCTCCATATAACTTAGCGTTTCCTTCGCCAAAGCTTCGATCTTGCCAAATTCCTCTTGAATGAACACCTTCGTCATAGCGATATAGAGTGCTGCCTTGTCTTCACCAGCTTGCGCAATGCGCTTCTTCGTGCGGAGCAACGCGCTTTCCATGGCATAGATGGCGATCATCATATCCGCCAAATGACTGAGCACTTCCTGCTCCCGCTCCAGCTTGAGCTGATATTTTTGCACCGCTTGGGCACCCACCATCAGGAAAATCTTCTTGGCCATGGACAGCAGGTAGGCCTCCTCCTCCAACGTGCCTTCGAAGGTGCGGCTTGGGATCGGCTCCATCAGCTCCGCTTGCAGCTTTTGCGCCGCCTGCAGCAGGGGGAGCTCGCCCTTCATCGCCCGTTTAACCAGCGCGCCGGGAATCAGAAGACGATTAATTTCATTGGTGCCTTCAAAAATCCGGTTGATCCGCGAGTCGCGATAAATCCGCTCAATTCGATATTCCTGTGTAAACCCGTAGCCGCCATGGATTTGCACGCCTTCGTCCGCAACGAAATCCAGCACCTCCGAGCCAAACACTTTGTTGATGGAGCATTCCAGTTGGTATTCGGCGATTTGCTTCGCCGATTGGTAGCCCACGTCCGCGCTGCTGTAATCGACATCGGCTAATCCGACGTCAAACAGGCCGGCTGTACGATAGACCATACTTTCCAGCACGAACGTACGCGTATTCATCTCCGCCAGCTTTTTGCCGCTGAGCGGGAAGGACGAGATCTTTTGCCCGAATTGGGTACGTTCATTGGCGTATTTTGCCGCATATTCGATTGCATCCTTGGAGGAACCAAGACATCCTGCCGCCAATTTGAAGCGTCCGATATTCAGGATGTTGAAGGCGATCAAGTGGCCTTTGCCCACTTCCCACAGCAGATTTTCGACCGGCACTTTCACGTCTTCAAGGATCAGAGGGCAGGTGGAGGAGCCTTTGATGCCCATCTTCTTCTCCTCCGGTCCGATGCTCACCCCTTCCATGCTCCGTTCAACGATAAACGTGCTGAAATCGGTGCCGTTCACCTTGGCGTACACAATGAAAATATCCGCAAAGCCGGCGTTCGTAATAAATTGTTTCGTCCCGTTTAACACATAATGCGTCCCATCCTCCGACAACACCGCGGTCGTCTTGGCCCCCAGCGCATCGGAGCCCGAGGAAGGTTCGGTCAAGCAATACGCCGCGAGTAGTTCCCCTGTCGCCAGCTTCGGCAAGTATTTGCGCTTCTGGGCATCGGTTCCGAAAAACACGATGGGCAGCGTCCCGATGCCGACATGAGCTCCGGCTGAGAGGGCAAATGAGGAAGCTTTCGTCAGCTTTTCGCTGATTAACGTTGTGCTGACTTTGTCTAGCCCCATGCCGCCGTAAGCCTCCGGCACGTCAGCGCCGAGCAGCCCTACTTCGCCCGCTTTGCGCAGCAAATCGGCGGTCAGCTCATAGTTCAAATGCTCGATCTCTTCGTCCCGCGGTAGGATTTCCGATCGGACGAATTCCTCCGTCGTCTCGCCGATCATGCGATGCTCCTCGCTGAAATCCTCCGGGGTCACAACCTGACGGTAATCTACATCGGTAATGACAAAGCTTCCGCCTACGATTTTTTCCTTCGTTTCGTTGCTCATGCGATCCTCTCCTTCATTCAAATGGATTCAAGGGTGAACTTCAAAAACGCCGGCCGCGCCCATACCGCCGCCAATACACATCGACACGACACCGTACCTGCCGCCCCGTCGGTGCAGTTCGTGAATCAGGGAGATCGACAGCTTCGTCCCGGTGCAGCCCAGCGGATGTCCGAGGGCAATCGCGCCGCCATTGACGTTCACTTTGTTCTCATCCAGACCCAACTGGCGAATCACGTGTATGCATTGAGAGGCGAATGCTTCGTTGATCTCAAACAGATCCACATCGTCCAGCGTGATCCCTGCAGCCGCCAGCGCCTTCGGAATCGCCTTGACCGGACCTACGCCCATCAACTCCGGCTCCACGCCGGCCACCGCAAACGCGCGGAACGTTGCCAGCGGTTGAAGCCCTAACGCATCGGCCTTCTCCCGGCTCATGACAACGACCGCTGCCGCCCCATCGTTCATCGGCGAGGAGTTCCCTGCGGTCACGGTTCCCCCTTGCTTAAAGCTGGGTTTCAGCTTCGCTAAAGCTTCAAGGGTCGTATCGCTGCGGACACTTTCGTCAGTGTCAAACACAAAGCGCTTCACTTTGACCTTCCCGCGCTCATCCAAGCTGCGCAGCTCCGCCTCAAACGGGACGATCTCCTCCTTGAACTTGCCTTCGGCGATGGCTTGAGCGGCTTTCTGATGCGATGCCAAAGCGAACCGGTCCTGATCTTCCCGGGAGATGCCAAAACGTTCGGCAACGCGTTCCGCCGTATGGCCCATCGCGATGTAGACCTCCGGCATTTCAGCGACGATCCGCGGGTTCGGCGACACCTTGAACCCGGTCATTGGCACATGGCCCATGCTTTCCACGCCGCCGGCGATCAACACATCGGCCTGACCCAGCATGATCCGCTCCGCCGCAAAGGCAATCGCCTGCAAACCCGAAGAACAGAAGCGATTGATGGTAATGGCAGGCACCGTCACCGGAAACCCGGCGTAGAGCGCCATGATGCGTGCAAAGTTAAGCCCCTGCTCCCCCTCCGGCATGGCGCAGCCAATGATGATGTCCTCAACATCCCCTTTGCTCAGACCGGGTGCACGCTCAATCGCGGCTTCCAGCACGATTTTGCCTAAATCATCGGCGCGGGTTTGGACCAGACTGCCTTTCTTGGCTCTGCCCACTGCGGTTCGGGCCGCGGATACAATCACAGCTTCCTTCATCTGAACTCATCCTCCCCTTCGTTTAGTTCCGTAGCGGTTTGCCTTTGCTCAGCATGTGCTGCATGCGTTGCTGCGTCTTGGGTTCGCCGCATAAGCTCAGGAACGCCTCACGCTCCAGATCGAGCATATATTGCTCGGTCACCAGCGTCCCGGCGGGCACGTCGCCTCCAGCGAGCACATGGGCGAGCTTGTTGGCGATCAGCAGATCGTGATCGCTGATATAACCGCCTTCGTGCATGCCGAGTGCGCCAAGCTGCAGAACCGCTTTGCCTTCGGAGCCAACGACGCGGAACTTCGTCTCGGGAATCGGCTCATATCCGCTTCCCGCCAGCTTCAAGACGGCCTGCTTCGCTTCGTAAATCAACTGATCGGGATTTAACACCACCCGATCGGTGGACTTCAACAGCCCCAGCCGTTTGGCGTCATGACCGCTGCTGGATACGGTAGCCGTCCCAACCGTTTGGAAGTAGTGGTTGATGTATGGCTGCAAATCAGCCTCAGCCAACATTGCCTGCTGGCTGGCTCGCAATGCCAATTCCTTGCAGCCACCGCCCGCCGGGATCAGGCCAACGCCCACCTCGACGAGTCCGTAATACGTTTCAGCGGCGGCGATGACCTGATCTGCCGGCATGCACGCCTCCACACCGCCGCCCAGCGTCATGCGGTGCGGCGCCGCAATGACCGGCTTTTCAAACCGTTTCAGCCGGTACATCGTGTTCTGGAACAGACGAATAATGTCGTCGATTTCATCCCATTCCTCGTCCTGTGCCTCCATGAGCAGCAACATCAGGTTGGCGCCAACGCAAAAATTGCGGCCCTGGTTGGCAATGACCAGCCCTTCGAAGTTGTCCCGCACCTCATCCATGCTCTGCAAGATCATCTGCAAAATATCCGCGCCGATCGCATTGTTCGGTGAATGGAACTCCAAGCAAGCTACGCCGTCGCCAAGGTCGATCAGGCTGGCGCCGCTGTTGCTGCGCACCACTCGATTCTGCGCCTTCAAGTCGCGAAGCGAGATCTGTTCCGGCGGCAGCGCTACTGGCGCGTATCCTCCAACTGCGGCTTGGAATAGAGAGCCACCGTCTTTTTTGTAGAACGAGGTATTTCCCTCAGCAATCCAGTCCTTGACCCAGGCCGGTACCGTCAGCCCTTCCGCCTCCATCTTCTCAACGGTACGCACCAGGCCGATGGCATCCCACGTTTCAAACGGCCCCAGTTCCCAGTTAAAGCCCCATTTCATCGCTTCATCGATTTCGCGGATGTTATCCGCAATTTCACCCAGCTTGGCGGCGGAATAAATCAGCACCTGCTTCAGTACATCCCATGCCAGCTGGGAGTAGCGGTCTTGCGTGCCAAGCAGCGCCTTCGTTTTGGCGGCCGCCCCTTTCGCCAGCTTGGCGGCTTCCAAGGAAGCGGACGTCACTTTGCGCTGCGGTGCGTACTCCATTGTCTGCAGGTTTAAGGACAGAATTTCGCTGCCCTTCTCCCCTTTGATTTTGCGGTAAAAGCCCTGCCCGCTTTTCTCGCCGAGCCAGCCTCGCGATACCATGTCCTTCAGCGATGACGGAGCGGCAAACACCTGCTTCTCCGCTTCATCCGATACGTTCGCATATACGTTGTCGGCCACATGCAGGAACGTGTCTAGGCCGACCAGATCCAAGGTGCGGAAGGTGGCGCTTTTCGGTCGGCCCATCGCCGGGCCGGTCACCGCATCCACCTCTTCGACGGTGTACCCCTTCTCCGCCATCTCGCGTAGCGTCACGAGCAGGCCATAGGTGCCGATTCGGTTGGCGATGAAATTTGGCGTATCTTTGGCCAGAACGACCGTTTTGCCCAGCTTTTGCTCGCAGAAGCGGCTTAAGCCTTGAACCAGCTCCGGATCGGTCGTTTGCCCCGGGATGATCTCCAGCAGCTTCATATACCGCGGCGGATTAAAGAAATGTGTGCCGAGAAAATGTCTCCCGAATTCCTCGGACCGCCCTTCCGCCATCGCGTTGATCGAGATCCCCGACGTATTGGAACTGACGATCGTCCCCGGCTTCCAGTGGCGCTCTACCTGGGCGAGCAGTTGCTGCTTGATGGCGAGGTTTTCGACGACGACCTCGATCACCCAATCCACGTCAGCAATCAGGTGCAAATGATCCTCCAGATTGCCGGGTGTGATTCGCTCCGCGAAAGCGTTGTCATATAACGGCGCGGGTTTCGTCTTGGACAGCCCGGCGATCGCCGACGTCGCTAAGCGATTGCGCACGAACGGATGGTCGAGCGTCAGCCCAGCGGCCATCTCCGCGTCGCTTAACCGTTGCGGGACGATGTCGAGCAGCAGGCAGGAGATGCCCGCATTCGCCAGTTGGGCAGCGATGCCGGAGCCCATGATACCAGAGCCGATAACGGCTGCTTTTCGGATCGGTTTGTTCATTTGATCTACCTCCTATGACCTTAAAAATTCATTGAGATAATGCGGGGACCGGATCCGCCGCCTGCTCGCCGAACACGGACAACGCCAAAATTTCGGCAATGTCCCGCGCCTTTACCTGGTCTTCCACTTCCTTAAGCTTGGTGCCGTCTTCCAGCATCGTCAGGCAATACGGGCAGGCGCTGCTGATCATGCTTGGATGTACCTCCAACGCTTGCTCGGTGCGGGCCAAGTTGATCCGTTTGCCGGCGGTTTCCTCCATCCACATCAGCCCGCCGCCGGCGCCACAGCACATCCCGTTCTCCCGGGAGCGGGCCATCTCAACCAGCTCCACGCCGGGCACGGCCCGCAGGACCTCGCGCGGCGCATCATAGACACCGTTATACCGCCCAAGATAACAAGAATCGTGATAGGTAACCCGTTCGTTGACCTGGTGGGTCGGCTTCAACCGTCCCTCACGGATCAGCTGCTCCAGTAGCTGTGTATGGTGCTGTACTTCCACCCCCTCCAGACCGAATTCGGGATATTCGTTTTTCAACGTATTAAATGTATGCGGGCAAGCGGTAACGATTTTGCGCACCCCATACCGTTGGAACGTTGCAATGTTTTCATGGCATAGCTGTTGGAACAAGAACTCATTGCCCATCCGGCGCGGCGTATCCCCGGAATTGCGCTCCTCGTTGCCAAGGATCGCGAAGTTAACGCCCGCTTCGTGTAACAGCCGGACAAACGCCCGCGTGACTTTGCGGCTGCGCAGATCATAAGAGCCCATCGAGCCAACGAAATACAAATACTCAAAGGACGGATTATCCTTCACCGTCGGCACAGGAATACCCTCCAGCTCGCCGGTCCAGGCTGCGCGGTCGTTGCGGCTGATCCCCCAGGGATTGCCTTGCCGCTCGATGTTCTGCATCGCCCGTTGGCCTTCCGCAGGAACGCTGCCCTGCATCAGGACAAGATGACGGCGCAGGTCCACAATTTTATCGACGTGCTCGTTCCCCACCGGACATTGATCCTCGCAATTCCGGCAAGTCGTGCAGGCCCAAATTTCTTCTTCGGTCATGACGTCGCCGATTAGTTCAAGATCGGTTGCCGCTTTACCTTGGGCAGCCGGTTGCCAAGCCGCCTTTTGCCAATCCAGCGTCGGGCGGATGTCGGTGATGCCCGATGCGCGGCCCCAGTCCGGTGCCGCATGCGCCGCACCTGCTGCCACCGCGTGGACGCCGTCAGAGCCAAACACATTCGCCGGCACCCACGGCGATTTGCCTGTAACGGCGGCGCCTTTCTCGGTGAGATGATCGCGCAGCTTCGTGATCAGATGCATCGGCGACAGCGTTTTGCCGGTGCTTGCCGCCGGGCAGACGCTGGTGCAGCGACCGCATTCCACGCAGGCGTAGAAGTCGAGCATTTGCTTTTGCGTGAAATCCTCGATGCAGCCCACCCCGAAGCTTTCGGCTTCTTCGTCTTCAAGATCCAGGCTCTGCAGTTTGCCATGCGGTTCCCGGCGGCGCAGCCAGATGTTAATAGGTGCAGTGATGAGATGGAAGTGCTTCGATTGAGGGATGTATACGAGAAAAGAAAGCAGGATCAATAAATGCAGCCACCAAAACACGTAAAAAACAGCTTCCGCGGCGGCCGCAGGCAGCCAGGCGAATCCGGCGGCGATGGCTGACGAGACCGGGGCGTACCATGAAAACTCCAGCCCCATCCATACACGTTCGAAGCCTAACGACAAGAGCACGGAAACCATCAAGGCATAGATGAAAATCACAACGATGCCAGGTTTCCAACCCTTTTTTAATCGCGGCAGCTTCTCGATATAACGGCGGTATGCGGCGTACCCCATCGCGATGAGAATCGCGAGCGCGGTAAACTCTTGGAACCAGCCGAACAGCTCGTATGCAGGCAACGGCAGATGACCGCCTCGCGACAGCCCTTTGACGATCAGATCAATCGCCCCAAACTGCAACACGATAAACCCGTAAAACACAACAACGTGCATCAACCCGCTTTTGCGATCCTTCATCAGCTTCTTCTGCCCGAGCACTTGCGACCAGAATTCGCCTTGGGCTCCCCCGTGCCTAGCACGGAAGTCGAACGGCCGGCCAAGCCGCAGATACAGGTAACGACGGACTACAGCCTGATAGAAAACGAATATGGCATATCCCGTAACGGCGGCAAACAGCAAAGCGTTTAGCGTAAGCCAAAACGTAACCATGAATATGCGTCCCTCCTTCGAACAATTCTTTTTGTGGAAAGAGATCGCTGATCGATAAAGTGTGTCAATGTGTGCGGGAATGCTGGTTCTGGCAGGACTAAGGGGTTCATTGATTTCACAACAGTCATAGCCGAAATGGAGATAAAGCTGAATTACTGGGGTCAAAGTGTTAATGAGTGATGAGTTCCTAGCACGATTGAGGTTGGCCCTCGTACAAGTCAACAGGGTAAACGTTTACAACATGGAGTTAAATGAAAATCTTAAGGAACGTCCCTTGACAATCGGTGAGTTCTTCCCCTAAGATTAAGAAAATGAATGACGGTTCATTCAGTTGTTTTAAATTTTAGCATTGAGGTGGCTCGATGACAAGTAGGAAACAGGAAAAATTTGAAATGATCTTGGATGCAGCGGAAAAAGTCATTGCGGAGAACGGGTTCCACGGCTCCCAGGTCTCAAAAATCGCAAAAGAGGCTGGAGTCGCAGACGGCACAATTTATTTATATTTCAAAAATAAAGAGGATATCCTGATCTCCCTCTTCCAGGATCGGCTGGGCAAGCTTGTTGATCTGTTCCATCAGAACATCCGTGAAACGAGCACAGCCGAAGAAGCGCTGCGTAAAGTGTGCGAAATTCACTTCACCCATCTGGAGCAGAACGTAAATTTTGCGTACGTGACGCAAATCGAGCTGCGGCAAAGCTCCCTCGAACTGCGCAAGGCAATCGGCCTTGCGGTGAAGCCCTACATCACGCTCATCGAGCATATCTTGAAGAGAGGGATTGAGGAAGGCTCGTTTCGCACCAACCTGGACACCAAGCTATCCCGTCAGTTGATCTTTGGAGCCTTGGACGAGGTCGTGACCTCCTGGCTGATCTCTGGTATGAAGTACTCTCTATCCGCTCAAGTGGAGAACACGGTAGACTTTTTCCTGCGTGCGATGAAGAAGTGAGCCCTTATTTCTGAGCAACACCCCACCTATCGGCTCTGCGCTAACGCTTGTGATCGACCTTATCAGAGGCAAAATCGGAATCTGCCACTAGCGTTGCATTAAGACTTCTTTCTGCTTTGATTCAGACAAATACAGAACAACGATATAGTATATATAAACCATATTAGTATATATTTTACAGACACACTTTGCTTAAATTTGAAAAAGTTTAGAGGGGATTAAACCCGCACGTTACCCATTTTTTAAAATTTAAGTATTTAGTTCAATACTTCTACAATGATTCGTGGCTTCATCGATTTGTTCGCCTGCTTGGGGGGCCGACCGTTTCGCTTCGTTCGTCCTTTTGAACTCCGTGTGGGCTTTTTGAATAAGGCTTCATGCAGCCTAGTCCATGACCGATCGGCATAGAGTCGAATCAATCGAAGTAACTGCCAAACGGTTTGCTTGCACTCTAGCTTCAGGCGTAGCAACAGGCACAGAGCATAGGATATCAACGCGATATACATCTGGTTCCAGATGGCTTCTGCGGTGTACCCATGAGGCTTCACTAAACGGAGGTGTTGCTTAATCCATTTAAAGAATAGCTCGATTTGCCAACGATGCCGATATACATCTGCAATTTGGTGCACGGATAAATCCATGCGACTTGTCACAAGGCGATATAAACGACCTTGCTGATCCTGAAACTCAATGAGTCGCAACTTCATTTGCTGCCCTGGCAGAGTTACATCCGCATCCCGAATGAAATCTCCCCGCTTGGGAAGAGCCCGTTCCTTGAGGATCGTCAATCGGGTATTATCCTTAACCCGAGCCACAAACTTCATCCCTTGGTCCACCCAGGCTTGAAAATGCTTGTGCACCTGATAGCCCCGGTCCATCACATAGGTCACTTCTTTATCGACCGTAAAGTTTGGGGCAACTTCGTGGTCTGCGACATCTTTGGTTGAGGCGATGATTTTATCTGGAACCATCGTCTTCGCGTCGACGACTAGAAGTGAAGTGTGCATTTTCACGCCGTGATTGGATGCAGAGCAGTAAGCCCATTTGGAAAGAATCGCTGGCAAGGTGATTTGAGTAGAATCCATGATCGCGAGCTTTCCGATCTTAGTCGTGATTCCTGGCTTATTCTCCGTTAGTTGTTGGATTTGTCTCGTTACTTGCATGAAAAGCAGGTGAAGGTTCTCTAGGGGAAGCTTCTTCATTTTCCGCGAGAGTTGGGATGGGCTTATGCTTTCAAGTCCACCAAGTATCGCTTGAAAGTCTTCATTGGCTTCAAGATGCTCGGACATTTCAGCATAAGACTCTCGTTGCTGTAACTGGGCTTCAATGAACAGCAGTAGGGAAGAACCGACAAAAAGCTTGCGAGCACGATAATCCAAAACGCTATCTCGGGAAGAATTAATATTTAACATTTGTAGACATTGACATATGACACTTAAATTTGTACTGTTATCCATAGAAATCTCCTTTTGTTGAGAGGTTGATGGATAACCTTTGGATCAACTCAACATTAGGGGATTTCTTTATTTTTGTACATGAAAACCAGCCTATAATTTGCAAATTTAGTAAATTGTTGATTTGAAATATCGTTTGAAAAGTTAATGCAACGCGAGTGGGAATCTGCATCATATAACGCTTGTCACAGCGCTTATTTGCTGGTTTTTGAGGAATATCCCCCTCAAATCGTGCCATTAGCGTTACTGATCAGCGTTAGAAGTGAAATTCACTCCTTGTCGCCCAAATAAGTGCGCTGGCAAGCGTTAGCATGAACTTGAGGCAGAACATTCTTGAAAGGAGTTGGCCCGCATGCATGTCGTTGTAATCCTGAAACAAACCTTCGATACGGAGGAAAAAATCGTCATCACCGATGGTAAGATTGGTGAGGACGGCGTTAAGTTCGTCATTAACCCTTACGACGAATATGCGGTTGAGGAAGCGCTGCGCCTGAAGGAAGCCCATGGCGGCACGGTGACGGTCGTGTCGGCAGGGCCGGAAAGAGCGGCCGAAGCGCTGCGCACCGCCCTGGCGATGGGCGCTGATGAAGCGGTACGGATCGCCACAGAGACGATCGATACGGACGAATACGGCATCTCCCGCCTGCTCGCCGCCTACCTGCAAACGCTGAACTATGACCTTATCCTGGGCGGCAACTTCTCCGTGGACAACGGAGCCGGTCAAGTCGCCGTGCGGCTTGCCAAGCTGCTCTCGCTCCCCCACGTCTCGTCGATTACGAAGCTGACCGTAAACGGAGATCGGGCAACCGCCGTACGGGATGCGGAAGGCGACGCTGAAACATTGGAGGTGGCGTTACCCGCTGTTTTCACGGCCCAGCAAGGCTTAAACGAACCACGCTATCCGTCGCTCCCCGGAATTATGAGAGCAAAGAAGAAACCGTTCCGCGAATTGGCCCTCTCCGATCTTGGACTGAACGAAACCGACATCGCCCCCAAAACACGACGGCTTGGCCTCTCCCTGCCGCCGGCCCGCCAAGCTGGCAAGCTGCTCGCCGGTGCACCTAGCGAACAGGCAGCGGAATTGGTTCGACTGCTGCGCTCTGAAGCGAAAGTCATTTAACCCGAAGGAGGCGTTAATCATGAGCAAAACGTACGTGGTGATCGTCGAAACGAAGGATGGTAAGCTTCGCCAAGTCTCTTTGGAAGCGCTTCACGTCGCGAATGCGCTGCAGGGCGAAAGCGACCGGCTTGCGGCGGTGCTGCTGGGTCATCAGCTGGATGATGCCGCAGCCGAGCTGAGCCGTCATGTGGAGGGCCAGGTGCTGGTCTTGGATCATGCCGAACTCCATGCTTATCAGCCGGAGCTGGCCTTTGAAGCGATACTGCAAGCCCTGGCCGTGCTGCCGGACGAACCGAGACTCATCCTGCTTGGACATACAGCCATCGGCCGCGATCTCGCACCTCAGCTGGCTGCCTGGCTTGATTGCGGGCAAATTTCTGACGTTACCGCCCTCACCAAGGACGGCGACAGTGTTGTATTTACGCGTCCAATTTATGCCGGGAAAGCCTTTGAGCAAAAAGAACTGGCAGACGGCAGCGGCATCGTGACCATCCGTCCAAACAACTTCCCCCCCGCAGCCCCAGCCGCTGCCTCAGGGACGCTCGTTCCGTTGGAGTTTACCCCGCCTGCAACGCTGCACACGATCCTCAAGGATGTGGTGCGCAAAGTGTCCGGCAAGGTCGATCTCACCGAAGCGAAGATCGTCGTATCCGGAGGACGCGGCGTGAAAAGTGCCGACGGCTTTAAAGTGCTGGAAGAACTGGCGGACACCCTCGGCGGCGCCGTCGGCGCTTCGCGCGGTGCGTGTGATGCCGGGTACTGCGACTATGCGCTGCAAATCGGCCAAACCGGAAAGGTCGTCACACCGGAAATTTATATCGCCTGCGGGATTAGCGGCGCGATTCAGCATCTGGCCGGCATGAGCCAATCGCGGATCATCATTGCCATTAACAAAGACCCTGAAGCGCCGATCTTCAAGGTAGCCGACTACGGCATCGTTGGCGATCTGTTCGAAATCGTTCCCTTGTTAACCGAGCAATTTAAAGAAGTCCTCGCTGAACAGACCTCCTAATATAAAAAAAATGCCTGCATCACGTGATGCGGGCATTTTCCTCGTAAGGAATCAATAAAACATATTCAGGATCGACCGCAGTACCTTACCCATGCCGTTCGCTCTTTTCCGTTTTTTCACCGATCGCTTGGGAACGGTCATCCCTTCAAAGCAGTTAGGGTTGCCGGGTCTTTTTAACAACTGATGGAATTCCTTAATCTCCCGTTCTCTCACGTAAAAATCTTGATAATTCATGGGATAACCTCCTTGCTTCCGGGGCTGGTAACGACCGCCCCTCTGCTTATTTCCATTATCTGCTTCAAAAGCAGGAAGAAAAAGAGTATACTATTCCAAAGTCATTTCCCCTTTTGCGTTTGCAAGGAGGACGGGGGCATGGAGGTGTGTGATCGTGTTAACCGCAGAGCGTTATTTGGCGCTGCTGAATCATTATGCGGAGGGAAGCGGCGATTCGGCAGAGCCTCGCGAAGTTGAGGTCGCGCTGGAGGATTTAACGAAGCTGTTTCATTGTACGGAGCGGAACGCCAAGCTGGTGATCCGCAAGCTGCAGGAGGAAGGTCTGATCGACTGGTCGCCGGGCCGAGGGCGCGGGCATCGTTCCCGTTTGGTATTTCGGGTGAACCGGGAAAATTTCTTGATCGACCTGGCCCAAAGGCTAGCGGAAAAAGGGGAATACCGCTTGGCCTTCGAATTCCTTCATCAGTACGAAGGCGATATCCATGCGCGGGAACGGTTCATTCAGTGGCTGAATGACCAGTTTGGAGCGGAACGACAGCTCGCCGCAGGTCAAAGCTGCCGGGACATCTTCCGCCTGCCGGTGTATAAAGCTCCGCTTACGTTAGATCCGGCCAAGCTGATTTACGACTTGGATTCCCATCTCGTTCGGCAAATCTTCGATCGGCTGGTGCAATACGATCAGACGAAGGGTCAAGTGACCGGCATGATCGCCCATCATTGGGATCATGATGAGACCGGTACGGCGTGGACGTTCCATTTGCGTAAAGGCGTGCGTTTTCATCATGGAAAAGAGCTCACCGCCGAGGACGTCGTTTTCACCTTTTCTCGGCTGCGGGAAGTCTCAACCAACCGCTGGTTGGTGTCGAGCGTAGACCGGATCGAGGCGCTGGATGCGCGAACCGTTGTGTTCCAGTTGCATCAACCAAATTGGCTGCTCCCCCGCCTGTTCTGCTCCTCATGTGCTTCCATCCTTCCTGCCGATTTACTCAGTAAGGACGAAACGGCATTTTGGCAGTTTCCAAGCGGCACTGGCCCGTTCCGGCTTACCCATTGGAGCTTGAACCGGATGGAGCTTGAGGTACATGCGGGTTATTTTCTCGGTCGACCTTATTTGGACGGCGTTACCCTGGTCTTTCTGCCCGACGATATTCCGAATTCCTCCAAGTTGAGATGGGAGCAACTAATCGTCAACGATTCACGGGTTCCCGCCCAAGCCGGGGACGATTGGAATCGAATCCAGACCTTAAGACGGGGCTGCAGCTTAATTTCCTGGAATCGTAACCGACTTGGACCGCAGCAATCGCTGGCGTTTCGGCAGGCGATTAACCTGGTGATTGACCGCCCTGGGTTGATCCGAACTACGGGGAAATCCGGATATCCGGCACGCAGCTTCCAGCCAACCGAGGAAACCACGCTGGGGGTTCATCGGCACGATCCGGCCGCCGCAAGGCAACTGCTGGAGGAAATAGGTTATATCGGCGAGCCGATCCGGTTGGCAGCCCATTATCTCGATAGAGAGGAAGCCGAATGGATCAAACTCCAATGCGATACGATCGGAATTCCGGTTGAGGTTGTGAATTATGAAAAAGGTGATATGGCAAGAACGGCTGCCCTGGAAGCCGATGCCGTCCTGTTATGCCTCGTCTTCGCCGAGGATGAGGTGTGCGAGTTGGAAAGCTTCTTGCAGGAAGACAGCTACATCCGTTTGCATATGCCGCCGGAATTAAGCCGCTGGGTGTTCGGCATGGTGGATGAAGTTTTTGCGTCCAGAAGTCCGGAGAAACGGCGGGTGTTGCTGCAGCAAATCGAAAATCGCCTGCAGGATGAAGCGCAGGTTACTTTTCTTGTGCACAGCATGTTGAACACGTATGTCCACCCTTCCATCCGCGGTGTTGCGATCAACAACCTCGGCTGGATGGACTTTAAGGACATCTGGCTGACCTCCACAGCGGGGTGAGTCCCCTAAAAAAAGCGTCTGGCTGTTGAGCCAAACGCTTTTTGTATTAATTGAACCTTCATTCGGTTGTCAATCGGCCCAAACTCCTTGTCGCCAGCCGGAGCCTCAATGTTGCCAAACGGCATTTGCGCAATTAGCTTCCAGCTTTCCGGTACGCCCCATTCCTTCCGCATTTCCTCGTCGATTAAAGGGTTATAATGCTGGATCGAAGCGCCTACGCCTTCGTCCGACAGGGCTGTCCAAACGACATATTGTAACATGCCGTTTTGCTGCGCCCAAACCGGGAAGTTCTCGGCGTATAAGGCAAACTGCTTCTGCAACCCTTCGATCACCATCTGTGTGAATGGAACCTCCCTTAATATGCCCCCAATAGACGTAAATCCAACCCATCCCGAAGCAGCTTCCGTTTACTCGCTGATGAGCTTTAAACCCACGGCTGCGCCTAAAATAAAGGCAATAAACAGCAGCCTCCGCCACTCGCGGGATTCGCCATAGAGCAGCATCCCGGCGATCGCGCTTCCCGCTGTACCGATTCCCGTCCACACCGCATACGCCGTCCCCATGGAAATGGTTCGCATCGCCAAGGTCAGAAACAGGAAGCTGAGCAAAAAACCGCCGGCCATCCAGGCATACGCACCTAGGCTCTTACGGGTGTTGATTTTGTTAATCCCGATCACGCCCAGCACCTCGCCAAATCCGGCAAAAACAAGCAGTATCCAATCCATCGGTTAAGCTCCCCCTTCCGTCTGCTTCTCTCCATCGGTCACCAGCTTCAAGCCGATAACGCCGACCAGCAACAGCAAAATGAGCAGCAGCTTAGCCCAGCGGAACGGTTCCCCAAACAACGCCATCTCCGCGATCACCGTACCTGCCGTGCCGATGCCCGTGAATACGGCATAGACCGTGCCAATCGGAAGCCGCCGTCCGGATAAGATCAGTAAGTACATGCTCATCACGATACAAACGGCCGTCGCTCCCCAGCCGAGCGCATCCCCGGCGTGCTTCAAGCCGATCACCCATCCAATCTCAAATAAGCCGGCAACGCCGACCCACCCCCAATCACGTTTCATGCTGCATGACCCACTCCTTTATGCAAAAAATAAAACCCGAAAGATATCAACAAACGATATCTCCCGGGCTTTTGTCCCTCCGTGTCCACGACATGATAAAGTGCCGCGCGTTCCCTCTTGGACCAGTCCGGCCGGTGTATCCGCCGCGGAACCCTAGGGAACAATTCGATAGCTATCTTAACCGATTCCTGCTGCAGGGTCAAGAAGTACCGATAATTTTAAGTATACAAAACTATACTATAGAACAATTTTGTGCGTACTTGTAAGTTGTAATCCGATCGACTAACATGGATATTGACTGAGGTTTATTCCATAACATTCTAAAAGCAAGAGAAGGAGTGATAGAGAATGAGCGCCCAACTATTTACCCCGTATACGATCAAACAGGTTACGTTTAAAAACCGGATCGTCATGTCCCCCATGTGCCAATATTCTTCCCACAACCGAGACGGAAAAGTCGAGGATTGGCACCGGGTTCACTACGCGTCCCGCGCCGTTGGCGGCGTTGGCTTGATCCTTGTCGAAGCGACGGCCGTCTTACCAGAAGGACGGATTTCGTATCGAGATCTTGGCATCTGGAGCGATGAACACATCTCCGGATTGAAGGAGCTCGTTGACCTTGTGCATCGTAACGGCGCCAAAATTGGGATTCAACTCGCCCATGCTGGACGGAAAGCGGAGCTCGAGGAAACGATTCTAGCGCCGTCTGCCATTCCGTTTCCGGAGAAAAAAACGCCTAAGGCCGCGGATGCCGAGGATATCCGGCGGATTGTGGAAGGTTTCCGCGACGGGGCACGCCGCGCGAAGGAGGCCGGTTTTGACGTCATTGAGATCCATGGGGCCCATGGGTATTTGCTGAACGAATTCCTTTCTCCGGTGACCAACCATCGGGAAGACGAATACGGCGGAAACGCCGATAACCGTTACCGGTTGTTGAGCGAAGTGATCGAGGCAGTAAATTCGGTTTGGTCCGGTCCGCTGTTCGTCCGGATCTCGGCGAATGAATACGATCCGCAGGGCAATTCGCTGGAGCAATATATCAACTATGCCCGCCGAATGAAAGCGCAAGGCGTGGATCTGATTGACTGCAGCTCTGGCGGGTTGGTTCCGGCACAAATTCAAACGTTCCCGGGATATCAAGTGAACCTGGCGGAACAAATCCGCCGCCAAGCTGAGGTTGCCACCGGTGCCGTTGGTTTAATCACGGACCCTTCCCATGCGGAAGAAATTCTCGGCAACGGGCGGGCAGATCTGGTGCTGTTAGGCCGCGAGCTGCTTCGCAACCCTTATTGGGCGTACGAGGCTGCCAAAGCCCTGAACACGACGTTAGAGCGCCCGGTTCAATACCAAAGAGCTTAAAACGGACCAGTGTTGGAGGCCCGTTTTCGCGATTGGCGAAGGCGGGTCTTTTTGCTTGGCATTGGCCTGGCTGGTTATGATCAAAACCTGACTTGGTTTTCCCGAAGCAGAGTTTTATAATTTGAAGAGTGAATTTGTCCACGGACCAAGGAGTTGTTCTTGATAGATGCTAAATCGTCCTCATCCCCAAATTTTGATCATGACGGCGGTAGAAGCCGAACAGCAGGCCGTCCTGCGCGGACTCGCCGGCTATGAAGGCACTGATGTGCAGCTGGCGGGAGTTGGCCCGGCGTCGGCGGCAGCGGCGACAGCGGCCGCGCTGGCTCGCGCCGGCCAAACCGCCGGCGGCCCGTACAGCCTCGTCCTCAGCGCCGGGATCGGCGGCGGATTCACCGAGGTCGCCGGCGTTGGCTCGCTGGTCGTCGCGAGCGAAATTATCGCCGCCGACCTCGGTGCGGAGACGCCGGACGGCTTCGCCAGCGTGGACGAGCTGGGCTTCGGCTCGCCCCGAATCGCCGTGGCGGACGAGCTGGCGGCTCGCTGGGCTGCGGCGCTGCGGGAGGCCGGGCTGCCGGTCCACCACGGCCCGATCCTGACGTTATCCACCGTCACAGGGACGGCGGAAACGGCACGCCGGCTTGCCCAGCGTTACCCCGGCGCTGGCGCCGAAGCGATGGAAGGCTTTGGCGTGGCCGAAGCCGCCCGCCAGTTCGGCGTTCCCGTGCTGGAACTGCGCGCCATCTCTAACGCCGTAGGTCCAAGGCAACGGGAACTGTGGAAAATCGGCGATGCTCTGCAAGCTTTAGAGCAAGCTTGTGCTAAACTACCGGAGGTGCTGCAATCATGAAAATCGCTTTTTCGCCTTGTCCTAACGATACCTTTGTGTTCCACGCCTGGGTCCACGGGTTAATCCCGGGAGCTCCTGAGCTCGATGTCACCTATGCGGATATTGATATTACGAACGGTTGGGCGGCTTCCGGCACCGGACCTGAGGTGCTGAAAATTTCCTACGCGGCTCTCCCTTGGGTGCTGGACGAGTACGCACTGCTCCCGTGCGGCGGAGCGCTGGGCCGCGGCTGCGGGCCGCTCGTATTAACGGCGAAGGCATGCTCGCCTTCCGACCTGTCGGGCCGCCGCGTTGCGGTTCCAAGCGAACGATCCACCGCGTACCTGCTGTTTCGGCTCTGGGCAGCAAAGCATGTTCCCGGCGGCGTCGGCGAGATCGTCGTCATGCCGTTCGACGAGATTATGCCCGCCGTTCAACGCGGCGAATTGGATGCGGGTCTGGTGATCCATGAAGCACGTTTTACTTATCAAAATTACGGACTGCACCTGCTTCAAGACCTGGGCAACTGGTGGGAATCCGATACGGGCTTGCCGATTCCCCTCGGTGCAATCATCGCCCGCCGGTCGCTGGATCTGGCCGCAATTGCCCGCTGGACACGGGAATCCGTGGAATACGCCTGGGCGCATCCGGAATCTTCGGCGAAGTATGTGATGAGCCATGCGCAGGAAATGTCGCCCGAGGTGCAGAAAGCGCATATCGGACTGTACGTGAACCAATATACAGCGGATTTAGGTGAGGACGGCTACGCGGCCATCCGCGGTTTGCTGGACCGGGCGGCCGCCGAAGGCTTGGTGCCGAAGATCGATCCGGCCAAGCTGAATGCCAGCTGGTGAGTGTAAAGAATCCATCAAAAAACAAAGAAGGAGCCGAATCTCGACTCCTTCTTTCTTTTGTTGGGTGCAACTTTACGCCCCTCCCCCAAACCGTTTGCGATACCCGCACTTCCTGCATAGCTCCTCGACGGCTTCGCGCCGGGAGAAGCCTTCGTACAAGCGGTTCGCCCGCTCTCCTTCCACAATCTCCGAAAATGGCGTTTGATACACATTCCCAAGATTGATGATCCCTTCCCCATCCAGACAGCAAGGAATAACCGTGCCGTCCACGAGAATTCCGGCCTGGTTGCGCAGCGCATGGCAGAAGCCTTTGCCATCGTCCTCCGGAGCCCGCAAATCCGGCCAATCGAATTCGTAATCTTGGTTCAAGTAAATCCGCTCGGCTAATTTAACCCCGCTTCCGGGTGTGACCTTCTCCTCGATCCGATAATCTAGGTTGAATTCTTGCTCAATGATGGCAAGCGTCTCCCGGTTACGCATCCGTTGCAGGTTCGTCTCGTTATCCTGGGTCAAATTCCACAGGCGGAACGAAACGATCAAATCGGACGCAGCTACTGCCTCACGGACGAAGGACAACACGTTCCGCAAATACCCTTCCCGGTCGGTCGAACCTTCATGTCCGTCGAAGCTGTGCAACGAAAAATTCATCTGCCGCAGCGCCGGCTTGCCGAGCAGCTTATGACGCACCTTGGGGAGCAGCGTGCCGTTCGTGGTGATGTTGACCTTAAACCCTTTTTCGTGGCTAATGTCAAGCAACTGGTCGATCTTGGGGTGCAGCAGTGGCTCGCCTTTGACATGAAAATAAATATAGTCCGTATGCGGCTTGATGTCGTCCAGAATCTTGCGGAAGTCCTCAACTTTGATAAACTGCGCCTGGCGATGGGTCGGCGGACAGAAGCTGCAGGCCAGGTTGCAGATGCTGGTCGTTTCGATATAAAACTTTTTGAATTTTTTCATGGTGACCTACTTCATTTAAATTTTAGTTACTGTCTTATTCTATCAATGAATCGCGGTTAATAAAAGATCATGTGGTCTTTGTCCGCTTTATAGTAATCCAGTCGGTCTTGTAACGTTCCGGTATGGAATTCGAACATATGCCCGTCCGGGTCCAGAAAATAAATCGACTTTTTGTCGCGCTGATCTCTTTCACGCCCTGGCAGCACTTCAACGTTTAATTCCCGGAGCCGGTTCTGAAAGGCCTCGAAATCCCCCTCATCGATCGAAAAAGCGATATGCGTATATGTACGATGCTGCTTGTCCCGCGGAATGTCTTCCTGATTTAAGGCGATCCACAGCCCGTTCAGGTCGAAATAGGCAAGCTTATGTCCTTTCACCAGGGGAGTCGCTCCAAAGACCTGCTCATAGAACGCCATGGATCGATCCAAATCCGATACGGAGAAACAGAAATGATTAATGCCATTAATTTTCATACCAATCCTCCTACTCTATCAAACAGACCGTGACAAGGCCCTGCCCCCTGCCACGACGAATTTTCATGCTGCTTCGCATTTTCCTAGTTCAGGACGTGGCTTTGGCGGTGATTCGCACGTTTTCCACTATAATCGGCGTGCCTGCCCCTATCATATCCTGCCCCAGCAACAACGTCAAAGACTCCGGCTCCAGTACAAACAATCTGCCTTCCTGCAGCATGCCATTGATAAATAAGTTGGTATAGGACCCTCCACCGATCCCGGCAAAAACCGCAGGCGTTTCCCCCTCGTCATCCGTAAATTGATTGGCAGGGATGTGAACGGTCCCGGTCAAATCGGCAAGCGGCGCAAAAAAGTAACGGAAAACTGTAGAGGTAACCCGAATATCGCCTGCAGGCAGTCCTGGTGGTCCGGGCTTTCCCCGCTCGCCTTGTGGACCTGTTAGCCCCATTGGCCCGGCTGCTCCTGGCTCGCCCTGCGGCCCTGGCGGTCCCATCGGACCGGCACTTCCCGGAGCGCCCTGCGGTCCTGCGGGTCCCAACGCTCCAGTTGCTCCCCGCATTTCGGCCAGATCCTCCGCAACTCCACCAGGAAACGGCATAAGATTCTTCGCGCGTACCAAGCGCTCATACTGCCGAAGTAACCGGCGGTAGCGGTGCAGGAGCCGTGACGCTCGCAGATAACGAAGCCGCAGTGCATGCACGACCCGCTTCCGGCGCCGCTGACGCGAGCATGCCTGGCAGTGCTTTACCTTATGGGCTTGATACCGCCGTTTGTTCATGCGCGTTGCCTTTTTGCGCGCACCTCTTGCCGCTCCCATTCACCGCTTCCCCCTGGCCAGATGGCTCTTCAACTCTTACTTACCTATCCTATGAATAACCCGTCTTTGGCGCTTGGGCAATTGGCTTCCCCCGTCGTCCAAAAAATCCATATTCAACGGAGGTTGTCAGCCCTGTCACTTAACAAAGTTGCATCATTATATATGATGTATCGGACACTCTCGATACCCTCAAAGATTAGGAGGTGATGATAGATGCCTGTAATTAAACCCGTATTTACGGCAGTAGCATCGGCTCCAGTCGCCTCTGGAGGTGAAGTTACAACCGTAGTAACGCCGACAGTCACCCGTTACTTCGCCACGTTAACAGCCGACATGATCGGCGCTACCGAAACGACCATTCCTGCCGCCAGCTTCGTCGACGATGCCGACGCACCGATCACGGAACTGCCTGAGCTCACCGGTACCGATTATTTCAACGTTTACATTAACGGCGTACTTCAACAATCCTCGTTGTCAACGCTGACCACGGCCAGCCTCGTGCTCGACACCGTGGATTTGATCGCAGGTGTTCCCGTTCAGATTGAAGTGGGCAGCTTCAGCAACGTCGTTTCCACAATTACAACCCCGCCAACGATTTCGGCGCCCACCATTACGATTATCACGTAATCTGTATTGACGAGTTGTCCCCTCATAGCATAAAATGTTGCCAATGACAACGCAATAAGGCGATGGAGTTCGCCTAAACCGCTCGTTTGAGCTGATGACTCCTACCAGACTCTCTGGTAGGAGTCTGTCTATTTTTTCAGGAGGTAGAGCACATTGAACATCCTTGCATTAATTGTGGGTGGCTTACTCGGAACCCTGCTCCGGTACGGACTGTCCCTCTGGATTCCAAACATCGGAGCTTTTCCACTTTCGATCCTGCTCATCAACTGGGCCGGTTGCTTATTTCTCGGCTGGTTGTTTACCGTCGCTGCCCTGCGAAAGATCCATCCCAGTATACGCATCGGGGCAGGTACGGGATTTGCCGGTGCATTTACGACGTTCTCCACCTTCACGGTCCAGACCGTTGATGCGATACATACCGGACATCTGGCTGCGGCAGTCGCCTATCTGTTGACCAGCTTGATCGGCGGTCTTCTGATGGCTTGGGCTGGAGTCCGCTTAGGTCAAAAACAACAGGCTCCTAAGGCAGGGGACTCCGCATGATCGGCATCGTGGGACTTGGCGGGATTCTCGGCACGCTCCTTCGTTACTATTTAGGACAATGGATCTCATCCCAAACCGCCACTCGCGGCTCGCAATTTCCTTGGGGAACGTGGGTAATCAATCTCAGCGGCAGCCTCCTGCTTGGCGTCCTAGCCGGACTCCACACACGGCAGGCTATCCCTGACTGGGGCTGGTTGATGCTGGGGACTGGATTTTGCGGTGCCTACACGACGTTCTCCACCTTTGGATATGAAACGATCACCTTAATTAACAAGGGGCAAAAACAAAAGGCGGCCGTATATGTGCTGACCTCGGCTTTGCTCGGCGCGGCTTGCGCATGGTTGGGAAGCTGGCTTGTCTCAACTTAACGATCCTACATTACAAAGGCATCGGCCCGTATAACGATCAAGCGTCCCGGCGCCAGCATATAATGCAGCAAATCCGCGAATATGCGAGAAAAGGTGATATCTATTGGCCAGTTTTCGTAGAGCTTATTTGCTGAAACAGCGCATTGCCGGGAAGATGCTGAAGATGAAGGGAGTCCATGGCGTTGGCGTCGGCTTGCGGGACCCGAAACGCCCCAAACGCGGCGCAGCGATCATCGTATATGCCGATCCCCTGACCACAGCCGCTGCCGCCAAACAAAACAAGTCAACCCGCACCACAGCATTACCTCGTTATCTAAAGCCTCGGGCTGGCGTGCCGTTTCGTATCGTCCGTTCCCCTAGGTTCTGCAAACGGGCCGGTAATGGGAACGGCGGCAGGTTCACGCGCCGAATTCGCCCGGTTATGGCCGGCTACAGCGTTGGCACATCGGACTCCTCCGGCACGGTTGGTTTGATCGTCAGCGGAGATGCTTCCGGATGCCAACGCTTGATCCTTAGCAACAACCACGTCCTCGTCGATAATAATACCCGGCGATTCTCTGCCACGCTGCAACCGGGAGGTGCTGATGGAGGGACTATCGCTAAGGACCGCATCGGTCAGCTGGACCGTTTCGTCAAGCTGAGCCGGAAACGGGCAAATTATATCGACGCAGCTACCGCCAAACCTTTGAGACGTTCTTTGCTGAAGCCAGCCTATGCTGTCTTTGGGATCGTCCCGGGCCATGTGCGATCCTATAAAATCGGTGATCGACTTAAGAAGGTGGGTCGCACGACAGGGGTTGTAACCGGTACGGTGGAATCAATCCATACCGATGTGCAGGTCGATTACGGGGATTACGGCAATTTAGGGATGATTACCTTCAAGAACCAAAGCGTGATCCGTGGCAAACGCCCCGTTTCCTTGGAAGGCGATTCCGGCTCGGTGTGGCTGACGAGGAAAGGCAATCTTGCGACTGCGGTGAATTTTGCCGGATCCGAAAACGGATTGCTGTCCATCTCCTATCCCATTGAATGGTTTATGCAGGTGTTTGGCGCGCGGGTAGCAAAGCCCGGTTCAGGGCGGCTGCTTCGATCCGGGCGGGGCAACAGTAAGAAATTTATGTGCATCCGGCCGTTGCCGGCGAAGCTGGTCCAATCCCTCCGTCCGATTACGGCGTCTCCCCGCCCGCTCCGTCGGAGGACCACATAAGAAAAACGTCTATCGACGTACATTCAAAGTAGACAGACCGCGTTTAGAGGAAATTTTTCTTGCGATATCAGGATGCCAATCCTGATATCTTTAAAAAAAGCTCCCTAAGGGAACCCTTAGGGAGCTTACCATGTTATTCCATAAAATCTTTCAGCCGCTTGCTGCGGCTTGGATGCCGAAGTTTGCGCAGCGCTTTGGCTTCGATCTGGCGAATCCGTTCGCGCGTAACACCAAACTCCTTGCCAACCTCTTCCAATGTCCGCGTCCGGCCGTCATCCATGCCAAAACGCAGCCGAAGGACATTTTCCTCACGCTCGGTCAGTGTATCCAACACTTCTTCCAGCTGCTCCTTCAATAATTCATAGGCCGCAGCTTCTGCCGGAGCCGGAGCATCGTGATCTTCGATAAAATCGCCGAGGTTCGAATCGTTCTCTTCCCCGATCGGCGTTTCTAACGATACCGGTTCCTGAGCGATTTTCATAATCTCCCGCACCTTATCCGGCGTCAAATCCATCTCCTTCGCAATCTCCTCCGGAGTCGGCTCGCGTCCGATCTCCTGAAGCAGCTGCCGGGAGACACGGATCAGTTTATTAATGGTTTCCACCATATGCACCGGTATTCGGATCGTTCGGGCTTGGTCTGCTATCGCACGGGTAATCGCTTGACGAATCCACCAGGTGGCGTAAGTACTGAACTTGAACCCTTTCGAATAATCGAACTTCTCCACCGCTTTGATCAGGCCCATATTGCCCTCTTGAATCAGGTCCAGGAAAACCATCCCGCGCCCAACATAACGACGGGCAATGCTGACCACCAATCTGAGATTCGCTTCAGCCAATCGGCGCTTCGCTTCCTCATCCCCGTTCTCGATGCGCTGCGCAAGCTCGATTTCCTCCTCTGCGGATAACAGAGGCACGCGCCCGATTTCCTTCAGATACATTCTGACCGGGTCATCGATTTTAATTCCTGGCGGTAACGTCAGATCATCGGTGTAATCCAATTCATTATTCTTCAAGTCCTCTGTCATCTTCCAGACCCCCACCCTAAAAATTAAATGCGAAAACCACTCTATATCTCTAAAACCGTAAATCCATTTGACAAATGATTGATTTTATGCTATTATTGAGGAGATTATTGCGTGAGTTTTTTGTGATTGGCTATCCGTCATTTTACCACAGTTCATTAGTTTATACAACAATTAATTTATTTTTTTATTTTGTTCGCAGAACGAGACGCTGATCCTTAGGGATCAGCGTTTTTTGCATTTTCTTATTTTCTAAATCGATATTAAGACCGATCTTCCCATGCTCGTAACAATGCCCCTTGAAAAATTTCCAACGGCTGTGCCCCCGACACCGCATACTTACCGCGCAGCACAAAGAACGGTACGCCGCGAATCCCAAGTCTTCTTGCTTCGTTCTCATCCTCGCGGACAGCGTCGGCATACGTATTTTGCTCCAGCACTTCCCGGACGGCTGTGCCTTCCAAGCCAACCTCTTCCGCCAAACGAACCAGTGTTTCCCGGTCCCCGATATGCAGCGAATCCGTAAAATAAGCCCGGAACAACCGCTCCGTCATCTCCTTCGCCTTGCCCTGCTCTCCGGCATAATGCGCTAATCGATGAGCATCAAACGTATTTGTAGGAATGATCGTATCAAAGTTATACGTTAACCCTTCCGTTTGAGCCTGCTGCGCAACATTGCGGTTTGATTCCTGCGCCTGCTCCAGGCTGAGGCCGTATTTCACCGCTAACAATTCATGGATGCTCGACTCCGTATCCTTAGGGGCACCCGGATCCAGTTCAAAGCTGCGGTAAACGATTTCGATCTCATCCCGATGACCAAATAATTCCAACGCCCTTTCCAGGCGACGCTTGCCGATGTAGCAAAACGGACAGCCAAAGTCCGACCACACTTCGATTTTCACATCAATCTCCTCCTTTTTTTGCGCAAGGTCCTTACTGGATCAGACCTCATTCGCGAGCCTGCTCAAGCCGCCCCATCCCAATCACAATCATATGGGATTTCCTTGCGTTTATGCAGCACCGCCTCCCGCAAGATGTGACTTGCTTGTCCAAGGCAGCTATAATAAACGAGAAGGATATATTTCCACATGAGGTGATTGCTATGAAAGTTACTTATTTGGGACATTCCTGCATCCTGGTGGACACAGGGAAGCATCGTTTGATCATCGATCCATTTCTCACCGGGAATCCGGCGGCCGCAGCCTCAGCCGATGACATTCAAGTCGATTACGTGCTTCTGACCCATGGTCATTCCGATCACATCGCAGATGCGGAAAGCATCGCCCGGCGAAACAACGCGCCGATTATCGCCATTGTCGAGCTGGCCGATTATTTTGCTGGCAGCGGACTGCAAACGGTCGGCATGAACCTTGGCGGCTCCCGCACGTTCCCGTTCGGTAAATTAAAATGGGTGCCTGCGCTGCACAGCTCGTCCGTCAACCAAAACGGCGTAAATGTATATCTTGGCGTGGCGGCAGGGATCCTGCTCGATATTGACGGAACAACCATATATCATGCCGGAGATACCGCCCTGTTCAGCGATATGAAATTGGTCAGCTCCCGGAGCCCGGTCGATCTCGCATTCCTGCCGATTGGAGACCATTTTACCATGGGACCGGAGGATGCTCTGACCGCAGCTGAATGGATTGGTGCCAAGCACGTTGTCCCTGTGCATTACAATACGTTTGATGCAATCGCCCAGGACGGGGAACGATTTGTCGCAGATCTCGCACGTATCGGCATTACAGGTCATGCCTTGAAGCCGGGCGATTCTCTGGACAACTTCTAATTAAACGGATGAACAGCAAAATTGTTGCGGATCTGCAGCAATTTTGCTGTTTTTTAATCCGCCAGCTCCTTCCCCCGCGTCTCGGTCCCCAGCCAAAACACCGCCAGTGCCCCAATGACGATTGTTACGAAGAACATCCAGAAGATTCCCCCGATGGCGACGTGGCGAGCGACCAGCATGCCGACCAAGTACGGAGCGATGATACCGCCGATCCGTCCAAAGGAAGCGGCCAAGCCGACTCCGGTCGAACGCACCCGCGTCGGGTACAATTCCGGGGTATAAGCGTACATGCCGCCCCATGCCCCAAGATTAAAGAAGGATAAGCAAATCCCAGCGGTAATCAGCATTCCCTCACTAGTCGCATTTCCAAACCAGGCCGCGCTGGCTGCGGTGAGCAGCAAATACAGCACCAGCACAAATTTACGCCCAAACTTCTCAATGAAATAAGCGGCCGTGAAGTATCCCGGTAATTGTGCCAGTGTCATGATCAGCACGTATTCAAAGCTTTTGACCAGACTGAAGCCTTTCAGCACCATCACCGAAGGCAGCCACAGAAACATGCCGTAATACGAAAAGACGACGGTAAACCACAAAATCCAAAGCATCACAGTCGAACGACGGTGCGGGGAAGCCCAAACGGACTTAAACCTATCGCTGAAGGAAGGCCCTCGTCCTTGATGATGACCCGTCTGCGCTTTAAATCGGGCCGGCTCCTGGATTGATTTGCGCAAGTACAGCGCATATAACGCAGGTATGGCACCGATGATAAAAGCGGCCTGCCATCCGTAATCCGGGATGACGAAATACGAGATCAACGCCGAAGCGATCCATCCGGCAGCCCAGAAGCTCTCCAGCAGCACGACGGATCTTCCGCGTTCCTGTACCGACACCGATTCGGATACCAGTGTGGAAGCGACCGGCAGCTCCCCGCCAAGTCCAAAGCCGGCAATAAAGCGAAGCAAACAAAGCATGGCAAAGCTAGTAGCGGCAGCTGACAAACCGCTGGCGATGGAGAAAATCAACAGCGTCCACAGGAGCACGGATTTGCGGCCAAACTTGTCCGCCATATAACCGGCAATCGCTGCGCCAAACGCCATCCCTACGGAGTTGATCGCCGTAAAGAAGCCGGTCTGCTGCGGCGTTAAGCTCCATTCCACCGCAAGGGCAGCAGCGATAAACGAAATGATCCCGACGTCCATGGCATCAAACATCCAGCTGAGCCCGGCGCTGAGCAGCAGCTTCCGCCGTGCTGCCGCGGGTTTTCCTGATAAAGCCTGTTCCTGAGTATTCAAACAACTCGCCCCCTATCCAATCTTATTCTCTCTGTAGCTTATCCCGGAAAGCGGTCGATCCATGCTAAGGTCTCATGCCTTCTTTCGTCTTGGATAGGAACCGGTTGCGTATGACAAAGGCGACGCCCAGCACAAGCAAAAATAGGGCGTAGGAGAGAATCAACTCCTGAAGATTCACCCCCGGAAACACAATCGATGCGCTTAAGATCCCGAACAGCCAAATGCTTGACAGATTCCCAACCAGGTTGGACCAGACATAAGAACGGAGCTTTAAATTCGAAACCGCCGACATAAACGAAATGAGATTGTTTGGCATAATCGGAATCGTGCGGAGAAAGATCACTGCCCACACCCCATAGCGGTCCAGCCCTTTTTGCCATTTTTCGTATTTTTGCAGCTTAGCCAACCACCTGCGGTTAAACCAATCAGCAAAAAAATATCTGCACATCAGGTAAACAACCATCCCTGCCGCCGTACCGGCAATCCAACTGGCTAATAAACCGTTCGCAATCCCCAGCAGGGAGAGATGCAACATCACGATCGTGGCAAACGGAAAAAAACCAAAAACTCCCTGCACAACGGCGAGTGGGATCGTAAAAAGCAGGATGGAGTACCCGCCTAACTGAGTCGTCTCCAAAAACCAGTCCGTGATTTCCTTAACCCATTCGTTCAAATGATTTGATCCCCATTCCCCAAAAGCATATTAAGCCTCAACAACCCGTTTCCCCAAAATAACGAGATCCCGTTCCACGCCGTCTAAATTGGCCACGCGGGGCAAATGCGCCCAACGCTCGAAGCCGAATTTACTAAGGAGCTTAAGGCTCGGCTCGTTATGACCAAACACAAACCCAAGCAGCGTATGGACACCAATCTCAGGGCAAATCGCAAAGGATCGATTTAACAAGATCCCTCCGATTCCGCGGGAACGGTAGGCTTCTGTGATATAAATACTGATCTCGGCCGTGCCGTTATAGGCCGGTCGCCCATAGAAGGACTGAAAGCTGAGCCAGGCGATGACCTTCCCCCCGGATTTCATAACCAAAAGCGGCCGGAAATCGGGCGAATGCTCATCAAACCACTTCCGTCTGGCGTCAACGGTCACCGGCTCCAAATCGGCGGTAACCATGCGTCCAGCGATCGTTTCATTGTAAATCGCCACGATCGCCGGCAAGTCCTCAAGCGTTGCATCTTCAATGATATAGTCGAAATGTTCCGTCATATGTACATGCTCACAGTCCTTGAATAATTTTGTTATACATAGCTCTGCCTTCACCTGCTGTGGCTGTTCCTCGAGCACCTTCAGAATATCGATAAATCGCCGTCCCGAATTCAAGCTGCCGCCAAATGATTTCTTCCATTCTCTTTCCTCCTACTCCGTTTCATGCTTGATTTGCACGTAGTGTTCCACGGTAGGCATGGGATCGTAGAATGGATGAAGCAGCGCTTTCCATTCCTCATATTCCGGAGATTGACGGAAACCTACCTCATGTGCGGAAATGGATTGCCAACGCACGAGCAGAATATATTTATTCTCCGTCTCTACGCATTTATGGAGCTCATGTCCAAGATAACCGGACGCCCGGCTGATGATTTTGGAAGCCTTCCGGAAGTGGCTTTCGAAATCATTAATCATTCCGGGCTTCACTTGCAGCTGAGCTACTTCAAGAATCATCCTCTGCATCCCCTCCGTTCAACTGATTATAGCACGGACTTAATGCTTTATGAATCCAAATTGCGGAAATTGAGCCTTCCCCCATGGCCACGCTAACCTGTTCCGCATGAAGTCCTAGATCCCCAGCCACCCACACGCCGGGGACGTTCGTCTGCTTTGTGCGGGGGTTGGCCTCCACATGACGGTTCTCGGAAATGCGTACGCCAAGTTGAGCGGCTAATCCAGAATGAACCTCATTGCCGCCAAACGCAATAAATCCCCGTTCTGCTGTAAAGCTCCGGCCATCCTGTAATTTCACGCTGCGGATAAAGCCTTCGGATTGTTGGACTTCGGCGATGGCCCCTTCCTCGTAGCGAATCCCCTGTTCCTCCATTTGCTTCAGGAGCGACGCAGCGACAGGTGTCTGTTCATGATTAATATAGGTTAAATCGCGGGTCCGCTGGATGAGCAGCAGCGCCATCTTGGCACCGGTGTCCCCTGCCCCCATTAATACCGTTTTCCGCCCCTCAATTTCGTACCCATCACAATCCGGACAGACATAGACGCTTAGCCCAAGCGTTGGAACCAAACCGGGGACATCGGGATAACGGTCCAGCACACCGGTCGCCAGCAGCAGGGTTCGACCTGAATACGTTTGGCCGCTTAATGTTTTTACCTGAAATCCCTCATCCCGTTTCTTCGCTTCGGTTACTGTGTCTTGCACAAACTTTACGCCATAAGACGCCGCTTGCCGTCTCCCCCGACTGCGCAGTTCTTCCCCGGAAATACCTTCCGGGAACCCCAGCAGGTTATGATATTGCCGGCATAACGTGGATCTTCCATAACCCGCGTCAATAACCAGTACGTTGTGGACCGAGTACCGGCCTAGCTGAATAGCGGCTTGTAATCCGGCAATACCGCCGCCAATGATCATGCAATCGTAGTTTGTGGTTTGAGTCATGTTGTTGTCCCGCTTTCCGTAGCTATTGATTGACATCGTTAATTTGGTGTATAGCCGCTTTCCCGTTAGGAGAAATTAGAGCGTAAAACAAGGAGGTGAAAGGGTTGGACAAGTTTCTCGTCAAATTACTTGGAAATGGAATTATCGTCATCGTCATGGTAATGCTCTTAAGCAACGCCTCATTCATCTCAGCGCTGCTGACAGCCTTAGCGTTGTCTATTCTAGCCTATTTATTCGGGGATCTTTTCATCCTTCCGCGAACGAACAATGGGATCGCAACCGTTGTAGATGCGTTTCTCGTCTTTATCTTCCTGTGGGCGATTTCCGCCAACGCGGAATGGACGTTATCTCTTGGCGAAATCCTTGCCATTACCATTGTGATGGGCGTATTTGAATGGTTCTTGCACGCTTGGATGCTGCGCGACGGCATCCGCAGGGACAGCAGCGTACGAGTGCGCGATGCTCGTTAAAAGACAACAAAGAGCGCGAGTACAAGGGAATCCTCCCTTTGCACTCGCGCTTTGTGTACAGGTATAGTTGCAATTTAACTGCCCAGCATCACGCGATCATCGGACAGCTTGTGGCCGCTGATGCGTTCGAATTCGCCTAGCAGCCGTTCGATCGTTAACTCGCGTTTATTCGTTTCATCCACATCAAGGATGATCCGCCCGCCATCCATCATGATGAGGCGGTTACCCAACCGGATCGCTTGCTCCATGTTGTGGGTGACCATCAACGTGGTCAGCTTCAATTCGCTGACGATCTCCTGCGTAAGCTTCGTCACCAGCTCAGCACGGGCTGGGTCCAGTGCAGCAGTATGCTCGTCTAGGAGCAACACCTGCGGCTCGGTAAACGTTGCCATCAGCAGGCTGAGCGCCTGGCGTTCCCCGCCCGACAATGTACCGACCTTGGCGCGCAGCCGGTTCTCCAATCCAATGCCCAGCCTGCGCAGCTGCTCCTGGAACATCGCCCGGCGCTTCGCGTTCACCCCCAGCGCAAGGCCACGCGCCTTCCCGCGAGAGTAAGCCATCGCCAGGTTCTCCTCGATGGTCATATGCGGTGCAGTACCGGCCATCGGGTCCTGAAACACACGGCCAATCCACTTGCTGCGTCGATGCTCTGGAAGATGGCTGATGTCGACGCCGCCAAGGCGAACCTCGCCAGCATCCGGCTTGATGACGCCGGAGATCATATTCATCAGCGTGGATTTCCCCGCACCGTTGCTGCCGATGACCGTTACGAAATCGCCTTTGCGCAGATGCAGATTGACGTCAATCAGCGCGATCTTCTCATCCGGCGTGCCGGGGTGAAAGAGCTTCGATACCTGGGTTAACTTCAGCATTAGAACCCACCCCCTACGCTCTTTTGCCCGGCGGTTTGTGTAATTTCACCGGCGCGCCGGCGAGCTACCGCTTTCTGCTTCATGTTTCTTTGTGCGGTCGGAAGCACCAATGCGATGATCACGATAACTGCCGTAATCAGCTTCAAATCCGTTTGCTCCAGCCATTCGATCCGCAGCGCTAGCGCTACAACCACTCGATAAACGATGGACCCGAGAACCGCTGCCAGCGTTGCCCAGAATACCGTACGCGCCCCGAAGATGGCCTCCCCGATAATCACCGAAGCCAGCCCGATCACGATCATCCCGATCCCCGACGAAATGTCGGCGAAACCGGACTGTTGAGCGATGAGCGCCCCGGACAAAGCCACTAGCCCGTTGGACAAACTGAGCCCGAGAATAATTGTGTTATCCGTATTGGCACCAAAACTGCGGATCATCCGTTTATTGTCGCCAGTGGCCCGCAGGGCCAAGCCAAGCTCCGTACGAAAGAACAAATCCAGCAGCAGCTTAATGGCGATAACAACGATCGGCATGAACACCAGCGGCGAAACCGAGCTGAACAGCGTTGTCTCCCCCAGCAAGCCTACATTAGGTTTGCCCATGATCCGCATATTGATGGAATACAATGCAATCATCATTAATATCCCGGAGAGCAGTCCGTTAATCCGTCCTTTGGTATGAATGATGCCGGTGATCGCACCGGCAGCCAAGCCGCCCAAAAAAGCAACGACCGTAGCAATCCAGGGAGAGCTTCCCCCTGCGATCATGACCGCAGCGATCGCACCGCCGGTCGTAAAGCTCCCGTCCACCGTCAGGTCCGGAAAGTCGAGAATTCGGAACGTAATATATACGCCGAGCGCCATAAGCGCATACAGCAGGCCGGATTCCAGCGCCCCCAGCAGCGAGTTCAACATGATGAGTACCTCCTCAAGAAATTAGGAGCGTGTGCTGCCTATTTGATCAGATTGTTTTCCTTATCTGTAATTTGAGCCTTCATGGCATCGGTCACTTCGATCCCTTGCTCGGCTGCCGCTTTCAGGTTCATGATCAAGTCGAGCTTATCCGGCACCGTCACTTTCAGGTCACCGACCTTTTTGCCGTTCTTCAGCACGTCGACTGCCATTTGTCCCACTTGGTACCCGTGGTCATAATATTTGAACCCAATCGTTGCAAAAGCCCCCTTCTCGACCGTATCCCGGTCACTCGAGAAGAAAGGAAGGTCGTTATCGTTGGCTACCTGGATCACGGTGCTGACGGCTTCAACGACCATGTTATCGAGCGTAATGTACAGCGCATCTACCCGACCAACCAGCGATTCGGCCGCTTGTTTAACTTCCGATGTATTGGTTACCGAGGCTTTCACCAATTTGATACCGTGGGCTTCCAATGCTTTCTCTGCATGGTTTGCCATAACGACGGCATTCGGTTCCCCTTGGTTGATCACCAATCCAACGGATTTGACATCCTTGAAGTGCTCAGCGATGAAGTCCATCAGCTTCGTAATCGCTTCCGGGTTCGTATCCGAAGCCCCGGAGATGTTCCCACCTGGATGATCCAAATTGTCCACCAATTTGGCATCAACCGGATCAGTAACAGCCGCGAACAGGATCGGGGAGTTCTTCACCTGCTGCGCTACAGCTTGTGCAGGCGGCGTAGCGATCGCGAGCACCAGATCATATTTCTCGCCGGCGATTTTTTGCGCGATGGTCGTATTGTTCGTTTGGTCCCCCTGCGCATTGTTGTAATCAAGCTCCAAGTTTTCCCCTTCTACAATGCCTGCGTCCTTCAAAGCGTCCAGGAAGCCCTCCCGCGTTGCATCCAAGGAAGGATGCTCCACGATTTGCGAAATCGCGATTTTATACGTTTTCTTATCGGAATCCGATGTATTCCCCGCACCCGCGGAATTTTCCGTTCCGGTTCCCCCGGCATTCCCCCCGTTTGCGGCATTTCCGTTGCCGCCATTGTTGCCGCAAGCAACAACGCCGACCAGCAGCAGCGACAAGGCGAGAATCATCCCAAGCTTCTTCTTCATGTTTTTGTTTCCCCTTTCTCTCTCATGAAATTAATGACCCTGCAGTGCCCCTGCAGTAAAGCATAATCTGATTAACGCTTTTGTTGATGAAAGGATTAAAGCGTCCGTGGACAAGGATTCGTCCAACATGGACACGAAGTATGATTTCTATATTAAATGGTGGTCAATTATACGTCAATACAGGTTAAGGGACTTCTGCCTCAAGATAGGTATAAAAAAGAGCCATCCAAAGCAAAACCGAAAATCGGCCTCGCATTGGTAGCTCCACATGTTCTTGGATCTACTTTTTGGCATCTAAATAAATATGTTGCGCCTGGATCGCTTGGGGAGTGATCTCAAGCACGCCAAAGCTGTATTTGGGTTCCCGCCGTTTGTCGGTAGGCGACCCGGGATTAAACCACAAGACGCCACCGCTTTTCGCAAGGTAAGGCTTGTGCGAGTGGCCAAACAGCACGGCGTCTACCGGTTGGCCAGCAAAGACGCGCTCCGCATTGTTCTTAGCCCCGTGCCCGCCGCCGGGGAGATGGCCGTGCGTCAGTCCGATCCGTCTGCCGCCCAGCTCGAGAATTTTATGCCAACCAAACTTACGGATAATGTCGTTTGGGTCATTGTTTCCTGCCACACCCTCAACCGGCGCTATCGTTTTTAACTGCTCATATACCTCCATCGTCACCCAATCCCCCAGGTGGAGAATCATGTCGCAGGTGCGGAAGGTTTGCCGCAGCTTCGCGGGCAGTTCCACTCCGCGGCGCGGGATATGCGTATCCGATATGACTCCGATCCGCATAGGCGTTACCTCAACGGCGAAGCGGCCATACGCACATAGGTGTGCCGCCGCCCGCGGATGGCGATTGATACCGCTTGGATATTTTCTGGGATGGCCATGCCCGCGAAACCGGCATCCCCGATGTGTACAATGTCGGCGCCGGCACGTTTGGCGCTGAGAGCAATCTCTCGCACCGTCGATTCGTCCGCGCCTTCCTGACTTGTGCCGATCGCCGCCAAAACCAAGGCCCCCCGCGCCTTGACTTCCGCAATGACCCGGGCCAGCTCCTCCTCGCGCACGCCCGGAACGGTCCCCGGAGCTGGCAGCAGCACGACGTCCGCGCCGGCTTCAACGAACTTGATCGCAGCCTCGCCGTCCAGCACGCTGCCGCGAGTACCAGCGCCATGCATTTTGCCAGCGATGATCAAACCGCCGAATTCCCGTTTTGCCACATGGATCGCGTGCAGGATGCGTTCATGGGTCACTCCGGTTTTCGGGTTGCCTGTCAGGCATACGAAATCCACGCCAAGCCGCTTGGCTTCGGCCAAGCTCTGAGCGGTTGCCTGCCGTCCTTCGGGCAGCTCGTGAAGCCCTTCAACCGCATCGGCCGACGCGTCGACCGGCTCTAAATTGATGCCGACTGGCAGTCCCGTTAATCGTTGCAGCTCCGCGATCGGATTTCGCGCGCTCGGCCCGGGCTCCCCACTGCCGCGATCCGGCGCAAACAAATCCCGCGGCTCTATGCCGCGAATCTGCGGGTGAAACACGTCAAAGACGTTCAGCAGGATCATGTCCGCGCCAAAAGCTTTGGCAAGCTCCGCATTGGTGATCTCGGGCAGCAGCGGCTGGGACGTAACCACCGTTTCCGCCATCACCGTTCGCCCTTCCGCTGCCAAAATTGCTCCCCTTAGAGCTTCGCGATCCATGTGGCGAAAATCCGAAGCCCGGCAGTCCAATATCCGTTTCATGGGCTACCCCTCCATTCGTTCCAAGTTCTGCACAATTGCTATATCTCCAGTGTAGCACGTCGAAATGCTGCAGGCCATCCGATATCCCCTTGAATCAATATCGTTTCAAATAAACCCTTGCTTCATAGGGGCGCAGCGGTAAGTTCAATACATCCTCGTGCTCCCGTGGAGCGTAGTTGGAGATTAACAGTTCGATGTCCTTCGGCTCCACTGCCTCAGAAGGCCATTCGAATACCGGCTCCTCGGAACTAAAATTCAGGATCACCAACAAACAGCTCGTTTCCAACCTCCGGGTAAACGCATATATCTGCGGATGATCGGGGAGCAGCAGCTCGTATTCGCCGTAGACGATCACGGCATGTTCTTTTCTTAAGCGAATCAGCTTTTTGTAGTAATGGTAGATTGAATCGGGGTTACGGATCGCTTCCTCGACATTAATCCGATCGTGATTGGGATTCACCCGGATCCAGGCGGATTCGGCAGTGGTAAACCCGGCTTGCGGTCCGGCATCCCATTGCATGGGGGTACGGGCGTTATCCCGGCTTTTTAGATGAATCGCCCGCAGGATGTCCGCCTCCGGAACACCGTTTCTTCGCTGCTCCTCATAGTAGTTGAGCGTCTCCACGTCACGATAATCGTCAATTGAATCAAAGACCGCGTTCGTCATGCCGATTTCCTCGCCTTGATAAATGTACGGCGTCCCTTCCAGCATATGAAGGAAGGTCCCCAGCATTTTAGCGGACGGAATGCGGTAAGGTTCCTGATCGCTCCCAAAACGGGAAACCGAGCGCGGCTGGTCATGGTTGCACAAATAATTGGCGTTCCACCCCCGCCCGTGCAGCACAGTCTGCCAGCGAGTGATGACTTCCTTTAAGTCCGTCAGCTTCCACGGAACGACGTCCCATTTGCCGCTGCCCGCAGAGCCCGCATCCAGAAACATATGCTCGAACTGAAACGTCATATTCAGCTCACGACGGTCATCGCCAACATAATTCAACGCCTGCTCCGGACCTAGCCCCGACGTTTCGCCTACGGTCATAATGTCATAGTAATACAACACGTTATCGTACAAGTTTTGCAGAAGTGTATGTACATCGTCCAGGTTCGAAAATAGCTCGTAAGCCCGAACCGTCGGTCTCTGCTCCGGATTGTCTGCATCCGGCAGTCCTTTCGCCTTGGCGATATGCGCAATGGCATCGAACCGGAAGCCGTCCACGCCTTTTTGAAGCCACCACTTGACCATGTCATGCAGCTCGCGGATGACGGACGGATTTTCCCAGTTCAAGTCAGGCTGATGCTTGGAATACAAATGTAAGTAATATTCATCGGTACGCTCGTCATACTCCCAAACCGAACCGCTGAAATACGACTCCCAGTTGTTCGGCGGGCCGCCGTTTTTACCCTTTCGCCAGATGTAATAATCCCGCTTCGGATTATCCTTGGACTTCCGAGATTCCAAGAACCAGGGATGCTCGTCCGAAGTGTGATTCAGCACCAGATCCATCATTAGCTTCATTCCGCGCGCGTGCAACGCTTCCAACAGCTCATCGAAGTCCTCCATCGTGCCAAATGCGGGATCGATCTTATAATAATCGCTAATATCATAGCCGTTATCATGCCCAGGCGATTGATAGATCGGACAGATCCAAACGACGTCGACCCCAAGATCTTGCAAATAATCCAGCTTGGACAGGATCCCGCGCAGGTCACCCACCCCGTTCCCATTCGAATCCTTGAAGCTGATCGGATAGATTTGGTACACGACGCTTTCCTTCCACCAAGTCCGCTTCATGTCCGACTCCCTTTCTCGTTTTTCCTTTAGCTATTTGCATCGAACCAGTTTTGTATTACGAAAAAAGCCCGGGAACCCAAAAGTTCCCGAGCCTTGTCATCTGCTAAGCATAATGCTCCACCGCTTGCACGTATTTCCGATGCGTTTCGGCCCGCTCCGATTCCAGCTTATGTTTGGCTGTTTCCAGCTCGCGTTGCACGTCGCTTACCGCCGTAAGTTGGTTTTGGACTTGATCTAAGCTGACGTTGATTCGCCCCTGCACTAGCCAATCCGAGATAAAATCGTCAAAGAAATAGTCGGAAAATTTCAGCAATCCGCCGATCTCCAGATGCGTCGAAATGTCCGCTCCGATGTCACGGAGTTCCCGCTGAAAACGTTGCAAACTTTGCCGCGCCGCCATTAGATGGCTCATCGCCTCATCAATCCGCGAGTGCTTAATATGTGTCGACAACATTCCGCCGCCCAGCATATCGTACACCCCCCAATTTTTCGCAGAACGCAGATCTTCCTCGGCTGCGCTTAAATCGTGAAGGGCGGATTGTCCGGCCTGCAGCGCTTCGTCCACCTCTTTCAGCTGCACGGTGAGGACCGCTTCGCGTTCGGCCAGCTCCCGCAGCTCTCCGTCTTCCTCCAGGATCTTCCGCTCTTTGGCTTGAAAAATCCGCTCATATTCGTTCTTCCAAGAACCCAGCTCGAGCAGTCTGCGCTCAATATCCGCAATTTGCCGCTCCATATCGCGAACCGCAGCTTCGGCGGCATCATACCTCATCTTGGCTTCCAGCACTTCCCGCTGCTCCCGATCCAGCTTCTCGGCTTTGTTGCCAAGCACGGTAGCCAATAAGTTTGACAGCGACATCGTCGACAGCTTGCGAACATCTTCTTCCTCTGCAGCCAGCTGCTTCTGCCAACGGTTCCGTTCTTCTTGCAGGCCGGTCAACTCCTGCTGGAGATTTTTGAGACGCTGTTGCCATTTCTCCTGATTCCGGGCTTTCTCTTTGAGTTCTGCCATACGAGCGTTAAGATCCTCGAACAACCTTGGTTCCTCCCTTTACCGCCGGAACGGTTGTCCTGTCCGGCCTACGTAGTTTCGCTATCCTGTTCTACGTTAGTCGAGACCGAAAGTTTCAAAGCGGCCGTTCCCAAGCCACAGCGCCGTTCGCCTCAGCGCTCTTCACAATCTCCTCGCACAGCTGATGGGTTTCCAGCGAATCTTGCAGCGAGATGGCCGGTTCCCCTCCTTCGCGAACACAGCGGATAAAATGATCGATGATCTGCACAAACCCCCGCCGGTACAACACCGGATCCCAGTCCTTAAAGGTCAATCGTTTCGCTTCACCGCCGGCAAAATGCTCCGTCGTGTTCAGTCCGTCCACCCGCCATTTCTGGCCGGGGCTCATCACCTCCAGGATTTCATCGTTGGCCCCCGAATCGCGGTTCATGATGCCGATGCAGGTAAAGCCGTCACCTTCCAACTGGAGCGTGACATGGTACAGCTTCCCCTCCTGCACTCGAGTCGAGACGTGAACGTTCCGGACTTCACCCGGTGCCAAAAACCGCAGCGTATCCACCACATGGATATAATCGTCCAACACGAAGCGGCGAGCATAGTCGGGCGATGGGGTGCGGTTTTTCTGCAACAGCACGAGCCGGCGGTCCGGCTGTTCCTTCAGGGCCGCGTTCATCGGGGCGAACCGGCGGTTAAACCCCGTCATGAGTAACACGCCTTTCTGTTCCGCAAGCTCACTCAGTCTTTTGGACTCCTCGTAATGGTAAGCGATCGGCTTATCCACGTAGACGTGGATACCGTTCTCAATCAGTTGCTCCACAATCGCCGGATGGGACTCCGTCGCCGAATGGACGAATGCAGCATCCACGCCGGATTTCACCAGCTCGTCCACGCTGCTCACCGTTTCCGGGATGCGGTATTTTGCTGCCAGCTTAGACAGCGTCTCCTGATTTCGTGTACTCAAGACGAGTTCGATGTCCTCCCTCGCCGTAATCACTGGCAAATACGCTTTTTGCGCGATATCGCCGAGTCCAATGATTCCGATACGCATCCTTTTTGCCTCCTGAGCATAACTTCATGATTTCGTTAGAGTGAAATGGTCAACATTTCCTTTCATTTTGGCATAGGGAAAGGAAGATGTAAATTTGCTGCAGCAAAAAAGAAAACCCCCATGCTGATCATGGGGGTCTGCTCGGCTGATCGATTAAACGAAGGAAGGTTTTGTACGGTCTACGTCACCCGTGAGTACCTTCACATATTCCTTATCTCCGCCTTCGACGGACGGTCCAATATAGAGAATGCCTTTGGAACGGCTGGCTTGCAGCTTGCGTCCTTTTGCCGTCTTGGCATCCATCATCGCTGGGGACAGACGCTTGGAAGCCTTGGAAACCGGGGCAGCGCCTTGCTTCAGCTTCAAGTTACCTCGCTTCATATCGAATCCCCTCCAAGGATATAATCAATGGTTCGTAAGAGTTCATTATTATCGGATACAATGATGCCTAACTGCTCGTCGGTCAAGTGATGCCTGCCGGAAAAATGAACCGACAGCACATGCTCTCTACCTAAAGGATAGCATAGGATGTATACCTGTTCAACTTCAAGCCGGTTAAAGAAAGCCCATTTTGCGGTTAAATACGCATCTAACACGTAGATCGGCTGCTGGCCGGACTCCACTCGCTCTTGGTTCTCCTGAAAGGTGAAAAATCGGCCTTTCCCTACGTTGCCGCCGACTTGCCCAATCCCCTCATCTCCCTGTACCTTCCAAAGCGCAGCACCGGTAACCAGATACCCCGGAGGAGGAAGAATCGACGTCCGAATCGCCTCGCTTAAACCGTTGTAACGATCCTGTTCATCGGGGACGGTTATATTTTTATTATAGGTCCAAAAAAGATGAAGGATCCGGCGTTTGCGCTCCAGCTCCATTTCCATTCTTGCGATTTCAACGTGGGGATCACGGTACACACCTTCGGCCAGGATCGCTTTAATCAGTGAACGGCAGGCAACGGCAACCGCAGCCTCCTCATTCCCATCCGTTCGCACCTCATATCTCAGTAACGTCAAGCCTTGAAGGTCGGATAAGAGATGATATTCTGAAACGTTCTCCCCTTGGATCAGATCATCCCTCTCTCTGATCTCCTGCGGGATGATGGCAAATACTCGCCTTCGCCCGAGTCTCCCCCAAAACAACCCCATCTCAAAAAGCGTGTTGTCCCGGGTGATAAACACAAACTTCCCCCGATGCAAAGCAACATCATCCGGTGCGAAGATGAAAACTCCAAAATCATTCCTTCGAAGTTGCTTCTCCAGCGATTCCATCGTGTAATCATTGCCTTCAAATGCGCCGGCATACCATGGAGTTACCTGGGCATATCGGTTGATCTGAGCGTGGATCCCGTTCGCGATATCCATCGCTTCCCGTGAGGATCCAATAAAGACGTTCGGCTTGGTCACATCCACAACTCCACAGCTCCTTGAAAAACGAATCATCTTTTCCTAATTATACCATCCCGATTCGTTTTGTGCAGGTTGATGGAATAACTGACGATGTCGTACACCGATGAAGACCGAAAGTAGGCTCCATCCCCCCGCCAGCAAGTAAACGTAGACAATTCCTACCCCCTCCGCGACGAAACTCATGAGCAGCAGAGATATCCCAAACAGGAAATTCTGCAACGCGGCTTGGGCTGACAGCACTTTGGGCAACTGATCCGGATCGGCGCTGCGTTGCGTATACGTTTGGCGGGCAACTCCGACTAGTTCGGCAAACGGACCTATCAAGAGCACAATACCCAGCGTCAAAACAGCGGAAGTGTTTAGCGCAAAGGCAAAGGTCAAGACGGCATATCCAAGCATACCGATCCATAGCGCAGGGTACAACCGATACTCCAGCTTGTTTACCAGAGCTACAATCAATATTCCGCCTAATACGGCCCCGGCAAAATAACCGGCGTTGATATACCCCCACCACGATTCATCCCGGTGTAAAATATCGCGCACAAACACAAGCAAAAATGCCCCCGACCATACCGAACTGCCTAACAGTTCCGTCATCTCCATGCAGGTTAATGCGCGCAATCTTGGCAATCGCAATAGGGTGATCCACCCCTCTTTTAACGTTTCCCAATGAGAGATGACCCGTTTGGATCCCCTATCTCCATATGCTGCCATAGATGTTGCATTTCGAGGTTCCCCTCCGATCGGATCTACGATTCGGGTCGTAGCCAACATGGCGATTCCGTAAGCTCCAGCAACCGCAACAAGAACCGGAAACGAACCAAACTTCGCCACAACCACACCGCTGAGTGCCCACCCTGCAAACTGGATGATTTGATCCGTCGCCGCGATCATACTATTCGCTTTCAGCAAAGTATCGTCCTGAACCAACCTGGGAATCAACGCGTTCCTCGCCGGTGTCGTCCATCCGTCGAGGAAGGAAATCACCAAGATTATTCCATACAGAATGCCCGGGGCAGTTCCGCCAACCCATGGGGAGACATATAATGCGAGCAACGAAAACAACAGAAACTGACCGCCTTGCGATATCGATAATATTGTGGTCAGTCGAAATCTGGCAATCACCAAGGGAGCCAGCAAGCTGCTGATCAACTGGGAGCTTACCCGAATAAAAGGAACTAATGTCGCAAAGATGATGGATCCAGTCTGATCCAGTACCAGCGTAATAAAAGCGACAATATACAGGACGTCCGCCATGTTGGACAAGGTCTGCGAACTCCATAACCAAAAAAAGGACCGTTTCATCCCCGTATCACTCCTTTGTTCCAAACCAAATAACCCGGAAACCCCGGGGTCAAAAAAAGGTTAGGTTCAAGAGTGAAGGATCAAATCGGTCCCATGCTTAAGCTCCTTATATAATGTTGATTCATCTTTGCTCACGTCTTAAGGCTCGTAAATCATCTTCCGCGTCATTCCGCCGTCAACCACCAAATGCGCGCCGGTCACAAATGTATTGTCCGGGTGAGTCAAGTAAAGACAAGCCCGGGCGATATCCTCCGGAGTTCCAACGCGTCCTGCCGGATGCTGCTTGTGATCGATCTCGCGCAGAGCGCCGTAATCCCCGGTTTCAATCCACCCCGGACTGATGCAGTTCACGCGGATGCCATCCGGGCCAAGCGATACAGCTAACGCATGCGTAAGCGACACAATCGCTCCTTTGGAGGCGGCGTACGCCTCCGAACCGGGCTCAGACATGAGCGAACGCGTGGAGGAGATGTTCACGATGGCTCCGCCCCGGCCGCTTCCCTTCACACGTTTGGCCATCTCACGGGAAGCTAGAAACGTACTGCGCACGTTGGTATTCAGCACATCGTCCCATTCCTCTACCGTAAGCTCGTAGGTGGATTTAAACCGCGATACTCCCGCATTGTTGATCAAAATATCAATCCGCCCCAACTCACGCTCGGCCGTTTCCATTAAGCGAACGATATCAGCCTCCTGGCGCACATCACAAGGCACGAATAGGGCTCGGCCCCCGGCCTGGCGAATTGCCTCCGCCGCCGATTTGCCGGTTTCCTCATTGAGCTCCGCCAGTACGACGGACGCGCCTTCCCGGGCGTAAGCTTCAGCCACACCGCGGCCGATGCCTTGCCCCGCTCCCGTTACAATCACAGTCCTATTTGCAAAAGACATGTCTCGAAACTCACCCCTTCTGTCCGCTTTCCGCGATGTGACAGATTAACCCCGACAGCCAATCGTCCAGCGCTTCGAAACGATATCCCGCCTCATGCGCTTTAGTATTGTCCATCACCCACGAGCTTGGGATGCCAAATGGAGATCGATGCTCCTGAGCCGTTTCGCGTTCGATCAACGCTGTTTTGCCGGTGATGGATTCAATGAGGCGGATGATTTCTCCAATGGTAATTTCCCCATCGGAACAAGCATTAATCGGCCCGGTCAGTTCGGATTCCCCCAGCCAGGCCAGAAACTTCGCCGTTTCCGCCGAAGTGATAAACGAGATCGCCGCGTCCGGGTTCGGTACGCCAATCGGCAACCCCTGCTGAACATGCTCGACATGAAAATGCAACCGCCGTGTATAATCATCCGGCCCTAATACAATTGGAATCCGCAAGGCGCTCACCGGAAAATCTGCCTGTTGGAAGAATGCCGCTTCAGCCAACCGTTTTCCTTCCCCATAATCAAACGCCTGCTTATCGCCAAGCTTCAGTTCATAATGATAGGGATCAAAATCAGCTTCGGTTAAAGGCGATTTACCCAACTTGTAGACGGATAAGGTGGAGGTCAAAATATATTTCCCGACGCGCTCCTTGAATGCCCGCACCGCGGCAAGCGCTTCGTTAGGCGAAAAACAGATGTTATCGTACACCAGATCCCAAGGTCCAGCCTCAGCCGCCGCTTGCAACGATTTCTCATCTGTACGGTCCAGCCGCAGCTGCGTAACTGGAGAATCAAACTGGACCTCCGTTTGTCCCCGGGTCGCAACCGTTATCTCGTGCAAGCCCGAACTTGCCAGCAGGTTAACCAATCTTTTGCCAAAATAACGAGAGCCGCCAAGCACTAAAATCTTTGCCATTTCTTCTTCCTCCTCCATCGCCGGATATTGAGTCACCTTCTAACGAGCTTAACGCGTCGCAAACGTACTTTTGATCAAAGATAAAGCGCTTAGCATCCCAAAGAAAAACAGTTGCGGATCTCGCACGATCTCGAAATAACCTACGATATAAATCTGTTTCACATAAATTGTAATAATCGGATAGATCAGCAACAGGAAGCTCGGTACAAATACGAAAGCAAACAGCGGCCGATGGAACTTCCGCCGGTTTGGAAAGCCGTTCAGGAAGCTTAAATACAATCCAAATGCTAACCCGTACACGATTTTGCCGATCAAGCCGTAATCGATTTTACCCAGCGTTTGCGTCTTGTTGTTCATCATGTCGATAAACTGATGCCCGTAATACATCAGCACCAGCGCTCCCAGCATCCAGATAAAATAATAAAAATACCCTTTTGAGCTCTTCATGTATCCTACTCTCCCTATGTATGGATCAAAACCAATAATAATCAAATTTTATCATGAAACGCAGGGAGAAGCAGGAAGTTTTGTTGCCGGAAGGGATTGCATAAAAACCTAACGGACCTCAGAGTCCTTATTTCGTTGATTTTGTGCTTGTAAAAAATCTAACGGACCTCAATGACGTTATTAGCCCTTGGTTTGCCTTGAAAGGAGCAAATTCCAGGATATAAGGTCTCTGGAGTCCGTTAATTATCGATTTTAAGCGTTTGGACTCAAAATAACGTCATCTGAGTCCGTTATCTGTTAGGTCTTGGCGATACCCCCTCGTTCAATGAGGCAGCCGCAGCCCCTCCTCCCCCTCGACCAGCTTTAGCAGCGGCCAGCGTCTGAGCCAATCTTTGCCGTTGACCCACTTCCGGAACACGTCGTGATCGTGAAAATACGGACCCTGCCGAACTTGAAGTGACAGGAGATCGTCCAGCCCAAAGGGCGCGATCAGCTCGACCTCCCCCGCAGCGTTCAAGCGTGCGCCAACGGCTGTCGCTGTTTCCGGCCAATGGCGCATGGCATCCTCGACGGAGCGGTAAGGGGCCGTCCCATTACGTAAATGCATGCGCGCCTGATTTTTCACCGACCAATTTAGCCGAGGATTTCGTTCGCGCAGCCGTGCATCATAAACTTTCTCCGCCTCTTCATCCAGACACGCCGGATCATAATACAGCACGTCCACATCGTGCAGCGGCGTCCGTTCGGCATAGCCATGAAGCACGTCCCAGACAAAGTTGCGGATATAACCGGCGGCAATGCAGCCCTGAGGCAACCTCAGCTCAGCAACGAGCTGCAGATCGGCCATTATCTCCGGCTGACGACGGATCGCCTCGCGCAAATCGGCTGCACCTGCAATCGTTGGCATCATCAACTCCCCGCCTCCTGCTCTTTTAATGCTTCATCCTTTGGCAGCAGGACGGTGAGCAGACCGATCAACGGCAGCAAGGAGCATACCTGCATAATGAACAGAATGCCTGCCTGATCGGCAAAGTTCCCCAACACGGCGGAACCTAAGCCGCCAAGTCCAAAGGACAAGCCGAAGAACAGGCCGGAGATCAGCCCTACCTTTCCCGGCAGCAGCTCCTGCGCATACACAACGATAATCGAAAAAGCCGAGGACATGATCAGGCCGGCAATGACGACAAGTACACCTGACCAGAACAGGTTAGCGTAAGGCAGTAGCATCGAAAACGGCGCCGTTCCAAGAATAGATACCCATATGATGTTGCGCCGACCATAGCGGTCCGCGATCGGCCCGCCAAAAAACGTACCCACCGCCGAAGCCGCCAAAAAGGCGAAAATATACCATTGTGCCGTATCTTTAGCAACGCCGTAATGGTCCATAAGGAAAAACGAATAAAACGTCGAGATGCTGATCGAGTAGACGTTTTTGGAGAATAACAACAGCACCAGCACGGTGATGGCCAGTATGATCTTGCCCCGGCTGAGGCGGCTCTTTGGCCGAGCGGCTCCGCCCGCGGCTGCCGAACCTGTTGTACGCGGCTTACGCGGTTTCAGATCCTGCCCGCTGTACCATTTTGCCACGAAAAACTGGATGACGATCGCCGCCACTGCCGCCAAAGCAAACCAAGCGACGCTGGTCTGACCCAAAGGGATAAAGATCAAAGCGGACATGATTGGACCTAACGAAGCCCCGATATTCCCGCCGACCTGAAAAATCGACTGCGCCAGCCCGCGTCTCGTACCTGCAGCCAAATAAGCAACGCGCGACGACTCCGGGTGGAACACCGACGAGCCCAGCCCGATAGAGGTCACCGCCAGCAGAATAAAAGGATAGCTGGGGGCAAAGGCTAGCATGACGATGCCCGCCAGCGTAAAGCAAACTCCGAGCGGCAGGATGTAAGGCCGAGGCCGAACATCGGAGTACAAACCGACCAAAGGCTGGAACACGGAGGCCGTCATGTTCATGGCAAATGAGATCCAGCCGATTTGGCCATAGGATAACAACAGTGATTCGCGCAGCACCGGGAATAAGGCCGGGATCGCCGATTGCATCGTGTCGTTTAATAAATGCACCGTGCTGATCGCAAAAAGAATCGGATAGACCGTGAATGCAGGGTTAGCCGTTTTGACGGCGGTTGACTGGTTCATCTTGACCTCACATTTTTATCTGATATAGGATGGTTTGCTTCATTTACTTTGGAACGTTTTTATCCGGATCCGACCCAAAACGTTGGTTGCGGTTTAACCCATCGATCGCCTGAATCTATGCCTTTCAGTAACTCATGCTCCAGCAAATGACCTTGGCCCAGCGGCGAGGCTTCCAGATGAAACGCAGTCTTGCAGATGATATGGCAACTTCGACATGGGTTTCGTCCTCCTTCAGTTCAGGTGATTTCTGGTAATATCCTACATCAAGTAAACCGAATTGAACAGAGAACAAACCAAAAAGACTGCCCAAAGGCAGCCTCAAAGGTGAAAATTTCATATTTAGATAGTTAAGTATGATTAAGTATAAGTATATAAGATCAGGCTGTTTCTCTAGACCGGCGCAGCTTTTGTCTGGCGCGATACAACACGATTTTGAAATGGGATAACGAGATGCCCATCAAATCCGCCGACTCCTGATAAGAGAAGCCCTGTACGTCATACAGCAGCACCGCATGTTGTTGATTGGGCTGCAAAAAAGCCAGCTGCGCGTATAGTTCCCGGCGGTTTTCCTCGCCAAGCACGGATTTCTCCGGTGTATCGTCACTCGGATAACGGTGGAAAAATTCATTTTCGTACGAGGACGACCGGCTTTCCTTCCGCAGCAAGTCGATATAAGCGTTATGGGCGACGCGAAGAAGCCAGGCCTTGGCCCTTTTCCCCTCTGCTTCGTGCAGGTGCATCAGCGCCCGGCAAAACGTCTCCTGCATCAAATCCTCAGCGATATGCGAGTTACGGCACATACTATACAAATATCGAAAAACGTCATTTTTATATTCGCGGTAAAGCAAATCCATAGAACGAGTCTTCATGATTGATTCCTCACTTTCTCCCGGCTTTCAGAGCAAGGCTGTCTTTATATCTCCGCCATACTTGGTCCATTATGCCGAATAGAGTTTGCGTCCCGACTAAGAAATTGTTAAGTTTTCCTTAAGAATTTACTGCGTTTTCCTTAAACAAAAAGACGCCATCTGGCGTCATCATGCGAATTCTAGTTGATAGTTCATGCACCGTCCCGGCGTAACCGCACCGTAAACGCGGTACGATACTCGTTGCTGTCCGCTGAGATTGTGCCATGATGCAAATCGACGATATGCTTGGCGATCGCGAGGCCAATGCCGGAGCCCCCCGTCTGGGAAGCGCGCGACTTCTCCACACGGTAGAACCGGTCAAACAGATGCGGCAAGTCGACGGTCGGGATCGGATCGCCGTAATTCACAACCTCTGTGATGATTTCATCGCCTTCCTGCCAGCCGCGAATATCCAAATACTTGCCATCGTGGCCATACCGGATCGCATTGGTCATCAGGTTCTCGTAGACTCTGCGAAGCTTGTCCCCATCCGCCTGAACGTACAGCGGCCCATGCAGGTACAGCCGGCATTCCATGCCGTTCTCCTGCAACTGCCAGCCGAAATGGGCAGCCATTTGATGGAGCATCTCCGCCAGATTAATCCGCCTGAACTCCAGCTTCATCTCCTTATTCTGCATACGCGTATATTCGAACAAGTCCTGCAGCAGCTGCTTTAATCGAAGCGACTCCTCGTAGGCCATGCTGACATAATAACGCAGCTCAACCTCATCGCGGTAACGGTCCTCTTCGATAAGTCCCAAATAACCGGTAATCGAGGTAAGCGGGGTGCGCAAATCATGGGATACGTTGGTGATCAGCTCATTTTTCGTCTGCTCCGCCCGTCGCTCGTCCTCGATGGATGTGACCAACCGATCGATCATCCGGTTGATATCGGTCGCGAGCTGTCCAAGCTGCCCGACGTTCTGCACAGGGATTTTCCGTACGGAGCCGGCTTCGATTTTATGGACCTCTTCGATCAGCTGCTCCAAGTATCGCTTCTCTTGACGGCGGAGGCTGCGGCGGTAAAAATATAACGAAAACAGCATAAGAATCGGCACGCCGGTTAAATAATACGCTTCCGGGAAACCGATATTTCGGTTAATCCACATCACCACATTGTACACCGTCATACTCGGGAAGGTGAGGAAAAACAACCGCGCCAGCAAAATAAGCAGAAACAGCGAAATGAGTGAAGTGACGACGGTCCAGAACAACCAGGCAACAAAACGCAGGCTAGCTTTCAAGTTTGTAGCCGACCCCCCATACGGTACGAATCAGCTTCTCCCCATCCATTTCCTTCTCCAGCTTATCACGGAGGCGGCTGATATGCACGGTTACAGAATTGCTGCTGTCCAAATATTTGTCCTTCCAGATCAGCTCGAAGATCTCTTCAGAACCAAACACCCGCCCGGGATGGCTGGCTAACAAATGCAAAATGCCAAATTCGATAGGCGTCAGCTTCAGCGGGTTGCCGTCTACGGTCGCCGTGTGCGTTTCTTTGTCGATCGCCAGCGAGGCGATCTTGATGATATGATCCTGCGATGACTGCGTTGAGCTTGGCGGCTGTGCTGTATAGGAGGAGCGGCGAAGCAGCGATTTGACGCGGGCGACGAGCTCCAGCGGATTAAACGGCTTCACCATGTAATCGTCCGCTCCGGTCATCAGCCCGGTAATCTTGTCCATATCGCCGTCCTTGGCGCTAAGCATTAAGATCGGCGTGGTCTTCGATTCACGGATCTTCATACAGACAGATATTCCGTCGAGCCCGGGGAGCATCACGTCAAGGATCACCAAATCAACCTCATCCTGCTCGGTGATCTCCAGCGCCCGCAAGCCGTCCTCCGCCTTCAGGACATGATAGCCTTCATTCATCAGATATATTTCGATCAGTTTTGCGATTTTTTCGTCATCATCGACAATTAAAATACGTTTACTCATTCATCCAATCATCCTTTATTTGAGCTGGTTAGACACGAGCACACAATACCATCATACCATGTCTGTTGCCTCCAAATCCAAATAAAAGGTTACAATTTCCACCGATTATGGTTTCCAGCGGAAAGGGATGAACACGTTAAAGCTTGAGCCCTTGCCAGGCTCGGAAGTCACCGTAATCTCACCTTGATGGATGTCCACGATTTTTTTGACGATCGACAGTCCCAGCCCGCTGCCCCCATCGCTGCGCGTGCGGGATTTGTCCGCTTTATAAAAGCGCTCAAAAATATGAACCAAATCCTGCTCGAACATACCGATCCCGTTGTCTGCCACCGTCACAACCGCCCGTTCCCCTTCAGACGTGAGGGAAACTCGAATTTCCCCGCCTTCCGGCGTAAACTTGATACTGTTATGAAGCAGATTCATCCAGACCTGGCTAAGCAGATCCTCGGCGCCCTCCACCTCCAACGCTGAAACTTCCATCTGTATTTGAATGTTCTTGGCGAGCCACTGAGGTTCACAAGCCAATACTACGTTTTGCAGTTGGCGATCAAGCCGAAACCGGTTCGTTTGCAGCGAGGCACGGTCCGTCTCCAGAGCGGAGAGCTTCAACAAATTGTCGCTCATCTGCGCCAAACGGCGGCTTTCCGATTCGATGATCTCCAGGTAATGGTTCCGTTTCTCTGGAGATAAGTCCGGTCTGCGCAAAGCTCTGGCAAAGCCGCGGATCGAGGTCAGCGGCGATTGGATTTCGTGCGACACGTTGGAGATGAAGTCTTGTCGCATCGTTTCCATTTGTCCCAAAGCTCCGGCCATTTCGTTAATGCTGTTAACGATGGTTTCAAACTCTCGCATCCGTTCGAATCCGACGATCCGAACCGAGAAATCCCCTTGGGAGATCCGGCGAATCGCGTCTATCACGATGTTCAGGCTTCTCAGTTGACGGGGCCGGAACATCGCGGAGATCAGAAGCACGACCAAGAAAAATAAGATGACTCCGAAAATGACATTCAGCAGATCGATGACATAAGCAGAAAAAGGAGGCTCCCATTTTCGGTAAACCGCTGCGGTTACCCAGCGCGCCAAAGACCAAGTCGTACCAAAACAGGCGAGGATGACAAGGATCTGGCCGATTCGGAGCAATATCTCTCCTGCTCTCCTCCAGAAGGTCAACGTTCACACACCTCCAAACGATACCCGAGACCGCGGATCGTACGAATCTTAAATCCAAACGTTTCCTCGGGAAACCGTTCGCGCAATCGATTAATATGCACATCTAGCGTGCGTTCATTTCCTTCAAAATCGTATCCCCAGATTTCCTCAATAAGCTGCTCCCGGGTGAGGGTTCGCCCTGCATAACTGCCAAGCTTGAACAGCAGCTCGAACTCCTTAAGCGGCAGCGTAATGCTGCTTTCGCCGCTTTCAACTTCAAAAGTTTTGCGGTTCATTCGCAGCGCGCCAATCGTCACGGTTTGGGAGATCGACACCTGATAGCGCTTGAGCAGCGCCTTCACCCGTGCGACGAGCTCGGCCGGTTCGAACGGTTTGACGAGATAATCATCCGTGCCCAGCTCGAAGCCCTTAACCACCTGCCGAGTCTCCCCCTTCGCCGTCAGCATGAGCAGCGGCATATCATAGTAGCGGCGCAGCTCACGGCAGAGGTCCCAGCCGTCCATCTCCGGCATCATGATGTCCAAAATCACCATGTCGACCTTCTCCGATTCCACCAGAGCGAGCGCCTTGCGTCCATTCTCGGCTTCCATCACCTGATCGATGCCCGCTTCCTCCAGGAACAGGCGAACCAGCTCGCGGATATGCTGATCGTCGTCAACTACGAGAATTTTAGCCATGTTGCATCTCTTCCTCCTCGTTTTCGAGCGGTTCCGACTCTTCTCGGCTTGCGGCGATTTGCAGCTGCTGCGAGGCGAACTCGCGATACATGGCGTGCTGACGCAAGAGCTGCTCATGTGTGCCTCGGCCCGTAACCTTCCCTTTTTCGATAAAAATCAGCTGATCCGCCCCAATGACGGTGGAGAGACGGTGGGCGATGACAATCGTCGTCCGGCCTTTCATGAGGTTATTTAGCGCCTTCTGGACGACGATTTCCGAGCGGCTGTCCAGGCTCGAGGTCGCTTCGTCCAGCATGAGGATTTTCGGATCGCGCAACAGGGCCCGTGCAATCGCGATCCGCTGCCGCTGCCCGCCGGACAGCTTAACCCCGCGCTCGCCGACATCGGTATCGAACCCGTTCGGCAGTTCGGCGATAAAGCCGTCAGCATAAGCCATCTCCGCCGCCCGCTGCAGCTCCGCTTCGCTGACTTCGCGCTCGATGCCGTAGCACAGATTCTCACGGATGGTTCCGGCGATAATCGGGCTTTCCTGCGAGACGTACCCAATCATCCCACGCCAGGAGCGAAGCGAAAACGAATCGATGGGGTCATCTCCCAGTCGGATACTGCCCTGCTGCGGCACGTAAAACCGCTCCAGCAAGGAAAATAACGTCGTTTTGCCGCCGCCGCTTGGGCCAACGACCGCCGTTACCGTCCCCGGCTCCATCGTAAAGGAAACGTCCTGCAACACCGGCTCGTCCGGTTTGTACCCGAAGGTAACCCCGTCCACGATTAACGGCTGATCCGCCTTCGTAATCTCCTGACCTTGGCCAAAAGGCTCCTCCTCGGCATCCAGCGTTTGGAGAATCCGTTCCGTAGCGCCTTTGGCTTTCTGAAGTTGGGTGAAAAACGTCGTCAACTGCGTCATCGGCATGACGATCTGAACGAGGTACAGAATAAACGCCACCAGTTCCCCGGCGGACAACCCGCCGCCCGCCACCTGCATCCCGCCGTAGCCAATTACCACGACGAGCAGCATCATCATGACAAAGGCCATAAACGGGCTAATCCATGCCATGACTTTGCCCTCCCGCACGCCGAAGGAGAGCAGTCTGCCAATCGCTTGGCTGCCGCTTTCATATTCCTTCCGCTCCGCGTTCGATGCTTTGACCAGGCGGATTTCGGACAACACCTGGCTTAAGGCCGCTGTAAAAGATGCGGTCTCGTCCTGCATGGCCAGCGAAATTTTATACATCGTCCGGCCCAGCGGTACAAGAATCAAAGCGGCAAGCGGGATCACCGCGAACATCACCAGGGTCATTTTCCAGTTCAAGTAAAATAGAACGGCCACCGCACCCAGAATCGAGATGATTCCGCTGATAAAGCCGGAGACCTGTTCGGAGATCAACGTTTTGATGATCCCGGTGTCATTGGTCATTCGGCTGACCGACTCCCCGGTCCGATTGTTGTCGAAGTAAGATACCGGCAAGCAGAGCAGTTTCTTCCATAAACGATCCCGCAGGCCAGCAACCATGCGCTGACCGGTATAATTCAGCAGGAAGATCGATAGTCCCGAAGCGACGGACATCCCGACAAATGCGGCGCCGATCCACACGATCTGCGAACCGCTGATGGAAGACAACGAAAAGCCGTCAACAAGATTCTTCGTGAACATCGGAATCACGAGGCTGACCAACGTTGACAGCAAGCTGAGGACGATCGCGACGGCAAACAGCGGCAGCGGCGGCTTCGTTTCCCGCAGCAGGCGGAAAAACGCCTTTGAGCTTCCACCACTTGTGCTCACTTGACGATCGGTATCTTTAAAATTGAAGTTATTCCTTGGCATGTGTTTCTCTTCCCTTCCATCTCTATCTGAAACAAGACGAGCCGGAAATACCGGCTCTAGGAAAAAGACTACATTCGGAATTTAAACTGAAGTTAAACAAAATAAAACCTTAACTAGAGATTCTCCACTTCCACGCTGATGACATGGTTAATCTTCCGGAGAAAATGGTACAGCTCCGTCGTATACTCCTTCTCCGATGCGGTAATCACCATATCGATCCGCTGGCGTCCTTCCTCCAAGTCTTTGATTTTCAGCCGCCGAATCCGGTGCTTGTTCACTTTCGTTCCTTGTTCTGGATCACCGCTGCATTCGATGATACGAATCAGTTCGGTTACGTTGCCGTGATCCTCCATGACGATTTTGATGGAGACATCGCGCTGATTCAGCTTATAGGGTCCAATCCATTTAATGATATAGGGTACGACATTCACGGAAATGATCAACAGAACCACCGTTAATGCAGCAGCCAGATAAAACCCGGTTCCGATTGCGATCCCAATCCCGGACGCTGCCCAGATCATCGCCGCAGAGGTAAGGCCGGAGATCCCCTCATTGCTTCGGCGAAGTATCGCCCCTGCCCCCAGGAAACCGATCCCGCTGACGATTTGCGCAGCTAGCCGCATCGGATCCATGTTCGGATGATCCGGTCCGGCGAATTTGGCAAACGCCTCGATCGACACGATCGTAACCAAGCAGCTGGCAATACAAATAACCATACTCGTCTTGATTCCCAGCGGTTTCTGCTTTAATTGCCGGTCGATACCGATAAATAACCCGAACAATAGAGCTAGGCCAAGCTTTACAACCATTTCCATTTCGTTGTTCATGATCGCAACTCCTTCAAGTATATAAGGTGAGTATAATTGTATTCGGCACTTTGGTGCAAATCGAACATACCCGCCCAGAAGATAAAAAAGAGACCCGGCTAACGGATGGATCTGCCCCTGTCAGCAAGAGTTTCTTGGACTTACTACTTCACAAGTTCAGAAAAGATATCGTCAGGGTTCGCTTCAGAATGAGAGTGCACAAATTGATCATATGATCCCTCAAAAGTGAACCTCCCCTGGTTCAGTAGATGAATCTTACAATCCACTTTCTGAAAATCATGCAGCGTATGGCTTGATAGTTAGAGGGATAATTTTCTAATATTGTTAGATTTTCTGTTAGACTCATTTTATTTTTTCCCTGCTTCGTTGGTCAAGAAGAAAAAAGCCTGAAACGTATTTAAACGGCTCAGGCTTCTGAAATTGCATATCAGATAAATTAGAATCTTGCAGCCAGCTCGGCAGCGCGTTTTACGCCATCTTGAATAATTTCTTCGGCGCGGTCTTGGAATTGATTATGCCCCTCGACCACAACGGCTTCCGGATCGTTAATGCCCCAGAAGGCCAAGGTGTTCTTTACATAGTTCAGAGACATTTCCAGCGCACTCATTGGACCTTCGGAATAAACGCCGCCGCGCGCTTGCAGCAACGCTACTTTCTTGCCGCCGACCAGGCCAACCGGACCTTGCTCGGTGTACTTAAACGTTTTACCAGCTTGGTTCAAGTAGAACAGGTAGGTCAACAGCTGTGCCGGAATCGTGAAGTTCCACAACGGGAACGCAAATACAACTTTATCCGCATTCAAAAATTGCTCCAGATAACCATTGGCCAAGTCAGCAGCTTTTTGCTCTTCTGGCGTTGTCGGGATCCCATTATTGACTTTGAACAGCCCGTTTAGCATATCCAAATCATAATAAGGCAGGTTCAACTCGAACAGGTTCAACTCGGTGATTTCATCATTAGGATGAGTTTCTTTGTAAGTTTGCAGGAAGCTTTCATACAACTTTACAGTAGCAGATTGCTCTGCTGGGCGATTATTGGCTTTGACAAATAAAACTTTAGACATCTGTGGTTTCCCTCCAACTCTTTATCTTTACTTTCTTTTTTCTAGTTACTCTATATTATCTTGTAACTGATTTAACAATGGTAATGATAAAGGCTAACTACCACTTTGTCAATTACAGATTCAAAAAAATCAAACTTCCTTCACTGCCGTGTTGCCTGCGTTCCACGTCCAAATTTGCTGCGAACCTGCTCTGCTGCCGCCGTCATTTGCCGCAGCGCTGCGACCGTTTCGTGTTGTCCTCTCGTTTTCAAGCCGCAATCAGGGTTCACCCAGAAAAGTTCCGGGTCCAAAACTTGGAGCGCCCGCTCGATCAACCGTGCCATCTCCTCCGCAGACGGGACGCGCGGGCTATGAATGTCGTAAACCCCCAGCCCAATTCCAAGCGGATACGTATGCTTCTCAAAACTCTGGATCAGCTCGCCGTGGCTGCGCGACGTTTCGATCGAGATCACATCGGCATCCAGCGCACGGATCTCCTCCAAGATATCGTCAAATTCGCAGTAGCACATATGCGTATGAATCTGCGTCGTATCCCGGACCGATGAGGTCGTCACGCGGAACGCCTTCACCGCCCACTTCAAATAGTTCGCCCAGTCCTTCTGCTTGAGCGGCAGCCCTTCGCGCAGCGCAGGCTCGTCCACTTGGATCATCTCGATCCCCGCTTCCTCCAACGCCTCGACTTCCCTTCGCAGAGCCAGAGCAATTTGATAAGCCACCTGCTCCCGGGACAGGTCGCTGCGAACAAAGGACCAGTTTAGGATGGTGATCGGTCCCGTTAACATCCCTTTCACCGGTTTGTTCGTCAAGCTCTGGGCATAGGCCGTTTCCTTAACGGTCATTGGCCCCGCAAATTCGACGTCTCCATAAATGATCGGCGGTTTTACGCAGCGCGTGCCGTAGGACTGTACCCAGCCTCCTTGCGTAAACGCAAATCCCGGAAGCTTCTCTCCGAAAAATTCCACCATATCGGTGCGCTCGAATTCACCGTGCACCAATACGTCGAGCCCGATCTCCTCCTGGAGCTCAACCCATTTGCGGATTTCCGCTAGAATGAACGCCTCGTACTTCTCTGGGCTCCACTCACCTTTACGCCATTTCTGCCGGGCGGCCCGAACCTCGGCGGTTTGCGGGAAACTGCCGATCGTGGTTGTAGGCAGGAACGGCAGCTGCCACTTCGCCTGCTGCTTACGCCGCCGTTCGGCGAATGCGCTGGCGCGCTCGGCCGGAGCCGCTGCAGTCTGCGCTGCTTCTTCCCGCACCGAAGCAAGGCTGCGGGCCGGATCTGCGGCAAGTACAGCCAAGGCGCGACGATTCTCGGCGAACTGCACCGGCTCTGGTTCTTCCCCATTTGCCGCCCTGCTTAAGCTCACCAACTCCTCCAGCTTCTGCTCGGCAAAGGCCAACGCATCGCGCAATACCGGATTAAGCCGCTCCTCCCCTGCAGCAGATACCGGGACATGCAGCAAGCTGCAGGAAGGCTGCACGATCACATCCGGCGCTCCGGACTGGAGCGAAATCGTCTTCACCAGGCTAAGCGCCTCATCTAAATCCGTACGCCAAATGTTCCGCCCGTCAATCAGTCCCGCTCCTATCGTCTTGCCAGCGGGAAAGCCGTAACGCCGGAGCGCTTCCAGGTTACCGTCCCGGCCGTGTACGAAATCCAACCCCAAGCCGTGCACCGGCAGTTCAATCAGATCTTCGTATCGTTCAACCGCATCAAAGTAGGTTTGCAGCATCAGCCGCAGTCCCGGAACCTCCTGCGCGATCGCCTGGTAGATCAAGCGAAGCCGGTGTACGTCCTCCTCACTTAAAGAGACAACGATAGCCGGTTCGTCGATTTGCACCCAATCTGCGCCCGCCGCCTTCAGCTCGCGCAGCACCTGTACGTATAGCGGCAGCAGCTTGCGGGTCCAAGTCTCGACTTCCCCCGCCGTTTCCCCCTTGGACAGCTTCAGCAAAGTAAACAGCCCAAGCAGTACAGGCCTTCCGTTGATCCCGAGCTCCTGTTTCGCTTCCAGATAAGCCGCCAGCGGCCGATTGACGGTCAACTTGGGATCTCGGTTCCCAAGCTCAGGCACGATATAATGGTAGTTCGTATTAAACCATTTGGTCATCTCACTGGCGGTCGCTTGGTCGTCGCCTCTTGCGATGGCGTAATACAGATCAAGCGATACTTGGTCACCGTTCCATACGAAGCGCTCCGGTACTAGGCCAAACATCGTCGCTGTATCAAGGACGTGATCGTAATACGTAAAATCGCCCACCGGGATGACATCAAGTCCCCGATCCCGCTGCAGACGCAGGTTGTTCAAGCGAATCTCTTTTAATCGAGCATGGAGCTCCGGCTCCGTGATTTTTCCTGCCCAATAAGCCTCGATCTGCTTCTTCCATTCCCGTTGTCCTCCGATTCTGGGATACCCCAGATTTCCGCTAACAAAGTTCCCCATATTCATTGCCTCCCATTGGTAAGTTCAAAACGCGCCAATCCGTAAAGCACAAAAAAGGTCCTCGATAGCATGGCTAAAGAGGACCTTCGATCCGTTGTTCGATGGCTTGCAACTTTAACACCTCCCTATCTCCCGTAGGTACAGCAGTGCTGTCGAAATAGGCAGGTCTCCTGGCTTCGGCATCATCGCCGGATGTGACCTTCCCAATGATTACATCACCAGTGGCATCTCACACATCCGACTCCTCCGTTACAGTGGCGGGACCGCGCCGGCATTGCACCGGACTTCCCTTTTAAGCTCCGGCCAATCTTGGCCGGAACACCTATTTCCGCTATATTCGGTTGGAATATACCTACCATCTTACTTCATCTGCCCCGCGAATACAATATCAAACAGATCGGAATTAACTTATTTATGCAATGAGAATGGGAATCAAATGACAACATTTTCGACAACTTTCATGTGATACCTATCACAATGCGGTCTTCGGACCCATCGTACGATGAAGGTACATCAAGGAGTTATTGCTTAACCATTTCAGATAGAAAGAGGAATGACCGATGAAATCGCGGAACATCCCGAAGCATCTATTGCTTAGTTTGTGCTGTCTGGTCATGATTGCCGCAGCATGGTTTGCGTTCCCATCGGAGACACCCCAGGTCAGTGATACCGTCCTGCAAGAGGAAGAACAGCATCTCCATCCACCGCCAGTTGAGCCAATCATTCAACGGGAAGGCCATACCGTCCGCATTGAAATGACCGCGCAGCAAGCGGATATCGAGATTTCCGAAGGCGTCACTTATCCCGCCTGGACATTTAACGGTACCGCCCCCGGGCCGGTGTTGCGCGTGAAGCAAGGCGATCAGCTGGAGTTTACCTTAAAAAACCTAGATCCAGATATGCCGCATTCGATGGATTTCCATGCGGTCCATGCCGCTCCAAGCGAGAAGTTCGTTGAAGTGATGCCTAACGAGCACGGCACGTTTACTTATCCCGCCAACACGCCAGGCGTGTTCATGTACCATTGCGGAGCAAGTCCGGTACTGCTGCATGTAGCCAATGGGATGTATGGGATGATCATCGTTGAACCGAAGGACGGATACCCTACGGACTCGGATATCGACCGAGAATATACGATCGTCCAAAGCGAGTGGTATGCGGCAAATGATTTGGATGCTTTTCAACAAGGTGATCCGGAGTATGTTGTGTTCAACGGCGATGATTTTACGTTAAAAGAACACCCCTTGCTCGCCAAAGTCGGCGACAAGGTTCGGCTGTACGTCATCAATGCGGGACCAAATCATGTTTCTTCGTTCCATGTGGTTGGGACGACCTTTGATCGCGTCTATCTGGACGGGAATCCAAGCAATCAGCTGTACGGCATGCAAACGGTGTTGCTTCCGGCCGGCGGCGGCGCAGTCGTTGAGTTTACCGTCATGGAAGAAGGCGATTATCTGATTTTGACCCATCAGCTGGGTGATGCTAACCTCGGAGCTACGGCGATCCTGCGCGTAAGCCAGGACGGGACAGATCATGGAGAACCGGTGATGAGCCATTAATGAAATACCATTTTCACGCAAATTCATAAACGAGGTGACGTTGGATGAATCGACAAGACGCCAGAATTGTAGAGCTGGACGTTCGAGAGCAACTACGGAACAAACTGGAGCCGTTCCAGCTCATCATGGATACTGTCAAAAAGCTGGAAAAAGACGATCTCTTCGTGCTTCACGCCCCCTTCAAGCCGACCCCTTTGCTCAAGCTTCTGAAAATGAAGGGACTCGTCGGCAAAGCGGTGATGCTAGACAAAGAGCATTGGATCACGACATTTGTCCATAAGAAAAACAAGGCATGGCTCGAAGAGGAAAACGAATCCGTACCAGTTGAAGCAACCGCAGAGATTGCTCCGGCATCAACGGGTGGATCCGGCGAATCTGCCGCCAGCCCTAACATCATCACGCTGGACAACCGTGGTCTGGAACCGCCGCAACCGATGGTTCGAACGCTGGCAGCCTTGGATCGCTGCAAATCAGGTGATGAGGTGCATATTCACAACGACCGGGTACCGGTATTTCTTATCGAGGAATTAAACAGCTTGGGCTGCACCTATACGGTGGAAGAACAACCGGATGGGACGGCCAAAGTCCAAATTCGCAAACCTTAAGGAGGTGAACCTGATGCCGGCCATGTCCCGCCTGCCCTTTCTCTTTATCGTCACCGGAATCTTCGGATTCGTCCTGTTTCACGCCACCTCCCTGATGTCACTCACAGGCTGGATCGGCGATGATATCCGCGGCCCGGCCGGCTGGTTCCAGGTGCACCTGTTTGTGCTGGGCTGGGCAACCATGCTGGCGATGGGTGCCGTCTACCAGCTGATCAACGTTATTTTGCAGTCGAAGATCTACAGCGAACGTCTCGGGTATGTGCATTATACACTTTTTACGATTGGTCTGTTTGGTCTGCTATTTGGCTTCATTCAAGGCGACACGTATTGGATTGGCGGCTTTGCCACACTCGCATTCTCTGGAGTTGTCCTGTTCGTTTGGAACCTGGCCGCCACATTGCTGCGGGCCGAAACGTGGAACGCGATCACCATTAGCACTGCCTGCGCGGTGTTTTACCTGCTGCTCACCGGGTTATCCGGGATGGCGATGGGGATCAATTTTGCGACCGGTCTTTACAACGATTTGCACGAAAACCTATTTGGTACGCATATCTGGCTGGGGACGCTAGGCTGGTTTGGTCTGTTGATCACCGGGTTCAGCTACAAGCTGTTGCCGATGTTTTATTTGTCCCATAACTATCCAACCCGGCTGGAATATGTCGTCTTAGGGGTATGGAACGCAGGGGTTCTGCTAGGCGCGACTTCCTTTCTGTTTGGTTTGCCAACAGGCTTCAAAATTGCCGCGCTGCACCTGATTGTTGTTGCCGTCCTTTGTTATAACGTTCATCTGTTGCAAATCCGCAGCAAACGGCATAAACGCAGCCCGGGGGCAGGCATTGAATGGACAGTCACCGGAAGCCAAATCTTTGCCGCCTTTGCGGTCATGTTTGCGGTTCGGGCACTGGTGTCACCAGGGCAACTGCTGGAAACTCAAACTGTTCTTACAGCCGGCTTTGTTTACTTAAGCTACTGGGTGTCGTTCACGGTGCTTGGATACGTGTCCAAAATCGTACCGTTCCTGTGGTGGACCTACAAATACGGCAAGCAAGCCGGACGCCCGGGAACGCCGGTACTGGCCGACCTGCTGGACGAGCGGAAAGTGAATCTCGGGTTAACCTTGATTCTCTGTGCGAATTTGACCGTCCTCATCGGCATCGTGACCGGCTCATCGATCGTTATTGCCATCGGAGGCGCCGTATTATCCATCGTTTCGGTGGCTTATATCGCTTTGATCGCAATGGTGTTTGCTCATTAACGACAATGCAAATGGAGGTTAGTGGCCATGAATAAAATTGAACAAATCCGTGAATGCCTGCGTGAGGTTTATGATCCCGAGCTGGGCGTAAATATCGTTGATCTAGGGCTGGTATACGACATTCGGGAAGAAGATGATCATGTCTACATTCAGATGACTTTAACAACGCCGGGCTGCCCGATGCATGATACGATTGTTGGCGGTGTTCGTTGGGTTCTTAACGATCAACTTGGAATCCAAAACCCGGTCATCGACGTCGTCTGGGAGCCGCGCTGGTCGCCGGAGCAGATGTCGGAGGCAGCCAAGGAGCAGTTGGGGTATTTTTGAGGTTGTGATGCAACGGGATAATCACGTAAGGGATGCCACACGCATGCAGAAATACAGCTCTCCTTATCAAAAAAAGCTGGCGACTTCATCTGCTGGATGAGCCGTCAGCTTTTTATTTTACGATCAAGATGCCTTTCATTTCCTTGTGGTTCTTGCCGCAGGAGATGTTGCAGGAGTACTCAAAGGTTCCGGCTTGGTCAGCCGTAAACGTAATCGTTTTGCCTCCGCGGACTTCTTTGTTGTATCCTTTGATTTTCAACGAATGCATCCCCTGCGTATTTTTGAGCGTAATCTGCACCGTATTGCCCCGTTTGACCTTGATTTCCGTCAAGTCGTATCCCGATGAGCTGGCATGAACGGTAAACGACTTCACCGGTCCTGTTGTTTCCGCCGCCGGCTCAGATTCGCCAATATAGCGCCCTGGGGCGTCGGCACATGCCGATAGCAGAAGCATCCCGGCCGCGAGCAAACAGGCAACAGCACCCAAACGTTGATTCATCAGCTTCTCTCCCCTTCTTGAACTAAGAGCTACTCTCAGTTTAGAACGGGAAGGCTTCACGCTTTGTGATTTCCGTCACAACTTCGACATTTGTCCCTGCAGCCATTGAAATCACCCTCGCGGGTCGATCCACCCTTGCTCCAGCGCATAACGCGTGAGTTGTACCCGGTTTTCCAAATGCAGCTTTTGCAAAATGTTTTTAAGATGGTTTTTTACCGTCTGATCGGAAATGTGCAACACCCCGGCAATCTCCCGATTGGTCATGCCCTGCGCAACCCAGCCAAGGATCTCCCGTTCGCGGGCAGTTAGCGGAGGTTGTTCACCGCTTGTCCGCCTGTTCACCGGAAACTCCTGCAAAATCCGCAAAGCCAGCTCACTGGATAATGGCGCTTCATCGCTGGCGATCGCCCTTAAATATTCCAACCAAGTTCCGGGCTCCAAGTTTTTGAGCAGGTATCCCTGGGCGCCTTGCTTCAGCGCTTCAAACAGATGAGCGGCGTCATCCGATACCGTAATGAGCACGATCTTCACATAAGGGTAGCGCAGCTTGATCTCGCGGGTCGTTTCCAAGCCGTCCTTGCCCGGCATGCGGATATCCATCAAGATCAAATCCGGCATCCACCGCTCCGTCTGGGCAATGGCCTCGTCGCCATTTTCCGCGTAAGCCACGATTTCAAAGGAATCATCCTCGGCTAATATCTCCCCGATCGCTTCCCGGGCATGAGGATGATCATCCACGACCAACACGCGAACCTTCATCTGAACCGCCTCCTCCCCGAATTTGAATCGTCGTCTCTCCTGGCTGGGACGCAACCGTCAGCTCCCAGCCCATCTCGTTCGTCCGCTCTCGCATGATCTGCAGGCCGTAGCGGCCTGGTCTCGCCGCACCCTCCTGCGCAAAGCCGCACCCGTGATCTGTGATCGTGACGGTGAAATCCTGCGCATCTCCCGATGCCGAGATCTCGATGGCTTGTACGCCCGCATGCTTGGCTGCGTTAATCACCGCTTCCCGCAGGCAGGACACCAGCTCCATCTTCGCCTTCGCCGGCCAGCCCGCTTCCTCCAGCTGCCAGTCCAAATGCAAAGTGAGCTGCTGTTCAACAGCGATTCGACGGACGATTGCCGACATGGAGGCTTCATCCGCTTCGCCTTCCCGAGAGTCTGGCGGAATCCGCAGATCGGAAATCGCCTCCCGCACATACCGGTTCACTTCATGGATCGATTTGCGCAGCCCGTTCCAATCATACGAACTACCTGCCGCCTGCTGCTGCCGTTCTGCCCGGTCCACCTTGACGGAGAGAAGGAACAAAGATTGCGCGATCCCATCATGCAGCTCACGAGCCAGCTGCTCCCGCTGCTCCAAACGGGCCTTCAGCGCCCGCTCCCGCTGCAATTCCTCCTGCATGCGTTCCAAGTTCGAAAACCAGCGATATTGCAATGTAATACTCACCGCAAACAAAATGACCGGCGTCAACACATTCCCTAGCTCCATCGACACAAACGGCATGAGAAATTGGTGGCGTACCACCTCCCACACCCCGACCACCAGTGTTGGAACAATCAGGATCAACCATTTCGTAAATTTATAGGACATCGTCAAACTCCTTAAGCCGTTTTCCTTCGACTTAACTTTACATAACCCGAGATTGGACTGGCAAGCGTTAGACAAAAAAATTGAATCCTTTCGTTAGATAAAGCCGTAAAATAAAAAAGCAAGGCGGAACTGCCATTCCGCCCTGCGATGCAATACGTGCGTTACCTTACAGCATCTTTTTGATGTCATCCTTGATCGCTTCGGATTGCGGTCCGAACACGACTTGGACAGCGCCTTTGCCGAGTCTCATGACGCCCGATGCGCCCAACTGCTTCAATGCGGCATCGTTCACCTGTTTATCGTCCTTGACGACGAGGCGAAGGCGGGTAATGCACGCATCCACGGACTCAATATTTTCCGGTCCGCCGATGCTGGCCAGGATTTTGGCCGAACGGTTGTCACTAGCCCCCGAAATCACACCTTCGCTAGCCTCTTTCGACTCCATTTCAAACTCGTTTGGATCGTCAGAACGTCCCGGCGTTTTCAGGTTAAAGGCTTGAATGATTACCCGGAAGAGCACATAGTAAATGACGAAGAATACGAGACCGACCGGAATAAGTACCCAAGCGTTCGTGGACAGCTTCATGTTAACCAGATAATCGATTAACCCTGCTGAGAAGCCAAAGCCCAGTTTCACATCAAGTGCATACATGACGTAGCCGGCAATCCCTGTAAGAATCGCGTGAACGACATAAAGCAATGGCGCCACGAACATAAAGGAGAATTCAAGCGGTTCTGTAATCCCGGTCAAGAACGCGGCAAGTGCTGACCCGATAAAGATCGAAGCAACCACTTTCCGTTTTTCTTTCTTTGCCGTATGAATAAAAGCTAAAGCTGCGCCCGGCAGAGCGAACATCATGATCGGGAAGAAGCCGGTCATAAACATACCCGCCGTTTTGTCTCCGGCGAAGAAACGGGACAAGTCACCGTGAACAACTTCACCCGCTGCATTCGTAAAGTCACCGATTTGGAACCAAGCAATCGTGTTGATGACATGGTGCAAACCGATTGGAATCAAGAGACGGTTGGCGATACCGAATACCAGAGATCCGATTCCACCCAAACTTACGACCCATTCGCCAAAATTACTAATTACATCTTGAATTGGGCTCCAAATCATCCCGATCAGAACGGCAAGTACCATTGTGCTTGCTGCGGTAATAATCGGAACAAAACGTTTGCCGGCAAAGAAGCCAAGCCATTCCGGCAATTTAATATTATGATACTTCTTATACAGATAAGAAGACCAAGCGCCGGCGAAGATCCCACCGAGCACGCCCATATTCAGCACCGTGTCATCGGCAATCCATGGGAACGCTGCAGGGACAACTTCCAAGACTTTAATTAATACTTGATAGGCGATAAGAGCGGATAATGCGGCTACTGCATCGCCGGCAAATCCGATGGCGACCCCCACTGCGAAAATAAGTGCCAGATTCCCAAAGATCGCACCCGCTCCTGCGTTCAGAAACGGGGCGAAATAGGTGTTCAGGAAGCCGCCTACCGCCGATCCAAGATGGAGATCTTTCTCATAGTTGAGCAGGCCGAAACTTTGCAAGATACTTGCTGCCGGCAGTGTCGCTACAGGAAGCATTAGCGACTTTCCTAGCTTTTGTAATTTAGCTAGCATGCACAAACCATCCTTTCCTTACTTCTTGTATTTTATTGTAAAACCGCCTTTAAAATGACGCTGCTGCCTGCCGTCACAGGACCGGTGATGGGTTCTACGCTGCTCGTCACTTCTCCGGCGTTTGTTACTATAATTGGCGAAATCACCGGATAACCAGCTTCGCGAATGGCTGCCAGATCAAATTCGATTAGCAGCTGACCTGCTTTGACTTTGTCCCCCACGGAGACATGGGCAGTAAAGCCCTCGCCTTTGAGCGACACGGTATTGATTCCGAGATGAAATAGAAACTGCAATCCGGACGAATGCTCCATCATCACGGCATGGTTACTTTTGATGACATGAACGACTTTGCCGTCAAACGGCGCAACCAGACGTCCTTCGCTGGGTTCAACAGCGATCCCCGGACCCATATGGCCCCCTGCGAACGCTTCATCTGGAACTTGAGCTAACGGTACAGCCTCCCCGGTTAGCGGCGAGAGGATCTCCAGCACTTTACTCTCCGTATTTTTCTTTCTCCATTTTGAAAACATATGGCTCTCCTCCTAATTCTGATTACCTATATTCTGGCATCTTTAAGAAATCAATATGCCCTACTCTCGGATATTGGGAGATACAGGCGAAAAAAAGAGCCAAGAAAAGAAGCCTATTGTTTATCTAGGTCTGCTTTCCTTGGCTCATGCCCATTCTGAATCAATGGTAACACGCCAAAAGTCATTCAATTGTCGGTCGGTTATGTGACTATAATAATTCAAGCTCTCGCTAGCGTCAATAGAAAAATGAAAGCGCACACAAGATGTTAATTATTTAAATTTTTATCCTTATAGAGCCTGAAATAACGCGGGTACCTTATCCGGTTCCCAGCCAGGCAGCGACGTGTGGGCTTGAATTACTTTATAGGTTACACCGTTATACGTTACGAGCTGATTCACAGTATACGACGTATAAGGTGCCCAAGCTGTCGCCCCCGTCCCTGCCGAATCTGTGGTGACCGTCACCGCATTGCTTGCAGGCGAGAGATTACCGGCGGCGTCTTTCGCTTTCACGGTAAACGTATAGGAAGTAGATGGCGAAAGTCCGTTAATCGTAGCCGTTGTCCCCGTCACCGTCGCAACGAGTTGACTACCGTTGTATACCTCATATCCAGTCACGCCGACATTATCGGTCGATGCGCTCCAGCTCAGGCTGACGCTGGTCGAGGTTTTGGCCGTCACCGTAACGTTGCCCGGCGGGGTGGGAGCGATTGTGTCGCCCGGGTCGGTTCCAGGCTCGGTCGTGACCGTCAGCGGAGCGCTGGCCGGTGAGACATTGCCCGCAGCATCCCGTGCAACCACCGTAAAAGTATACGTCGTTGCGGGGGCAAGACCGCTGATCGTCGCCGTCGTCCCGGTTACGCTGGCCGCTTGCGTTCCGTTCCGGAAGACGTTGTATCCAACAACGCCGACATTATCAGAAGAAGGCTGCCAGGTTAACGTGACAGAGTTCGCCGTTTTGGAGGTGACCTTTACACCGGTAGGGGTAGACGGAGCCACCGTATCTCCCGGCGGCGTTACGCCTCCGCTCAGATCGTTGTTCAGCTTGGTGAGCAGCGTTTTGTTGCGGTCACCGCTCAGTTCCCAGAACATGGCGCCGGCAAGACCACGGCTCTTGATATAATCGGTTTTGAAGCCGATGGATTGTGGATCGTCATAAGAGATAAACCGCCGTACCGAAGGATTATACAGGTACGGCACCTTGGCCGTATCGTTCCAATAGCGGCTATACCCGTTCTTATTGATATAATTCGCTTCCAGGTCGTAGTAATCAAAAGAACCAGCCTCCCAAGTTCCGACGGAAGACGCTCCGCTGGCGCTTTGGTATTGCCCGTTGCCGGCGTTGTTTACGCCATCCCAACCGCGACCGTAGAATGGAATGCCAAGCACCAATTTATTGGCGGGAACACCGGCATTTAAGTGGCCTTGCACTGCGGCGTCGGCATTAAAGACCGAGGCGCTGGGCACGCCGGCGTTGCCTGCGGCCGGATCGTAGTACAGCGGTGCATTATGGGCCGTAATTTGCTGCCATCCGCCGTTAAAATCATAAGTCATAATATTAATCCAGTCGACGATGGATGCGATATTGCCGAGCTCCGTATTGCTAACGAAGGAAGGCGAAGCTCCGGAAGCGATCGTCAGCAAATATCTTTTGCCATCCACCGTTCCGGCTGCATCCAGCTTATTCCGGATCTCCTGGAGCAGCTTCGTATAGTTCTGCTTATCCTCCGGACGATAGCTATTCCCGGGCAATCCACCGGCAACCGGATACTCCCAGTCCAAATCGATGCCGTCGAAATTGAACTTCCGCAGGAAGTCAACGGCCGAGTTGGCGAACGTTTCGCGCGTGACTTGGCTGGCAGCCACATCGCTGAATCGGTTGGACCAGGTCCACCCGCCCACCGATATAATCGTCTTCAAGTGCGGATTCGCCTGTTTAAGTTTATTTAGCTGATGAATATTGCCTGCGTACGGTTGATCCCAGGTGTCGCCGGGAAATAGCTTGCCGGTATCGATCCAAGGATCGCCCAAGACGATCGTGCCGTTGGGCACGTTAATCGTTTGGCCCTTCTCGTCCTGCGTCGGCCAGGTCACAGGGTTCGGCCCGGCCGGATCCGGATTGCCGTGACGGCCGTCCCAGGCGATATCGGCGAAGGCATAATTGATATGGGTGATTTTGGAGGCATCGATATCATAGACATTAAAATTGCGGTCATAAGCCCCCCAGGATGGGTAATAGGCAACGATTTTGTAAGGATCGGCAGCCTCAGCGGCTTTCGGTTGGAGCAGGCCGCCCGGCAGCAGCAGAGATAAAGCCAGACAGGTCAGAGTAAACAGCTTCCACTTCTTGGCGAAGCTTCGGGTTCTTATCGATTGCATCACTTAAATCCCTCTCTTTCAATCGAAATTGAATTGGAATAAAGCTAGCAGCAAGAACTCTGGCTGTAAGATCCACAAAACGGACCAACGTCACAAATCTTCCGTGCTCGTCAGCAAATCTCCTTTCCTTATGGAACTAACCGATGGACTCCTCGCTTGTCCTCTGTCCGCCGCAGCCGATCACCTCCGCAAATTCAGATCTCATTTCATTCCTTGTAAGCCCTCAAAGCCAATCCCGGCGCCTATAGGATTTCTCTGAAGTGTTTACAAAACTATTAAATCATAATAGATATGGTGATAAAAGGATAAATTTCTATTATTTAATCGAACATCGGCTATAAAGCGCAATAAAAACGCGACAATCTGAGAAGATCGCCGCGTCTTAAGAATGATATATGCACGCTGGTTCGGTCGATATATTCGATTTTTCATACACATTTTGTGGCAAAACGTTGAAATTGGGAAATCTATATGATTTTTCATATAAAAATGTGGCTTTCGGCTCCCCGCAGCCCGAATCTATATGAAATTTCATATATAACTGGCAAAAATGGCCCCCTGTCCGCTGAATGTATTCGATTTTTCGCATACAATCACGTGCAAGCCCGGATCTAGCCGTCCGTTTACTTCCAAACTAAACTAACGTTGTCCATCCGGCCTTACTTTTCGGGTCGCGGTGGCCTGAAGCGGATCGTCCGGCCAGTAATGCTTCGGGTAACGGCCTTTCAGGTCTTTTTTGACCTCAAAATAAGTGTGTTGCCAAAAGCTGCGCAGGTCCGACGTGACCTGAACCGGCCGGCGGGCGGGCGACAGCAAATGCAGCGTAATTGGAACCCGTCCAAACCCGATCCGCGGCGTTTCCATCATGCCAAACACTTCCTGCAAGCGTACTGCCGCATAAGGGGCTTGGGGGCCGTCGTAGTGAATTTGAATTTTGGAGCCGCTGGGGACAAGCAGGTGCGTTGGCGCTTCGGCGTTTAACTCCTGCTGCTGCGGCCAAGTCAGAAGGCCCTCCAGTATGTTGTATAAGGACAGCGCCTGCAGATCCGCCCGCTTACGCACGCCGGACAAATACGGTGCCAGCCATTCCTCGGCGGTTGCGGCTAGCGTCTCATCCGATACATCCGGCCAGTCAGGATTTAGGCGGTGCAAAAACATCAGCCGCTCCTGCAGCTTCCGCGCCTTCTCCGTCCACGGCAAGATGGCGACGCCTTTGGCGGCAACGGCCTCGAGCAAGGCTTGTGTGATCTGCTCTGGACTCGGCGACGGGTCCGGCTGCTCCCGCAGAACGATCGCGCCAAACGTCCGGCGGATTCTCGCCCGCACCGTTCCCGAAGCGTCATCCCATTCCGCGCTTCGCTCCTCGGTAATCCCCTCCGCATGATGGCGGTACACGTCCTCTTCCTCCAGCGGGGCCGCCAGCAAAATACGTCCTTCTGCTCCTTCGTCGTCAACCTCGGCAATCGCCAGGAACGCGGATTGGCCTAGGGAATCCTTGCGGAGCAACTGCGCCCCCCGCCCGTTCCGCATCAAATACCGCCCATCCGGGCGGCGGAACGCGATCCGATCCGGATAAGCGAAGGAGACCAGCAAGCCGCAGCAGCGGTCCAGATCCGTTGGAACGGAGGCTGCCGGCACGGGAGCTGTCGGCGGCGTTGGATCGGCCAGCTCGGCACCGGCCGCTGCTTCGCCGTCCGGCGGCTCGAAATCGGGGTCGTCTCCGGCATCCGGGACGACCCACTCGCCGAGCTCGGCGGACACATCGGGCGCGCCGGGCGGCACAGCCTCAGCAAGCGGCTCCAGCTCAGCGAGCCGCTGCTCCCACTGGCGGGCGAGCGCAGCGATGCGCCGCAGCCCGTCGGGCCCGGGCTCCTGTGCTGCGGCGGCGGCTGCCAGGCCGCCCCTGCCCCGGGAGCCCGGGGCCTCGGCCGCGCGTCCGGACGCGGCCAGCACCAGCGCCAGCCGGCCGCGCAAATCCGCGTCGCGCCCGGCTGGCCCACGCAGCAGGTCGCGCTCTTCGAGCAGCGCGGCCAGCGCGCATGCCGGCGCGCCGAGCCCCAGCTCGCGCGCCCGCAGGAGCATGTGCGCGAGGCGCGGGTGCAGCCCGAGCGCGGCCATGCGGCGGCCGTGGGCGGTGATGCGCCCGGCCGCGTCCAAGGCGTCCAGCTGGCGCAGCAGCTGGACCGCCTGCGCGTACGGCGCCGGCGGCGGCGCGTCGAGCCACGCCAGCTCGTCTGGCGCGGCGGCGCCCCACGCCGCCAGCTCCAGCGCGAGCGGCGCGAGGTCCGCCTCGAGCATCTCCGGCGCCGTCCGCGCGGGAAGCAGGCGGTCCTCCGCCTCGCTCCAGAGGCGGTAGCACACGCCGGGCGCCGTTCGCCCGGCGCGGCCCCGCCGCTGGTCGGCGGAGTCGCGGGCCGCCCGCACCGTCACGAGCCGGCTCATGCCGGTGCGCGGCGAGAACAGCGACGTGCGGCGGAGGCCGCTGTCGATCACCACGGTCACGCCGTCCACGGTCAGGCTCGACTCGGCGATCGACGTCGCCAGCACGACCTTGCGCTGTCCCGCCGGCGCGGGCTCAATCGCCCGCCGCTGCTCCGCTTGCGGCATCGCGCCGTACAGCGGCGCCAACATTACACCCGCCGGCAGCCCGCCCTCCGCCAGCAGCGACTCGGTACGGCGGATTTCCCGCGCTCCCGGCAGGAACACGAGCACGCTGCCGTCATGCTCCACAAGGGCCCGGCGAACCGCACGGTCCACCTTGCGTTCCAGCGGCTCGTTTGGAGCTCCCGGCGCATATACCGTCTCCACCGGGAACATGCGTCCCCGGCTTTGCACAACCGGTGCGCCGTCCAGCATCTCCGCGATCGGCCGGGCGTCCAGCGTCGCCGACATGACGAGCAGCCGCAGGTCGTCGCGGAGCAGCTGGCGGCTTTGCCAAGCCAAGGCCAAGCCAAGGTCAGCATGCAGGCTGCGCTCATGAAATTCGTCGAAGATGACCAGACCCGTCCCGAGCAAGGCCGGGTCCTGCTGCAGCATTCGCGTTAAAATCCCTTCGGTGACGACTGTAATCCGCGTTTTGGCCGACACCCGGCTGTCGCCTCGCATGCGGTAGCCCACCGTCTCACCAACCGCTTCACCTAGCTGGGACGCCATATATACAGCGGCAGCCCGAGCCGCTAACCGGCGCGGCTCCAGCAGCAAAATCCGCTGTCCCCTAAGCCATGGTTCGCTAAGGAGCGACAGCGGAGCACGCGTCGTTTTGCCCGCCCCGGGCTCCGCCAGCAGCACGGCGGTTCCCGTTTGGTCAAGCGCTTTTTGCAGCTCAGGGATTACTTCATCAATAGGCAAAGGAAACTTTGTCATGATTCTCTCCTTACGGGTTACACTATGAAAACATTTTACCATACGGTTCTAAGAAACGAAGGGATCGGAGGAAAAACGATTGTTGAAGCTGCTCGTCCTTTTACTGCTTATCGTCTTCACCGCATTGTTCGTCATCATTGAAGCGTCGCTGCGTTCATTGCACCCGCGGACCATCGAAGCTTGGGCGCGGGAAGGCCGTCGTGGGGCCTCCGCCCTCCGCGCCCTGTCGCAACGGATCGACCAGGCGTTGTCGGCCTGCCAACTGGCCATTACGGTGAACTCGCTGACCCTGGGTTGGCTGGGCCAGCCGGCTGTCCGCAGCCTGCTCGCCCCGTTATTTGTTCGCCTGCCCTTATCGGATTCCGTAGAAACTTTTTTCTCTTTTCTCATCGCGTTCGTGTCGATTACCTATTTGCATGTGGTGCTTGGCGGATTAGTCCCGCAGGTGCTGGCTGCTCAACGGGGCGAAGCCATCATCTTGGCGTTTGCCCGGCCGCTCCTGGCATTCAGTACCCTGCTGTCCCCGTTCCTCTGGCTGCTCAACCGTTCCTCCGGCCGCATCGTCGCATGGCTAGGCCTTAAACCTGCTGCGGACTGGGACGACGCGCACAGCGAGGAGGAACTGCGAATATTGCTGAGGGAAAGCCTGGCCAACGGCCGGATTAACAAAAGCGAGTACCGCTTCATGAACCGGATTTTCGCCTTTGATGATCTGCTCGCCAAAGATATCATGGTTCCGAGAACCGATATGGTCTGCTTGGATGCGGCCAAGTCGCGCGAGGAAAACTTGCGGATCATTCGCCGGGAGCAATACACGAGATTTCCCGTCATCCGTGGAAATAAAGATAATATTATCGGGGTCATTAATACAAAAGCGTTGTTCCTGGCCCCCGAAAATCAGGCGGATGTCCCTTTGGCTTCCCTGGTCCGGCCTGTGATGACCGTCTCGGAGAACATCCCCCTTCCGGCGCTGCTGACCAAGATGCAGAAGGAACGTTCGCATATTGCTGTGCTGATCGACGAATACGGCGGTACGAGCGGGATGGTGACGATAGAGGATATACTGGAGGAAATCGTCGGCGACATCCGCGACGAATTCGATGCGGAGGAAGAGCAGGAAATTACCGAGGTCGCGGCGAATCACCTCATAGTTGACGGCAAAGTTTCGGTGTCGTTGATCAACGAATTGCTGGACGCCGATTTGAAGGAAGATGACGCGGATACAATCGGCGGCTGGATCTATGGGCATAACCTGGACATCGAAGAAGGAACCCAGCTGGTCTATGGGGACTTGCAGTTTACAGTCCTCGAGCGCGAAGACACCCGGATACGGAAAATTGAAATCAAAAGGCTGGACATGCCCCTCATGGACAGCGCGTATACATCAGAGGGTGAAGACGAAGCCCGGAACGCCCAAGGCCCCGAAGCAGGCTTGTAATGCTCGTTCCGACGTCGTCCTCGTCCACATTCATCAAATGGGACATTCGGACAACTCTACAAAAAGTGAACAAGTGAACAATCGAGGAAGTGAAGCATCATGAAACGCGGACGATTTGCACCTACACCATCCGGCGACATGCATCTAGGCAACGCCAAAATCGCGCTGCTCTCTTGGCTGCAAATGCGCGCAGCCGGAGGAATCTTCGTGCTGCGCATTGAAGATATCGACACCCAACGCTCCAAGCCGGCGATCACGGAACGGATTCTCGCCGACCTTCGTTGGCTGGGGCTGGACTGGGATGAAGGACCAGGCGCTTCGGATGCGTCCGGTCCTTACCTGCAAAGCCAGCGGACCGAGCTTTATGAGGAGGCGCTGGCCAAGCTGGACGCGGCCGGCCGGCTGTACCCTTGCTTCTGCAGCCGGGCGGAGCTGCTCGCGGTGGCCGGGGCGCCGCACGGCTTGTCCTCGGAAGGGGCGCCTTATCCCGGAACCTGCCGCGGCTTAAGCCCGGAGGAGCAGCAGCGCCGAGCGCAACACAAAGATCCGTCACTCCGATTTGCGATTGGCCCGGAGGAAATTCGCTTCGTCGACGGCATCGCCGGGCCGCAGGTTTTCCCGCCGGGCAGCGGCGGGGATTTTGTCGTGCGCCGGGCCGACCATATGTATTCCTATCAACTGGCGGTGACCGTAGACGATGCCTTGATGGGGATCACCGATGTACTGCGCGGTGACGATTTGCTCGACTCCACGCCCCGCCAGCTCCACCTCTATGCAGCGTTAGGCTTGACGCCGCCTAAGTTCGCCCATGCCCCGCTCATCCTCGGAGAGGACGGACGGCGGTTGGCCAAACGGCATGGCGACTTAGGGCTCCCCGCGCTGCGCGCCGCCGGTACGAAGCCGGAGACGGTCATCGGCTGGCTGGCCTACATCAGCGGCTTGATCGACCGCCCTGAAGCTGTAACGGCCAAAGAGTTGATCCCCGGCTTCCGGCTGGACCGGATCTCGCGAGAGCCGTTTCTGTTAACCGAAGCGATGATACGGAAGCTGATGCCTGACACCCCAATTTGACTTCCTATTCCAGCTTCCGGCGGATTGCATCTTCATACTGCCGGAACGCCGGATTCGTTGATAGACCGCGCTCGCTCATTAGCATATTCAGCCTCAGCTCCTGCTCCGTCAGCCGCTTCTTCAAAGCCTGCCTCTCCGGCTCGTCCTCACAAGCGGCAAGCAGGTCGGTAAGCCGAACCATCTCCTGCTGCAGCTGAATTTCTTCGGGAACGTAACCCGCATTTTTCATCAGCTTATAGGCCATCCGCAAATCCTCCGGAACCCCGGATAAATCCTCCACCTTCAGCGGCTTGCCCTTCCCGGGCAAATGATCAAACTCCCCGCGGGCCATCGCTTCTGCAATCTTCTGTTCCGCTAACCAGGACAGCATATCCATCCCTCCTCAAGCGTTTCCTTCCTGTATCATACCACAGCCGCCATCGGAATCATCTCCGCAGATGCCATGCCCCGAAAGTTTATACTTTCTGAATCTTAAAAAAACGCCTCCGCGATTGCGAAAGCGTTAAACTCTAGGATCGTTTCTCCATCAGGTGAAACGTTATAACAGCGACTCCGCCCCATCGATGACAATTCGGGCTCCGGTAATGTGGATGGACTCGTCCGAAGCCAAAAAGGCGACGAGATCCGCGACGTTCTCCGGTTGACCCGGGCCGTCCGCTAAGGGCTGCGAGCCCTTTGGATATTTTACCGGAATGACGATCTCCTGCAGCTCCTTGCTCTTCTCCGTTGATGTATCGATATTGGTGGCGATGGCGCCGGGACTGATGGCATTAACGCGAATTTTGAATTGGGCCAGCTCCAGCGCCAGCATTTTCGCGAAAGCAACTTGTCCCGCTTTCGTCGTACTATAAGCCGACATCCCAAAGCCGGAAAATTTATCATTGCCGTTTATCGAACTGGTAATGATAATACTGCCGCCGCCCCGTTGCTTTAAGTAGGGAACCGTATATTTCACGGTCAGGAACGTACCCGTCAGATTGATGCTCAGTGTCTTCTCCCAATCCTCGAAGCTTAAATCCTCGACTGGCGCCAGCTTGCCGTTGACGCCTGCATTGGCGAAGACGATATCGATGCCGCCAAAATGCTCGGCAGCTTCGCGTACCGCCTGTTCGACCCGCGCCGGGTCCGCCACGTCGACATCATACGCGCGGGCCGCACCCTCGCGCATGGCATTGATTTCCCGCGCTGCCTGCTCCGTGCGCTCATCCAACAGATCGAACAGCGCGACCCCCGCCCCCTCGCTGGCCAGCTTCACCGCAGCCGCCTTGCCGATCCCGGAACCGGCTCCGGTGATGATCGCCGTTTTGCCCCGAAACCGTTCGCGGTTCGTCGTCTGATTGCTTGTCATGACTTCACACTCCTGAAGATGAAATGGGTTCATTGGTGAAACTTTTTACCTGCCTCTATCCAGATTGCCCATTTCGGAGTGTTTTTTAGTCAGGGATGGCTGGTTTATACCATGAAAAAAACTTGGGTTTCCTTAGGTCCCACTCACTCAGCGTTATGCGGCTTACGGAACCACTTCAGCAAAATCTTCTGAAATTGCTGGCGGGGCGTGGGCGTCGCAATCATCCAATCCTCTTCGTCCTTCGCGCTGCAACGGATCAACCAGTTCAACTGCGGGTTGTTCATAAACTGCATCTGCTGGATCTCCCAGCGTCCGCCGCAGTTCGCATAGAACCGGATATCCCCATGCGCGAGCGGAGATTTCATACATTTTGCTAAGGCGATACTGCCTTCTTCATCGTTCGTCATGTCAGCCAGGAGGGTGGCCAAGCGGTTAAGTTCCAGCTCCCGGGCCTGGCTCAGTGCTGCGTCAAATTGTTTTCTTGACATCATCAAGGCGGGAAGCTCCCCCGGCGTGCGCGAGTTCCACTTCATCCGACCGGCTAACAAAACGCTTAGTTGTTTCCCTTCGGTAATTCGTTCGACGAATAAGCGGTTGATTTTCCCGGGCAGCCGTCTGAATCGGATAATCTGATTGCCGGTGATATGCAGATATTCCTCAGAAGTTTGCTTTCCGCAAGTATAGGTTAGCCAGCAAGCCTTGACGGCCGCCGATGCGGCGGTCAGGTCGTCTAGGACGTGCTGCGGCAAGCTGATCCGAGCTCCTTGCACCGTCTCCGACACCTCTTCCTTGCTTTTCAACGTCTCACGCGTGTCTTCGGCATCCGAATCTAGCATCGCCTGCAAAAAAACGTGAAAGGGATGCTCTGGATCCTGCCACGTTTGAATTCCTAACCACTCTATCAAAGTTAGCCATTCTTTCGCTTGAAGCACCACATTTTCCTTGCGGGAGGAATCTGTCATCAATTTCTTCCACCTCCTACAGATTGGGTCTCGCTTCCGATGCAGTAATCATACCACTATTCAATTTCCCTGTGCTCGGAATTTTTTACCAATCTATTACAATGTACCCATAAAAATAGGAGGTGAAGCACAATTTTTTAAAGATGGAGCGTTTTGCAGTAATCTGAGGCCTTGATCTATAAGGATTTCCGGGTATAAAAAAGGGACTTCACCCCAACTTGGAGAAGTTTTCAAGTGACCTAACAAGAAAACCCAAAGGGAGTGAAGTCACAATGTATATTCTCCAAGAAAGCTTGTTTTCCTTCGAGGAATTGCTCGCCATGCAATCAAAAGATCGATTGCCGATCTTTTTTGGCTCGCTCGATCTAAGACCCTATGCCAAAGAGTTGAGAAGCCACTCACCCCGAGGCGCTGAAGGGCATTGCAGACAGGGCATTTTACGTGCGCTTCTGGCCGCCCCCCTTGAAGGCATCGATACCTTTACGACTTTGCATCATCGGTTGAGCACGGACCTTCGGTTTCGCTACCAGTGCGGGCTTTCGCTTGATCGGGAAGCTCCATCCATCTCCACACTCAGCCGCGTGTTTGCCGACATCACGAAAAAAGAACTGGCCAAGCTGCTGTTTGAGGATCTGATTGCCCACCTGAGGAAAGAAGGTATTCTGGACGGCAGCCACGTGGCGATTGACAGCACCGCCATCTGTGCTTACGAGAGAAAGCAACCCAAGCGAAAGAGCGAACAGACCGGCAATGCCAATTGGGGAGCGAAACTCGATTCGTTCGGCAACAAGATCACCTGGTTTGGGTACAAACTCCATCTAGCTGTCGATACGAAAAGCGAATTGCCGCTTGCCCTGGACGTTACGCCTGCGCACGTCAATGACGGAGATCGGGCGCAAAGCCTGATGGAACAAGCCGCATCCAGAGCCGCTCCGAGGTTTTTCATGCTGGACGCAGGCTATGATCAGTTGAAGGTTTACGAGGCCGCGCAAATCGTCAAGGCTCAAGCCATTATTCCGCTCAACCTCAGGCGCGAGAAGGAACCGCCAGCCAGCATGCTGTCCAATGGGACGCCATGCTGTTCCATGGGCTATGCCATGACGTACTGGGGAGCGGACGGCGACATCCTGAAGTTTCGCTGTCCGCACGCAACCGGCAAAGTCGACTGTCCACTCGGCATGGCCGCTTGCTCGTCCTCAAATTATGGTATGGTCGTCAAAGTGGACGTGAAGGAAGACCTTAGACGGTACTGTAATCCACATCGAGACACCAAACGCTGGAAGGCACTTTACAATGAGCGTACGAGCGTTGAGCGCTGCAATGCGCGGCTAAAGAGCCACTTGACAGCAGATGCCCTGCATGTGCGTGGGATCGAGAAAGTGACGACTCACCTATATCTGAACGCCATTGTTTTACTTGCATCTGCAATAGCCACATCTCGTTCAGCAAAAGCGGTCGCTTAAAAACGAGCGATTTCAAAAATTCTGCAGGTCTGCCTATTTTCTTATCCAATAAATTCCAACAGCCATACAATACAAGAACTCAGCAGATAAACGACCTGCTGCCGGTCGAAAATCCGCTATAACGCTAACTCCGATTCGGAATTATGCAAAAGTCTCAAGATGCTGAAACTTTTTAATCCGCCTATCCGTAATATTGATGTAAGCGTGCAAAACCGAGACTTCCGTCCTGTTTCGTTCGCTGTCATTAAACATTTATCGAAATATCATGTTTTTTTAATCTTTTCTTAAGTTTTTCGATCTACAATGTTTAATATGAAACCACTGTATAGAGGTGATTCTAATGAAAATCCTGATCAACTTCCAAAATAATCTGGTTCCGGTTTATTTCAACGTCGATAGCAAGCAACCTGTGCAGCGTACATTGAAGCTGCTGACGAGCGCGCTCGAGTACAAATACTATAACGGCAAGCAAGCTTTGAAGAAGTGCTTGAACTCCTTAATCAGCATTGAAATCGAAGGTTCCGAAGCGATTCTCCACAGTAAGAGCGAATTTGATTCTCTTGCGCTTTCACTCTATTAATCTAGTATTAGTTGCGATGACCGTTTTGTAGAAAAAAGGCTCCGTACCTCAGCATCACGCTGATGGCACGGAGCTTTTTTTCAAATCGATATCCATCTTACGTTCCGTTTCGTTCCGGCTACCCTCTCAATTTCGAACTTCGCTTTCGTTCAAGCGGCGGTTTCCAAAGAGGGACTTGAACCGGAGTGTCATTGCCGTTACTGCTAGGATTGACCCGTTCAGGACAAACACCACCGGGATAGAGATCCATGACCCGAGCGCCCCGCCGGCAATCGGTCCGAACATATTGCCAAGCTGGCTGGCGGACTGGTTCAAGCTGAAGGCGCGGCCGCGGAATTCCGGTTTAGTCGACTGTACGATCAAAGCGTTTAACGCCGGGAACACGGCGGCGAAGAACAAGCCGTACACAAAGCGCAGAATTCCGAACCCAACCAACGAATGAAAGAAATGCTGCAAAATGTTGCCAACCCCGCCACCAATCAATCCGATCATCAACGTGTTGTGGTAGCCGATCCTCTCCCCAATTTTGCCCCAGAACGGTGCGGCGATGATCGTGGAGATACCTACCGCCGAGAAAATAATGCCCGAGCTAAGCGAAGCGTCGGAAGCCGAAGCGCCCAGATCCAGCACATACAGCGAAAGCAGCGGCTCAAGCACCATCACGGAAGAGGTGACGATCAGCACGACAAGCAGCTTGCCCATCAACGGTCGGTTAGCTGACGCCTCCTTGAGATCATCCAGCACATGCGAACGCTCCCGGTTACGATCGAAGTTCTGCTCCTTCACGAAGATCAAGGCTATCAGTGCTGAGATCAACACGACGGCACCCGACGCCAGAAACGCCTCCCGATAACCGATAAACTTGCTGAGGGAACCGCCCACCAAAGGTCCGATAATACCTCCGGCCGCTCCAGCTGTCGACATGACTCCCAGCGAATATCCGACATGCTTCTCTGGCGTATTGGTTGCAACCAACGCAATCGCGGAAGGCACATACCCGGCCAAGAGCCCGGACAAAATGCGGACGGCGATCAGCTGATAAGGATCCCGGACGAAGAAGTAAAGGATATACACCGCACTAAGCGCAAAGCCGGATCGCAGCAGCATCGGCTTCCGGCCGTACTTATCCGATAATGAGCCCCAATAGGGAGAGATCAACGCGCCGGCCAAAAACGTCACCCCAAATGCAATCCCCGACCAGAGGGTGAGATGCTTCGTTACTCCAAGATCATGAGCAATAAACAGAGACATGAATGGAATGACCATGGAATACGCGGTGCTGCAAAAAAAAACGCCAAGCCACAGCACGTACAGATTTCTTTTCCAGGGGAAATTCACTTCATCCACCCCCAGCATTGTTACTTGCCAACCCTGGAACTAACCCGTTTTTTTATTCTAGCACAATTCGTTGACAACTGTTCGAAAGATTTCGAATTTTAGATTTCGAGGTCAAGATGTTCGAGATATAATGGAAGTTGGATGATCTGTTTAGTAAAAATAATCCATGCCCGTTTCGGTAAGCGCTTACTTGCTGTTTGCACCGAGATGGCATGGAGCCAAAGGAGCTTGAGCATTATGGCACTATTTCAATGTCGTTTTTTCTCCGAAGTATTAGGGCTGAGCACCTCCATGACCGTCATCCTGCCGGAACCTGCGCAATCGCAAATCGGGATGTCCGCACCGGCGATCGCCGGACCTTATCCAACCCTCTATCTGCTGCACGGCATGTCCGACGACGACTCGATCTGGCTGCGCCGCACCTCGATTGAACGTTATGTTTCGGGTATGGGTCTGGCCGTAGTGATGCCTCAGGTTGATTTGAGCTTCTATGCGGATATGGCGTACGGCAACAACTATTGGACGTTCGTCAGCGAGGAGCTGCCTCGCCTTTGCCGGTCGTTCTTCCCATTGTCCGATCGACGCGAGGACACCTTCGTTGCCGGGTTGTCGATGGGCGGCTACGGCGCCTTCAAGCTGGCGTTGCGCAAGCCCGAGACGTTCGCTGCTGCTGCCAGCTTATCGGGGGCGCTTGATATCGCGAACAGCCGGCATGGGCTGTCGCCGCTGTTCCAGCGGATCTTCGGAGAATCCGGGCCTAAGGGCACGGACAACGATCTGCTGGCACTGCTGGACCCGCTCGCCAAGGCCATGCAGGAAGGAAAGCCGGTTCCTCAGCTGTACCAATGCTGCGGCACGGAAGATTTCCTGTACGAGGATAACCAAACGTTCCGCGATGCTTGCACCCGCGCCGGTCTGCCTCTCACCTATGAGGAAGGACCCGGTTCCCACGAGTGGGGCTATTGGGATGCGAAGATTCAGGACGTGTTGAAATGGCTGCCGCTTCAACCGAAAGAAGCTTAATCTTACAAGTACACTTAGCCGGCTGGGAGCTTCCTCTCGGCCGGCTAGGTTTTTGTCCGCATTTATGAATTCAAACTGCAGGCAGCCGCTCATTTCAGCCCAGCCTTCTCCCCGCTCGGTTGCCACGCGATATTTGTGGCCATGATCCGCGATGATCCGCCCCGGTGAGACATGCTCTAAACCCATTTCGCGAAAAGCGTTCTCCCGCTCCGGGTTCCATCCGAGTTCATATAAATTCAATCCCAATTCCTCCTATACGATCAAAATGGTTCAACCCTGTTCCAACTTCCCTTCCCGTCTCCTTAGCCGCAAAAAAAGACGCGGGATCCTCGCATCCCGCGTCTCGGCAAGCTTTGTCAATCCATTTTTGTCCCGCATAGCTTCTGGGTATATTGGTCCAACAGCGCCGGGACTTCCTTCAGCTCGTGAATCGTCCGCCACGGTGTGCCGCCTTCCAGCGTCTCGTCCCACTCATGCTTGCGCTTCAGCCAAATGCCGCGGATCCCCACCTGAGCGGCTCCCCAAATATCGTTGCGAGGATGATCGCCAACGATCACCGTCTCCTGCGCTTGAACACCAAGCCGATCCAATGCCAGTTGATAGATCCGAGGATCGGGCTTCTGGATGTCCACGTCCCCGGATACGATGATCGCATCGAAGAACGGCCGCAGGTGGATCAAATCGATTTTTTCATGCTGTCTGTGGCTGTGTCCGTTCGTGACGATCCCCAGCCGAAGCTGCTGATCACGGCAATACCGCAGAGTATCCTCCGCATAGTCCATCGCCTTCGCATAGGTCATATAATGTCGGTTGTAATAGGCTTTCACTTCCTCCAAGCTCGTCTCTTGACGCCAAGGCAACCAATCCAACAGCTCCTGAAAAAAGCCCTCCTTCGGCCGATATCCATCGTTATCCCGTTCAATCATCTCAGCGATCAACGCTCCCCGCTGCGTCTCGTCTATTGGCACCAGGCACTCCTGTACTAATTGAGAGGCGAAACTGCGGAACATGTGATCGCGATCCATTAACGTATTATCAAGGTCAAACAGTACGGCTTTTAGCTGCAAACTTTTTCCCCACTTTCCCCAGTTGTCTCTCTCTATTGTAAAACAGTCTGTCAAATCAAAAGCGCACCTCCGGCTCACCGGAAAATGCGCTTTCCGCGTTATATCACTTGTTTGGGGCGATGGGTCAACAACATCTCTTGATCTGTCACGTACAGCGGAAACGGCGGCATCTCCTTCAAATAATGCTCCCGCATCAGCAGACGATAATCGACCTCCAACTGGCGAGAGTCCTCCAGCACCGGCAGCTTGCCTTGGTCCTCCACGTAATGATCCACCGCAACCTGCACCATGTCTAGATAATAAGGGATGTCACGCTCTTCTTCCGGAAATATTTCATAGGTTTCCCTCGACAAGTAAAAACGTTGGTCCGTCATTCCGCCCAAATATCGCGACAGGCGTTTCATATCCAGACTTCCGTCCGGCAGCAGCAGCGACAACCGGTTGATCCCTTCCGGCATGTCGGCTTCATAACGCAGCACCGCGCGTCGAACCTCATCCAACGTAACCTTGATGGCTGTAGGAACCGTTACCTGTTTTACCTGTTTGGGCTTGCGTTTTTTAAACCAGGACAGCATGTTCGGCACCTCCTTCACTTTCTAAACCAAGGTAACCGCTTACACTATTAGTGTACTCCAAATCTCCTGCTTTGAACCCCCGAAGCCAAAGATTTCATAGGATTGCCACATCCTTCCCCTGGAAAATCCGCAGCGGATGGTTGGCAATTCTCCGTCATTTGCGGTAGGATGGAATTGTTTTGAAAATTCGTTTGAACTCAATGTCTATGAGGAGGTTCTCATGCTGGATGTGATCATCATCGGAGCAGGGCCTTGCGGTCTATCGGCAGCCATCGAATGCCAGCGTCGCGGACTGCAGGTGCTTGTTCTAGAGAAACATTGCCTTGTCCATTCCATCTATTCTTATCCTACGTATATGCAGTTTTTCAGTACCGCTGAGCTGCTAGAAATCGGAGATGTACCGTTTGCTTCGGCGAACGACAAACCTTACCGCCATGAAGCGCTAGCCTACTACCGCAAGGTCAGCGATCATTATAACGTCCCGGTATCGGCCTATGAAGAAGCCACCGAAGTGGTGCGGCAGCCGGACGGCACGTTTGTGGTTCGTTCGGTGAAACGCGGCGGTGAGCAGGCGGAATACCAGGCCCGTTATGTCATCATCTCGACAGGTTATTTCGATCACCCCAATATTTTAGGAATTCCGGGAGAAAATACCGACAAGGTGACGCATTACTTCCAAGAGGCGCATCCGTACACCGGTACGAAAGTGACGATTATCGGCGGTAGCAACTCCGCAGTGGATGCCGCGCTGGAGCTGGTGCGTGTGAACGCCGAGGTTACTGTCGTGTATCGCGGAGAGGACTTGTCCGCGAACATCAAGCCTTGGGTACGGCCGCTGTTCGAAAGTGCGGTCAACAAAGGAAAGGTCGCTTTGCGCCTGAAATCCCGGGTCATCGAAATCCTGCCTGACCGCGTGATCATCGAAGGTGCTGACGGTAAAACGTCCGAACTGGCAAACGATTTTGTCTTGGCGTTAACCGGGTTCCGCCCTGATCGCAAGCTGTTGTTCTCCGCCGGAGTTGAAATGACCGGTGACATGGAGAAGCCGGTGTTTAATCCGGAGACGATGGAAACGAACGTGCCCGGTCTATACGTTGCCGGGGTTATCGCTTCCGGACGTAACGCCAACGAGGTGTTCATCGAAACCGGTCGCGGCCACGGGAAGCTGATCGCAGAGCATATCGTAGGGTCGAGAACTTCGAGCAACGTATAAATTATCGATATTCACCGCAGGAGGTGGATCATGCAACAAATTGACGTGACAGCCTTGCTGCTGTTGTTGTTAGCCGCGCTGGGCATTTTCAGCAGCAACATGCCCATTACCGTGGCGATGATTGTCTTGCTGCTGCTTCGCGTGCTGCATCTGCACTATACCTTCCCTTGGCTGGAGAAATACGGCTTGACGCTGGGCATCATCATCCTCACCATCGGCGTGATGACGCCGGTCGCCAGCGGCAAAATCTCCATCCAGACGCTATGGGCTTCCTTCTTCCATTGGAAGTCCCTGCTCGCCATCGGCGTCGGCATGCTTGTCGCCTGGCTCGGCGGTCGCGGCGCGACCTTGATGGGCAATCAGCCGACTGTCGTCGCCGGCCTATTGATAGGCACCGTGCTGGGCGTCGCCTTCTTCCGCGGCGTCCCTGTCGGCCCGCTGATCGCCGCCGGCATTTTGTCGCTGGTGATCGGGAAGCTGTGAGGCTCAGCATTAAGCTGCAGTAAGAAAAACGCCTATCGACGTACATTCAAAGTAGACAGACCGCGTTTAGCGGAAGTTTTTCTTGCGATATCAGGATGCCAATGCCCCGAAGTTTATACTTTCTGGCGTGTAATATAATCAAAATATAAAGAGGAAATCCCCAGCGACTATCGAAGAAAGAAGCACCTGACAGGGAAGCTTCAATCTTACCTACCAACCACAGGAGGTTAAAGTCGCATGGGGAAATCCTCGCACATTCAAGGCCGTAAGGGAACTAAGTTCAGTCAACAGCTAAGGGGCGTTAACCTGGAGCAAGTCCTCATCGTTGCAATCGATGCGGCCAAGCTCCACCAAAAAGCCTTAATATGCAATTATTTCGGCGACATCATTGAAAAACCCTTCTTTTTCTCAGCGAATAATTCTGGTATGGAGCTGCTTTGCAAGAAGATTAATCAAGCGGTTACAGCCACAGAGGCTGTTCGCTTGTTCCTGGGTATTGAGGCAACAGGCCATTACTATGAAGACATCGTCCGCGAGATGGCGAAACGAGGGTACCACGTTCAGATCTTGAATCCGTATACCACCTTCGAGGAACGCGCCGGCGCACTGAATTGGTGCAAAACAGATGATCTTGATCTTGTGGCCATCGCCCATGCCATCAAAAGCAACAAAGCCACTGAAAACCAGCTTTTGAATGGCGTGCAGCGTCAGCTCCATGTCTTGACTCGAGCACGGCGCTCAGAGACACGGAAGCGTGCTTCCTTGCGTACAGAGATTCGAGCACTTATGGACCTCATCTGGCGCGAGTACCAAGGATATGCAGATTATTCAGCCGGTAGAGCTCGAAAAATCAAAGTATTCAGTGACTTCTGGGGGAAAGCCTCGCTCTTCTTCATGGAGCATTATCCACACCCCGCTGCTGTCCTGAAACTAGGGGAGACCGGGCTACGGAAGCTCTCGATTCAGCATAATCTCAAATTGCGAAACACCACCATCCAGAAGCTCTTGCACGTCGCTGAACAAGCGTTATCGAGAAACTTACAGGAACTTCGGCCTGAGCTTATGTTACTGAAAATGAAGCTACGTGACTTACGAACATTTGATGCCAAAATTAATGTTTTGGAACAAGAGATCGAGAACCTTCTCCTTCAGACAGACGGACGACTGCTTCTTACCGTCCCGGGCTTAGGAGTGACTACCGCGGCTGAGCTTTATGCTGAAATCGGCGATGTATCTCAGTACTCGAACGCAAACCAGTTAATTAAGAAAGCTGGCACAAACCCCATTGTTAAGCAAACAGGTGGCGGCAAAGGCTCCTACCGCAAGATTTCCAAACAGGGAAACGATCACCTTCGTTATGCGGTATATCTAGCAGGTAAGAGTCTCTGCATGCATAATAAGGACCTTAAGCCTTTCTATGATCGTCTGAAGGAAAAAGGAAAACATGAACGAGCCATCTTTGTTGCAATGGGTAATAAGATGCTCAAAGTCGCTTTCGCCATGCTGCGAGACCGTTTACCGTTTCAATCGCAGTGCTCTGATTATCACATCCTTGATGAGGTCAATAAGAAGTTGAACTTCAATTGCGTTATGCCGACACTAGCAGCGGCCTAACTAAGCAAGATCTTGGAACCGGTCTTTCTGGGACTGAGGGAAGATCGGATCACTTTCTTGGAGACCTTGGATCTCGTATGTCAGCTTTATCCACCTCGCCCTGTGAATGCGAATTGTACGTTAGCGTATACTCTGCACTCAGCCAGATTGCATCGCAGGATTGAAAAAACGAGGCTATTTCCTTTCAAGTCCGAGAAAGGCCGGTTTCAAGCATCGCTTCTCTGTCAGTTGCTAACTTTTTTGAAAATCTGGGGGGTTAGGTGTGTTTGGGTTACCCAGAAACCTAAAAATTCTACTTGACATAGTACGCTGATATCTTAAAAAAGGCTGAATTCTAAACAATACGTTTAGAAGTCCGGTGAAAAAGTCCGCGTAAGCAGGCCTTTATCACGGGTTTGTCGAATTTATATCGTAACACGATGATCGAAAGAGTGATTGAACATGAAAGCCTATAAGTCATCGGCTATCCAGCCTCAGATGTTCCAATTTGTGGATATGGATGAACTCGTACCGAAAAAGCACATCCTGCGCCAACTGAACGAAGCGCTTGATTTTTCCATCGTCCATGATTGGGTGGCGCCGCTGTATACGGAACGTACCGGACGCCCGGCGGCTGACCCGGAGCGGATGGTTCGACTCATGCTGCTTTCGTATTTGTTCAACCATTCCGAACGGGAATTGTATCAACTGTTGCCCATGCATGGGGGCTACTTGTGGTTTTGCGGACTGGATTTCGAATCCGTCTTGCGCCCGGATCCATCCAGGCCGTCCCTGCCGGATCGGACGACCTTGGTGAAGACCCGGAAATTGTGGCGAAAACACGGTATTTTCGACACGCTCATGAAACATGTCGTCGATCAGTGCATCGCCGCCGGACTGGTCCAACCCGATGTAGATGCGGGAGTCGACGGTTCCCAAGTACGCGCCAACGCTTCTATCCACAGCTTGAAAGAAATCACTCTGGCCCCTGTGGAGTCGATTGAAGACTACCTGGCTCGCATGGCCCGGCAAGACGAGCAACCCGAAGGTGACGCCGCTGATTCCGATGATGACAGACGGCCGCCCGCACCGCCCACGCGAACAGAACGGCGTCTGGAAGACGAAGCGACACATGAAGATTTTCATGGCAAAACGTTCTCGAACAAGACCCACCGCAGCGTGACGGACCCGGATGCTCGCTTGTACAAAAAGAGCAACGGTCAGGAAGCGCATTTGCGGTATTTGGTGCATCATGTGACGGATGTCAAATCCGGCGTCATTCTGGCTACGCAAGCGAGCATCGCGTCCGGAACGGCTGAGCGCGAGACGAGCTTGCAGCAGCTGGCCGCGATCCGTTTTGCCCATCCGCAAATCCGGATTCGCACGCTTTCTGCCGATAAAGCCTACGGTACGACAGATTATCTGCGATCGCTGTTCGAGCAAGGGATTATTCCTCTGGTTTCGCTTCGCAACCTGGCACTGGAAGATGTACCGACTTGGAAACGCCAAACGAACGATCCGGAGAAACAACGCAAGCGTCTGGCCAAAATCCGAGAAATCCAAATCCGCAACAAAGCCAAACAAATTCAGCTCAAGGGTTCTTACCGTCATCTGCAAAAGTTACGGACGCGGTGCGAGCATGTGTTTGCCGAAAGCAAAGTCGCGCATGGCCTGGGTCGCGCGCGGAGCCGCGGCCTGGATTGCATGCAGGAGCAGGCACTGCTCACGGCAATCGTTCAAAATCTGAAAAAACTATGCCGGTTTAAGAAGAAACGACCTCAAACCGGTATTTCGGCATGTCCAAAACCGAAATCCGTGATGATGGAGGTGGTGTCGGACCTGCTCATTTCGGTGTTGGTTGGGTTGTTTTCCTCTTTTTTCATGCCGAAGAGACGGATACAACTGACTTAAATCACCGGACTTTTAGAGTTCAGCCTTTTTGCATGCTCGTGGGCGCGGGCGGGCCCTGGGTCCTTGGGTTCGCGGGTCTGCGGGTCCGCCGGTACGTGGGTACACGGTTCCGCGAGTCCGTTGGTTCGTCGCTCCGTCGGTCCACGGCGCTCTAACGGAACCATATGACCTTATTCCGCCATTTCCCCGCGATTTCCCATCCTAACGGAACCAGAAGGCGTTATTAGCGCATATTGGGTATCATTTGAGGCGCTTTGGTGCAAATAACGTCCGTACGTTCCGTTAGAACGGGAATAGACCTCTTGGGACTAAAATAAGGTCTTTCAGTTCCGTTACGTGCTCCGGCAGCGAGCGCGAAATCCTCCCTTAATCTCCCGAAACGATCTGCACCGCATTCTCCTTGATCTGATTCACCACATCCACAAGCTTCTTTTGTTTACTTCCATCAAACAGCTTGATAAAGCTCTGCGGCTTATCAAACGGCGGTTTGGTCAGTTCTGCTACATTATCGATATAACCGTTCTGCACGATATAATCGATCACTTTTTTCACAAACACGATTTGCGCTTGCGTCAAGGATTGGTCATTAATAAACTCGGAAAACGCCTGATTGGCTGCCTCTACTTCCAATTTGGCTACTTTTCGTACAAGCAATCCAAACGGTGTATCCTTGAATTCCCGTTTATAATCTTCGGCGGTTCCCAGCTCCCCGGTGAATACTTTCTCCAGGCTCTCATAGTCCAGCGCCGTCAGCGGGATATTATTCCGTAACTTATAGATCGCCACATTGTCGCGGTTCAACTCGATATAACGGTTGACCTTGAGCTTGTAATCCTCAAAATCATACGCCGCGTACATCGCCTTCCCTTCCTGAACCATCAATACCTCATCCGCCAGGTTCGTATCGATCGGGTTACGCTTTCCACCTTCATCAACGGTATACTTGATCAGATCCCGGAGCTCTACACGAACCTTTTCGAAGGTCAACAGATCGGCATCCTGCCAAAACTCCTCCGTTAGTTCTATCATAGCAGAAAAAAACATCCTAATTAGAGTGATTTGATCACTTTTTGACCGCGATTCCCCAAAATGTCCCCATATGTAAGTGAGTGAGTTAATTAATCTTCCATTGGTCCAATTTACATATATATCAGCAGTAATAAATGCCTTCGTAACATTATTGGCAAGTACATTACGGTACTGATGACTCCCCTCTTACAAAACCATAACCAGCGTACCAATCGTGATCAAAATGGAGCCAATCAGCGACTTGTATGTAAATTCCTCATGTAAAAAAATAAGTGCCAGAACCAGCGTGATCACGATGCTTAATTTATCGATTGCCACCACTTTGGAGGTATGTCCCAACTGAAGAGCTTTAAAATAGCAGAGCCAGGATGCACCGGTAGCCAAGCCGGACAGGATCAGGAAAATCCAGCTTTTTCGGCTGATCTCGAACAGTCCGCTCTGGGCGTGGGTGAGATACACCATCCCCCATGCCATAATGACCACCACAACCGTGCGAATCGCTGTCGCCAGATTGGAGTTAACCCCCTCAATACCAACCTTCGCCAAAATTGACGTAAGCGCCGCAAAAATAGCGGACAACAAAGCGAGTATAAACCACATTTACGAGAGACTTCCTTTCACTTTCATAGGGAGATTTAAAGTTACTTTACAACATGATCCGTCGACCTAGTGTCATAGGTACGCACTCCAAACAATAACGGAACTTTTTACCCTTATTTCGCCCAAATGAGCTAAATCCAAGCAAATAGCGGTAAAAAATGTCCTTATTCCGCTCAGAAACTTGCTGAAACCCGGCTCAAATGTGCCCACTCCCAGCAATAGCGGAACTTATTACCCTTATTTCGCCCGTTCAGCCACAAAAGGGCGAAATAACGCCCTTTTATGGCCTTATCTGTGGCGAGGAAGGGTAAACTTCTCACCCCAGCTCCACGCTCTCCGCCGGGCTGAGGTGCTGGATGTTGTACAGCTGCGCGTACACGCCGTCCGGGATCGCCATCAGCTCGTCGTGCGTGCCGCGCTCGACGATTTCGCCGTTCTTCAGCACGATGATCTGGTCGGCGTGGGTGATCGTCGACAGCCGGTGCGCCACGATCAGCGTCGTGCGGGCGCGCGAGAGCTGCTGCAGCGACTGCTGGATCAGGTGCTCCGACTCCAGGTCAAGCGCGGATGTCGCCTCATCGAGCACGAGGATCGGCGGGTCTTTCAAGAAGACGCGGGCGATGGCAATCCGCTGCTTCTGCCCGCCGGACAGCTTGACGCCGCGCTCCCCGACCTCGGTGTCGTAGCCCTGCGGCAGCTGCATGATGAAATCATGCGCGTTCGCCGCGCGGGCCGCCTCGATCACCTCCGCCTCGGTGGCGTCCGGCCGGCCGAACAAAATGTTGTCGCGCACGCTGCCGCTAAACAGGAAATTGTCCTGCAGCACCATGCCGATCCGGCTGCGCAGGCTTTCCATCGTCCACTCGCGGACGTCACGGCCGCCCACCGTCAGCGCCCCCCGCTGCACATCGTAGAACCGGGGAATCAACCCAACGAGCGACGATTTCCCGCCTCCGCTCATGCCAACGAAGGCAACGGTTTGGCCGGGATTGACTTCGAATGAGATATTTTTGAGCACCCAATCGCCATCTTCCCGATACTTGAACCACACATCCCGGAACATCACGCCGTGGCTGCCCTGCGGCAATACCTTTGCATCCGGCGCATCGATCATATCGTACGGCTCCTCCATCAGCTCGAGCACCCGCTCCCACGAAGCCGAAGCCTGCGTTAACGTGGTCGAGGAGTTAATTAATCTCCTTAACGGTGCGTAAAGCCGATCGAGATATCCAAAAAAGGCCACAAACGTCCCCAGCGTCAAATCGCCGTGAATCACCTGATACCCGCCGTACCCGATCACCAGCAGCGGCGCGATATCGGTCAGCGTGTTGATCACGGCAAACGTCCACGCGTTCCAGCGGCTGTGAGCCAACGCTTTTTGCAGAAACCGGCCGTTGGTCCCTTCAAATCGTTTGCGGTCATAACGTTCCAACGCAAAGCTTCGGATAACGGAAATGCCCTGAATCTGCTCATGCAAATAAGCCTGGATCCCGGCGAGTGCCGCCGAACGGTCTTTGGTCAGCTTCTTCAAGCGCTTGTACAGCACTTTCACCGCGATCGCGTACAGCGGGAAGATCGCAATCGCTACCAGCGTCAGCCAGGGGTTCAGATAAAACATAAATCCCAGCACGAACACCAGCGTAAACATGTCCAGCCAAACGTTCATCATGCCGACCTCGACGATGTTCTTGGTCTGCTCGGCGTCGTTAATAAAGCGGGAGATGATCTCCCCCACCTTCGTGTTTTGGTAGTACCGCAGCGAGAGCCGCTGCAAGTGCGCGTACAGCTTGTTGCGCAGATCAAACAAAATCCGTGCCGTGATCAACTGGGCAAAATATTGCCGCGCATATTCCACCGGACCACGCACGATCACAAACAGAAACAGCGTGGCCCCCAGCACGATCATCAGCTGCGAAACCTTCTGCTCCAGCTCCATCGCACCGCCCAGCAAAATATCGTCCACTACATATTTCTGCACCAGCGGCAGCAAGGAGGGAATGCCAAATTTCAGCATCCCGATAAACAAGGTAAGTATGATCCATTTCGTATAAGGCCTAACAAACGTCAAATAGGCTTTCCAATGTTTCAATTTGTTAGCACATCCTCTATTTGTTTCTTACCGTTCGGTGGCGGAGGTATCCAGCTTCCGGATCAGTCGCTCCGCGTATTCGTCCAACCGGCGGGCGAGAAGCTCCGGCGTTAACCCGTTCAGTCCCAAATCCGGCCAACCCTGGTACACTTCGGGCGGACCTGGCAGCATTTCGATCAGGCATAGCATATCCCAATAGGGATCGTTTACGTCGCACCCCTCCCGCCGCGCTTGAGCAAGATAGTTGTCCAAAAAAGCATCCGCCGCCTCCACCCCATACATCTGCACGAGATTCAATCGGCAGTGGCCGGTATCGATCCCGGTCGGCCCCATGCAGGCATTGGCCCAATCCACGACCCCGCTGATCGCCCCCTCCTGCCACAACACGTTAGCCGGATGGTAGTCGCGATGAATGAATTGCGGCACGTATGATGGTACAGGTCCTTGCACGCGATCAATAATTCTCCGCCACGCCTCAGGAACACGGGACCACTGGGGCACAGACAATCGGGACACCTCGTTATAGGTAAAATAGTTCCATCTGATCGGCTGAGCTTCTGCCGCATGGATCTCCACCAGCATCCGGGCAAGCCCGTCCAGCCATTCCGGCAGATCCGAAGGGTTCAACACGACCCGGCCAGGCAGCCGGGTCATCAGCACGGACGGCACGCCGCAAGCACTGCCGTACGAATCGCAGGCGAGCGCACGCGGCGACGGCAGTCCCGCCGCATGGGCCGCCTGCAGCGCCGCCGTCTCGTGCAACGCGAGCTCCGGCTCTTCCTGCAGCCACTCCCTGTTGGTAAATTGCCTTAGCACCGCTTCGTGGCAGGTGTCTCCTTGGGTTATTTTTACCCCGTAAACCACCGATGAAGTGCCGCCTTTCAAGGACAACGCCGAGACCACTTTGGCGCCTTGCCCGAACTGTTCCACTACCCAGCGCAGCGTTCGCTGAGAGAGTCCGAAAGTTTCTTTCTCCATGTTTGCTGTCATTCGCCACTTCCCCCTTCCCGTAGATGAAAGCCGATTTTCGTGCGGCAAAGCTGAATTTATTAACTGGTTATGGTATACTCCTTAATAAATTGAGTTGTCGTAAGATACTTAAGGCAGCAATGAGTTACAGGCCGTTTTAGGAGGATGACCATGTCACGCCGATTTGTGATCGAAGCCGTGATGGTGGCGATATATGGTGAATTGCTGGTGCCGGGTGCGCCTGTGGAATATATTGTACCTTACAACACCGTCATGGAGCTTTATGAATTTCAAAACAGTCCCGAGCCGCTGATGAACGACCCCGTCGACGATATGCACGTGAAGCAGAAAATCAGCGAATTGATCGCTTACCTCGAAGAACCGCTGAACCGCAAGAAGCTGGAGCGGGCACTCACCATTCCTTGGGCTAAGAGTCCTTCGATCTTATTCGGTGATCATGTCACCTGGACCGTGGTGAACGCGGTGGACAACGAGCAATACGGGGAGTTCCTCGATCCGATCGAAACGGAGATCGTACTGACGGCCCATCGGGAGAACGTGCCAATCCTGACCGATCAGCTGGAGCTGATCCGGCGGATCATCGAAGCCGAGGTGCCGGTGCAGGTATACGATATCGGCGATTTTGAATTTGCGATGGAAGACAGCATTATTTGACGATTGACGGGCCCGCGCCCGTCCGTCTGATCCTTCAAAGGAAAAGGCCCGTGAATGGACGGGCCTTTTTGTTCTTGCGTTTATTGCCTTGGCTTAATTCGATGCCGCAACCTCGTACTCATATTCAATGTCACCCAACTGCGGATCATAGGTCACGTTGAGGTGATATCCATCCAGATACCACAAATCCTGGTCTTCCATGTAGAACGTAATGCCCTCGACTTCGGATTTGATCCCCGGGGATACGGGTTGATCAACGTCGATCCCCAGCGAGAAGCCCGGATGCAGCTTGCCTCCCGCGCTATAGCGCGCAAAGAAGCGTACTGCCTGACCTTCCTGAAGTCCCAGTTCCTTCTTAAACCACGCTGCGGCTTCGCTGCTCACATGAATCATGATCGTTTCTCCCTCCTCTTTCTATTCAACCTTCTTGGTGCTCCAAGTGAAACTGAACAACGTTCCGTACCACACCATCTTCCCTTTTATTGTAGTCGATACCGGGCCAAAAGCCAAACCTTTGTTCGAGCCGTTAGGAGGCATTGGATAGTTACTGAAAAAAATTAATGTTTGACATCTTCTTTGGCACGATGCTAAAATCGGGAACATACGAGATCGCATTTCAAATAATTACCATTCAAGAAAGGGTGAAGCACGGTGTTTAAAGTTAATCTTATGTCAGTGTATCTTCATGCGCATCCCAACACACAACTAAATACCGGAGCAACCCCTGCAGGATTGGTTCATCTCATGCGATAACCGCCCCTTTGGCTTATTTTCCAGTTATTGGGTAAACGTGATATCATACACGCGGAGGTTGCTTATCATAAGTAACGGACGCGACATATGTTATGGTTTTAAGGCATATCGTTTTCGGACGATATGCCTTTTTGCGGTTTTTGGCAGGTTTCGGACACTTGTAGAGGTTCTCCGGCAAGTTAGGCAATCGGGAATTCAAAGGAGGAAACCCCACTATGTTTTCGGTTTTAAAAAATTTAGGTTGGTTTTTCAAACGGGAAAAAAGGCGGTACATCATCGGCTTGTTCCTGCTCATCTTTGTGGGCATCGTAGAACTAGCACCGCCGCGGCTGCTCGGCAGCGCCATCGATGAAATCGTGGCCGGCACGGTCACTTGGGCATCGTTAACCCAATATATTTTGCTCATTATCGGCGTACTGATCTTCATCTATCTCATTACGTACATATGGATGCATTCCCTGTTCGGAGGCTCGAACCTCGTGGAGCGGCTGCTCCGCACCCGGTTCATGAGCCATCTGCTGCGGATGACGCCGCCGTTCTTCGAGCGGAGCCGCACCGGCGACCTGATGGCCCGGGCGACCAACGATTTGCGGTCGGTGGCGACAACCGCTGGTTTCGGGATGCTGACGCTGACCGACTCGACGGCGTACCTCACGGTCATTTTCCTGGCCATGAGCACGCTGATCAGCTGGAAGCTGACGTTGGCGGCGATCATCCCGCTCCCTTTTATCGCCTTGGCGATGAAGATTTATGGAAAAATCATCCATGAGCGCTACACCTTGGCCCAGGATGCCTTCGGGGACATGAACGACCAGGTGCTGGAGTCGGTCGCCGGGATCCGTGTCATTCGCGCCTATGTACAAGAGCGTAATGATGAGAAGCGTTTCGCGGAGATCACGGATGACGTTTACAAGAAAAATTTGGCGGTGGCCAAAGTTGACGCTTATTTTGAACCAACGATCCGCTTATGTGTTGGACTCAGCTATGCCATTGGACTCACGTACGGCATTTATCTCGTCTTTCAAAATGAACTGACGCTGGGCGATCTCGTAACCTTTAACATGTACCTGGGGATGATGATTTGGCCGATGTTTGCGATCGGCGAGCTGATTAACATCATGCAGCGCGGCGGCGCTTCGCTGGACCGCGTCAACGAAACGTTAAACGAAAAGCCGGACGTCGAGGACCTTCCGAACCCGATTTCGGTAGAAAAACCGGAAACAATCGAGTTCAAAGATGTGACCTTCCGTTATCCGACTTCAACGATCAATAATCTTGAGCATATTAACTTAACGATTAAACGCGGCGAGACGCTGGGCATCGTCGGCCGTACCGGCAGCGGGAAATCCACCCTGCTGAAGCAACTGCTGCATGAATATCCGGTGGGCAGCGGCGAGCTGACCATCTCCGGCGTGCCGATTCAGCAGATTGCCTTGAAACGGCTGCACAGCTGGATCGGCTATGTGCCGCAGGAGCAAATTCTGTTCTCCAAGACGGTACGGCAAAATATCCAATTCGGCTGCCCAGGCGCGTCCGACGAGAAAATTCTTGAGGCGATCCGCACCGCAGCCTTCGACCAGGATCTCGGCACCTTGTCCGACGGCTTGGATACACTAGTCGGCGAGAAAGGTGTCGCCCTTTCCGGCGGCCAGAAGCAGCGGGTCTCCCTGGCGCGGGCGTTTATCGCCGATCCGGAGCTGTTGATTCTCGACGACGCCCTGTCCGCCGTTGATGCCCGGACCGAAGCGCGGATCATCGAGAACATCCGCCGTAAGCGCGCCGGCAAAACGACGCTGATCTCCACGCACCGCCTGTCCGCCATCGAACACGCGGATTGGATCGTCGTGCTGGAGAAAGGCAAAATCATTGAAGAAGGTACCCATGACATGCTGCTGCAGTTAGGCGGCTGGTACCGCGAACAATACGAACGTCAACAGGTCGAATCGAACCTGACTGACGGGGAGGTGTCTTAAGCGATGCACACCCATACAGGAAAAGCACTTTTCAAATACGCCTTAACGGCGAAAAAGACGTTTATCCTCGCGCTCGTCATGCTGGCGATTGGGGTCGCGGCCGAACTGGCCGGCCCGTTTATCGCCCGCACGATGATCGACGATCATATGCTGGCGATCGAACAGCCGTTTTACGAAACCACGGTCAAAGACAAATATACCGCCACGTATGACGGCCGCAACTTCAAACGCGGCGACCGCTTTGCGGAAGGCGAAGCCAAAGGCGCCGAGGTCCGCGTGCTGCAGGTCGGCAAAAGCTTCGTCTTCGTGGAAGCGGCCATCCCGGACGTCTCCGGCGACCGCAGCTTTAAAGACGGCATACTGACCCTTACCGGGAACGACGGCGCAATTAGCGAATATCCGGCGCAACAACTTAGCGCATCTGGCCTGTTTGCTTTTTACAAGCCGGAGGTTCCTGGCATTCTGTCGCTTATCGTCTGGTATTTCGTCTTCCTGGCCATTTCCATTGTGATGGAATTTGGCAAAACTTACTGGCTGCAATCCTCGGCCAACCAGGTTATCCGCAAGCTGCGCATGGACGTCTACGCCCATATTCAGCGGCTGCCGGTGCATTTTTTCGATAATCTGCCTGCCGGGAAAGTCGTCTCCCGCGTCACCAACGACACGGAGGCGGTAAAGGAATTGTTTATCGCTGTGTTGGCGAACTTCTTCTCCGGAGTCATCAACATGCTGGGCGTGTACATCGCTTTGTTTATCCTGGACGTGAGACTTGGACTGATCTGCTTATTCGTCGTTCCGATCATTTACTTATGGGTCGTTCTTTACCGCAAATTCGCGACGAAATATAACACGATTATCCGCTCGCGGTTAAGTGAAATTAACGCCATCATTAACGAATCGATTCAAGGGATGTCCATCATCCGGATTTTCCGCCGCGAGGAGCAAACCAAGGAAGAGTTCGAGAACCTGAACAGCGATTACATGAAGCACCAGAACAAGATGCTGAACCTGAACGCGTTCACTTCGCATAACCTGGTGAATGTCCTCCGTAACTTGGCATTTGCGACCGTGCTTTGGTATTTCGGTTCGGTGCAGCTTGGGGGTTCCAGCGTCATTTCACTTGGCGTACTGTACGCTTTCGTTGACGTGCTTGGACGGTTGTTCCAACCGATCACCGGGATGGTCAACCAGCTGGCCGCACTGGATTCCTCGATGGTCTCCGCCGGCCGGGTGTTCGCGCTGATGGACGAACCGGGTGAGCCTGTCGTGGACGGCTCGATGCCGCGCTACAAAGGCAATGTGGAGTTTAAGGACGTCTCGTTCGCCTACAAGAAGGACTATGTATTGAAAAATATTTCCTTTGAGGCGAAGCAAGGCCAGACGGTTGCGTTGGTCGGACACACAGGCTCCGGCAAAAGCTCGATCATCAACCTGCTGTTCCGGTTCTACGATCCGCAGAAAGGAACGATCACGATCGACGGTAAGCCGGTAACGGAGCTTCCGAAGCAGTGGATCCGCCAGCATATGGGGATCGTCCTCCAGGATCCGTACCTGTTCACCGGGACGATTCTGTCGAATGTCACGCTGGGGGACGAACGCATCTCCCGCGAGAAGGCGGAGAAAGCGCTGATCGACGTTGGCGCGGACCGGATTTTGGCCCACTTGCCGAAAGGTCTAGACGAACCGGTCGTGGAAAAAGGCAGCACGCTGTCCGCCGGCGAACGTCAGTTGATCTCCTTCGCGCGGGCGCTCGCCTTCGACCCGGCGATCCTCATTCTCGATGAGGCGACCGCCAACATCGATACGGAAACCGAAGCGTTGATTCAATCCGCGCTGGAGGTACTGAAACGCGGCCGGACGACCTTCATCATTGCGCACCGGCTGTCGACGATCCGCAGCGCCGATCAGATCCTCGTTCTGCACCGAGGTGAAATCGTCGAACGCGGTACGCACGAAGAGCTGCTCGCCCTGGGCGGACGGTACTATCAGATGTACCGGCTGCAGTCGGGAGCTGCTGAGGCACCAGCCGTACCCGGCGCCGGTCCAGCGATCTCGCCGGTGGCGAATCCGAGTTAAATCGGGTAGGAGGCTACCCATTAATTGGGCAGCCGACCTCCCACACCACCGTACGTACCGTTCGGTATACGGCGGTTCCATTAGGAATGCGCAGTAACTTGTCGATAATAATCAGAAAAGAAAAGGAATCCGAGGTTCTTCAGCCTATTGTTACCGAGGGACTTCGAGAGGATTGGGCTATTGGAGATTCTCCAATAGCCCTTTCTTGTGTTTGCGTATTCCCACGCCTTCTGTTCATGAATTCCGAGCGATATAAGCCTTTCGAGTTTCGTCCTCACTCGTTTCCATTGCTTCCAGAAGACCATTCGGATACGCCTTCTCATCCATTTATCAGTGGTTTGGAGTAGTTGTTTCATGTCAGCAAGCTTGAAATAATTTACCCATCCCATGATGTAACGCCTAAGCTTCAGCGCCCGGTCGGTGTTGCCCATTCCGTTGCTTCTCGACGTTAGCTCTTTCACTTTAGCTTTCATCTTGGATACGGATTTGGGATGGATTCTGACCCGCGTTTCCCCTTTGCTCTGGTAGAATGAGAAGCCAAGAAATTTAACTTTTGTCGCATCGTCCACGATCGTTTTCTCCCGGTTTACCTTGAGAAACAACTTCTTCTCGATGTAAGGGAGAATTTTCGTCAGGGTACGCTCCGCACTCCTCCTGCTCCGGCAGAATATGAGCATATCGTCTGCGTATCGCACGAATCGATGTCCTCTTGCTTCCAGTTCCTTGTCCAATTCATTCAGCATGATATTGCTGAGAATCGGACTTAGGTTCCCTCCCTGCGGTACGCCGATTTCCGTGTCCTCAAACTTATGCTTCACGACGACTCCCGCCCGGAGATACTTATGGATGAGCGAGATCACTCGTCCGTCTTTGATCGTTCTTGAAAGCACCTCGATGAGCTTGCTTTGGTTGACGGTGTCAAAGTATTTCTCCAAGTCCATATCCACCACGTAACGATATCCCTCTTGCACGTATTGTTGGCTTCGTTTCATCGCGTGGTGTGCGCTCCGTTTGGGTCGGAATCCGTAGCTGTTGTCTGAAAACTGCCTCTCATAAATTGGCGTAAGCACTTGGGCGATTGCCTGCTGGATGACTCGGTCAACCACTGTTGGAATGCCAAGGTTTCTCTTCTTTCCGTTCTCTTTGGGAATCTCTACCCTTCGAACGGGATTCGGGCGGTACTTGCCGCCCAAGATCAGTTGCTTGATGGTCTCGCCGTTGTCTCTGAGATATTGTAGAAGTTCATCTACTCCCATCCCGTCGATTCCGTGCGATCCCTTGTTCGCTTTGACTCTCTTGAATGCTTCGTTCAAGTTGTCCCTGCTAACGATTTTCTCAAGCAACCGGTCCTTCGACTCGGTTGCGTTGGTGTCGTCGGTTTCGGTTATCCTCGCAGGACTGTGCACTCCCGCATATCCTTCGTGTTCCGCACTATTCTTTTGCAGAGAGTCTTCCGTTAGAAGTTGGCTGCCCTTGGCTCCTGTTTCGGTAACTTTCATTGACTTCACCTCCTAAGGTTCAGCCCTTCCCTCGAACCGTCGACTGTTCGCGGTACTATGGCGTCTGCTGACTTCTCATGATAAATCTTGTTTCAACCGTGATTCGAAGTGCATCTCCTCACGTCCATGAGACCTCCCACGGTAAGACGATTCACTTTCCTTCCATATACCCACATCATTTACATTGGTACGTCCGTGTAGTTAATTGGACTTCGTCTTGTTTAGCAGACTCATCCCGTATCCTATGCCTGATGATGTTCGTGTTCCTTGGGCCGGAAGTTTGCCTCCAGCTTCCTTTGGATTCCACCTCGCGGTGGACACCCTTGCTCTTGGCTAGTGGTTGGTAACTACAAACCCCCACAGTGGACTTTCACCACCTAGTTAATCGCCATGCGTGGCACACTAAAAACAACCGTTCCTGATGATTAGGAACGGTTGTTTCCTTTTGCCGTTATTCGGACAAACGCTTGATTTCCACCTGATACTCGCTGGAGACGTACGTTTCCGCTTTCGTATCGGTGATAACTTGGATGTAATCTTTATCGGGCTCAGGGGATAGCAACTCATAATACACGGTAGCCGTTTTCCCTGTGAACTCGACTTTGGCGACGCGTATGCCGTAACCCGGATTCGGCTGCTGGGCCCGGGTCAGGACCACTTTATTGATTTGCTCATTTACTTTCTCGACTTCAAAGCTCACCTGATCCTGCACGTCTTGCTCCGCTTCCTTATATTTGTTTACGAAATCAGCAGCATTGTGAACGAGCCGGGCTGCTTCAATCCGCGTAATCGCCTGTTTCGGGTGAAATTCCCCCTGCTCATCCAGACTAGCGATCTTCATCAGCAGCAAGGTCTGAATGCTGTTCGCATAATCCGGATTCATTTGGTCGGCATCGGCGACCTCAATATACATTTTAATGGTCGGGTAATTTCCCGTGACGTTAATGGCCTGCATCAGAAGATCGGCGAAGGCTTCCCGGCTCAGCTCGGCATTAGGCGCAAAATCCTTCGGCAACTTAATGCCGTTATCCTCTGCAATCCGCAGCGAGGATGCGTACCATTCAGTATGACCCGAAGGTTGCAGTGAGCCGCCGGCTTTCGGCTTGAGCTCCAACGCCTTCACGATCATATGAATACCTTGCGCACCGGTCAGCTTGCCGAGCGGAACGAAATGGTCTTTCGTGATCCCTTGAATGATCCCTTTCTGTTGCAAAGCTTCCGTTATCTTCGCGTCCTGTCCTTGAACATCGCTGAAGGCGGACACAGAGGAGGCCAGAAGCAGCGAACTGGTCATCATAAGGCTGGCAGCCAGTTTTATCTTGCGGTGGTTATTCAGTTTGGATTTTAGTTTTGTTTTATTCATGTCTTTATCACCTCTGCCCCTCCTAGACGGCCTGTCCACCAAAAAGGTTGCACCCTTTCCCCTTTTACGTCCGACAAGGGATCCACGCTTACCCGGGTTGCTCCTTCTGCCGTTCTTCCGCCCAGCGAAGCCAGCCATTCACTTCCAGGATCTCAATAAATTTGCGAAGCCTGGGCAGGAGCGGCTCTGCGGCTTCCCCGAACCTCGTCTTGACCGTTTCGGCGATCTCACCTACCGTATGGGTGCCGTCGCAGCGGGATACGACCTCGCTCCCAAGCTCATCGAGGTGCACATGAATGACCGGCGGTTGTTTCAGATAACGAACCGATTGACGCTCCAGCCAACTGCGGCGAGGCAGCAACAGTTCGGTCCGTCCATCCTCCCCTGTCGCCACCTTCAGATGCGGCTGCAAGCAAGGGATCATCTCCAACAGGTTAAGTTCGGGCGCTTTCAGGTGACGTTGTTTTTGGTGCGGTCGATCGTCGTCTTCTCGTTGAATGCGGAGCGCTGCATCAGGCCGTTCAGCGTGGAGCGCAAGGAGCTGTACAGCATCGGCAACGTTTTTATGAGCGTAATCAAGCCGCCGGCGGCTACCGCCCCTGCGCCGATATAGCGAATGTAATCGCCCCAAATCCCCCAGGCATCAAGTTCGGCGATTGGGGACAGCGAAGGCGCTACTGCCCCCGCCGAGTTGGCGCCAAAAAAGCCGATCATCGGAATCAGCACCAGCCAGGCCAGAATCCCGCCGGCCAGCATTTGCCCGGCGATCCGCGGCCCGATAATATAGCCAACGCCCAGCAGGGCTGGATACGTATCCATCCCGATGACGGCGTTTCTGAAGCGAAAGATTGTTGTTTCAATCTCCGTCTTAAATAACATGAAGCCATCGCCTAACGCTTTGACCAGGCCGCCAACGCCAAAGCCAAGCGAGACCATGCGGGCGCTCCGGCCGCCGGTCTCCCCGGAGACCAGCACCTCGGCACAGGCCGTCCCTTCCGGATAAGGCAGCGTTTCATGTTCATTCACGATCAACAGCCGTCTTAGCGGAACCATCATGGCTACGCCCAGGAACCCGCCGATCAGCACGACAAAGCTGATCATTTGCTGGCCGGGATTCAAATCCCACATATACAGCGCCGGGAGGGTAAAGATGGCGCCAGCCGCCACCGCTTCACCGGCGGTTGTCATCGTCTGCACGATGTTGTTTTCCAGGATCGATTTGCGCCGGAATAGCCCTCGCAGCACCGCCAAGGATATCACCGCCGCCGGAATGGAGGCGCTGACGGTCAGACCGATTTTCAGCCCTAGATAGGCGTTCGCCGCGGCAAACACAACGGCCAAAATGATCCCGAGAACGACGGCAACAGCCGTCAACTCCGGCAAGGAGCGCTTAGCTGACACATAAGGAACGAACTTCGTGGAGTTTTTAGATTTTCCATTCATGTGATTCTCTCCCTCTTCAAGAAAAAAGCAGTTTTAGGTTACCCCGGGGAGATTTAATTTAATCGACGCCAAAAAGAAGAGAACCGCGATGGACTCGCGGTTCTCTTGGTCAATTTGGCTTAACGTTCGTTACTATTATCCGATACGTTGCGCTCCAGGGCGTGCAGCCGCTGTGCTAAACCCTGCTTGTCGAAGTGCTCTCCGATAAACACGGCAACGTCAGGCACGTCCCCTTGCGGTGTGATTTTCAGGTAATCGGCTTCCCTATACGCATATTGGAACAGGAACCGGCTGGCTGTATCGGTAAATCGCAAAACCCCTTTGCCGCGGTAGACTTCCCGGGGCAGCTCGGCAATAAATCGCTCAAAGTCCTCGCTGTCCACCGGCCCGTCGAAATAGTGCGTATAGACAGTAACATGCTCATGCGACGCGTGAGGATGTCCATGGTGATGATCATGACTATGCGCCGCATGATGATCATGGTGATGCTCGTGGTTGTGACCCTCATGATCGTGGGTGTGATCACGAGCTTGGTGTTGCGCCCATAATGACGGCAAATCAACTTCACATTTCACTGCCGGAATGATTCGAGCGTAAGGGTTCATGCGGCGAAGAAACGCCGTCATTTCCTGCTGGCGATCAGGCTCAAGCAAGTCCATTTTATTTAAGATCAATACGGACCCGCAGCGGATCTGCTCCACCATAAGCCGGTAGGACTTCCCCTGCTGGGATGCGTACAGCTCGGCCAGATGGGCTGCATCCACCACGGTCACCATCGGCTTGATGTCCAGTTTGAGATAAAGCGACACTTCGGTCACCGCATCAAAGATTTCCATCGGATTGCCCGCGCCTGTCGCCTCAATAACGATCAGGTCCGGCTTCTCCCCTTCGATCAGCTCCGCCATCTGCACGCTCAAGTCGCCGCGAATCGTGCAGCAAATACAGCCGCCCAGCATCTCCGCCATCGGCACTTCGCTGGAAACGAGCAATCCATCGAGATTGACGTCTCCGATTTCGTTCATGATCACGGCCGGACGAAGCCCCTGCTCCTGCCAGTGACGGATCAGCCGCTGGAGCAGCGTCGTTTTACCGCTTCCTAAAAATCCGGACAATATAAAAACGGGTGTCACCCTGCTTCCCACCTCAACAACCTCCTGCAATCGGGATAAAGGATAAAGCCATTCGAATGCGAGTGTACACCAACCATCCCGGACATGCAACCACATTTCCTGTTCCGCCTCAGATCTGCTCCTGGACAAGCTCAAGCCCGTCAAACATGGTACAATGGAATTAACCTCCAAGGAAAGGAAGCGAACACGATGAGATCCGTCGATGAACACCGGATGGAAGCGCCGGATGAAGTATCTTGTTTCGTCATTACTGTCTCCGATACACGGACCGAAGAAAACGATACCAGCGGCCGGTTGATCCAAGAGCTGCTTCGGCAGCACGGGTATCACGTTGCCCGCTATATGATCGTTAAGGACGATTATAACGGCATCCGCCAGCTGCTGCGGGAAGCGGCTTCGGACAATACGATCGAAGCGGTTCTGCTAAGCGGCGGCACTGGCATTGCGCCGCGGGATACGACGTTTGAGGCGGTGCGCAGCCTTCTGAACAAAGAGATGCCGGGGTTTGGGGAAATTTTCCGTTACCTCAGCTTTACGGAAGATATCGGCTCGGCCGCCATCCTCAGCCGCGCGATCGCCGGAACGATCGGCAATACGGCGGTTTTCTCCATGCCCGGTTCGCAGGGCGCAGTCAAGCTGGCGATGGAACGGATTATCCTTCCAGAGCTGCGTCACGTCATGCGAGAAATCTATAAGAAGTAGAAATCGGATAGGAGGCTACCCATTAATTGAGTAGCCTGTAGCGGACTTTCACCGCCTAGTTATCGCCCATGCCGGGCGCACATGCAAAAAACCAACCGCTCTCCTTCCTTAAACGAAGGCAGCGGTTGGTTTTGTATTGGGAAACGCTTTGCCATTTACTTCGATGTATTATTCATTTGGTTCAGCAGTTTACCAAATACCGCCTGCATCTCTTCCCGGTATTGACTGTCCTTCTGCGCGCTGGACGAATAAACCAAGGCGGCGTTGCCCTTCACCGAGATGACGGCAGCCTGACTGGAAGCCGACTGCGCTGAGATCGCCTGCTTGCCGTCCCCGGTTCCATAAATCTCGGAAATTTCGCGAATCCGTTCTTGCTCGCTGGGAAATACATGTACGATAATAAAATGCCGCGCATCCCCGTTAATAAAATAACTGTAGCTAATATTCCCGTCCAGCCCTTCGGCATAGGTTTCATGGGTCAGTTTAATCCCGCGCTTCGCGCATTCCGCTTTCAAAGATTGCAACAGCGCCGTATTAAGCGTCTTCCCTGTCGTTAATTGGCGTTCGTTTCCTTGCCGATAGCTTTGCATGCTATACTTGCTCATTTCTTCCTTGGCGACCCGTTGCACATTACCGCACCCTACGGTTAAAGAGAGCGCCAAGGCCATTCCCAATCCTGCCTTCCACCATCTCATTGGTATCCCATCCTTTACCCTAAGCTAAGCCAGCTTCGGCCGATGGTGTTAGGTTGTCTCAAGATCCCCCAATTTATACCATGAGTTCCGTTTCAGTTGATGAAGGAAATGACCTGGCGTCCGATGGCTTCCCCGGCCAGTACGGTACGAAGCGCCTCCGGGAGCTTCTCCAGCGGATACTCGGTGATGCCAGAGGCCAGCACCGGCTCCGGCTTCCACGGTCCGGCCAGAAGCTGCCAAAGCTCGCGCCGCAGCGGCTCCGGACAAAATACGGAATCGATCCCCAGCAAATTCACACCGCGTAAAATAAAGGGATACACGTTCGTTTCGATCCCGCTGCCGCCGGTTAACCCCGACAAGGCGATCGAGCCGCCATAACGAACCGATTTCAGCAGATCGGCCGTCATAGCCCCCCCCACCGGGTCAACGATGGCCGCCCAGCGCTCTTTGCCAAGGGCGCCTTTGGCTCCCGAAGCCGCCTCCTCACGGGAGAGGACCTCGGCGGCGCCGAAGGCCGCCAGCTTCTCCCGCGCCTGCGGCTTGCCCGTGACCGCGGTGACAGTAACCCCAAGCCGGCTGAGGATCGCCACGGCCATGCTGCCCACGCCGCCGGTGGCGCCGAGGACGAGCACCGGCCCTTGTCCGGGCGCCAGCCCGTTATCGAGCAGGCGCCGGACCGACAACGCTGCCGTAAACCCGGCCGTTCCGATTGCCATTGCTTCGCGGAACGAAAGGCCTTCCGGCAGCGTCACCAGCCAGTCGCCCGGGACACGGGCGACTTCAGCAAACCCGCCCGCGTGCGTCACGCCAAGCCCGTAACCGGTGCACAGCACCCGGTCCCCGGGCTTCAGCCGCGGATCGCGGGAGGCGATTACCTCCCCGGCCAGATCAATGCCGGGGATAAATGGATAGGTTTTAACGATTTTTCCCTCTGGTATGCTTGCCAATCCGTCTTTATAGTTGACGCTGGAATAATGCACCTTGACGGTCACATCGGCGTCAGGAAGCGCCGAGAAGTCTAGCTGCTCGACCCCTGACCGAAACCCGGACTCGTCCTGGTGTACGCGAAATGCACGAAAGGATGGGTTCATCCTCTCACTCTCCTTCCATTCGGGATGTAAGCTTCCGAATAACGCTTTGATCATAAAAGAAGCTGCACATTGCCGCTTCCCCTAATATCGTGTTTTGTCCACTTTCTGGCCTGTTTTTAGAGATAAGGATGTTCGTGTTTAGCCAGAAGGATTTTCCAACGCCGTTCTACCTCTTGTTCGAACTCCGCAAGAGCCTCAGCGTTCTCCGGCTTCGTCAAATGACGGGTCTTGCCCATCGTCTTCAGCCAATCCGCCAGCGGAATGCGGTTGCCCTTCTCCTCCGGATTGTACGTGATTGTGGTTTGACCATGCTCCACCTCGTACAGCGGGAAGAAGCAGGAGTTAACGGCAGCGTCGATGATATTCGTGCCCTGATCGTCCGGCGAAATCCAGTTGAGCGGGCAGGCTGTTAATATTTTACCATAAACCAGTCCTTCATTTTGCGCGTACCATTGGGCTTTGGCTGCTTTCTTCACCAAATCCTGCGGGTAAGCCTCGCTGCCGGTAAACACGTAAGGAATGTTGGTGGCCGTCATGATTTGCGGCGTGTCTTTGTGCTGGAACGTTTTGCCTTGCTGCGCTTTGCCGATGTTCGACGTAGAGGTACGGTGGCCAAGCGGGGTCGAATACGACAGCTGTGCCCCGGTATTCATATATCCTTCGTTATCATACTCGATGATGATCATTTTATGACCGCGCAGCGCCGCTCCGATCGCCGGCCCCATGCCGATGTCCATGCCTCCGTCGCCGGTAACCATCACGAACGTAAAATCGTCCTTCAGGCCAAGCTCGTCGAGCTCACCGCGGCGTTTTCTTTCCCAGAACATTTCGACGACACCGGACAAAGTGGCCGCTCCGTTCTGGAACAGGTTATGGATGTACGTCGCTTTATGGGACGAATACGGATACCCAGTCGTGACGACCATCGCGCAGCCCGTATGGAACAGGGCCACGATGTCGCCTTCGATCCCTTTAAAGAACAGCTCTAGACCGGAGAAAATCCCGCAGCCCGGACAGGCCCCATGCCCCGGTGCAATCCGCTTTGGCTTCTTCGTTAATGCGCGAAGCGGCGGAATGCGCACGCCAAGCTTGCCGGTTTCTTCATTCTTCGTGACCGTGATCAGGCCGGTCTTCAGGTCCTCAAACTTCAGCGGATTCAGCACCCGCTTAGGCGCTTTCTCCGGATCCCCCGGGGTATGTCCATAGTAATCAAACGGCACTTCTACCCGGCCTGTTTTCGCCGCTTCGATCGCCAATTGGAAGAAGTGATGCCCGTCCTCGGCATAAAACTCCTTGCCCCCCAGACCGTATATCCGGCTGATGACCTTCGTTGTATGATTTCCATGCGTGAACAGCGCAGCTTTAATCTCATTAACCATATTACCGCCATAAGCGCCATAGGAATCACCGCGGTCGCCGACCGTGATCGCTTTCACGTTCTTCAGCGCTTCGGCAATTTGTCTTTGCGGGAAGGGCCGAATCATATTTGGTGCGATCGAGCCGGCTTTGATGCCTTGGCGGCGCAAATCATCCACGACGTCTTTAATAATTTCAGATGCCGAGTTCATGAGGAAAACCGCCACCTCTGCGTCTTCCATCCGGTACAGATCCAGCATTTTGTACTCGCGTCCGGTCAATTCCGCATATTCGCCGGCAATCCGTTCAAAGACGCGTTCCGCGTTATACATCGCTACGGACTGCTGATAGCAGTTATTGATGTAATCCGGCTCGTTCATGTACGGCCCGACGGTAATCGGGTTGTTGCGATCCAGCGTATGCGGGAAGCCGCCCGGCGGGCGTTCACCAACGAATTTCAAAACGTCCTCACGGTTTGCGAAGGTATGCACGCGCCGCTTTTGGTGGGACGTAAAGTATCCGTCGGACGCGACAAGCACCGGCAGCCTTACCTCCGGATCCTCAGCCAGCTTGATCGCGATCAGGTTCATATCGTATACCGCTTGCGGATCTCGGCACATCAGGATCGGCCAACCGGTGTTTAGCGCAAAATAAAGGTCCGAATGGTCGCCGTGAATATCCAGCGGTCCGGAAATGGAACGACAAACCAAGTTCATGACCATAGGGAAACGCGTGCCGGACTGCACCGGCATTTGCTCCAGCATGTACAAGTAACCTTGAGCACTGGTCGCGTTAAATACCCGACCGCCGGCGGTTGAAGCGCCGTAGCAGATACCGGCCGAGCTATGTTCGCCGTCCGATGGAATCAGCTTGATGTCATGCTGTCCGTTTGCTTTCATCAAATCGAGAAATTGCGCTACCTCGGTGGAAGGGGAAATCGGAAAGTACCCCATAATATGATAATTGATCTGGCTGGCCGCATAAGCTGCCATTTCATTTCCTGACTCATAAACCACGCGCTGCTCAACCGTGCCGGAGCGGCGTTCTTTCTCCAAATCGATCGCCATGATGAACATACCACCTTTCCTGCGTATTAGCGTATCGCCAAATCAAACAGATGCGGTACGCGATGCGCCTCCGCATACCCTTCTTCCTCCCGCTCCCCGGACAAGGCGTCCGTTGGACATGCGTGGATACATTTTAAACAACCTTTACAATATTGATAGTCGATGCCTTTTAGGAACATTTGCGGTCGGCCCTTCTTATCGGGGCGTTCCTCCCATACGAAGCAATTATCCGGGCAGACGTTGTCGCATTGGGCGCAGTGAATACAAGACTCTTCCTTGAAATGCGGCATCATCCCAGAACGGGAAATACTAAGGTCCTTCAGGATGCTGTTGCCCGGATTGATAATCAACCCGCCGATCGGCTGTGTTTCATAACCAAGCACCGGCGTATCAGCACGAACGAAGGCCGGCATGCTTACACCTTCCGGCAAAGCAAACGTTTCAAAGACAACTTCATGATAACCCCGTTCGAACGTCGCAATAGCTGGGGCTACGGTTTGCGGATATTTCTTCTCCAGCGATTTGCGGATGACGTCTTTCATCGTTTCAGGATCGAGGAATGGGCACAACCGGAATAAGGCACCCAACATCGCCATGTTCACCCGGTTTTTCTCTTCGAGCGCAATGCCGGTGGCATCGATCACCGCGATCGTGCCGCCGATCAGCTTCATTTTCTCCTTAAGCTCCTGCGGAGTTTTGCGCGAATTCACCAATACGGTGCTGTCCTCGTAAATGCCGCTGATCACGTTCACTGTCTTGGCGAGCGCCTCATGAAAGATCCCCACAATATGCGGGCGTTCTACTGGCGACGTATCGCGAATCGGCGTACTCAGATCGCAGAAGCGGATATGCGCCTTGACCGGGGATCCTTTTTTCTCCGAGCCATAAGAAGAAAAGCTGACCCCATTCAATCCGGCTCCCTCAACCCCGGCTTCGGCCAGCATTTTCCCTGCCAAGTTCGCACCCAGCCCACCAATGGATTCCAAACGGATTTCAAAAAATCCCAGCTCGTTTAATTTCGGTAATTGTACCACGCGCTTGACTCCCTTCTTCGCAAATGCGAGCTCTTCACGACGTAAATAAGTGCTAAACATGACATCAAACGATATCTTTCTTAATTTTAAAATTTATCATAGATGCGATGTGACTTATGTAACAAATGTCATATAGACATTCTTGTCTAGGCGGATACACCACCCCGCCCAGGAATGAATAGGATAGCGGTAAAACAACTTCAGGAGGAACCTCAAAGGATGATACCCAAGTACCCTTATTACAGCTCGAAAACGGTCTGCCAAGAACAACCAATTACCTTCCCGCCGCAACATCAACCAAGACAACCCGGCTTAGAAACCCTGATGGTTCCGCCCCCGATCTCCGAAAACCCCGCTTACGTCGGCAGCGGCAAGTTGAAGGATAAGGTCGCAATTCTGACCGGCGGTGACAGCGGCATCGGGAGGGCTACGGCGATTGCTTTTGCCAAAGAAGGCGCAGACTTAGCCATCGTTTATCTGGATGAGCACGAAGATGCCCAGGCAACCAAACGGCGCGTTGAGGAACTGGGACGACGGTGCCTGCTCATTCCCGGCGACTTGCGCCAAGAGGCTTTCTGCCATGCAGTGATTCATCATACCCTGCATCATTTGGGGAAAGTCGATATCCTGGTGATCAATCAGGCGGTTCAATTTCCTCAGCAGCAAGGGATCGAAGCGATTTCGACCGAACAGCTGTACCAAACCTTTGCCACCAACATCTTCCCTCATTTCTACTTGACCAAGGCCGCGCTTCCCTATTTGCGACCCGGTAGTACCATTATTAGCACCGCCTCGATCACCGCATACGCCGGCGCTCCGCTGCTGATTGATTATTCCTCTACCAAAGGCGCTGTCGTTTCCTTTACCCGCTCCCTGGCGCTGTCGCTCGTTCATCGAGGCATTCGTGTCAATGCCGTGGCGCCGGGACCGATCTGGACCCCGTTGATTCCATCCAGCTATTCTGCGGAATACGTGTCTACGTTTGGCCTGGAAACTCCGATGAAGCGAGCCGGGCAGCCGTTTGAATTGGCACCGGTCTTCGTATTCCTGGCTTCCGACGATTCCAGCTATGTGACCGGGCAAACGATCCATGTCAACGGCGGCGCGATGGTTACGAGTTAACCTTCGGGGAGAACGACAAAAGCACCCTTTCCAAAAAGAAAGAGTGCTTTTTCGCATGTTTGCTTCAATATATTAATGCCCCGCCATCAGACTTGGGTCTGGTTGCGTTCCTTCGGCTGCTGAATTCTTGCCTGCTTCGGTTTGCTTCTTTGGCTTAGATAAGAATAAAGTCAGCAGGAAGCCAGCAGCGGCAATGCACGAAGCCAGGAAATAGGTATCCCCAAAGCCGGATGCGGCCGCCTCCAGCGGATTTCCGCCTTGTGCTGCCTCCTTCATATGGCTGCTGATTTGGGAAGTCAGATAGCCGGTTAAGCCGGCTACCGCGAAGGAGACGATAACTTGTTGCGCCGCCGTCATTAGCGGGGTAACCCGAGCCACCAAATGGCGCGGCGCGGAGTTTAGAATATGCGTGTTCAGCGGCATCATCGTCAGACCCATCCCGCCGCCGAGCAAACCAAGCGGCACCAACACCATCGCCAGCGGCGTTTCCGCTGTAATTCGCGACAGCAGGAACAAGGCCGTCGATACGATACCAAGGCCGATAAAGGCCAGCGGCCGCGCACCAACCCGGTCAAACAAGCGCCCGCTGATCGGCATGAAGAACGCCGACATCAATGCTTGAGGCAGCAAGTAAATCCCGGTTTCCAACGCGTTGTAGCCTCTGACTTGCTGCAGGTATAACGGAGTCAGAATCATCGAACCAAACAACGCCGCTTGGGCAATCCAGACCAAGATGATCCCCCGGGTGAAATGAGACGAACGGAACACACGCAGCTCAAGCAGCGGTTGTTGATGTCTTATTTCAACGAAGATGTACAGAAGTAAGGCAAGTCCTCCTACGCTAAGACCCGTAATTGTCGTCGCTGAGGTCCAGCTGGTTCCCCCTTCACTCACGCCGTAGGTCAGCATCGCAAAAGCGATCGGAGCCAGGATCATCCCCAGCTTATCCAACTGTGGCGCCTCCCGTCGACTGGACTTCGGCAAGAACCGCAGCCCGATCAGAAACGCCACAATCCCAATTGGCAGATTGATCAGAAAAATCCAGTGCCAGCTGACGTTCTCCACCAGCCAACCGGATAGTACCGGACCTAGCGCAGGCGCCAGCAACATAGGTACACCCAGCGCCCCCATCACGGCTCCGCGCTTCTCAGGTGGTGCCAGCTTAAACACCATCGCAAACCCGATCGGCGATACCATCCCGCCGCCCAGACCTTGAATGATGCGATAGATGATCAACTGCTCCGGCGTCTGCGCTACGGCACACAACACCGAACCAATCGTAAACAACGCGATCGTCATCAAGAAAATGCGTTTCTCCCCAAATTTATCGGTCATCCATCCCGCTAGCGGAATGACGGCAGATAAAGCCAGCGTATACCCTGTGATCGTCCATTGCACCGTCTTTAAATCGGTTGCGAAGAAGTCGACCAGCTTAGGTACGGCCACGTTAACCACCGTGCTGTCCAAAATGACCATAATCATCCCAACGATGACCGCCATCAGCGGTGCGATAATCGACCGGATGGAAAATTCTTTGCTTTCGATCGAACTCTCCACAGTATTCGGCATCCTCTCACTCAGCTTTCTTTCTAAATTTAAACACCGTTTAAAACAATGTTTAAAACAAAATTAAATGGATGCCGCCGTTTTGTCAAGGCATTTGTCATCGGTGGCTTCTGCAAGATCTGGTTCGCTCTTCCTTCCCCGCTGCGCCTTATTCTTGACACCTGGAGTGAGAGCGTATTATGGTAGTTTCTATACGGGCAGTAGATTGGATGGCATAAAGGAGCGAAACTATGAGCAATTGCGTCAAGGGGCCGACAACCAAACAGAATATTCTACAGGCTACGTTGGAGCTCATTAAAACCGAAGGGGCCGATCAAGTCACCTTGCGCAAGATCACGGCTGCGGCCAATGTCAATTTAGCTCTAGTGAATTACTACTTTGGCTCGAAGGACAACTTGATTAACGAAGCGCTGAAACTGCTGCTGACAACGTTTCAGGAGAATTTCTCCGTCTTGGACGATACTTCGCTACCCCCTAAAGATCGATTAAAGGCATTTCTTCTCCAATACGTGGATTCAGTACTGCAATACCCCGGTTTGTTGCATGAAGTCTTAGGCAAAGGACGAATTACTTTTGAATCCCGGCAGGACTTCACCGGTTTTATGAAAACGACCGGATTCAGCAAGATTACTGGCGTGCTGGAGGAGATTACCGGCGAGACCAATCCGGATATTCTTTTTATTATGATGATGCAAATCAATGCAGCCGTCCTCTTCCCGCTCGTCTTGGCAAGGCAGATTAAGCAACTGGAGAACCGTCCGGGCAAAGAAATCGTTGAGCGGCAAATCGATATTTTGTTTGATCACTACTTCGCGAAATATGAGTCGTGTCGTTAACTTGTCGAAATCAGCCTTCTATCCGCCGATTTATAGCGCTTTTTGCGCTTTCCCGAGAAATAATTTCCAACGCAAATGAAGACCGCTTCGCCGCCGATTGGCGAGAAGCGATCTTTCTGTCTTAAGGGGGTTAGAAGAAGTTAATCCTCATGCTGCCCCATATATTCTTCGATCATCTTTTGCTTTAACTCCCAGGCTTCCTGGCTTAAGCTGATGCGGTAAATTTCCGGGTTCAGCTTGCGGAGATATTCTGGCCAGAATAAATTTAACTGCTCGCGGTGGTACTCACGAATTTCATCCAGCGTTGGCAGCTTGTACACGAGCTGACCATCCACAAAGATCGGCTGCAGCATGGACACCGCTTCATAGTTTTTGACTGACTTTTTGATATAAGGATGTACCGGATCAAACAATCGGAGTTTGCCGCCCGTCCGCGCTTGCTGTTCATGCGGAAAACAGATGTAATCGGCAATCGCTTTGCCGCTGTCTTTGCTGACAATGCGCAATACGTCTTTTCTGCCGGGGGTTGTGACTTTTTCCGGATTACCGGAGATCTTGATCGTGGGCACCATCTGACCGTCCTTCTCCCGTTCAACCAGCTTGTAGACGCCTCCGAGAGCCGGTTGGTCCGCTGCTGTAATCAACTGAGTCCCTACGCCCCAAATATCGATCTTCGCACCTTGTGCCTTCAGGTTAAAAATCGTATTCTCGTCCAAGTCGTTTGACGCGACGATTTTGACATAAGGTAAGCCAGCGTCGTCCAGCATTTTGCGGGCTTGAATCGACAGATAAGCTAAATCGCCGCTGTCCAAGCGGATGCTCGCCAGCCGCTTGCCTGCGGCTTCCAGCATTTTGCCGGTGCGGATCGCATGCGGAACGCCGCTTTTGAGCGTATCATACGTATCGACCAGCAGGGAAACCTGATCCGGCAGCGCTTTGGCATACAACTCAAACGCTTCCTGCTCCGAGTCGAAGATTTGCACCCACGAGTGGGCATGCGTTCCTCGGGTCGGAATGCCAAAGATCTCCCCAGCCAGCAAGTTGGACGTCCCATCAAACCCGGCCAAATAAGCAGCCCGAGCCCCCCAGATGGCCGCATCTGCTTCTTGTGCCCGGCGGGTGCCGAACTCCAGCAGCACGTCGTTCTCGGCGACCCGTTTCACCCGTGAAGCTTTGGTGGCGATCAAGGTCTGGAAATTCATAAAGTTTAGCAACGCCGTCTCAATCAGCTGTGTTTCCATAATTGTGCCTTCAACGCGGATCAACGGCTCGTTCGGGAAGCAAAGCGCCCCTTCGGCCATCGACAGCAGCGTGCCTTTAAATTCAAAGTTACGCAGCAATTCCAGAAATTCCGGCTTATAGTTCTCTTCTTGTTTGTCCAAATACGCTAAATCCTCTTCCGTAAACCGCAGCTGCCGGATATAGTCCACGATCCGCTCCAAGCCTGCAAACACCGCATACCCGTTGCCAAACGGCAGCTTGCGGAAGTAGGCCTCAAATACGGTCCTCCGCAAATGCGTTCCGTTCATCCAATGCGCATAGATCATGTTGATCTGATATTTATCGGTATGCAGTGCTAAACCCGTGGTTGGCATCGCCTGTTCATCCTCTCTGGCTGTTCGTTACGTTTGCTCCTAAACTGGTGCGGAAATGCCCCAGCGCCCAGGTATGTCCCTCCGGGTTAAAGCTGGCTACCGCATCTTCGTATACTGTAATTGCAAATCCCTTGTTATAAGCCTCCACCGCCGTATGCAGCACGCAAATATCCGTGCACACGCCGATCAGATGCACCTCCGTAATACCGCGTTCCCGGAGCTTCAGCTCCAGGTCCGTTCCACAAAACGCGCTGTATCTCGTCTTATCCATCCAATAGATGCGGTCCTGGTTCTTCGCATAAACCTCAGACAACCGCCCGTACAACGCACGGCCTTCCGTATCCCTCAGATTGTGGGGAGGAAACAGCTTCGTTTCCGGATGCAGGTGGTCTTCCCGCTCGTGCAGATCTACGGCCATCACGACAAAATCCCCTTGCGCCACAAAGGATTCCGTTATCCGGCAAATCGCCGGTTCAATATCGATGGCCGGCTGGCCCACCGGAAGGTTACCGTCCACGAAATCCTTCGTATAATCGATGACGATCAGAGCTTTCATGATTTCACTCTCCCTTCACACATTCCATTTGCCGCAACTAATATTTCATTATGTAAAATATCTTAAGTGTAAATCGAAAGCCGCGGGGTGTAACCAGTAAATCGGTACAATTGAGCCGGCCGTTGCGAATATTGGTTAGACAACATCGGCTTGCCATTCTCGTCACGCACTTCTTCCAGTATCCCCTGACGACTGCGCGTCGATGTAATTTTGCGGATAAAATTTAGCTCTTCAAAGTCTGGAACGACCGTTTGAATCACCTGATACAATTCGCCGAGAGTGAAATGCGGCGGCAAAAATTGCTTCGCAATCGTCGTATGCAGCATCTGCTGCTGAATCCGTTTATAAGCGTCTTGCAAAATCTCGCGGTGGTCGAAAGCGAGCTGCAGATCCTCTAAGGCTTCTCGAACGGTAAACAGACCAACCTCTTGGGCATCATCCGCCGATTGCCGTTTCTCCAGCACCCATTCCTCTACTAACGCGAAAAAAGCGTGGGAGATAATCCAGCCGCGCGGGTCCCGCCCCGGCTTGCTGTAGACCCCCAAATATTCAAGATGTGAGCCGTCGACACCGGTTTCTTCCTTCAGCTCGCGACGCGCGGTTTCGTACAGCGATTCATCCTCCTGCGAGAAACCGCCCGGCAATGCCCAGGCCCCGGCGAACGGCCAGCTCCGCCGACGGATCAGCATGACCTTCAGATCAAAGCGCGGCAGCGATTTGGTCGATGCTTTTCGTTCCTGCCTCGTCAACGTAAACATGACGATGTCGGCCGGGATTCCGTCCGGCGTGCGATATTTTTTAACCTCATTAACTACCTGCTTTTGTTCTTCGTTCATCATGTATCACCACATCGTCTAGGATAACGCCGGCCGTTGGATGTCCGGCACTTACGAATTCAAGCGATCTAAACTGGAAGACGGCCCTCTGCTCACTTCGGCAAGCGGAACGTTGCCGTCGATATACATCCGAGGGTACCTTCTTCGTTACGAACCTCAGAGCGGAGCGTTAGCGTCCGATGGGTCTCATGGATTGGCATCGCCAACACCACCAGTTCCCCTGTACGCATAGGGCTTAGAAAATTAACATTCAAATGAGTTGTGACTCCAAGCTTCCCTTTAATCGTTGCTACCAACGTGCCCATCGCTTGATCCATCATGGACGACAGCACGCCCCCATGGACGATGCCCATGGAATTGAGATGGGATGCCCCCGCTGTAAGCCCCAGCTTCACCAGGGATTTGTCGGCAGAAATCAGACGCAATCCGAGTAACCCCCAGAACGATTGCTCATCCCGCCGCAGTACTTCTTCGCTCCATTCATCCATCTCGGTGTCCCCCCTATCCTTGCTTCTCTTTATATTATAGTATTCCGATGCGACGTTGCTTCAATCATTACAGACAAGATGAAAAAAAGCGGAGGGGTTGCCTCCGCACCAACTGCCTCGTATTACTCTCCGTATCCGGATGAAACAGCCGGCTCGCTGCCCGACTCGACGTTCACTTTGCTGGCTACCGTATCGCGGATGACAGAAACGACGAGCTGGAGCAGATAATTGATATCGCTTTGGCTCTGCTGGAACTCCGTAACGAGCGGAATCTGATCGAGTTCGTCCTGCAGCTCCTCGATTTCACGTTCGATCTTCTGCACCATAGCTTGGTTCTGGAACGTTTCAAATGCGACGATTTCCTTCTGTTTCTTCTTAATTGCACTGATCAACGCCTGCACGCGGTCATGCTTCTGGATCAGCTTCTCCGCCTTCTGAAATTGCTGAACCTCTTCACTGGTACCGATCAGTTCAGCCAGCTCTTTGGCCTTCTTCATAATATCCTCGCGGATGACCAGGTCCCGCGAATCATACTTCGGAATTCCGCAATCGGTTTGATCTTTGTGCTGTTCCACTGTCAATAACCTCCCCTGCATTACGCCAATTTGGCGGTTTGCTCTACGAGCTTGCCTTTGATGTACCAAGTCATCGGATCGGTAATCTCCACCTGGACAAACGTTCCGATCAATTCCGTTCCGCCCTCAAAATGGACAAGCTTGTTGGTGCGTGTACGTCCGGATAACATATGGGCGTTGTTTTTGCTCTGGCCTTCGACCAGCACCTCAACGATCTGTCCGCGCAACGCTTCGTTACTGTTGCGGCTGAATTCGTTAATGGTATCGTTTAACTTCGTCAGCCGCGCTTTCTTCACTTCCATCGGGACGTTGTCTTCCATGACGGCAGCCGGCGTACCTTCCCGTGGCGAGTAGATAAATGTATACGCCGAATCGTACCCTACCTCGCGTACGAGGGACAGCGTTTCCTCGAACTGCTCCTCGGTTTCACCCGGGAATCCAACGATAATGTCCGTGGTGAGGACGACGTTTGGAATTTTCGCCTTGATTTTACGCACCAGTTCAAGGTAATGTTCACGGGTATATTTGCGGCTCATCTTCTTCAGCACTTCGCTGCTGCCCGATTGAACTGGCAGATGAATGTGCTCCACCAGATTTCCGCCTTTGGCCAGAACATCGATCAGCGCATCGTCAAAATCGCGTGGATGCGATGTCGTAAACCGAACGCGCGGAATATCGATTTGACGGATATCGTCCATCAGATTCGCAAACGTATAGTTGATATCGGTAAAGTCCTTACCGTAGGCGTTGACATTTTGCCCCAGCAGCGTAATCTCTTTATAGCCCTGACGCGCCAGCTCACGAACTTCGGCAATGACGTCCTCCGGACGGCGGCTGCGCTCCTTGCCCCGCGTAAACGGCACGATGCAATACGTACAGAACTTGTCGCACCCGTACATGATGTTCACCCATGCCCGCATGCCTTCGCGCTTCTTCGGCAGACTCTCGATGATGTCGCCTTCCTTGGACCAGACCTCAACCACCATCTCTTTGCTGAACAAAGCTTCTTGAATGAGGTATGGCAAACGGTGAATGTTGTGCGTCCCGAAGATCATATCCACAAAACTGTGCTTCTGCAGGATCCGCTTCACGACACCTTCCTCCTGCGACATACAGCCGCAAACGCCCAGCAGCAGATCCGGCTTCTCCGTCTTGAGACTCTTCAGGTGACCCAGCTCACCAAACACCTTATCCTCTGCGTTCTCCCGAATCGCGCAAGTATTCAGCAAGATAATGTCCGCCACTTTGCGGTCCTCGGTCGCACGGTAGCCCATCTGCTCCAGCAAACCTTTGATCGTTTCGGTGTCATGCTCGTTCATCTGGCAGCCAAACGTATAGACGATATAATGCTTGCCAACGCCAATCCCCTTCAGTTCTTCGGGAACGGCATTTTCATACAGCACCTTCACGTCTTCTTTCCCGCGTTGTTTCTCTTTGCGTTGGTTCGGCTCGGACAAAATTTGAATATCCCGGCCACGGATTCGGATTTTCTTCCCTCGCTCATCCTCCGAAATGACCCGGGCGTCCGAGAAGTCAAAGTATTTGGCGTAATCTTTCGTTTCCTTAGCCATGTGCCCGTTCACTCCTTTACCTGATCTATCTTCGTTCCATGTGGGCATCGTTATCATTCATAAAAATGCATTACACTAAATTATAACATGGCCAGGCTTCGATATCCAGATAAACGCCGTATACGTGGAAACGCAAATAGACCCGTTCGAATGAACGGGTCCTTTCTAATCATAGTTAGAATCCCTTGTATTGAGGTTCTTCGCTTTCCAGCTGCGCTACGCGGCTTTCCACTTGCGTTACGATTTGCTGCGTTTGTTGCGCGCATTGCGTAAACAGATCCTTCGCTTGCTGGTTTTGCGTGCTTAACGCGAATTGTTCCAGGCTCGCTTGCGCGCTTTTTAACGAAGCTAAGGCCGTTTTGACTTGAGATGCTACGGTCACAATTTCACCACCTTTGTTTTGGCATGTTGTTTATGAACAATGCATAATTTCACCTGCTCGAAATTGATTCATACGCCCTGTTCCCTTCCACATATTACCTTAGTAAATTTGCGTACCCCCGCGCATAATTGGGATATCTCGCCTTGGATTGTCTACGAAAGGAGTATTCCCCATGCCAATGTGGTTGGAAGTTATCGTCCGAACGTTGGTGGCCGTCGTCGTGTTATTTGTGATCACCCGGCTGCTCGGAAAGAGGCAAATTTCACAGCTTTCCTTCTTTGAATACATCACCGGGATTACGATTGGGAGTATTACCGCCTACATCTCCCTGGATATTAACACAGATTGGTATCTCGGCATCATTGCCGTAACCGTCTGGTTTCTCGTATCGCTGGGAATCGAGTTTTTACAGCTCAAAAGCAAGAAAGCCCGGGATATGATTGACAGCAGCAGCACCGTGCTGATCAAGGATGGCAAGATTCTTGAAGAGAATCTGAAGAAGGAAAAGCTAACCAACGAAGAGCTCATGGAGCAGCTGCGGAAGAAGAGCATCTTCAAAGTGGCAGAAGTTGAGTTTGCGGTCATGGAGCCCGATGGACAAATCAATGCGATGCTGAAAAGCGAATATCAGCCAATTACGCCGGCTCACTTGGGGATCAAGGTTGCCCCTCAGCCGGAGCCTCAAACCGTCATCATCGACGGAAATATTATGGACGAGCCGCTTGCTACACTGGGTCTCAACCGGAAGTGGCTGAATACCGAGCTTGAGAAGCTGGGCGTATCCCTGGATAACGTCAATTTAGGGCAGGTTGATGCGTACGGCCAGCTTTATGTCGATTTGTACGACGACCAGATCACCGTGCCGCAGCCTCAAGAAAAACCCGTTTTGCTGGCCCAGTTGAAGAAGTGCGAAGCCGATCTGGAGATGTTCGCTCTCTCGACGGACGAGGAAGAAGCCAAGAAACTGTACGGCGATTGTTCGGTGAAGCTGCAGAAGGTCATCGATCAAGTCAAACCGTTATTAATCCAATAGGAGGATGGGAGCATGGCCAAGAAAAAAAATAAGCAATTGACTCCTACACAGCAACAGTATCAACGGCTGGCACATGCCCATGAGCCAAAGCGCCCGGTAGCTGTCAATTGTCTGAGAGCCTTTTTGGTCGGCGGATTGATATGCCTGATTGGAGAATGTATCCGACAGGCCTTTATCCATTTTGCCCATATGGGCGAAAGAGAAGCCGCTAACCCGACCGTCGCTATTCTTGTCATCTTGTCCGTGCTGCTCACGAGCTTTGGTGTCTATGACAAAATCGCTCAGTGGGCCGGAGCAGGTACCGCTGTTCCTGTCACGGGCTTTGCCAACTCGATGGCATCGACGGCGATTGAGCATCGCCCGGAAGGTCTGGTGCTGGGCGTAGCTGCAGGCATGTTTCAATTAGCCGGTTCCGTCATCGTGTTTGGTACGGTGGCTGCTTTTATCATCGGGGTGATTTACGCGGTGTTTATCCCCGGGTATGCCGGAGGTGGGCACTGAAATGCTGAAAGGCCATCAAAGCTGGGTATTTGAAAATAAACCTAAGATCATTAGCAGCGCTACTGTGGTGGGGCCATTTGAAGGCCAAGGGCCGCTCGCTGAAGATTTTGATGTGATCCATGCCGACCTCTATATCGGTCAAGACAGCTGGGAGAAAGCCGAAAAGACACTGCTCGAAGAATCAGCGCAGTTAGCGATCAGGCATGCCGGGTTAACGAAGGAACAGATTCAATTCTACTTCGGCGGCGATCTGATGAATCAGATCATCAGCAACAGCTTCGCCGCACGGACGTTAAGCATTCCGTACATCGGCATGTTTGGCGCTTGCTCAACCTCGATGCAGACGCTGGCGATGGCCGCCTATGTCGTCAATTCCGGAGGCGCGAAATATGCCGTAGCTGGAACGTGCAGTCATAACGCCAGTGTGGAGAAGCAATTCCGCTACCCGACCGAATACGGGTCGCAGAAGCCGCCCACCGCGCAGTTCACGGTCACTGGCTCGGGCTCCGTCGTTTTATCCCCTGAAGGAGAGGGGCCTTCGGTAACGTCAGCTACGATGGGCAAAGTCATCGACATGGGCATCACCGACCCATTTAATATGGGCGCTGCAATGGCACCGGCTGCTGTCGATACGATCCAGGCTCACTTCCGCGACCTGGAGATCGAGCCATCTTACTATGACCTGATCGTCACTGGGGACTTGTCCAAAGTCGGCTATGCCATCGCGAACGATCTGTTCGTCCGGCACAACTTCCCCATCAAGCAGACGACCTATATGGATTGCGGGATGATGATTTACGACTACGAGAACCAACAAGTCCAAGCCGGCGCCAGCGGCTGCGCCTGCTCCGCCGTCGTCACTTACGGCCATCTGCTGAACCGGATGAAACGCGGGGAATTAAAACGAATCCTCGTCGTGGCCACCGGGGCGTTGCTCTCTCCGCTCTCCTACCAGCAAGGCGAGAGCATCCCCTGCATCGCCCACGCGGTGTCCATCGAAGCTTAAGCTGTTCACACCAAAAAGGGCTTGCCCCACGGCATTTACAGCCGCTGGGCAAGCCCTTTGCTTTTTTTTCAAGTGTAACCGATTAGTCGATGATTTCTGCCGTGTCTCCTGTTTTCGCACCGGCAGCGTTCGCTTCGTCCGTATCGATATGCATATCGAGGGCAAAGTTGTCAGATACGCGCGCAATGACGTTCTCCAACACCAAACCACGTTCTCCGCTCAAACGAACTTTCAGCAGTTGCTTGTCTTTAATGCCCCATTTCTCAGCATCGGAAGTATGGAAGTGAATATGGCGAGCAGCGACGATCACGCCTTGCTCCAAGTCGATTTCGCCGGCAGGGCCTTTCACCTTGATGCCAGGCGTGCCTTCAATGTTGCCCGATTCGCGCACCGGAGCTTTAACCCCAAGCGCAAAGGAATCCGTACGGGAAATTTCCAGTTGGGACGCCGGACGGGCTGGACCCAAAATGCGAACTTTATCGAACTGTCCTTTTGGTCCGATGACTGCCACTTGTTCGTTCGCAGCAAATTGTCCCGGTTGGGACAGCGGTTTGAATTCCGTTAATTGATAGCCTTGTCCAAACAAAATTTCAATGTGCTCCTGCGTCAAATGGATATGACGCGCGGATACGCCGACAGGTACAGTTTTGCTCATGTCTACAAACACTCCTCGTATATTCTCTATATCGATGACGATTCACATCGCTACTCATTATACACCTAATGGCGAAAAAAAGGAAAAGGCGTCCACCAGAAATGGACACCTTTCACCTGATTATTTGAATTCTGCAACAAGATTGTCAAACTCGCTTTCAGAAAGTGCCAGCGATTGATGGACCAGCGGCTCTTTCTTAAAGCCGTGAACCAGATCTTCGTAGCATTTCTTCTCTTTGTTCTGATAGATCAATCCGGTGATCATGCCGTTTGTCTCCATCAGCTTCGCCATGGCCATCGCCCGGTTGCTTGGATCATAATCTGGAACGGTCTCGAGATTGATGATGTTCTCTTTGAACCAATCGTACGTATTTACCTTGTTAAAGGTGACGCACGGGCTAAACACGTTGATCAAGGAGAAGCCTTCATGCTGGATGCCTTGCTCGATCAAAGAAGTCAGCTGCTTCAGATCGCTGGAGAACGATTGAGCCACGAAGGTGGCACCGGACGCCAGAGCGATTTCGAGCGGCGACAAAGTCGATTCTACCGAGCCTTCCGGCGTACTCTTCGTCTTAAAGCCTTCACCGCTGCGCGGGGAGGTTTGCCCTTTGGTCAACCCGTAAATTTGGTTGTCCATGACAATGTAAGTGATGTTGATGTTTCGGCGAATGGCATGTACCGTGTGTCCCATCCCGATTGCAAAGCCGTCGCCGTCGCCGCCTGAAGCGATGACGGTCAGGTCGCGGTTGGCCAGCTTTACACCTTGGGCGATCGGCAGCGCACGGCCGTGAATCCCGTGCAATCCGTAAGCGTTGATATATCCGGAGATCCGTCCGGAGCAGCCGATCCCGGAAATCACGGCAAGTTGCTCTGGCTCAAGACCCACATTCGCTGCAGCGCGTTGGATTGCGGCTTGAATGGAGAAATCGCCGCATCCCGGACACCAGTTAGGTTTAACGTTGTTACGGAAATCTTTAAACGTTGCCATTTTTCACCAACTCCTCCTGCGCTTTCTTCCCGGCTGCCTTCTTGCACTCTTCGTAGACTTCCGAAGGAAGGAACGGATTGCCGTTATATTTCAGGACATTCACGATTTTGTCGTGGTAACCTACGTTTTGTTTAATCAGGTTAGCCAATTGGCCCGTTGCGTTATTCTCCAGAACAACCACTTTCTTCGCCTTCTCAATTTGCGGTAGTACTTGCTCCGTGGGGAACGGATGCAGCAAGCGCACCGTCATGTGGTTCGTCTTCAAGCCGTCCTCCGACAGACGGATGCGGGCTTGATCAATCGTCCCACCCGTAGAGCCCATGCCGATGATCAGCAGATCTGGTTCAGCATGCGGGGCTTGAAGGTGAATCGGATTCGTGACCTCCAGATTGGCCAGCTTCCGCAACCGCTTATCCATCATTTTCTTCCGGTTCACCGGACTTTCCGACGGACGACCGGATTCGTCGTGTTCCACCCCAGTCACATGGTGAATGCCGTTCTTCTCACCTGGCAGCACCCGCGGGGAGATCCCGTTTTCCGTAAAGGCGTAGCGGTTGAACATGCTTGAATCTTCACGATCTGGAATATCCTTCACCAGGTAACCGCGATCGATCGTAACTTTGTTGAAATCGAGCATTTCGCAGGACTGCTTCCCAAGGGATAATTGCAGGTCCGTCGCCACGATAACAGGCACTTGATATTTGTCAGCCAGGTTGAACGCCTCTACCGTATCGTAGAAGCACTCTTCAATCGAACTCGGCGCGATCACGATCTTTGGAATTTCCCCATGGGTACCGTAGATGAGTGCGTTGATATCGCTTTGCTCCTGCTTCGTCGGCAGACCTGTACTTGGGCCGCCCCGTTGCGTATCGATGATCACGACCGGCGTTTCGGTCATGCCAGCCAGTCCGATTGCTTCCATCATCAGGGACAAGCCGGGTCCCGCCGACGCAGTCATCGAACGGACGCCCGCATAACTCGAACCAATCGCCATCGTAATAGCTGCAATTTCGTCTTCCGTCTGAATAACCGTACCGCCAAATTTCGGCAATTTCTTAATTAAATATTCCATAATTTCAGAAGCAGGGGTAATCGGGTAAGCACTCATGATTCGGCAACCTGCCGCAACGGCCCCCAGCCCAATCGCTTCGTTACCGATCATAAACAGCTTCTGCTTGCCATCCGCCGGCTCGAGTCTAAACTCCTCCAGAGGTCCTCCAGCAAGCTCAAGCACGAAATCCGCGCCCCGTTTCACTGCTTCGATATTTTTCTCAACAATCGCAGGTCCTTTGCGGCCGAACTCTTCTTCCACCGCTTTGTTAAATACCTCAAGCGGAAGACCGAGCAGCGCCCACGATGCACCGGAAGCAACCATGTTCTTCATCAGCGAAGTTCCAAGCTCTTCGGCAATGCTCGTAATCGGCACCGGGAACAAACGGGCATCCACGCCCTCCGGTACGGTCGGGTTAAACTTAGCGTCCGCTACAATAACCCCGCCGCCGCGCAGTTCATGTGCATTCAAATCGATACTTTCTTGGTCAAAAGCGACTAAAATGTCCAAGTCGTCGGAAATCGCACGAATTGGCTTGGTACTGATCCGGATTTTGTTATTCGTATGACCGCCTTTGATACGGGAGGAGAAATGCCGATACCCGTACAAATAATATCCCAGCCGGTTCAAAGCCGTCGAAAAAATCCGGTCTGTACTTTCAACGCCCTCTCCCTGCTGTCCACCGATCTTCCAAGACAATTGACTAATCAAGATCGCCCACCCCTTTAATCGTATCGCAATGGAAAAATAGAAATAATAATAAAAGTTGTAGAATGCTAACGTGCAAGAGGTCACATTCCGGCCTATTGTTTGTGAACATTCTGTTTCAGAGTCATGTCAATTTTATGTCTCAACTTGGTAAAAAGCAAGCGTTTTCTAGCCTTTTTTCATATAGTAGTTTTCGATCAATTCGTTCTCACAATTGGATGAATTAAAGCGCTTACTTGTGGGAAGGCAACCAAGCCCGCAGGAATGCGGCTGCATTGTCGTACAACCATCCGCGAACAAGCTCTTCCGGGTAGTACTTCAGCAAAGTTTCCTGCCAATTTGTGTAATGTCCCGCATGCCGGAAATCGGTCAAATGGGTGTCGATCCCGTCGAAGTCGGATCCGAACATCAGGTTCTTCGCTCCACCCAATGAACATATCCGCTCGATATGCGGCAGCAAATCTTTGCTGGATGCATTTTTCCCCTCTTTGACGAACCAAGGCACAAAGGTCACTCCAATTCGCCCGCCTAACTTAACGATCGCCTGGATCTGGTCGTCACGAAGGTTCCGTGCATGCGGGCAGATCTGATAGGCGTTGGAATGGGAGGCGATAAACGGCTTGCCGGCAGCCTCCGCGAGCTCCTGCAGCTCCCAAAATCCTTTGATCGACAAATGTGAGACATCCAAAATGATGCCGAGCTCATGGCATAACTTGACCAGTTCCAACCCAGCCGGGGTAAATCCGCCGTTTCGCGGCTCCATGACCCCGTCAGCGGCCCAGTTGGCATAATTCCAGGTTAACCCGAGTAACCGCACGCCTTTCTCATAACAAACACGGACATACTGCAGGTTCCCCTCAAGCCCGTCCGCTCCTTCCAGCGATAACAGCCCTCCGATGACCTCTCCTTGCTCCAGGGTATGTAAATCCTCGACAGACTGCACAGGGAGCACGCCTAGCGGGAGAACCCGTTCCCGAAACAAATCGATTTGTCCGAGGATATGTTCCATTTTCGCTGGCCCCAACTCGCTGGACAGAAAAATGGCGAACGTTTGCAGCTTCACCCCGCCTTCCTCCAATCGGCGAAGATTGACGTCCAACCGGCGGTCACGGGCAAAGTCCAGCTTCGGGTCCAACTGCAATTTGCTTAACACATCACAATGAAAATCGATAATCGGCAGGCTCATGATTTTTCCTCCTCGGTTACCATTATTTTAGCTCAAAAAAAACAAAAAAGCCTGTCTACGGAACGTAAACAGGCGTCATTCTATCCAAAACTTATCTCGGTTCTACGATCAGTTTAATCGCGGTCCGATCCTCACCATCGATGACGATGTCGGTAAAAGCAGGAATGCAAATCAAGTCCACGCCGCTTGGCGCGACGAATCCCCGGGCGATCGCAACGGCTTTGATGGCTTGGTTAAGAGCACCCGCCCCAATGGCCTGAAGTTCAGCAGCGCCACGTTCTCTAAGGACGCCAGCCAACGCACCGGCAACGGAGTTGGGGTTGGATTTTGCTGAAACCTTTAATACTTCCATGGTTAGTACCTCCCTGGGAATATTCGTTGGATTCCACTACTTAGAAGATATTCGTGAGAATTTGGGATATTCCTTCTTTTTCCCCGAAGAGAAAGTTTCGAGAGGCCTTGATTTATCGGACTTCTTGGCGATTAACTAATCCATAATCCATTCGTCTTCCAGTAAACGGATTTTTTGAATCTTCTGAGCTTTGCCCGTGGATTCATCCACATCGACGATCACCGCGTGGAAATGCCACTTCCCTTCGCAGACTTGGAACCGGACAGGAAGCTGTGTGGTGAACTTGCGCAGCACCGCCGTCCGTTCCATGCCCAGGATGCCTTCACGCGAGCCGACCATACCGGCATCGGTCAAGTAGGCCGTCCCCTGCGGCAGGATCGTGTCGTCATTGCTTTGCACATGGGTGTGCGTCCCCACTACGATCGAGGCACGGCCGTCTAGATACCAGCCCATGGCGATTTTTTCCGAAGTGGCCTCGGCATGGAAGTCGACCAGGATACACTTGTGCTTCTTGGACAGTTGACCGATGATCTCATCCGCAACCCGAAACGGGTCGTCGAGCGGCGGCAAAAAGGTGCGGCCCATCAAATTGACCACGGCCAGCTCCTTCCCATTGGCTTTAATCACGGTGTAACCTAATCCTGGCGTACCTGGCGGGTAGTTGGCCGGCCGGACCATTCGCGGCTCCTGATCGATGAAGTCGAAGATTTCTTTATTGTCCCACGTGTGATTCCCCATCGTTAAACCGTGAATGCCCTGATCGAAAAACTCTTTGGCGATGTTGGCGTTAATGCCCCGGCCTGCCGCAGCGTTTTCCCCGTTAGCGATGATGATATGCGGGTTGTATTTAGATTTCAAATGAGGCAGCGTGGCCTTCAGCGCTTTGCGCCCCGTATTTCCAACGATATCTCCGATAAACAGAACTTTAATGCTGGTTCCCTCCTCTGACTACTACCCCTTGCAGCATGTGAGCTCAAGGCTTATCCAAGTAATGAAAAAGCGGCCCGCGAGGGGCCACTTTTCAGCATAACCTTTACTTGGCGTATTCAACCGCCCGCGTCTCGCGGATTACGGTTACTTTGATATGACCTGGATAATCCAGTTCATTTTCAATCGTCTTCGTAATGTCACGCGCCAAGCGGAATGCTTCCGCGTCGTCAATCTTATCCGGCTGCACCATCACGCGAACCTCGCGGCCCGCCTGAATGGCAAACGATTTCTCGACGCCTTCAAACGATTCGGAAATTTCCTCAAGCTTCTCCAACCGACGAATGTAGGTTTCGAGCGTTTCCCGGCGCGCCCCCGGTCTTGCTGCCGACAATGCATCGGCTGCGCCAACCAACATGGCAATGACTGAGGTGGCTTCGCAATCGCCGTGGTGAGAGGCAATGCTGTTGATAACCACCGGATGTTCTTTATACTTCTTAGCCAATTCCACGCCGATTTCGACATGAGATCCTTCCACTTCATGATCAAGCGCTTTGCCGATATCGTGCAGCAAACCTGCCCGTTTGGCAAGAGTGATGTCTTCGCCCAGCTCTCCAGCCATTAATCCGGCCAGATAAGCGACTTCCATCGAGTGTTTCAGGACGTTTTGGCCGTAGCTTGTCCGGAACTTGAGACGTCCCAAGATCTTGATCAAATCCGGGTGCAAAGCATGTACGCCCACCTCGAACGTAGCCTGCTCGCCATATTCGCGAATCCGTTCGTCCACTTCTCTCCGGGATTTCTCGACCATCTCTTCGATCCGTGCCGGATGAATCCGTCCGTCTGCCACCAATTTCTCCAAGGCGGTCCGGGCGATTTCGCGGCGAATCGGGTCAAAGCCCGACAGGATCACCGCTTCCGGCGTATCGTCGATAATGAGATCGATCCCGGTCAACGTTTCGAGTGCACGAATATTCCGGCCTTCCCGGCCGATAATCCGTCCTTTCATTTCTTCGTTTGGCAGTGTTACGACGGAAACCGTTGTTTCCGCTACATGATCAGCTGCGCAGCGTTGAATGGCCAGCGTAATGATCTCGCGGGATCTCTTATCCGCTTCTTCCTTCGCTTGCTGTTCAATATCTTTGATCATCTGCGCCGTTTCATGGCGAACTTCCTGCTCCACGTTGTTCAATATGATCGTACGGGCATCTTCCATGGTAAGGTTGGAAATCCGTTCGAGTTCCTGAACCTGACTCTTATAGATCAAGTCGATTTGTTGCTGGGTTTCTTCGATCCGTTTCTCTTTGCTGACCACTTGCTCTTCTTTACGTTCAAGCGATTCTAATTTTTTATCCAGCGACTCTTCTTTTTGCAACAATCGTCTTTCTTGTCGTTGTATTTCATTCCGACGTTCACGAATGTCTTTATCAGCTTCGGCTCTCAGCTTATGGACTTCGTCCTTAGCTTCCAGAACCATTTCCTTTTTCAGTGCTTCCGCGTCCTTCCTAGCATTCTCCAGGATTTGGCTGGCCGCGTGCTCTGCACTGGAAATTTTAGCTTCGGCAAGAGACTTGCGAATAAAATACCCGATCACGAACCCAAAGAATAAAGCGGCTGCAACGAGAACGATCCAGATTACTGTGTGCATCTGTTCACCTCCCCGTTGTTTCCTCCAAGGCATTCCTTGGGATGTTTGCAGTTGTAGTTACTTTTCGTTTCTTAGGTTCATCATTCCATACAAAGAATTCATGACTTGCCCTTTCAGCTCAGCACTTCATGCTGCAAAAGCATGACTCTTCCGCAGTAGCCTAGCGGACGCACTTTGCCTGATTGGAGAACATAAATCCTATACCCTCAGAGCCATAATTTTGGAAGGAAAAAAAGGGCCCTCAAGGTATGGACTCAAATTCATTTTATTATTTGTGAAAAGATATTGTCAAGCAAATGACAGGAGTTCACTCGCCCTGTTATTCTTCGTCCCATTCATCCATTCCATGCATTTCTTCACGGTTTCCGAGTTCGCGCATGACCCGGGACACGACGCTTCCACTAAAACCACGGCGCTGCAGGAACGCCCCGGTTTTGCGTTTTCGGTCAAGCATTTCACCTGTGGTTGATCGCCACTTCTTCATGCCCAGCTGCAGGGCGCTCTCAAACTCGTCCTCTTCGCTGACCTCGCCAAGCGCCTCCTCGATATACGCCTTGGAAATCCCCTTCTGGCGCAATTCATGCTTGACCCACAGCTTCCCTTTTCCGCGCAGCTTCACGCGTTGAGAAGCCCATTCCTGAGCGTATGCGGCGTCATTGACGTAACCTTCCGACTGCAACCGGGCAAGCACATCCTGAATCGTCTCCTCGGCCCAGCCTTTCTCTCCCAGACGTTGTGCAATTTCATAGGTTGTCCGCGGTTTTAAGCTTAAATACTTCAACGCGTCGGCATACCCTTGCTGACGCTCATCTGCTGCTACGATTTCCTCCAGCTCCGCTTTCGTAAATACCGCACCTTTAATCATGCGGTATTTGATCATCACGTCCTCGTGAACCTCCAGCGTATATGCCCCAAAAGAGATCCGATAACGATGCTTCGGCCGCTTTAGCATCAACACGGACGTGATCGCAAGCTCTGTGTCCTTAGGGAAAGCGTCCAATCCGGCAGGGATTTCGCCTTCCGTCTCCTCTCGGTTCGAATCCCAGCCGGTATCCCGCGGCCGCGGCTCCCAGAACGCCTCGTCGGAGATATCTACGATATCGTCCTCTCTCCGTTCGCCAGAGTTAGCTCCATCTCTTCTTCCCGCAGCCTTCCTGCGCGATTGTCCCCACGTACTCACGTCCTATCCCTCCTGTCTATGCCCTAGGCGATCCATCCGCTTCCTTAAGTACTGCAAAAGCGCCCTGACCCGGCATATTGCCGCGGTCAGAGCGCTTGATAATTACGGCTTAACAAGCTTATTCATCTGCGAACAGCGCTTGCTCTTCTGCAAACTCCGCTTCCAGCTCGCTGGCGGAAGCCGAAGCTACTGACGTCGTCAGATTGCTGGATTCGCGGATCTTCTGCTCAATTGCATTTGCAATCTCCGGATGTTCCTTCAAGAACTGCTTCGCGTTCTCGCGGCCTTGTCCCAAACGTTCGCCGGCATACGAATACCAGGCGCCGCTCTTATCCACGATATCCAGTTCCGTCCCGAGATCGATAATGCTGCCTTCCTTGGAAATGCCTTCTCCGTACATAATGTCGATTTCGGCCTGTTTGAAAGGAGGCGCAACCTTGTTCTTCACAACCTTGATCCGCGTCCGGTTCCCGACCATGTCGTTGCCCATCTTGATCGTCTCAACGCGGCGTACATCCAAACGAATCGTCGAATAGAATTTCAGCGCGCGGCCCCCCGGCGTCGTCTCTGGGTTCCCGAACATGACACCGACTTTCTCACGCAGCTGGTTGATGAAGATCGCAATCGTCTTCGACTTGCTGATTGCCCCCGACAGCTTCCGCAGCGCTTGAGACATCAAGCGGGCCTGCAAGCCGACGTGCGAGTCCCCCATTTCGCCTTCGATCTCCGCTTTAGGTACCAATGCCGCAACGGAGTCGATGACGATAATGTCCACTGCGCCGCTGCGCACGAGTGCTTCAGCGATCTCCAATGCTTGTTCCCCCGTATCCGGTTGGGACAGCAGGAGTTCGTCGATGTTGACACCCAGCTTGCTGGCATAGGAAGGATCCAGCGCATGCTCGGCGTCGATGAAGGCAGCTTGTCCACCGATCTTCTGAACTTCAGCGATCGCGTGCAGCGCTACCGTCGTTTTACCGGAAGACTCCGGCCCGTATACTTCAATAATCCGTCCGCGTGGAAGTCCACCTGTACCAAGGGCGATATCCAGAGCGATCGATCCACTTGGAACGATCTCGACCTGCATATGCGTCGATTCTCCAAGCTTCATAATCGAACCTTTACCGAATTGCTTTTCTATTTGGCGAAGCGCCATCTCCAGCGCTGCTTTACGATCTGACAATCAGCTCACATCCTTAAATGTTATATAAATCATTGAATACTTAAAGTTACTGAATTCAGTATACTTCGGACCTCTCGTAACTTCTTTCGTATATCATTGTACCTTGTTTTGGAATGTTTGCCAAGCGTTTTTTCGAACATACATTCGCAAAATTTCTCCACCTCCCAAACCGCTGACTCTCCTCTCCCTATCCCTCTTTTACCGTAAGGGAGGGCCCCCAAAGGCCTGCTGCCCTTGGGAATCCGTAAACTGGACAAACGTTGTTGTGACTGAGGCGCTTCTTAGATGCTCTATTGTGCGGTGAATCGCTGAGTTTGTTACTTGACAGACCTCTCCTGCTCCTAGATGCGGGTACTTTTGGAAATGTGCTACCAGGGTGGTGGCGCGGTACATGGTGCGTTACATGATATGTTGCATAAATGCGTTACATAGTGCGTTGCATAGTGCTTTAGTGCGGTACATGCGCTACATAGTGCGTTTGCATAGGTTCGTTACTTGGGGGTCACATGCTGCGCTACAACTTGATATGTATGAAATTTCATATATAATTCGTCGAAATGAACTGGAATCGCGGATTATGTTCGATTTTTCATATATATTTGCTCGTATCGACCACTAGCCTTGCACCAAACCTGACATGAGAAATTACAGAAAAATTGTTTGTAAAATATCCTAAATATGGTTGCTATTACTGGTATTCTTCTGGTTGCTCATAAAAAAATCTCCTATTGTTAAGGTGTAGGCATGTTACCCACTCCATAACAGAAGGAGACCATAGCATGGGTAACAATAACTCAAAATCAGTCATTTGTAAATGCCTAAATTTGCTGAATGTCGGAGAATACCGCGGCCTGCTTGCCGACCATCGCACTCGCAAACTTACAACCGGTAAAGCCATTCAGATTTTTGTGGAGTCTCAGCTTGCAGGGCGTACCAGCTATGATGAAATCTCGGAACACCTTCGCATCATGCCGGATCTGCAGGACGACCATCTGAAGTCGATCAGTGCCTCTCAGCTTTCACGAAAGATCAAGCAACTCCCGACGGATCTGTTACAAGCGATCTTTCTCTGCAACATCGCACGCATCCAGGAGATCACCAAGCAGAAGCAAGGGATCCCGAATATCGGCAAGCTCCGGATTCTCGACTCCACCGTGCTTACCTTGCCTACCCTAGCTGGACGCTGGGCGTACTGGAGCAAAGAGCAAAATGCGGTCAAGATCCATACCCAGCTCGTGGTGGCCGATCGCGAAACGGTGTTTCCCGGCAAGATCATCAACAGCACAGCGGCGGTGAGTGATCAGGAAGTCGCTCTTGATCTGGTGGTGGCGGACGATGCGATTCATGTGATGGATCGCGGGTATATCCAGTACGAGCTATATGAATCGCTGATTCACCAACAGATGAGGTTTGTGGCCAGATTGCAGACCAAGAACAAGGTGACCATCCTCCATCAGCGAGCGGTTCCTGAGGGTTTTCCCATCACGATAGATGCGGACGTCGAGATCCAGTGGAACGATAAGCAGAAGCAGACGCATTACCTCCAAGCCCGACTGATCGAGTTTACGGATGAGCAGAAACGGACCTACCGCTTGCTGACCAATGTGCAGGATCGCTCTGCCCAAGAGATTAGCGAGATCTACCGCTATCGATGGTTGATCGAGTTGTTCTTCAAATGGATCAAGCAACATCTGAGGCTGGTGAAGATCTACAGCGCAAACCAGACCGCCATCTGGAACCAAATCTATCTGGCGTTGATCGCGTACAGCTTGGTGCTGTTGATCAAGTTAGAGATGCAAACGGATCTAAGCTTATGGCAGATCTTGAAACGCATGCGCTTATATGCTGAGCGATCGTGGGAAGAGTTTCAACAAGCTGTGTTACGACCGCCGTCTCGGCCATCCAAAGGCCGGCGTAAGAAAGGGCGGCCAGGAAGGCCGAGAAAACATCCGTTGAAGCTCAAGAGCGTCAAGATGGTACTAGAGTAACCGAACGATTCATCTACTAATTTTTGGTAACATGACTACACTTCACGTCCTGTTACCCTTTTAGCACATTGGCGGGAAATAGAAATGGAAAATTTTAATACAATAAGCTGATATAACTAATATTAACAATTAATTAAATACCATGTCACTTTAGATGCAAGGCTAGTGCGTATCGACTCAATAGTGCTGGATTATATTCGATTTTTCATACATATCACGTAAATTTGCTCTTACGGAGCACTATTATATATGATTTTTCGAACAGATTCTCTGCCCCCACCACGCGCACGCACCAAAACGAGCCTACCGACAGCCCGACCTTTCTTATTTTCCTATTTACTTGCTTGTTTGTTTGCTTACCGGATTACCAGATACTTACTTTCTACTGCTAACCAGCTAACTAGCTTATTTACTTGTTATAGTCTCAAGTAGTGGTGTAAAATTAGCCCGGGCTTCTTGACAAAGGAAGCCACGGTATGATTTCTACTAAAGTGAAGCCAATCACCTTTAGAAGGAGGATCACACCGTGACTTCTATAGATAGAATGTCACTTTTAGAGCTGTTGCGCAAGTCCGGAATTGATGGTGATGTAGATTTTCTTAAAGAGGCTTTGAACGTTCTGGTTCATGCACTGATGGAGGTGGAGGTAGCGGCACAAATCGGTGCAGAGCGTTATGAACGCAACACAGACAGAACCAACCATCGAAATGGCTATCGACACCGTGAATGGGATACACGCGTAGGAACACTCGATCTAAGAATCCCAAAACTACGCAAAGGCACTTATTTTCCTTCGCTGCTTGAGCCTCGAAAGCGTGCAGAGAAAGCGCTGCTTTCCGTGGTTCAGGAGGCATACGTTCATGGCGTCAGCACACGGAAAGTAGACGAACTCGTAGAATCGCTCGGCATGAAGGGCATTAGCAAAAGTGAAGTCTCCCGGATCTGCAAAGAGCTGGATGAAGTCGTACTGGCCTTCAAGGAGCGTCCGCTCGAAGGGCAGTTCCCTTATGTTTGGTTGGACGCGACATTCCCGAAGGTGCGTGAAGGCGGCCGTGTACGAAGTATGGCACTGGTTGTAGCCATTGGGGTTCGGGAAACCGGAGAACGAGAGATCCTTGGTTTTGACCTTGGGATGAGCGAAGACGGCCCGTTCTGGGTTGAATTTCTTCGCAAATTGGTTTCAAGAGGGCTGCATGGCGTTCAACTGGTGATTAGTGATGCACATGAAGGATTACGCGGCGCAATCGAGCAAGTTCTGACAGGCGCGGTTTGGCAGCGTTGCCGTGTTCACTTTATGCGCAATGTGTTGAGCCAGGTGCCGAAGTCTTCACAATCGATGGTTTCTTCGATTATTCGGACCATTTTTGCACAGCCGACCCAAGAAGATGCAATCCTGCAATTACGGCAAGTCGTGAACCAGCTTCACGGGAAGTTCCCGAAGGCTATGGAGATCCTTGAGCAGGCTGAAAGTGATGTCCTGGCTTACATGGCTTTCCCCAAGGAACATTGGCGGCAAATCCATTCCACGAATCCATTGGAGCGCTTGAACCGAGAAATCCGCCGGCGTTCCGATGTTGTTGGGATCTTTCCGAATCGAGAGTCTGCCATTCGTCTTATTGGTGCCATCCTGATGGAACAGCAGGATGAATGGACAGTATCGCGCCGTTATTTTAGTAAAGAGTCCATGGCCAAAGTGGTTCAGGGGGAGCAAAATCTCTTAACATCTGCTATGCTCTTGCAGAAATAAATATGGGTCACAGAGTAGAAATCAATTTTACACCACTTGACGGGACGCTACCATTTACTTGTTACTTCCTTATTTACTTCCTTATTTACTTCCTTACATACTCACTTAATTACTTCTCACTCTCCCCTCCCCATGGTTTCTCTTACAACAAAAAAAGAACCGCAGCACAACTAAATCAGTTTGCTACGGTTCTTCCGTACCTTGATTATATGTCATAATCTTCCAAAGCACAAGGGCCTGCTTAACAAAGTCAGTGTCAAGCTAGCGTGGGCAGTCATTTAAGATGCCTGGAACGCGAACCCCGAAGGAACCTCTTCCTTGTAAGCGCTTTGCTTCGTTCTTTCATCAAACACAAGTGATTTGTCAGAATTTTTTGCCGTTATCCGCGAAGTGCTTTGAGTGCCATACCCGTTGTGCTGCTTTGCTTCGGTCCTTGCAGCATGCGAATCATTCCAGCGATACAACCCTTGACCGGTTGCGTCACGTTCTTGAGCAATTGCCGCATGTTTATCGACTGCTGCGGCGTTGCCTGCTTACTCGCTTGTCCTTCAACCGTTCTTACCACCGTGCCCGCTTCTTGAATCCTCATCATCGTCCTCAGCATCGCCCTGACGCCTCGCTCACTCCAACTGTACCCGCCACGCTTCGTCCGCTTGGCGAATATACGCATCTGCGATTCCGCGCTTCCCATCGGGCGCATGCCGCTTGTGTCGATCCCCTTCGCCTGGAGTGTTTTTCGGTAGTCGTCCAAATGCTTCTCATGCCGCTTTAGAAATCTTTTATACGGCTTCCAATCCTTCCGGTTCTCTTCCGCTATCTCTTGCTCCGACACGCCTTCCAGGACCGCCATAAGCGCGGCTGCATCCTGTTTGGCCAAAGACCGTCTCACGGTCTCCCACACCTGCGGCAAATGACCGACAAAGCGTTTCAAATCACGCGCCACATGAAAGCGGTCCAGCATGTACAGACATTGGTGAAAGTAGGATGTACATTCCCCGATCCACGCCGCGCCGTCTCCGTTCACCACAAGCCACGTGTTCTCGTCGATTTCGTAACGCTCCACCAGAAAGTCCCCGAACCCTTCCCAGAAGTCGCCGCCGCTCGTATGCAGGTAATGCTGTTTGTTCTTCAGCTGTACCCGCTTGCCGTTCTTCTCCCAGCCTTCGTGTACGACTGCAATTGCGTTCTCCATCCCGCGCTTTTTGCTCCGCTGCAGCTTCGTGTACAGCCCATCCACTTCCACGAACAGCACGCGGGCAGCGCGCCGTTTCACCGCTGGCATCGGCTGTTGCGCACGCTCCATCAGTTTTTCCCTGATCGCTTGGTGGCTCAGCACATTGTAGCCCAAAAGCTGCTCCAGCCGCTTTGCGCTGTCCCGGTACGACGGTCCTTGGCTTGCGAATGCGATTGCTGTCTCTTCCAAATGCGGACTGACTTTCCCGCGCCCTTCGAATTGCAACAGCTGATCCAGCAGATACACGTGTTTGCCGCTTCTACGGTCACAGTACAATCTCCGCTTAAAGCGCACATTCCCGAACACTGTGTTGACGCTTGTTTCACGCTCGTCCTTTACTCGATAACGCTCTCGGTCCCGTTGCTCCAGGATCTGCTGATCCAGCGCCTCCAGTACCTGCTTCATCGCACGAGCGAATTCCTCCTGCATTTTCCGGAAAATCCATTGCTCAATCTCTTTCATCGTCGGCATTGTTGTGGTAAAGTGGCTCACAGGAGCTTCCTCCTTCTTGGTGTGTTGTGCGTCAAACATCACTTTACCAAGGGAGAAGCTCTTTTTCTATATCCGCTTTTTCCAATTCCTACACCCACAGAGATTTTACACTATCCTTAACAAAGAACATTCACCCATCCGGATTGCTGAAGCGCTTCTTCCGTCATCCCTGATTGATCGGGATAATGCGCGAAAGGAAGCCACGAAGTACTAAACTACCGAACACGCAGATGGAGCACTACATACAGAACACTGCACACAGAGCAGCGAAAGCACGTGACCGAGAGCACATGACCACAAGAGCACGAGCCCCCGAGAGCATTAAAGCACTAAAATCCCTGTTTCCCCTGCAATACCCGCCACAACTGGTAGAACAGCGACTTCACTGCGCGCAGCCGGATGATCTCGCGGTTGCCCTTAAGGTTCAGCTCGAAGACGGCGGTGTCCGCTCCCTCGCGCGCAATCGCGATATACACAAGCCCCACAGGCTTGCGCTCGGAATGGGCGGGGCCGGCCACGCCGGTGATCGCCAGGCCAAAGTCGCTGCCTACGGTCAGGCGCACCTGCTCCGCCAGCACTTTGGCCGTTTCCGCGCTGACCGCGCCGGGCGCGCCTTCGCCTTCCAGCAGGTCATGCGGCACGTTGAGCAGCTTCTCCTTCATCTCATTGGAGTAGCAGACGATCCCGCCCGCAAACACGGCTGAACTGCCGGGCAGCGCGGTGAACATCTCCATGAGCAGCCCGCCGGTGCAGCTTTCGGCCGCGCTCAACGTAAGGCCGCGCGAAGCCATCAAATCGAGGATCGTCTTCTCGATAGGCTCATCCACGTTCGCATACAAGTGCTCCGGCAGCCGCGAGGCAATCTCGCGTTCCATCGCATCCAGCTTCACCGCCGCTTCCTGCTCGTTTGCCGCTTTGGTGGAAATGCGAATCGTGACCTCGCCTTCCTTCGCATATGGCGCTACCGTAGGATCGCTTTGCGCCTGGATCAGGTCAAGCAGTTTGGTTTCCAATGCAGATTCGCCAATCCCGGCAAACTTCAACATCCGCGAAAAAATCGGCATCTCGCTGGTCAGCACATGCTTCAAAATCCAAGGCTTCGCCTGATGCTCGAACATCGGCTTCATTTCCTTTGGCGGCCCAGGCAACACGATATAGAACTTGTCGTTCAATGCAATCGCATTGCCCACAGCCAGTCCGGTTTCATTCGGAAGCGGCGTGCCTCCTTCAATGGCGAGCGCCTGGCGGCGGTTGTTCTCCGTCATCGGGACCCCCCGGTCTTGAAAGAAACGCTCGATGTTCGCCATCGCATCCGGATCGATATAAAGCGTCCGACCGAGTACCTCAGCCAGCGCCTCTTTGGTGAGATCGTCCTGGGTCGGACCCAGCCCGCCGGTAAGGATCAGCACATCCGCCCGCCCCGACGCCGTCTTCACCGCTTCCGCCAGCCGATTCATATTATCTCCGACCACGGTTTGGAAATAAACGTCGAGCCCGAGTGCGGCTAACTCCTGAGACAAGTACTGCGCATTCGTATTTACGATTTGGCCAAGCAGCAGCTCCGTACCAACCGCAATAATTTCCGCTTTCATCTTCGCATGCCTCCTTTTTCTCAGTTCCGCCTAACTCATCAACATCATTTATATTTTGGAAAAAGAAAGCACGCTCTTATTTTTCACGAAATAATCGATCCCCGAATACAACGTGATGATAGCCGCCAGCCATATCGCGATATCATCAAACGGGAACGACAGCCATTCGAACGGAAAATTGTTCAGCAGCAGCGCTGAAATGGCGATGATCTGCGTGATCGTCTTCGCCTTGCCCCACTTGCTGGCCGCAATGACGGAGCCTTCCAGAAGCGCAACTTCACGCAAGCCGGTCACCGCAAACTCCCGGGCGATGATGATGACTGCAATCCAGGCATCGCATTTGCCCAAGGCCACAAGACCGATCAGCACCGTTCCAACAAGCAGCTTATCCGCGAGCGGATCCAGGAGCTTGCCTAAGTTGGTGACCAGATTATATTTACGGGCGATGTAACCATCGATTCCATCCGTACTGGCAGCGATGATAAACAGCACCGCCGCAATCAGTTGATTTACCGGCAGCGAGTACTCGCCAAGCGTAAACTCATAGGCGAGCCATCCGGCATCCAACAGCAAGAAGACCAGCATCACCGGAATCATGAAAATACGAGCTAATGTGATACGGTTGGGCAAATTCACAGGACAGCCTCCCCGGATAAATCATAGTCAAAAGCATGCGTAATCCGCACTTTGGTCAGTTCCCCAAGCCCAACAGGGCAATTCGTGACGTATACCTCGCCATCGATTTCCGGAGCGTCGTATTGCGAGCGGCCCACGTATACGTCGCTGCGCCCGTCATAACGCTCGATCAGCACATCCAGAACCTGACCAATGTACTTACTGCTGTTGGCGTTTGCAACTTCCCGCTGAATCTCCATCAGCGTATTAGCCCGCCATTCTTTTACCTCTTCATCAACTTGATCCGGCAAACGCGATGCCGGCGTATCCTCTTCCTTGGAATAGGTAAATACGCCAAGGCGGTCGAACTTGATCTCACGCACAAACTCACATAACCGCTCAAAATCTTCCTCCGTTTCCCCTGGAAAACCAACGATCAAGGAAGTACGCAAGGAAACGTTCGGAATCCGCGCACGAATCTTAGCAATCAGCTCACGGATATCGCGATTCCGCCCAGGCCGGCGCATCCGTTTCAGAATGGAATCTTCACTGTGTTGCAGCGGCATGTCCACGTATTTGCAAATTTTCGGGTTGGTCGCCATCATCTCAATCAGCTCGTCTGTAAAAAAGCCAGGATAAGCATAATGCAACCGCACCCACTCAACGCCTTCCACCTGGGTGACCCGATCCATCAGCTCTGCCAATTTAAACTCCCCGTACAAATCGGTCCCGTAATTGGTGGAGTCCTGCGCAATCAGGCTGATTTCCTTGACGCCTTGGGCCGCCATGCTCCGTACTTCCTCCAAAATCGATTCCATCGAGCGGCTGCGGAACTTCCCGCGCATGATCGGAATGCTGCAGAATGTACAGTTGTTGTCGCAGCCCTCAGCGATTTTCACGTAAGTCGTATAGCGGGCTGTAGACAGCTTGCGCGGCAGCGCTTGCTCATAATTAAAGACAGGGTTGCCGACCAGCGCCGGCTTCTTGCCCTTAAGCGCTTCGTCAACGATCCGGTTGATTTGGTGAAAATCCCCCGTACCCACAATCCCGTCGATCTCCGGCATTTCCTCCATTAAAGCTTGCTTATATCGCTGCGTCAAACACCCGGAAACGATCAGCGCTTTCAGTCTTCCGCTTTCCTTCAGATCAGCAAGCTCGAGAATCGTATTTACCGATTCTTCCTTAGCCGCATCGATAAATCCGCAGGTGTTGACGATAATGACGGTTGCATCCTCGCGATTATCCACCAAGGAATAGCCGCGCTGCTCAATCAGACCCGACATGATTTCCGAGTCCACCAAATTTTTCTCGCAGCCGAGTGTCACGATTTTTACCTTTTCTGTCATGAACCATTTCCCCCATCGTTGAAAGCCAAAATTCCCGTCAAACTTAAGGATTAAACAACCTCTACAAGTATAATATTCAGGGACCGATGCTGTCAAAAATATGAAAAGGGCCTGCCGCAGCTAGAAATTCCCTGCAGGAGACCCTTGCGCTCTATTTGAAATTGGTGAACTGCAAATCCACCGATAAATCGGCTTTACGCAGCATCTGAATGATCTCTTGTAAATCGTCACGGCTCTTGCCCGTCACGCGAATTTGATCGCCTTGGATCTGGCTTTTGACCTTCAGCTTGGAATCGCGGATCAGCACATTAATTTTCTTGGCATTTTCCTGATCGATCCCTTGTTTGAGTTTAATCCGCTGACGCACGGTACCCATTGAAGCCGGTTCCACTTTGCCGTAATCCAGGTTCTTGATCGGCAACCCGCGCTTAATCATCTTCGATTGCAGGATATCGATGACAGCCCCCAGCTTGTATTCATCGTCAGAAACGATCACCAGTTCGTCTTTCTCCAGCTTCAGCTCGCTCTTGCTTCCTTTGAAATCGAAGCGGTTCGCAATTTCCCGCTCTGTTTGATCGATTGCGTTGGTCAATTCCTGCATGTCCATTTTTGAAACGATGTCGAAAGAATTTTCCGAAGCCATAAGTCACATTCCTTTCTCGGTTTCCAATCTTATCATAAATAAATTATATGTAAAAAAAATCGCAAAGTCGAGCAATTCAGCCACCACCATCCGTATACAGCCAAAAAAGCGCCGTTTGACCTGACCGGTCCTCACCGCGCTTTGATTAAGCGAATAAGCGATCGGCTTGTTGCCGCCCTCGCTTATTCGTTGCCTTCTGTGGTTGAATTCGTTCCGCCCGTATCGGCGTTATTCGTAACGGCGCCTTCCGTTCCGGTATTTCCGGTGGTACCGCCGCCTGTCCCGTCGTCAAGGTTCAATAGGAACTTTGACGTCGTTTTTCCATCCTCGATTGTCTGTCCGGCGACCGTGATCACGGTTTGAGAGGAATTCCCCGATTTGACGAATAACCCTTCAGGTCCGATATCATAGGTCAACACGTCGCCTTCTTTGGTGTTGTCATAAAACAACTTCTCACCCTTAGAGTTGCCTTTACGCACTTCAACCCAACTTTTTCCGCTAGCCGTAATGACGACTTGCACGGGCCCCGTTCCAGGGTTTTGAATCTTGAACTTCGTTGTGCTGCCTTCCGCTCCATCCGGTACGATCGTTACCGTCTGATTGCCGGTATCATTCGTCGGGGATTCGTCTCCCGTGTTACCCGCATTCCCGGTATTCGTGTCTGTCCCCTGATTTATTCCCGGTTCCGTACCATTGTTCGTCCCGTTCTCGACGCCATTGTTCCCGCCAACGGCATCGCCGCCGGTTGCGTTACCGGTTTGGTTGCCATTTTGGCTGGTACCCTGAGTTACCGGCGTAGGATCCGGTTCCTTATTGCCATCCGCTTGATCGTTATTGTTTCCCCATACCGAGAAATACAGATAGATGACAATCAAAATCAGCACAGCAAACGACCACATCAGCGTCGTAGACAGCCATTTCGAGTTGCGCTCGTTGTGCTGCCGGCTGCGGCGTTTTTGAATCACCGGTTCCATCGTAGGTTCCGGAGCTGTAGAAGGCACGTTTTGCCGATGTTCGGCAAGCAGTTCGTCCGCGTCCAAGCCGACGGTCTCCGCATACGTCTTAATAAAAGCCCGAACATAGAAGCTACCAGGCAGAACCTTATAATCCCCCATTTCGATGGCTTCCAAATATCGTTTGCGAATCTTCGTCATTTCCTGTACGTCATCCAGCGACAAACCTCTGGCAAGGCGGGCTTCTCTTAACTGCTGGCCCAAATCCGACACGACCATCACCTCCTGCTTATGATTTCATTATGCGGCACATCGTTTATAGATCGTCCGTATAAATTGTCGTGAACGTATCGTAAACGATTTGCTCCTCGGGATTGTTACGCAATTCAATAATTATGTCAAAATTGTCATAACTATATTCAGACTCTTTCACGAACACATCCGGATGTTCGATGACTTTCGTGGAAGGCATGGACATCAACTCTTGCAAGAGCTGATGATGCTTTTCATTGGAACGAAGAGTACTTATGATACCGTCGATAATAAATACATTGCGAGGATCCATTTCATTCTCTGACAATTGGCTGCGTACCGTTTGTCGCAAGAGCGTTGAAGATACGAACGTCCATCGTTTCATCGCGCAGACGCTTCCAGCGATAATCGATTCCGTCTTCCCCACGCGGGGCATCCCTCGTAATCCGATCACCTGATGGCCATCCCGCTTAAAAATTTCGCCGAGAAAATCAACCAAGATCCCCAGCTCATCCCGCGTAAACCGAAAGGTCTTGCGGTCGTCAGAATCCCTATCAATATAGCGTCCATGGCGGACGGCGAGCAAATCGACCAGACGCGGATTACGCAAAGCGGTGACCGTAATACTGTCCACCTTGTTCAATAACTGACTGACTTGTTCGATTTTTCCGTCATCGTTGGTTTCCAGCAGCAGCCCGCGCGTCTTGCCTTCCACGCCGTTAATCGTTAAGATGTTGATCTCCAACATCCCTAACATGGAGGCAATATCCCCCAAAAGTCCCGGTCGATTTTTATGTATTTTGTATTCCAAGTACCATTGTTTCCCATCCATCCCAGACACCTTCTCCATATCCTCTTGCTCTTTCGACAAAATAGGTCTTAATTCCTGCTAATTTACAGAAAACAATTTATAAAGAACAAATCTTCCCATTCCTGATAACCGATATTCATATGTGTTTTATGATATATAAAATGAAATTGAAAGGCAAGCGGGCGGAGAAAATGAGGGAAAAGCTCCCGAAGCGGGAGCTTTTCCAAAGCGTGACTATGCGTTTTTCTTGGCCAACTTCACCATCAGACGAGCAATGGTCTTCCGCTCTTCCTCCGTACCCACATCCCAAATTTCTTTGAGGGCGCGGTTGGATTCGTTTTGCGGATCCACTTTGTCGTCCAGAAAACCGCCGATTTCGTAAGCAAGGTTGGTAATTGCCTCTTCGCTAAAACCGGCATTTTCCGCATGCTTGACGCGCTCACCCAGGAATTTCTTCCATGTATCAAAATTTTTGAGTACTGTTGACATGATAAATCCTCCTTCGCTTGGCGATTTAAAATCAACAGTTGTAATATGCGAAAATCCCGGGGAATTTATGCGCGCACCGAGCTCGAACCCTTACTCCAAAACCTGTGAATGCAGGGGTCTCAAGTAATCCAGCCGCCGTTGGGGCTGATGATTTGCCCGGTGATATAACCGGATTCCGGCAGTGCCAAAAAATAAACTAATGAGGAGATCTCCTGCGGTGAACCCAGCCGTCCTACGGGAATATCCTCCTCCAACTGCCGCAGCTCCTCCGCATCAAACCGCTCCATCATCTCGGTCTTCACCGCTCCTGGAGCGACGGCATTCACTGTAACGCCGGAGGGGGCCAGTTCTTTGGCCAGCGCTTTGGTAAATGCATTAACTCCGCCTTTGGCTGCCGAATAGGCAACCTCACAAGAGCCGCCCGTGATTCCCCAAACGGAAGAAACGTTGATAATACGCCCGAAGCGTTGGCTGATCATATGCGGCATAAACAGCTGGCTGCACAGAAACACACTTTTTAAATTGACGTTCATAATGTCGTCCCATTCGTCTTCGGTCACATCGGACAAGAGTGCATAATGCGAGATGCCCGCGTTGTTGACCAAAATATCGGGATGCAAGCCGTAATTCTCAAGCCGTTCCTTCATCCGCAGAATTTGCTCCTTGCTCCGCAAATCCGCCGCGACCGTATACGCCTTGGCTCCGAGCTCCAAGCATTTGCGGGCGACCTCATTCGCCGCTTCGTGAGATTTCATATAATGAATGACCACGTTCATGCCCACCGAAGCGAACCGCAGCGCCACCTCGGCGCCGATCCCCCGGCTTGCTCCGGTGATGAGGACGGTCATGTCCGCGATATTTTTTCCTATCCCATGATTGGTCTGCATTTACGGGCTCACCACAATCGAGACGGCGAGCTGTTCCCAATCGATATGCTCGCGCAGCCGCGCGTTGATCTCATCCAGCGTCAGCGATTCGTAAATCGGAAGTACAGCAAACAGGTCGCCGCCGCGGAATTTGTAACGGGTGAATTCATGGGCGATGTTCTCCGGCGAATTCAGCATGCGCAAGTACCCGCCGATCTTCTTCTTGCGCGCGCGTTCGAAATCCTCCTGACGGAATCCGGAAGCAAGTACCGCCTCGGTTTCTTCCTTAATCACAGCCAGCATCCGGTCTGGATCCTTCGTATCCCCGCCAATCGCGGAAAACGCATAATTCGGGTTGCTATTGTATTCGTGGCCAAAGCTGTCAGAGATGAGGTCCAGATCATAAAGCTTTTGGTACAGCTTCGTGCTGGCCCCAAACAGCAGGTCGAGCGCCAGCTTGGTGGCCAAATCGCGACGCAGCAACTCCTCGCCGGTAAAGCCGAGGCGCGTCTCCTTAAAGCCAAACAAGCATTTGGGCTGCGACACTGGCAGACGGGATTCCCGCCGTTTCTCCGACACCTCACGCGGCTCCGGATCAAACAACCGCTCGATGGATCCTTGCGGCTTGTATTCCTTTTTCGCTTGATTGTACCGGACCAGCTTGAATACTTCCTCCGGATCCACGCCGCCAACGACGAACAACAGCATGTTGCTCGGATGATAAAACGCATTGTAGCATGTATATAACGTTTCCTTCGTAATGGTGCCAATGGATTCCACCGTGCCGGCGATATCGATGTGAACCGGATGCACCTTATACATCGCTTCGATCAGGCCAAAATAGACCCGCCAATCCGGGTTATCCCGGTACATGCCGATCTCTTGGCCGATAATGCCTTTTTCCTTCTCGACGTTCTGGTCGGTAAAGTAAGGATGCTGCACGAAATTAATCAGCGTCTCCAGGTTGGCCGCAATATTCTCCGTCGCAGAGAACAGATAGACCGTCTGGTCGAAGCTGGTAAACGCATTCGCGGAAGCGCCTTGGGAAGCAAAGGTGGCAAAAATATCACCTTCGGGCTCCTCAAACATTTTGTGCTCCAGAAAATGGGCAATGCCATCCGGAACCGAAATGTCGTCCTGGCCTTCTACCCGAAAATGGTTATCGATTGAGCCGTATTTGGTCGCGAACGTGGCGTACGTTTTCTGGAAGCCCGGTTTCGGAAGCACATACACCTGCAAACCGTTGTCCATCGTTTCGCGATACAGCGTTTCCTGCAAAGCGTCATAACGTATCGTTTCCATCCGCCTACCCCTCCTTCTGGCCTGTCAAAAAGTATATCGTATCAAGCTGGACGGTTTCCGCGGCCGCTACAACGTCCTGAGGCTGAACCTGCTCGACTTGTTGAAGCAGCTCCTCCGCCGGCCGGTCTTTTCCGGACAAGACGCGGTTGAAGTCATAGGCGATCATATCAAAAGCGGAATCCTGCATCTCCAGCAGACTGTTACGGATCATCGCCTTCGTCTGACTCATCTCAAGCTCGCTGATTTCTCCGGCGCGCATGCTGGCCAGCTGAGCTTCGATAATGCGAAGAGCTTTCTCGTAATTGGCGATTTCGATGCCGGATTGAATGCTGACGATGCCTTTATGCCCGTCGTAACGGGAGGCGGCGTAGTACGCCAAGCTTTCTTTCTCCCGAACATTAAGGAACAACTTGGAGTGTGGATAGCTGCCCAGAATGCCGTTATAGAGCAGCAAGGAAGCGTAGCGATCGTCCCCGTAAGTGATCGGCGTGCGGAGGCCTAAATTCAACTTCCCCTGATTGACGTCGAGCACTTCCTTCACGGTCCGGACTTCTTTGCCGCGAAGATCCACCTGCTCCGGTTGATATTCTGGAGTGGTTGAGCGATTTAAGCTAAAATGCTTGGCAACCAGCTCCTCCACCTCGGCCAGCGTCGTGTCGCCAACCACATACAAATCGAGGTGTGCCTGCTGCAGCCAGCTTTGATAGGAGGCGTATAAGGATTCGGGCGTAATCCCGTCCAGTTCGCTTCGCTCACCCAGCGGATGGAGGCGATACGGATCGTCCTTAAACATCTCTTCCGTACAGCGTTCAGCCGCATAGCGGATTTTATCATTGATGATCCCTTCCAGCTTCTTGCGGACGGACTCCCGTTCGGAATTCACGTAGGCGGTGCGGAACACCCCGTTTTCCTTAGCCGGTTTGGTGACGACTTCCCCGAGGAAAGCAAAGCTTTGACCCAGGAGTGAATCGTTGCTCTTGACAAAAGAATCATTAATCGTGTCCATACGGAACTGGACCATTTGGTAATTGCCGCGTTTATATACATCAAAGCCGAAGCCCGCTCCGTACATATGCTCGAGCTGCTCGCGGAACTGCGTGGTTTCCGGATACGATTCCGTACCCCGGCGCAGCACGAACGGAGTGAGGGCCGTTGCGGTGACCGTTTGCTCTTGCAACGGCAAGCCCGCATATAGGGAAATGGCAAAAGTTTTGAATCGGTTGGTCGGCAGGACATGCAGACGAATATGGCCTACGGTGCCGCGCTCAAATCGCGTTTTGTTCAAAACCAAAACTCCTTTACAAGAAAGTCAGTTCCATTCTATACCAATTCAAAGGAAAGAAGCAACCTGACGACAAGCGGTTGCTCCTTCGATACTCAGCTATTTACATGCAGAAAATATGCTCTCCGATCGTCTTCACCTGCGGACGTGACCAGATCCATTTCGATGTCGCCGTTTTCGGGTTAAAGTAATACAAGCAACCGCCGGTTGGATCCCAGCCGTTTAACGCCTGCTGCACGGCTTTACGCGCCTGTGCGTTTGGCTCCAGCCAGATTTGGCCGTCAGCAACGGCTGTAAATGCTCCGGGTTGAAAAATAACGCCGGATACGGTGTTAGGGAAGCTCGGCGACTTCACCCGGTTCAAAATAACCGCCGCTACCGCAACCTGGCCTTCAAAAGGTTCCCCTCGCGCTTCCCCATATACCGCGTTCGCCATAATTTTCAAATCGTTTTCCGACAGCCCCATGGTGTTGGAGGCGGACAGTTCATCGGATTCCGCTTTGACGCTGCCACTGCCGGACTTATTAGCTGCACCGGCTTGCGATTTCTCGTTTCCGCCGGCATTAGCGTATTCCATGCCTGGCTTCCAGTTTTTTGTGGCATTGTACAGCTTCAGTTTCGTTTTTGGTCCAGCCAGTCCGTCAACCTTCATGCCAAATTCCGATTGGAACCATTTGAGGGCCCCGAGGGTTTTGGGCCCAAAATAACTGTCCAACTTCCCATGATAAAAACCAAGATAAGCGAGCCGTCCCTGCAGCTCATACACGTCCTTCCCGTAAGCTCCATAGTCGATAACCTGCTCACTGAACGCGGGCTGCGCTTTATAGGTATTGACTTTGCCCTCGGTAAGCGTATGCCGGAGCACATCGGCCCCGTATCCGATTCCGAACAAAAGCAGCACTAAACCGGAGGCAAACCAGATCTTTGCTTTCTTCATACGTTTAGCTCTACCTCTCTTCTTAGAAGTTGTTCAACAAGGATGGGTAACTTTAGTATGACAAGCGTTGTCCCTTCCTATGCACCCATAAGGTTCGAGCTATACGAAATAAAGAAAAGGGAAGGCTCCCTTCGATTCTACAGAATCAAGAAGAGATTCTTCCCATTTTATATTGATCGATGGACATTAACACTTCCCGCGGTTTGCTGCCTTCATACGGCCCAACGATTCCTCGCGCCTCCATGGAGTCGATCAGCCGAGCAGCGCGAGTATACCCAACCCGCATACGCCGTTGCAGCAAGGAGACGGAGGCCTGCTTGGCTTCCAGTACGATTTGGACGGCTTGATCAAAGAGCTCGTCCTGTACCTCTTCGGTCTCCTGTACTTCATCGCCCACTTCAGGAACCAGGCTTTCGTCGTATTCGGCTTGGCCTTGCCCGCGCACATAGTTTACGATCGCCTCGACCTCTTGGTCGCTCATAAACGCTCCCTGCACCCGGATCGGTTTGGACGCGCCCATCGGCATATAGAGCATGTCACCGCGGCCCAGAAGCTTCTCCGCACCGGCCATATCCAGAATCGTCCGGGAATCGACCTGGGACGATACGCCAAACGCGATCCGTGACGGGATGTTGGCCTTGATTACGCCGGTGATGACGTCAACGGACGGCCGCTGCGTAGCGATGATCAAATGGATCCCCGCCGCGCGGGCCATTTGCGCCAGTCGTGCAATCGCATCCTCGACGTCGCTGGCTGCAACCATCATGAGGTCAGCTAACTCGTCCACAATCACCACGATATACGGCAATACCGCCTCAGGTTGGTCCGCCATCATTTGGTTGTAGCCTTCAATATTCCGCGCTCCCGATTTGGAGAACAACTCATACCGTTTCTCCATCTCCACAACGATCTTCTTCAGCGCCAGTGAAGCTCGCCGTGGATCGGTCACAACCGGGGTCAACAGATGCGGGATGCCGTTATACACATTTAATTCGACCATTTTCGGGTCGACCATCATAAATTTCACTTCATCCGGCTTCGCTTTGAACAGAATGCTGGTGATAATGCCGTTAATGCACACCGATTTCCCGGAGCCTGTAGCCCCGGCCACCAGCAAGTGGGGCATCTTCGCCAGGTTGCCAACGATCGTCTGGCCGGAAATATCCCGCCCGAATGCGATACTCAGCTTGGACTCCGCCTCCATAAACGTTGGCGTCTCCATCACCTCGCGCATCGTCACCAGCGATACTTCGTTGTTCGGCACCTCGATACCAATCGCGGATTTCCCTGGAATCGGCGCTTCCATCCGAATATCCTTCGCTGCCAAAGCCAAGGCGATATCGTCCGTCAAGTTAACGATTCGGCTTACCTTCACGCCGATATCCGGCTGAATTTCATAGCGCGTCACCGCCGGTCCGCGTACTACCTCCAGCACCCGGGCCCGCACGCCAAAGCTTTCGAGCGTGGCTTCTAGCTTACGCGCAGTTTGCATATAGTCCGCTTGATCGCCGGACTTCCCTGCCCCGACCGGCTTCGATAAGAGCCGGAACGAAGGCAGCTTGTACGGCTTCGGAACAGGCTTAGGCGCAGGCGGCGGCACCGTGGCTTGTCCGTCGCTGTCAGCCTCTTCGGCCGCAGGATTCCCGAGTCCAGATTCGTCACCGCCCCCGGAGAATTCCCCTCCTACGGGATCTAGTGCATCCTGTGCCGCCTCATCGAACAAGACTCCATGGGAGCTATGTAGCCCAGGCTCGTCCTCATCGTTGTCCTCATCTTGATGCAGGCTTTCCCGCTGAATATTGTCGAAGAAATCGCGGATAATCGGCCCGGTGTCACTGCCAGCGAATCCGTCCGACTTCCTAAGCTCCACGTCCTCATCCCTGCCGATGTAGTTCACCTCATTCCAGTTGATTCCTGTATCAGCAGCTTGCGTAGCAGGCTCCACGACCGCAGGTTCCTCTTCCTCGATGGACGCTGTCTCCACGGGTTCATCCGATCTTCCCTTGAAGTTCAGCAGCTGAAAAAACACCGGCTTCTTGCTCGTTGCCGCAGGCACCGTTTCTTCGTCGAGAGGGGATTCTTCATCCTCTGGATCATCATATGAGGTGACCGCAGGCTCCGCCTTCTTCACCGCCCGTTTGGCTTTGTTCCGCACTGGGATCGGACGCAGCATGCGCATTTTTTTCCCGAAGCTTTCGGCCAGCACGGCCAATCGGGAATGCAGCATCCGGAATAAATCCACATACGATAGTCCGGTCACCAGCATAAAACTGATAGCTAATAGCACGATCATAATCAGCTTCGCACCGGCCATGCCAAACAAAGAGTACAACAAGGCAAATTCTAGTGCGCCGACATACCCTCCGCTAATATCCAGCCCCAGCAGGCTCATGCCGGCATCGCTCACCGCAGGCTGGAACAGCGCTCCTTGCAGATCGCGATGAATCTGGCCCAGCACGTTGCCTGCGGACAAAGGCACCGCCGGCGCCAGCTTATGCTGCATGGCCGAAATGGTGCTCATCAGCGTCAGCGCCAACACCGCCAGCAGCACACCGCTGCGGCGGGCATTCCAGCGATTCGGCCATTTCCGGTTGATCATGACAGCTAGTCCTATGTAAATGCCAATTAAGGGGATCACAAAATAAAATTTGCCGAGGATTAACGCAGCCATTTTCGATAGCGTCCTTCCTACGGCAGCCTCCCCGCTCAAGGCGATAATGGATAAGGTGATCAGGATGATTCCGTATATTTCGTATTTCAGCATGCTGCCGATGGCAGCTTTCCTCTTCTTCCGTTTCCGTGGCAAGACGAAAACACCCCCTAGATGAATATTATACCATATTCACCGAGGGGGGCCTAGAAAAGATGCCGTCACCGGCATAGATTCTCAATTTAATAAGGTTGGATAGAAGGTGATTTGCCGCCCGGGCGCCAGATCGGGATTCAAATAATCCTCCAGCCGGCAACGCAACAGCCGTACGATGGTCGCCCGATTGCCTTCCTCCATCCGTATTTGCATCAGCACGCCGTTTAGTTCGATTTCACCGTACGCCGCCTGATTTTCGGCATTCTCCCAATAAGCCTCTTCCGGTAAGATCGTATAATGCGTCATTGGGTAATCCCTCCTGCTTGCTTCGCTTGTCGCTTCGATTCAATCATCGAATTCAGCTTGGCCAATCCATCGCCAATCCCGCCGATGGCATCGATCAGCCCGTACTTCACCGCATCGCTGCCGCCAACTGCTGTACCGATGTCCCGGTTTAACTCACCCGTCTTAAACATGAGCTCCTTGAATTTCTCCTCGGAAATTTTCGAATGTGTCGTTACAAAACGCACGACCCTTTCTTGCATCTTCTCAATATACTCAAAAGTCTGAGGAACTCCGATCACCAGCCCGGTCATACGAATCGGATGGATGGTCATCGTGGCGCTTTCGGCAATCAACGAATAATCGGAGGCTACGGCGATCGGAACGCCGATGCTATGTCCGCCGCCGATGACAACCGTGACGGTAGGCTTGGACAAGGAAGCAATCATCTCCGCAATGGCAAGTCCGGCCTCCACATCGCCGCCTACGGTATTTAATATAATTAACAGTCCTTCAATCCGCGGGTTCTGTTCCGCTGCCACTAATTGGGGGATGACGTGCTCGTATTTCGTTGTTTTATTTTGCGGCGGAAGCACTAAATGTCCTTCGATCTGACCGATAATCGTTAAGCAATACACATTTGATTCACCGGGAGTCGGCACCGCCGTTTGCCCGAGCTGCTGGATCATTTCCGGTACCGTGGCTTCTTTTTTCTCCGGTTCGGTTGTTGGCGGAAGTTCAGATTCACTGCGAACGCTTGATTTGCTTAGGTCCTTATTCATGATTAAGCCTTCCTTTCGGTGTCGGCAATCGACAAAGTCTCGTTACTCTATGCAGCCCTTAGTATGCCGACAACCTTCTTCAATCTATACAACGATACCTCAAGTCAGGAACCTTCCGCCATTTCGCGCTAAACGACGAAAAGCCCCTTTCCTGCGGAAACCGTCCAAATAACCGGCAGGAAAGGGGCGACTGTGTGCTTAAAGTTATTGATTTCTTCTTTATACTTCCATGATGATCGGCAAGATCATCGGTCTGCGGCGCGTTTGCTCATACAAGAAACGGCCGAGAGCATCCTTAACGTTGGTTTTCAACGAAGCCCATTCGTTTACGTTCTCGCTCATCAGCTTCTCCAGCGTGCTGGAGACAATGCGGTTTGCTTCTTCCAGCAAACCTTCCGATTCACGCACATAAACGAAGCCGCGGGAGATAATATCCGGTCCGGATACGATCGTTCCGTCTTGCTTGCTCAGCGTTACAACAACAACCAAGATCCCGTCTTGGGATAACAGCTTACGGTCGCGCAATACGATATTGCCGACGTCGCCTACGCCAAGACCGTCGATGAGCACGTTGCCGGCAGGAACTTTCCCGGCTTTGCGGGCTACACCGTTCTGGATCTCAATCGTATCCCCGATATCAATCAGGAAAATATTGTCCGGATCAATACCAACCGACTCACCAAGCAAAGCATGCTTCCGCAGCATACGGTATTCCCCGTGGATCGGAATGAAGTATTTCGGCCGCATCAGGTTCAGCATGAGCTTCAGCTCTTCCTGGCTGCCGTGACCCGAAACGTGCACGCCGGAATTTGATCCGCTATAAATGACTTCCGCACCGAGACGGAACAATTCATCTATCGTCCGGCCAACGTATTTCTCATTGCCCGGTACCGGTGTTGCCGCGATGATGACCGTGTCGCCTGGAAGAATATCAACCTTGCGATGCGTCGAGCGAGCCATCCGCGTTAAGGCAGACATCGGTTCACCTTGGCTGCCTGTGCACAAAATGACAACGCGATCTGCAGCCATCTTGTTGACTTCTTCCGGCTCAATGATAATTCCGTCCGGTACGTTCAGATAACCCAACTCTTCTGCGATCGTCACAACGTTCACCATGCTGCGTCCAATGATGGTCAGCTTCCGGTTCGTTGCGTGTGCCGCATCGATGACTTGCTGAATCCGATGCACGTTGGAGGCGAAGGTCGCCACAACAACGCGCTGCTTCGCTTTGTGGAAAATATCGCTAAGTACAATGCCTACATTCTTCTCCGATGGCGTAAAGCCCGGTCTCTCCGCATTGGTACTGTCGGATAACAGCGCAAGCACGCCGTTCTTCCCGATTTCGCCCATCCGGTGCAAATCCGCATATTGATCATTGACTGGGGTATGATCAAATTTGAAGTCACCGGTATGAACGACATTCCCTTCCGGAGTTTCGATGCATACACCCACCGAATCCGGAATACTATGATTCGTCCGGAAGAACGAAGCTTTCATCGTTGTTCCAAGCTCGATTACGGAATCGGCATTGATCAGCACGCGTTTCGTTTCGCCGAGCAGTCCCGCTTCCTTCAGCTTGTTCTCAACCAGACCTAAAGTTAATTTGGTCCCGTAGACCGGAACGTTTAAGTTCTTCAGCACGTAAGGCAAACCGCCGATATGGTCCTCATGCCCGTGCGTCAATACGATGCCTCTTACTTTATCGCGGTTCTCCGTCAAGTAAGTGATATCGGGAATGACGATGTCGATGCCAAGCATGTCCTCTTCCGGAAACTTAAGTCCGGAGTCGATGACTACAATGTCATTGGCATATTGAACGACATACATGTTCTTCCCAATCTCTGCGACGCCGCCCAATGCGAAAATCGTCAATTTCTCATTATTTATTTTTTTAGACAAGTGAATCTAACCCTCCTAATTATTATGGACGTCGTATCGAAAACTCCTATGGAAATGGCTCCGACCGCTGCATATAAATTCCAAAGCCTATAAATTGCAGGAATAAACAATCGCCTTGATTAAGACGATCTCGCCGTTTCTCAAAGTCATTATCAAATGGTTGCTCAATCAAGTTCTGGTAAACTCCACAGCTTCATCCATTCCAAGCGGTCTGGTAAAACGTTCTCCGTACTCGCTTACACTGGCAGAAGCCAACTTCTTGAACAAGCCATTTAATTCAAAATTCACCGCACCCAGTCACTTGAACTCATTATACATGATTAAATTGGCAAAAAACAAGTCAGCGCTTTTCCCTACGTCTAACCTTACCTTGTGCCATGACAAAAAAACCGATGCCTGCGGATCAGGCATCGGTTTCTGGGAATACGCACATATCTGGTTATAGAAGTAGACCAGCAGCTATTTGAGGAAGCTGCGAATCCGCTGCGCTTCCTGTTCATTTGGCGGCACCAGCGGTAACCGAACCGTTCCTACAGGATGGCCGGTTTCATTTAAGGCATACTTCACGGCTACCGGATTCGGACATTCAAACAACACCTTAAATAACGGCAGAAGCTCGCGATGCAACTGGCTTGCCCGCTCTACGTTCCCGCTAAAGAATTGTGCGACCATCTCTTTGATGGAGCGGCCTGCGACATGACTGGCCACGCTAATGACACCGTAAGCTCCGACCGCCATCGCCGGCAGTGCCGAGGCGTCATCGCCCGAATAAACCTTGAAATGCTCCGGCGCTTGGGCGACGATCATAGCGATCTGATCCAGAGGCGCGCATTCCTTGGTCCCCACGATATTCGGGATTTGCGCCAGCCGCAGCGTCGTTTCCACGCTCAAGCTGACAACTGTACGGCTTGGCACATTGTACACAATAACCGGCAGACTGGTTACGGCCGCAATCGCTTCAAAATGGCGGAAAAGGCCTTCCTGATTCGGCTTGTTATAATACGGAGCGACCAGCAAAATTCCGTCTACTCCGCATTTTTCAGCTTCGCGCGTCAAATGAACGGAATGAGCGGTATCATTGCTGCCCGTGCCGGCGATAATTTTGCAGCGTCCGGCTGCATGTTTCACCGCGAAGGCAAACAGCTCAAGTTTTTCTTCATCCGTTAGTGTAGGGGACTCCCCCGTCGTTCCGCTCACGACCAAACTGTCAGATTGCTGCTCCTCCACCAAATAGTCGATCAGGCTTGCGGTTTGGTCCCAGTCGATTTTTCCTTGATCATTAAAAGGCGTTACCATGGCTGTAATCATTCTTCCGAAATCAATCACGCCATATCCTCCTCCCGTCTCCCGCTTCGCTTATTTATTGCCGTCTTCTCAGTATGCCTTCCATTTCTTAAGCGATGAACTCACATGCCTCGTTAGCGGCCCAGTTCGAACTTGGCATGCAACGCCCGCAACGCTTGCACCATATCGTCCTTCCGCACCAGCACCCAAATCGTAGTATTCGAATCAGCCGATTGCAGAATCTGAATGCCTTGCTCGGTCAAAGCCTCAACGATCTTGGCCATAATTCCGGGAACGCCGTTAATGCCTCCGCCGATGACGGACACCTTGGCGCATCCGGTGCATATTTGCGGTGAGAGGTCCAGCGATCTCAACACCGCTTCTGCCTTCGCCGAATCTTTATCAAAGACCGTATAAACGACACCGGTTGGGGTCACATTAATAAAATCAACACTAATGTCGTTCTCTGCCATGGATTTAAAAACTTGCAGCTGCAAATGATCCGGGCCGTTGCCAGCGGATTCCACCCGGATTTGAGTCACATTCGCCACATATGCAATCCCAGTCACGTAACGGTCCACAATCCCCAGCTGTACGTCCTTAAATCCTTCGGGGTTGGCAACCAATGTTCCTTCCCCTTGCGAAAAAGTCGAGCGAACGCGTACCGGAATCCCCGCTTGCATCGCAATTTCTACGGCGCGGGGATGGATCACCTTAGCCCCTTGATGCGCCATATTGCAGATTTCTGCGTAGCTGACGTATTCCAGCGGCTTCGCATCCTCGACGATCCGGGGATCCGCAGTTAAGATCCCATTCACATCGGTATAAATATCAACCATTTCGGCGTGCAGCGCGGCGCCCAAGGCTGTAGCCGACGTATCGCTGCCTCCGCGGCCCAACGTCGTGAAGTCGCCGTCTTGATTTTGACCTTGAAATCCTGTCACGATCACGACATCCTTCTGCTGCAGTTCTTCCAGCACCCGAGTCGGAACGATATCCAGAATTCTCGCGTTGCCAAACTGGCTGTCCGTTCGGAATCCAGCTTGAGCTCCAGTCAATACGACCGAAGAGATGTGCTGTTCAGCCAGCAGGCTGCACAGCTTGGCTGCGGAAATAATTTCGCCGCAAGCCATCAGTAAATCTTGTTCGCGGGGCGGTAAATAGCAATCCCCTTCAGAGACCAAATCAAGCAAGGTATCCGTCGCGTAAGGATCCCCTTTTCGGCCCATAGCCGAAACCACCACGACGAGCCGGAAACCGTTATCCAGTTCCCGGCGTACGTGTGAGATGACATGCTCTCTCGCTTCTTTCGTCGAAAGAGACGTGCCACCGAATTTTTGCACCAAAATGCGCATGGATATTCCTCCAGTTAATAAGTGCGGAGTAAAGCGATGACTTCATTCCGTTAGTAATAGCAAGATTAACGAACCCAGAGCTTCGAAAACATACCCCTTCGCCGCAATGATCTCCGCGATGGTATACGGCATTCCATGCTGCGCCTTTGAGCAATTTGTTCCGATACTTCCCACCTATATTGAGTCCGTCCTGTAAAGATCACGGCGTGAAACAACCCGAACGGTGCTTCGTACATGGTATGCCGGCTGCGCTGCATTATCCATGAACACGTTCGATGATTAACGGTTGCAGCTGTTTTCCTTCAAGCGCGGCATAGCAAGTTTCAGGGATCAGTTCCATGTTTGCTACGAGCGAATTCGGTTTGCCGGTCGGATTGTCTTGACCAAACGGAACGAAATACACGTTCTTGGCCACAATTAATTTCGCGATATTTGCCAAATTAAAACCTAAACCGTCATTCGTCGACACCGCGATGACAAGCGGTCGCCCGTTTCTCAGCTGGGCTTTTGCGGCCATCAGAACAGGACTGTCCGTTATCGCATTTGCCAGTTTGCTCGTCGTCGTTCCCGTGCAGGGAGCGATCACCAAGACGTCCAGCAGCTTGCTTGGACCCAGAGGTTCGGCTTCGACAATTGAAGAAATAATATCATTCCCTGTAATATCTTTCAACTGTTCGCGCCAATCCTCCGATTTACCGAAACGGGTGTCGGTCGTCAGTACCGACTGGGATATGATCGGCACAACCTTCGCCCCTCCGTCGACAAATCGTTGGATCTGGGGCATTACCTCAGCAAACGTACAATGCGAGCCCGTAATGGCGTAACCTACCGTTTTACCCTGCCAATTCACTGTTCATCCCCCCGTAATTGATACTCATCCATAATCGACTGACAAATCGTGTTTGCCATAATAATTCCAGCCGATTTGGGAGCGACGATTCCGGGGAGGCCAGGGGATAAAATCGCCTTCACTCCGCGCTTCTCGGCGAAACGGAAATCCGTTCCTCCAGGCGCCGAAGCAAGGTCGATAATCACTGCCGTACGGGGCAGTTTCGAGATGATTTGCGCTGTGACTATCATAGTCGGAATTGTGTTAAAAATCAAGTCAACATCCCCTACGTTGGCGGCCAAATCCCTTGTCACAAAAGGCTTCCAGCCCATTTGTATCGCCCTAGCCACATCATCTTCCCGACGTACCCCTACCCTTACATTCGCTCCCAAACCTTGCAGCGTTCCTGCCAGCGTAAACCCTGTCCTCCCGATCCCAAGCACAATACAGTTCGAACCGTGAATCGTGATGTCCGTGTTCTGGATCGCCATCATCACTGCGCCTTCCGCCGTTGGAATCGAGTTGTAAATGGCGACGTCGTCACGTTCGAGCACCTCAATGATCCGGAAGCCGTGCTCCTCGCCCATTTGCTTTAAGAAGCTCTTGGCAATTCCGGTATAGACCAGCGTGCTTTTTCGGACGGATGCAAACCATTCCCGTTTGATGACCAGTTGTTCTGCAGAGAACGGCGCCGGGACGACACCGTGATCATCGCAACCGATTACCGGAAGGATAATTACGTCCGCGCCGGCCAGCAAGCCGGGGCTTAACGTCTCCTGCGAGACTCCTTTAAGGGGTGTCTCCAATCGGTCGAAGCCAACAACCCGTACCGTAGCATCCAGTTCGACACATTTGTTGATGACCTCCACCTGCCGGGCATCCCCACCGAGGAATACAATTGTGATTCCGGTCAGCATTCTTAGACGGCACTCCTTCCAAGCAACACAGTATAGACCATCTTATGCCGTGGCCTACGAAGTGGTGAAAGGCTAGAATGCCTCGCGAAGCTGAGGATAGGAATATCGTCATAGCAAACCTTCACAGCAATTTTGTAGGATGTATTCCATATTATTACAGGTGGTGGAGTGAGTTGAGAAAGCCAGGAAAACGGGCTGTGATTTATGCAATTTTTTTGATGATTCTTTTGATATTGGCGTTTGCAGGATCTGTTGTTATTTCCTCACCGGAGCGGCAAGCGTCAGAGGTCGAACCATTCACCTCGCCTATACAAAGGCTGGGCGAAGCGGATCCCGCAGAAAGTGCTCTCTTGACGCCCGATACGATGAAAGCGGATTTCGATTACCTTATAAGCACGCTGGAACAGGTTCACCCGTCACTGATCGACGGATGGCAGAGAGAGCAACGAAAAAAAAATACGGGATACTTACCGGATGATTCAAGCAGGTCCGCTGCCCATAAGCCGTTTTTATATCTCCGCTGTAGAAATGATCGGGCAACTGCATGACGCCCACACGAGCATCAACCCTTATTCCCCTTCCCTTTCCTATTTGGAGCTGCCGTTATACTGGACTGCGGAAGGCCCGGTGGTGATTCGATCAACGCCGTTGTTACAACGGGGCGACCTTTTACTTGAGTTAGGCGGGCTAACCCCTCCACAGTTATTAGACGAGCTGTCCAAGGTAGTGCCAACTGAAAATGAACATTGGTTAAAAATCATGGGAAGGCCCATGCTAGCTCATCCGTTAACCCGTTTAACGATCACTTGTATCTATTGATCTCCCCCAAAACGTTCAGCGCCGCAAATGTCTTTGCCGTCACCTTCAAAGATAATGGGCTGGCCACTTTGATCGGAGAACCAACGGGCAATCAGCCATCTTGTTATGGAGATATATTCGTGTTTAAGATGCCTCACTCCGGATTTCAATTTACCGTATCTTATAAACATTTTTCTCGGCCGGATCAACGCTTGACCCACGAAACCTCCTTAGAACCGGATATCTATGTTCCAACAACACGCCAAGACATTATCGGCGGAAGAGATGCCCAAATGGAAAAGTTAATGGAGATCATTACTGCAGCAAAATAAGGGACTTTTCGGGCCTTATTTCAGCGAAATTCTTCTAAGCGCAAAAAATAGAGGACATTTTAGGCCTTATTTGGAGCGGAACCCACCATAACCGCCACTTTTGAATGCGATAAATGAAAATAAGGGTAAAAAAGTCCGCTATTCCCGGCCATATCCCTCTCCTAACCGAAAATAAGAACCTTTTTTACCCTTATTCTTCAACACCTGAACATAAACAGGCTACTCAGGTTAAACGTGCCTCAGTCCCTTACTTCGTGCCCGTATGACCAAACCCGCCGGCGCCGCGAACCGTCTCCGACAGCTTGTCTACCTGCACGAGATTCACCTCAGGAACGATCTGGAACACCATCTGCGCAATCCGCTCATTCCGACGGATCACAAACGGTTCCTGCCCGAGGTTAATCAGCAGCACCTTGATTTCCCCGCGGTAATCCGCGTCGATCGTCCCCGGCGTATTCAGGCACGTAATGCCGTGCTTCAACGCCAACCCGCTGCGCGGGCGAATTTGCGCCTCTAGGCCGCCGGGCATCGCGATAGCGATCCCGGTCGGTACGAGGGCACGTTGCCCCGGCTGGAGCGTCAGCTCCTCCGTAACGGCGGCGTAGAGGTCAAAGCCGGAGGCTAGCTCCGACATTTTACGCGGCAGCTCGATATCTTCATTTCCTGCCAAACGGTTGATTTGCACTTCAAACGACAAGCTCATCTCTCCTAACTCCCGATATCACGCGATCTGACGATCCCACCATGGCGAGCGAAAACGGTTGGCTAAACATGCCCTTCAACACCTGATTGACATCGTCCATCGTCACCGCCTCGATGCGGGCGATCATCTCATCCAAGGAATAATGTTTGCCGATCATCAGCTCATTTTTGCCAAGTCGGTTCATGCGGCTTCCGGTGCTCTCCAAGCTCAAAATCAAGCTTCCCTTCAGCTGTTCTTTCCCCTTGCTCAGCTCATTTGGAGTAATCCCGTTCACCGAAACATCGTGCAGGATCTCCTTGGTCAAATCCAGCACTTCCTTCGTTTGGCGCGGCGCGGTTCCTGCGTACACCGTAAACAGTCCGCTGTCCGCGTGCGAGCTGTGATACGAGTACACCGAGTAGGCCAACCCGCGTTTCTCACGGATCTCCTGGAAGAGCCGCGAGCTCATGCCGCCGCCCAGCGCATTGTTCAGTAGCACCATCGCATATTGTTTCTCATCCCCGATCGGCAAACCTGGGAAGGACAAGCAAATATGGTTCTGCTCGGTCTTCTTGCGATGGAATTTCAATCCCCCCAAGAACTCTGGCGCAGCCAAAGGGCTGGAGCTTCCCCGATTCGAAAAATCACCGAAATATTGCTCCAGCAGATCAATCACCTGTTCATCGATATTGCCTGCCACGCTGATGACCGTATTTTCGATTGTATAGTGCTCGCGCATGTATTCCCGCAGGTGCTCGGATTCCATGGCGCGCAGCTTCTCCTCCGTCCCTAAGATCGGCAGAGCCAGCGGATGGTCCCCGTAGGCTGCCTGCGTCACAAGATCGTGGACCATATCGTCCGGCGTATCTTCGTACATAGAGATTTCCTCTACGATCACGTTTTTCTCTTTCCGCAGCTCTTCCTTATCGAACAAGGAACGGAAAAACATGTCGGACAACACGTCAACCGCAATCGGTAAATGCTCATCCAGCACTTTCGCGTAATAACAGGTATATTCCTTGGACGTAAACGCGTTAACATTGCCGCCAATCGCATCAAACTGCTCTGCGATGTCCTTGGCGCTGTAGCGTTCCGTGCCTTTAAACAGCATGTGTTCGATAAAATGCGAAATTCCGCCCCGCTCAGGGCGTTCATTGCGGGAGCCGGTTTTGACCCATATGCCGAACGAGACCGAACGGCAAGTCGGTATCTTCTCCATGACTACCCGAAGGCCGTTTTTCAATTGCGTTCTCTTCACGAAAGGCCCCCCTAAATGTTATGCGATGCATTGGTTAGCGTCGTTAATAAATGCATCCCTATCCTACCAAAAAAAGGCGGAAAGCTCAACTCTGCGGAGCAGGGACTTCGACGCGGTCCGGCGACAGCGTTTGTTCCACGGTTCCGAGCACCAACCCTTTGCTGCGAATGGCCTGAATCATCCCTTCCAGTGCATCGCGGCTGGACGCCGTCGGATGCATCAAGATCAGCGATCCTGGCCCCACTTTGCTGCTGATCTTACTAACGATGCTGGCTGCGGGAGGATTTTTCCAATCTACTGTATCCACGGTCCACAATACCGTCTTCAGCCCCTGTTCCGCCGCCAGCTTGACGGTTTGCATATTATAATCACCCGAAGGCGGCGCAAACCAGCGATTTTCCACGCCCAGCTTCTCCTTCAGCAGCTCCTTCGTTTTGGAGATCTCCAGCCGGGCCCGGGTTTGCTCCAGTTGGCTCATATTCGGATGCGAGTAGGCGTGGTTTTCGATTTCATGCCCGCGCCGCTTGATTTCGGCGGCAAGGTCCCCGTTCTTCTTGAGCCAGCTGCCATCGAGGAAAAAGGTCGCCTTGACCTTCTGCTGATCCAACGTATCCAGCATAGGCACCAGATATTCATTGCCCCAGGCGACATTGATCATGAGCGCTGCCATCGGCTTGTTTGGGTTCCCCCGGTAAATCGGCTGCGGCCCTAAATCCTCGAGATTTACTTTCGGCCGAAGCTCCCGATAGACATATTCGATGTTCGCGCCCTCCGGCAGCTGTTTGGCCTTCTTGTAAGTGCGTTCGATATCCACCTCACGACCGTTATAGCCGGGAATGGCTTTCCAGACCCGGTCGACCACCGCATCGATCGGCTCGATCCGCTGCTTCTCCGCCTCTTCGCGGATCTTGGCCAGCAACGGATCCGTATCCTTCGCTGTCCCGCCGCTAGCCGGGTGAGGCTGGTTCTGGGCCCCCAGGTCACCGGTCAGGTCATGAATCAGGCGGAAAGCGTAGCTGCCGCCATTTTCCCCCGAGCTTTTGGCAACGAATGCCCGAATGCCGGCAAACTGCCCCAATATCATCATCAACGCAATGCAGATCGCGATGACTGCAAACTTGTTCCGCCCCATGCTAACAGCTCATCCCCTTAAACGGTTTTTGTCCCCATCATATGTTGACAAGCCCAGGGATATGCGAAAGCAATAAAAAAGAGCCAGAATTTAATTATTCTGTCTCTTTTCCCGCAAGGGTTGCCTGCGTCGTTAGATTATAAATTTATTTGGTTGGAGTTTTGTCCGTTTCGGCGGTTAATACCGCTTTGCGGGAAAGATTAATCCGTCCTTGGTTGTCGATCTCGGTCACTTTCACCGTTACCGTATCGCCGATCGCCACAACGTCTTCAACTTTGGCGACGCGTTCCGTTGAGAGTTGCGAAATATGCACTAAGCCGTCTTTACCCGGCAAAATCTCAACGAATGCACCAAATTTCTCGATCCGCTTGACGGTCCCGACGTAAATCTCGCCGACCACCACTTCTTTAACGATCCCTTCAATGATCGAACGCGCTTTGTTGTTCATCTCTTCATTGGTAGAAGCGATGTACACGCGGCCATCTTGCTCGATATCGATCTTCACGCCGGTCTCCTCGATGATCTTGTTGATGATCTTGCCGCCGGCTCCGATAACATCGCGGATTTTGTCCGGATTGATCTGCATGATCGTAATCTTCGGCGCGTAAGGGGACAGATGCTCCTTCGGCTTCTGAATCCGTTCCATCATTTTGGACAAGATAAACAATCGACCTTCTCTTGCTTGCTTCAAAGCATCGGACAAAATTTGCCGGTCAATCCCGTCAATTTTGATATCCATTTGGATTGCGGTAACGCCTTCCGCGGTACCAGCCACTTTGAAGTCCATATCGCCAAGATGATCTTCCATCCCTTGGATGTCAGTCAAGATTGACACATGTTCGCCGTCTTTGATCAGACCCATCGCAACCCCGGCAACCGGAGCTTTGATCGGTACGCCTGCATCCATCATCGCCAGCGTACTGGCGCAAATGCTCGCCTGCGAGGTCGAACCGTTGGATTCCAACACTTCCGATACGAGACGAATCGTATAAGGGAATTCGGATTCCGGCGGAATCACCTTCGACAACGCGCGTTCGCCCAATGCCCCGTGGCCGATTTCCCGGCGGCCTGGAGCCCGCAATGGACGAGCTTCGCCAACGCTGAACGGCGGGAAGTTATAGTGGTGCATGAAGCGTTTCGACTCTTCGAGGTCAATCCCGTCGAGAATTTGAACATCACCCAATGCTCCAAGGGTACAGATGCTTAGCGCTTGCGTTTGCCCGCGCGTGAACAGACCGGAGCCATGCGTACGCGGCAGCAGGCTGATATCGCATTCAATCGGACGAATCTCGTCCAGTTTACGACCGTCAGGGCGTACTTTTTCATGAGTGATCAACCGGCGCACTTCTTCCTTAACGATGTCGTGAAGTACTTCCTTCACATCGGCGAGCAGCTCCGGCGTTTCTATGTATTTCTCTTCGAAATGAGCTACCGTTTCGTCGTTAATCGCGTCAATCGCATCCTGACGAGCATGCTTCTCAGCGATCTTCACCGCTTCAATCAAGCGATCTTGGGCATAAGCGCGAACCTCACGGTTCACTTCTTCATTTACCGTATGCAACTGAACTTGCATCTTTTCTTTACCGGCGACTTTTACGAGATCTTCAATGACGGCAACGATCCGTTTGATCTCTTCATGGCCAAACATAATGGCTTCCAGCATCACTTCTTCTGGAACTTCGTTCGCTTCCGCTTCTACCATCATGATAGCGTCCTTCGTGCCGGCAACCACGACGTAAATGTCGCTCGCTTCCTGCTGGGCTACGTCCGGGTTAATGACGAATTCCCCGTTTACCCGGCCTACAGCCACGCCTCCGATTGGCCCGTTAAACGGAACATCGGAAATGCTCAGCGCTGCAGAAGTCCCGATCATGGCGGCAATTTCCGGTTCGCAGTCCTGATCCACACTCATGACCAGGTTTACGATTTGCACATCATTACGGAAGCCTTCCGGGAAGAGCGGACGAATTGGACGGTCGGTCAAACGGCTGGCCAGAATCGCTTTTTCACTTGGACGTCCTTCCCGTTTAATAAAGCCGCCGGGAATTTTACCGACTGCATACAGTTTCTCTTCATAATTGACGGTTAACGGGAAAAAGTCCAAATCCTTAGGTTCCGAAGAAGCCGTAACCGTACAAAGCACCGCCGTATCGCCGTAGCGGACCATGACAGCCGCATTGGCTTGCTTCGCCAATCGGCCGGTTTCCAGAATGAGAGGTCTTCCTCCCAAATCCATTCTCACTTCAGTCTGCATGAAATCCCTCCTTATCACCAATACAAGTTCGGTACTGAGTTCATTATTTCCTGCTTTTCACCAATTCATAATGAGAAGCGGCGCTGGCGCAGAAGAATGTCCTCATAACAAAAGCTCCTGACGGAGCTCTTCATGAAAGCTTATCGCAACAAAGCCTAATTTGTAAAAAGCAACCCGGCCGCACACCGCACGCTTCGCCAGCGTCCGCCATGCAACTAGGCTGCTTTTATACAAACTTGTTTAATTAACGACGCAATCCAAGTTTCTCGATCAAAGCGGAGTAACGATTTACGTCTTTGTTCTTCAAGTAAGCCAACAATTTCCGACGTTGACCAACCATCTTCAGAAGACCGCGACGGGAATGATGGTCCTTCTTGTGTGTACGCAAGTGGTCCGTCAAATTCACGATGTTCTCCGTAAGGATAGCAATTTGCACCTCAGGGGATCCGGTATCGGACTCATGAGTTCTGTGCTCTTGGATCAATTGTTGTTTACGTTCTTGAGTCAATGCCATCCTGTTCACCTCCTTTATCTCAAATCGCCGTTAGCCTCGTCGCCGGCGGTGAAACCGTGCAACCAAGCCAAGGTTCTCGCTGCCGATTGGAAAAAGCAAAGTTCTTCCGCATGACAACGTTACATAGTATACCACAGCCGATGGGCAAAGTAAATGCCGGATCGGTTTAGTTATCAGGAATCTTTCAGCAATCGTTTAGCCGTTTCCGCATCCTGTCCAATTTGAGCGATCAGCTCATCCAGGGAGCCGAACTTGCGCTCCGCCCGAATATAATGAACTAATTCCACAGACAAGCTTTCGTCATAAATCTCGCCGGAAAAATCAAACAGATGGGCTTCCAGCCAAAAGATTTTGCCGTTCTCATGAAAGGTTGGCTTAACCCCAACGTTCATCACGCCGGAGTACGTCGTACCTTCGCGCGTAACTCGCACGGCGTAGACCCCGCTGGCCGGGACGACGTAGTGCTCCGCCAGCTGCAGATTGGCTGTAGGGAATCCGAGCTGGCGGCCGCGTTTCTCGCCGTGCATGACCGTCCCTCTCAGCGTATACGTCCGCCCAAGCCAACGATTCGCTAGCTCAATCTTCCCTTCCTGCAGCGCTTTGCGAATCCCTGAACTGCTGACCTTCTCCCCGTCGATCAGGAACGGCGGCACGGTGTGCACGTCAAGGACGTTGCCGCTCAATTCACGCAGCATGCTCGCATCCCCTTCGCCCCGGTAGCCGTAACGGAAGTCAAAGCCAACCACCGCGGTGTGCACCTGAAGCGGCACCAGGATGCCGGAAACGAAGTTCTGCGGACTTACCCGCGAGAAGGCATCGTTGAATTCAACGATATATACGTAATCCACGCCCATCTCGCGCAGAATACGCTCCTTCTCCTTCGGCGGCGTCAAATATCCGTCGTAGTCGCCTTTTTTCATAACTTCCTTCGGATGGGGATGAAAAGTCATGACGGAGGCAGGAAGACCTAGTTCGCCAGCCAACCGGACAGCCGAATCAATCACGCTGGCATGTCCCAGGTGAAGGCCGTCAAATTGGCCGATCGCCAGCACTTGCGGACGGGCATGTTGTTCTATAAATCGTTCATTTAGTGGATATGATAAATGTATCGTTTCCATGATCGTGTCACCTGCAATTTCCCTCGGAATGCGCATTTCTTGAGGCTATTCGGGTAAAAACACTTTAACCGCCTTCACGGCCTTCGTTCCCTCTTCTACCCGGAAGATGCCTAAAAATTGCTGTTCGGGGCTGTACAGCCGCAGGGTCTCTCCGCGCTTAACCGCCGGAGAGACCACAGAGGGGGACAGCCGCTGACCTTGCAATGCTGCCTTGACCTTCTCGGCAGCAACCGTGTGAGCCGGCAAATGCTGAACAGCTCGATCGACCGGCAGTAAATAATCTTGCAGCGATCCGCTTGCCGCGTGGCGGGCCACCTCATCCAGCGTCAGACAATGCGACTCCGTGATCCCCGCCGACATCGTCCGCTTCAGCTCCGTCATCGCTGCAGGCACGCCTAGTGCACGTCCGATATCAACGCAGAGCGTACGGATATAAGTTCCTTTGGAGCATAACGCACGAAAAGAAATCCGCGGATGCGGCCCCTCCGGATGAAAAGCAAGCAGCTCCAATTGATAGATTGTGACTTCCCGGGGCTTACGCTCCACGGTCTTCCCTTCCCGTGCCAGTTCATACAGACGTTTACCGTCTTGCTTCAGCGCCGAATACATCGGCGGAATTTGCGAGATCGTGCCAACAAAACGGGACAACACGCGCCGTACGTCCTCTTCCGTCACCTGAACCTCATTTACCTGTTCGATGATTTCGCCGGTCATGTCCTCTGTATCGGTCGCAACGCCAAGCACCAAGGTCGCTTCGTATTCCTTCGGCAAGTCCTGCAAATACTCCACCATTCGCGTTGCACGGCCCAGGCATAGAGGCAGCACTCCGGTGACCGCCGGGTCTAACGTACCCGTATGGCCGATTCGCTTCATTTTCAAAATCCCCCGGCATTTGGCAACCACGTCATGCGATGTAAAACCGGCCGGCTTGTGGATGGGCAAAATGCCTTCGTATGCGTTCATAGCTGCAGCCTCACTTGTTCCAACACTCTAGGGACAACCGTGTCTAGGGTCCCTTCAATGCGAGCACCCGCGGCCCGGACATGGCCGCCGCCGCCAAAGCTTTGGGCCACCTTGGCCACGTCAACTTTTCCCGCCGAGCGCATGCTCACCTTTATGGCTTGTTCGTTAATGACTTTAAACAACAGGCCTACTTCGACCCCTTGGATATTTCGCGGATAGTTGACGATGCCTTCCATATCCTCGTGAACGGCGCCAGTCGCTTTCAGGTCCTCATCTGTAACCGATACCCAGCCAATCTTCCCGTCTTCCGTAAGCTGAAGACCGTTTAAAGCCCGAGTCAGCAAACGCAGCTGCGGAAGCGTCATTTGCTCTAGCAGCAATTCGGATAAAGCGGGACCGTCCACGCCGTATTCCAGCAGTTTGGAGGCAGCCGCCATCACCTTCGGCGACGTGTTGGAGTACCGGAACCCGCCGGTATCCGTCAGCAGTCCGGTATAAAGCACCGTTGCTATCGTTTCATCCAACGGCAGACCCATATAGTTGATCAGATCAAACAAAATTTCAGCGGTCGCCGCCGCATTTGGCACTACAAGATTCACCGAGCCGTAGTGGTCGTTGGTCGGATGGTGGTCGATGTTCAGCAGTCGTGCCCCTTCGGCAAACCATTCATGCGTCGTGCCAACCCGTTTGAAATCCGCGCAGTCCACGCAAATCACATGATCAAATTTGCGGTCAAGCGGCGTCACCGACAAATCGAGAATCTCGTCCGCATGCCACAAATAATGCATCCGCTTTGGGATCGGGCCTTCGTTGACCATCACGAATTTTTTACCCAGACATGACAGAAGCCAGCCCACCGCAAGGGTGGAACTGACTGCGTCACCGTCCGGCTGAACATGCGACACAATTAGGAAATGATCATTCTGAGTCAGGAACTCCTTGGTCTGACTCAGCTCCCTTTCATAGGTCGTCTGCATTGCCGTCTCCTTTAGGGACCTACAAAACTCATCCGCTCATCTTCATTCAAGGGTGGCAGATGAGTTATCGATTCCCTTTCATATTTCATTCTTTGTGCTCTTGCGTAATTTCGCCGAGAAGCTTCTCTATCCGGCTGCCGTAAGCGATAGATTCGTCGATTTTGAAAATCAGCTCCGGCGTGTGGCGCAGCCGAATTCGTTTGCCAATTTCGGTGCGCAGGAAGCCGGTCGCTTTCTCCAGCCCTTTTAAAGATTCGTTCTTCTGCTCCTCGTCGCCAAATACGCTGAGGTAAACTTTGGCCTGCGACAAATCATTTGTCACATCGACCCCGGTCACCGTGACAAAACCGATGCGCGGATCTTTCAGTTCACTCTGGATGAGCACACTAAGTTCTTTCTTAATCTGTTCGCCTACGCGGCCGGTACGATTTTTGGCCATTTTAGACACCCACCTTACTTCGGTTCAACAGTTTCCATGACGAACGCTTCAATGACGTCGCCTTCTTTAATGTCGTTGTAATTGTCCAAGGTAATCCCGCACTCGTAACCTTGAGCAACTTCCTTCGCGTCGTCCTTGAAACGTTTGAGCGAATCGATTTTGCCTTCGTATACGACGATTCCGTCACGAATCAAGCGGACTTCCGCCGTACGGGTAATTTTACCGGAAGTCACCATACAGCCTGCAATCGTTCCGACCTTGCTGATCTTGAACGTATTACGGACTTCCGCGTGACCGATAACCGACTCTTTATAAACCGGATCAAGCATCCCTTTCATCGCTTGCTCGATCTCTTCGATTGCGTTGTAAATGACGCGGTGCAAGCGGATGTCAACCTTCTCTTGCTCCGCTGTCGCTTTCGTTTGGTTGTCCGGACGGACGTTGAACCCGATGATAATCGCGTTCGAAGCCGCCGCCAAGATGACATCGGATTCGGTAATCGCACCGGCCCCGCTGTGGATAATCTTGACGCGAACGCCTTCGACTTCGATCTTCTCGAGTGCGCCTCTGAGCGCTTCAACCGAACCTTGCACGTCGGCTTTGATGATCACGTTGAGATCCTTGATTTCGCCTTCCTTGATATGGCGGAACAGATCATCCAGTGTAACGCGCGTATTGGCACCCAAATCGGATTGACGCTGCATCGTAGCCCGTTTGTCCGCGATCGACCGCGCTTTGCGTTCGTCCTCGAAGACCATAAACGGATCGCCGGCTTGCGGTACCTCCGTCAGACCGGTAATTTCCACCGGCGTCGACGGACCTGCTTCTTTCAAGCGGCGCCCGCGATCGTTAACCATCGCGCGGACGCGGCCGAAGCAGTTCCCTGCAACGAAGGCGTCGCCGACCTTCAACGTTCCGTGCTGTACCAACACGCGAGCTACCGGACCGCGGGTTTTATCGAGCTCGGCTTCGATGACCGCACCGCGAGCGCGTTTATCCGGGTTGGCTTTGTACTCGTTCACTTCGGCTACCAGCAGAATCATTTCGAGCAGGTTTTCCAAGCCGATTTTTTGCTTCGCAGAGACATTGACGAAAATCGTGTCGCCGCCCCATTCTTCCGGCACAAGCTCATACTCCGTCAATTCTTGCTTCACTCGATCCGGATTTGCCTCCGGTTTGTCGATCTTGTTCACAGCAACGATAATTGGCAAGCCTGCTGCTTTGGCATGGTTCACCGCTTCGACCGTCTGCGGCATCACGCCGTCATCCGCAGCAACGACGATAATCGTAATATCCGTTAACTGGGCACCGCGGGCACGCATCGCTGTAAACGCTTCGTGGCCTGGCGTATCCAGGAACGTGATCTTCTTGCCGTTGATTTCGACTTGGTATGCCCCGATATGCTGCGTGATCCCGCCGGCTTCGCCGCCGGTGACGTTGGTGGAACGAATGGCGTCCAGCAGCGTCGTTTTCCCGTGGTCAACGTGACCCATGATCGTAACGACTGGTGGACGTTCTTTCAGATCTGCCTCATCGTCAACCTCTTCGATCGTTTCGAAACGGTCTTCTTCCACCGGAATTTTCAATTCAACCTCAACGCCGTAGTCACTTGCCAGCAGCTGGATCGTGTCAAGGTCAAGCTCTTGGTTAATGGTTGCCAAGACGCCGAGCAGCATCAGCTTTTTGATCACTTCGGAAGCGTCCTTATGCAGCAATTTGGCGGTTTCGCCAACCGTCATCGTGCCGCGGACGATAATTTTCTTCGGCGTATTGTCGATCTTCTCGCGTGGAGGCTGCTGCGGAGCACCTTTGCCGCGCCCGCCTTTGCCGCCGCGATTATTTTTGAAATTGGCGCCGTTGCGGTTATCATCGTAACCTCTTTGGTTTTTGCCGCCGTTATTATTTCCTTTTCTTTGCCCTTGACCTTTGCCGCCGCCGTTTCCGCCGCCAAAATTGTTGCTTGGCGCAAAGCTTCGGTTTCCGCCGCTATTTTGGCCTTGAGCTGGGCGCTGACCGCTATCATTCCGCTGGCCGCCTTGACCGGCTCCCCGGTTCCCTTGCGGGTTCCGGTTTGCACTGGAGGAATTTCCTCCGCCTTGGCCTTGCGGTCGTGAGTTTTGATGATTGCCGCCGTTCGGACGGCTGGATCTTTCTTGAACTGCCGTACTGCCACCTGCATTGGTTTGGTTTGTGTTTGGTTTATTATTCATGCTTACCTGCTTTTCCTGTTGATTTTGGTTTTTTACGGGTGCGTTTGCGCCGCGTCCCTGATCTCCGCGATGACCGGAAGATTCTCCGGATGTAGCTTTCGGTGTTTGGCTCCCTCCTGCGGAAGCCGATGCCGGCGATTTGGCAGAGGAATCGTTGCGTCCCGAGCTTTCTCGTTTCGCCGCCGCGTTGCTTTTAATATCCTTGAAAAACTGTTCCACACGGGCTACTGCATCGTTCTCCATGACGCTCATGTGATTGTTGACCGGGATATTCAGACGCTTAAGAATCGTGATAATTTCTTTGCTGCTCATGTTGAGCGATTTAGCGTATTCGTACACCCTGAGCTTATCTTGTTTTTCTTGTTTACTCAATATACTCCACCTCCGATGTTTTCAAGATCGCTTTGCGGATCATCTCGGTAAACCCTGGATCGGTGATCGCCAGAACAACCCGTTCCGGTTTGCCAACACTTCTCCCGAGCGCTTCACGGTCAAATCCGATGATCAGCGGGATGTTGTAGGTCCCGCATTTGTCCCGGAATTTCTTCTGTGTATTGGCGGAAGCATCCCCCGCAACGATGACGAGCTTGGCTTCTCTTGAACGAATCGACTTCAGGACGAGTTCGTCCCCTGTCACCAGCTTACCGGCTCGCATGGCGAGACCAAGACCGGACAACGGCTGGGCCTTACTCATCTTCATCCTCATCTCGAGCCTGAGCAGCAAGGAATTCATCCTCGACGGCCAAGAAATCACGAGCGAGCTGTTCATAAACCTCGTTACCAACCGGAGCTTTGAGCGCCCGATCAAGAGCACGCGATTTATGAGCGAGCTTAAAGCATTCCGTCTTGCCGCAGAGATAAGCGCCGCGGCCCGACTTTTTGCCCGTTAAGTCGATCGATACCTCGCCCTCCGGGGAACGCACAATCCGGATCAGCGTCTTCTTGGGCATCATTTCCTGGCAAGCTACGCATTTGCGCAGCGGTACTTTTCTTTGCTTCATCCTTGCCACCTCCCGTTAATCCACGGAGATGGAATCCTGAGGCATTTCGCCTTGATCGGTTTTTTCTCTGCCGAATTCCTCTTCCGCTTGGGTTTCGCTCTTGATGTCGATTTTCCAACCGGTCAATTTGGCGGCGAGACGCGCGTTCTGTCCTTTAATGCCAATCGCCAGAGACAACTGGTAATCCGGCACGATGACGCGGGCCATCTTCTCCGCTTCAAACACCTGCACCTCGAGCACTTTGGACGGGCTCAGCGCATTGGCTACATATTCCTCAACATTTTCCGAATAACGAACGATGTCAATTTTCTCTCCGCGCAGCTCGTTAACAATCGTTTGCACACGCGTGCCCTTCGGGCCAACGCAGGAGCCAACAGGATCCACTTCGCTGTTGCGGGAGTATACGGCGATTTTGGAGCGGAAGCCGGCTTCGCGGGCTACGGAACGAATCTCCACGACTCCGTCGAAAATTTCCGGAACCTCCAGCTCGAACAAGCGCTTCAGCAAGCCCGGATGCGTACGGGACAACAAAATTTGCGGTCCCTTCGTCGTATTTTCCACTTTCGTAATATACGCCTTAATCCGGTCGCCGTGCTTGAACTTCTCGTTTGGCATCAATTCGTTCAGCGGCAAATGGGCTTCCACCTTGCCAAGATCAACGTAGATGTTACGTAAGTCCTGACGTTGTACGATCCCGGTTACGATGTCCTCTTCCTTCTCCACGAACGCATTATAGATCAGTCCGCGCTCGGCCTCGCGAATGCGCTGCGTCACGACTTGCTTCGCCGTTTGTGCCGCGATCCGACCGAAGTCCCGAGGAGTCACCTCAATTTCAGTAATGTCGTCCAGATGATAGTTTGGATTAATCTCACGGGCTGCCTGCAGTGAAATTTCCGTCCGCGGATCAAGGACTTCTTCTACGACAAGCTTGCGCGCATAAACTTTGATTTCGCCGGTATGGCGGTTCATATCCACACGCACGTTTTGCGCCGTATTAAAGTTACGTTTGTAGCTGGAGATCAGCGCGGCTTCGATCGCTTCGAACAAGATGTCCTTGCTGATTCCTTTTTCCCTTTCCAATTCGTTCAAGGCTTCGATAAAATCCATGCTCATTTGCCTCGATTTCCCCCTTTCATAATTCCCCGCAGGTCACACTAGAAAATAATGGCCAATCTTGCGCTGGCAACTTTGTTATATGGAATGGCGTGACGCTTCTTCCCGACTTCGACAACTAATTCGTCCCCATCGAAGGAAAGAAGCCGGCCTTCAAATTCTTTCAGGCCGTCTACCGGTTCGTATGTAGTCACAAAAACGTCTTTGCCGACCGCCTTGGAGACATCCTCGGCTTTCTTCAAGGGGCGTTCCGCTCCCGGCGAAGACACTTCCAGAAAATAAGCCGACGGAATCGGATCATTCTCGTCGAGCTTCTCGCTAAGGTATTCGCTGATCCGGCCGCAGTCATCGATGTCGATGCCACCTTCTTTGTCGACAAATACGCGGAGGAACCAGTTGCTGCCCTCCTTGACGTATTCCACGTCAACCAGTTCAAAGCCGTTCTCCTCCAAATAAGGCGTGACCATTTGCTCGACGGTCGCTTTGATCTTTGGTGTGCTCAAGCGTACATTACCTCCAATAATTCAATCCTATATACCAAAGATTAAAGAGTGGGTTTCCCCACTCTTTAAACAACGGTTCTATCTTCATGATTGCCAAAAAAATTATAACATAGTACATACCAAGTGACAAGTAAAACACCTTTACTCCTAAAGGTAGTTTAAAAAGCCATCTTCGGATCACGAAGCAAATACGAGAAGTTTATTCGACGTCGAATCTTGAACTCAGCCCGGCCCTCCGTTGCTCACGTACCTCTTTGTACGCTCCGCTACTCAGTCCTGACTTCGTCCAACCTTCTTGGTGCTCCAAACCTGTCTTTTTAAACCTTCAATAAACCAGTAGCTTAAAAAGCCATCTTCGGATCACGAGGCTAGATTAAAATAAGGACAATTGATTGCTTTCCGGCAGGCCGCGGAAGCAGCCCATGGAACCTAGGAGCTCCATGATCGTTTTGCTCGCTTTGGATTTCTGCTGGAAGTCCTCGATCGACAGAAATTCGCCTTGCTCTTTCGCTGCAGCGATATTCTTGGCCGCGTTCTCCCCAATCCCGGCAAGGGCCGAGAACGGCGGAATCAGCGAATCGCCGTCGACGATAAACTTCGTAGCGTCGGAGCGATACAGGTCGATCGGCTTGAAATGGAAGCCGCGGGCCGTCATTTCCAGCGCCATTTCCAAGATCGGCAGCATGTTCTTCTCCTTCGGCAGCGCCTGGAAGCCCTTCTGCTCGATCTCTTCAATTTTGCGGTAGATCGCCTCATACCCTTGGCAGTACAGCTCGATATCAAAGTCCTCACCGCGGACCGAGAAATACGTCGCATAATATTCGATCGGATAATACAGCTTGAAATATGCGGTCCGCACCGCGGAGATAACGTAGGCAGCGGCGTGCGCCTTCGGGAACATGTACTGGATCTTCAAGCAGGAATCGATGTACCATTGCGGTACTTTACACTTTTTCATTTCCTCGATCCATTCCGGCGTCAACCCTTTCCCTTTACGGACGCTCTCCGTAATTTTAAAGGCCAAGCCGGCATCCATCCCCGCTTTATAAATCAGGTACAACATGATATCGTCACGACACCCGATTACGGTTTTGATGTTACAGGTTCCGTTTTTGATCAATTCCTGAGCATTCCCCAGCCATACGCCGGTTCCGTGTGACAGCCCGGAGATTTGCAGTAAGTCAGCAAAGGAAGACGGCTGCGATTCCACCAGCATCTGGCGAACAAACTTCGTCCCCATCTCCGGGATCCCATAAGTGGCAACCGGGGTACGGATCTGTTCCGGTGTAACCCCGAGGGCATCCGTTGAGTTGAACATGCTCATCACTTTCGGGTCATTCATGGGGATCGTCGTTGGATCGACCCCGGTCAAATCCTGCAGCATCCGCATCATCGTCGGATCATCGTGCCCCAGAATATCCAGCTTGAGCAGGTTCGCGTCGAAGGCGTGGTAATCGAAATGGGTTGTTTTCCATTCGGATTCGGTATCATCGGCCGGGTACTGTACGGGAGTGATATCTTCCACATCAATGTAATCCGGTACGACGACGATCCCGCCGGGATGCTGCCCGGTACTGCGCTTGACGCCGGTACATCCCGCCGCCAGACGGTTCAGCTCCGCCCCGCGCCAATGCTTGTTATGCTCTTCTTCGTATTTCTTGGCAAAGCCAAACGCGGTTTTCTCCGCAACCGTACCGATGGTTCCTGCACGGAATACGTTCTTTTCACCGAACAGGACCTTGGTATAGTTATGGGCGACCGGTTGATATTCACCGGAGAAGTTAAGGTCAATATCGGGGACCTTGTCGCCTTTAAAGCCCAGGAATGTCTCGAACGGAATGTCCTGGCCTTCGCCCTTCAGCTTGCCGCCGCATTTCGGGCAGCTTTTGTCGGGAAGGTCGAAGCCGCTGGGCACGCTGCCGTCCAGGAACCATTCGCTATATTTGCATTCGGGATTTTGACAGATATAATGAGCCGGCAGCGGATTCACCTCGGAAATCCCGAGGAACAGCGCGACCACCGACGAACCGACCGAACCCCGGGAACCCACGAGATACCCGTCTTGGTTCGACTTCTTCACCAGCCGCTCGGAAATCAGATAGTTGGCCGAGAACCCGTATTTGATAATCGGCTCCAGCTCTTTCTCCAACCGCTTCACAATTACTTCAGGCAATTCTTCGCCGTAAATCGATTTGGCGGTATCGTAGCACTTCTGACGGATTTCCTCGTCGGCTCCTTCAATGATCGGAGTAAACAGCTTGTCCGGGAACAATTCAATTTCCTCGAATCTATCCGCCAACGCCGAAGTATTGGTAACCACCACTTCCCAAGCTTTCTCCTGGCCCAGGAACGCGAATTCCTCCAGCATCTCCTCCGTTGTCCGGAAATGCGCATCCGGCTTGCGGACTTCCTTCAACGGGCTGAACCCGGTGATCCCGTGGATCGTAATGTCACGGAACAGCTTGTCTTTCGGATCTAAGTAGTGCACATTCCCGGTGGCAACAACCGGCTTGTCCAGCTTCATCCCGATCTCTACGATTTTGCGAATCGCAGTTTGCAGTTCTTCCGTGCTGCCGACGAGCCCTTTTTCTACGAGATGCATATACATCGTCAGCGGCTGAATTTCGAGCACATCGTAAAATTCTGCAACCGCTTCGGCTTCCTCCACCGATTTGTTCAATACGGTCTCGAAGAATTCGCCCTTCTCGCAGCCGGAGAGAATCAGCAGACCTTCCCGCAGCTCCACCAGCTTGGATTTGGGAATACAAGGCACCCGCTTGAAATATTCCGTATGCGACAACGAGATGAGCTTAAACAGGTTTTTCTTGCCGACCGGATTCAGTGCATAAATGCCGCAATGGAACGGACGGGCATTGGACAAGTCTTTCCCGACCTTATCGTTCAAACGGTCAAGCGTCTTGTATCCTTCAATCTTGACCGCATCATCCAGCAGACCGTTTAAGATCTCACCCAGCGCCACGGTATCATCGATCGCCCGGTGGTGGTTCTCCAGCGAAACCTTGTACTTGGCAGCCAGAGTGTTCAGTCTGTGATTTTTCATCGTCGGGAACAGCATCCGGGCCAGCTCCAGTGTATCAAGCACCGGGTTTTCCATGATTGGCAGACCCAGCTCCTTGAGCTTAGCATTAACAAAGTCATAGTCAAACCGGGCGTTATGGGCCACCAAAATCGCATCCTCGGCGAACTCCACGAACCGTTTGAGCACCGGCTCCACATCAGGCGCATCCTTCACCATGTCATCGTTGATATTGGTCAACTGTTGAATATGGTACGGGATCCGTTCATGCGGATTCACAAAGGTCGCATACCGGTCGATCTCTTTGCCTTCCCGCATCTTCACGGCCGCAATTTCAATAATTTTGTTCTGCGTTACCGACAAGCCGGTGGTCTCGATGTCAAAAACAACGTAGGTCGCCGTCTTCAACTCGTCCCCTCTCGGGTTCAGCACGACAGCAACATCATCGTTCACGACATTGGCTTCTACGCCGTAAATCATCTTGATGCCATGCTTCTTCGCAGCCTTCGCTGCGTCCGGGAAGCTTTGCACGCCGCCGTGGTCCGTAACGGCGATCGCTTTATGTCCCCACTTTGCCGCCATCTTCACATAATCGCCAATCGGCGTGACGGCGTCCATCGTACTCATGGTTGTGTGCAGATGGAACTCAACCCGCTTCTCCGACGCGTTATCCATCCGTCCCGGAGGTGCAGGCACCTCACATAGATCCGATGGAATCATCACCAGCTCGGGTACCGGCATAAAGCGGTCCATCTCCACTTTGCCTCGCGCCTTAATCCACTTCCCGTTGGCGAGTTGCCCCATGATCTTCAGATCTTCTTTATTTTTGGCGAACAATTTCAGCTGCAGGGAATCGGAGAAATCGGTCAGGAAAAACGTAAACAACGTGTTGCCGTTTCGCAGCTCCTTGCGGTCCAGTCCAAAAATCGTCCCTTGAATCGTAATCTTCTTCTCTTCGTCCTGGATTTGCTGAATCGGTACCGGCGGCTCCTTGATGTCGTTCCCAAGCTGCAGCTTGATCACTTCACCATCCTCTTCTTCCGGAGGAGCTTCCACAGTCATGCTCTCCATCATCTGTTGAATGACTTCGCGTTCTTCCTCTACGATCCGCTGCTGGAACTCTTCAAACGCTTCGACGTTCGACTCCCCAGTTTGTAGCTTGATTCTTAACGGCAGGGCAAAATACGTCTCGTAATAAACGGTGATGGCTTTGTCGATCTGTTTCTTGCGCGCCAATTCCAGCGCCATGGCGTCGCCAAACGTCACAGTGACCATATCGCCGTCGATATCCAGCCCGGCTCTTGCCATCCAGCCGTTGACCGACGGAATCTGGCGTTTCACCCATTCGAGAAAGAGCGGCCAATACTCTTCAACGATGTCTTTGGCGGTCAACCCGCCGCCGTAATGAAACTCAAAGGAAATGGTGGCGATATGCTCCATCCGTTCTCTGACCCGCAGGCAAAAGGTGCGGTAGGCTTGAGCTGGCACCAGCGTGTCCTTCTGAATGGTGATTCTCCATTCCCGATTGCTGCGGCTGACCTCTACTTTTTCGATATGCCCGTCAAGAAAATACGGATCGATCAGCGAAGCGGGCACATCCGCCTGCTTCATTAACAGCTCCAGCCGGTTTCTCTTGTCTTGCGTCTCGGTCATGTCCTCTCCCCTCACCTTGCTTGCTGACTTCTTCCCATGATTCAAAAAAAAGGCTCCCGGCGGTGATGCCGGCGGCGTGATAAGCCTGCAGGCGCCTTACTGCCGAAAGCCCTCTTGTGGTTGTGCCATTCGCCCGCGTCCCCAGCTTCCCCAAACTCTAGCGGGACGGTAACGCGAAAGTTATTCTTAATAGGCTCTGGCAAAAACAACGGTATGTTTCGCTGGATCCCCGCAAACGAGGCAGGTATCCTTCGTCGTTTGAGGATTAAATGGGATATTGCGGCTGGTTGCCCCCGTTTCTTCCTTCACCGTGCGTTCGCAAGCCTCCGAACCGCACCATCCAGCCAGGGTGAAGCCGCGTTTCTCTTCGATGCTCGCTTTCATTTCATCCAGCGTATCGACACTGTAGAAATGCTCTTCGCGGAACGCTTTGGCCCGCTCGTACATTTCCTGATGAACCTGCTCCAGCATTGCCTGAACCTCTTCGACCAATCGGTCCTGTTGAACTACCTTCTTCTCGCCGCTGATGCGGGAGACAAGGACGCAAACGCCGTTCTCCATATCGCGAGGCCCAATTTCCAGACGAACCGGTACACCGCGCATTTCGTATTCGTTAAACTTCCAGCCTGGGCGGAAGTCGGCGCGGTCATCAATGCCAACGCGAATGCCCGCTTTCTTCAGCTCGGCGAACAGCTCGTCCGCTCTGCCTACGACGGCTTCCCAAGTTTTTGGCGGGCCGATTGGAATAATCATAACCTGCTTCGGCGCGACCTTCGGCGGTAACGCCAACCCGCGGTCATCGCCGTGCACCATGATAAGCGAGCCGATTAACCGGGTGCTGACGCCCCAAGACGTCGTATGAACATATTCGCGTACGTTCTCGCGGTTGAGATATTGAATATCAAACGCCTTCGCAAAATTAGTGCCCAGATAGTGCGAAGTCCCTGCCTGTACAGCGCGGCCGTCCTTCATCATCGCTTCGATCGAATAGGTATCGACCGCCCCGGCGAACTTCTCGGACGGCGTTTTTTGCCCAACGATAACCGGAATCGCCAAATAATTTTCCACGAAATCGCGGTAAATTTCCAGCATGCGCATCGTTTCTTCGCGGGCTTCCTGCTCGTTCTCGTGCGCAGTATGGCCTTCCTGCCACAGGAATTCGCTCGTGCGGAGGAATGGCAGCGTCCGTTTCTCCCAACGGACCACGTTCGCCCATTGGTTGATCAGCACCGGCAAATCACGGTAGGATTGGATCCATTTTTCGTACATATGCCCAATCATCGTTTCAGAGGTCGGACGGATCGCCAGACGCTCCTCCAGCTTCTCACCGGCAGCCTCGGTCACCCAAGGCAGTTCTGGGTTAAAGCCTTCAACGTGCTCTTTTTCCTTCTGGAAAAAGCTCTCGGGAATAAACAGCGGAAAATAAGCGTTGCGATGTCCAGTTTCCTTAAAGCGGCGGTCCAGCTCGGCTTGGATATGCTCCCAGATTTCATAGCCGTCCGGCTTAAATACGATACAGCCGCGGACCGGTGAGTAATCCATCAGATCCGCTTTTTTGATAACGTCGATATACCAACGGGAAAAATCCACTCCCTGCGGGGTAATCTCCGTGACGAATTGTTTCTCCTCGTTTGCCATAAGAACCTTTGTCCTCCCGTTAAAAACCACAAGTTTAATATTCACCTGCGCCGTCAGCTGCGTATCCGTCTTAGATCAGCCGTGAATCAAGCGCAAAATGTCGTTATACGTGACCGCAATCATCAGCAGGAATAACATCGCAAATCCGATGAAATGTACCATACCTTCGCGGTTGGGATCAATCGGTTTGCCGCGCAAGGCTTCGACCCCTAGGAAGATCAGACGACTTCCGTCGAGCGCCGGGATCGGCAGCAGGTTAAAGATCCCCAAATAGAGGCTTAAAATCGCCGCCCAATAGGTTAACTGAACAATCCCTTGCTTCGCGATTTGGCCGGTCACTTCAAATGTGCGCACCGGTCCGCCCAGATCATCCATGTTAAAGCGATTGATCAACTGTTTGAACCCGAGAAAGATCGCCTTCGTCGTGTTGACCATGTCCTCCCCGGCGACTTGGAACGTCTCTCCAATGGACGCGCTGCGCGTCGGGAAAACGGTGACGATCGTGCTTCCGATTTTGCCGTCCTCATTCTCCGCCCCTTTCGGGGTAATGGTGACATTCAAAGTTTCGTCCCCGCGTTTAATCGTCCACGTCATCGGCTTGTTTTTCGAAGCCTGGATCATGTCGATCATTTTATTCGCATCGGTTCCTACCGGAGTTCCGTTGATCTTTTCGATGATATCGCCCGTTTTGAGCCCTACTTCCTCAGCCGGCATGCCTTTCATCACCTCGCCGATTTGCAGGTGGCTGGGTTGATCCAACGGAATCCCCGCCATTTGGGTATGCAGGGCGAACAGCACAAACGCCAAAATAAAGTTCATCAAAGGACCCGCGAAAATCGATAGAGCCCGCTGCCCTACGGTTTTGCTGCCGTACTGCCGGTCTCTCGGCGCAATTTGCGTCTCTTTGCCTTTCGCCACCAGCATGGCTTGCGGATGCACGCGGTAGGTGAGCGCTTCGCCGTCCACATCCAATCGTACCGCAAGATCGTCCTCAAGGTCGATGTGCTGCACTTCGCCGCGGATTACGTTTTTACGACTGTCCAATCGGTCCAGATAAATCTTCCGAACCTGATCGTTCTCCAGACGCAAGGCGATGGTTTGTCCGTCTGAAATCTGGATCAGCTCCGGATCTTCCCCCGCCATACGCGCATAACCGCCGAAAGGAAGCAAACGCAAGGTAAACTGGGTCTCACCCCGTTTAAAAGACAGCAGCTTGGGGCCAAACCCGATGGCGAACTCCCGTACCAAAATGCCAGCACGCTTCGCAAAGAAGTAATGTCCCCATTCATGCACCGTAACGATGACGAAAAACATGAGCACCGTCAAAAATATGATTTTCAGCAATTCCAAGCGTAAGCATCCCCCTTCTGGCCACGGATCGTCCAACGTTACTTTAGATTAATATATTCTCCGATCAGGCACAAGAGAATACCGCCGCCTACAGCTTTTGATCACGAGGTTCTTCTAATGGTGCGAAAGCCTCACCGCGATTAAAGCGTCTCAGCAAGGGCTCTTGCCCAACGATCCGCTTCGCGAATCGTTTCCAGATCCGGATGGGACTGTACCTCATGTTTGGCTAACGCCGTTTCAATAATCGCCTCGATCTGCAAGAAAGGAATCTCCCCTTTCAAAAAGCGGGCGACTGCCACTTCATTCGCGGCATTGTAAACGCTGGTTGCCGTACCTCCTATTTTACCACACTCATAGGCAAGTCTTAAACAAGGGAACCGCTCGAAGTCCATCTCCCGAAAATGCAGCTTCCCGATCTCGGCCAACGACAACCGTTTCGCCGCCGATGGCCAGCGATGCGGATAGGTCAGCGCATATTGGATCGGCACGCGCATGTCCGGTGTCCCTAACTGGGCGATCACGCTGCCGTCACGATATTCAACGAAGGAGTGGATGATGCTTTCCGGGTGCAGTAAGACCCCGATTTGCTCAAAGGGAAGCCCAAACAACCAGTGCGCTTCGATGACTTCCAATCCTTTGTTGACCATCGTGGCCGAGTCGATAGTAATTTTAGCGCCCATCGACCAGTTGGGATGCTTTAAGGCGTCCTCTACCGTGACATCCCGAAGCTGATTTCGCGTCAGATCCCGGAATGAACCGCCGGAAGCCGTCAACGTAATTTGACGAACTTCTTGCTTGTTTTCACCGTTCAGGCATTGGAAAATGGCTGAGTGCTCGCTGTCGACCGGAAGCAGCGCGACTCCTTTGCGCTGTGCCAGCTCTGTGACCAGGTGCCCGGCCGTCACCAGCGTTTCCTTGTTCGCCAACGCAATGTGCTTGCCTTCCTCGATTGCCGCAAGTGTCGCGGGCAGCCCTGCGCTGCCGACAATGGCCGTCACAACCGTATCGGCATCGGTTCCCGCTGCCACTTCGATCAACCCTTGCTCGCCATAGTAGAGCTCCACGCCTTCCGGCAGCTCCGGACGAATCCGGTCAGCCAATTGTTTGGTGGCAACGGAGGCTTTACGAGGCCGAAACTCATGGACTTGTTTAGCAAACAACTCCAGATTGCTGCCCGCCGCCAATCCTTCCAGCCGAAACTCCCCGGGATACGCCCGGATCACATCCAGCGTTTGCGTGCCGATGGAACCGGTCGAGCCAATCAACGCGATTTTCTTCATTGTTGCACCTACCTACCTTTTAACGGACCGTAGGGCCGTTATTCATCAATTTCCCGATCATTTCCCGCTGTAACGGACTCCAGGGGCTTTATTTGCGATCTAATGCATCTGACTTAGTGTCTTTTACCCAAATAAGGTCACTGAGGTCCATTAGCTTTTCAAACCCTTTTTTGTTACTTCAATAAGGTCTCTGGTGTCCGTTAGCCCGGCTACTCAGCACCAAGCAGCGGAAGGCCCGGCTGAATTCAAGATTCGACGCCGATTCCGCACCCCTGAGTTCACTTCGTGATGGGAAGCCGATTTTAAATCCACCAGTTCAATAAAAGATTTAAAATCGGGTTTTCAGCACCAAGAAGGTTGGATGAAGCTAGGGACTGAGTAGCGCAGCGTACATGGGGGTACGTGAGCAACGGAAGGCCCGGCTGAATTCAAGATTCGACGCCGATTCCGCACCCCTGAGTTCACTTCGTGATGGGAAGCCGATTTTAAATCCACCAGTTCAATAAAAGATTTAAAATCGGGTTTTCAGCACCAAGAAGGTTGGATGAAGCTAGGGACTGAGTAGCGCAGCGTACATGGGGGTACGTGAGCAACGGAAGGCCCGGCTGAATTCAAGATTCGACGCCGATTCCGCACCCCTGAGTTCACTTCGTGATGGGAAGCCGATTTTAAATCCACCAGTTCAATAAAAGATTTAAAATCGGGTTTTCAGCACCAAGAAGGTTGGATGAAGCTAGGGACTGAGTAGCGCAGCGTACATGGGGGTACGTGAGCAACGGAAGGCCCGGCTGAATTCAAGATTCGACGCCGATTCCGCACCCCTGAGTTCACTTCGTGATGGGAAGCCGATTTTAAATCCACCTTACTAAGGAAGAAGGGTTAGGATATGTATGAACGGGAACACCGTAATCCAACTGTCGCACCGGTCCAAAATCCCGCCATGACCCGGCAACAGCTTGCCGGAATCCTTGATGCCATATACGCGCTTGTACGCCGATTGGATCAGGTCGCCAAATTGGCCGACGACTGCGGCAGATATCCCGATCAGCACGGCTCGTCCGACCGTAAGCAACCCGCCGGAAGCGAGCGCAAAGATCACCGCAACGATGACCGCCAGCAAAACGCCGCCCAGCGCCCCTTCGACGGTTTTGTTCGGACTGATCGCAGGCCAAAGCTTATGCTTCCCGAACCGCCGCCCGGCAAAATAAGCGCCCGCATCACTGCTCCAGATCGACGCCAGCATCAGAAACGTCCAGAATAAGCCGTGACCATCGGTCGTATTGCGAGTTTCCGCAATCGCCGCAAATCCGATGCCGACATAAACCATACCTATATAGAGCAAGGCGACCTGACCGATTGGGATCTCGTTCTTACTGATCACGGTCACCGCCAGGAAGAGCAGCATGAATAGCCACAATACCGCCGAATCGCTCAGCGGTCTGTCGATCTCAAGCAGCCGCCACGGAAACGCAAGATAAACCACGCCTAAATAGCCCAGGATGGCCGTGCCCTGGAACGCTGGGATGCGCGTCATGCGTACGAATTCGTAATATCCGATGAGCGCCATAAGCATGATGAGTACATGATAGAGAGTTCCGCCAAGCCAGCACATTCCGAGGAAAAAGCCGCCGGCAATGATCCCCGTTATCAACCGCTGTTTCACCAGTCTACACCTTCCATCGCTAGGTTAATCCACCGTACCGCCGCGTGCGGCGTTGATACTCCGCCACCGCTTGAACCAAATGCTCCTTGCTGAAATCAGGCCAGAAAATATCCGTGAACCAAAGCTCACTATACGCCGTTTGCCATAACATAAAATTACTTAATCGCAGTTCTCCGCTCGTCCGAATCAGCAAATCCGGATCAGGCAACCCGGCGGACAACAGCCGGGATTCAATCGTATCCGGCGTAATGTCCTCCACCGACAGCTCCCCGGATTGTACAGCCTTCGCGATACCCTTGACGCTTTCCGTAATTTCGCGACGGCTGCCGTAATTCAAAGCAAAATTCAAGATCAAGCCGGTATTGTGCTTCGTCCGCTCAATCGCTTCCTCCATTGCCGCAATCGTATGCGCGGGCAGCTCATCCGTATGTCCCATCATGCGAACCTGGACGTTCTTTTCAACCAATTCATCCAGCTCGATCGCCAGAAACTCCTGCGGAAGCGACATCAAATAGTCCACTTCATCCTTCGGCCGTTTCCAATTTTCCGTTGAGAAAGCATACAGCGTCAAAATGGAAATGCCAAGTTCGTCGGCAGCGATCGTCGCCCGCTTGACGGCTTTCATCCCCGATCGATGGCCGACGATTCGCGGCATACCAAGCCTGCGCGCCCATCTTCCGTTCCCGTCCATAATAATCGCAACATGTTTCGGGATATTGTCCGGGGACAGGCTGACGGATGCCCCAGGATTTTTCTTTTTCCGCCAAGGTTGAAATAACTTGATCATTCCTTTTCCTCCAGCCGATGATGAAAAAGAGACAAAACCCCACCGTAATAGGAGGGGCCGCTTTTTGTCTCTTAGACTTCCATGATCTCTTTTTCTTTCGCAGCGAGGACCTTATCCACTTCCGCGATAAATTTATCCGTTGTTTTCTGAATGTCTTCCTGATGCCGGCGCGATTCATCCTCGGAAATGTCGGTTTTCTCCAGCTTCTTGATGTCGTCGTTCGCATCGCGGCGAATGTTGCGGATCGCCACCTTTGCTTCCTCACCAAATTTCTTCGTCATCTTCACGAGCTCGATCCGACGTTCTTCCGTTAAGGCTGGAATCGTCAAGCGAATGGACGAACCATCGTTTGCAGGCGTTAATCCGAGATCCGATTTTTGAATCGCCCGCTCAATTTCCGATAGCGACGATTTGTCCCAAGGCTGGATCAGCAACGTCCGGGAATCCGGCGTGTTGATATTGGCCAACTGGTTGATTGGCGTCGGCGAACCGTAATAATCAACCTGAATGCGATCAAGCAGCGAAGGCGTAGCTCTACCGGCGCGCAGCGTCGAAAGATCTCTTCTCAGCGCCTGAATCGCTTTCTCCATGCGTTCTTCGGCATGTTTCTTAATCGTTTGCGGCATTAATCTACACTCCCTTTGACGATCGTCCCGATTTTTTCACCGAGCACGACGCGTTTAATGTTCCCTTGTTCAGTAATCGCAAAAACAATCAACGGAATATCATTGTCCATGCACAGCGAGGACGCCGTAGAATCCATGACACCAAGGTTCTTGTTCAGCACATCCAAATACGTGAGAGATTCGTACTTCACCGCGTTTGGATCTACAAACGGATCTGCGGAGTAGACGCCATCCACCTTGTTCTTCGCCATCAGGATGACTTCCGCCTCAATTTCAGCCGCGCGCAGCGCTGCTGTAGTGTCCGTGGAAAAGAACGGATTGCCCGTACCCGCCGCGAAAATCACAACCCGACCCTTCTCCAAGTGGCGGATCGCCCGACGCCGGATATAAGGTTCGGCAATTTGCTGCATCGCAATCGAGGTTTGCACCCGGGTTGGCACCTCGATTTGCTCCAGCGCGTCCTGCAGTGCCAGGGAATTCATCACGGTCGCGAGCATTCCCATATAATCCGCCGTTGCGCGGTCGATCCCTTTGGCACTCCCGGCAATCCCGCGCCAAATGTTGCCGCCGCCGCATACGATGGCGACCTGTACGCCCAGCTCTACGACTTCCTTCACCTGTTGGGCAATGGATGCGATCGTATCGGCGTCGATGCCGTAACCATTTTGACCGGCTAATGACTCCCCGCTAACCTTTAAGACAACACGTTTAAACACTGGCTGTTCCAAATGTATACCTCCACATCGAACTCTTTCGCGGGTTAAAAAAGAAGGAACACGGCGTGTTCCAACTTTCCTTCACATGTATGTGAGATGGTTTGCTTATTTGTTCACTTGAGACATAACTTCTTCTACGAAGTTGTCCACTTTCTTTTCCAGACCTTCGCCAAGCTCGTAGCGAACAAAACGACGAATGGAGATGTTTTCACCGATCGTGCTGATTTTTTCTTTCAGCAATTGCTCAATCGTTTTGTCTGGGTCTTTAACGAAAGCTTGTTCCATCAAGCAGAACTCTTCGTAGTATTTGCCGATGCGGCCTTCGACCATTTTTTCAACGATTTTTTCCGGTTTGCCTTCGTTCAGCGCTTGAGCTTTCAGAATTTCCTTCTCTTTCTCGATTTCCTCTTGCGGAACTTCTTCACGGCGTACGTAGCGAGGGCTCATCGCAGCGATATGCATCGCAACGTCGCGTGCAAATTCTTTGAACTGTTCGTTCTTCGCAACGAAGTCCGTTTCCGTGTTGATCTCAACCAGAACGCCGATACGGCCGCCTGCGTGGATATAAGATTCAACAACGCCTTCTGTCGCGATCCGGCCAGCTTTATTTGCTGCAGCAGCCAGGCCTTTTTCACGCAAGATTTCAACAGCTTTCGTCATATCGCCGTTGGATTCTTCCAACGCCTTTTTGCAGTCCAGCATTCCCGCGCCGGTTTTTTCACGTAGTTCTTTGACCGATTTTGCATCAACAGCCATGTTTAATTCCCTCCATATCGATATATAGGGGATACCCCCTGTAACTGTGAAGGCATAAAACCAACTGCAGATTGAATAAGATCGTACTGCAGAAGATTCTATCCCGTCCTTTCCCTTTAAAAAAAGGGTAGTGAGAGGTTTGACACCTACCAACCACCCTTTTCATTTAATTTATCGATTTAGCGTATGGCCAAAGCCATTAAGCCGTCGTTTGTTCGCCTTGATGAGCTTCGATCACGGCATCCGCCATTTTACCCGTCAACAGTTTTACGGCGCGGATCGCGTCGTCGTTACCCGGAATGACGTAGTCGATTTCGTCCGGATCGCAGTTCGTGTCGACGATACCCACAATCGGGATACCCAATTTGCGAGCTTCGGCAACTGCGATACGTTCTTTGCGAGGATCGATAACGAACAGAGCGCTTGGCAAGCTCTTCATGTTCTTGATCCCGCCCAGGAATTTCTCAAGACGTTCTTTCTCTTTGCGAAGAATGATAACTTCTTTCTTCGGCAATACGGAGAACGTGCCGTCTTCTTCCCAAGTTTCGAGTTGTTTCAAACGTTCGATCCGTTTTTGGATCGTTTGGAAGTTCGTCAGCGTACCGCCCAGCCAACGTTGGTTAATGTAGAATTGACCAGCGCGCTCAGCTTCTTCTTTTACAGAATCTTGAGCTTGTTTCTTCGTGCCCACGAACAGAATGGTGCCATTCTCTTCAGCAATGCGTTTTACGAAGTTATAAGCTTCTTCCACTTTCTTGACCGTTTTTTGCAGGTCAATGATGTAAATACCGTTTCTTTCGGTGAAGATATAACGATCCATTTTCGGATTCCAGCGACGAGTCTGGTGACCGAAATGAACACCTGCTTCAAGCAGTTGTTTCATGGAGATTACTGCCATCTTCACGCACCTCCTAGTTTGGTTTTTTTGATGCTTCCTCCGCAGGTTTCATTTCCCGCTAAGACTCCCTCTAATCGTGAGCACCCTTAGCGAAATCATCCTGCGTGCGTTATAACACCGTCAATTAATATACCATAACTAAAATAGGGATGCAACCGAAGTTTGACGCAAAATGACAGCAACATAAAAAGGCACCCGAGGTGCCTTTTTATACATCTATTCTATTTGCTCCCGGAAGCCTTTATGGAGATTTTTGAAATGATCGAATCATAACTTTCGCCAACTTGAAAAGTATAGGTGCCTGCGCGAACCTTACGGTTGATTTTCTTATTGATCGCGGATTTCAGAAACGCATCCTGATCCTCAATCACCCCAGCTTGCTCCAGGCCTTGAGCTACGCCTTCCAGCGTTGTCCCAGCAACAATCTTGTATTCCACCGTCGCTGGCTGAGGCGGGTTCGGGGAAGCGGGTTCGTTCGTTCCTCCGACCTTGGCGTCCGAAGAAGTAGATCCTTCCCCTGCTTCTGGTGCGTCCGGAGCTTCGGGAGACGCAGGTGCATCTGGCTGCTTTGGATCGGCCGGCGTTACATCACCGTTCTCGTCCTCATTCCCAGCCGAATCGGATGCTAGTCCGGAACGCTCCATCCATTCCTCTTCCGTCAACAACTCCTGATCCGCCTCCACGACCTTTAAACCGGCCAGCACAGCAGCACGTTCGATCTGTTCCTTCGAATGGAGATCATTGTTGCTGCCTTGTCCAATCAGCATGAGCTGCAGAAGCAAAGCCCCGGCGATGAGTCCGCATCCCAAACCAAGCATAAACTGGCGGTTTTTCATCATCGGGACTCCTCCTTCTTGGCCAGCTGCAGGATCAGCTGAACCTCCCCACGTTGGAAGCCCGTCGATTTGGCGATCATATCGATCGATTTCCCTTTGTCATACAACTCGAACAGTTCGGGGTATCGATCCCGAACCAGCTCTTGTTGCGGCGGCACCGGTCCATCCGGTAATGGTGTTTGTTCTGCAGACAAATGGTCGGACTCTGCGGCAGCCGCAGCCTCAAGCTGAGGCTGGATGACTTGCGGAGTCTCCTCAGGCTCTGAGGATGCATCACGAACCGCCTTCTCCTTCATGGCATTTTCCACAAGTTCAAGCCGTGCTTCCGTTTGCTTTGCGTAAGCTTCCGCATCCCCCAAACGTTGGCGCAGCTCGGCAATCTGCTCTTGCTGGGCTAACTGTTTGGATGTTAAATCCTGCTTCATCTTCGCAACCATATCGATTAATTCTTGGTTTTCATTTTCGATTTCCGCCATATACTGCTCCAAAGTGGCCTCCAGCTCCCTGGCCATTTCCGCTTTGGGTGCCGCTGCTTGGCGTCCCGGCAGCAGCAGGGCATAGACAAGTGCCGCTGCCCCAAGCAACACGATGTAAAACCAAGGCTCTCCAAATGACAATCTAATCCTCACCCTTTGCGTTCATGTGGTCTCCTCTATAAAGACAGGTCGATATGTTTGCCCTTATAAGGATGTTCCGCCTTATGCCCTTGTCCTTGTTCGTCCGGCTTGTCCTGGGAGTTGCCATGTTCCTGCTCCGACGTGAAAGAACCTTTCCCTTCGCGCTTTACCGTCGTATTATGAGCACTCTCATCTACGTTAGCGCTGCGCCGGCGCTCGATCTCGCTGTCCTTTAACCCTTGAAGCGATAACAGACCCTGGTCATGAAGAGGCCGTTGCTGCTGATCATGTTGAACACGCCCCGCCTCACTTGTCCGAGGGACTGCGATTTGCATTTCCACGGATTTCATATTCATGGGATCACCTCATGATTCAACGAAGGGAATGGATAATTCGAATATCGTTCCTTGGCATGCCAGTCCTAGATGAGAGGCGACATGGAAATATCCCCTTCGCTAAAATAGAAAGTCATTCGCGAAATGGGCTCCTTAATGTACTTGGTATATCTTCCAATGACGATTTTGGAACCGCCGTAAATCATTTTAAGGACATCAACCCGGGCTTTCCCCGTATCCTCGAGCGCCTTCTCAATCGCCAGAATGCGTTCCTTCATTAGATTCAGTTCCTGCGTGTTCGATTTCTTGGTCATATTCAGCTTCGAACGCATCTCGACCTTGTCCGGCGGCAATTTGCCCATGGAGGCCAGCTGATCAAGCAGCGTCAGCGCCTTCTCCGTCTTGTCCAAATTCGCCAACTGGTCCTTCACCTGCTGCCGCAGCTCTAACAGCTCGTTCCGCAGTTCTGGCAAGGCGCCCACTTCGATCGAGGTCGTTGTCGACATCGGGTTGCCGATAATCCGCGCAACCACTTTCTCGCCGGCCTGGATGTTCCCCCCGACGATCAAGCCCTTGGCCCCGTTACAGATGACGTCGCGGCCGGCACGAATGTTGGAGTGCATAATGCTCTGCGACACGATGACGTCTTCTCCCGCTTGGACGTTACCGTCTTGGATAAACGAGCTTTTTACATGATGTCCCGCCTTTACCAGTCCTTTGTTATATCCGATGATGCCCCCGGAAATTTCGATGGACCCGTCCGCAATCAACTCGGCTCCTTCAACCCCGCCAACGACGCGAATGTCCCCGGCAGCGCTGATGCGAAAGCCTGTCAGCACATTCCCGCGGACAACGACCGTTCCTACGAAATTGATATTTCCAACACCGTAATCGACGTCCCCGTTAATCTCATAAACCGGGAACACATTAAGCTTCCCCTTCTCCGTCCGCGTCACCAGGCCGTCGATGGCTGCATACATCGCGGTCTGTTCCGCGTTTAACACGACGTTCTTGCCGACCTTGAACCGCGCTTCTCTACCTTCGCGGCAAGGAATCGCTTCGCCCGTTACCGCCGTTCCGTTGCGGCCCGGAACAGGAGGTACCAGCTCCGCGATTAGTTGCCCTTTGCGGATATTATTAAGCCGCGTGACATCCTTCAAATCAACTTTGCCGTCTTCCGTTTCAACCGGCCGATGTTGATGATCGTCGTCAATCGAAATGGCATAGCGGATAAACCCGTTTTCCCCATGAACCGGCTCTTGTCCCATCGCGATCGGCGTTCTACTGAAAAAGTACTCCTTGGGATTCGCTGCAAATCGCTTGACGATATCCTCCTGAATCCCATACTTGATGCCTTCGCTTTGCAGGAAGTGAAGCAGTGCATCCGGCGTACAGGAAAAATCATCTTCTTTCTTTAAAAATTGCAGATAGGCCACCGTCTTATCATCGTTCAGCGTCACGCTTAAGATCTGCTTTAAATCATCCAATAGCTCCACGAAGCCGTCCCCCCTCATCATTCACTCGTTATAAAATAACCCGTCAGTCTTCAGCCAGCAATAGATCGCGCTGCTTCTCTAAGCTGCCCCGAAGGCGCAAGATCGCCTTAGAGTGCAATTGCGAAATCCGCGAGGGCGACAAAGACATGACCTCGGCGATCTCGCTCAAGGATAAATCCTCATAATATAGTAGGGAGATCACTGTACGTTCCTTCTCGGTCAACTTCTCAATCCCTTTTGCAAGGGATTCACGAAGATAGAACTCCCTAACCTTATAATCCGGGTTTTTTGCCTTTTCGTCAACGAGTAAAGTAAGACGAGTCTCCGATTCTTCTTCGCGGATGGGATCCTCCAGCGAACAAAGGGTCATGACGGCAACTTCCTGAAGCATACTTTGAAATTCCTTCTCGCTAACATTGAGATAGGAACTCATCTCAGCGTCTGTGACGGAGCGGAGATATTGCTGCTCTAGATGCTGGTAACCCTCTTCGATTTTCTTGGCTTTCTCTCTCACGGATCGGGGAACCCAGTCCCCTTGCCGCAGGCCGTCCAAAATCGCCCCCCGAACCCGCCAAGATGCATAGGTTTCGAACTGAAGTCCCCGTTTATAGTCAAACTTTTCGACCGCATCGATCAATCCCATAACACCGTTGCTGGCGAGATCGTCCTTGGATACGTTTTTGGGCAAACCGACAGCGAGACGTCCTGAAACGTAGTCGACAATGGGCAGATACTTCTCGATAAGTTGTTTCTTGGCCTCTAAATCACCGTGCTCTTTCCATCTTTCCCAAAGGTCGGCATGATTCAGAGTGGATGTCTTCCGCTCGTTCAATTGCCTTCACCCTCCTTATTGTTCTGTCAGGTGACGAACGACCTTAACCAGCTCTTCAGGATCTTTGCCGTCAGGTGTCTTCACTAATTTTGGCGGATTCAGCGGCGCAAATTGCTTCTCCGCATCCGAAGCGGCCGGAGCAGGCTTTAACAGATCATTGAGCTGCTCGCTCTCGTCTGGCGTCAGCAAATCGAGATTCGTGCCCTTGCCCTCCTCGGACGTAGGGTCAGCTTCCGGAACAGGAGCATAATCCCCCGGCATTTCCTTCAGGAACCCCAACATCCAGTTGGCCGCAAACGCCAACAGAAACCAAACGGCAAACGAAATAAGCCCTCGAACAAAGCTGGTCATGAATAAATTGTTTCCTGCCGAAACGGCAAACGTAATTAGAAAACCGATAAAGCCCGACATCAAGTAATATCTCAATTTTCCTGGCATGGCTACAATTCCTTTATCCCCATTTGTACACTTCGCACATATAAGATCCCCGTCATGCTGTCCAGTTCGATCGTTCGGCCGTAATTGCCGCCCGTATCCTCCGCCAGCAATGGGATGCCGAGTTCAGACAGCTGTTGCTTGCAAGACTCCACATTACGTGGACCAATCCGCATCGTGTCGTTGCTGCCGGCAAAGGTAAACATTTGTGAACCGCCGGCCATCTTAGCAACTAGGCGGCTTGGCGCTGCTCCAAGGTCCAGCAGCTTCCGGTAGAGGGCCGGAATGGCTGTATCAGCATACTTGGCGATATTCAGCGCCCCTTCCCGGGCAATGTCCGAGGAAGGCAACATCACGTGCGCAAGACCGGCAATTTTAAGCTGCAGGTCGTATAAGGTCAATCCTACACAGGAGCCTAGGCCCGTTGTCCGTATCAATCCCTGCTGAGTAATGACATTCAACTCGGCCATGCCTACCTTGACGACATACTGCTCATCGATCATGATCAATCGGTACTCCAAGCGCTGCAAAGATTTTGGCGAATGAATCCGGATCCGGAATGAGGAAGAACTGACCTTCCACCTCATCTTGGCCTTCAATAAATTTCGTATCGATCAGTAGGGCGGAATCCCCCATTTCGCCAAACTGCAGGAGTCCGTAACTCAAGATCGCACCCGCCATGTCCAGAGCTAAAGCAGGTACGGTAGGCGACATTTGCAGGGAGGTGAAATCGGCCAACGATGACAAATACGAACCGGCCAAAATATTTCCGATTTCCGATAACGCCGACCACCCCATCTCAGAGAAGGTTCCACCATCATCCACCGTGATACCGGCCAAACGAGTCAGCAGCTTCTTCGCGGCTTCCGGGCTTAGGATGAAAAACAGATTGCCCGGCGCATCCCCTTCCACACGGAAGAATACGGCCAGCACCAAGTTTTCCGCGCCGCCGACACGATCCGCAATCGCTTCAAACGGGAGCATCTGAACCATAGGAACGGCCATATCGATCGGCTTGTCCAGCAGCTTGGACAACGCCGTAGCGGCATTTCCCGCGCCGATATTGCCGACCTCCTTCAAAATGTCTATTTTGAAGTCTTCGAACCCTCTGAACAAATCCACGGCGTTAGCCCTCTAAGCTTTCTAATTGAATGATTTCCTTACGGCTAAGCACTTCCGACAAATTCAGCATGACCAGCAGCCGTTCCTCGGAAATTCGGGCTACCCCGTGAAGATATTTAGCTTTGATGCCGCCAACGACATCCGGCGGCGAGTCGATCAAATCGGTATTCAGGTCGATGACATCATTGGCAGAGTCAACGATGAAGCCTACCTGCATTTCGTTAGCCGAGACAATAATGATCCGGGTCTGATCCGTGTATTCGGTCTCCGGCAGTCCAAAGCGGCCGCGCAAATCGATCACCGGAATGACGACGCCGCGCAGATTAATCACGCCTTTCACAAATGAATAGGTTTTGGGAACGCGCGTGATGGGCATCATGCGTTCGATCGTTTGGACCTTGTCCACGTCGATGCCGTATTCTTCATGCCCTAACTTAAATACGATAACTTTTAATTCCTCTCCCATGTGGAAACCCTCCCTTAGAGTGTATAACTGACCTTATTTAATGAAGGCGTTCGGATCGATGATGAGCGCAACCTGACCATCGCCCAGAATCGTTGCACCGGCAACCCCTTGAATCGATGGCAGATATTTGCCCAGGTTTTTAATCACGATTTCGCTTTGGCCAATGAAATCCTCGATCGCTAACGCAGCTAACCGATCACCTTTGCGGATCACGACGATTTCCGTTTCCTCTTCATCACTCTCGGAGAAGCCCGGAATGTCAAACAACTTCGCGAGCGACATGAAAGGAATATGGGTATCGCGGTAAGCGACCATCGTATAACCGTGCACTTCCCGAATCTGGTCGCGCCGGATTAAGCCGGTTTCGACGATGGAGGACAGCGGAATCGCATATTTTTCTTCCCCGACCTTAATGAGCATGGCCGAAATAATCGACAAGGTCAGCGGAAGCTGTACGGAAAACTTCGTACCGACGCCCAGCTTCGATTCTACCGATACTGCGCCGCTTAAGGATTCGATTTTGGATTTGACGACGTCAAGTCCAACCCCGCGTCCGGAAATATCGGAGATGACCTCGGCTGTACTAAAGCCCGGAGCAAACAAGAGCATGTACACCTGCTCGTCCGTCATCGAGGCGGCTTCGCTCTCTTTGATGATGCCGTTTTTGAGCGCTCTTTGCAGTACTTTATTGCGGTCAATGCCGTGTCCGTCATCCTCGATTTCGATAAACACATGATTACCGCTATGGAAAGCCCGCAGCTGAATTGTCCCGGCTTCCGGTTTACCTGCGGCAATCCGTTCGGCCGTGGATTCTACCCCATGGTCAACGGCATTCCGAAGCAGATGCACTAAGGGATCCCCGATTTCGTCGATGACTGTGCGATCGAGTTCCGTTTCCGCACCCACGATGTTCAGATCGATTTTCTTGTCGAGCGATTTCGCTAGATCGCGAACCATCCGCGGGAAGCGGTTGAACACGGTATCGACTGGAACCATCCGCAGCTTCAGCACAATGTTCTGCAAATCGCTGCCGACACGGCTCATATGCTCAACCGTTTCAGTTAAGTCGCTTCGTTTGACTTCGGTAGCCAGCTGCTCCAAGCGAGCACGGTCAATCAACAATTCGCTGAGCAGATTCATGAGCACGTCCAGCCGGTCGATATCTACCCGAATTGTACGGGCAGGAGCGGAGGCACCTCCAGCTGGGCGAGCATTTGCTTTTGCTTCAGGTGCTGCAGCTGGTTTAGCTGGAGCGGATTGGGCTTTGGTCTGAGCTGGAGCAGGAGCTGGCGCTGCAGCTTCGGCTGCCGCAGCTGCCTCCTTCGAACCGGCATTCAGTTGTGCCAAAGTTTCATGATCCAGCGCTGCAACTTGTGCCGTATCGATTTCCGACAGATTCATAATCATGCTTTGAATCTCGGCAGAATCTTTTTGAGTTATGTAATAAAGGGAAAAGCTTCGATCAAATTTCTCTTGCTCAATATCCTGTACAGATGGCGAAGACTTCACGATTTCCCCGAATCGTTCCAGGAGATCAAAGACGAGGTAGGCGCGTGCTGCTTTCAGTTGACAATCCTCTCGGATCGCCACTTCAATGTACAACACTTTATGTCCTTCCGTGATGGACTGCTCCAAGACGGAAAATTGATATTGATCCAGTTGGATGGCCGATGCACTGTTCTCCGCGGATCCACCTGCTGCCGGCTTGCTTGCCGCCGCGCTTCCGCCTTCCGCAAAATCCCCGCGTACGATGGACTGCAGCGCGTCAACGATTTCGCTGACGTCCGCTTTCCCTTCGCCGCCTTGGGTAATGTCCTGCACCATCATTTGCAGCGCATCCAAGCTCTTAAACAGAGTGTCGAAGATAAACTCCTGCATTTTCAGCTTCTCGTTCCGGACGAGGTCCAGCACGTTCTCCATCTGGTGCGTGAGCGAAGACAAATCCTCGAACCCCATCGTCGCTGCCATCCCCTTCAGCGTATGCGCCGATCGGAAGATGACTTGAACGATGCTGATGTCCTCAGGGTTGTTTTCCAGCTCCAACATTTTTTCGTTTAATGATTGCAAATGATCGTTCGACTCATCGATAAACATGGATAAATACTGATTCATGTCCATGGTGAGGCACCTCCTCCAAGAGATTCCGTTAATAACTCATTTTCGTGGTGAGCTAAAAAAAGGGTTAGGATCTTTACAAGCTGGCTTTTTTAGCTACTTCTTGTACAAGCTTAGGGCCAATCTCGTATAGCGGTAATACATGGCTGACGCATTTCAGTTCGATTGCCGAGCGCGGCATACCGAATACGACGCACGTCTCTTCGCTCTCGGCAATGGTGGAAGTCACGCCAGCGTCATAAAGCCGCTTCATGACTTTCGCCCCGTCGCTGCCCATCCCCGTTAGCAGTACAACATGACGTTTCAGTGCTTGCAGCGGGAGCAGCGATTCATACAAGACGTCCACCGAAGGTCGATGTCCGTTACAAGGCTTGTCGGTCGTCAAATGGACGCGATAACCGCCTGTCGGACTTGGTACGACATTCATATGGAAACCTCCCGGAGCAATGTATGCCGTCCCACTTTGCAGCTCCTGGCCTTGCTCTGCCTCAACGACGTTGAGTTCGCATAAGCTGTTTAACCGCTGAGCGAGCGACTTGGTAAAGTTTGGCGGCATATGCTGCACGATGACGATTGGCGCCGGAAAGTCCCCGGGGATTTTCTCCAAGACGGCTTTGAGCGCCTTGGGCCCCCCGGTTGAAGTACCGATCGCAACGAGATCGGTGAACTCCCCCGCAGGGCGTCCGGAACGGGGACGCCCTCTGCTGGCATCGCCGCTCGTCTTCTCCCGAGCGGCGGCCACTTCCGCCGCCGCCGGCTCACGCCTTGGCGGCGATGCGGGCTTGGCCGGCGGGGCGGCATGTGCTGTGCCGCCGCCAAGCCCAGGCGCGGGCCGCGCTGCAGGCCGCGCGCGCTCCGCCGGCGCCTTCGCCGGGCGCCGGCCCTGGCCGTCCCGGCCGCTGCTCGGCGCGGCCGGGTTCGCTGCGGGCGGCCTCGTCGTCAGACGAGGCGAGCCCGCGAGCGGCGCGCGCGCAGCGGCGGTGCCGCCGGTAGGCGCCGCCGGCTTCCGCGCCGGCGGCTTTGGCGCGGTAACGCCTGCCTGTGGCGGCTTGCCGGACGCGGGCAGCACCGGCGCGCTGCGGAGTTGCGCCGCCGTCCAGGCATCGCGCCGCTCCTTCGCCTGCATCGCGGCGCGCATCTGCTCGCGCAGCTCGCGGCCGACCTGCTCGATGTCATGCTCGCTGGTGGTGGCCGATGGCTTGCGGATGAAATCGAAGGCTCCAAGCTCCAGTGCCATGATCGTCTCCCGCATGCCTTGTTCATTGATGCCCGATAACATAATGACCGGCAACGGATGTTCCTTCATGATGACCTTGAGCGCGTCCAGACCGTTCATTTCCGGCATTTCCACGTCCATCGTCACCAAATCCGGTTGGACCTGTGCGATTTGCTCGATGGCTTCACGTCCGTTCTTGGCCGTTGCTGAGACCTGAAAAGCCTCGTCCTGTTCAATCAGGTCCGAGATAATCTTACGCATAAACGCCGAATCGTCTACCACCATCACTCGATAAGACATCAACGTTCCACTCCTGTCCTTTACGAAGAATCATTTCGCCAGTTTTAACCATTTCTGCATAAATCCCTTGATTCCCGATAAAGTATCCTTCGGCTTGGTTTGCGGAACATTCAGATAAGCCAACGCCAATCGCTGAATATCGCGCGTTGCCGAGCAACCGGGGAAAGCGATGGAGAAAGGAACCTGCCTCTTGACCGCCTGCATCACATGCGGATCGTCGTTGAGATAGCCCAATACGGGGATTTCCATATCGAGGAAACGGCTGGCGACCAACGAAATTTTATCGGCAACCTGCTTCGCCTCAAGCTCCCCGGAGACCCGGTTAACGACTAATCGGAACGGCAAATTAGGATCCATTCCATGAACAACCTTGATCAAGGCATACGCGTCTGTGATCGAGGTCGGCTCCGGTGTCGTGACAACTAGACACTCATCAGCAGCGGTGATGAACTTGAGGGTTTCCTTCGATAAACCGGCACCTGTATCGAAAAGGATGAAGTCCATCTCCTCGGAAATCATCTCGATCTGCGAGGTGAAGTAATTCAGATCCCCTTCGGACAGGGTGAACAGTTCGGCGAGCCCGGAGCCGCCCGCAATAAAGGGTAATGCATGCGTGCCCAGCTCCACGATTTCCGTAATGCTCTTTTCTCCCTTCAGGAGATGGTACAAGTTATATCTCGGCCTGATGCCCATTAACACATCGATATTTGCCATACCGATATCCGCATCAAAGATCAGTACTTTGCGTCCAAGCGACTTTAATGCTAAAGCAAAATTCAGCGTGAAGTTGGATTTGCCTACGCCGCCCTTGCCGCTGCTAATCGTCACAATCCGGGCAGAACTCTTACGAATCGTTGCCCCCGTTACCTCTCGTTGCGAAGATACCAATTGTCTGAGTGCTTGGGCCTGGTCATTCATGGCTTCCGCTCTCCCAGCAGTATATCAACCATTAACTTGGCGTCGGCCTGCAACAGGTCATCAGGTACATTTTGACCATTGGTCAGGAAAGACACCTTAAGCGGGTACTCGTTTAACAGATTAAAGATCGCGCCGGTTGTTTCCGTTTCATCCAGCTTCGTAAAAATCAATTTATCCAAGTTATATTTGCTAAAGTGCTCGGTAATCCGTTTCATGTCCTGCACTTTGGAGGTCAAGCTAAGGACCAAGTACGTCTCGCTGACATCCGAAGGAGCAAGTAAGCTGTGCAGCTCCGCCACAAACAGCTCATTTAGATAGTTCCTTCCGGCCGTATCCATCAGGATCAAGTCACAGTGCTCTAACCGTTGCATAGCCCGTTGTACATCGCCAGGGGACTGAACTACCTCCAAAGGTACGTTCAAGATAGTTGCGTAAGTCCGCAGCTGCTCTATGGCCGAAATTCGATAAGTGTCCGCCGTGATGAACCCTACCTTTTTGTGCAACCGGAAAATTTGATCCGCCGCAAGCTTGGCAATGGTTGTCGTCTTCCCAACCCCGGTCGGTCCGGCAATATATACGATCTTTGTCTGATCGCCGATCCCCGCATCAATTCGGTGATCTAGGAAGCTGGTAACGATGGTCTGAAGCCTAGCCTGCATGTCGTCATCGCTTAAAGTCTTGCCAGAGCTTAACCAGGCTTCGTAGATTTCTTCTACCCATTGATTGGCAAGCTCAAAGTCCAATTCTTGGCTCATCAGCTGCTGCTGGATCGCATGCAACCCCGGCGGGAATTCGCGGCTATCGGCTTGCTTCTTCGCCAGCTCGCTGAGCCACATCTTCATTTGCCGAATCTCTTCAAGCAAGCGCTCTTCTTTGTCGGAGTTAGCGCTCCCTACTGTAGTCTTGGTCAAGAGTTGCTCGGAATCTGCCGCTCGTGCGATCGCCGCCTCCAATCGAGCTGAAGCCACTGAAGCACCGCTGGAAGTGGGTTCAATGGAGGTCTGATGTATTCCCATCTCCGTCACGGGCGACTGCGCCACTGGCGGCATAACCGCGGTGATGATCGGCTCCTCCCGCTCCTGAACGCCAATGGCCGTGAGAACGGGGGACGCAGACCCAGCCTGCGGCGAGGCAGCAGGCTGGGCTAACTGCGACGTTTTGCGGTATGCCTCCGGCACGGCTTGGCGTGCAACAGGAGCCGGAACCGACGGCTGTGCCGGCAGAAGCGGTTTGGCTTTAGGTGCCGGTGCCGCCTTCTCCTCCGTCGCAGCAATCACTTCAATCTTCTTTTTCTGGAACATGCCGAGGAAACCGCCGAGCTTTACTTCCTTCGTACTCAAGATAACCGCATCCGAACCCAGCTCATTGCGAATTTTCAACATGGCGTCAGGCATCGTGTCGACGATATATCGTTTTACTCTCATAAATTCACCACCCCGACACTTTGAATTTCAACATTGGGTTCCAACTCGCTGTAAGATAACACCGGAATATCCTGCATGCTGCGCTCAATGATTTGCCGCAAATACATCCGGATCGTTGGCGAGGTGAGCAGGATCGGTTGATGGCCCGTTTGGACCAAGCGGTTGATTTGCTCCGTCAGCTTCTGGAAGACCGTCTGCGTTGAAGCTGGATCCAGTGCCAGATAGCTGCCTTGTTCGGTCTGCTGCACACTCTCGGCGATTTTCTTCTCCAGGTTAGGTCCCACAGTGATTACGCGCATCGTTTCACCTGGTTGGGTATATTGCTGCGTAATTTGTCGGGATAACGCTTGTCTGACGTATTCGGTGAGCACATCCGGATCCTTGGTATAGGTTCCGTAATCCGCCAGCGTCTCGAAAATGGTCACCATATCTCGAATCGAGATTTTCTCTTTAAGCAATTTGGCCAGCACCTTCTGGACGTCACCAATCGACAACACAGACGGAATTAATTCGTCGACAAGAACCGCGTAATTCTCCTTGAGGTTGTCGACCAGGACTTTCGTCTCTTGACGGCCCAGCAGCTCATGCGCATGCTTCTTAATCAGCTCCGTCAAATGCGTTGCCACGACAGACGGCGGATCAACTACGGTATAGCCCGCCAGTTCCGCCCGATCCTTGGTCGCTTCATCGATCCAAAGGGCCGGTAAACCAAACGCAGGTTCGCGGGTCTCAATACCTGTAATCGTGTCGTCATCCATCCCTGGACTCATGGCTAAATAGTGATTAAGTAATAATTCACCACCGCCTACGACATTTCCTTTTATTTTGATGACATATTCATTCGGTTTTAGTTGAATATTGTCGCGAATGCGAATGACGGGAACAACCAGTCCAAGTTCAAGCGCACATTGACGCCGGATCATGATGATCCGGTCCAGCAAATCCCCGCCTTGCCCCGTATCGGCAAGAGGAATCAGCCCGTAACCGAATTCGAATTCGATCGGATCCACCTGAAGCAGGTTGATGACGCTCTCGGGGCTGCGAACTTCTTCGATTTGCTGCTCCTCCTCCTGTTGCTCCTGCTCGATTTGCCGCCGGTCCATATTTTTCTGCATCTTAATCGCGGCAAAGACCATTAATCCGGCGAACGGATAAGTTGTCCAAATACCGATCGGCGTAAAGGTGCCAAGTAGGGCGATCGTCCCAGCTACTACGAATAACAGCTTCGGATAGGTGAACAGCTGCCCCGTAATATCGTCTGCCAGATTGCCTTCCGAGGAGGCGCGGGTTACGATCAGGCCGGCTGCGGTAGAAATCAGCAATGCCGGAATCTGACTGACCAAGCCGTCCCCGATCGTCAGCAGCGAATAAGTCGAAAGGGCATCGTTAAAGCTCATGCCATGGATCGTCATCCCGATAATAAAGCCCCCGATCAGGTTGATCAGGAGGATAATGATACTCGCGATGGCATCCCCTTTTACAAATTTACTCGCACCATCCATGGCGCCGTAGAAATCGGCTTCCCGTTCAATCTTATTACGGCGCTCACGGGCTTGCTGCTCATTAATGAGGCCGGCATTGAGGTCGGCATCGATACTCATCTGTTTCCCTGGCATCGCGTCGAGGGTAAACCGTGCAGCAACCTCAGCTACACGTTCCGAGCCTTTGGTAATGACGATAAACTGAACGACCACGAGAATCAGGAAGACGACAAAACCGACAACGGGCTCTCCATGTGAAACCCATGATCCGAATGTAGCCACCACGTGGCCGGCTTTGGCCTGTCCCAGAATCAGCTTGGTCGTCGATACATTTAACGCCAAACGAAATAAGGTCGTCACGAGCAGCATGGCTGGAAAGATGGAGAACTGCAAGGCCTCCTTGGTGTTCATCGCAACGAGCAAAATGATCAGTGCGAGGGAAATATTGATGATCAACAAAATATCCAGCAGCCAAGTCGGGATCGGAACGATCATCAGCAAGACGATGCCAATTATGCCAACAAGAATAAATAAATCTTTAAATTTCTTCACGTAAGTTCCCCTCCGATCCCATTATGATTTGGGTCTGCCTTTGATTCGATATACGTAAGCCAGCACTTCGGCAACGGCTTGGAACAAATCCGCGGGGATCGTATCCCCGATTTCGGTTCGTTGAAATAACGCCCGTGCCAGCGGCTTATTTTCCATCGTAATTACGCCATGTTCTTTGGCGATTTCCTTAATGCGGAGCGCCACATAGTCCTGCCCTTTGGCGATGACCTGCGGGGCATCCATTTTGGATCCGTCGTACTTCAGAGCGACCGCAAAGTGGGTCGGGTTGGTGATAATTACATCGGCTTTCGGCACTTCCTGCATCATCCGCTGCAGGGCCATCCGCCGCTGCCGTTCCCGAATTTTCCCCTTGATGAGCGGATCGCCTTCCATTTTCTTATATTCATCTTTGATATCCTGCTTGGACATCTTCAGATTCTTCTCATGTTCATAACGCTGGTACATGTAATCCAGCACCGCAAGTACGATTAAGGCGGCTGCGATTTTGAATCCCAAATTCATCGTTAACTGGGCGGTAAAATGAAACGTATCATCCACCGATAAATGCCCCAATGCGGACAAGCTCCCGCGGTACCCCCAAATCGTGGAGTAGACGAGATACCCGATAATCAGCAGCTTAAATAGCGTTTTGACAAATTGAACCAACGAGCGCATGGAAAAGATGTTTTTAAACCCTTTGATCGGATCCAGCTTACTGAACTTGATTTTAAGCGGTTCTCCGACCAACATGAAACCGATCTGCGCATAGTTGGCAACAACAGCCACGACGATGACAACCAAGAAGATTGGAGCCAGCAGCAGCAACACCTGCACTGCGTACTCCCCCATCATCGCCATCACGTTCGTTTTCGTTACTTCCATGGACAGGCGATGATAAAACACATCGACAAACAGACTGATCAACCGCTCCTTGAAATAACCAGCGAATGCGGTCAAGCATAGGAACCCGGCGATTAATAACAAGGCCCCGGTCAGTTCCTGGCTCTTGGCGACTTGACCTTTCTTCCGGGCCTCCTGACGTTTCTTCGGAGTCGCTTTTTCCGTCTTTTCGCCGGCGAACAGCTGCAGATCAAGCGAATACCGATATGACATAGCGATCCTCCATCCTACTGCGGCCTTTGTCCAAGCGTTCCGAGCAGATCATGCAGCGCGCGGAACAACACCTCGAACAAAGCTTGAAACGCAACGATAAAGCCCGGCACAAGCACCAACAGCACAAGTAACCCCACGATGATTTTGACCGGAATCCCGATAACAAAAATATTGAATTGCGGTGCAGTCCGAGCCAAGAATCCGAGCGCTACGTCGGTGACAAACAAAGCCACCACCAGCGGAGCTGACATTTGAAATGCCAGCATAAACGCCTGACTGAAGGTTTGAATTAGAAATTCGGCCACATTCCCGTTATAAATTTGTTGGAACACTTGATTGGATAACGGGATCCAGTTGTAGCTCCGCAGGACCGCATCCAGCAAATAGTGATGGCCGTTCATGCTGAGGAAGATCAATGTGGCGATAATATACTTGAGGTTCCCCAAAACGGGCGCCGATGCTCCGGTCATGGGGTCGATCACATTCGCGATCCCAAAACCGATTTGAATGTCGATAAACGAGCCCGCCATCTGGATGACGGAGAAGATCAGATTGGCCACATATCCCATCAGCAGACCTACCAGCACCTCACGTAGAATCACCAATATGTATCCCAAATCGTTTGGTATCGCCTGATTTGGACCAATGGTCAACAGAATGACAACCGCGATGATGCCGGAAAAACCAACCTTAAACGTATTCGGCACCGATCGGGATGAAAATATGGGCGAAACTACAAAAAAGGCTGTCATTCGACAAAAAATAAGCATAAAAATAGAAATTCCGTGCAGTATCGTATCCATATCTTCGGCAACCTAACCGATATAACTAGATAGGTTATTTAGAATTCCGTAGGTGAAGTCAACCAGCGTCGTCAAAATCCAAGGACCAAACAACAGCAACGCTAGTAAAACAGCAACAATTTTGGGAACGAAGGCAAGCGTCTGCTCCTGAATTTGCGTTGTCGCTTGAAAGATACTTACCAAGAGCCCCACCACGAGAGCGATCACCAGCATCGGTGCGCTGACCTTCAACACGGTATACACGGCTTGTCCGGCCAAACCGATAATAAATTCCGAACTCATACACCGTTTTCTCCTTCCCTGAACCTGAACCTATCCTCTATGTGTTAAAGCTGACTAACAGTGATTTGACGATCAGATACCAACCATCTACCAGCACGAATAGCAAGATCTTGAACGGCAGTGAGATCATGACCGGCGGCAGCATCATCATCCCCATGGCCATCAGCACGCTGGAGACAACGATATCTATAATCAAAAAAGGAATAAATATCATAAAGCCCATTTGAAATGCCGTCTTGAGTTCACTGATCGCAAAAGCAGGCACCATCACCGAAAGCGGGATGTCCTCATAGCTCTTCGGCTTTTCCATTTTGGTATAACCCATGAACAGCTGAAGATCTTTGGTTCTCGTATGCGAGTACATGAATTTCTTCATGGGAACCGCCGCCTTGTCCAACGCTTCAGTCTGGGTGATTTCTCCCTTGATATAAGGCTGTACTGCCACCTCATTAATTGTGGAGAGCGTTGGGCTCATGATGAATAACGTTAAGAACAAAGCTAAGCCAATCAATACCTGGTTTGGCGGCATTTGTTGCGTCCCTAACGAACTGCGGACAAACCCCAGCACCACGACAATACGGGTAAAGCTGGTCATCAGCACCAATATTGCCGGCGCGATACTGAGTACCGTAATCATTAAGAGAATCGACAACGAAGTGGTACCTGATGCCCCGCCCGAATCCGAATTACCGATTTGAATGCCAATGCTCGGAATCGGGTCAACGGGTTCGGCCGATGCTACGGAGACTGCGAGTATGCTCCATATCGTCAGCAACAAGCCGACAATTAACAATTTTCTCTTCATGACTCCCTCGACCGATCTATAGATTGTTCTTCCGGATCCTGCAAGAGTTCTTCCATTTGCCGTTTCCGGTCCGGCATCTTCCGCAGCTGCGATTGAAACACCTCGTGGAAAGCGACACTGTCCAGTTCTTCTTCCTCCCGAGGCGGTTCCTTTCGAAACCGGGAGATCAAGCCGGACAAAGTCGACGACAATCCGGCAAGTTCCGCTCCTTCATTTTCGAAGGCTTGTACCAGCGAGGCTACCTCGTCCGGGTTGGATATTTTGTCTACTAACGAAATGTCCTCACCGACACCCACAAGATAGATGCTCCCCCCGAGTTCGATCACTTGCAGGGATTTGTTTGGTCCGAGGCCAACGGCTCCCAAAGTGCGAATGGCATGGCTCTGGGACAAATACCGGTTCCTTTTACCTAGAAAACGGACCAGTAATATAATTAAAGCGATTATGAGGCCAAGAACTACAATGACGGTAAACAGGTTCCCCCAAAGGTTTACGTCCGGGAGAGTATCTTGCGAGTTATTCATCGCTCAGTTTACACCCCAAGCGTTTTGTTGATCGCTTCGATAACCCGATCAGATTGGAATGGCTTCACGATGAAGTCCTTCGCACCCGCTTGAATGGCATCGATAACCATCGCTTGCTGCCCCATCGCAGAGCACATGATCACTTTCGCATTAGGATCCAGCTTCTTGATTTCTTTCAACGCTGCAATCCCGTCCATTTCCGGCATCGTAATATCCATCGTGATCAAATCCGGATGCAGCTCTTTAAATTTCTCAATCGCTTGCGCACCATCCTGTGCTTCCCCTACGACTTCAAACCCGTTTTTCGTCAAAATGTCCCGGATCATCATTCTCATAAATGCTGCGTCGTCTACGATAAGAATTCGGTTAGCCATTGATCTAAAATCCTCCCTAAACTTCTACTATTGTAATTTTTGAATGCGGTCCCACTGGCTTACGATATCCGTGACGCGTACGCCGAAGTTCTCATCGATGACGACAACCTCGCCCTTAGCAATCAGTTTGTTGTTCACCAGAATATCCACCGGTTCACCAGCAAGCTTGTCCAGTTCGATGATAGAACCTTGAGACAATTCCAGGATATCTTTAATTTGCCGTTGGGTCCTACCTAATTCTACGGTGACTTTAAGGGGTATGTCCATCAGTAAGTTTAAATTATTTTCGTCAACCTGGTTAAAAGCTGGGTTCCCCAAATTTGCAAACTGTACAGGTTGTACATTCAAATTACGCCCAGGTGCCTGTCCATAATGATGCGGTTCGCCGTACGGCTGTCCTTGAGGCGGATACCCGTATGGAGCTTGCTGCCCGTAACCATAACCCTCTTGCATCGGCGGCTGCTGCATCGGTTGGGAAGGCGCAGAAGGCTGCTGATACGTTGGGGCTTGATGCGCAGGCGATGGTGCAGGCGTTGGCGCTGGCGCAGGCGGTGCGGCCGCCGCCGCGCTTTCCTTCGCGCCGGCATTCGTTTCTGCCGTCGATCCGCTGATCAGGCTGTCCACCATCTCTTTCGCGAATTTAACGGTGAGCAGCTGCATGATGGTCGAATCGATCAAATCCCCGATGGTCAAACGGAATGAGATCTTGATAAGCGGATCAGATTCCGGCAAGCTGCTCAAGCCATTCCCGTTGGACATGTTCAGGATATCGACACCGGGCGGCGAGATATTAACGAACCGATTGAAGATCGTGGACATCGATGTCGCCGATGACCCCATCATTTGGTTCATCGCTTCCTGCACGGCACTGATATGAATCTCATTTAACTCTTCCTCTTCCGGGTTCCCTTCCCCGCCCAGCATCAAATCTGCAATCACTTGGGCATCTCTCGTCTTGATGACCAAAGAGTTCATGCCTTCAAAGCCATCCACATATTGAACGTGAATCGCAACATGCGGTTTTGGAAATTCGGACTCAAACTGGGAACGAGTGATCACGGAAACCTTCGGCGTTGTGATATCCACTTTTTTATTTAACAGCGTGGAGAGCGCCGTAGCAGCACTGCCAAACGTGATGTTCCCGATTTCCCCCAAGGCGTCCTGCTCTAGCGGAGTTAGAACGTCGTTTACCGACAGCTCTTGGGGCGTCTCTTGATTGGCTTGTTTTAATAATGCGTCTATCTCTTCCTGGGACAAGTAATCATTGCTCGTCAAGTTCCTCAACTCCTTCGCTGACAATTTCATCGATTTGGACCGCAATCCGATCCTTTACTGTACCCGGGCTGCCTATATATTTCAATCGATCGCCAACCCGGATTTGCAGTCCTTCCTGGACCGGTTTATTTAATGAGATGACGTCCCCAACGGACAATCCCAGGAATTCACGGACCGTAATCTGTGATTCGCCCAACTCCGCGATGATCGGAAGCTTAGCTTTGTTCACTCGGTTTCGCAACGCTTCAACTTCTTCTGGAGCACGCGACTTTTTCTGAGAGACAAACCAATGGTGAACCGAAAGCTTTGGCATGATCGGTTCAATTACAACATGTGGTATACAGAGGTTGATCATCCCGGAGGTATCCCCGATTTTCGTGCTTAGTGAGATCAGCGCAATCGTTTCGTTAGGCGATACGATTTGCATGAACTGAGGATTGGTTTCCAGCGCCTCCATCCGTGGATTGATGTCCACAACGGTTTTCCAAGCTTCTTGCAAGCTTTCAAAAGCCCGGCTAAAAATCCGCTCCATAATAATTGTTTCGATCTCCGTTAGCGATCCGATTTTCGAAGGAGCTGTTCCGAGACCGCCCAACAGCCGGTCCAGCATAGCAAAAGCGACGTTGGGATGCACCTCCAGCACCATTCTTCCTTCCAGCGGCTCCGCTTCAAAAATGTTCAAAATCGTCATTTTCGGAATGGAGCGGATAAACTCGTCATAAGGAAGCTGCTCGACCTGAACAACGTTAATTTGCACGAACGTGCGCAGTTGAGCCGAAAAATAGGTAGTGAGATAACGGGCAAAGTTCTCATGTATTCGGGTTAAGCTTCGAATATGATCTTTGGAAAATCTCACCGCTCTTTTGAAATCATACGAACGGATTTTCTTCTGCGTATCTTCCTTTTTCAGTTCTTCGGCGTCCATTTCACCCGACGATAACGCAGCTAGCAACGCATCAATTTCGTTCTGCGACAACACATCAACCAACCATCTCACCCCCTTAGAAAAATCCCTATTCGTTCGATATTCGTTAGATCGTCGACATGATGAAGTCAGTAATATCGATCTGAATCAATTTCCCTTCCGGCAGCGATTTGTTGATCAGGTTGAGCAATTTGGAACTCAGATTGTCTTTTCCCAATGCACCCGTCAATTCCTCCGGCTTGGTATCCGCCAACGTTTTGATAATAATCGGCTTGATTTTGTAATCCTTGATTTTGTCGAAGGTTTCCTTAGATGCTGCGCTATCCAATTGGAACGCAAAATCGATGACCACCACATAATCCGGATCGGATAAATTCGTCTTGATGTCGTCGATCGTAGATGTCACCTGGACGAGTTCGTCGGCCGACAATTTCTTCGGTGCAGCTACGCTGTCAACAGCAGCATTCACTTCGGTACCTGGTTCAGGTTTGTTCATTTGATTCACCAGTAGGAAGGCGGCCAATACGATTAATGTGATGGCAAGCAAAATCGTAATTAACCATGGCAGCATTCTTTTCATGACCATTCCTCCGTTTGTTGCACTTTAATAGTTGCTGCGTGGATGCCGATCTCCCGATAATAGTCTCGTATCATCTGGATCACATCGGCCGCCTTCTCCAGCACGATAATCCGCTTCCCTGTGACCAGGGTGACGTATGTATCCGGTGTTTCTTCCACAGTCTCGATCATGATGGCATTCAGCCACATCTGAGAACCGTTTAGGCGTGTTACTGAAATCATGATTTCCCTCCTAAGCGATCAAGGAAGCGGGGATATCCGCCGGGGAACGGCGGTTTCCCCTTCCCCGGCTACCCCTTCGCTTAACGTTTCAGATTAACAACTTCCTGAAGCACTTCATCGGAGGTCGTGATGATCCGCGAATTCGCTTGGAACCCCCGCTGCGCTACGATCATTTCGGTAAACTCGCCCGTCAGATCGACGTTGGACATTTCCAATTGGCCGACGATCAGAGCACCCGTCCCCTCTTCTGCGTTATTCGGGTTCGTATACGTCAATTCTCCGTCTGCGATGGCATTCAGAGTGACCCGATAAAGGTTACCGCCAATCTTCTCCAGCCCCTCTGGGTTGGTGACCCGAGCTACCCCGATAACCTCACCAGGGTCCGTTCCGCCGTCGGCATTTTTCAGCATCATCGTTCCATCGGAAGCGATCGTGAAGGCAGTGACCGCGTCAAAGTCGATCGGTTCAATGACATCCCCGTCGCTGTTGCACACGAGCAAACCGTCCGAAGTAACCAGTTGGCCCGCAGCATCCAGATGAAAGTCTCCCGCACGGGTCAGGAAAGGAACCTCTTGATCCGGAGTCAGCTTCACAAGGAAAAATCCGTCCCCGTCGATCCGCAGATCGAGCGGATTGTTGGTTGTCATTGCACTGCCGCCGGTATGTAATGTATCGATGGAGCCAACGGAAACCCCAAGTCCGATTTGCTTGGCGTTCACGCCGCCAGATTCACCTTCAACAGGAGCCGTAACCCCGGAGACCGTCTGGCTCATGATATCCTTAAACATAACGCGGCTGGATTTAAAGCCTACCGTATTGACGTTTGCAATATTATTGCCGATGACGTCCAGCTTGGTTTGGAAACCACGCATTCCGGATACGCCAGAATACATTGATCTTAACATTTGCTCTCATCCCTTCCAGTGATTAAATTGCGTGCTTCGGCCGCTTCAGTCGATCCGCAGCCGATTGGCTCCCGTAACCGGTCCAGCCAATTTAAGAAATGATGACGGCGCTGTCGATTTGAGTAAATACGTTATCCTTCATGCTGCTTCCGTCCATCGCGGTCACGACGGTCCGATTGTGGACGTTCACGATCAGGGCCATATCTTTCAACAAAATGAGGGAATCCTTCGCTCCTTTAGCAGCGGCGCTGTCAATCGCCGATTCAATCTTGTTTAACTGCTCCGGCTTCAGCTCGATTCCGCGCTGCTCCAACCGTTTCACCGCATGATTGCTGAAATGGACCAGTCGATCCTCTAGCATCTCCTTAAAGTTAGACCCTACAGCGTTCTGCGGCGTGCTTTTAGTTGCCGTTAGTGCATTAGGCCCGATTCTGCCCGCATACAGCTGGCCTACTCGGATCGGCTCGTTCATGACGGATCCGCTCCTTGGCTGGCGCCGTCAGACGCTTCAGCAGGTACGCCTACTTGCTCAATATCGGAGATTTTAATTTCCTTATCCCCTACCTTCACGTAGTGGACACCGCTGCGAACGATGATGGAATCCACGATGCCGCTTTCTCTCTCAACAATGACCTCAGCTTGGCCTGTGGCAACGTCATAATTACCTGTTTTGGTCTCAGTCACCCATGTCACTTCTTTTCCGATCAGTCCGGAATCATTGCCTAAGGACTCTCCCAATGCAGCTATCTGTTCTGAAATGTTGGTCAACTGCTCGACAGAAGTAAACTGGGCAATTTGTGCAACCATTTGCGTATTGTCCATTGGGGACAACGGATCCTGATTTTGCATCTGGGCGATCATGAGTTTAAGGAAAGCATCTTTACCCAACTCGTTGTTTTTCGTACTGGCCTTCTGAATGTTATTTTGCGAATAATTCGGCCACGACACCGAAGAAAAATACGTATCAGCCACGGAGGTACCTCCTTTCTGCGAATTAAGGCGAATTAAGCCCGGGCGACAAAGGAACTGCCGTAGCTTTGCTCTTTGGCTCTGACTTCAGCAACCCATTCGTTCCATTCTTCGTTCAAGTCATGGATGGCCAGCGTTTCGTCCTCTGTTATTGGACGACGTTTTTCGCTTTGTTGTTGTCCTGTGCCTCCGCCGGATTGCCGGCCATCATGGTACATATGGGAGGACAATGACGTATTTTGCGTGACCTCCAGTTTGTTAACCTGAAGACCTTGAGACTGCAACGCCGATCTGAGCTGTGCCATTTGTTGTTCCAGCGATTCTTTGGCAAAAGCATGTTCCGTCATAAATTGGGCAGTTAACTGTCCGTTTTGCATCGTAATGCGTACGTCAACCTGTCCCAAATGCTCCGGATAAAGCGAAATTCTCGCCTCGGACACGCCTTTCAGATTCACGATCTCCAGCTTATTCACCAGGAAACCGCTCATTTCTTTCGCGAAATTTTCTACTGGAACCGGTTTGGCAACATGCTTCACGGACTTGATTCCGCTGTCCCGGAGTGCCAGTTGTCCTGCGGTCACGATCTGACCGGTTTGAACGGGATCCTCATGAACGTTAGTCTCCGCGGTTACCCCGTCAACTGTCGAATCGGCTTCGAATGCCGAATCATTAACGCGGAATGCCGCCGTGTTGTTGCTAGGCTGCGAGCTCGATTGTACAGCACGGGTATCTCCACGGTTTAGCATGTCACCGTTTTGACCTGAGCGGCCCTGTTGGTTAGCTGCTGCACCTGGGTCTGTCGTATAGGTACGAGGTTGCAATCCTGTGGTTTCCGTCCCTTTTCCGCCATTAAGCTTCGTCTCCGCCGAATCCGAGATCGCATCCAGCACTTGTTGCAGGGAATCCAGCATAGCACCGGCTTGTCCCTGTGCACTTGCGGTCAGCTTAGCGGCACCACCGTTCGACTCCGCAGCTGCTAACAGTTGGACCAGTGTGTCCTGAACCGCAAACCGCATCGTCTCCGGTTGCTGGGCCAGCACAGGCAGGGCGTTGTCGCCCTCCGCCCCTAAACCCGCATTTTCAGACACACCTGTCTGTTGCAATAGGGTTTGGACACTTTGCAGCCAGCCTTGCAATACCGTAAGCAACGCAGGATCCGCTTGAAGCGCGTCGTCCAATTTCGGCAATTGCTTCAACAACCCTTCGATTGTAGCAACAAGCGTATTGTCCGTTGCTTCGGATGGCGCAGCCTCCGTACTGTTCTGCAATCCGGTTAGCGAGAGCATCTGAGCAGAGGCTTGTCCTTCCTGCGGCTGGGCATTGCCGAGCAGCATGGCGAGGAGCTTCTGATCAAAAGACAAAGCAGCAGTTTGCCCCGCTTCCGCCTTGCCGGCAGATCCGTACCACAACGAGTTCACCGTCCCGGCTTTGCTTACATTCACTTGCGACATGGATGAATTCATCTTGTTTCTCACCTCCTTTCAAAGCTAAATTCCTTCCTTTATTACTTACTTACCAGCTGATTCAGGATCTTCACCGATGTCTTCTCGTCGGACTTCGCCATTTCCGTCAAAATCTTGGACCGCGCAGTTCCGTTTACCGATTTTAGGATCTTCAGCCCTTTCTCAGGACTTAGCTTGTATGTTTGAAGCACTAGCTTGGCAGCATCCGCTGCGGCCATCGAGGAGAAGGTCTGACCCAGCTCGGTATCGCTTAGCCCTGCTCCATTTGCAGCAGCTGCTGTATCCGCTGCTGCCTCCATTTTGAGTCTCGATTGCAGCGCGGCGATCGCCAAGTCCTCGGATGTCTTCACATCCTTCAGCTTAATCGAAATATCCGCGGCCTTTTGCGGATCCATCTTCTCCAAAATGGCCACTTTACTCTCATTACTCATTACGCTTAACATTTGCAGCGACTCTTCCGTCGTCAACTTATTGAAAATCGCTGCCGCTTTACTAGGACTCATTTCCGCATACAGATTGGCCAGCTTCTTGACTTCCTTCTGATAAGCTTCCAATTCTGCCGCTTGCCGCTGCTCGCTCTCTTTCTGCTGAACGGAAGCCAGCTGATCCTGCAGTTCCTTCACCTTCTCCTGCTGCTCGGCTGCTTGCTGGTTGGCGGTTTGCAGCTCTGCCTGCTGTTTGGCTAACTGCTCCTTTAGCTCCTTCACAGTAGCTTCGGTGCTCTCCCGCTGCTTCTGCTCTTCCTTCGCAGCTTCCTTTAATTCACTCTCAGGAGTGATCGGATCCGGTACCAGGTTCTTCACCACAGGAATCCGGTTCCCCCAATCAATCATGGTGTTACGAAAGTCGATATTAAATAAGGTTAATAACACCCCTAGCAGAACAACCGTAAAAAGAATAGGCGTCATGAAGAACAGAAAGCGTGAAAATCCGCCCCCTGTCTCCTCATCCAATTCTTCGTCCACCACCGTTTTTGCCATCTCTATCCCTCCTTCGAACAACCGTATGGGCGCCCGTTACTTTATCGGGCTCTCATGGCGAACCGGACTGTAGCCATTTCATCCAGCTCGTTTTGTTCCCGAAGAAGCATTTCGTGCCGAAATTTATCCATGGCCTTCTCTTTCGCTTTAAGCCATACCTTTTCGTCCAGCATTTTCCCCTTCAAAATCGTCTTCTTATGCTCGACGTTGACCTCCGCTGCGCGAATGTCCGCCAGCTTCCGCTCAATCGCTTGGTCAAGAAAATCCATGTATCGCTGAAGTTCCTGCAGTTTGATCATGGAGGCAGTACTCTCCGCTTCGGCAGCGATTACCGCTGCGGTATTGGCTTTCTCCTCCAGCAACTGCTCCAACGAGCGTTGTTCTGACTGCAATCGCCCAATAGCTGCAGATAACATCCATTCGGCCTGCGTTTTTTCGTTGGATTTCAAATCAACTACTTTCTGATACACGTAACGGAACTTCATTCTCTACGTTTCATCTCCTTGCGAATTCGGAAATTAGCCGTTCCTGGACTTCGGCGAGCGTGACCTTCTCATTAACCTTCTGCTTCGTAAAGTTCCATATCTGCTGAATGGCCCCAATTGCTTCATCAATGTCCGGGTTCGATCCGGGTTGATAAGCGCCGATATTAATTAAATCCTCGGAATCCTTATAAACAGCCATCAACCGTTTCAGATTTTCGGCCGCCTCATTTTGCTCATCCGACACAATATCCTTCATGACCCGGCTAATGCTGGCTAGGATATCAATCGCGGGGAAGTGACCTTTGTTCGCGATCCCGCGGTTCAAAACGATATGCCCGTCCAATATCCCGCGTACGGCGTCCGCAATCGGTTCATTCATATCGTCACCGTCAACGAGCACGGTATAGAAGGCGGTAATCGAACCGGTTGGTCCCGTTCCTGCCCGCTCCATCAGCTTCGGCAAGGCGGCAAACACGGAAGGGGTGTAACCGCGCATGGCAGGAGGCTCACCTACGGCTAACCCTACCTCACGCAGCGCCATCGCGTAACGGGTGACGGAATCCATCATCAGCATGACGTTGAGCCCGCGGTCCCGAAAATACTCCGCAATGGTTGTGGCGATCAAAGCCCCTTTCATCCGGATTAAAGCCGGCTGATCGGAGGTTGCAACGACGACAACAGAGCGCTCCAATCCTTCCGGGCCAAGATCCCGCTCAATAAAGTCAAGCACCTCGCGTCCCCGCTCCCCAACGAGCGCAATCACGTTCACATCTGCTGAGGTATTGCGGGCAATCATCCCCATCAAGGTACTCTTCCCGACCCCGGAGCCGGCGAAAATCCCTACCCGTTGGCCTTTGCCAATTGTCAGCAAACCATCGATAGCCCGTACTCCAATGCCAATCGGTTCGGAGACCCGCGGACGATTCAGCGGATTCATCGGCTTATTATAGGTAGAATAGTGGCCCATCCGTGAAGGAAGCAGCGATCCGTCCAGCGGTTGCCCCAAGCCGTCCAGCACCTTACCAAGGAGCTCCGATCCAACCTGTACCGTCAAAGGTTTGCCGGTCCCAACGACATCACAACCAGGTCCGATCGATTGCAGCTCACCGAGCGGCATCAACAATACCTTGTTATCGCGAAATCCGACGACTTCAGCCTGCAAAGGTTGCGCCGCTTTACTCGGATAGATGTAACAGAGATCGCCGATACTGGCATCCGGGCCTTCGGATTCGACCATCAGCCCAATGACTTGCGTCACCTTCCCGTTGATTCGGATCGGATCAAGCTGTCTGAGATGATCAATGTAACGTTCAGCTTTCAAACTCGTCATTCGCTTGCCCCCGCTCCTCCATCTGTAGAGAAACCCGCAACAATTCCTTCTTAATCTCCGTCAATTGTGTATCAATTCTGGCATCCACGCTGCCGAAGGAGGAGCGGATGACACAGCCGCGATCCTTGACGGTCGGGTCGGGCAAAATTTGAAGTTCAGCCTGCGAGTCGATGGCAAGGCTGAGCTCCTCCCTTGCCGCCTGCACGAAGGCAAAATCGCTTGGCGAAACGCACAACGTCAAAATTCCTTGCTCGCGTTTGCGTGCCAAACTCTTCTTGATCAGATCGATGACGTATTCCGGTTTAAGCTCAAGCTGCTTGTCGATGACTTTCTCGGCAATCGCACAGCTTAATTCGACTAGAAACGGCTCGGCTTCCTGAATGATGCGTTCTTTCTCCACATAAGCCTGTTGCAGAACGGAACCAGCTTCATTCATCATCTCTTCGATCTGGGCGCGCATCGTTGCTTCGGCCTGCGCTTTCCCTTCCTCGTAGCCTTGAGTGAAGCCCTCCGCTTTAACGGCTTCGATCATCTGTTCATCCTGCTCACGGCGCTCTTGCCACCAGGCTTCGATTTGCTTCTGTGCTTCGGCCAGCATGCGTTCCGCTTGCTCCGCCGCTTCCCTGACCTGACGTTCGGCGAACTCTTTCGCATCCGCCAACATCTGACGTCTCGTCTCTTCGGCCGCAAGATCTTCAGCGGAAGGACCTTGAACGACCGGATTCTCGGTGTGAGTGGATGACGGGTCCTCGGTTGTCGGATGAACCTTGGCTAAATTCAGCTGCTTCAAGATTTCAACCGGTACGTATTGAGACACCTTGATCAAATTAGACAATGATGTCATCTCCTCCGCCGCGGGCGATTATAATTTCACCTGCTTCTTCCAACCTGCGAATGGTAGCTACGATGCGGGTTTGTGCTTCTTCCACGTCACGCAGCCGCACCGGCCCCATGTATTCCATCTCTTCCTTGAACGTCTCGGACATCCGCTTCGACATGTTGCGGAAGACCGCTTCGCGAACTTCTTCGCTGGCCACTTTGAGGGCAAGCTGCAAGTCGCTGTTCTCGATATCGCGGATAATCCGCTGTATGGAACGGTTGTCGATATTGACGATATCCTCGAAGACGAACATCCGCTTCTTGATTTCTTCGGCCAGCTCGGGATCCTGGATTTCGAGCGAATCGAGAATCGTTCTTTCCGTCCCCCGGTCGACTCCGTTCAAGATTTGGACGATCGATTCAATGCCGCCGGCGCTGGTGTAATCCTGCGTAACCGTAGCAGAGAGCTTCTGCTCCAGAACGCGTTCCACCTGAGCGATGACCTCCGGCGACGTGCTATCCATCATCGCGATTCTCCGCGCTACTTCCGCTTGCTTCTCCTGAGGAAGTGAAGACAAGATGGCTGCCGCCTGTTCAAATTGCAAATAGGATAACACCAAAGCGATTGTCTGCGCGTTTTCGTTCTGGATAAAGTTCAGAATTTGATTTGGATCTGCCTTACGGGCAAAATCGAATGGCCGGACCTGAAGGGTTGCCGTCAAACGGTTGATGATGTCCACCGCTTTGGACTGGCCCAGCGCCTTCTCCAGAATTTCCTTGGCGTAAGTGATGCCCCCCTGGGTGATATACTCCTGCGCCAAGCAGATCTGGTGGAATTCCGCCATAATCATTTCTTTCTCGGCGCTGTCAACTTTACGGACGTTGGCAATTTCCAGCGTGAGCTGCTCGATTTCATCATCCCGCAAATGTTTGAAGATTTGCGCCGACACTTCCGGCCCTAACGTAATTAACAAAATGGCTGCCTTTTGTTTCCCGGTCAAAACCGGACTCGATGTTTTGGACAATACATTCACCTCTATTCATCAGCCAGCCAGGTGCGAAGCAAGTTAACGAATTCGTCAGGCTTCTTCTTGGCCAACGTCTCCAGCTGTTTACGCACTTGGTTCTCATTCGTGACTGTATCCAAATTGATCGATGGAAACTCAGGCGTAAGAGGCAGCGCGATCTCTTCTTCCTCTTCTTGCGCTTGCTTGCGGCGGCGGAACAAGACGATTCCGAGACCGGCCAGCGCCAGCAGAGCTGCACCTCCTACTCCCCATACCAACGGGCTTGATAAACTCAACCCGGCTTTTTGGACAGTATCCGAATGGAATGGCTGAGACAACACTGAAACTTTTCTCTGCAATTCTTCGTCTGTATATGTAGTACCAGAGTCAGCCAAATAGGATCCAACGATATTTTTCAGAATATTTTCGATCGCGGACCGAGTATTTTCATCCAAAGTTTCCTGACCTTCGGGTGGTTCAACGGCCACATTAATGGTTAAATCCTTAATAACATAGGGACTGGCGATAATGTCCTTCGTAATTCGATTAACCTCGTAGTTAATCGTCGACGAACTTTCTTCCGAGGAAGACCCGCCGTTCGTTTCCGACGAAGGATAGTTCACAACATCTTCTTCCCCAGTTCCAGGTACCCCGCTCGTTGGATTCGCCGATCCGGTGTAGCTTTTCTGCACTTTTTGTGCGCTGATCTCGATACCTTTCATGTTTTCGGTATCCACTGGAGTGACCAGATTGTCTTTCTGGCTAACTTGGTCGAAATTCAACTTGGAAGCGACCAGCACTTCAATCTTATCCGGACCGGTCAGTCTGGATAGGAATTGCTTTACGCTTTGGCGCACATCGCTTTCGAACTTCTTCTGCAGCGCCATGTTCTCTTGAACCGCCGAGGTCAGTGAGCCTGTCGTCCCGCCTTGTCCGCTTGGAAGCAAGATCGTATCATCACTCGAGGAGAGCGAGATATTTTCCACCGGCAAGTTAGGGACCGACGTTTTAACCAAGTTAAAATATCCATCGATGGCTTCCTGATTCGGACGATATCCCGGCTTGAACGTGAGGACGATAGATGCTGTCGCTTTCTCCTGTTCATCCGGGCTGGCGAACACGTTTTCTGCCGGTAAGTTAATGAGAACCTTGGCATCATTAACGCCTTGCATTCTCTTTAGCAGCTGTTCGACCTCGCCGTTAATGGCGTTTTTGTACTTGACGTTAAATTCGTTGTCCGTCATTCCGATTAAGGAAGAACTTTCATTGAAGGCTTCCAAACCGATCGAACCGTTCTGAACGATTCCTTGGGAACCAACTTCAACCTTAACTCGTGCTGCGTCTTTGCTAGGAACCGAAATAGTTGTACCGTCCGGTCCAAGCTTGTACGAGATTCCGCTGGATTCCAAGTAATTGATGATCCCTGCCGCATCAGTCGAATCGAGACCCGTAAAGGCCACATCGTATTCCGTTTTGGAAAATTGAATCGTCAGCAAGATGATCGCGAGCAGGATAAAAGTCGCCGTAGAGACTAATAACGTTTTTTGTTTTTTACTAAATTGGTTCCAGTACCCTATCAATCGATCCCGGTACTGTGTAATTCTCTCATTCACAATGTCACCTCATCCGAGCATGTTTCAATCCTTAAATTTGCGTACGCATAATCTCTTGGTAAGCTTCGATCACTTTATTCCGGACTTGCGTAGTCAACTGCAAACTTAACAAGGCTTGCTCCGAGGCGATCATCATCTCGTCGGCACTTACTTTTCCTAACAGGAACTGGTTGTTCACTTGTTGGGCATTGGCTTCCTGAGCAGCGACTCCTTCCAGTGCATCGTTTAGATAGGAGCTAAATTGCTTTATCGCTTGCGCAGGCGTGAGGTTCTGTTCATTACCGGACGTCTGCATTCCGGTTAGCGGCTTCAAGGAGTCAAAACTCATTCTCTCGATCAACGTGCAACACTCCCAATCACAAATTATGTAAGTCTACTTTTGGTCTATTTCCCGATTTGCAAGGCTTTGGTAAACATCGCCTTACTGGCGTTAAGCGCCGTTACGTTTGCTTCATAAGAGCGAGTTGCCGAAATCATATCTACCATTTCTTTCAAAATATCAACATTAGGCATATAGACATACCCTTCGCTGTCCGCATCAGGATGGGTCGGATTGTAAACCGGTTTAAGCGGTGAGGGGTCCTCTTGAATTTTGGTAATTTTCACCCCTTGACTGCTCACTTCCTTACCCATTACTGAATTCAAGGCACTGTCGAAATCCATTTCCTTGGGTGCCATGACCACCGTTTTGCGCCGGTAAGGAACGGCCTTGCCGTCTACAATCTTAGCCCGGGTTGTTTCAGCATTCGCGATGTTGGAGGAAATCACATCCATGCGAAGACGCTGTGCGGTTAAGGCGGAAGAACTAACCCCAAAACTATTACTGATATTCAAGTCCGATTATCTCCCTTCCACGACGGTGTGTTTCATTTTGATCATATAGTTCAATTGTTCGATGTACGCATTGTATCTCAACTGATTTTCGGCAAGTTTGGTCATCTCACTGTCGATATCGACATTATTTTGGTTGTTGTTCATTGCTGTCGTCTGATCCACACTAACCACCGGTTCAGGAACCTCGGTCATTGGTCCTATAACGAAATGTCTTACATCCGTTCTCCTTCCTTGGAGCGCCGGCATATTACCGTTCATTTCCGCTTGTAACATGCTTTCAAAGGACACGCTGGATCGCTTAAAGTAAGGGGTGTCCACATTCGCAATATTGTTAGCGATGACCCCTTGCCGGAGATTGGCGGCCTGGATGGCAGTCTCAAGCCTGTCAAATCCCAGTCCGTTCAACAACTGCACTTCAATTCCCCCCTTAGGCTCATTTGCTCTTAATCACTAAGGATTCTACAAACAATGAATAATTCCTCTTTTTTCGACAATTTATTGTTATTTATTGTCTTTCTTTTTGTCTTTCTTACGTCCTAGCATGAAATCTGTTTAATAATGTCATATATCCTAAGTTTCATGGAGATTCGACATATTTACAATAAGAAAAAAGCCCTATCTTTCAATTGTTTATCTCGTTTTTTGGTCTAAAAACCATTTTTTACATAATTATCGCCATCATCCAGCACAATCTAAAAAGAAAGACCACCCGCCATTACGGCAGAGTGGCCTATTTTTCGTCAAATTGTGAAAAATGGATTAGGTCCTTGAAAAACAAGGCCCTAACCCCACGTTCATGAATCTTTCTACAAAATAAATTGACTGAGGTCTCGATCCTGGGCAATATTTCCTAATTTCTCCCGCACGTATTCCGGAGTGATGACCATTTTATCCAGCGTCAGCTCCGGCGCTTCAAAGGACAGATCCTCCAGGAGCTTCTCCAGGATGGTGTGCAGCCGTCTGGCACCGATGTTTTCGGTATTCGCATTCACCATGGCCGCAATACGGGCGATTTCATGGATCGCTGCGTCCGAGAACTCGATTTCCAGATCCTCCGTTCGCAGCAATTCAATATACTGTTTCGTCAAGGCGTTCTCCGGTTCCGTTAAGATCGACACAAAGTCCTCCAGCGTTAAGCTGTCGAGCTCAACCCGGATCGGGAACCGCCCTTGAAGCTCAGGAATTAAGTCAGATGGCTTGGCAATATGGAAAGCTCCTGCCGCAATAAACAAAATATAATCTGTTTTGATGGGACCGTATTTGGTCATCACCGTCGAGCCTTCCACGATCGGCAAAATATCGCGCTGTACGCCCTCACGGGATACGTCGGGACCCGAGCCCTGTCCCCGGCTGGCAACTTTATCGATTTCGTCGATAAAGATGATCCCGGATTGCTCTGCCCGCGTGATTGCTTCCTGAATCAAATCGTCTTGGTCGATCAGCTTCGCCGCTTCCTCCTGCGTCAGCACTTTGCGGGCTTCCTTGACGGTCAGCTTCCGCTTCTTGGTGCGTTTCGGCAGGAGATTTCCAAACATTTCCTGCATGTTCATGCCAAGCTGGTCGTTGCCCTGGCCGGCAAACATATCCATCATCGTTGGCGTGTTGTCTTCAACTTCAACTTCCACGATGTCGTTCTCCATCTGACCGGACAACAATTTGAAGCGCACCTGACGTCGGCGTTCGGCCAGCGTGCTGTCTTCCTCCGGCTCCTCCTGAGCGGAGGTGTTCGCCCCGTTACCGCCCCCAAACAACATCTCGAACGGATTGCGAACGCCTTTTGTTTTATTTTCTGAAGGAACCAGGATCTGAACCAGGCGCTCGTTCGCAAGCTCTTCCGCTTTATCTTTCACCTTCTCGGTACGCTCAAGCTTTACTGTCCGGATCGCCGTTTCGATGAGATCGCGCACCATCGACTCGACGTCTCGACCTACATAACCAACCTCAGTGAACTTCGTTGCTTCCACTTTAACAAAGGGAGCACCAACCAGCTTGGCGAGACGGCGGGCAATTTCCGTCTTCCCCACCCCGGTCGGTCCGATCATCAGGATGTTTTTAGGTACAATTTCATCCTGAACCTCCTCCGGGAGCAAGCTGCGCCGGTAACGGTTCCGCAACGCGACAGCAACCGATTTTTTCGCTTGTTTCTGTCCTACGATGTATTTATCCAGTTCGGCTACGATTTGTCTTGGCGTTAAATTTTTTTCGGTCATGATTCGTCCCCCTGACACGATAGTATCAACGATACTCAAAGCTCCTCAACAATAATGTTGTTGTTCGTATATACGCAGATTTCCGAAGCGATCTGCAAGGATTCGCGGGCGATATCCTTCGCCTCCAACCCTGTAGCATGGCGTTTGAGCGCCCGCGCAGCCGACAGAGCAAAGTTCCCCCCTGACCCGATCGCCAGCACATCATCATCCGGTTCAATAATTTCCCCGCCGCCGGAAATCAGCAGCATCCCGGTTTTGTCCATGACGATCATCAAAGCCTCCAGCTTGCGCAACACGCGGTCCTGGCGCCAATCTTTGGCCAGTTCAACCGCTGCCCGCTGCAGGTTCCCCGAATGCTCTTCCAGTTTCCCCTCAAATTTCTCAAATAACGTGATGGCATCGGCGACCGAACCGGCAAAACCCGCAACCACTTGACCGCGGTACAACCGGCGGACTTTCTTGGCCGTTTGTTTCATCACGACGTTCTGACCAAACGTGACTTGCCCGTCACCGGCAATGGCGCCTTTGCCATTGTGGCGTACAGCGCAAATCGTTGTAGCGTGAAAAGATAGCTCCATGTGTTTGTTCGCCTTCCTCTCTTGTATGTTCTCAGCCCTTACGTTTTTCATCAATTCGAATTTACGCAGGAGGGACTGAGGCAATGGGTTCGTTTACTACGTATGATAATGGGCCAGTTCTATCATATGAACGTCCTTGATTTCAGCATAACCCGTTTACCCCCTAGATTGCAAAAAAACGGTGGATTAAGTCAGTGTCAAGCTAGCGTGGGCAGTCATTTAAGATGCCTGGAACGCGAACCCCGAAGGAACCTCTTCCTTGTAAGCGCTTTGCTTCGTTCTTTCATCAAACACAAGTGATTTGTCAGAATTTTTTGCCGTTATCCGCGAAGTGCTTTGAGTGCCATACCCGTTGTGCTGCTTTGCTTCGGTCCTTGCAGCATGCGAATCATTCCAGCGATACAACCCTTGACCGGTTGCGTCACGTTCTTGAGCAATTGCCGCATGTTTATCGACTGCTGCGGCGTTGCCTGCTTACTCGCTTGTCCTTCAACCGTTCTTACCACCGTGCCCGCTTCTTGAATCCTCATCATCGTCCTCAGCATCGCCCTGACGCCTCGCTCACTCCAACTGTACCCGCCACGCTTCGTCCGCTTGGCGAATATACGCATCTGCGATTCCGCGCTTCCCATCGGGCGCATGCCGCTTGTGTCGATCCCCTTCGCCTGGAGTGTTTTTCGGTAGTCGTCCAAATGCTTCTCATGCCGCTTTAGAAATCTTTTATACGGCTTCCAATCCTTCCGGTTCTCTTCCGCTATCTCTTGCTCCGACACGCCTTCCAGGACCGCCATAAGCGCGGCTGCATCCTGTTTGGCCAAAGACCGTCTCACGGTCTCCCACACCTGCGGCAAATGACCGACAAAGCGTTTCAAATCACGCGCCACATGAAAGCGGTCCAGCATGTACAGACATTGGTGAAAGTAGGATGTACATTCCCCGATCCACGCCGCGCCGTCTCCGTTCACCACAAGCCACGTGTTCTCGTCGATTTCGTAACGCTCCACCAGAAAGTCCCCGAACCCTTCCCAGAAGTCGCCGCCGCTCGTATGCAGGTAATGCTGTTTGTTCTTCAGCTGTACCCGCTTGCCGTTCTTCTCCCAGCCTTCGTGTACGACTGCAATTGCGTTCTCCATCCCGCGCTTTTTGCTCCGCTGCAGCTTCGTGTACAGCCCATCCACTTCCACGAACAGCACGCGGGCAGCGCGCCGTTTCACCGCTGGCATCGGCTGTTGCGCACGCTCCATCAGTTTTTCCCTGATCGCTTGGTGGCTCAGCACATTGTAGCCCAAAAGCTGCTCCAGCCGCTTTGCGCTGTCCCGGTACGACGGTCCTTGGCTTGCGAATGCGATTGCTGTCTCTTCCAAATGCGGACTGACTTTCCCGCGCCCTTCGAATTGCAACAGCTGATCCAGCAGATACACGTGTTTGCCGCTTCTACGGTCACAGTACAATCTCCGCTTAAAGCGCACATTCCCGAACACTGTGTTGACGCTTGTTTCACGCTCGTCCTTTACTCGATAACGCTCTCGGTCCCGTTCCTCCAGGATCTGCTGATCCAGCGCCTCCAGTACCTGCTTCATCGCACGAGCGAATTCCTCCTGCATTTTCCGGAAAATCCATTGCTCAATCTCTTTCATCGTCGGCATTATTGTGGTAAAGTGGCTCACAGGAGCTTCCTCCTTCTTGGTGTGTTGTGCGTCAAACATCACTTTACCAAGGGAGAAGCTCTTTTTCTATATCCGCTTTTTCCAATTCCTACACCCACAGAGATTTTACACTATCGTGGATTAACCCAACCGTTCTTCTGCCATAAAGGATCGCAAGCTATTCAGCGCGCGCTGCGCGAGCGCTTCGTTTTTCTCTGCTTTTTTGCGGTAGCGGGTATCCAGCTTCGGAAACAAGCCAAAGTTGGCGTTCATCGGCTGGAAGTGTTCGAAGTCTGCGGTGGTGATGTAACGCGCCATACTGCCCAGCGTTGTGTCCGCAGGGAAGACGATGCCCTCCTGGCCTGCGGCAGCTCGGGCTACGTTAATCCCCGCAATCAGACCGGAAGCAGCGGACTCGACGTAACCTTCGACACCAGTCATCTGACCCGCGAAGAAGAGCGACGGCCGTGCCTTCAACTGATACGTTGGCATGAGCAGCTTCGGCGAGTTGATAAAGGTGTTACGGTGCATCACGCCGTACCGGACGAACTCGGCATTCTCCAGACCTGGAATCATCGAGAAGACGCGCTTCTGCTCGCCCCATTTCAAATGGGTCTGGAAGCCTACCAAATTGTACAACGTGCCGGCTGCATTATCCTGACGCAGCTGCACCACAGCATGCGGGAGCTTGCCGGTGTGCGGGTTGACGAGACCAACCGGCTTCATCGGCCCAAACAGGGCCGTCTGCTTGCCGCGCCGCATCATCACCTCGATCGGCATACAGCCTTCGAAGTAAATCTCCTTCTCGAAGTCTTTCAGCTGAGCTACCTCCGCATGAATTAACGCATCATAGAAAGCGTCGAACTCCTCCTCCGTCATCGGGCAGTTCAAGTAGGCTGCTTCACCTTTGTCGTACCTGGAAGCCAGGTACACTTTGCTCATATCAATCGAATCTTTCTCCACAATCGGAGCGGCAGCATCGTAAAAGTAAAAATAGTCCTCGCCGGTCAACCGCTTAATTTGCTCCGAAAGGGCAGGAGACGTCAGTGGCCCGGTGGCAATCACGACAATCCCGTCCTGCGGGATCTCCTTGATTTCTTCATTAATGACTTCGATCAACGGGTGCTCTCTCAGCGTCCGGGTAATCTCTCCAGAGAAACCGTCCCGGTCAACGGCCAGCGCGCCGCCGGCCGGCACCGCATTGCGATCCGCCGCACCAAGCACCAGCGAGTTCAGCATCCGCATTTCTTCTTTGAGAACGCCAACGGCGTTCGTTAACCCATTGGCCCGCAAAGAGTTACTGCAGACCAGCTCGGCAAATTTATCGGTATGATGCGCCGGCGTCTTCACAACCGGGCGCATTTCGTACAACACCACGGGGATGCCGCGGCTCGCGATTTGCCATGCCGCTTCACTGCCGGCCAATCCCGCGCCGATGACCGTTACTTTATTCGTCATGTTCATGTCCCCCTACTAAATCTCATGCTGAATTTCTAAGCTGTCTCAAAGCCCGCACAAACGCGGGCTCATCTTAATCATCTGTATCGTCGTTATCTTCAATGGCTTCCACGTAGTCGCAGGAGGTACATTGCAGCTTCCCGCCTTGCTTATTTCGCTTCTCTACGAGCATCGAACCGCATTTCGGACAAGGCTTCGGTGAAGGCTTATCCCACGAAACAAAGTCACACTCCGGATAACGGTCGCAGCCATAGAAGACCCGTCCCTTTTTACTCCGGCGCTCGACCACATGGCCTTCTTTACATTTAGGACAGGTGACGCCGATGTCCTTGACGATCGGTTTCGTATTCCGGCATTCCGGGAACCCCGAGCAAGCCAAAAACTTCCCGAAACGTCCCAATTTATAGACCATCGGTCTTCCGCATTTTTCGCAAATCTCATCGGAGACTTCGTCTTCGATTTCGACTTCCCTCATTTCCTCTTCGGCAACCCGAAGACGTTTCTCAAACGATTTATAAAACTCGCTCAGCACTCTTACCCAATCCTCGGAACCTTCTTCAACATGGTCCAAGTCCTCTTCCATATGGGCGGTAAATTCCACATCAAGGATTTCTGGGAAGAATTGCTCCGTCTGTTCGATGAGGAGCTCGCCTAACTCAGTTGGGACAAACTTCTTGTCCTCAATCGCTACGTAACCGCGTTTTTGAATGGTTTCCAGGGTTGGCGCGTACGTACTCGGACGTCCAATGCCGAGCTCCTCCAAAGTTCTCACCAAACGCGCCTCCGTATAGCGAGGCGGGGGTTGGGTAAAATGCTGCTTCGGTTCAATCGACTCTTTCGCCAGTTCTTCCCCTTTCGCCAGGGGTGGCAAAAACTTGTCGTCCTCATTGGCGTTGCCATCATCATTGCCTTCCACGTACACCTTCATAAAGCCAGGGAAGCGGATCTTCGACCCAACCGCGCGGAACGTTGCTTCACCAGCGGCAATATCCACTGACATCGTGTCCAGCACGGCAGAAGTCATTTGGCTGGCCATAAAACGATCCCAAATCAATTTGTACAGCCGATACTGATCCCGGGTGGTGAACTCCTTCACCGATTCCGGATCTCGCATCGCCGATGTTGGACGGATCGCTTCATGGGCGTCCTGCGCGCTGGCAGCCTTCTTGGAATATTGACGCGGCGTTTCAGGCGCGTAGGCTTCACCAAATTTATCTAGGATATATTGCTTGGCTTCCTCTTGGGCGGAAGTAGCGATTCGCGTCGAGTCTGTACGCATATACGTGATCAGACCAACAGTCCCTTCTTTGCCGAGGTCAACCCCCTCATACAGCTGCTGAGCGATCGACATCGTTTTGGCTGCCCGGAAATTCAGTTTACGCGCTGCCTCCTGCTGCAGGGAGCTGGTTGTAAACGGCGCCGCCGGATGGCGGAGACGTTCCTTCTCCTTCACATCGACCACGCTGAATTTGGCCTTCTCGATCGATTTCAGAATTTCCTGTACCTGCTGTTCGTTCTTTAGCTCGATCTTCTCACCTTTGTACTGGTGAAACTTCGCTTCGAACGAAGAGCCTCCCGTCTTCAGCTTCGCCGTAATACTCCAGTATTCTTCCGGGACAAATTCAGAGATTTCGTTCTCCCGGTCCAAGATGATTTTCACCGCTACGGATTGCACGCGGCCAAACGACAACCCTTTTTTGATCTTCTTCCACAGCAGCGGGCTGACTTTATAACCAACCAGCCGATCCAAAATCCGTCTGGCTTGCTGCGCGTTCACCAGATCCATATTGATGGGGCGCGGATTTTTGAAGGCGTCTCTAACCGCTTGCTTCGTAATTTCATTAAATACGACGCGGCATGTATCCTTCTCATCCACGTCCAGCACATGGGCCAGATGCCAGGCAATCGCTTCTCCTTCGCGATCGGGGTCGGCTGCCAGATAGATTTTTTTTACTTTTTTGCTGGCATCCTTTAATTCTTTTAATACAGAACCCTTCCCACGGATTGTAATATACTTCGGACTGAAGTCGTTCTCTACTTCAACCCCAATTTGGCTCTTGGGCAAATCGCGAACATGACCCATTGAGGCTTTCACGATGTATTTGCTGCCTAAGTATTTGCCAATCGTTTTCGCCTTGGCAGGCGATTCCACGATGACGAGTGAATCCGCCACAGGTTCGTCCTCCTCTCAAACAATACGAAACTCTAAAACTGGTGTTCCTTGTATTCAGGTAAAATACTCATATAGTCATATATTCAAGCCACTCTCGGTTAGGAATGGACTATATTAGCTGGTATACTGAGCCGGGGAGTTGAACCGCCGTTTTTTTCATGATTAAAGATAACAGAACTGAATGTAAAAGTCCAAAATCCCACCCGGTTTGTACGAGCAGATCATCAAAACTCGTGATGCCCTGCTCCAACATATGGTATATGCGGCGCTCCTCATCTGTCAACTTGTTTCCTGTTACCGCTTCCTTTTTCGTCTCCTCCGCGACAGGCAATAAGGCCTGATATTCCTCCCAAATATCCTTGGCTTCGGTGACGAGTTTGGCTCCCTGCTTCAAAAGCGACAGGGTTCCCCGGCTCTTCGGCGACGTAATTGGCCCAGGGACTGCAAACAGGTCACGATTCGCATCCAGCGTCTCATCCGCCGTGATCAAGGACCCGCTGCGAGCGTCGGCCTCTACAACCACCGTACCATAAGAAATTCCCGCAATGATCCGATTGCGCTGCGGGAACATCCCAGGGTGACCAGGGGTACCGATCGGATATTCCGAGATGACCAGCCCTTGCTCGGCGATTCGTCGATACATGGAGGCATGCTCCGGTGGATAAGCTACGTCAATCGCCGTACCTAATACGGCGATGGTACTTCCTCCTGCCTGTAAAGCCGCTTCATGGCAAACCCCGTCAATCCCGCGGGCCATCCCGCTCACAATCGTTACTCCGAAGGAGCTAAGGTCAGCGGCTAAGGCGGCTCCTACCTTTCGACCATAGGCGGTTGGCGTCCGCGTACCTACCATCGCGATATTAAGACCGTTCAGCAGCCTGGTATCACCCAGAGAATACAAAACCCATGGCGGCTGAGCGGTCTCCTTCATTAAAATAGGATACTCCAAATCCAGCCTTGTAATCACCTGTATCCCTTTACCTTCATACTGTTCCATTTGGGCCTCAATCCAGTCCCATGTGAACCGCTCCGACAGCCGAAGTGACAGCCCTGGGCCCAGTCCCCGCTTCCTCCAATCCGCTGCCGTAAACTCGATGGCATGCTCCCAGTCCTCATCATATGCAACGATTTGCTGCAGCGTTTTCCAGCCTACCCCGGGGAATTCATGTAATCCCGCGAGTACCCATTTCTTCTCCACAACGAATCCCTCCTTGAAAAATAAAAAAAGCAACCTCCTCGAGCCATGTATGGCTAAGAAGGTTGCTTACCTTTGGATATGATTATATCAAAAATAGCTTATCGTGTCGTGCACAATTCTAAAAGGCCGCGTTCTTCCAGAACACTGACCAGTGTTGCGCCCATCTCCGATGGGGTTGGCGCGACTTTAATGCCGCAGGACTCCAGCTTCGCGATTTTTTCCTTCGCCGTTCCTTTCCCGCCGGAAATAATCGCACCGGCATGACCCATCCGTTTCCCTGGAGGAGCCGTCACACCGCCGATAAAGCCGACGACAGGCTTCGTCATATTTTTTTGGATCCATTCGGCGGCTTCTTCTTCAGCGGTTCCGCCGATTTCCCCGATCATGATCACGGCATGCGTGTTGTCATCGTCATTAAACCGGCGCAAAATATCAATAAACTCCGAGCCCTTCACCGGATCGCCGCCGATACCAACCGCCGAAGATTGTCCGATGCCGCGAGTCGTCAATTGATGCACCGCTTCATACGTCAACGTGCCGCTGCGCGACACGACGCCGACATGACCAGGCAAATGGATATAGCCCGGCATAATGCCAATTTTGCATTCGCCTGGAGTAATGACGCCTGGGCAGTTTGGACCGATCAGCACGGTCTTTTTCCCTTCCATATAACGCTTCACCTTCACCATATCGAGGACCGGAATTCCCTCGGTGATGCAGATGACCAGATCCAATTCCGCTTCTACGGCTTCCAGGATCGAATCGGCTGCAAATGCCGGCGGTACGTAAATCACGCTGGCAGTAGCCCCCGTCGCTTCCTTCGCTTCGCGAACCGTGTTAAACACCGGCAGGCTGACGGTTTCGCCATTCTCCAACGTAATATCTACCTTCGTGCCGCCTTTGCCTGGAGACGTTCCCCCGACCATTTGCGTGCCGTAGTCAAGCGCTCCTTTGGCGTGGAACAATGCGGTTTTCCCGGTAATTCCCTGGGTGATGACCTTCGTATTCTTATCGACCAAAATACTCATATTTCGAGCCTCCCCTTATGGATAGGTGATTGCAATGTGAGGTACCACTCTAAATTACGAAACGAGCGAAACGATCTTCTGAGCTCCATCTGCCATCGAGTCGGCCGAAACGATTGCCAGACCCGATTCAGCAAGAATCTGCTTGCCAAGATCAACGTTCGTACCCTCAAGGCGCACAACGAGCGGACGGTCCAAACCAACCTGCTTCGCGGCTTCCACGATCCCTGAAGCAATCACGTCGCATTTCATGATGCCGCCAAAAATATTTACGAAAATCCCTTTCACCTTAGCGTCCGACAAAATAATTTTAAAGGCTTCCGTGACCTTCTCTGCCGTCGCACCTCCCCCAACATCGAGGAAGTTCGCCGGGTCTCCGCCATAATATTTAATGATGTCCATCGTCGCCATCGCCAGACCGGCCCCGTTCACCATGCAGCCGATGTTCCCATCAAGCGCAATGTAGCTGAGGTCGTACTTCGAAGCTTCAATCTCCTTCTCGTCCTCTTCTTCCAAGTCACGCAACGCCAAAATGTCCTTATGACGGAACAGCGCATTGGAATCGAAATTCAGCTTCGCATCCAGCGCCAGGACGTTGCCATCTCCAGTGACGACAAGCGGATTAATCTCCGCGATGGAGCAATCTTTGTCCACAAAAGCTTCATACAAAGCCATCATAAATTGCGTGGCTTTGCCTACTAGTTCATTTGGAATATTAATGGAGTAAGCCAATCTGCGGGCCTGGAACGACGTCAAGCCAATAGCCGGATCAATCACTTCTTTGAAAATTTTCTCCGGAGTTGCGGCTGCCACTTCTTCAATTTCCGTCCCGCCTTCCTCAGAGGCCATCATCGTCACGCGGCCTGTACCACGGTCCACGACAACGCCAACGTAATACTCCTTCTTGATATCGCAGCCTTGCTCGATTAAGAGGCGTTTAACCTCTTTCCCCTCTGGTCCCGTTTGATGGGTGACCAGTACCTTGCCGAGGAGTTCCTGAGCATAGGTTCTCACCTCATCCAAGCTTTTGGCCACTTTGACGCCGCCGGCTTTACCGCGGCCCCCGGCATGAATTTGCGCCTTGACCACGACAACCGAGGTCCCCAGCGCTTGAGCCGCTTCGACAGCTTCCTCGACCGTAAACGCCACGCGTCCTTCAGGAACGGCCACACCGTACTGCTTTAGGACTTCTTTTCCTTGATACTCATGGATATTCATGCGTAAAATCCTCCTATCAACAGGCGGTATTTTAGAGGGTCCAAAACCTGCGGCTTGTGGTCCCCCTTCTCGAAAATATCAGCTGAAACCCAGATTATTGTACCACTTTTTTGAAACGCTTTCCTCAAAAAGTTCATCATTTATACACAACTTTTTTATATCATTTTCATCTCAAGTTGAGATGAATAATTGACGCAGCAGGGGAGAATGGCCAAAGTGCAATGAATCGCTTTCAAAGTTTCAAGGAGTTGCAGGGACAGGAAAAACTCGCGCCAATTTGTTCAGCCCAAAATTGACACTGCGCCCCACGCATCTCATCATGAGATGGATTTCGACGAATTTCAGCAATTTATGAAAATATCTTAGGTTGTGAGAAAAATGCTTGCCAGCTTCCTCCCGAAATCACATTCTGATACCTCCCCTGCTTCGCCTTAGCAGCGTAGGTTTGCCAACTTGACAATCGTTAACGTTCGTCCTAGAATACGTGTAACTAAATGAATCGGGAAAATAAGGAAGCACCTTTTTCCAATCCAGGCTTTGCCCAAGCAAAGCTTAAATCGATAGGAATGAGGTGTTTTTTTGTTATGTACGGTAAACTACACAGCGCGTGCTTGTACGGCATTGACGGCGTGATCATCGAGGTTGAGGTTGACTTGTCCAGCGGCATTCCGCAAACGAGCATCGTCGGCTTGCCGGATTCGGCCGTTCGCGAAGCGATTGACCGGGTCCGGGCAGCGATCAAAAACTGCGGCTATCGCTTTCCGCTTCAGCGCGTAACGATTAATTTAGCGCCGGCTGACCTGCGCAAGGAAGGCTCGGCCTTCGATCTGGCCATCGCGCTGGCAATATTGGCGGCTAGTGACCAGGTGAGATTGCCGCCGGAGGAGCGCTTGTTGATCATCGGAGAGCTGTCGCTGGACGGCACGCTGCGTCCTGTACCAGGCGTTCTGTCCATGGTGGATCGGGCACGGCGCGATGGCTTTACGGCGGTGCTGCTCCCGCAGAATAATGCCGAAGAAGCGCTGCTGCTTGGAGGTATTCGAGTTTATGCCCTCAGCCATTTGAGCGAACTCGCCCCTCCCTCGCACGAAGCGAAGGACTCGGAGGTGGCAGCTGCGTTGCCTTTGCACTCCATTCAGGTGCATCAAGAGCAGGCTCCGCTTGTCCTTCAAACCTTAAACCATCTTGAGAAAAAGCCGGAAGGCACGGGGACAACGGCCGAGCTTCCTCCCCTGCTCGATTACAGCGACGTGATCGGTCAGCGGCAAATTAAACGGGCGCTAGTCATCGCTGCCGCCGGGTTCCATAACATCGTGCTGATCGGGCCGCCCGGTACCGGCAAGACAATGCTGGTGCAACGACTGCCATCCATTCTGCCTCCCTTAACGCTGGAAGAATCGCTAGAGGTCACGAAAATCTACAGCTCTGCCGGCAAGTTCAATGACTCCGGACAAGGTCTGATCCAGCGCCGCCCTTTTCGTTCGCCGCACCATACGATATCCGCCGGCGGTCTGATTGGAGGGGGCGGAATCCCGAAGCCGGGGGAAGTCAGCCTTGCCCACCACGGCGTATTGTTCCTTGACGAACTGCCGGAGTTCTCGAGGAATGTGCTGGAGGTGCTGCGCCAACCGCTGGAGGATCGCGTCGTCACCATCAGCCGTTCCCGGGCGTCGTTCACGTTCCCTGCTCATTTCCTGCTGGCGGGATCGTTAAATCCGTGTCCTTGTGGCTATCTCGGTGCCGAGCCGCCGCTGCCCGCCTGTACCTGCTCGCCTTGGCGAATCGCTCAATACCGCGAAAAAATATCCGGCCCCTTATTAGACCGGATTGATATGCAGGTGGAGGTTCCTCGCCCGCAGCGTTGGCAGGACGATCCTCAGCCGCTGGATTCCGCAGCGATGCGGGAACAGGTGATGGCAGCCGAACGGATTCAACAGGAACGCTATCGCGGCTGCCGGATCTCCCGGAACAGCGAGCTGTCCGGCAGCCTGCTGCGTCGATTTGCCCCGCTAGACCGTGATGCGACCAAGCTGCTGCAGGATTGTTTTGCCACGCTGGGGCTGAGCATGCGGGCATATGACCGGATCATCAAGCTGTCCCGAACGATTGCCGATCTGGAAGGAGAAGTCCATATTCGTGCCGAGCATGTCGCAGAAGCGATCCAATACCGGCAACTGGACCGGCGGCATGAAGTTGCGGGATGAGTCCCCATCAGAAAGCGGCTTGAATATGCTCCAGCGCGATATTATCGCCTCGGCCGAACGTCACCGCAATTACATCAAAGCGAAGGTTGGCGTCCGATTGACCCGTACGATGCAAATAAACCGCGGCTGTATCACGAACCTGCTTGATTTTGCGGGCATTCACCGATTCCGCCGGCGTGCCGAAAGCCGCAGCCTGCTGGCTGCGGCTTCGGACTTCTACGATCACGAGAACGTCTCGCTTCCTGGCAATGATGTCGAGTTCTCCGCTGCGGCAGCGCCAATTTCGCTCAAGAATCGTGTATCCCTGTGAAATCAGATGCTCGCAAGCGGCCTGTTCCGCTTTCCGGCCGCGTTCTTTGCGGCCATCTCCTCTTCGCCCATTGATGCCAAGGTTACTCAAAGAACAACCCTCTTTCCACCATTTTATCCGATCGATAAATAAAGGTCAGAATTTCGGCAACCAGGTCATACAGTTCGGCAGGAATCTGTTGATCCAAATCCAGCTTGGACAACACCTCAACCAACGCAGCATCTTCCTGGATTGGGATCCCGTGCTCCAGTGCCGCGTCGAGGATCCGGTCAGCGATCAGCCCCTTGCCTTTGGCCACAACGACCGGGGCCTCTCCCTGGCCGGGATCGTATTTCAAGGCGACCGCTTTTTTGAAAGCCAAGCTGGGCGCTTGCGGTTTCTCCTTCATACGCGGTAATCCACTCCTTTGTATACGCTAGGCGCATAAGACATCGGCTGGCTGAAATCCGCTTCGTTGCCTTCCTCCCCCTCCGGCTTGATCAAAGGCTCCGCCTTGAGCGACAAGAGCCGATAGCCCGCCTTCTCCAACGCCGTACTCACTTCTTCCTGGCGGGATTCCAAAAAGGCTCCGGTCGTTTCCTTTTCGCTGTAGATTTTGAGCAGCACCTTCTTGTCGGCGACCTGTACGTCGACCATGATTTGCCCCAGCGTCTTCATCTGCAAATCGAACCATAACCGGCAATTGGCCGGATCCAGTTCGCCTTTGCGTCCGCGCCGCGACTCGATGTGCACGGCGGCGGTTTGCCGTCCGTCCGGACCGATCAAAGGCAGGAACATCGTCACCTGCGCAAACGGCGCGGTCCGGTCGGTATTGAGCAGCAGCTGCTGCCCGGTCAGCTGCTGTACGAGCTGGCGCGCCGCCTCCTGGAGCGGCGCGGGCAGCTCGTCTGAGGCCATCACCTGCAGGAGAAGGCCTTTCAGCGTCTCATGCGCAGCCGTGCTCGCCGCCGTCACGCCGCTGCCGCTGCGAGCGGCTGCGGCGGCTGCTTCGGCGCCAAGCGGCTGCGCTTTCCCGGGCGGGAGCTCCGCCTCGCCCGGGGCCGCACCGCCCGCCGCTGCAGCATGGCGCAGCGGCGCTGGCGCCGCCTCCGGCGCGGCCGCAGGCCCGCTGCCGGGCACCTGGCCGCCGGGCGCCTCCGCGCCCCCGGCGGCGGCCCGCGCCGAAGCGCCGGCCGCAGGCGGCGCTTCCTGCGCTCCCGCGGCCGGCGGGCTCGCCGCCGGCGCGGTCGCGCGCAGCGCCTGCTGCTCGTGCTCCGCACCGAGCAGCTTCAGCACGCGCCCCACCCACGGCTCCGCCGCGAGCGTGGGGCGCGTGCCCGCCGGCGAAGGCCCTGCGGGCCCTTCGCCTTGCGGCGCGGCCGCCGCCGGGCCCTTGCCATCGGCGGCGGCGCCTCCTGCCGGGCCGACCATCGCGCGGCCCGGCAAGTCCGTGCCCTCCGGAAGCACGGACGATTGCAGCTCCGCCAGCACCGCTTGCAGCTTCGCGACCAGCGCTCCGCCCGGTGCACTTGCGGCTTGCTGTCCCTGCAACCCCGGCTGCGGGGATTGCGGCCCGCCCGAGGCAACCGCAAAAGCGCCCTGTCGGGCTAACTGCACCAACCCAGCTGCCTGATTTGGCTGGGCTCCTCCGCCGCTCGGCAGCGTCCCTGCTTGTGCTGCTCCCCAGGCGGCCGTCCCGGCATTCGACCCGGGCGCTGGAGAAGCGGTGCCCCCCGCAAGCAAGGGGGATGCCGTTTGCCCCGTCTGAGCCGATGAGCCAGCCGCCGAGCCTGAGCCGGTATGTCCTCCGTTTCCGGTCATGTCCGGCCCCGCTTGGCGCAAAAAGCCGGCGATCTGCTCCTCCAGCGAGGACAGCAGGACGTGCAGCGGAGGTCCAAAAACAGCTTGGTGCAACCCCGCTACCGTTTCACCGGTGATCGGAAGCCCCCGTCCAAAAGCAATGCCAGCCGCCTGAATCCACTCCGACAGCGGCACTCCAGCCGGCTTTAGCCCGGAGACCTGCTGCAGGAGCGACAAATTTTCCCGCGTTAACGGAATTCCGCTTTTCTGCATCATCTGCAGGAATTCCCGGTTCGCCGGCGTATTCTCAAGTCCCAGCGATTCGAGCGCCTTAGCAAGAGAAGCGGGAGACAGGACGGTCCCCGGGTCCGAGGAAATTGGCTTCAAGACCGCTAAACCGTCCTTCGATTCCGGCTGCACCTGCAGAAGCGTTGTTTCCCCCGGGCGCATCGGCGTCTCTAAGGCAGCGTGAAGCTTCACGCCCTGGACCTGAATGACGGCCACTTGCCCATCGTCAGAGACGGACAAGACCGTGCCGCGGACCACCTGCCCCGTCTTGAGTTCCAGCGATTTCGGCTCCCCGGAACGAACGTCCCCCATCAAACTGCGCAGCAGCGGTCCGATATTCATAAGCTCCCCCCTTTGATTTCGTTTAGGATATGGAAAACCCGCCTCGATCGAGAGCGGGTAAGGAATGCCAGTTAAAACAACGTTTGTTCTTCCACGATCAAATTGCGCATAAAGCTCTTGCGATGCATCGGCGTTGGCCCCAATGCAAGTAGCTGTTCGCGGTGCAGCTTGGTTGCATAACCTTTATGTACGGCGATTCCGTATTCGGGATAACGTGCATCCCATTCGCCCTGGCACAAACGGTCCCGAGTCACCTTGGCAACGATCGAAGCGGCCGCGATCGACTGACTGGTGGCATCCCCTTTGATCACCGAAAGTTGGGGAATGGGTACATCCACCTTCTCCGCATCGATGAGCAGAAAATCCGGCTGAATCGTCAGCTGCTCGACCGCCTGCTTCATCGCCCGCCTTGTTGCCTGCTTAATATTGATTTGGTCAATTGTAGCCGCATCCACAAATCCGATCCCCACGGCAATCGCCTGCTCCATAATGAGATCAAACAGCTTCTCCCGCTTCTTGGCGCTTAATTTCTTCGAATCGTTAACGTCCTCAAACACGAGCCCCTGCGGCAAAATGACCGCAGCCGCTACCACATCTCCAAACAAGCAGCCTCTGCCCACTTCGTCGATCCCCGCAATATGCGGATATCCCGCTTGCCAGTACTCGCGCTCATATTTTAATAAATCGTCCATAATGCCTCCTTGTTCTCGCGAAACTTCCCCCGTTGCTAGCTGTTCTATGTTGTTGGTTCCTATCTCCGGACTCGGAAATGAGGGTTCCACGCCTGGAGCGCATCCATCACTCTATCGGTTTCATCTCTATAAATTACGATGCTTCCCTTATTTTATCGGCAATCCTCTTTCGATTCTACAGCCTTTCGCTAAAAAAACAAGCCGCCGGCGATCTGAAGAAGGATCTCCAAACCGCCAGCGGCTTTCATTTATTAATAGGGGGCTTCCAACGAATATCTGCCCAGCTTCCCGGCTCTCAATTCGCGAAGCAGAATCCCCGATGCTTTCTCCAAATCCACTCGTCCACCGCTGATGAGGCAACCGCGTTTACGCCCCACCGCTTCCATGATCGCAACGATTTCGTCCGGATCGTCGAAGTCTCGCGGCGGCTGATCCAGCTCAAACCGCGCTTTGAACGGCTCCCAGTAATACCGGACCAAATATTTTACGGCAAAAAAAGCGATGTCTTCCACGTTCAAAATCTCTTCGCGGATCGCACCGGTCACGGCCAGCCGGTAGCCGACGTTCTGATCCTCAAACTTCGGCCATAAAATACCCGGCGTGTCGAGTAACTCCATCTCCGTGCCAACCTTGATCCATTGCTGACCTTTGGTGACGCCGGGTCTGTCGCCGGTGGCGGCGATTTTACGACCAGCTAAGCCATTAATCAGCGTTGATTTCCCAACATTCGGGATTCCGACAATTAAAGCTCGAACCGCCCGGGGCTTGATGCCTTTGGCGATTTGCTTCTCGATCCGCTCCTTCAGCAGTTCCTTGGCCAAGCGGGGAATCTCCTTTAAGCCTTGCCCGCTGGCGGCGTCTGCTTCAACGGCCAGATGCCCTTCTTCCTTAAAATAAGCAATCCATTGCCGCGTAACCGCAGGGTCGGCCAAATCGGATTTATTTAATACGATCAAGCGCGGCTTGCCTTGCAAAATCTCATCGATCATCGGATTGCGGCTCGACAGAGGCAACCTCGCGTCAAGGAGCTCGATGACCACATCGATCAGCTTGAGCTTCTCCTGGATTTGCCGGCGTGCCTTGGTCATGTGGCCGGGAAACCATTGAATTGTCATATACCTTCACCTCACTGTCCCAAGAACGCGCCTTCCCTCACGTTTCTCCCATTCTATTGCGCAACGTCTAGTGCCGGATAAACTTCAGATCCGACAGCGGCCAGAACACCAGATCTGCCCGACCTACGATGTCTTTGTAAGGTACGTAACCGATCCGCCGGCTGTCCGTGCTATTCGAGCGGTTATCCCCCAGTACAAATACGTATCCTTCCGGCACGGTTCCATCCGGAACCAGCTCGTTGGGAAAATTCGCTTCCGTATTGTACAGCTCGTTATTATTATGCTTCTCGATCACGACATCTTTAATGTACTTCTCGTCTACGACCTTCCCGTTGACCGTCACCGTATCCCCTTCCACTTGAACGGTATCCCCAGGGACGCCGATTACACGTTTGATGAAATCCCGCCCCTCCGACGGAACGTGGAAAACAATGACCTCGCCGTGCTTTGGAGCGCGGATATCATAAATGATCTTGTTGACGATGATCCGTTCTCCCGTATGAAAGTTTGGCTGCATCGACGGGCCGTCGACGATAAACGGAGCAAAGAAAAGCCAACGAATCAGGAGAACCAGCACAACGGCGATGGCGATAGCTTTCAGCCACTCCAGCGCCTCGCTTTTTTCCTTCTTGCCCGCAGGCGGCGTTTGCACCGCTCCTGGCCCGTCTGGCGACTGCTCCACCCGTCCGGAAGACGGCGAAACCTCCGGATAATCCTGACGTTCATGCTTCTCCATGGATCGTGACCTCCCCTTATCTCTTAAAATATGTACTGGAGGTAGTGAATGAACTCGAAACTTCCCGAAGAAAAAGCAAAGGGGCTTGATTGGATACAAGCCCCCTCTTCGTTAACGGAAAATTAACGACGTACTTCTTTAATTCTCGCTGCTTTACCGCGAAGCTCACGAAGATAATACAACTTCGCACGACGCACTTTACCACGGCGAGCCACTTCGATTTTATCGATTTTCGGGGAATGAAGCGGGAAAGTTCTTTCCACGCCTACACCGTTGGAAATTTTACGAACCGTAAAAGTTTCGCTAATTCCGCCGCCACGACGCTTAATCACAACACCTTCGAACAATTGGACACGTTCACGAGATCCCTCGATAACCTTAACGAACACTTTCAAGGTGTCACCAGGACGAAAGCTCGGAATATCCTTGCGAAGCTGTTCTTGCGTAATCGCTTGTACGATATTCATCTAGGACTCCCTCCTTCCACTCAGGTGTTCATGCCTCTTCCAAAGAACCTCTTGTTCTTCTTCATCATCCGCAGCGGACCACCGAATTCACAACAAATTGAATTTTACCATAATCCCATAGGCTTCGCAAGAAAAATATAAGTTCTACAAGGCAAGGGTTATCAGGGGATATCCTAAATTTATCCTATCCAAAATTGAACAAAAAAATGCCTCCAATCCCTTGGAGGCGAACGTTTCAGCCTTAAATTAAAGCAATCGCCAAGAGCGTGAACAGGCTCAGCGTCAAAATTTCGTCGGCCGCTCCATAAGGACCGTACCCGTAGCCACCATAGTAGGGCGGATAAAATGCCGAGATTTGAGCCCGGCCTTTCCCCGATTTTTTTAAATATACGTTGTTCCGGTCAACCTTCACAATCGTGCCTTCGTGTACAGCCCCATCACGGGTTAAAATCCGAACACGCTTCCCCATGCATTGTAAGCAATTATAATATATCTCTTCCATTCCCTTGTTCCCCTTCCTTATGCAAGCTAATGCATAGTATGAGAGCAGTGGACGAACGGTATGGGCGACTAACGGTTTGAGGCAACTGTCTTGATAGCTTGCGCGGTATAAAAAAGGAACAGGCAAAATTCAATTGAAATTTGCCTGTTCCTTCGGTTTGCTAAAGATCGGAGTAGCGGGATTCGAACCCACGGCCTCACCCACCCCAAGGGTGCGCGCTACCTGACTGCGCCATACCCCGATAATCACTCATGGTGGTTAACGATTTGCCGTTCAACGTTAACCTTATGTCAATCGCGTAGTTCCATTATAAGCCATAAGCGCGCACCCTCGCAAGAGCTTAGGCGCAAGCCTAAGACCCAATCTCTCTGGATTAGGGCTAGTCCCTTCGTCTGATCTGCTCCCAGCAAAATAACCCACAAATCCTATATCATTAGATAAGCTTCTATGTAATATTTTTAAAGGACGATAATCGATTGGAGGGAATCGAATGAAAAAGTTCGTACTCGCGGTTACGGCGTGTGCCTTAATTGGCTCGGCATCCGTGGCGGGGGCTGCTCCTGCGGTAAAAACGGTCAAAGCGACCATCAAATACTTCAATTACGTGGTGAATGGGCAAACCAAGCTGACCGCGGATGCGCTGGTCTTTAATGGAACGACCTATGTCCCGATTCGTGAAGCCGCAAGCTTGTTTAATTACAGCACAACCTACGATGGTGCGACCAAAACGATTTCGTTCAGTTCAAAGAAGGAATGGATCACCTTATCCGATCTGATCGCTGCAAACCCGCGCCTTTCCGCTTCGCAATCTGAAGATACCGCCAATGTATACGTTGTTCGCGCGGGAGGCGAAACCGCATTTAGCCTTAATGCCGCAAACCTTAAGGATGGAGAAACGACTTCTGTCGTTACGAACAAGTCTCATTTGATCACTGTTAAGAAAGAGCTGGGGTCGATTGTGTTAAGCAAAAAAGACGTCATCGCCGCCGGATATATCGTCGAATCATTCGAATAAGCAAAACCCTCGGTAAATCTACCGGGGGTTTTTGGTTTTGATGTAGGCTAACAAATCGTAACCACTTTTTTGGAGAGAGCGAATAAAATAGATCTAATAGAGTAAAATAGGAGTTTGTGGAGAAATGAGAAGAAGATTAGCAAAGTATGTACTATTTTTCGCAGCAATTTCGATTTTTGTGTATTCGGCCGCAGTGACCCATCCGAATACGGTAATGGCCCGTAAGGCTTGTACCTCATGGGATATGGTAAAAACGAAGGTGTTTACTTCAAGCCATGCGAAGCATGAGGAATACCCCACCCTGCCGAAGGACTTTGCGGTTGCCCCAGGCACCGCCGCACAAGTGCCCGTACTGATGTATCATTACATAACCCCGAAGCAATACAATCAAGAGCCTGGCAACAAATCCATCATCAATCTTGAGGCTTTTGAAGCAGAGATGGCCTATCTGCATGAGCAGGGGTATTATACCGCCTCTTTAAGCGAACTTGAACAATACGTCAGAGGACAAATCTCCCTGCCGGCCAAGAGCGTGGTGATTACCTTTGATGACGGCTATCAAAATAACTATATTTACGCTTATCCGATTCTCAAAACCTATGGATTTAAAGCAGCAATCTTTGTCATCGGCAGTAAAATCGAAGAAGAAACCCAAAACTTTGATCCCACGAAGAAAACGTATCTTTCAAAGGAAGAAATCCATGCTGCGCGCGATGTATTCGAGTTTCACAGCCACACGTACAATCTGCATTACAAAGGCTTTCAAAAATGCGGGGTTGCTGCATCCGCAGGGCTAGACTCCACGTTGATCCAAGCCGATATCGACAAGATGAAGGAAAATGGGGTCGACTCTCCTTACTTTGCTTACCCGTATGGCGAGAAATCCCAACAGATGATTTATGAGCTGCAGGAGAACGGCTACCGCATGGCTTTCACCGTTCGCCAGGGCTTTGTTCAACCCGGTGACCGGTTAATGGCTTTAAACCGCTTAACGGTCACATCGGACACAGACATGGAGAAGTTACTTAATCCTTCCCTTTCGGAGCATTAGCTTTGATTTCTTCCAGCCAGCGCAAGTCCTTAGGGGATAACTCCACCTTCTCAAGCAGATCGGGGCGTCGCTCCCACGTCCGCCGTAACGCTTCCTTGCGCCGCCATTCATCGACATTGGCATGATGTCCACTGAGCAGAATATCCGGCACTCTCCAGCCGCGAAACTCAACGGGACGTGTGTAATGCGGGTATTCCAGCAGTCCGGTGCTAAACGAATCGGTGACCGCGCTTGTTTCATTGCCTAACACCCCGGGCAGCAGGCGCGTCACGCTGTCGATGACCACCATCGCCGGCAGCTCGCCCCCGGTCAGTACATAATCGCCAATCGATAACTCGTCGGTGACCAAGTGTTGGCGAATCCGTTCATCGTAACCTTCATAATGCCCGCAAATAAAAATCAAGTGATCTTCCTGGGCTAATTCTTCCGCCTTCTTCTGCGTAAACGTCTCGCCTTGCGGACACATCAGGATAATGCGCGGTGGACGAACGGAAGGGTTTGGCGTCAGGTCAGGTTCTGCAGCAGCTGCCGGATCTTTCGCTGTATCTCCGTTTTCCCCATCAACCTCCCGTCCAAGCAAATCTTCAACCGCACGAAAAATCGGTTCCGGCTTCAGCACCATCCCTCCGCCGCCGCCATAAGGCGTATCATCAACGGTTCCATGTTTATTGCCTGCATAGTCCCGGAAGTTAATGGCGTTGAAGGACACAATCCCCTTGTCCTGAGCTTTGCCGAGGATGCTGCTGCCAAATACGCCGGCGAACATTTCAGGAAACAAGGTCAACACATCCACGCGCATCCTACAACAGTCCTTCCATCAAATGCACTGTAATGATTTTCTCCTTCACGTTGACGTCCAATACAACGTCATCGATCACCGGAAGCAGCAGCTGTTTACCGTTTGGCAGCTTGGCAACCCATACATCATTCGCGCCGGGCCGCAAAATCTCCACGATTTCCCCCAGCTCTTCCCCCTCATCGGAAACCACGCTGCAGCCGATGATTTCATGGAAATAATATTCGTTCTCCGGAAGCTCAACCGATTCCGCCTTGCTCACCTTCAAGTTGCGGCCTTTAAACCGTTCCACATCGTTGATATTGGAGAATTCGGCAAATTTAACAATATACATCTGTTTGTACGGCCGCGCCGATTGCACGGTGACCTCCAGCCGTTCCCCCGTTTCGGGATGAACAATCAGAAGCCGGCTCTTCGGTGCGAAGCGCACCTCCGGAAAGTCCGTCTGCAGCAGCACGCGAAGCTCCCCACGTATCCCGTGCGTATTTACGATTTTGCCTACCGATAACAATGAATCCGACATATTAACCTCCCAAGTGCTATCTCCTCATCATACTCGCAGCTTGTCCCAACTGCCAGGATCCTTCTGCTTCAGCATGTACGAAAAAGGGCTAGGACAAACATCCTAACCCGCTTTCGTCTATCATTATGAAGTTAACGCTCAAGACATGATATCCACGGTGACCCGCTTATCCATCTTGACCGCTGCCGATGCTACGACGGTGCGAAGCGCCTTGGCGATTCTCCCCTGCTTGCCAATAACCTTCCCTACATCGTCGGGATGTACGGAGAGCTCATACACAATCAGGTGGTCCTTCTCCACGACATCTACGCGCACGTCGTCCGGATGATCAACAAGAGCCTTCGCAATAACGCCGACTAATTGTTCCATTTACGACCCTCCGAATCAGCAATTATTTCTGCTGTCTAAGCTCATGGAATTTCTTCATAACGCCTGCTTTGCTCAGCAGATTGCGAACGGTATCGGATGCTTGTGCACCGTCTTGGAGCCATTTCAATGCTTTCTCTTCATCGATGTTGACTACGGCCGGCTCAGCAACCGGGTTGTAGTAACCAATCTCCTCGATAAAACGACCGTCACGCGGGGAACGGGAATTCGAAACCACGATACGGTAGAAAGGAGCTTTATGAGCACCAATACGTTTCAAACGAATACGAACTGCCACGAAATTCACCTCCTTCTAAGAATGAACCTTGCTATCGATTAACGGAAAGGGAATCTCATCCCTTTGCCAGCCTTGCTTAATTGCTTTAACATTTTGTTGCCTTTGCCTTTCGGCCCCATCATGTCGGAGAACTGCTTCATCACGCGGCGCATCTCGTCAAATTGCTTGATCAAGCGGTTGACGTCGGCGAGCGTGGTTCCGCTGCCTGCAGCGATCCGTTTGCGCCGGCTGTGATTGATCATATCGGGATTCTGCTTCTCCTCTTTGGTCATCGAATGCACGATGGCCTCTACCCGGCTCATTTGCTTCTCGTCCACCTTGACGTTCTGCATCTGCTTCATCTTGCCCATGCCGGGGATCATGTCCATGAGCTGATCCAGCGGGCCCAGCTTCTTCACCTGCTCCATTTGCTCCAGGAAATCCTCGAACGTAAACTCCGCATTGCGCATTTTCCGTTCCATTTCCTTCGCTTTTTCCGCGTCGATGTTGGCTTGGGCTTTCTCAATCAGCGACAGCATGTCGCCCATGCCAAGAATCCGCGATGCCATCCGTTCCGGATGGAACGGTTCCAGCGCATCGATCTTCTCGCCAAGCGCGGCAAACTTGATCGGACAGCCGGTTACGGCCTTAACCGACAACGCCGCACCGCCGCGGGTATCGCCGTCGAGCTTGGTCAACACGACGCCAGTGAGCGTCAGCTGTTGATTGAAGCTCTCCGCAACGTTAACCGCGTCCTGACCGGTCATGGCGTCCACCACGAGCAAGACCTCGTCCGGGTTCGTCACTTCATGGATTTGCCGCAGCTCCTCCATCAGCTCTTCGTCCACATGCAGCCGGCCTGCGGTATCGATCAACACATAGTCGTTGCCGTTATCCTTCGCATGCTGCAGCGCCTGACGGGCAATTTCAACCGGGCTGTTGCCCTCCGGCAACGTAAACACCGGCACTTTGATCTGCTCGCCGAGCACCTGCAGCTGCTTGATTGCCGCCGGACGGTAAATGTCCCCTGCGACCAGCAGCGGCCGGTGATTCTCCTTCAGCAGCAGCTTGGCCAGCTTCGCCGAGGTTGTCGTCTTCCCAGCCCCTTGCAGACCTGCCATCATCACGACAGTTGGCGGCCGATTGCTGCGAGCCAGCTTGGCTTGGCTTCCGCCCATCAGCTCGGTCAGCTCTTTGTTGACGATATCGATGATGACCATGCCCGGCGTAAAGCTGTCCATCACCTCTTTGCCGACCGCCTTCTCCTTCACCTTGGCGATGAATTCCTTGACGACTTTAAAGTTGACGTCCGCTTCCAGCAACGCGAGGCGAACCTCACGCATCGCTTCGTTCACATCGTCCTCGGAAACTTTGCCCTTGCCGCGAAGCTTGCTGAACACGCTCTGTAAACGGCTTGTCAAACCTTCAAATGCCATACCTCGTCACCTCCATCTCTATAAGAATCGTTCCGTATTCCTATTGTCATCTTACAATTGCTCCGCCTCGCGAAGCAAATTTCTTGCGGTTTCTTTATGTAACGGGGACATGTCGCTGTCTTCGACCAGCTGCCCTAACCGGGACAACACGAGGCTCCGCGCTTCGTGCTTCTTCAGCAGACCCAGCTTCTCCTCGTACGTTTCCAGCATGCCTTCAGCCCGTTTGATATGCTCATATACCGCCTGACGGCTGATCTCGAACTCAGCGGCAATTTCGCCCAGCGAGAAATCATCGAGAAAATAATATTTCAAGAACGTCTGCTGCTTCTCCGTCAGCAGCGCTTCATAGAAGTCAAACAAAAGGTTGATCCGGTTTGTCTTCTCAAGCCTATTCTCCTGACTCATCTGGGCACCCCCTCCGTCAAGGAAAAACACTTTACAGGCATCAACTTTTCCTATGATACCGAATGCCGGGATGGATGTCAAGCACTTTTCCTTAACATCAGTTCAGGACATAGCCAAAGCCGCTGTTCTATGCAAAAAAGCCGCTCCCAGTGCTTCGGAAAGCGGCTTGACGCCTAGTTCTCTTAATGATTCGGCAAGAGATACAGCAAGATCGCAAAGAAATGCGTTGCGCTGCCGCCGAGGACGAACAGATGCCAGATCGCATGGTGATAAGGAAATCCGCGCCAGACATAAAATATCGTTCCCAGCGTATACGCCAGCCCGCCTGCAACCAGCAGGACGATCCCTTGATGCGGCATCGCCGCGGTCAGCGGTCCCCAGGCAATCACGATTAACCAGCCCATAATCAAGTAGAAAAACGTCGATAGGAACAGGAATCTTTTGACGAAAAAGGCTTTAAACACAACGCCAAGCAGCGCGATCCCCCAGACGGTGCCAAACAGGCTCCAGCCGAGCGGTCCCCTAACGGCTACCAGCAGAAACGGGGTATACGTCCCCGCGATGTAAATGTAAATCGAGGAATGGTCGAAAAATTCGAACAAATCCTTCAGTTTCCCTTCCTTGAAGCTGTGCACGAGGGTCGAGCACAGGTATAACAGCAGCATGCTTGCACCATATATTGTAAAGCTGACAACGTGCCAAGCTGTGCCCTTCATGCTGGAAAAAACGATCAACAGCACTAATCCTGCCACACTGAGCAAGGCGCCGATGCCGTGAGTGATCGCGTTGGCAATTTCCTCACGGCGGTCATACGTATGTGTATTGGCCATCCTGTCACCTCCTAAAATTCTCTTGATTAGTTTGTCTTGCCGGGCGTTTGCCTATGAGCATCATACGAAGGAACCCCGCAATGTGTTACTGGGACTTGCCCAATTAAGCCTCATTGGGTTCCCCTTCAGCTTCTTCCTCCTCAGCAATCAAGCCGGCAAACAACCCATGCACGAATTGCTCGGAATCGAATTTTTGGAGATCTTCCATCTTCTCGCCTAGTCCAACGAATTTCACCGGAAGGCTGAGCTCTTGACGGATGGCGATGACAATACCGCCTTTAGCCGTGCCATCCAGCTTCGTGAGCACGAGACCGGTCACGCCGCTCTTCTCGCCAAACAGCTTGGCTTGGCTAAGCGCGTTTTGCCCTGTTGTTGCATCAAGCACCATCAGCACCTCATGCGGAGCGCCTGGAATTTCGCGCTGGATGACGCGGTAAATCTTGTTCAGCTCCTCCATCAGGTTCGACTTGTTCTGCAGCCGTCCCGCGGTATCGCACAGCAGAATATCGGCCCCACGCTGCTTGGCGGCTTGAACCGCGTCGAACATCACCGCTGCCGGATCAGAGCCGGCCTGTTGCTTGATGACATCCACTCCAACTCGATTGCCCCAAACCTCGAGCTGCTCAATCGCCCCTGCACGGAAGGTGTCGCCGGCAGCCAGGATGACCTTCTTACCCTGTTGCTTATAGAAATGGGCCAACTTACCGATCGTCGTCGTTTTACCGACCCCATTAACGCCAACGAACAAAATGACGCTGATCCCGTCCGGGTTCAAATGCATTTCGCTGTCCTCATCCCCGCGCAGCAGCTGGGTCAGCTTCTCGGAGAGCAGCGGCTGGAGCTCCGAGGCGTTCTCGATCCGGCGCTGCTTCACTTCAGCCTGCAGATCATCGATCAGCTTCATTACGGTGTTCACGCCAACATCGGCGCCAATCAAAATTTCCTCCAGCTCTTCGAAAAATTCCTCATCGATTTTTTTGCGCCGGGTTACGAGCTCTGTCACTTTTTCAACAAAGCCTTTCCGGCTTTTCTCCAGCCCGTCCCGGAACTGTTTCGTTACGGATTCCGTTTTAGATGCAATGCTTTCTCTCAGTTTCTTAAAGAAACTCATAGGAATATGTCCTCCTTCATCACTTCGAACTCAATTATCTCATACCGCAGGGGGCCTAAGCAATTTTCCGCCCCAGACCGCGTAAACACAAAAACGTGGCAGGAGAGCCAAGCTGTCGTCTTGACCCCCAAGCCACCGTAAATTGTATTTGAGAATGTTCTGTTGGCTTAAGCGATTTCGACCGTATCTTCGTCCTCCAGCTTCACCGAAACGAGCTTGGACACGCCGCCTTCCTCCATGGTCACCCCGTACAGCACGTCGGCTTCTTCCATCGTGCCTTTGCGGTGAGTCACCACGATAAACTGGGTTTGCTCCGAAAATTCGCGCAAGTACTGGGCAAAACGGACCACGTTGGCTTCGTCCAGCGCCGCCTCGACCTCGTCGAGCACGCAGAACGGCACCGGCTTCACCTGCAAAATCGCAAACAGCAGCGCCATCGCTGTTAATGCCCGCTCCCCGCCGGAGAGCAGCTGCAGGTGTTGCAGCTTCTTGCCCGGCGGCTGAGCCACCACATCGATCCCTGTGTCCAGCAGGTTGTCCGGATCGACCAAGATCAAATCCGCCCGCCCGCCGCCGAACAGCTTCGAGAAGACGATCACAAATTCGCGGCGAATGGCGTCAAACGTCGTTTTGAAGCGTTTGGACATCTCCTCGTCCATTTCGCGGATTACCTGGTACAACGTCGTTTTCGCTTCGACGAGATCATTCTTCTGCTCGCTGAGGAACTGATAACGTTCCGACACGCGGTTGTATTCCTCGATCGCGCCGAGATTCACTTCCCCAAGCAACGTGATCTGCCGCTTCAGCTCCTTCACGTCGGCCTGGGTCTGCGGCACATCCTCCGGCACGGCGTAACGCTGCTTCGCCAGCTCGTAGCTCAGCTCGTAATCCTCAGACAGCTTGCGCAGAATGTTATCCAGCTCCACGTCGAGGCGGTTCGCCTGGATTTCTGTCTGGCGCAACTGCTCCTCTACGGCCTTGAGCCCAAGCCGCTGCTCTTTCGTTTCGCTTTCGCCTTCCTCCAGCTTCTTCACAAGCACGGCGCGCGAAGCGCGTTCCAGCTCCAGCTGTTCGCTGGCCCGTTCCTTCTTCAGCTTAAAGTCGTTGAGCTCTTCCCGTTGCTTCACGGTCTGCTCCTCGTTTTGCTTCAGGTCCGCTTCAATCGACTGCAGGATCGTGCGGGTCTGCCCCAGCTCACGCTCCTGCACCTTGAACTCTTCCTCCGCGCGGCGCAGCTGCTCACGCAGCGACTGGCATTCCTGATCCAGCTTGCCTTCCCGGACCTTGAGCCCGGTCAGCAAATCCTGCAGCTCCTCCTTGGCCGATTCGCTAGCTTTACGCGCGAACTCGGCTGCCCGGATCGACTGCTGCACCGTTTGCTCTTCTTTCTCCAGCTCAACGAGTCGCGCTTCCGCCGCGGTCTTTGTCGCTTCAAGCTCCTCGAGCTCTTTCAGGTAGTGGCCTTTCTCCTGGCCATAGAGCTCAAACTGCTCGGAGACACGGCGCCATTCGTGGTCGATCTGTTTCAAATCACCGGCGCATTCTTGCTCCTCTACCCGTTTGGCATCGCCGGCTTCCCGCAGTCGCGTTAACTCGCTTTCGGCCTTGGCCAGCTGACTGCGTACGTCTGCCAACCCTTTGCGCAGCTTGTCCAGCATTTCCTCGCTTTCGCGAATATCGCCGGCAAGCTGGTCGAGCTGGCGTTTACGCCCCAGCAGGTTGCTGTTCTTGCGATGCTGGCTGCCCCCGGTCATCGAACCGCCGGCATTCACGACATCGCCTTCCAGCGTCACGATCCGGAAGCGGTATTGCAGCCGTGCGGCCATTTTGTTCGCCCGCTCCAGATCGCTGGCAAAGACGACATTACCGAGCAAGCTGCCGACAATGTTCTTATACCTCGGCTCGTAGCCCACCAGATCGGCTCCAATGCCGATGAATCCGTCCGCTTCCTCCAGTAGACGTTTGTCCGCTGCGGAAATCTGGCGCGGACGAATTACGTCGAGCGGAAGGAAGGTCGCCCGGCCCAGCTGCCGCTGCTTCAGAAAGGCGATCGCCTGCCGCGACACCGCTTCGTTTTCCATGACGATATGCTGCATCGCAGCGCCTAGCGCCGTCTCTACGGCGACTTCAAGCTTCTCCGGCACCCGAATCAGCTCCGCGACAGCACCGTGGACACCGGACAACGTCGACCGTTTGGCCGCCTTGAGCACTTCCTTAACGCCCAAGACAAACCCGTCGTAGTCGTCCTCCATCTCCTTCATCGTGTCGCGGCGGGAAACCAACGCTTCGCGCTTCTGTTCCCACTTGCGGATGTTGCTTTGGCTTTCTTCCACAAGCTTCTGCAGCGAATTCACGCGTTCGCTTTCCTGGATGTACTGTCCGCGCAAATCGGCAATCTCTTTGCCCAGCTTGTCTAGCACCTTCTCCAGTTCAGCCTTGCGCGCTTTGAGCCGTTCCAGCTCCTCCGTCCATTTGACGCCTTCCTCTTCCGCGCGTTCCATCCGGCGTTTCACGCTTTCCTTCTGCTGTTCAGCATAATGGATCTCGTTGCGCGCTTGCGCCATCTGGTTCATGATGTCCAGCAGTTGGCCTTTCAGGCCGTCCTCCTGCGCTTGGCTGATGCCGCCGGTCACCCCGATCAGCTTCGCCTCTTCGGCTGCCAGTTCATTGCGCAGCTCATGAAGCTGCTGCTCCGCTGCAGCGAATTTGGCTGCCAGCTGCTCCTTTTCCTGCTGCCGCTGGGCGAACCGCTCTTCACTAATCTCCAGCGATTGAAGCAGCTGCTCGCGATTTTGAGTCAGATTTTTAGCGCGTTCCTTCAGCACTTCGCCGTAGCCTTCGCTTTTCTCGTAGCTTTCGCTGTATTCGAGCAGCTGACTTTGCAGCAGTTCGATTTGATCCTCAACCTGACGAAGGGCCAGCCGGTCGCTCTCCAATTTGGCATCATGCGCGGAAACAACGGTCGACAGCGCCAGCTGCTCCTCCTGCAGCTTGGCCAGCTTGGCGTTGGCCTCGCTCCACGATTCATGGATTTGCTCGATCTGATGCACATATAGCGAAATTTCTTTACTTTTTAATTGCTCACGCAATTCCTTGTACTTCAGGGCTTTCTCCGACTGCTCCTTCAGCGGCTCGATCTGATCCTCCAGCTCGGACACCAAGTCGTTGATGCGAAGCAGGTTCTGCTCGGTTTCATCCAGCTTGCGGCGGGCGTCGCGTTTGCGGCTCTTGTATTTCACAATCCCCGAAGCCTCTTCAAAAATGCCGCGGCGGTCCTCCGAGCGTGTGCTCAAAATTTCCTCAATCCGGCCCTGCCCGATGATAGAGTACGCTTCCTTCCCGATCCCCGTGTCCATAAACAGCTCGGTGATATCCTTCAGCCTGCAGGGCTGCTTGTTGATGAAGTATTCACTGTCGCCGCTGCGATGGACTCGCCGGGTCACCGTCACTTCGCTGAAGTCAAGCGGCAACGCTTGATCGGTGTTGTCCAACGTCAGCGATACCTCACTGTAATTCACGGCCTTGCGCGCGTCACTGCCGGCAAAAATGATATCTTCCATCTTCCCGCCGCGCAGCGACTTGGCGCTTTGCTCCCCGAGCACCCAGCGGATCCCGTCGGAGATGTTACTCTTACCGCTGCCGTTAGGTCCAACCACGGCGGTAATTCCGCGGACGAATTCCATCTCCGTCTTATCGGCGAACGATTTGAAGCCCGCTAACTCTATCCGTTTCAAAAACATACGTTCACGATCACCTCTACCGACTATTGTAACATACCCCAAGCCCTGGAGGACAGGCTATCCGTCGCGGAAGATTGCGCGGCATGACGCTTCTCTCATTCGCTTGAAATTTAAGGCACTTTTTGCTAGTGTGATAGAAAAAAATCCAACCTCTTATATCGGTAAAAGGAGCAACATTGATGAGCACAAAAAAACTTTCCCGCCTGGCCGGCATCATGATATCTGTATGCCTTGGGACGGCTTCCCTCGGATCGCCGGGACTGCCAGTGGCTTCCGCTTCGCAGACGCAGGCGGGGAAATCCGTAACTGTGACCGTAGGGGGGCAATCCGTTGCCTGGACAACCAAGCCCCTCATTTATCGCGGCGTGACCTATGCCCCTTTGCGTGAAGCGGCGGAATACCTGGGTGCAGAAGTACGATGGAATACTACGAAACGTGCTGCCGAGCTTCGGGTACACGGGGACACGATCCTGCACCGCGCGGGGACGGATCTGTTCAGCGTCAACGGAAACCCGCTCCGGATCGGCGTAAATTCGTTAGATCAAGGCGGCGTCACCTTGGTGCCTTTGCGGGCTTTAGCCGAAGTGCTGAAGGCTGAGGTGGATGCCGTGGCAATGTCAGGAACGATGCACGTTGCCTTGACCCCGGACGCAGCGACAATCCGTTCTTCGGAAACCGAGGTAGCTGACCGCTATTTGCAAGCCCAGAAGTACTCCGGCATCGCAATGATTGCTAAAGGTGACCAGATCCTGCTGCGCAAAGGGTACGGATATGACGGCGATAACCAGCTCGTCCGGGCCGATCAAAAGTCGCGCATTGGATCGCTGACCAAATCGTTTACGGCGGCGGCCGTCATGAAGCTCGCGGAGGAGGGAAAGCTTCACCTAGACGATACATTAGAGTCGTATTTCCCCGGTTTTCCTAGTGGGGATCGGATTACTATTCACCTGCTGCTATCCCACCTGTCCGGCATCAACCCCAACTTTCCACGTGTTGCGGGCCTGTCCTTGCAAGATACCATCGAAGCGATCCGCTCCAAACCGCTGCTGAGTGAACCGGGCAGCAAATTTATGTACAGCAACAGCGGTTATGTCGTGCTGGCAGGGATCATCGAGAAAGCCTCGGGGATGAGTTATGGGGAATATCTGAAGCAGAGCATTTGGGAGCCGCTGGGTTTAAAAGACACCGGCGAAGCGAAGCCCTCGATTGCAGTCCTTCAGGGCTATGTAAGTAGGGGGGATCATATCTGGGCTCCGGCCGGGCCTTATATCTCCCAATCGGGGACCGGCACGTTATATTCCACGGCAGACGATATGTTAAAGTGGATCACCTCGTTTGAAACGGAGCAAGTGCTTAGCCAAGCGTCTATTGACCAAATGTTCACCCCGTATTCTGGGAGAAATTACGGCTACGGCTGGATGATCCGAGAGGAAAACGGAGTGACGCGCGTCTTTCACAACGGCAGCGGCACCGGCTACGCCACCGGAATGTCCCGGGAGCTTGGCGACGGGTATACGATCATCCTGCTCGGCAACCACGCCGGCATGGATACGTTGACGCTGATGACCGAGCTCAGAAAGCGGCTGCCTTAAGCTTTGTTGAATCGTTACGGCATCCCTGTACTGAATAAGTATCCGTCTTTAAGTACCCGTACTCGCATCGCATATACTCTAACGCTTACCAGGATGCTTATTTGGGCAAAATGCACACGTTCCATTATCTAACGCTGATCAGCATGCTTATTTTCTGTGAAACCCCGTTTTTTTAAGGAGAAATCGCTTAATAAGCTCTCCTACAAGCGTTACATCTTTCAACTTCACGTTTCACTACAAATAACAACTGTGGTCAGCGTTACAGATCTTCGGAAGGCAGTGGATATGAATAAAGGTCGTCCCCCGCTTGAGCTTCAAGTGACAGGGACGACCTTTTTTGTTTCAAAATGACTTGGTTAACCGCCAAGCTCAGAGCTCTTAAGCAACTCCAGCGCCACGGCGGCGGCCTGCTGCTCGGCTTCCTTCTTGGATCTGCCAGTACCCTGGCCAAGCGGACGCCCATCCATGCGGACCTCCGCAACGAATTCGCGCTCATGGGCCGGTCCCCGTTCTTCAATGATCCGGTATTCCAATGTGCCCATGCCATGATGCTGCGTCAATTCCTGCAGCTCCGTCTTGAAGTCGCCGGTCGACAGCTTGCCATCAAGGGTCAATTTAGGGAATACATGGCGATGAAGGAACGCAGTAACTGCTTCCAGGCCCTGGTCCAAGTACAAAGCGCCAATAAAGGATTCGAACACATCCGCGAGCAATGCAGGACGAGTTCGCCCACCCGTCAACTCCTCGCCTTTGCCTAGCAGGACGTATTTTCCAAACTCCAGGTTTTCGGCGAATTTCACGAGCGACGGTTCACAGACGATCGCGGCGCGCAATTTGGTCAGCTCGCCTTCAGGACGATCCGGGAATAACCGATATAAATGCTCCGAAACGGTCAATTCGAGAACGGCATCGCCCAAGAACTCCAGCCGTTCGTTATCCTCATATTGACTGAAGCGATGCTCATTCACGTATGACGCATGAGTGAAGGCTTGTTTCAGAAGCTGCCGATTTTGGAATACCAGTTCAAGTTTTTGCTGTAACTGCTTCAGATCTCCATTCACCGGACTTAACCCCTTATGCTTCGTATTTCTTCATGATGATCGTGGCATTGTGTCCACCGAATCCAAACGAGTTGGACATCGCGACGCGGACATCCGCACGTCTGGCTTCGTTCGGAACGTAGTCCAGATCACATTCTGGATCCGGATGCTCCAAGTTGATCGTTGGCGGAATGATGCCATGCTTCAAGGTGAGCCCGCAGATGACACCTTCCACCCCGCCGGCAGCCCCAAGCAAGTGGCCGGTCATCGATTTCGTCGAGCTGACCGCCAACTGATAAGCATGGTCGCCAAACGCCCGCTTGATCGCAATCGTCTCCGAGCGGTCGCCAACCGGAGTCGATGTCCCGTGGGCGTTGATATAATCCACTTCTTCCGGCGCAATCCCGGCATCACGGATCGCCATCTTCATGCAACGCTCCGGCCCGTTCGGATCCGGCTCGGTCATATGGTGAGCGTCTCCGCTCAAGCCGTAGCCAATCACTTCACCGTAGATTTTAGCACCGCGCTTCTGTGCATGCTCCAGCGATTCCAAAATCAGAATCCCGGCGCCTTCGCCCATGACAAAGCCGTCTCGTTCCAGATCAAACGGCCGGCTGGCTTTCTCCGGTTCGTCGTTGCGGGTCGACATCGCCCGCATCGAGCAGAATCCCGCCATACCGGTCGGACGGATCGTTGCTTCCGCGCCTCCGCAAATCATCACATCGGCATCACCCCGCTGGATAAGCTTGTACGAATCGCCGATGGAATGAGTTCCGGTCGCGCACGCAGTTACCGCCGTCGTGTTCGGACCCTTCGCTCCAAACATGATCGATACATGGCCCGAGGCCATATTGGCAATCATCATAGGAATAAAAAATGGGCTGACGCGTTTTGGACCTTTCTCCAGCAAAATATTGTGCTGGTCTTCCCAAGTTCCAAGACCGCCGATCCCCGAACCAATCATAACGCCAACCCGTTCCGGATCGGCCGTCTCACCGATGGTGAGTCCGCTGTCTTTCATGGCGCTGATTGCCGCAGCGGCTGCAAATTGCACGAAGCGGTCCATCTTCCGCGCTTCCTTCCGATCCACATAATCCTCTGGATTAAAATCTTTCACGGAGGCGGCAATTTGCGTCGGGTATTCGCTGACATCAAACGCTTCGATTCTCGAAACGCCGGATTTCCCCTGAACAAGGTTATTCCATAGCGTATCGAGGTCTTGTCCTAGCGCCGTCACGACCCCCATTCCTGTAACTACTACTCTATGCTTCAAACACATTCACCTCGTATGGACTTCATGTGTACTAATCATTCTAAGTCTTAAGCACGAATGCTTGAAGAGCTGAAGATGAGGAGAAGTCCCGCCTGCTATGTAGGAGGTACGGGACTTTTGGATGACATTAGGTATGAGATTGTATGTAGTTTACAACTTCACCTACAGTCGTAATCTTCTCTGCATCTTCGTCGGAAATTTCCAGATCGAATTCATCTTCCAATTCCATGACCAACTCAACTACGTCAAGCGAATCCGCACCCAAGTCGTCTTTGAAAGACGCTTCCAGGGTCACTTCGGCTTCATCAGCGCCGAGGCGATCCACAACAATGCGTTTTACGCGATCCAAGATATCGGACATCCGGTTCACCTCCTCTTTGGTATTATAAGAGATTTGAAGTTAAAATGCCATAGAAGCGAAAGGCGTGTTTTTACATATACATTCCGCCGTCTACGTGCAACGTTTGACCGGTCATATATGCCGCGCTGTCCGAGGCGAGGAACAGAACCACGCTGGCGATCTCCTCAGGTTGTCCCAAGCGGGCCAGTGGGATATCCGCCAGCAGCTTCTGGCGATACTCCTCCGGAAGCTCGCCCGTCATATCGGTATCGATAAATCCGGGAGCGACGCAATTCACGGTGATCCCGCGCGAAGCCAACTCGCGTGCCGAAGATTTGGTCAAGCCAATCACCCCGGCTTTGGCAGCGACATAGTTCGCTTGGCCCGCATTGCCGAGCACGCCAACCACCGAAGAGATATTGATAATTCGTCCCGAGCGCTGCTTCATCATCGGGCGGGTTACGGCTTTGATGCCGTTAAATACGCCTTTGAGATTCGTCTCGATGACTTGATCAAACTCTTCTTCCTTCATGCGCATAATTAAATTATCTCTTGTAATCCCTGCGTTATTCACGAGAATATCAATCCGGCCCCACGAATCCAGCATGGATTTCACCATTTCCTCGAACTGCTCGCTGCTGCCTACATGCGCTTTAACCGCGTAGGATTTCACACCAAGCGCCTCGATTTCGGAAACGACGCGGGCCGCGGCTTCTTCATTCCCCGCATAGTTTACAACAACGTCAGCTCCCGCCTCGGCCAAAGCAAGCGCAATGCTGCGGCCAATTCCACGTGAAGCCCCCGTGACCAAAGCGGTTTTCCCTTGCAGCGGTTTGCTCATACGGTTCATCTCCTTTCGCCTAACCTATGCGAAGCATTTAAAAATCAAAGCTCTAGATTGCCTCTATGATCCTATCGCCATTCTTTGCGCCAAGCGGCACCTTTGCGGCGATGGTAAAACCTAAGGCTAAATCGGCCTATTCGGTTAAAGCTGCAGCCGTTTGTTCCAGGCTGTCCAATCCGCTAACGTTAAACAGCCGCGCCGATTTATCGATTTTTTTGATTAATCCGGTTAAGACGCTGCCAGGCCCGATCTCTACGAACGTATCCACGCCTTGGGAAAGGAGCCAACTCACGCTATCCTCCCAAAGCACAGGAGAATAAACTTGACGAACCAGCAATTCGGCAATCTCTGCCCCGCTTTGTACGGGACGAGCCGTCACATTAGCGACAACCGGCACCTTGGCATCGCTGAACGAAGCAGCGGCCAGCCGTTCGCCGAGCCGTTCCGCAGCCGTCTTCATCAAAGAAGAGTGGAACGGACCGCTGACTTCCAGCGGGATCGCCCGTTTGGCTCCGATTTCCTTCACCCGTTCAATAACAAGGTCGACCCCTTCTCGGCTTCCCGAGACCACAATCTGCCCAGGGCAGTTCACATTCGCCAGCTCAACCAGCGCACCGCCAGCAGTAATGTCGGCGCACAGCTTAGCAAGTGCGTCACGCTCGCCGCCAAGGACGGCTGCCATCGCGCCTTGCCCGCCCGGCACCGCTTGCTCCATAAATTCGCCGCGCGCCCGAACAAGCTTCACGGCATCTTCAAAGTGAAGAACACCGGCTGCGGTCAGCGCGCTGTATTCCCCCAGGCTGTGGCCGGCTACATAGTCCGGCTGAAAGCCTTTGGCCGCAAACGCCTCATACAACGCCACGCTAGTCGTTAAGAGCGCAGGCTGCGTATTGGCCGTTTGCTTCAGCTCCGTATCCGGGCCGCCGAAGATCAGATCGGTGAGCTTGAAGTCAAGCTGCTCATCCGCAGCTTCAAACCGCGCCCGCGCCTCCGGCAGCGCGTCATATATATCCTTGCCCATTCCAACGCTTTGGGAACCCTGTCCCGGAAAAACAAAAGCGATTTTGCCCATCCTGTGCACTCCCTATCGTAAAAGTCCGGTGAATGACCATCCACCCGCATGTCCTATGGCGAAAGCCTAGATTACCATACGAGTACGGATGCGCCCCAGGTTAATCCGCCCCCGAAGCCAACCAGCAGGATGGTGTCGCCTTCCTTCATGCGTCCATCCTCTGCCGCTTCAACCAGAGCCAGCGGGATCGAAGCCGCCGAAGTGTTGGCGTATTTATCCACATTGATCACGCATTTCTCCTCCGGCAGATTCAGACGCTCCCTCGCCGATTGGATGATTCGGATATTCGCCTGGTGAGGGACAAAGAGATCGATGTCCTCTTTGGTCTTCCCTGCTTTGCGCAGCACTTCTTCGGTTGCCGTTCCCATCACGCGTACGGCAAACTTGAACACCTCGCGGCCATTCATATAAATGTAATGCTTGCGATCCGCCACAGTCGCCTCCGAAGCCGGAAGCCGGGAACCGCCCGCTTCGAGCTTCAGCAACTCACCGCCGGCCCCTTCCGCGCCGAGATCAAAGGACAAGAATCCGCGGCCTTCCGGCACCTCGCCGAGAACGACAGCCCCGGCTCCGTCCCCAAACAAGACGCAAGTGTTCCGGTCCGTATAGTCCGTGATGCGGGACAAGGTATCCACACCGATCACCAGTGCATTCCGGTACATTCCAGTCTGAATAAATCCGTTCGCCGTGGCCATTCCGTAAACAAACCCTGAACAAGCGGCGGATAAATCAAAGGCAGCCGCTTTCTTCGCACCGAGCTTGTCCTGCAAAATGCAAGCGGTTGAAGGAAACGCCATGTCCGGGGTGATCGTTGCCACAATGATCAAATCCAGCTCTTCCGCTTTCAAACCCGCGGAATCCAACGCCCGAACGGCCGCTTCATAAGCCAAGTCGGAGGACGCTTGGTCCGGTGCGGCGATATGCCGTTCTTTAATTCCTGTACGCGAAACGATCCATTCGTCGTTCGTATCTACGATTTTCTCCAAATCGGCATTTGTCAGCACCTTCTCCGGAACGTATTTCCCGGTCCCGATAATTCCAACCGAACGTAATTTTGTCACTATCGTCATTCACTCCCCGCTGATTTCACGTGCTATACTCTCCGTCAATTTGCTTTGCAGCGCCGTTCGCGCTTGGCGTACAGCGTTCTTAATGGCCCCTCCGTCAGAGGAGCCATGTCCCTTCACGACCAACCCGCTTAATCCCAGAAGCGGCGCTCCGCCATGCTCCTTGTAGTCAAGCGTCTTCTTCAAGCCGCGCAGCGACGGCATTAACACAGCTGCAGCCAGCTTGTTCTTCAACGATTTCGAAAATTCCTTCTTCAGAATCGAAAACATTGTGCCCGCCGTACCTTCCAGCGATTTCAGCAAAATATTTCCCGCAAAGCCGTCACACACCAGTACATCGCAAGCACCGGTCAAGATATCCCTAGCTTCCACGTTCCCAACAAAGTTAATCGGCATCGTCTCTAACAGCGGGAAAGCCGATTTGGTAAGCTCATTCCCCTTCTTCGCTTCGGTGCCGACATTCAGCAGACCCACCCGCGGCTTGCTAATGCCGTGCACCTTCTCGCGATAGATACTGCCCATCAGGGCATATTGGGCTAAATGCTCCGGCTTGGCATCCATATTGGCACCAAGATCAAGCGCTAACACGCCGCGCTCGTCCACCGTCGGGATCATCGGCGCGAGCGCGGGCCGCTCGATCCCTTCCATCCGCCCGACCACCAGCAGTCCCGTAGTCATCAATGCACCGGTGTTGCCGGCGGAGATCATCGCCTCTGCTTCCCCTTCGCGGACAAGCCGTCCGGCGACGACCATCGAGGAGTCCTTTTTGCGGCGAACCGCCTTAACCGGCTCGTCCTCCGCTTCGATCACTTCGGACGCGTGATAAATTCGTAAATTTGCCGGCGCTCCTTGCAGCATCGGCTTCAGCACTTGCTCATTACCAACCAGAATGATTTCGGTATCGCTCCATTCCTTGGCTGCGGCCAGTGCACCTTGGACCGTGCTCTGCGGCGCGTGATCTCCGCCCATCGCATCAATGGCGATTCTCATGCTGACTTCCTCCTTCTGAAGTGTCCTCTCCGGTGGACCGGTAGATGACGAAATTCCCTTGGAAAACCATTTCTTCGCCTACGTAAGTAAAGACCTCAACCTTCGCTTTGCCTTTTTGGCCGGAATTGGGTCTGACATAAGCTTTCGCAATGCATTTCTCACCGAGATGCACCGAACGGATAAACCGGATGTCTGCAGAGAATGTCAAAGCGATTTCGTCGTTGATCACAGCCACCGCCAAGGAGTTCGCCTGGGCAAACACATGATGTCCACGGGCGATCCCCGTCCGGGAGAACACATGCTCCTCACGGATTTCAAAGATGGAGATCCCGCTCTTGTCCAGCTGCAGATCGACGATCTCCCCGATGACCTCATGCAGCGGCAAGGAACGAACCTGGTCATACGACCGTTCCGCCATCAGCTTCATCCGCTCCCGGAGCTCCGGGATGCCCAGCTCCATGCGGTCAAGACGGATTGTCTGAATGCTGACTTTCAGCTGACGGGTCAGCTCTTGGTCCGTAATAAACGGGTTAGCTTCTATCATTTGGACGAGCTGTTGCTGCCTCGTCCGCTTCGGCAAACGTTCGATGGGTATCCCCCCCTCTTCAGCAAGCAATGATGGTCTATCTATAATATCAACGTTCCCTTAATATGTAATAGTTGGCGAAGCTATTCTTTAGAACCTGGTACTAAAATGTAGTATAAAGCATCCCGTCCCAAAAGAAAAGCGAAATTGCCATAAACCTGACGGGAGGCGGCACGGGAGGCGGCAACAACAAAGACAAAAAAAATAGCACCTCATCGAAATGAAGTACTACTTTGAGTTGTTGCTTAAAGCTTATTGGCCAATAATTTCTCTAGATTTGTAAGTTCCGCAAACTTTGCAAACGTGGTGAGCAAGCTTCAATTCTCCGCATTGTTCACATTTTACCATGCCCGGCACAGCCAATTTGAAATGCGTGCGGCGTTTGTCGCGGCGCGTTTTGGACGTTCTCCGTTGAGGTACTGCCATGGTTCCCACCTCCTTATTCAAGTCAACCCTAACCGGGGCTTTATTTCTTGTTTACTTGCTTATTTTTTGAAAAAATCGCCGAGCGCTGCGAGTCGCGGATCGATCTTGTCCGTATTGCAGCCGCAATCCCGCTCGTTCCGATCCGTTCCGCAAACCGGGCATAGCCCTTTGCAGGATTCCTCGCACAGAGCGGCATACGGAAGATGAAGCAACAGCGTCTCTTCCACGTACGGCACGAGATCGACTTTGTCGTCGGCGACATAATGCAAGTCATCGTCTTCTTCCTGCGCCTGTACGTCTGTCTCGGGATCGTCGCCTTGTTTGAAGCTCTCTGAAAACTCCGCTTGCACGACCTGCTTCAAGGGCTTCAGACACCGGGAACAGGTCATATCGAGCTCTGCAGTCAGCTGGCCTTTGACATCGACAACGTCTCCGCCTGCGGCTTCCGCCTGCAAATCGACCTGAAGCGGACTGATCGCGGTAATGTCCCTGCGACCTTTAACGACATGGCTTACGTCCAAGGCTTGATGAATCTTCACCGGAGCTCCGGACGAGTTCACCTGACGTAAATGAATAATCATCAGCATCACTCCAAACAAACAAAAGTTATTATACCGATTTTAAGTAAGTTTTGTCAACAATAAAGCGATAATCCTGCGGAAAAGCTGTCGTTCACTTCCCCCTTGCCGTACCGCGCCGATTTCATGGTATATTGTGGTATATTCATAAATGAAAATTTGAAACTATCACCCCGGAGAATAAGGAGTCGAGTCCTTTGAAGATCGTAGGGATTATCGTTGAATATAATCCGCTCCATAACGGTCACGCCTACCATTTCGCCGAGGCGAAACGGTTGACGCAGGCGGACGCGGTCATCGCCGTGATGAGCGGCGATTTCCTGCAGCGCGGCGAGCCGGCGCTTGTCGACAAATGGGCTCGGGCCGAGATGGCCCTCCGCCTCGGGGTCGACGTGGTGCTGGAGCTGCCGGTCGCCTACGCGGCCCAGCCGGCGGAGTGGTTCGCCTACGGAGCCGTGGCGTTGCTGGATGCGACGGGGATCACGACGCATCTGTGCTTCGGCAGCGAAGCCGGCGCGCTGACGGCGCTGCTGCCGCTGGCCGAGCGGCTGGCCGCCGAACCGCAGGCGCTGCGGGCGGCCCTGGCGGAGGAGCTCGCCACCGGGGCGAGCTACCCCGCGGCCTACGCGGCCGCAGCCGCCCGCACGCTCGGCGGCAGCGCCCTTGATGCCGCCGCAGCGCGAGCGCTCTTGGAGCAGCCCAACAACAGTTTGGGGCTGCATTACCTGATCGCGCTGCGGCGGCTTCGCAGCGGCATCGCGCCGGTCACCGTCCGGCGCCGGGCCGCGGGATACGGCGATGTCGCGCCGACGGACGCGAGCATCGCCAGCGCCACCGCCGTGCGGCGGCTGATCGCCGGCGGCGGCCTTACCGCGGCCGCGCCGTATCTCCCGCCGTCCACGGTGGACATCCTCGCCCGCGAGTTCGCGGCGGGACGCGGGCCCGTGACGTGGGAGAGCTTGGCCGCGCCGCTCTTCCATCAGCTGCTCCTGGCGTCGCCGGAGCAGCTGGCCGCCCTTCACGAGGTGACCGAAGGGCTGGAATACCGGATCAAAAAGACGCTGCCCCGCTTGGCAGAGCCCACCGTCGCCGAGCTGCTCGCGCAGCTCAAGACGAAACGCTACACGCATACGAAGCTGCAGCGCACGCTGCTGCATATTCTCTTGCAGCATCCCCGAGAGCTGCTGGCGCCCGAGGCGCTCGCGCAAGGCCCAGGGTATCTGCGCGTGCTTGGCTTTAGCGCGGCCGGGCAGCAGCTGCTCAAGCGGATGAAACAAACGGCCCGTCTGCCGATCCTCACCCGGGCTGCTGAAATGGAGCACCCGCAGCTGAATCTCGACATTCGGGCCGCTGCCGTATATGCAAATGCGATGCCAAAGCGAAGCGCAGAGGAGCTGCTGCGCGAGTACCGTCAAGCCCCTATTCGCCTGACGGATTAATCGCGCCGTTACGCTCCAAGCCTCACGCCGCCAAACCTGGAATCGCTTGCCCTGGATTATGGCGCCTTCGGCTCCAACGAAGCCAAATAATCCAAGGCATCGTCCAGCGTCTTCACCGGAACGAGCTTCATCTTCGAACCGATTTCCTCCGCTTTGGCCTTCGCAACCTTATAATTTGCCTCTGGAACAAAAAATATTTCCGCCTTCTCCCGATCCGACGCCACAATCTTAAACTGGACGCCGCCGATCGCTCCTACGGTGCCGTCCTCGGCGATCGTGCCGGTGCCAGCCACCCGGTAGCCTTTGCTTAAGTCCCCTGGTGTCAGCTGATTATAAATCTCAAGCGCAAACATTAAGCCGGCCGACGGACCGCCAATCCGCGTGTCGGCAAACTTCACTTCCTTAGCCTGATCCGCGGCCTGTATCTTCCGCAGTTCGCCTACCGATACACCTAATCCAGCCTTGCGCGCGCCGTCAGCCGCCTTAATCTCTACCAGCTCCACCTGCTGGTCGACCGATTTGCCTCCCCGTTCCAGACGGACATCAACCACATCCCCCGGTTGATTGTCCTGCAGCAAGGCGCCAAGGTCTTCAAACCGATTGACCGGCTGTCCCTTCACCGCTCGAATTATATCCCCGGAGTGAAAATCTCCCTTGGGCGGGCTATCCTTAGACAAGCCGATGATAAATACGTACTCCGGGACGATACCGTACTTGACGCCGGCTTTATTATAGGCCGCCATAATCGCATTGGATTGGGAGCTGTTCATATAGTATCGCTGTTGCGTTTCGTATTCCTCGTCATTGCGATCAGGTTCCTTCTTCACGATCTCGGCATGCTTGTTGAAGCGAGCCGTCGCCAGCATCCATACGTTGGCGTAACTGACGGAAACCGTTGTGAGCATAAAAGTGCCCTTCTCCTCAGGATCTCCCGACGGGATGGAAACCATCGGTTTGATTTCCTCTGCCGTCCCCGGCTGATTGATCATATACGGGGTAGACATATAGACGACAACATAGACGATCACCGCAAGGATCAGCACATACAGTCCCGATTTTAACGCTTTGGTTCTGGATGGTCGCATCCCGTTTCTCCTCCCTTCCTGTGTGGCGGCGCTTTCGCATCTTCTCAGCCGCCGCTCCTCTGCCTGCACCTGCCATGCGAAACCGGTAGTCTGTCCTTCGCCGCTGATGCATAGCATGTACTATGCGTATATTCGCTATCGATCTTTATCTAATGACAAAGAAGGTGGATCTATACATATGAATTTCCGACGTTTGGCTGCCAGCCCGCTCTCCACATGGTTAACCGGATTTTTGGCCGTTTTGCTCGTGATCTGCGTCGTTTACGCCCCCGGCGAAGCGTTCAAAGCTTCGGGGGAAGGCTTGGCCATATGGTGGCGCATCGTATTCCCAGCCTTGTTGCCATTTGTCGTCCTGTCGCAAATGCTGATCGCCTCAGGATTCGCCCACGGTCTGGGCACGTTGCTCGAGCCTTTCACCCGCCGCGCCCTGGGTCTTCCCGGCTCCTTCGGCTGGGTGCTGCCGCTGGGGATGACGGCCGGCTTCCCTGCTGCAGCCGAAGCTGCGGTAACCCTGCATAAGCAGGGCAAGATCACCGCGCGTGAAGCTGAACGTCTCGCCGCGACAGCTCACTTCTGCAGCCCGATGCTGCTCGTCGTTGTGATTGGCGCAGGCTTCTTAAGCCGACCCGAGGTCGGCTTGCTCTTGCTCGCCGTACATTGGATGGCCGGCATCGCCGCCGGCGTGACGCTGCAGTTGGTGTTCCCGGACCGTTCGAAATCAGCGGTGTCTCCACCAGCGGTAAAGCCTGCAGCCAAGCGGCATGAATCGATCCTGCGCCTGGCCGTTCGCCGCATGGAGGAGGCCCGCCGCGAAGACGGCCGCAGCTTTGGCAAGCTGCTGGGCGACGCGGTCACTTCGGGCGTACAAACGCTGATGATTATCGGCGGATATATGCTTATTTTCGCAGTTGTGATTCACGTTATTCTGCTTGCGTTCCCTCATCATACGATGGCCGTCGCAGTGAAAAGCGCCCTGGAGGTCCATTTAGGCTCCTATGCCCTGTCCGGACTGGCTCCTTCTCTTCCTCCGGCCCTCAGCGCCTCGATATTGGGGGCGGTACTAGGGTGGAGCGGCCTATGCGCTTACCTGCAAGTGCGAGCTATCCTCGGCCCCGCAGGCATCGGTGAACGGTCGTTCCTGCTCAGTCGTATGCTCCATGCGACTTATGCTTATATCCTCACTTTGGTGCTGTGGAAACCGTTCACCCGCTGGCTGCCAAGCGTTCTCCCCGCATTTGGCGGCAGCGCAGCCTCGCCAATAGGAAGCGACACCCCGTCCGTCAAGCTGCCCAGCTGGCAACTAGCGTTCGGGGTGATGGAATGGCAGTTGTGGATGCTGACTTTGTTGACGGTTGGCTTCTTGTCCATCGCGCTCCTGTGGCGGGGACAAGAGAAGCCTTAAACTTTAAGCCCTAAGCCGTGCTTAGCTCGGCCCCAGCTTATCCTTGAACTTCTCGCGCAGCGCCAACTCAACCTCCGGCGGCACGAGATCGCTGACATCGCCGTGGAAGCTGGCAATCTCCTTGACGACGCTGGAGCTCAAATACGAATATTTGGGGTGCGTCATCATAAAGATCGTTTCCACCTCGCTGTTCAGCTTATGATTCGTAGAAGCCAGCTGCAGCTCGTATTCAAAATCGGTGACGGAGCGAATGCCCCGGACGATCACATGGGCTTGTTTGTAGTCCATGTAATTGACCAGCAGATCCCGGAAGCTGTCAATTTCGACATTAGGAAGATGCCCGGTCACCTCTCTGAGCAAGGCCTTGCGCTCATCGACCGTAAATAACGGCTTCTTGCTCAAATTGTTCAGCACGGCCACGATCAGCTTGTCAAACTGGCGCGAGGCCCGCTGGATGATGTCCATATGCCCTTTCGTTACAGGATCAAAGCTGCCCGGATATACCGCCACTCGCGGTTGCCGCTGTTCACTCATGTTGTTTTTCCTCCTGATCGTCGGTTTGAACCGTGTTCAACTCGGTATCGTAAGTATAAATGGATACGGAAGTCTCCCCGTATTCCGCTTTACGTATTTGCACAAAAGGCCCAAACCGCTCAGGATAAACATACGAGGCTTCGTATTCGAGCACGATCGTTGCCTCCGGCTTGAGCAGCTGCAGCTCGTCCATCTGGGTCATCAGCGCATCCCCGTGTTTCAGGCGGTACGGCGGATCCAAGAACACCAGATCAAATGACGCCTCCCGTTTCGCCAGAGCTTTCAGCGCACGTTCAGCGTCGTTTTTGTAGACTTCAGCCATGGTCTCGAATCCGGTCGCCTTCAAATTCTGACGGATCGTCTCAATGCTCTTAAAATCTTTATCGATAAACACCGCCTTGTCCATGCCGCGACTTAACGCCTCAATCCCGAGACCGCCGGTTCCGGCAAACAAGTCCAGCGCGGAGCCGCCGTCGAAATACGGACCGATCATGCTGAATATCGCTTCTTTGACTTTGTCTGTGGTTGGCCTGGTCCCCATGCCGGGTACGGCTTTGAGCGACCTGCCCCGGGCTCGGCCCGAAATAACTCTCATCGATTTGTTCACTCACCTTTTATGCCTGGAAAATTCCTGTCGATATCGTACCATAATCCGCCTTGGAATGAAAAATGAAAAAATCATCGAACTTTTTTGCGAATGGAGGTATAAAACCCCTCTGCCCGGACACACTTAGAGTATCGACATCACCAAATGTCGTAGACAACCGCGGAGAAGACTTACGTTTCCCCATAAGCTCTTCGTCCGGTTTCTCCTCTCCCATGATGGGCATCCCGCAAGGGATGCCCGGACAAAAGCCCTTGTAGCAAGGAATTCTACGAGGGCTTTTGTCCTTTTTTTATTTCAGCTTTAGCTTCGCGAAGTAACGATCTACTAACTCCTGTCGTAAGTTGCTCGCCTCTTCACCGGATGAAGCCGGGCTAATTAACCAAATCTCCGCATCGGGGAACTTCGGGTGGGTCAACTCAGGAGGGAGCTCTGACTGAGGAATGGACCACGCGATGCGTACCATCTCTGCATCGAAATAGCTTGCCCCAAGCCGAATCAAGTTAGCGCCTTCATAACGATGTCCGGACCCGTTGACGAGGAAGCAATTGTCATACACCTGTCCGTTAATCTTTACTGCACCCTTAAATTGGGCGTTTCGTTTGTCATAATACCCGTCTAACGAAAGATGGACCGGCGGTGCAAAAGTCGGGTCCTCCTCCATCCAGGCCGCACCGTCAAAGGTTTTCGTCACCTTCACTGGAGATACGTTCTCGATATACCACCATGTATACATTGCCAGCAACAAAACCAATCCGGCAACCGCGGATATCCATAATCGCTTGCGAATCGTTACTCCCTCCCTCGCGGCAGTTCCTTAATCTTCCAACCCATCGTACCACCGGGGGACGCTGATGACAACCGTCTAAGTCCTGGCTTATATCCCCTTGTCAAACAAGCCCCGACGGTGCATCACGGTAATGATTCGGTAAAAATCCACGCTGCCCTGCTCCGGGTTCATCAACAGCGGATCGTCTTTGCTGTATTTCACCGCCGCCTCCACCGCTTCCTTGGCCCAGGCGGGAATCCCCGGCTTTGTCCATTTCTCCAACTCGGCGATTTTCTTCGCCTGCGCTTGGACGAGGTCTTGAAGCGCAGCAAATTGTTTTTTCTCCTCTGCAGTCATCGGTTCATCTCCCTTCGTTGCATCATATTGCGTCAAGCTGTAGGTATTCATCAACTGGATCAGCTTGTTGGCATATTGCGGATCCGTCGCGTATCCGGCCGCTGCAACGGCCCGCGCCGCTTCCGGACCTGTCTTTCCAATCGCCCCGGCATAGCGCGGCGCCGATAATAAACGGGCGTGATCCGCAATCGATTCTGCCCATGACCGGTATTTGCGAAAAGCCGCGTTCACCGTCACCGCTTTGCCGCCCCGATACTCGGTTGTGGGCAGAATCAAGCTGCCTGCCGGACCGGTGCCTTTTAACCCAAACAGGTTATTGCCTTGGACAGCAAGACGACTGGTCCCCCAGTTCGATTCCAAAACGGCTTGGGCGATCGTCAATGAAGCCGGAATCCTGCTTTCCTTCGAGCTGGCGACGGCAAGGGGGGCGATTTTCTGAATAAACCCGTTTTTATCCAATCGCATTCACCTCCACCATAGTTTATGTATCCGGTTGGACGAGGGATTGGACCCTTACCTTGACGGCCTCGGGATCTGCTTAATTCGATGTATAGCCGTGAATTCGAGGGGTAACCTAAAGATGGTTTCACAACCTAACTTAACTTTAGGAGGATCCTTAGCAGATGTACAACAATGTCAGTCAACAACTTCGTGAGATCGAACAAACGATGCGCCAGCTGGAACAGCAAACCCGTCAAGCTACGATGATGTACCAGCAAATGCTGCAACAGGAACAACAAAACGCGATGCAGCTGGAAGAGCTGGCTCAACGCGAGCGTAGAGCCGTGCAAGTGATTCAATCCGCACTCCAAGGGCATCAAACTGCGATGCAGCAGTATCAACGCGTAGCACAGCTTGCGAATCAACTGGAAAGCAGCGTAAACTCGATGTCTGGTTTCGGCACGAGTTATACCCAGCCTGGCATCGGTCAAACCTCCTACAGCACGCAAGGAATCGGTCAAAGCAGCTATAGCGGTGGCAGCATCGGCTCTTCCATGAACAGTCACCAGCCAAGCTCCACGCATACCAGTTCTTTGAGCTCCATCGGCTCCAGCGCTGCCAGCTCCATGAGCTCCATAGGTTCCGTAGGTTCCACGGGTTCCGCAGGCTCCATGAACTCCACGGGATCTCACACCTCGGGTTCGATCACCGGTGCAGGTTCGATCGGCTCCACAGGCTCGTTTCGCAACTTCCAATAAATCAATGTGACAGCCGCCTCGAGGCGGCTGTTTTTATTTTTTCCTCGTCCTCCTTCCCCTGTGATATAATTGGAAATTATCATGTGATTGCGGAGGACTTTTCATGAGTAAGATATTCCTGTTTTTTCTCTTGTCTTGGCTGCTAGGCAATCCGTTTCTCGCCATCATCGTCTTGCTCCTCATCCTTTACTTCATTGATCGGCGATATGTTGGGTTGTTTCCGAGCCTGAGCAAACCGATCAAACGCAGCCGCAATATAGGTCGTCTCCGGCAGCAGTTGGCCGCAAGCCCCTTCGACGTCTCTGCCAAACGCGAGCTTGCCCGCTTACTGCTGGAACGCAAGAAATATGCCGAAGCTCATCGCTTGCTCGAAGAGGCGAAGGACTTCTCTGAGTCGTCGGCAGAGTTTTGGGATGACCTCGGGACGGCCTGTTTAGGACTGGGACGGATCGAGGAAGGGGAAGCGCATATTTTGCACGCCCTAAGCCTGAACGAACGGGTGAAATACGGTCAACCTTACCTGCGCCTCGCCTCCGCCTTCCGTGAGCGAGATCCGCAGAAAGCGCTGCAATACGCCGCTCGGTTTGGCGAAATCCAATCCTCCTCCAGTGAAGCGTATTATTTGCTTGGCTGCTTGTATCAGTCGCTGGGCAGCAAGGAAGAGGCAAAACGCGCTTACAAGGAGTCGATTGAGGTGTACCGTTCTCTACCGAAATATAAGAAGCGTCAAGAGCGCGGATGGGCGCTGCGCAGCTTCCTCAAACGCAGCACGCTTGGTTAAGGTCAAGGTATCCACAACAAAACGCCGGCTTCCCTCCAAATTGGAGAAGAAGCCGGCGTTGCTTTTGTACACCTGCGGTTTACAAATTTACACTGTTCTCTTGCTGCGTCCCTTCGCCGAAGCGGCGGTGAAACGGCCACCAGTTCGCTTGCCCAAAAAGCTTCACCATCACCGGGATGAGGAACGGCAAAACGACTACGGAGTACAGCACCAGGCCGGTTAACACCAGCGTGGCGATTTGCAGCATGGACAGCACGCCGGACGGATACATTGAGGCCATCGTCCCGCCAAGAATGATCGCTGCGGACAAAATCACTGTCCCCATATTGCGCATCGAATGCAAGATCGCGTCGCTGACGTTCCACTCTTTGTTCTCGTTAAAGCGGTCCATCAGGAAGATGCTGTAGTCAACGCCCAGCGCTACCAACAGAACGAAACCGAAGAATGGCGTCGCCCAGCTCACGCCGGAGTACCCAAAGACGTCGACGAAGACCCACTCCGTAAACCCGATCGAAGCGTAGAACGTCAACACCAGGGACAAAATGATGTAGACTGGCATCACCAACGAACGAAGCAATACCACCAGGATAATGAAGATCCCAGCCAGCATTAAAAAGACGGTGCGCGTATAGTCGTTCCCCGAAATCGTCTTCAGATCGTTAAACGTACTCGATACGCCGCCGATCGCGATGTCGGCGTTTTCCAGCGGCGTCCCTTTCACCGCCGTTTGCACCGCAGCTTCCACTGCATCGATCTGGTCAATCGCTTCCCGGCCATAAGGGTTGCTGGAGAAGACGACTTCAAGCTTCATGACTTTGCGGTCCGCGGACAGATACGTATCGAATACTTGCTCGATCTGTTCGTTCTCCAGCGCTTCCTTCGGAACGTACCAGCCGTCCAGACCGTTGTCCGTGCTTCCAACCTCCGTCAAGTAGTCCTTGGCAGTTGTTAATCCGCCGGACACTTGAGCCAGGCCGTCAACGCTTTGATTCAGCCCATCAGTAAGCTGCGTGATTTGACCGGAGAATTCGCTGAATCCGCTTTGTACTTGCTGTTGCCCGTTTTGAATTTGCGCCAGACCGGATTCGACTTCAGGCAGCTGCCCCACGATCTTGCCTTGACCCTTGGCAGCCTGATCCAATCCCGTTTGCAGCTTCGCCAGCCCAGCAACGATTTGGTCCAGGCCCTCAGCCAACTGCTTCCCGCCGGCTGCCGCCTGCGCGTAGCCTTGGTTAGCTTGATTCAGCCCGGCCGCAACCTGCTCAAGCTGAGCTTCGATCTGCTGAAGCCCGGCCGTCAGTTGCTCCAGACCTTTGCCGGTTTCCAATACCGTCGTGCGAATCGTTAAATAATCTGGATCCGACGCTAAATCAGGATATTTGCCCTCCAGGCTGCTGAAGCGACCCGTCAAGGCGGCTAACCCCTGCGAAGCAGCCCCCAAAGGTTCGCGGATTTCCTTCAGACCGTTACCCAGGCCGGAAACCCCTTGAGCCAACTGCTGATAAGAGTCAAGCAGTTGATTGTGGGCGTTCGCCAAATCCTCAGCGCTCTTTTGCGCTTGTTGTAATCCTTGCTTCAACTGGCCGGCCCCAGCCGAACCTTCACGAATCCCTTTCTCGATCGCGGTAAGACCTCCGGACAGCTGAGAGATTCCGTCCTTCAGCTTCGCGGTACCGTCCACCAGCTTCCCGGTGCTATCGGCGGCTTCCTTCAGCTTAGGGGCGTTTTCCGACAGCGCCTGGCTGGCTTCCGCTAATCCGTTTTGGATCTTACCCAGCCCTTCGCCGCCTTCGCCTAATCCTTCACCGACGGTCTTCACCTGATTGCTTAATGCGAAATCCTTAAGCACTTCCCCTGTCGGGCGGCTCATCCCCCGAATGCTGGCGACGCCATCCGTTTTCTCAACCTCGCGGCTGATCTTCTCAGCGAGTGCCATATACTCCGCATTATCCATGGGCTCGTCATTTTTGATCACGATGGTGGACGGCAACGACTCGCCGGGTTCAAAGCTTTCGGAGATGATGTTATACGCTTTGACCGATTCATATTCGCCGCCGATTTCCTCCATACTGTTGAAGGATACATTGCCGGTGTACGTAATCACGAACGGTACCGTTACAGCAGCAACGATCAACAGAGCTGCCCATGGACGCTTCAAGGAGAAGCGACCGATGGCGCCCCAGAACCGGTTTTCCTTATGTTCCAGCGAACCGCGGACAGGCCAGAACAGCTTGGTGCCCAGCACGGCCATAAAGAACGGCACGACCGTAACCAAGGCGATAAGCATAACCGCGATGCCGACAGCTACCGCTACCGCCGAGCGGTACAACATAAATTGCGATAATCCAATTGTCGTGAAGCCGACCAGGACGGCGAGCCCGGAGAAGAGCACCGTCTTCCCTGCTTTACGGTACGTCTGGACGATCGCCTCCCATTGGTCATCCGTATGCTGCAGTTCTTCCTTAAAGCGGCTGATCAGCAGGATACAATAGTCCGTCCCGATCCCAAACATCACCGCCACCATAAAGATCTGCGTGTACGTCGAAATCGGGAAATTCACCGTATCCACCAGGAACGCAACGACGGATTGGGACACCAGATAGCTGAGTCCAACCGTCAGCAATGGGATAAACGGTGCCACCACCGAGCGGAATACCACGAACAGGATCAGCAAAATAAAGATTACGGTAAAATATTCCGATTTCTTCAGACCCTGCTCCGAGCTGACGATCATATCCTCGTTAATTTGCTTTTGCCCGGTCAGATAGTGCTCGACCTTCAGCGAATCGAGGGTTTGATGAATATCTTGCTCGATCTCCTTGAGCGGACGCTGCTCGTCAAGCACCGACAAAGAGGTTAATATCGTTTTACCGTCCTTGGAGATCAACTTATCTTTCGCTTCCGGCGTGCTGAACGGATCGGTAATTGAAGCGATGCCGATCTCCTCCATATGGTCGCGCAGCGCGGAGATGCCTTGTTCAATCTCTTTCTGCTCGGCATCATCGATGCCTTGATCATCATGAAAGACGAGGGCGATCTGAGTCTCTGCCGCTCCGCCCTTCAGCTTGGCCGCCTCCGCTAATATGGCGGAAGCTTCAGAGGAGGAATACCCGTCCGGAACGGTGATCTCCCCGTTCTCCCGCACTAAATTCCCCATGGAAGGCGCCGTCAGCATTAATGCTGCCGCCAAAGCGATCCACAACAGCAAGATCCACCATCTTGCCTTCAGTATGAATCTCATTTTCCCGAACTCCCCTCTCCGACCAATCTGGCTAATCTCTCAAACGCGCTAATAAATCCTTCCACTTCGTCCGCTTCGAAATGCACCAAATACTTCGAAACGGTGCTGATGATCTGATCTTGGACAATGTCGTAATTGCGCTGCCCCTGCTCTGTCATCGTTAAATAAACGACCCGACGGTCGTCTTGATCCCGAGTCCGCTGAAGCAATCCTTTGTCGACCATCCGTGTGATCATCGCGGTGATGGAGCTTTTGCCTACCCCAAACGCATCTGCCAGTTCCGTCGAGGTACATCTGCCGCGGGAGGAAATGTACTTCAAAATCTGAAATTGCTCCATGGTGATATCCTCTTGAATCATGTCGCGGATTTGCCCGTTCAGCCGCTTCGAGACCTCGAAAAAAGCTGCCATATACCGCTCAATCAACTGCTTCGTTTCAAGATTCACCCCTAAATCCCCCCTTGTCTTCTGAACAAGAAACATGTCCAGTTAGTTCACTAGTAGAATAGTTCGACAATGAAACTACATATGAAACTATAGGCGATTGCCGCCTGAAAGTCAAATCCCTTGAGCGAATTTTTATCACGATGATTACGCAAAAAAAGCCGCGGGGTTCTCCCCGCAGCCTTTCAGCCGGACCTTATTCATCCTCTTCGTTCTCTTCCACTTCATAGATGCAGCGAAACCGTTCTTCCCCGATGGCTTCATCCCAAAACCCGGTAATTTGAAACCCGATGTTCCGGAAAAAATCTGCGCCTGCCTCATCGGTAATGGCCTCCATCCGCTCCGGAGATGCTTCCGTGAGGGCGAGCAGCACCAAGGCTCGTCCATACCCTTTCATCCGCTGTTCTGGATGGACGGCAAGATGGATGATTTCAAGCGTCTGCGAAGCGTTGACACGATAGCCGATAATTCCGGCAATCCCCGCTTCCTCTTCATATCCATACAGCTGACATGTATCCTCTTCCCGGTACAAACGAGCCGCGTCCTCCAGCGCATCCGGGTCAAACATCACCGCATATTCCAGCAGCTCCCGAATGACAGGCTCGTCCACCCTCGCTTTTATTGATTTGAACATGGTGCCTCCTTAATTTCTGTACGCCCATCCTCATAACCAATCACGACGGTTTGCGCAATGCCAACGAACAGTCCGTGCTCGACAACGCCTGTCATCGCCTTCAACTCGTCGCTTAACCGGGCAGGGTCAGCGATTTGTCCGAAGGCCGCATCCACGATGTAGTTCCCGTTATCGGTCACGTACAGCTGATCCCCCTGCATCCGCATTTCGAACGGAACATCGTAACGGCTCTTCAGCTCCCGCAGGGTCCATTCGTAACAAAACGGCACCAACTCAATCGGCAGTTTGAAACGCCCCAATGTAGGAACCATCTTGCTATGATCGGCAATGACGATAAACCGATCGCTGTTGATCGCGACGAGCTTCTCCCGAAGCAGCGCTCCCCCGCCGCCTTTGATCAGCGCCATTTGCGGATCCACCTCATCGGCCCCGTCGATCGCCAGATCCAATCGGTCCACGTCCTTCGCCTCAATTAGCGGGATGTGATATTTCGCGGCAAGCTCCTCTGAAGCCTTCGAAGTTGCGATGGCACGAATTTGCAACCCGTTCCCCACCATCTCGCCGATTTTCTCGATCGCATAATAAGCGGTTGACCCCGTCCCGAGACCAACGGTCATTCCGTCCTTTACCCATTCTGCAGCGCGGTAACCCGCCGCCTGTTTGGCATTCATGTCTACCCCTCCAAAATCATGATGTTCGTACCTTTGCCCGCTCGAACACCTCTGTCCCAGCGGCACTTTCGCTCCTAATCATACCAAAAAAGCCCGGACAATAGAACAGCAGCGTAACCGATCGGTCCGCTGCTGCCGAGAGTCCATGCCCTTATGCCTAGCTGTGATGGAAAGCCTTTACCACTTTCGTACGTTTTCGGGGCTCCTTGGGCTTGATTGCGCCACCGTGCCCGGATTCCGGCTTGACCATCGTCAGCAGCAGGATGACCGCCACCAGCGACACTCCGGCGATGACGAAAAACATCGTCATATGGCCAGCCTTCATCAGCAACGACATCACCGGCGGCCCCGCCGATACACCGATAAACCGCATGCTGCTGTAGAGTGAAGTAATCATACCTCGCATTTCCTTGTCGACACCTTCGGTGATCAAGGCATCGGAGCTGGGCAGGACGATGCCGATACCAGCGCCGCAGACGATCAGGCAAACGATCACAAAATAGATGTTGTTGAAAAAGCCGATGCCAAATAAGGCGCCGGTCGATAGGATTAAGCCTGCGACGCCAGACCATTTCATCAGCTTTTTGTCCTTGCCGATTTTTTTCCCGGTCACATAAGAAGCCAGACATAAAGCTGCCAGCGGAATCGCCAGTACCAACCCCTTGATCACACCGTCCAGGCCGTGTTTTGCTTCCAGTTGCTCAGACAAATAAAACAGCACGCCAAACAACAGGAACATCGAAATGCAGCCGATCGCAAAGATGGCATACAGCCAGCGGCCTTTTTGCTTCAGCACCGCTTTGACGGCAGAGATAAATTCCCTCAGCGGCTTGGCCTTCTCCCGATCTTTCGGTTCCCGCACCAAAAACAGCACCAGCAATAGCGAGATCAAACATAATACCGGAATCGACAGAAGCGGCACATACCAGATCCAAGCGCCAAGCAGTGCACCTAAGATCGGGCTGAGCACTTTGCCAAACGTATTGGAGGTTTCGATCAAGCCTAAATTGTGGCTGACTTCCTCCTCACTTTCATACAGATCGCCGACCAGCGGCAACACGATCGGGAAGGCGCCAGCCGCTCCGATCCCTTGCAGGAAGCGACCGCCTAGGATCAGCCAGTATACGGCCAGCCCGTTCACAAACCAATCCGCCACGCCAGAAATACAGCCGCCGATTCCCGCGATAATCAAGCTGGGCACAATGATCGCTTTACGGCCGAATTTATCGGAAAGATAGCCGGCAATCGGAATCAGCAAGATCGCAACCACCGCATACACGGTGATCAGCATACTGACCTGAAAGGAGTTGACATGAAGCTCACGGGCAATCTGTGGCAATATCGGAATCAGCATGGAATTTCCCAGCGTCATAATAAGCGGTATGGAGGCCAATGCAATCAAATCGCCTTTTTTGCCGAGCATCTAACCATCAGGCCACCCTTCACGAATGAAGTTTAAACAGACCCGGTTAGTGTGATACATTTAGCCGAAATTATACCGCTGTCAAGGAACCAGAATATAGGTTGATTTCGAAGCTCCCCGGATAAACCGGCTAGGTTCGCCTACGGAGTAAATGCGCAGCAAGTGCATCGCTCTTGTGCAGGCCGTATAAAACAGCTTCCGTTCGGCTTCTCTCGTGTACTTCCGGTCGGAACCGTCGTAAATCAGTACCGCATCGAACTCCACACCTTTGGCCAAATACGCCGGAATGACATGAACCCCTTTCTCAAAGGATAACGTCGTCTTCTTGATCAGCTTGGCCGGCAGCTTAGCGCTAAGCCGATCGTAGGCTTGCTTGCTTTCCTCCGCCGTTTTACAGATGACGGCAATCGATTCATATCCGTCCGCGCGCAGCTGACCGATCGTTGCCTCCAGCGAAGCGTGGAGCTTATCTGCATCGTCAACCAGGTGAACCTCCGGCATCTCGCCTTCCCGGTTAAACGGAACGATCGCCTCCCCGCCAGGGATCATCTCGCGGGTGAACTCAACAATTTGGCGGGTGGAACGGTAGCTTTGCTCCAGCGTAATCAACTCGCTCTCCTCCGCACCGTACAAATCGCTGAATACAGAAGACTGCTGAAGCACCGAGGCGTGAGCATAAATCGCCTGGTTCAAGTCGCCGAGCGCCGTCATTTTGGCCCGCGGGAACAGCCGCTTCAGGAAGAACAGCTGGAACGGCGAATAATCCTGCGCTTCGTCGATAATGACGTGACGGATCGACGTGTTGGACCGGAAGCCAAGCAGCAGCTCTTTTAAATAGAGGAAAGGCGTAATATCTTCATAGAACAGCTCGCCCCTCGCAATCTTCTGCAGCGTTTGCTCACAGATATCTTCCCACTGATCTGGAAGCTCTTCTTGATGGACTTCCCGGAAGATCGTCAGGTCGCTGAACAGCTGCATATATAGACGCGTCACATCAACGAACCGCAGCGATTTGACCCATTTCCGGAGCGGTTTAAGACGATCGCTGACAACCATTTTGGCCAAAATCGTCTTCTCATCCTCGTAATCGCTGAATGAAGGACTTTTACCATGCTGCTTGCGCCGCATGCGCTGGTAAGCCCGCTGGTAGTCCTCTGCATCCAGCAGCTGAATTTGTTCCTCTACCCAAGGCTGATCCAGCTCGGACTTACCAAAGGCCGCGATGGCCTTCAGCAGCCAATCTTTTAACAGCTCACAACGGTTGGCCAGCCGGATCGCGGGATCATAAGCATAAAATTGCCGGGCAATTTCCTCCACGCCAACAATTTCCTTGCCTTGAAAGCGGAGCGGTTTAAAGATCATCCCTTTCTGCTCCAGCAGTTCCTTATACCGCGTGATCGCATGCAGGAACTGTACCGACGATTTAAAACGGATTCCGCTGACCCGAGCTTGATAAGCCTCATCCTCAGGAGCAGAGAGGACAAATTCGATTTGTACAAACGGGTCCTCAAGCTGAAATTCTCTTCCAAGCCGATGCTCCAGATACTCCTGGAACGTCGTTTGCAGCATATTTTCTTCGCCCAGCTCCGGAAGCACCGTTGAAACATAGCTGTTAAACATCGGATTGGGCGAGAACAAAATCATCTGATCCGCTTGCAGCACCTCGCGGTGCTTATAAAGCAAGTAAGCGACCCTCTGCAAGGCGGCCGATGTCTTGCCGCTGCCGGCGGCCCCTTGCACGATCAGCATCCGGCTGCGATCGTTGCGGATGATTTTATTTTGCTCACGCTGGATCGTGGCCACGATGCTCTTCATCTGCGCATCAGAGCTGCGGCTTAACACCTGCTGCAACAGCTCGTCGCCAATCGTGACGCCGGTGTCGAACATCACCCTGATGCGGCGCCCGTTGATCACGAACTGACGTTTTAGCGTCATCGTCCCTTTGATCGTACCGGACGGCGTCTCATAGGAAGCTGGACCCGGAACGCTGTCATAATAGAGATTGGAAATCGGGGCACGCCAATCATAGACGAGGAACGTTTCATCCCCCTCTTCGAGCAATGAAGCAATCCCAAGATAGATGGCTTCCACCGGTTCGCCGTCTTCAGCGAAATCAATGCGCCCGAAATAAGGAGACTGCTTTAGACGTTTCAGCTTCCCCAACGCGATAGAGGCATGCTGGTGGCTTTTCTCCCGCTCTGCGAGCACCTGGGACTGCTGCCGTAAGCTAGTTGACGTTTCACCGACATCATCCGCTTCGCTGAAGTTCACCGTTACTTCGTCCCAAAAGTTCTTCCGCATCTCAACGACATCGCCGCGTACGCTGCCAACCTCCCGCTCCAGCTTGCGGATTCTGGCGTCGATTTGGTCGGCCACGTACTCCACGCGGCGCTGTTCTTCCTGCCATGCCTGATCTGTATGGTCCAATTAAATCGCTCCCTTGAATGACATCTAACTTTATCTACAGCAGTACTGACGCATGAAACTGAGATGTAACATTTGACGCGGGTTTTCATAGATCGTCGAAAAAACTTTTTCGCAATCCCGTGCTGGACAAGGCAAAAACACTATGCGATAATAGTGTGGGAACCTGTGGGGGGGGGCGAAATCTTTATGACTCAGGACTCGGAGCTGTTAGCTGGACGGATATTTACCAAGCAAGAGTTGGAAGATATCAAGTACATCGTACGCCGGTTCAAGCACTTAACCCGAACAGAGTTGGCACATACCATCTGTGAGGGGCTTGAATGGTTCGCTCCTAACGGAAAGTATAAGCGAGATGCCTGTATGGCATTGCTTGAGAAGTTGGAAGCCAAGGGTGAGATTGTTCTTCCGGCAAAGCGGAAGACGGTCGTTCGTAATCCTTATGTTCCTTTCGCGCAAAGTGATGAACTTCAGGAGCAAGCAGTTCTTTCCGGCACTGTATCTCAATATGCCCCAATCGCTTTGGAACCCGTTCAAGACCAAGCCGATGTTCGCCTTTGGAACAGTTTCATTGAACGTTACCACATGCTGGGCTACAAACGCCCGTTTGGCGCCCATCAGCGCTACTTTATCTGGTCAAGCGCCGAACCGAAGCGTCGGCTCGGATGTCTGCTGTTTTCTGCGTCGGCATGGGCCTTGGCTGAACGCGACAACTGGATTGGCTGGAGCAGGGAAGACCGCAGCCAGCGTTTGCATCTGGTCGTGAACAATACTCGGTTTCTCATCTTTCCATGGGTGAAGATCAAGAACCTGGCGAGCAAAGCGCTGGCGATAGCATCATGCCAAATCGTCGTCGATTGGCAGGAGCGATACGGCTATGCACCCGTACTGCTGGAGACATTCGTGGACACGGCGCATTACGCAGGGACGTGTTACCGGGCGGCCAATTGGATCGATCTTGGTCTTACCGCCGGACGGGGGCGCATGGACCGAACACACGAGCATGCGCTAAGCCGGAAACGCATCTTTGTCTATCCGCTGCGGCGGGATTTTCGAGCGCAGCTGTGTTCGCTGCCCGTATCCGGGGGTGAGCGGGATGAGTAAACCGGTGTCCGCAGCCCAGTTACGCCGCAAAGCCAAAAGAAGAAGCCAGAAGATGCTCCGAGTCCGTCAGCAGAAGCAGGGCATAGCCATGCCGCGTAAAGCAACGCTTCCGAATCGCAACAGCATATGGAAGACGCCGGAAGAGGAAAAGGCGGGAAGACAGCAGGCGGTGGAGGGAACCCTGAACGTATTCCGGCAACTGCTGCCGGGGCTGCTGCATGACCTGGGGAAGATCGAGGATCCGCGCCATCCCAACAAAGTCAAGCACAAGCTCACCGTGCTGATGCTGTACGGGATACTGGCGTTTGTGTTTCAATATGCGTCGCGGCGGGAAGCCGGACGCGAGATGAGCCGTCCTGTGCTGTACGAGAATCTAAAGGCGTTGTTTCCCGAACTGGAAAGTTTGCCGCATCACGATACGCTGTGCCGGTTGCTGGAGCGGATCGAAGTACAGGAGATTGAGCAGGCGCACCTGAAGCTGCTTCGGCGGCTCATCCGAAGCAAAAAGTTTCGAAACGATCTGGTGAAGAAACGATATCTGATCGCGGTAGACGGCACACAAAAATTGGTGACGCAAACGTGTTTGTCCGAAGAGCAACTGCACCGGAAACCGGGCGGCAAAGAAGAGCCGGAATACTATGTGTATCTGCTGGAAGCGAAGCTGGTGTTTCCCAGCGGGTTGGTGTTGCCGCTGATGAGCGAATTTCTGGATAACACGGTCGATGAAGGGAGCAGCAAACAGGATTGTGAATTAAAGGCGTTTTACCGGCTGGCGGCACGACTGAAAGCGGCGTTTCCCCGCTTGCCCGTGACGCTTCTGCTGGATGGCTTGTATGCCAACGGTCCGGTGATGGCGCTTTGCCGCAAAAACCGGTGGGAATTTATGATCGTGCTGCAGAACGATTCGCTGCTGAGCGTATGGAAGGAAGCACATGCGCTCATGAAGCTCCATCCGGAGCAGACCGTCACCCGCACTTGGAAGGGGAGAGCCCAGACATTCCGGTATACGAATGACATCGAATACGTTTATGGCTCCAATGAACGGTTGAAGCAGACCGTACACGTCGTCGTCTGTGAAGAAACGTGGGAAGAAGCAGATGAGCAGGCCAAGATCGTCACGAAAACCTCCCGCCATGCCTGGCTTTCCAGCGAACCGCTCCATGAGCGCAACCTGCATGTGCGTTGCAACGTGATGGCCCGGAGCCGCTGGGGACTGGAGAACGACATCCTGCAAGAGAAACGGCAAGGGTACCAGTACGAGCATGTTTTCGCCTATGATTGGAACGCGATGAGAGGATACCACTACCTTATGCATCTGGCCCATTTGATGAATGAACTGGCCGGACTGGTTGAAGTTGTGGCGGCATTAACTTCTCAGTTCGGCATTCGCGGATTTCTTCGGCTGCTGCGGGAAACGATTGCGAGTCCGTGGTTAGACCTCGTACGGATGCGGGAACTTCAGGAACAGAAGAGGTACCTGCGTTTTGCTTCATGACCTGCAAATGTGCATAAAGAATCCAAGAGTGCGACGCAACACGTCTGTCCATTATAAGGAAAAAAAGTACGCTCAAAGAAGAAAGTACATCACGAGAAGGTTGTGATGCAGCCGTACAGCCGGATATTTTCCGGAAAAGTTCATAGGATACCCCGTAAAAACGGCATTTTAGCCATTCGCAAGACCTACAAACATTTTCATGCGTCAGCTGTGTATCTACAGCTGATATCCGTGTCAACTCATATAAAAATGTTACCGAAGGATAATGGTTCACTCACGTAATTTTGTTACCCAGTGGAGGCTGTTACACAGCCTCCACTGGTTGCGTAGCGGAAGCAGACGTCACGGGTTGGGAAAGCAGCGCTTCCAACTGATGGTGTAATGCAAGCGGATCTTGGGAAGTCTGATACGCCTGTAACCGCCCGGTTTGTTCTGGTAGTAGCACGCCCAATTCGATTAACCGCGCAACGGGTGTTTTGGCCGTGTCGAATGTTTTCTTTACACGAGCTCCGCGACGCTCCTTGCCGATCAGCTTGCGAGTGGGCAGGCAGCAATTGAAGTACCGATCATGCAGAGCATAGATGGAGTTGAGCCACTCCACCTGTTCCGGGCGGTCATAGCGTTCGTAGCCGACCAACTGGCGGACGAGAAAGCCGTTTTTCTGCTCCACGTGAGCATTGTCGTTTTTGCGATAAGGGCGGCTGCGCGTGAAACGAATGTTGTTCGAAGCGCAGAAGGTTTTCAAATGGGCGTTTAAAAACTCTTGGCCGTTGTCACTGTGGATCCCCCAAGGCTGCATGGGCCACTCCGCGATGATGTGCTTGAGCTCACGAAGCACGGCAAGTTGGGATTTGCCCAGCAGCGCGCGTCTGCGGGTGTAGCCGGAGACCACGTCGGTCACAGTCAGCGTATAGGCGAAGTGGCCGAGCGACGATCCGCCGTTGTGTTCGACCAAATCGATTTCCAGCGCGCCCGGACGCGTTTCATCCCAATCGTAGGCGATCATGGGCACTTGTGAACGGAGTTCGGCGAGCGGCTTTCGCTTGTTGACAGCTGGTCTGGCTTTTGGACAACGAAGTGTGGATAACCTGCGCGCCAATGTCGGGCGGCTGATCTTTTGCAACTGCGATATGATAAGGTCGGTAAGGTGCAGGTGACCGTGCCGGGCAAGGCTCTGGGCTGTATCGAGCAGAACAGGATGCAGTCGCTCGGCACAAGGATAATCCAGGGCTTCCCAAACGCGCTCAATGACGGGCATCGCCTCCTGGTAAGCTAATGGCCGATTACGTTTCGATTTCGCTGGCGTCAGCGCAGGAGGGTTCGTGAGAGCGCGGATCGCATGCTTCCGATGGCAACCCAGCACCTTCACGGCGTTGTCAAGGATTGCAGATTTCTCATTTCGCGATTTCGCTCTCATGTATTGATCAGCCAAGGTACGGATTACTTCACGTCGTGTTTTCATGCTCAGTTTCAAAACACATCCCTTCGGTAACATTTCGATGTGAGTGAACCGATGCCTCTTTAGTAACATTTTAACTGAGTGATCGCGATATCTTGACAAATGATAAAAAGCATGTTATAATTGATTTGGATGAAATCTGATCTGCAACAACGATTGATAGTCTATCTTTTATTGTACCAAGATGAACTTTACTTATCAATCTATGTTTACACGATGAATGACATGAAAGTCCTGCCTTAAAGGCAGGACTTTTTTTGTTATTCCCATTAATCGCCGGTCGCTGCTGTGGAGTGATCTGCCAACCGGTTGAGCCGCTCCAATTGGTGACCGTATTCATACATTTCGGCTGACACAATCGATAAGCGCAGCACGCCTGTGCGCTCGGCTGCATATCGGTCCAGCATCCGCCGCAGGAATTCGTCGTTTTCCGTTTCAAATTGCATCGATTCGCAGTAGCCCGGCTTCAGCTTGTCATCAAACTTCAGCATGACATGCTCGTGGAATTTGGTCAGCTTCTCCAGATGCTCGTCAAATTCTTGATTTAATTCCGGCGTGCGAGCCGCCTGGAAATAATGCTGCTCCACCGCGTTCAGCACCTCAAGCCCTTGGCGAAGCGTGCGCAGCATTTGCTTATACACCACAAGTTGACGATGGTCGCTAAATTTCGGTGCTTTGATTTTCTTCTGATCCTCCTCCATCAGCTTATACTTATCTGCTAATTGGCTGATGGTATCCTCAAGTTTACGCTTATCGGACCGGAACACCGCTTCCTTAATCTCATCGGAAATCGCCGTTCTTAGCAGCAGCGACAGCCGATCAAACGTTTGCCGGACCTGTTGCTCGAACTGTACCTTTGGTTTGGGCGGGAACAAGACGATGTTGATAATAAAAGCTGAAAAAATACCAATTAAGCTCAACAGAAAACGGTTTAACGCAAATTCCCACTGGCCTGACGCCTCCATCACGGACACGACCGTAACCAGTGTAATGCCAATCGTATCCCCCATTTTCAGCTGCAGACAGATCATGATCACTAGAATGCAAACCAGCCCTACGGCGATGGGTTCATTGGAGAAGACCATGCCGCCCAGCATCGCTAACACGGCCCCAAGCGTATTCGTCTGCAGCTGATCGATCAAGTAACGCCAGGAACGATAAATGGTCGGCTGCATGGCAAAAATCGCGGCGATCGCCGCGATCACCGGCGAGGATAATCCCAGTAAAGTACCGGCATATAAAGCCAGTGTAACCGCAACCCCCGTTTTTAGCATTCTTGCGCCAAATGTCACTTCCATTCCCCCTACGTCCCCCAGCACATTCCATTTATTTTAAGCAAAATTTTAACAAATATTAAGGTTCATCTCAGATATCCTGCCTGTTTTTGGTCAAAACTGATAAAGGCAAGGACCAAATAATTCTATACGAAGAGGTGAAAAATGTCCATGTTTATGGAGAACTTGAAACCGATGGCTGGCAAATTGACCCTTGCACTTCTGCTGGCTGCCGGTTCGGCTGCTACGGCGGGCACCGCATATGCGGAAACCGGCGCTCCGGCGGATCAAACGCCGCAGGTGAGTCCAAGTCCGTCGCAGACGGAAACCAAGCCGCATAAGCATCACCCGCACGGCCATTTCCGCGGCGGTCACATCGTCAAAGATACGGCCGAAATGCTGGGAATCGAGCCCAAAGCCCTGGTAGACCAACTGAAGCAAGGCAAGACATTGCTGCAAGTCGTGCAGGCCGAGAAAGGCTGGAGCGAAGAGGAATATCTGAAGAAGCTGACCGAGTCCGCGAACCGGAATATCGACAAAGCGCTGGCTGAGGGCAAAATCGACCAGGAAAAAGCGGACAAAATGAAGTCCAAGCTTCCGGACAAGTTGAAGAAGGTCATCAACCGCAACTGGAAGGACCGGATACCGGGACAGCCTGCAGCGGATTACCAAAATAACAAGGTCAACTGGAGCCATATGGTTCACTAACCCAGGTGAATAACTACGGACAACCGTGAAAAAACCGCTGGGCGGCCTAAAAGGTACGCTCAGCGGCTTTGCATGATCTAACGATTTATTTCTCTTCCGGCGCCCCCGTCTCCACTGCAGGTCCTACCGCTTTATGTGGAGTCCCTCCTACGGGAACCTCAACGATATCCAGCAGGAAGATAAAGATCGGTACACCAACGATCAGTCCCCAGACCCCAAGGAAATGCTCAGAGACCAGCAGAATGAGGAAGGTGAAAAAAATCGGCAAATGCGTTTTGTTGGACATGAATTTCGGGTTTAAGAAGTACGTTTCAACTGCATGAACAAGCGCGATCATGATGAGGACATAGACGATTTTGATCAATCCGCCAATTTTAAAAGCGATCGCACACAGCGGAATCAGCGAAATGATAACCCCCATAACTGGAACAAGCCCTAGCAGGAAGATCATGATCGCCAGGGCGATCAGATTCGGAAACCCTAAAATCCATAGGAAAATGGTCGATAATACCGCATTTACCGTTGCAATCAAAAACTGCACTTCAATCACTTTGCCGAAGGACTGAACGAATTTGCGACCGAAGTACTCCAGCTCCTTGAACAACCCTCCGATCCGGCTTTCCCGAAACTGGACGGCAAAGTTCGTGACCTTCTCTTTCTCCAGCAGGAAGAACAAGCTGAGTACGATCGCGATGAACAGATTTAAGCTCCATTCGCCGATATCCGTCAGCGTGCTGAGCAAGAACGTAAACCCGTTGTTAATATATGCCGATAGATCGATATCTTTCAAGTACTCCACGATGTAATTCAAAATCGGGTTATCCGGGAGCACCGGCGGGTTCGAATAGAACGAAATCACCTGGTTGACCAAGTCGGTCAGCTCGGTAAGCAGCACCGGCATATAATAGTAGATGGCGGAACCAAGCAAGGTAATTAGCACGACGTAAATAAACAGCACGGTGACGGTTCGATTGATGCGAATCACCTTGGCTACGTTCCGGCTGATGAAATTGTGCAGCCGATTGATTAAATACGTCAGAATAAACGTAATGAGCAGCATATTCAGCATACTGCGGGCGAAATACAAAACGAGGACGACAAACAGCAGGGCAAGCACCCTGCGGAATCCCGCCATTTGAAACAGTTCCTTAAAAAACGTCATGAGTCACAAACGGCTCCTTCACAGTTACTGGAGGGTATTCCCCTGCGTTAATCTTAAGCGAGCCGTTAAGACTTTGCAAATAAAATAGTTAGAACCATACCGGCTTTACGCAAACCGGCTTGGATACGGATACGGTTCGGCCGGTAAACGTTAAGCGTCCGCTATCGGGATCAACCGTAAAGACAGCCAGCAAGTTGTTATCCCGGTTCGCCGCAATCAGATGTTTACCGTCCGGGGTAAGCGCAAAATGCCGCGGATGACCGCCTTCGCTGGAGACATGTTCAACCAAGGTAAGCCGTCCGCTCTCCGGATCGATTGCAAACTGCACTAAGCTGTCATGGCCGCGATTGGAACCGTACAGATAACGGCCGTCTGCCGAAATGGCTACCTCTGCCGTGGTGTTCTCCCCGGTATAATCAGCAGGCAACGTGGGTACGGTGTCCTGCAAGGCCAGCTCTCCGGTTGTTGCATCATAAGAAAAAAGAGAAATCGAGGAATTCACTTCATTGATGGAATAAAGCCACTGCCCGTTCGGATGGAATGCAAGATGTCGCGGACCAGCCCCCGGCGGCGTAGACGCTTCGCTTCGGTAAACCAGCTGTCCGGATTCAGGTTCAAACGAATAGACGAAAATGCGGTCCAACCCCAAGTCGGCCACCAACGCGTATCGGTTATCCGGGCTGAAAGTAACAGAATGGGGATGCGGACGATCTTGGCGCACCGGATCAGCCCCTTGCCCTTCATGCTGGCGCTCGTCAACCAACTTGCCCACGGTTCCGTCTGCTTGAAGTGCCACAAGGCCAACGTTCCCTCCGTGATACCCCGATACGGCGGCAAATCGACCGCTGCGGTCAAGTTGAATATGCGAGGAGGAAGGGCGAATCGTCACTTCCCGGTTCAATTCACGAAGCTGGCCGCCCGCATCCACATCAAACGCAACAACTTCCCCGATCCGCTCCCCTCCCAAGGTCGTTTCGGAAATCGCGTACACCTTGCGGGAATCTTGATGGATGCCCAGGAATGTGGGGTTCTTTAACCCGGACGCTTGATCCAGGAGACGGAGCTCCCCTGCGTCCAAATCCATTTCATATGTGTAAACTCCGGGATCGCTCGCTTCAGCATACGATCCCACAAATATCAGCAATCGTTGTTGTGAGACTGACAAATGAAATTCCTCCTTCATATGAAGCTTGTTTAAATGATGTCCCCTATATTTTTCCGTAATTCACCCAAAAAGTCCAGTCTCGCCCGGGATAAAGTTAAATTTGAAACTGAAATGAGGCCAGCTACCCAAACCAGATAAAATATGATATACTGTAAGCGCTTCCGAAAGCATCTTCTAAAGGGGGATTTGGAATGATGAACGTCGGACTCGAAGAAAGAGGCGTCTACGAGGATCTTAATCCTTACGAGACGTATTTCTTCAAGATCGGAGCTCACGGACTGGTTTGCTTCCATGGACGGAATTACAGTATTAAACAGAGATTATCCGCCGAACAGACCTCGAAGTTGATCTCAGACCCTCGCTTTTACCGCATCAGCACGAACTGCTATGTGAACCTGACCCAAGTCTCGGAAATTCGCGATAACGTTGTTTGGTTCCGGGATGAACGGCATGGGATCAAGACGATTTCGGTCCCCAGACGTAATCTGGAGCAATTGAAACGGCTGATCCCGTCTCAACGCGGCAAAGTCACTGCCGGAGTGAACTAACCCTCCGCTGAACTGACCTGCCAAGCGGCCAAAGGCAAAAAGCAGCCTGACTCGCACCGTCGTAGACGGCCGGGTCGGCTGCTTTTTCCGTTGTCCCTCTTATTTCACGTATAGACGGGCGCGTTCCTCCCAAATCTCGCCGGGAAGCAGGCTAAACAGACCAATTTCCTCTGCCGGTAAATTCGACTTTGGTGCGTTCACCAGATTGATCTGCGGCTCCGGACAGAAGAAGCCTTCCGTCGCCCCGTTATTCCAAATCATCCATTGCTTGTAGGAGGTCCCTACGTCATACACGAGCGTCTTGCCGAGCTTCGTATCGGTCAGCTCCATCCGGTTTCTGCCGTTTTGCGGTACCGCCGTGTAATGGTTATCCATCGAAGCGAAGAACGGATAGACGCCTTCCCCTTTCATCTGCTCTTCTTCATCTGTCAGCGGCTGGAAGGATCCGGTTGGGAGCATCCGCTCGCTCATTTGCCAACGCTGCCCGATCGTGAGCTTGACCTTGTAATCCTTTGCCGTACTTTCAGGCGCAAACGGTGCATTCACCGCGGTATGGAAGGCTAGCAGACATGGCATCTCTTTGTCGCCGTCATTGCGGATGAACACCTGCTGAGCCAAGCCATCATCGCTCAACGAATATCTCAGCCGCATTGTAAATTTAAAGGGAAGGTACCGATACACCTCGTGGTTCTCGTCAACCGACACTTTGACAGAAACGTAACTTTCCAACGGGGTCTGTCCGAAATCCTCAACCTCCCAGGCCGTCGTATGTAGAAATCCGTGCAAATGGTTGTGAGTTGCGGCCTCGTTCACCGGGAATTGAAGAACTTCATCTTTCCACGGGAATTGTCCGTCTTCATAACGGTTGGGCGGGAACAGCACCGGGATCCCGTGGACGCCGGGATTGCTTTTGAACGCCTCCATCTCCTGTTCACCGGGCTCACGCAAGAAACGGTAACCGCTTTCGACATCGCGGAAAGCGATCAGATTGCCGCCGATTTCCGGCAGCATCACCGCCTCATAACGCCCGGATTTGAGCCAAACTGCTTTTTCTCCTTGATAAGTGCCTTCATAAGCCGTTCTTTGTGCCATGGATGGTAATCTCCCTTCATTGCTTAGCGCTCATCTTGTAATATACCTTAAAGCGCCTCCAAAAGTCACCCCTGTCCATCACAACAGCTTTAGGGTCGCAAATTATCATGTTGTCTCCATCCGCTTTACATCATGCATCGCGCAAGATTTTGCGACCCAAGCTTGCAGCCAAGACGATCATGGACGCCCCAACGAACAGTTGCATGCCAAAGATTTGCGTCCACATCGGCCACGATTCAATCCATTCCAACACCTGCCCGCCGAGCAGCGGACCAAAGAAAGAGGCCACCCCCGTGATCGCCGAATACATCGCCATATACATCGGACGCTCCGATTTGGGCGTGTCGCCAATCATAAAGTTAAAGGCCAGTTGGTTAAATCCGCCGACGCCAACCCCAAATATCATATGGGCCAGGAAGAGCACAGGCAGCACAGGCAACACGGACAGTCCGCCCCAGCATAGAATCGCCAGCGCAATGATCGGTAGCGTCCAGAACAGCAAGCGACGATTGCTGTAACGCGCATTCAGATTCCCCCACACGTAAAAGCTTCCCATCATAAAGACCGTCTGGGTCACATTTAAAAGCGAGATCGTCTGATAATTGATGTGCAGCAGCTCCAACATCACGTACGAGTACAGCGGCACGACAAGGTTCTGCAGCAGCAGGAAGCCGGCCAGAAACAACGTTGCTTTCATAAAGGCTCCGTCCTGGAGCGGTTTACGCAGCATCGGCATAAACTTGCTTTCCGCTGAGCGCTCGAAAGCCGCATCGGGATAGAACATAAACACGATGATGTTGGCGATCGCGCAAATCCAGATCACGATATATAAGTAAAAGAACCCCTGCGCCGCCGGATAATGGTCCAGCACCATCCCACCCAAAAACATCACCAACGTGTTCAGCGCATTAAGAAACGTATTACGGATTCCAAAATATCTTCCCCGTACGCGGGCCGGCACAATATCGCTAATCAGCGAGTTCCACAGCATCGCTCCAACCGTATTAAATATAAACGCCGCGATATATAGAGCGATAAATCCGGCAACCCAATAATGGCGCGGTAAAACAAACGGAACAAGGCCCGTTGCACCCCACAGAATGCGATGCAGCCCAACGAACAGCACCAGCGCCCATTTGCGGCTGGTTAATCGCTGAATGAGAAAAGCAACGGCGATTTGAGCAATATTCACGAAAGTCGTTATCGCCAGGACAAAGCCGATTTGCGCTGAATTCGCCCCGAGATACAGCAGAAATCCCGTCAGGAACTGACCGCCAAGCAACGTTTGGAAGATCGTGGAGGGCACGCCCTCCCAGGTCGCGATCGCCAAGTTGCGGCGCTGGCGGGACGGCTTTCTCGATACAAACGATTTTTGCATAATATTGCTCTTCATTGTTGATGGATGCTCCTTTGATTTCTCTCTCCGAATAGTTCTGTCTCTTTTTTTACATACTTCAAGTGATTCGCTAATCTAAATGAATGGAGTGCTAATGATCTTATGCGGATTTCCTTGAGGTTTGGGATGTTCCTTGTTTGTTTGACCCTGCCGCTGACCATGATCACTTCCTGCGGCCAGCAGGATCGGCTCCGCTCGAATGCTGTCCCTCCATCCGGCAATTCCCCGGTGAGAACAGAAGCCATCACCGAATCCAACGGCACAACCTGGGTGCCGTTAACGCAAGTGGCTCAGAGCCTTGGCCTGCGATTGCAGGAGAACAGTGACAGCGCCAATCTCGGTTATACCGATGTGATGTTTACCGTTCAGCCCAGCCAAAGGCATGCGATCTCCTTCGGACAGCCGATCGCTCTGCCTCAGGCGCCGGTGCGTGAGAACGGTCAGCTCTATATGACGATGGATGCCGTATCCGCCCTGCTGCAAACCAAAGCGAAGATCGATTCCCGCACGGGAAAGCTTAGCTTTGACCGCATTACCCCGGCGGACGGCAATATTCCACCGCAGACAGGAACGAGCCGATACGGAGTTCTAAGCGTCGCCGATCAACAGGATGAAATGGTCGCTTATGCCAAGCAATTTTTGGGCGTACCTTATGAATTTGGCGCCGCACCTTACGAACAGTCCAAAGCGTTCGATTGTTCGTCCTTCACTCGTCATGTCTTTAAGAAGTTTGGCCAAGATTTGCCGCGGCTGGCTCGGGATCAAGCCAAAGAAGGCGTACCGGTGACGCGGGATCAACTGCAAGTGGGAGATTTGATCTTCTTCACAGTCCCCGGCCGGTTTCAATCCGACAAAATTCCAGGCCATGTCGGCATCTATATCGGCGACGGCAAGTTTATTCATACCTGGGGGGAACCCGGAGTTCAAATCAGCCCGCTGGACAGCGGGTACTGGAGCACGGTGATTCTTTCCATGCGCCGGGTTCGTTAATTCTGCCCCAGAGCCTAAAGCTAAGGTCGGGAAACCGTAAGGTTCACCCGGCTTTTTTCCTGCCAATCAGCGATTTCCCTTCGATACAAATACAAAGTATAATGAAAGTAGGCATCACTTTCCATATAATAATTTATACTTAAAACCTGATGGATTTAGAGGAGAAAGACGATGGACAACGACAATCTGAAACAGGCTTATGAGGTGCTTGGACTGCCCGAAAACGCTTCCCGCGAAGAACTGGAGAGAGAATTCGACATTTTGCTGCGCAGATCCCGTTCACGTAACCTCGATCCCGGCGAAGCCGAAGAAATCGAGCGTAAGATCCAGGCTTACAAGCGGATCGTGGAGACGGAGGAACAGCGCAAGCTCGCGGAGTTAACCCGCAGGCGTTATGAGAAGTGGGGCAAGTTTGCAGGGACCGCCGAGAAGGTTGACGATTTTTTCCGGCTTTATCGCAATTATGTGATTATTGGAATCATCGCTATCGCAGCAATTATTTGGGGGACTAACGCTTATCTTAATCATCTCGAGGAACAAAGACGGCTGGCCGCCCTGCCTCCGATCGATCTGTCGATCATCATGGCGGGCAATTATATGACCGATGACCAGAACGGCGGTGTCGACGCTCTAGAGCAAGCGATGACAGCACAAATCCCCGGATTCCAAAGGGTGGAAATTGAAATGCTGTACTTACCCATGCAAGGAGAAGCCCTGACGACTGCAGATATCGCTTATCAGCAAAAGGCGATGGCCGTGATCGCTTCTACAAGTCCGGATATTTATATTACCGATGAACCTACCTTTGAGTGGTTATCAAATGGCGGCGCCTTCCTCAGCCTTGACGATTTGGTTAACGGAGAACTAAAGGATTTTCTGACGGAGGACTCCCTTGTCAAGGATGTGTCCGATGAAGACAATACGGAGCATGTGTACGGCATTAAAGTTACCAACAGCAGTCTCGTCAAGGATCTGCCGTTAGGTTATACAGACTTAATTATTTCGCTCCGCGTCGATGCGAAGAACAAAGACAAAGCGATCACAATGATCAAGACTTACTTGGAGAATGTCCCGAAGGCGGCGGAATAGCCGCCTTTTTTTGTGCATATTTCATAATTGATTAATTGCAGGGGATGCTATAAAATAACCCTATAAACGCGCGTTTACGAAAGTGGGGACAAACCTTTATGCGCAGTGAAGACATCGCCAAACTGGCCGGGGTGTCCCGCAGCACCGTATCACGGGTGATCAACAACTATCCGAACGTTCCGGAAGCGACCAGGGCCAAGGTGCTCCGCGTCATTGAGCAGCACCATTACGAGCCGAATAGCTTCGCCCGGGCGCTCGCCGGCAAACGGACGGATACGATCGGCCTGTTCGCCATCAGCATGACAGAGAAAGAAGATACTAGCCGCATCTATCAGAACAGCTACTTTGCCCCAATCGTCGACATGGTCGTCGACACGGCCAATGCCCGCGGATTTTATGTACTGATTCATACCGTTTATTCGCCGGGCGACTTCCAAAAGGTGAAGCAAGCGTTCCTGCAGAAGCGGATTGATGGCGGAATTCTCGTCGGTACGCAGAAGGACATCGAGCTGGTTCGGGAAATGGTGGATCAGGAAGCGCCGTTAGTGCTCGTCGATTATGACATTGCAGAAATTATGACCGAACGCCTGAACAAAAATCATCTGGCAGTCATCAACTCCAATGACTACGAAGGCACGGTCCAAGCGATTGAATATTTGATTGAACTTGGGCATCGTGACATCGGCATTTTGAAAGGCAGCATGAATACGTACTCGGGCCGTGAGCGATACTTAGCTTATGAGCACACGCTTAAGAAGCACGGATTGCCGCTAAATGAAGCGTATGTCCTTGAAGGCGAATTTCTGAAGGACAGCGCCTACCGCGAGGCTCATCGACTGATCGAGCAAGGAAATTGGCCAACCGCCATATTCTGCGCTAACGACGATATGGCCATCGCAACAATGGAAGCGTTTGCGGAAAAAGGGATCAGCGTTCCGGAGCAAGTGTCGATCATCGGCTTTGACGATGTCGAGTTAGCTTCCCGGGTTACGCCGAAGCTGACGACCGTCCGGCTGCCCATCGATGAGATGGCCAAGGCTGCCGTATTCAAAGTGATTGAGCTTTGCGAAGCGGAGCAACCTACCTTCAGCACAGTCAGCTTCCCAACTCGTCTGGTGATCCGGGATTCCTGTCAACCCCCGGCGAAATAACCAAACACCCTACCCTCCTCCCCGATCTTTTAACGATCGCCGGAGGAACCTTTTCTCATGATAATAAACGCGCGTTCACAAACGAAGGGAGAGTTCCTGTTCATGAAATTTGGAGCATTTGACGATCAGCGTAAAGAGTATGTAATTCATACGCCGCAAACCCCTTACCCGTGGATTAACTACCTTGGAAATGAGCAATTTTTCGGTCTGATCTCCAATACGGCCGGCGGTTACACGTTCTATCGCGATGCGCGCCTGCGTCGTTTGACCCGCTATCGCTACAACAACATTCCGCTGGATACCGGTGGACGTTACTACTATCTCCGCGACCATGACAACGGCGATTTCTGGACACCGGGCTGGATGCCGGTCAAACGCGAGCTGGATTTCTACGAATGCCGGCACGGTTTGGGCTATACGTCGATCACCGGAGAACGCGGCGGCATTTCGGTCACGCAACTGGCGTTTATTCCGCTGGGTTACAACGGTGAAGTACATCGCTTAACGGTGAAAAATACGAGTACCGAGACGAAGAAGGTCTCTCTCTTCTCTTTTGCCGAGTTCTGCCTGTGGAACGCTCAGGACGACATGACTAACTTCCAACGCAACCTGAGCACCGGCGAAGTCGAAGTGCTGGATTCCGTCATCTACCATAAAACGGAATACCGTGAGCGCCGCAATCACTATGCCTTCTATTCTGTGAACCGCGACATCGATGGCTTTGATACGGACCGCGAATCGTTTGTAGGGCTGTATAATGGCTTGCACGAACCGCAGGTTGTTGTTGCCGGAAGAGCTTCCAACTCCATCGCCAGCGGTTGGTCCCCGATCGGCTCGCATGAAGTGACGCTGAAGCTTGCTCCAGGCGAAACGCAAAGCCTGATCTTTATACTCGGTTACGTAGAAGTGCCGGAAGAAGAGAAATGGGAATCCCCTGGCGTCATCAACAAAAAACCAGCGCTTGAGATGATCGAGAAGTTCGCAACAGACGCCGACGTTGACCGCGCTTTGGCTGATCTTGCTGCGTACTGGGACGGCCTGTTGTCCAAGTATCAAATCCAAAGCAGCGACGACAAACTGAATCGCATGGTCAACATTTGGAATCCGTATCAATGTATGGTGACGTTTAATATGTCCCGTTCGGCTTCCTATTTCGAATCTGGGATTGGCCGCGGGATGGGCTTCCGCGATTCCAACCAGGACCTGCTAGGCTTTGTGCATCAAATCCCGGAACGGGCTCGCGAACGGATTCTCGACATCGCTGCTACGCAATTTGAGGACGGCAGCGCGTACCACCAATATCAACCGCTGACCAAGAAAGGAAATAACGAAATCGGCAGCGGCTTCAACGATGACCCATTGTGGCTCGTTCTGGGGACGGCGGCTTACATCAAGGAGACTGGCGACATCAGTATCCTGGATGAACAGGTACCGTTCGATAACAATCCAGACAATACCGCAACGCTGTTCGAGCATTTGAAGCGTTCCTTCTACCACGTCGTACACAACCTGGGACCGCATGGCTTGCCGCTCATCGGCCGCGCAGACTGGAACGATTGCCTCAACCTGAACTGCTTCTCCAAGGAGCCGGGTGAATCGTTCCAAACGACCGCGAACATCGAAGGCCGCGTCGCGGAGTCCGTATTTATCGCCGGCTTGTTCGTCTTCGTTGGCCCAGACTTCGCTGAAATCTGCCGGATCCGCGGGCTGGAATCCGAAGCGAAGGAAGCGCTGGATTGGACGGAGAAAATGCGTAAAACGACGCTGGAACACGGCTTTGACGGCGACTGGTTCCTGCGCGCTTACGATCATTACGGCGAGAAAGTCGGCAGCAAAGAAAACGCTGAAGGCCAAATCTTCATTGAGCCGCAAGGCATGTGCGTCATGGCAGGTATTGGCGTTGAAGAAGGCCTGGCCGCCAAAGCGCTTGCTTCTGTTGAGGAGCGCCTTGATACGAAATACGGGATCGTGCTGCAGCAGCCACCGTACTCGAAGTATTATCTGAACCTGGGCGAAATCTCCAGTTACCCGCCAGGATACAAAGAGAACGCCGGGATCTTCTGCCATAATAACCCGTGGATCATGATCGCGGAAACCGTATTGGGCCACGGTGATCGGGCGTTTGAAGTCTACAAAAAAATCGCCCCGGCCTACCTTGAGGACATCAGCGAAATCCACCGGATGGAGCCGTATGTATACTCGCAGATGATTGCCGGCAAAGACGCCGTACGTCACGGCGAAGCGAAGAACTCCTGGCTCACCGGGACGGCAGCCTGGAACTACGTAGCGATCACGCAAGCCATTCTTGGCGTGCAAGCGGACTTCAAGGGACTGAAAGTGGATCCTTGCATTCCATCGGCATGGGACGGATTCGAAATCACCCGCGTCTTCCGGGGGGACACGTACGTCATCCGCGTGAGCAACCCGAATCATGTGGAAAAAGGCGTGGTCAGCATTACGGTGGATGGCCAGCCAATTCAAGGCAACATCATTCCGCCGGCTGGCGATGGCGGCGTTCACCAAGTCGAGGTTGAGCTTGGGTAAGCCCCTGTTCTCAATAAGGTGCGAAAATGAAAAAGGTACAACTGCTCCAATCGAGTGGTTGTACCTTTTCTAATTATGGGAGAACTCATTAAGCCTTCGCAGGTTTCATGCCGGTTTCCTCTTTCCCAGTTCCCTGACCTTCTTTATTTACCTGCACTTTGCGGATAAAGAACGATAAGATGAGAGCCACCAGCGTAATCCCCGTCGCCACGACAAAGGCAAAATCAATCCCGTTGATCGTCGCATCCCGAGTGATCAAGGCGACTTGTTGGGCGTTAGCCGGGTCTTTCGGATTAATTCCGGCCGCGAGAATCATTTCGGCCGCCTTATCCTTGGCACGCGAGGACATGATCGTCACGAGAAGTGCGGTCCCCAATGCTCCCGAGATGGTCCGCAGCGTATTGGACATCGCGGTGCCATGGGCATTCAGCCGCGCCGGGAGTTGGTTGAGGCCCGCCGTTTGAATCGGCATCATCAGCATAGACATCCCAAACATCCGGGCGGTGTACATCAAAATGAGATGAGTGTACGTCGTATCGATGGTCAAGTTGCTGAATTCCCAGGTTGTTACGGTGGTGATCGCCAAGCCGATGACCGCCAGCCAGCGGGCGCCAATCCGGTCAAAGATCATTCCGGTAATCGGCGACATAATCCCCATCAAGATCGCTCCCGGCATTAACAACAGTCCGGATTCCACAGGTGAGAAGCCGCGGATGTTCTGCAGGTAAATCGGCACCAAGATCATCGCCGCATACAGCGCCATGGTGATCACCACATTGATGATCGTCGTCAGCGTAAACATATCGTAGCGGAAGACGCGGAACTCCAGCAGCGGCTTATCGGATTTCAATTGACGCCACAAGAATAAGCCCAAGGCGATCACGCCGACAATCAGACTGACGACGACATCCGTCTCGCCCCAGCTGGTGCTGCCAGCTTCGCTAAATCCATACAGGATGCCGCCAAAGCCGAGCGTTGACAAGACGATCGACAGTACGTCCAGATTCGGACGACCAACCTGGGTTACATTTTTCATAAAGATTACGCCAAGAATAATCGAAAGAACCGCAAACGGGAAAATAATCCAGAACAAAACATTCCATGGGTGATGCTCAATGATCCAGCCGGAGAGCGTTGGTCCAACCACAGGGGCGAAGATCATGGCGATCCCCATCATCCCCATCGCTTGCCCGCGCTTCTCAATCGGAAAGATCGTCAGGAAGACGACGGTCATCAGCGGCATCAGCACACCGGCGCCGGCCGCCTGCACCAGTCTCCCGATGAGCACCATTTCAAAGTTAGAACCGATTCCGCAAATGAATGTGCCCGCCGAGAACAAAACCATGGCGGAAATAAACAGCATCCGTGTCGTAAATCGTTCCATCAAAAAGGCGCTGATCGGAATCAAAACGCCGTTCACCAGCATAAATCCAGTCGTTAACCATTGGATCGTCGTCGCTCCAACGCCCAAGTCGTCCATCATTTTCGGCAGGGCAACGTTCATCAAGGTTTGGTTCAGGAGGGACACAAATGCCCCGATTAATAGCGCCATTACAATCGGCCATCTCTTGAAGTTAACGGCCGGTACAGCAGCAGTATTACTGTTCATAGGTTTCCTCTCTCACTTTCTCTAAGGATGCGATAATTTTGCGGTGGGTTTGCAGCATCTGGTCGATGTCTTCCCCCGCTGCCTCCAGGACCGCCGAGAACGCCCGGGTATATTCGAGGTCCGTCTTCCGATATACCTCCATTCCCTTGTCGGTGATTTGCAAGAACACGGACCTCCGATCGCTGTCCACCCGTCCGCGCTCCACGAGCCCCGCTTTGACCAGACGATCAATCACGCCGCTGACCGTGCTGTTCCCCATCCGCATCTGTTCGGCAAGCTCCGTCACCCCGATTTGCGGATGATGATGAATTCGCTTTAAGGCCATGAACTGGATGCCGGTGATGCCGAAGGGCTCGGCTTGTTTGGATAGCAATTGGTAAAAGGCTCTCTTCACCTCGCGGAAGGATTCCACGATCTCATGCATGCGTTGCTTCTGGTCCAAACGGTGCTCATCCTTTAACACTTAGTTCTACTCTTTAATATTTCGTATGCGAAACAATCCATTACTATATTTAACAGAGCATCAAGTTTATTGTCAATATGGGTATCACAAATATTATCAATAGACAAAATTGGATGATTTTCAACCTTCGGATAGCATTTCGCGGAAGATTTCATTCTATACCCCTGACGTGTTGAATGATATAATCATGGTAGAATTCACCTATTACTTAAGGAGGACATGAATCCCATGACATGGTTCAACCGACTTCCCTTATCCGGAAAGATCTCCGCTGCCTGTTATCTTGTGGCCGCGCTCTTTGCCGTACCATCGCTGCTCGCCTTCATCCTGCTGGGACATATCGTCATCGGTATCTTGCTGATCGTCGTGTTGGCAGCGCTTACCTTCCCGCTTTCGCGTTACCTCCAGAAAGCGCTTACGGATTCATTCGACGATATCACCAGCGCTTCGGCCAAAATCGCCAAAGGGGATTTTACCAGTCGAATTTCGGAATCCGGAGGCATGGATGATCTCAGCCGCTCCTTCAACAGCATGGTGGACAAGCTGCGCAAGATCCTCCAGGAAACGTCGGATATCACCCGCAAGGTAATGGATTCCAGCCGGAGGATTTCCGACCGCAACCAGGAGCTGATTGAAGTCATGACCCAAGTCACCCACTCCTCCAACGAGCTGGCTCTTGGTGCCAACGCCATCTCCGAAGATGTCAGCGGCATGAAGGACGCGATTGGCGAGATTGAGCAGAAGGTGAGCAATTACACCGAAGCCTCCCGTGAGATGAATCAGCGTTCCGAAGAAATGATTCAATTGGTAGAGCGTGGACGTGAGTCCGTCTCCCGTCAAGCGAGCGGGATGCGCAAGAACATCGAAGCAACTGAGAAAGTGGCTGAGTCCATCGAGGCTTTGGCGAAAAACGCGCAGGGGATCACCAAAATTACGGCAACCATCTCTGAAATTGCTGAACAGACCAATCTGCTGTCGCTGAACGCTTCGATTGAAGCGGCGCGGGCGGGCGAACATGGAGCCGGGTTTGCCGTGGTTGCCCACGAGGTTCGCAAGCTGGCTGAAGAATCCACCGCCTCAACCAAAGAGGTATTTAATCTGGTTCGCAGCATCGAACAAGACGTGAAGCAAGCTGGACAGAACATTAAAATCAATGAAGAAGTTGTCCGGCAGCAAAGCGAAATGATCCGGGAAGCAGAGCAAATCTTCCAAGAGATCGTGCAAAGCGTGCAGTATATTAGTGAGGAAATCGCCGCATTCGCCAGAGAGAGCGAGGAGATGCTGGAGAGTGCGCAGAACATCTCATCGGCGATTCAGAACATTTCCGCCATCACCGAGGAATCCGCGGCAGGCACGGAACAAGTCTCGGCATCCATGAACGAGCAGATTACCTCGATCCGCGCGATGGCCGAAGAGGCCGAAGCGATGAAAAATGCCGTGTTCCAGCTGCAGAAGACGATACATATCTTCAAGTTTTAATCGAACCACCCACCGCCCAGTCCCTTTTGCATAGGGGCTGGGTTATTTTTCTTTTTTTCGATAAGATATGAGGAGTCTAGCGTAAGCACAAATCATTATCCAATGGAGGGATTTGGGATGAAAGTTATCAACTGCTGGAACCGCATCGCCATTTCCACGGGGATGTTCCCCGGCTGCCATGATATAGTGAAACCTGCGTAAGCATCATCAAAAAAAGACCTGATGGAGTTAACCTCCCTCAGGTCTTTGCGTTATTTATAGCTTCGCTTTCAAGTGAACCATCTTGCTGCTGAAATCGCCGCGCACCGAAGCCATGGACAAGCCGGCGTTCATCAAACGGTCGCCGCCATACACTTCGCCGCTTCCGACCACCTCGTAATCTTTGGCCGGGTCAAGTCCTTGCAGCTTGACGCTGCGCAGCGGGCCATTAGGTTCCGCAAGGACGCGGAAATAGAACAGCAACGCTTCGCTCTGATCCGGGCTAACGAACATCCACGCCGTCTCATTTCCTTCGAACGGGCTTTGCAGACGGTACAGATCCCCTTGCTGCACCAATCCGCGGATTTCTTTGTAGAGTGCGATCTGGCGTTTGGCCGTCTCCTTCTCTTCTTCCGTAAACCGGGTAAGATCTAATTCGTAGCCAAAATTGCCGGACATGGCCACATCCCCTCGGAACGTCAGCGGGGTCGTCCGCTCTACTTGGTGGTTTGGCACCGCCGAGACGTGCGCGCCCATCGTCGACACCGGATATACGATGCTGGTGCCGTATTGAATTTTCAAGCGCTCCGCCGCATCCGTGTCATCGCTCGTCCAAGTCTGCGGCATGTAGTACAGCATGCCCGGATCAAACCGCCCGCCGCCGCCGGAGCAGCTTTCGAACAAAATATGCGGGAACTCGCTCGTCAGACGCTCCAAGAGCTCGTACAGCCCCAACATATAACGGTGGGCGACTTCCCCCTGCCGCTCCGCCGGGCTGACCGCTGAACCAATCTCCGTCATGTTCCGGTTCATGTCCCATTTCACGTACGTAATCGGCACCGTCGAGAAAATGGCACTTAAGCGCTCATACAGATACTGACGCACATCGCTGCGCGACATATCCAGCACCAGCTGGTCGCGGGCTTCTGTCCGCCGCCGCCCCGGAACGTGCAGACACCAGTCGGGATGCGCCCGGTACAGATCGCTGTCCGGGGAGACCATTTCCGGCTCGAACCAAAGGCCGAACTGCAGCCCGGTGTCCTTCACGCGGCGGGCCAGGTCCTTGAGCCCGTCAGGCAGCTTGCGGCGGTCCTCGAACCAGTCGCCTAACGAGCTGTTATCCCGGTCGCGCCGGCCAAACCAACCGTCGTCGAGCACGAACAGCTCGATGCCCAGCTCGCTGCCCGCTTGGGCAATCGCCTCGATCTTGTCCGCGTTGAAATCAAAATACGTCGCTTCCCAGTTATTAACGAGAATTGGCCGCTCCTGATCGCGGAATTGCCCGCGGCAGAGCCGAGTCCGATACAACCGGTGATAGGTTCGGGACATGCCTCCCAGCCCATCAGCAGAATACACAAGCACCGCCTCCGGGGTTTGAAAGCTCTCGCCCGGCTCCAGCTTCCACGTAAAGTCAAAAGGGTTGATCCCGATCTGAACCCGGGTTGTCCCAAACTGCTCAACCTCGGCTTCAGCGGTAAAGCTGCCGCTGTAAACCAAGCTGAAGCCATAAACCTCACCATGCTGCTCCGTCGCATCCGGCCGCAGCAGCGCCAGGAACGGATTCTGCTGGTGGGAGCTCGACCCGCGGCGGCTGCTGATCCCGGTCACCCCCGGTGCGAGCCGTCTGCGCTGCACATGGCGTTCACGAGCCCAAGCGCCGGATAAATACAAGGCGTCGTAAGCCGCGTCCGGGAAATCCACCGAGGCGCTGAGCGCCTGCTCCAGTTGGATCGACTCGCTGCTTCCGTTCGTGAGCCGGGCGGATCTGGCGATGGCGTCAAAATCAGCAAACACTGTATAGCTCAGGACGACGACCAGTCCGGAAACGCGATCTTCCAGCTCCAGCTCCAGCGTTTCTGCCTCATGGTCTTGCTCAACATATACAGCAGGAAGCCCCTTCAGCACCGGCTTACCCGGAACGATCCGGTGGGAGCGATACGTCAGCTCGGTTGCCCGGGTACCGTTCGCAAGCCGCACCTGATATGCCGGGCTCCGGAAGTCACTTGTTCCGTATTGCGGATATTCCTGTGGGAGAGAATCCAGCGAAATCGACTTATCCTCCGGGATCGGGTTCGGACTAAACGAAGCGCGTTCCTGGAAGGTCAGCAGCTGATCGAGGTTGCTGCCATGGCGCAGCTTGGCCCCGAAATAAGCATGGGCAGGATACCCGTGAACCAATTGAATCAAGTAACTTGTATTGCGGGACTGCAAATGGAAAAGGCCTTTCGCTTCATCGAAAAAGATAGGCATTCTCGATCCTCCTGGTAGGTTCTCATCTAACTTGGACTAGCGTTCATCTTCTTCCATTCTACTATCAACCCCAGGAGGAGTAACGAGAATAAAGTGATCTTCTATATGGATATTTGTGATTTATTCATGCTTTGCCACACGGATTCCGTCACTCAGCAAAGACTTCGTCGCACCTCCAAATTGCCGAGCATAATAACGGTAGAACAGCAGGATGCCGATATGCAGCAGCGCCAAAACCAGAGCGACATTGGAATACACGGCGGAACCCTCAAATGGATTTAGCGGATTCCAATGTGACGTCGCTCCGAAATCCACAGCTTTGCCGTAAAGGCTGATCGCGACCGTACCGGACAAAAAGCTCAGCATGGACAGCATCCCCATGCCTACCCCTGTCTGCTCCTTCGGCAAGGTGCGGGATATCGTGTTCGACAACGCTAACTGCATGAACATCTGTCCCACATTCCCAAGAATCAGAATCGCGGCAACCCAACCCGCCGATGCCCCGGACACCCCGGAGTAGAGAAAGAAGCAACTAATGAGCAACGACGACGCCAGATAAAACACAAAGGCATTGCCCTTGGTGTCCGCCAGCCTGCCTCCTTTGCGGCCAAGGATGGCCGATGCGGCAGCTCCCGGCACCATCGCAAATCCAATCCAGCCAGCAGGAAGCCGGTTCACCTCAGCCAGCAGCTGCGGCGTGAGAAACGGCAGCGCATACCCGATCCCCATAACCAGCGCCGACAGCAGGAGACCAAACGAATAGCTTTTATTCCGAAAAAGCCGCGGATTCACAAACGGCTGCTGGGCACGGAGAATGCGCCAAACAAACAGGAGAAACCCGATGAAGCTGCCCAAATACAACTCCCATCCCCCATAGGTCACCCCAAGCAACAACAGGGTAACTGTACCGGCAAGCAAGCCTCCGCCAAGCCAGTCGATTTGGACGGATTGAAGCGGTTCATCGCTGAGGTACTTCCGATAAAACGGCAACATCACCAGCATCAGCATCGGCACGCAGAATAACCATCTCCAGTCGACCACACTCACTAGCAGCGCGGAGACGACAGGCCCAAGCACACCGCCGATCGCAAGTCCTGTAGCGGTAATTCCGAGCGCGTATCCGCGACGTCCGGCCGGGAAATACCGCACCGGAATAATCATCGCCGCAGCAGGCACTACAGAGGCTCCCGCAGATTGCAGCGTACGACCCAGCAAGACCATCCAATACGCCTGCGCCGAAAGTCCAATGAGCGAACCTACGCAGAACAGAAGAAATCCAAACGTCAGCAGCTTTTTCAACGAAAAAGCATCGGCCAATTTCCCATAGATCACCGCACCGATGGCATAAATCAGTCCATAAATCGTTGTTACCCAGCTGACCTGAGTCACGGACAAGCCAAATTCCTCTTTCATATCCGGAAGTACGATATTAAAAAGCGTGGCGCCCATGGATGACAAAGTCATCGTAAACGCCAAAATGCGGATCAGCTTCTCACTCGCAGCAGACGTACCGGTAGAAACAGCATTTTTCATCGCAATCTCCTCCTATCGATCTCCTCACAAGTTATTGTATGATTGAATAATAATAATGAAAAATATATATTAAATTATAGATTCATAAACTTAAGGTTATCGATTCAGAGTAAATCTAAAGGAGTTGGCATCGACATGGAGATGCTGCAATTGGAATATTTTCGCACTGTCGCTCGTTTGGAGCATATGACCCGTGCTGCCCAAGAGCTGCATATTGCCCAGCCTGCGCTCAGCAAGACGATCTCCAGGCTTGAGAAGGACCTGGGGGTCCCGCTGTTTGATCGGCAAAATCGTCAAATTCGGCTCAACGCCTTTGGCAAAGCCTTCTTGAAAAAAGTAGAGGCCGCGCTGGATGTCCTGGAGGAGGGGCGCCGTGAGGTGGCGGATCTGGCGGGAATGGAGCGCGGCAGCATTCATTTGGCCACCAATACGCTGGGGCGGATTACGTCCGCACTGAGGGCTTTTCGCGAAGTCTATCCGGAGGTCAACTTCCGGATTCTCCAGACGTCCCCCGCATCCGCTGCGGAGATGATTCAGCTGCTGGAGTCCGGCGAGGTGGATCTGTGCTTCACCGCTTCCTCACTGGATTATCCCGGGGTGTGTGAACAGCCGGTGCTGAATGCCGAAGTCTTCTTAGCTGTACCGCCCGGCCACCGGCTGGCAGATAGAGAAAACATCCGCCTCGAAGACGTGGCGGACGAATCTTTCATTGAATATAAAACGGGGCATCCGTTTCACAAAATCAACGAGTCGTTTTGCCATGCCGCCGGCTTCCGTCCGCGCATCGTGTGCGAGGTCGATGAACCCAGCGCGTTGGGCAGCCTCGTTCAAGCCGGATTAGGCGTTGCCTTGATGCCGGCCTGCCGGAAGGATGAACGCCCAGCCTACCCGATGCTGCGAATCGAAAGCCCGGATTGCCGGCGGGTCTACTCCGTTGCTTGGCTGGAACGCCGTTATTTGTCTGAAGCGGCGCGGCGCTTCCGTGAGTTTTTAAGCGAATACTTCAGTGAGGCTTAAATCTTGTGATTACCGGTTGCTGCTGAGCGGCGTCCGCTTCAGCATATAGGCGCCGGCCAACGCCACGGTTGCTAGCGGCAAATACTTGATGTCTCTCAGGAGTTATAGATAATCTCTCAGCATCCATCTTCAAACCTTTCACTTCCGCGTTTTGTTCCGTTAGCTTAACATAGAACGAAATTGAATTCGTTTAAGTTTAGTTTAAGATGAAGTAAATTGGATCCAGTCCCACACAAAAAATTAAGCGCTAAGGACTTTTCTTTTCCTTGGGCTTACTTTTTTATTCGTTTCTTGAATTTAATGTTCCTCCGGGTGATCCACATGACCCACCCTCTTGTTTTTCCTCTGTACTGGAGGTAGGCATCGTTTCCCATTGCGGCGAGGTCGCTTTGGAAGCCTTAAGCTCAGCACGGCGGCGTTCGCGCTGCTCCCGGTTCTTCCGGCGCTTGATCCAGATCGGGATGACGATAAGGGCGGCAATGACAAGCGGCGGCAGCGCCCCTGCTGCGAATACGACAAGCCACTGGAAGAAGAGCGACAAGACGTCGATGCTGCCGGTCAAGGCTTTTTTCATCCGTTCCAGCAAGGGCGTATCATCGCTGGATGCCGCTGTCAGCTTCGACGGATCCGACTGGAAGACGCGGATATCAATCGTTGAATAGGACACATTGCTGTCGAGGTACCGCATTCTCCCTTTAATTTGCTCGATCTCCGTTTGAATCCGCTCCAGCTCATTAACGTATTCAACCAGTTGCTTGGTCTGGGTCGCTTCCTCGACGAATTTCAGGTACCGTGCTTCCATCGCTTGTTTGACCTTTAATCGGGATTCCAGATCAACATACTCCTCCGAGACATCCTGTCCTTGGATGTTCCGCTGCAACGACTCGGGCTTTAATCCCTCCAGCCGGTCCAGGAACGAGGAGAAGCCAGCCGCCGGTACTTTGAGTACAAAGTTGCCGCCAAGCTCGTGCTGCGATTGGTTCTCGGAAAATTCTACGATGTAGCCGCCCGCCAGCGTCACCAGATTGCGGATCTCCGATTGTGCCTTGGCGTAGTCCTTCACTTCCATCACGACGTGTGCCCGGTAGATCAGCTTGCGGTTGAGCCCGGCATCGGTACTAGCTTGCTGAAATCCCGACGTGGAGTTCACCGCCTCGCTGTCGTTCCCCACATTCCCAGCCGCCGCTGAATCCGGTGCGACAGAGCCGGTCGCGGGTGCTGTGGCCACATCAGTTGCAGTCTCAGCAGCGCCTGCTCCATCCATTTCGGTTTCCGCCCAGCTGCTTGCTTGATTCATCGCTTCTTTAGAAGCCGACGAATTCGAGGCAACGTCATTGCTTGCACTCCCGCAACCGCTAAGCAGCAGAGGCAGAAGCATAATGATAACGCCCCAAACCGTTATCTTTTTTCCCCTTTTCCCCATCAATATGCCCCCCTGTGGTTTCAGATTTCAAGACTTCCGCACGATGCCGGCTTTGTCGGATTCATCTGTATTTCATCCTGCGGCGTCCCTTACCTATCCTAACGCGTAAGGGCTACCTAATGTTGCCTGACCTGTGAAATAAAAATAAACCGTCCCGCATCGACGGGACGGTTGGTTGGGTTGAACTTATTCCTCATATTTACGCACGACGATCACGGCGTTATGTCCGCCGAATCCAAATGAGTTGGATAACCCGATCTTAAGCTCGGCCCGGCGCGCCTCATTGGGCACGTAATCGAGATCACATTCCGGATCGGGGTTCATCAGATTGATCGTCGGCGGGATGATGCCTTCCTTCAGCGTTTGGACCAGGGCGATAGCTTCCGCGCCGCCAGCCGCACCAAACATATGGCCGGTCATCGATTTGTTAGCCGTAATCGGAATGCGATGGGCGTATTTGCCAAACGCCTTTTTGATCCCCTTCGTCTCCCCAAGATCGCCGACCGGGGTGCTTGTCGCATGGGCGCTGATCACATCAACCTGCTCCGGCGTGATCCCCGCCGAGGTGAGCGCTCGTCTCATCGCCAGATAGGCGCCTGCGCCTTCGGGATGCGAAGCGACCACGTGGTAGGCATCGGAGCTTGCACCGTAGCCGATCAACTCGCCGTGAATGCGTGCTCCCCGGCGTAATGCGTGCGACAGCGACTCGAGTACCACGATCCCGGCGCCTTCGCCCATCACGAAGCCATCGCGGTCCGCGTCAAACGGCCGGCTGGCTTGCTCCGGAGCTTCGTTCCGCTTGGAGAGCGCGGTTGCATTGCCAAAGCTGGCCAGCGCAAGCGGATGCACCGCCGCTTCGGTTCCGCCGGCGATCATCACATCGGCTTCGCCGCTGCGGATCAGCCGGAACGCCTCGCCGATCGACGAATTGCCGATCGAGCAAGCCGTAACCGGAGACAGCGTCTCGCCTAACGCGCCGAAACGGATGCTGATCTGAGCAGCCGCCATATTGGAGATCATCATCGGCACCAGACTCGGGCTCACCCGGTTAGGTCCGCGATTTTCGAGCACTTTAACGTTTTCCGCCAACGTTTCAATCCCGCCGATGCCCGAGCCGACATACACGCCAAAGCGCTCGCGGTCGATCAGCTCCGGATTGAGATCGGCGTCCTGAACTGCCTGTTCTGCGGCGAACAACGCGTATTGGCAGAAGAGATCCATTTTGCGGGCTTCCTTTCGCCCGAAGATTGCCTCGCCGTCAAACCCTCGAACCTGCCCGGCGATCTTGGTGCTAAAATCCGTAACGTCAAAACGTTCGATCTGCGATATCCCGGAGCGTCCTTCTTTTAACCCTTGCCAAAATGTATCTACATCATTGCCCAGCGGGGATACAATACCCATTCCGGTAATAACCACTCGTTCCATAAAACATCCTCCTTTAGGCATTTCATATGCAGGAAGTACAATCTGTCGTAATCTATTGTAGCTGCAGATTATCCTATTACAAGTTTTTAGTTATCCTAGTATAATGGGTAACATATTAAGCCATGATTCAGGGAGGATCTCTGCGGATGAGCACGGAACCGAGATTAGAAGCCTTATCGAAATTTTTAAAAACGCAACGCGCCAAGCTGCATCCCCATACCGTAGGCCTTCCGGCAGGCTCCCGCCGGCGAACGCCCGGCCTGCGCCGCGAGGAGGTCGCCCAGCTCGCCGGGGTGAGCACGACATGGTATACCTGGCTGGAACAAGGCCGGGATATCAAGGTATCCTCCTCCGTTCTGGACGCGATCGCCGGTGCGCTTAGACTAAACGCCGACGAACGCAAGTACCTGTTTGACTTGGCGTCCGACAGCGGCTTTCATCCCGATTGGGTTGAGAAGGAGCCGGTAATTACCCCGTCGCTCCATAAAATTTTGCAAGAGCTGAAATATTGCCCGACGATCATCTCCGACCGCCACTGCCATATCGTAGGCTGGAATCCTGCCGCTGCCCAGGTGTTTGTGGACTTCGAGCAAATCCCAGAGCAGGATCGCAACTTGATCTACCTGCTGTTCGCCAAGAAAGAACTGCGCAGCCTGGCCGTGAACTGGCCTCATTTCGTCAGGGGGTTCCTGGCTATCTTTCGCGCGTATTACGGACAATACGTTGCCGACCCTTGGTATTCACAATTTATCGACCGGATGTCACGGCAATACCCGGATTTCCAAGAGCTATGGAACCAGAGTGAGGTCAGCGCGGCTCCGGAGGTCATGATCGAATTCCGCCATGCCAAAGCCGGCAAAATGCTGTTTAATTTAACCTCACTTCAGGTTCAGGGGGATGCCGATTTGCGCTGCAGCGTGTATACCCCAATCGAAGGAACCGCAACCGAATCGAAGCTTAAGAAATTGCTAGAAGATACCTTTAAGAATGAGTATTGACAAACCGTGAAGAAATTCGTATTGTGGTTCATAGTGTGATAGTGAGAATCATTATCATAAATATGTGAACAAGGAGAATCACTCATGAAGAAGCTGTTTATTCCCCTTATTTTAGCCTTCACGGTTTTGGCTGGTGCTTGCGGCAATGAGACAGCACAGCAGAATTCTGCGGCAAACAACTCATCAGAGACCAATCAGACGAGCGGAAATGACTCCGCGGGGGCGGAGACGGCTTCCGGTACGGTTACATATCAATCGGAGAACGGTCCGATCGAAATTCCTGCCAATCCAAAGCGCATCGTGGCTCTGACGTACGCTCCAAACGTCGTGGCCCTGGGAGGATCGCTGGTTGGCGTTGATACCTGGACGATGAATAACCCGCTGTTTACCGAGAAATTAAAGGACGTCGCCGTCGTGTCCGAAGACAATCCGGAGCAAATCTTCGCTTTGGAGCCGGACCTGATCATTGTCGGATCGCATATGAAGAATCTCGATAAACTAAGCGAAATCGCTCCAACGATCATTTATACATGGGGCAAGCTGGACTATTTAGCCCAGCAAGTAGAAATCGGGAAAGTGCTCAACAAGGAGGCAGAAGCCCAAGCTTGGGTTGAAGATTTTACGAAGCGGGCCAAAGCCGTAGGCGAAGAGATCAAAGCCAAGATCGGCAAAGACGCCACCGTGTCTGTGTTTGAATATGATACGAAGAACTTCTATGTATTTGGGGACAACTGGGCCCGCGGAACGGAACTGCTGTATCAGATGATGGAGCTGAACATGCCGGAAAAAGCCAAACAAGATGCGTTGGGTCCGGGCTACTACACCTTATCAAACGAAATCATTCCCGAGTATGCTGGAGATTACATCGTACTGAGTCAGAACAAAGAAGCCCAAAACGAGTTCTTGCAATCCAATACGTGGAAAAATATCCCGGCCGTCAAGAACGGTCACGTAATCGAAATCGATACCGCAGCTTCTACCTACAGCGATCCGATTACGCTGGAGTATTTGCTGGAAATCTTTAAGGACGGATTCCTCTCGATGCCTTAAAGCTTAACTGGACCAAAATTAAAAAGGATGTGCCCCGCTGTGATGCAGAAGGGCACATCCCTTTTTTATGGGTTAAATAAACTCGATCCAGCCGATCTCCAGCCCCGGCTTGATATAATCAAACTTCAGCTCGTAATCGCCTTCCGTCAGCTCGATCCGGAGCTGCTTCTGCGTGACCCACTTGCCAAACGTACCGTTCGTCTGTACCGTGGTCAGCAGTTCTCCGTTCAGCAGCAGATTGCAGGCCGACTGCGACAGGTTCATCGCTTCGTAACGGATATGCGCTGTAACAGTGTACACCCCAGCTTCCTGAACCTTCACCACCGCAGTTCCGGCATCCGCCATAACCTTAGCGCTTTGCGAATGGGACAGCGTATATACGTCCGTTCCTTCGCCAGCAACCGGCAGATCACCTTGAACAGCCTTGATCAGGCGGACTTCGTCAACCGGTTTCGGTTCCCGCGCTAATGCAGGCGCATTCAGTAAAAATCGGCAAATGTTCATGGCACACCGTTGCAGTTCGCCAACCGTCAAGGTGCCGTTAGCCAAGGCTTCCAGCGTATTATCCCCCAGCGAATTGATTTCCGCACCATTGTTGTTAACGACCATATATAGATCGTTTTGCGCGCGTACCATAAAGGACGTGTTCTTCGCGTCGGCCGGACCGCCTTCAACGCAGTCGTTCATAACCGCCCACCAGTCCGTCATGACAATGCCCTGATATCCCCATTCATTCCGGAGAATGGTCGTATTCAAATCATAGTTGGATGCCGCCCAATGCCCGTTCACCGGGTTATAGGAAGTCATGATCGACGAGGCTTCCCCTTCTTTGACCGCCATTTCGAAGCCTTTGAGATAAATCTCGCGCAACGCCCGTTCCGAAACGACCGTATCCACTTTCGAACGCGCCTTCTCCTGGTTATTGCCGGCAAAATGCTTCACGGTTGCGGACGAACCGCCCTTCTTGATGCCCCGCGTCACCGCCGACGCAAAGCAGCCCGTCAAATAAGGGTCCTCGGAAAAATACTCGAAGTTTCGCCCATTTAACGGATGGCGATGGATGTTAATCCCCGGGCCCAGCAAGGTGTCGATTTCATTTTGCAGCAGCTCTTGGCCCTCCAGCACATATAACGACTCTACGAGGTCAACATCCCAGCTGGATGCAAGCAACGTTCCGATCGGCAGCTGAGTCGCCTTCAAGCCGCTGTCCATGCGGATGCCGGAAGGACCGTCGGCGCTACAAGCCACCGGGATTCCGTATTCCAACAAGTTCTCCCCCACCCCGCCAAAAGCGGAAGCCGTTCCAGGTGTAACCTTCGGACTGCTCATGCCTTCACCGCGTACAATCGTAGCCAGGTCCGCATCGCTCAGTTGGGCGACAAACTCCTCCAAGCTCGCTTTGCCGGCTTGAACGTCCTTTAATTTAATTCCGCGGTTCCCCGTTTGCGGATAGGCTTCCGGCAGTCTGCTTTCGATGCGTTCCTTCAGCGAAATGGTGCGCTGCGGCACTGCCTCCCGGACGATCTCATACGTCCCATCCGATTTCCGGCTTCCTGGTTTAATCCGGGAAAAACGTTCCGTAGGAGCCGCAGCTTCCTCCAACTGCTCCACAACCACCAGTTCAGCCAAATGGTAGGCAGCTTTCCCGTCCACCGTTACCCGCTCCGTATTTCGGATGCTGTTGCCTACATGAAGCTCATAATTGCCGGCTTCCAGCACGTAACAGGATTTATGCCCGGTATAGCCGCCATCGTCATAGGACGCCATCCGCCGTACCGGCAGTTGCAGGGTCAGCACATCGGTCTCGCCAGGCTGAAGCAGCTTCGTTTTCGCGAACGCTCCAAGCGCCCGGGCCGGTTTGCCCAATACGCCCTGCGGGGCTTCATAGTATAGCTGAATAACTTCTTTCCCGCTAAACTCCGAGCCGGTATTCGTTACCTCCACTTGGACCTCCAGTTGGGCATCTGTACCTGCTCCTTCGAGCTTCACCCCTTGTACTTTCCAGGCAAAGGAGGTATAGGAGAGCCCATATCCAAACGGGAACAGCACCTTGTCCGGACAAAATGTTTCGAAGTAGCGATAACCTACATAAATATCTTCTTCATAGAGATTCCGCTCTTCGCTGCCAAAGTTGGCTGTGGATGGATAATCTTCAATGTGATGGGCAATGGTATCCGGCAGCTTACCGCTCGGCGTGACATCCCCCGAGAGCAGGTCAGCTACGGCGTGACCGCCAATCATCCCGCCCTGCCATACGAACATCACTGCCCGAATCCGACCTTGATGGACGGGATCGTTGATCCAGCTCATATCGATGACATTGGCTACGTTCATCAACACAGCCACTTGATCGAAATGCCGGGTAACCGTTTCCAGATTCAGGCGCTCTTGTTCCGTCAACCGGTAACTTCCCTCGGTATCGGCGTTATCCTTATCCTCACCGGCCGTCCGGCCGATGATAACGATTGCCTTGGATGATGCTTGCTTCGCTTGCGCTACGATTTCGTCGGTTAAAAGCATTTCCTTCTGACACCAAGGCTCCGCAGCCCAACCGCCTCCGCCGTTATCAAACGGATTCTCGGCAATCCACTGCTCATATTGCTTCGCCAGTTGTTCATTCACTTGGATGCGAGGATTCGCCCGTAGTCCGTCCAAAATGTTGACGACATAAGGGACGTTCACCGCACCGCCAGAGCCTGTCCCGCTGCGATAGTAATCAATTTGGCATCTGCCGAAAACGGATACAATTTCATGCGCTCGAATCGGAAGCATAGTGTTTTCATTTTTCAGCAGGACGCCGCCTTCCGCTGCCGCAATTCTGCTGTACTCGGCGAAACCTTCCAAAGGAACGCCTAACATCGATTTGCTCATCTCTCTCTTCTCTCCTATCCGTTAGTAGATCCCAGCTTGGGATACATCAATAATAGTCCTAGTTTTTACTATACCAAAACCAACGTGAGGTTGAATAGAATAACGTACATTGGGATTTTGAAATTTAAGCGAAAAAATTAGCATAAATAAAGATGCCCAGATAAGGAATCACCCATAATAGCGGCAGCAGATTCCACCAAACCGCCGGTTTGTACTTGCCTTTGGCGAAATAAGTCCAGCCCAGGATCAAAGCGAGCAGCAGACCACCAGGATACGCCTGAAGATACGCGAATAACGCTCGCATGCCTGGGTGGACCCCTCCTGAATCATGGAAGAGGTAGGCGGAAATGCCAAGCACAATCAACCATGCCACGGAAAAAAACGCATAAATGAGCTGCGACACAATTAGAAAAATGAAGGTTTTTCGTTTAGGAGACATGGGAGTCCCGCCTTCCGTTCAGGAATCGCCTCACGTTAGTCGAACCATACTTCGGTGCTGTGCCGCATCTCAAACAGGCGTTGAATCTGTTTGGGCGTATTTCGTTCAAGCGATAAAGGCGGAAGCTCGTCACGACCGAAAAATCCGACCTCCAAAGTTTCCATTCCAGCTTCTGCGTGACCTCCGCCGATCTCGCACAAAATAAAGATTTTGTAGATATGGTACGCCTCCGGGGGATGATCGTGGAATTTCTTGTCCAACACCGCCATTAACCGCACCGGAAAGACGGTAAGACCGGCTTCCTCCTTCACTTCTTTAACCGCAACCTCTTTAGGCGATAGACCGATGTCGGCCCAACCTCCCGGCAATGACCACGCCCCATCAACTCGTTCTCGTACGAGCAAAATTCGGTCATCCTGAAACACTACGCCGCGCACATCCACCTTAGGGGTAGCATAGCCGGTTTCATTGGCGAACAGCGCTTTAACCTTCTCCGTCTCCACTTCGGTATAACGGCTGAGAATTTCCACGCTAAGCCCACGCAACATCTCAAAGCGTTCAAGATCGTACATATCTTTGGAATAAGCCAGCCCGGCCTGACTGATGGCCTGAATTTGCTTTGCCCACTCCAGCCATTGCAGCTTCGGAATCGAGTCCGACATCTGAATCGCAACCTTTCGGATAGAAGTCTAAATCCACTGTACCACCATAGAAATCATATATGCAGCAGGGAAGATGATGAGTTGCGCCGCTAATGTTCCGATAAATCTGGCGCCCATCAACATAATATAGATCCTCCCCAGCTGCTGTCGGGACTCCTCCTCATGCATCGCCCGATCGGTAATGAGCCCCAATTGCGGATCGATGAAGATCGTCAGCAGAATCGTAGCGATACCGTTAATGATGCCGGAAGCCTGCGAAGCGGTTGTACTCAGCTCCGGCACCAGATAAGCAGCATACAAGGAAGCCAACACGCCAACCGTATAGAAGGCAGTCACCGCGATATTCAGCAAAATAAACCGTTTCGGAACCCCCAGCAAACGATACGAACGGAGGCGAAGGGTTGGTTTACGTAAATGATGCCTGACGTTTTTGAGCTGGGTGATTGTCACGCTCGTTACGAGCTTGGGCAAGGACCCGGTGACCTCCAGCTTCGCGATCACACGTCCAAACAGATTCACACAAGTCGGAAACAGAAGCATCGCCAATAGAGTTCCGACAGAACCAGCGAGCAGAATAATCCGCAAGTAGTTCATGACTTGGAAATCCGGGTGCAGCTTGGAATAATCAATGAATTTGGCGGTCTTCGGCGACTGAATCAGATTGGCCGTTCTGGAGACGAGCACAACAATGCCTGTCAAGGACAGCGCCACGGCAATTTTGTTCAGTTTCACACCGGCATAGCGTATAGAATACGACAGCGTCTCCGCCGCATGAATAATCATGGTTAGGACGCACACGATTACCAGATAGGTGGTCACTTTACTTCCCTCTCCAACTAACTTCCACTATTTTTCGTTGCCGTGTTTAAAATGCCCCGTGGCTTTCGCCATGATCAGTTGGACTTCTTTAGGAGTCGCCGCGCTCTGGATACGCGTGATAAACTTCTCCGCTTCTTTCCCCGAGAGTGTGGTGACCCTGCGCCCTTTCCAAGAAATAAACACTTTTCGGTTTTTCGTCATCTCGTAAGAAAAAGTCTCTTCATCCAAACGATTGCGTTTATCTACGTTTCCCAAACCAGGGCCTCCAAATTAAAGTTAAATTTTTTTCACATACTTGGCCATCAACGTACGATAATCGAACAGAACTTCTTCTTTTTCTTCGGTATATACAAATCCATTGGATTTATAAAAGAGCGTGCCGATGTCGTTCTCACGTTCACACCAGGCGTAAATTTCTTTAATTAACGGGTTCAGACGAATCAACTCATTAAGCAATTTCTTGCCGATGCCCTTGCGCTGATGCTCTTTTAAGATATAAAGTCGAGTCAGTTCACTAACCCCTTCATCATCCGCTTCCGTTAGTTGGCCGAACCCGACGATCTCCCCTTCCCATTCCGCGACCAGAAACTTCCGCGCGGCTTGCGCTTCGTCCAGCGTAATGCTTTGCTCCAAGCTGCTTTTCGCATAGGCGTGGGTTAAATACGTGGCGATAAAATGCTCCGGATAAATCGTTTCATAGGTACTGTTCCAGGTTTCCACAGCTACCTCGCGAATGCCGTCGATGTCGTTCAGTGTTGCCGGACGGATCAGCAGTGAATCCATCAGCTTCAATCCTTTCTGTTTCGTAAATAACGGGACCCAGCTTCGGATATGGACCTATCTCCAGCCGGGTCGTATATCAAAAACGCTTCACTATAAAAATTACTTCTTACAAAAACTATGATACACTGACCTCAACCGAGAAAGCTACCCCTATTCATGAAATCGCTTTCTTTATTACCAATGTAATCGGCAAAGCCTTGTCTGATGCGTTTCCAAGCTAAATTTCATCGCCAAGGAATAGACGAATGTTGTCAGTTTCACAAACCATATATATAAGAACAAAGGACTGAACTTGAAGAAAAGCTGGTTTCTAGACTTAACACAGGTATGAAGAACACGTGCTACGCTTAAGTGATGATTCCCATGAACAAAAATAGGAGGCGATCAACTTGCTGGTGAACAGCGTGAATTGGCGGGAAATAGCCTTTCATCGTATCCCGCGTATGCTCATTGATGAACATGAGCCGTTCCGTCCCATTCGGGTTGGTGTTACGGTGCTGACGGAAAGCGGGCCGTCTCCTTCGTTCAAGCGAATGTTGATGGTGGACGGGGAGCGTGTTGGATCGGTTATTGAATATGCCGTCTACTGGGACTACGATATTACACATCCTTACGATCTGGAGCATATGTGGATCTTCCTGTCTCCACAAGGTGCCGTTGTCGATTGTGAAGCCAGTTTTCATGGTAGATACCTCAAAGGTATCGCTCCCGGCAAAACGAACGTAGGGCCAGATGGACGTATCAGCTTATATTGCCAGCCGGGAAAACACGCCTTCTCTCCAATCCGCGATCTGTTCGAGCTGCTTCCCGACCTGCACCTGGCAACCGGAGCACATGCAGGAAAAGACGGCGTTCTGGAGCCCGACATGCTGCACGGCATGTATAAGACGCTGCCCGAGGCGGACGCACTCGCAACCGAGCATCTTCGCGGCTTCCAGTTTAATATTGCCGGCACCTACCATCCTTTTGAGTGGTCCCTCGACATGCTCGTTACCTGGGAAGAGCTGAAGCGGGAAATCCCCATCCGGATGAGGGATTTGCTGAAGCGGCTACATGAGTTGAAGCAATCGGGATCGTCAGTCCAAGAAGCGATCCACTAAGCTAAAAAGCCTTCCTGTCCGTGGTAACCGCTTGGACTGGAAGGCTGTAACAACAATTCCATTGCTGCAAGGGCGGCCGAACCTATTCTTTTTTGTTCTTCGGCACGGTAGTCGAGTCCGGTACTTCATCCGCTGTCTCCCGATCATCGCGTATGCCCGTTATCTCCTCAGCAGCTTCCGTTAGCGGAGCAGGGATCGGTCGTTGGCTGGACGGAGCCGATACCCTTCCCCTTCTTTCTTTCACCCAATAGATCCCGGCAAGCAGTGCAGTTAATCCTAACCCCACCACCAACCCGGTCCCTTGTCCGGAAATAAAGGGCATGCTCACGATAATGGCGATCATCCCGATCAGACCAACCCAGGACGTATAGGGGTAACCTGGAAGCTGACATGTAGCTTCCGGAGAGCAGGGCGTTACCCGCCGCCAGCGATAATGGGAGGCCAAAATGATAAAGTAGGAGAACAAGAGCGAATATCCTCCGCAGCTGACCAGAAAGAGGTACACCTGCTGAGGCAGCAGGTACCCCATCGCCAAACCGAGCAGCATAGCGGCTCCCGAGAACAGGATACCCCTATACGGGATATCATGCCGGTCTTTCAGCCATGCCGGGGCATGGCCTTCCGCTGCCAACGAACGCAGCATCCGGGCAAGGCCAAATGTCGAAGCCAGCATCGTAGACAGAATCGCCGTAATCATCACAATATTAATCAGCGTCCCAGCCCATCCCATGCCCCAGCGGGTTAGAGCTAAAACTAACGGACTTTGGTCCGCGATCATCCCCTGTGTTGGATACAACATCAGAATCACTGCGATCGCAGCGATATACAAGGCGAGCAAACTGATCAGAGTCATATTAATGGCCCCGAGGAATCGTCTTTTTCGGGTTCTCCACCTCTGAAGCGGCTAGGCCAATGACCTCAAATCCCGAATAGCTGAACATCACGATAAGCATACTGCCCGCTATCCCTGCAATCCCCCCGGGAAACCACGCTTCATTTTGCAGTTCGCCTCCCCCCGCTGCTGGAGTCCCCGGAATCCAGCCCGCTATCAAGGCCAGCCCGATGACGATGAACCCGACGATGGCCAGCAGCTTCACCGCTGCCAGACCGCTCTCCAGCTTGCTCAGATAATCGGCACCAAGCAAATTAAGCAGCGTGATTCCGACGATAATGAGCATGCCCATCGCAACCTCCGAAAAGCTCGGGAACCATTCCCTAAGAAAGGTGGACGCCGCGATCGATTCACTGGACATCGCCAGAATCAAGCCCACCCAATACACCCAACCGGTAATAAAGCCAACGCTGCGTCCCAAACTCCGCTCCGCATACGTACGAAACGAGCCTGGCACAGGGTCAGCCACCGTCATTTCCGAGAGGGCATAGAGAATGATGTAAACCAGCAATCCGCCAAGGATAAACGATAGCAAAATGCTGGGACCCGCTGCTTGAATCGCCACGCCGGAACCGAGAAAAAACGAACCCCCGACGATCGTCCCCAGCCCCAGCATCGTTAAATGAAACGTCGAGATTCCTTTTTCGCCAGTCTTGCCATTGCCCATAAGCCAAGCCTCCCTCAAGCTCTTCGTAAACTATAGGGAGTATTGGCGTAAATTAACGAAATTATGTTGAATAAGTTTAGATATGGACTACATAGCAGCTTCTTTCCGCCATCGTTCCGCTTGTTCCCGAACCATCAAGACGAATTGCTCCAATGCAGGGGATCGCCACTTCTTCCGGTGTAATGCCAACTGTGTCGCCACCCGCTGCGATTCGTCATTCCAGTTCAGCTTCACCAGCTTGCCTTCTTCAAGCTCGCTGCGCACGGTGACCCGCGGCAAGAAGGAGACTCCCAGCCCGGAGATTACACACTGCTTGATCGCTTCGATGCTCCAAAACTCCAAGTTCGAGTCGTTCGCTCTTGTTTCTGATGTTTTGCTTTATAGCCGTCATGCTGCTTTACGGAACCGGGACAATGTCACTCAGCACGCTGATCCAATTTCCGAACGCAACCTTTATTCTCACGTACATGGGCGGCTGCGCTGCCGGAATTCGGCTCCTCAAAGGCAGCCGTATCGGCGTTGTCCTCAGCTGGATTTCGTTTGCGGCTACAGCCGTCGTATTCCGTTCACCGGCTGGGCCATGCTCTACCCGCTGCTGATCGCGCTGTTATGCCTCGGGATCCAGCTGCGCTTCAGCCGGCGGAAAGCCACTTCTCTGGATATCTAATTTAATACGGTCGTCACGAGGCTGCGGCGAAACAGCATCTGGTCTGTCCATCGCAGCCTTGCTTAAATCCGTCCTTCATCAAAATAGGTGACTTCCACCCCTCTGGCCACAATGGAGCTAATCCCTTCCGGATAATAGGGCATCAGTTCGTCTGCGCGCTCCACGTCAACCCATGCGATATCCAATATCTCCTCTGGACGGGTAATCTCCGGCTTGCCCCCCGTAATTTCCGCGCGGAACGTCAGCAGGATGACATGCTCCTCGTTTTTTATATGTACAAATTCATTCACAGCCACGATCCCGTGAACCTTCACATCCAGTCCTGTCTCCTCTTTCCCTTCGCGGATCGCCGCGATCTGCAGCGTCTCGCCAGGCTCCACCGCGCCTCCAGGCAGCGTCCAGGCTTCGTTTTCATTTTGCACCATGAGCACTTTGGTTCTCGTCTCATCGGGGATTAGCAAATATACCACATCTGTTCGTTTCATCGTTAGCCTCCAAATAATAAGTCCAATATCGTCGAAAATTTACCCGATGGCTGTCCCCGAAGCACATCTGGATCGTAGATTTCCACATGACCACAGTTCAGGCAGGAGACGAATAAATAATGGTTGTGCTGGATGTCCATCAGTTTGCTCAACCCGGTGCCGGTCATGGCCACTTCTTTCACCGCAGCTTCCCGTTTTCCGCACTTGCTGCATTTGAAACGACGCTCCAGCACCTCTTCCAGATCGAAGTAATCCCCAACCCGAGGAGGATCAACAGGGTCCCCCGATCCCGGCCCGGGGAATCCCTCCAGATGCTCAGGCAGCACCTCATGTTTGCATTCAGGACAAACGTCACCAACCAATATGACCTGTTCTCCGCACCAAGGACACTGAATCACGCTTCACGCCTCCTTCAGGATTAGGCCTCAAATATTTTGCCCATATAATACTCATCGACGTAATTTCCATCCACTCGAATCGAATATCGTTTGACACCCTCGACTTCAAAGCCAACTTTCTTGTACAGAGCAACGGCTCGTTCATTAGGGATCATCACCGTTAACTCGAACTTGGTGAGCTCCGTCTCCGCACGCCATGCCTCAGCAGCCTGAAATAAGCGAGTTCCGATCCCTTTGCCCGAGTAGGCTTGAGTGATGCCGACCACAATGTAACCGACGTGTTTCGTTCGGTTGGCTTGACCGCCAAACACGGCCAAATAACCAACCAACTTCCCTTGATCCTCCGCTACCAGAATCGTGGAGCCAGCTTCGGACAGAATCGATTGAATCCGCTCCCGCTGTTCTTCAGCCGTCGTGGTACGTTCTCCCGGTTCATAGAGCATAAATTTCGTTTCTTGGTCCAGTTGCAAGCATAGATTCAAAAAGCGCTCAGCGTCATCCACTCGAATTTCTCGAATCTCTATCAATTAGATCTCTCCATTGGTTCCTCATGCTCGTTCCCGTTCTCCTTCGCTGCCCACTTGGCGGCTACCTGATCCTCACCTTTGAAATAATCAACTTGGCCGGCGCTCTCGTAAACTTCTTGGTAGGGTAAAATATTGATCTTCCCTGAATCAGGATATTCACAAATGTCCAGCCCCATGTTCGTACGAATATCCAGATACTTGCACGGCTTCTCCGAATGGTTAAATAGCTGATGCGCCCCCGAGGGCCCCATTTCGAAGAACACGATATCCCCGGTATGTACTTCCTGATGCCCTTCCGGCGTCCGAAGCATCGCACTGCCTTCCAGAATGACGAAGAGTTCTTCTGCATTACGATGAAAATGATAAGGAAAAGAGTACTTCCCTGGATCCAGCGAACGGATATCAAACGTTAAATGCTTGGAGCCGGCCAGCTCCGCCAAGCGCTCGCTTGTATGCCAAGCGAACTCTGGCACGGGCGATTGCTTCTGATGATACTTCACACGGTCTGCATGATATAAATGTGCCATGTCTCTCCCCCTAATAAACAAATGCCCGGCCGCAGATCATTGCTTCCTGGGGCCGGGTCATACGTTGGTCTTCTCATTATACATAATTTCAGACCGATTCGAGTATTCGCTTTCGTCTACAACGAGAAAGTTTGAGCTAGAACCTCGTGAAGGCCGGACAACCCTTCGATTTCCACGCGTTCGATCGTCTCAACGAAAGAGATGCCTTGCTTCCGGTAAATTTTCTTCCAGAAAGCTACGGCAACAGCGTTATTCTGCAGCTGCTCCACCCGGATTTGGCCCTTCAAGCGCCGCATAATTTCGAAGACGGCCGTCTCCGCCGTTTTACCTCCGCGATATTTATGAAGCACGAACATCTCCTGCACCGTAAAGTCAATCTCCTCGGGCACAAACGGTGGGGCGCAAACCAGGATGAAGCCGGCTACTTTCCCCGAACAATAGATGAAATAAGGATGCAGTTCTTCCCGCTCCAAGTAAAGGGAAGTGTTCGCCAGATCAAATCGCCCGTCTTCCCCCGGTTCCTCGCCAGTAAACGCCGATAAATCATGCAAGTACAGCTGAAACAAATTAAAAAACAGCGAGCTTTGAGACGGTAAAATAGGTGCGATTCGAACGTCCATGCACTAGCCCTCCTTGGTTTCGCGATTTCGAATTACCTTCCTCTTTTGTCCCGGAGATAGATATCTAGCGCTTCGATGCCCCGGTGGGCCAGCCTAATAAACAAGATCAAGGCATATAAAATTAAGCCAGCGAGAACAAGATAAAACAAGAAAAGGAGAGCGGGTAGCACCCCAATCACCCCTACACCGGTCATACCTATCAACTCCTCACCTTAATCCATTTTGAACAGCTCGTGTTCTCATAGGTCTACCGAAGAACTACCCCCGACTCCGACCAGCGTCTTGACCTCCGCCAAGTGGCGAATCTCGTAAGTCGGCTGTTGGTTCAGTGTATTCGGGCGGTCATTCGGGTTATACCAACAGGTATCGATCCCGTAGTTTAGACCACCCTTTATGTCAGAAGTCAACGAATCCCCAACAATTAACACCCGGCTTTTGTCCGCTGGCCGAAGCCCCAATGCTTCAAACGCATAGTCAAAAATCCCCGGATGCGGCTTCGAATACCCCGTGTCTTCAGAAACGATGACAGCCTCGAACATTTGCGCCAATGCCGATCCGGCAATTCGGCTCACCTGCACCTTTTTGATGCCGTTGGTGATGATCGCCAGGTGAAACCCAGCTTCCTGCAATTCGCGGCAGAGCTCAGTTGCGCCTTCCAGCAGGAAGGTCCCCTCCCCAAGCAGCTCCAAATAGCGCTCACTAATCTCCTCTACCTGAGAGCGGGGAGTTACGCCGAGCTCCTTCACCAGTCTGGCGAACCGTTCCGTCCGCAAAGTGACCTGCGTCACCAGTCCCTGCTCCAAATCGCGCCACAGCTGCTGGTTAATGGTCTGGTATGCCCGCATCACGTCGTCGGTACAAGGAATGCCCGCCTCCGTAAGCGTTCGGCTTAAGGCGTGGTTTTCCGCCTTCGGGTAATCAAACAATGTGTCGTCCGCGTCGAATAAAAGATGCGTATAAGTCATGGGGCTCCTCCTGTTGCATTCTCTATCCTCAAAAAATATTTACTGGCATCCGCTCAGGATCATTATTCACTTCCACTTATGCCCTTGCTTTAATCGGAATGTATAATTCGACCTTCGCCTTGCCCTGCGTGTCCTGCGCCGGATCGTTCATACTGAACTCCAGACAGTACCGATCATCCGGGTCGTATCCGCTGTCCGGCAGCCAATTTCCGAATATGCTCTGGTACAGCAGCGCAAGCTTTTCCGATGTATCATAAAAATAAAACTTCGCATAAAGCCCGCCCGGCAGCGTTTGGAAGCCGATCTCCGGCGGGGCATCCGCACGGCTAAGCGTATTCGGCACGGTGACGCAGGCATCGTACCGGCATTCCTCCTCCTCGGTCACGGCTGGATCGTCCAAGGAAATCCCGATAAAAGATTGCTCCGGCGGAAATAGCTGATGCTGCGCCGCCCACTTACCTAACTTTGCCCAGGCCTGATAGGTTTCCAGATAACTTCCGACATGTCTCACATACGCGGCTTCCATCAAAGGAAGCTCTACAATCGTGGCTTGCATTTGCCAAACCCTCCTCAATAAATTGTTTTTTACAGTTTGATGATAAGGGTTTGGCGCGGCACCGGCTTCCTGCCGATTGCGGTCCGCTTGCGAAATATTGCGATCTTGCCGGGCTTGCTCTCGCATCTCGGTTGGTGTACGACCAAAGTGCTTCTTGAACGCCGCATTAAAGCTCGAAGCAGACTCAAACCCGCATCCCAGCGCAATTTCCAGCACGGATTGGTTGGTCTCCCGCAAGTAAGCCGCGGCCCGGGCTAAGCGCTGCTTGGTGATGTACGCAAACGGCGTCTCCCCCGTCACCGAGGCAAAAATCCGCGAGAAATGATACTTGGAGAAGTGGGACAATTCTGCCAATTGATCCAAATTGAGCTTGTGATGCAAATGCGCATCGATATATTTGCAGACCTGGTCGACCCTTTCCTGGTAATCGTTCATCTCGCTTCTTTCCTCCCCGAAGCCCCTTCCCAATAGAAGGGCCGTTTGAGGAGGGGAGGCAGCTTGGTAGCCGCGTCTCCTTTGGCGGCATTGATCTGAGCTTGCGTCAGGAACAGGCTCTCTGATAGATCAGCTCCCCTTACATCGGCATCCCGCAGGTCTGCGCCAATCATGTCGGCGCCGCGAAGGTCCGCTCCCCGCAGATCCGCGGCGATCAGGTAAGCACCTCTTAAATATATGCCGCGCAAATCGGCGCCCCGCAGCTTGGCGCTGATCAAGTCGGCACCACGCCCAAAGCTTCTGCGGCGTCCGGATGCAGTTCCGGCCTTCCGCAGCGCTTCAGCGCGGACGCGCTTGCTCACCTCCAGCAGCAGCTCGTTGACCTTCGCGCGATGCGCTGCCACATCATAGCTGAGCAAGTCGTCCAGCTTGGCGGAGGTCAACCGTTCCGTCTCGTCATAACGAATCCGCAAACGTTCATGTAAATGACTGACCTGAGGTAGACTTAACGCTTCATCCAAGTACCAGAGCAATTCATGCAGCTGCCACATGACCGGGAACACATCAAACATCGGCTTTGCCGATCCGGGCACCTGACGCCAACTTAACCCGGCGAAAGTCACCTGAGACACTCGTTGCCCTGCGCCAAAGCAGTCATAAACGGAACACCCCCGGTACCCCTGCTCCCGCAGACTGCCGTGAATCCCGCAGCGGAAGTCATCCCGCAAATGGCCGCAGGGCTGTCCAGCCGCTTTGTCCGCAGCGAAGTCCACCGAAGCCGCAAAAGGCAGGGCCGCACAACACAAGCCAAAGCATTGCTCACAGTCCGCCTGCAGCGTGAAGCGACGTCGGCCATATGCTGGTTCCTTGGTCGATAAATTCTCAGACATCGTAAGATTCCCTCTCTTTTTGCCATCGTTGTGTCTCTAATATTTAACGCTTAGGATCGCTGATTTGCCCCAGATGATGACGCGCATGCCGAATATAATCTTCAAGCAATTCCTCAAGAGTCATCGAGATGCCATCCGTAAAAAAACACCGTTTCTCCCAATCCGTCTCGGCAGAACTGCGCAGCGCATTCAGGATTAACCCGTTGAGTTGGTTCCACACCAAGAGAAGCTCCTCACGCCCATAATGATGCTGATACCCGTGACGTCTCACCCATTCATCCTGTACGTATCCTTCGAATGTGACCGGCTCATCCGTGGTCAGGATCCTCATAAACCGCACATGGTTATTGGCTGCGGAATCACACAAGTGTCCGAGGATTTCCAGCTTCGACCACTTCTCCGGCAACGGTTTCTTCTGAAATGGTGCCTCATCGATACTGTTAACCGTTGTTGAAAGCTTCTCCAGCAAGAGCTCCAGCTGTTCGATTCTTTTACTCATCTACGCTTCCCCTCCTCAGATCACCTTCAATTTGCCCAATAATCCTATCTTAGTCTAGAACAAGACTGGAAGTAAATGCCGACTTCCTAACTTTTGCCTAATATAAAAAAGCCTGCCGAAGCAACACAGATTCCTGCTCCGACAGACCTCCCGTGATTCCTTATGGGTTAACCTTTTTCATATCGTTTATCGTTGTTTCGCTTCTCTCTGACTACTCTCTCTTTATTTCAACTTCGCAACGGTAACGGCGACCTCCTCCAGTTGCGACGAACTTAACTTCCCGTCCGGTGATCTCAATGTAACGAACCGGTCGTCCAGTTGGAAGGACAGCATCGGCGTGTCGGATGGTGTGTACCATTTGGCTTTCGTGCCGTTGGACAAGGTGACCGTTTCCCCTTCATATCCATAGGCGTAATCCCGCGGGGAAATTGTAATCGTCATATGATTAAAGATCAGATTCACGCCGTCATCCGAATCGCCCACCATCTTGAAGGCATCTCCTTGGGCCATTTGCTGGGGCGCGTAAGGCGTTTCAAAGGATTCGAATTTGGCGAACGCCTTTTTGATTTTTTCCAATTGGGCATTCGTATACTTCACTGGAGTTAAACCGGTCTCAGATCCTGGGGTTTCCGAAGTTTCGCTGCCGATCTGCACCAGTTGTTTGTTCGCATCATAATTTACCGGGACCTTCAGCACGTCTGCCAACGCCCGAACGGGCAAATACGTCATACCGTTATAGGTAATCGGCGCTAAATGACGGCCTTGCCCGTCAACTGGAGCATAGGTTTTGCCATCGACCTGGATGCTGATTTGGTTGTTCAGATAGGCGTTGATTTTCTGCAATTTCGTACCGGCATAAACTCCGGCAGCTCCGGATAAGGTCATACCTACTACGGCGAAAGCCAGAATTGATTTTTTCATGTTGTTGTTCATATCGTTAGTTCCTCTCCCTTAATAAATTTGAATTTGAATTTTCTACTTAAAATCGATCACTTGAGTGACCAGCAGCGATTTCGGATCGTCCACCGTAATGCCCAGCCGTTTGCCCGATGGGCTCCAGCTGAACGGATAGATCGCATGAGGAGGCGGATCGACCGATGCGTAATAAGGAGCGAGCGGGGACACTTGCCCGGAGCCGGTGTCAAAAATATACACGCCATTCATCCCCGGCCTTCCATCGATCCGGCAGCTAAAATGTACGTTTCATCGTTTAGCCACCCGCCCAGCCCCAGGTAGTTATCCCCCGGGATTTGAATGATCTCCCCGGTTTGACGATTCTCTACAAAGTTGTCGGCCGTGTACTTATTCTTCCATTTCTGAATGAAACGGTACTGGCCATCGGGAGACGGGGTCTCCTTCACAAGCATGTAGCCGTCCATCTGCTGTCTCTCCTCTCCCGCAGGCTGGCGTGTCTGGCCAGTCACCAGGTTCACGATCGAGACCTCATACGCGAATTGCGCTTCCTCCGTCGCTGTCCCGGGTTTGACCAGTCGGGTCTTTTCCACCTTCACCTCGTCCTCCGAAATCCAGGACTGGATGCTCGATCCTCAATGGCATGCGTCCTGGCGACGCGAATTCCCGGCCTGCCGACCGAGGCGCATCTACAACCGTCAGCTGTCGCTTGGTATCCGCTTGCTCCACACCGGTTTGAACGGGCTGTTGTTGCCCGGTTTGGTGCGTTCCGGGGTCAACGACCGTGAGTCGTTTCTCATTCGATTGGCAAGCCGTCACGATAACCAACACAAGCGCTGCTGCCATAAGTTGAAGTGCTTAGGTGCCAATAGGGGGCTTCATTCCAGGTACCTCCTGCGTTTTGCCACAGGAGTCGCCGTCCATACCGCTCACCCCCGTTGTTTCGGGGCGGCTGATTCGGTTCCCCCTGTTGACTTCAGTATAGGGAAGACCTTTCACATAAAAATATCCGACTTGTAACGTTCTTGTAACATCGACTGCGATTGTAACGTCTGTTGCGATTGTATTGTAGGCTACTGCGAGTGTACCGTTGGCTGCGGTTGCAATGTCGGTTGTAAATGTATCTCTCCTGCGATTGCATCGTCGGTTGTCATTGTAACGTCACCCGCAACTGCAAAAGTGCAGTTCATTTCCCGCTGTAGACGGAAAAATGCCCCTCTAGATGTAAAAGTGCAGTTCATTTCGGCCCAAAACGCCCTTTGGGAGCGAAATCGCCCCATTTCAAATGCACTTTTGCATTTCACCGGCTCAAAACCAGCGGTTATCCTAGAAATCAACTGCACTTTTGCATTTGGATGCAAAAAAAGCCCCGACTTATTCAAGTCTGGGCTGAAATGAGCCAGCTTAGCCACCGTTCTCAGGCTGCGGACGTTCAAGCGGCAGCTCGATCACAAACGTGGATCCTTCGGGACCGGAGGCCGCCAGGTTCACCGAGCCGTGCTGCTTCTGCGCAAGGCTGCGCGCCAGCGACCAGCCTAAGGCCCGTCCCGCCGTGGGCTCTGGACCGGTCGCTGCTGACGGTGTAGAACGGATCAAAGATGCAGGCCTGTGCCTCCGGCGGAATGCCGATACCGGTATCCCTGACCGTGATTTGCATCCGGCCGGTTATATTTCACCGCGTTATCCAACAGATCCATCACCATATGCATCACATTATTTGCATCGGCCCATACCTTGCCGTCCTGCAGGTCGGTGACGATCTGGATGCCTTGCTGCTCTGCCCTCGCCTGCAGGCGTGCCGCCGCCTCCTCCAGCAAGGGCTTCAGGTCCACCGAGGCCGCATGCGTCTCGAATTCATAGACGTCCATGGAGGAGAGCTTCAGCGATTTCTCAACCAGCGCGTACAATCGTTCCGCCTCCATGCCGATCTGGCGGCACGCCTCATCGAGCAGCGCCGGGTCGTCCCGATACATGTCCAACAGATCCGTATAGGCGAGGATCGAGGTCAGCGGCGTCTTCAGCTCATGGCTGATGTTCCCGATAAACAGCTCCTGCTGCTGCTCCAGCTCCTGCAATCGGGTCACGGCCTCGATCAGCTTGCTTTTCTCATCGGTTAACTGGGCGTGGGTCGTGGCAATTTTTCCGCTCATTTCAAAAATCCCCAACGCCAATTCGCCAAGCTCGTCCTTCCGGCGAACTGTTGGCTCACGGAGGTACTCCCCTTCCCCGATGCGCATGGCGGCGCGGTTTAGCCGCGTAATCACATTGGCCTGCCGCCAGACATAGAGGTAGCCGAGCAGAAATCCCCCAACCAGTACGGCCCCGCCTACAAGCCAGAACAGCCGCCGAATCCTTTCGTAAAAAGCTTGCTGCTCCGCAAGGGACACATGAAATTGGACCGTCCCTACCGGCTGCTGATCCATCGTATATAGCGATGCTAGATACAATAGCTGATCCCCTTGCGTGATATACGCCGACTGTCCTTTGGCCGTATAAGCCAGCGCGTCCTGGACGTCCACCTTCGGCTGAAACGGCAACGAGGTGCCAGCAAGCGTCCCGTCCAACTTATATCATGTGACCGGGAGTCCGCTTTCGGCACCTAAATTGACGGCAAGGCCTTGTCCGCTGAGTTCCATAAACGCGTCCGGAGCCGGTGATACGCTCGTAAGCGCTTCTTGACGGACCCGGAGATTCGCGGTTTCCGCCTCTGCGGCCAGCATTTGCTCCAAGCGCTTACGCTGGTCCTCCCGGATCCCGGCCAATACCAACAGGCTAAGCACAGCGATCACAGCAGCAAGCAGGAAAGCCAGCAGCAGCGCAGCTCTCCATTTCAAACCAAACCCTAGGCCCCGCTGTTTCATGGCGAAGGCTCCACGCTTTTATAGCCGATGCCGTATACGGTTTGTATGCAATCGTTCCACTGGCCCAGCTTCTTGCGCAGCCGTTGCACGTGCATGTCCACCGTTCGCGTGCCGCCCGCGAAATCCATGTCCCACACCTGCTCCAACAGCGCTTCCCGAGAATACACCCGTCCCGGATGACCGGCCAAGAGCGCCAGCAAATCAAATTCCTTTGGCGTCAAATCGATCAGGGTATCTCCGGCATGAACCGTCCGGTTGAGCAGATGGATCGTAAGGATCACTGGCCGCAATGGCCGCCCCTCCAGCTTGCGGCAAACCTCGTATCCGCTTAGCTTAGGCATCATCACGTCCAGCACCATCACGTCCGGTTTGAACACCTCAACTTGGTCCAAAGCCTCTTGCCCGTACGCTGCCATCTCCACCGTATACCCTTCCCGCCGAAGCGCATACGACACGGCTCCGGAAATACTCGCCTCGTCATCCACTACAAGCACTTTGGTCATGCGATGACTCCCTTTACTTCAAGCTCAAAAAATAATGATAAAACTCCGTATCCCGATCATACCCGCTTGTTTCATACAATCGCTGAGCCCGGACGTTCGTGATCGCTGTTGACAGCTCTAGGCCTTTTGCGTCCGTCCGCTGAGCGTGGGATTTTGCTGCTTCCAAGAGCAGCTTCGCCGCACCTTGGTTCCGATATTCCTCCCGCACGTACAAATCATTTAATATCCACACCCGTTTCATCGAGATCGAGGAAAAAGACGGGTACAGCTGCGTAAACCCAATCGCGTTCCCGCTGACCGAATCGATGGCCAGAAAGACGACGGATTCGCGCCGGCTTACCCTTTCCGCCAGAAAACTACGGGCTCCTTCGAGATCCGAGGCTTGTTCATAAAATTGGCGATACTCGTCAAACAGCCGTACCAAGGTCTCCAGGTCACCGGATTCCGCTTCACGGACGATCAATGATGTAGGATTCATCGGTTTAGCTCCTTCGTAAATGATAAACTACTCTATGTTCACGCCGCCGGCAACCAGCGAAAGCTCGTGCATTTCCCTCGGAGCTTCGAGCAGCAGCCGGAACTCAAACCAATGGGGTTCGGTCCAATCGATTTCCTCATACAAGCACATGCTGCCCTGCAGAAGCTCAGGCTTTTCCACACGAAGTGATTTCACGTTCTGAAAAACAAGACGCGTGAATTGTTCTTTACCAACCTCATCAAGTACAATCTCAACGGAACCATCATCGCGCGGAGTGAATACCTGGATTCGGGCATCATGAAATCGGACATTCTCCCAAAGTTGCCGAGCGTCTGCAGGAAGGTTCTGCATGATCTGTTCATATCTATCCCTGTATTCGTCGCAACGCCGTTTCCATTCTGCATCCCAGTTGCCTTTCCACTCCCTGATCCAGGCAGCCAATTCAGGACTGGGCCATCTTGTCTTCATGAAGCTCCCATCAAGAACCTGAGGATGAATGCTGGAAGGGAAATGCTTTAACATCAGAGGTTGAATGAACCATTTATACATCTCCTTGGCTTCTTTATCATAGTCCCTGCCTTGCTCGACATACCAGGCTTTGTCTGCCTCCAGCTCTTGCTCAGATTCCGGATAAACCAGGTACCCCCGGATTTGCATTTGCTCATACATTGCTTTGGTAAAATACTTCAACTCAACGCCCCCGTCATTGCTTATGTCCCCAATTCCAGCAACCGACGGAGCTGCCACTGCCGCTCCTGCTCGGCCCTTGCTTTGGCCGCTTCCGCGTTGTCCGCAGCATAGGCGATCGCCTTGGCGGCGTAGGTGGCGCTGTGCGCCGCGTGCCCCGCCACATGCGCGGTAGCCGCCGCGTGGCCGGCGGCTCGCGCCGCAGCGCCGGCGGAGGCATGGCCGGCATCATGCGCCGCGTTATGCGCCGCAACCGCCGCCGCGCGCGCCGCGGCCATGCTGACTTCGCCGCGCACCCAAGCGCGCGCCGCTTCGATCGCCTGCCGCGGCCGCAGGTCCTTCGGCCGTGCCGCCTCGAAGCAAGGCAGCACGCGTTCCGCGCATTCCGCCGCCCATAACGCCAGCGTTCGCTGGTCCATCTGCTCCGCTTGGTCTGCGATGGCCCGTTTGATTTTCACATCAACAAACTTCCTGGATTCCAAGTGGATTTTCCCCTTTCCCCGATACGAAGCTAGTTAGAACAATCCCCAATAGAAAATAAGCAAGAGCGCAAGAATCACAGCGGCGGTAATGGCCAGGTTTGGGATCAAATTTCCGTAATAGCTTTTGAGGTGTGTATAGCATTCCGTTAAGAGTAATAACCCGGCGAAGATCGTTACAATCATGCCAAGAGCGCGTATAAACCCGAAGATGGGACGAAGCAGAAAGAAATCCATCGCCGGAAAAGGAACCAGACAAAAACCAACGCCGACCAGAAAAGCGTATAGCAAGCTCTTTTCCTTGCTCAGCGGAAGTCACCTCCTTGCTTGTAGCTCATGCCGCACACTTCTATACCATTTATATATGCTGACGCCCAGCAGAAAACCCGCCACGTTCAGAATAAGGCGGTAATCCGGTCAAATAACATTTGATAATACTCGTCCGAATTGGGCGTAAAATCCGTGAGCCGCCACGTGGCCTGTTTTTCCTTCAGAACCCCGTTGGCTTCATCCACGTAAACTCCCGTTGACGTCAGCTCGTCGCGTTCCCCGCGGCGCAGCTCCTGAAAAGCCAGCATGCCCACCCAATACAACCCGGTCAGTTCCTCGGTCTGGATGCGGTAATCGAGCAAGGGCTTTTCATTTTCGTAGATAAAGACATGGTTGACCTCACGGTCGATCAAATCGGGTGAAGGAAAATGCTCTTGAGCTACCCTGCCGAGATAAGTCAGATCCTCGACCGGCACCGCTAACCCAAGCTCCTCCTCCAATTCACGGATACCGTCCTTTGCGTCTTCTCCGGCTTGGAGATGACCTGCGCAGGAAGTATCCAATAGCAACGGGAATACGTCTTTGTTGGGATGACGCCGTTGAAATAACAGATAAATCTCACCCTGGGCATCCCGTTTAATGATCCAGCAATGAAAGGTTTGGTGCCACCACCCTTTTGCATGGACCTCTTCTCTAGAGGCTGTACCCAGCTTCTTCATATCCTTCGTGTAGATGTCAAACATTTCAGTTTCGCTCATGCTGTCCTCCAAGTGGGTTCGTTGTCAGCCGTTCTTCTTTAGTCCTGATCCTCCGCTCCACCAAGCAGTACTTCCTTATATAAAACGGTGAGCTTTCGTAAAATTTCCAAGCTTTCCTCCACCCGTTCCGTTTCCAAGACATGGTTAGCGCCGGGGATCGGCACAATCTTCAGCCGTTCGGATGCCTTCAGACGGCTTGCCAATCCGGGTGGAAACACATCATCCTTCGTACCGTATACGACAACCGCTTGAGTTTCATGGATGTACGGGAGGGTATCAGAAATTGGCGTCAGATAAATATGCCGGATTTCCTCTGCTCTGACCCCCAATCTGCGATGAACTTCGCCAGCCACCACCGTCCCCAAGCTTTTGCTGATAAACACAATTTCTTCATAGCTGCCGATGACCTGCCGTATCGCGTGTTCGCAATCCTCAATAACCTGCGGGATCTCCCGATACTCGAGCTCCTTACGGGCGGCCTGATAACCGTACTCCAGCGCCAGAATATCATATCCGCACTCCCGGGCTGCAAGCGCGGCATAATGCAGCGTGGGTTTATCGCAAGAGTAATTTTTGCCGGGAAACAAAACCACCAGCTTTCGATTGGAATCCGTGACTTGGATATATCTTACGCTCATCTCGGTCTTCCAATGGGAAGGAAACTTCAGAGTGGATGCTTTCATCCTTGTCCCTCTCCTCTCAATATTAGAGTAACTCCAGAGTACCTATAGCTGAAAGCGCTCCTGAATGATTTGAGCCACCTCGTCTGCCGTCTCCCTTCCGCATATAATACAACCCGGCTCTCGTATACGTTTGGCCGGGTCATGCAGCATATCACGTTCTATTCACGGCGGGGCAGCTTAGCATCCAGAAAATTCGTCTGGCAATCGTCCCGCAGCAGTTCCATGTAGATTTCATCGAAGTAGGTATTGTTCACGTAGTAGCTTTGCGATCTGCGGCCAAACACGCGGAAGCCCGCTTTTTCATAGCATCGGATGGCCGGTTGATTGAACTCAAAGACGCGCAGCATGATGTTGTTGAGGTTCAGGATCTTGAATCCGTATTCGCATAGGAGCTGAAGCGCTTCGGTACCGTACCCTTGCCCCCGCTGTCCCTCATCTCCCAAGAAGATCCCAGCCTCAGCCACTCTGCGGACATGATCGATGGCAAATAACGAACAGTTGCCTAGCAATTGGTCTCCATCCAGCTGAACGATCGCGTAATTTTGGCCTTCCTTGGCCATGTCTTCCAAAAAGCTCTTCTCCCGTTGCAACCCGATCACTTCACGGGAAGTACCGAGCCGGATGGAAACGGTTAGATCGTTGATCCACCGAGCGTAAGTCTCCGCATCCTCCGGATTCACCGGGGACAGGTACAGTCTGAACCCCACCAGCTTCTTAAAATACTTCATCGGTTATCTCCCTCTCTCGTGCGCTTGGATTCACCTTCGTGCCAGCAACCAGATCGTGGCAGGTCCGGCTTCCCTTAGTGGAAAATAATATCACAAGATAAACGATCATTAAACCGTTCGGCAAGTAAATCCAGCCTGGATGAGCCGGCGTTTCCACGCTCCACCAAGGTTCGGGCACCAAAATGATGGCGTGGGTCATCTCCCAGGGAAGCAGGCGCACCGCCGTTCTAGCCAAAGCTTGCCATAACCGGATCGGCTCCCCCCGGCGGTTCGTAACGCGTAGATTAAGCCACTTTTTCCCAAACGTCTGTCCATCGCGCAGCTCCATCACAGTAAAATAACTCCATACGGGCAACGACATCGTGGCCAGCACCCAAAGCTCAATTTCAATCCCCTTGTCGAAATCGTCGAAGGGAAAGCCGGAAGCGGCGGCATTTATCAGCCATTGCAAAGACACCAAAATGACTGCCAGCATTGTGAAATCGATCCAATAGGCAAATAACCTCTTCAGGGCGAGTATCATGTCTCACCTGCCGATTCTTTTTTTATACAAGATACGCTTTTCGCGACTCCATCTGACCTCGATGGCGGTGTTCATGCTCACTCCAGCCTTAACGCCATATAATCCTCATCAAAATAGGCTCCATCCCATTTCAAGGCTCTTCGCTCGGTTCCATACCTCTGAAACCCGAGAGATTCGTAAAGCCTTCGTGCCGAATCATTTGTAGAGACCACCGTTAAATTCAGCTGTTCCAGCCCTTCCATCCGCTTGTCTCTCGCAAGGAGTTCTTCCATCAGCGCCTGACCTATCCCCTTCCCACGCATCCCGGGGGTTACTAATAAACCAAACACGTTTCCTTTATGCCGGGTTTTTGGGGAACTTTCTCGAATAAACGTAACGATGCCGGCTAAGGTCCCGTGCTCGTCGAACGCGCCTAGCACAAAGCGGTCTTCGGTTGGTTTGATGCGCTCCGTCACCATGTCCATTGTAAAGTCCGCCTCCCGCTCGAAGGTAGAGCCGAAGGCTTCCGGATTTACCTGCAATCCTTGCAAGCGAAGGCTTTGGTAGATCGACGCGTCGCTCTCCTCTAATATTCGCAGATTCATAGCTTTCCCCCGTTCCGTCTTGGATAGATACCAGAATACCAGAACCCCATCAATTTGAAAAACCTGTAAAAAAAGTTGTTGTAAAACAAACCTCTAAATGGTAATCTATGTAATGATAGCGCTATCATATCAAAATCGAAACCGGTTTAGTATGAATTTCGCCTGTGGTAAGTTAGCCCAATCCATTCATTTTTGAAAGGAGCGATTTTTCATGATGCTAAAACGCGGTAAACCGATTCTTCTCTTTCTGGTGCTCACCCTCCTGGTCGTCTTTGTCCCCGTCCCCAACACGACAAGCGCGGCTCCCAACTGGCAGTTGGTATGGAGCGATGAATTTAACGGTTCCTCGTTGAATCGCGGCGTTTGGACGCCCGAAATTGGCACCGGCCAGAACGGATGGGGGAACAACGAACTTCAATATTATACCGACAGGCCGCAAAACGTACAGGTGACGGGAGGCAATCTGGTCATCACTGCCCAACGGGAAAATTATGAAGGAAGAAACTACACCTCTGCACGAATCAAAACCCAAGGCTTAAAGAGCTTCCAATACGGCAAAATCGAAGCCCGCATTAAGCTTCCAACCGGACAAGGCATTTGGCCGGCGTTCTGGATGCTGGGCGAAAACTTCAGAGATGTCGGTTGGCCTTACTGTGGTGAAATCGACATTATGGAACATGTCAACAATGAATCGGTTGTCCATGGTACCGTCCATTGGGACGCCAATGGATATGCCTCTTATGGCCGGGCCTCGGGCAATTTGGATTTCTCTCAATTCCATACGTACTCCATTGAGTGGGACCCGAGCTATATCCGCTGGTTCGTTGACGGCGTTCAGTACAATGAGATCTATATCGCCAACGGAACCGGGAATACAGAAGAATTCCAGAAGCCGTTCTTCATTCTGCTGAATCTCGCCGTCGGCGGCAACTGGCCGGGCAGCCCGAACGGGTCGACACCTTTTCCTGCACAAATGCTTGTGGATTATGTTCGCGTCTATCAGGATCAAGGGGGTTCCTCGCCCGTCCTTGAGAACGGTGCCGTATACACCATCGCCTCCAAAGTCAGCGGCAAGGTACTGGATGTCGTGGATGTCTCCACTGCGGACGGGGCTAAAATTCAACAGTGGACCAACTATTCCGCCAGCAACCAACGCTTCCGGCTGGAATCCACGGGCGATGGCTATTATAAGCTGACCGCCATCCATAGCGGCAAGGTGCTGGACGTCCCTAGTGCAAGCACAGCCGCAGGCGTGCAGCTGCAACAATGGACGGATAACGGCACCGATGCACAGCGATGGCGAATCGTAGATGCAGGCGGCGGATATTTCAAGCTGATCTCCAAAGCCAGCGGATTGGTCATGGATGTGTCTGGCGCTTCAACAGCGGACGGGGCGGCGGTCCAACAGTGGACCGATAACGGCACGGATGCGCAGAAGTGGATGTTTACGAAGGTAAATTAAGCTTGAGCTTCAAAGGGGCGGATATCAATTTCCGCCCCTTTGGTTCTAGGTAAGCTGGCAGGATAGCCCTTTTCCCCCTGCTCAGGATTGATCGGCGATTTGGATGGAGGGGTTCCGGCGAATCAGCTCTTGAATAAACCGCTCCTGATCCACCGGCGAAATGACGACGCTGCCCAGGACACCGTTCCGGTAATGGATTTCGATCGCATCCCGCGAGAATAAGAGCCGATATCCCAACCAGATATTCGGTTGCCGCGTTATTCGAGTGATATCCTCATAACGAATTTTTGAATGAAACATCCCGCCTTTGACAAACAGCAGATCCTCCCTGATCACATAAGAGATATCAAGCGCTAACCAAGCCAGCAATAGGGTGACGAGCGCATCGGGCACGATGATCCCTACAAGCTCCGTTCGCGTTAACGCTTGCGGATCAAGAAGCAGCGGCCAAAGCAGCACTAGATTAGCAACCAAGAGAAAGAATAGCCAAAGGCATACAAACAACGGATCCCGTTTCGTTTTGAATCGCATAGCAACCCTCCTGCAATTCACGTTTACGAGTAACGTCGAGATATCGCCGGATGTATCCGGGTGTTACGTGCGTTTTTGTATTATTTTACGATCAGGCCAAGCAGTTTGGCAAAGCCGATCGCTTGCTCCGGGGAAACCGTGCAGCCTGCCAAGGCATAGGCCGGGATATCTACGCGTTCAAACGTGCAGGTGCTGATATCCATTCCCTTCAGTGAGGTATCGTTAAAATCCGCCTCATTCAGATCCGAGTTCAGCAGCTCAACCTCTTTAAATTTGGCGCTGTAAAAATTCGCGTTCTGCAGAGAACAGTCATGAAATCTCACCTGCTTCAAGGAGGCTTCCACGAAGTCGCTTAAATTCATGATGCAACACTCAAACATCACGGAGCCGGCATTCACTTTGGACAGATTCAGCCCCGTCAACTTGCAGTCTTTAAAATGCACCCGGTGGATAATGGCATTCTCCAGCACCGCGTTGGATAAATCGCAATTTTCCAGCACGACGTCGGTCATGTCCATCCGCTCAAAAGTGGTACCCACAAAGGAACAGCCCCGAAGCATCACTTTGGATAAAATACATTTTTCGATACTCCCGTACTCATAGGATGCGCCCGCCACCGTAGCTCCAACCAACTCATGGTCCTCATCGTCCAGCACATCCTCCCAATCGGCTTCCATTAATTCAGCCGTAAGCTGTGGGGGACTCATTTTCGTTTTTTTGCTCATCAAGTTTCCTCCCGGATGACGTCTTCGCCAACTCATTCACTTCATCGATCAAGCTTCGGAGTTCTTGGATGCTTTCGCGGAGTGTAAATCACTTGGCTTCTGCGCCGCTTCCAAAGCTTCGGCTAATCCCTTTACATCCAGCCCGTCCACGGCAAAAGCGCGCCGTACCAGCTCATGCGGCACAAACTCGTCGTATTTGCCCAGATAAGGGGCTTCCGACGCAGCTAGCAGCGCCTCCGGGTGAGGAATCGAGGCGAGTTCTGCCTCAATGGCAGCAAGCAGCTCCTTGGCGCCTGCTCTCCCCGACACGACCATATAATAGGGTTCCATCGGCACGACCTGGCGCAGGCCCATTGGATCCGACAAGTTGTGCTTCAGCAATCGTTCCAGGGTGCGAAATTGCTTGCTTCCCGCCCACGGCAAAATAAACAGCGAATCGCCGCCTGCCGGAATCACAGGACTGTTAAGCAGCCCGCTCTCCCGGGCTAACCGGCGCGCCCGTTCCAAGCGATTGGCCGCGCCCGGAGCAAGATACGGGTACAAAGTTTGCTCCTCCAATACCTGGCGCATCTTCTGCATGACCCGGGTATGGACATCTCCCCCGGCGCCAAGCCATAGCGTATCCACCTTGCCGCGCGAGGATTTGACGTACACCGCTTTATGCTTGCTGTCCACTTCCTCGACCTTCCACAGCTTCCCGGCCAAAGAGAAGCAATAGCCAGGCGGCGGCACAGTGGTGATGCTGCCAATTTCCTCAGAGCCGTTGTAGACGACATGCTCCTCGTCATCTTTAAAGACAGCGTAGAAGCGGAAGTTATTTACGACCTTCTCTCCGCCGAGTCCGATGATCAGCGTGCCTTCCTCGGTCTGCTGGATATGGTCGGTTTGCAGCAGGTACTGTAACAACGCCTTGTACTCCTCGGGCTCAACGCCGCGAAACGCCGGCAACGTCAGTACAGCCCGGGCCAAATCCGCCGGTTCCGCTTCGCCGATGCTCTTAAGCGTGCTCATCGTCTGATGGTACAGCACGCCAACCGGCTTCTTGCGCAGCTCGACCGGCTCCACCCAGCGCTCGCGCACATACAGCTCGATGACGGCGATCGCCCGCAGCAGCGTCCACGGCATGCGTGCCGGCAATTGGGCGTCCTCATCCTCTTCCTCTGCGCAGAGGAACATCATCTCCGACGCCTGATCGCCGCGCCGGCCAGAGCGGCCCAGCCGCTGCACGAAGCTGGAGCAGCTGTACGGTGCACCGAGCTGGATGACCCGCTCCAGCTCGCCCAGATCGATGCCGAGCTCCAGCGTCACCGTCGCTGCGGCTACCGCCGGGCCGGGGCCGGAGCGCAACGCGGCCTCGGTCTCTTCACGCAGCATCGCAGAAATGCTGCCGTGATGGACATGGAACACATCACGCTCCTCCCGCTTTGCCGCAATCCGGCGGAGCTCGAGCGTGGTCAACTCGGCGTCCGTGCGGCTGTTGGTGAAGACGAGTGCTTTTTTGCGATGGGTGTTGTCGTAAATGAAGTTATAATACTTCTGCTTGGCCAGCTCCAAATGCTCTGCTTCCCGTTCGTCGCGGGCATCCGGGAAGGAGAAATGCTCCACCGACAGCTTTAGCTTGCGTCCGCCCGGCGGGGAGACCACCTCCACCGGCTGCGGCGTCCCCGCCCCAAGCCATCGGGCAGCGATCTCGTAATCACCAAGCGTAGCTGATAAGCCGATTCGTCTCGGCTTGCAGGAAGCCATACGCTCTAATCGGGTCAGCTGGCTGATAACCTGAATCCCGCGATCGGCCCCCATAAACGCGTGCACCTCATCGATCATGATATATCGCAGATCATGGAACAACGCCGGGATCGCATTCGGGCGGTTCATGAGCAGCCCTTCCAGCGATTCGGGGGTAATTTGCAGGACACCGCTGGGGCATTGCATCAGCTTGGTTTTCTCCGCTTGGGCGACGTCGCCGTGCCAATGCCAGACCGGCACTTCCCCGTCTCGCAGCAGCTCCTTGATCCGCTCGAACTGATCGTTAATCAACGCCTTTAACGGTCCGATGTAAAGAATGCCAACCGACTCCGAAGGCCGATGATAGAGCTCCGTAAGCGCAGGGAAAAAGGCCGCTTCCGTCTTCCCCGACGCGGTGCCTGATGCGATGAGAAGATGGTGCGGCGTGTCAAACAACACGCGGCAGGCTTCGATCTGGGCGTCACGCAGCGAGTCCCATCTTTTGCGGTAAATGTATTCTTGAATAAACGGCGCCAACCGGGAAAAAGGGCTCGTCCCGCTCATAACTCAAACTCCGCCAAAAAGTCGTCCAGCTCGTCGGTGCCGCCCTTGTTCTTGTCCCCTTGGTTCGCAGACGCCGCATATTCCTGCTCCCGTTCGCCCATCAGTTCCTCGAACGACAGCTCCGGCTGCTGGTGCATCAGGTGCAGCACATCCATAAAATCGCGCACGACCTCCCGGGTCGTGAGCAACTCCTCGGCACCCAAGCGGTTCACCGCCGCCTGCATAAAGGCGATCAACTGCTCATCGGTCAGGCGCATCGTATAACCGAAATGGATCGCGTGAATCTCGCGCAGCTTCTGCAGCAAGAGCAAAATTTCCTCATGCGACAGCATGTCCAGCTTCAGGATCGGCGACGTATGCGAACGGCGCGTCCCACTGCTGTAGCGCCCATCGATCAGCCGCGAGCGCAGGGCATCGTAGCTGAACAGCCCGCGCCGCTCGTCTTCCACGAATTGCGGCGTGCCGCCCAAGAAGATGCCGAGGTACTGGGCTTTCCCCTGCATCGTGTCGTTGAACATCGTCAGGATCTTCTCGTAATTGCTTTGGCGGGAGATGCTGTTTGTGATTTTGTACAGATTGACGCCCTCATCGATGAACAGCAGCAGCCCGCGATACCCGATGCGCACTGCAAATTCCGCCCACAGCTTCATGTAGTCGTACCAGTTGTCGTCGTCGATGATCACGCCGACACCCAGCTCCTGGCGCGCCTCCGTTTTGGTTGGCACCTCGCCGCGCAGCCAGCGTAAAGCCGCGGCTTTCCGGTCATCGTCGCCAAGCTTGTAGCCCGACCAGTAGGCTGCCAGCACCTTGGCGAAGTCAAATCCGTGCACGAGGCTTTGCATCTCGTTGGTCACCGCATAAATTCGCAGCTCCACCGCATCATGCAGCTGCGGATCACCGGGACGCAGGCCGGTGGCCTGCATTTGCTCCTGCTGGAGAGCGGCGATCCACTTCTGCAGCATCGTCTCCAGCGCGCCGCCGTCAGGCCGCGTTCGGGTGGATAAATGCATCATCAGCTCCCGATAGGTTGCCAGCCCCTGCCCTTTTGTGCCGACCAGCCGGCGCTCCGGCGAAAGATCGGCGTCAGCCACCACGAAATCGCGGTCCATCGCATAATTGCGAATCATCTGGAGCAGGAAGCTCTTCCCGCTTCCGTAACGCCCTGTGATCAAACGGAAAGCCGCCCCGCCCTCCGCAATATTGTCCATGTCCTGCAGGATCGACGCCACCTCCGGTTTACGCCCGACCGCGATATGCTCCAGCCCGACCCGCGGCACGACCCCGGCCGTCAAGGAATTGACGAGCGCGGTGGTCAGCCGCTTGGGGATTTGCACCTGTTTCATTCTCGTTCACCTCATCGTTCCAAACTTATCCTATATCCTACAATGTATCTCTCTTATCGCTTAGCGTTGACTTGCAAGCCACTCGTCAAGCTCTGCGCGGTAGTCATCTACAACTTCGTCTCCGTCGATTAAGAGATCCCCGATCTGCTCCATCGCCAGCTCATTGATCTCATCGATCAGCAGCTCAGGCATGGAGCCAGCCTGCTCGGCAATCGCTTGGCGTTCCGCAGCACTTTGGCCCTGGAGTAGAGCGGCCAACATCTGCGCCTGCGGAGCCGTCAAGCCAGCGAACAGTTCCTGCCATTCCTCCGGCAGGTTCGTGATCGCCCCGCTTTGGAACTGCTCAGCATCGCTTCGTTCCTCGGCCAATGGCTGAGGAACTTCTTCAACCGGGTGCGGGGACTGCGAATCAATGGCCGTCTCTTCCCTACGCTCCCCAAACGAATCTGCTCTATCGGATCGCGCCGCCTCTGCCTCTTCCAGCACCTGTTCATATCCCCGTTCAAAATCAAAGGCGGGCTGCAACGGTTCCACTTCGACAGGCGATCGTCCTAACGAAATTGCAGCCTGCTCCAGCGGCAGTCCCGGTGCTTCCGGCGCAAAGGCCAGCGTCTGCTCCTCGCTAAGCAGCATGTCTCGCACCTCGTCGGACTCCTGCTGCAGCTTGCGCAATTTGGCGGTGTTAATTTTCACTTTGGGTGCCCGGGCTTTCGCTTCTTCTGCCTTCCGTCGTTCAAATTCCTTGCTCAAATAACGGCGGACCAGTTGCTCGATCTCCGGCCCCACGTCGATCCCCCGCAGCTTTCCCTTAAACCCGGTTAACTCCCGTAATTGGTTCTCGGTCAGGCGTACGAGCTGGGTCAGAAAGGCTCGCAGCGGCGGATGCCCGCTATAAGGCAAGACGGTGACTGGCTTCGTGCGCCCATACAATTCATGATCATACACCGCGCTGCGGAACAGGTAACGGGCGATTTGAGTCTCCTTCGGCTTATACAGCTCCAGAATCCGAATGCCCTTGCTTCTGGAAAGATAGCCGTCGACCAACGAAATGACCCTCGGCACGTAGTTTTGCATGTCCTTGCGCCCTTGCTCCTGGTAAAAGCGGCTCTTTTCCACATCATAATCCACCAGCTTGAGCAGCAGCTCCCAGCTCAGGTCCAGCGGTTCGGCGGTGAATCTTCTGCGCCATTCCAGCTCCTTCAGCTCCATGGACAGATTGCGTGGCAGCTTGGCCATCGGTTCAGTGAGACGTTCCTCCAGTTGGAACACCAAGGCCAAATCGAATAACCACTCCCGTACGTAGAGATCCAGCTTAGGATAACGCTGCCGGTATCCCTGCCAAACCTGTTCCATTAAGGCATATCCTTCGGCCGGCTCCGACCAGCCGATCCCATGGATCAGCTCGTACAAATAAACGAATACGTAAGACAGATCAGTATCCGGATAACGTCCGGAACGGACTTCCCCGCGCCAGAACAAATACCATTTCAGCTGCCTTGGCTGCATCTCATCATAGGTCGGCCAATACGTCTGAAAAGGAACAAACTCCGCTGCCCCCTCAAAGGCTGTCTCCAATTCCTTCGCCTTCTGGACAAACCGTTGCTCCCGGGAAATATAACGAAAATCCTGTTGCCAATCCGTAGTACGCTCCCAAAGATCCGGCGCAACCACCCGGCTCACCGGCTCCTTCCTGCCTTCCTCCGGCTTGTTTCCGTCCACTACTTCCAATTCGGCGAAGGTTAGCTGGTGTTCCGGGTTCGTCTGTCGTTCCCGATTATTATGTAGATGTCGGCTGAAAAAGCTGTGTTTTTCATCCGTTCCGTCGTTCATCGTTCCTAAACCTCCGTCACGTCCATTATACCACCCGACCGAAAATTTGTTCGCCTTTTGAATACTATTTTGCCCTCCCTTATAATGAAAAGCAACTGCAAGTTGCCGGGGAGGGCGAAGGTTTGATGAATCAATGGCTGAAAGCTTGTTTTTTTCTGATCGGAGCGGCCGTTTTAACCCGATTGATCCCGTTCTCCGATTGGTTCCGCATGCTGGACACGATGGTGCATGAGTTGGGCCATGCCGTGGTTACCTTACTTGCGTCCGGACAGGTGCTTCGCATCGAACTGCACCCGGATCACAGCGGCGTCACCTATTCGGTACTGGCATCGGGATGGAGCCAATTCGCCGTATCCTTGGCTGGATATACCTCGGCTTCCCTGTTTGCGGTCGCCATGTTCTTCGGCTATTCCCGACAACAACAAGCCGCCGGCCTCGTCTTGATCAGTATGCTGGCGTTGATCTCGCTGCTGCTGTTTGTACGCTCGGGCTACGGCCGGGGATGGTTGATTTTGTTTGTGCTGGTGAACGCTGCATTTTTCCTGTGGGGAGGACGCATTCGCAACTTCTATTACCTGCTGCTGTCGTTCCTATGCTTGGAAGAGTCGGTGCTGGGGCCGGTCACGCTGCTGCTAAATTCCATTGTATCGCCCAGCCAGGCGGGAGATGCGACCAATCTGGCCCAGCTTACAGGAGTTTCCCCTCTGGTATGGTCGCTAATCTTTCTAGCCATTTCACTGCTATGCGCCTTGTCCGCGCTGCAACTGTATTGGAATGACCGCAGACGGAACCGGGAGAAGCGCAGAATGAGCCGTTCGAGCTCGGTGAGCCCGTAGAGGGCTCCCCTCATCGATCCTTAATGATCGTACATCTCAAGACATGAACTTCCTGATTGTCACGGATCAATGCATCGACATCATCGCTGGACTCCATATAGCCCTTCCCTTTATTTCTCACAATTACGCCCAATACGGCCGTTTCATTTGGGTTCGCGGTAATGGACGTCATGGGATGGGTCATGGCACTATCATAATCGCTCTTGGGCATTTCCGCTTTGGAGCTGACCACGTTTCCTTTTTGCCGGAAAGCAATCGTCCAGACCTCGTCCCCGTTCCTCATGCCAAGGGTCGTTAAATACAAGCGAAAGGTGTCTTTGACCTGTTCCAGAGAAGTTTCCAGCCCGAGCAAGGATCCCACTTTCTCCCCATTCACATACTGATCAACCCAAAAATGAACCCGATTGGCTTGAACCTCACCTAAGTTCACGTCAAATATCAATGAACTATCCGATCCTGTCGCTTTCAGAATGGCATACTCTTCGTCGTCCATCGGCAGGGGTTCAATCTTGATGCCCTCGATTACCTTCTTTGGTAAATGGTTCTCTAGGTCAACCGTCTCCGAACGACTCCCTTCGCAACCCGAGAGGACCAAGGAAGCAACTAGAACACAAGCCAGGATGGGATAAAAATATTTTCTCATTCTACACCTCACAAACTACTGATATTAAATCGATTTCCGTCCGGATCATAGAAATGAAAACTTACTAATCCCTGGGTCAGATAGCCGCCGATCCCGGAGGTTTCGATTCCGCGTTGTTTTAAATATTGATGATACTTGAAAAAGTCTTGACGCTCCTGAATCCAGCACACCGGCTGAACCTGCCCGTCCACTTTGCCGACGTACGCCTCATCACTTTTTTGTTCAAGCACCCAAAGCGACTTCGCTTCGGAATGATTCAGCTGCAGCTCCATCACTGCGTAGCCGTCGGTCGGATGATGCTGGGTACATTTCATGCCCAGATGTTGTCCGTACCATTGAATCGCCTCGTTTAACCGGCTGACGCCTACCCTGATCCAAGAGGGCGCTAAGTCGGAAGATGGCAACGTCAAATCCTCCTGCAGCGTTAACCGGATGCCTTCGGCGGTAGCCCATACATCGAAATACCGGGATTGGGGCCCAGCATATACGGCAGATACTCGCACGCCATCGGTGACAAAAGCTCGCCGCAGACGATCCAATTCCCGGGTTCGAAAGCAAACCCGAAGGTCGGCATCCACGGTCCCTCGTTCAGCATAGTGATGGGGGAGCCGGGTATCCGTAAGATAAGTCACCAGCCAGGTTCCAAAGGGTAACTGAGTCATTTTACCTTGGGAACAGCGGGGATCCACCTTCCAGTTCTCTTGCCGAAGCACCTTCCAGCCAAAGTACTTCTCGAACCACTTCACCACTTGATCCTGATTATCCCACAACACATCGATCGTTTGCCCGTCAAAATAAAGCTCGGGAATCTCCTTGCCCGCTGCCATAGGGAGCCTCCTTCATCCATTCATACAGAACTTTCCAATCCTATTATCGCTGAACCTGTCCGCAGGATAAAGGTAAATATTTGCACTTTGCGCCGCTTCCTTCTGAATCTTTCGTTCATATAATGCGACTGGGACTCACAAACAAGTTTAAAGAATGGCGATTTTGCGGTAAGATGGTATTCGATGTTTCTAGGAACTAGGGATTGGAAAGGAACGGTGCAGATGGATCGGCAGCACATCATCGAACAAGCCGAGCACTTTGTGCAAAACGTGCACAGCGGGGACGGGAGCGGCCACGACTGGTGGCATATTCATCGGGTGCGGAACATGGCCTTGGCCATCGCCCGCAAGGAGCAGGCGGATTTGTTCGTATGCGAGCTGGCGGCCCTGCTGCACGACGTCGCCGACGAGAAGCTGAATCCGTCCAAGGAAGCGGGATTACTTCGGGTTCGCAACTGGTTGGAAGCACATATCGAGGATCCATCCGTCATCAGCGAAGTCATGGAGATTATTTCGACCATGTCATATAATGGCGGCAAAAATCCCCCTATGGCGACGCTCAACGGACAAATCGTTCAGGATGCCGACCGGCTGGATGCCATGGGAGCGATCGGCATTGCCAGAACATTTGCTTATGGGGGCTCCAGAGGCAGATCCATGCATGAACCGGGGCAGGATTTCTCCGATTTGGATTACCGCAGCCATGAGAAAACGACGATTTATCATTTCTACGAAAAGCTATTAAAGTTAAAAGATTTGATGAATACCCGGCATGCCCGGAAGCTGGCCGAATCACGGCATGAATTTATGCTGCGTTTCTTGGAGCAGTTTTACCGGGAATGGGATGCCGCTGACGAACATCAGGATGAACAAACCACAACAAATTCAGGTGATATGAGTGAGAATCGCATTTTTTGACTCAGGGATCGGCGGCTTGACCGTGTTAACGGAGGCGATGAGGAAGCTGCCGAACGAGGATTTTCTTTATTTTGCCGATACGCTCCACGTGCCTTACGGGACCAAAACGCTGCCCGAAGTGAAACGGTACGTCGAGGAATCGGTAAGTCGTATCATGCAGGGCGACATTAAAGCCTTGGTCGTGGCCTGCAATACCGCAACGAGCGCCGCCATCGAGGAACTTCGCCGTACGTACGACATCCCGATTGTCGGCATGGAGCCGGCCGTGAAGCCGGCCGTGAAACGAAGCCAAGCCGCCGGCAAACGGGTCTTGGTTTTTGCGACCTCGTTGACGTTAAGCCTTTCGAAATACACTGACCTGGTGGCCCGGGTGGACGACCACAAGGTGGTGGATTCGATGCCGCTGCCTGAGTTGGTGCAATATTGCGAACAACTGCAGTTCGATCGGGACGAAATCGAGCGTTATTTCAGCCGCAAGCTCGCGGGGATCGATTTGTCGCAATACAGCACGATTGTGCTGGGATGCACGCATTTTCCTTATTACAAAAGCATCCTGCAGCAAATCCTGCCGCCCCATATTGAGCTGATCGACGGCAGCCATGGCACGGTAGAGCGGCTGTGTTCGCTGATTGGCAGCTCGGCCAATCCCGGTCAAGCTTTTAAAGGGCATATCGAGTTCAAATGCTCCGACGAAAACCCGGCTTATCTGGACAAAATGGCCCGGGCGCTGGATTACCTGCAGACGCAATATTCTGCTCAATAATGCGCGGTAACGTATAAAAGCCTTGTCCCGGCGGTGAAATCGCTTAGGACAGGGCTTTTTTAGCTGCGCGGGCATGGGGTTTAATTACTCCATCTCCTCATTGAGCAGAACCATATGAATATGATCTTCCCACTTCCCGTTAATTTGCAGGTACTTTTTCGAGATTCCTTCATTTTGAAAACCTAACTTCTGCACCACGCGAAGCGATGCGTGATTTCTTGGCATGATGTTTGCCTCAATCCGATGCAAGTGCAACTCGCGGAACGCATGGCCAACCACCGCCTCGACGGCTTCCGTCATCAGTCCCTTTCCTTGCTCCTGCTCATCGATTCGATACCCCATGTGGCAGGACTGGAACGCCCCTCTGACAATATTGCTGAGCGCCACCGAACCTATAATCCGGCCATCTTGGAATAGCCAGAATTTCCGGAGCAAACCTTGCTCCATCTTCTCGGCTTCGTCCCGCAGGATTTCCTGTTGAACGGAGTAAGTGTAGAAATCTTCCGTCCTTAGCGGTTCCCACGCCTTAAGGAAGTCTTTATTCCGAACGACAAACGCCAAGACCTGATCCGTATAGGTGTCATCGATGATTTTAAGCGTCATGCGTTTCGTGGTGATTTCATTTTTCATAGATAATCCTCACTTTTTGTAAAAATGGGGGTTGACGCGGCGCTCTTTTTTCTGTAGAATAAAATTAGGGAGAATTTAAATTTATACATTAAATTTGCGCGCATGCTATACCAATATAGCACGCTTTTTTGCGTTTATCAATTTTTTGCGTTTATCAATATGAAAAAATGCCCAAAGCCGCCCCTCTCCAATTGGAGCAAAGGCGGATTTGGGCATTTACGCATCTATAAAGGGTTACGGCAGCGTCTTGATTTTTTCCGCGATGGGTGTTCTTGGCTTGGCCTCCGGAATTTCGGCCGGATACCCGATCCCAAATACGCCAATGACCTCGTAGCCTTCGGGTACACCAAGCACTTCCCGGTTTTGCGCCGAACTTCCGACGGATGACCAGAACGTACCGACACCTGCTTCATGAGCAGCCAGCAAAAAGTTTTGTGCAAAACAAGCGGCAGCCATCACATTCTCATCCCGCGCGAGCGGAGTGGCTCCCGGCTTGGACAACAACGCGATCACAACGGGAGCTCCCCAGAAATCACTCTTATGCTTCAGCTTCGCTCGCGTCTCCGGTCCAACGCGCAATAGCTCCCACGGCTCGTTAAAGCGATGGTTTGGCGCGTAGCTTGCAGCTTCCAGCCAGCCCATGAGTGCTTCCTCATCAATCGGGTCGGGTTTGAACGCTTTTATATTTCTCCGGCTTTTGATCAAATCGATCGTAGACATTGGGTATGTACCTCCTTAAGTAACGAACAAATGGAATAAATGACCTTAAACTCTCCCTCTTGTTTTTATACATATCCTGAGCAAAAGTCAAGCTCGCCCAGATCTACACCCTCAAAACAAAAGACAGCCCCGAACAAAACAGGGCTGCCTTGAGTCGAGAATCTATTGTCGCCTAGTACAAACGTTCCTCACCGGTGACCGGATTTTTAAAAGCCGATTGAATATCGCTTTGGGTCAATTCATCGGCAAATTCCGTATCCTCGGCACGTTTTACGGGGGTTGCCCGCTTCTTTTCCGGGGTTTGCTCCCGGGCTGCTTTGGACGTATCTTTGGATGGATTCGCCATCACCTATGCACACTCCTTCTGCCTTTCATGTTAGGCCTGCTTATGTGCGATAGGTTGCGGCCTAAAGCCCTTTTTTATTCCTATGTAAGCGAATGGCTTAATACGCCGTCCATCCGGCATCCGCCGTAAGCGTCGTACCGTTAACGAAGCTCGAATCATCGGAAGCGAGGAACAAGGCTACCTTGGCAATTTCCTCAGGTTGGCCCGCGCCGGGATTTACACCGATTCCGACTTGCGCCCGCTCCATGCCAAACGGATTGATCGCCGTAAGGGTTGAACCAATGTTCGTTTGTACCGCGCCTGGCGCGATCGCTTTGCCCATTCCGGATGCTGCACCTGTGACGACCGCAACTTTTCCACGTTCCCGCCGTTAATGATAACGATCAGATCCGCATCCTGAATGGTGCTTAACCGATGGGCAATAACGAAGCTGGTACGCCCCTTCCACATCTCGCTACCCGATCCTTTCAGCTACGCTTGTTCGTCGGAGCCATCCGTTCCATCCTTCATTTCATGCAGGCCAAACAGATGGATAAACTCCTGAATCAACTCGTCAACCGCTTTCAGCTCTCCGCTAATCACCGGCTTAATCGCCTCAAATTCCGCCTGACTTAGCTGCCTCTGCAAGGTTTCGCGTTTAATTTGCATCCGTTCCAGAAAGGCGATCGCCTTGCCGCGCCTAAAGGTTTGGGCGCTGCGCAGCTGCGGCTCGGCTTCCTCATGAAATCTTCGCTTCTCCTCTCTACCGTGTCCTCGCCCATCCCGATGCTCATGATGAACGCGTTCATAACGCCCTCCGGGTCCGTGTCTACCGTCTCGCATGTGGCTCCTCCTTATTGTATACATTCGTATACGTTATTTTTGTTATGTATACAAATGTATACTAAGACTAGCAAAAAATCAACTTCTACCAAGCTCATCCAAGCCGTCGTCTTCGAGAACAGCCGCCAGCAAGGCCAGCGTCAGCCCTTGCCCCCAGCCCTGGGCCCATTTCTTATCGATGCCCAGATATCCTTCGATGTCCTTCATCACTGCGGTCCCGCCGGAAACGTTGAGCACCCGCCCACGATCGGTGACGTTCTTGAGCACGCCCTCCAACGCTTTCTGCACATATTTGGCATGCAGCGGATTGCCCTGGATGACCATCGCCGCCGCGATGCCCGCCGTAGCGGACACTTCACCGTAAGCGTCCGGGTAATCCAGCACCGTGCCCCATAAACCGTCCTCGTGCTGTAATTTTTTCAACGCAGCAAGCTGATCGCGCAAAGAGCTCCATATATGCATCATTGGCGGATACAAATAAGCTTCCGGAAAAATCTTGGCCGCACGGGACATCGTGTACGCAGCCCAAGCGTTGGCGCGCCCCCAGTAGATCCCGGACATATGATCTTTGCCGATGTGATTGTACCCATGATACCAGAGCCCGGTGTCCTCGTCCTGCAAGTAATTGATATGCCAGAAGAACTGATGCAGCGCATCATCGATAAGCGGCTTCTCGCCCAGCAGGATACCGGTACGCAGCATAAAATACGCCGCCATAAACAACGTATCTGCCCAGCATTGCTCCGGAAAATCATTGCCCGCAGATACCGTATGCTGAAGCACCCGGTCCCCGAAACGGGGAGCTTGGTTCTGCAGATAGTCGATTTTGCTCAGGATCAGATCGAGATATTTCTGCTCCTTCGTTTGTTCATATAACGTCAGCAGCATATGCCCCATCGCGCAGGAATTTACAGTCCACACCGGAAGTCCGGCGTCGATGTACTCGTCGCACCACTGGGCCATTCGCTCCACATAGGCCTTCTCCCCTGTCGCTTCAAAGGCCCGGCTGATCCCGTAATAAGCCACGCCGCACGGCCAATCCCAGGTCAGGTCCATCCCGAAGGTGTACTCTACGATGCTCCCGGCAATTTGCTTCAACTCGGAAGGGGCTGCCTTCAGTTTCAATCTTTCCATCTCCCTTCGTGTGAACGGCTAACTCTTACTTGTAATTCCCGGCATCAATCGCCGCTTGCTTCTCGTCCAAAATCTCCTGGTATCCGGCATCAAGGTACGTTTTCTTCGCCGCCTCATAGGTGGCATTGAACTCACTCTCCGGCGCGATCGCGATCTTGACATACAGCTCCTGGAACAACGAATTCAGATCCGCTTTATATTCATTTACTTTCTCAAGCACCACGCTAAACAAAGCGTCCGGTGTACGGTACTCCGCATATTTGTCGTAATAAGCTAACGAATCCTTCGCCAAATCTTCATGCCCTGGAGGCGACATGCTGCGGAGATATGCTTCGCGCATTTTTACCGGATCGTCGTATTTCACCGTTTCAACCACAAGGCACCAATAGTCTTTGTTGTTATTTTGCGAGAGGACAGAATCTCCTTTAAAATCCGGATTTTTCACCGCGATGCCATCGGCATCCAGCGTGTAGTTTTGACCCTCCACGCCGTTTTGCAGGAAGAACAGGTTCTCCGGCTGGCTCATCCATTCCAGATACATCCATACCGCTGCGCGTTCCATATCCGAAGATTCATAATTAATGCCCATGATCATCCCAAACGGCCAGTATGCGCGTCCCTGCGGCTTGCGTCCCTCCGGCACCCCGGCTTGCGGGTCCAGTACCGCGAACTCGGCATCCGGATTATTTTTCAAGGTTGAAGTGATCACGTCGGTGTTGCTGGAAAGATAGAAGCTGAAGGTACCGGTTTTTCCTGCCACAAATTCAGCTTTGGCTTTGTTCTCATCATCGCGCAGATAAAATTCTTTATCAATTAAGCCGTTATTGTACTGGTAGTTCAGGTTGCGCAGGTATCGCTCCGTATCCGCAGTGGTCAGATCCGCAACGCCCAAGTCGGAGTAAAGGGCGCGGTACTTCTCGTCAATCGGCCAATCGCGGAACGCGTAGTTGAACGTGTAGTTGTTCTTTTTCAACGTTTCACCGCCGACGCCAAGGCCCGCATCTCGCCATTTGCCCAGCAGTTCATTATATTTTTCAAGGGAAGTCAGATCTTCGACCTTCATGCCCACCTTCTCAACCCAGTCCTTGCGGATCAGCGTCGTGAAGCTGTCCAAGCTGGGGCGTTCACCAAAGAAGAACACGTTCTTCTTATCAACGACCCCGTACTGCTGAATCGTATCCCCCATCGTTTTCCAATACGTCGGTGCATAATGTGCGATTTCGTTCCAATCCAGCTCCTGCATGACGCCTTCGCCGTAGTAGGCCAAAGCCTGAGGCATATCATAATGGAAAATAATATCCGGCGCTTTATGCGAAGCCAGCAGCTGCTCGTAATCCGTCACTTCGTTACTGCGAGTGATCGGAATAAATTTCACGTCAACGTTGTACTTGTCGCCGAATTGTTGTTGAATCCAACGCGTGTAATAGTTGTCAGTTACGTTCCAGCCTTCGAAAGCCCTTTCATAAACCGGAAGCTCAAGCGTGACCCTCTCCGGAAAACCCGTCGAATAATCGGGATACTTGCCATCGGTGTTCGTGTTGGAGGAAGGAGACGGCTCCGTGGTGTTGTTGTCCGAATTGGCGCTCTTGCTGCTGCCTCCCATACAGCCGGACAATAAACCAACGATCATCACCAAACTTAAGATCCAAGTGAACCTTTTACCCATATCGATTCCCCCTAATGAATAGATGGCTACTCCTTAACCGCCCCGAGCATGACCCCCTGGACGAAATACTTCTGGATGAATGGATACACGAACAAGATCGGCAGGGTAGCGAATACAACACACGAGGCTTTGAGTACCTCGGGATTGCTTAACGATACTTGTGTGGCTTCCAGTTGGAAGCTTTCGCTCGCCTGAATGACCAGGTAATACAATTTGAGCTGCAATGGCCGTAAATCCACCCGTTGTTTAATGTAAAAAAGAGCGTCTTGATAAGCGTTCCAGCGACCAACCGCGTAAAACAGCGACAACGTAGCCAGGATCGGCTTGGAGAGCGGGAGCACGATGCTCCACAGGATGCGGAAATGCCCCGCACCGTCGATCCGCGCCGATTCCTCCAGACTGACCGGAATGCTGCTGGAGATCGCCGTCTTCATGATCAGCAGGTTAAAGGCGCTGAACGCCTGCGGCAGAATGAGCGCTGACCACGTATCCAGCATGCCGAGATTGCTAATCAGCATGTATTCGGGAATGATCCCGCCGCTGAAGTACAAGGTGAACATAAAGAGGAAGGTCAACGTCGTGCGGCCCTTCAGTTGCTTACGGGATAAGGGATAAGCTGCACAAACCGTAATGATCATGCCAAGCAGGGTAAACAGCACCGTCACCACCACCGACACGTACAAGGAGCGCAGGATGCTGGCGTCGGCAAAAATTTTACGGTACGCCTCCAAGGTAAACCCTTCGGGCCATAAGAACACCTTGTTCGCAATGACATACGCATCATCGCTTAACGATTTGGCGACGACGTGGAGAAACGGCAGCAGGCATACGAGCGAGGCGAGAACAATAGCGAGATGGATGAGGACATCCCAGATATCATAGCGTTTGCTGCGGCGCAGCGGCAGCGTGTTTGCGGATGCTTTCATGGTTCGCCTCCTTTCTTAGAGCAACCCGTCTTCGCCAAGCTTCTTGGCGACCCGATCGGCCATCAGCACGAGCGCGAGTCCAATGACGGACTGGAACAGCCCCAGCGCGGTGGCGCGGCTGAAGTTCCCGCTCTCAATCCCCCAGCGGTACACCAGAACCGGAATCGTCGTCGTGAATTCCGTGGTCGCTTTATTTTGCAAGGCAAAGATCCGTTCAAAAGATCCTTCCATGACCCGCCCCAAATTCATAATGAGCAGCGTCACGATCGTTGGGCGAATCGAAGGCAGCGTTACATTCCATACTTTCCGCCACCTTCCGGCGCCGTCCACGGTAGCTGCCTCATACAGCTCGGGGTTGATGCCGCTCATGGAGGCCAGATAGATGATCGTTCCCCAGCCCATGCTTTGCCACACGCCAATGGCCAGATAACTGACTAACCAGTTGTAATCTTCTTGCAGGAAGGGAATCCGCGTACCGCCCATCATCGCAATCAGATTATTGATGACGCCGTTACTTTCGCTGAGCAGTTGATATGCGATGGCACCGATAATGATCCAAGACAGGAAGTGCGGCAGATAGAGCAGCGTCTGATTAATCCGTTTGAACTTCACGTTCTTAATTTCATTGAGCAGGATGGCAAGAAGCACGGGAATCGTGAAGCTAAAAACCAGGTCCAGCGTATTCAGCAATAACGTATTACGGACGGCGCGACCGAAGTCGTGTTTTCCGAAGATCTCGGCAAACACTTCAAAGCCCACCCATTCGCTGCCCCAGAACCCCCGGGCGATTTTATAGTCTTTAAAGGCAAGCACAAGCCCGGACATCGGTGCGTATTTGAACAGCAATACAAAGGACAACGGAATCAGTAGCAGCACATAAAGCTCCCAGTCCCGCCGAAGATAAAATGCGGCCCCCCGACCTAACGAAGGGTCCAGCTTTGGCTTGGACTTCACATTTGAAGCGCTTACAAATTTCATAACATTCACCTCCTCGTACATTCTGGCCTGGCTCGTTTCGGACTCGGTTCCATCTCATCTTGCGGTTTAGCGATGGTGAGTTTGTGTCAAATCATACCGCCCCGCCCGGCCGCCGTAAATCATGAGTTTTGATACTAAGCTTCATTTTTGATTCTAAAGCCTGCAAATCGCTTGTTTCCTGCAGCAAAAAGATCAAATTTGATAGGTTGTAGCAAAAATGGAGCTATATGCCTCGGCTCTCTCCGAAGCAATACAGCTCCACCGTATCTATCCCGAGCTCCGCAGCTTGCTTGCCTTGTAACCGCTCGGCGGCATCCCTTCATATTTCCGGAAAAACCGGTTAAAGCTCTGGACGTTCCCGTAACCCACTTCCGCCGCAATCTGCTTCACCGTCATCCCGGACTCCAACAGCAGCTCCTTCGCTTTCTCGATGCGCCGCAGGTTAATGTAATCGATCAAGCTGGTCCCCGTCATCTCGTAAACGATCTTGCGCATATAGGAATAACTGATGCCAATCTCTTTGGCCATCTCCTCAAAGACGATTTCTTCGCAATAATGCGAATCCAAGTAACGAAGAATGCGTTCCCCATACCCCGCATCGCTCTCTGGCTTGCGGGCCAGGTACTGGAGAATATCGCGGTAGAACTCGCGCATATACGCATCCAACTCATCCAAAGTGTCCATGGACGCGATGGAGGAATAGATGTTGCCCCGCCCGGCAAAAATCCGCGTCGGATTGATTTGATTTTCCCGGAGCTGCTTAATCGTAACCCCAACCAACTGATGATATATAAACATGATGTTGTCGTAGGAAATCGACGGGGACGATTGAATTTCCTGACGAATCACCGTTAATTCCTCCATCAGGCGCTCAAGCTCACCCGCAGCCAAGTAATTGAGAATCCGCCTCTCGCTATCCGCGGGATAAAGATAATGCTTGCCGCGCCCACATTCATCCTCCTCGCTCCAGAAGGAGATCCCGCCGCCACCGCTCACCATACGCTGCTTGATGACTTCCATCGCCTCCGCTGCCCGATCCTGAAGCTCGGAGCAGCTCTCCGTCCGGCTGCTAACGCCTACGGTCACGGAATGACCCAGCAAATTGCCTGCATACTGGCTAAGCGTCCCCAGCGCTTCCTTCATCCCTTCGTATCCGCCATCCGCTTCTCCTTCTCCGAAATTGACCACCACGGCGAAGCATCCCTCGCCTTGATAAACACACCGCGCCGATATCCCTGGTGGAAACACAGTTTCGCTATGGGTGACGATCAGATACCGGTGATAGCTGCGGGTTTCCGGGTTCGTCGCGTCCACATAGCTTCGGTACCGGTCAATCGAGAGAACGGCCACCAGGTAATAAGCTTCGGGAAACATCTCTTCGACGTGTTGCACCTCTTCCCCTCGCAGCAAACGGTGAACCGCCAGACTGCGGGCATCCTGCTCCCGTTCCCGCAGAAGCTTATAGAGCTGCTCCTCTTCCTCTTGCATCCGGTTGAAAACCGAGTTGAGGAAGGCCAGTTCATTTTTGTCCGATACCCCCCGGCTGCCGCGGGATCTTACGGTCCTCACCAATTCGCGCAGCGGCTTGGACAGCCAAGTCGCGAGAAACACCGTCAGCACTGAGCCGGCAAATATAACGACAGCCGTCAGCCAAACGATATTGTGCTGCAGCTTATTCGTTTTGGTCATCAGCGCGTCCATGGAATAGACGTTAACATTCCACCAGTCAAACAGCTTGGAATGGGACCACGTATATAACAGCCGCTCCCCGTCCAGCTCATGGAAGGCATACCCTTCCTCCGCTTTGCTCTCCAGAATCTTCTGAATATAAGGTTGATTGCGCCCATCGGTAAGCAGCAGTGACTTATCGTTATGCGATAGGATCGTCCCGTCCGCGTCCAGCAGCATATAACCTTGCTCCCCAGGTTCAGTGGACTGTAAATACGTCCCAATCTGGCTTTCCCGCAAGTTGACTACGATGGTGCCGCGGGTTGTCGTGGACAAGCGGCTGAGCGGCAAGACATAAGATACAACGGTCTCCCCAGTGGCCAGCTTGCGCGGGAACCATACGCCGCTAATCCCTCGGCGCCCGGCCAACGCTTCATCCAGCCAGTCTATCGATTCATAGCGGTCCAGTGTTGTGATGCCCTTGTCGGTTGAGATCACATAATTCGCGTCACTCAGGTAGAAATAAGAGGAATACACCCCGTTCACCCGATGATTCAAATTCACCAGTTCCCGGAGCACGACCAGGGCTTGGCTGACATGTTGATAGTTCTCCTGCAGCTGAGCATAAGTTTCGAACGAACGAATGCGGTCAAATACCCGGTTCGCAGTCAGACGGACCGTATCTTGCGCCAGATTATTTAAGGCCGTTTCATTGAGCCTTCGGTTCGCATCCAGCCCCGCCAGGGAAGATTCTGCAATCGCCTTTTCTGAGTACCGCAAAATCTGCGTACCGCTGTACAACGTCAGAATGATCGCAGGAACCGCCATGACGCAGAACAGGATGATTCCCAACTGAAGCATCATCGGAATCCGTTTCATCTTCCCCTTCATCCCCTCCGAAATGGTCTTTTCCGCAGCAGACTTCTGGGCCAAGGAAATAAAGCGCTTTCATCGCACACTTGGATAAATTATACAACATCGGTGCTCTTAGGGTCTATTTCTATCATCTAAAATCTAATCATTCTCCAAAAAATTAAAAGCCCGCACCCTATAGGTACGAGCCTGATGAATCGGATTTTCACTCGCCGTCCGTGGGGAGGTCGGCTCCTGCGAACCGGGCGTTGCCGGCCACTAACTTGTCTCGATACTCCTGCGGAGACACGCCCTCCAGTTCTTTGAAGACGCGGGAGAAATGACGGGTGTTCTCGAACCCGACGGCATTGCTGATTTCCGACAGCTTCAGCCAACCCTTTCCGAGCAGTTCCTTCGCTTTGCGGATTCTTACTTTTTTCAAGTAGGTCACAAAGCTTTCGCCAGTATACGCCTTAAACGCCTCGCTGAAATAGGAGTAATTCAGGGATACATGGTTGCTGACGATCGCCATGTTCAGTTGCCGGTCGTAATGGCTCTCGATATACGCCACCGCTTCTTTCATATCTCCGTGCTCACTATGAGCGGATCGGATCTCCTTAATGTATTCGTCGAGGTCTGACAACAGCTGCTCCAGCGACCGGAAGTAGTCGTGAAAATGGCAGAAGTTCGACATGTCTCCCACTTTGCGATACAGCTTCAGCACGTCGACGGAGGCTTCGCCGTACACGCGGAACACTTCGTCCAGCACCTCCTCATTCATATGCCGGCTGACCGCTTCCAGGTATGACATATCGATCTCAGGCAACTGGTCAACCCGAAAAATCTCATGGAGGAGCGCTCCTATCTCCTTCTCCCGGTTCGTGCCCAGGATATTGCCCAGCTTACGGATGGCCTCCCTCGGCACGGGATAAGACAACCGCTTCATCTGCAAGTCCTCATACCAGATCAATCGAGTCTTCGGATAAATAAAGGTGTATTTCAGCGATTCGCACGCCTGGTGGTAGCACAACGGCAGATCCGTGAGCCGGCTCCCCTCCTGGCTGACACCGATCAACATCCCGTCAAGTTCCCGTTCTGCCGCCAATAGGGACAAATCCTCAAACTTGCTTCTAGGGCCGCCAACCAGAATCATTCGCCCATCGCGATCCAGCAAGGTAGCGCTGAGAATCCCATCCACGCTTTCAAACATATGCTCGGCAAGCGACTTTAGATCTTCTTTCTTCATGCGACTGCCATCTAAATTTTTGTAAGTCAGGGCCGCAACCGAGAATGGTAAAGCATACTGGTCGAAACCGATTTCGGAACTCCAAATGCCAATATCCTCTTCGCTCAAATCCGTTTGCAGCAAGAGCTCCTGCAAGCGTACCGATTGAACCTGCAGTCGATAGCTTTCCGTCACGGCTAACTGCTCAGCCATTTGCGAACGCTTCGCGATGTTCTCCTCGCACTTGCGCAGCGCGGCAAACAGCTCATCCCGGCGAATCGGCTTGAGCAAATAATCCACCGCCTGATACCGGATCGCAGCTTTGGCGTACCGAAAATCTTCGTATCCACTCAGAATCAGAATCTGTGGTCGACCGTTTTGAATGGCGGGCTGCGGTCCTTCCGATACTTGTTCGATGAGTGCAATGCCATCCATGACGGGCATGCGGATATCTGTAATGATCACATCAGCGCCTTGGGCCTGATACAGCTCAAGGGCTTCTGCCCCCTGAGCTGCCATCGAGATCTCGAATTGTTCCGGGAACTCCCGTTCAATCATCGTTTTTAGCCCAATACGGATATTCTTCTCGTCATCCACGATCAATAGTTTGAATCTCATCTGTGCCAACCCTCCCTGTTAACAGCACCTTCGGCATTATCATCACTACCTCTGTGTACTGTCCTTGATCGCTGAAAACCTTGAGGCCGTATTGTTTACCATAATATAAGCGAATGCGCTCCTGAACATTGCGAAGGCCAATTCCGTATTGATTTGGCGGCTTCGGCGCTAAATTCCCCGGAGCTTTATCCGTAAGGCCGACCTTATCCAGTTCCAGGTTCAATTCGGCCAGCGAATTCTCGTCGACCCCTCTTCCGTTATCCTTGACGACAATTCGAATGTCACTTTGCGGCAATTGCTGCACCTGAATCGAGATGTTCCGCGGCCTCGTCTCATCCCCTTCCCAAGCGTGCTTCACCGCATTTTCGACGATTGGTTGAAGCGACATTTTAAGCATCTCCATATCCAGGAGATCACTCGGAATATCCAGCCGCAGCTCGATCGGTTCATCAAACCGGATATTCATCACATCGATATAATTTTCGATGTGGCGAAGCTCATCCCGCAGCTTGACGTACTCCCCGGACCATTTGAAATTGTACCGCATCATGCCTCCGAGAGAAGTCAGCGCATCCGAGATTTGTCTTTGATTTTCGATCTCGGCCAGCATTTTAATGTTCTCTAACGTATTATACAAAAAATGGGCATCAATCTGATTGTGAAGCGTACGCAGCTCCGCTTCTTTCGTGAGCGCTTCTTTGTATACGGCTTGAGCCACCAGCGTATTAATGGTGTTCATCAGCTTGGAAAAATGATGCGCCAACTCCCCAACCTCGCCGCCGCCGCGGATCGTGATGCCGCTGTAGGCCTCACCGCGCCGGACTTTCTTCATCTCTTCGGTCAGCACGCGGAGATTCTTCAGGATAAACGCATTGAGGATATAAGCAATGACCGTTACCAACGTAATAAATCCGATATTGGCGCCAATCAAAATATTTCGCATATGTGAAATTTCTTTAAACACGCCGTCCATCGAGACGACATTCACCAAATCCGCGTTGATTCGCTCGATGGGCTTGTGCAGCAGCAGAAATGATTTTCCGTTCTCCTTATAATGAATATCCCAAACCCCGGTCTCCTTAAAGCGCATCAGGCGTTCCCGGATCGCCTGCTCCAACCCCGGATTCGCTTGGAGATAGGAGCTCTGAGCGCGGGTAAATATTTGAGCTTTGTTGTCCATCAGCACCATTTGCGATTCACTGTTCGGAGCCGCCGCGTAAGTTCTTGGACTGAACTTTTCGAGCAGCATATCCACCTGCACCATTCCGACATGATGATTTGCCGGAATGCTCATTTCCCGCAGCAGCGACACTTTGGGCGTTGGGGCGGGGGTCTGCCCTTGGTACCGTTCCATGATGTCTGGATCATTGTGCAAAAACGACCAAGACTCCATGCCCTTTAATTCCTTCGCTTCTTGATACCACGGCTCATCCGCTACCCGGTTCTCCCGGAAAAAGATCGGCCAAATTTCGGTTACGTTGCTGCTTGAGAACAGGCGCAAATGCTCCACATTCGGGTTGTAATATTGAATGCGTGTTAGGCTTTTAAAGCTGTGGTTACTGAAATTCACCAGTTCCTCGGTGCCGGGCTCGGTGGTATTCGCTAGATAATCTCGAACTTCGATATCATCATAGGCGACCTGCACCGCCCGTACCATCGATTCAATCTGCGTCTCGATATGCTGGATTTCCATCTCCAGCAACGAGTTGTTCTTGTCCTCGGCATCCCGGATATACATATTGTTGATCAATCCATAGGAATAATAGGACACCAGCGCGCTGGGTCCCAAGATGATAAAGATATACGAAGCGAGCAGGCGGCTCTGAAGTGAGCGGCGCCCAAACCAATACTTAAATGACTCCCACCATGCTGTCCAAGGTTTGCTTCTTCCCATATGCCGAGCGACTCCTTTGAATAAAAGCCCAAAAGCCCGCGAAATGCGGGCATTTTTGGGGCATTAACGATTATTGCATGCCAAGTTTTTTCTTGTTCTCTTCATACTTAGTTTGCTGGAACGCTTGGACTTTGGCAAGCCCCAGATCTTCTTGCTTTTTGATGTAATCCGCCCAGATCTTATCGAATTCAGCCTCGGACGATGCCATCAACAGCTTCGGCAATGTTTTGCCGCGAAGATCCTTGATTTTGCTGAGGATGATGCCTTCTTCCGAGTTTGCCAGCGGATCAAGCAGGTCGAACTCGGATACGCTTATCGTTTTACCGCGAGTCCAGTCTTCCAATTGTTTGTACGGTTCTACCGATTCAGGCTGCCATTGTTGGATAATGTTCGTATCTTGCATCATCCAGAACGTGAAGGAGGAGCCATATTGCTTATCGAAAGCGGAACGATCCTTGTTCATGAGATCGAGGACTTCCGGTTTGAATTGATCTTTCCCGTCAATGGTATCGTAGCTTACGCCTTTTTCACCCAGATACAGGTCTTTCTGTCCTTCCTCACTCATCAGGTACGTCAGGAACTTGATCGCGCGAGCTTTATCCTTCACATCCTTAGAGATCAGGGTGACTGTCCAGCCGGAAATTGAAGGACCATTTAACGTAGGCGGATCCAGTTTGGAGTTAGCCGGACCGTCCACAGCGATGTAAATTTTGTTTGGATCTTGTTGATACAAGGTACCTTGTTGAGCTGCAAAGTCGGTGCGTTGATACAGCATGGCGAAGTAACGGCCTTGCGCAATTTTTTCTTCCATTTGAGCGCGTTTGTCGATGAAGATGTCCTTCGCCAACAAGCCTTCTTCGTTGGCTTTGCGCAGCGTTTTCAACCAAGTAATATATTCCGGATCCGTTTCGCGGTTGTACAGCTTGCCGTCTTTCTCTCTCGGAATCGCCAGGAAGTTCTGCAAATATCCTTCCAGGGAGTCGTTGCCGGAAGCCGTGAACTCATGCAAGCCAAGCGGAATCAGCGGCTGGCCATTCACTTCAGGGAATTTCTCTTGAGCCGCTTTCAGAGCGGCGATGAAGCCTTCCGGAGTCCGCATGTCCGGGCTGCCAATCGCTTCATAGATATCCTTCCGCACGACGAACGTTTGGTTCGATACATATTTGTCGCCGTATTTCTCATAGTCTTTCGGAGAGGAGGAAGAGTTCGGATAACCGTATACATTCCCGTCTGGTTGCGTGTACCAGCCCAGTTTGTCCGGGTCGGCCACCTTGAAGAAGTACGGGTCATATTGTTCGGCCAATTTGTTCAGTGGCTCCACAAGTCCGCCCTCAATCATTTTCTTCACGCCGTCTTCCCACCAGCCCAGCGTAATGAAATCAGGCAGCTTGCCGGAAGCGATCAGCGTGTTCAGCTTCTCGTTCTCATTCCCGGCAGGGACGATGAAGTTGATGTTAACCCCGGTTTTCTTCGTGACGTATTGGGAGGTTGGATCAACGCCCCATTTATTCGGGAACCAAGCAAAGTTCAGGTACCAATCGAAGGTGATGGGGGACGTATCGGATTTCCATCCCGGTTCGTCTGCCGATGGTGTTGCAGCCGGATCGGTGGTGTCCTGCGTGCTGGTATTGTTGCTGTTAGTAGCAGCGTTGTTAGCGCTTTCTTTGCTGTTATTGCTGTTGCCTCCGCAAGCAGCCAGGGACAGGACCATGATGGCCGCCATCAGCAGCATCATCACTTTTTTGGACTTTCTTTTCATGCCCATGCTTTTTACCCCTTTTCTCATTTGATGTGATTCCATTTATGTGCAACTCCAGAGCCGCCGTAATGCGGCTCGGAGGAGTTACCAACTGTGAGATGGCGAATTCGCCAAAGACGGTCTCTTAACCTTTGATCGAACCAATCATCATCCCTTTAACGAAGTAGCGTTGCAGGAACGGATAGGCAAATACGATTGGCAAGGTTGTCACGACCATTGTCGCCAACTTGATCGATTGGGAAGTGACCGTTTTGGTTATCGCACTGCCCTGCACCGCTGTCGTCATGATATTGGAGCTGGACTGGGCCACAACCCGGTACAGGAACGTCTGAATCGGCTGCAGGTTCTCGTTGTTGACATAGATGATCCCCGTAAAATAGTCATTCCACTGATACACCCCGTGGAACAAGGCGATGGTGGCGAGAACAGGCAGCGATACCGGCAGCACGACCCGCAGGAAGACGGTCCAATCGCTTGCTCCATCGATTCGGGCTGCTTCCTCCAGACCATCGGGAATGTCCCGGAAGAAGGTCATGAAGATAATCAGATCGAAGAAACTGAACAACACGGGAATAATATAAACGATAAATTTATCGAGCATATGCAAATCGCGAATGAGGAGGAAGGTTGGAATCAGCCCTCCGGAGAAGATCATCGTGATCGTTCCCATCAAGATATAGAACTTTCCTGCAATCAGGTCTCTGCGAGAGAAAGCGTACGCGACCATCGCAGTAAAGAAGACGTGTGCTATAACCCCAATGACGGTCTTGGCAACCGTGAGTCCCATCGCCGTCATGATGCCGGGATTATCAAAGACCGCTTCGAAGTTCTCAAAGCTGAACTTCCGCGGCCACCAATAAATGCCGCCAAGCATCGCGTCCTTCCCGTCGTTAAAAGCGTTCACCAACACGTACCAAATCGGATATAGCGTGACAAAACATACGACGAGCATGACCAAATTGTTAACTGTATCGAAAACGACATCGCCTTTGGTTCTGCGGCGTAATGAAAACATAAGCAGGTCCCCCTTGGCCTAAAACAACGAAGTGTCGTTGAGTTTTTTGGTTACTTGGTTCGCAATCAGCAGCAGGGCAAGTGCAATCACAGATTTGAACAAATTGATTGCTGTTGAGTACGAATAACGGCCAGAGGATATCCCCGTGTAATAGACATAATAATCGATTACATTACTTGCACTATCGTTCAGTGAGTTACGCAACACCAGGATTTGATCAAAGTTGGAGTTCAGCACACCGCTGACAGCCAGGATGAACAAAATACTGATGGTCGCTTTGATAGCTGGAAGCGTCACATACCACATTTGCTGAAAACGCCCAGCTCCGTCAATGGTTGCCGCTTCGTACATCTCGGGCGAAATGCTCGTAATGGCCGCCAAATAGATAATTGCTGACCATCCCAGCTCCTTCCAGACATCCGAGGTGATGACGATCGTCCAGAAGTACTTCGGCTCCGCCAAGTAGGAGATCGGCTTATCGATAATATGCAAAGCCATAAAGATCTCGTTAATAATCCCTACATCCGACAACCAGGTTGCCAGGATCCCGCCGAGCACAACCCAAGACAGGAAGTGAGGCAGGTAGGAGATCGTTTGGATCGCTTTCTTGTACCGGAGCGAGCGAACTTCGTTCAGGAACAAGGCGAAGATAATCGGCAACGGAAAAGTGAGCAGCTTCAGGAAACTGATCCCCAGCGTATTTTTGATCACATAGCCGAAATTTTCATCGGACAGAAACTCTTTGAAATGTTCCAAACCGACCCATGGAGCTTCTGCAATCGTTCGAATAATGTCGTAGTCCTTGAAAGCGATAATGACACCGTACATTGGAATATAGTTGAAGATGATCATCCAAGCGATGCCGAGCAAAGCCATAATTTGAATATGTCTTTGCGAGTAAAGTTTCTTCAGCCATTTCCGCCTTGACGAGGGCGGCGTTTCTATCTCTTGCATGGCTGCGGGTTGCGTCGACGGCTGCATATCCATCCCCTCTGACCTCCAAGCTGTTCTAGTCTATTAATGTAAGCACTTTCACCTATCTGTATCTATTGTACTTGGGATCGGATCGTAGGGATATGCTCCAGATTTCGTCTCGGTGTATTCGTTTTTCGGCTAAAAATGAAAACCCGTACCGAAAAGTACGGGTTTTCAATGCTTACTTAATAATCAGCTCTTTTGGCTGAACATCGTACGGCTCTCTTTTCCCTAGAAGCACGTCCAGCAATCCCTCATGGGTGGCCTTGATTTCCTGCACAAAAGCTTCATAGGGCCGGTGGCAGACATCCACGATCCCGATTTGGTAGTTCTCCCCGTCGAATCGGCCAAGCGTCGCTTGATCATTCAGAATAAAATAATGCGTACCGACCAAATGCTTCTGACTCGCCGCAAACTCCGTGTAATACCGGTAGGCTTTGCCGCGATCCGCCTGGGTATAGACGCCCTTCAAGCCGGGGCTTAGCAGCCCGACGTCCGGGGCCCCAAAGTGGAACTCCCCGATCATCACCGGCTTCCCGGTCTGTTCATAAATGTACCTGATATCCGCCTCATCCGGTCTGAACTTGTAGCAGTTATAGGTATAGACATCAAAATATTCGCTCCCTTCCAGCACCAGCTCCGACGATATCCAGGCGTACCGGATGCCGAGGTTCAAATGATTCGGGTCTACCCGCTTTAAAGCTTCAGCCGGAACTCGAATAAACTCATGCGCCATCCTGCGGGAAAATTCCAATAGATCCGCATCGGCCGCATCAGTAAATTGATCATAATGAAGTTGCCGGACCCCGCCGAAATCGGCGAGCTCCATCGCCCATGCCTCGCTCAGCGCCTGGGGATCTTCTTGATATTTGTGCTCAAGGTAATGAATCAGCTCCTCCTTGCTGGCAAAAGCATGCGCGCTGCGAAACATTTCCCGCGCCAGGTTCACCCGGTCCCCAAACGCCCAATGCGGTTCGTTGGACATAAAATATCCGATCAGGCAGCGATCTTCCTTAAACGGTTTCAGCTGCGCGGCATACCGCTCCGAGGCCTCCCGGTATTCCTCGCTGAACACATCCGGGAAATCCCGGTACACGGGCACTTCTGTCATCGGAAACTCGGCCAGCGGGATTACATAGGGCAGCTTCGCCCATTGGGCAAAGTTCAGATCCGACCAGTTTCCGATCGTATTAAATCCCCAATCGATTAGCCGGGAGCGGGTCATTTGGCTCCAAGCCTCATCATAATTCTCGCCGAAGGCCCGAATCAAATTGCTGACGGCATAACTATAATATCGCTCCCCCTTCCGCCCCCCTCTCGTTTCGAACGCAGGGCGGAAAGGCCCCTCCTCATCCGGGAGCCACTCGAAACAAGGCTCGATACCGTCGATCCGTCCCGTTTCCCCGGGAGCGACTACATCCAGCCCTTTGCTGTAAAAAGCATACCCGTCCGGGTCCACCAGCCAAGATCTGCCGTCATGCTGCACCACCCGAAAGTATCCCGTCGGTTCAAAGGAAATAGATTTGTACCCTCCGTACACACTATATTCCGGTCCAAAATCCGCTGCCGGACCGGCTTTGGCTTCCTTCCGCAAATATTGAACCAATTCGTCCGCCGAACCCGTTTTGCCGCTCCAGTCCTTCATCTTCAGCTGTCCCAGCTCATCGACGATCGGTTCCACTTCTGCTCCTAGGCTGCAATCGGGCTTCTCGTCCGCCAGATACAAATCATGCAAGATCAAGGAACGATTCGTATAGAAGGGCAGAAAAATCATCTCGAAATGCTGGGCTTGCTCCGGCTCCAAGGCGGCTCCCTGCAGGAACGACTTCAGTTTGCCTGGCGTTCGTTCCAGATAGATGCTTTGGGCATCTAGATGTACGAGATCAAAATAAGTACGAATCCGAATTTGGGGCAAGAAGCCGGTCATGCAATACAAATCCGGCACACCCTGCTCCGAACCGGGGTCACGCTTGGAGAATCCCAGCACCATTTGAAACTCCGTGATCGATTGAACCGTCAGCTCCATCACCAGGTACTGGCCTTTCTTGAACCGCAGGCCGGCAAAATGGAGTCTTCCCCCATCGGGGGAGATTTCGATGACACGCCCGCCTTCTGGAAGCGATTTCAATTTAATGCCGCCGCTTACGTTCACCTGTGTAGGTCTCATGTCTACAGTCGCTCCTTCGGAATGGTCAATTCTTAGAAATTATACGACATTCCGAAGCGCTTCCTGCGATTTTCCGAAATTGCGTAACCTCTTCCGAAATTAGGAGACCTCTTTCATAAAGAAAACAAGTGAACGATCCAGTTCATCATGGAACGGGATCGTTCGCCTGCCAATGGCATAGAGATTGCTGCCGAAATCAACATGGCCAAAGCATCCGGCTCCAAAGTACTCGTAAGGAATGTCGATTTAAGCTCCGGCACTAGCTCGGCGTAATCTGCCATCATTCGATGGTAGCGAACTCAGCGGACCGATGCAACGATGATCATGACCTTCTCCCCTTCCGAAATTCCCGAGGGCCGGACCGAATATGTCCCCACGGCTGCTGGAACAATGGCAGTTTCGGCATAATGAACATCGAAAGGAGGAAAAGCATCGGTTTTGCTGTAGATCGTAATTTGCCCTCCTTCAACTAGGTTCAGCACCTGTACGCTGTCCTTGCAGGCGATCTCTACCTCCTGCGAAAAGGTGTAACGGAAGGTCTCGATAAATTGCCGCACATGCAGGCCGGTTCGCTCCACTTTAAAGTGTTCGTTTTCCTCCAGCACTTTCCCCTGTTGAATGAGATTCTCCTTGACCCAAGCGGTGTCCCAATCCCATTGGATATTCTTTAACCCATGCTCCAAATGGGTAGGACGAGGGAGACCATCCAAGCCTACACGTCCCCAATCCCAAAGCTTAAAGGTAAAAATATAAGGGGTCGCGCTAATCTCCAGCACCATCGTGTCCTTGCCTGAGCAGTGGATCGTACCTGCAGGAATAAGCAAATGATCATGCTTTTTGACCGGGATTTTGTTGACATACTCCTCTGCCGGAAAGGGCGCCTCTCCACTTTTCGCGCGGTACAGATCGCTCGCCATGCGTTCGCTGTCCACATTTTCTTTGAGTCCCAAATATACGTAAGCCTCTCCGTTTTCAGCTGCATCCAAAATATAATAGCTCTCATCTTGGGTATAGTGCATGCCAAAGGTCTCTTGGATGTATTCGGTCAGCGGATGTACCTGGAGAGACAAGTTCCCGCCCCCCATTGTGTCCAGCAAATCAAAGCGGATCGGGAATTCCGCCCCGAATCGGGCGTGTACTCGCTCACCCAGCAAAGGACGGGGGCAGAACAGCACCAGGTCCATCGCCGGAATCTCCAAGGTGACCTGCCCGAAGCGAAACTGAAGGCTATTCTCTTCGGGTACCCCGTCAAAACTCCAGGCATAGTTCGGCGGTCCGTCGGGGAGGCCAAAATTCTCCCGCATCCACTGCCCGCCCCATACCCCCGGATCAAAATATGGCTTTAGACGGAACGGTCGCGAAGCCGCCGATTGAAGAGCGGCGCGAAAGGCGTTCCCGGTAACCATGTTGGGCTGCCCCGGCGTGGTGGTTTCTATCAGATAGTCCAAGCTTCCCAGCAACTTGGCTTTATGCCGGTCCGCCATGCGCCATTCGACAAAGAAGCCGCGTTTGTATTTTTCCAGAATGGGTGCATCGGGATTGTCGGCTAGCCAGTTCGTCATTCCCCGGCGATAGCGCAGCTGGATTTCCCAACGGGGCAAATCGAGGTATACGAGCAAATCTCCTTTGGTGACGAGCGACGCGCCGGTTCCATAGAGAAAGATTGGCCCATCGGATCGCTCAATTTCTGTCCGCAATGCATCCAGAGAGGCGGGGTCAAAGCAATAATCCAACTTGCCGTAAAACATCACACCAAAAACCGGATCCGGCGGAAGGCTGGGGGCAAAGAGCTGTTCTAGCTGCTCCTGCGGCAACAGGCAGGTTTCGCAGTCCACCATCCGCGCTGGAGACAAAAGCGCCAGCTCCCTAGCCACTTCTTCTTTGTCCGTGCCTGGATAACAATCAAAAACGAATATACGGCATTGATCCATTTGCCGCCTCAGCTCTTCTCGGATGGCTTCCCATCCCGAAAAAGCATGGTCATCCCAGCCCGGGATGTCCAATACCGGCTCCAAGTCATAATTGCGGTATTTCGTGTTGTTCATATCTAAGTGCTCCTCAACGATTAGATGTAGAATGCGAGCAAGCCCTCGTTATAAGCCTCGCAAAGGCGCATCGCTGCTTCGGTTGTCTGTTTTTCCTGGCTGGACAGTGTAAAAGCAAATTCATAAAAGCCGCCCAAGTCAACCTTGAAGTTGGTCTCCCAGTAGTTGTTCATGACCCAGGCAAAGGTTTCCCCTCGGTTCAGCTCCCAATTGTTGCCGTCGCATAGCTGGATCGGTTTTGCTTCCAGGGGGCCAAACGTCAGCAAAGGCGTATCTTTGACAGCGACCAGAACCTGCCGTTCGCCAGCTTCCATCACCAATCCGTTTTGGATCAGATAGAATTCCATATTACTGCCGGGCAGCTGATCAATGCCCGGACGAAGGATGCAGCCGGTTTTGTCCACATACTTCACCTCATCGTCGCCCGCCGTAAATGGCAGTGACACATAAAGGTTTTCCGGCTCCCACACGCTATCCTTGTGAATGCGCACCATCGCTTCGATTTTATTAATCTCCCGGTACAGCTTCAGGAACACCTTGTAGAACCGCGTGCCCTCTAGGCTGTAGTCGAGCTGCAGCGAGACAAACAACGGCCCGCTCTCAACAATTTGGATATCGGTCAGGTGAGCTTCATACCGTCTCGTTGCCGGGGATTTACGGTTGCGTCCCATTCGCCGGCGTTCCTCCGTCGGGGAGGTGCGGATATCGGTCACCTCGTAGATTCCGCTAAACGGGGCGTAGATCGCGTCCTGCCGGACCAGATTTTTTCCGGTCTTCCGATCGATGATCGAGGTAATCCCCCGCTTTTGATCAAACTCCACCCGGTAGAACGCCGTCTCCACGCAGGCCACATCCTCGCGCAACACCCCAGGCTGCAGCACATCTTCAACCCCCTCCGCGCCAATATGGGCATGGCTCTGGGAGGTGCCATTCGGATAGCGACCAGTCGCACGAACCCCGACGTTGCGTTCCTCCTTGGGCTGCACCTTAAGAGGGATTTCGATTTCGTAGGCCCGGGCGATACGCTTCACCTGATGCGGGATCACCTCATTTGTTGCCAAATCAAACACTTCGATGGGAACATCCAGGCTGTAGTTCAACCCATCAACATACTCCCAAAACTCGATATAGATTTTGGCGGTCGTCTCCAGCGGAATGTCGTGGGGATTGATAATTCGATAGTGCTGCGGCCGGTCTTGCCGGATGGCCACCTCCCCTTTTTTCGCTAAAATCCGGTCCAGATTATCCGCTACCTCAGTGTTGCCATTGATCGCGTAAGCAGATTTTTTGTGCTCCAGTTCCCCAACCAGAGTTTCCCAAGGTTCCGACACGGAGGAGGAATAACCCCAGGTGTGCTCGCTGTAGAGGATCAGATTTTCCGCCGCTTTCTGCATCAACCCCGCATCCCCCAGAGTGGAATCGGGATCCAGCTTTTTGCAGAGATCGTACTTGCGTTGCCCCTCCCGATACACCTTGACAACCGCCGGTGTGGAGCCCACGCCATCCGCCCACCAATCGTTCCAATCCCCCTGGTACACCGGAATGTCCTTCCATTCTGCTTCCAGACGATCGAAAAATTGGTCCAGAGTAACCATCCGTACTTCCAAGGTTCCGGCGTACTTCCGGTTCAGCAAGTCAACCCGTTCGGCAATCTTGACGTTTGGCGGGGCATTGTCCGTGATCGCGCCCGAAACCATGAAGGGCACAAAATCGCCTGGATACCCCTCGGCCTCCAGATTTTGCAGATAGCGCTCCAGCCGTTCATCGAGAATGGCTAACTCCGTTTGCTCCGTATCCTCGGGGCTGGTCGTAAAGAGCTGATTGCCTCTCATTTTCTTGCTGATTTCATCGAAAATCATATAAGTCGAAGCTGCGTGCGGCGAAAAGCAAAGCTCATTTCCAAAGTGGTAATGCTCTCCGTTCCAAACCAGCACCTTCTTCCCAGACGGCCCTTGCCAGTAGAACGGGGTCTGTTTTTTATAAAGAGGGAACATTCCGTGATGGGGATGCAGACAGGAAAACAGGCGTTCCACGCCGCACTCCTGCAGCACATCCGCATATCCCCAGGCAAACCCGTTGATATCGGCGCTCATTCCGCTGCGGATGGGATAACCGATCTGCTCGCCATACTTCTTCGCTTGAATCGTACAATCGTAGAGAATATCTCGACTAACCAGCTCGGTTAAATTTAAATAGTTGCCTGAAAGGCCAATCCGTCCTTCCCGCACATATTTTTCAAAGTCCGTAATATAGTCCGAAGGCGCATGGTCATAGAAGTTTTTGACCTGCCAATGGTTTTCACACTGCCACACAAAGCCTTGGCGAGCTTCATTGCCGGTGCGATCAATCTCTCTCAGAATATCCACGGCCTGTTTAATAAAATCGCAATGATAATGGATAATTTTATCCTGCCGCTCGGTGTAGCCAATATCGGTGTGTGAGTGATGAATGAGGAAGACTTTCCATTTTTTCGATAGTTTCATAAAGCCACTCCGTTCATTTAGGATTACTTGCTCTGGTAAGCATAGCCAGCCTCAAAATGTTTGTTCAGCAAGAAAAATAACAGCAGCGTAGGAATCGATGCTACCACGCAGGCCATAAGAATCACCGGTACATTCGCTTTGTCCATTAATGAAATCGCAGCCATCACTGGACGAATCTCCCGGGATTTCGTGAAGGTCAGACCAAACATGAGCTCATTCCACACCCAATTGAACTGGGTAAGGAAGATAACAGCCAACGGGGCGGTAGACATGGGGACAAAGATATGCCCTAAAATTTGCAGGCTGTTGCAACCATCGATTTTTGCCGATTCACAAATTTCCTTCGATATGCCAAGAAAATAATTCCGGAGCACAAACATGCAGAAAGGCACGCAGATTGCCGTATAGAACAAAATCATCCCCAATTGGGTATCGTACAGCTTGGTGGCCGTCAGTCCCTTGTAAACCGGAATCAAATAGATCTGGAACGGGAAGATCGTTCCACTGTAGATAAATAGGAACCAGAACATCGGCCGTTTGATCTTGAGATGGGAAATGGCATAGGCGGCCAGGATGGCGATGAGGACGGCTGCCCCCGCCGAAACAGAAGCATATAGGAGACTGTTGACCATCCCCTTCACCATGCCGAAGGCGCCGGCAATTCCCTTTAGATTTTCGGCCAGGCTTATTCCCTTCGGCAGATCCCAGAAGTTCCCCAGATTATATTCCTGCTTCTTCTTGAACATCCCGATGATGGCGAACAAAGCCGGGAATATCCAAAAAATCGATAGAATGATCAGCACCGAATTTACGGCGATTCTTCCTTGGCTTACTTTTTTCATAGGATGGGCTCTCCTTTCACGCTTCCTCAGGCCGTCCGGTCGGTGTCTCCGAAGGTGTTGCGGATATTAAAATAGGAGACGATCAAGATCATGATGGTGAGCACCACAGCCACTGCCGCACCGACACCGAATTTACCGTGGATAAAGGACTCCTGATACATCGTCAACGCCAAGGTTTCGGAAGTTCGGTAAGGCCCGCCTTTTGTCATGACCCAGATCGAGTCAAACACCTTAAAGCTGTTCACCAAAGACATCAGCAACACCACCATCGTGGTAGGCTGGAGAAGCGGGAAAATCACCTTGGTGTAAAGCTGAATCGTCCGCGCGCCTTCGATCTTGGCAGCCTCAATAGGGGAAGCGGGAATGGTGGTCAGCCCGGTAATGAATAGAATGGTGTTCAAGCCAACGCCCTGCCACGTTCCCATCAAAATCATGATGAAGGTATTGACATAAGGGATGGCCAGCCAATCGCGAACCCAGCTCTTAAATCCCAGTAAGCCAAACAGCTGAGGAATGCCGTATTTCGAGAGAATGGCCACCATGATAATGCCCCCGATGGTGCTCGACAGTGCCGTGGGATAGTAGAAAATATTTTTAAACCCGCCAACCCAGGAACTGTTCTTAATAAAAACGGCCAACAGCAGCGGCAGCGCTAAGGTAAACACAAGGGAAAACACAACCCAGATGACCGTGTTCATAAAAGAAATTTTGAAGTTCACATCCTGAAACAGATGGCGATAGTTTTCTATGCCCACAAACCGCATAGCGGAAAATCCGTCATATTCATAGAAGCTAAGACGAACTGTGTACACTATGGATGTGGCAAAGAAGACAGCAACCAGCAAAACCGCCGGCAGCAGATAAAGATAATTCGTCCAAGCGAAGCTGCTTTTCTTCAAAGGAACCCCCTCACTCCTTCGTAATTAAACCGAATACTTCATCCGCCTTAGCCTGGATGGTATTCAGCACATCGTCAATATCCGCGCCGCTGTACATAAAGCGAGAGAGCTCATCAATGGCCGTATTGCGTAGATCCTCGGGAGTATTTTCATAGAAGCGAAGCAGGAGCTGGTACTTGGAAGAATCTCCGGTCATATCCAAAATGCGCTGAATGGTTTGATTTTCCACGGATATCGTACTAATGTTGGCAATGCCGTGGTCGTTGACCATCACCATTTGGGTACCCGGTTTGTAGAAGCTGCGCAGAGCGGCGAGAGCCTGTTCTTTGGAGGAGCTAGCCTCGGTCACGACAATTGGCGAAGCTTCAAAGAAGATCGTCCCCTTGCCACCCCTCATGCTAGGCAGGATAAAGGCATCAATATGGGTTCCGGGCTCCATGCCGTAATCGTTCCGTAAACCAGTAACGGTTGGGCTATCCTCCAACATCATCGCAACGACGCCTGTCGCAAATTCTTTATGGAGATCGCTGTAGACGATGGGCTCTCCAAAATAACCTTTATTAAACATGTCTCTCCAGATCGCCATCACTTCCTTCACAGCCTCATCCGTATAGGGCTTGGTGCCATTGCAAATATCGATATACAGCTGAGGATCGTAAGCTGCAATTAATTGCTGGAACCAGATGAAGCTAGCCCAGGAGTCGTTCTTCAAGCCAATCGGGGTGACGCCGCTGGCCTTGATCTTCTCGCAGGCCTCTAGAAACTCTTCGAATGTCGTAGGAACTGCCACGCCGGCAGCCTCAAATACTTTCACATTATAGAGTACGGACATGTAGCGGAGACTGTAAGGAGCAGCGTAGACCTTGCCGCCCACCGTGAAAGCTTCCTTGATATCTGCGGAAACACCGTCAGCGATGTAGTGATCCCATTCCGCAGACAGATCTGCCAGCTTGCCGTTTTTGGCCAGCGTTTCCAATTGCGGACCGCTCCACCAGGTGAACAAGCCTGGAGCCCCAGGATCATCGATCGTTTGTTGGATCGCAGTCTGATAGGCGGCTACATCCGGGTAATTGGTAAACTCCACCTCGATCCCCGAATCGTTCTTCCAGGCTTCAGCCAAACGAGACGCCTTTTCTGCATCGCCCAGTTTATCCAGCCAAAACTCGACTTTTCCGCCAGTCTGAGTAGGTGTATTCTCGGATTTAGCTGTATTTCCGGTGTTTCCAGAGGTGTTATCGGAGGCGTTCCCTCCACCACATGCTGCAAGGATTCCCGTCATTAGGAACATGGTAAGAAATAAGGACATCATTTTTTTGCCAGACATCGATTTATCCTCCCCTTGTTTGATCTGTACAATGACCCCGCGGCACGATGTGCAGCATCAAGCGGGTTTGTAGACTAAACGCGTTTGATTCCTTGCTTTACTGCCGTTGCCTGATACCCGTGCAAGTAAGCTGCGCCAATGAGTCCGGCATCATTGTTTAGTTTGGCAATCGTAATTTGTGGCAGCGGAACTTGCTTGCAGTACACCCCCTTTTTTACATGGGCAAGAATGGGCTGCAACAGATAGTCGCCTTCGCTGCTAATTCCACCCCCGATTACAATCATCTCAGGCTGAAACATATTAATGATGTCGATAATCCCCTCTGACACAAAAAAGTAGTATCTGTCCAGCAGCCTTATGGCTGCGGGATCGTTTTGTCTGGCGGTATCAAAAATGTTCTTCCCGTTAAATTGCCCGGAGCGCCTCTTCACCTCGGCCAGAAGGGAATGCGGAAATTGCGCTGCCATCTCCTCAGCCATACGAACCAGTGCCGTGATGGAGGCGTAGGATTCCCAGCAGCCTCGTCGCCCGCAGGTGCACGACACCCCCCCGGACACGATGACCATATGCCCGATCGCATTTGCCGCCGAATTAAATCCGCTATGAATTCGTCCGCCAAGGATAATCCCCCCGCCAACCCCTGTGCCAAGCGTGACGGTAACCGATGAGCTTGTTCCTTGGGACGCTCCGCAGAGATACTCGCCCAATGCAGCGCAATTGGCATCGTTGTCGATATAGACTTCCTTGGGTACATAGTTCTGCAGCGTTTTTACAAGCGGTACATGCTCCCAGGCAATATTGTTGGAGTAAATCACTTCTCCCTTTTGCTGATCCAAAATTCCCGGGCAGCCAAGGCCAATCGCCTCAACCTCATCGAGTCGGATTCCAGCTAGGTCCAGAACAGAATAAATGGAATCCGCGATATCACGCAGCACCTCCGTATAGGGCCGTCCCCCCCTTGTATCAAAGCTTACTTTTGAAAGAATGGTCTTATCCTCTCCTACCAGCGCACATGAGACCTTCGTGCCGCCAATATCCACTCCTATCCGCATAACAAAATCCATCACTCCATTCGTATCCCCGCAGGTTATAGGCAGATTGCTTGATGAACTCGGTTCCGAAACCTTAAAGAGGCTGCGATTTCATGCGGGAATAGCAAATAGTAAATATCTCTTACTAATAGGATTATAAAATCGCTTTCAACGGGATGTCAATACAAAATCAGTAATTTTAAAACATAATATTTTCTTCGATATAGCGTATATTTTAAAAACCAACCGCAATTAATAATCCACGTTTACTATTTGTCCTTCCGGATGCGATATAAACTACAGAACTGTTGAGAAAACTGCTATAGCACGAACCTCACATAACTGTGATATAATACGAGTAATATACTTTGAAATTGTAAAGGAATACCTATTCTTACATATGGAGATGGCATCAATGCGGGGCGTAAATCATCAGAACATGATCGAAACCAATAAGTTTCTCATCTTAAAGACCATTGCCACATGTGGTCCAATATCCAGAATCGAGCTGAGCAAAAAAACTCAGCTAAGCAAAATGACCATCACTTCGCTGATTGCTGATTTTTTGGAGGAGGGAATCGTCCGCGAATGCGGGACTAGCGCTTCAACCTCGGGACGGCGCCCAACCTTGTTGGAAGTCGTCCCCGACAGTTTGCTGACGCTAGGCATCAGCGTAGGCCGGGATTATTTGCAAGTGGGAATTATCAATCTGACCGGCGCGATTGTTCTTCACAATCAGGTTCCGATCGGGCAATTTACGACCGAGGACAGCTTTATCAACGGCTTGCTGGCCATGTGCGAGGTCATCCTCCAAAATGTCCCCATCGAGAAGGTCTGGGGCATTGGGATTGCGAGTATTGGCCCCATCAATATGACGGAAGGCGTCATCATCGATCCGCCTGATTTTAATATCGACATCATTCATATCGTTCCCCGGTTGAAGGAACGTTGGAATCTTCCCGTTTATATTGAAAACGATATGGCCGTATCCGCCTTGGCGGAGATGTATTATGGAGGCGGGAAGCAGTATAACAACTTCGTGTATGTGGGGGTCACGGCCGGGATCGGCGGAGGAGTGATCCTCAATCAACGCTTGTATAGCGGCACGAATGGATTGGCTTCGATTATTGGTCATATGATTGTGCAAACCGATGGGGAGTTATGCGCATGCGGGCAGCGCGGTTGTCTGGAGGCCATGAGCAGCGTCCGCGCTACCCTCCATTGGGCGCATCAGAATGGCGCGCCGCACGACTTAGATTGGATGCAGCTGCTCATCAAGGCAGAAACTGGCGATGCGATCTGTTCCGCCGCATTGGAGCGAATGAATCATTATCTTCTGAGCGGCCTGATCAACATCGTGAACCTATATGATCCGGAGTGTATTTTTATCGGAGGTGACCTGTGGTTTGCTAAAGACCAACTGTTTCAGCATTTTGAGCAGGAGGTTAATGCCCGCATCATCGCTGCAGGCAACCGCCGTAAGGTCCAGATCGCACGTTCAAAGTTCCCTGGAAATGCGTTTTTTATCGGTAACGCCGCCCTTGTCATGGAAAATAACCTCGAGTACCGTAGAGTCAATAGAAACGGATGATGTTACACCCTCTACTGCTCTCTCATACCGCAAAAAAACGCAAAGCGACGGCTTTGCGTTTTTTGTATATCCCCCCCTTGACTTTCCACTGCGATGGAGAGTTTATAATGGGTTCACGATCATTTCGTTAAGATGAGAAAGGAATATGAGGATGTTCAAGATCAGCGAATTCTCCAAGTTGAGTCAAGTTCCTGTCAAAACGTTACGCTTCTACGATCAGCTTGATTTGCTGAAGCCTGCTTATAAGGACCAGCAAAGCGGCTATCGCTATTATACAAGCGAGCAATTGCTTGTCCTGCATCGGATCTTGGCGTTGAAATGAGAGGGGTGTTTCGACTCAAACAAGCAGAAGTGCAGTCCTTGATCGAGTCTGAAGTCAATCGATTAAGACGGATCGAGGCCAGACTGGAACAGATCGAACGAGGCGGAACACCTCATCATGAGATCTTGGTGAAAAAGGTGGAGCCTTTAAGGGTCGTATCCGTGAAAGAAACGACGAGCAGAGCAAACATCCCTTGTTTGTTTGAGGAGATTGTTTTAAGACCAAAGTGCTCCCGGAAGTGACCGTTGCTTCGGTTAAGCATCGGAGCCGTCCGGATACAGATACGCCGGTTAGCGTTGATCTGGGTTCCTGGATTGAGAAAAATGGCTACGAAATCAGTCCGGAACTTCCCAGCAGGGAGATCTATTTTCCCCGCGAGATGAACGGGACGCTGTTGGCAGGGCGTATCCTAAGTTCCTTCGCTCACGGCACTCTCTTCGGCACAATTGTTGTTACTGCGAAAGATCTGGCCCGCCCTGGTCGGGAAGGGAGAAGTATCGCATTTGTTAGCTCAGGGTTAACCGTATCCGTCATTCTAGGCGCTCCGCTTGGAACCTTGCTGGGGCAACTGTTGGGTTGGAGATTCCCTTTTCTAATCATCACGCTTCTGACAGCGATCGCCTGGATCGGCGTGATGAAACAGATTCAGCCTCTGCCCCGACCAGAAGGCATGTCATTAAAAGGGCAGCTACGAATCTTTAATGTTGACCACTGCTAAGGTCGCTATAATGGAAATGCCGTATACTCCTATATCGGAAATGTACTGAATGCAATACCTGTGCAACCAATTTTAAACTAACTCTCAACCCTTCAAAGGAGAAAGTCCATGTTTAAAGAATCTAGAACTATTGTTAAATGGACACTTATCTTTGTTTTTTTCTTATTAGTCATTGCCTGTAGCAAGAACAATGAAGTTTTGAAAGGGATTGTACACACGGTAGATGAAGAGAATAAAAAAATTTTAGTAATTTCACACTTAAAAAAGGAAGACCTGAGCAAGAATTACAAAGAAGTATTGGAATCCAATGAGTATTCTCAAGCCATCTGGGTAAATAAAATTACACCTTCAAAATATAAAAAAGGTGATGAGGTTACAGTGTTCTTTGAAGTAAGTGATGATTCATTTCCAGCACAAGTTACCGCCAAAAAGATTACAAAAGACAAAAATTAGGCAATGGCAGATACAACATCCATTGAATCAAACAATCACAAAAAAAGTCCGCGAAGCTGTCGCTTTACGGACGGATTACGAGATTTATTATTTCGCGTACTTATTCCTGATCAAAATAAACGATTTTCCCCGTTTCCGCGGATTGATAGACCGCCTCCAAGATCTGAGACACGATCATCGCTTCCCTTGGTTTCACAAGAGGTTCCGTGTCGTTGACGATGCTGTGAATCCATTGTTTGGCTTCATACTCGAAATCGGTCAACTTCTCCCCGCGGAACAGTTCTCTTGCGTTTGGGTCCACGTCGATTTCATTCACGAACAAGCTTCCGTCTCTTTCGCCGTTGATCCGCAGTTTACGGTTATTAAAGTCCGCCCCGCCCTTCGTGCCGCACAGCAGGTTGCCTCCGCCGTCTGCAATATTCAGGGCCCAGCTCGTTTCAATAATCACCGTAGCCCCATTTTTGAATTTCACGTAGCCAAATGCGGAGTCTTCGACTTCGAACTCATTGGGATCCCAGGAGCCCCATTCGTTTGCGGCATTTTCGGTGTATTTCAGCTTATGGAACACACTGCCGACGACGCTTTCCGGTTCATAGTTATCCATCAACCAGAGGATCAGGTCCAGGGAATGAGTTCCGATATCGATCATCGGGCCGCCGCCTTGCTTCTCTTTATCCAAGAACACGCCCCAGGTTGGTACACCTCTTCTGCGAGTAGCCACCGCTTTGGCGAAATAGATATCTCCCAGTTCGCCATTTTGGATCATCTTCTTGAGCAGTTGGCTCTTGGCGCTGGATCGACTCTGGTAACCGACGGTGAGCTTCTTGCCGCTTCGCAAGTGAGCTTCATACATCGCTTTTGCCTCAGCACCCGTGACCGCCATAGGCTTCTCGCACATGACATGTTTGCCGCTTTCGAGCGCATCGATGGAAATCGAGGCATGAGAACTATTGGGGGTTAACACATGTACAACCTCGATCTCTTCCAGCGCCAGCAGATCCTTATAATTCGTGAACACCTTGGCATCCGGCGTACCAAATTTCTTCGCGGCAGCTTCAGCTCTTTCCGGGATCAGGTCGCAGAAGGCTACCATCCGCACATTGTCCACCTTCGCTAAACTCGGCATATGCTTGTCATTGGCAATGAGTCCGCAACCGATGATCCCTACTTTTACCGTTCTCATCCTTTCCCCTCCTCCGCGCTACTTGAACTCCACCGTTCGATTTTCCTTGTGGGCGATATAGGCTGCTTCCAGGAGCTCCGTCAATTTCGTTCCATCTTCCAGTCCGAACGGCATCGGCTTATCCTCAAGCAAGGCATCCACCCATTGAATGATCGGGAGCGGCTGCGCTGCAGGGAGCTGTGTTGGCGATATCCATCCGGAGAAGGGGAAATCGAACTGCTTCGAAATGACTTTTACATTCGAATCCGAGATGATCAACGTGCCTTCTGTGCCATAAATTTCAAGTGCAGAAGGAGTACGGTACGTCACCAGGCTGGTTTCGACCAAGGCAACCGCATTGTTCGCAAACTCGATGGAGCATTGCGCATTATCTTCTACGGCGCGCTGAGTGAAGTAATGGAACATGGAGGTGATCCGTTTCGGCTTCCCTAAATACCAGCTGGCGAGATACATCGGGTGACAACCTAAATCCATCATCGCCCCGCCGCCGGCTTGCTTCTCATCATACCAGTACTCCGGAAGCCAATTGTTTAATGCCCCGTCATGCCCGTTCCGAATGCGCAGAAGTGTCACATTCCCTAGGATTCCGTCATCGAGCAGCTGCTTTGCGAACAATTCCTGCGGTCTCGTGCGGGCCGGGAAGGAGATACAGAACTTAACGCCGGCCTCACGTACCGCTGCCGATATTCGGTCACATTCCTCCGTGGTCAGCGCCATCGCTTTCTCGGTGAAAATATGCTTGCCGGCTTGCGCCGCAGCCACCATGACATCAGCGTGCATGCTCGTAGGGGCATCCACCACTACCCCATCCACATCTTCCCGCCGCAAAAGAGTGTCCAAATCTGCCTCAAAGTCCGCGTCTAATCGGGCCGCCCATTCTCTGCCGCGCTCCGGTTCTTCGTCCCAGACCGCAGTGATCTTCACGTTCCCATGGGATTGCAACGTTCTGGCATAATCCTCTGCGTGCACATGCCATTTGCTTAACATCGCCACGTTTAACATCCTCGTTCCCTCCTTCATCTTCAGGATGAGAAGGGGTTAGAACCCTACATCATCCCGTTCTGCCGCTTTTTGCGCCACAAACTCTGCCATTTCCTCTACGCCCGCATCTCTAAATTTCTCTTGAACTTTATGCAGCATATTTAAGGCTTCTTCATCCGACGAGGCAAACAGTGCTTTCTTAAATTCATCATCAAAATTCAAGCTGCTGGTCTTATTGACGTATTCCTCATATTTTGGCCATTCTCTCGCGAGGTAGCTGGCGCTGACCTTGTCGATGATTTTGATCGGCATTCTGGCCGAGAAGCTCTCCTCCAGCTTTTGCCACTGCGTTTTTTGATCCTCTGGCGTTGGCCAAGTGACGGAATCGGAGAAAGCGCCAATGAATCGTCCCGGAAGGAAATTCAGCCCTGCGTCTCTCTTCAGATCCGGATTCTCATCAAATTGCTTCTTCACATCCGGAATCCATTGCGGAATCCCGTTTTCCAGCGTGTAGTGCGTGCCTTCAATGCCGTAGTAGGCAAGCAAACGTCCTTCCTCACTGTTCACATAATCAATGTAACGCAACGCCGCATCAGGATCTTTGATGTTCGCGCTTAAGAACAGGACGGGGAAGCCGGAACGTCCGGGTTTCTCGACTTGCGTCCGAATTTCTCCGCGCTTATTCTTCATCGGTCCAAGCAGCTCATATTGCATTTCCGGATTCGTCTTATACAGCGTCTTGGACAACTCCGCTAACATCGGTTGAGCTCCGAATACAGCGAGCTTGCCTGTCGTCAGCTTTTCGTTTGCGGTTGTGCTCGTATTACTGAAGGCTTCAAGGTCAAACAAACCTTCGTTTAACAACTTTCTCATGTAGAACAGCCGCTCTTCATGATCCTTGGATTGCGTCCAATGGATCAGCTTACCGCCTTCTTCACGGTAGTCCGAAATGTTGTAGTCTGACCAACCGGCAAGGAATTGGCCATAATCCCAGCCATTCCACATCGTACCTGCCGGAATGACCGGTTTGCCGGCAATATCCTTAAAGCCGCCGTCTCTGATTTTAACCAGCAAATCATACAGTTCTTCTTGCGTATCGATATCCTCGGCTTTGACATTTAACGCCTTCAGAATATCTCCCCGGGCATAAAGGCCATAGTTCCAGTTATGAATGCTCTCAGGGGTTCCGTCTGGAGTTTCTGTAGGAATGAGATAGGTTTTTCCTTCAAAATCCGGGCTATTCAGATCGAACTCGTTAAAATCCTTGGCGATCCCGGTTGTCACCAGTCTTTTTACATTCGGGTACTTATCCAGATAAGGTGTTAAGTCCAGAATCTGGCCTTCCATGGCCGCCTTCTTGATAACTTGTCCTTCTCCCCCGGTCGTCGACCAGAATGGGGCATTCACGATATCCGGAACTGTGCCGGAAGCGAAGATGGTGTTCAGTTTCTCTACTTCGCTGGTCGTGATCGATTCTAGTTTTAAAGTGACCCCGGTTTTTTCCCGGATTTTTTGAGCTACGGGATTATTCTCCTGATCTTGCGGGAAGGCGCCTCCGCCGCCATTCCAGGCGCTGAGGTACGTTAAGGTGACAGGCTTAAATTCTTCGGCACCCGTCTCATTCACGCTACCCGGTTCGTTCGAACCCGAGTTAACCGTGCTAGCCTCCTTATTCCCGCCTGACCCTGCGCATGCCGTCAGCAGTAAGGCGATCAGTGTGATGATAAAACCGCTCCTCAACCCGTTTTTGCTCATACGCTACTCCCCTTTCAATGAACATTTTTTATATAAAAGGCTTAGCCTTTTATACCAACTACTCCTTAAGCGAACCAACCAATACGCCTTTCACGAAATACTTCTGGAGAAATGGATACACACAAATGATCGGTGTGGTAATAATGATGACGAACGTCATCCGCAAGGCTTCCGGAGTCACTCCCCGCAGCTCCAGCTGGGATTCGGTCATGTTCTGAATCGCAGAACCGCTGTTCCCCGACGACGAGGTCATCGACTGGAAGGAAGCTTCACTGATCATTTTGTTCAGGAATGTCGCGGCAGGGTGTAATTTCTCATTTTGGATAAAAAACTGCCCGGTGAACCAGTCATTCCACACCCCTACCCCAACAAACAAGGCAATGGTCGCCAGCACCGGCATCGAGAGCGGCAGGATGATTCTGGCGAATACGGATAACTCGCTGGCACCATCGATCCGGGCCGACTCTGACAAAGCCTCAGGAATTCCGTCAAAGAAGGTTTTCATAATAATCGCGTTAAAGAAACTGTAAAGGGAAGGCAGCACCAATACCCAAAACGTGTTGAGAATGTGGATTTGCCGGAACAGGATAAAGGTTGGGATCAAGCCCCCGCTGAACAGAGTGGTAAAGAAAAAGAAGAAGACGATATACTTTCGGCCCGGCAAGCCTTTCCGCGAAAGCGCATAAGCCAGCAAAGCCGTCAACAATACCGAGCCAACCGTAACGATAACGGTTCGGGTCACCGAAATATAAAACGAATTTAAGATCAATGGGTTGGTAAACGCTTTTGCATAGTTCTCTAACGTAAAGACTCTAGGAAAAAAATAGATTCCGCCCTTCATCGCGTCGTAGCCGTCATTAAACGAAAGGGCCAGGAAATAGATAAAGGGATACAGCGCCGTGGCGCAAAATATAAACAACACCGAATAGTTAAGCACCATATAGATTCGGTCCGCCGACGTCAGCCTTTTTGCCCCCATGCGCACAACCTCCTCATGCTTGCCGTTGGCTTATTACCATAGCGATACCTCGCTCACTTTTCTGGAGATATAATTGACAAGCACAATGAGCCCAAGTGAGATCGCTGATTTGAATAAACCGATGGCAGTGGAATAAGCTAATTGCCCTTGCTGGAGTCCTGTTTTAAGCACATAAGTGTCCAATATCTCCGACACGCTTAAAGTAGCCGGGGTTTGCATCAGCCAAATCTGGTCAAAGCCTGCGTTCAGAATGCCGCTGAGCGAGAAGATGAGCAGGATCGCGATCGTTGGCGTCAGGCTCGGAAGCGTAATTTTAAACAGCTTACTCCACCTTCCGGCCCCGTCGATTTCCGCAGCCTCATACAAATGCGGATCGATGTTCGTTAACGCAGCCAAGTAAATGATCGATCCCCAACCGACCCCTTTCCAGATGTCGGATATGACGACCAACGGATAGAACAATTCCGGCTTACCCATAAAGAAGATCGGTTCCAACCCCATTTGATACCGGATGTCATTAATCAGCCCAACGTTCGGGGACAGGATTTTTTGCAGCAAAGTCACGACAACAACCCACGAAACGAAGTGCGGCAAATAAGAAATCGTTTGGAACACTCTCTTGAGCCTCCGGTGCATCACCGCATTGAGCATCAAGGCCAGGATCAACGGCGCTGGAAATCCGAAAATCAGTTTGAGCGCGCTGATGGACAAGGTATTGCGGAGGACATCGTAAAAGCTGGAATCGTTTAAGAACTGTTCGAAATACTTAAAGCCAGCCCACGGGCTCCCTAATATGCCCAGATTGTATTTGAAATCTTTGAACGCTATTAAAATGCCGTACATCGGATAATAGGCAAAAATGAGATACCAAATGATCGCCGGAAGTAAAAACAAGTAGATGTGCCGGAAATACCAAATTTTGCGTAATTTACTGGATCCCATGCTGTGTTCACCTCCTAAAGCTTCGTTGGATGGATTCTAGTGACTTGTACTCCTAAGCTGCTAACTTTGCGATAGACTCCCCCCTTAGTTGCAAGCGTTTTCTTTTCTATGTGTTAATAATATTCGATATAAATGAATATATTCAATATGATATAAGAAAAATTCCAAGATATTTTTTTTAAAAGTCACCTCTAAAGCTTAATATGTGTAAATTTCTAGGAATAAATTGGTTTATATATCCATTTTCGTGTAACATTCAATATGACATAATCAATATATGTAATAAGTTTTAAATGTAGAAAAAAGCCTAAGCTTGTCAGCTTAGGCTGAAGTAATTCCGATATACTCATAAGGTCATATGACCCGAGAGGTAGCCTCTATAGGATAGAGAATCGATTAAATGCCCATACCTTCTATCAGCTCTCCCCAGTCAATTCCATCCGTCCATTTTAGCGCCGCCGGTGAGTCTGTAAAATAGTTTGTGTAAACTCCTAAACCCAGTAAAATGGAAAGAGCAATTGCGGGCCTTCATTAAGGAGAACAAGCTGGTAACGGCACCACAAGACGCGCAGAATGCTTTGAAAGAACTGTTTGCTGAAACTCTTCAAGAAATGCTGGAAGCAGAGCTCGATACGCACTTAGGCTACGAGAAGCACGAGGTCAAAGCCAAGATGACGCCAAATAGCCGAAATGGCAAGAGCAAGAAGACGATGGTCAGCGAATACGGAGAGCAGGAAATTGCAGTTCCACGGGATCGGATGGGTGAGTTCGAGCCCGTTGTTGTGCAGAAGCACCAGAAGAATGTAACTGGCATTGAAGATCAGATCATCGCCCTGTACGCCAAAGGTGTCAGTACACGAGAGATTCAAGACCATCTGCAAAACCTTTACGGTATCGAAGTCTCGCCTACGCTCATTTCCAATGTCACCAACAAAATCGTGCCTCTCATTAAGGAATGGCAGAATCGGCCGCTTCAAGGCGTCTACGCGGTCGTCTACATGGATGCGATTCACTTTAAAGTGAAGCAGGACGGGGCCATAGTTAACAAAGCGGCCTACATGGTGATTGGCATCGACCTGGACGGGAATAAGGATGTACTCGGTATGTGGATCGGGGAGAATGAATCCAGTAAGTTCTGGCTCAGCGTGCTAAATGACCTGCGAAATCGTGGTGTCCAAGACATTCTCATCATCTGTGTGGACAATCTGAGTGGTTTCTCCGAAGCGATTGCGGCCTGCTATCCAAAGACCGAGATTCAAAAGTGCATCATTCACCAGATCCGCAACTCCACTCGTTACGTGTCGTACAAGGATTTGAAGAAGGTGACTGCCGACCTCAAGCCCATTTACAAAGCCGCAACCGAGGAAGGAGCGCTGCTAGAGATGGACCGCTTCGAGGAAGTCTGGGGCGCTAAGTATCCGCTTATAGTCCGCTCTTGGCGCAACAACTGGGTGGAGCTCTCCACCTTCTTCAAGTATCCGCCTGAGATCCGCAAACTCATCTACACCACAAATATGATTGAGAGTTACCATCGGCAGCTTCGCAAGGTGACCAAGGGGAAGAGTATTTTCCCTACCGATGAAGCCCTGCTGAAAATGCTCTACCTGGCCACGATGGATGTGACACGAAAATGGACAGGCCGTGTCCAAAACTGGGGGCAGATGCTCCTTCAGCTTTCGGTCTTCTTTCCGGATCGGGTCAGTAACTATTTACGTTAGAAGCACCAAATCCCCCCTCGGGGGGATTGCTTGGAATGAGTTTACACAGAAATCTTGACAGACCCGAGTAGTGTACAAAAAAAGTTTAACTATTTTTTTGCTTCAGGTTTTTTTGAATTTATATTGGCCCAGTTAACATTTTCTCTCGAAATAATGTTTTCTACTCGCTCAACTAGTAATGCAAATGGGTTCTCAGTTTTGTAGACTCCTGTTCTCGTTAAGTATGTGTACTTTTCTTGTTTCAAAGTCTCACAAATGCTTCTGTACTCGATCCGTTCTCATGGTGTTTTGACAAGCTCATAAGTCCTTCAATAACCGCTATTGCAGCACCCAATATACCAACAGAAATAGAAATGAACGAAGTATCTTTTGAAAAACCTGATAATAGTGGGATGAGAGCAGCTAAGACAAACTCAATTCTCTTGGCCCATTTATAGTTTTTTTGATGATTTTGGCTCTTTTTATCGTACCATTCTATCTGTTGATCAAGCCTTTCTTTAAAGTAATCTTTTTCAGTGATGTCCATGGCATCCCCCTAACATATGACAAATTTACTAGTTCTTTTCGATTTAATTCTACAGTAAAAGACCTATATTGGCGATATGTGGAAATGAAATCATAGAAAAATCATGATATTTTATATAAATGCTTAATATACATAAACACGCCTAAGACTATAGACCTGTGTTCAATGGGGTATTTATCTCCTTTTAACGATTAATCCATAAACGATAACTAATGTGTACAGAAGAATTCGCCCATCTTGAAATGATCGCCACGATGGTCTACCAGCTGACGAAGGACGCTACTGTGGAGCAACTTAAGGAAGCAGGAATGGCTCCCTATTATGTGAACCACGATCGTGCCTTGTTCTATGAGAACGCTGGCGGCGTCCTTTTTACGGCGACATATATTGCTGCAAAAGGCGATCCGATTGCCGATTTGTATGAGGATATTGCTGCGGAAGAAAAGGCGCGGGCTACATACCAGTGGCTCATCGACATGACCGACGACGTGGATATCCAGGACAGCCTGAAGTTCCTGCGCGAACGCGAAATCGTGCACAGCTTGCGGTTCCGTGAAGCGGTAGAAATTCTGAAAGAGGATCGGGAGCATAAGAAATTCTTCTAATTTTTGAAATGAACTTATTTTATCGTTGAAGGGGATCTGATCATGGCCAAAAATAAACGTGGAAAATCGCTTTGGAACTTACCTTCGCGCGGTCGTGGAACGTGTCCAGTGTGCGGAAGCACACGAATCAAGCTGCTGCATGTCAAAAACACCAGTGCAGGGCAACAGCTGAAAGTTTGCAAGAAGTGCTCGAACGCCTCGCAGGAACGAATTGATGCAGCAGGCCAGCAGGCGGGTTGAAGTGAAGAGATAATAGGGAGCGCGGTAACAGGAGAGAAACGGCGATTTTCTGTTTCTCTCCTGTTTTTACGTTACTGCATTCTTTCAAAGTCTATGATTCTTCTTCCTCTTCTTGAACTTTTCTGAAAAGGTACATGGTGAAGCTGACCAGTGCTAATCCAAGTGAAGTTTTGAAATATGGGAAAACCTGATCCATATTTAAATTGAAAACATATAAATAGCTAATGTCTGTTGCTCCTTGCATCGTTTGAATATATCCATAAAGAAGTAATATAGAATTCAGTGTAAATAGAACCCCGAGTATTAAAAATAAGTCTCGAAGTTTATGTTTGCTTCTCATCAAAAATACAGCTTGAAAGAGTAAACAAAGCAGTAGAACAAAGCAACCGAACATTCCCAATGTGATAACCTCCACTTTCTAGGTAAATTAGCCTGATGTATAGGAAAAATACATATTGCTGGTTTTTTGGCCCACAGCAGGGCTATAGATATTTTGAGCATTCCAAACATAATAAGTCCACTTTAAGTTTAACTTTTTTTGACCTGGGGAGCTATAGTGGCCGATACTAAAATTTACATCAAAAGTATGGGAGGTAGTTTCTAATCTATTATTTTTAGAAAGCTCTACTTTGGTTTGTCGTACTTTTGTAGTCCCACTATTATCAAAATTTTTAAGTGTTTTGGCAGTTATTGTGTAGAATTAGTATGAGTGTTAATAATGCTTGAAACTAATGATAAACCTGAAATGACTCCCAACACACGAGAAGATGAGATTTTTATAAGTAAAGAAGAAATAGACGAACCAAATAAAAATGTAATGAGCAAATCAATCCATATAATTGGGATAAAATTGTATGTTTCATCCACAGTTTGTTGAACTCGAGTTTGATAATTAAAAGAAATAATTGCAAATATAACCAAACCGACCAACCAAATTATTTTCCAAATATAAGATGATAATTCAGATTTTTTCACTTAAGTACCTCCTTGTATTAAGCTAAGTTTAGAAATGCACTAGTCTCATATCACCTAATAAGTTTGATTACATAACTTTTGTAAATATATCTTGGCGTGTCGACAAACATGCTAATTCTTTACATATATCTCATTTTACACCAAACCACATGTCAGTACAATCCATTATCTACATCTAAAGTTCATGTGCTTGCATTAAAGGAAACAAGACGCAAGATATCTGTACATACCGTATAAAGCGATAGATGTTCCGTGGTGCTTACTCCTCAACTTTTTATTACGACACGCAGATGTAATAATCCGGGTCGCCTGATTCGAGGTACATTTTGGAGTATCGTGAGCAGCACTCCACTTTTTATCCCCATGCATTCACATTTTTGCAAAGTAAAGGTCAGATTTTAACGATTCACCGAAAATCCGTTCGCTAAAGATTATCTGCTCAATCAACATATTGAAGTTTTTTACGTCGAGACTTTTCCCGATCTTCATTCAAAAGTATTTCCTCTAACTAAATGAACTTACTTCCTGCCGAAAAAACAAAAGCCCGAAGCGGTATGTTTTGCTTCGGACTTTTTGCCCCCATGATCACAGTGCGGGAATTTTCTAAAAAATATGCATTTTAATGCATATCTATGCGTTTCTCATTAATTATGAAATTTCACTCTCATCATTTTTGAAATAGTTCTCAACGATTCTGACAACACACACGTTGAGCAGACCACTCGAGAGTATATCACATACTATAACGTATTTCGAATTCAAGCGAAACTAAACAACCAGTCACCGATTGAATTTCGGCAACTGGCTGTTTAGTAAAGGTGTTTTGACCCCTGTCTCAAATCAGGGGGGCAGCCCCATTTTGCTTCGGGCTTTTTGCCTTTTCGAAAAAATTCATTTATCCAATTCTTACGAGCACTTGCTATACCCGCAGTTGCTGCAAGTTTTGCAGCCCTCGATGTTGATCAGCGAGGCGGAGCCGCAGGATGGGCACAGGTCGCGCGAGGTGGCCGGTGCACTGCCGTGGCTGTAGCCGCCATGCGAGCCGTCTGCCGTGCCGTGAACGTGTGCTGTCTCCTGTGCAACCGTTGCGGCTACCGGCGCTGGGTCGTGGTCGCCGTAAGGTCCGTTTTGTACGTGCGTCTCCAACGCTTTGGCGACGGCGTCCGCGATCGATTCTACACGGTTCGGACCAAAGCCGATTGCTCCCGTTCCGCCGATGCCTTTGAGGTGCTTAATCAGCAGTTCAACCTTCTCGCCATGGTCGCCGTAACGCAGGAACAGCGAGCAGACGCGGCCAAGGGCTTCTGCCATCGCGAACACGTCAGAACCAGCTTTACCTACGTTCAAGAAGATCTCACCTGGAGTCCCGTTCATGTCATTGATCGTGATATAGGCCATGCCAAACGGCGTGTTGATTTTATACGTTGCTCCATGCAGCACTTGCGGGCGTCTCTTGTATTGTTCGCCGGTTTTTGGGCTGCTGGCTTGAACCGAAGCATTTGCCGGTTGTGGAGTTGCCGCTGCGCTAGGTTGAGCAGATGCTTCCTCTTTCTTCTCTTCCTTCTTCTCCGTTTGCAGAACTTGCACATCGCGGCTGCCATCGCGGTAGATCGTTACGCCTTTGCAGCCAAGGTCGAAGGCCAGCTCATACAGCCGTTTCGTATCTTCAACCGTAAAGTCGGACGGGCAGTTGGCCGTTTTCGAGATCGAGCTGTCCACCCAACGCTGAATCGCCGCTTGTACGCGGATATGATCTTCCGCCGACAAATCCATCGCCGTTACGAAGTAATCCGGCAGCGGTTCGCCTGGATGCGCGTCCATCCATTCCTGCGCGATCGGCACGAATTGCTCGTCGAAGCCGAGACGGCTTTGACGGTAATATTTGAAGGCGAAGTACGGTTCGATCCCAGTCGAAGTGCCAACCATCGTCCCTGTGCTGCCAGTTGGCGCTTGGGTAATGATCGTGACATTGCGAATCCCTTTGGTGCGGACAGCTTCACCAACTTCTGGATACACTTCCGTCATGTTCTTCATAAAGCCGCTTTGTAAAAATTTATCTGCTTCAAATGCCGGGAAGGATCCTTTCTCTTCTGCGATATCTGCAGAGGCCAGGTAAGCTTCCTTCGCAATAAAGCCATACAATTTATCGAGGAATTCCAGCGATTCCGGGCTGCCGTAACGGATGTTCAGCTTGATCATCAGCTCGGCCAGACCCATCGTTCCAAGGCCAACGCGGCGCTCTTTCTTCTGGTTCTTCTCGTTTTCTTCAAAATGATAAGGTGTCTTGTTGATGACGTTGTCCAAGAAACGAACTGAATAACGCGTAGTTGTCGCCAGTTCATCCCATGCCACATCGTGCTTCTCTTCATCGTAGAACTTGGACAAGTTCATCGCCGACAGGTTACATACGCCCCAGCCCGGCAGTCCTTGCTCACCGCACGGATTCGTACAGATGATCGGGTTAAAGTACCAGCTGTTGGACATTTGGTTGTAGTATTCCATGAAGACCACGCCCGGCTCAGCGGATTTCCAAGCCGATTCGATGATCGTATGCCAGATCTCACGCGCTTTGACGGTACGGTAGTGGATCACTTTACGTCCATCGGCTTTCCATTTATCGAGATCGCCGTCCCACACCTCGTTGTAATCCTCGTAAGTTGTATCCGGGAATACCAGATCCCAATCGAGGTCTTCTTTTACAGCTTTCATAAAAGCATTGCTGACGCAAACCGACAAGTTCGCGTTGGTCACTTGGCCCATCGTCTGTTTAACAGTGATGAAGTCCAGCACGTCCGGATGCCAGTCGTTGATCATCAGCATCAGCGCACCGCGACGGCTGCCGCCTTGCTCGATCAGGCCGGTTGTGTAGCTGAACAAGCCGCCCCAAGATACAGCACCGCTGGAAGAGCCATTAACGCCACGAACGATCGCACGACGTGGACGCAGGGAGCTCAAGTTAATGCCTACGCCGCCGCCGCGAGCCATGATCTCGGTCATTTCGGACAGCGTCTCCATGATGCCGCCCCGGCTGTCCTTCGGCGAAGGAATAACATAACAGTTGAACAAAGTTAACTCATCACTGGCACCGGCACCAGCCGCAATCCGTCCGCCCGGAACAAGCTTCCAATCATCCAGAATATAACGGAATTTCTCTTCCCATTCCTTCTGTTTCTCTGGCGTTTCCTCAACCGAAGCCATCGCTTTGGCCAGACGGTCCCACATTTCTTCAGGCGTTTTCTCGATATTGAGGGTCAGCTTCTCGACGTCGGTCTCCACCAGATCGCCCCGGCGGGTCTTCACCGTAACCTTACGGCCGTCACGGGCAACAACCTCCCCTACTTCCTTCGTCGGGAATTTTGGGTCGTCCTTCGTCAGAACGAGTACGACATCGCCCACTTTGGCGTGGCTAGGATCCGCGTCCTTCCAGGCGTACCGGTCCAAGAAGATTTTCTCACTTAGCCCCTCAAGGCGCTGTTTTTGCACAGTTTTCAAAGAAAACACCCTCCTAAAAATTGATTCAGAGTATCCTTTAATTAATCAGTCATTCGCCTCGATTCCTAAAGTCGAAATTAGGCAAAAAAACGAAAAAAACGCTGTATCAAGCCGGAAATCGCCCGCTTGATCACCGCGGCACACACCCTGTAAACGGTAATATCATATGTATGAATCACAATATATTGTGTGCGAATACCATTATACTATACAATATCTCGTTGTCATAGCAGTTCAGGGTGAAATTTTAGGCTTTAATCCGAATACATCTCGCCCAACCCCCTGTTTCCTTCAATTCTCTCTATTTTTCAGACTCAAAACTATAAAACCGCTTTGTAACCATTTCCAAGAAACCAGGGAAGCATCTCCTAAGTTTTATTAGATTTGAATTAACACAATTTTAACAAATCAATGGGAATCCTGCCCCCAAAAAGGAGTAAACTAGAAATTGAGGTTCATAACTTACGAGGAGATGAGTTCAAGTGAAAGCTTTAAGATGGCATGGCGTCAAGGACCTAAGACTGGAGAACATCGAGGAGCCAAAAGCGGAACCGGGCAAAGCGAAAATCAAGGTGGAATGGTGCGGGATTTGCGGCAGTGATCTGCACGAATATGTAGCCGGCCCGATTTTTATCCCTCTGGAAACCCACCCGTTAAGCGGAGATAAAGCGCCGATCGTCATGGGACATGAATTTTCCGGACAAGTGGTTGAAGTTGGCGAAGGCGTCACCCGCGTGGCCGTCGGCGATCGCGTCGTGGTTGAACCGATCTATGCCTGCGGAACCTGCGAGGCTTGTAAGCAAGGGAAATACAATCTTTGCGATAAAATGGGCTTCTTCGGCCTGGCGGGCGGAGGCGGCGGATTCTCCGAATATGCCAACGTACCGGAACAAATGCTACATAAAATCCCGGATTCGGTATCCTTCGAGCAAGGCGCCCTGGTTGAGCCATCCGCTGTAGCACTTCATGCAGTCCGCTCCAGTAAATTTAAAGTGGGCGACAAAGCAGCTGTCTTTGGCACCGGACCGATCGGTCTGCTGGTGATCGAAGCACTGAAGGCTTCAGGGGCTTCGGAAATCTATGCGGTCGAGCTGTCTGAGGAACGGAAGCAGAAGGCTGCCGAGCTCGGCGCCATCGTCATCGATCCGAAAGAATACGATGCCGTCGAAGAAATTCACAAGCGCACGCAAGGCGGTGTGGACGTAGCCTATGAAGTGACAGGGGTTTCTCCCGTGCTAACCCAGGCGATCCTATCCACCAAAATCGGCGGTGAAACGATGATCGTCAGCATTTTCGAGAAGGAAGCCTCCCTCCATCCGCAAAACATCGTCATGAAGGAACGTACCGTAAGCGGCATTATCGGCTACCGCGACGTCTTCCCGGCGGTGATCAGCTTGATGGCTCAAGGCTACTTCTCGGCGGACAAGCTGGTGACGAAGCGCATTAAGCTGGATCAAGCCATCGATGAAGGCTTTGAAGGACTCCTCAAAGAGCGGAATCAAATCAAAATCTTGGTGAAAGCGGAGTAAAATAGATCAAGCAATCGCCGGTCAGGGAGATGATCCCCGGCCGGCTTTTTTTTTAATGAGATAAACCACCCTCTTGCTCTTACAAGGTTATGAACTCCTTCCTTTTCGTCCATACTACACCTACGTCTGCAATTTAAGCACAAGATCTGCCAGATTCGGATCTTTTCTCTCCGTAATCGAGCCGACAATCACGCACCAAAAGGGAGGTTTTACAACTATGAATCCTCATCCCTCCGGCCCTTCCCCCCAACCGGCCGCGTTGCCAGAATTGCACGCCCCGATTCCCATCGACTTCGACCGGGGCTGGTTCAACGAACTTAAGACCCGGCATCAAAAGGGCGGCCCCTGGGACGATTGGAAGCTGTTTAACCTTGCCCTTGAGGCCGAAACCGCTTCGCTTGTGACCAGCTTTGAGGAAATGCAGTGCTTAAAGCATCTGAACAACGTCACCCCGCTGCCCCATCAGACCGAAACCGCCCGCAAAGTCCTGTTCGAGATGCGCGGACGGGCTATTTTAGCCGACGAGGTGGGGCTTGGGAAGACGATCGAAGCGGGCTTAATTTTAAAGGAATATATCGTGCGCGGATTAGTGAAAAAAGCGTTGATCTTGGTGCCGGCCTCCTTGGTGCTGCAATGGGTTCGGGAGCTGAACCAGAAGTTCGGCATTCCGGCCGTAGCCCAGAAGAAGGAGCATTCTTGGCACAACGACGTGGTGGTTGCATCCATGGACACGGCAAAGCGCGACCCGCATAAGAACATTTTGCTGAACAACGAATATGACCTGGTGATCGTGGACGAAGCCCATAAGCTGAAGAATAAGAAAACGTCGAATTATCAGTTCATGCTGCAGCTGCGGAAAAAATATTGCCTGCTCCTCACCGCCACCCCGGTGCAAAACGACCTCGGCGAGCTGTTTAACCTGATCACGCTGCTGAAGCCGGGTCAACTGGGCGGGCAGAGCGAGTTTGCTGCGAATTTCGTCGTCGATAAGCGGCTGCCGAAGAATGAGGAGCAGCTCAAGGATGAGCTGGCCAAGGTGATGATCCGCAACCGGCGCGGCGACGGTGAGCTGGAGTTCACCAAGCGGATCGTACGCAACATCGACGTGGAGTTATCCCCGGAGGAGAAGAACCTGTACAACGGGGTAACTTCCTTTGTCAAAGACCAATATCATGCCAACGGCGGAGACCTCAACAGCATGCTGTCCCTCGTCACCTTGCAGCGCGAGGTGTGCAGCAGCCGCGACGCCGTGTTTGTCACGCTGGTGAACTTGTCGAAGAAGCTGGCTCCGGACTCCCCGATTCGCGACCGGATTTGGGATCTCGTCGATCTGATCCGCCAGATCAAAGCCAACAGCAAAGCGGAGAAAGCGATGGAGCTGATCCGCGAAATGAACGACAAGGTGATCGTGTTTACCGAATATCGGGCGACGCAGGAGTATTTGCTGAAATATTTTCGCGAGCGCGGTATGACGGCGGTGCCGTATCGGGGCGGAATGAATCGCGGCAAGAAAGACTGGATGATGGACCTGTTCCGCGGCCGCGCCCAGGTCATGATCGCCACCGAAGCCGGCGGCGAAGGGATCAACCTGCAGTTTTGCCACCAGATGATCAACTTCGACTTGCCGTGGAACCCGATGCGCGTAGAGCAGCGGATCGGCCGCGTTCACCGCTTGGGGCAAACCAATGACGTCCATATATATAACCTGTCCACCAAGGGCACGATCGAAGAGCATATCCTTCACTTGCTGCATGAGAAGATCAATATGTTCGAAATGGTCATCGGCCATCTGGATGTGATTTTGGAACGGTTCGAGAAGCAGCATTCCCTGGAAAAAAGCCTCTACCAAATCATTCTGGAATCCGGCAGCGACGAGGAAATCGCCAGCCGTGTCGACTCGCTGGGACGCGAATTCGATACGATTAAATCCGAGCTGGATGCGGAAGCCGAAGAACGTGGGAACAACGGCGGTCTGCAGCAGCTCTTGGGAGGTTGAGTTGCGGTTATGTCCATGACCCGAGAGCAGATTCGCGATTTTGTGATGACTTATTTGGAAGCGACGGAATGCCAGTTTCTCGAAAAATCGCCCCATCACGTCACGGTGAAGCTCTCTCCCCGCGCCGACCGCGATTTGACGAACCGCCCTTATTATTGGGGGTTCATCGATCGGACCGGGGCGGAGCCAGAAACGATGTCGTTTTCGTTTATTTTTGACCCGGAGGCGCACCAAGCGGTCGAGAAGGCGAAAGCCGCTCAGGAGCAGGCGGACGCCGGGCAGCAGATGGAAAACGCCCAGGAGGACACCTTGCTGGGACGTTATTTTGGGGCGGTCCGGCCGTTGCCGGTGCTTGGCCCCGGCCGGATTCAACGCGAGGAGCTGGCGTTTGGCAGCTCGCGGCTCAAGCAGATCTTTGAGGCGGCGCGGAAAGGCGGCCGCTATGTGTACTTGTTCGAGGAGCCGGGGCAGCGGCAGCGGACGGCCTTGCTGCCCGCCGCTTACGAGCCGTGGCTGGGCGTCTGCTTTAAGGTGGAGTTCTGCTGCGATATGAAGCGGGAGGAGCTGCATTTTTACGGCGTATCCTTACTGTCGGGCGAGGTCGATGAATCGTTTCAGTCCCGGATCGTGGGCAAGCCGCTGGTCCCCCGATTGCCGGAGAATATCCATATCGAGCCTACCCGGCTGTCCTTGGATGCCGGTCGCTTGGCACTCGAGCAGCGTCTGACCGAACAGATCCAGGCCTACGATGACACCTGGGCGCAAGAAGCCCGCGAACGGCTGAGCGATGAGCTGGCGCTGATCGACGCCTATTACAAGGATCTGATCAAGGATCCCGAACCCGAGCGGGCGCAAGGCGCAACCGAGCAATACGAAGCGAGACGGGAGGAAATCCGCTGGCAATACGAGCCGAGAATTGTCGTATCCGCCTTGGGCTGCGGCATCTTTCATCTGCGTTCGCCGAGGTGACGAGAAATAGACGGATCTCGCTAAAAGACCGCAAAAATAGAAGCCGATGGCGGCCAAACCGCGCGACAGGTTGCAACATCCTTTTTGGACCGGCTTCGGTACAATGGACAAGCAATCGAAATCAACAGGCCAAGGTGCCATACGAATTGCCAGGGAGGCGATGTCATGCCACAACCGCGTTATCTCCGAACCAACCTGAAAAAACGATCGATCACTTGCAAAATTCTCTTATGCGCAAGCATCTTATATAGCGCAGCCAGCGCAGGTTTGCCGCTGGCGGCGCCCCGGGCCACGGCGGATGCGCCAGCGCCTGAGGCGCTGCGGCGCTTTGCCGCCGAGGCCATCGACAAGCTGGCCCAGGCCGAGCCGTTTACAGCCTGGGCCGGCGCCGCCGCCACCATCGAGCCGCTGGGACCGGGCACGCACAGCTGGCTCGTCACCTTAGCCGGCGGCGGCGGTGCGCCTGCGCCGCGCGGCTATCTCATCATCTCCGCGACGGAGAGCGGAGATTACAAGCTGGTCGAATACGGAATGGGCGCTTATTCCGTATTCGACCCAGCGCTGCTCGAGGCCGCGCTGCGGCAGAGCGGCCTCGGCGCAGCCGCTGCGGGACGCGTGACCGCCGTCCCGCTCTACGCCGGCCCGGCATTGGCCGCGTGGAGGGTTCACCTGCCGGAGGGCGGTGAACCCGGCTACGTCAATGCCGCCGACGGCGAATGGCTGCCCGAAACGACGGGCAGCTGGGACAAGCAGGCGGGCGGCTATGCGCCGCCGCGGCTGGCCGCCGGCAGCCGCGATTCCCTATCGCCCGCCCCTATGGTCTATACGTCATCCCGCTTCGATCCTTACGACAATCTGCGATGGATGACGGCCAAGCCTTTGACGCTGAAGCCCGACGCCTTCACCGGTAAATTAACAGCGAGCCAGAAGCTCGTCTATGCGGCTTCCGGAGCCGAACGCACTTATTCCTTTCCTTTGCCGGTCTACGGCTATCAAATTTGGAAGAGCGACAGCTTGTCCGAGGCACCAACCGCACCATCGGCAGAAGCCGGGGCCGAAACCGAGGCCGTCTACGTTGTCACCGGCACCGACACCACCCTCCGGCTGATCGCGCTGGATGCCTTGATGGCCAGCGGTAAATTCGTCACTTTCTAGCTGCTGAACCTATAGAGAAGAGCACTGCCCTTAGCTGGCAGTGCTCTTTTTGGCTTAATCACGCGTACCCTTTCAGGCGATTCCTGCAAAAATACAGTTTTTTGAGACGGAATCGCCGTTTTATCTAAAATAACTGCAAAAGTGCAGGCTTTTTGCCCCCAAATCCTCCATTTGCCCCAATTCGCGAAAAATAACTGCAGTTTTGCAGGCTTTCGCTGAAAAATCAGGATTTCCCCGAAAAAAACTGCACTTTAAGTCAATTTCATAATTCAATTTATTAGCTACTGCAGGTAACCAATTTCGAGGTGTACATTTTCAAAAAAAGTTACGCGGCTTGTTTGGTCAAACGGATGTTCATGTTCAAATAATCCAGCGCATATTTAGACACATTGTACGCTAGGTAACTTAGTTCGAGATCGACGAACGCACGTTTTTTGAGCCTTCGTGTAGTGCCCATGCCAAAGTATAACTTCAGATATGCAAAGACGCGTTCAATAGCGGTCCGCTGCTTAAACAATTCGGCAAACTTCTCGCTTCCCCGGCCAGGTGCTGTGTATTTGCGGACGTCGGTTTCTATCCGGATTTTATACACCTTCTGGCAGCCTTTAGCTTGCAGCGGACATTCCTTGCATTCTTTCGGACGGGTAAATTTCACGTTGCCCCCCTTCGGGTCGTAGCTGTCATAACGGTACGGATGGCCTTGTTCACACAGCGGACGATAATATTTGTCTTCCTTCAAAGGCAGCTTGGTGCGGTGAATTAACGGGATAATCGGAAAAGCACCTAACTTGCGGATTTGTCGGTATACCGCTTCGCCGTCATAGCCCTTATCAGCCAAAACGTGCTTAACCTGCAGATCCGGAAATCGCTCCTGAAGTCGCTTCAGCAGCATAATGGCCGGTCTCTGGTCACTGACATGAGCGGAGCAGGTCTCGCCGGCAACAATATATTGGCTTGCCGTGTCGACGAGCAGATTCGCCTTGTACCCGTACCAGAATTTCACGCGGTGGGTGCCTCGCGGATCGCCTTTTGCGCCAGTGCTTGGGTATTGCGGCATATCGCGGGCGAGTTCTTCGTAACTGGCTGGCAACATGTCGGCTACTCCCCGTTCGAAGAAACCAAGCGACGCTTCGTAAGCATCCATTTGCTTCCGCCACTCGTCCCATTCCGCTTTCGGGATTCTCCCGCGTTTGGAACGTTTGGGCTTCTCCGGCTTGGCTTCCTGGGACGGCGTGCATGTGTCCGCGGAGAACAAGGCAGGGTCTTCGTCAACGAGAGGGCTGGAAGAAGTCGTCGTCTTCCCTTCATCCAGCTTCGGATTTCGGTCGAAGGCCTCAATGTGGGACGAATCTATTGCCAGAACCTCACCCGAAAGAAACCCTGCGGCAATTGCCTGGTCTACCACTGTATCCAGAACGTGTCTCAGTACGCCGCTTTGAGCCAGCCTGGCTACAAGGCGGGAATAGGCGGCTTCACTCGGTACCCGGTCCGAATCGGTAAAGCGGCATAACCTTCTGAATTCGGAACTGGTTCGCAGACGCTTGATCAGATCTTTCGTATAGCGGATATGTTCCAGTTTTCCAATAATGAGGGAATACATCATCGCTCTGGTATTTAAACTTTCGGAGCGGCCGCGGGTACTTTTTTTGCTAACGGCATGCAGGATGATCCCCATGGGGACGTGTTCCAGAATGGCACTGTATTTTGCCTCATCCGCCATTCCCATTAATTCCTCGAAGGAAAATAGCTCTGCTTGTTGAATACCATACATGGGAGTACTCCTTTCTCGTGGTTGGTGTGGTAACCTTTACTTCGAGATTTTGGGGAGGTACTCCTTTTTTACATGCTGAAAAACCTTATCCCACAAGGGGTTACAAATTATGAAATTGACTTCTTTTGCAGCTTTCTCCGGGCAAATACCTCCGGCGGACCCTATGAACCCGCCGCCGAACCCGTACCTCCCTCTGCGGCGGCCTGCGCCGTCAATCGTGCCGGTCGGCTGAGCAGCTGGCGCAAGCTGTCCAGATTGGTCAACACCGTGCCGGCGATAATCGCGACCCCGCCCAACACCGCAAACCATCCGGCCGTTTCTCCGTAAAACAATACGCCAATCGTCATCGCAATCAGCGGCGATACGTACAGCCAAGTTGACGGAAACACCGGGTTGGTCTTGGCCACCAGCCAGTAAAACAAGCTGTGCCCCACCATCGAACCCACCACGGTTAAATATAACAGCGAGCCTAAGGCAGTCGGCTCTAGTAGGTCCCCCGCCGTCACCCGCTCGGTGAAGCCCGACAGGAGGAACAGCAGCAAGCCGCCGTAAATCATTTGTGCGGCGTTCAGCGCAATCGGCGACACCGCTGCAAAATTCTCAGTGACTCGTTTGGTATACAAAGCGCCGATCGAATACATTACTTCCCCGGTCAAAATCGCCGCGCAACCGATTACCCAGCGGGGTCCGGCCTGTACCGACACCATGTTGGGCAGCACCAGCAGCATGACCCCGGCCAAACCGATCATGATGCCCAGGACGGCGCGTCCCGTCGCTTTTTGCCGCAGCACCATCATCTGCAGCAGCAGGATCATCAGCGGCCCTGTAGCCGATAATACCGCAGCGACGCCGGACGTGACGTATTGCTCCGCCCAATAAAGTAACGCAAACGTCCCGAAGGTCAGCAAAGCTCCCGTAACCAGCATTTCCTTGCGCAGCAGCAGGGTCCACTCCGCTTTTTTTCTCCAAACCATCCACAGAAACAGAATCGCCCCGGCCGCGAAGAAGCGGATCCCCGCGGAGAAAAACGGAGGCGCCGCATGATCTACCCCGATTTTTATCGCTAAAAACGTCGTGCCAAATACGAGACATACGATCAAATAGTTGACCACAATCATGGAAATCTTCCCCTTTCAGCTGTTGAAATGTATCATACAGGAAAGAGGACAGAACAGATGACTCATCATAGAACAGATACTCGGTTTTTATGTATAAAATAGACTCACGCCACAAAGCGAAGGAGAGATGGCGATGAACATAAGGCCAAAGCCGGCAGAGCCTGGGAGGATTCGGTATACGCAAGTGTATAAGTATATCCTGGACCGGATTCATCGGGGGGATTGGAAGGCGCACGATAAGCTGCCCTCCGTGCGTGAGTTAGCGGGCGAGCTGCAGCTTCACCGGTTAACCGTCTTCCGGGCCTACGGGCTGCTGAAGGAGCAAGGATACATTTACGTCAAGGAAAAATCCGGTTATTACGTGTCCGGAGGCCGACCGTATACTGATCCCGCCGAACCCGAGGATGCGAGCAACACCCGTTCCAACCTGACCACCGGCGGAGCAGGCGGAACAACGTTTAACGCTCTAGCTCGGCACGGGACCGGTCATCTGCAGAATACCTTAAGCGAGATTCACCAGATCCCAGCGGTCTACTCTTTCTCCCAAGCGCTCATCGACCCGAACCTGCTGCCGAATCTGTTCCTGTCAGACCACGTGAAGCAGGTGTTCGACCGTTATCCTAAGCTGCTGGGCACCTATTCCTCCGTCCAGGGGGACGAGGAGCTGCGGGAACTGCTCTGTGCGGATATGCAGCGAAAAGATAAGCTTCAAGTCTCCTACGACGAGCTGCTGATCACGACCGGCGGCCAGCAAGCGATCGACCTGCTGGCTGGCGTTTTTCTTCGTCCGATGGATTATGTGTTGGTGGAACGCCCAACCTACAGCTCGGCGCTCGATTGCTTCCGTCAGCGGGGCGCGCGTCTCCTCCCTGTGGAGATTCATCGGGACGGATATGACCTCGACCTTGTTGAGGGTTATATGAAGCGCCATAAACCCCGGATGTTTTATATGAATCCTACATTTCATAATCCGACGGGATTTATCGTGCCGGCCAGCCAACGCAAGCGGCTGGTGGAGCTGGCCGAGCGCTACGGCTGCCTGATCGTCGAGGACGACGCGGTTCATGACGTTTATTTCGATGCGCCGCCTCCCCCGCCGCTCTATTCCTACGATACGGAAGGCTGGGTTGTATACCTGCGCACCTTCAGCAAATACCTGGCGCCGGGGCTGCGTATATGCGCCGTTGCCGCTCGCGCGGCGGTAATGGCCCCGCTGCTGACGGCCAAATCGCTGGCCGACAACGGCACGCCGCTGGTCAACCAGAAGCTGTTCCAGCACTGCTTCGAGTCCGAGCGGCTCCAGCAGCACCTGGAGAAGCTTCGGACGGCGCTGCAGATTCGCCGGGACGTGATGGAGCAAGCGCTTGCCGCCGGCACCGGATGGCAGTGGTACCGTCCGCAAGGCGGATTAAACTTGTGGGTCCGCCTTCCTGAAGGCTTAAGCTCCAATCAACTGCTCACCGAGGGCGTCCGCCGCGGGTTGACGTTCGTCCCCGGAACGATTTGTGATCCCTTGGGGGAAATGGATGACCGGATCCGACTCAGCTTTTCGTTTAAGAATGAGGCACAAATTCGTGAAGGCGTTCACCTGTTGGTCCAGTTAGCGGATGAGTTGGCGCGAGGGGGATGAGTTGGTGCAGGGCAAATGGGCACGAAGGCGAAGATGACGATGGCAATGACAAAGAAAGAATATCCCCGGCTCCCAAGCGCATCTAAAAACAGCCGCCCTCTCCCTTTCGGGACAGAAGGCGGCTGTCATCAATAACCGGGTTCAGCTTCGGCTTACTCAAACTTTCCGTGAGTGAGAAGCCTGTTCTTTTCTCTGGGCTTCTTTCTTCTTTGGCTTGGGAAGCTGCCCGGCCCACAGGGAGATGGAGGACGGGATCATGCCGAACCAGCGCCGGCTCCACGGTTCCTTCGCCTTCGACCGCTCGCGGCGGATTTCCCGCGGGGTTTCCACGTAATCTACTACCCGTTCGGTGATATATTTGACCAATTCGTCACCTTTGGCCATGGAGATAAGCTCCTTTCTCGCATTGTCGTTCTTCGTTAGCCCTAGTTTGCGCCGATTCCCTCCACCTTAAACCCGCAAATCCCCAGACGTATGACCGCAGCCGCGGAATGCATGATTTCCCCGCCGCAGGTTCACTCTATAGAGGAAGTATCTCCTGAAAGGTGAGACAAATGGGAAAAATGATACGATGCCTGTTAACGCTAACGTTGACGGTCTCCATTGCCTTGGGAAGCGGCATCGCTCCGGCCGCGGCGGATGAAGGCAACGACCTCAGGCATGCCTTCCCCGAGCCGGTGATTCTGATCGATGCCGGCCACGGCGGAATCGACGGCGGCACGTCTTATAAACAATATCTCGAAAAGGACATCAATCTCGAAATCGGGCGTCGGCTTTACGTCGTCCTCCGAAGCCACGGCTACCGCGCGATTCTCAACCGGACTGGTGATTACGCCTTAAGCGACGACAACCGCTGGCTTCCAAGCCGCTCGCGGCACCTGCGGGATTTGGCGCAGCGCAAGGAACTTAGCGAACAGTTGCCCGCTTCGATCGTCGTCAGCCTGCATGTCAACTGGGGACGGAATCCGGCCAAACGCGGACCGCTTGTGCTCCATCAGAATGAAGGACGCAGCGCCATACTGGCCGCTTCGATTCAACGGTCGCTGGAGCGGTTTTACCAGCTGGACGTTTCCCGAACCCCGGAGCTTGGCAAGCCGTTTTATTTATTGAACCATATCGATTGTCCGGCTGTAATTGTAGAGATGGGCTTCCTCAGCAACGAGGAAGACCGCGCTATCCTCACGAACAGACGCGGTCAACAGAAGATTGCCGAAGCATTGTATCGCGGCATCGCCGAATACTTTACGGTAATGTAAACCCCGGTCCCAGCTGAAGGCTAGGACTAATTTGTTCCCAGACCAGCTCACTCGTCCCGATGAATTGGACACCTACAGCCTGTAAAATTGGGATGTTCTTTTGCAAGGCGGCCGCGGTTTTCTTACCCTGTACCCCTACATGCCCGATCGTTACGCAGCTATTGCGCTTACCTTTATTTAGGATGTTCAGGACCTGCCGCAGTTGTTTCGTAACATGCGCTTCGCTGCCTACATCGTCCAGAAAAATATCGTTTTCCAGCCGGGGCAGCCCCATCTTCTCGCTTAAGCGGGGAACAACGGACCGAGAGTTCGTTTTGCTGTCAATGAAAAATAACCCCCGCTCGCGGCATACCTCCAAAATCACCGACATCACCCGCTCGTCCTCAGTCACCTTCGAGCCCATATGATTGTTCATCCCGATGGCATAGGGAACTTGGTCAATCGCGGCTTCAACCCTTTGCCGGATCTCCTCGTCTGTCATGCTGGAGAGGATCGCCCCAGGTCCCAACCATTCCGCCTTCCCTTGCTTGGGCTCCATCGGCATATGAATGATCACGTCGTGCCCGTACTCATGCGCCCGCCGGGCATCCTCCTGCGTCGTTTCCAGGAATGGCATGACCGCCACGGTTAATTTGATCGGCAGGTTGAGGATTTCCTCTGTACCGGCCATCCCGTTCCCTAAATCGTCGATAATCACCGCCACCTTGTGGGAAGCGGATCGCGGTTTGAGGGCGGCCTTATGATCTTGTGTTTCTGACTTCAGTTCACTTGATTCCGTGCCCGGGTTCTCTGCTAAATTATTTGCTGTCGGCGCGGCTTGTCCGCTAATCGAGGCCGTTAGCAACAGCGCGGCAAGACCACCGGCAGCCAGTATTGGGATCCGTCGAACCAGTTTTTTGAAATAGGACATGAGGCTTCCTCCTTTCTCTTAAGCAACGATGGGCTAGATCAAGCTCCCGCGATATTCTCTTCGCCGCGTAAGACAGGTCCACGCCAGATCAATGGCAAATAACAATAGTAGCGCCGGCCCAACCACCGGCCATACAGGAGAAACGCTTCGATAGGCCTGTTCCGCCAGCGGGTGCACCACTTTCAGCGTGAATACCGACAGAACGCCCCAATACAACGAAAACTTCAGACAAATATGGCCGCCAAGCTGGAAGCGCAACCCCGAATAATCCCACCATCTCCGACCAAACAACATCAGCAGCAAGCAGCCGCTAACTCCTTCCACTACGGTGGGGATGATTAAGCACAGCAATCCGGTAAGCAGTAGCCGGTGTCCTCCACCCTCCTGGACAAGCCACAGCAACAGAACTGGGGCAACGCCGTACATCGGCTTAAACGGTCCTTTCATAAAACCTTCCTTCCAGAACTCGCCTTGCGTAAAAAGGTTGTACACATTTTCGAGCAGCCAGCCAAATAACGCATACAGCAGAAAGTAAAAAGCGATTTCTCCCGCCGTCAATCCACACCAGCCTCCTTTCTGCTAGTATGACTGTCCCTGTCCGGAAACATGCGCTACGCCGCCCTTACCTGAGCTTGATCCAACCTATAAAAAAAGCCCCCCGGAGAGTGAAGCCTTAAATCAGACTTCTCTCCCCAGGGGTCGGCTCTCTTCCCATCAGCCCTGCACCTGGATCTTCTTCAACGTCTGGACCCGTTCTTGAATTAGCGTAATAAATTCCCGTGCCGCCGCACCAAGGTATTTATCCTTCAGGTACACGATCCCTACCTTCCGGGTCAAAGAAGGATTCCGCAGCGGAAGGAGGCATAATTTTTCCAAATCGTACATTTCCAACAGCGTCTTGGACAGGATCGTTACGCCTGCGCCGGAACGGACTAGCTGCAGCAAGGAATCGATGGTGGTTGTTTCGATGTGGGGGTGCAGCGTAAACCCCTTGATTGCACAAGCCGCATCAACCAGTTGGCGGCAGCGATGCGTCTCGGGAAACATCACCACCGGCTCTTGCGCAATCCGCTTGAAATCGACGGAGGATTGCCCGGCGAGCGGATGATCCGGCGAAGCGACGAAATAGAATTCTTCATTATAGAGAGGAATGACCGCAAACCGTTCGTCTTCCTCCTGCAGGATCGTCACAGCAAAGTCCGCCTCCCCCGATACCAAGTTTTCGACGACGTCTTCGACCCCCAGCAGTTTGAGGTGCAAGCGGGGATGCCGCGGGTAAAATTCACTTTAAACGGACTAACTTCTGCGACTGCATCCATCATTCGCCTTGGAAGGAATAAGCCCTTTCGCAGCAGCTTGACGGAACAACCCTTTTTCCGCACTTATTTAGCCGCCTCCATCGTTCACTTCACCCTTCTCTTTTTTCCGCCAATAAAGGGTTGACCTGAAATGCATTTCATCGATTAAAGTATCTTCAGATAATGAATCGGAACAATCGAGGTGAAGAACCGATGTATGGTTACGAGGAGACGATCGCTGAAATGGAACAGCGCCACGCCGCATGGCTCCAGCTCTTGGACCAATCAGCCGATCGGTTGGAGGAGGCGCTGCTGGAGCTGCCGGTGCCGCAGAACGTAAAGGCGTATGCCTACTTGCAGGGATTAACCCGGTTTCATAACTCGCTGCTTGCCTTGCGTTTGCTTGTCGTTTCCGGTTTCAGCGAGGAGGCAGCCGGTCTGTTGCGTCACATGACAGAAGCGGCGGCGATGGTAAGATACATCTCGATGAGCGGGGATTCGCAAGTATGGCCCCTCGTCGAGGAAGCGGGGTCTGTTCCTTGGGATCCAGCTGACGCCGCCAAACCGGATGGCGTTCCAAACCCGCGAACGCTTGCGGAGCAAGAAGACTGGTTTCCGCCGATTGGCCCCTCCCCGTTTGATGCAACCGACCTGCTTTCCAAGGGGTGCCGACTGGCTGAACTACTGCTGGAAACCCTCCCGGAATAAGGTCCTTATGGCGTTTCTACTGGAGGGTTCAGCGAGAAACCGTCACTTCGTGATATAGTAGAAAACAAGCATGTGACGTGCGTAAGCTGCTGGATCAGGGAGGTTTTAGTAGAAATCATGTTTAACCAAATTGTATGCGCGGACAACGTTGGGCTCGAAGCCTGGGCCTTCGAGGAATTGCAAAAGCACTCGAAACAGCCCATCCTTCGGTTTGACCACGATCCGCAAAGCAAAGACGAGTTAATGGAAAGGATCCAAGGAGCGGATTGTGTCTTGATATCCTGGAGAACGAGAATCGATGATGAGGTGATCGCAAAGAGCCCTGCGATTCGATATATCGGAATGTGCTGCAGCCTGTATGATGAGCGGTCGGCCAACGTCGATATCCCTGCGGCAAGGGCCCGCGGCATCGAGGTTCGTGGCGTCCGGGATTACGGCGATGAAGGGGTTGCCGAATTCATTTTGAGCGAGCTCATCCGTTTGCTCAAAGGCTTGGGCCCGCACCAATGGCAAAGTGAACCGATTGAGCTGCAGCAGCGCAAGCTGGGGATCATCGGGATGGGCGCGACCGGCAAAATTTTAGCGCATCGGGCTTCCGCCTTCGGCATGCAAGTCCAATATTTCAGCCGGAGCCGCAAACCGGATTGCGAGCAGGCAGGGTATGCATATGCTCCGCTTCACGATCTGCTGCAAACCTCAGAAATCATCTCCATGCATTTGCCTAGAAACACCCAGCTCCTTGGGCCCGAAGAATTCGCCGCTTTGGGGCATGGTAAAATTTTGGTGAATACCTCTCTGGGTGCACCATTTGATGCCGCTGCCTTTCGGGAATGGGTCCAAGCGAGCGGAAACTATGCGATTTTTGACGCGGACGGTGCCGGGGAGTTCAAAGCTGAGCTTCACCGCTACCCCCAAATCATCTATACCGCGAAAGTATCGGGTTTCACCCGGGAAGCAAGGGGACGGTTATCCCATAAAGTACTGGACAATCTAACGGGGTATCTTAGCACGAACCCATGAAAAAACAGCCTCCCAACCGCTCCGAAGAGCGAGTTTGCGAGGCTGTTCTTTATAAGATGCGGTCGAGAGGACTCGAACCTCCACGGGGGGTTAGCCCACACGGACCTGAACCGTGCGCGTCTGCCAATTCCGCCACGACCGCATATATATGGGTTGATGCATCGTTTGCAGCAACAGAATTTATATTATCACTTATTTTTTAAAGAGTCAACAAAAAAATACCTAGTCCAACATGCAGATGATAGTTCAGAGGGGCTGGTATTAAGCTCTAACTCCCTTTATACTTGATACTTGAAAATATCCCGATGTATGAACTTGGAAATGGAGACCTTTATCGATGTTGACTCATTCCAATCCTTCAATTAAGAAGCAGATTTATGATCGAATTTCATTTCTCGGCACCGTCTCCAAAGCCGATTTAATGAACGAATTTCCGCTCACCCCCAGCAGCATGACGCGGTTCCTGGAGGAGATGACCTCCCGGGGGCTGCTCGTCATCTCCGGGCTGGGGAACTCGACCGGCGGCCGCAAGCCGATCCTGTTCCAGACCAATCCGAAGTATCGGTATATCTTGGGGCTGGAGATTTCCCGAATTTACTCGGTCCTCGGATTGTATGACATGCATTTGACCCCGTTGTCGCGGGCCCGCTGGAAAATGGACGAACACATGACGCCGGAGGTGCTGTCTGACCTTGTTGCCGACACCGCCAAGACGTTTCTTCAAGAGCACGGCATCACATCCGCCGACGTTCTGGGTCTCGGCATCGGGGCGGTGGGCCCGCTGGATCACCAAAACGGCATCATCCTCGAACCGGAGTGGTTCCCCGCACCTTACTGGAGCCATGTCCCGATCTGTGCCATGCTTGAAGAAAGGCTCGGAATCCCCGCCAAGCTTGACAACGGCGCCAACACAGCGCTGATCGGCGAACACTGGGCGCTGCGCTCGGATACAATCCGGCATGCCCTTTATGTGCATGTTGGCGTAAATATCCGTTCAGCCGCCATGTCGGAAGGCCGGATTCTCCGGGGCGCCGCCGATACCGAGGGAGCGATTGGGCAAATGATCATTCAGATGAATGGGCCAAAGCTCCGCAATAAAGGCAACTCCGGCGCGTTGGAAGCTTTTGTGTCCGTACCTGCGCTGGAAGATCGGGTACGTGCAGAGCTGAAAGCCGGCCGCAGCAGCGTGTTGTCCGGCCTAGCCCCGGAGCAGATCAACTTCGCCACCCTTGTGGACGCTCTGTCGCAGGATGATCCGCTGGTTAAGGAACAATTTCAGGAAACGGCCGTTTGCCTCGGAACCGGATTGGCCAATTTGATTAATGCTTTGCACCCCGAATACGTTGTGCTAGGCGGCCCTCTGATCAGCGCACACCCGCTTGTCTTTGATACCGCGGTGGAGGTCGCCAAGCAAAATGCTTACCATTATCCCGAGTATAATCCGCTGTTCACCCAAGGGCAGCTGACCGAATCCGCCGTGGCCACAGGAGCCGCCTTGATGGTGTTGCAGCGCTGGTCAGGCGAATAGAATATCCCCCAAAGGCGTTGTATGCACAACGTCTTTGGTGTTTTTTAAGCGGCTACCTCTTATCTCCCCTTCCGTTCCCATGCCGATATTCGCTGGGGGACTTACCCGTGGATTTCTTAAATTGGCGTGAGAAGTACAGCGCATCATTAAAACCAACGGACGACGCAATTTGGTCGATCGTTAACGGGCCGGCAAGCAGCTCCTTCGCTTTCTCAATCCTGACCTTCGTTAAATACTGCTTCGGCGACAGTCCTGTCCGGGCCTTGAAGGCGCTGAACAGATGGGCCCGATGGTACCCTAAATTGCGCGCCAGCTCTTCAATGCCGATTTGCTGCGGATATTGCAGCTGGAACCAACGGATCGCCTGCTCCACCTGCCGGTCGATCATTGCCGGCTCCTTCGCAGCGGAACGAGGCAGGTGTTCCCGGTTCGCAACCCCAAAATGATGAAGCAGCAGCGTCACCCAGCCTGCCGCCTCGAGGCTTTCCAAATGCGGGTGATCGCTTTGGCGGAACGACGATCGCAGGCGAGCGTAAAGCTCCCGTAATTCCTCCGGCTCCCCGGAGCTAACCACCGGTTTATCCGGCGTAATGCCGACATCCGCCAGCTGCCGAAGGACACCCGAACCTCTTAACGCAACCCATGCGTAATGCCACGGATCTAGGGAATCCGCCTCGTAAGTGAACAATCCCTCTGGAAAAATGACAAAGGTATCCCCCGTCCGGCAAGAATATTCCTGTCCTCCCCAGGTATACGTCCCCTTCCCTTCAAACACCGTATGCAGCAAAAAATAGTCATGCACGGACGGCCCGATGCGATGGTTCGGGTGCGGCCGCCCTTGTCCGCTAAACAAGACCGTGATGTCCCGCTCCCGGTCATCAGGGTTCATATGGACTTCAAACAAGTCGTGCTCGGGAATCAATCACCACAACCTCCTGAAAGCATAATGGCCTGCTCTCCCTAGCGTAAGGGATGGCAGGCCAAAATACAACATTCCTCCATACTTCCCTTTCATTCCTCCATACCTTTCTTTCAGGTGGAGAGCTATATTGAGGAGGAAAAAGGAGGAGATCTAACATGTCCAAAATTACATTTATCGGGGCTGGAAGTACGGTATTCGCCAAAAACGTGTTAGGCGATTGCATGTTGACTCCCGCGTTGCAGGGCTTCGAGCTGGCTTTGTACGATATCGACCTGCAGCGCCTCAAAGATTCGGAGAACATGCTAAACAATCTGAAGCACAGCAGCGGCAGCACATGCGTCGTGAAAGCCTTCACCGACCGGAAGGAAGCGCTGAGAGGCGCGAAATACGTCATCAACGCCATCCAGGTCGGCGGATACGATCCGTGTACGATTACGGATTTTGAGATTCCGAAGAAATACGGGCTGCGCCAAACGATCGCCGATACAGTGGGGATCGGCGGCATTTTCCGCAACCTGCGGACGATTCCTGTCATGCTGGACTTTGCCGCGGATATCCGTGAAGTTTGCCCGGACGCCTTATTCCTTAACTACACGAACCCGATGGCCGTGTTGACCAACGTCATGAATACATATGGCCAGGTTCGTACCGTTGGTCTCTGCCACAGCGTGCAGGTTTGTGTTCCGGGATTGTTCGACAGCCTGGGGCTGGACGCAACCGGGGTTCAGGCAAAAATCGCAGGCATCAACCACATGGCTTGGCTGCTCGAAGTCACCCGGGACGGCGTTGACCTCTATCCCGAAATCAAACGGCTTGCGGCAGAGAAGCAAAAGCAGCCGCATCATGATATGGTCCGTTTCGAATTAATGTTGAAATTTGGTTACTACGTGACAGAATCGTCGGAGCATAACGCTGAATATCATCCATATTTCATCAAACGAAATTACCCTGAACTGATTGATCGTTTCCAAATCCCGCTGGATGAATACCCGCGCCGCTGTGTCGAGCAAATCTCGAATTGGGAGCGCATGCGCGAGGAGCTCGTCGGCAACCGGGAACTGACGCATGAGCGCACGCACGAATATGCTTCGTACATCATGGAAGCCATTGAAACCAATGTCCCGTTCAAAATCGGCGGCAACGTCATGAATACGGGGCTGATTCCGAACCTCCCGGCCGAAGCCTGCGTGGAAGTTCCCTGCCTCGTGGATGCCAGCGGCGTAACTCCTACCTATGTTGGAAATCTGCCGCCGCAATGCGCTGCCTTAAACCGGACGAACATCAATACCCAGCTCTTGACGATCGAGGCGGCGATCACCCGCAAGAAGGAGCATATCTACCATGCCGCCATGCTGGATCCCCACACGTCCGCTGAGCTGTCCATCGACGATATTATCGCGATGTGTGATGACTTGATCGAAGCGCATGGGGATTGGCTGCCAACTTATCATTAATGGCGAGCCCCTCGTTATTTCACCGACCCGATCATCCCGGCCACAAAATGCTTCTGCATCACGAAGAAAACAATGGCCGTCGGGAGCGTCGAAATGACAATCGCCAGCATGATCAGCCCGTAATCCGGTGAATAGCTGGAACCCAGCGTGGAGATCAGCAGCGGCACCGTCTGCTTCTGAGGTGTTTGCAGCACGATCAGCGGCCACATATAGTTGTTCCAGCTGCTCATAAACGTGATAATCGCCGCTGCCGCATACGTTGTCTTCATCGTAGGCACATAAACGCGGAAGAACATCCCCAGCTCGGATAAACCGTCGATCCGGCCCGCTTCCAGCAGCTCCTTCGGGAACATCTTGGTGCTCTGGCGGAAGAAGAAGATCAGAAACGCTGTCGTCATCGTCGGCAGCACAACCGCGGCCAGCGTGTCGATACCGATCAAGGGCAATAGATTGGTAATTCGGCCGAACATGCGGTAGAGCGGCACCATCAAAGCCGCAAAAGGCAGCATCATCGACAGCAGCAGCACGTTAAATACCATGTCCTTCGCTTTGCTGCGGTAAATCTCGAAGCCATAACCCGCCAGTGAAGCGATCAGCAGGGCGAGCAGCGTCGTGGAGACGGAGACGGCCAGCGAATTCTTAAGCGCATTTAGGATATCAACGGAATCCAGCAGGTTGCGCAGGTTTGCCCCAAAATGGGAGCCCGGCAGCAGCTTGCCCCGGGTGACGTCCACCGACGGGTTTGTCGAGCTCACAATAATCCATAGAAACGGAAAAATCGAGACAAACGCCGCTACGGCAAGGAATACGTACATGGAAATTCGTTTGGCCGCCCTAAGCATCGCGATCACCTGCCACTTTAAACTGGATGATGGATAAGAGAACGATCATCACTACGATGGAATACGACACCGTTGCCGCATACCCGAAATTCGCCGAGTATTTAAACGATAGATTGTAAATGTATTGCGAGATCGTAGAACTGGCATTCCCGGGTCCGCCCTGCGTAATGTTCATCACTTCGTCGAACAGCTGCAGCGTGCCGATCGTCGAGGTGATCGAGGTAAATAAAATAATCGGCTTCAGGAGCGGAATCGTAATTCGGAAAAACTGTGTAACCGCCGACGCCCCGTCGATTTTGGCCGCTTCGTAAATCGTTGGCTCGATATTTTGAATCCCCGACAGGTAAAAAATCATGTTGTATCCGGTCCACCGCCAAGTAATAGCGATAATGATCGTCACCTTCGCCCAGAACGGGACCGGCGGCATCCCGGGCTTCATCGATCGCTTTGAAATAAGCGTATTTTAATCCGTCCAGTTCCTTCGCTTCACGGTGAAGCTCCAAGGTGGCAATTGTGACATGGAAGACAGCGTTCCCCAGGAACGATTTGAATTCAAAAGGCGTTTGCAAGTAACTGCCGGCCGCTTCGGCGGCGAGCTCCCGCAATCTCGCGAATACTTCCTCCGCCTGCCCCCGCTTCAGTCCGGACAGCAGTTCCTTCATGTCGAACGCAGGAAGCGCGCGAGCCGGAGGCGCTCATCCGCCTGTAGGACGGTTTTCCCCGGAAAATAAAACCGAAAGCCCAGCAGCTTCTGCCAATCATCCCGATACACTTTCCCCAAGTCGCTCAGCTCTGTAAATTCGCCGCCGATAACCCACGTTGTCTCCGGCATTGCCTCCGCCTTGTTCCGCGCGTACTCGCGAATCGCCTCGATCACTTCCTGGCTGTACGCACCGGAAAAATTCAGCAGCATCAGCAACCTTTTGTCCCCAGTAAAAATACTTTGGAACCGCACCGGAACAGACAGCTCGCATAATCGGCTTTCCAGCCCTGTCGCAAGCCCCTCCACCATAAATGTTCACTTCTGATGACAGCGGTTACATAAAAAGTTGAAACGGCGAAATCCCGCCGCTTCAACGTCACCGCAGGTTCAGCCGATAATTCACGGCGTATTCCGCCTCTAAATAAACAGGATTAAGACCAGCACAACCGCCAGCACGCCGATGGCGTACATCACGCCCAGCCGGAGCCAATTTCGGCCCGATTGTTGGGTATAACGCGGATTTTCCTCCCGGTTGCTTTGCGATTGCCCGATCCTTATCGTCGCGATCAAACCAAATGCCAAGATTAGAATAATGACTAGAATTAACCACACCATACTGCCACCCTTACCTTCCTATAGGAGTCGTCGTCCCTATTATATAAGACCGGGTCAATAGCGTACTATAGCATCTTCCTTCCTTGCGCTTAATATATTTGAAATCAGGAAGACGCAGGGAGGGTGGAATATGGAACTTAACCAGAATCAAGTCCAGCGCGCGATGTTCTTAGCCGCAGTGTGCAGCCAGACCTATGCGCAATTCAAAAATCCGGACGGTTCATTTGTCCTTCCGCCTCCCTATGCGCTGTACGATACGCTTGAAGCGAAATCTTTGATCGGAGTATGGGAACGCTTCGGATTTATTTGGCATTCGCCGGATGAGATCATCATCGCTTTCCGGGGAACAAGCTCGGCCTCCAATTGGATCGCCGATGCCATCGCAACCCAGCAGAAATTCAAATGGGCCAAGGATGCCGGCAGCACGCACCGGGGATTTACCGGGATTTATGCATCGGCCCGCCGCCAGATTCACTCGGCGCTGCGCTGGCTGCCAGAGGACAAAACGTTATATCTCACCGGTCACAGCCTCGGGGCCGCTTTAGCTACGCTATGTGCCATGGATATCGCCGCCAATACGAACCGGGTTCCCATCCTGTTTACGTTTGGTTCTCCCCGCGTTGGAGACCCGGATTTCGTTCAAGCTTTTACTCAGTACGTCCCGAACAGTTACCGAATTCATAACGAATTTGATGCGGTGACCCACATCCCTCCGACTGTGTTCAAGCTGCCCAAACAAGCGAAAACCTACTACTACCGACATGTCCCCGCCTCTTACCCCTTGTACTTCGCCGATACTTCATTATCTACCAATCATGGGATCGGCAGCTATTTTGCCGAATTGGCTAGGCTTGATCCGGGTTACGCACAATATTTATCCACCGTAAACCCTGCCTTCTGCCCGGAACCCTCCTAAGCGCTGAAAAAAGCCGCTGCCCGGCAACATATGCCCGGCTAGCGGCTTTTGAGTTCAATAAGGTTATTTCCCGCCGGCCGGCAGTTTCATGGAAGGCTGCTTACTAATGATCGACGAGTGAACCATCAACCCTTGTTCGTCATATACGATGAAGCCGCCGCTTCCTTCCGTGTTCACGGTAATCGTCCGCCCGGCCAAGGAAGGCTGAATGTTAAACCATCTTGCCTGGCCGCTCGGTTGAATGGTGATCTTCGATGATTTGCTCATCCAGATGCTGAAGCTCCCGGATTAACGTAAGCAACATTTGCTTGATCTGCTCACGCTGCCGCTCTTCATCATCACAAACCGCCACTCGGAACAATTCGGCCTCACCTCGCTTGGATCGTTGGTCTCCTGCCCGCACTTCTTGAATGATTATCCCTTTCGATCAGAATGCTCACCTTGGTTCTTCTTCCCCTCTGATCCAACGGGATCAGGCTGCAAAAGAACGGACCGAAAGGGGCAGATCCGCTGTTCATGCCTAGTATGCAAAAAAGCTCTTAAATTCTACAGGAGAATTCAAGAGCTTCTTACAGTTGAACGAATGCGGTCGAGAGGACTCGAACCTCCACGGGGGGTTAGCCCACACGGACCTGAACCGTGCGCGTCTGCCAATTCCGCCACGACCGCTTAGTGTTACCTCTCCGCGAAAGCCGTTAAACCATTTTTCGCGGCGACAAGATATAAAATATCATGCACCGCGAAAAGAGTCAAGCCTTTTTTTTCATTTTCACAGCTGACGCATGAAAATGTTTGTAGGTCTTGCGAATGGCTAAAATGCCGTTTTTACGGGGTATCCTATGAACTTTTCCGGAAAATATCCGGCTGTACGGCTGCATCACCACCTTCTCGTGATGTACTTTCTTCTTTGAGCGTACTTTTTTTCCTTATAATGGACAGACGTGTTGCGTCGCACTCTTGGATTCTTTATGCACATTTGCAGGTCATGAAGCAAAACGCAGGTACCTCTTCTGTTCCTGAAGTTCCCGCATCCGTACGAGGTCTAACCACGGACTCGCAATCGTTTCCCGCAGCAGCCGAAGAAATCCGCGAATGCCGAACTGAGAAGTTAATGCCGCCACAACTTCAACCAGTCCGGCCAGTTCATTCATCAAATGGGCCAGATGCATAAGGTAGTGGTATCCTCTCATCGCGTTCCAATCATAGGCGAAAACATGCTCGTACTGGTACCCTTGCCGTTTCTCTTGCAGGATGTCGTTCTCCAGTCCCCAGCGGCTCCGGGCCATCACGTTGCAACGCACATGCAGGTTGCGCTCATGGAGCGGTTCGCTGGAAAGCCAGGCATGGCGGGAGGTTTTCGTGACGATCTTGGCCTGCTCATCTGCTTCTTCCCACGTTTCTTCACAGACGACGACGTGTACGGTCTGCTTCAACCGTTCATTGGAGCCATAAACGTATTCGATGTCATTCGTATACCGGAATGTCTGGGCTCTCCCCTTCCAAGTGCGGGTGACGGTCTGCTCCGGATGGAGCTTCATGAGCGCATGTGCTTCCTTCCATACGCTCAGCAGCGAATCGTTCTGCAGCACGATCATAAATTCCCACCGGTTTTTGCGGCAAAGCGCCATCACCGGACCGTTGGCATACAAGCCATCCAGCAGAAGCGTCACGGGCAAGCGGGGAAACGCCGCTTTCAGTCGTGCCGCCAGCCGGTAAAACGCCTTTAATTCACAATCCTGTTTGCTGCTCCCTTCATCGACCGTGTTATCCAGAAATTCGCTCATCAGCGGCAACACCAACCCGCTGGGAAACACCAGCTTCGCTTCCAGCAGATACACATAGTATTCCGGCTCTTCTTTGCCGCCCGGTTTCCGGTGCAGTTGCTCTTCGGACAAACACGTTTGCGTCACCAATTTTTGTGTGCCGTCTACCGCGATCAGATATCGTTTCTTCACCAGATCGTTTCGAAACTTTTTGCTTCGGATGAGCCGCCGAAGCAGCTTCAGGTGCGCCTGCTCAATCTCCTGTACTTCGATCCGCTCCAGCAACCGGCACAGCGTATCGTGATGCGGCAAACTTTCCAGTTCGGGAAACAACGCCTTTAGATTCTCGTACAGCACAGGACGGCTCATCTCGCGTCCGGCTTCCCGCCGCGACGCATATTGAAACACAAACGCCAGTATCCCGTACAGCATCAGCACGGTGAGCTTGTGCTTGACTTTGTTGGGATGGCGCGGATCCTCGATCTTCCCCAGGTCATGCAGCAGCCCCGGCAGCAGTTGCCGGAATACGTTCAGGGTTCCCTCCACCGCCTGCTGTCTTCCCGCCTTTTCCTCTTCCGGCGTCTTCCATATGCTGTTGCGATTCGGAAGCGTTGCTTTACGCGGCATGGCTATGCCCTGCTTCTGCTGACGGACTCGGAGCATCTTCTGGCTTCTTCTTTTGGCTTTGCGGCGTAACTGGGCTGCGGACACCGGTTTACTCATCCCGCTCACCCCCGGATACGGGCAGCGAACACAGCTGCGCTCGAAAATCCCGCCGCAGCGGATAGACAAAGATGCGTTTCCGGCTTAGCGCATGCTCGTGTGTTCGGTCCATGCGCCCCCGTCCGGCGGTAAGACCAAGATCGATCCAATTGGCCGCCCGGTAACACGTCCCTGCGTAATGCGCCGTGTCCACGAATGTCTCCAGCAGTACGGGTGCATAGCCGTATCGCTCCTGCCAATCGACGACGATTTGGCATGATGCTATCGCCAGCGCTTTGCTCGCCAGGTTCTTGATCTTCACCCATGGAAAGATGAGAAACCGAGTATTGTTCACGACCAGATGCAAACGCTGGCTGCGGTCTTCCCTGCTCCAGCCAATCCAGTTGTCGCGTTCAGCCAAGGCCCATGCCGACGCAGAAAACAGCAGACATCCGAGCCGACGCTTCGGTTCGGCGCTTGACCAGATAAAGTAGCGCTGATGGGCGCCAAACGGGCGTTTGTAGCCCAGCATGTGGTAACGTTCAATGAAACTGTTCCAAAGGCGAACATCGGCTTGGTCTTGAACGGGTTCCAAAGCGATTGGGGCATATTGAGATACAGTGCCGGAAAGAACTGCTTGCTCCTGAAGTTCATCACTTTGCGCGAAAGGAACATAAGGATTACGAACGACCGTCTTCCGCTTTGCCGGAAGAACAATCTCACCCTTGGCTTCCAACTTCTCAAGCAATGCCATACAGGCATCTCGCTTATACTTTCCGTTAGGAGCGAACCATTCAAGCCCCTCACAGATGGTATGTGCCAACTCTGTTCGGGTTAAGTGCTTGAACCGGCGTACGATGTACTTGATATCTTCCAACTCTTGCTTGGTAAATATCCGTCCAGCTAACAGCTCCGAGTCCTGAGTCATAAAGATTTCGCCCCCCCCCACAGGTTCCCACACTATTATCGCATAGTGTTTTTGCCTTGTCCAGCACGGGATTGCGAAAAAGTTTTTTCGACGATCTATGAAAACCCGCGTCAAATGTTACATCTCAGTTTCATGCGTCAGTACTGTTTCATTTTATTCCACTGTTATGGCATGTAATTCGATTCGGCCCGCCTCCACACTGACGGTCAGCGTGGTATCCGCTGCCTCGCCAAGCACGACGCTGAAGCGGCCGACATCACGGCTTGGAGAAAGCGTCATACGCCCTCGCTCAACCCCATCTTGCTTTAGAGTGATCACCGCATCTTCCCGGCAAATCAACTCCAGCGTCGCCGTGTTGCCCGCTTCGATGCCGCAGAACGAATAGGCGGCAAACTCGCCGTCCGTAAGCTCCAGAGCGAGATTTTGCCAGCCGCAGTCAAACCCAAATTTCTTAGGTTGCGGCTCATCCGAGATCGGCACAATTTTCATGCCCGTTTTGGCCCGGTACTTATAAATGTTCCCTTCCGTGCGGCGTCCGCTGAACGAGATGCCTCTGCCTGGCAGCTCATCATAATCCGTGCCGCGAACCCGGCAGCCCGGCTTGCGGAATACCGACGCTGTCACCTCTGGATGGGGAGTGCAGTTCTCAACCTTGATGTTTTCCAAATAAGCATCAAGAATCTGCCGTGCACGCTCATAACTTGGCCGTGCTCCACCTTCGACATAAGCAAGCAGTTCGTCCCAGCCCTCGGGTTTGTTGACCGAATACGGCGAGTTCGCTCGCTCCATCTTCTTCCACGGCCATAAGTTATAACCGATCCCCAGCGACAAGGATAGCGGATACATCGCCGCAAACCACTCCAGTTCGTTCTCCCCGGTCTCGCCGAGCCATAGCGGCTGGTCCAACGCCTCGGACAGCGCCAGAAACTCCTCGTACGCTTCTTTGCCGGGTTTGCAGGCGTACCGATGGAAATGGATCACCATATTGGGATCGTAACGTTTATAAAAAACAGCCGTATTCGTCGCCCAATGATGCCCTTCCACCGAGAGCAGGTGCCGGTCGTCAATCTCCCGAATCGCCGCGATCACTTCCTCATAAAAATCCGCCAGCCGCCGCACGAGAAAATCCTCGTGTTTCCCTTCCATCAAACCGGGGCGAACCGGCTCATTTAACAGGTCGTACCCGCCGACGATCCAGCGGTCCCGATACCGCCGGGCCAGCTCTTTCCACAGCTCGATCGCTTTGTTCCAGTTGTCTTCATCGGTGAACAGGCGAGGGAAGTCGTCAACCGAGTCGTCGATATTGGCTCCGGTCTGTCCGCCCGGCGCACCATGCAAATCCAAGAAGGCGTAGAGGCCAAACTCCTCGCACCAATCCAAACAACGGTCGATCAATGCAAATCCGTCCTCTTTCCAGCGAATGCCCGGTTCATCCTCCATCAGCACTCTCCAATTCAAAGGAATGCGGACCGAGTTATACCCCTGCTCCGCCATCCGCCGAATATCCTCTCGGGTCACATAGTTCTCTCGGAAACGCTTCCATAACTGCTCAGCATAATCCCTTCCGGCCAATTCCTGAATGACGGCCTCAATCCGCCGCGGGCGATCGAACCGGGAGTGATGGGATAACCACATATAACCTTCGCACAAGAGCCAATTGCCCAGTCCCCAGCCCGTCAGCAGGATCTCTTCTCCATCCCCGTTGACGATTTTTGTTCCCTCTGCGCGGAGAAAGCCTTTCACCCGCGAGCGATCCGTTTGTTCGAGCATCGTTCATGTCCTCCCCCTGTAGATCGGTTTGTACGCCAATCATTATAGCACCCTATTCCTGCTTGGGAGGGGAATCCCGATATTTGCGCCATCGACCCGAAAAGTGCACACCTCCTGTCCATACCAAAATCAGATTCTCGCATAAGATGCTAGAAGATTGAAATAAATCTTCGCGGCGTGAAATTGAAGGAGGCTGAACCGTTATGCCAGAGAATGGGGGCAAACAGAAGAAACTAATCATTGAGATTCATTTTAACGATTGGGGAGGAACGCCGGAACGGACAACTCGAAACTGGATTGAGAAAAGGCTGGCTCTGTTCATGACCTGCACGCGAAAAAGCTTGCAGCTGCAAACCTCGCAAGATTTTTCCTGCTATGTCATCTACGATCCCGCCTCCGAGCGAATAATCCGGGAAATCCTCGACCGGTACGTACCTCTGCCTAGAAATATTCAGTTTGTGACGCCAAGGGGTTATTATGCCCATGTTGCCGAAGATATCGCAGGCTATGACTGCTACTACCGGGTGTATCTATCGAGCGACGATATGTACCACAAAGATTTCATCCGCAGACTGCACGCTTATACGCCGAAAAAAAATACAGCCGCATTGGTCCCCCAATACGGCTACATTTACGATTCGGTGCAACACCGGCTGGGCAAATTTTTCTTCTGGCTGCCGAGCTACGGCGCGACAATCCATGATGTCGGGAAGTTTCTGCAAGGTCAGCGGCCGAATTTCAGCTGGCGTGACGCGCTAAAGGTGCCCCATGAGTTTATCCATGTCAAAGAACCGATTTGGATCAATCATATCCATGCTTTAAACACAGGAATGTCCTTTGAAAGAGTAAAAACCTGGAAGACTCCCGGCATCAAAGATGCCATGACGATCGAGCCCTGGTCGGACAGCCAGCGTGCCAAAACCTTCTTTGGCCCGGAAATCGTCAGCCCAAGCGAAATCAAACGGGTGTTGTCCAACTTTTTCTAGTGCCGCTCCACTAAGGGTTCCGGCTTGGCGGTCCGCTTCGAGCGGCACGCCGTCAGTTCAACGTCTTCCCCGTTTTCGATATAAAAAGCCGGACCCTCGTGGTTTTCAATCGACACTTGGTTAAATCGTACGTCCCGCACATTTCCCAGGTAGAACCCGCGCCGTGCCGTCTCCTCGATTCCATCCATCATGGCGGGGCGGCCGGGAACCGCGTCCTTCGCCATGGAAATCTCGATTTGGTCGAAGGTGACTTCGGAAATGTACTGCTCCGCCAACCCGTACAAGAAGCCGGCAGCGGCGTGCACCTCGCGCGCCGTGATGTCGGAGAAATGAATCCGCCGGAACTGCGGAGTTTCCTCCGTAACGGGATAAGGATTTTTGTCCCACACGTATTTCTCCTTGCCGCGTGGACCGCAGAAATAATACAGATTCATAATAAACGGACAGATCACGTTTTCCATGACGAGGTTGCTGACGCGGATATCCTCGACGATACCTCCGCGGCCGCGTCGGGACTTGAGCCGGATGCCGCGGTCCGTGTGCTGGAAGACGCAGTTCGAAATCGTCACGTTCCGGATATTTCCGCTCATCTCGCTCCCGATCACCACCCCGCCGTGACCATGAATCATCGTGCAGTTTGTGATCGTAATGTTCTCACAGGGAACCCGCTCCGCCGTTTCTTCGGTGCCTGCCTTGATCGCGATACAATCGTCCCCGACATCGATATGGCAGTTGCTGATTCGCACATTCGAGCACGATTCCGGGTTAATTCCATCCGTATTGGGGGAATCCGCCGGGTTCAGAATCGATACGTTGTCAATCGTCACGTTGTGGCAGCGAATCGGGTTGACCGTCCAGCTGGGCGAGTCGACCAGCGAAACGTCCCTGATCGTCACCCGCCGGCAGCGGTCGAAGCTGATCAGCTTCGGACGCGGATAGTGCAGCTCCTCCGGACGGTTGCGCTGCTTCTCCCACCAGGGCTGGCCGTTCCCGTTGATGCAGCCGCTCCCCGTGACGGTCACATTCTCGAGATCTTCCCCGTAGATACAGGAGGCATGAACCTCCCGTTGCACCCCTTCCCATCTTGACTTTACGACCGGATAATCATCCGGGTTGGTGCTGAAGGACAACACCGCCCCGGGACTTAACCTAAGCTCGATATGGCTCTTCAGGAAAATCGCTCCGGTCACGAACGTCCCGGCCGGCACGACCACCGTGCCTCCTCCGGCTTCGCTTGCCGCCGTAATCGCGGCCGCGATGGCCGCGGTTGCCGGAACCCCGCTGTCCTTCACCGCACCATAATCAACGATATTATATGTGCACATCCGCGGGATCCTCCATTCTGCTGAGGAACATTTCCATTTGGGTGCAGGCCATCACAAACGCGCCAACCCCGTGCAGATCGTTTTTCACTTTCGGGCGCGCAGCGTAATGGTCATAATCCCCGGCCGATGTGCCGATACAGATATCCGGCAGCACCAAACGGCCTTTATCGTCCCATTCCACCACCCGGGTCAGCCCTTCATATCCCCTCAATGCGGCTTGCCCGGCGTCTTCACCGGCAAGGCCCTGCTGCACCGCCTTCGCCAGGGTGTATACGAACAGGCAGGAGCCTGACGTTTCCAGCCAGTTATCCGGCCGATCGCCTTTGTCGACCACCTGATACCAAAGCCCACTCTCCTTGTCCTGATAACGGATCAGCGCATCCACGAAACTCGATAACGCCCCCGCGAGCTCCTCCCGCCCGGGCTCATCTGCCGGCAGCAAATCGAGGAATTGAGACAACGCCAAACCATACCAGCCCAGCGAGCGGCTCCAAAATTCCGAGGAACAGCCGGTTTCCGGATCCGCCCAAAGCATCCGCCGGCTCTCATCCCAGGCATGGTACAGCAAACCCGTCTTCGCATCGCGCATATGTTTGCGCATCAGCTTCTCCTGGTGCAGCACCTCTGCCCGAAGCCCTGCTTCCCCAAACGCATTCGCATATTTCAGCGAAAATACACCGGCCATATAGAGACCATCCAACCACATCTGATAAGGATACTTATCCTTGTGCCAATAACCGCCCTCGCTCGTGCGGTTCAGCGTCAGCAACAGGTAGCGCAGTTTATCGGCTGCTATCCGGTATTTGGCCTTCCCGGTCCGTTCGTATAACGTGAACAGCAGCAATCCGGCCTGCACGGCATCCAGCTCATCGCGAGCGAACATCAAATTGCCCTGCTCATCCACCCGATCATCCACGTATTGTTGAATGTACTTGATGTACTTCTCATCCTGAACGACCTCCCACAGTTGCTCCATGCCGCACAGAAAGACGCCTTGATGATAATGCCAGCGATGGGCGGGAGGGAGAGTTCCCGCATCCGTGTAAATGTCCATCATCGAATCGCATGCCTTCTTCGCCCATTCCAAGGGAGTGTCTGGACGTTGCCTCATCTTTTCCCAGCTCCTTCCGCTTCGTATTTCATCGCCATGGATCACTCAACCTTTCATCGACCCCAGCAAAGCCCCTTTGGCAAAATGCTTCTGCAGATACGGATACACCAGCAGAATCGGCAGAGTGGCAACCACGATGACCGCCATCTTGATCGTCTGATCCGGCGGCGGTACGGTTCCATCCAGCTCAGCGCTGTGGTCCAGCCCGCTCGCGAGCACGACGATTTGCCGCAGCAGCACCTGGATCGGCCATTTGGCGCTGTCGTTCAGATACAAAATCGCCGACATGTACGTATTCCAATACGTAACCGCATAGAAGAGCGAGATCGTAGCGATCGCCGGCATCGACAGCGGCAGCACGATTTTGAACAAGATGCCAAAGTCGTTGCAGCCATCGATCCGCGCGGACTCCTCCAAGCCCTCCGGAATGTTCTGAAAGAAGTTCTTCAGAATGATCATATTAAACGCGCTGATCGAGGAAGGAATGATCAGTGAGGCGTACGTATCGATCATCCCCAGCTCCTTCACAACCAGAAACGTCGGTATCAACCCACCGTTAAACAGCATCGTAAAGACAACCAGAAAATTGATCGTTCTCCGGCCGTCGAGGTCTTTACGGGCCAACCCGTAAGCCATCAGCGCCGTCAGCAGCATGCTGAACAACGTACCGATCAGCGTGACGCCAATCGAGACGCCCATCGCCTTAAAGATCGTATTCGTTGAAAAAATAAACCGATAAGCCTCCAGACTCCACACTTTGGGAATCAGCACGAATTTGTTCGCCGCCAGCTCTGCGTTTGTCGTAAATGAACCGGCCACGACATGCACGAAGGGCAGCACCGTTATCAACGCAATGATGGCCAGCAGCGTAAAATTGATTGCCGCGTAAATACGGCCGCTGACCGATCGGTCCTCCACCATCAGTAAACGCCCTCCTCCCCGAACTTCTTGGATAGTTTATTGACCAGCATGACCAGGATCAGGCCGATGACGGATTTGAAGAACCCAATCGCCGTGCTGTAGCTGTATTGCCCCTGCCGCAGCCCCGCGGTGTACACATACGTGTCGATAATTTCCGCAACCTGCCGGTTCATCGAATTCAGCAGCAGATAGACATGCTCGAAGCCCAAATCCAGCACATGCCCGATTTTTAAAATAAACAGCGTAATGATCACGCCCCGAATCGACGGAAGCGTAATATGCCACACCTGACGCATCCGGCCGGCTCCGTCCATCCGTGCCGCCTCATACAATCCGGGATCGATGGCCGCCATGCCGGCCAGGTAAATGATCGTCCCCCAGCCGGCCTCCCGCCAAATCACCTGAAGGATGTACATCGGTCGGAACCAGTCGGGATTCAACAGGAAGTTGATCTTTTCAAAGCCGAAGTACACCAGCAGCTCGTTAATAATCCCGCCATCCATCGTCACCATCACGTAGGTAATCGACACGATGATGACCCAGGACATAAAATGCGGCAAGTAAACGAATGTCTGGAACAGCCTTTTGAAGAAGTTCCCTCTCAGTTCGTTTAGCATCAACGCCAGGATGATCGGCACCGGGAAATAGATAAACAAGTTGAGCGCAAACAAAATCACCGTGTTTTTCAAAATGACCATAAAGTCCGGTTCCGTAAACAGCCGCTGAAAATGCTCCAATCCTACCCATTCGCTGCCCCGGATGCCGTTATACGGCTTGTAGTTCTGAAAGGAAATGATCAGCCCGTACATCGGCAAATATTTGAAGATGATGAAATACAGCACGCCGGGCAGCAGCATCACATACAGCCATTTATTTCTCCACAGCCGCTTGCGGAGCTGTGCGGCCTTCGCACGTCTTTCGGGCGGTGGAAGCTTTGGCGCGAGTGAACTAGGAGCTGTTGCGTCTCTCATACGAATCTTCCTCTCTTATCTCGCTGCGTTATATTCCTCGATAATCTTCGAGCCGCCCCGGCTCTTCCATTGCTCGATCGCTTTCTCGAAGCCCGCCTTGTCGATTTGACCGTAAATATATTGATATGTGGCGTCCGTAATCAACTGCTGCAGCTCCACGCCCTTCTCCGCGTAGGTTTGCGAATCCAGCGCCGCCGTAGGGTCAGGCACGCCCACCTTGACGTTCTCCTTGATTAATTCTTCCGCATGGATCCGGCCTGGCAGCGTATTGTAGCTTTCGTACATGCCGTTGGTTTCGGGTTCCCCGATGACGCTGTCCTTAAACGGCTTCACTTCGCGCTCGATCAATTCTTTGTTATCCGCAGCCTTGGCTTTGCCTTCTACGACCGTATAGTGCGTGCCTTCAATGCCCCAGTACATCAAATTGGCTACTTCCGGCGTCATCATCTTGTCAAAGAACGCCAAAATCTTCTTGAGCTCCGCTTCATCCTTCACCGCCGATTTCGGGAACAGAATGATATTGTTGTAGCCCGGAATCATCCACTGGGCGAACTTCCCGTCGGGACCGGCTACCATGCTATGCGTGTCGAGTACGGCGTCCGGCACATTTTTGATCAGATCCTTGTTCAGCGAATCGATGTCCTGCATGGACCCGCCGATATAGAGCCCGGCCTTGCCGCTTGTGAACATATTGACGGCATCGGTTTTGCTGGTCGCTGCAAAGTCCTGGTTAATGTAGCCGTTATCCCGCAGCTTCTTAAAGAAATCCATCGTATCGATATATTGCGGGAACATAAACTCCGGCAGCAGCTGGCCGTCCTTCTCGCCCCAGTTGTTTGGCGTGCCGAACCAAGCGGATACCGTCTTGAACGCTCCGTAGACCAGCTCGTTCCGGTCAGCGATTCCGATCGTATCCTTTTGGCCATTTCCGTCCGGGTCTTGTTCCGTAAACGCCTTGGCCATTTCAAACAATTCGTCCACATTGGCCGGTGCGGACAAGCCTAACTTATCGGCCCAATCTTTGCGGTAAATGATCCCTTGGCGTGCCAGCGGTCTGCCGATATAGAGGGAGTACAGCTTGCCTTCCACCTTCGTATTGTTCAGAATTTCCGGCTTTAATTTGTTCAGGTTCGGGAATTCGCTTAAGTACGGGCCGATTTCCCAAAACTGTCCGTCCTTAATCGCTTCTTTCATTTGAATAAACGTGGTTTGGTTTTTGAGGTAGGTGACTTGAGGCAAGGAGCCCGTGGCAAACGCGGTGTTCAGCTTTTCTTCATAGGTGTCCGCCGGGAAAAACTGATAGTTCAGCTTCGTGTTCGTCAGCTTCTCCAGCTCAGCTTTGATCGTATCCGGCGGCGTCTCCGACGTATTTAACGGCAGCATAATCGTAATTTCCGTTGGTTTCTCCGCCTCTGCGGTTGTGTTCCCGCCGTTGTCAGAAGTAGACGCGGCAGGCTCTGTCGCAGCTGAACTGCCGCCCCCCTTATTGTTAGCGCTTCCACAACCGGCCAGCACAACGCTTAACGATAACAGTGCGGTCAGAATGAGGATGAAGGATCGTTTCTTCATAACCTTTGGACCTCCCATGGTTTGGATTGCTTACTCTTCCACGGTATCGTCATGGCGGCAGTACGGAAACAATCATTTCCTCATAACGGCAGCTGCTAAGCGTTGAACCTGAACTAATGATTATCGGCGTGATAGCGCTTCCTCAAATTCGCGGATTACGGCTTGACCGCCGCTTTGCTTCCACCGCTCAACCTCTTGGCGGAAGCCGTGGGCGTCGATGCGCCCCAGGATATAATTGTAGGTGGCATCGCTAATGATCGTGGACAGCTCCGCACTCTTCTCATCATAAGTCGGCGAGCTGAGCCGAACCGTCGGATCGTCCACCAGGAACGCTTCGTTGTCTTTGCTAAGCTGTTCGGCGATTTGAGTCAAATGCTCTTTTTGCGCGACCTCCATCAAATTGGGGTTACTGATATCGGCGATCATCAGCGAATATAACGGATTCACCTCGTTCACCCGCAGCTGCGACGTTTCTTCCGGCAGAATGACCATCCCGTTCTCCGTCCGGTAGTGCCTGCCTTCGAAGCCATATTTCATTAAATTGGCCACATCCCGATCCATGGTCCGGTCGAAAAACCGCAGCGCATCTCTCAGATCCTCCTCCGTTGGAATCATCTTCTTAGAAAATAGATACAGGCCGTTAAAATTCGGAATCGACCATACTTTATAACCGTACGGACCTTTGATCCGGTTCACCAGCGTAAAATCCGCATCCGGGTTGATGGCCCGCGCTTCAATGGCAAGGCGCTGAACGTCGGTCATACTTCCGATCAAAACGCCCGCCTCGCCGCGGATGAACCGATCCCGTTGCACCTCTTTGCTTGTCAGCGGAAAATCCGAGTTAATCAGCTTCTCGTCGTATAGCTTTTTCATAAAATTCATCGTATTCAGATATTCATCCGTCATAAATTCCGGAATGACCCGGCCATCCTCGATCTTCCAGTTGTTTGGGGTACCGAAATAAGAGCTGAGCGTCTTAAAAATACCGTACACCAGATCGTTCCGATCCACGACGCCAAGCGTGTCCTGCTTCCCATTGCCATCCGGATCCCCATATGTAAACTGCCGTAGCACTTCATAAAGCTCATCCAGCGTTTTGGGCTCCTCCAAACCAAGTCGCTCCAGCCAATCCTTGCGTAAAATGATCCCTTGCCGTGAGGAAGGTCGTTCGGTATAAAGCCCATATATCTTTCCGTCTACAGCCGCCTGATCTAATATGTCCGGATCCAGTTTGCTCAGGTTCGGAAACTCCGCCAAATACGGCCCAATTTCCCAAAAGACGTCGGAGCGGATCGCATTCTTTACCAGATGATAATCAGAAAATTTCACAAAGCTGACCTTGGCAAGGGAGTTTGTGGTTAACCCCGTCATCATTTTGTCGGTATAGACGCCCTCCGGCACCCATCTAAGATCCAGCCGAACATCGGTTAACTCCTCGATCTTGGCTACAATCTCCTTTGATGGCGGCTGAGGAAAATGAAGCGGCACCAAAACGGACAAATAAGGCCGATCAGGATCGGATGCCTGGAGTTGCGTGTTCCGGTTCATACACCCGCTTAGCAAGGAAACCAAGAGTACGAGCACGAGTAAGAGTAGCGCAATCGCGGATAATCCGCGGCCCCCGTCTTTTGTTCTAATCATTGGTCAAAGCCCCCCCAAACCGAAGAATAATACAAAATGATTATTGCCTCACGAGATGATTATTGCTATTATTTGACAGACGTCATACACTTGGAAATAACGACTTTTTAACGATAAGGTCAGGTGCTGAGATTAGTGAAACCTTTAAGCTTCTTAAGCAAACTGATGATTTTTACAATCGCCGTAAGTACGCTGCCCGTCCTGTTCATCGGTACGTTCTCCTATCTGACTTCAACCCGGGAAATCCAAAAAAATGTAAACCGAAGCAAAATTGAGCTAATTTCGCAAATTAACTCCAATGTAGAACGGAAGTTAACAACTGTCAACCAAACGTTAAATCAAGTCGTGAACTCGACCGTACTCAAAAGGGCTCTTCAAAACCCGTTAACTGAAAGCGATTTCAAATTATATAACGACCTGCGTAATGAAATCCGAAACATGCAATCCTTCGACACGAGGCTGGAGGACGTCGTTCTGATTAACCTGCAGCAAGACTGGATGGTGAAGAACTCCGGCTTGTACCGGATGAGCGAATATAAGGACCGTAAAGGCCTTGAACGGTTGATGGACACGCCTAATGACACCACCTGGATGTTAACGCCGTCCTCCTGGTTTTACAGCGAGGAGAATGCGGATTCCGCACCTTGCCATTATAGCATTAGCCTGATCAAGAAGCTGCCGGTCTCCAGCTTGCACAAATACGGGCTGGCGTTGGCTAATTTTCCCGCCTGCAGCCTGCAGGACGTTGTGGCGACGGACATCCAGACGGAGGACATCGTCATTGTCGTAGACGAGCGCGGGCAAATCCTGATGCATCCCGATCCGTCGCAGATCGGGCAGCAGCTGGAGGAGACCGGATGGGAAGATACCTCCCTGCTAGCGGACGAGGCCCAGCCCTCCGGGCAGTTTCAGACAAACATCGGCAAGAAGGCCTATGCCGTCACCTACTTGCGCTCCCAGCTGAACGGATGGATGTATCTCTCGGTAACCTCCATCGGCAGCCTGACCCGGGAAGCAGGAAAAATCGGGCTGTTCACCTTCTATGTCTGCCTATTCATGCTGGTGCTGTCGATCGGGCTGGCTTGGTTTGGTTCGCGTCGGATGTACTCGCCGATTGAACGCCTTCTGCATCTGATCGGCCGGCGCAAAACCGATGTCCGCCGGGGGCATGCCGATGAATTTGAGCTCATTGGCGAGGAGTATCATCGTTTGTTCCAGTCCAAATCGCAGCTCGAAACGGAAGTTCGTCAGCATATCCGACAAGTGCGGGCTTTTTCCTTGATTGAAGCGTACCAAGGGCATTACACCAAAAGCCAATTACTGGAGAAGCTTGAACAATACGGCTACCAGGAGCAGATCCACGCTTGGCGAACGATGGCGGTATTCACCTTAGCCCTGGATTTTACGGAGGATTCGGCCTATGCCAAAAAGGATCTCAACCTGCTTCTGTTCGCCGCGCAAAATATCATCGAGGAACTGCTGGATCCCCAAAGCCGGTTCACTCCCGTGATTATGGATCAGACGATCGTGACGTTGATCGGAAGTCCTGAAGAGGGGCCCGATTCGTTTCGCCAAGCCGTTTATGCCTGGACGGAGAAGCTGCAGCACGAAATCCATCAATGCCTGAAGGTCCATGTCAGCATTGGCTTAAGCCTGCCATTCCAGTCTATCGCGAAGCTGCCCATCGCTTACCGCGAAGGGATGGAAGCATTGAAATATCGAATGAAGCTGGGGACCGGGGTCATTATTCAATACGAGAACCTCAACTCCGGCAAGCATGTCCTGAACGTCAATTACCCGACGCATAAGGAAAGCAAGCTGCTAGACGCCATCAAGCTGGCGGAAACGGAGAAAGCCAAGGAAGTGAACGCGCGGTTGTTTAACTCCTTGTTTAGCCAGGAGCTGTCGCCGCAGGAATATCAAATTCCGCTGACCCGCCTGCTGAACAATCTGCTGGTGATGATGCAGGAAGCGGGGATCGCCTTGCACCAGATCCGGCCTGCAGGCAGCGGCTCATTATTTGAAGAGATGCTGGGGCTGCACACCAAAGCGGAAATCGAGGATTGGTTCTGGACGACGGTCATTCAACCGATGATCCGCATCTTTAATAACCGGCAAAACGCCCAATACCAGAACATTTCGGAGAAGATTATCGATTTGATTCACCACGAGTACGACACGGATCTGACCTTGGAGGCTTGCGCCGCCCGTCTTCATTACAACGCGAACTACATCAGCAGCATTTTCCGGAAAGAAACGGGCTACTCCTTCAGCGAATACCTCACGATGTACCGCTTCAAGATGGCCAAAGAATGGCTGCGCAACACGGAAATGCCCGTCAAGGAGATCGCAGCCAAGCTGAGATACAACAACTCGCAGAACTTTATCCGTTCCTTCCGAAAGGTAGAGGGTATGACGCCGGGGCAGTATCGGGAAGCTGAGTCTGCGCATTCGCCGGGGAACATTCGGAAATCGATTTAAAGCCGCGTGTGCAGTGTTCGTTGGCTGGGGGCTTTTGCAGGATTATCCCGTATGCTAGAGGGGCGTGCCCCTGAATGGAAACACACTCACTGCAGCGGGATCAAAACATACTCTTCATATCCCGCTTCGGTTTTGGAGCTCACTTTTTGGGAGGCCTTATCCTTCGATTCGATATAAAACTGCATGATCTCAAAAGCAACTTCAACCTGTCCCCGATTTCTTTCCGAAGTTAACTTGCGGACCGCGGGAGACAGCAGTTCAGGACATCCGCTCGTACAGAGGACGGTCAACTCAAGCTCCATTCCATGTGAGGCATTCGCAACGATCATGCCAACAAACTCATTTACCACGATCCCGCTGCCCCCTTGAAACCGCGCCAAAAAATCGGGCAGCTTGTCCACGTTATCGGCTGTCAGCACGAAAACCGCTTTCGGTTCGAGCTGAGCCGCATTCATGATCGTCTTCATCGTGTTCTCGTTCGTGAAGTCGTCCAGCACCAAAAAGCGCCGTTCGCTAGTTGCCGATCGCTCTCTCCATAAGGTGAACGCCTTCCGGTAATCAATCACAACTTTATGAAACAGCGGATCGTCTATAGGGGTGTCGAGCAGCACGATCGGCACCCCAAAGCTAAAGTGGATGGAGATGTCCCGGAATACTTCCTGCTTCACTCCGGCCAACAGTACCCCATCCACCTCCCGCTGCCGGATGATCTCTGGATTGGGTCGCTCACCGTCCATCCCCAGCACGAGCAGGTGATAACCTGCCTGCTTGCAGAGCGCTTCCATCCGTTCGGCCAACCTGCCGTAATACAGCTGCTTCCATACCCCGTCCCGCTCGCCGCGGCTAAAGAGCAAGGCTACCATGCCGGATTTACCCCGGACAAGCGAACGTGCCGCAAGACTTGGGATATAATTCAGCTTATTCGCGGCTTCCAACACTCGGCAACGCGTTTCTTCCGTAATTTTCTGGTTGTCTACGTTATTTAAAATGTAGCTGACCGTCGCCACCGAAACCTTCGCTTCACGGGCGATGTCTTTCATCGTTGCTTTTTTCACATCTAACACCTCATCGATTCACTAGCACTCTGGTAGGATGACAGCATATCCCTGAAGGCAACTGCTACTGACTTGTCCCGCATAGAATCAGGAAGTTGAATCATCCTCCCATTCCTCCACATTGAAATGCAGACGAACCGGCTCGGAGGTGTCGAAGCGTCGACTCGTTTTTCTGCGCTCATGGCAACCAAAGCCCCGGGATACCTTCACATCAAACGCCAGATCTCTGGGCAGCAAAAAGCTTCCCTGGTAGAAACCGTCCCGAACTTTCGGGATTTCGAACCCCGCATGGATTTGAGCATCCGCCGGGGTAGACGGAGGAACGGTCACGCTGATTTCGACCTGCACGTGATCGGATAATTCCGGAATCACCTCTATGTTTGCCGTTCCTGTAAGGCCGCCGAATTGAACCGCTACGTCGGCCTTCCCTGAGGCTAGCGGAACAATCAAGCCGTTGGATCCCACCGTCAACACTTCCGGACAGTCCACCTTATATTCCGCCGTGAGTAAACTCATTTCGAAGCCCGTGTCATAGGTCACCTTCGGATACAGCCGAACCCGGTATCCTTCTAGCCCGACTTGCCTTCTCCCGGCCAGCCTCAGGCTGCAAGGGCGTCCAATCTCGCCAAACAGATACATCAGCGGACGATGCAACCGTCTTGCCCAATCGGCTTGGGAGTGGCCTGCCGTCTCGTCGAGCAAAAACATCAAATCCTCGCCCGGCGTAAAGCCGCTTTCGATCATTTCATCCACAAACGCCCGTACGTGACGAGGCATGATAAGCCCTTCCGCTCCTCCGATATCGACCCAAACACGCAACGACGGCGGTTTCACCGGGAAGGAATGGTATACTTTTTGTTCGATCAGCGGCTCCTGTTTGTTCGTACCGTCTCCTTGCTTATTCACCACCGCATGCACCAGAAATGGCGACAGGATCGCCACCTGCCCGAATACGTCCGGCCGGCGAAACGCGATATGATACGAGACAAGTCCCCCCGCGGACGAACCGATGATCGCCGTATGCTCCCGATCCGTCAAAGTACGAAACCTAGCATCGATCATCGGCTTCAGCTCCTCGATGAGAAACCTTTCGTACAACTCCCCCTTACAGGTCGTATGGAAAGCTTCCCGAACTCCCGGATGATTGTGAAAATACTCCGAGCCCCGTTGATCCGAAATGGACGAGACGGCTACGATAATCACTTCTTCCATCCGGCCTTCCCGGCTTAACCGCTCCGCCGTTTGATGCATTTCCCACGAATCTCCCTTCGCGTCGGACGCAAACATATGCTGTCCATCCTGCGCATAAAGCACCGGGTACCGACGATTCTTCGACTCCGCATAAGAAGGGGGCAAATAGACGTAAACCTCCCGCGAATTCCCCAAAAGCTTGGAGTGCACGTTGGCAAGTGTGACGATTTTCGCTCCCATTCCTAGTCACCCCTTCGATAGACAATTTCAACTTAAACGATTAATCTCTATAACTTATACGTTTAAGTTTAAATCGATATTAGGCTAGCTTTTTCGATTTGTCAACGCGATTCCCCACAAAATGAAACAAAAAAAGCTCCTGATTCACCCTAAAGGCAAATCAAAAGCTCTTCTTCGTTAAAATCAATGCGGTCGAGAGGACTCGAACCTCCACGGGGGGTTAGCCCACACGGACCTGAACCGTGCGCGTCTGCCAATTCCGCCACGACCGCATAATCGGTATCGTACAAAATCATATTTTGCAGCGACAAGATAGATCATACCACGTCCAACCCAAAAAAGTCAATGCCCAACTTTCGGATAAGCCCCCTTGATTAAAAATAATCTATTGGGTTATGATAAGAACATAAGTTCGCATAAAGAGGTGTTGACCTATGGCCGTTCCCGGCATTAAGGAAGAGGAACTCGCGCTGATCAAGAGCGCGTTGCTGCTTGGTTTTTTGCAAAAAGTATTTCAAAGGGACGCCCGAATTCTCGAGCAAAGCGGGCTGCTGAAGAGCCCCGAAGCTTACGTTGAACTCATCCGCAACGGCGAGCGGCGAGCGGCGCTGGTTCTCTCGGAAATCCACGGCAATCTCCGCGAGCGGAACATCGCTATCGAACGCATTCACCAGGATGAGAACGGCATTCAGGCGGAATACCGTTGCCGGGGCTATCGCGGAAAGATGAGGATTTTGTGGGCCGGCCTGCAACAGGAGGTATCCTCCCGGATGCGCGCTTATTTGAACGGAACCGCCCAGGCGGCAGGTTCGTCCCGGAGAGAACGCATGGAAAAAGGGAACCTCAAGGCACATCTCCTTCCTTAAGTTCCCCCTTTTCCTTCATATCTTAATCCACCGGCGAAATTCTAGGCTCTTTCGCAGGCTGATAAATGTAATTGCGGTCCAGCTTCACCACGTTGCGGTTCGGTTTGCGGATTAACACATGCGTGTCGTCCCAAGCTACGACGATTCCCCGCACGTCGTTTTCCGGAAGGCCGTCGCGTACGACGCGTATTTTTTCTCCGGACAGCCGGTATTGGTCCAATAATTCATCCGAGATCATCGGATACCCCACCTCCTGGGAATCATTATACAACAGTTGCAGGTCCCGTCCATCCTTCGCCTTAGGGAAATGCAAGAAAAAGCCCCGCCGGCGAACCAGCGGGACTTCGATCATTTTGAATGCTTTAAGCAGCCGGTGCAGCACCGGACAGTATCAGGTCGCTTTGGACCTTGCGCAGGGGATTATCGCGAAGCGTGCTCCCTGCTGTCATTCGTTTCAAACCAGAAATCAAGCACTTTGGCCGACATGACTCTTTGCTCCAAATACCCTACTTGTTGCGGGCTGAACTGTTCCTTCCAAGGCACATCGAGCTCTTGGCACAGCCCGGCTATCGTTAACAATTGCGACCATGCTACATAGCGTTTGTACCAGAAAAACTGGGGATGTTCAAGCATATAGGGATAAAGGTCATCAAACTCGGTATGTTTGCAATCCAGGGCACGTTCAAAAGTTACCTTCGCTTCGGACAATTTCGAAAGAAAAAACTCCGCGTCTACTGCCAATTCTTTCCCCATTCTTTTAGCCTCCTCTCCCTAGTAATCCTCATTATAGCGAAAAAACGGAGGCCTGCAAAGGATTAACCGTAATTTGGCTGCATTTTCTTCGCCCGTTTGTCCTCAGTCAGCGAACGTGATTTGTCCGCCCTCCAACGATGCGATGCGGGCCAGCGTCTCCAGACGGATCCCCTGCTCCCGAATCGCCTGGGCTCCGGGCTGGAAGCATTTCTCGATGACGATTCCCGCTCCAACCAGTTCCGCCCCGGATCTTTCAATAATTCGGATCAATCCCCGGGCTGCGTCGCCATTCGCGATAATATCGTCAATGAACAGCACCCGGTCGTTCTCCCCAAGAAAATCGCGTGACACCAGAATGTCCGTCACGATTCCTTTCGTAAACGAAGGGACACGCTCGCACAGCATGTCCGGCTCGGCCAGCAGCGTTTTCTTCCGCCGCGCAAATACAAGCGGGACGCCTAACTCATAAGCGGTCGCAAACGCCACCGCGATCCCCGACGACTCCACCGTAATGACGCGGGTAACCCCTTGGTCGCGAAACCGTCTGGCAAATTCCTTGCCCATCTCCATCGTCAGTTGCGGATCCACCTGATGATTCAGCAGCCCGTCCAACTTCAGCACTTGGTCCGAGACGATGACCCCTTGCTCGACGATCTTTTGTTTTAACAATTCCATATCATTTCCTCCAAAGATCATGATCTATAGCTTCGTCCAACAAGTCAGATTTCGAGTTCATGCGGGAGCGGTGTGCGGCTGGGCGTAACGGAACGTACGGCCCTTATTTGCCCATTTCCCGGCTATTTCCCGCGCTAACGGAACCTAGAGGCCTTATTGGACCATTTTGACGGTCAATCAGCTGAATTTGTCCCAAATAAGGTCAGCTCGTTCCGTTAGAATCTGAATAGTCCCATTCTCCGGCGAATAACGTCTCTCAGTTCCGTTACATTGACGGCCAGCAAACCTGCCGCGCTCGAAAGATGACTTTTTGGACGACCTATAGGTTTTAAGTCATGTCCAGTTCTTGGACAACATACCTTGTACTATATATAGCACAAGAACCGGGGGGAAAACCATGAAAAATGCCGTAAAAGTTCTGCAGATCGCCTTCACCTACATCGGCACCGTCGTTGGCGCCGGTTTCGCGACGGGACAGGAAATTCTCCAGTTTTTCACCCGGTACGGCAAATGGGGCGTATTGACGATCCTGTTGTCCACGCTGCTGTTCGTTTGGCTTGGCACCAAAATGATGCTGCTCGCTCGAAGCATTAAAGCAGCTTCCTATGAAGACCTAAACCGCCGCTTGTTTGGCGAACGGATCGGCAGTGCGCTCAGCATATTTACGTTGATCGTGCTCATCGGCGTCAACAGCGTGATGCTGGCGGGAGCCGGCTCCGTCTTTATGGAACACTTGGGCTTGCATTATCAGACAGGCCTATGGATCACTTTGATTGCTACCTATTTGCTGCTAGGCCGGGGAATCAACGGAGTGCTGCAGTTAAACTCCATCGTGGTGCCGATGATGCTGATCCTCTCGCTCGCGATCATTATAAATACCGCGGGCTCGCCGGGGGCGGCCCGTTTCCTGACGTTGGAGACGGATACTCCGCTGATCGCAGCTTGGGCGTCGCCGCTGATGTATGCAGCCTTTAACCTGTCCATGGCTCAGGCGGTGCTCGTGCCGATCGGCAGCCATACCGAAAGCCGCCGGGTCATTGTCCTGGGCGGCGTTCTCGGCGGGCTGGGCGTTGGCTTTATGTTAATGGCCGGTCATTTTGCCCTGTCGGCTTACATGCCGGGGATCGTACAATACGAAATCCCGATGGGCAACATTGCCCAGCAGTTGGGGACAACCATCCAACTGATCTATGTCCTGCTCATTTTCATGGAAATCTTCAGCACCTTTGTCGCCGACGTGTATGGGGTGACCCTCCAGCTGCAGCAGCGGGTTCAAGTGCCGCCGATGCTGATTTCGGTTACGATTTTGTGTATCTGTTATATCACCAGCCAATTTGGTTTTAGCTCCCTGCTATCGGTGCTATATCCCGTGTTTGGCTTGTTCAGTTTGATCTGGGCGCTGATACTCGGGTTGTATCGGCAAAAAGAAACCCCCCGGGGTTAACCCCGGGGGCTCCAGGCAGCTTTCGCTGCCTAACTTATGTGATGGGTCTACATGTGCACGACCTTCGCTTCCGGCAACAGGTTTTGGACATGCCGAACCACATGCTCATGGCAAGTCATCATAATGAGTTGCTGGCGTTCCGCAACCTTCCGCAGCACCGATATCGCCCCGACTAAGCGGCCTTCGTCAAAGTTAACGAACAGGTCGTCCAGCAGCAACGGCAGCGGCGTTTGACCCGATACCGCTTCGGATAATGCCAGCCGCATCGACAAGTACAGCTGCTCCGCTGTCCCTCGGCTGAGCAGCGCGCTTTCGAGCGGACCCAGCTCCGAATGCTCGGCCATCAGCTCCTGCGTGCCGATTTTCATGACGATGCGGCGATAGGTGCCGCCGGTCATTTCCGCAAAGTATCCCGAGGCGGCTTGCAGCACTGCTGGTTGACGCTCTTCCTCATAAACCCGCCGTGCGCGGCCGATCAGTTCATGGCAAACCGCCATCACCGCATACTGATCGAGACGATCGCGCAAGGCCGCCCGCTGCTCCTCTAACTGCTGCATCAGATCGTCCTGCAAGCAGCGGGCGGCTAAGCTTTCCTGCTCCTGCAGCAAGCGTCCGCGTTGTTCCTGGAGCTGTCCAAGCCAGGCTTCCGCTTGCGCCAACTCCTGCTCCACCGTTTCCAAGCGCTGGCGGAGCTCCGATTCCTCCGTCGTCCGCAGAAGCTGCTCCAACTCCTCCTGCTTGGCTTCGTCAAGTCCCGCGAACAACATCACCTCCAATTGCCGAAGCTCCCGCTCCAAAGCCTCCCGCCGTTCTTTCGCAGCACCAAGACGCAGCAACTCTTCGCCGTCTGCAGCGCCCGCTTCGGCGAGCAACGCCTGCTCCGATTCAAGCACTTGCCGCAAGCGGTCGTCTAAGCGCTGTCCTTCCTCCTCCAGCGGTAACAGCTGGGCGGAAAGCTGGTCGTGATGTTTTTTCGCTTCGAGCGCGCCGTCCAGGTGAGATAAGGCTGCTCGCAGAACTGCCGCGGCTTGATCGGAGGTTGCTTGGTCGCCATAAGCCAAGCATTCCTGTTCAAACCGCTCGTTCTCCGCACGGAGCGCGGCCATCTTGGCCGCCAGCCCATCCAAGCGGGCCAGCCAGTCCCAGCCTTGCTCCGCGAGGCGGAACACGTCCGCAGCCGCCTCCGGGGACAGATCGGCAGACAATTTTCGTTCGGTCAGCCATGTCTCCCACTGCCCGGCCAACTCCTCAAAGGCGGCTTCGCGGCGCGCCAGCTCGCGTTCGGCAGCCGCGAGCTCATCCCGGGCGGCGGAGGCCTGGCTCAAGGCGGCCTCCGCCTCGCTCTGGAGCGCGGCGTGGCGCTGATCCCACAGCTGCCACGCCTCCATCAGCCGGCGCAGCTGCCGCTCCTCCTCGTCCCAGTCCACCGGACCGGACGAAGGGGCGGCCCCGCTGCGCGACCGGGAAGCGGCCGCGGCGCTCTGCGGATGGCGGACGAGCCGGGACAGGAGCGCGCCAAGGCGCGCTTCCGGGCCGGCGTCGTCCCCGGCGCCAAACGCGGCCGCACCGCGGCGCAGCCGCCGCTCGCCGGCAGGCGGTGCGCTGCGGAAGGCGGCCCGCGCCAGGGCCGCGTCCAGGCCCAGCAGCGCCGCCGCTGTGGCTGCGGCCGCCCAAGGCGCGTCCACCGTCAGCCACAGGATGACGGGCAGCGCCACCGTCAGCAGGCCGCAGCCGGCGAGCAGCTTGCGGTACAACGCACGCATCTGCGCTGCGGCCAGCGCCCTGGCGTCAGCCGCCCGCTGCTCGGACGCGAGCCGCCCTTGGCCTTCCCGCCAGCGGTCCAGCTCGCCGCGCAGCTCGCTCCAGAGCGCGCGGATTTCGCTCGGCTGCTGCGGGACCAGCATGGCGAACTGCCGCCGCCCCTCCGCCGCGCTGGCCTCAACCCGCGCGACCGCCGCCGCGGCGGCCTTCTCCGCGGTTGCCGCGGCCCGCTCCTGCTTGGCACGCTCGCTCCGCAGCAGCTCCATCTCTTTGTCGTACGCGGCAAACCGCGCCGCAAACCGGCGAACGCTCTCCCGTTCGCCCACTGTCCCGGCAAAAGCGCGCAGATCCTCCGCGCCCCATGCCGGGTTGATGCTGCGCAGGCACTCGGCCAGCCGCCCTTCGAGCTGGAGCGCTTCCGCCGCCAGCTCGGCGAGCTCGCCCTGCCGGGCCTCGTAGCCCGGCAGGCGGCCGGCCAGCTGCCGCAGCGCCGGCTCCTGCGCCAGCACCGCCGCATCCGGGCGGTGCCGCGCCAGCTCCGCCTGCAGCGCTTCCCGCCGCCGGGCCCACTCGCTGCGCTCGAGCTGCAGGCGCTCGCGTTCCGCCTGCAGCGCCTGCCAGCGCGCCGCCCCCTGCGCGGGGAAGCGGGCGACCGGCGGCAGCGCCGCCAGCTCCGCGCGGAGCGCCTCGCGCTGCAGCCAATCGGCCCGGCTGGCCGCCGCCCGCTGCAGCCGGGCCGTCTCCCGGCCCCGCGCCGCGCGGGCGGCTTCGGCTTCCGCCAGCTGCGCGGCCAGCCGCTCCAGCTCCTCCAGCACGTCGTTGTACCGCGGCAGCAGCGCTTTGGCCGCCTCGGCCTCGCGCTCCAGCCGCTCCACCGCCTGGAGGAGCTGAGCGATTTCCTGCGTGCGCCCGCGCGGCCGGTACAGCTTGTCCATGTCCTGGACCAAGCGTTTCTCCCCGCGCAGCACCGCCGCTCCGCCGCCGATCCCGGCGTGGAACAGGTAGCGGCTGAGCTCCTCCGACTGCAAGGCGCCAACTTCTTGCAGCTCCGTCAACGACACGGCGAACAGCTGCTTAAACATCGCCTTGGACAGACCGCCGAGGAGCTCCCGCTGCATCTCCTCTTGCGACGCCTCCCGCACGCCGCCGCGTTCATCGCTGCGCGTGATCCGCAGCCGGTCGCCGCGTGTGCCGGGCAGGTTCCGCCCCTCCGGCGGCTGCGAATACCGCTCGATCATCCAGCGCGTCCCGTCGTCGCCCAGGATCGTCAGCACCCCGCCATGCGCTCCGCCCCGCAGCGGCTCATACCGTTCGGCCGCCGCTGCCCGGGTGGGGATGCCAAACAGCATCGCCCGGACGAAGCCAAGCAGCGTGCTTTTGCCCGCTTCATTGGGGCCGTACAGCACCGTCACCTGGCCGGGCAACTCCACGTCGAGCCCGTTCAGGCGGCCGAAGCCGCTGATCTGCATCCGTTCCAGCTTCATGAGACGCTTCTCCCTTCCCGCGACGACGGCGTATCTTCATTCAGCAAGGTAGCCGCCAGCTCCTCAGCCCGGCGTACCAGCTCCAGCTTGGCTTCCGAATTCAGCTCCTGCAATATACGCCGCAGCTGCCGGTTGTCCACCAGCGGGGCCAACGCGGTGCCAACCAGCTCCTCCACCCGTTCAGGCTCCGCTGCCGTCCGTTCTCCTAACCGGAACAGCTCACCGAGGAAGCTGTCCTCCGCAAGCAGCCCCTCGCGGTCCAGCTCCATCCCGGTTTCCAGCTTGAAGCCCGCTGGCCATACGATTCCTTCGCCCAGCCCTGCAGCCTCGAAGCGTCCCAATTCTTTGCGCCGCAGCTCCTGCAGCAGCTCCGCCGCTTCCGGTCCTGATTGAAGCATTCCATGCAGCGGCCCGCGCCCGGTAAAAATCAACCGAACCACCGTGATCCGATCAGGCTCGGCTTCCCGCAGCTCGTCCAGCCGCTCCTCGACGCTCACCTTCAACGCTTCTTCCGTAGCCAGACCGTCGATCGCCAGGCCGCTCTCCAGCCACAACACTTGATCGAGGCGCCGAAAGGACAACTCCGCTTCTCCGTTCTCCGCAACCTCCACCAGATAGCAGCCCTTCGGGCCGGTTTCCTTTAAGCTGCGCCCTTGAATGTTGCCTGGGTACACGACCCACGGCGAGTCGCAAAGAATCTGCCGCTTATGGATATGACCCAGCGCCCAATAGTCGTATCCCGAGGCCTGTAAATCGCGAAGCGAGCATGGCGCGTAAGCGTCATGCCCCTCCTGGCCGTCCACGTTGCCGTGCAGCAGCCCGATGTGGTAGAGCGCCGAGCCCGGCTCGCGCCGATACTGGATCGCCAAATTCTCATGCACCGCCGGGGTCGGATAAGAAGCCCCGGTCAGCACCGCCACCGGCTCCCCGTCGCTGCGCCGTACAGCGATCACGCTTTCCGCCTTGGGACCAAACTCCGTCACATGATCGGGCAAGGCTAACCTGAGCCTCCGGCCGGACAAAGGGTCATGGTTCCCCCGGATCAAGTATACCGGAATGCCGTGCTCCCCCAGCTTGTCCCAGCCCTCTCGCAGGCGCAGCTGTGCGCGAAGCGAAGAATCTGAAGCGTCGTAAATATCGCCGCTGATCACCACGAAATCAACGGCTTCCTCGATCGCAAGCCGAATCAACCGCTCGAACGCGGTAAAGGTAGATTCCCGCAATAACTCGCGCAGCCGATCCGGCACACCGGACATCCCCGAAAATGGGGTATCCAGGTGCAAATCGGCCGCGTGTAGAAAACGAAAGGCTTTCATCCGCACAACAACTCTTTCCTATTTGAATTGCAGGTACAGCTTCTTCAGCTCGTGGACCACCCGGTTCAGCGAGTAATGAGTTTTGGCCTTCTCCGAGCCGCTACGGGCCAGCTGATAACGGTAATCCGGATCCACGATCACTTTCTCCAGCGCCTCGGCTAAGGCCTTCGGATCTTCCGGAGGCACCAGCAGACCGTTCACACCGTCCTCAATTTGCTCGGCAATCCCGCCGATCCGCGTTCCGACGAGCGCAAGACTGCACAGCGCCGCCTCGGCAAACACATTGCCAAATGCCTCCGCCCGGGAAGGCAGCACGAAGATATCAAAGAACGGCATAAATTCCTCGGGATGCAACGTATACCCGTAAAAAATCGTCTCGTCATAAATGCCCAATCGCTGCGCCAGCTGCTCCAGCTCCTGACGGATCGGACCGTCGCCGATGATGTGCAGCACATAGTTATGACCGCGCTTCTTCAGCTCCGCGCATGCATGCAGCAACGTATCCAGCCCCTTGGCCGGCACGAGACGGCAGACGGTGACGAGCTGAGCGACTTCATTTTCATGAGGGACCGGTTTAAACCGCTTCTCGTCAAACCCGTTGGGAATCACGCCGATGGCCGCAGGATCGTCCACGTACGGCGCCAAATATTCGGCAAAGGATTTCGATACGGTGAACAACCGGTCGGTGCGATGCTCCAGTTCGCGATACAGCGACGTAAGAAACCGGTGCTCCGGCCCGTTCTCCCGGATGCGGCCGTTTAGAATAAGTTCTTTTTCATAACTCGAATGAATGCTTTGGATGACCGGCGTCTGCGGAAACACTTCCTTCATCGCCAGCCCCGCGATCGGGTGATGGGCATGGATGAGATCGTACGGCTGCTTCAGTCGCAGCTTGGTCCACCACAGATAGTCGCGATAGGTTTGCACGTATTTTTGCACGATCGGGCTGTCCCCGTATTGCTGCCAATCAAAGGTATGAAAAATAACGGGATCGCTCCCCTTCGAACGGATCCGTTTTGGCAGAGAAAACAACTCCATCTCCCAATGAGGAGGATTAAACCGGTCTTGCAGGTACGGAATCATCGACGATACGCCCCCGGGCTGTTCCGGTGGAAAAAATAAAGCCTGCAGCAGTTTCATTGTGCTTCTCCTTTGCATGTCGTTACGTTTTGGCGAAAAGTCCGCTTCTTTTTCCATTATGCCATAGGCAGGAAGGAACATCCATTCCCCTTTTTTGCGAGTCATAAGAAAAACGTCTATCGACGTACATTCAAAGTAGACAGACCGCGTTTAGCGGATGTTTTTCTTGCGATATCACGATGCCAATCCCACGAAGTTTATACTTTCTGATATCTTCAAAAAGTCACTGCTTTATCAACTGCCTCTTTTGTGAATAAAAAGTGATATGATAAACTGCTGAAGTAGAGATGATCCGGCCTCCGATGGCCTTTTTTAGATTTTGGAAGGAGCAACAACGATGAGTAATCCATCCCTGCCGGCCACATACCTTGAGGCGGTAACGGCCCTGCTCGGCCCGGCCGAGACCGAGGCGTTTCTGGCAAGCTATGATGCGCCTCGCACCTATGGACTAAGATTAAATACGCTAAAAATCACCCCGTCCTCCCCGGCGGCAAACCAGCTCGCGGAGCTGTTCGCCTTGCGTCCGGTGCCCTGGTGCGGGACGGGCTATTATTACGAGGAATCCACGCGGCCGGGGAAACACCCATACCATGCTGCCGGTCTCTATTATATTCAGGAGCCGTCAGCGATGTCCGCCGTGGAGCTGCTTGACCCGCAGCCCGGTCAGACGGTGCTGGATCTAGCGGCTGCGCCCGGCGGCAAAACGACCCAAATCGCTGCAAAAATGGCCGGGCAAGGCCTGCTGATCAGCAACGAAATTCACCCGCAGCGCGCGCGCATTCTAGCGGAAAACGTGGAGCGCCTGGGCATCCGGAACGCCGTCGTGACGCAGGCGGCACCGCCGGCGCTCTCCGCCCGCTTCCCGCTTGCCTTCGACCGCATCATGCTGGATGCCCCTTGCTCCGGCGAGGGGATGTTCCGCAAGGATCCCAACGCGATCAGCGAGTGGTCGCCGGAGGCCGTGGAGCTGTGCGCTGCCCGGCAATGGGACATCCTTCAGGACGCGGTCGCGATGCTGAAGCCCGGCGGCCGGCTCGCCTACTCGACCTGCACGTTTAACCGCCATGAGAACGAGGACACCATCGCCCGTCTGTTAGCGGAGTACCCGTTCCTGCGGCTGATTGCCGAGAAACGGATCTGGCCGCACCGCGAGCAAGGGGAAGGCCATTACGTCGCCCTGATCGAACGGGATAATGACGAGAGGGACAGCGCGATCACACTTGCCGGCGCCGGACGGGCGGGGGCAGACGGAGTTCGCAGCGGCGGACGTGAGCGCGACCGCAAGCGCGGCGCCCGCTCCGGTCCGTCCGAGCGAAGCGCCGCCGCGGCCTGGGACAGCTTCCGCGCTTGGGCGGCGGACGAGCTGCCTGCCTTCGCGCCTCCCGCTGGAGGCACCCCGCTCCTGTTCGGCGAGGCGCTTTATCTGCTGCCAGCCAGCGGCGGTTTGGCGCTGACGCCGGAACACCTGACCGGCCTGAAGGTTCCACGCGCCGGGCTGCACCTCGGCGACGTCCGCAAAGGCCGGTTTGAGCCCGCCCATGCGCTGGCCATGGCGCTGAGCGCGAACGAAGCCGACCCGCGTCTGTGGACGCTGGACGAGAATTCGCCTCTCGTCGCGGCCTACCTGCGCGGCGAGACGCTCGAAGTGCCCGCCTCCTTGCGCGGCTGGCACCTCGTGACCGTCGCCTGCGGCGACGGCCAATACCCGCTGGGCTGGGGCAAAGCCAGCGGCGGACAACTGAAAAATCACCTGCCCAAAGGATTGCGTCATTAAAGTTTCAAAGGCGCCTATTTGCAGGTCACTCCTGCCGGATGTCCAAACGTATACCTCCTTGGCTGCATACAATGCACTATCTCGTTTTAAAAACGGGAAACCATCCTGACGTAAGGGAGGAATAACAATGAGTGGAATCCATGGAGGGGGCTTCACTTCAACGGCAGCAATTTTGGTACTGTTCATCTTGCTCGTGATCGTTTCCCGTTCGCTTCTGGTGTAATGCAGCCACGAGCCTGTAAAGAGGTTGGAATCCGGCCTGGATTCCAACCTCTTTTTTTATCCCTTGACAAGAAACCGCTTAGGATGAAATAATACACTCATCTAATTAAATGATTATCGAATTAGCGAGGGATGAGGATGCAGCTCGACCGATTAGTTCATTTTCATAAAGCTGTTGGCGATGTGACCCGGATCCGGATTATCGCCTTGCTTCAAAACGGCCCGTTACACGGTCAGGCACTGGCCGGAAAGCTTGGCGTCACGCCGCCGACGATTACCCACCATATGACCAAGTTAAGGGAGGCGGATTTGGTGTACGAACGCCGCGACAAGAATACGATTTATTTTTATTTGAACGAAAAAAGCCTCACCCAACAAGCTCAAGCGATTCTAAAAGTCGGCAAGGCGAGTTCTGCGGCCGAGGACAAGCAAGAAGCGGCGGCACGCAAAGCCGCGATCCAGGACAACTTCTTTAACAGAGACGGTACCCTTAAGCACTTGCCTGCTCAACGCAAGAAGAAGCTGATTGTGCTCGAACGTCTCGTCAAAGGCCTGGAGCCGCACCGCAAATATACGGAAAAAGAAATCAACGAGTATATTCGGCAATACCACGAGGATTATGCGACGATACGCCGGGAGTTTATCATGAACCATTTCATGTACCGCGAAAATGATATTTACGAGTTGAACCCGCCGGAGCTCTGGGACAAGAGCCCATCCTGATTGCAACAACAGCGGTCCAGGAATATCTCGCCATGCAATAAGGCTGTCCGTGCCCTTTTCGCCTTGTTGCCTTTTTTTCGTGAATGTAATTAGATAATCATTTAATTAGATAGATGTATAAAAGGAGTTGGCCTCATCCCATGAAATCATTACGAATCCTGCGCCACGAACCTTCCTACCGCCGCCTGTTTGCGGCTGGTCTGGTGAACGGCATCGGCGACCGCTTCAGTCAGGTGGCTGTCCTCGGTTTGCTGCTATCGTTGACCGGCTCGGGTCTGGCCGTCGGCATCACCTTTGCGGTTCGCCTCGTTCCCTACCTTGTCTTTGGGCCGATTGGCGGGTGGCTTGCCGACCGTTTTACCAAAAAAACGATCATGCTCTTCACCGACGTCGTCCGGATCTTCTTTGCGTTAACACCGCTTCTCGTTCACGATGCCGGAGACGTCTGGATCATCTATGTCAGCTCATTTGCCTTGTCCGCGGGCGAAGCGATCTATGCCCCGGCCCGCATGTCGCTCATTCCCCGACTCGTCCGTCGGGAGAACCTGCTGGCGGTAAACAGCCTGGAGCAGGCGATGACGGGATTTGTACTCATCGGCGGTTCTGTCACGGGCGGCATCGTTGCTGCGGCAGTTGGCAGCCAGGTGTCTTTTGTGTTGAACGCCCTGTCCTTCCTCGTCTCCGGCCTGCTGCTTCTTCGCTTGAATCCGGCAGCCCAGCCCGCAGCCGGAGCAGACGCGATCGACGCAGAAGCGGCTAAGTCAAGCTCGCAGCCCGCGATGCCCTCATCCACCACATTTCGCCGGCTGGTACGTCAGACTTTCTTTTTGCAAATCATGCTGATTGTCTTTGCCATTTGGCCGATCGGGGACGGGATCTTTAACGTACTGATCAGCGTATACGCCTCTGAAGTGTTTCACATGGGAGACGTCGGCATTGGGCTGCTGTATGGGGCGCTGGGTGCCGGGATGCTGATCGGCTCTGGACTCGCCGGCAAGATGGCCCGTCATATGCGGACCGCCGCGGTCCTCACCCTTGGACTGGAAGGAATCTCTCAAGTGATCAGCAGCCAATCGCCTTCATTTCTCCTGCTGCTTGGGCTGCTGACTTTCTCAGCGGTCATCACCAGCGTAGGCAACGCCTGCAACAAAACGGTTCTGATGCAGTTGATTCCAAGCGAATGGCAAGGCCGGTTCTTCGGCGGCCTGGCCACCCTGCAAAATACCGTAATGGGCGTCGCCATGCTCGCTTCAGGTTTTCTGCTGGAAGCCGTGACCCCTAGAACGTTGGGACTCGCCGGGGGAACGTTCCTCGCTTTGCTGGGCTTTGGCCTAGGCCTCGTCTGGCTGCTGCACCGCCCCAAATCCCGTCCCCTGCCGGACGCCGAGCAGCCGCGAATCTCCCTAGACTGACCATTTATGAGCACCCAAAAAAGCCGAACCCGGTTCCGGGCTCGGCTTGATCTATGTTCACGCTGTTAGGCTTCCAGGCAATATTTCTCCAACGCCCGCTTCACGCCTTCCTCGTTATTCGAGGCCGTGACGGCATCGGCGGCAGCTTTTACGTCGAGCGGCGAATTGTCCATCGCTACGCCCAGTCCGGCATAGGTGAGCATCGTGATATCGTTATAATAATTCCCGATCGCCATCACGTTTTCCGCCGGGATTCCGCGTTTTTCCGCCAGCTTCTGCAGGGCCGCTCCTTTCGAGGCGTCTTTATGCATCAAGTCGATGAAGAAATCGCCGCTGCGCAGCATATTAAACTCCTGCGTCCACTGACTCCAGTCAGCATACACCCGATCCAGCTCCTCCATCCCGCCGGCTGCGTTGAACTTCACGATCGGTTTGGTGAAATCTGCCCAGGCTGGCATATCCTCCGGTTCCATAAAAAACTGGTGGTACACGTCCAGCGTTTCTTGGGTCAGCCCGGCCAGATTTTCCACATACAACGTAAAAGTGGTATTCACGTCAAAATGAATGTTGTGTTTGCGGCAATACTCCATGTACGGCTCCAGCCCGTGCGGATTCATCGCAAATTCATGGATAACCTCCTCGGTCCGCACATCCACCGTAGCTGCACCGTTATGGCAAATGACGTAGCCGCCCAAGCCAATCTCACGCATATATGGGATCGAGCTCCGAGGAGCCCGGCCGGTGCACAACACAAACTCTGCACCTTGTTCCGCGATGGCGCGGATCGTCTCGATGGTTCCCGTCGTCAGAACATGGTCATCCGTCAGCAGCGTGCCGTCTACATCCAAAGCAATCAGTTTATATTTCATGTATGGTGGTGTCTCCTTTCTGTCTCAACCCTCCCCATCCCTCCCTTACCGTAAGGGAGGGGGCCCGAGGGCCTGCTGCCCTCTGGTCTCCCGCAATGGCGAGGAACGTGGGAGGCACAGAGGCGCTCCTGCACGCTCTCCCCTTTGGGGAATCGCTTAGGTTGGCTCGTGGAACGCTTTTCCCCCTTCGGGTACGTCTTACTTTTGGCGCTCCCGGGTTCCCTGGTGAACCGTGCTGCTCAACTCTGCTTCTGTCGGCGCACCCGGGCAGACTTCGTGCGTTTAGCCGCTTGTCGCCCTGCAGGCATGCTCTGCTTGGGGGCGCTCCTGCTAACTGGCGAACACTGCGACATAGGGCTTTTTATCCTTCTACTCCGTGCAAACAAACCGCTGTCCCTTCGGGATTCGCTTACTGTAGCGCAAACCGCTGGTTTGTTGGGGCTACTACGTGCTTCTTTGCCTCATTCCTGCAAACCCGGCGCTCTCCCTGCGGGATTCGCTTACTGTGGTGCTAAGTTTGAGTTACTTTGAGGGCTACTTTTTTGTCGCTCCGGGGCTTTTGTATGTTCGCAGCGACTGTAGCTCGGACTCGGTCAGCTCGCGGAAAGCGCCCAGCGGCAGGGTCTCGTCAAGAACGAGCGGGCCCATCGATATGCGCTTCAGGTAGGTCACCCTCGAGCCAACGGCTTCGAACATCCGCTTCACCTGATGGAACTTCCCCTCCGAGATCGTCAGCTGGATGCGTGAGATAGGAGTTCCGTCGGCATCTATGCCGTGCTCCAGCACCTTAAGCTCGGCGGGTAAGGTAACATAGCCGTCGTCGAGCTCTACGCCTTCCCGGAACCGGGCGGCTTCCTCATCGCCGACATGGCCGAGAACAACGGCTTCGTACGTTTTAGGCACATGCTTGCGCGGAGATAACAGGTCGTGTGCCAACTGACCATCGTTGGTCAGCAGCAGCAGGCCCTCCGTATCCTTGTCCAACCGACCGACAGGGAATGGGGAGAACACTTGAAAATCCACCGGGAGCAAATCAATGACGGTTTTCTCCCTCATATCCTCCGTAGCTGAGATGACGCCGGGCGGCTTATGTAACATCAAATAGACGAATTCGCGGTAAAAAATCTGCTCCCCGTCCAGCTCCACAACATCGACATCAGGATTGCATTGAATGCCGCTGTCCTTGACAACCACACCGTTGATCGTGACCCGGCCTTGTTTGACGTATTTTTTAATCTCCGATCGGGTGCCATAACCAAGATGGCCTAAAATTTTGTCCAGCCGCTGCGTCTTCTTGCCCTTACTCATCTTATGTCCACCTCCACCCGGCGGGATATTCGTTCTTCAGCAAGCCATCCTGCCATTTGCCCCAGCCCAGCGAATAGCCGTCGACCGTGACCAGAACGTAGCCTTTGGGGCTGGCGCCTTCCCGGCAGCGAATCCGCTCCTTGTCCACCTGCAGCGTCTCTCCCTTCAGGTATCGGATCACCTCGCCGTCCGAAGAAGGGAGATCCAGCACCCGCACCGCTTCGGTTGGCGACAACGCCGTTGCCAAAGGTTGTCCAGGCGTCAAACGCCCGTTTTTCACAGTTCCCACATACCAGCCGGGGCGCACGACTTTTAAGCCGTCCAGCCGCTCTTTAGCCAGCGGGGACAGATAGACGTTGCCGCCAAATAGCAACGGTTCCCCCGGCAATTCCGCTCCATCGAGTTGTTCCTGGGCAAAAGTCCGCCAGCTCTCCAGCACCTCCCGATCATCCACAGCCTTCGAATCACGACCAGTACCGGGACGGGACCGATGGGGGTGACGGGAATTCCGTTTATCTCGAGCGCCCCCTCCCCATTTCGAGGAGACGTTACGATCTTCTTCGGCTTCCTTCTGGAACTTCTCCGCCCCATGCCGCTCCAGCACAGCGAGAAAATGTCCCTCGCCCTCCACTTTGTGCGGCCAGAGCCTGCCGCAGCCGGCGGTTTGTGCAGCGATTTCCGGCGGATACATCTTGCCCTCACCCCACTCAGCGAGCCAAGTGAGCCACTCCGGCCGCCCGGGGGCGATGCCGTCATCTAAGCGCAAAGGCACAACCCGAAATTCCGGGTGCTCCAGCAGGAACTCGGCGATCGTCGCCTCATTCTCTTCCGGCGCAAACGTGCAGGTGGAATACACGATTCTCCCGCCCGGCGCCAGCATCGACGCAGCCGATTTCAAAATCTCCTGCTGCATGCCGGCATATTTCCGAACCCATTCCGGTTCCCAATGCCGCGCCATATCCTCGTCCTTCCGGAACATGCCCTCGCCGGAGCAAGGCGCATCGATCAGAATTTTATCGAAAAAAGAAGGAAACGCCCGCGCGATCCGCTCCGGCGACTCACCCAGCACGACGGCGTTTCGGACGCCGTACAGCTCGATGTTTTTGGCCAACGCCTTCGTCCGCTCCGCGTTGATGTCGTTGGTGACCAGCATCCCACGTCCGCACAGCTTCGCTGCGATTTGCGTTGACTTCCCGCCGGGGGCCGCGCAAAGGTCGAGCACCCGCTCCCCGGGAGTGACGTCCAGCAGCTCCACCGGCGCCATCGCACTCGGCTCCTGAATATAATATAGCCCGGCATGATAATACGGATGTTTGCCCGGCTTTGCCTGCTCCTCGACGTAGTACCCTGTCTGGCACCAAGGGATCGGCCGCAAATCAAACGGCACTACCGCCTTGAAGTCTATCGGATCGATCTTTAGCGTATTAACCCGGATTCCTGCAAATTTAGGACTGTCATAGGACGCGTAAAAGTTCGCAAACTCTTCCTCGCCCAAAAGCCCGCGCATCCGTTCTATAAATTCCTTTGGTAGTTGAACCGCCATGCTTGTCCCATCCATTCTTTGTTTCAATCCTGTTGGTAGCAGCCTTGTGCAAACGGCATACCGTAAAAACGCCCGTCTCCCCAACACCGGGGGACGGGCCGCTCTCAGCCTTGTTCACGCGCTCTCCTTTGTTCCAGCTTCCGCTGTCGCTCCGCATGCTTCTCCCCGCGCTGCGGCGTGCGCCGCTGCGGAATGTTCGGGGCGATGTTATGAGAAGCCTCCGCCACCAGGCGCACCAACTCCGGGTCCAGCACCTGGATCGTGAGGTCGTAATACGTAAAAGCTTGAATACTCCCTTCTGTCAGCTGCCGGACGTACGCTTCCGTGTCCCGACGCAGCTTCCCCAGGTCGATGCCAAGCGTGTGTTCCGGATAGGGGGCCAACCGCTCTAAAGCGGATTGCAGCATCTTCCGTCCGCCGGACAAATTGCCGCGCCGCGCGTGGAATAATCCGACAGCAACCTGCAGCAGTCCCTTATACAGCGGACTATGCCCCTGCTCTAGCCACAATTCTTCGAGCACCTCATGGCACTCGAAGTAATCGCGGTCGCGGTTGAAATATACGAGATACGCCACAAACAGCGGCTCATAACTCATCCCCGGGCTCCTCCACTTTTTTGTGCAGCTTGATCAGATCCTTCAGTTCGACCTGCAGCTGCTTCAGCCCATCAAAATCCTTCGCTTCCCACAACCGGTTAAACCGGTCCTGGCTTTCGATGGCTTCTTTGACCAGATGGTAAAAATAAAGCTGATGAATCGACGCAAGCACGGAGGAAACCACGTTAGAATCGTCCTCAAAGCTCTTCTGCGCCTGCAAAATTTCCTGGCGAATGCTCGACATTTCATTATCCAGTACGAATGCAGCTTCGGCAGCCTTTTTGAGCCGGCCCCGCATTTCTTCAGGCAGACTTTCCCGATACTTGTAGTTCAAAGAATGCTCAATCGTCGCCCAAAAATTCATCGCCAGCGTACGAATCTGAATTTCGGCCAGCACTTGCTTTTGACCCAGCGCGGTTTGCACTGGATATTCCACGATCATATGGAAGCTGCGATAGCCGCTTTCCTTGTAGTTTGTAATGTAGTCCTTTTCGTAAAGAACCTTCAGGTCCTTACGCATACGAATATATTCCGCCACCCGGCGGATATCCTCAACGAACTGACACATAATGCGAATGCCTGCGATATCCTCGATTCCGGTCTCCAGATTGTCCATGGACACATTTAACCGCTTCGCCTTGTCCAAAATGCTGGAGATTTTCTTAACCCGTCCGGTTACGAATTCGATTGGCGCATACTCTTCGCGTTTCTTCAGCTCGGCGCGCATCGTCTTGAATTTAACCTTCAGTTCTTCTACCGCTTGTTCATATGGAAGCAAAAATGTTCCCCAATCTCTACTGTCCATCCTTATGCCTCCTGTCTTCTGTCCCCCGGCTTGAATCGATGCCGGCTTAGCTTATCGGAGATCCGCCCCAACCGCCTCGGAGATATGGCGATAGCCGTCCCGGCGCAGCAACTTCCGCAAGCCGCGATGCAGTTTGCGGTTGATTTCCGGGCCTTCGTAGATCAACGCAGTGTAGATTTCGACTAAGCTGGCGCCAGCCCGGATTTTGGCATAGGCATCTTCCGCTGTGAAAATCCCGCCCGATCCGATAATCGGCAATCGGCCTTCCGTTTGCCGATACACGCGCGAGATGATCTCTGTGGATCGCGCGTTCAGCGGTTTTCCGCTTAAGCCTCCAGTTTCCCGAGCGTTCTGGTGCGTGAGGCCGTCCCGCGACAACGTCGTATTGGTGGCGATTATGCCGGAAACGCCGCTATTGCGAATGGTGTCGACCATATATTCCAGCTCATCCAAGCTTACATCCGGCGCGATTTTAACCAGCACTGCTTTGGATTTGCCATGCCGCTTCGCTTCGGCCGCCATCCGATCCGTTACTGCAGTTAGCAGCGAAGCTAACTCATTGCCATGCTGCAATTTACGTAAGTCCGGCGTATTTGGTGAACTGATGTTCACAACGAAGAAATCGGCGTATTCATATAAATCCGAAATACATTTCTCGTAATCTCGATAGGCTTCTTCGTTGGGTGTGATTTTATTTTTGCCGATGTTGACGGCAATCGGAATCGGGCGGTGTTTCAGCGCTTTTAAACGCTGTGCCATCGCCTCCGTTCCGCGATTATTAAAGCCCATCCGGTTAATCAACGCTTCGTCCGAAGGCAAGCGAAACAACCTTGGACGATCATTGCCGGGCTGTCCCAGCGGCGTGACCGTACCCACTTCCATAAATCCGAATCCGATGGCGGAGAAACCAGGCACCGCGTCGGCATTTTTATCAAGACCGGCAGCTAACCCCACCGGGGAAGGAAAATGAATTCCAAATAAATCCGTCGCGAGCTCCGGAGCTTCCGGCACGCCGTACATTCCGCGCAAGAGCGGCAGCATTCCAGGAACGGCAGCAGCAGTATGTAATCCGTTGATAACGAGATGATGGGCATTCTCCGGATCCATCCGAAAAAATACCGGTTTTCCCAATGTGCGATACAACACGTTGTACAGTTCACTCCGATCTTACGCTTTGCATTTTTGCTAATATCAGTTTAGCTGTTTCCGCTGGAAAAGAAAAGTTTAACCTATATGCCACGTGAAAGAAACAACAAGGTGATGGAATTTTGCCGTGAAAGCCATTACAATAAGGGGGAAAGCACCTCTAATATCGCTTAAAACTAGGTTAGAGAGGGGAAATGATCATGTCTGCCAAGCGCATGCCGCCTACACTCCAGAAGAAAAAGGACGAAGTCAACAAGAAAGCGCTCATCTGGTCCATATCCATCGTTGCCGCGCTGGTCATCGTGACTACCGTCCTTTTAATTGTAACCTAAGCTAGTTCAGCCAATGGTAAGTGCGGTGGGGATTAGTCTGATCCTGTCTATCGCCCAGGGCGAAACGCTCCGCCGGGACGTTCTTCAGCTTCGGCAAAATCCCCTTCCCAATCCTCACCTTCGTTCCCTTCGGAACCAAATCAAACAGCTCCTCCACATCCTTCTTCCCCATCCGGACGCAACCTAACGACTCATCCTTTCCAATACTATCCGGCTCATTTGTTCCGTGAATCGCGTAGTTCGTATCGGATAGCTGCATGCCGCGGTTGCCAAATTCGCCGTTATCCTTCCCGTTCGGGTTGATCACTTTTTCAGAAATAACAAACGTACCCTCCGGTGTCTGCGAGCCGCCCAATCCAACGGGATAACTTCGAATCAAAACGTTCCCGCTGACCACTGCCAAAGTGTGCGTGTCCGTATCGACGATCATTTCATAAGGTTCGGCAAAAAAAGGCTGCTGCCCCGGTGCCATCCCCTTCGCGAGCACTTCTGGCGCATCCGCATTTCCGGTTGCGCCGTCAACGCCTTTGCGTTTTAACTGTACAAGCAACGGCTGAAACGCCTGCTCCATCGTCGAATCGGTTCCGGCAATCCAGTTGTCGGGATACGGCCCGGCCAGGTCTTGCAGGCTCGCAGGCCATGCCCCGTTCGCCTGCTTGTAGTGGATCATCGCCGAGGCAAGCACGCCCAGCGATTCCTGCTGCGGGATCCACTGCCGCGCGCGCTGTTGCAGCGCGGCTGAATCCGGCGGCGCGCATTCGCACGCGCGCGCATCATAGGCTTGGAGCGCCGTCCGCCCCTCGGCCGGACTCTGCTCCAAGCCATACGCGACTGGCAGGTCGTCCGACCAGACCAGCCAGTCGCCGGCCTGCTCCATGCCCAGCGCTGCGGCATGGAGCAGAGGGGTTGCGGTTTGCCGCTGCAGCGCGAGCAAACCGCTTACGGCTGCCGCCTGCGTCCCGGCAGGGTCGCCGGCGAAGCCGATGGCGGTGAACGCCGGCTCCGCGAAAGCCGGCGTTCCCGCAGGCGCCCCTCCGCCCGCCTCATCCCCGGCGGGCTTCAGCGGTTCCTCCGATGCCTCCTCGTGGTCGGCATCGTCACTGGTACCCGCATCGACGGCGTGCACGGGCACCGCCGCCTGCCGATCCCCCGGCGCATGGGCGGAAGGAATCCACACCAGCAGCGCAATCAACAGCGCAAGACTGAGCTTGCGCAGGAAGCGGCTTCGTTTCTCCTTCCGGTGTGACTCCTGCAACAGCCCTTCCTTATAGCCGGCCAGCACTTCCTCCGGTAGCGGAATTTTGCTGGATTCAAACGCCTCGTACACGTTGCCCGCCTGAATATAACAATAGTGGGCTTTCCCCGCTTGCCCGTTCGCTTCATATTCTTTGCCCAGCAGGTACCAGGCCATTTTATTGTTCGGGTGGTTTTCCACGTATTTTTTAAGGTAAGCCGAGTTCCCCATCAGTTCCTCCAGATTAGAGAGTAGTTGAGAAATCCCCTTTCATTACTTATATCGGCAAAAAAATCCGCGTTCCTAACCCAATTCTCGCCAATCCCGCAATTTTGCGACTTAGTACCTACCAGCAGGTCGGTATCAAGGTAAAAACGCCGCCGTTCCTCAGTCGTATCACTGCACAGCTCTTTGCATGATTATCCCTTTCGTTCAGAACTCATCAGGACCCAACGGGATAATCCCTCAAAGAGCCGCACAAAGCGACCTGAGCCAGCGGGATAATCGTGCAAAGGGGGGCAGCAGAGGTAGTAGACCCCAGCCCCCGATCGCGATCACCGCATCATCTAATAAGAAAAACGTCTATCGACGTACATTCAAAGTAGACAGACCGCGTTTAGCGGAAGTTTTTCTTGCGATATCAGGATGCCAATCCCCGTAGTTTATACTTTCTGGCGTGTAATATAATCAAAATATAAAGAGGAAATCCCCAGCGACTATCGAAGAAAGAAGCACCTGACAGGGAAGCTTCAATCTTACCTACCAACCACAGGAGGTTAAAGTCGCATGGGGAAATCCTCGCACATTCAAGGCCGTAAGGGAACTAAGTTCAGTCAACAGCTAAGGGGCGTTAACCTGGAGCAAGTCCTCATCGTTGCAATCGATGCGGCCAAGCTCCACCAAAAAGCCTTAATATGCAATTATTTCGGCGACATCATTGAAAAACCCTTCTTTTTCTCAGCGAATAATTCTGGTATGGAGCTGCTTTGCAAGAAGATTAATCAAGCGGTTACAGCCACAGAGGCTGTTCGCTTGTTCCTGGGTATTGAGGCAACAGGCCATTACTATGAAGACATCGTCCGCGAGATGGCGAAACGAGGGTACCACGTTCAGATCTTGAATCCGTATACCACCTTCGAGGAACGCGCCGGCGCACTGAATTGGTGCAAAACAGATGATCTTGATCTTGTGGCCATCGCCCATGCCATCAAAAGCAACAAAGCCACTGAAAACCAGCTTTTGAATGGCGTGCAGCGTCAGCTCCATGTCTTGACTCGAGCACGGCGCTCAGAGACACGGAAGCGTGCTTCCTTGCGTACAGAGATTCGAGCACTTATGGACCTCATCTGGCGCGAGTACCAAGGATATGCAGATTATTCAGCCGGTAGAGCTCGAAAAATCAAAGTATTCAGTGACTTCTGGGGGAAAGCCTCGCTCTTCTTCATGGAGCATTATCCACACCCCGCTGCTGTCCTGAAACTAGGGGAGACCGGGCTACGGAAGCTCTCGATTCAGCATAATCTCAAATTGCGAAACACCACCATCCAGAAGCTCTTGCACGTCGCTGAACAAGCGTTATCGAGAAACTTACAGGAACTTCGGCCTGAGCTTATGTTACTGAAAATGAAGCTACGTGACTTACGAACATTTGATGCCAAAATTAATGTTTTGGAACAAGAGATCGAGAACCTTCTCCTTCAGACAGACGGACGACTGCTTCTTACCGTCCCGGGCTTAGGAGTGACTACCGCGGCTGAGCTTTATGCTGAAATCGGCGATGTATCTCAGTACTCGAACGCAAACCAGTTAATTAAGAAAGCTGGCACAAACCCCATTGTTAAGCAAACAGGTGGCGGCAAAGGCTCCTACCGCAAGATTTCCAAACAGGGAAACGATCACCTTCGTTATGCGGTATATCTAGCAGGTAAGAGTCTCTGCATGCATAATAAGGACCTTAAGCCTTTCTATGATCGTCTGAAGGAAAAAGGAAAACATGAACGAGCCATCTTTGTTGCAATGGGTAATAAGATGCTCAAAGTCGCTTTCGCCATGCTGCGAGACCGTTTACCGTTTCAATCGCAGTGCTCTGATTATCACATCCTTGATGAGGTCAATAAGAAGTTGAACTTCAATTGCGTTATGCCGACACTAGCGACGGCCTAACTAAGCAAGATCTTGGAACCGGTCTTTCTGGGACTGAGGGAAGATCGGATCACTTTCTTGGAGACCTTGGATCTCGTATGTCAGCTTTATCCACCTCGCCCTGTGAATGCGAATTGTACGTTAGCGTATACTCTGCACTCAGCCAGATTGCATCGCAGGATTGAAAAAACGAGGCTATTTCCTTTCAAGTCCGAGAAAGGCCGGTTTCAAGCATCGCTTCTCTGTCAGTTGCTAACTTTTTTGAAAATCTGGGGGGTTAGGTGTGTTTGGGTTACCCAGAAACCTAAAAATTCTACTTGACATAGTACGCTGATATCTTAAAAAAAGAGCACCCCCGCCAAAATCGGCGCAGGGTGCTCCTTATCCCAGTTATTCCAAAGGCTTAGCCTTCTTTATTAAATGGCTCATCTGCAACTTTGATGGAATCCGTTGGGCAGCCGTCGCAAGCGTCTTGGAGATCGTCGTACAGATCTTCCGGAATCTCCGTGATCCCGCGGTTGCCGTCATTGCCGTAAATTACTTCGGCCAAACCCTCATCGTCATAATCGTAGATATCCGGTGCTGTTGCGCCGCAAGCGCCGCAAGCGATACATGTGTCCTTCTCAACCCAAGTATATTTCGCCATCTCTTATCTGCCTCCTGAATAAACGGTACGAGTCCGGTGCTTTTTATAACACCATGATCAATATAATATAAATAGTTTACAATTTCAATTCATTTTCCGTATTATTCCAATCCCGATAGGTGATAATTCCTTCAACGAGCAGGGTCGTCCTCTTCGTCCCGGTTCTGGCGAAGGAAGTCAGTTTGCAACGAAGTTCCGCGAATGCGATGATTGCGAATTAATGCCGAGGGATCATCGGTCAACATTCCTGCCGTCAGCACAGCATCTTCTCCGAACTTATCTCTTAGCATGTCCATTGTTCGCGTTAATGACTCTTTTTTGGGCTGCCGCTCATAATCAAACAGATCCAGTTGCAACGCCGATTCCTCCCTGGGAACCAAATTTTGCAAAGTGATTCCTAGGAGTCGAACCGGCTTATCTTCGCTCCAATGGCGGCGGTACAACTCACAGGCTTCCCGGTAAATCACTTCCGCTTGTTCGGTGACGGTATCCAAACTTTGCGAGCGGGTGATCGTCTTCATGTCCGGGGTGCGGATCGTAATCTGGATCGTCTGGGCCATCAGATTTTGCCGCCGCAGCCGACGCGCAACTTGATCGGCGATGTTCAACAGCACGCGTTGCACGTCCTCCATCCGGCTGATATCCCGCGGAAGGGTGGTCGTATGGCCAATTGATTTATTCCGCTCGCGCTCATCGCTCACCGGCGAATCGTCCCTGCCGTTCGCCGCCTGCTTCATCCAAGCACCGGCCACCCCAAACCGCTCGATCAGCTTGCGTTCGTCGGCAGCCGCCAACTGCCCGATCGTATAGATTCGCATCGACTTCAGCTTCTCGGCCGTCTTCCGGCCGATGCCAAACAAGTCGCTGCACGGTTTGTCCCACAGCAGCTTCGGCACGTCCCGGATGCGCAGCACGGTGATGCCGTTTGGTTTTTTCATATCTGAGGCCATCTTGGCTAGCAGCTTGTTCGGCGCAATCCCAATCGAACAGGGAAGGCCTAGTTCTTCACGGATCCGCTGTTGGATTTGATTGGCAATTTCAAGCGGGGTCCCAAATTGTTTGGAGCCGGTAATATCGAGATAACATTCATCGATGGAAACCGCTTGAAGGAGCGGCGTGTATTCGTACGCAATGTCCATAAACGCCCGGGAATATTTGCGGTATAGATGGAAATCCGGCTGGATGACGATTAGCTCGGGACATTTCTTCAACCCTTGGCTCACGGTCATTCCGGTCGACACTCCCATTCTACGCGCGGTATACGAGCAGGTGACGATTACTCCTTTGCGCAGCTCCACGCTCCCCGCTACCGCGGTAGGTCGGTTTCGATATTTGTCCGGCTCCTCCGCCTCATGAACCGAACAATAAAAGGCGTTCATATCGACATGCAAAATGACTCTACCCCGCGCCGGGTAAAAATCAGCGGTATCTCTCATTTCCTACCCCTCGTTTATCATACGTTACTCCTAAGTTCAGCATACCTGTCCCCGGAAAGTCGGTCAATATCGCTAAGGGGCAAGAAGTTTATACTTTCTGTTCTCTCAAAAAAGCATGTTACATTTAACATGTTGATGTTATAATTATTAATTAAAAACTAAACATTCGGGGAGAGCTAACCACCCTCATCCATTGCTAAAGGGGGATACTTCGATCATGTCAAAGCCAATATCCATCTTCGACACAACCTTGCGAGACGGTACCCAAGGCGAGGGCATCAGCCTGTCGGCGGACGATAAGCTGAAGATCGCCAAAAAGCTGGATTACCTTGGGGTCCATTATATTGAAGGTGGAATTCCGGGCAGTAACGGGAAGGACATCGAATTTTTTAAGCGGGTCAAGGAGCTGAAGCTGCAGGCCAAGATTACCGCTTTTGGCAGTACACGCCGAAAAGACAGCCTAGCCGAACATGATGCTAACCTTAATCGGATGATCGAAGCCGGTGTTCCAGCTGCGACGCTGGTTGGAAAATCGTGGGATTTCCATGTGCATACCGCGCTGCAAACCACGCTAGAGGAAAACCTCGCCATGATCTCCGATTCGATCGCTTATCTGAAGCGGCAGGGGCTGGAGGTCATTTTTGACGCGGAACATTTTTTTGACGGGTATAAAAACAATCCGGAATACGCCCTCTCCGTCTTACGCAAAGCGGAGGAGGCTGGTGCCGACTGGCTGGTCATGTGTGACACGAACGGCGGAACGATGCCGCATGAGGTGTATGATATCGTCAGCGCATTGTGCGAAGTGATTCCCGGCTCGAAGCTGGGCATCCATACCCACAACGACTGTGAGCTGGCCGTCGCCAACTCGCTTAGCGCCGTCCGGGCCGGCGTAACCCAAATCCAAGGGACGATGAACGGGTACGGGGAGCGTTGCGGCAATGCCAACCTTTGCTCGATTATTCCAAATCTGCAGCTGAAGCTGGGCTACGAAGTGCTCGAGCCCGACCGGTTAAAGCAGCTGACCAATACCGCCCGTTACATCAGCGAGATCGCTAACGTGCACATGCCGGTCAACCAGCCGTATGTCGGGAACGCCGCGTTCGCCCACAAAGGAGGCATTCACGTCTCCGCCATCCTCCGCGATTCGCGGACATATGAGCACATCGCTCCCGAATTGGTCGGTAACCGCCAGCGCGTGCTTGTCTCCGAGTTGGCCGGGCAAAGTAACATCCTGTCCAAGGCGCAGGAGATGGGAATCGAATTCAATCCGGAGAACGAGAACACCAAACAAGTGATCGCCAAGATTAAGGAACTGGAGCATCAAGGGTATCAATTCGAAGGTGCGGACGCCTCGCTCGAATTGCTGCTGCGTCAGGCCAATGGCGATATGAAGGAACTGTTCGTCTTTGAATCGTTTAAGATGCTCGTTGAGAAAACCGCTGACCGTCCTGTCGTTTCCGAAGCCTTCGTCAAGCTGAAGATTGACGGAGTCAGTGTCTACACCGCTGCCGAAGGCAACGGCCCGGTTAACGCTCTCGACAATGCGCTTCGCAAAGCCTTGATCACTTATTACCCGGGCTTGAAGGATATGCATCTGTCGGACTACAAGGTGCGCGTTCTTGACGACAAAGATGCCACCGCTTCGAAGGTACGTGTACTGATCGAATCCCAGGATTATCACAACTCCTGGAATACCGTTGGCGTGTCCAGCAACGTCATTGAAGCGAGCTGGGAAGCGCTCGTTGACTCGATCCGTTACGCGCTGCTGGGGCAGACAAAACGGGAGGACTATGAAGAGATTCCTTCCGCCGGATGGGGACTCGTCAACCATTAAGCATCACCTCTTAAGCGAAAAGCCCAAATCTCCGTTACTGACGGCGATTCGGGCTTTTTACTTGTTAAATCAGGCTTTTAATCTTGGCTTCCAACTCTTCCGGCGAAATGACTCCGACGATGACATCTCGAATCACGCCTTGTTCGTCAATCAGCACGTTGGTCGGAAAGGCAATACCATTATACTTCCGGTAAAGCTCCTCTTTTTCATCCAAGAGAACCGGGAAGGTGTAGCCATATTTTTTGACGAAGGCCTTGGCCTCATCCAGGTTATCGTATAATGTAACGTTCACGGCATAGATGTCCAGTGAATCCTTGTATTTCTCAGATAACGCCTTCAGCTCAGGCGCTTCCTCCTTACACGGATCGCACCAGGACGCCCAGAAGTTCAGAAGCAGTACTTTATCCCGCTTGCCCCCAACCTCATACGTCTTGCCATCCAAACCGGTTAACTCGAACGTTGGCGCAGTCGTTCCTGGCTTCGGTGCCCCTTCGGCTGCCATGGCGCCAAGCGAAGGTTCGTTATTGTCTCCCTTAGAGCCGCTGAGGAAGCTGCCAAACCAGCCCTCCTGTCCCCCACGGTCCAGCAGAGCGATAACCAGCAACACTAGCAACCCGGCAAGTATCCATCGATTCCGTTTCATCTTTTGCCCGTCCTTTTATGACCTCATCTGGTTTTGAAGATTATGTTTACCGTAATTATTGTACCCTTTTTTAACGATTTGTTACAATGGATCGAGAAAAAGGTGAACTCTAACCTATCACGACGGGAGCATGCAAAATGAATCAATCCTGGATATTGCCGCCGCATATTCGTGACGAAATGCTGCAGGATGGGCAAGATCGTTACCCGGAGGAAGCCTGCGGGCTGCTGTTTGGATCGCTGGACGGCCGCATCGGCACCATTGAACGTTATCTTCCTGTGGCGAACCATTCGAAGATTCCGTTGCACGCTTTTGAACTCGACCCCGCCATCTGGGTTCGCAGTTGCTTTGATCCGCGATTGATTGGCGTCTACCACACCCACCCCACTTCACCGCCGCAGCCATCGTCAGAGGATTTGCGTCAGCTTCCGAATTTTGCCGATCGCCTTCAATTGTACCTAATTGGTGGTCGGATGAATCCATCAAACGATAAGCCGCCCGGCGAACCGGACGGCTTCATGCTACACGCGTATGGGATAAGTGCTTATTCAGGAGGTTATCGTCTGCTGCCCATCAAGTTACGTGAAAACTAGGACAGCAAAGGCTTACGTTCGGCTTAAGAAGGTGTACAGATCTCCCAAAGTAATCACGTTTTGTTCTTTCAACCGTTGGATTAACGCGGTCCACAGCTGAGCTGTCATCTTGGAGTCTTCCAATGCGTGGTGTCGCTTCGTTACTGGAATCTCGTACACGGCCAGCCATTCGTCCAGGCTGCCAGAGATACGCCGGTCCGGTTCCAGCTTACGGGCGATCATCATCGTGTCCAGCACCCGATGCCCGAGATGAGCTTTGCTTGTTTTCCATAACGCCACGTCCAGAAAAGCTTTGTCATGCGCACTGCCGTGGGCAACAAGCACCCGGTCATCCACAAATGCCATAAATTCGCGCAACGCCTCCAGCAAGGATGGAGCCGACTGGGCCATCTCCTGCGTAATTCCGGTTAGTTCTATAATCCGCTCAGGAATTTGGCAAGCGGGTTTGGCAAGCGAGTAATACACCTCATCGGTGATCCGCTCCCCTTCCACTTTCACGGCTCCAAAGGACAAGATTTCATCACCATAATGGTAATGAAATCCTGTTGTCTCCAAATCGAAGACGGCCGTTTTTAATTCAGCCAGCGGAACGTGAAGCGTCTCCGGACGGCGCTGTCCTTTGGTTAATGAACGAACGAAAGCGATCTGCTGTGCGCTGGGAGCACCAAGCATCGAGGCGATCCTTGGCGACACTCCGCCGCCCTTAAAAGCATCCCAAAAACCACCATTTCCCTTCATCGGTTCTTTCATAACCATTTCCTTTCCGCATACCGGTGCTGCCTTTGGAGTGTGCGGTACATGACCTTGACCGTACTGAGCGATTCCCGCAGCTCGCGCCGGAGCTCTTTCTGTTTTAGCATGTCTTGGGGCAAGTAGTGAGAACCCGTGAGCAAGCCGTCTTCGATAACCGGCGATACAAGCGATCTCAACTTGACCGCCGTGTTAAACGCGCGACTGCACGATTCCAGCCACCGCGTCGGAACAGCCTCAAGCTGAAGCAGTTGAGCGATCCGTTCCCAGGTGTTCGAGGCTTCGATCCCGTATTGCAAAGCCAAATAACGCACGGCGTTCACGATCGGGATGTACAGCCCGTATTTCACGTCAAATTCCCCGGCATGTTCACCGCTTTGCTCTGTGATCACTTGCCCCAACACATTTAGTGCCGCTTTGTGACGGACGGTATTACGCAGAATTGCCGCCACCACATCGCGTTCTCCGCCTTGATCCGCCTCCATAATCCGCTTCATGGTCTTGCGCAAGCCAGCGGTTAGCTCCGCATTCCCGCAGATATGGCGCAAATCGGCGGCAATCATCAAGTAGCGAACCTGTTCCCAAGCCAGAATGTCCCGCCATTCCAGCAGTTGCTTCTCCCACGAAGCGAAGTTGCCGCGCCATAACGGATTGGACACCATGACCCTGCCCGGGCATGGGGGATAACCAACCTGCTCGAGAATCTCTGACAGCTTCTGACCAAAGATCTCAAAGTAGACTTCCAGCTGATCCGCATCACCATCCCCGTAGATCAAACCGTTATCCTGGTCGCTCCATAACGTGGGTTCCGCCCGACCGGCGCTTCCAAACGCAATAAAGGCATAATGCGAAGGAGGAGGGCCGAAGCCCTCCTGGATCATTTCTTCTTCACAGCATCGGCAAGCTTGGGTCATGACGGCATCATGCAGGTCCGAGACCTCACGGTTCCAATCCTGAATCGGCATCGTTGTCAGTTTGCGATACAAGCGATTCTGCTCATCGATTCTGGCCGCTCTTAGCGAACCGGGAGTTGCGGCGGACCGAATCGCGTCTAAATTTGCGTTGTTCATGGCCGTCTCATGACTCATAAGCCCAACTTCCTTTCTCTTCCGGACGCCTCACGCCAGGATCTCTGTCTTCAATTATTCCGCAGGAATACCAGACGAAGTTGTTTTGTTCAGTATGCTCATTTGCTCCGGATACCCGTAAGTACCATGTTCGCTGATATCCAGACCCATCGTTTCTTCTTCTTCTGTAACGCGAAGCCCCATCGTCCATTTCATAATTCCGAGAATCAGGAACGACAGCACCAGTACGAAAGCGAAAGTCCCGATAACACCCAACACTTGAACCCCTAATTGCCCAAAACCGCCGCCGTAGAACAAGCCTGCTTTACCTACACCTGTAGTTTCAGCCAGCTCCGGCGTTGCGAAGAGACCAGTGGAAACCGCACCCCATACCCCGGCGATCCCGTGTACGGAGAAGGCATAAATCGGATCATCCACACCAGCACGTTCAAACCATCTAGCGGTAAAGAAGGTCAAGATCCCAGCAACCGCACCGATGATAACGGAAGCCCAAGCATCAACGAAAGCACAAGAACCAGTAATCGCTACGAGAGCCGCCAGCACGCCGTTCAGCATGCTTGGAATATCCGACTTGCCCAGAACTGCCCAGGAGATCAGCAATGCAGCAACTGCACCAGCTGCAGCAGCCAGGTTCGTTGTCATCAACACATAACCGAAGAATCCATCACCCAAAGGAGTTAATGCACTACCTGGGTTGAAACCAAACCAGCCAATCCACAGAATGATAACGCCGAGTACCGTCAACACTTGGTTATGACCTGGAATGTTGTTCGGTTTACCGTCTTTATTGTATTTACCAAGACGCGGTTTCAGCAGAATCGTTGCTGCAAGCGCCGCTGTAGCACCCGTTAAGTGAACTACCGTCGAACCAGCGTAGTCTTGCATCCCCAAGTTACCAAGCCAGCCGCCGCCCCATACCCAGTGAGCGACAATTGGATAAATCAATACGATAAAGATTGTTCCGAAGATAATGTAGACACTGAGTTTCGCACGTTCTGCCATCCCGCCGCAGGCGATCGCCAGCGATACTGCCGCAAACGCCATTTGGAACAGGAACATCAGATTTAATGGTACGCCGATTTCAGCAAATACGCTGAACGAACCGATATCCCCTTCTCCTCCAAAAAAGAACCCGGTTGTACCTAGGAAGCTGTTGCCGTCGCCAAAAGCGAAGCCAAAACCAATCAGCCACCAAGCAAGAATAGCAATCCCCAAGGTGAGGACGGTTTTACCTGCAACGTGTCCGGCGTTCTTCATCCGAACTGTACCCGCTTCAAGAAGAGCAAAGCCTGCTTGCATGAAGAATACGAGCATGGCTGCGACGAATACGAAAAGCGAGTTCAGGCCCAGCTCCAGAACCGGAGCGGTAACCTCTCCCTCCGCTGCGAACGCCGAGACCGGAAACGCAAACGATGCAAGAAAAATGAGTACCCCGTAAAGCCACTTCTTCTTCATTTTGAACACTCCCCCAATGTTAAGTTTCCTAACACAAAATGAATTGTTAATGTGATTATAAGAGAAAGATTCAGGGATGACAATACTTTTTTCAAAAAAAATCGCCAAATTGCATGTATTATTACATTGTATGTAAGGTATTTCGATAACACGCCTTATAGTTACTGACAAAAATAAAGTATGACGTTTGACTGTATGCTTGTTGTTAAGTATTATGGGGATAAATAGAATAAATATAGAACTCAATCCTTTGGAATTGTCGGGAGAGGTGATGAACTTGGAGTAAAGAAACTGTACCGGATCGGAGAGTTAGCGAAGGCAGCTGATGTGAGTGAGCGTACGATCGATTATTATACGAAGCTCGGGCTGATCTCCCCGGAGAAGCGAACCCAGACAAATTATCGTTTATACAGTGCTGAAACCTTGATCAGGCTGGAACGTATTAATCAATTGAAACAGGAGAAATATACGTTGGAAGAGATCCGTGAGAAGCTGGACCAGTGGCACCGAGTTTCTCCGGAAGAACAAGTGACGGAGAAGCTAAGCTCATTAGAGCTCCATATGCAGCAGCTGGAACGCGAAGTCAAAGAGCTGGAGCCGCTCATTTCCAGCTTACAGCCGAACCAGGCCAAACGCGCTTTCGCCAATTTGCTTCCGCAAAGCTTGGCCTGCATGGAAGCGATTCGGCTTCTGCTGAATCACGGACCCTTTTCCTAACTTTTACTCCTGAAACAACCTCAGTTACTTCTTTGATAACTAAATCATATGGAGGAATGATTCATGTATTCAGACGTGATGCTGATCCCCATTCTGCTCGCATTTGGGTTGTCCCTGTGGGCGCAGTTTCGGGTCAAAGGCACATTTAACAAATGGGCGAAGGTCCAGAACCTCTATGGCTTAACCGGCCATGATGCCGCAAGACGTATGCTGGATGCGAACGGTCTCTATGATGTCCCGATCGAGCCTGTGCACGGCGCCCTGACGGACCACTACGACCCGATTCACCGCGTGGTCCGCTTGTCAGAGCCGGTGTATTATGAGAGCTCCATCTCTGCGGTAGCCGTCGCTTGCCACGAGGTAGGACACGCAATCCAGCACAAGCAGAAGTACCCGATGCTGGTGCTGCGTCATCGGATGTTCCCGGTGGTGAACTTCGCCTCGGGGGTTGCTCCTTTCTTGCTTCTGGCTGGTTTCCTGTTCGGCGCGCTGAACCTGATCGGTCTGGGGATTATCTTCTTCTCCGCGGCCGTTTTGTTCCAGATCGTGACGCTGCCGGTCGAGTTTAACGCCAGCAACCGGGCCCGCAAGATCATGCTTCAACAAGGCTTTATTTCGCCTAATGAAGCACGCGGAGTTGGCAAAGTATTAAACGCCGCGGCTTTGACTTATGTAGCTGCCGCTTTGATCTCCATTTTGGAGCTGCTGCGTTACATCCTGATTTTCACAAGCAACCGCGAATAACAAGTAAACCAAACAAAGAGGCTGCACGGTACTGAGCCCATGGGCTCGAGATCGTGCAGCCTTTTTTTTCGTCCCCACATCTCGGAGAACGTTCCATGATGATTCAATTACTGCTGCTGGTTTGGCGGCGTATCCACCTGAAGCCCAAAGTATTCCAGCAGGAACATTCGGAACGATTGGGCTACCAGCGGCAGTTTCTCGTCGACCCGATGAATCAGCCCAATGGTGCGGGTGACCTTAGGTTCCGAAATCCGCACACGGATCGGCTGAAGCGTAAAGCTCTGAAACAGCGCCATTTCCGGTAGCAGACTTACGCCCATCCCAGCCGCAACCAGCCCCCGGATCGTATCGGTCTCTTCGCCCTCGAAGGCGATTTTTGGCGTAAACCCTGCCTCCAGGCAGGCATGCCAAACGATTGGCCGCAAGGAATAGCCTTTGCTGAACAAAATAAACTTCTCGTCCTTAAGCTGGCTGAGCTTGATGCTTTGCTCACCAGCCAAAGGATGCCCCGGCGGAAGGATGGCCACCAAATCCTCGGTTAATACCACATTGCCGGTGACTTGATCATGATTTTCCGGAAACGGAGAAATAAAGGCTAAATCCACTTCCCCTGAAACCACATCCCGAATTAACGTAGGATAAGTGCCTTGCCTAAAACGAAACTTCACATTGGGATACAGCTTGCGGAATTCTGCCACCACGCTGGGAATCATATGAATACCTAGGCTATTGGGGAAGCCTAAGCGAATTTCCCCTTGCTCCGGATCGAGAAATTCGTGCACCTCGCTCACGGCCCGGTCGAGATCCTTCAGAATCATCTCCACCCGGCTGCAGAATAGCTGCCCCACAGCGGTAAGGTGGAGATTCCTGCCCTTCTGCATAAACAAATTAACGCCAAGCTCCTGCTCGAGCTGGTGAATTTGCCGGCTTACCGCCGATTGGGCGACGTGCAGTTCCTCGGCAGCCTGAGTCACGTGCTCTTTCCTCGCCACTTTTACAAAATACTGCAGTTGTCTCAATTCCACGAATCTGATCGCTCCATTTCGCATGTGCTACGAACATCGAACATCTTCTGATGACATAATACTCTAAATTTAATGTACCATTTACAATCCATTGGTTCAACGCCGTTTTAACAAGCGGACAATGAGTCCATAGATAAAAAAGCCGCCGACAAGCCCGCCAAAATGAGCGGCCAGGTTGATCTTGGGAACCAATACCGAATAGATCACCCCGATAATGAGAAGGCTGTACAGCGTTTTTCGCGAGCTTTCATCCATCAGGTGACGCTGCAGCAAGGCAATGTAGAGAAACGCGCCATACACACCATAGACAGCGCCTGAGGCCCCAACCGAGATATGAGGGACCGAGCTAAACTGGTACACACCCATACTGATGAGGTTTCCGACCAGTCCGCTGCCCAAATAGACCAAGGCATATCGCCACCAGCCGAGCAGACGCTCCAGCGGCGGCGCAAATACCAGGATCGCAAACGAGTTGGAAAACAGGTGATCAAACCCGTTGTGAAGAAACATCGCCGTAAACAACCGCCAGCTTTGTCCGGCAAAGGGCTCGATGTCGCTCATTGCCCCGAACCTTAGCAGGGTGAGCCCGTTCCTCGATCCCCCATTCAGCGTAAGCACGATAAACATCACGATGTTGGCCGCCAGGAGCAAGCAGGTAACGGGATAATATCGCAGGTAACTTCGCCAGTTTTCGTATCGTATGAAAATCATCGGATCCTCCTTACCGTTGTTTTTCCTAATGTTGGACATTTTCTTTTCAAAACGATTATAATTAAATTTGATTGAATAAATCCATCTGACTAGGAGGAAATAAACATGGCCCAAGAACGCGCAAATGTAGCTACATTTAAAGGCAATCCGATCACGCTGATCGGACCGGAACTTAAAGTTGGCGATACGGCTCCGGATTTCCGCTTGAATAAAAACCTGCTGGAAGAAGCCACACTCCAGGACTTCGCCGGCAAAATCAAACTGATCAGCGTGGTTCCTTCGCTGGATACAGGCGTCTGCGACGCGCAAACGCGCCGGTTTAACCAAGAAGCTGCCGGCCTTGGCGATGACGTCGTTGTGCTGACGGTCAGTGCCGACCTGCCTTTTGCCCAAGCCCGCTGGTGCGGCGCCGCTGGCGTGGATCGCGTCATCACGTTGTCGGATTACAAAGACAACTCCTTTGGCAAAGCCTACGGCGTGCTCATCAAAGAGTTCGCGCTCGACATGCGTGCCGTGTTTGTCGTCGATAAAGACAACAAGATCCAATACGTCGAAGTATTGAAGGAAATGACCGAGCATCCGGATTATGAAAAACCGGTGGCTGCCGTTAAAGCGCTGCTTTCTTAATCGAAGGCCCTTCGGCACAAACGAAAAGCGAGTAGGAGAGGAATCTCCCTGCTCGCTTTTTTTTGTCGTAGTCAAGCGGATTTACTGGTTCGAGGACACTTTATAAGCCGCCAGCTTCTTATCCAGCACAGAGAAAAGTTGAAGAATGTTACGGTAATTTGCGCCGAGATCCCCCATCGATCCACGTGTCGCCGAGTAAATATCAATCGCGCTCCGTACCGGCCCGGTGCCCACGATCGATACGGTAATGTCCATCACGCGTCCGAGGCTGGTCCGTTTCTCCAGCGTAATCTCGCCGACGGACGGCACTTCATGCAGCACCTTATAGCCCGGAATTTTCTTTAAGGTTGAGGAAACTTCCTCCCAGCATTTCTCTTTGGATAATTGATAATATCTTGTTTTGAGTTCGGGCATCTTCGCACGGTCGCTGGTCCCTTCTTGGCTGCGGAAAATGCCGATTAACGTTCGCTTGAATGACAACTGTTCTTCCTCCTTCACGATCCTGCCCCATGTGACTTGGGTATGCGTTTTTCTTAATTTCTAGTTTAACATTCTTGGCAGACAAACAAAAGCGAGGCTGAACATTTTGGCACAAACAAAAAAGCACCTTGTCCCTTTTCTCAAGCGAAAAGAGTACAAGGTACCATTCTCATGCTTCATCATAGACCCGCCTATGCCGTCCGATTACATTATCTCGAACCTGCACCCGCAGGTGGGTGACCGCAACGACGCTTTTGAAGTCCCCTCATCCGATGGATAGGGCCTTTCAGCGGCGGCGCAATGTAGGTCTCCCGAGATAACTGTCATTGGTTCAAAATAACGGAAACCGAAACGCACATCGCAGGACGTACACCTATTATACGGCTTCATTAAGCAAATGTAAACTCATCTAACAAGGAAGATGATGGCAATTTAAGCCATTTTTCAATCCTTCTCTTTTTCCTCACTCGAAGGAAGTTCAAGCGCCAGGTCCTCGTCGTCTTGCTGGGTGCTACCATTATTCGAAGCGTCTTCGTTTTGGCGCATCCGCTCCACCTTCTCCTGGATCTTGTTATAAGCGATGTAGAAGTTATAAAACGCCACGAAGGCAGTTAAGCTGCCGAACCCGAAGAAGATCAACCAGCCGAAGCGTAAAGTCAGAAAACCAAGCACACCCGCGCAGATCAGCGTGGACAAGGTCCGAAACGGCCGAAGAATCGTAAACAGGATCGCATTCTTGATCAACTGAAGCGCACCCAGATGGTAATGCGCCACCAGCGAGAAGAAGTTAAACAACGACAGGGATAAGATCAACAGGAAGAACAGCATCACCATGCCAATCATCTGCAGGTTGTTCATCTGGTTCATGTAGACTTCATAGTCCACATACATAATCGCGAACAGGATCGTATAGAAAATACCGCCGACCATGCTTTGCTTGTAGTTCTCTTTGTACCCTTTGAAGTAGACTTTGATAATACTCAAGTCGCTTTCCCCCATCACCCATTTCCGAGTCACGGAAAATAAAGCGGCGGTTGCTGGAAACAGTGTAAACGGTGCCAAAACACCCATAACCCAAATCGTCAGCGTCTCCGGCTGAGGCGTCGGTGATTGCAACACCAAGAGCAGCTTCATCGCAAGGACGATCATAAATGGCGATGAGCACAGCAGCCACAGCAGGTTACTGCCGGCAATCCGCATAATCCATTCGGTAATTTTATAAAATCCGCCCATTAAACCTTTGTATTCCAAGTAAAGTTCCCCTCTCAAGCGTTGTATAGTGGATCGCTCTGCCTATATTAACTATACATGATTCGTCCAGCTCGTTCCAGCGCCTAATTTGTACTGCTTTGGGTAAGCGTCTAATCTCAACAGGCCGCTGTGCCATAGTATATACCGTAACTTCAAACCATCAACATCATCAAAGGAGGTTATCACATGTCCGGCGTAGGATATGGCGGTGGATTCTGGACTTCCACGGGTACGATTCTGGTTCTGTTCATTCTGCTCGTAATCGTGAGCCGTACAATTCATCTGTAATGAACAAACAAGAAGAAGACGGAGGTTCCTCCGTCTTCTTTCATTAATAGGATATTCGAACAACCTCCAGGATCCGCTTAATTGTCGAACGAGGAGTTGTCGTCGTATTTCGAAGGTCTGCGGTCTCCGCCGCCCGAGCTGGTACGCGGCTTGCGGTCGGAGGAACGATAGTCACGGCCGTCGCGGTTGTATCCGCCTTTGCCATAACCTCCGCGGCCGCCTTGGGAATCACGCCGGTATCCACCGCCGCGATTGCCGTAACCTGACGGTTTCCGCCCGCTGGAACGGATGTCCGGGTTGCGGCGTTTCACGCGGATCGGTTCTTCCGGTGTCAGCTCGATGCTGACTTTCTCATTCTTGTCACCCGTGATCAGCTTAAACGCAGCCGCCAACAGGTTCACCGAATCGTATTGCTCCAAGAGCTGGATCGCAATGCCCTTGTTCTCGTTCAGTTCACCGTTCTCCACCAGCTCGATCAAGCGTTCCGCAATAATCCGTTGCTTGCCTTCGATCGCTTCAGCAATACTTGGCAGCGGCTTGCGAGCAATCTTATGACGGGTAATCCGTTCGATAAAGCGCAGGTGATCCATTTCGCGCGGCGTCACGAAGGACCACGCTACCCCTTCTTTCCCGGCACGGCCCGTACGGCCGATCCGGTGAACGTAACTTTCCGGATCCTGCGGCAGGTCGAAGTTCACGACATGGGTAACCCCGGAGACGTCCAAACCGCGCGCAGCCACGTCGGTTGCAACGAGAACGTCGATGCTGCCGTCACGGAATTTACGCATGACGTTGTCACGTTGGTTCTGCGACAGGTCCCCGTGCAGGCCGTCGGCGGAATAGCCTTGCTTCTGCAGCGCTTCGGACAATTCATCGACGCGGCGCTTCGTCCGGCCGAACACGATCGCCAGCTCTGGCGACTCCATATCCAGCAACCGGGTCAAAGCATCAAATTTCTGCCGTTCATGAACCTCGATGTACGCTTGATCAATGAGCGGCGCGCTGACCTGTTTCGGAATAACGGACACGTGCTCCGGATTTTTCAGGAACTGCTGAGCCAGCTTCTGGATATTAGCCGGCATAGTTGCGGAGAATAGCATCGTTTGACGATCTTCTGGAACCAGCTTCAGGATCGATTGAATATCGTCCATAAAGCCCATGTCGAGCATTTCGTCAGCTTCGTCCAGAACGACGGTTTTCACATCGTCAAGCTTGATCGTTTTCCGGTTGATGTGGTCAAGCAAACGGCCCGGCGTACCGATAATAATTTGGGGCTTCTTCTTTAATGCGCGAATTTGGCGTACGATGTCTTGTCCGCCGTAGATGGGAAGAGAGCGGGTACCCTTAAAGCGGGACAGCTTGCCGATTTCTTCAGCGACCTGAATGGCCAGCTCCCGAGTTGGGGTCATAACCAGCGCAACGATACGGTCTTCTTCCTTAGGGATCTTGTTGATCAGCGGCAGGCCGAAGGCCGCGGTTTTCCCCGTACCCGTCTGGGCTTGTCCGATTAAATCGCGACCGGACAATGCGATCGGGATGGATTTCGCCTGGATCGGTGTTGCTTCTTCAAATCCAAGTTCCGTAATAGCTTGCAATACTTTAGGCTCTAGGCCGAAATCTGCAAATGTGTTCAATGTATCATACTCCTTCTATATAGTGGACATTCCACCAGCTTAACGGTATTCTTAAGTAGCGTTTAGTCCTGCTTTGCCCACACTCAAAACCTGACCTCGGGGACCTTCAAACGTATATAGGCTGTCCAATCCGCCTGTAAATTTTACATAGTACTAGCTTGGTACTAGCTTGAAAAATGGAAAAGAGTACCTACTCAAGAATATCTCAAACATTATAGCACAAAACATAAATGGAATACCAGCAAGCAGGTTGGGATACTTCCTCTATTTTCGTGAGGTGAACGATGGTGTTAAAGGAAATTCGAAATGCGGTTGTCATTGTACTCGGGGCGGCTTTGATCGCTGCGGGTTTTAATCTGTTCCTTGTACCGCTTCATTTGCTCAGCGGCGGCGTGTCGGGGTTAGCGATGCTGACAGCCTACTTCACTCCACTCGATATTAGCACGATGTATCTGGCTTATAACGTGCCGCTCCTGATCGCCGGATTGTTTCTGCTAGGGAGACGATTTATCGGACTTAGCATCCTGTCGGTTGCCGCCACGACCTGGTTCATCGCCTTGATCCCGTCGCCGGACAAGCTGCTGTCGTCGGATACCCTGCTCTCTGCGGTATTCGGCGGCGTGCTGGTCGGCATCGGCAGCGGGATCTCGTTCCGCGTCGGCGGCTCGTCCGGCGGGTTCGATATCGTGGGTTCGATCGTGACCCGTTTCCGCGATTTCCCCGTCGGCAATGTGATCGTCGGATTAAACGGCTTCGTCATCCTAGCGATGGGGTATCTCGAGGGCAACTGGGATCTGGCTTTGGCTTCCATGGTCTCCATTTATATTACCGGCAAGGTCGTTGACCTGATCCATATCAGCCATATCAAAGTCACGTTGTTCATTATCACCGACAAAACTGAAGCGCTGCTGGAACGACTGCTGACGCTGCCGCGCGGGGTAACGCTGATGAAAACCCAAGGCGCCTTTTCCCATAAGGAAAAAGATATGCTGATGACCGTCACGACCCGTTATGAGCTGGCTGAACTGCGGGAAATCATCAAGCAAACCGATCCCGCCGCCTTCGTCAATATCGTGGAAACGGTCGGGGTCATGGGCTCGTTTCGCCGTCGTTAAGCGTTTTCTTGAAAGAAGCGGCCGTTTTCAAACAGCCGCTTCTTTGTTATAATAATCACAGCGGTTCCTTCACAATTTCAAAGGGTTCAGCTTTACCCCGTATTTCACAGGCTTTTTGCTTTTCCGATTTAGGATTGATTCCGCGGCGAATGATTCTGAAAGGAAAGGGTGATGGATGTGGAAATGGAAACGGTAAGACTGGAACAAATCGTAAAGAAATGGTTTCCGGATATGCTGCCTTTTCTGAACCAAAAGGAACTGAATTCTACGATTCTCCTCCGGGATGGCCTGACCATCTTGGAACCGCAGGATGCGCTGGAGATTATTCAATTCAGCATCTGCGAGCATCAAAACCCGGCGTTGCTTCATTAATATGTAACGCTTCCATGCAGGATGAGTCGTTTCTTCTGCTTATGCAGGGGAAACGACTTTTTGCGCTTTATCGTCTATGAAACTCTGAAACTTTTTACCAATTATGACATTCCTGTTCTCTCTGAGGGCCGCTCTTCCGATATAATTAACAGCGAGTGCAAACAAGGGAGAGATATCATGTGAACATCATCTGGACATTACTACTTCTGGCCTTGGGAACAGGCAGCGGAGCAGCGCCTCAGGAGCAGGCAACGGGGAACGAAGCCATACAGGCGGACACGATGTGGGCATCGGTCGCTCACACTTTTAAGGTAAATCTAGCAGAAGGCCGCCTGGACAATCCGATCAAACCATCGGAACTGAAAGTAAACCCGCAGGTGGATGCCCCTAAAGTGAAAGGCATTTACGTTACAGCTTATAGTGCCGGGGGATCCCGTATGGATCAGCTCGTTGATCTCGTCGACCAAACCGAGCTGAATGCGATGGTCATCGACATTAAGGACGATTTGGGATATATCACGTACAAGACCGATAATCCCGAGCTGAACAAATGGGGGAAACCGCAGCCGTTCATCCGTGACATCGATGCGTTAATGGCCCGATTGCAGAAGCATGATATTTATCCAATTGCCCGGATCGTCGTGTTTAAGGATACGATTTTGGCCAAGAAGCATCCGGAGCTCTCCTTCCGCCATAAGGACGGATCGGTATGGAGCAACGGTAAAGGAGACAGCTTCGTAAATCCTTATAACAAAGAGGTCTGGGATTACAATATCGCAATCGCGAAGGAAGCAGCGGAACTAGGCTTTAAGGAAATCCAATTCGACTACGTGCGTTTCCCGGAAGGCTTCGAGAAGCGCGCAGACAGTCTGAGCTATACGAAAAATGAGATGAGCCGCGTCGACGCCGTCTCCTCGTTCGTCAAATACGCCAAGGAGCAGCTGGAGCCGTTAGGGGTTCGAGTATCCGTTGATATTTTCGGGTACGCCGCATCCGTGCCTTCGGCCGAAGGCATCGGCCAGGATTTCGTGAAGATCTCCGACAACGTGGATGTTATTTCTCCGATGATTTATCCTAGCCATTATACAACCGGTTGGTTTAATGCGAAGGACCCCGACAAAGCACCTTATCAGACCATTAAGGGTGCGGTGCAGGATACGCAAACGAAGCTCGCGGAACTAGGCGATAAGCAGCCGATCATTCGTCCGTGGATTCAGGACTTTACCGCCAGCTGGCTGGGAAGCGGTCATTATATCAAATACGGCAAGCATGAAGTGGAAGAACAAATTCGGGCGCTGAAGGAAATGAAGGTGGATGAGTTCCTGCTCTGGAACGCCTCCAACCGTTATACTTCCGGCGTCGATTATGAATAATAAAGCTGCACCGCCGTCAAACCCGGGCCCGCTGCCCGGGTTTGACGGTTGGTTGGGCTTGTACTCAAGTAACTAAATGATCGGAGTTAAGTTGGTTTATGAAACAAACGCATACGCTAAAGCAAAAATACGCTCAATTTTTACGCATATTGGTTCCGATTCTGATCACCCAGGTCACGATGTCGTTGATGACTTTTTTCGATACGATGATGTCCGGCCATGCGAGTCCGGCAGACCTGGCCGGCACAGCGATCGGTTCAAGCCTGTGGATTCCGGTGCAAACCGGACTCAGCGGTATCCTGATGGGCATCACGCCCATCGTTTCTCAGCTGATTGGTGCCGGGGCGAGGGACAAAGTAGGCTATCACGTCATCCAGGCGTTATGGTTATCGGTAGCCGTGAGCCTGGTCGTCCTGCTTGCCGGTGCGCTGTCCGTCTCCCCCGTGCTGAATTCGATGGATCTGGAGCCTAAGGTCCACCATGTTGCTTTCTATTTCCTAGTGGCGATTTCCTCGGGAATCGTACCCTTGTTTGGTTACATCGTGTTGCGGTCGTTTATCGACGCGCTGGGGCAGACCCGGGTATCGATGATGATTACGCTGATCTCGCTTCCGTTAAATGTGGGCGCCGGATACTTGCTTATTTTTGGCCACGGCGGCTTCCCACGTCTTGGCGGCATCGGCTCCGGGATCGCTACGGCTTTTACGTACTGGTGCATTTTTCTCATCGCCTTGTGGATCGTGCATCGGCAAGAACCGTTCGCGGCGTACGGCGTCTTCCGCAAGCTGCATCGCGTCTCACTGGCAAAATGGCGTGAGCTGATGCGTCTCGGCGTCCCGATCGGCTTCGCCATCTTCTTCGAGACGGCGGTCTTCGCCGCTGTGACGCTGCTCATGAGCCGGTTCGATACGGTGACGATCGCCGCCCACCAAGCGGCGAACAATTTCGCCTCAACGCTGTACATGATTCCGCTCAGCATCTGTCTGGCGCTGACGATCCTCGTGGGCTTCGAGACCGGAGCCGCCCGGCTGAAGGATGCCCGGCAATACGCGGCGCTTGGCATCGGCACCGCCGCCGCTATGGCTTTGGCCACCGCCGTCCTGCTGATGCTGTTCCGTCAAGGCGTCGCCCAGCTCTACTCAAGCGAACCCGAGGTCGTATCGCTGATCAAGCACTTTCTGGTGTACGCAATCTTCTTCCAGATGTCCGATGCCATTGCAACGCCAACCCAAGGCGTGCTGCGCGGTTACAAGGACGTCAGTCCCGGCTTCTGGATCTCGCTGCTCGCTTATTGGATCATCGGACTGCCGCTGGGGTTCGTCCTGGCCAACTACACCTCGCAAGGCCCTTACGGATACTGGATTGGTCTCATTACCGGTCTGGCCGTCGCCGCCGTTTTGCTGCTGTATCGCCTGATCGTGATCCAGCGCCGCCTGGCCAGCCGTCAGATTCATCCTGCGGAAGCGCAATAAAAGCAGAGAAGCCCGTGACCTTCATTCGGTCACGGGCTTCTGTCATTAGCGCGGTTCGCCGATAGCCACCACGTACCCGGCCCCGGGCACGATCCGCTTCTTCTCCACAATCGACAGCTCCGTGATTGTGGGAGCGGGCAGCACCTGCCGCTGCAAATGCTCTTCCGCCGCGGCAAACGCCTTCTCCTCCCCTTCGGCAGCAATGATGATCGTAAACGGACCGGCGGAGGTGTCGGCCTCCAAACGATACAGGTACATGTGAGATCCTCCTCTGACCCTTAAGCTCAACTTATTATAGCAAACTTCCCCATATCGTGGAGTTTCATCAACGGGCATCAAGAAGAGGCCGCCCCAACAGGGAACGGCCTCCTTCATCCATATCGGTTACTTGGCATAGGGATTAAATTCGTTGGTATACAGATCCTCCGGTTTCAATTGCCCCTCCTTCAGTTCACCCTCGTTAACCAACCAATCGATCCAGCGCTGGTATTCCTCCGGAGTAATCACTCCTCCTTCCGTAGCAATCCCCGGACTCTTCCAGTATTTCAGATTCAGGGTTGCGTCCTTGCCGTCTCTCTTCTCTACGATGCTTTCCATTCGCTTGATCACTTCTTCCCGCGGTGTGGTGCGTTCCCATTCGATCGCTTTTGCGACGCCTTCAACGAATTGCCTTACCGTGTTCGGGTTATTCTTAATGTACTCCTCGGTAAAAAAGTAATCGCCCGCCGTAAACTCCGTCTGATAAACGTCGATATCCCTGAATAATTCCACGAGGCCGCCCTTTTCCAAAGCCCGGTCTCTGGCCACGCCGCTCAATAGGACGACTTCGATCTGCCCGCTGCGCAAAATTTGCTCCGCGTTTCCAGAGGGCACCGTAACCAAGGTGACTTGGCTGATTTCTTTCTCGGTTAATCCGCCTAGACGCAAGTAATCCTTGGTCATAAATTCCAAATGCGCGCCTAACGTGTTCACTCCGACCTTTTTGCCGATAAAATCTTTGGCCGTCCGGATGGAGCTGCTCTCCAGCACATAAGCGCCGATATACGTATCTTTATCGCTGCCGTACGAGCCGACCACGGATTTGATCTTTACGTTCTGGACCACCGATTTAATGATCGCCCCGTTAAAAGCCGATCCAAAATCGGTCTGCTTCGTCGCCGTTAATTGAATGCTTTCCGGACCACCTGTCGTACTCCCGATCGACTCCAGCTTCACATCCCCCAGATAGCCGAGGTCCTCTGCCAGCTCCGGGAATGACACCGTGCCTGGGGACGAATTGTATTGGAGGACCTTATCTTCTCCTCCGTTCGCCCCGGCCCTGCCCCCAGCGCAACCCGCCAGCAAGGCCCCGGCAACCAGCACCACCGCCAGCAGCGTTATGGATTGTCTCCTTGGTTTATGCATTTACTTACACCGACCTTTATTTTTCGTTTGGATTTAGATCAAAGCGGATGGCGCTTCTTTGCGAGAGGGATAAGCGGGAACAGATAACCCTAGATTGCCGCGTAATGTGGTGCTCTCATATTCCGTGCGAAACAATCCGCGCCGCTGTAGCTCCGGAATGACCAGTTCGACGATATCCCGAAATCCTTCCGGGAACGTAGGCGGCATGATGTTAAAGCCGTCCGCCCCTTCATTCAGGAACCATTCCTCCAGTTGGTCCGCGATCTGTCCCGGCGTGCCCACAATTTCCCGGTGCCCCCGTGCTCCCGCAATATGCTCATACACCTCGCGGATCGTAGTTAACCCTTCACGTTCGGCCAGCGCACGGATCAGATTGGAGCGAATCTGCGGATTCGTCTTGTCCTCTGACGCCGCAAATTCCGGCAGCGGTGCATCCACATCATAGCCCGTCAGATCCGTCCCGATGAAGTTGGATAAATACTCCAAGCCGACTTCAGGCAAAATGTAGCTGTTTAACTCCTTCCGCTTGGCGATCGCTTCCGCTTCCGTCTTCGCCACCGTAATGAACACCCCCGGCATGATCTTCAGATCGTCCGGTTTACGCCCATATTTCGCAAGGCGGCCCTTCACATCCCGATAGAACGTTTGGGCTTCCTCCAGCGTTTGCCATGCGGTGAAGATAACCTCTGCGGTTTTGGCCGCCAGATCTTTTCCCGCCTCCGACGATCCCGCTTGTACGATGACCGGATGCCCCTGCGGCGTCGAAGGTGCGTCAAGCAGCCCCTGAACTTTAAACCACTCGCCTTCAAAATCCAACGGGTGGAGCTTCTCTACGTCCAGGATTCGGCCGCCTTCCTTGTCAAGAACAATCGCTTCCCGTTCGATGGAGAGCCAGAGCTTCTTCACGACTTCCACAAACTCATCCGCCCGTTCATATCTGCGAGCATGCTCGAGATGCTTGAGCTTTCCGAACAGCAGTGATTCCCGCTCATTGGCAGAGGTGACGACATTCCAAGCCGCACGCCCCTTGGATAAGTGATCGATCGCCGCAAATTTGCGTGCCACCTGATAAGGTTCGTTATAGGTCGTCGTCAGCGTCGCGGTGAGGCCAATATGTTTCGTGACGGACGCGAGCGCTGCGAGAATAATCAGCGGATCCAGCTTGAGTGCCGAAGCGGCCTGGTTACCGGAAGGGCGCAAGCCAAGGACGTCGGCGAAGAAGATCATATCAAATTTCCCCCGCTCAGCTAACCGCGCCAAATCCTGCAAATACTCGAGGTCGAACGTACGGTGAGCCTCGGTTTGCGGATGTCGCCAGCTCGCCACATGATGCCCTGGCAAATTAAAGAAAGCTCCCAATTTCATTTGCTTGTTTGACATCGTTCACCACTCCTAGTTTTCCAATTTGTTTAGTCATATTTTGACTATAAGAAAAACGTCGATTAACGTTATTCCTAACCTTAAACTCGTCAATTAGCCGTTCGTCTGCGTATTCCATTTCGATAATTTGCGTTCTAAACTTACTAAACCGTAGTTAATGATCAGACCCAGCAAAGAGATGGCAAGAATCCCCGCATACATCTTCGGAATTTCGAAGTTGTACTGCGAATACGTGATCAAATACCCGAGCCCTTCCTTCGCCCCGACCATCTCAGCGGCAATCAATACGAGAATCGCCCCTGTCCCAGCCATGCGGATTCCGGTAAAAATCGTTGGCACGGAGGCCGGCAAAATCACCTTCAAGAACAGCTTGGAAGAGGATAACTTCATCGACTTGGCGGACTTGATGAGCAAGGGGTCGACGTTGCCAACGGCCGCGATCGTATTCAGAAGGATCGGCCAGGCGCAAGCAAAGAGGACAATCGCAATTTTGGAGGTCTCCCCAATACCAAGCAGCAGCATAAACACCGGAAGCAAGGCCAGCGCTGCGGTATTCCGGAACAGTTCAAGGATCGGATTTAGCAGCTCCCGCGCTGTAGGGTACCAGCCAATGATGAGTCCTAACGGAATGGCCACAATCAAGGCCAACAGAAATCCGGTCAGCGATCGGACAATACTTGCCGAAAAGTGTTGGAGCAATTCACCCGAAGTGATCAAGTGAACCAGGGACCTCACCACCTCAGTGAACGGCGGCAAAAATGCCGGATCGACCAGCCCCAATCGGGGAGCGGCTTCCCATAGCAGAAACAAGCCAATCAGAACAATCGATTGCCGTACCAATTTGCGCAGACCTGCAACCAGAGTTACTTTTAAATTCCTTGCCGGCAGGCTTGCTGGGACGGACTTTGCGGTTTCCATTTGTATCCACTCCTTTTTTCGTTTAGATATAAGCTCCTTGATACACCGGCTCGTGAAGCAAATTCCAGACTTCATGACGGATCTTTACGAAATCGGGATGGGAGCGAACATCCGCATCGTCGAGTCTCGAATTAAGCGGGACATCGACGATATGCCTAACCGTACCGGGGCCCGGTGTAAGAACGACAACCCGTTCCCCCAGATAAACAGCCTCATCAATCCCATGGGTGATAAAAATAATCGTCTTTTTCGTTTGCCCCCAAATCCTTAACAGTTCCCCCTGCAAAGATTCGCGCGTCTGGGCATCCAATGCCGCAAACGGTTCATCCATCAGCAGCACATCCGGGTTAAACGCAAGGCTGCGGGCGATCGCGACGCGTTGCTTCATCCCGCCGGACAGCTCATGCGGATATCGGTCGCCGAAGGATGCCAGGCCGACAAGGGAGAGAAAATGATCCGCTTGTTCCTTCCTTTCCTGCTTGGGCACCCCTTTGGCCTCCAAACCAAACTCGATGTTGCCTCGGGCCGTCTTCCAAGGAAATAAGGCGTATTGCTGAAATACGATGCCGCGATCTAAGCCGGGACCGGTAATTTCCTCGCCATCCATCAGAATTCTCCCGCGGGTCGGAGCGGATAAGCCGCTGATCATGTCCAGCAGCGTTGATTTGCCGCATCCGCTTGGTCCGACCAACGTTAGAAACTCCCCTTCTCTGACGGTGAAGTTCAAATCTTTGACCGCTGTAAACAGTTGAGCTGCCCCGCTTTTTTTAGGGTCACGGACGGTGAACGTTTTCGTCACGTTCTCGAACCTGATTTTTGCGTGTTCTGACATCCTATCTACCTCCCCATTGTTTCATTGGAACAAAAAAGGCCCAGTAGACAAGACGCAAGCGTCTCTATCTGCTGAGCCTCCGGTGACCCGGTCAGCGATATTTTAAATTCCAACTATTTCGATGTGATTATATTAACATCTTGGATTTCTTTGTCAACCCCTCTATGGATTTGAATTTATAAAAAAGGAGCCAGGTCATAAACCCGACTCCCTTAGTTAATAAGGCCTAGCTCTAAATATTATTACTGCGACAACCGCGATGCCAGCTCGTACAGCTCCATGTTAAACGGCTTCTTCGTGCTAACGACCTTCTCGATGTCGGTCAATACCATTTCTCCGCCGATCATGCCGCAGGCTTTGTTCGATTCGCCCGCAATGAGGCTGCGAACGGCAAAGTCGCCGAGACGGCTGGCCAAGTTACGGTCAAACGGGGTAGGCGATCCGCCGCGTTGAATGTGACCCAGCACCGTTGCACGTGGTTCAACGGAGGGTTGACGTTGCTTGATCGCTTGTACTACGTCCTCGCCGCTGCCAACGCCTTCGGCTACGATCACGATGCTGTGGCGTTTCCCTTTTTCAAAGTTTTGCTTCATGCGGTCCGCTACTTCGTCCAGGTCAAACGGTACTTCCGGTACAAGGATCGTCTCCGCCCCCGCAGCCAAACCGGCATGCAGCGCGATATCGCCGCAATGACGGCCCATAACCTCAACGACGGAAGCCCGTTCGTGAGAGGACATCGTGTCGCGCAGCTTGTTGACCGCGTCCACGACGATGCTTACTGCGGTATCAAAACCGATGGTGTAGTCCGTAAAGGAGATGTCATTGTCGATCGTCCCCGGCAGTCCCATCGTCTTAATGCCCAGCTTGCTCAGCTTCTCTGCCCCTTGATAGGAGCCGTCGCCGCCGATGACGACAAGGCCGTCGATGCCGTGCTCACGCAAAATTTCCGCGCCGCGTTGTTGGCCTTCCGGTGTCTTGAACTCCAGGCAGCGTGCGGATTGAAGAATTGTCCCCCCGCGTTGAATGATATCGCCAACGCTGCGGATGTCCATTTGGAAAATGTCATTATTCAGCAAGCCTTGATAGCCGCGTTGAATCCCGTACACTTCCAGGCCGTAGTACAACCCGCTCCGGACAACGGCGCGTACAGCTGCGTTCATCCCCTGGGAGTCTCCTCCGCTGGTAAGCACTGCGATTTTTTTAACTGCTGACATGATAATTCCTCCTAATTCAGTTGTAAGTAAGTTAACAATGCACTAAATCTTAAAGATGCTTGCGAATCCACAGGCTGTTAGCGAAAAAGAACAACCGCATCAGCGGGCTCCGGCGCATCAACCGTTTGGATACCTCGCGGATTTCGTCCTGCTGGCTGACCTTCGGATCAGATAAATACAAGGCCAGCAGGCCTTCAATGATCATTTTATGAAACGAGGAAGCCGGCAGCTTCCGGATATCCTGCCGCGCTCCCTCGACGATCAACGTGATTCGGCTCAACATCGTTTCCTTGCTATCGTAGTAACTGCAAAAGTTCAAGTCCCCGCCAAGCTCATCCTCCGCTTGGTCAATCAAGTAGTCCAGCAGGATATGCAGCCCGCAGACATGCGGAAAATAAGCCGCGTGGATCGTTTGTGCGCTTCGTTCATCCAGCCCTTTGTGGCTAGACGCCAGGAACAACATAAACACCCCAAGGGTGGAGCCTGTCGCTGCCGCGAACTCATTCCATCGCAAATGCGGGGCACGGTGCTCGTGCTCAGCCCACCAGCTCAGCAGCTTCGCTTCGCGTTCCTGCGGATCGATGTGCTTGTACACCTGCAGGTCGGTATAAAGTCCTACAAGATCAACGATGTACGGCATGGCAGCCGGGTAACCCTGCAGCTCGGCAATTTGCGTCTGACAAGTCTTCACCAGCCGGTGCAAATAACCTCCATCGTCCTGCTCCTCGCGAAGGGCGTAGTAATTTCGCAGCTGTGCCGCTGGATTCACCGCGTCGAGCATGCTCTGGTGCAACAGCCGGAAATCCTCAGGATCCTTGGAGGTGCTTCGGTCGCATAAATTGTCCAAATAATCGCTGATCGTTTGAAACGCAACGATAAGCGGAATCAAGACGTGACGCATCGGTAAATTGGCGGCCGCATACACGGAACCGCCCTGGCAATGGAACTTCTTCGTCGCGATGCTGGCCAAAGCCTGTCGCCTTAGCTCAGGATCGGGAATCGCATCGGCATCCTTCCGCCAACGCTCCAACTCCTTATGGACATCCGGCAAAATAAATTTATAAACCCGACTCATCAGCCGGAGCGGCTCCTTCGGGAATTGGTTTCGGCTTTGCTCAAGTTCTATCAATGGCTTGCCTCCACTGCGTTGTTAATACGGCCTGTCTGAAAACCATTCTATATTATAATATGATCCAACTTTAAGCACAAATAAACAAAATCACATATGTCTTTTGGCCGAGGGCTCTTCCTGGACCGTACGGTACCAAATCAGCAAATCGTTGATCCGGCTGGCCAGCTCGGCAATCTCCCCATTCAGACGGCAGCTGCGCTCAAAGTCGGTCTCCTCGTTCATTTCGTTCAGCTTGTGCTCAATGGACTGTTCCAGCACCATCACTTTCGTTGGAATCCGGCCGCGGACTTCCTCCCAGTAGGCGATCATCGCCAGCCGTTCATCCAGCTCATATTCGTCAAAAGGGCGCTCCAGCATCGGCACATGGATATCCAGCCGCTCATCGTATACAAATCCTTCGATCATGGCGTTTCGCCTCCTTCTTAAGATTTAGTATAAAGGATTTTCGTCAATGAAAAGGAATTTTTATTGCCGCCGAACCTCTGGATTTCTGGTATACTTGCTAGCATAACGCAAAAAAATGATGTGACTGCAGAAACGGAGTACGTAAACCCCATGAATCGGAAAACCACGGCCCGCATGGATATCGCATGGCTGCGCGCCTTTACCTTTACAATATACGGAACAAGTGTCCTTGTTTCCTCCTACTTCCCGCTGTTTTACGCCCAGCTTGGATTTTCGACCAGCCAGATCGGCTTGCTGTACGCGCTGGGACCCATGATCTCCGTCGTCTCCAATTTGCTATGGAGTCTGGCCAGCGACCGTTATCAAACGATTAAGAAAGTCCTGCTCATCCTGTTGATCGGGCAAATTGCGCTGACGTTTCTTTTATCGGCGTCGACCTCGTTTTCTCTTATCATGGCGGTTATTACGTTGTTTTACTTTTTCTTCTATCCGGTCTTTCCGCTGTCGGATACAATCTCGATCACAACCGCCAAGCAGCATGGCATCCATTTCATCTCCATCCGGCTGTTTGGCTCGTTTGGATATGCTTTCTTTGCCTTGCTTATCGGTTACGTGCTCGCCCGGATCGGCTCCTCCAATACGATGTGGGTGTCGATTGCTATCGCCGGCCTTGCGCTAGGATTCATCCTGTTCGTCAAGGACCAGCCAACAACCGTGGCGAAGATGGACCTGTCGGGCATATGGGGCATTCTGCGGCAAAAAGAGCTGCTATGGTTCTTTGGCTGCGTCTTCTGTCTGGCGATCGGCATGCGGATGAACGAAGCGTTTATCTCGATCAGCCTGAAGGAGCTGGGGGCTAACGAGAATCTGATCGGCTGGGCGATGCTGGCCTCGTCGCTGTCAGAAATCCCCGTATTCATCTACCTCAGCTTCCATGGGGAAAAATATAAAGAGCTGCCGCTCCTGCTGCTAGCCAGCCTGCTGTTCGCCGTCCGGTTCCTGCTGATGGGGCTGACGGGGTCGCCATACGGCATCCTCGCGATCCAGGCGATGCACGGCGTGACGTTTGGCATCTTCTATGTCACGGCTATCCGCATGCTCACCCGGCTGATCCCCGACGAATTTCGGGCAACGGGCATGGCCTTGTACACCATCGTCTGGTCGAGCCTCGCCGGACTGCTCAGCGGAACCTTCGGCGGCGTGATGTTTGAGCAGCTCGGCCGACAGCCGTTCTACCTGACGGCGATGGGAGCGGCGCTGGTCGCGTGCGTCGGGTTCGCCAGCCGTTATTTTCAGAAGGGGCCGGGAGAGAACACCCCCTCGAAATTCGAGCATAAAGCCTAATGAATCAAGGCGAAGTGCCGTCACGGCGCTTCGCCTCTTGTTTGTCTCTGTTCAAAGGACAAGTCTTCCTATATAATAGTTATTATCAGATGATAGTACCTGGTGTTAAATTTGATAAAGCAGGTGAAAACGCATGGATTTCGCTTTGTTTCGGGACATCCTTCAAACCCGCCGCAGTATCCGGGAATTTACCCAAGAGCCTGTCAGTGTCTCCGATATCAAGGATCTCATCGACTGCGCTCGCTATGCGCCCAGCGACACGAATTCGCAAACCTGGGAATTCATCGTCGTCATGAACGCAGATAAAATCAAGCAGATCGAGGATTTTACCTGGGAAAGCCTGCATGAAATCGCAGCACGCGCCACAGAACAGGGGAAGGATCGGGAAGCCAAGCTGCTTGTGAAATCGTTTGGTCCTTATGCTACCGCTTTTTCCGGCGCTCCGGCGTTAATCGTAGTTTTGTCTGCGCCGTACACCTCGAAGTTCCGTGAGCGAATTTTTGACCCGATCTCCTTCGTCACTCCTGAAATTTGGGACGAAGAAGGCCTCAAGAGCAGCTGTCTGGCCGCGCAGAACCTGATGCTGGCCGCGCATGCCAAAGGCCTCGCCACTTGTCCGATGACCGGACCGGTACTGCTCGCGGAAGATAAGCTGCGCGAATTCCTCGACATTCCTGCCGATCGCGGAGTGAATATGGTGATCGCACTGGGCCATCCGGCGATCTCACCGAAGCCGGTGCCGCGGAAGGAAGTATCCGAGATTTTGCGGATCGTTGAGTAAAGTCCATACATGAAGAGGCTCTTTCCAGCAACATGTTGGAAACGAGCCTCTTTCTAATCTGGCTTAGGACAAGCGGCCGTAAGCCTTCAGCGTCTTCAAATTCTCTATGGTCAGCCAACCGCGCCATTCCTGCTCGCCCGCCGGGCTTACTGCCGGAAACGTGAGCGCCCAACCGCCATCCTCCTGCTGCGTGCTTATCAACCAATTCAAGTGCTTCTCGATGTCTTGCTCCGAGATGAGCTTCGCCGCGTAACTCTCCGGCGTTGGTGCGTAGTCCAGCACTTTATGGACGTACCCCTCCGCCAGCGGATCCCGCTCAATCCCGTTTGGTCCGGTCAGCCAGGCATCCAACCTGGATAGCGCCTTCACCGCCCGCTCCTGATCTGGCACATGCTGCAGGAAGGAAATCCACTGAACCGCGTCATGATAATCCTCGGGAAGGCCTTGCTCTACACATCCCCACAGATAGGCGACATTATTTTGGAACCAATCCTCACGGAAAAAATCGGTGCGTTCCTGTTGCCCCAGCAGCATGCCGATGATGCTTCCCGTCGGGTTGATCGAGGGGCCCCCGTCCTGCTCGGTCGTCCACCACGGCGCATGCGGATATCGATTCACTTCCGTCGTTGCCCGCGGCAAGCCGCCTCCCGGCAGTGTCAAACTGCGCAGATAACGGATCACTCCGTCCAGCAGATCCGACCCGAATCCGCCCACCTCGCGAATCACCAGCAACGCCGTTTCGGTTGCCACCGGCTGGCTATGCGGACCGCGCATATCCGGCTCCAGCGCATGACCAAATCCGCCATCCCCGTTCTGGTACGGGCGAAGCGCGCGAAGCACCTCCTCCGCGCTCCCTCCTTCAAAGTGGTAAGCAAACCGCTTGCGATCCAACAGCCGGGCATGCGAATAAATAAAAGTACTGGCCCGTTCCAATACGTCCCGTTTTTTCATAAAATTCTCGTCCCCTTCGCCACTCAGGCTTCGAATACCCATTCAGGATTGAAGACAACCTCCCACAAATGCCCGTCGGGATCTTGAAAATATCCGGAGTACCCTCCCCAAAACGTATCGTGAGGCGGAACCACGATCTTAGCTCCAGCTGCTTTCGCTTGCCCCATCACTTGATCCACTTCCGCTTTGCTCGCCACATTATGACCCAGCGTAATTTCCGTTGGACTTGGGGCATGAAGCGTTAGACCAGTGTCATGGGCGATATCCGCCCGCTTCCACAGCGCCAGCTTCAGTCCCGCCTGCAAATCGAAGAAGGCAACCGCCCCGTGCTCGAACTCTTGACCTACGATCCCCTCCGTCGCCCAGCCAAGGCCATCTCGATAAAATTGCACCGCTCTTTCCAAATCCTCCACACCAATCGTTAACACCGACACTCTAGGTTTCATGCATTCACCCACCGTTCTTCTTCGAAATAAATAGGTCTAAGCTAAGCGTTCAAGTCGGCGGTATCAGCTTAAGTCCGGTACCGCTCGGCCAGCTCCAACGCGCGCTGATGCAGCTCCTCGCGCATCGCCTGGGGCTCGAGGACTTCCGCATCCCGGCCAAGACCAAAGAAATAGGAAAACCGCCCAATCCCATTCCGAACCCGGCAGGGTGCAGTCGAGCTGCCACTCGGCCTTCTCCACCTGCTGCACCTCCTGACCAAAATGCGGATCCTGCTCCGCCAGCAGCGAACCGCGATACGTCAATTTCACGCGCAGCCGGAAATCCTCTCTCCCGGTTGCCGCCCGGGGAGGAGTCCCTTTGGCGGCCTCTCCCCTTCCGGCACCCGCACCCGGTGGGGGAGACGTCTCGGCCGCCTCGACGAAGCGATCGACGCGGAACGTTCGCTTCTCCCCATGCTCCAGCGACTCGGCTTCGCAGTACCAGAAGCCATGCGCGGCGTACACGCGCAGCGGCTTCAACGTCAGCTGCCGGCGATAATTCAGCGAGCGGTACTCTGCTCGGATCCACTTCCCGCCGGCAGCATATGCCATCAAGGCGCTGAGGAACGGCGCCTTGATGCCGCGCTCCGGCACCTCCATTTCCACGTGCCGGAGCAATGGAGCAATTTGCCCTAGCATTTGCTCGGGCAAAGCGGAGCGGATCTTGTCGCCGACAGTCCTTTTCGCCTCGCGAAAGGGGCTGTCGGCGTATTTGCCGATGCCGTCCAAAGCCAGCAGGACGGTCAGCGCCTCGCCGGCGTCAAGCTGCAGCGGAGGCAGCCGAAAGCCGTCCATGAGGCGGTAGCCGCCGCCCGGTCCTGGAAGCGCAACCAAAGGAATGCCGATTTCCGCCAAAGCCTGCATATCGCGAAGCACCGTCCGCTTGGACACCTCCAGCTTGTCCGCCAAGGATTGTGCGGTCTCCGGGCGCTGCTGCAAGGCCATCACAATCGCCATCATCCGGTCCATTCGCTTCATCGCGTTTGGTTCCCCTCCCGTTAACATCACTATAGCAGAGTAATGGTGACAACAGATTGTCACCAATTAATTTCATTCTATCTATGTATACAAAAAAACACAGCCCTATAAAGAGCTGTGCCTTTCATTATCGCGCTTAGTACCAAACTTTATAAGTGATCCGCTAATACGGAAGTGATCTTATAATTTGATTACGTTAGCAGCTTGAGGACCACGGTTGCCGTCAGTAATTTCGAACTCAACGGCTTGGCCTTCTTCTAGAGTTTTGAAACCTTCGCCTTGAATAGCGGAGAAGTGTACGAATACGTCTTCGCCACCTTCAACTTGGATGAAGCCATAGCCTTTTTCTGCGTTAAACCATTTAACTGTACCTTTCAAATGAACAACCTCCTAAAAATAATCGCCATCATTGACGAATACCCATATTATACTCTATGCCCACCGACAATGCAACGTGTCAGTTCGCCCATAACTTTTCGCGCCAAAAACCGCCGCCAGAATCGTATGGTTTCATTTGCTTTCCTCGGGGGCGTGAGTTATCATTTTACATAAAATATTCCCAATATCCCGCAGGTTTCATACCTGTGGTGCAAAGCCAAAGATTGGAGAACGTCAGAGATGATCAAAAAACACGAAATATACAAAAAAGACAAATGGAATATGATGACGGTAGAGGTTCAAGGCAGATACATCGTTCTCCGCGAAATTTCCGACCAATGGGGCGAGGAATCGCATACGTTCCTCAGCCGCCCTGCCATGATGGATTGGGTGAAGCGCCGGTTCCCAAAAGAGGAATATGCCGGCAACGAGGCGGAATGGAATGAAATTATGAACGCGTTTAAGCAGGTGTAGCCCGCCGTCCAATCTCGTACGAAACGGAGCATTGATTTTGATGGACACTTCCAATCTCTTGATCTTCATCATTTGCGCTTTTGCGCTGGGCGTCGTGGTCATCCTGAACAAGGATCGGCTGGAGCCGCGTCTAAGGCGCAGTCTGGCCTTGGCCTCCGTCGTGCTAATTGCACTGGCGTTTGGGCTGATGATCTACAGCTTCCTTGCTTGATCCCCTATATTTCCCGCAGCAGGCGGCCATACTAGGAAAATGCCCAAAGCGAACCGGACCCTAAGGTACGAAAATCGCGTTGGGCTCCCGACATCCATAAGGGAGGTTTTCTTGGTATGCGACCTAAGCGCATCTCACGTGCGATTCCCCTGTTGCTCACCGGCGCCCTGCTAGCTGCCGCATTCCCTGGCAGTGCTGCGATGGGCCAGCCGGCATCATCATTTTACCCAGTCCAAAGGAGGATTCCGATGAGCACCGTAATGAAACGTTCTGAAGTACCGAAGGAGCACACATGGCAGCTCCAGGATTTATTCCCTGATCAAGCCGCTTGGGACAAATCGTATAACGACCTCAAGAAGCTAAAGGATAAAGCGGCTGAGTTTGAAGGCAAGCTTACCGATGCAGAACATATCAAAGCCGTTTTCGAGTTGGAAGATGAACTCTCTTTGCAAATTGAGCGGCTTTACGTATACGCCCATCTCCATCACGATGAGGATACGACCAACCCTACATATCAAGCCCTTGTGCAAAAAGCGAAAAAGTTAAGCGTTGAAGTCAGCGAGGCCTTGTCTTTTATTACGCCGGAAATTTTGGCCCTGCCGGAGCAGGAGCTCGACAAGTTGATCAACGACCCTGTGCTGGCGGATTACAAGTTCACCTTGCAGGAAATCAAACGCGAAAAGGCGCATGTCCTGAGCAAAACGGAAGAAGCGCTGCTGGCCCAAGTAGGCAATTTGTCGCAGGCGCCTCAGCAAATTTTTGGCATGATTAACAATGCCGATATGAAATTCCCGAAAATCAAAGACGAAAACGGGAACGAAGTGGATTTAACCCACGGCAGCTACATCCAGTTCCTGGAGAACCCCAACCGCGAAGTACGCGAGCGGGCATTCAAAGCTGTCTACGAAACCTATCGGAAGCAGAAAAATACCATCGCCGCTACACTGAGCGCGAACGTGAACAAGAACATGTTCTACTCGCGGGTCCGCAAATATCCTTCCGTGCTGGAAATGTCCCTATATGGCGACAACATTCCGAAGGAAGTGTATACGAACCTGATCGACGCGGTGCATGAGAGCTTGCCGCTCCTGCAACGTTACATGAAGCTGCGCAAGAAGCTGCTGGGCGTTGACGAACTGCATATGTACGATTTGTTCGCTCCACTCGTTGAGGAATATAAGTGGGAAATCCCTTATGAAGACGCTAAGAAAATGGTCGAGGAAGGGCTGAAGCCGCTGGGCGAGGAATACCTGAAGGTCCTGCGTGAAGGCTTCGAAAACCGCTGGATCGACGTGTACGAGAACGAAGGTAAACGCACCGGCGCTTATAGCTGGGGCGCTTACGGCACCCATCCTTACGTGCTGCTGAACCATAAGGACAATCTGAACAGCATGTTCACCTTGGCGCATGAGATGGGGCACGCGTTGCATTCCTATTTTTCGGATGAAGCCCTGAAGTACCGTGATGCCCAATATACTATCTTCCTGGCTGAGGTCGCCTCGACGACCAACGAAGCGTTGCTGATGGATTATCTGCTCAAGAAATCCACCGATCCGAAGCAGAAGCTGTACCTGCTGACCTACTACGCCGACCAGTTCCGGACGACGTTGTTCCGGCAAACGATGTTCGCCGAATTTGAGAAGCTCATCCATGAGCGCGCGGAAGCCGGCGAATCGCTCACACCGCAGGAGCTGTCGGAAATTTATTACGACTTGAATGTGAAATACCATGGCAAAGACATGGTCGTTGACCAGGATATCGAAATGGAATGGGCACGGATCCCTCATTTCTATACGAGCTTCTACGTCTACAAATACGCTACCGGTTTCTCTGCAGCGACCAGCTTCTCGAAGCAAATTCTTGAGGAAGGCAAACCGGCGGTTGACCGTTACCTCGGCTTCCTAAAGAGCGGCGGCAGCGACTATTCGATTAACATTCTGAAGAAAGCCGGGGTCGACATGTCCTCGCCGCAGCCGATCCGTGAAGCGATGAGCGTGTTCGAGAACGTGATCGAGCAAATGGAACAGTTGACGAGCTAACATGTCCTGGGCCATAGCGACTACAAAATCCCTTGCTCCAAGCGGACAAGGGATTTTATACTGTCCTAGAAGGAGGTGTACCCTCATGAAAATCCAATGGTCCCTAATTCTGGCTTTGTTCTTTGCCTTGATTACCGCCGTATTTGCGGTGATTAACGTCGATCCGGTGCAGGTCAATTTGCTGTTTGGCTCCGTCAGCCTTCCGTTGATTTTGCTGATCCTTGGCAGTACGCTGCTTGGCGGTATTATCGTCGGGGCGTTTGGCATTTACCGCGGTTACCGGCTGCAGCGTGAAGTCAAAGGCTTGCATGCCAAGCTTGTACATATCCAGGAGGCTACCGGCTATGTTTTCCCGGAACCGGAGAAGCCAGAGCGCGGCAAGAAGAAGAAATCTGCCGGCAATGAAGCTGAAGCTGAAGCTGGAGCGGGAGCCGAATCGGCGGAGGAGGACTCCCCCATCCAGCCTTAACGCGTAATGAAGAGTCCGACCTAACCCATAAAGGAGGTTTCCCATGAATATCCAACCGAATGAAACCTATATTTTAAATTTGCTCAAATCCTTGCTGGACACCCCAAGCCCAAGCGGGTTTACACACAATGTCATGACGTTCATCGGGCGTGAGGCCGAAGCCTTGGGTGTACCTTGCAGCTTTAATGAAAAAGGTGGAGCGATCCTGACCGTGCCTGGCCGCGATTCGTCGCGGCGCATTGCACTCAGCGGCCACGTTGACACGTTAGGCGCCATGGTGCGCGCCATCCGTTCGAACGGTACGCTGGCAATCACCTCCGTTGGCGGGTTCATGATGAACAGTATCGAGAACGAATACTGCCAAATTCACACCCGCAGCGGCCGAGTATATACCGGCACGATTCTGTCGACCCATCCTTCCGTTCACGTCTACAGCGATGCCCGCGATTTCAAACGTGAGGAGAAGAACATGGAGGTCCGGATCGACGAGGTTGTGGAAAGTAAAGAGGACGTGCTGAAGCTTGGGATCGGGGTCGGCGACTTCATTTCGTTTGATGCCCGCGCCGTGATCACGCCAAGCGGATTCATTAAATCTCGCCACCTGGACGACAAAGCCAGCGTAGCGGCCCTGTTCGGGCTGATCGAATCGATCCGCCGTGAAGGCTGGACGCCGAGACATGATCTGGTGTTCCTCATCTCCAACTACGAGGAAGTGGGGCACGGCGCCTCCTGGATTCCGGACGGCGTGAACGAAATGATCGCCGTTGACATGGGCGCTATGGGCGATGATCTGAGCTGCAAAGAGACCGATGTCTCGATTTGCGCGAAAGACTCCAGCGGCCCTTATGACTACGAGATGACCACCCGGCTGATCGAGCTTGCCAAGGGCCTTGGCATCCCGCATGCGGTTGATATTTATCCGTATTACGGCTCCGATGCCTCGGCTGCCCTGCGCGGCGGCCACAATATCCGCGCTGCGCTGATCGGACCGGGCGTGCACGCCTCGCACGCCATGGAGCGGACACATAAACTGGCGGTCATTAATACGACCCGCCTGCTGGCAGCTTATGTTGCCGATTAAGGAGCAACGATGGGGAATCGCCATGGCTTCGGTCATGGCGATTTTTCTCGTCATCCTGCTGATGATCGGTTGGGGCAGCCGCTACCTGCTCCCCCGCCATTATGAATATCATGAAACTACCGCAGCAAACGGTGTCAAACTGCATGCCTTAGTTGTAGATCCGGAGCGCATTGAACTGCGGGCGGCGGATCAGCCACTGGGACGTTACCGCGTATATGGGATGAACGGCGGATTCTTTTACAACGAAGCCGTATTGTCGCTGGCGGTGAACAACGATCAGCCGGTCCAAGGCACGGCCGGCGCCTACGGGTCGGGGTGGTTCAACGCTAAATACGCGCGCGGCACGCTCGTGTGGGACGGCGCCACGGGCAGCTTCTCGGTGCAAGTGGTATCCGCCGCAAGCGAGCTGGCCGTTACGGACCGCACCCGCTATTTTGCCCAAGGCGGCGTCAGCATGAAGCTGCCGGATGACGCCGGATGGCGGGCTGCGGCGGTGGAGGCTGAGCACCTGCCGAATCCCGATGAGAACCGGCTCCGCTCCGGTCTCGCGTATGACGCGAACGGCCAGCTGTGGCTGATCGTCACCCCCACCCGCTGCACCGCCGAAGCGTTCCGCACCGCCGTCAAGGCGGCGTTAGCCGACGGCCAGCTCGTCGACGGCATCTTCCTCGACGGCGACGGCTCCGCGCAGCTGAACGCCGCCGAAACCAAGCTAAACGGCGATTCCCGGGATTTGCGGCAGATGATTGTGATTCGGTAAAAGAAAAAACGCCTGTTCGTTAAACTTAACGAATAGGCGTTAACTCTAATAGTCTCTTATGTAAGTTTTTTATGCGCCACCATTTTGAACATAAGTAGTGTAAGCAGGTTGATCTAAGTGAATCGCGCTAGGAGCAGTAAAAACTAAAGAAAAAAGTACCGCTAAAATAACAACGACTTTAGATTTCATAAACCTCGTTTCACCTCACTTACAATATTCTTAAAATTCTGACAGATCTCTACTGAAGCCATGTGCCTATGAAGTTCAAATAATATCATAAAATCTAGAAGGCCTTCCTTATTATTTATTATAACTGAATTCTCAAGGCCTTGCAGCAAATAATTAAACCCCAGTCTGTAATCTTTTTTACGTAGATAGTAATTGGTAAGATCATACAAAAATTGATTGTAACTATTAGGTAGAACCTGGTCTTTATATAAGTCATTCGTTTGTTTACGATTGATATATACCTCAATTTCCGACTTAAATTGATCTAGAATATGATCTACATTAATATGGTATCGGTTCGCAGCATACATCACATTCGAAATCGAATGTATGAATTCATCAGGGTTTTCTACCATAAACTCTACGTATTCAGGTAGATATTCGATTTCACCGCTCTTGAGTCGATTGACACAGATGTTGGCCCTCGACCATTTTTGGAATAAACTTAACCAATGCTTGGTATCCTCATCCGTTTCTCGTACCCAGCTCAAATCAGCATATTGATAAGTGTACTCCAACGCTTTAGCATAATCTTCTCTACCATCATATACTTCTGCACATAATAGTTTAGCATAAACAATGTATACAAACATCGGTCTGCTAAGCCGACGTTGCATTTCGTAAAATTCCTTTTCTGAGCGTCTGTTACTGAAATAGAGGAGGCGTGCCTTGCGCTCCATCTCGAGAGCTAGAACCTCAAGCCGGTCCCACTCACGAAGCGAGCGGTACAGGTTAGCCAAGTCCTTTAATGCGTCCAACTGCGTAACCTCATCCAGCCGATCTACGTAGGGTTCAAATTGGTAAGCAATTTTGAGATTGTGAGCCTGGTCCGACCCAATCCGAATCTTAAACAGCCGATACTGGCATAAAGCTAACCGCTCAGAATGTTGCTTTGTTTCGCTCATGGCCACATTTTCATACAGAATCTCCGCAGCACCATATAATCCCTTCTCATAAAACTCCTCGGCCAGCTCGAATAAGGACGTAGAGTACGTCAAATTATCCAACAGCATGCATATCGTTCTGCGAATGCAATCCAGCTTGTTCAATTCAGCACATTTCCGAAGGAAAGGGGCCACTCTCCGCCAATCTGGATTTCTCTCTTGGAGATAATCGTTAATATAATGCTCATAATAATGCCCCATGGGTAAGCCCATGATCTCCGTAATTCGATCCAAATGATCGATGGTTAAGGTGCGGTTACCATTGAGGATATAACTTAACGTACCCGCATTAATATTTAACTTGGCCGAAAATTGACTTAAACTTAGCTCATTTTCTTTCATAAAGGAGTGAACTTCCGCCAGAATCGTTGCTGTACTCATTGGCTTTCTCACCACACATTCTTTAGATAAAATGAGGTTGGAATTATATGTATGAAATAAATATATCTTGTTTTCATACTATGGTCAATTTTGGTATTTTACAAGGAAGTAAAAAAATCCTTGCTCTCCCTGTTTAAGAGATTGCAAGGATTTCCCTATGAAGTTATCCTAGTTGGCGTAAAAATATCCTTCTAATTCCTCACTATAAGTGAATTTAAGGACTAATGGGCAATCAAAAAAACCTTTAAGCCGCCATATTCCGCCCGCTCGAACTATTATATATGAAAAATCGATTAGATTTCGCTCGTTTTGGGGATTTCGACGAAATGTATATGAAATTTCATATAGATTTCGGCTTCCGAAGGACAAATCCCTCAATTCTATATGAAAAATCGAATAGAATACGGGTTATCGCCGCAAAAGGGAACAATTGTATGCGAAAAATCGAATACAATGTTGTTGCTCTCATTGCTGTACCTGCCGCAAGTGTAACATCCAATGCTGAATTGCATCGCCGTATCCCGAAAAAGTTGCAACCACCCTCACCCGTTCCGCTGGGCTTCGATCTTCTCCGCCAGCTCGTTCAGATACGTCCAGCGCTCCATCAGCCGGTCCAGCTCGGCCTCCGCTTCCTGCTGCTGTTGCATCAGCTCCTGCAGGCGAACGGCATCGCTCGCCGCAGCTTCCATTTCCTCGGAAATAGCGGCAAGACGTTGCTCGGCTGCTTCGATGGTCGCGTCGATCGTTTCGAACTCCCGCTGCTCGTTATAGCTGAACTTCAGCTTCTCGCCACGCCCTGAATTGCGGTTGCCAGTGTTGGCTTGGGAGGCTGAACCTCTGGCAGCCGCTGAGTCCGAAGAACCTGCCTTCCGCGAGCCCGAAGCCGCTGAACTACCTTCGCTCCCTTTACCCGCGCCATTCGCACCGCTCCCCTGCGTCCGTTCCTCGTAATCGCTATAGTCGCCCACATGTACAGCAACGACTCCGCCGCCCTCAAACGCCATAATCTTGTCCACGGTCCGATCGAGGAAATACCGGTCATGGGAGACAACAAAGACGGCGCCGGGGAACTCATCCAAATACGCCTCCAGCACGGTCAACGTCTGGATATCGAGATCGTTAGTTGGTTCGTCCAGCAGCAAAACGTTAGGCGCTCCCATCAGCACACGCAGCAGATACAGTCGCCGCTTCTCACCGCCCGACAGCTTGCCGATCGGCGTCCATTGCATCTCCGGCGGGAACAGGAACCGCTCCAGCATTTGCGATGCGGTAATCCGCGAGCCGTCCGCCGTCGTCACAACCTCCGCCGCTTCCTTGATATATTCGATCACCCGTTGCTGACTGTCCATTTCCTGATGCTCCTGAGTAAAATAACCCAGCTTCACCGTCTGGCCCAGCACAATATGGCCGGCATCCGGTTCGATTCGACCGGCGATCATGTTCAGCAGCGTCGATTTCCCGCTGCCGTTAGGCCCCACGATGCCCACGCGGTCGCCCGGGACCGCCGTGTAGGTCAGATCCCTGATGAGCAGCCGACCTTCAATTGATTTACGCAGCCCTTCGATCTCCAAAATTTTGCGCCCCAATCGAGTTGAAGCCACCGAGATTTCGAGGTTGTCGCTTTTGTATTCCGTCTTGGCCGCTTGCAGCTTCTCAAACCGTTCGATCCGCGCCTTCTGCTTGGTCGAACGTGCCTTGGCTCCGCGGCGAATCCAAGCGAGCTCACCCCGCAGCAGATTTTGCCGCTTCTGTTCGGAGGCGGCTTCACGCTCCTCACGCTCGCTCTTGAGCTCCAGGAAACGGCTGTAATTCGCCTCGTAGCGGAACAACCGGCCGTGATCGAGCTCCAGCATCACATTGCAGACGCGGTCCAGAAAATAACGGTCATGCGTAATCAGGAGCAACGCCCCGCGCCGTTTCTGGAGATACGTCTCCAACCAAGCGACGGATTCATTGTCGATGTGGTTGGTGGGCTCGTCCATAATCAATAGCTCCGATGGGAGAATTAACGCTGAGGCGAGCGCAACGCGCTTCCGCTGACCCCCGGACAAGCTGCCCATATTCTGGGTAAAATCGGTGATGCCCAGCTTGGACAAGACGCTTTTGGCCTCGCTGACCAGGGTCCATGTCTGCAGTCGGTCCATCTCCTGGGACAGCCGCGCCAGTTCCGCTTGCCGCCCCGCATCCCCCGGTTCCCGTTCGATCGCTTCCTCTGCCTCCATATAAGCAGACACCAATTGGAGCTCAGGCCCGCCGCCTTGGAACACGCCGCGCAACACGGAGATGTCCGGATCATAGTCGGGATTTTGCGCCAGAAACGTCACGCGGACGTCCCGGTTGATGGCGACTTTGCCGGAATCGGCTTGTTCCAGACCGGCGATGACCTTCAGGAACGTGGATTTGCCCGTTCCGTTGACGCCGATGATGCCGATTTTATCGTTTTCGTCCATGCCAAAGGAAGCGTCCTGAAACAACACTTTCTCCCCATAGGTTTTGGTCAGATGCTCCACCGTTAATATGTTCATGCTCGAATCCCTACTTTATCCTATCATCCCGATTCCCCAAGCCAGCAAACCCGCCGCCAGGGAACTGAGTAAATTCACCATATCATTATCTATCCAGCGAAAACCTCGCAGCACCACGGTCTCCTGACCGCAATGCGTCGCCACCTCAACCTCTTTGCCGCAAACGACGCAGCGATGCATATATTGAACCGTCGCGCCCAGCCAGGAGTCGGCAAAAGCCCCGGCCAAGCCGGAAATCCCGCCGATCAGCCCCCATTTCACCAGCGCAAGCAACGCGGAACCTACTCCGGCATAAGTGTCATCTCCGGTCCACATGCGCAGCAGCCATGCAGCCCCGCCGATGCATACGGCCCCGGCCAGCGCCGCCGTGCTACCCAGCAGCGTCACCCCGCCCGATGTTCCCGGAGGAACCCGGCGGCCGTTCAGAATCGAACGCGGCTCGCTTTTGCTAAGGCCGCCCCATTCCGTTGCCCACGTGTCCGCCGTTACTGCGGCCATCGTGCCTACGAAGAAGTAGGCCCACGCCGGATCCGGCCAAAACAGGTTGCCAAGGCAAGCTAGCATCCCCAGTCCGCCGTTCGCCAGCACCTGCCCCGCGTCCCGGCGGCCGCTCTTGGCATACGATTTTTCTAGCTCCGCCTTACGATCCCCGCGAAAATGCGAAAAGACCGACGAGCTGACGAAAAATAGCAGCAAGATCCCAAACCAGAACAAGTTGCCGGCCCCGTAGTATACGGTTCCCATGATCCATGCGGCCAGCATGCCGGAGAGCGATAACGATCGCTTCTTATAGGCGGCTGCAGACACGATTAGGGCGCAAAGCGCCCCAATAATCCAATCCATCATCATTTTGCCGAAGGACCGACAGCCACTGTGCAGCTGCCAAGCACTTTATCGCCGTAGGACAGCTCCAGCTTGTCCCCTTGATATACCGGGCCTACCCCTTCAGGCGTTCCGGTGAAAATCAAATCGCCTTCGCCCAGCCCATAATGCTCAGCGATATAATCAACGATTTGCTGCAGCGGGAAAATCATCCGGCTGATATTGCCGCGCTGCACAATCTCCCCATTCTTCCGCAGCACAAAATCTTCATTTGCCGTCTCCACCGCGCCGGGGAAAGCGATGTATGGCGTGATTGGCGCCGATTGCAGGAAGCCTTTGGCCGGCGTCCACGGATTGCCCTTGTCTTTGACGATGTTCTGCACGTCGCGCAGCGTGAAGTCGATCCCAAACGCGATCACATCCACCAATTCGTCGACCGTCATCCCCGGCTTATAATCGCGGGCGATACGCAGCACCAGCTCAGCTTCATAATGCACCGAGCCCCGGTCCGCCGGAAGCTCCAGCCCCCTGCCGTCCATGGCGGTCACCGCATGGGACGGTTTCAGGAAGATCATCGGCTCAGTAGGCACCTCATTGCCAAGCTCCTCGGCATGTGCCCGGTAATTTCGGCCTACGCAATACACATTAGCGATTAATTTGTTCATCGTCATCTTCTCCTCCAGGGGATTGTGGTTTCCCAATCGAATTTTTCACTTTCCCGTTACCGATCGCTTGGCGCCAGACATCCGGCCGGTTCGTGCATAGCAGGATTTCAGGATGCATCGCCGCCACCTTCCGCAGCGACTTCACATCATCCATCGTCCAAGCCATCACCTCAATGCCGTGTTTAAACGCTTTGGCAGCCATCTCTGCGGTTAATGCGCGATAATAAATCGATAAGAACGAACAGTGCAACAGCTTCAGCCGCAGCAGCAAATCTTTGGGCTGCCGGTCGATGATCAGACCCGTGCGGATCCCCCGGCCGATCTCCTTGATCTTCGCCAGTATCCGTGGTTCAAACGAAGTCAGTACAACCTCGTGCTCCATATGCCGCCGTTTGACCGCAGCGACCACCTTTTCCTCCAGCCCCGGGTACATATTCCCTTCGGTCTTGATTTCCAGATTAACCCGCAGTCGTCCGGCAACGGCATCCAAAAATTCATCAAGGCTTGGCAGCCGTTCCCCACGGTAGGCCTTGGATTTCCAGCTCCCGGCATCCAGCGTTTGCAGCTCCGCCCAGGTTTTATCCTTGACCGGTCCCTTTCCGTTTGTCGTGCGGTTCAGCGTAAAATCATGAATCAGCAAAGGCACGCCGTCCTTTGAACATTGTACATCAACTTCGATCCAGTGGACATCCTCCTGCTCCATGGCGAGCTGGACCGCAGCCATCGTGTTCTCCGGGGCAATTCCAGAGAAACCGCGATGGGCAACGCATGGGTTACGCATGCTCTCGCCTCCTTCTTATCGGAAACGAACCTTCCACTTATGTCCGGTCATCCGCTGACAGCGAAGTACCGGATTCTTGAATCCGCCCGGTCTTCGAGGCGCTCACATCTCCGTCCTCCGAGATCCGTACCCCCGGCGAGAAGCCTTCGATTTCTTTCAACAGTTTGTTTCCGTCCTCGGCGCTCATCGGCACGGGCTGGCCCAGTTCTGTACGAAACGGGATCAGCTTGAGATCGCAATCCCCGTCGCGTGTGCAGGAAGCGGCAAACACTGCGGTTTCCCACGTCTTCGGATCCTTTGATTTCGTAAAAATAAAGTTACCCGTACTGTACGCAATCCATTTGCCTTTGTATTGCTCCAGCCCTTGCATCACATGCGGATGACCGCCGATGACCAGATCCGCCCCGGCATCAATGAAGGCGTGCGCCAGCTCTTGCTGGTGCTTCTCCAGTTTGGTTGTCCGCTCCTTGCCCCAGTGGGCGATCACGAACACAAGATCTGAGTTCTTGCGGGCCGCCTTAATGGCGTTCAGCGCAGCTTCCGGCGCATACACGGAGGCTACCCCCGGTTTGTTTGCTCCAGCGACCCACCCTGGCTCCGGGACGACCCGGCTAAAGCCAAACAGGGCGATCTTGATTCCTCTACGTTCGAGATAAACCGGAGCGTACGCTTCCTTGCTGTTCTTGCCAGCCCCGACATACATCACGTTTTGCTGCCGCAGAGCTTTCATCGTATCCAGGAGACCGGGAACGCCTTGGTCCAACACATGGTTATTCGCCAAATTCACCGCGTCCACGCCGGCCTGAACCATCGGTCCAATCGCCTTTGGCGGCGACTTAAACACATAGGTTTTATCCTCCGCCGGCTCCCCGCCGGTCGTCATAGGCGTCTCTAAATTCAGTACGCTTAAATCGTCGTTCTGGAACAATCCCCGCACGTACTCATACGGGAGCTCGTATCCCGCTTTCTCTAACCGCTCCTCCACTTTGCCGGAGAACATCGTATCCCCTGCAAAATGAACCAACAGCCGAGCCGCATCGCCGCCTGCCTCGCTTAAGTCTGCACCAGCATTGGATGGCAAATTCGTTGCTCCATCTTTATCCTCGTTACCTGTATCGGTGTTATTTTTTCCGGATGAGTTCTCACCTGTATTCGTTGGATTCTGCTCGCTCTCGTCTTCCGTTTCCGTCGACGCAGCATCGCGATCATCCGGCTGCACAATCGGCGTCTCTCCGGTCGTCGGATCGCCAACATCCGATCCGGTGTCGCTCCATGCGCCTGGCAGCTGCTGCTCCGTTCCCGAGTCCAATCCAGCCTGCCCGGTGCGTTCCTCCAAATAAAAGTAAGCTCCCAGCACGAAAATTAAAGTGATGAGAGTCAAGTTTAACGTCAGCCAAATCCGGTTTAGACGCCGCTTTTTTTCCTGCTGTTTCTTCTTGTATTTTTCCGATCTTGATGGGTACATTACGGACTCCTTTTTGCATAGATCTATCGTTACGATGGAAGGCGCTGTCTCCATTCCTTCGTGCTTAAAAGCCGACCGTTTGATTTTATTATATCAGGTCTCCGGAAATAAATAGAACCCCTCGCCTATTTTGCGGGCAAGGGGTCAGGAAGTCCTATGTCAGGCCGTTTAGCCGGCCTTTGGCTTAAGCTTGAGCGACCTTCAGCTGGTCTGCCATCTGCTCCGCCAGCTCTTTCGCTTGCTTGATACAGTCGGGCAGGCCAACGCCGTAAAATGCCGCCCCCGTCGCATATACGCCAGGCAGCTTCTCCTCCAGTTGGCTGCGCAGCTCAGCAACCTGCTGCAGATGGCCCACCGGATACTGCGGCATCGATTTTGGCAGGCGGGTAATTTCTGTGAACAACGGCCGGGCCGTGATGTTCATCAGCCGCTTCAAATCGCCGAGCACCAGCTCCAGCAGTTCCTCGTCAGGCAAAAACGTTTTCTCCTCGTCGCCGGAACGGCCAACGTAGCAGCGCAGCAGCATTTTGTCTTCCGGGCTCGTGTGCAGCCATTTGATGCCGGTCCACGTGCAGGCGGTGATGTTCATGCCTTCCTTGCGCGGCACGAGGAAGCCTGAGCCGTCGAACTGGCCGGTGACATCCTTGCGATCAAAAGCCATGACAACGTTAGCCACGGACACGTAGTTCACTGCGTCCAGCGCGGCCACATCCACATGCGGCCGCAGCAGCTCGGCGGCGGCAAACGCCGGCACCGTAACGATCACGTCATCCGCCGGGAGCGATTCGCCTGAGGCGAGTACGACCTCGTACGCGTCAGTTCCGGTGCGGCGAATTTCCACCACCTCGGTCCGCAAGCGGCAGTCCACATCCGACAGCGACTCGACCAGGCCGTTGACCAAGGTCTTCAGCCCTTTGCGGAACGTGAAGAAGGCGCTGCGTTTTGTGCCGGTGTGCGTCTCCGTGGGCTTCTTGCCGGACATCATGCCTTTAATCAGGCTGCCGTATGCCCGTTCCACCTCGCCAAACTGCGGGAAGGTCGATTGCAGGCTGAGGTTGTAAGTGTCGCCCGCATAAATGCCCGCGAGCAGCGGCTCGGTGATGTTTTGCAGCACTTCGGCACCCAGCCGGCGCTCGATAAATGCGCCAAGCGACTCATCCTCTTCGCTGAGCCGAGGCGGCATCACGAGGTCCAGCATCGCCCGGGCTTTGCCACTCCATGAGACAAGACCGCTGCGCAAGAATGGCCCCAGCTCTGTCGGGATGCCCAGCACCAGCCCAGAAGGCATCGGATGCAGCTTCCCTTCGCTGACGATGTAGGTCTTCTTGGCCTCCGGATTCATCGAGACGAGTTCGCCTTCCACCCCCAGCTCCTTCGCCAGATCAATCATCGCCGTCTTGCGTGCCAGGAAAGAGTCCGGACCTTTCTCGATCACAAAATCGTCCTTCTCCAGTGTTTCAATTTTGCCGCCTAGGGAGCTCCCCTTCTCCAACAGCGTAATTTGCGGGGTAACACCCCGTTCCTTGTAAAATTTCCGAATGTAAAAGGCCGCGGACAGACCGGTCAGCCCCCCGCCGATAATGACCACTTGACGTGAAGAATCACGCATGCCTTCTCATCTCTTTTCCCAAGATTTGATAATGACGTCGCTGAGCGCTTCCATATACAAAGGTTCGGTGTTCAGCGATTCGATCCGCTCCAGCCGCATATCCAGCTCTTTGGCGACTGTTTTAGCTTCGATGTCCAAATCGTACAGCACTTCCAGATGGTCCGACACGAAGCCAACCGGAGCCACCAAGACGTCCTCTACCTGTTGCTCGCTTAATTCCTTCAGCGTGTCCAAAATATCCGGCCCAAGCCAAGGGTCAGCGGTACGTCCGGCACTTTGCCACGTAAACTGCCAGTTCTTCACACCGGCTTTCTCGGCAACAGCTTGGGACGTCTCCAGCAGTTGATCCCGGTACGGATCGCCCATTTGCAAGATTTTCTCCGGCAGGCTGTGAGCGCTGAACAGCACTTTCACTTCATCACGCAAAGCGCCAGCCTCCTCGAACTGATCCAGCTTAGCGGATACACGTTGGGCGAACGCCTCAATCAGCTTCGGATGCATATGATAGCTCTCTACGAAGCGTGCCGACACTCCCAGTTCCTCCGCTTTCGCTTGTGTCCGCTTAATATACCCGCCGATGCTCATTACGGAATAATGCGGAGCAAGCACGATGCCAATCGCCTCACGGATGCCGTCTTTCGCCATCTGCTCTACGCCATCTTCAATAAAGGGATGAGCATGTTTTAATCCTTGGTAGCAGACAAATTCAACATCTAGGTTCGCGGACATCCGGTTCAAGCTCTCCTGCAGAGCGGCAACCTGTTTATCGGTATTGGCGCGCAGCGGGAACACCCCGCCTACGATCGCCTCATACCGGCTGACCAGCTCCTGAAGTTGTTCTGCGGTTGGAGGATGTCCACGCCGAATATGCGTATAATACGCCTCAACCTGATCCATACTTTGCGGCGTGCCATAAGACATCACCAAAACTCCGATTTTTGATTTCACGATATCAATTCACCTCAAGTACAAAAGTTGTGTGGCTACATTCAATGCGGCTTAGTCTTACGCACGCCGTACAGGTTGATGCATGATGGCTTCCGCTGAATATTCGTGTACGAATTCCGTCAGCTCGCGCAGTTTGTCCAGCGAAACCTCCGGAAACAGACCGTGGCCCAGGTTAAACACATATCCAGGGGCGTTCAGGCCGTCATCGATAATTTCCTTTGCCTGCGCCTTAATGACGTCCATTGGCGCGGTCAGCACATACGGGTCCAAATTGCCTTGCATCGCAAACTTTCCGCCCGTCCGGCGCCGGCCTTCCGAGATCGATACCCGCCAATCAAGACCAATGGTATCGGCAGCGATATCCGTTAACGTCGGCAGCAGCTCTCCCGAGCTGACGCCAGGAAAATAAATTTTAGGTACATCCAAATCCTGAAGTTCGGCAAAAATACGGGTAATCGTTGGGAGTACATACCGCTGGAAATCTTTTGGAGCGAGCGCGCCCACCCAGCTGTCAAACAGTTGGAACGCCTTGCCTCCACTTTCCACATGGGCCCGCAGGTAGGTGATCACCATATCGCCCAGCTTGTCCATCAGCTTGAACCAAGCTTCCGGATCGCCATACATCATCGCTTTGGTGCGGCTGTAGCTCTTGGACGGCCGCCCTTCGATCAAGTAGCTGGCAATCGTAAACGGCGCGCCGGCAAATGTGATCAGCGGCACATCCAGTTCCTTGTCCAAAATCGCGATCGTCTCCAAAATATGCGATAAATCCTTGTGAACGTCGATAGGCCGAAGCCGCTCAATATCCGCAAGCGTACGGATCGGTTGTTCGATGACCGGACCGAAATTTTTGACGATGTCGAATTTGACGCCCAGCGAAGCAACCGGATTCATAATGTCGGAATACAAAATAGCCGCGTCCACGCCAAGCTTACGGACGGGCATCATGGTCACTTCCGCCGCCAGCTCCGGCTGCCGGCAAATTTCCAATAAGCTGTATTTCTCTTTGATTTTCCGGTAATCGGGATCATACCTGCCCGCCTGGCGCATGTACCAAACCGGAAGGCGATCCACCTCCTGCTTCCGCAGGGCCCGGATCAAGCGATCATTGTAAACCAAACCGCACGCCTCCAATACTCGTAGAAACCAAATTTTGATAACAAATCATTAAAGCTACACTATAAACATTCTAATTTACATTATGCCCTACTTAAAAATAAGTAACAACTATCACAACGTGGCGAACCTATGACAATCGGATGAAGATGCTATGAAGAATGCCCCGGACCCGGTTTTCAATGGTGTATACTGGTATAACTCTGATCTGGTTTCTCGCATCCTAGAATCCCAGCGAAAGGAAGTGAAAGCACAATTGAATACCTGGAAGATTAATCTCATTGTGCTTTGGTTCGGGCAGTTTCTGGTCAACGCCGGGATGACGATGATTACACCGTTTCTCTCGCTGTACCTAGCGCGGGATTTGCACGTGCAGGGAGAGCAGGCGATTGGGCTGTGGGCAGGAATGATTTTTGCCGCTAACTTCGCGACTTCGTTTATTTTTCAACCGATATGGGGGAAGCTCGCCGACAAATACGGCCGCAAAATTATGCTGCTGCGCTCCGGCTTCGGCATGGCCATCGTCATTACGTTGATGGGCTTCGCCACCCAACCGTGGCACCTACTTGGCCTGCGGCTCCTGAACGGGACGATCTCCGGCTTTAATCCGGCTTCCGTCGCGTTGATCTCAGGTACGGCGCCGAAGGAGCGGATGGGCTTTGCGATGGGCACGATCCAGTCCGGCAACGTGGCCGGTACGATCCTCGGACCTTTGATTGGCGGGCTTATGGCGGAGCGGATTGGATTTCGGCCGATTTTTTACATTACCGGGGTGCTGCTGTTTATCGCATCCATGCTGGCGCTCCTCTTCGTACGCGAGAAGTTCGACCGGGAGGAGGCGCTGCATACGCCGCAGCCTTCTGTGTTGCAAGGTTTCCTGGAGCTGAACAAAACACCGCAGCTCACCGCGTTGTTCGCCGTAACATTCTTGCTGCAGTTCGCCATGCTGAGCCCGATGTCGCTGCTGCCTCTCTATGTAGAGAAGCTGCATGGACAAACCGCCGATGTGGCATTCTGGGCCGGGTTCGTCAGCGCCGTCACGGGCATTTCCAATATGATTACCTCGCCGGTTCTCGGCAGAATCAGCGACAAGCTGGGGGCCCACCGCATTCTGACCTATTGCCTGATTGGAGCGGCGGCCACGCTGATCCCGCAGGCGTTCGTGCAGACGGTATGGCAGCTGATCGCTGTTCGGTTCCTGATGGGCGTGTTCATGGGCGGATTGCTGCCTAGCGTCAATGCGCTGATCCGCTATTATACCCCGGACGGCATGGAGAGCCGGGCGTTTGGTTTCAACAGCAGCACCCTCGCCCTCGGCAACATGATGGGCTCGCTGATTGGCGGCTTTCTCGCCGGGTACATCGGCATCGAGGGCTTGTTTGTGATCTCCGGCATCCTGCTGCTGATTAATATGCTCTGGGTGCGCGTGAAGCTGTACGCCCGGCCGAAGGTGACGGCGCCGAGGTAAGCTGCAGATTTGCAGGCTGCCTCCCGGCTTATGTTTGAATAATATCGGTTGCCGATCTCTCTGCTCGGGGAAATGAGACAACTAACTGGAAATCCTACTGTTATTTTGAAACCAAACCGCTGTTTTAGCTTAATTAACTGGAAAAAGTAACGTTATTTCAGGCGGTTTTCCCCAGAAGTGCACATTTCCTCAAAATTAACGGTAGGATTTACTGTTATTTTCTGAACACGAGGAGAATGTTAGAAATTAGCTGTAGGATTTACAGTTAAGCTTCCCACGTAAAAAAAAGCCGGGACATCTCCCGGCTTGACTACTAAATGTAAGATTATTTTCGCACCGTTACATTATACTGCCTGATCTTCTCGGTAATTTGCTTGGCGGCGTCTTCCAGCGCCTGCTTCGGAGCTTTTTGTCCGTTCAGCACTTCCTCAATTGCCGCTTCCACGAATTGCCGCGCTTCCGGGAAGACGCCCATAACCGCACCGGAGGTTGCTGTAGATTCGGTCGACGCATGCAACTGATCTACGGCGGTTTGGAATTGCGGATATTTCACCATATTATCCTTCAGCACCTGCTCGTCGTAAGCCGCCTTCGTAATCGGGAAGTAGCCGGTGTTTACGCTCCATTTCGCCTGCGCAGCCGGGGAGGTTACATATTTGATAAATTCCCAGGCCGCTTTTTGCTGTTCTTCCGATTTGTTGTTCATGATATACAAGCTGGCGCCGCCAATGATCACGCCGCCTTCTTTGGCGCTGGCTGGTCTTGGCAGGAAGGCGGTGCCTACTTCGAATTTGTCGCCAACCGCTCCCACGATGTTACGCAGCGCCGCAGTTGAATTTAGGGTCATGGCCACTTGGCCTGCAGCAAAGGCGGCGTCCGTATCATCGGTTTTGCGGCCCAGATTGGCTACCACCCCATTGTCCACCATCCTTTTCCACCATTCCAGTATGTTCACGCCCGCCTCCGATGCGAGCAGCGACTCGGTGGCATCCCCTTCACGCCCATTGCCGTTATTCACGTAATCGGCATTTTGGCTAGCAAACCACTGCTCGATGAGCCAGGCATAAACGGCGATCGCAGCGCCTGGCTGCCCCTTCTTGGTCAATGCGGTAGCTGCCGCTTCAAACTCCTCGAACGTTTTCGGCGGGTTTTTAGGATCGAGTCCGGCCGCTTTGAAAGCGTCCTTGTTGTAGTAGAGAATCGGGTTGGAAGTATTAAAAGGCATTGCGTTTAATTGGCCGCCGATCGTGTAGTAGCGAATAATGTTAGGCTCTAACTGCGAGAGGTCGTAGCCATCCTCATCAATAAACTTCTGCACCGGCGTGATCGCCTTGGAGTCGATCATAAATTTGCTGCCGATCTCGTACACCTGGATCAGGTCCGGGCCGCTTTTTGAGCCAAGTGAAGCTTTCAACTTATTTAAGCTTTCGTCGTAACTTCCTTGGAATACCGCTTCGACCTCAATATCGGATTGGCTGGCATTGAAATCCGAGACTAGCCCGTTAATCGCCTTCTCCCCCGCCCCCGACATCGAGTGCCACCAGGTTAGATGCACCGGCTTCTTCCCAGAACTGGCGCTGGCCGAATCTTCACCGCGAGTATTGGTTCCCCCTGTTGCCGTGCTGCTTCCTGCGTTATTCGTATTCCCGCCGCATCCGGCTATAACGATCAACAACGCTGCCATGAGCAGCAGAATACTTTTGAAGCGAAAGCTTTTCATTATTCGAATCTCTCCCTCATCAAATGATTTGGATATCCCTTATCCTTTCAGCGCTCCCGCCGCCATCCCGCGAACGAGCTGCTTGAGTCCAAACACCAATAGCAGCAAGGACGGCAGAATGACCAGCGTAATCCCCGCGAATACGAGGTTCCAGGAGGTTGTCTCCTGGAATTCCAGCATGGAGATACCGATCTGCACCGTGCGCATCGATTTGCTGTTTGTGATCAGAAGCGGCCACAGATAACTGTTGTACATGCTCAAAAAAGAGTACACCGCCAACGTTCCAAGCGCCGGTCTAGCCAGCGGAAGCACATGAAACAGGAAGTACCGGACATGCCCGCAACCATCGATCTTCGCAGCCTCGAACAGTTCCTTCGGCAGCTGCAGGAAAAACTGACGAAGCAGAAACGTCCCGAAGGCGGTAGCCAAAAACGGGACGATCAGCCCCTGGTAGCTGTCCAGCCAATTTAAGCTGCGTACGGTTAAATAGTTGGGAATCATCGTCACTTCCCAAGGCACCATCATCGTGGCGACAAACAAGCTGAACATCAGGCCTTTGCCCTTGAACTCCATTTTGGCGAAGGCATAGGCTGCCAGGCTGGAGGTGATCAGTTGACCGACCATCACAATGCCGGAGACCAGGAAGGTATTCCCGATAAACACGGCGATCGGAACGATACGAAGCACCTCGGTGAAGTTGGTCAAATGCAGCGAATGCGGCACCAAATGCGGTGGATAGGCGCTGGCTTCCTGTGGCGTCATCACGGACATAAACAGGCTGTAAACAATCGGATAAAGCACAAGTACGGCGGCAACGGTCATGAACAACAGAACGACAATTTGGCTTAAGGTCAGCTTGTTCATTGATAGTGAACTTTCCTTTCCACCCAATTGAACTGGATCAAGGTCAACAGCAGGATTACCAGGAATAGCAGAAGCGCTTGGGCGCTGCCCGTTCCAAACCGGAAGTTCACGAATGCCTCCTGGTAGATCGTGTAGACGAATACGTTCGTACGGTTCATCGGCCCACCCGATGTCAGAATGTTGATCTGCCCAAACGACTGGAAAGCGCTGATGATGGACACAACCAAGAGGAAAAATAACGTTGGTGACAGGAGCGGCAGCGTAATTTTGCGAAACGTTGTCAGCGGTCCGGCTCCATCGATCTTGGCACTTTCGTACAGCTCGTCGGGAACTCCCTGCATCCCGCTGGACAGGATGATGTAATTAAAGCCCATATTCATCCAAACGGTCATCAGCGACACGGACCACAAAGCCCAGTCAGGACTGATCAGCCAAGGTACCGGACGAATACCGGCCAAACCAAGCAAGTAGTTAAGCATGCCTAATGTAGGGTGAAACAGAAACTTCCAGATGACAGCCGCTGAACCAACGGAGAGCACCAACGGCAGCGAGTAGGCGAACTGGAAAAACCGTTTTCCCCGCCGAAGATGATGCGTTAATGCCGCGAGCACCAAGGCGATCAGCATTCCAGTCGGCACGGTGAATAAGGCAAAGAGCGCCGTCACCTTCATGCCGCTGGCAAACAAGCCGGAAGTAAAAAGGCTAGTAAAATTGTCGAAGCCAACAAATGAGGCGATCCGGCCAGTCGGGTCGGTGCTGTGTAAGCTCAAGTACACCGACTTTAGCAGCGGGTAGAACAAAAATACGCCGAACAGGAGCAGCGATGGAGCTAGAAACGTGTAGGCCAGCGCATGTTCTCGATATTTCTGTTGTCTTAAGGTTGCGGCATGGGCAGGGCGACGAGTCGCAGCAGAGGCAGACGGCACGGAATGGCCCCTAGATGGCAGACTCACCTGGTGATCCAGCTCGCTCATGACGGAAGCCTCCTTTTTTGTGCAGGTTGATGTGGGTTTGTTCGAATTCCTCTGCCAGTGTATAGCTTGGATGTCAGCGGAACGTTAGGCATAGATCAAGGGGGCGTCAAAATCGTTATCGCACGGTAAAGAAAACGCAAAAAAGCCGCCTCACGCGCGTTTGCGGTGAAGACGGCTTATAAGACAATGGACTTTTTCATCATGCTTTGGATTCGCTAACGATCAGCCGGAGTGAACCTGTCATGGCGGGCATGGTTCGGTAAGCTCCGTATTTGCGGTCCCATTCCCCGGATTTCAAAGCGTCGGCCAAGTGTTGGACAAGCCGCTCCTCCACGATGAAAGGGGCTAGATGGAATGAATTTGCATGCTTTACGGCTGTTTCACGTCATTGCGGAGACGGGCAGTGTGACGCGCGCTTCGGAGCTATTAAACATCAGCCAGCCGGCCATCTCCACCCAGATCCGAAAGCTGGAAAAAGAGCTGGGGTTGCCCCTGCTGAAAGCACAAGGACGCGGCATCGCCTTAACCGACGTCGGGAACAAGCTGTTTACATACAGCAGACGCCTCTTTGCGGTAGAGCAGCAAATCGAGCAGTTTTTACAAAATTACAAAATGGGGGAGCTGGGTCATATCCGGCTGGCAGCCACCTATTTGCCCGCGCACTTCCTCGTCCCGACCTGGATCGCGAAATTCAAATCGCAATACGAGCATGTGGAGATGAGCATCAACACCACAAATTCGACGGATGCGCTAAAGCAACTGCTGAATTTGGAGGTGGATTTGGCGATCTACGGCGGATTGCCGGAAGCTCACCCCGAATCCGTTTACGCGGAGGAAATGTTCCGGGACGAATTGTGGTTTGTGGTCTCCCCAAAACACCGGTATGCGGGACAACGCGTCTCCTTACACGACATGGTCAAGGAACCTTTTGTTATGAGGGAGATCGGCAGCTCGACGCGGGAGCGATTTATGGCGTTATGCCGTACCTACAATGCTCCTGCGCCACGCATCGCCTTGCAGTTTAACGGGTTAAACGAAACCGTCAAAGCCGTGATTGCCGGGTACGGGGCCAGCTTCGTTTCAGCGCTGGTGGTGAGGGAATACGTGGAGCGCGGACAACTGAGCCGCGTCTTCGTTGAAGGCGTGGACCTGATGAATACGATCTCGGTCTATACGCGAAAAAATGAACCGCTGTCTCCAGCGGTTCAACGTTTTGTCGATTTGATCCGTGAGCATCCGCATGGTTGACGCCCGGTATTTTTCATTACAGCCCTTGTTTAACAAACTCATAAAATGTGAGCGCATCCTCCCAGCTGCTGAATCCGGCCTGTGCCAGCTTGTCGCTGCCGCCGCCTTTGCCTCCGTATGCAGAGAGATGCTCCTTGAAGAATGCGCCGCAGGACAGCGAACGGCTGCCGTTATGGGCCAGCACCACCTTCTGCTCGGCTTCCGTTGCCAGCAGGACCGCTGCATCACTATGCGCCGTCAGCTTTTGTGCGAGGATCTGCAAATCCTTCAAGGACTTGTTCGCGAAAATTTGCGCAATGATCCCGCCTTCCCGCTTGGTAAGCAACTCACGAACGGTCATTTCGTCCATCGCTTCTTTTAACGTATCGAACTCCCGTTGCAGTCGCTTCTGCTCGTCCTCCCATTTGTCGAGGCGCTCTAGAATGCTGTCCCGGCCTGTTCTTAATTTGGCGGTGATGGAGCCTAAGATATGTTGCTGCTCCTGAAACTCTCTTAAGGCTCGGTATCCACATTTGAAAAAGATCCGGACATTCCCTTTCTGCTTCTCGGTCTTCAGCAGCTTAATCATCCCGATCGCGCCGGTCGCCGCCACATGCGTACCTCCGCAACCGTTGTACTCCACATCTTCCATCTCGACGATGCGGACGCGGTCCACCGCCTTCGGCGGCTTCACGAGCGGCAGTCGGGACGCCTCCTCCTGCGTGACAAAGTAGCCGGAGATTTTGTGATTCAAATAGATATGGCGGTTTGCTTCGCGTTCAATGGCTTCCAGCTGTTCCGATGACAGCTCGGGCCGGTCCACATCGATGGTGCAATAATCTTCACCCAGGTGAAAGCTCAAGGTCATCGCCTCATAAAGCTCGCGGCAAACCGCAGATAACAGATGTTGTCCGCTATGCTGCTGCATATGGTCAAACCGGCGGTTCCAGTCGATTTCGCAGCGCACCTGGGCCTCCTCTGGGAAACGCTCCACCTTATGCAGCACCTCATCGCCTTCACTAATCACATCCAGAACAGGAATCCCGCCAATCCTTCCGGTATCGTTGGGCTGTCCGCCCCCATGGGGGTAAAAGGCGCTCTCTTCCAGCACGACGTAAACGCCGTCCTCCCGCTCCAGCTTGTCCTTGACGCGGGTGGTCCAATCGGTTAAATAGGCATCGTCAAAATAAAGTCTTGTCGTCATCACTTGGTTCCCTCTCTTTTAGGTAACGGTCTATAGGATCCTCATCACCAAACTTCTTCCATCTACTATACCGAATTATCGCCGGACTTTACACCATCCCCCACTCATATAATGAGGTGACAGGTAAAGGGAGGGAGCAAGGATGGCACTGAGCAACGGCGAGATCCGGGAAGAAATACAACGATTATCCGAGGAACTGATTCAGCGGCAGGAGCCGGACGGTTCGTGGCGCTTTTGCTTCGAAAACGGCATCACGATTGACGCGTGCACGATCATTCTCCTTCGCACGTTAAATGTCGACAAGGAGGAATTGATCCGACAGCTGCACGATCGCATCGTCGCCGCCCAGCAGCCGGAGGGCTGCTGGCGATGGTATCATGACGACAAGGAGGGCCATTTGTCCGCTACGGTTGAGGCATACTACGCCTTGCTGTGCTCCGGATACAGCCGGCCGGAGGATGAACCGATCCAACGGGCGAAACGATATATCCTGGATCGGGGCGGCATTGGTCAAGCGCGAAGCCTGCTCACCAAAGCCATCCTGGCCGCCACTGGACAAAGAAAATGGCCGGCCTCCTTATCGCTCATCCCCATCGAAATCCTGCTGCTGCCCGAATCGTTACCCCTGAACTTTTATGATTTCTCCGGATATTCGCGAGTTCATCTCGTGCCGCTTCTGATCATGGCCGAGCGAAACTTTCGCACCAGATCGGTGCGGACGCCCGATTTAAGTGAGCTGTTTCTCGACGCCCGCAACGGGGAGGAAGACCCGCTCACGCTAACCCCGGAAAGCCGGGAACCGCTGAAGCTCATCCAATCGGGGCTGGCGCATCTGGTAGGTACACCCCGGCGCATCCGGCAAGCTGCTGTAAACCGAGCCGAGCAATACATGCTGGATCGGATTGAAGGCGACGGGACGCTGTACACGTACGCCAGCTGTACTGTGCTGATGGTGTTCGCCTTGCTGGCGCTGGGATACGAACCGCAGCATCCGGTGATCCAACGTGCGGTTGAAGGGTTATCTCAGATGAAGTTTACGGTGGACAGCACCGGCCAAGGAGGAACCCGCTATGTCACGATCCAGAACTCCCCTTCCACCGTTTGGGATACCGCGTTGATCTCCTACGCTTTACAGGAAGCAGGGGTTTCATCTTCCCATCCGGCCATTCAACGGGCCGCCGATTACCTGCGGAACCGTCAGCATCGCCGCCCCGGCGATTGGCAGATTCATAATCCGGGCATCGTACCCGGCGGCTGGGGTTTCTCGGAGACAAATACGTTCGTCCCTGACGTTGACGACACCACCGCCGCCCTCCGTGCCCTATCTGCCTTACACGGCAGCGAACCTGCGGTCTTAGGCGCATGGAACCGCGGGCTCAACTGGGTCTGGTCGATGCAAAATAACGACGGCGGCTGGCCGGCTTTCGAAAAAAACACCAACAAAGAAATGCTCACCTGGCTGGCGATTGAAGGGGCGAAATCCGCAGCCACGGATCCTTCCGAAGCGGACTTGACCGGAAGGACGCTGGAGTATTTGGGTAACTTCGCCAAGCTGAGCGTTCGGCAGGATTGGGTTGCCCGCGGGGCTGACTGGTTGCTGAGCCATCAGGAGGCGGACGGCTCTTGGTATGGTCGCTGGGGGATCTGTTACATCTACGGGACCTGGGCGGCACTCACCGGGCTGATGGCCGTGGGCATGCCCGCCGATCACCCGGGCATCGCCAAGGCGGCTAACTGGCTGATCCGCATCCAAAATGCAGATGGCGGCTGGGGCGAATCATGCCGCAGCGATCAGGTGAGACGATACGTCCCGCTCCATGCCAGCACGCCGTCCCAAACCGCCTGGGCGTTGGATGCGCTGATCGCCGTCCACGATCGGCGGGCGCCGGAGATCGAGCGAGGCGTTGCCCGGTTGATCGCGCTATTGCATGAGGATGACTGGCCCTCCACTTATCCAACGGGAGCCGGGTTGCCGGGTTATTTTTACGTGCACTATCACAGCTATCGATATATCTGGCCGCTCTTGGCCCTTTCGCATTACGTCAACAAATATGGGGACAGTTCGCCTTAGCGGTGAATCTGTCCCTCACGACACAGGCTGCGAATAAGATAGTTTCCAAGACGTCTTCTGCCAGGTATAATGGCCATAAGACGAAGAACGTCCCGATCCATTTAGGTTGATGGAGCCGGGGCGTTTTCTTTTTTTCCTGGGAGGGATGGAATGATGGGAACGGAGATGGCGTTTGAACAAGCGCACGCCGCATTTATTGAGGAGCACCTGAAGCGTAGGACCGGTGAACGCAAAGGACGTTTGGAACGCGGGCATCGAGAGGCCGAAAAGCTCTTTTGCCGAAAGGTGTGGTGGGAGGTTCAAGGTAACTTCGAGGGGCTGCACCCGGAGTACGAAGTGTTGGACTGGAGGGGATTGTCCTATTTTTGCGATTTCGTTTGGTTAGCTGGGCCGGTCAAGCTGGTTATTGAAATTAAAGGCTATGGCCCCCATGTCAAAGATATGGACAGGCAAAAGTATTGCTATGAGCTGAACCGGGAAACGTTTTTGGCCGCGATGGGGTTTCAGGTGATTTCTTTCGCCTACGATGATGTCGCCAACCGGCCGGAACTGTGCGTCACCCTGCTTCGTATGGTGCTCAACCGCTACTTGCCGGCCGCTTCCCCAGCCGATCCGCTTACGCTAAGGGAGCGGGAGATTTTGCGCCTAGCCTGCACGCTTGCCCGGCCGCTGCGACCCGTGGATGTTGAGACCCACCTGGGCCTCAATCATCGGACCGCTGTACGTACGCTGCAATCGTTAAGCGCGAAAGGGGTTCTCCTCGCAGTCGCAGGACCGGAAGGAAAGCACGTTACAAAGTACGAACTCCATAAGGATGCGATTTTGCGGTTATAGGGGGAGATTGAGGGGAGTACCCCTCCCTCCCTGCAACTTTCATCACTGGCAGGCCGCCGAAGTATAAAACTGCAAAAGATTTTTGCAGTTTTATGGAGGCGGCAGAAGCGAACAGCCAAGCAGCCAGTTCTTGGATGGAGGGTCTCCCCCCTAGATGGATCACTTCATAAACCACCGAATCACGGCCATGATTATAGAGAACACGACACTGAGCACGATACACGTTACGATCGGGAAGTAGAACCGAAAATTGCCGCGTTCGACCGCAATATCCCCCGGAAGCCGCCCCAGTTGCACAAACCTCCCCAAGAACATCCACAGCAAGCCAATCACGATAAGAACCGCACCGGCAACGATCAGTATTTTCGGAACGTTACTCATGACCTGTCTCCTTTAATGTAAAGGCTGTTTTGACCTCATCATACAAACCGTCTGCCGAAAATGCAAACCCGAGGGCTCCTATAAGATTCCCCAAAACATACATATCAACCAGATTTCAAACATAGATATTCTGTAGAAGCAATAGCGCCTATACATCGGAAAGGCAGGGAACAACATGGCGGTTTCTTATATGGATTTCACGTCACCAAACGCACAGTTCACGTTCGACGTCAACCGGAACACGACATTCCGCAAGGATCAACGTAACTTCATCAACACACTATCCATTCAGCAGCTAAATACGCTGGGCAATATGTCGTTATTGGATACCTACCTCGACAAAGGTAACGTCATCGAAATGCATATTCACCAAAACGCCTCGGAGCTGGTGTATTGCATTTCGGGTGAAGTCGTCGTCTCGATCATCAACCCGTTTACCAAAGAACTGAAACACTACCCCACCCGTCCCGGTTGGGCGACCAGCGTCCCGCAAGGCTGGTGGCATTATGACACCGCGACGATGGATGGGACGCGTTTTCTGGCTATTTTTGATCAGCCGATTCCGGAGATCATTCCCGCTTCCGATATGTTGCGGCTAACTCCGCCTGAAGCGTTCGCCCACACCTATTGCCTGGATGTTGAAAAAGTGAGAGCCGCGTTCGCACCGCTGAATCAAACCGTAATCATCGGTCCTCCGCTAGGCTGTCATCAACCGAACCCGCAATTCCAGGCGCAACAGACTTCTGCGTCACATTCCTATCATCCGCCGTATAACCAGGGTTACGGGCTGCGGCCTTACCAGCAAAGCGACGGCAATCCCCGTCGTCCGCAGGTCATTGGCAACGGCTGGGCGCATTTGTACCACGACGGACCCTAAAGGCAGCGGAGAGAACTCCAAGCATTCCATCAAATTTCTTAGTGTGGATAACAAGACCCCCAAGCGAAACTTGGGGGTCTTAATCTTGATATACCCTAGGTTTAGGGGTTCCGGGTTTATCCAATCTTCTCAATACTCACCTGCGTCCGAAGCTCCTCGATCAGCCCGCGCTCGGCCAAATCGTCGGAAAAAGCGGTGGCGCTGCCCGAGGCAACGCCGGCCCGGAACGCCTCCATCAAGTCTCCGCCCAAGGCGAGCATCCCCGTAAATCCGGCGATCATCGAATCGCCGGCACCAACCGAGTTGCGCACCTTGCCGGGTGGGACGTTCGCATGGTAAACCTCGTCGCCGCTGATCAACAGAGCGCCTTCTCCAGCCATCGAAATCAACACGTGCTGTGCCCCTTCTTCCAGCAGCTTGCGGCCGTAAGCGATCAACTGCTCCCGGGTCTCAATCACGACGCCAAACAGCTCGGCTAGTTCATGATGGTTCGGCTTCACAAGCAGCGGGTGGTACGCCAGCGCCCGGCGCAGCGGTTCACCCGTGGTGTCGATGACGAACTCAGCCCCTTGCTTTTGGCACATCCGGATCAGCTGCTCATAGAAATCACCGGGAAGCGTTGAAGGCAGACTGCCGGCCAAAATGACCAGGTCGCCTTCCCTCAAGATGGACAGCTTCTCCACCAAGGCATTCGCTTCTTCCGCCGTGATAGGCGGCCCTCCGCCGTTAATCTCGGTTTCCTCGCCATGCTTGAGCTTAATATTGATACGGGTCTCTCCGCCGCGAATGCGTACAAAATCGGCAGGAATTCCCTCCTTCTGTAAAGCTGCTTCAATAAAATCACCGGTGAAGCCGCCAAGAAACCCCATAGCGGTCGTGTCCGCCCCAAGCCGCTTTAGAACGCGGGAGACGTTAAGACCTTTCCCGCCGGGGAGCTTCAGGTCCCGTTTCATACGATTAAGTCCGCCAAGCTGCAGGTCGTCAACCTCCACGATATAGTCAATGGAAGGATTTAAAGTGAGGGTATAGATCATCATGGGTTTATCCTCCAATTAGGTTTGTGATTTCCGTGATGGGCTTGCGCCAGCGTTCCGGAACCTGCTCCGTAATAAGCGTCGCCCGCTCCAACTCGAACATCTTGGCAAAGGCAATGTTCCCGATTTTGCTGGAATCGGCAAGTACATACGTTAGGGAGGACTGCTCATGAGCGCGGCGTTTTAACGCAGCTTCCTCCGGATCCGGCGTCGTATACCCCGCATCGGGATGAACCCCATTCGCCCCAAGGAAACACCGGTCAAACCGAAAATGTGCCAATTGCTCCAACGCCAGGTGGCCGACTAGGGCTTTCGTGCGTTTTTTGGCCAGACCTCCGAGCAGATAAGCCGGAATGTCCGCCTCCAACAGCGCCTCCACTTGCGGCAAGCCGTTCGTCACGACGGTGATCGATTTCCCTCGCAGATAAGGGATCATGGCCAACGTCGTCGTTCCCGCATCCAGATAAATCGCCTCCCCGCTGCGTACCAAGCCGGACGCCATTTCAGCAATTTGCTGCTTTTGCGGGAGATTGACGGCGGACTTCTCCACCATCCCCGGCTCCAAGCCTCCGGGCATCATCGGGAGCGTCGCACCGCCGTGCACTCTGCGAAGCAGCCCCTGTTCTTCCAAATCGGCTAAATCGCGCCTTACGGTGGATTCGGACGCTTCAAGCAAGACGCAGAGCTCCTGAAGCTTAACGGTGCCTACCTCCTGCAACCGTCCCAGAATCCGGCGATGTCTTTCTTCGGTTAACATCGTTCCCCCTCCCAACTCCAACCATCGTATCATATCCTACGCAAAAATCAATCATATTCTATCATAATCAATCATTTTCAATCAAATTCTATCATCCTTCATCACAAGTTGTGAACGCCGCTTCCGTTCCCCTGCAAATCCGACATATGCAATACCTAGCCCGATCCCCACCATCGTAGCTGCCAACCAAGGGTGGAAGTGAAGCGTCGATACCTGCTGGAACAGCACTCCCCCGGTCCCGGCCCCCGCAGCCAAACCAATATGGGTCATGGACGTATTGATGCTCAGTGCCATACCGGAAGATTCAGGCGAACGTTGAATAAAATAGCTTTGGATCGCCGGCCCGGTCATAAACATGGCTACAACCATCAAACCGATAAAGCCAATCCCAGGAAAAACCGCTCCCGCCGTGAAAGGTAAAACGGTCAAAGCCGCGGTTTGTGCAATTAGCCCTGCCGCAATCGTGCGGGTTGCTCCCCAACACCTTAAACTGTTGAAAATAAGGTACAGGCGCATCCCCTTCTATAGGTGGCAGCAGCTTGGTAATCAACCAGGCGACTCCGGCGCTGATCAGACCAAGCAACAAGAAGATCGCTTTCCGGTTCAACCAATCGGCGATGGCGATCCCAATCGGAACGCCCAATATCATGGAAAGACTGAAACCCAGAACCAGGGTGCTGATGGCACTTCCGATTTTGTACGGAGCGATGATTTTGGCAGCCGCCGCAAAGGAAACGACAAGGAACACGCCCGAGCTCGCTCCTAAGATCACGCGCGAGATCATCAGCACGGCGATATTCGGGCTCACCCAAGCCACGAGGCAGCCGGCGATAAAGGCAAGCTGAGCATAGAGAAGCAGCTTTTTGCGATCCCAACGTGACGTGAGGGAAATCAGCAGCGGGGTCCCGATGGCATAAGCCAATGAGAAAACCGTGAACAGTTGCCCGGCAAGGCCTAATGTAATACCAAAATCCCCCGCAATCTGGCTGATCACCCCTGAGACGGTTAGCTCTGAGGTCGCGGTTAGAAAGACGCCAAGCGTTAACATCCATATCGTTAAGTTTTGGGAACGTAACGACGACGAATTCGGCAATATCTGCTCTGTGCTGCAAATTCTTGGGGCGAAATGGTCGTTTCTTGTCATGTTCGAGCTCTCTAAAGGACCGAAACGGTTCCAGGAACTTCGGCGCGCCTTGTCCATCGTCCGGACGCAGTCATTGACCGACACATTGCGTCATTTGGAGAAGAGCGGCATCGTTCACCGCCAGGTCTTCCCCACCGTCCCCGTCACGGTTGAATATTCGCTAACTCCTAAAGGCCTCGATTTCCAGAGTGCGCTGAAGGAGATGGAAAATTGGGCAGCCAGATGGAATAACCCCCCCTGTTCGACACCATGACAACTAAATGTCCGGCGAAAAAAAATCCCCCGGCGGCAAGCCGAGGGATTTTAGGTTATTCAGGTTATTTCAGCAGCCACAAAGCCGGTACGTTCGGCGGCTCCCAGCCTACTAGGGAAGTATGGGCCTGGCGGCATTCGTAGATCGCCCCGTTGTAACTGACCAATTCCCCTACCACATAAGCGGTATTGGGGGCCCAAGGCTGCGCGGCGGGGGCTGACGCTGTCGTCACTTGCACCGCGTTGCTGGCTGCCGATTCGTTGCCGGCCGCATCAATCGCACGAACGGTGAACGTATACGAAGTCGCAGCGCTAAGTCCCGTTACCGTAAAGCTGGTCTGCGTCCCAGGCACAGTGACGGACAAGGTGGATCCGCGATAAATCCGGTAGCCTGTTACACCCACATTGTCACTGGAAGCATTCCACATTAACGTCACGCTGGAGGACGTAGCTGTCCCCATGACATGCAGGTTGCCGGGAGCCGAAGGAGCCTCGGGATCGTTAGCGGCCGGGCTTGTCGTCACCGTCACCGAATTGCTGGGCGAGGAGCTGTTGCCCGCTCCATCCACCGCCCTGACGGTAAACGTGTAGGACGTGTTCGCATTCAGCCCGGTCACGGTATGGCTAAGCGTCGATCCCGATACAGTGGCGACCAGGTTGCTGCCGTTATAAATCCGATAGCCGGTGACGCCAACATTATCACTGGAGGCGTTCCAGCCCAGCGTAACCGAGTTCGAGGTGACCGCCGTAGCCGTCAGATCAGTCGGCGCCGTTGGAGCGGTCGTGTCCCCTGAATTGCCGCCGCCAAAATCCACGTCAATTACGTTGTAGAAGGCATTCGCGGTATCGGCGATCTCCCAAACGGCTAAGATGACATGGTACCCTGTCCGCGCCGGTACGTTGCAAGTATGCGAATACGTAAACGGAGGCTGCACACCGCCATAGTTAACCGTGCAAAACGGTGTCAGATCAAAGGAATTGCGCGTTAACGGGGCATTAGGGTCCCAGCCCGGCTTCGTCATGTAATATTTCCAGTTTGCCGTAGCATGGGGAGCGGTAAATTTCCAGGTGAAGGTGTTCGTACCAGCCGAGATGTTCACTTTGGTCCAGCGGTTAGCCGACTGCTCATCAAGTTTGGGGAAAGCTCCATTTGCGCTGGCGATCTTCCCATCCGCCGGGCCGGAATTGGGGAAGCCCTTGGGCGCTTCCAAGCTTTGAGGCTCGTACACGATCGCACCGCAGTCCGTATTCTGGCCGTTTTTGCACAAGATCGCCCGGCTTGCCGGCCCGTCCACCCAGCCGTGGGCCGAAGCTTGTTCCGATAACAGGATCATTCCGATTCCAGCAATCACCATGACCAACAAAGAAGTAAGCGCCTTCAAAACTAACGATTGTGCTAGCCGTGTTGAAGTCATGCTTGTCCCTCCTTTGAAATTGGAAATGTGCCTTGTGTCTGATCCTTGGCTGTGCATTTCAGATTCTACCTTCTACATACCTTCTGCAGGAACCCTAAACGCCCCCCTTTCTGAAGGAAGTATATATAAACCCCCAAAGGAGCTTATACCGTAAGTTCATTTCGCCGTGAGATCATGAAGGGAATTAACAAGAATAGAAGAGGATGTTAATTATGGGGAATATTGCTGATGTCCAAATTATACACGATTTGCTGCATTTTTGTGAACAATTATTTATTTTTTTGTAAAAAATAGTGCATTCTTGGCAACTTGCCACATCAAAAAACCCGCCATTCCAGCAGGTTCTTGTCTATCTTATGTTTCTTGTCGGATGCCTTATTTCACCATCGCCAGCGCCAGCCCGTCATACGCCGGCAGCAGCGTGCTGATCAGCCGCTCGTCTCGGGCGATCATCTCGTTGAACCTGCGCATCGCCTGCACCGACGGCCCGTTTTTGTCCGGATTTAACGTCCGACCGCGCAGCAGGATATTGTCGCCGGCAATCAGCGCCCCCGGTTTCGCCAGCTTGATCGCATATTCGAGATAGTTCGGGTAGTTTTCCTTATCCGCATCAATCAAAAAGAAATCAAACCGCTCCCCCCGTTGCTCCAAGGTATGCAAGCTGTCCAGCGCGGGGCCTACCATATATTCCACCATCTGCCCGAATCCAGCTTCTTGCAAATTGCTCCGCGCCAGCTCGGCGTTCTCCTCCTTCAGCTCCAGGGACACGAGCCGCCCGTCCGCAGGTAATCCCCGCGCCATGCAGATGCCGCTGTACCCGCCCAGCGCACCGATCTCCAGCACGGATTTGGCTCCAGCCAGCTTAACTAACAGCGTCAGCAGCCGCCCATATCCCGGTGCAATCGACACATCCCGCATCCCATGGTTTGCGATCGATTCGGTCACCCGTTCCAGCACTTCATCCTTGGCATATAATTCATCACCGTATTCTTCCGGTGTCAGCATGGATTAATCTTCCTTTCATCCGTTCATTCCTTAATCGAAGAACCGTTTGTAACTTGTTGGACATTGGCCTATACTGAATTGTATGGTTTTTCCGCTATTCTCACAAGTCTATGCGAAGCTGGAGTGATTGACGTAAATATGGCTGGACCTTTGCAACTGATCGCAACCGCCCCGATGGGCCTGGAAGCCGTGGTGGCGCGTGAATTAAAAGAATTAGGTTATGAAGATACGGCTGTGGAGAACGGCCGGGTGAATTTTACCGGAGATTTGATCGACATTTGCCGTTGCAATTTGTGGCTCAGAACCTCGGACCGCGTCCTCATCAAAATGGGCGAGTTTACTGCCGTCACCTTTGACGAGCTGTTTGAGGGTACCAAAGCACTGCCTTGGCAGGATTTTATCCCGGCCAACGGGGAGTTTCCGGTGGAGGGCCGCTCGCACAAATCGCAGCTCAGCAGTGTGCCGGCGTGTCAGGGGATTGTTAAAAAGGCAATTGTCGAAAAGCTGAAGCAATCCTATCATACCGAGTGGTTCGAAGAAACCGGACCGCGCTACGTGATCGAAGTGAACCTGCTCAACGACAAGGCGCTGCTGACACTGGATACCACCGGTCCGGCGCTGCATAAGCGCGGCTACCGCAAGCACGCGACCGAAGCACCGCTCAAGGAGACGATGGCGGCGGCGATGATCCTGCTCAGCCGCTGGAATCAAAACCCGGTGCGCCCGTTCTACGACCCGTGCTGCGGTTCGGGGACGCTGCCGATCGAGGCGGCGATGATCGGCTGGAACATCGCGCCGGGCTTGCGGCGCACGTTTAACGCCGAGCGTTGGCCGGTTGTACCGCCAGAGCTGTGGCAGCAAGCGCGCGACGAGGCGATTGACGCGGTACGGGATGACGTGCCGCTGAACATCGCAGGCAGCGACATTGACCCGGCCGCGATCGAAATTGCCAAAGCCGCGGCCAAAAGCGCCGGGCTGGCGAACGAAATCCGGTTCGCCTGCATGCCTGCCGCCAAGATCCAGCCGCAGGGCGATTACGGCGTGATGATCACCAACCCGCCTTACGGAGAGCGGATTGGTGAAGAGAAGGAAGTGCGCAAGCTGATCGCCCAGCTTGGGAGAGTGATGGCCGGACTGCCGACATGGTCCTTTTTCGCGCTGACTCCGACCAAGCAGTTCGAGCACGACTTCCAGCGCAAAGCGGACAAGCGCCGCAAGCTGTACAACGGGCGTATCGAATGCCAATATTTGCAGTATCTTGGGCCCCTTCCTCCGCGCCATTAGGTGCAGAGGGAGGGTCTCTCCCTTTTACACCTTTGCAAGGAAAGGAGCTGACATGTCGTCATGCTGCGTTTGACATCTCCTCGCGGTTTCGGCAGTCGATTCAGCATTCGGCTGCAGTACCGCCATTTCGTCTATTTCTTTTTTGTGGCCGCCATCTTCATGAAACTTGTCATTTTGCATAATAATCTGCACGCCCGCTATATCGACATGAACCTGCTGGACGATCTGATCGCCGTCGGTTCCATCCTACTGGCTTCGTTCTGGACGTTGTGGCTGCCCCCGCGTGGCAGAGGGATCGCGTTAGGCGTGCTAAACGTGCTGCTCACCGTACTCATCTTCGCCGATTTGATCTATTACCGCTATTTCGGCGATTTTCTGACCGTGCCCGTCCTGCTGCAGGCCGGACAAGTCGGGGATCTGGGCGGAAGCATTCGCGAGCTGATCCGCGTAGCCGATCTGTGGCTTATCGCCGATTGGGCCGTTTGGGCGGCGTTTAAGGCTGTCCGGCGCTTGATACGCGGTGGCGGAAGCCGCCGTCAATCAGGTTGGCTTCGCAGCTCCGGCGGCTAAAACGCCTACACCGGCCTGGGCGGCGGCTCCTTCGCGCCCGTCTCCTTTGGCGGCACCGCCCGCCGCTCGGTCGGCTGGCGCCGATTCAGCCGCCTCTATACGGGGATCGGCGTCTTTGTGCTCGGCTTTGCGCTCACGATGGGGCCCATTCGCTTCTATACCCAAACCTGGGCGGTGGGGCTGTTCGAAAACAACTGGTGGAACGTCTCCTTATACAATGTGACCGGCTTGCTAGGCTTCCATTACTATGATACGAGCCGGTTCCTCAAGGAGCATCTCGGAGGCGTCCAAACGGTCAGCGCCGAGGAGCAGGATGAGATCCGCCAGTGGTTCAGTGAAGCCAGCCAGCGCCGCCATGCGGATAATGACCTGTTTGGGGCGTACGCCGGCAGCAATGTGATCGTCATTCAGGCCGAAGCCTTTATGAATTTCATGATCGGCAAGACCATTGGCGGCCAAGAAATCACGCCGAACTTCAACAAGCTAATGGATGAGAGCCTTTATTTCTCGAATTTCTATCATCAGACGGGTCAAGGGCGCACCTCGGATGCGGACTTCTCCTCCAACAGCTCCCTGCATCCGTTGCCAACAGGCTCGGTTGCTGTCCGTTACCCTAACCATACGTTCGACGTGCTGCCGCAGATTCTGAAGACGCAAGCCGGCTATACCGCCGATGCTTTTCATGCGTACGAGGGCAGCTTCTGGAACCGTAACAATATGTATCAAGCGATGGGCTACGACCGGTTTTTCAGCAAAAAAGATTTCCAACTGGACGAGCCCCTGGGCTGGTCGCTGGGGGACAAATCCTTCTTCCGGCAGTCGCTCACGATCATGGCTCAGGAGAAACAGCCCTTTTATTCGTTTATGATCACCTTATCGAGCCATCATCCCTATTCGCTGCCGGCTGCGGTACAGGAACTGGATACCGGTGAGTTCAAAGGCACTATTTTCGGCGATTATTTGCAGGCCGTGCATTACGTGGATGCCGCGCTTGGGGAGTTCGTGGAGGGCCTAAAGCGAGAAGGCTTGTGGGAGCATACGATCTTGGCATTTTACGGGGACCACGACAACTCGATCACCGACAAAGCGGTGTATGAGCAGTTCTTCGGCAAGTCGCTAAGCGATCTCGATATGCACCAAATCATGAATCAGGTGCCGCTGCTCATCCATCTGCCGGACGGCCAGCACGCCGGCGTCTACGAGGAGCCTGCCGGTCAGCTCGACTTGGCGCCGTCGCTGCTGCATCTGCTGGGCATATCCTCGGATTCCTACTACATGATGGGGCATAATCTGTTTGCCGGCACCGGAAATGACCACGCGCTGGATCGTTTGGTCGTGCTGCGCTCAGGCGCGTTTACGGACGGCGAGCGGTACTACATTCCGTCCGACGATAACTTGTTCACGAATGGCAGCTGCTACGACTTGACCAGCCGGAACGCTACCGACATCGAGGCATGCCGCGCTCCGCACGAAGAAGCGATGAAGCGCCTGCGCATCTCAGACGAAATCATCACTTCCGATTTGATTGCGACGTTCCGCAAGGAGGATTAAGGGGCCGCGCGGCGAGCAACGCGAGCGAGTGGAATAGCGGTAATATAGGGCGTTATTTCGTCCAATTGTTGATCATATCGCGAAATAGCGCCCTTTTATGGTGTTATTTTCGTGGACAGTTGGCTAAATCGCCATTTGGAGCTATACTACCGTTAGATAGAGCCAAAAAAGTCCGTTATTCTCGGTCAGTTACGTAAATTGGCTGATATAGCGAACTTTTTTACCGTTATCGGGAAGAACGAAATGGAGTGTCGCCAGCGTCGCTCTTTCCCGCTTTAAGGCCTTGGATGATTTATGGATTATCGGTAGGTCTTATTTGGGCTGCCCATCTTTGGAGCCAGTTTAGATCAATGGCGTTCGGGGTTATATTTTCGGAGGGATAAGTATTAAAGTGCTCTGCCCCTATCTCTTTATCATCGCGGCAGCCGGACTGCTGTCCAGGGTCGAGAAGAATGAGGGGTACGGGAAGGCTTTAGGGAAAATCATTCTACTCGGTGTCCTTCCTTTACTGCTGTTTGCATCCATTCCGTCGTCTGCAAGCCTTCTGCTATATGCCGCCACGTTCACCTTCATGTTAGCCATCTCCAGGTATGCACGTCCCTGGGCAGCCGCTTACCTGGCATTCGTCACAGCGGCCTACCTCTTGCCGATGCTGCTAAGCGAACGCAGTCACGATCGGCTGCTCGGATTTTTGCTGCGCCAGCGATACTTATGGGAAAATGCTCATTTCCGGACTTGGAGCTTTATTCGTCATTCAATTCCTATGGAGCATGGGCATGTCGCTGGGATTGCTCCCGATTTCTGCAGTTTCGTTTCCTTTTCTTAGTTATGGAGGAAGCCAGTTGTTGGCTCAGTTAGCTGCCATCGGCCTCATCTACAGTGTCTATCGCAGGAAAGACATGATTAGCTTAAAAGGCAGAATCCGAAACGGCTGATACCCTTAAAAAAACCGCCGGAGCCCAGCTCCGGCGGTTTCAATTCCTTCCCTTACTTCGGTTTCTTCACAAAAGGCGCAGCCTTCGCCAGCACCTCGTCCTCTGTCGGTGCGCTGACGTATCTGCCGTTGATATATACGAACGCTCTTTTGCCGCACGGACCGCAATACGATTTGCAGCCGATTTTGATCTCGGCATCCGGCGCGAGCTTTTGCAGCTTCGGTACAAACGTCTTCATGCGGATATGATTGCATTTATCGCAAATCCGAATATCGTTAGCCATGCCAGGTCCCTTCTTTATCGTTAGCTAAAGCTTAGCTTAGTGATCCCCGTGATTGCCTTTGGAAGGGTTGGTAATCACGAAGCCTTCCTCCGGAAAATACAAATAATCGATCTTCACGCCATCCAACAACGGATCCGTTCCTTCCACGATGACATCGATGTCCTTATCGGTCTTGACGATTTGGTCGTTCTCGGTAGGCTTGACCAAATCCAGGCCGTAGTGAGCATGGTCGCCATGAGAATGGGTGATGAATACCTTCAGCGTCAACCCTTGGTTTTCTTCCTTGGCCAGTTCCTTTTGTATCACTTTCGCCGCATTGCGGGTAATTTTGACTCTCATATGATCTCTCCTATCGCACAAAATGGCTTCCCCTAACATTCCTATTGTAAAGAAACACAGCTCAACAAGCAAGGCTCCGCGATCACTCAGTTAAAATGTTACTAAAGAGGCATCGGTTCACTCACATCGAAATGTTACCGAAGGGATGTGTTTTGAAACTGAGCATGAAAACACGACGTGAAGTAATCCGTACCTTGGCTGATCAATACATGAGAGCGAAATCGCGAAATGAGAAATCTGCAATCCTTGACAACGCCGTGAAGGTGCTGGGTTGCCATCGGAAGCATGCTATCCGCGCTCTCACGAACCCTCCTGCGCTGACACCAGCGAAATCGAAACGTAATCGGCCATTAGCTTACCAGGAGGCGATGCCCGTCATTGAGCGCGTTTGGGAAGCCCTGGATTATCCTTGTGCCGAGCGACTGCATCCTGTTCTGCTCGATACAGCCCAGAGCCTTGCCCGGCACGGTCACCTGCACCTTACCGACCTTATCATATCGCAGTTGCAAAAGATCAGCCGCCCGACATTGGCGCGCAGGTTATCCACACTTCGTTGTCCAAAAGCCAGACCAGCTGTCAACAAGCGAAAGCCGCTCGCCGAACTCCGTTCACAAGTGCCCATGATCGCCTACGATTGGGATGAAACGCGTCCGGGCGCGCTGGAAATCGATTTGGTCGAACACAACGGCGGATCGTCGCTCGGCCACTTCGCCTATACGCTGACTGTGACCGACGTGGTCTCCGGCTACACCCGCAGACGCGCGCTGCTCGGCAAATCCCAACTTGCCGTGCTTCGTGAGCTCAAGCACATCATCGCGGAGTGGCCCATGCAGCCTTGGGGGATCCACAGTGACAACGGCCAAGAGTTTTTAAACGCCCATTTGAAAACCTTCTGCGCTTCGAACAACATTCGTTTCACGCGCAGCCGCCCTTATCGCAAAAACGACAATGCTCACGTGGAGCAGAAAAACGGCTTTCTCGTCCGCCAGCTGGTCGGCTACGAACGCTATGACCGCACGGAACAGGTGGAGTGGCTCAACTCCATCTATGCTCTGCATGATCGGTACTTCAATTGCTGCTTGCCCACTCGCAAGCTGATCGGCAAGGAGCGTCGCGGGGCTCGTGTAAAGAAAACATTCGACACGGCCAAAACACCCGTTGCCCGGTTAATCGAATTGGGCGTGCTACGACCAGAACAAACCCAACGGTTACAGGCGTATCAGACTTCCCAAGATCCGCTTGCATTACACAATCAGTTGGAAGCGCTGCTTTCCCAACCCGTGACGCCTGCCTCCGCTACGCGCCCAGTGGAGGCTATGTAACAGCCTCCACTGGGTAACAAAATTACGTGAGTGAACCATTATCCTTCGGTAACATTTTTATATGAGTTGACACGGGCTCAACGCTAAGCACCCGGATATTTCCGCTCTGCCCGGGTCACAAACCAATCCATCAGCAGCATCGTCACCGCCATGTCGTCGATCGGAATCCACGGCAGCACATCCGGCAGAACCCAATAAGCAAGCGCCGGCACGACCAGCAACAGCTTATCGGTAAGCGGAATGTTGCCCGAAGTGAGCAGCGGGAGAGTCCGGCGAAAAATATGGGACCAACGACGAAGCGACCACCAGCTTTTCCATTTCATTTCCATCCCTCCCGTTTCGGCGTAAGTGTTGCGCTGCTACTTAGGATACCCTATTGTACCATGGTTCATGGCCCAATAAAAAAAATCCGAGACAAACCCCGGATTTTTCCACCCCCAAACTTGGCTCCATTCTCTCTTTACAACAGGTACACCAAGATCGCCAGCACCACTAAATGCGCAGGATAAAAAGCTCTCCACACCCAGCGGGGCAGCCGCCAGGCTTCGAGCTTTCGCCACAGCCCCGGCCCGTAGGCAATCACCAGCGTCGGCAGGATGCTGGCCAGCTGAATCACCCAGCCGTAGGCGAACAGATACACGAGGTTCAGGAGCAAGTGCATCGCCACCGTTTTTCCTTGATTGGCAAATTTGAAGATCAGCACCAGCAGCAGGCCGTAAGCGCCATAATCAAACGGAAGTACCTCCATGATCACGCAGACACCGGCGATAATGATCGCGGACAGCGGCCCCGGTTTCGATGAATCCAGCATGCGCAGAACCAATAAAGAGACAAACAAGGTCGCCACAACATTTAGACCGTTCGTATCGAAGGCTAGCTGATAAGGAATTTGCGAAAGTACAGCAATCAGTAACAACCGTAAAGCGTACTTCCGGTAATTGGAGGTGTGTTGATAACCCTGGACCAGCGCGTAGGCATAGATCGGGAAGGCAATTCGTCCGATAATCCGCCACAGTACATCTCCGGGAAAAAACAGCAGCCCGACATGGTCGATCAGCATGGTGATCATGGCGATCAGTTGCACGGCCTACACTCCTTTCGTCGATCGACAGGGGTTTAAAAAATTTTGATTTTCATTTTTTCCAAACTTCAGTAGACTGAAACTATGCCAAATTGGTGTTGCCATCATAGATAGGGGAGTCATCATGTATTTGTTTATCGTCAATCCAAATGCGGGTAACGGCGAAGGCCGCCGGGGTTGGAATAAAATCAGCAAAAAGCTGCAACGGCTTGGTATTCCTTACGAGCACGTCTACACAACAAGCGCCGAGCAAGCGCATACATTCCTTCAGGCCAAGCTATCCGGGGAAGTGCCTTGGCGCGCGGTGGGCGTAATCGGAGGCGACGGCACGATCCATAGCCTGCTGCCCGCAATGCGCCACTCCGGCGTGCCGCTGGCCGTATTCTCCGCCGGGTCGGGCAATGACACCGCCCGTGGATTCGGCATCCCGCGCCGGGTAGGCGGCGCACTGAAGGTGCTGCTGAGCGGCCGGTCAACGGCGGCCGATCTCATCTCCATCGATGGAGACAGCACACTGACCGCACTGGCTGTCGGCTTTGACGCTCAGGTTGCCAGCAACGTCAACAACAGCCGCTACAAAAAAATATGCAACGCGATTGGACTTGGCAGGTTAGCTTATATCATCGGCATTTTTCATACCCTTCTAACCTATCGTCCCGGACCGTTAACGCTCGAATGTGACGGAACTACTTACCGGTTCGAGTCAGCCTGGCTGACAGCAATAAATAATGTTTCCAGCTATGGCGGGGGAATGACCATCTGTCCGGACGCCAAGCCGGATGACGGAATTTTGGGTATCAATATTAAAATATGTGTGCATAAAACTAAAAAGCCTTTAATCGCCTGGAAAAACAGTGTTTTTTGGGCAGTTTAATATTGAGCATAAATAAATATTGAGCATAATTCTGTCTATTTATGCTCAATTTTGCGGGAAGGTGTCGAATGAGGAGTTAGGCGGGAGGCTGATTGTATGACACAAGCGCCCTTGGAGACTGAAGGAGACCTCCAATTGGTCAAAGAATACATTTTACTCCCTATTCTTTTGGATGTGTTGGAAAGGGATATTAAAGCATTAGGGACAGTAAAGCTAAAGATGGACGTTGTATATGTAAGAGCCTTACGATCTGCGCAAGATTTAATCACTGCAGACGTTACGTTGCTTCGGAAAAAAATGCGCGGCAGAGGAATAAAGGTGTACGAGCAACAGCGAACCGAATTGTGCATTGAGGCCCGTTATTTGTGCAGGGGCTATCAACATAGGTTCTCTATGCTTTGGGGTTTGGTAAAAGCGGAGCTTAATAAATATTTGAGTAAATATCTGAACGTCGACTTAAGGAGTAGCCTATGAAAAGCGATAACAAAGGTCGAATCGTAATGTTGGCGGATTGTCAATCATTTTACGCAAGTGTTGAAAAAGCCGCCCATCCCGAGTATGAAGATCAACCTGTTGTTGTTGCAGGAGACCCAGCCCGTCGCTCCGGGATCATCCTCGCCGCGTGTCCCCTTGCAAAGCAACATGGTATTACTACTGCAGAAAGGCTTGGAGAGGCACTTGCAAAATGTCCTGATCTAGTGGTCATTCGTCCTCGTATGGAGGAATACATCAGGGTATCCTTGCAAATTACAGAAATTTATCAATCCTACACTGACTTGGTAGAGCCGTACAGCATAGATGAACAGTATTTGGATGTCACGGGAAGTTTACAGCTTTTTGGCGATCCTCATGAGATTGCTAAGAGCATTCAGGATAAAGTCATGAAAGAAACGGGCGTTCGTGTACGCATTGGAATTAGTGAAAATAAGGTACTCTCCAAAATGGCATGCGATAATTTCGCCAAACGTAATTCTTCGGGTATTTTCCACTTGCCTGTGGAAGATCTGCAAGAAGTGCTTTGGCCTTTGCCGATTCATCAGATGTTTATGGTGGGCTCCCGGATGTGCCGGCATTTAACGAGCATGGGGATATATACAATTGGCCAGTTGGCTCAGACTCCCCTGGCAAAATTAAGATCCAAGTGGGGAGTGAATGGCGAAGTTCTGTGGCTTATTGCCAACGGCAAGGATAATTCCCCGGTAACTCCAAGTACACACGATTTGCAAAAAGCAATCGGCCATCAGATGACCCTTCCATTCGATTATCGGGAGTTTGACGACATCATGGTTCCCCTGTTAGAACTCTCGGAGTTAGTATGTCAACGAACCCGAACGAAAGGCTATATGGGCTCGGTAGTCTCGGTAGGTTGTCAAGGAGCCGATTTTGATCACCCTTCCGGCTTCTACAGACAAATGAAATTACCCGACCCGACGAATCTCACGGATGAGGTTTTCCATGCAGCGAAAAAACTATTTAAACGACATTGGGATGGGTTGCCCATTCGAAAAATTGGGGTCACTTTAAGTCAATTGGTAAGCGATCAGGAATATCAGCTTACTTTATTCAATAACCGCGAAGTAAAGTTAGCGTTGGAAAGAACCACTGACCGTATTAAAGAGAAATACGGAAGCACCGCGATCATGAGGGCCTCTTCTTTAAAAGCTTCGGGCCAAGCGCGGGATCGAGCGCAAAAAATTGGAGGACATTATAAATGAGTAAAAAACTGCAAGGAAATGGTCTGTTCGAATCGTCCAGAATGATGCTTCCGGAACACAGGGAGGCTTACATCATGCACCAGCAGAATTTGCGAAAGAACTCGCGGCCACAATTAGATGATCAGGAGATGGAACGGATATCCATGCTCCTCGCTGAATCAATGCAGCTCAGGAAAGAGGTAATTTTAGTATTATTCGGTGAATTTAATGTAACGGAAATAACAGGAGTCGTGACAAAAATTGATCTACAACAAAAAAACATCAAATTCACCCATGGCAATGATTTTCGCTGGATAAAGGTATCGGACATTATTGACGGTATGTGGAAATGATTTGTAATAAGGAAAACTTGAAGAGCTATCCTTAAAAGTCATCGCAGATGGCTTCCGGTATAGCTCTTTTTTACTGAAATATGCAAAGGTCTGAAAGGAGCCAATAGATACAGAGGAATTAATTACTGGTGATAGAGGGAAATAAAGTCTTAGACTGACTACCGGCGTTAAGCTAAATAATTTAATGGCCTATTAATCTCCTTGAAGTCCAAAATGTATTGACAAGAGAATCTAAAACAGTTTACGTTTCTCTTAATATAGAAAATGGAGGAAACCCTATGGCCGGTAACAAAGTAATTAACCAGCATACCGTATCCCAAAGCTATCTTCGCTTTTTTGCGAACAAGGCCGAACAGATTTACGTATTTGACAAGCTACAGAAAAAAACCTTTCCAACTCATATCCGTAACGTCGCAAGCGGCAGATATTTTTACGATTTTCCCGAAGGACTTCCGCCAGATGAAGAAGGGGAACTTCCGGATCAAATTGTGGAGAAGTTCTTCGCCGAGATTGAAGGGGAATACCCAAAGAAGATCAATAAAATCATCGCCACGTATCACATGGCACATCCAGATAAAGTATACAGTATGCCCGCATTTTCTCTTGAGGATAAAATGGAGATAACAGGGCTTATCACCCTGCAAATCTTACGGACGAAAGAGTTTAGGGCAGGGCTTGTAGAACTACATGAAAAATTCACCAAGTCACTGTTGGATCGTTTTATACAGGAAGATGAGTCCGAATTTGACCCAGATAGCTACGAATTAAAAATCAAGAACGAATTTTACTCGGTCCTGCAAGCGCAGCAACTCGCTAACCCAGAGTTTCTAGATAGTATGACGCAAACACTGATGAATCATATTTGGGTAGTTTTTGTAAATTTAACCGACTTGCCCATCTACACATCCGACACCCCGATTGTCAAACACGCCAATAAAGATGACAAATTCATCAGCTATGGCGGATACGCTTCGGAAGGAATTGAGATCCATTATCCGCTCAATAGTAAATTTGTATTAACCTTAATGGATCGCAGATATTTTAAGGACATGGAAGCATTAGAGAACTGCTTTTTACCATTGGATAATGTTGAGAACATAAAATACCTAAACGGCCTACAGATCAGCCATGCTTATCGCCAGGTATTCTGTGCAGAAGACAAATTTGATATGGCGTTCGATTATTGCAAACAGTACCCAGATGCTTGCGAAGAAGCTAAAAACCGTGTAAGTGTTCATGCATTCGGACGCAAGTATTAAAAGAAAGCTACCTTTTTTGGCCTAAAATAGAAAGGTTATTCAGTGGGTGGCTCGGCTCCATTTATTAATTGAAGTATCGAGGAACGTTAGTTCAACAAAACGGTAGCAGTGTAGGTCTTTATTTTCTAGTCCATGGCTGTTGCTGTTCTTACTTCAAGGGTCAGTCTAATACTTATTCTTCTGGAACTGACAGATTTGTAATTCGTAAAGCAGCGATTGATCAATCTCTTCGGTCTAATACTTTATTTTCCGGTATCAACTGGATCTCGATCCTGAATATTTTAGAACCAGCGAAGTTGATACTACCCGCAAAGTAGATATATATAGGGAATCATTTTCTGCTCTTCGAGGACTCCGCCTTGGCTTCGTCGTTCCGAAGGCTGATGATCGCCAAACAAAAAAGCGTGCCATAACGCTGCACGCCTTTTCTGTAATTTTAGCAACCTTCGGCAAGAAACTTTTCGACACGCGACTTAATCGCGTCCCGAACCGCTCGAAATTGGCTCATGATTTCTTCCTCGGTGCCGGTTGCCTTGGCTGGATCATCGAAGCCCCAATGCCATTTCACGACGTTTTTATTCGAAATCACCGGACAATGTTCGTCTGCATGGCCACATAACGTAATCACATAGTCAGCCCGATTCAAAATCTCCGGATCGATAACATCCGATGTATGACCGCTAATATCGACGCCAGCTTCCTTCATCACCTGGACGGCACGCGGATTCAGCCCATGTGCCTCCAACCCGGCGCTTTTTACTTCGTACCGATCATTACCGAGCGCCTTCAACCAACCATCCGCCATTTGGCTGCGGCAAGAGTTTCCCGTACAAAGAAAATAAACGAGTTTTTTGTTATCTGACATGATGATTCCTCCTGTTTATGTTAAGCTGCTTCCTTCGAAAAATACTTTCGCTGAAATCGGAGCGCGACGTTGACCAAGGCAATCATCACAGGGACTTCTACAAGAGGTCCGATCACGGCCGCAAATGCAGCGCCGGAATGAATTCCAAAGACCCCAACGGCAACAGCGATTGCCAGCTCAAAGTTATTCCCCGAGGCGGTAAATGCCAGTGTAGAAGTCACCGGATAATCAGCTCCGGCTTTTTTGCCCATGAAGAACGAAATCAGGAACATAACGACAAAGTAAATCAATAGCGGAATCGCGATCCTCACGACATCCAAAGGCAATTGGATGATCATCTCGCCTTTCAGCGAGAACATGACGATAATCGTAAACAGCAATGCGATAAGTGTAATGGGACTGATTTTCGGAATAAAGACCGTTTTGTACCAGGATCGCCCTTTTGCCTTCACAAGCGAATAGCGCGTAATCATCCCGGCCAAAAACGGTATCCCTAAATAAATAAACACGCTCTTGGCGACTTCGGCCATCGTAATATCAACAACGACGCCCTCCAACCCGAACCATCCCGGCAAAATCGTAACAAAGATATAGGTGTAGACAGAGTAAAACAAAACTTGAAAGATCGAGTTGAAAGCAACGAGTCCCGCCGCGTACTCGGCATCCCCTCTGCACAAATCGTTCCAAACGATAACCATTGCAATACAACGGGCTAAACCGATCATAATCAGGCCGACCATATATTCCGGATAGCCTTGGAGAAAAATAATAGCCAAGAAAAACATTAAGATCGGGCCGATAAGCCAGTTTTGAATCAATGAAATGGTTAACACTTTGCCATTTCGAAAGACACGGCCGATTTCTTCGTATCGTACTTTCGCCAGCGGCGGATACATCATTAAAATGAGGCCAAGCGCAATCGGTATCGATGTGGTTCCAACTTGAAATTCATTCAAACCGGCGACAAAGTTAGGAAATACGTAACCCAAGCCAATTCCTATCGCCATCGCAACAAAAATCCATAACGTCAAATAGCGATCCAGAAATGAAAGTCGCTTTTTCTCTTGTTTACTCACTTGCTGTACACCCCCTTTACTCGCATATAACCGTTAGTCCTTGTTGCTCCAATTCCCGCAGCTCCTCGGATAGATCAGGCAAATGGGACAAAGCATAACGAATTTCCTCTAGCCGCTTTTCATTAATCGAATAGAACACCCATTGCCCCTTTCGCGTTTCGCGGACCAGTTCAGCCGTTTTCAGACGGCTTAGATGTTTAGAAATGGCTGGCTGAGAAATGTTAAAGATAGGAACCAGTTCACATACACAGCAATCGCGAATCCGGAGCAAAGAAAGGATTTTCAGCCTTGTCGGATCGGCAAGAGCTTTCAGAATATCCGCTATCTTTTCAAATTCCATTGTCATGATGATCACCTCACATGAAACCATATAACCATATTGTTATTTATGCATGATGAAAAGTCAATATTGAAATTTGTACGTCCTTTCACAGCTCATTTTCCGGATACAAGTAAATCAATACTTGCAAATTGCAATCAAATGTTTTATAACTGTTTCATGAGGTGAAGCACCGTGGAAAATGTACGTGAACTATTTCAAATCATGACTCGACGCTTTGGCTTTCTAAATAAAAACTGCTGTTCTGCCGGTGGCTGCGACATCTCCTTAATTCAAAGCCATATCCTTTACGAAATTGATCGCCAGCATAAGCCGTCCATCCAGCAAGTAGCAGAGGCATTAGGGACAGATATAACGACATTCAGCCGACAAGTCCAATCGTTAATCAAGATGAAATTAGTGAAGAAAACGCCCGATCCAGACGACCGGAGGGTAAATCTGCTTTCCCTAACGACGGAAGGCAAGTATGTTGCGGCGTCGATTGACCAACAAATGAACGACTATTTAAACGAAATCTTTTCGCACATGAACGATTTTGAAAAAGATACCGTCATTCGCTCGATCAAGCTATTAAACGAAGCGATGGCGAAATCCGGCCAATGCTGTTCAACCCCTTCTAGAGGGTGATCTTTTTTCTATATTACTTGCATATTGCAAGTAATTTGAGGAGGAATTGGAATGTCAGCGATTTTCGATGCAATCGTTATCGGGGGTGGGCAAGCCGGTCTTGCTTCCGGATATTACTTGAAGAAGAACGAGCTGCAATTTTTGATCCTGGAAGCAAGCGAGCAGGCAACCGGTTCTTGGCCACATTATTACGATAGTCTGAAGCTGTTTTCGCCAGCTCGTTTATCATCATTGCCGGGCATGAAGATACCCGGAGTTGCAACCCACTACCCATTGCGAAACGAGGTGATCCAGTATCTAAAGGCGTATGCCCAGCATTTTGACTTGCCGATTCGCACCAACCAGAAGGTTATTGCCGTGGAGAAAAGCGATAACGGTTTTTCGATCCGAACGGCAGCTGGAGACGAATATCAGACGAGAACGATCATCAATGCGACAGGCTCCTTTCATAATCCCTATATGCCAGACATAAGCGGAAGGGAGGCCTTTCAAGGGGAAGTCCTCCACTCTTCATCGTATCGAAATCCGGATCGTTACCGGGGGCAACGAGTGGTGGTCGTCGGGCGCGGAAATTCTGCAGTTCAAATTGCGGTAGAGCTTGCCGACAGCAGCCATACATCGCTTGCCGTGCTTCGGCCTGTTCAGTTTACGAAAACAAAAGTACTCGGAATTGATCTGCATTTTTGGATCAGAGCCGTCGGCTTCGATACCTTTCCATTCTGGCGATTTGGCAAAAAGCCTCCAAGTTCGAGCTCTGTTGCGGATTTGAACGATTACCGAGCAAGATTAAAGGCTGGGAAGCCGGATCAACGGTCCATGTTTACCTCCTTTTACTCCGAGGGCGTCGTGTGGCCAGACGGAACGGAAGAACCGGTACAAACCGTCATCTTTGCGACCGGGTATCGTCCCAATCTGACATACCTTCAGCCCATCGGGGCGCTTGATGCCGAAGGGAAACCGTTGCAGACAGCAGGAATCAGCCTTTCCGTTCCGGGACTGTATTATGTCGGTTTGGAAGGACAGCGTTCCTTTGCTTCCGCCACATTAAGGGGGGTGGGGCCGGACGCGAAATATGTTGTTCGCAAGCTACTGCGTTACCTGAAAAATCACCTTTAGGGAGGCTAGTTCCCATGAACTGAATTGGTTCGCCGCGGAATACCTTATGAAACAGGAGCAGCGTGAAATAGAGCGCTCGGCACGGGAAGCTTGGAAATGGCAAAATCCCACGGAGTTATCGAGCCGCTTCCTTCGGAGACGGCAACTCACGATAGCAAACAAAGCAGCTTGTTGTACCCCTAGCTGCTGCTGATTTGATAAAAAAGTTGAAGGAGAGATGATCCATGAACCAAGTAAAGAATGATCAAATTCGTCAAAATGTACGCAGTCGTTATAAGGAAATCGCCTTGCAAGAAGTGGAGCCGGGTTCGTGTTGCTCGCCAGCTTCAAGCTGCTGCGGAACGGCCAATGACGTTTCTTCGCAGTTGGGCTATTCAACCGAAGAATTAACGGCTGTTCCGGACGGTGCAAACCTTGGTCTTGGTTGCGGTAATCCGCAAGCCATTGCGGAGCTTAAGCCGGGTGAAGTGGTATTGGACCTAGGCAGCGGCGGCGGTTTCGATTGTTTTCTGGCGGCTCGGCAAGTCGGGGAAACCGGCTATGTGATCGGGGTCGATATGACGCCGGAAATGGTGAGCCGCGCGCGCAACAACGCCGCGAAAGGCGGGTTCACGAACACGGATTTTAGGCTGGGAGAAATCGAGCATTTGCCGGTCCCGGATCAAACGGTGGATGTTATCATTTCCAACTGCGTCATCAATCTTTCGCCGGATAAACAGCAAGTGTTTGATGAAGCATTCCGCGTTCTGCGCTCCGGCGGGCGTTTGGCCATTTCCGATGTCGTAACGACGGCAGAGCTTCCTGCGGAAATCAAAAACGACTTGGATGTTTTATATTCTGGGTGTATATCCGGGGCCTCGTCCGTTGACGAGCTGAAAACGATGCTTACGCAAAGTGGATTTAAGGATGTAGTGGTCGAGCCGAAAGAGGAATCCAGGGCGTTTATCAAAGATTGGGTTCCTGGATCGAAGGTAGAGGACTATATTGCCTCTGCCGTAATCAAAGCAATCAAACCGTAATGAATGTATAAACGTTCCACCTTTGAATAATCAAAGTGAATCGGTCAAAGCAGCTCTAGCAAACATGTCCGGAGCTGCTTTGTTCGTGCTCCCTGCATGCCTGATCATTCTATTTAAGGAAACACATCTAGGATCAATCAATTTCAATATCGATATAATGGCCACCTTTTCGTACATGCTCATGCATTCTTATATATTTTAAGGCATGCTGAATACCCTTTATTTTCCCTTGAAGAAAGAGATCATCAGGATCACGCTGAAGTTCCAAACCTAGTTCCAACAAGTATGATTCTAAATATTCTATAAGGTGAAAAAATGATTGTTCTCCTTCCATATCTTTCAACCCCGATACTTATCTATTGCCCAACGTTCATTATATAGATTTTCAGCTTCTTCTATGGACATTTGATTCAGAAGCTGCTCAAACTCAAGAATGATCGCTGCTGCATCCATTGAATCAACATATCCAACTTTATCGAATGCAGCTATTAACGCACCTATCGCCAGTTTAATAGTAATCTGGTTGCTCAAAATATTAGTAAGAGCGTCTATAAACAATTCACTATTAGCAAACGCGGCTTTCTGGAGAAACGAATCATCATGCTTTAAAATGCCACATATGGATTCAAGATAATTTGTAAAGGTATCTCCACATGGGAGCTTTTGAATATGGCGATTTAAAATATCAGTTAAAAAAGCGACTTTCTCACCGTCATTTAATAATGACATGTTTATTCGCCCCCGTTACCTTAATATTTGGCAGTGTCCCGTCAAGTGGTGTAAAATGAATTTCTGCTGCATGACCCGGATTTACTTCTGCAAAAGCGTGGTGGATGTAAGAGGAAGTTGCTCCCATTTGACGATTTTCGCCATGGATTCGAGACTGAATAACGACGTGCGACGGTCCATTCATCTTGCTTCTCGATTAAGATGGCACCAATCAGTCGGATAACAGATTCCCTTTTGGAAAGATTCCTGCTTCGTCTGAACGTCGGCGGATTTCGCGATTTATACGCTCTAATGGGCTGGTAGAACGAATTTGCAGCTAATGCTCCCCAGGAAAAGCCATGTTCACTTCACTTTAGTAGAATTCATACCGTGGCTTCCCTTGTCAAGAAGCCCGGAGCATTTTACACCACTACTATGGACTATAACATTTCAGTTGCTCTAATACACGGCTTTTTTTCCATCCGTATTGGAATACAATAGGTGTATTTTCTAAAAAGACATGCTATAATATGGATGTTTCGAGTGAAACAAGCGAACCTTACCAATAGAGCGATCCTCGAGAGGGTGTCAACCTTATTCGATAGATCGCTCTATTTGGTTATAATTGGGTTAAGTGGCGGAGAAGGGAGGATGGGGGATGACGAGCCGTCGCGAGATGAATAGACATTATGCTCAAGCGGTGATTTGTGAGCTTCAGCGATTAGGTTATTCAGGTGAACAGGCGACGGACGTTTTTTTTCGTCATTACCGTGATATGAAGCGTACCTTTGGGCTTGAACCGAATGTACATGATTTTGCAATGTTAATCGATGAGTTTGAACGTGCAATGAATCGCAAGTATAATCCGAACGATCCAAATTCAATTTATGTCGGACATTTACGTGATCGATTGAAAAGGAAAAAATGATGGAATCAAGACGATGTGACTGAATGAAATGACTGAACATAACGAGTGTGTCGAGTTTAGAACTAAGTAAGTAACGAACGGCTATTACGAAGATTGATAAGGTTTGATACCCCGAGCACTCGAGTCGGCAAATATCATTCTAAATTTTGGAGAACTTATAAAATGTCCTCAGATGAAAAAATAAAGTTGTTTGTAAAGAACGCTGGGATACAGGTAATACATATCGGGGTTGAAAGGACATTATATTGGTGATGGCAAAACATGAATGCAGAAAAAGAAAACTATTCAATACATAATTGAGTACCTTGAAAATACAACAAGCCGACGGGACAAGTGTTGCTGGCACTGCTGCAGTCTGTGAAAGTGATACTGTTGCAATATTCGGGTCGGACAGAACGTGTGGTGGAGATGGCGGGATATGACATGACGATCTATACGGCGAACTATGTCGAAGCAGTAATCCGCTGAACAAAATCGGGAAGGTTAGTTACGAATCTGTCGAATGCGGTCATGACCGTCGATTCTTCCCGATTGCCGGAGTGGGTGTTATGCTAGCAGAGTGAAATTGAATCACAACACAGAAATATTGTGAATCTGACCACCGAACGAGCGTAATATGGGCATAAGCTTTTTCGTGTTTGAACAACCTTATTTGTTTGTGAGCTATTCAGCCGCTCATCTTACCTGTTATCCGCCGGGTCTCCCCTGAAATCCAATTATTGTGCGTACAGCTCCGCCGGTGTTTCGATCTGCTTCGCTATGTATTGAATAACCGCTTTGGGCGCTTCGAATTTATGTGAGGGGAATCGCGCTTCGTATTGGAAAAACTTAAACAGAACGGCAAACCCCAACCGAGTTTCCCCCGACTTGTTTCCGACTTGCTGCATTTCGTTAGGAAGAAACGTAAAATGCTCAATTAACTCGTCCAGTTCCCAATTTCGCTTCACATGATCCCCTCCAAGAAAAGTTCCTAAAATGGTTAGAATCGGAACATACTCCTTTCTTTCAGTATAGTTTATAGGCCAAAATCACACCAGTGAATAATAGAATGATGCGAAGTGCCATTTCCATAATTAAATTCGGAACTTTTTACTTGATGATTCCCAAACGCGGGTAATTTGAATGAATTCAAAACTTCATCTTTACATATCCCCCCCAGGGGGATATTATTCTTTTGAGGTGATATTATGAGTGAGCATCATCATGTGCATAAACAACGCAAGCAAGTTGTGAACCGGCTGGCTCGAATCGAGGGCCACGTGCGCTCCATTAAAGAAATGGCCAATGAAGAACGTGATTGTTCCGAAATTCTTTTACAAATCGCTGCTGTCAGAAAAGCATTAGACAGTACGGCCAAAGTTTTACTCAAAGATCATTTGGAAAGTTGCGTAGTCGATGCAGTGCACCACGGAAATCAAGATAAGGTACTGGAGGATTTAAACAAAGCATTGGAAAACTATATTCGATAAGGGAAGTGGCTGCCATGCCGGGGGTAATTCCTGTTGGAGAAACGACTCAAACACAAAGAATAAAGGTGATTCTGGCTTTGGGAGTACCTGCAATGATCGAAAACTTATTGCAGACCATCGTGGGGTTTGTAGATACCCTGTTCGTGGCCAAGCTTGGCTTGGCTGAAGTAGCCGCGGTTGGTGTAACAAATGCGATCCTGGCTGTTTATTTGGCTGTGTTTATGGCTATGGGCGTTGGCACATCATCCCTGATTGCGAAAAGTGTAGGGGCAGGTGATATGGAAAGGGCTAAAGTGATTGCCAAGCAATCTACTTGGCTCTCTGCTGTATTAGGTATCGTTTTCGGCATCATTACGCTTCTTTTTGCCGAACCGTTATTACGTATCATGGGGGCGGAACCTGACGTATTGGCGGATGGGATTGTTTATTTCCGGATCGTCGCCATTCCTTCGATCTTTATCTCCCTGATGACCGTATTCGGAAGCGTATTGCGGGCTGCAGGCGATACTAAAACACCTATGAAAGTAGGCATTTGGATCAATCTGATTCATGTTGTGCTGGACTACATTCTCATCTTCGGACTATTCGGAATGGGAGGATGGGGGATTGCTGGAGCCGCCTGGGCAACCGTGATTGCAAGGGCAATCGGGACCGTGTTATTGTTTTTGTTTATTAGAAAATCGAAACTTTCGTTTTCATTACGGACAGCAACCTTGAGCGAAAGGTTTACTTTGCCCCTTCTGAAGCTCTCCACACCAGCGGCGGCAGAAAGGTTGATCATGCGATTTGGGCAAGTGCTTTACTTTGGATTGATCGTCCGAATCGGAACAGATGTGTATGCTGCACATATGATTGCGGGAAACATTGAGATCTTCTCGTATATGCCTGGATACGGATTAGCCGTGGCGGCAACCACATTAGTAGGTCAGAGCTTGGGAGCAAATCGTCGAGCAGATGCTTACCGGTATGGTTTGTTGACAACAGGTATCGCAGTTATCTTTATGTCCCTAATCGGTGTGCTGTTGTTTATATTTTCACCTTTAGCCGCCACTTGGTTCACTGGTCAAGTTGATGTCGTCGACATGGTAACGACTGCGCTTCGGATCGATGCCTTTGCGCAACCGTTTTTAGCCGTAGGCTTGGTTCTGGCAGGTGCTTTGCAAGGTGCCGGGGATACCAAAAGCCCGATGTACAGTACAGCCATTGGTATGTGGCTGATTCGTGTCGTAGGAGTTTATGTTTTATGTATATATTGGGGTATGGGTATTGCAGGAGTATGGCTCTCGATTGCTATTGATCTTCTGATACGCGCCGTTTATTTACTCTTTCGGTTTAAACGAATGTTCCGGGATGTAGGAAAAGACGCACCTGTTAGTAGCTCTCAACAATTTTAGATAACTAACAGATATTACATTCTACTTTGCGGGTGGTGTCAGCTTCGCTGGTACTACCCCTAATTGCCCGATGCAGGTATCTAATAAGGCATATTGCCGGGCTTTAATTTCCATTTATCATCAAATATCTTAGATATACAGTCTCTTATATTCTTCAACTCTTCCTCTGAGAAAAGAACATCTATAAGAAATTTTCGAAAATCATCATAATTCAGATTCATGAATCATGGAGTCTATACGCGCTGTGCTGCCTCAACTGGGTCAACTTTGGTCAACCATAAAAACCACGGTAGACCAGCAATATTTCGAGTAGACCGTTGTCTACAGTGAAGCGTATTGAATATCCCAAACAGCGCAATCCACCAATTATAACAAAACAAGCGATCCGTCGAGATAAAGGTTTGACCGCCGTCTCGAGGATCGCTTGTCCAGTGACCACGCTTAGTCACAATATCAATTATACCATAAGTTGTTGATTACCGCGGAGGGCAGAATATGCTGGCCTCACATCAATTATCAAATAACTCGGGATACATCTTTACAATATCAGCATTTAAGGCTCGATCCTCTGTTTTTTTATTTTTAGTGATGGATATGATTTTTTCAAGCCCTTCTTCGTCTTGGAAGGTCTTATATGTGCTTTTGACCGCTACTTCAAGATACTGTTTTTTTAGTAATTTAATCTCGTTCTTGAGCGTTTTAATCTGCTCTTCTTTTAATGACAATTTAGCAACTAAGTCTTGGTTTTCCTGAAGAATTGTGTCATATTTCTTAGCCTTTTGATGCAAGGCATTGAGCATCTCATTATAGTGAGCTAATGCGTTAATCAAACCCGCTTTATTGTTCCAGTATGTTTCAACAAGCTCAACAACATTTGGTAAGGGAAGTGCACCATCAGTTCCTGCAACCTCCTGCTGCACTGGCTCGTTGAGCTTCGCTATTTGCTCTGACATTCTTCGTGTCCAAATAAATCGATTTATCCCGGTCTCTCTTTCCAAGATGGAAGGATTAATCTTCTTCCCTGGATTCTTTGAGATATATTTTAATAGGATGTCTTTTAATTGCTTATCTGTATATTTTAGCGGTGCTCCCTTTTTCACAATTCATCCTCCAGAAGGTGAGAATCGACCATTGCTTTTTGATCCATCAATCTCCTCAGTTCATTGCAGGCTGAGGATAGCTTTTCTTGGCCCGTTTGCTGATAAGTCAACGTTGTACAATCGTAATTCATTGATTTTGTGACATATCGAATGAGCTCCAATTGTTCCTTAATTCTGGTTTCCAGCAAATTAGAACAATCTTTCAGCCATGCCAATCCCTTTTGTTCGTCATCTGGCGAGAAAAGATAATATTCGCAAAAGCGGCAATCCCCGACCTGACAACGCGATGGGTGATCCGTACAATAGCCGTTTTCCACTTTGTATGTCTCTTGAAAATCATCAAGTCGGTAGATTCTACTTTTAGCAATTATAGCTTGAGTGCCAACATCCCAATTTGACCGCATTAATTTCTTACGGTTCATTCGAAGCATCTGCGCCGCGTGATGGACGAAAGATGAAGCGAAGTGATCCAAATGTTTATGATAATGCAATTGGGTTTCCAGTTGGTTATGCCCGCCTATACGGGCAATAGTTAGCATATTAAACCCTTGCAACATCATGTTGCAAAAGGCAAAGTGCCTGGTATCGCCAGGCTTTATTCTTTCTAAATCACCGTACTTCGGAGTAACGATTTCATCGTAAAATCGATCAATGATATTGATAAATTGGAAAGCGCCCATCTTTTCTCGCGCTTTTTCCTTCGTTTTTATTTTTACGTATTTCCGATATGCCTTATACGAGATCAAATAGTAGGATTCAGAATCGTAAGCTGATGTAAGTTGTTTATAATCCTCAATAAATTCAAAGACTTCTTGATTTATCTGGACAGTATCCGTTATCTCGAGTTTTCCCGGAAGGGTAGATTTCTTCTTTTTTCTCGGCAAAACCATCCAATATCTATCCTCATTATCTTTGAACGTGCAATCCCGGCGTAATGAATAAAATTCGACGGGACGCATGGGAATGATACGGGTGATTCTCCACCATAACAAGAGTGGATAAAATTTCAATTTTTCTTCGTCAGTAGTACAGGTATTAAAATATTCATCTAAAGCATGATCGAAAAGCAGGATATCATGAAAATTGGGCAATTCGCGTACATTCGAGACTTTCGTATTAAAAATTGAACACAAATCGCTATACGCATCCGAATATGGGTGATTATAATAAGCGAGAAATTCCCTTATACTGGTGGCCATGGTAAACTGTTTATGCATCCCGAAACGGTTGAACGCATCTTCTAAATGTGATAAATAATCCGGTCGAAAACCCCGGGTAATTCGTATGGCTTCTTTTATTTTTGCTACATTTAGCCGAACGGTTTGTGCTTTAATGCCATTATATATTTTTTGTACTGTATAGCATTTTAAAGCCAAGTTGACCTCGCCATAGAGTTCGCAATCAAAGCGGAAAAGAATTTTGCTAGATTCACCTTGGGTGGACCATAAGTCGCCTTCAAAAGCTCCTGTAACAATAACTCCTTTCTGTTGCAATTCTCTAAACATTTCTTTGTATTCGTGAAGATCATTTCGACTAAAGGTGATCAGCTCAATACTTTCCAAGATAGTTCGATCACTTAGTTCCTCTATGGTTTTTCTTCTGTGTAATGCCGCGTGGAATTTAGCCATTAAACTTCCTCACTAAGTAAATTTTGAATAGCAATCATCTTTTCCTTTAGATTGTTAAGATCAATAAAAGTTTGAACATAGGATCTGCCAAATTGCTGCACTGCCTGACTTAACAGATCCAGAATTTGAAACAAAAACTTGCGGTCCCTGACACGTACAGCGGGATATTTGGTATTTTGAATCGATGAAATTAAACGCTCAAGTTCATGTTGGATCGAAATCAGGATATAAACTTTTGGTATCGCGTTTTCACAATGTAGGCAACTTATAGCAGTTGGGGAAGTGCAATTTGGGTATGTCAAGCATTGTACATGCTGCAACTTGGCGGGCATCTCACCCTTATAAATTTTAAATAACAATGTGTTCAAGTCTTTTTCCGTAAGATTGGATAGTCGCAAAGCCAAAGATTGTTTGCTTTGTTGCTGCCGGATTAGGAAATAGCTAAGTTGTTCCAGTTGGTAAGGACTAAAATCATTTCGAAATTGTTCGATCAACACGGTGCTTTGCTCTAACTCCAGCTGCGGCGTGTTTGGCATAGAGAGACGAATAAGAAGATGGTATAGCCATCCAAAATGCCCCCGGTTAAACAAATTCAGACTTACACGTTCTATAGAACCATCTTTGTTTACTGCTTGAATGTATGTTGCAGTCGAATTTTTATCGGTATGTCCTCTCATCCGTTGAGACAGTTCGTAAGCGATATCGGCATTCCCTTTTCCCTCTACGACACTGTAAAAGAAATAAGTTAAGAGAGTCCTATTCATTTTCCGACTTTGGAAATCAACAAGATCCGGACGCTTATCGAAAAATAACCGAAAATGGATTTCTTTTTCAAAATGGGTGAATCTTCTTCGGCCAAGTCTGACTAGTTGCTTATCATTTTCAATTCTACGATGAATTTCCGTGATCACAAGAACGGTAGCCGTGGGGACAATCATATCCTGATTGACGAGGAAATGCCCCAGAGCACCGGTCTTGCTAATATACATTCGTTCCACCCGTTTATACAGATGATTAATGACTGCTTGCGCTTGCTCTTGAGTGATTTTCGTTTTCCTGAGTTGGTCAAAAGTCTGCAAATTGCAGGCCTCCAGCGCAATATTCGGCATCTTAACAATGTCTGATGGTCTCCATGCATCAATGACATGCATTAAGACATATAGCCATGTTACAGCATAATCCCTACTTTGGATGGCCTGCTCAATGTGAATGTCGACATCCCGAACATAATTGTAATAAGCTAAAAATTGTTCCGGACTGTACATCTCCCTTTCTTCAACAGGAAGGGGAGTGACTGCATAACTTTTCGAGTATGAACATAATCCTTTGCCAGTGCAAAACTCCAAAAAGTAAATGAAAGTACGTTTATCCCGAATCCCCATTTCTGCACTTCGAAAGATAATTTCTAATTGTTCCGCATCCATTAAGAATACTTCAGTATTTAGCAAACGGAATAATCGCTTTAATGTGCTGATATACTCTAAGGCTTGATTGTGAATCGTATGGCTGTTGCCTTGGCTGCTATTGATTTTTAACGTTACAAATTCACGGTAGAGCGCAACTGTTTTTTGTAAAGTATCCGGTACATCCAGTTCAGCCAACCGAAATTCAAATAACTCAAGCGGTGTCGATTGTTGTCTTTTTCGTTCTCTTTCAATAAACCTGTTCGCCTCATCGGTTGGAACAATCCACTCGTTGTTGTGTTTTATACCTTTAGGTATCACGCCTGTTCGGATTAATTTAGTAATCCAGGCTTTGCTAACCTCTAACTGCGCAGCAATATCTGTTCCAGAAATATAATTGCTCGGAAAGGAACGAGACTCCTTATATTCCCTTAAGGACTCAACTGGAATAACCCATCCTGCGTGATGATACGGTATTTTTTGTTTTTTTGCACCGGGAAATGCTCCTTCTTTTGCCAAGGAGTTAACGGCTGTTTTGCTAAGGGATAGTTCTTGTGCAGCTTGAGCAGCGGAGACGTATCCTTCTGGCGGCGATATCGATTTTAAATATTCGTCGATGCACTCTTTTCGGATGTAACGGACGCCATTGATGACTTCCACGCCCGATAAAATTTTTCTTAACACTAATTTTCTGATCCATGACTCACCTACGGATAAATATTCAGCGGCTTCCCGGAAGGAAAGAAACCCATCAGGGGAGGAGGACGACTGAATATACTCCTCTACAGAGGTGGAAGGCACTATCCAAGAACCTCTATGTTTCTTTGCTCCAGCAAATGTCCCTCTCTTAATTAGTCTGCCAACCCAGAGTTCGGTAAGATTAAGTTGTTCGGCTATTTCGGCAATAGTTAGATATCCCTCAGGAATGTTTAACGATGCCTTGTATTCCTCTATGGCTTTGAGAGGGATTTTCCACGAACGATGTACTTTTATTGCCCCGGTAAGCACCCCCCTTTTCAACAAGCGTAGTAAGCTTTTATAGCCTATTTCTAATTTTTCTGCAGCTTCGGCTGGATTCAAATACGACATGTTTCTTATTCTCCAAAAATTTATTTTTTAACTCAACTTTCGCACCTTGAAAATTAGTGTTAAGCCTTGATATGACTAGGATTTCTTATTGAAAAATCTCGTTCTTGACAGAAAAACACCTTTCCGTTTGGTAAAATGGAAGTGGATAGTCTTCCCATCCCAAACAGAAAGGTGCGTAACTCTATGGTACAACACAACTTCCTGTCTGAAAAGGGCCAAGAACGAATCTCGACTTTATTTTCCGCTTTGCAAATCGGACAACTGTTGCGCAAAGCCGGCATTTCCAAGTCGTTCGGATTGTCCAGTCTTGCCATCTTTCAGCTGATCTTTACGCTCGTGTTTGAAGGGCGCAATTGGTTTCGTCTTCTGCATAGCGACCGCCGCCAGTCGTTGCCTGGCAAAGATGTAGTCTATCGATTCTTAAACCATCCACGCTTTGCCTGGCGACGATTTTTGCATGCCTTGAGTCTGAAGGTCGTTCAGCATTTTGATTCCTTAACCTCTTCGTCCCGCGTTCGGACGTTCATCATTGATGATTCGGTTCTTCGCAGGGATCGCAGCAAGAAAGCCGAGTTGCTTGCCCGCATCTTCGATCATACGACGGGGAGATATGCTCGCGGCTACAACATGCTCACGCTCGGATGGTCGGATGGCTTCAGCTTTGCGCCCATCGATTTTGTCATGCTCAGCTCGGCCAAGCTGACGAATCGCTTTTGCGAGATGAAGGAACGTCTGTCCAAGCGTACCCAAGGCTACAAACGCCGCATCGAGGCGCTTTCACGCAAACCGGATGCCGTGGCGGCTCTGCTTGATCGAGCGATTCAGGCTGGATTTAGCGCTGACTTTGTCCTGATGGACAGTTGGTTTACCCAAGCGCCTCTGTTGCGTGAACTGATGGCGAAAGGTCTGCATGTCATTGGGATGGTCAAGGCGATGAAACAACGATACCGGTTCGACGGAAAAAGCCTGACGCTCCATGAACTGTATGCCCTTTTGCCAAAGCAGAAAAACAAAGAAATCCTTGGCTCGGTCATCGTTCAAACCGCCTGCGGTTTGCCGATCAAATTGGTCTTTGTACAAAACCGCCATCGGCGGCGGGATTGGCTGGTTCTGCTTAGCACCGATTTGACGTTGGAAGAGGCTGAGATCGTTCGCATCTACGGCATGCGTTGGAGCATTGAGACGTTCTTCAAATTTGCCAAATCGTACCTGAAGCTGGGAACGGAGTTTCAAGGTCGTTCGTTTGATATGCTCATCAGCCACACCACGATCGTGTTTACCCGTTATCTCGTAATGGAATGGGAACGCCGTCACAACAACGACGCGCGGTCGTTGGGCGGTCTGTTTTTCCTGTTTTCCGACGAAGTTCGAGACCTGGATCTCAAAACGGCTTTGCAGCATCTGATCGCATTTTTCATGGCGTTCACGGAAGCAAAATCCAAACGGGATCAGTCTGCCGTTGTATGTCAACTCCAGCAATGGATTGCGAGTTTGCCCAATTATATCAAGGCTTTGTTCGGAAAATTAAGCTGCGAAAGTTGAGTTTTTTAATTAAATTTGGTAAGTAATCCTTATATAAATGTTGCATGCGGTCCTCAAGTTTTTTTCTCATTCGTTCCGTATTTCCTTGATAAACAAGAGATGATGCAAGATTGGAGTCTCCTCTTGGCAAAGCAATATCGTATGGGTTATCAGCTTCTTCTGCTAAAAGATTTGTAAATATGCCCCTGCCTAGATGAGTGGACCATTTATATTCTTCCAATTTGATAGCGTAAACCAGATCATCCGGATTTGAAGAATTCCTTAGTTGCTTCAAAAACTCTCTTTTTAATTTACTGAAGTATGCCCTGTAACTTTGTCCCGACATGGCTTTGCCATCCCGATTTACAAATAACGCATCAGATCCATCCACAGGAGTATAATTTTCAATGTGGTTTCGATACAACTGTTGTAGCCAGTCTTGAATTGGAAATACGATTTGTCTTCTTGGTTTTTTAACGCCACTTGCACCGGCACTATCTTTAATATCTGTTCTCAAGTTTCTTTTTTGTAGACGAACCACTAAACCAAACTCTCCGAAAGAACCGATAGAATTTACATCGGATCTTCGAATGTTCACAAGCTCACCTTGTCTAATTCCACCAAAGCACTGCATATAAATCCCCAAAGCAATGGGATTCGCGATCTTCACAGCCAACTCGATCAAAGGCAAAATATATCGTTCAGGTAAATCATGAGCTATATGGCCTTGCCTATTTCTCGGCATAACGACCCCTTTGAATGGGGAAACCGTATATTTTTGATTCGATTTGCCGTAAAGGATCTTCTTTTTAAAGGCACTTTCGTCAACATGCTCCAACAGTTTTTTCTTCGCTAAGAACTCAAAAAATAGAGTTAAGGTTCTTTCCGCCTTTCTAACCGTCATTCTTGATTTTTCTTTTCTCGTCAAATTGTTCAAGAACTCTGTGGCATGAGAAAAGCGTAGTTCTTTTAAAGAAGTAAGTTTGTATTTCATACGATTTTCAATAAGTATGTAATTTAAGAAAGCGCAGAGGTAATTAGCATGTAGTCTCTGAGAATTGTAAGCTCTGTATTTCCAGTAATGAAAAATGCTTCCTCGCTATAGTTCATGGCTAATGTCTGCTTAATAGAAATTTAGTCAATACTGCTCTGTAAGATGATTAATAGGGCGGGATGACTAGTGTGGACTACATTAAGCAGTAGTGACAATATGATTTCAGAGATGTTCAAAGTGGCGTTACAGTTGGAAGAACCATGGAAATTGACGCATGTTGAGTTTGACGATATGGATCAAGCTTGGCACCTGTTTATCGACTTTGCACGAGGAGCAACCTTCGCTTGTCCCTTATGCGGGATCGCTTGTAAAGCATATGACTCCGAGAAGAAGACCTGGCGACACTTGGACTTCTGGAATTGGAAAACATATATGCACGCCAGAATGCCACGAGTAAAATGCAAGGCGTGTAACAAGATAACGCAAGTATCGGTGAAGTGGGCCAGACCGCTTTCTCATTTCACTTTGCTCTTTGAAGCATGGGCGATGCGATTGATGGCGGAAATGCCCGTCAATGCGGCAGCCCGTGAGCTGAGAGAACATGACACACGGATGTGGCGCATCTTCCATCACTACGTCGATAAAGCGATGGCAGAGCTTGATATATCCAAGGTGAAACGGATTGCGATTGACGAGACGTCATCTAGGCGAGGGCACCGCTACATTACCCTGTTTGTTGATGTTGATCGCAAAACCGTGCTGTTTGCAACTGAAGGCAAAGGAATGGATACGTTGGAGCGCTTTAAGTCGTATCTGACAACAAAAGGTGCTGCCGCGCAGCAGATTGAAGAAGTATGCTGCGATATGTCACCCGCCTTTATTCGAGGGATTGAGGAATATTTCCCTGATGCCGAGATCACCTTTGACAAATTTCATGTGATGAAGCTGGTGGGCGAAGCCCTAGATGAGGTTCGAATTCAAGAGCAGAAGCAAATGCCAGAACTGAAGCGAACGAAATACATCTGGTTGAAGAACGAAGCAAACCTCAAAGCGGAGCAGAAAGAAACCTTACTGCGCCTAAAGGACAGCAACCTGCAGACTGGGCGGGCTTACCGTCTTAAGCTGGCCTTACAGGATCTCTGGACTACCCCGCATATTTTGGCGGATGTGTATTTGCGGGAATGGATCGGCTGGGCCACTCGATCAAAGCTCTCGCCCATGATTAGCTTAGCCAAGACGATCAAGCAACATGAGGAAGGCATATTACGCTGGTTCCACAGCAAGATGACGAACGGTTTGCTCGAAGGTATTAATAGTCTGGTGCAAGCAGCCAAACGGCGAGCCAGAGGTTACCGCAACGTAGAAAATCTGATCGCCATGGTCTACATGACCGCGAATAAGCTCCGACTTCCAACGCTCGGAGCACGCCGAGCTCAATAACCCTTACCGCCTTAATACCACGCTTCAGAGATTGAAACAGCGGTCAAGTGCTCTTCATGAGGGCTGTTTCAATCTCTGAAATTCTCTTAGAGGCGGAAGGGTTATAAAACTAATATTTGCGCCTCTACCCACCCAGTAGAGCGAAGAGCCTGAAAAATAAATTCCGTAAGAGGATGAACAGATAGTCTGCCGTTCATTTTATTTTGCAAAACGATCACAGCATGCCTATTAACGACAGGCTCGCTATCACGATGCCTTTTCCACAACTCAATTCCTACACTCTGCACACCAAAACGCAACTCATCAATTCTTCTGGAGAAAGGCACGATTGAACCACTATGGTCCATTTTATAACCCCCGAATCTATTTCAGCTTACAATTATGCTCATAGATTATCAATGACAACAAAAATGTTACCATATCTATGTTATCGTGTTAATACATCAATAATGCTCATAAAGAAAATACGATAAAAACAGTATAAACCCTCGATAAATCAAGGGTTTATACTGTTTATTAATGCACACATAAAATTATGCTCATAGTTTTACAGATACTGCTCGATCTGTGCGTCGTGCACGATTGCTCCAAGCTGAAGCTGCTCCTGTTATTTCCAACCGTATTGTTTGGAGGTCATACGAAGCTCTCCTTCGTAACGATGCTGAAGGGCCAAAACATTACGATTTCCAGCTCTCTGCCGCGCCTTGCTTTAGGTGACGGGGAGCACGTGGCAACCACGCCGCTTCGCGCTTCCTTGGAACCCGGCTCCATTCGGATCATTCGCCCGTAACGGGAACGGTACAGCGTGACGAACTATGACGTGGTTCAAAAAAACCTTTGGGCGGGATTTTTAAGCTCCCCCAAAGGTTTTTTGATTGTTTACCTCACCGGGCTGGATACCTGCCAAACGATGGGACTCAGCTCGACTTGCTCGCCCAACCACTGTCTGGCGATCTTGCGGAACATTTCGGCATCCCCGCTGCAGAAGAACTGATGCACGGGAGTACCGTTGCCGCGAGCTAAGCACCCCCGTTGATGCAGGATGGTGCTGATTTCGCGGGCGGTTTCATCCGCAGAACTGATTAACTTCACGTTCGGCCCCATGACACGTTGGATGGGGTCCTTCAAGAACGGATAATGGGTACAGCCTAGAATCAAGCAGTCCATAGGCTGCTTCTTCATCTCCCGAAGAGATCTCTCGACCACATGCAGCGCTTCCTTCGTTTCATACAACCCATGCTCTACCAACGGAACAAATTCAGGACAAGCTTCGCTGACGATTTCGGTTTGCGGATTCAACTCACGTAACGCCACCGTATAGGCCCCGCTTCGGATCGTACCCACCGTCCCGATGACGCCAACCTTTCCGGTCTTCGTCTCGCTGATCGCTGCCCGTGCACCAGGATGAATGACGCCAATTACAGGGATATCAACCTTGGCCTTGATGAAATCGAGTGCAGCCGCTGTTGCAGTGTTGCAGGCAATGACAATCATTTTCGGATGGAACTGGATTAAATAATCGACGATTTGCTCGGTAAACAAGCGGACTTCCTCGGGCGACCTTGGACCGTAAGGAGCCCGGGCCGTATCGCCGAAGTAAATGATTTTCTCTCTGGGAAGCTGCCTCATCACTTCCTTGCAGACGGTGAGGCCTCCCACTCCCGAGTCTAATATGGCGATGGCTTGCTGCACGAACATACCGCTTCCTTTATGTTTAGTGTAAAATCCTTCTCATTACTTTATGACTTCGCACCACAGAGGGTACCTAAATCTTAACTCAATTTGTAGTGCAAGAAAACCCGCAAGGGCGGAGAAAACGGGAAAAAGACCCGGGAGCGGGTCTTTTTCGGGCGATCGCTGTGGACAGCCGATCAAATTATTGGCCTTCCTCGTTGTCGGAAGTTGCCGCCGCTTCCAAAGCTGCAGCCACCGGTTCACCGGCTTCCGTCGTTTCTTCTTCCGATACGACGCCAAGGGCCACTGTCTCTTCTTCGGCCGCAGTCTCCTCATCCTCATCTGCAAATTCGGAGACTTGAGCAATTACCTCATCTTCATCGGTGGTCTTTTCGGAACGACGGCTTTGGATTTCACTGATCAGCACTTCAGCGGCTTCCTTCACCTTACCGACAAGAACGGTGCTTTGCTCCGAGACTTTCTCGGCAGCCTCTTGCGTCTTCTCTCCGACTTGACGAGCCCCGTTGGCAATATCCTTACGCAGCTCTTTCCCGGCTTTAGGGGCAAATAACAGCGCCGTTACCGCACCGGCAACCGTGCCGATGGCTGCCCCCCATATCCAACCTTTGTTTCCTTTGCTCACGACTCATCTCTCCTTTTTGGCTTTCTCCGCGAATGCCCATATCGATAATGTATTATAAGCAGCAATGGTCTGTCCGGTCACACTTGTAAGGAATAATTTTTGGGCTTGTCCGTCTTAGATTAGACGCCTTCCTGATCCAAATACTTCAGCACATTTGCCGAAAAATCCTGCAAAGCCTCGGGCAGCCGCCCCCTTAGTCCTTCGACCTCTTGGCGATCCCAAGCAAAATATTCCTGAACTAACGGTTTCCGCAGCCGAACCAGCTCGATGAGCGTAGCGTGCAGCTTCGCATCAATTACGGTTTCATCCAAGAGGATGTCAACAATGTCTTCATAGCTGCTGGCGTCACGCATGATAAACCCGTCGATTAAATAGCTGCCGACGTCCGTCACGATTTCCAGAGCCAAATGCAACGCCCGCTCCTCCGCATAACGCCCCAGCAGGGATGAGCTTGCCTCCGCCGATTCACGAAGGGCTTGCAGCAATTCCGGCAGCATGTCCAGTCTGCGTTCGATTTGTTCCCGGTTTACATAATACACGGGGGTTCCCTCCTTCGGTCCAGCCTAAAATTCGAAATCGACTGCGACCTGGCTCTCACGTACTTCGTTCATGTGCTCAATCACTTTCTTGTGCTCCGGATGAACTTGATATCCTTCCAAATCCACAAGCGAATCAAAGGTAGCAATGAGCGCAATGTCATAGGAACGGGGGGAACGGATCACGTCGGTGCCAACCTCAAGGCTTCTGAGCTGCTCCACTTTGCCCTGCATGCCGCGCAGCACTTCAACCGTACGTGCCACAATTTCCGGGGATGCATCCTTCAATTTAAACAATACGATATGCTTGATCATAGTTCATCCTTCTCCTTATTAACGATTCCGTATCTCATTTCAGCATAACATAAAGGGTATCCGCCGGAAAGTAAGCCCCACCCGAAACTCTATCAATCTAGCTTCATATGATATATTGTCTCATTTACTAGAGACGAGAATCAGAGGGAAAAGAGGTGAATCGCAATGACCCTCCTGCGCTTTCTGCTAAATGAACCGCTGCGAAGGCGAATTCGCCTGCTGCAAGCGGAACTCGAGCTGCTAGCCAGCCGGGTGGAGCATCTGGAGCAGGCGCTTGAGGCCGCCTCCTTCCCGGATTCGGCGACCCGGCAGCAAATGAAAGCCTCGATCGGACTCAGCATCACTATTGAGACGACGGGCTCCGTCATACAAGGCACATTGGTCACCGTGCATAACGATGCCCTAGAAATGATCGATGAGTCAGGTCGGCAGGTGATCGTCCCGGTCGCCAAAATCACGAGCATCAAATTGTAAACCGCGTGAAACCGGCGTGGTCCTCCCATTCGGTAACCGGGATGGCTGGATGGGAGGAGGAACACATTTTTTTCGCTGAAGGGATACGTGTCAACTCATATAAAAATGTTACCGAAGGATAATGGTTCACTCACGTAATTTTGTTACCCAGTGGAGGCTGTTACATAGCCTCCACTGGGCGCGTAGCGGAGGCAGGCGTCACGGGTTGGGAAAGCAGCGCTTCCAACTGATTGTGTAATGCAAGCGGATCTTGGGAAGTCTGATACGCCTGTAACCGTTGGGTTTGTTCTGGTCGTAGCACGCCCAATTCGATTAACCGGGCAACGGGTGTTTTGGCCGTGTCGAATGTTTTCTTTACACGAGCCCCGCGACGCTCCTTGCCGATCAGCTTGCGAGTGGGCAAGCAGCAATTGAAGTACCGATCATGCAGAGCATAGATGGAGTTGAGCCACTCCACCTGTTGCGTGCGGTCATAGCGTTCGTAGCCGACCAGCTGGCGGACGAGAAAGCCGTTTTTCTGCTCCACGTGAGCATTGTCGTTTTTGCGATAAGGGCGGCTGCGCGTGAAACGAATGTTGTTCGAAGCGCAGAAGGTTTTCAAATGGGCGTTTAAAAACTCTTGGCCGTTGTCACTGTGGATCCCCCAAGGCTGCATGGGCCACTCCGCGATGATGTGCTTGAGCTCACGAAGCACGGCAAGTTGGGATTTGCCGAGCAGCGCGCGTCTGCGGGTGTAGCCGGAGACCACGTCGGTCACAGTCAGCGTATAGGCGAAGTGGCCGAGCGACGATCCGCCGTTGTGTTCGACCAAATCGATTTCCAGCGCGCCCGGACGCGTTTCATCCCAATCGTAGGCGATCATGGGCACTTGTGAACGGAGTTCGGCGAGCGGCTTTCGCTTGTTGACAGCTGGTCTGGCTTTTGGACAACGAAGTGTGGATAACCTGCGCGCCAATGTCGGGCGGCTGATCTTTTGCAACTGCGATATGATAAGGTCGGTAAGGTGCAGGTGACCGTGCCGGGCAAGGCTCTGGGCTGTATCGAGCAGAACAGGATGCAGTCGCTCGGCACAAGGATAATCCAGGGCTTCCCAAACGCGCTCAATGACGGGCATCGCCTCCTGGTAAGCTAATGGCCGATTACGTTTCGATTTCGCTGGTGTCAGCGCAGGAGGGTTCGTGAGAGCGCGGATAGCATGCTTCCGATGGCAACCCAGCACCTTCACGGCGTTGTCAAGGATTGCAGATTTCTCATTTCGCGATTTCGCTCTCATGTATTGATCAGCCAAGGTACGGATTACTTCACGTCGTGTTTTCATGCTCAGTTTCAAAACACATCCCTTCGGTAACATTTCGATGTGAGTGAACCGATGCCTCTTTAGTAACATTTTAACTGAGTGATCGCGGGATATTGACAGCTTGACTACGTTTTTATACAATAAAGAAGTCGCTCATACGGGGCCTTAGCTCAGCTGGGAGAGCGCATCGCTGGCAGCGATGAGGTCAGGGGTTCGATCCCCCTAGGCTCCACCATACATACAAATATAACAGTCCATTCGGGGCTGTTTTTTTTAATTCTGTGGCGAAAAACGCCCTGAGGATCCTGATTCACGATCAGGAATCCCGGGGCGTTTTTTTCCTCACTCCGTACGAAAGCGTGTTAGCGATTACCGCGCCATTGCCATAGAGTTTACTTCCCCTCAAAAGCCCGTTGCAACTCCGAGAGGTCAAACTTCTTCATCTTCAGAAACGCCTGCGTCACTCGATTCCGTTGTTCCAAGGTTCCCTGGGTCAGCATCTCATCCAAGGCGGACGGAGTGATTTGCCACGAGAGGCCATACCGGTCTTTGAGCCAACCGCATTGTTCGGCCTCAGGAACGGCGGAGAGACTTTCCCAATAATGATCAATTTCCTCCTGCGTGTCGCAATTCACCAAGAAGGAAATGGCTTCGTTGAAGACGAACCCATGAGCGTGCGCACTGTCCATCGCTGCAAACCAGGTATTCTCCAGCATAAAATCGGTGAACATGACCGCCCCTTCCCGGTCCGGTTCTTGTCCGGGGCTATACTTCACGATCGTGCCCGGTTTCGCATTCCGGAAGACGGAGAGATAAAATTCACGTGCTTCTTCCGCTTTGCCACAGTTATCCTCTGTGAACATCATGGACGGAACAATCGGTGGACGCGGCTCCCCCTCCGGATTCGTTAACATCAGCTGCCACGTAACCCCGTACTTGTCCTGAATCCAGCCATACCACTCGCTGAAGGGGTATCGATCCAACGGCATGAGCGCAGTCCCGCCGTCAGACAGCTTGTTCCACACTTCATTCAGCATTTCTCTGGCGTTAGGGTCTCTAGAAGGGTTGAAATTGACGATGCACGAGATCGAAGGATTTAGCTTGAAGTACGGTCCAGCCGAAATCGCCATAAACGGAAAACCCCAAACGGTAAACGAAACCATTTCGGAATCACCCGAAGGGGTATCGTTTAGCGTCGTAACCCCCGTGATTCGGGACTCCGGAAATACGGAGCAATAGAACTCTGCGGCCTCCTTCGCCTGTTTATCGAACCATAGATGCAAGCTGATGGATGTACTCACCTTTTTCCTCCTCTGCATGAATAAGGATATTCTTCTTCATTCTAACATAGTTCATTCCCCTTGGCCTGCGGGTGCTGATGAGTGCTATGAGTGCCTAGAGGTGACTTTGAGTGCCTGCGGGAGCATCCTTTACCTCCTAGTGCTTGCGGGTGCTTTCTTTTACCCCCGTGGGTCTGCGAATCCCCTCCGATTAACCGCTAACGCTTGCCACAGATCTTATTTGCTCCAAAAAGGACACTTTGCGATTCTAACGCTTACTACAGAGCTTATTCCTCTGTTTCCCCCCTATTTTTCTCGATTTTCACCTTAATAGAGTGTCTCATCGTCGTTAGAATTTTTTCGAGAGCAAATTTGCCTTAATAGCGTTGCTCACAAGCGTTAGAGTTAGTGTTATGTTAGCACCAGTAATCGCATTAGCACCAGCAACAGCATCCATATCAACAACAGCATTCGCACCAACAATAGATTCCACACCAGCAACAGCCTCAGCACCAGAAGTGGATTTAGAGCTAGCCTTAGCCCCAGTTACATCCTGCCATCCGAGCGCCTTGCCCCTAACGCGCGTTCGGAAGCCGGAACGTTCGATACCGTTGTCTCCCGCCTACGACCTCCAGCAACTTTCGATTGTGCATAGCATGTAGAATTGCTCGTGTATGCTGCTTGGATAGACTGAGATGATCCGCGAGCTCTGCCGGCGTAAAGGGGCGCATCAGTCGTCTGGCAAACCTTAAGGTTTCCGCTTCGGCCCAATGAAGGTTAGAAGGTACGGCGTTGGACAGGAACTTACCAACAAAGGATAAGACCAGCTGCTTGCAAACTCCCGGGTCTTCCCGAATGGATAGATAGGCAATCGGTAGGAACAACCAATCGTCTAACGCCAGCAGAGCTTGCTTCATACACAAATCCTTAAACCGCCCGGCCTCGATATCCCGAGCATGGCTTCGATAATCCTGAATCTCGATACATCCTTTGGCGTTGCCCGGTCGATAGGCCAAATCGAGATAGCGGAAGCCATTATTAAAGTCGCGAACCTCATACTCAGGATAGAGATCATTGAGGTTTCCAATGGCGGGATACCAAATGTACCGCAGAAAATCCGTTGTCCCCCGGCTTAATCCCTTTTTGAGAAACTCCTTTCTTCTTGGGTTGGTCTCCTCGTCGATCTGCCGTTCCAGCCACTCCAAGTAAACATCATCGAACTCACTCATCATGCACACTCCCTTTCCGAGTCAATAAAAAAACCGCCCCGTTCCCCCTTGCTCCAAGAGCAAGTCAGATCGAAGCGGTATGTGCTTCATACCGAAACATTCATTATGAAAAATAATGTATCACAAGACATATCTTCAAGCAAGTCGTTGCCCGAATTCATCTCGCAGCATGTCCATGCAAAGACATCTTCACCAAATTCCGTGGCCTCATCCAGGAATAAAATTTGCAGATGGGACATATACAATTTCCGCGACGACATGCCCACCGTTTTTTCGCACAGCTTCACTAATGGAATCGGCACGTACCGAGAATACGAACGTAGGCGTACGCTCGCTCGATTGCTTCCGCGACATCTGATTTGGATTCACGACCTGGAAGCTGACCTCGTAAAGGTCATCCGCTTTATCGATCCCCATGGCTAGCACGATCGAAAGTTCATTTAATTCATTGCGGTTCCAATAACCTGACAGCAGCAGGATCATCGCGAGGGATATGGGGACAAGAACAAATCGCTTTACCTGTCGGTACACAGGGATCATCTCCTTGATTTCTACGGTCCTTTAGCTCCAGGTTGGTAGGGAAAGCGGAGGATGGCATCCGATTGCTTCCGTGCCTTGTAGGGAGCGACGGGCGATAAATAAGGAACGCCAAAGGAGTGGAGCCCGCTTAAATACACGACAAGCACAATAAAAGCGACGGTCAGCCCATAAATCCCCAGGGTTGAAGCAATCGCCATGAACCCGAAACGCAGCATCCGGATCGGGATCGACATGGAATAGAACGGAATGGCGAAACTGGATATGGCCGTAATCGCTACGACAACCACCATAACGGTAGAGACGATGCCCGCTTCGACCGCCGCTTGTCCTATGACGATAGAACCCACGATGGACACAGCTTGACCAATCGTTCTCGGTATCCGCAGCCCGGCTTCCCGCAAAATCTCAAAAACGACTTCCATGATCAACGCTTCAAGGAAAGCTGGAAAAGGGCCCCCTTCACGTTGGGCCATTAAGCTCAATAACAATACCGTCGGAATTAAGATACGACTGATAATTATCCTCGGCGGACTGAAGAAAGTCGACGAATAAGGTTGGGGCAAGGAGAACGAATGGCGTTCCGTCAATAAAGATGGCAATTCGGCCTTCCATTACGCCCGTTGCGATCGTATCTGGACGATCGGTGTTGTACAGCATAGGAAAAATCGTAAGCTTGTTATCCTGATTCAGAACTTCTTCAATATATTCACCCTCCAGCACGCGATCCACCAGGAGGTTGTTTAGTTTTTCAGTCAACTTACTTACGATCTGTTGATCCGCTAATCCGTGCATGTACATGATAGCTAGCTCTGTTTTGGTTTTATCGCCTCCGTGAATGCGTCCTGAGGCCCCCGAATATTTGGATAGGCCTTCGATTCGGAAATCGCGCGTTCCTCTAACCCGGGAATTGAGACAATCAAACCATCCATATACCCATCGATCAGGATCAGCGCACCGCCAGACAACAATCCGTTGCACGCATCCTCATAGGTGGTCACTGAGCTAACGCCGCCGACGTTGACGACCTTGTCCTTAACCTGAGTTGGCGTCATCTCCCCGTCTGAGGAGGTCTTCAGAATCGGGCGAATCACATCCTGTTGCAAGAGTTGATTGTCGATAAGTCCTTCGATGTAAACGATAGCGAGTTGCGTACAGTCCGCCGGCAAAAGCTGACGGAACACGACATCCGAACTGTTCCCGAGAAGCTCGCGAAGACCTTCCAGGTTTTGCTGCAGTTGTTTCGATAAACTCGTCCGGTTGTTGCATGTCGCTAGCCCCTTTGTTCTGATGGAAGTAGTAAGAGTATGACCAAAATTTTCTTCTCCTACTCTAGAAGTCGGGCTCGTGGGTTGATATTGGGGAAGTCCAGGATTGACATTCCAAATTAAGCGGATATAATAATACAAAATATCCCACATTCGACGATTGGGAGAGTAGCTGGCTGTTCTAGTCCAAGCGAGCCGGGAGGGTGGAAACCGGTACAGGGCTTCCAGTGAAACGGACCCATGAGAATGGTTGCTGAACGTGAGTCGAGTAAGCAGCCACGGCCCAAGACCGTTATCCTTCAGAGTGGTTAAACATGAAGTTTAACAACAAGAGTGGTACCGCGAGCGCGTAATGCCTTCGTCTCTTTGATGAGATGAAGGCTTATTTTTTTGCCAGGGAGGAGTGGATTTTATGATCAGCAGTTGGATGAAAAAATATCTTGAATTGTCCGTACGACAAGTCCTTTCAAGGCTTGGCCACAGCACCGAGGAGCTCCCGGACATTGTGATCGAGCGGCCCGCCCGTGCGGAACACGGGGATTATTCGACCAACATCGCGATGCAGCTGGCCAAAACGCTGCGTCAACCACCGCTGCATATTGCCGCACAACTGAAGAATGAATTGGAACAAACCGGCCGGATGGAGGGGCTATTCCACCAGATCGAAACCGCGCCGCCGGGCTTTCTGAACTTCCGCCTGGATTGGAACGAATGGGCCCGCAAGGATTTTCAACTTCCGCGGGCAGTTCGCGAAAAGGTCGTGATCGAACATACTTCCATCAATCCGAACAAATCCGCTCATATCGGTCATCTAAGAAACGCCTGTATCGGCGACTCGCTGGCGCGGCTGCTCAAGAGGGCCGGATACCAAATCGAAGTGCATAATTACATCGACGATCTGGGTAATCAGTTGGCAGACACCGTCGTTGGGCTGCTGAATGTGGATCATCAGGCTGCCCACGTGAGATTCGGCGATTTCTGTTGGGACATCTATTCCCGGGTTAACAAGGAATACGATGATCAACCGTCGCTGTTGGAGCAGAGAACGAAGGTGCTGCAGGCGCTGGAAGCTGGAGACGGGAACCTGGCTTGGGTTGGCTTGCTTACGGCAGAGCGTATCGTGCGGGAGCATCTGGAGGAAATGAAGGCGTTTGGGATTGATTATGATTTGTTGGTCTGGGAGAGCAACATTGTCCGGCAAGGGTTCTGGGACACGGCCTTCCGTTTGTTGCAGCAGACCGCACTCTTCCATAAGGAAACGTCCGGTAAGCTGGAGGGCTGCTGGGTCCTGAAGCAACCTGCAGCAGAAGATGTGGAGTCTGAAGCCGAGCATCAGGCCGATAAGGTGCTCGTTCGGTCCAACGGAATTTTGACGTATACGGCCAAGGATATCGCCTATCATCTTTGGAAGTTCGGTTTGCTGGGGAACGATTTCAGGTACAAACCGTTTGCAGATGGGCTCTGGACAACCAGTGCAGAAGGTGTCGCCGCCGATTACGGCAAGGCAGATCTCGTCGTCAACGTGATCGACCACAGGCAAGCGTATCCGCAGGCGATGGTGAAGCAAGCGCTGGAGGCGTTAGGCTTCACAGCCCAAGCGGAGAAGCTGCGCCACGTCGGTTACGGCGTCGTATCGCTAAGCCCTGGCGCAGCCCGGGAGCTTGGCCTCGACACCTCGGACGGCAAAGCCTCGTACGCTATGTCCGGCAGACAAGGGATCGGCATCAAAGTGTCCGATTTGCTGGACCTTATGGAAGCGCAAATCGAAGCCAAGCGGTCCGATTCCGAAGGGTTGTCCAGCCGGCTGATCGCAGCAGCGGCGATCCGTTATTATCTGCTGCGATTCGCCTTGCCGACTGAAGTAGTATTCGACATTCAGCAGGCCACGGAAACCACCGGCAACACCGGCGTTTATCTGATGTACGCGCATGCCCGGGCCGCCAGCATCTTAGCCAAAGCCCAAGCCGACGGGCTCCCTCGGATGGAGTCGCTGCCGGAGGACATCGCACCGCAGGAACGTGCCGAACACGCCCTGCTGAGGCAAATCGCAGCATGGCCGGATACGCTGAGCACTGCGTGTGAGGAACTTTCTCCTACACCGATCTGCCATTTCGCGTATGAGCTCGCCACCTTGTTTAATCATTTTTATACCGCCTGTCCGATCCTAAAAGCCGAGCCCGAGCGGCAACCCTACCGTCTGTGGCTTACTGCGAAATTTAAGGAGACCATCGCGGAGGCGCTGGATGTCATCGGATTGCCGGCTCCGGATCGCATGTAAGCAAGGCAAGTGTTTCGCCAAGCAAAAAAGAGGCGCGACCGGATCAACCGGCCGCGCCTCTTGCATGGGCGTTCTAACCGCCACTCGTGCAACGATCAAACGTTTAGTTCTCTTTTGCGATAAGCCGCATAAGTGACAACAACCAGCACCGCCACCAGGAGGAGGGATAGCGCGACAATCCCCGCATGAAGGCCTTCTCCGTTTAAGATACGCTCATAGCTGAAGTATTTGAAGGGAGAGAGCACGTTCAGTGCGTTTAGCTGATCTGTCAAGTCCGTAAGTTTGGAAATCGCAAAGCTTCCCAGCAGGACCGCGTGAATCGCGACCGTCAGCTCAATATACAAAAACAGCATGGCAAAAAATCCACTGATCTGCGTGACTTCAAAAGAGCCGAATACTTGCTCATTCCGCTGACAACTAGCAAGAACATGCATACGCTCCGGATGATCAAGCCTCTAAGGTAGGCCTTAAGTGCGAAATATTTGAAGGGCGAGATGAAGCGGATCATCTCTTTGTCCTCCCCGCTTGCGAGCAAGGCGCCGATCAGATACAATCCGATGACCACGCCCAGCGATAACGGAAGGACGCTCCGGAGTTTGGCAAAAAACACGGACGACGCCATACCAATCGCCAAAAACATCAACTGAACAAAAAATAACGTCATATGGATCAGCAGAAACAGCTTTTGGCTGAAATCCTCCGTTTTGACTCCGTTTGCGATGAGAAACGCTGCTGCATAGAAGACGATATTCGTCGCGATCAGGAGGAGCATCGCAGCCAACAGCTTGGAGCTGACGATCTTGGCCCGCGGTAATCCTATCCAAATCAATGCCTAACATCGCTTGAACGGATTCCGGATAACTGCCAAAGCAGCTTTTTGAAATCTTCGGCATCGCTCGCTAAGCTGGGATAAATCGATAAGTAGAGGGCGGCCAAGGCGATCATCTCCAAGGTCCAGACGAAGGCCGATTTCCTCAGCGACTTCAACTCATGCATGACCATATTCATGACGGCCTACTCCTCCTTCACGTAGTAATGCAGGAAGATTTCCTCCAGATCGGGCTCCACAATCGAGATGTTGATTAAATCAACGGTAGCGATTCGTTGCAGCAAACGCGTTTAGGCTGCCTTTAAACATGAAGCTGGCCGAAGATCCCCTCAGTTCAAGGTTGCTGACGCCATCCAGCTTCTTAAAGGCGGCGGGATCGATGTCGGACTTGGCTTCCAGGCTGACTTTCTTGTAGCTGTTATCCTGCAAGTCGCTCATCTTCTCCTGCTTGATGATCCGCCCTCCTTAATGAAGGCGACACGGCTGCACATCTTCTGGACTTCGCTCAGAATATGGGACGAGAAAAACACGGTCGCCCCTTTCCGGTGCTCCTCCGCAATCAGCTCGAAGAAGGTCTGCTGCATCAGTGGATCCAGGCCGCTGGTCGGATAAATGAGCCCAAGCAGCGTCCGAATCGTCGTTGACTTCCCCGCCCCGTTGGGACCGATAAAGCCAAAGATCTCCCCCTCCTTCACCTGAAGGTTCACGTCAGTAATCCCTCTGGCCTTGCCCTATCGCTTCGTGAGGTTTCTTAATTCAATCACGCCCATGGAACCCCCTTGTGATTTCCTTGATATCGAGTGTTCTCCCTGGACATCTGGTTGGTGAACCCCTCCGCCATCTAAGTCAACATGTTCATGAGAAGCTTCAGATCAATGCCTTCCTTAAACTTCGATTCATCCACGCCGGTCAAAGCGATCCGGTTCCGAACCTCCTCCCCTTTGGCCAAGATCGCCTTAATTTCCGGATGAACCTCCTCATTCGTTTCAAAATAAACGCTGGTCAAGAAAGACAGTAACGCCGGATGCTTATCGATCATCGCGACCTGATGTTCGCGGCTTGTTTGATTCGCTCGAAGAAATCCGTCACCGTGTGATCGTATTTCGCATACTTCCGTAAACCGATTCGGTCAATATTTATTCGTGGAGTTTTTTTGAATAAATTGCTCCTTCGGCAAGTATGTTTTACTGGAAGGGATGTACACAGTATTTTTTTAATGCGTTAAACCATCGGGTTGAGCGCAAAACCCGAATAAGACTACTTACCAGGGAGGGATCACAGCATGGTATTTATGAAAAAAAGAAGTTGGGCCATCGCTTCCGTGTTGTTGTGTACGGCTTTAGGCGGGGCGCTGCTAGCCGGGTGTTCCGGGTCGGGCGACAAGTCGGGCAGTTCCGGAAAAACGACGATTACGGTGACCTATCGGGATGACGGAGCCGGAGAAAAAGGCACGTTGTACCGTTGGTTGACAGAGATCGCTGCCGCTTACCCGAACAAGGATGTCGAGATTAAACCAGCACCGATTCAGGCCTCTGAAGGGGACTATTTTGCGAAAGTCGCCTTGTCTCTGAAATCCAAAGACACCGCTCCGGATATCGTGACGGAGGACACATTCATCCTCAATTCGGACGCCAGCGCCGGTTATCTGGAACCACTGGATGAGCGGCTGAAGGACTGGGAGGATTGGTCGAACGGCTCGTTTATCGAGGCGATGAAGAAAGGCGTTACCGCCAGCGACGGCAAAGTGTATGGCGTACCGTACAACACGGATTCCCGTGGCTTTTGGTACAACAAAGAGATCTTTAAGCAGGTCGGCCTTCCCGAAGAGTGGACGCCGAAGAACTGGGAGGAAGTGCTTGATGCGGCTCGCACGATTAAGGAAAAAGCCCCGGACATCGTCCCGATCTGGATGAACATGGGCAAGGCGACTGGGGAAGCCACCTCCATGCAGACGTACGAAATGCTCCTTTACGGTACCGGCGAACGACTGTATGACGATGCAAGCGGAAAATGGATCATCGAAAGCCAAGGTATCTTGGACGCATTAGGGTTTATTGAAACCGTAAACAAGGAAAAGCTCGGACCGCCTCTCTCCAAGGTTCTGAACGGGCAGGCCGGTAACACCGCTTCCCGTGAATATTTGCCTCAAGGCAAGTTGGCCATCTCCCTCGACGGCTCCTGGATTACCGGCAACTATCTGGAAACCGGTGCTTCCCCATGGCCGGAATACAAGGATGTGCTGGGCTTTGCTCCGATGCCGACGAGCCAAGGTCAGGCACCGGGGACCATTACCCTTGCCGGTGGTTGGGCGCTGTCCATTCCGAGCAACGCCAAGCATAAAGACGAAGCCTGGGAGTTTATCAAATACGCATTAAACAAAGAGAACAGCAAGAAGCTCGTCACCTCCTCAGGGAATATTACTGTGCGAGCCGACGTCGCCAAAGATCCGGAATACACGCAAATGCCGTTTAACGAAATCGCTACGGAATATCTGCAGAACGCCGAGTTCCGGCCTGCTCAGGATAAGTACCCGGAAGTATCGACGCAAATTCAGACGATGGTTGAATCCGTCGCCACAGGCACCTCCCCCGCAGAGGCAGCTCAAAAATACGCCCAAGACGTCACTCGCATCGTAGGCGAGAACGCTGTCATAAGAAAATGACCAATCATAACAAGCGGCAAAGCAATGCTTTCCGGAAGGAGAACGAACCATGAGCAGCATGACGGCTGAAGGATATTCCAGAAAACGAAATACGTACACGTGGCTGTACTTCTTGCTCCCTTCGATTGTGATAATGCTGGTGTTTTTTATCACTCCGGTCTTCCTTACTTTCTTCTATTCATTTACGAACCTGGCTTTAACGGGGGAATCGGCAAGAGAGTTAAAATTCGTTGGGTTTGACAACTACCTTCACATGTTCAAGGACCCGACGGTCAAGATCAGCATTTGGAACACGCTGGTCTTCCTGTTTGGCTCCGCGGTGATTGGCCAGCAGCTGCTCGGCTTATTCATCGCCCTGCTGATGAAGCGCAGAAACCGGACGTTCCGGCGGGTGATCGGCACGATCGTCCTCGCCGGCTGGGTAACCCCGGAAATCGTCTGTGCGTTGTGCTTGTACAGCTTCTTCGGCGACGAGGGGACGCTTAACTCGATCATCACCTCATTGGGGATTCCGGCAGTCACCTGGCTGTATACCGTTCCGATGCTGACGATCATCCTCGCGAACATCTGGCACGGCACCGCCTTCTCAATGCTCGTCTTTCAAGCGGCTCTCGACGACGTGCCCAGCGAGGTGGAAGAAGCGGCGGTGGTCGACGGAGCTTCGAAATGGCAGGTACTGATTCGGATCATCATCCCTTATATCAAAGATTCGTTTATGACCAACATGATGCTGGTCACGTTACAGACGTTGGGCGTGTTCGGTTTGATTTATGCCATGACCGGCGGAGGCCCGGGAACGTCTACGACCACACTGCCGATCTTCATGTACAACCAAGCCTTCGTGAACTATCAACTGGGGTACGGAACCGCGATCTCCTTGCTGCTTCTGCTCATCGGAATCGTGCTTAGCCTGTTCTATACCCGCTCGTTGAAATAGTCCAAGAGCAAGGAGAACTCCTTATGAACGCAAAACAACGGAAACTCATCTACCGGATCTTGCCCTATACGATCCTCACGATCATCGGCATCTGCTTCGTCTTACCCTTGCTTTGGGTGATGGTTGCTTCGGTTGATCCCAATGCCATGCAGACGCTGAAAATGCCGCAGCGGATCACGGCGGATAATTATATCAACGTGATCACCAGCCGCGAGAACCAGCGCGCTTTCCTGATCGGTTTGATCATGTCGCTGGGGCAGGCGCTGCTCGTCGTCCTCTTGGCACTGTTAGCCGCCTATCCGTTGTCCCGTTATCAAATGAAATACAAGAAGCCGTTTATGTTGACCATCCTGTTTATGACTTCCTTGCCGATTACGGCGGTGATGGTCCCGGTCTACCAGCTGTTTCTAAGTTTGAAGCTGTATGACCAAATCTTTGGCGTTATCCTGTTCTATGTAGCTTCATCCATGCCCTACGGCATTTGGATGCTAAAGAACTTCATGGATTCCGTCCCTCTGGATCTGGAGGAAGCGGCATGGGTCGACGGGGCCTCGGTATTTACGGGGATTCGCAGAGTCGTAGCGCCGCTGATGGTGCCGGGCATTTGCACGGTGGCCATCTTCACCTTCTCGGGCAGCTGGGGGAACTTCTTTGTCCCGTACATTTTGCTGCAAAATCCGGAGAACTTCCCCGCTTCCCTGAAGTTATACCAGTACTTTGGTCAATACGGGATGATTGAATACGGCAATCTTGCGGCCTTCTCCATCCTGTATGCGATCCCGTCCATCGTGCTGTACATCTTGTCCCAGCGGTTTATGTCCAAGGGGTTTGGTTTACAAGGGGGAACGAAGGGGTGACTTCCACCATTCGTCCGATCAGGACATCCGGCTCCACAATCGTTAGAGCTTTCCCATACGGAAGCAAGTAGTAAGGCACATAGGTATGCAAGGAGGCGTCCTCCAGAGATTCCGGCAATAACTGGAAATAGTTGCTGCTTTTGTGACCGCCTGGCCCAGTTTAGGCGAGGGGCTCCATCCCTGGCTCGATCCACGATTCGTAGGTTGGCCCGTAAATATCAGGAACTCGCAGTCCCGCCTGACGCATCAATACCGTCATTTGTCCCCGATGATGCGCCTGATGCATCAGCGTAAACCGGAGCGATGCCCCGTTTGACCAGGGTTCACCTTGCGATCTCCGTTGTGTTCAGGAGCTGCTCGTCCGTCCATTGCGTGCGGATCGCCTCGATGAGTGCCCCGCTGATCCGCTGGTACTCCTCTGCGATTTGCGCCGCTGCCGGGGCTTTAGAGCAATTGTCTAACAAATGCAAAAATGAACAAAGGCCCTGCTGCAGCAGGGCCTTTGCATGAGGTACTATTCAATTAAAAGATAAACGCTTTGGAAACAATGACCAGCAGGATGAAGAGAACCAGAATCGTCCCTGTGGAAGTCCAGAAACCACCATAACCTACGCCACCTACGCCATTTTCATATCCCGACATTGATTTTCCCTCCTTTTTAAATATAGAACATCATATTACAGTTCGTTAGCGAACGATCGGGACATTCGCGGAGAGAGGCAAAAATGGGTATACGTTCACCAGGTACCCATGCTGAATATGAGACGGCGGCTCTAGCCTAGCTCACGCCTAGTCAAGCCAATAGCCATTTGCATAAGATGAAACAAGTAGATTTAAAAGCAGGTGGTGTTCTTGGGAGGAAAAAAGAGGCGTCAATACCAAAGAATCCAAGAAAATGACCTATCCTCGGACGACTTGGCCATTATCGGTGCCGGGTTCACCGTGCTTGGGGATCTTTTCGATTTGCTCTCCCTGTTGAAGCTGAAGGAGGAAAAGGGGCAGAACGGCGGTGATACTGAGGAGACGCTGCTTGACGAGTTCATCTTGCACCAAAGCAAACCCGAAAATAAAAATAAAAAGCGGAAATAAATAAAGGCGCCGGAGCCAGCTCCAGCGCCTTTGAGGTATTACCGGGACAACTTAGCTACCTTCAGCCTCCATCGCCGCCATTTCAAATACACGAGCACCAACAGCAGCGCGCCCAGCCCAATAAAGAAAAACTTTAAATATTTCTCCACCAGGTCGATGGCAACTTGCCACTGTTCGCCAAACACCAATCCGATGCTTACAAAAACAGTCACCCAGAGCGCTGCTCCTGTGTAAGCATACAAGGCAAAGGTTCGAAAAGGAATGCGCATAATGCCAACAAAGTAACCAAAAAACTGCCTTACACCCGGCACAAAGAAACTGATAAGCAGCATTCTATTGCCGTATTTCTCGTAGACCCGCCTCGTTTTGTCCAAATGTGAGGGCTTGACCATAATCCACTTGCCATAGCGTTCGATCAACGGCACACCGACCCGATGTCCGACGAAATAGGTAATCGTCACCCCGATCACCGCCCCAGCATATCCAGCGAAGAGTGCCGGCAGGAAACCTAGCACGCCTTTATATGCCAAATATCCCGTATAGGTCAGAGTCGTTTGACCCGGAGGCAGCGGCAGCGCGATAAAGTCGATGGGAAGTCCGAGCAGCAGAACAAAATAGCCGTAATGCTCAAACATCCTTTCAATCCAATCCAATACGTCCATTATCCAAATCTCCTTTAGCCATTGCAGGCGCTGCCCACGCCAATCAGTCCACTCTTTATGTTATCAGTATATACGGAGATTTTCCAATCTAAAAGGGACCGCGAACGGGGCGGTTCCCCGCCCCGGGTCCAGCCCTGTTCCTAGTTGGCAAAAGGAGAGACGTATCTTATCCGAACCGGCCGCTGATATAATCGTCTGTCCGTTTCTCGGACGGATTGGTAAAGATTTTACTCGTATCGCCGTACTCAACCAGCTCCCCCATGAGGAAGAACGCCGTTTTTTCCGACACCCGCGCCGCCTGATGCATATTGTGCGTGACGATGATAATGCAGTATTCCTGCTTCAGCTCGGCGATCAGCTCTTCAATTTTGGCACTGGATACCGGGTCCAGGGCCGAGGCCGGTTCATCCATCAGGATGATGCTTGGATTGACCGCAATCGATCGGGCGATGCACAGTCTTTGCTGCTGGCCGCCGGACAGGGCCAAGGCGGAGCTGTGCAGTCGGTCCTTCGTTTCGTCCCAAAGGGCCGCTTTGGTGAGCGATTCCTCAACGATCTGATCCAGCTTCTTCTTGTCCCGAATCCCGTGGTAACGCGGTCCAAAAGCGATATTTTCATAGATGGACTTATGGAACGGGTTTGGCCGCTGCCATACCATGCCGATCTTTTGGCGCAGCAGCACGACATCGGTCTTCGGATCATTGATATTGTCGTCCCCGATCCAGATTTCCCCCGTGATCTTCGCCCCGCGGATCAAATCGTTCATCCGATTCAGGCTGCGCAGGAATGTGGACTTGCCGCAGCCCGAAGGGCCAATCAAGGCGGTTACCTGCCGGGAAGCGAAATCGAGCGATATATTTTTAACGGCTTGTTTCTCTCCGTAATAGACGCTTAAGTTTTTCGTAGATAGTTCAATATTTGACACTTGGCTTCGCCCTCCTATTTCGTCGCCGTAAATTTCTTGAGCATCACGCGTCCGAGCCAGCGAGCCAGCAAGTTAAACACCAGCACGGTCAAAATCAGGACGGCCGATGCACCGGCGGCAATTTCAGGCGCATCCGGCGCCAAGCCTTCGGAATTGATCTTCCAGATATGAACCGCCAGCGTCTCCGCCGGACGGAACGGATTCAGCGGGGACGTAGGGCTCAACGGATTCCAGTTGCTAAAGTCGAGCCGCGGACTGCTCATCCCGGCCGTAAACAACAGGGCAGCTGCTTCGCCGAACACGCGGCCCGCCGCCAGGATCGTTCCGGTCAGAATCACCGGCATGGCGATCGGCAGCATCACCGATTGGATCGTTTTCCATTTGGACAAGCCCAGCGCCAAGCTGGCTTCCTTTTGCGCCTGCGGCACGCTGGCTAACCCTTGCTCGGTAATCCGCACCATCAGCGGCAGGTTAAAGATCGTCAAAGCTAACGCCCCTGAGAACAGGGAGAAGCCAAAGCCAAACAGGTTCACGATCACGAGCAAACCAAACAAACCCACGACAATCGATGGAAAAGAGGACAATACCTCAACGATCAAACGGATAAAATCGGTAATTTTCCCCGGTTTAGCGTATTCGCTCATATAGACCCCCGCGCCGATACCGAGCGGAATCGTGATGATCATGGTCAAGACCAAGAGGAACAAGGAATTAAACAATTGCGGGCCAATCCCGCCACCTGCCTTAATCGTTTCAGGAGGTGACGTGAGAAAATCGAAACTGATATGACCCAGCCCCCGGACTAAAATAAAGCCGAGTAACCCCGCCATAATCAAGACAATTAAGCCAGCTAAAGCGATAATAACAACTGTTGCGATTTTGTCGACGGTTTTGGCGCTCATCGTTTTGCTCTCCTTTCCAGCCAACGCACGATAAAGACGAATACAAACGTCATCAGCATCAAGATTAGTGCCAGCGTCCAGAGGACGTTATTCTGCGTCGTGCCCATGACCGTATTCCCCATGCTCAGCGTAATGACGCTGGTCAAGGTCGAGGTGGATTCAAAGAGCGAGCGCGGGATATGCGGCGCGTTCCCGATAACCATCTGCACCGCCAGGGCTTCCCCGAAAGCCCGAGCCATGCCGAGTACAACCCCGGTCAGCAAGGACGGTAAGGTCGTCGGCAATACGGTCCGTGACAAGGTTTGCCAGCGCGTAGCGCCAAGGGCGTAGGAACCTTCTTTCAAGCCGGGAGGCAGGGCAGACAGGGCGTCGGTGGCGATCGAAGTGATCGTCGGCAATATCATGATCGACAGTACGGTCGCTCCCGCCAAGATCCCCAGACCTTGTCCCGGGAAAATATCCCTGTAAAAAGGTACGATGATACTAAGCCCCACAAAACCATACACGACCGAAGGTATCCCGGCCAGCAGCTCGATGACCGGCTGCAAATACTTCTTGCCGAACTTCGGCATAATTTCAACCATAAACAATGCTGCGCAAATGCCAAGCGGTGCTGCGATCAGCGCCGCCAGAATCGAAGTGCTGAACGAGCCCAAGATAAACGGCAGGGCGCCAAACATCGGCGGCTCCCCATCCGGCTTCCAGTTCGTGCTGCCGAAAATTTCACCTAGTGAGATTCCGTCTTGAACAAAAGTGCTTAACCCCTTGGTTGCTACGTAATAAACCATCGAGAAGATCGTAACCACCAGCAATACGATACAAAATGAAGCGTAAATTTTGCCGGTCCATTCCTCGACGATATGCGGTTGTATTTTTTTTCTTCCGCCGGACTGAGCCATGAAACCTCTCCCTTTAAGAACAGCACAGAAAGAGGCAGAACCGTCCGCCTCTTGCCGCACTGATATGATGTTATCGAATCTGCTGGTTATTTCTTCGTGATGTTGCCGTCAACATCGCGTTCCACTTGCATTTTGCTGATCGGAATATAGCCAAGCTCTACTACGTCGCCGTTGTCGCCTTGAACATCCGAGGAAACCATGTAGTCCAAGAAGGCTTTCACGACTTCGTTTGGCTCGCCTTTCGTATACATGTGCTCATAAGCCCATACCGGATAAGTTCCGTTTGCTACGTTTTCTTCCGTTGCGTCGACGCCTTCGTACTTCACAGCTTTGACCGTATCGTCAAGGTAGGACAAGGCCAGATATCCGATCGCCCCCGGCGTTTCTCCAACCAGTTTCTTTACCGTACCGGAGGAATCTTCTTGGATCGAACCTTGCAGGTCCTCCGTTTTCGTACCCAACGCGTATTTCTCAAATGTGGCGCGAGTCCCGGAGCTCGACGGACGGTTTACGATTTGAATCGCTTGGTCCGGACCGCCAAGATCTTTCCAATTTGTGATTTTACCCGTGAAAATTTGGACCAGTTGGTCTTTTGTCAAATTGTCGACAGTGATGTCCGGGTTAACGACAGCTGCCATCGCGACGACAGCAACTTGGTGGTCAACCAGTTCACCAGCTTGAGCCGCATCCAGCTTCTCTTCTGCGAAGACGTCGGAGTTCCCGATGTCCGCTTGGCCTCCGGAAACCTGCGTCAACCCGGTACCGCTTCCGCCGCCTTGAACTTGTATAGAAACATTTGGATTTTGATCCATAAATTTTTTCGAAACTTGGTCTACCAAAGGTTGTAAAGCCGAGGAACCTACAGCCAAGATCGACCCGGAAAGTTCCGATGTCGCTGCATTACCCCCGTTGCTCGCGGATGCATCATCCGCAGTGCTTCCGTTGGTGCCGGCCGTGTTGTTTGGTGCCGCGTTGTTTTGACCGCATGCTGCCAGCGCGAAGCTCAGCACCAAAGTCAAAATCAATAACATACTCTTTTTCATTGTTTAGGTTTCCCCCTTAATTGATTTACAGTTTGATTATAGAAAGCGAAGATCAATGCTGTGTTCTCGTTTTGTAAACTTTGTGTAAAATAAGAGGGCATCTTAGTCTTTAGGTTTATTCTATGCAAAAAATAAAAAAACACTCCCGCGCCGGCCGGCGAAGAGTGCTTGAGAAATGAACTATTCCGTGACCCCTGTATTTTTGGACAGCAGGCCTTTGAGTTCTTTCATAAACATGTTGATATCTTTAAATTGACGATAAACCGAAGCAAACCGTACATATGCAACCTCGTCCACCGGATAGAGCTGCTCCATCACCAATTCGCCGATTTGCCGGCTCTCTACCTCGGCGTTCGCCGAGTGGCGCAAGGAACGTTCCACTTCGGATACGATGGATTCCAGCTGTTCGACGGAAACCGGACGTTTCTCGCAGGCTCGAATCAGACCTCGCAGCATTTTCTCCCGGCTGAATTCCTCGCGGCTTCCATCCTTTTTGATCACAATCAACGGCACTTCTTCCACCATTTCAAACGTTGTAAACCGCCGGTTGCATTTCTCGCATTCACGCCGGCGGCGGATCGAACGGTTCTCGTTCGCCGGTCTCGAATCAAGCACTTTGGTGCCTAAATAGTCGCAATAAGGACATTTCAAACTAGAACACCTCCCCTCTAAATGACGTCATCACGGCCTGTCTCACCGGATGGCAATAAATTACTGCAAATTCATGTGATTGAAATTCCTAGTCCGGCACATAATACTGTTACCAACCACAAGGAGGTGAACAAATCATGGCCCAAAATAATAACTCTTCGAACAACCTGGTGGTTAGACAAGCATCCGGAGCTTTGGATCAAATGAAATATGAAATCGCTCAGGAGCTTGGCATCTCTTTCCCACAAGACGGATATGCTGGTAACCTGACTTCTTACGAAAACGGTTCGATCGGTGGTTTCATCACGAAACGTCTGGTGACCCTGGCTGAACAACAGCTGGCAGGTCAATTCAAATAACCGATCAACTGAAGAGAGCATTGGCTGGCGTAAGGTCGGTCAATGCTTTCTTTTGTTATAACCTTAGGCCCCCTTAAAAATCATCATATATCTTTAAATATTGTTTGTAATAGTGGGATACCCGCTGGACGTAATGCCGGGTCTCGCCAAAAGGAATATTTTGCACCGTCTCCAGTCGTCCGTCCCATCGCCCGCTCTTCAGCCAATTTTTCACATTGGTTGGTCCGGCATTATACGCTGCGATCATGGCGATGGTGTTACCGTCAAATTGCTGGGAGAGCGATCTCAGATACCAGGTGCCGATCTGGATATTCGTTTCCGTCTCGTTGCGGATGTCTTCCAGCGTTGTATTGGGCAACTTCGCTTTGGAAATCACCCACTCCGCCGTATCGGGCATGATCTGCATAATTCCGAGCGCGCCTTTCCGGGACTCCACGCCCGATTTGTAGTTCGTCTCCACCTTAATGATCGCTGCAACAATAAACGGATCCAGGCCGTTGTTCTTGGCATGCCGCCGGATTTCTTCTTTATAATAAATCGGGTAAAACAACGAAAGCCATGCCGAATTAAAAAAGATGAGGATGATGAAACCGATAAACAACAGAAGCAAGACTCTTTTTTTGCGAAGCCACCTCATCGTAGTCCCTGATCCCGCCAAAAGTCATCTATCTGCCGCTTCGTTTCCTCAAGTCCACCGCTGTTATCAATCAAAATATCCGCCCTCTCTTTCTTGATTTCGATATCCATCTGGGCGCTGATCCGCTGCTCGGCCGCCTCCTTCGATAACCCGTCCCTCAACATCAACCGGGTTAACTGTACCTCGCGGGGGACGTAGACAACCATAATTTGATCGTATAACGGATCAAGACCCGATTCATAAAGCAGCGGGATATCCGCCACCACCAATCTGTGAGGATCCGCTGCTTCCAGCTCTTCCATGCGCCGCTTCATTTCAGCGCGGATCGCCGGATGCGTTAGTGCCTCCAGCGCCTTACGCTCCTCCGGATTCGAGAAGACGATCTCGCCTAGCTTCTTGCGATTCAGCGTTCCATCGGGGTGCAGCACGCCCGGGCCAAATCGTTCGCTAACGGCGGCCAATACCGGATGGCCCGGCTCCATAATCTCCCTGGCGATCACATCCGCATCGATAATGGCGGCCCCACGCTCGGCCAACAATCGGGAAACCGTGCTTTTCCCGGTCGCAATGCCTCCGGTCAGTCCGATGTTCATAACCCTATCCACCTCACACTCATAACTTGGAGCCTCGTTCTATCTCGTTAGCCGTTGCTTGGCGCGTGCAGACCCGCTTGTCCGATAAGGCGGCTGACAATTCGGGCAAAAATGCGTGCCCCGCCCCCCTACAACGGTCTTCATCACCGGCTGTCCGCAGTTCAGACAAGGCTCACCTTGGCGGCCGTACATCCGCAAGGAATGTTGAAACATCCCCATTTCACCTTGCCCGTTCACGTACGATTTGATGGAGGAGCCACCAGCTTCTACCGCTTCGGTTAACGTCTCAACGATGGCGGCATGAAGCTGCTCCAGCTGCCTCTTGGTCAGCTTGTCCGCCGGATATTCCGGGTGGATGCCTGCCCGAAACAATGCTTCATCTACATATATATTCCCCAAGCCAACGATGTATTCCTGGTTCAGCAAGGCTGGCTTGATTTTCGTGGTTCGCCGGGAAATTTTGTCCTGGAATGCTTGAAGGGTAAACGACTCCTCCAGCGGCTCCAATCCCAGCTTCACCAGCGGCTTGTTCGTAAACTCCTCCCCAGGAGCAAACAGATGCATCGTACCAAACTGGCGTACATCTTTGTAGCGGAGTTCCGTCCCGTCCGTAAACCGGAAAATGACATGGGTATGCTTCTCCACCTCTTCTCCGGGCTGATACAGCCCGTAACGCCCTTCCATCCGCAAATGGGAGACGAGCACCAGCCCATCCATGATAATCCGCAAAAATTTTCCGCGGCGGCCAATCTCAAAGATGGTATGGCCGGCAAGTTCGGCTTCAAACCGTCGGATATCATCCGGCCGTTGGATGATGCGCGGCAGAAACACATGAACGCTTTGGATCGTCTTGCCCACGATCAATTGGGTTAAGGTCCGTCGGACCGTTTCCACCTCCGGCAATTCCGGCATATCCTCTCACCTCGATCTAAGTTGTTGTCATGCGCAGAGCTTACTTCGCTTCGTACCAATTTAATCCGCTGGATACTTCGGCTTTCAGCGGTACAGAGAGCTCCAACGCTTTCCCCATCGTCTCCGGAACCAGCTTGCTCATGAACTCCAGCTCCTCCGGCGGCACCTCAAACACCAATTCGTCATGCACCTGAAGCAGCATGCGGCTCTTTAATCCGTGCTTATGCAGTTCCTCATCCATGCGCACCATAGCCAGCTTGATGATATCCGCCGCTGTCCCCTGAATTGGCGTATTCATCGCCGTCCGTTCCGCGAAGGAACGCAGGTTGAAATTCGAGGCGTTGATCTCGGGCAGATAACGGCGGCGCTCCAGCAGCGTCTTAACATATCCGTCACGCTTAGCTGCCTTCACGATCTCATCCATGTAACGCCGAACCCCTTGGAAGGCATTAAAATATTGCTCAATAAAGCGAGCAGCCTCCTTCCGCGTGATGTTCAGGTTCTGGGACAGGCCGTAATCGCTGATCCCATAGACTATGCCAAAGTTGACCGCCTTCGCGGAACGTCGCATATTGGCGTCCACCTGATCCGGTCCTACGCCAAACACGTCCATGGCCGTCTTCGTGTGGATGTCCATATCGTGCAGGAACGCTTCCTGCAGCCCTGGATCCCCGGAAATATGCGCTAACACCCGAAGCTCGATTTGCGAGTAATCCGCGGACAGAATAAACCAGCCTTCCTCGGACGGCACAAACACCTTGCGGATTTTGCGGCCTTCCTCCAGCCGGATCGGGATATTCTGCAGGTTCGGATACTGGCTGCTCAAGCGTCCGGTAGCGGCAATCGTCTGCCGGAAATACGTATGCACTTTGCCCGTTTTCGGCGAAATCTCCTTCAGCAGCCCCTCGACATAGGTCGATTGCAGCTTGGCCAGCTGGCGGTATTCCAAAATAAACTGCACAATCTCATGGTAAGGCGCCAGCTTCTCCAGCACTTCCGCATCTGTGGAGTAGCCGGTTTTCGTCTTCTTGATGACCGGCAGGCCCAGCTTATCAAACAGAATTTCCCCTAACTGCTTCGTGGAATTGATATTAAACTCCTGGCCGGCGATCTCATAAATACGCGCAACCAGTTTATTGATTTGGGCTTCAAATTCCACGCCCAGCTCTTTCAAGGCTTCCTTGTTGACGGCAACGCCTTGCTTCTCCATGTCGGCCAAAATCCGAGATAACGGCATTTCCAGCTCATAAAATAACTTCTCCATCTCGTATTTCGCCAAATCCTCACGCTGCAAAGGCAGGATCCGCAGCAATGCATCCGCCTTGCGAGCCAGATGACGGCTCAATACATCCGGCTCCGGCACTTTGAATTTCGCGCCTTTGCCATAAACTTCATCGTCTCCGGGAACCTGCGGCAGCTGGTATTTCGCGGCCAGCCCGCTGATCGTCTGGTCGCTCTCCGTCGGATCAAGCAAATAGGCCGCCAGTTGCACGTCGTGCTCGGCTCCGGCAAAAGCAACGCCATGCCAGAACAGCACCAAATCCGCCCGGTGCAGATCATACCCGCGCTTCGGCACCTGCTCGTCCGCCAGCCAAGCGCGCACTTCCGCCGCAGCCTCCGATTGCAGCACGTCAAACGACAGGAAGTAGTGGCGGCTGGCCGTAGACAGCACCATGCCCATCATTTCGGCCTGATGCGGGTTCTCCCCGTGGGACTCCACGATGATTCCTTCGATGTTTGGCAAATCGGCCGTAAGCTCCTTAAGGTTGTCCAAGTCCACCGTGGTCACCTGGATGTCAACCTGCTCCGCGCGAGCCGCTTCGCCGGTTGCATTCTCGCCGCCGGCAAAGGACATCCGCTCCAGCAGCGACTTAAACTCCAGCTTGCGCAGCATCGGGACCGCGGTTTCCTCCGGAATGCCGTCAAACTTCATCTCCTCCCAGGAGCGTTCAATAGGAACCTCTCGGAAGATGGTTGCCAGCTGCTTGCTCATGCGGGCGTCCTCTGCGTGGTTCATCAGATTCTCCTTCATTTTGCCCTTCAATTCGTCGGTATGGGCCAACACTTCCTCAACGGAACCGTATTGATGCAACAATTTCAGGGCTGTCTTCTCTCCGATTCCCGGCACTCCCGGAATATTGTCGGACGTATCGCCCATCAGGCCCTTCAAATCGATGATTTGCAGCGGCTTCAGCCCATATTTCTCTTCAATTTGCTGCGGGCCGTAAGGCTCGACTTCACTGACACCCTTGCGCGTTAGCGCCACTTTAACCCGATCGCTGACGACCTGCAGCATATCCTTATCGCCGGTCACGACCAGCACTTCATGACCGGCCTCTTCCGCCCGTTTGCTCAAGGTGCCGATAATGTCGTCCGCTTCGTACCCGGACAGTTCAAACCAGGCGATACCAAAGCTCTCCAGCAGCTCGCGCATCAGCGGAAATTGCTCGGACAGCTCCGGCGGCGTTTTGTCGCGTCCTCCTTTATACTCCTGATAGCCTTCATGCCGGAACGTCACTTTGCCCGCATCAAAGGCAACCAGCATATGGGTAGGGCGCTCCTCTTGGATCAGGCGCAGCAGCATATTGGTGAAACCGTAAACGGCATTCGTATGCAACCCGCTGGAGTTCGTGAGCGGCGGCATCGCAAAAAATGCCCGGTAAATGATGCTGTTCCCATCTATAAGAATCAATTTTTCCATACGACACCTCGTCCACAGTATTCTACCTTATCTTATGATAACACAGGGGCCATCCCGATAACACCAAAGCCGTCCTTGGAAAAGAAAAACCGGTCGCAGCCTGCGTAATTTCGCCAGCTGCGACCGGTTGGACGCACGAAAAACTTCATTTCAAAGTTATTGGTTCAGGTCAGGACGATGCCCGGTCACCAGGTAAACGGCGCTTTCCCCGATATTGGTTGCATGGTCGGCGATTCGCTCGATGTATCGGCCCACCAGCGTCAGCAGCATCGCCTGCTGGAGGGATTCCGGGTTTTCGATCATAAACCCGTACAACTCTTGAATCATCTGGCTGTACAGGTGATCTACCTCGTCGTCATCCTTGGCCATTTTGTAAGCCAGATCGGTATTCTCATCCAAATACGATTGCAGCGATTCCCGCACCATCAGTATGACTAGCTCGGACATCTTCGGGATATCGATGAGCGGCTTGATTAACTGCTGGCCTTCCAGCCGCAGGGTGACCTTCGCGATATCGATCGCCAAGTCTCCCATCCGCTCCAAATCGCTGGAAATTTTAAACGCCACGATAATCCGCCGCAGGTCCTTGGCCACCGGCTGCTGAGTCACGATCAGGCGCGAGCCGAGGTCCATCACTTGCTCTTCCATCCGGTTCAGCTCGACATCGCGTTCAATGATGGTTTTCGCTTTGGCCGAGTCCAGAGCCTGCAGGGCGCTGATCGCCCCCGTCAAGGCATCCTCCACATGCTCGCCCATTTTTCTCAGCAGCTGCCGTAAATCCTCCAGATTCTGATCAAATTCCTTTCTTTGAATCATCTTGCTGCAGCCTCCTTGTTATCCGAAACGACCGGAAATGTAATCTTCAGTGCGTGGATCCTGCGGCGTGGAGAAGAGCTTCTGCGTATCGTCCGCCTCCACAATTTCTCCGTTCAGGAAAAAGACCGTCTTACCCGAGATGCGCGCCGCCTGATGCATGTTATGGGTGACCATAACGATCGTATAGCTATCTTTTAATTGCTGCACCAGCTCTTCAATTTTGAGGGTAGAGATCGGGTCCAGCGCTGAAGTGGCTTCATCCATTAGCAAAATATCCGGCTGCACAGCGATCGCCCGGGCGATGCAAAGCCGCTGCTGCTGTCCGCCGGACAGGCTCAGGGCCGACCGATTCAGGAAATCCTTCACCTCGTCCCACAACACGGCCTGGCGAAGGCTTCGTTCCACGATCTCGTCCAGCTCCGCTTTATTCTTGATGCCGTGTAACCGCGGGCCATAAGCCACATTGTCATAAATCGATTTCGGAAAAGGATTCGGCTGCTGAAACACCATCCCCACCCGTTTGCGCAAAGCCTCCACTTCAACATCGTCGCCGTAAATGTCGGTGTCGGCAATTTGGACAACCCCTTCGATCCGCGTGCCCGGAATCATATCGTTCATCCGGTTCAATGTGCGGAGAAGCGTCGATTTGCCGCAGCCGGAGGGGCCAATGAAAGCGGTAATTGCTTTTTCCGGAATATCCAGAGAAACGTCTTTCAACGCATGGAATCGGTCATAATATAAGTTTAATTTTTGAATCCGGATGATAGGTTTCATTGCAGTTCTCCTTCACCAAAATACGTCTAAGCCACCGGCCGCAGCCTCTAAGCCGTTACGGGCCGGGGAATGCCAAGCAAGCTTGAAGCACGGTACCCGCCTTCCCGCGAGCCCGTGCCAATTCTACATCGATTTAGCTAGTATACGCATATTCGCGAATTGTCTCATGTCAAACAATTGTATTCTATCGCACTTATGTAAAAGCACATGAGCTACATTGTAAACGTGGTGTAAAATTTTACGAAAGTGATGTTAAATGTTGTAACTCCCAGAGCACGGTTCTCGTTCGCTCGGCCGCCGTTTCCGATGAGCGGAACATCTCCTGGCTGCGCTGCTCTGCCGCCCGGGCGGACTCCACCAGCGCTTGGAACGTCCCGTCCGCGTTACCGACCCGTTCGTGGCTTTCCGCCATCTCCTCCGCTGTTGAGGAGACGGTGGCTGCCGTTTGCTGAATCAAGTGATTCACCACCCCTAACGTGTCGCCAATTTCCTCCGAGAATCGCTTGGTCTGCAGTGCAAGCTTACGAACCTCGGAGGCGACGACCGCAAACCCGCGCCCGTGCTCGCCGGCATGTGCCGCTTCGATTGAGGCGTTCATCGCCAGCATGCCGCTTTGGTCCGCGAGACTGCGGATATGATCCGCAACCGATGAGATCTGCTGCATCTGCTCCAGCAGCTTGGCCATTTGCTTCTCTTGGGAACGGGCCATCTCGAGCACGCGGGTAAACGACGCCTTCACGGCCTCCAGCTCTTGCCGCCCCTCCAACGATAAATCATTCATCCGCTCGGTCTCCTGCAAGCTTCGTTTTGCCGATTCCGCCACCGCTGCAATCGACTGCTCGATCTCTACGACCCGGTCGCGGCTGTCACGCACCGCCGCCTGCCTCGCTTCATCCGCCTCCCGCTGCAGCTCCCGGGACATCTGCATCAGATCCTGAATCGTCAGGATTCCGTAATATTTCCCTTGATCGGTTAAGATCAGACCATCGTAGAAGGAGGTTCCCTCCCTTCCCAACGCCAGATCCAGCAGTTCACCAGCAGGCGTATCACCTTCGCAAATCAAAGGTTGCTGCTCGGCAAACTGAAACGATGCGACTTCATAAAATAGATCAGCGGCAAACCGCCCCGCCAAGTGGCGGAAAAACCGATCCCGCATCAGCAGCCCCAACGGTTTGTGATCCTCATCACAAATCACGATGCACGGAAGCTCAGGCTGCCTTTGAAACTCCCCCATCACCTGGCGACAGGGAACCTCCGGGCCAATAACCGGAACCTTGCGACAGAAGGAACGGGCTTCAACCGTTGTTAGCCCCCTACTTCCTGCACCTGCCCGCCCTCCATTCGAGCGATCCTCTTGCCTCACCAACGCCGCACGGTGAATCTCGCCTACTTCGCTGCTTGCTGTCCCGCTCCCTGTCTCTTGATCTGTCGAGCTTTCCAGCAGTGCTATGGCCTGTTTTCCCAACCTGCTTCACTCCCCCATATGTAAACGCTGCGTTCGATCTAATCATAGAGGGATAATGTTAAGCTTATGTTCCCAGGATGTTAGCCCTATGTAAAAAAGAACGTCCACCATAAAAGTTACATGATGGACGCTTGCTTCTTATTCACAACCAGTTTATAGCCAACACCGCGAATGGAATCGATATGCACGGACTGCGGATCCAGCTCAAGCTTCTTGCGCAGCGAACTGACGTGCACATCCACCGTCCGCTGTCCTCCGATATAGTCAAATCCCCACACGGCGTTCATCAGATCGTCTCGGGTCATCACCACGCCGGGCTTGCGAGCCAAGTACAGCAGCACCTCAAACTCCTTAGGTCTCAGCGTGATTGGTTCCCCGTTTAACGTGACCTCGTATTTCTCGGGGTAAATCGTCAAGGCGCCCAGCACGATTTGTGAATTATCCTGCTCAGCCGGCTTCTCGCGTTCTTCCTTGCCGGTGGAACGGCGGAGAACGGCGGCAACACGAGCCAACAGCTCCGCAACGCCAAACGGCTTCGTGATATAATCGTCAGCACCGGATTTCAAGCCCTGGACGACCTCTTCCTCCGCATTTTTGGCGGTCAGGATAATCACCGGCGTCTTCACACCCTCGCTGCGCAGCTTCGACATGATCTCAAAACCGTTCATGCCCGGCAACATCAAATCCAGCAAGATCAAATCAAAATCCTGCCGCAGTGCGGTTTCATAACCGATTTGCCCGTGATCCTCTACGATAACTTCATAGCCTTCGTTCGTCAGGTTGTAAGACAAAAGCCGGGATAACGTCGGTTCATCTTCGATAACCAATAGACGTTGAGTCATAGTACCCTCCATTTGTTTGCGGTACAAGTTCATCTCTGAACCAATATCACTTTAATGACAAGCCCAGCATATCACGGCAATGTTAACGTAGTGTAAAGTTAAACAAAAAACGGTTTACATTTTATTTTTATGATCCCCGGACCGATCCTAATCATCCAGGGAATGCATCAGGGGCAGCTCCAGAATAAACGTTGTTCCTTCGCCAACCTTGCTCTCCACGCGGATCGTGCCGCGGTGCAGATCCACGAGGTGCTTGACGATGGACAGGCCAAGTCCTGTCCCACCTGAGCTGCGGGATCTGGCTTTATCTACCCGATAGAACCGTTCAAAAATTCGCGGTAGATCCTTTTTAGGGATGCCGATACCCGTATCGCTAACGAGAATACGCACCTTCTCCTCGTCCCCGCCTTCGCCTATGATGCTTGCGGAAACGCGCACTTTCCCGCCTTCCAAGGAATAGCTGATCGCATTGGACAGCAAATTCATAAAGATTTGCCGCAGCCGATCCTCGTCCGCTTCGATAAATAAATGCTCGGGCACGTCATGCGACATCGAGATCGACTTCTTCTCCGCAGCCGGGAGAAGCACTTCATAAAGACTGTCAAACAGCTCGCTTAACTGCACGGGCGCGTACTCCAGCGGCACCCGCTTCGATTCGATTTTGGACAGCTCAAGCAGGTCGCCAATCAGCCGGTTCAACCGGTCGCCTTCATCATAGATGATCTGCAGGAAGGAACGGGTGGTCTCCTCGTCCTTCACCCCGCCGGCGAGCAGCGTTTCGGCAAAGCCTTTGACCGCGGCAATGGGCGTCTTTAATTCGTGGGATACGTTGGCCACGAATTCGCTGCGCATCCGTTCCAGCTTGCGGATTTCGGTGACATCCTGCACCAGGAACAACATGCCGCGATAGTTGCCGTTATCCTCAAACATCGGCACCCCGTCGAAATGCAATATTTTCTCCTCGGGATCGTAGACGTTGCGTTCTTCCTGTACCGCTTCTTTCCGGGCGATGCCTTCCTCCATAAATTTAACGAATTCGTAATTTCGCTTGAGCTCCTGATACGGTTTGCCTAACACCAGCTCGCCCTTGGTATGGAGGATGCGTTCCGCTTTCCGGTTAATCAAGGCGATATGCTCGGTGGCATCTACCATAAGAATACCGCCGGTCATATTTGCGAGGACGCTTTGCATCAAATCCTCGTTATCCCGGATCCGCTTGAGCTGCTGCTGCAAGCTGTCCGCCATTCCGTTTATTGCCATGCCCAGTTGACCGATTTCGTCCTTACGGGCCAGCTTGACTCTCGCGTCGTAATCAAATCGAGAGATACGGTGGGCTACGCGAGTAATTTGTTCCAGCGGCTTCGTTAACCCCGCCGCCACCCGGTAACTCACCAGCCCCGCGATGAGGAATAGAACAAGCAACGCGCCAAACAGCCACATCCAGGCTTGGGCTAGCCCCTCCTCCACGTCAGCCAAACTCATCGAAAGACGGATATAGCCGTCAAATTCGCCGGCGGTCACGCGCTGGGCGACGTACAGCATATTTTCGCCGATCGTTTCGCTGTACCGGATCGCACTCCCGACGTTCCCGCCCGCTGCAGATTCAATCTCCTGACGATGGGCATGGTTATCCATATGCTCAGGATTGGATTCCGAATCGCCAACAACGTTCCCGTCCAGGGTAATGAACGTGACTCGGGAACCGGTCAGCTCCTCGAATTGCTTCGCTTGACGTTCGTAGTAGGCCTGGGCCTCGGGATTCCCTTGGGCGGAAACGAAATCCACGGTAGCTTCCAGCAAGTTAATTTCCCGGGCCATATTGTCCTCCAACGCCCGAATATGCATATTCTTAAACATCTGGGCCATCGCCAGGCCGGCAGCCAGCATGGAGATGCCCAGCAAAATCATCAGGATGAGGGTTAGGCGCGAGCGAAAGGTTTTCATGTTATTTAAACACCGGATCCTTAAATGCGGCGAGCTTCGCCAACGAATCTTTCTCCACGCCTTCATGCAGGCTGTCCCCGTGCGAATCCATCGTTACGATCGCCGCAAAACCTTCGACCTCGAGATGCCACATCGCTTCCGGAACGCCAAATTCCAAGAAATCAACGCCGTTGACTTTCTTGATACATTCCGCATAGTACTGCGCTGCCCCGCCAATCGCATTCAAATACACGCCGCCATGCTCTTTCAAGGCAGCTAGCGTCTTCGGCCCCATGCCGCCCTTGCCGATCACGGCGCGGATGCCAAATTTCTTCATGATATCCCCTTGATACGGTTCTTCGCGGATGCTGGTTGTTGGTCCGGCCGCCTTCACGTGCCAACCTTCCTCGTCTTTCAGCATGACCGGTCCGCAGTGGTAAATGACCGCACCGTTCAAATCCAACGGGGCGTCGTGATCCATTAAATATTTGTGCAGAGCATCCCGTCCAGTGTGCATTTCCCCGTTGATGATCACCACATCGCCCACCCGCAGGCTGCGGATTTGCTCTTCCGTCACTGGGGTTTGCAGCACAACTTCTCTGCTGGCTGGCGCTGGAGTCCCTTCGGCAGCTGCTCCTGTTGCAACCGATTCAAGCTCGCCGTCCACCGGCACCTCGCTGCCGCGTTCATAAAGCCATTCACGGATCGCCCCGGTTGCCGGATCGATCTCCACGCCCTGACGGCGGAACGCCCAGCAGTTATAAGCAACGGAGACAAAGAAACTTGCCGGAAGCCGGTTAATCGCCCCGATTTTGCAGCCTAAGAGAGTGACTTCCCCGCCAAAGCCCATCGTTCCGATACCCAACTGGTTGGCGGTTTCCATAATATATTTTTCAAGTCGGTCCAAATCCGGATTTGGGTTCACGTCATCCAGCGGGCGGAACAGTTGCTGTTTAGCCAGCTCGTATCCCGTCGTACGGTCGCCGCCGATGCCCACGCCAAGAAATCCTGCGCTGCAGCCTTGCCCCTGCGCTTGGTACACGGCATGCAGGATACATTTACGGATGCCGTCGAGGTCCCGTCCGGCACGGCCCAGCCCCTCCAGCTCGGTTGGAAGGCTGTACTGGATATTTTTATTTTCGCACCCGCCGCCTTTTAAGATCAGCCGGATGTCGATCGAGTCCTGCTCCCATTGCTCGAAATGAATGACTGGCGTCCCTGGGCCTAAATTGTCTCCGCTGTTCGCTCCTGTGAGCGAATCTACCGAATTGGAACGCAGCTTGCCTTCTTCCGTGGCGCGCTTCACCGCGGCGTGAATCGCCTTTTTCATTTCAATTTGATTCGCCCCTACCGGCGTGTGTATCATAAACGTGAGCATCCCGGTATCCTGGCAGATCGGTGAAACCTGCTCCTCCGCCATCCGAATGTTCTGCGCGATGGTCGACATGGCCAAACCGGCCCGTGTCGCCCGGTTTTCCAAGGCACGGCCCCGATTCACTGCACGCCGAACGTCGCCCGGCAATTTCGTTGAAGCTTCCACAATCAATTCGTATACGCTTTCTTCAAACTGGTGCATGATCCAAGATTCCCCTCTCCCTGCCATCTTGTTTGACCCTTTGGCGCGTAATATCCTTCATCACATGGTGTCGTTAACCTATCGCATTCTTCAGATTAATAATAACATAAGAACTCGTTTCGGTTGACGATTTCTGTCCAAAATCAGCTCCGAAATGAGTGAGAATTATCACTGAAGAATTCCTTTGAAAGGCTGAATCGGCGAAAAATACGGAAAGAACCCTCAAGCTTGTTCGGTACTGTGCCGAATCTCTTGAGGGTTCGATTGCATGGGTTGATCCAATCTCAGAATCTTAGCCTGAAGGCTAGCCGTTGACAATCTCACCGCCGTTGATATGCAGCACCTGGCCGCTCATATACGAAGAATCATCCGAAGCCAAGAAGACGTAAGCCGGAGCCAACTCCTCCGGTTGACCAGGCCGTTGCATTGGCGTTGTTCCACCAAATTCGGATACTTGCTTCGCATCGAAGGTAGACGGGATGAGGGGCGTCCAGATCGGTCCCGGGGCAACAGCATTCACCCGGATGCCTTTGCTTCCAACAACGTTCATCGATAACGCCCGCGTGAAGCTGACAATTGCCCCTTTCGTGGCGGAGTAGTCAATCAGCTGCGGGTTGCCTTTATAAGCCGTTACCGATGCCGTATTAATAATTGAGCTGCCCTTGCGTAAATGCGGCATCGCTGCCTTCGTCAAATAAAACATGGAAAAGATGTTCGTCCGGAATGTCTTCTCCAGTTGTGCCGCCGAAATGGCTGTAATGTCTGGCTGCGGATGCTGCTCAGCCGCATTGTTCACCAGGATGTCCAAGCGTCCGAGCTCCTGTACCGTCTGTTGTACCGCCTTCTCGGCAAATGCTTCGTCGCCGATATCACCGGCGATCAACAGGCATTTGCGTCCTTCTTGTTCGACTTCCTGTCGAGTCACGTTCGCATCCTCGTGTTCATTTAAGTAGACGATGGCCACATCGGCACCCTCTTTAGCGTAAGCTACCGCCACCGCCCGGCCAATACCGCTGTCACCTCCGGTGATCAGCGCCACTTTGCCCTTTAGCTTGCCTGCTGCCTTGTAGTTCCCTTCATATTCTGGACGCGGGTGCATCTCGGATTCGATACCTGGCTGATGGTTTTGATGCTGAGGCGGCAAGGTTTGCTTCGCTTGTCCATTACCTGCCATTGCTGCATCCTCCTTTACGGTAATTGGTGAACCTCGGTACGAACGTACCTGTCCACTCACTCACCTCTTAGGATAGCCTGACATCCCCAGCTTATCCGTCTATGATTTCCAATGGACCCCGAATCGTTCAAACAACCATGCTGCATCGTGCTTCCGCAGGGAAGCAAATTTCTCCTTCCGAGCTAATGCCAGTGGGCTGAGCTGTGCTGCTTCCAACAACTCTTCGCCAAACGCCTGATTCACCTGTTCCCGACAAACCGAAGTCAGTTCATCCCCAAAATGTAAGTTCGCAAGGGTCAGTAGATCCACACCCCACATTTCCCGGCTATTGTCATAGGGGAAATTCTGACGGAAGACTTGCATTAACGTCACATCCGGGACAATCTGGCAGGTTCTCCCCTGCAACCAGAGCCTCAAGGAAAATTCCGCCGTCTCCACATCCTTGCCGAAAAAGCCGTCCACTAGCCCCTCCATCTCGCGAAACGTACTACGCCCGACGGCAAAGCATTCCCAAGACAACCACGGGATGTCCAGGTTCTGATCTGCACGCTGGATCGGGTAGCTGCGCAACAAGCCAATCATCCCTCCGACCTCCTTGCTGGCCGGGACGGTGGAACGTTCACTCTTCTCAAAAGCCGGGGATACGGCATCGGCTTGTCCCTGCATAAGCGGCTCCAACAGCCGCTCCATCCATCCGTCATCATAATATAAATGAGAGCCGCTGAAGATCAGATAATCCCCTCTAGCATGCGCTGCACCGAGATTACGCGCCGATGTTCCGGGCTCCCCCTTGATCCGTTGAAACGGCTGATCAAACCGATAGTTCATCAAGAAATCACAGCAACCGTCAATCGAACCTTCATCAACGATGATCACTTCATACGGCAAGGTCGTCTGCGACACTTTCAAAGATTCCATCGTCGTGTACAAATCGATTCCATTATTCTTGACTGCGATAATAATTGATACTGATGTTGATGAGGAAGACATACATGATCTCCTTATATTTAGTTAGAATAAATAATAGGATATAATTTAAAAAATCCTGTAATTCCATAATAACCCAATTCGTACTTGCAGTAAATACAAACAAAACCTGTAGTTTATTATCTTTCCATCAGGTTCTAACTTAAGGTAAATACAGGAGGGGTAATATGGATTACGAGGCATTGGGGAAAAGGCTGCGTCAAGAACGGCATAAAATGCACTTGACCCAGGAAAAACTCGCCGAACGCATTGAAGTTTCGGACGCATACATAGGACAAATCGAACGGGGAGAACGCAGTTTGTCCCTGGAAACGCTGGTGAAATTGGCGAATCAATTGGGCGTTACCGTTGATTATTTGCTCCACGATTCGATTGAGATCAGTGACGACCATTTCTTGGATCAGATCCAACAGATCGTCATGAACCGTTCTACGAAAGAGAAACAACTGGCGCTCGATATTTTAAAATTAATGTTCACCCATTTGGACGAGTTAAAAAAAGCGAATCAAAGTCCTTCCTAACCAAGCGCCAACGCGGCTTAAAGCAGCGTTCAGCAAAAAGACCTGCCGGTAAATCTACCGGCAGGTCTTTGAACTTTTCGATTAAATAATGGTGCTGAACACCATAAAGAACGAAATAAGCAATACCGTCACGGAGAGCAGAGCGCTTAATGTACGCAGCTTCCCTTCCTCCGCCGTCACGGTTTGATTCTTACGAATTCCTTCCAGCGCCAAGCGCAGCGGCTTGGCCATAATTCCGCTAAACGCGCCGATCGCCAGGTACAAGATGACGATCACAATCATCCACGCGACGGAGTAAGTGCCTTGTCCAATCAAATAACCGCCCGTCAACAATTGGATGATCAGCCCGATTTGCGCGTACCGGTTCAGGGAGATCACTGCCGATACCGTCCCTTCCTGAGCCGCCAGCGACAATTTGCCGATTCGGCCGAGCACAAACGGCAGAACCAGATAGAAGCCAAGCGCCAATGCGCCGACAATATGTAGGAATAACATGACTTGGTACATGACCTAACCGTCCTTTCGTGTCAATTACATTTATTATAATCTATTTTATTTATGGATGAAAACAAAGGATGGAAACCAAAGAAATCGCTGAAGGACAAGGCAAAAAAAGCCCTCCCTGCCAAACGCTAGGGAGGGTCTACATCAACGGAGATTGCCCTGCTAAAGCTTAAAATGAGCGATTACATGTTTTTGATGACATGATCAGCAAACTCGGAGCATTTCACTTCCGTTGCTCCGTCCATCAAGCGGGCAAAGTCGTAGGTCACCGTTTTGTTATTAATCGAAATTTCCAAGCCTTTATAGATCAGATCCGCCGCTTCTTGCCAGCCCAGATGCTCCAGCATCATGACGCCCGACAGAATCACAGAGCCCGGGTTCACCACGTCGAGATCCGCATACTTCGGAGCTGTACCATGCGTTGCTTCGAAGATCGCATGTCCGGTGACGTAGTTGATGTTAGCGCCTGGCGCGATACCGATGCCGCCTACTTGCGCTGCCAAGGCGTCGGACAAGTAGTCGCCATTCAGGTTCAACGTAGCGATGACGTCAAAATCCGTCGGCCGCGTCAATACTTGTTGAAGCGCAATATCGGCAATTGCATCTTTCACGATGATTTTGCCTTCGGCTTCTGCCGCTTTCTGCGCTTGGTTCGCTGCATCCACACCGGACTGTTCCTTAATCCGGTCGTATTCGGCCCAAGTAAACACTTTATCGCCGAATTCGGCTTCCGCAACTTCATAACCCCAATTCTTAAACGCGCCTTCCGTAAACTTCATGATGTTGCCTTTATGCACCAGCGTAACGCTCTTACGGCCATGCTTGATCGCATATTCAACCGCTGCGCGAACAAGACGCTTCGACCCTTCTTCCGAAACCGGCTTGATACCGATACCGGACGTTTCCGGGAAGCGGATTTTCTTCACGCCCATTTCGTTTTGCAGGAAGGCCAGCACTTTCTTAACTTCCTCGGAGCCTTCTTTATACTCGATGCCGGCATAGATATCCTCCGTGTTCTCACGGAAAATCACCATGTCCACGAGCTCAGGATGCTTCACCGGAGAAGGCACGCCTTGGAAATAACGGACCGGACGAAGGCAGACGTACAAGTCCAGCTCCTGACGGAGCGCCACGTTCAGCGAGCGGATGCCGCCGCCGATTGGCGTAGTCAACGGTCCTTTAATGGCCACAATATATTCACGGATCGCCGTCAGCGTATCCGCTGGCAGCCACTCCCCGTATGTATTGAAGGCCTTTTCGCCGGCGAACACTTCATACCACGCGATTTTCTTCTCACCGCCGTAGGCTTTCTCCACGGCGGCGTCGAGTACGCGTTTCGAAGCTTTCCAAATATCACGGCCAGTCCCGTCGCCCTCAATAAACGGAATGATCGGGTTGTTAGGCACCTGGAGCTTCCCATTCTGAATCGTAATTTTCTCGCCTTCAGTAGGAAGATCAAACTTTTCGAGTTTCAACATTTTTACGTTTTCCTCCTTCAAGTCTGTTTGCTGCATCTCACGGTCTCCATTTTACCACAATGTTCCTTGGAGCTCCCGTATTGCTGTTTATCTTAATTCGATAGGAACGTATTTCTGATTGGTAGCACCGGTATATTCCGCACGAGGACGGATCAAGCGGTTATCTTCCAACTGCTCCAGAATATGAGCTGTCCAACCGGACAAGCGGCTGATGGCAAAAATCGGCGTAAACAGGTCACGCGGAATGCCCAGCATCGTATATACGGAAGCGGAATAGAAGTCAACGTTCGGCTTCAGCCCTTTTTGCGCGGTGACCAGCTGTTCCACTTTGACGGACATATCGTACAACGTGGTATCGCCCTTCAGAATGCTCAGCTGACGGGACATATTTTGCAGGTGTTTTGCGCGCGGATCGCCGTTTTTGTATACCCGGTGGCCAAAGCCCATAATTTTCTCCTTATTGGCCAGCTTCTTCTGAATATACGGCTCTACTTGATCGAGCGTCCCGATCTCGGCCAGCATATTCATCACCGCTTCATTGGCGCCGCCGTGCAGCGGTCCCTTCAAGGTGCCAATCGCGGAGGTCACTCCGGAGTAAATATCAGACAGCGTTGCAATCGTTACCCGTGCAGAGAACGTCGAAGCGTTCAACTCGTGGTCGGCATGCAGCACCAGCGCTTGATCCAAAGCGCGAACGGCAATCGGATCCGGTTCCTCGCCGGTCAGCATGTACAAGAAGTTGTGTGCGATCGATACGTTCTTCAGCGGAGCGACAGGCTCCTTACCTTCCCGGATCCGGGCAAACGCGGCAATCAGGGTCGGTATTTGGGTTTGCAGCTTAATCGCCTTTAATTGGTTGCTTTCGCGGGAGTTGTCATTGGCGTTCTCATCATACAAAGCAAGAGCCGATACGGCAGTACGAAGCACTGCCATCGTGTTAGCAGTCTGCGGATACAGCTTCATCTGTTCTAGCACCGCTTCAGGAACTTCGGCGTAATCGCTGAATTGCTGCTGCAGGCGGTCCAATTCGGCTCGATTAGGCAATTTGCCGTACCACAACAAATAAGCTGTTTCTTCAAAACTCGCACGTTCCGCCAATTCGTCGATATTGATACCACGATAAGCGAGAACGCCATCATGAATGGAGCTGATCGAAGAGGTTGCCGCAACAATGCCTTCCAGGCCTTTCGTAGCTGTCATGATTCATCTCTCCTTTGTTAACATTTTGTGAGCAAACAAGCCCATGAAACACTCTCAAAATTGAAAGTTTTAAATTTTCGAAGTTAACCAATAACGGGCCTATAATTGCAAAAATAGAGCTCCACCGCTTACTTCTTCATCATACTGGATTTCCGAAAACATGGGAACCGCTTCAGCACCGCCGGGTACATTAAATGATTTTATCACAACAATAAAGAAATTTTGTAAACGATTGCAGTTGTGCAATGAATTATATCACAACTTCCAAAAAATGTGCACTGCGGAATATTCGAGGTGGACAAATCATAGAGTTGAACTAGGACAGGTTTCTGGGAAAAAGGGGAGATGCCACTTGGATCACGTGATCGTCAAGCGCGTGCTGCGCGGCAGCTGGATATGCATTGTCCTCATCGTCTCCGTCCTGGCGATCTACTGGCTCCTCCCGCTCGGTTATCCATTTCTTATCGCCTGGCTGATCGCCTACGCGATGAATCCGTTGGTCCTGTGGTTCCAAAGACACTTGCAAGTGCCTAAATGGCTGGCCGTGACGCTTTCATTGTTCATTTATGTAGGCAGTGCAGGAATCATTGTGTCAGCGGCCTTAACGCGGCTGGTCAAAGAGCTCATTCATTTCGCCGAATCCTTTGATCACCGGATCGCCGAGTGGAGGAATCTGCTCATCTCATGGACGCAAAGCGAAGGCATTCAGTCGATCATTACCGAAATCAACCGGTTTATTGCGGATAACCCTGGCTATGAAAATACGATCCACAAAAACATCGACAATACCGCTGAAAGGTTCGGATCGTTTGTATCCCGTCTTATCAATCACGTCTTGGAAACGATCGTCAACCTGCTCTCCTCGCTCCCGAATTTAGGGGTGATCCTCGGGGTGATCCTGCTGGCCACCTTTTTTATCAGCAATCATTGGGAGCGGGATATGCGATTTCTGGCCGCCTCGGTCCCTGCGCCGTTCCGCAAAACCGTAGGCGCCATCTGGCGCGACCTCCAGCGGGCGTTATCGGGTTATCTGCGCGCGCAATTTATCATGATCTCGATCACCGCATTTATCGTTCTCATCGGCTTGCTCATCCTCGGCGTCGATTCCGCCTTCACCTACGCCCTGCTGATCGGCCTTGTCGACCTGTTGCCCTATCTCGGTGTCGGTACAGTGATGATTCCTTGGCTCATCTACGCCTTTGCCACCGGTCACGACACGCTGGGGATTGGACTGGCCGTCTTGTACGGCGTCATCCTGCTGGCCCGTCAGCTCATTGAACCAAAGGTCCTGGCCAGCAGCGTAGGACTTGATCCCCTGCCCACGCTGATCGCCATGTTTGTTGGGCTCAAGCTGTTTGGCGTATTGGGACTGATCATCGGTCCGGTGACGCTGGTCATCCTGGGTGCTGCCGTCCGTGCAGGTGTTGTCCGGGATTTGCGGAACTATATTTTGCATGGTCGATTGAGATAGAATTAGCTTCACGCTTGAAAAAAAAAAAGGCATCCCGTCCCTCCGAGACGAGATGCCTTTCTTGACTTGTTTAGGGGCTGCCTGCCACCAGAGTTAACGGCGGAAATACGTAATCGTTCCGTCCTTGATCTTCTTGCTGACCCATTTCATCAGCGGGATCCGATAGAGAATACGCGTCAGCGGAAACACCATCGTAAACCCAATGATATCGGTAATGAAGCCAGGGATCAGCAGCAGAATCCCGCCGGCAAATACGCATAAGCCATCTAGGACCATTCGTCCCGGAAGTTGGCCGCCGCTCATCTGAGCTCGGGCATCCGCGAGCACCTTACGTCCTTCAAATTGCATCATCAACCCGCCGATGACCGAAGTCGCCAGCGTCAAAAATATCGTCTTCCCAACGCCCAGCTTCTCGCCGACGTACATATACCCCCAAAACTCAACAATCGGAATCAACACGATGAGAGCGGCTATCCATTTACGCATATCAGGACTCCTTTATCACATTCCTGTACTTGTATTTTACCGCCTCCGCGTCACATAATCAAAATTTTACGGTTTTCGGGCTTCCTCCAACGCCGCGTACCATTCCGGGAACACCTTCTTGAACTGCACCGGTTTGAAATCCTCGCGGCGAACGACATAATGCGAAGAAGAACCCTCGACGCACAACGTGCCTTCCCCGTTATACACCTCATATCCGTAGGCCGTTTTAACCCCGTTGTTCTCAATGACCCGGGTCTTAAGCAGGACGGTATCCCCGTACCGGATCCCGCGTTTATATTCTACTTTCATTTCGTGAACGGGCGAGATATACCCCGCCTGCTCCATATCGAAATAATCGAAGCCGAGATTCCGGCTCAGATGCAGCCTCCCCTGCTCGAACCACTCGATATAACGGGCATGGTAAATGATCCCCATCATGTCAAACTCCGAATATTTCGGCTCAATAGACAGTTCGCATACGTACACGATTCTCCGCTCCTTTCTGATTTGCCTGATGCTGCCGCAGGTACAGTTCCCGTTCCCGCGGCAAAAAAAGCAATGGTCCCTCAGCGGGCCCCATTGCTTTCTTTGTGACTTGAAGTCGATGTATATAAACCTTAAGCTACTTGCGGATTTGCCCGATTTTCACCAGATTCGTGGAACCGGAACGTCCGAGCGGTACCCCGGCAGTAATGACTACGAGGTCGCCTTCCTTCACCAGTCCGGAATCCAAGCCGCCCTTCATCGCTTTGTCGAACATTTCGTCCGTCGTGCTGGCGATATCGCCTTTCACCGGCGTTACGCCCCAGTTCAGGGCCAGGCGGCGCAAGGTTTGATCTTCCGTCGTCACAGCGATAATTGGTGCTTTCGGACGATATTTGGAGACCATCCGTGCCGTATAACCGGTTTCCGTCGAAGTAATGATCGCTTTCGCGTTCAGCTCCAGCGCCGAGTTGGCAACTGCTTGGCTGATCGCTTCGGTTACGGTCGTTTGTTGGGCATTGCTTTGCTTCAAGAAGATTTCACGATATTCCAAAGCGGATTCTGCTTTCTCTGCGATGCGGGACATCGTTAGCACCGATTCCACCGGATATTTCCCGGCAGCCGTTTCACCGGAGAGCATAATTGCGTCCGTACCGTCAAAAATCGCGTTAGCCACGTCGCTGGCTTCTGCGCGCGTAGGTCTTGGGTTGCGTTGCATGGAGTCAAGCATTTGCGTTGCTGTGATGACCGGTTTGCCAACACGGTTACATTTCTCGATCATGCGTTTTTGCACGAGCGGTACATCTTCCGCAGGAATTTCCACGCCGAGGTCACCGCGAGCAACCATCAGGCCGTCAGATACTTCCAGGATTTCATCAAGGTTGTCCACACCTTGTTGGTTTTCGATTTTAGAGATGATTTGAATATGAGTTGCGTTGTGTTGCTCCAGCAGTTGACGAATTTCAAGCACGTCGCTCGCTTTACGAACGAAGGAAGCGGCAATAAAATCGATGCCTTGCTCGATCCCGAACTTAATGTCGTTAGCGTCTTTCTCAGTGATGCCTGGCAGGGAAATGTTTACGCCGGGTACGTTCACGCCTTTTTTGCTCTTGATCGTTCCGCCATTGACGATGCGGCATTTGATTTCCGTTCCTTGAATGTCAACGACTGTCAAACCAATCAAACCGTCGTCGATCAGAATCGTCGAACCGACTTCCACATCTCCAGGAAGATCTTTGTATGTGATGGAAATCCGGTTCTTATCGCCGAGAATTTCTTCGGTCGTCAAGGTAATGAATTCATCCTGTACCAGCTCGATAGGCTCTTCTTTCAATTTACCGGTACGGATTTCAGGACCTTTGGTGTCCAACAGTATGGCGATCGATTTCCCCAGCTCCGCACTCGCTTGACGAATATTCTTGATCCGGTTCCCATGCTCTTCGTAATCACCGTGGGAGAAGTTCAAGCGAGCGACGTTCATTCCGGCCATGATCAGCTTCTTGATGTTTTCTAACGATTCACTAGAAGGACCGATAGTACATACGATTTTTGTTTTGCGCATTTGGGTTTCCTCCGTTTAAAATAGTTCTCTCTATATAATCTTTTCCAACAACTAAATTTACTACAGTTTTGTCGATTTGTATAGGAAGTTTATCATATTGTAACGAACTATCCATGATTACGCGCCTAACGACTTGGCTAAGCGCAGGGATTCTCGGCATCTAAACTTCCAGTATTTCCTGAAAACAGCGAAAATAACCTTACCGCAGGTCCCGTAGGTTCCCCCGTAAGGTTATCGCTGTGAAACTTTAACTTGGCTTGGCAGTTTGAACTTTCGAAGCCGCCTCCGGTTCGCTTGGCGCTTCTGAAGACTTCTCATCCTCAGGGATGCCGGCGACCTCAGCCACCGTTTCCGGCACCACAGTTTCCTGTGCCTTCGGCTCTTCTGCCTTGCCTGCCACCTGAAACTCGCCGATTTTGCGGAACTTCCGATAACGGTCCTCCACCAGCTCATCGGGATTCAAGTTGGACAGTTCTTCCAAATGACGAAGCAACGCCTCTTTGATCGAGGCGGCTGTCGAATCGTAATCCCGGTGCGCGCCGCCGCGCGGTTCGGGAACAATCTCTTCAATGACGCCCATCGCGAGTAGATCTTGGGCGGTGATCTTCATCGCTTCCGCCGCCTGATCCGCCTTGGAGGCATCCTTCCAAAGGATCGAGGCCGCTCCGTTTGGCGAAATAACGGAGTAAATGGCATTCTCCAGCATCAGCACGCGGTTGCCTACGCCAAGGGCGAGCGCGCCGCCGCTTCCGCCTTCTCCGAGAACAACGCAGATGATCGGTACCCGCAGCATCGACATCTCGCGCAAATTCCGAGCGATCGCTTCCGATTGCCCGCGCTCCTCCGCCGTAATTCCCGGATAGGCGCCCTTCGTATCGATAAACGTAATGATCGGCCGCCGGAACTTGTCCGCCTGCTGCATGAGTCGCAGCGCCTTGCGGAAGCCCTCCGGATGAGCGCTGCCGAAGAAGCGGGCGATATTATCCTTCGTATCCTTGCCCCGCTGCTGTCCGATCACCGTTACCGGTACGCCGCCCAGCTTGGCGAGCCCGCCAACGACGGCCAAATCGTCACCAAACACCCGGTCCCCGTGGAGTTCGATGAAATCTTCAAAGATCAGGCCGATCATATCCAGGGATGTCGGTCGCTGATGATGGCGGGCCAGGTGCATCTTTTGGGAGGGAGAAATGTTGCTGTAGATCTCTTCCTCCAGCTGCCGGTAACGCTCTTCCAAGCGCGCGATTTCTTCTGTAAAATCGATTCCCTTCTCTTTGCCAAACTGCTCCAATTCGGAAATCTTCTCACGCAGCTTCACAAGAGGCGTCTCAAAAGGCAATTCGCCTGCCATTTATACTCCTCCCTTCACGCCGTGCAATTCTAGCAATTTCGCCAGCGTCGATTTCATATCCTTGCGGTGCACGACAAGATCGATCTGACCATGCTGCAGGTTAAATTCCGCCGTCTGGAAGTCGTCCGGAAGCTTCTGACGGATCGTCTGCTCAATAACGATTCTTCCGGCAAAACCAAACACGGCCCCGGGCTCGGCCACAATAATGTCGCCAAGCATGGCAAAACTAGCCGATACACCACCCGTCGTCGGGTCTGTAATGACTGAGATATATAAACCGCCATGTTCGCTTAATCGGGCCAAAGCGGCGCTCGTCTTGGCCATCTGCATCAAACTTAGGATACTCTCTTGCATCCGCGCTCCGCCAGATGTGGAGAAAATGATCATCGGCAGGCGTTTTTCGATGGCCGTCTCGATCGCACGCGTAATTTTCTCCCCTACAACCGATCCCATGCTCCCGGTGAAGAAATCGAAGCTCATCACGGCTGCCACGGCAGGATAGCCATGGATGGTCCCCTCGCCGGTCACCACCGCTTCGCGTAATCCCGATTTCAAAGCCTGCTGCTCCAGCTTGCTGGCATACCCCGGGAACTTCAGCGGATCGACCGAGATCAGGTCGGCATCGTACTCCGTAAAGCTGCCTTCATCAAAGGTATAGCGAATCCGATCCAGAGCGTTCAGCCGCATATGGTGTCCACAGGAAGGGCACACCATCAAATTCTTCTCCAGTTCTTTGCTGTACTGAATCGCGCCGCAGCGGCCGCATTTATTCATCAGGCCTTCCGGAATTTCGCGTTTGGGGCGATCTGCCTGCGGCGAGCCCTCTTCATTGCCGGTTCGTCCTGAGGGAATGGTCGCGTACTTCCTCTTCTTCTGAAACAAATCTTTGAACACAACTACACCTCTTCAGCCGTTTATTTATCGTAGCAGTTCCACAAAGTCTATAAAAACCCAGACGACCCTATATGAACCCGCACTTCTAGGCCTCATCTGCACTAGGAATCTCGAATCCCTTTGCTATGGATGCAAAATCGAATTCAACACTTCTTGCACTTCTTCCAGTTCCCCGGAAGGTACTAAAATCTCATATTGCTGTTTGGATAAATTAACAGGACGTGTTTGGACAAGGAAGCCTTCTTCGGTGAGTTTCGTCTTGATCATGTCCGCAACTTTCGCGGTAGGCGCAATATACATAACAGTCCACATGCCCTTTTCAAAGCCCCCTAACCTAATCTTTGAGCCCGTATAATAGAGTAATGATAACATAATTTTCAAAAATCCCGCAACAAAAGGAAACCCGCGCCGAAAGCGGCTCGCGGCACGGATTTGCCGCAGAGCCCGGCGCTAGGATCAAAGTTACAGGGGGCATTTCTCTGTAAGCTGTTATCAGAGGAAATGGGTTAAGGGCGTTGGATTAGGGAGGCATCTCGTCCAAAGGCAAGCTGCTCTAGTTCGTTTAAGAGGGACTGGATGGGTACGTAGCGGCCTGTTCATGCTTATGGGCGATCCGGGCGGAAGCCGCGGCAGCGAGACCGGCGACTAAATCGTCGAGAAAGACGTGAATCCGTTCGCCGCGATTGTTCAGCTTCCCAATGATCTCCGGTTTGACCTTGTCCAAATAGCCGAAGCTCGTCAGGCCAATCATCCCAAACACGCTCGTTATGCCGAGCGCCATCGTCTCATCCACGCCATAGAGCGGTTCGTCGGCCTCCAGGATTGCCTGCAGCGGCTCTGGAAGCCGCTTCTGTTCGGCCAGCTCATCGAGGGCGATTCCCGTAAACAGGGTATATTGAACCTCTCTCTTCTGCAGCACGGCTTTGACGCTCTCCAAGCATTGGTCCAGCGTCAGATCGGCATGATACGCCGTTTGCAGCGAATGCACAATTTGAGCGATATCCTCCAGCTTCACTCCGCGGCGCAGCAGCTGCGCTTTCGCCAATTCATATGTCATCGTATCTTCCTCCCTTGATCCCGGCGCAACCGCCGCTGCCGGTATTTGTCGCGATGGGGTTGTAGTCACGCTGCGGGGTGCTGTCCATCTGTCGATTGTCTACGCGTTGTGAACGTAACTTCCAGTTGTTGATGTCAAGCAGGTGCTGTTGCAAGATAGTTGCTAGTTGCTGATGACCGATAGTTGCTGACATCAGACATGTGCTGGCGTCAGAAAGGTGCTAGCACCAGACAAATGCTGGCGTTAATCAGGTGCCAATGTCAATCAAGTGCGAGCGTTACTCAAATGTCAACGTCAAATAGCCGACGCACCTCTTGAGCAGCGGTACCTGCTCATTTACTGATTCCAATCGATGTGGACCGTTGTGGCCAGTTGTGGAGCCCCCGCTTGTTGACGATGCCGGAATTCATTTCATGATCGATTCTTGGTCATTCGTGTTCCTAAGTGTATGCACCACCCTCCGAAAATGTTCGTTAAAACTTGTCCCTTGCTGCGGATCTGCTCACCAAGCGCTAATGGCATGTCCCTTTCTCCCGTCGCCCACCAACCGCTCCTCGCCAAGACGAAGCTTACCGGCGCTAACGGACCTCAGCGACGCTATTTGCCCATTTCCCGCACATTTCCCGATGTAACGGACTCCACGGTCGTTATTTAACTCTAAACAGGAGATTCCAGGCGCTATGAGAAGAAATAAGGTCTCTCAGGTCCGTTATTTTGCCTGTCTTCTCGTAAATGCTGGAATAACGTCGCTGGAGTCCGTTGCAACTGATGTGGGGGTCCGGCAAATTAAAAACCCGGCACTGCACACATGTGCAGAACCGGGTTTTGGCAACCGGGTAATGGCGACTCTAGATTGGCAGATCGCCGTCATTTGATTTTGACCGTGTCGGGGCCAAGCATCTGCTCCATTTCACGGATCAAAGCGGGCGAAGGCTTGATGCTGTAGCGCTCGTTCAAGGCCAAGAGCTTACCGGTGCTTTCGTAGAACAGCACCGTCGCGATCGGGCCGGGATGCCGCTCCAGCAGCAACTTGAGCCGCTCCAGCAGGCGCGCGTTCTCCGCCGCGGCCGTGATCTTGATGAAGACGCGCTGCGCCGGCGTCTTCTCCCGCTCGCGCCGCGCGCCCGACGCGGGCGCGGCCCCCGCCGCCGCGGCCGGGGCGGTCGGCCGCGCAGCGGCGCCTGCGCCTGGGGCGCTGGCGGGGCGAAGCCCGCCCGCAGCGCCCGCAGGCGCTCCCTCGGCCGCGCGGGAGCCCGCGGCCGCACCGCGTGCGCCGCCGGTGCCACCGGCGGCGCTGGGCCCGCGCCCGCGCGCAAGGCCGCGGCGCAGCCGGGCCAGGCTTTGCTCGCTCAGCGGAGCCACTTCGTCGGCCAGCAGCTTAAAGCCTTCGTCCTGCTGCTGGACGACGCCGCGCAACGCGAGCAAAGCCCCCTTCTCGACGTGGGCGGCCGAGCGCCGCCACACTTCGGGGAACAACACAACCTCGCAGCGCTCGATCTGGTCCTCCAGTTCCATGAACGCCATCGCTTTCCCCTGCTTGGTTGTGATCGTCTTCACGGACACGACCATCCCCGCCACAACGGTGCGGGTGTCGTCCGGCGCTTCGGCCAAATCCATCAGCCGGTCGACGCCTTCTCCCTCCAGCAAGGCGTCGAAATCGTCCAGCGGATGGCCGGACAAATACAGCCCGAGCAGCTCGCGCTCCAAATCCAGCTGCTGGGCTGCCGTAAACTTCGGGACATCCGGGTACTCGATGTCCCAGTTCGGCGATTCCACGAAATCAAACAGCTGGATCTGCAGTTCATCCCGCTCCTTGCGCCACTTCAGCGCCGCCTCGACCGTCTCGTCCAGCATCGCCAGCAGCTGCGCACGGTGACCCGGCAAGGAATCAAACGCCCCGCCTTGGATCAGCGACTCGATCACCCGCTTGTTGCATGTCCGCAAATCCACCCGCCGGCAAAAATCGAGCAAGCTGTCGAACGGACGCTCCTTCCGCTCGCGCAAAATGCTTTCAATCGCCTGCGTGCCGACATTTTTGATCGCGGCCAGGCCAAAGCGGATCACGCCAAGGGCCGGCGGCTCCTGTCCGGATCCGGCGTGTCCGTCCTTCGCATCGCGGCCCTTAGCTTCACCCGAAAGGGCTGCATCCGCAGAACCAGCCCCTACCTGCGGCGTAAACAGAACGCTGCTCTCGTTCACGTCCGGCGGCAGCACGACGATCCCCATCCGCCGGCATTCCACGATGTATTCCGCCACCTTGCGGTGGCTGCCCGTAACCGCGGTCAGCATCGACGCCATAAACTGCACCGGATAATGCGCCTTCAGGTAGGCCGTTTGGAACGCCAGCACGCCATAGGCGGCCGCATGGGCTCGTGCGAAGCCGTAATCGGCGAACCGGACGATCATGTCATAAACGACGTTCGCTTCATCCTCAGTGTAGCCTTGCTGCACGCTGCCGCTGACGAAATGTCCGCGCTGCTCGTCGAGCACCTCACGTTTCTTCTTGGAGACGGCACGTCGCAGCAGGTCCGCTTCGCCCAGCGAGAAGCCCGCCATGCGAGAGGCGATCTGCATGATCTGCTCCTGGTAGACGATAATGCCGTACGTATCCTTCAAAATCGGCTCCAAATCCGGATGCGGATATTCGACGGTGATTTGCCCGTGCTTGCCGGCGATGTATTTCGGAATAAACTCCATCGGCCCCGGGCGATACAACGCCAGCAGGGAGATGATGTCCTCAAACACCGACGGCTTCATCTCCTTCAGCACCCGGCGCATCCCGGTGGACTCCAGCTGGAACACGCCGGTCGTTTCCCCGCGCCCCAGCATCTCGTATGTGGCCGGATCGTTATCCGGGACCAGCCGGAAATCGGGAGCGTCCCCCGACTGCTCCTTAATCCAGTTCATGCAGCGCTCGATGATGGATAAGGTGCGAAGGCCGAGGAAGTCCATTTTCAGCAGACCGATCGCTTCCAGGTTTTCCATGGAATATTGCGTTAACGCCGTATGCTCGCTGCCTTCCTGCAACGGAACGGCATCGGTCAACGGATCGCGCGAAATAACCACCCCGGCGGCATGGGTCGAAGCGTGCCTTGGCATGCCTTCAACTTTCATCGCCATGTCCAGCAGCCGCTTCACCCGCTCGGACCCGTCATACATCGCTTTGAGATCCGGGCTTTCCTTTAACGCGCGTTCAATCGTCATGCCCAGATGGCCCGGAATCAGCTTCGCCACTTTGTCCACTTCGCCAAACGGCACATTCAGCGCCCGCCCTACATCGCGGACCGCCGCGCGCGCCGCCATCGTACCGAAGGTGATAATTTGCGCGACATGCTCTGCCCCATATTTGTCGACCACATAGGCAATGACTTCATCCCGCCGCTCGTCGCTGAAGTCGATATCGATATCCGGCATCGTCACCCGCTCCGGGTTCAAAAACCGTTCAAACAACAAGTTATATTTGATGGGATCCACGTCGGTGATCCGCAGCACGTATGCCACCAAGCTGCCCGCCGATGAGCCCCGTCCCGGTCCGGTGGCGATTCCGTTCCGGTGAGCAAAGGCGATAAAGTCCCACACGATCAGAAAATAATCGGAGAAGCCCATGCTGGCGATGATCTCCAGCTCGTACCGCAGCCGCTGCTCCAGCTTCTCTCGCTCGGTCAGGTCACGCCAAACGTCCAGCTCGCCGTAGCGGTCCACCAATCCTTGTTGACACAGCTCCGCCAAGTAGCTGCCTGCAGTATGCCCCTCCGGGATCGGACGGTAGGCCGGCAAAATATGTCGGTCAAACTCCAGCTCCAACTCGCAGGAATCGGCAATTTTCGCGGTATTGGCATACGCCTCCGGCAAGTGAGGGAACAGCTGGGCCATTTCCTCCGCGGTTTTCAGATAGAGCTGATTGGTGTGCATTTTGAGCCGGTCCTCGTCGTCCACCGTTTTCCCTGTCCCTACGCAAATGAGCACGTCTTGGACCTCGGCGTCTTCCTTGCTCAGGTAATGTGCGTCATTGGTGACTACAAGCTCGGCACCGATTTCTCCAGCCAGCTGGACAAGAAGCGGATTTACCTTTTTCTGCTCGGGGATGCCGTGATCCTGAAGCTCCAGGTAAAAATCCTCGCCAAACGCCGCTTGATAACGCAGCGCCGCTTTCTTCGCTTCCTCGTAATGACCGCGCAGGAGATGGAACGGGACTTCCCCGCCCAAGCAAGCGCTAAGGCAGACCAGGCCCTCGCGATGCCGCTGCAGCGCATCCCAGTCGATTCGCGGCTTATAGTGGAAGCCTTCGAGATGACCGATGGAGCACAGCTTCATCAGGTTGCGGTAGCCCGTCTCGTTCTTGGCCAGCAAAATCAAGTGATGGATCGGCTGATCCTTCCGGCTTCCCCGTTCCTTGCGCGAGCCTGCCGTAAAATAGACCTCGCAGCCGATGATCGGCTTGATGCCGTGTTTTTTACACAATTTATAAAAAGGAACCGCGCCGTACATGACCCCATGATCCGTCAGCGCCAGCGCCTTCATGCCGGAAGCCGCCGCCTTGGCGACGAGATCCTCAAGCCGGGCTGCTCCGTCCAGCAAGCTGTATTCGCTATGTACGTGCAAATGAACAAAGCTGTCCATGCGATCCCTTCCTTTCAATCGGTTTACCTCTAATATTTTATCATACATAGGCATTGCCCGCCCATAGAATGGTAGAAAGACCGGACAAACCTCGGAAAGGGGCAAGCGCGCATGAGCACGTTTTTGACCAAAGCGGTCATGGATTTCTTTATCGCCTTCGGAATTGTGGTGGGGGGCGCCATGGTTGGCGGCATCGGCGCAGTCGTTTCACTGCAGCCTCCGACGCAGACGATGCTGGACATTGCCGACCGCATTAAAATATGGGCGCTGGCTGCTGCAGTTGGCGGCACGATCGACCCGATGCGGGTCATTGAGAGCAATTTTTTTGACGGGAACCTGTCTCCGGCCATCAAACAGATCTTGTACCTGTTGTTCGCCTTTCTCGGGGCGCATATGGGTTCGGAATTGGTGCGCTGGATGTGCGGGGGAGGACGGGGATGAATGAAGAGGCGAAACAACCGAAGCTAACGGGCTTTCGCAGGTTTATGCAATTCACCGCCGTGTTTATCCTCGGCATGGTAACCGGAAGTATCGTGTATAACGTCATTTATCAGACCAGCTACAATTTGCTGTGGATCCAGAACAAAGACCTGACCATCCAGCTGCATCAAGCCGAAGAGGACATTCGGACGCTAAAAAAATACAACAACCGTTCCACCGTCATCAAAGAGATCAAGGTGCGCGTGGAGGAACGCGATCCGCCGCTCGATTCGCTGGCGGTGAAGGAGGTCGCCGAGCAGCTTCACAACGAATTAGAGGTGCTGCGGGGTCGAAATATTTTTGATATTGACTCGGATGCCAAAATGGCCCGCACGCTGTTAAACCGAAAAATCTATGTCGTTCGCGACAAGGAATACGCGATTCAAATCAAGACGATGCTGGTGAGTGACGGGGTGCTTCAGGTTTGGGTGGACATGCGGCCCTATATTCGTCTCTAGCAAATCATGCTAAAATATGAGGTAATTCACTTGAGACGGCAAACAAAACTGTAAAAGTGCAGGAATTTTCTCCATTTCAAGAGCATGTGGATTGAATAACTGTTTTTGCGATTAAAAACTGTATTTTTGCAGGAATTCGACGTTCTGTTGCTGCTCAAGCGCGTATCCACTCTACGATTAAAGGAGCTACGAACCTCTCATGATCCAAACGATCCAATCCATTCTTTACGTGATTTTGATCATCAGTTGCGTGGGCTCGGTCTTCTTCAGCTTTAAGTCCCGGCGTTCGCTCGATCCGAAGACGCGGGGAATGGCGGCCGCCAAAATGAATATCAGTATGGGCGTGATGCTGATCGTTCTGGCCCTCATCCAAATGTTCCTGTTCAGCGGCTCGACGCTTCGCGTTGTCATCGGCGCTGTGTTTATGGTGCTGGGGGCGTTTAACATCTTCGCCGGCCTCCGCAACCATGGCTTATATGCCCGGCAAAAAGAGGGATAACCTCGCGGCCCCAGGCCGTTAGGCTATCCCTCTTTGCATGCAGGATCCCCGCTCCGCTGCTTAGGCATGGTCGATGGACTGCAGCGTCATGACCGCCTTCGAAACCAGCGAATCCTGATAGGTTAACATAATTTCCAGCTTGCAAGCCCGGCGGCTCATCTCCAGTAATACGGGGGTGATAACCACCGGGTTTTCAATTTGCACCGGACGGACGAAATAGGTCGTCAGGTTATCGACCACAAAGTCGCCGCCGCTGGCGTCTTTGGCCGCGCGAAGTCCGGCTTGGGTCATCAGCGAGGTCAGGACCCCATGCGAGATCGTCCCCAAATCGGTCGCCATCTGCGGCGTAATCATTCCGCGGAAGAACAATTTCCCCTCTTCGTCCCGTTCCTCGGCAAACCCGTTCCACATTAAGTGCTCAAACGTTTCGCCCAGCTGCGGCTGATTCCGTACGTCCCGCATCGCTTGCAGCACCTCGCGGCGCGTCACCGACGAGACCAGCTTCCGGTTGCGGTCCACGACAGGCAAGAAGTCGATCCCTTCCCAGACCATGATTTGCGCTGCCGAAGCGAGCGATGTCTGCAGGCCAACGGTGATCGGATGGCGGGTCATGCATTTCTCAATCGGCTGGTCGCCGCTCAGCTCTTCGACGTTCTTCCGGCTGACGATCCCGATGACCCGGTTCCACTCGTCCACCACCGGAAAATGCTGCTGCCCCGTCTCTAAAGACAACTGATCAAAATCGGAAATGTTGCTGGTCGCCTTCAGCATGCTCACCCGCGGTTTGCGGCTGACGATGTCTTCCACCAGCATGATTTTTTTCTTAATCAAACGGTCAAATAACGCCCGGTTAATCATCGATGCGACGGTAAACGTGTCGTGACGCGAGGAGATGATCGGCAATGCCAGCTTGTCCGCCAGCGTCTTCACCTCGCGGCTCGTCCCGAACCCCCCGGTGATCAATACCCCGGCGCCTTGCTCCAGGGCAAGTGAATGGGCATTATCGCGGTTCCCGATGATCAGCAGGCTGCCGGCGTCAATGTATCTGGCCATGGCATCGATTTTCATCGCGCCAATGACATACTTGTTCAGCGTTTTGTTCAATCCTTCTCCGCCGCCCAGCACATGACCTTCGACGATCTCAACCACATCGCCAAAGGTGAGCTGGTCCGAGATGTTGCGCGGCTTCTTCTCCACGCGAACCGTGCCGATCCGTTCCTTCGTAATGACGATCCCGAGATTCTCCGCTTCCTTCACCGCCCGGTAGGCGGTACCTTCACTTACCCCCAGCGCTTTGGCCAGCTTGCGCACGGAGATTTTCGTTCCAATCTTGAGTCCTTCGATATGTTGGAGCAGCTGTTCGTGTTTTGTTACGCTTTCTTCCGGTCCCTCCAACTGTTATACCCCCTGCCCGAATCTGTACTATTCTGTATTCATTATACACATTCAGGCGTAGGTCATCCAGAAGGCGGCAAGAACAATAACAGAATAGACAATTTCCAGCATGCCGGACTGCTTGGCGGTAATCCCCGTCCGCGGGAACCAGACCGCTCTAGCCAGCAGGATCAATGCGGCGATCCACAGCGCCGGAGAGAGCAGCCATACGGCCAAGATCATCAGCATAACGTGGTAGGCTACGGAGTAGCAATAGAATCGCTTATTATTCCGTTCGCGGATGATGGTTTTCACGTAAAAAGCGGTCCCTACAAAATACAACGTGCTGATCAGGAACAGTTCCGTGGCGAGCCGAAGATCGGTTCCTCCTCCAAGCTGATACGAGATAAACACCATCAAGCTGAATTGCACGATCGCCGCGATGTCGTTCAGCAGAGCGCGTTCGCGCTTCTGCTTGGCATAGAAGGCATTCACCCCAAACAGCGGCACGAACAGGAGAGCCAACTTCAGCACCTCGGGGCGAAGCAGGACCAAAGTGAGCGCCGCAGGGACCAGCAACGCACCGTAGAGCAGCAAAGGCTTGCGGTATCGGTCGGCTTTGGCTTTGGTCTTGGCTTTTCCCCTCCGAATCCATTGCAGCAAAGGAAACATAAACAGATAAATGAGAAGCCAGCACACAAACAACAAACCGTGGATCGCCCCGGGGGTAGAGGCGAGCATGCCAAACAGAAACGGAACGATCAGCATGGCCCAGGCTCCATGTTGATTCGGGATGTAATCTCGGACGCGCATGTTATCGGTTCCTCCTTCTAATCGTGAGCCATCAAATTCAAATTACGCACATTATAATCGTCCGGCATCGGCACCCAAGTGACAGAAATCACTTGATTCATGGCAGCTTCCGGACAAATCCGCCGAGAAATTTTTGACGGTTTCGCATCTTGTGACTGATATCACAATCCCGCTCAAGTCCGTTGCTATAATGGGGGCGAATCGTTAAATTCTAAACATTTAGGAGGACTTCCCATGAGTCAATTCAAAGCTACTGTCAACGCCACCGAATATCCGCCGCAGCTCAAGCATAAGACCATTTTTGCAACCTTTAATTCCCTGGAGCCGGGGGAAGCGATGCTGCTGATTAACGACCATGACCCGGTACCGCTCCGGTTTCAGTTCGAGGCCATGCATCCCGGCGGTTTCACTTGGGAGTACATTGAGCAGGGGCCAGAGATGTTCCAGGTGAAAATCGGCAAAAACTAAGCAGGGGGAATGCCCTATGGCAACGATTACGGTTGTCGATGAGAAAACAATTAAGATTGCCGTCGAGCTCGAGGATGCGTTACGGATGATTGAGGAAGCGGAAAGCAATCTGGAACGCTATGCCAGCGAGATCCTCACCATCGCGGAAAAAATGCCGGAATTCCAATACACCTATTTCTGTTTCTATGCCTACGATACTTCCGCTTTGTTTGAAAAAATGCTGGGGATCGATCCAAAGCAGTATTTGTCCTTCTCGCTGGATGCGCCGGACTCGTTCTTCTATACGCTGTACGGCGGCATGAAGGGACTCAGCGGTGCAGCTCGGCTCTGCCAAGCATTTGCCGCCGAACGGACGGACGTGGAGGTGAATCCATAAATGGCAAACCAGATCGTTGAACTCGACGTTCGGCCGATTCTTCGCCGCGGCGAAGAGCCGTTCAGCGTTATTATGGACACGGTTGGGAAGCTGCAGGAGGGTGACAGCCTTGTTCTGCACGCCACAATGAAGCCCGTCCCGCTCCTGAAGGTGCTTGAAGGTAAGGGCTACCGTCATGAATGCGAACAACTGGCAGCGGATCATTGGAAGGTGACATTTGAACCGATTCAAGCTTAGGTTTTTGCAGAAATCGGGTAGGAGGCTACCCATTAATTGGGCAGCCGACCTCCCACACCACCGTACGTACCGTTCGGTATACGGCGGTTCCATTAGGAATGCGCAGTAACTTGTCGATAATAATCAGAAAAGAAAAGGAATCCGAGGTTCTTCAGCCTATTGTTACCGAGGGACTTCGAGAGGATTGGGCTATTGGAGATTCTCCAATAGCCCTTTCTTGTGTTTGCGTATTCCCACGCCTTCTGTTCATGAATTCCGAGCGATATAAGCCTTTCGAGTTTCGTCCTCACTCGTTTCCATTGCTTCCAGAAGACCATTCGGATACGCCTTCTCATCCATTTATCAGTGGTTTGGAGTAGTTGTTTCATGTCAGCAAGCTTGAAATAATTTACCCATCCCATGATGTAACGCCTAAGCTTCAGCGCCCGGTCGGTGTTGCCCATTCCGTTGCTTCTCGACGTTAGCTCTTTCACTTTAGCTTTCATCTTGGATACGGATTTGGGATGGATTCTGACCCGCGTTTCCCCTTTGCTCTGGTAGAATGAGAAGCCAAGAAATTTAACTTTTGTCGCATCGTCCACGATCGTTTTCTCCCGGTTTACCTTGAGAAACAACTTCTTCTCGATGTAAGGGAGAATTTTCGTCAGGGTACGCTCCGCACTCCTCCTGCTCCGGCAGAATATGAGCATATCGTCTGCGTATCGCACGAATCGATGTCCTCTTGCTTCCAGTTCCTTGTCCAATTCATTCAGCATGATATTGCTGAGAATCGGACTTAGGTTCCCTCCCTGCGGTACGCCGATTTCCGTGTCCTCAAACTTATGCTTCACGACGACTCCCGCCCGGAGATACTTATGGATGAGCGAGATCACTCGTCCGTCTTTGATCGTTCTTGAAAGCACCTCGATGAGCTTGCTTTGGTTGACGGTGTCAAAGTATTTCTCCAAGTCCATATCCACCACGTAACGATATCCCTCTTGCACGTATTGTTGGCTTCGTTTCATCGCGTGGTGTGCGCTCCGTTTGGGTCGGAATCCGTAGCTGTTGTCTGAAAACTGCCTCTCATAAATTGGCGTAAGCACTTGGGCGATTGCCTGCTGGATGACTCGGTCAACCACTGTTGGAATGCCAAGGTTTCTCTTCTTTCCGTTCTCTTTGGGAATCTCTACCCTTCGAACGGGATTCGGGCGGTACTTGCCGCCCAAGATCAGTTGCTTGATGGTCTCGCCGTTGTCTCTGAGATATTGTAGAAGTTCATCTACTCCCATCCCGTCGATTCCGTGCGATCCCTTGTTCGCTTTGACTCTCTTGAATGCTTCGTTCAAGTTGTCCCTGCTAACGATTTTCTCAAGCAACCGGTCCTTCGACTCGGTTGCGTTGGTGTCGTCGGTTTCGGTTATCCTCGCAGGACTGTGCACTCCCGCATATCCTTCGTGTTCCGCACTATTCTTTTGCAGAGAGTCTTCCGTTAGAAGTTGGCTGCCCTTGGCTCCTGTTTCGGTAACTTTCATTGACTTCACCTCCTAAGGTTCAGCCCTTCCCTCGAACCGTCGACTGTTCGCGGTACTATGGCGTCTGCTGACTTCTCATGATAAATCTTGTTTCAACCGTGATTCGAAGTGCATCTCCTCACGTCCATGAGACCTCCCACGGTAAGACGATTCACTTTCCTTCCATATACCCACATCATTTACATTGGTACGTCCGTGTAGTTAATTGGACTTCGTCTTGTTTAGCAGACTCATCCCGTATCCTATGCCTGATGATGTTCGTGTTCCTTGGGCCGGAAGTTTGCCTCCAGCTTCCTTTGGATTCCACCTCGCGGTGGACACCCTTGCTCTTGGCTAGTGGTTGGTAACTACAAACCCCCACAGTGGACTTTCACCACCTAGTTAATCGCCATGCGTGGCACACCAAGAAAAGGAGGCCGCTCGGCCTCCTTATTATTTTTGTTGTTGTGAAAATCCTCGTGGAATATATGCGCAATACGGATCGCTCTCCAAATAATCGCCGGTAACCGCATAAGCCCTCGCTCTTGAACCTCCGCACAGCTCCTTAAATTCGCAGACGCCGCATTTTCCCTTCAGCAAGGATTTGTCCCTCAGCTCCCGAAGGATCGGTGAGTTCCGATAAATATCCACCAATGAAGCGTTCCGGACATTCCCGCAGCTAACTGGCAGGAACCCGCTTGGATACACCTCGCCAATGTGACTAATGAAGACGAACCCGTCTCCGTCATTTACACCTTTCGGCGAGCGGCCGAGCAGATCTTTACGTTTGGGCGCTGCCTCTCTGCTTCCTCCGGCCAAGGCGTCCCACGAATTATGACTGGGATCACTCCACAAGCGAATCTCCCGCGATAAAATAGTCAAAATTCCACCGGGAGGTCTGACCTAATGAGAAACATCCAAGAATCCAAGTTAACCTCCGCCCGAAGCGGAGCGGAGCTGTTAATCGATTGCCTGCTTGCGGAACAGGTCGATACGATCTTCGGATACCCGGGCGGGGCAGTAATTCCTATTTACGATGCGCTGTACGATTGCCGAGAGATCCGGCATATTCTGACCCGGCATGAGCAGGCAGCCGTACACGCGGCGGACGGCTACGCCCGCGTGACGGGGAAGGCGGGGGTTGCGCTCGTCACCTCCGGACCAGGCGCAACCAATGCGGTCACAGGGATCGCCAACGCCTACATGGACTCGGTCCCGATGGTCGTGCTGACCGGTCAGGTGTCGACTGATCTGATCGGTCGGGACAGCTTCCAGGAGGTCAACATTTTTGGCATGACGATGGACGTGACCAAGCATAATTATTCCGTGATGGATATCCGCGAGTTGCCTAGAATCATCAAAGAGGCTTTTCATCTCGCTGTCACGGGACGACCGGGGCCGGTCCTGATCGATCTGCCCAAGAACATCATGACCGCTCAAACCAACTTGAGTCCGGCTGCCGAAATCCACATCCGCGGTTACGTGCCTTCAACCCAGATCGATGAGGAGGCCGTACGGCTGATTGCGAGCAAGATCGAAAGCTCCGAGCGCCCGGTGCTCGTTGTCGGGGGCGGCGCCGTGGCATCCGGTGCGGCCGAGCCGCTGTTCCAGCTTGTAGAAACCACGCAAATTCCGGTGGCGACTACGCTGATGGGCATCGGGGCCTTCCCTGCCCGCCATCCGCTCTATCTCGGGATGCTCGGGATGCATGGCACGTATGCCGCCAACCGGGCGGTGCATCACGCCGATCTGCTGATATGTCTAGGAACGCGGCTCAACGACCGACTTTCCGGCAAGGCTAAGTCGTTCGCTCCCCATGCCTGGAAGATCCATGTGGACATCGATGATGCTGAGCTGGACAAGAACATTCCTGTTGATCTGGGGCTGTGCGGAGATATCGGGGACCTGCTGCGGAAGTTAAATGCGTGCGCGATCCCGCCCAAGTCGACCCGCTGGGCTGAGGAGACGGCCGGATGGCAGCGAAAGGTGCCGCATTATAACGAGTCGGTGGCTCCAGGATCGCTGAATCCGCAGGAGGTCATTCGGCTGATCGACAAGCATACCCAAGGCCATGCTGTGGTGGCAACCGATGTAGGTCAGCATCAAATCTGGACCGCCCATCACTACCAGTTCTCCCGGCCCAGTTCTTTCCTGACCTCCGGTGGACTTGGAACCATGGGCTTTGGCTTCCCCGCCGCTATCGGTGCCGCCATCGCGTTGGAAGGTCCGTCCGCTCCGCCGATTGTCTGCATCACCGGGGACGGCAGCTTCCAAATGAACCTGCAGGAGATGATGACAGCCGTGGATTACGGCTTACCGATCAAAATCGCCATCCTGAACAATGGTTATTTGGGGATGGTGCGGCAATGGCAACAGCTGTTCTATGAACGGCGCTACTCCTCCGTCCACCTCACTTCGCCGGATTTTGTAGCGTTTGCCGGCGCCTACGGAGTACCCGGGCTGCGGGCGCAAACGCCGGAGGAAGCCGATGCCGTGATCCGGCAGGCGTTAACGCACCCCGGCCCCGTTCTGATGGAATTTAACGTACGGGAGGAGCAAAACGTCTACCCGATGGTCCCGCCTGGAGCCAGCAACGATCAAATGCTGACCGGCGAAGACGAGAGGTAGTGCCATACAAAATGAGCCGAGGACGAAAAAAAGGGACTGTTCCGGAAGATCATTACACTTCCGGAACAGTCCCTGTCCATTTTTAGCACGGGCTTATGCCTTTTCACCGTGTTTTCCGTCCGCTCCCCATTGGAGCTCCCATTCCCGGTATTTTTCCCGCCGGATTCGGTCCAACTCCCGCTGCTTCTCTTCATTGACACCAAGAAGGAAATGCAGGTGAGCCCCGATGACGAGGAAGGCAAACCCTGCCCACACCGCGCCAAATACCGACACCCAGCCGGCTCCAGGCTCAAACGAAATCATCGGCAAGGCATAAACGAGCATCGCTAATGCCAGAATCAGATAAACGGCATGCTTCCATTTGCTTGGTTTTCTTACGACTTTCATCCTCTGCAGCTCCTTTATTTTCATAGATTACGAGATACGTTGATGAGGTCTTCCCCTTGTCTCTTCTATCTCTATGAACGGGGCTGCAGGAATATGATAGAAACTTGTGAATCAAGAAAGCGTGCGTAAAAGCGCGAAGTTAGATCCCCGCGCCGTACAGGTGGGACAGGCTGTCCGTAATAATCTTGTTGACGTCCTGAATGATCACGCTAAGCCGGCGTTCGGCGTCAAACAGACGACGGATATTCAAGTTCAGACTCAGCACCTCGAACTGTTTCTCCATTTGTTCCATTTCCTCTTGCGTCGGCATCTCTCCAGCCATCATTCGCTGCTGGACTTCATTTTGGCGAACCCGAAAATCGTCGAGCATCCGTTTGCTTTCGGGATCGGCCTCCACCAGCTTCATCGCTGCCGTGATTTCGGCTACCTCCTGGCTGTCCTTCAAGGCTGCCGCCAGTTCATGTGCTTTGTCATAAATGTTCATTAAGTTAAACCTCCAAATTTGATTTAGTGTAATCCAAGCGGGCGTAAGACGAGCCTGTCCCCTGCTTGCTTTCCAGTTTGCTTTCTAACTTGCTTTTTAGCTTGCTTTCTAGCTTACTATCTAACTTCCGTTCTAGCTCGCTTTCTTGCGTTCTTGTGCTAACGCTGATCAAGAAGCTTATTTGCCCAAAAAACGAGGAGTACAATTTTTAACGCTGATCACAAAGCTTATCGACCCGAAAACATCGCTGTTTAGCGCAAATGACAAGAAATAAGCTCTGTGGCAAGCGTTAGAATTTCATTTCCCTCTTTTCGGCGCCAATAGCGCTCCTCACAAGCGTTAGAAGAAGTACCGCGAGGACTCATGGCCCGCGACAGCAGACAACCGACAACCGTCAGACCCTACACCGACAACCGACAGCCGCTAGCCATCAGCCTACCCCGCCGAATAGCAGTAACAGCGACTGGAACAAGCCGATGATTCCGCCAAGCAATACGCCAAGCCAAGTAATGGCGCGAAATTCCTTGCCGGAGACGCTGAGGATGACCTCCTCCAGCCGTTCGATCGGGAATCTCTGCACCTGTTCCTCGACGAGGCCCGGCAAATCCACCGCCTGCATCGCCGCCGGAATGCCCTTGGCAATCAAGCGCAGTAGCCGCTCGGTCAGCACCGGAACGAAGCCCTGCACCGACGCTTTCCACGGCTCGATCAACGAGCGAATCGGTCGGTTCTCCGCTTGCTCCAGCCAACGCTCCAGCGGCAGCTGCTCCAGCTTGCCGCTCAGCCAGCTTAGCGCCTCTTCGCCGGTTAAGAGCGCCAGCAGTTCCGCCACCGGCTTCTCGCCGTACAGCTCCAGCCGCGTCTCGATCGCTTGGGCGGTTTTGCTTAAAGCTTCCTCGCCCCGCAGCGCCTGAACGAGCGCTGGGGTCATTTTTTGCACCAATTTGTCCTCATCCACAAAAATCGCCGCCATCGTGCCAAGGAATCCGCCGGCCCGGTCCATCAGCCCCGCCGCCATTTTCGACAGCATGCGCTGTCCGTTGGCCGACAGCAGTTCCTCTTCCACGACGCCCAGTAACGCGCTGGCCAGCGCAGCGCTCCAGGCTTTGCGGTTCTCCTCAGACCAACCGGGAACAAGCCGCTTCACTGGCAGGCTGCTTAGGTCCGCATGTCCCCATAGACGCGCCAGCCCCCGCATCGCCGTTGCTCTAGCCCCAGCCGCCAGCTTGGACTTCAGCGCCTCGAACTCCTCCTCGCTCCACACCCGGAGTGCCGCTTGCCGAAGCGTTAACTCGCTGGAGCTTACGCGTTCCACGAAGCCGCGCAAGGCATTCTCCGCCTTGTTCCGGAACGCCGGACGCTGCACGGTTTCCTGCAGCCCTTCGGCCGTCACCAAATACTCGGCCACCACCTGACCCAATGATTCGGCGATATCGTCACGGCGTTTCGGGATCAGTCCCGGTGTAAAGGGAACGTGAAATTTGCCGATATGTATGGGCTTGCGCGGATGAAACAACATTTTAATCGCAAAATGGTTGGTCACGCCGCCGACAAAAGCAGCCACCGCGACGCTCACCAACACGTAAAGCCAATCGGGCACCCTCTCTTCCTCCTTCTTTCTCTTAGGCTGCTGCCCTAACTATCTTCCGCGATATCCGTCTTCGGCCCGCGCCTGGCAAGGAGTAAATCGCTTTATTCCTTCGCCCGGAAGCCGCCGAAAACGGGCATAGGTTAATCACCAAGGATTCTATGTCCTCATATGATGCATTACATGCATTTTACGCAGATGATCTTTACTTGCATCCAAGACTCTAGCTTAGCTTGGAAGGAGATCCGCATTCATGCCCTCCAAAAAAATTACGGTACAAATCATGAGTCCGGGCATTCTTGAAGACGACATTCTCGTGCTCGGAGACATGCTGATCAAACAGTGGAAAATCCCAACGCATCTTCCGCTTCTACTCACCTTCGGATCATTTCGGCACCGCGTGAAGGTCATTCCCTTATCCAGATCCGACGGAGTTCGCATGAGCTCGGGTCTGGCTAGAAAAATGGGAATCCAACCGCGGTCGCCGCTGCGACTCATCTATCGGCCGCATTCCTCGACCCTTCAACTGGGTCCGCTGTTAGGAGTTCTGCTCAGTCAGGATTTCCCCGGTAATCCGGAACGGCCGTTTGGCCAAATGACCAAGTTCTGCAAAGAGCTCGTGAACGCCTGCTCGCGCCAAGGGGTATTCGTCTATTTCTTTACCCCCAATCATATCGGCACCAGCACAAGCCAGATCTCGGGCTGGGTCTATGGCAACGGGTGGAAGCAAACCCAGCTGCCCGCCGCAGATGTATTCTACAACCGGCTGAATTCGCGGAAATTGGAGAACAAACCTAGCGTACAGCATTTTATGAAAGAAGTAAAATCCCGCTACGGGAGCCATTTTTTCAACGAGAAATATCTCGACAAAACCGAAGTGTTCGACGCGCTTAGCCGAGATGCCTCCGTGCAGCGTTATTTGCCGGAATCGCATCTGTTTCGCAATTACGCGATGTTGAAAGCGATGTGCAGCAAATATCCCGTCGTCTTCCTGAAACCAATCAAGGGAAGCTTGGGCAAAGGCATCATCCGTATCTCGCGGCTTGAAGGCGGCGCCTTCCAGACCTTATCGACCCAGGTTGGTGGCGCACAGCGCCAAGTATATCCGAGCCTCGCTAAGCTGTTCACCGCGTTATCCGGCAAAATGAAAACGACTCGCTACCAAATCCAGCAGGGGCTTCACTTGATCGAGGTGGATCATAGGCCGGTTGATTTTCGGGCGTTGGTCCAGAAGAACCTGTACGGCAAATGGAATACGACTTCCATCGTGGCCCGGATCGCCGGGAACCATCATTTTGTGTCCAATCTGGCTCGCGGCGGCACGCTGAGTAAGGTGAAGGACGCGATTGCCCGCAGCTCGCTGCCGGCTGGAATCAAAAGCAAACTCGCCTTAAAGCTGAAGAAGGTGGCGCTGGACGTCGCCCAGAGTGTCGATGCGCAAATCCCGGCCCACTTCGGGGAGTTCGGGATTGATTTGGCGGTGGAAACGAGCGGCCGGGTGTGGTTGCTGGAGGTCAACTCCAAGCCGTCCAAGAACGATAATACTCCGATCGGCGAAGACAAGATCCGCCCTTCGGTCAAGCAAATGATCGAATATACCCGCTATTTGTCCGGCTTTTAGAGGTTGCCCTTGGAGGGCCTCTTGGAAGGAGGGAATCAGCCATGTACAAAACATCACAAGGGAACGTTGGCATCCTGGTCTCCGAAAGCAGCGGTCCGCTCCCCTTCGCGGAAGTTGCGTTCTGCCGCAGATTATGCCGCATCGGCGCAAGGCATGGGCTTCACGTGTACGTCTTCTGCCTCAGCTGGATCGCTTTGGGGAACGCTGCCGGCATTCCCGCCTACACCTTTGAACACGGAACCTGGATTCGCAAATGGTGCCCCCGGCCGGACATCATTTACGACCGTTGCCTGATCCATGACCGCAAGCAGCAGCTGCGCAAGCATCGTTTGCTCGAACGGCTGGCGAAAGAGCATCCCTTCGTTTATTTGGCCCGGGGTCTTGCGGGGAAATGGGCGGTATACCAAGCTCTGCTTGAATGCCCGGAGGTTACCGAATATTTACCGGAAACGGCGCTGTACCAAGGGCAGGCTCAGCTGGACCAATGGCTGCAAGCCCATGACGGAGAAGCCTTCCTGAAGCCGCGGAACGGTACGCACGGCAAACGGACGCTGCACGTCAAATGGCATCTGCCGCGTGATGAAGTCAGGGTTGTCGGCCGGAGCGGGCGGAATACGGTCTTCCGGCGTCGCTTTTCCACCAAGCGAGCAGGGCTGGATTGGATTGACCGCTTTACCGGGAGACAGCCGTTCCTGGTTCAGCCGTATTTGCAGTTGAACAGCTCGGACGGCGAACCCTTTGATGTCCGCGTCCTCATGCAGAAAGACGCCAAGGGCGAATGGAGCTTGACGGGGATGGCGGTCCGCGCGGGCCGCAAGGATTCGCTAACCTCCAATTTGCATGGAGGCGGTACCGCCCATCGGGCACTGCCTTATCTCATTCGCGAACTCGGGGAGTCTGAAGGCAAAGCCGCTGAAGCCGCAATCCGCAAACTGTCACTCTTGATTCCGGCCTATCTGGAGACCCGTTTCGGCAGGCTGGCGGAGCTGGGCCTTGATTTCGGCGTTGACCGCCAAGGCCGTGTATGGGTGCTGGAGGTCAACTCCAAACCGGGGCGCTCCTCGTTCTTTCGGATCGGCGATCCGGAAACCGCCAGAAGGTCGCTGGAAAATCCGATAGGCTATGCCCGCTATTTACTGCTGAGCAAACCCTGATCACTTTTAGGAGGATAAAATCCATGAGTTTGACTTTTTGCAACGTCCATTTCACGCAAGCCCCCGACCGGGTGGTTTACGTGTCAGGGGCTCTTATGAAGAATCTGAAGCTGTCCGGAAAAAAGTTGGTTCATCTAAGACTCGGGGGAGATCGGGTCCCCGCCACCATCAAACGGATTAATAAAGCGGGAAACCACTTGTACCTTGCCAGCGGCGTTCGCAGAGGCATTAAAATCCCCAAACCCGGCGGCGTCTACCTCCGCAGCCAGCAAGAGGGAGAAGTGCAGATCGGCCCGCTTATCGGCGTGTTGTCCGACGGCCCCACGTCCTCGCCAACGAACCCGTTTGGCTCGCGCACCGCATTCATCAAGCAACTCCTTCGGCAGGGAAGCCGGATATCCTATATCTTCGCGTTCACCCCGCGGGATATCCATTGGGGAGACGAAACGGTGAACGGCTACTTTCTGAACGAAGCTGGGCGGTTCGTGCGGAAGCGGGTACCGCTGCCCGACGTGGTGTATAACCGCCTCCCCAGTCGCCGAGCCGAAACGACCAGCTCGATCAGTCAGCTTCGGGACCGGTTCGTCCGCCGGAGGATTCCTTTCTTTAACTGGAGTTTTTTTAATAAATCCGATATTTACCGCCTGCTGGAGAAAGACCCGACGGTGGGACGCTACGTGCCCGAATCGATTATGAGTCCGACGCCGGAGCAAATTAAGGAGATGCTGGACCGGCATTCCCTGGTTTATTACAAGCCGAACAGCGGCAGTCTGGGCAACGGGATATATCGCCTGTCCTACATCCCGAGAAGCGGTTATTATGCCAGGTATCGGAAAAATGGCCGGAACGCCCTGCTGCGCTTCTCTTCCTTCAACAGCCTAATGCGCACGCTGCAAGCCAGACACGGCCGGGCGCTCCGCGGATACGTGGCCCAGCAGGGGATTCGTCTCATCGAAATCGACAACTGCCCGATCGATTTCCGGTTTCACATGCACAAGAACGGGAAGAACCAATGGGTTGTCGTTGGCATCGGCGCGAAAAAAGCCGGCAAAGGCAGCGTAACCACGCACTTGAAGAACGGCGGCTCCCTGCTCACTCCAGAGCAGGCGCTCACCCGCGCATTTGGCTCGCGTGCCGATGAGGTGCTGCGGAACGCGAAAGCCGTCGCGATCACGTTGGCCGAAGCGATTGAATCCCATCAGCAGCATTTGATCGGCGAGATCGGATTTGATATCGGGATCGACCGGGAAGAGAAAATTTGGATGTTCGAAGCGAACGCCAAGCCAGGCCGTTCGATCTTTAAACACCCTTCACTTCGGGCAGAAGGGAAGGCGTCAGTAGACCACATCCTGGATCATTGCCTCTACTTGAGCAAATTCCGGAGGAGAGATGGCTCATGAACAATCCAGTATTGAACGAGAAGAAGCCCGTCGTCGCCGTGCTGACCGTGGATGATAACGTCCGGCTATTCCGCGGTAACCGCAGCAACTTCAGAGACCTCGTCAAAACCGGGCAAGAGCTGGATTGTCCCGTATATGTCTTAACGGCCAAAGACTTGAAGCTTAGCGCCAAACGCGTCCAAGGATATTTGTTCCACCCGGAGGAGAAGACGTGGAAGAAGCATTGGTTCCCCTTGCCCGACGTCATCTACAACCGCATCCCCCTCCGGGAGGATGAGAAGAAGCCGGAGGTGCGCCGCAAAATCGATGAGGTGATCCAGCATGAATCGATTCATCTGTTTAATCCTTTTTTCTTCAATAAACGGCGACTATTTGAATGGCTGAAGAAAGGCCGGGCGACCAAAACGCTTGTGCCGGACACGAAAAAAATGCTAGGACCCAAAACGCTGACCGCGATGCTGGAGAAATACGGCTCCCTGTACCTTAAGCCTGAGGGCGGAAAAGCCGGAAAAGGGATCATGCTGCTGCGACTGGACGTGGATCATCCGAGACCTTACCGGCTGACAATCCAAGGGAAGAAGCGCCGAAACATCATTTATCGAACCGCCAAACTGCCCTTGTTGTGGAGGAGAATCAAAAGAGAAGCCGGGATGACGCCCTACATCATGCAAGAGGGCATCGAGCTGACCTCCTATCGTGGACGCCACTTCGACATGCGCGTGCTCGTGCAAAAGAACGGCAAAGGCATTTGGATGGTGACCGGGATCGGCGCCCGTCTGGCCGGACCGAAACGGATTACAACCCATGTTCCGCAAGGCGGCAGCATTGAAGACCCGGAGAAGATGCTTCTCCCCGCCTTCGGGTCCGATATGACGACACTGCTCCTCAGCCGGATTAAGTCCAGCGCCCTCTTGATTGCCAAGCAAATCGAGAAGGAATCGGGCTTCCTGCTTGGGGAGATGTCCATGGATCTTGGAGTGGACACCGACGGACGCCTGTGGTTTTTCGAAGCGAACGCCAAGCCGATGAAGTTCGATGAGCCGCATATTCGCAAGAAATCGCTGGAGCGGATTTTTCAATACAGCCAGTATTTATACCGCCAGCCGAAACACAAACCGTGAAACGAACTACGACCAACACGAAAGGAGGACGGTCGTGATGGAGATTCGAGCCGTGACCTTGGAGGATGGAGCTCCTTGGGAGCCGCAGCACAGTGAAATATTAGCTTTCATCCGAAAATATAACTCCGGCCGCGTTCCGCCCACCGTCCTCCGGAATCTGCTCCGGCTGACGCCAAGTGACTTGAAGCGGCCTGGCTGCTCCTTGCTCGTTGCCCGCATCCGAGCGGAGGACGGGGAGCGGCTGGCCGGCGCCTCTTGCGTCATGGATTACGGCCGCAAGCTATGCGTCGTCGTCGTCCATCCGCTGTACCGCGGCCGCGGGATCGGCGCGGGGCTGCTCCAAGCCCAGCTGACTCGGCTGGGGCAGCTTAGCTTTCGGGTGGCGTTGAGTCAGATTCAGAGCTTGCGCATGTGCTTTCGTGCAGGGATGTACGCTTCGGGCCTGACCCGGGATCCGAACGGGAAACCGCTGCTTCTGCTGGAGACCCGGCCCGTTTCCCCAACGTCTGCAACGTCGGTCTCCCATACCAGCAAAGAAGGTGATATTATTGTCACAACCCGTCCTGGGCATCCTGACCTTGTACCTCAATAACAAGAAGCTGCTGGAGGAACGCCATATCTACCAGCGCATGATCACTGAGGGAAAAAAAATGGGCCTGGACATATTCGTGTTCACCCCAATGGACGTGATTGACCAGAAAAAGCAGATCCTTGCCCTCGAGTACGATCCAAAGGGCAAGAAATGGTTCCGCAAATGGCGCAGCTTCCCAGACCTGATCTTTGACCGCTGCCGGATCCAGCGCAGCAAGCGGTTCGAGCAGCTGCTGAAGTTTCGGGCGCGTTACCGTCATCTGACCTTCCTCAACCGGCCGCTGCGCAATAAGTGGACGATATATCAAACCTTGTCCCGCAAAAGCCGATTCCGGTCCAACCTGCCGGAGACGGTGTTATTTCAAAGCAGCAGCGATGTGTTTAACCTGCTCAAAAAGTATTCCGCCGTCTACGTCAAACCGATTAACGGCACGGGAGGCCGCGGCATCCTGCGGGTAGAACGCCTGGACAGCAATCTCTTCCTGATCCAGGGACGGAGACAGAACCGCAATATCATCGCTCCCCAGAAAATCCACAAATCCCGGCTGGGCACGTTCCTGCTGGGCTGGAAAGGAAGCGGACGCTTCATCGCCCAGCAGGGCATCCAGATCAAGCTGCCAAGCGGCCGCGTTCACGACTACCGGATGCTGGTGCAGAAGAACGGTCAAGGCCAATGGGAAGTGACCGGCTGCGCCGGAAGGGTGGGTCCTCCCCGCAGCGTCACCTCCAATCTCCACGGCGGCGGTCATGCCGTGGCGATGAATACGCTGCTGAAGCAGTGGATCCCAAGCGAGGAGCGGCAGCAGGAGGTGCGCCGGACGGCGGAGAAGCTCAGTCTGGAGGTCGCAGCCTACCTCGAGGAGACGTTTGGGGCCTTATGCGAGCTGGCACTAGATTTGGCGATCAACCGCCATGGCCAGATCTACCTGCTTGAGGTGAACCCCAAACCTGCCCGCGAAGTGTTCCATCAATCGGGCGACTCCCAAGCGTACCGCGCAGCGATCATTAGGCCGCTGGAATACGCGTTATGGCTGCATAAGCAAAAAGCCGCTTCCCCCTCCAATTAGGAGGGAAGCGGCTTACTGCTTGTTATTTGCCTATTACGCTTCCTCCGCCGCCTGATCATACAAGGAGATCAGTTCATCGAAGTTGCGAATCCGCACGTCGGAGCCGGCCAGCTCCCGGTCATCCCCGAAGCCGGCATAGGCGCAGCCGATCACGGCTAGCCCGTTCCGGTTGCCCGCTTCAACATCCGAGGAGCGGTCCCCAATCATCCACGCGCGGGTGATGCCATGCCGATCTAGGAGCAGCTTGACGAGATCGACTTTGGTCGCCGTTTGAAACTCCCCTGCGCTAAAGAGCCCTTCAAACAGCGGAGCAATTCCATGCGCCTCGGCCACTCCTTTGACATAATGCTCTAGCCCGTTGCTGGCAACAAACAGCCGTACGCCCCGTGCTTTGAGCTCCTGCAACGTTTCCGGCACTTGCGGATACAACCCGGTAGCCAGCTGCTGCAGCCCTTCCAGCTCATATTCCAGCAGCAGTTCATCGGCCCGGCGATGCACCGTCTCGCTATGGTTCGGAATCACCCGGCGCCAGATGTCCGGCAGCAGCATCCCCAAGCAGCTCAGGATCAATTCTTCCGGCGGCGTCTCCCCGGCATACAACCCTTCTTTTCGCAACTGGTCAAACACCTTATGAAAAACCGGTATGAGCAGCGTTTCTGTTTTGAATAACGTCCCGTCCATGTCAAAGATCATCGCTTCCGGCCTAGAAAGCTTGACAGCCTGTCTCTCCATCTCCACATTCCTTCCGTATGTATGATATAGCCTCATGATATGTCAATCAGCATTCCTTGTAAACCGAAGCATGATCCTAATTTCGCCCAAGTTCCCCAACGTCTCTTGATCTCGGCCCCCAGCAGCAACAAGATTGGAAAAATAACCTGAAATGGAAATGCGTAGAAGTCATAGGTCTTCATTGCAAAATCCCACATCTCCATAATGTTGTTGTACAACGAGTTGGCTAAATACGTAATCAAAAGTCCCAATTACGGTGTGCGTATTGACCCGGATTTCGACCGCTGATGATCCTTCAGGCTAATCATCGGGAGTATGCTGCTAATGCCAGGTGTATTCACCGTATCGGCGAAATCAAACAATTCCATGACCGGGGCGGTCGACAAATTGGTAATCAACGTTTCGGTAAACCCCTAGGGTGGCCCAATCACCGACTTTTCCACTGACCTCGATGTTGAAATTTACGGAATTTAATAGTGGAGTCGCCGGGAAATATCCGTTTGAATAATGCGATGTTCTCATCGACTGAAGAATGAAGGCGTTCCTTGATCTGCAAGGGATTTCCTCCTTTCACCAAAGGGTATGGATATGTTATTCCCAATTTAAGCAAATTTTATCAATGAAATCCCGTTCGGAAGTTTTTCTTGCGATATCAGGATGCCAATCCCCGTAGTTTATACTTTCTGGCGTGTAATATAATCAAAATATAAAGAGGAAATCCCCAGCGACTATCGAAGAAAGAAGCACCTGACAGGGAAGCTTCAATCTTACCTACCAACCACAGGAGGTTAAAGTCGCATGGGGAAATCCTCGCACATTCAAGGCCGTAAGGGAACTAAGTTCAGTCAACAGCTAAGGGGCGTTAACCTGGAGCAAGTCCTCATCGTTGCAATCGATGCGGCCAAGCTCCACCAAAAAGCCTTAATATGCAATTATTTCGGCGACATCATTGAAAAACCCTTCTTTTTCTCAGCGAATAATTCTGGTATGGAGCTGCTTTGCAAGAAGATTAATCAAGCGGTTACAGCCACAGAGGCTGTTCGCTTGTTCCTGGGTATTGAGGCAACAGGCCATTACTATGAAGACATCGTCCGCGAGATGGCGAAACGAGGGTACCACGTTCAGATCTTGAATCCGTATACCACCTTCGAGGAACGCGCCGGCGCACTGAATTGGTGCAAAACAGATGATCTTGATCTTGTGGCCATCGCCCATGCCATCAAAAGCAACAAAGCCACTGAAAACCAGCTTTTGAATGGCGTGCAGCGTCAGCTCCATGTCTTGACTCGAGCACGGCGCTCAGAGACACGGAAGCGTGCTTCCTTGCGTACAGAGATTCGAGCACTTATGGACCTCATCTGGCGCGAGTACCAAGGATATGCAGATTATTCAGCCGGTAGAGCTCGAAAAATCAAAGTATTCAGTGACTTCTGGGGGAAAGCCTCGCTCTTCTTCATGGAGCATTATCCACACCCCGCTGCTGTCCTGAAACTAGGGGAGACCGGGCTACGGAAGCTCTCGATTCAGCATAATCTCAAATTGCGAAACACCACCATCCAGAAGCTCTTGCACGTCGCTGAACAAGCGTTATCGAGAAACTTACAGGAACTTCGGCCTGAGCTTATGTTACTGAAAATGAAGCTACGTGACTTACGAACATTTGATGCCAAAATTAATGTTTTGGAACAAGAGATCGAGAACCTTCTCCTTCAGACAGACGGACGACTGCTTCTTACCGTCCCGGGCTTAGGAGTGACTACCGCGGCTGAGCTTTATGCTGAAATCGGCGATGTATCTCAGTACTCGAACGCAAACCAGTTAATTAAGAAAGCTGGCACAAACCCCATTGTTAAGCAAACAGGTGGCGGCAAAGGCTCCTACCGCAAGATTTCCAAACAGGGAAACGATCACCTTCGTTATGCGGTATATCTAGCAGGTAAGAGTCTCTGCATGCATAATAAGGACCTTAAGCCTTTCTATGATCGTCTGAAGGAAAAAGGAAAACATGAACGAGCCATCTTTGTTGCAATGGGTAATAAGATGCTCAAAGTCGCTTTCGCCATGCTGCGAGACCGTTTACCGTTTCAATCGCAGTGCTCTGATTATCACATCCTTGATGAGGTCAATAAGAAGTTGAACTTCAATTGCGTTATGCCGACACTAGCGACGGCCTAACTAAGCAAGATCTTGGAACCGGTCTTTCTGGGACTGAGGGAAGATCGGATCACTTTCTTGGAGACCTTGGATCTCGTATGTCAGCTTTATCCACCTCGCCCTGTGAATGCGAATTGTACGTTAGCGTATACTCTGCACTCAGCCAGATTGCATCGCAGGATTGAAAAAACGAGGCTATTTCCTTTCAAGTCCGAGAAAGGCCGGTTTCAAGCATCGCTTCTCTGTCAGTTGCTAACTTTTTTGAAAATCTGGGGGGTTAGGTGTGTTTGGGTTACCCAGAAACCTAAAAATTCTACTTGACATAGTACGCTGATATCTTAAAAAAGACAACGGGGACGTATACACTTCCCCGTTGCCTTTGTCTAAGCTTCGGCTGCCATTACTGGGTAATCAGCCAAAAGGCTTCCCAAGCGCCCCCAACCTGATCCCGGTTAGCCACCAGTCCAGCTCCGTTATTCAATTCCACTGTCACGTACTTGTCATTGGCCAAGGCGAACAAGGCGATCGCCCCGTCGGCCAGCTGTTCCTTCCGGAACTTCTCCCATAGTTGAATGCTCTCGCCGCGGGCAATCAGCTTGCCGCCGTCGTTCAAGTCCGCGGTGACGTATTTTCCATTGATTTTGGATTTCAACGAAATCGTTCCATCACTGTTGTTGATGATTTCGAACAGCTCCCAATCCTGGGCTGTATCGCGATTTGCGACCAGCGGAGCGCTGTCGGCGTTCTCCGCGCTGACGATCTTCTTATTCGCTTCCGAGATCAAATAAACGAACCCGGTAGGCGTAGGAGGCGGGGTTGACCCGGTCGTATATTTTTTCACCAAATTTTGCAGTGTGGTGTTTGGCCGAAAATTCTCAGTATTAAATTTGCTCCATTTAGCGGCGATCGTCGCCGGGCTGTCGCTTAAGATGTTTGGCACCGGATTTGGGTTGTTGTTGAAGTAACCCCAGTTCCCGTAGTTCGAGCTGACCTTATACGTCCAGTTCGTCCAAGAGATATTGGAGGCGTTCATTCCAGCCAAGAACTTCTCCCACAGATCGGTAAAATCAAACAGGCAAAATTCTCCGACATACACCGGCACGTTCCACCTGGCTTGGTGATCGCGCAGTCCTTGCAAAGCGGTGTTCACCAGATTGTTCTGCACATTCCAATCAGAAGCCTCGTTGCCGGCCATCGCGTAATAGTGCATCTCGTACACCACGTTAGTCCAACCAAACGTATCCGGGTCATAGAGCTGGTTCCAGTTCCAGGCCGCTTCGATGAAGATCGTATGATCGGGATCGATTGCGCGGATCGCCTTATAGAGTCGGTCATAAAAAGCGTTCAACTGCTCCTTGCTCACCCGGTCAGGTTCATTTAACAGATCGTAACCTGCCACGGTCGGATTGCCTTTAAAATGGGCTGCAATCCCTTCCCACAACCGGACGGTACGATCCTGATACTGCTGGTTCTTCCACAGCTGCGGGTCCGAGTTGACCTCACCCGAGTTATCGAAGGTGTTCTGGGCCCCAAACGTACCGTGCAGATCCAGCAGAACGTAAATGCCCCGATTCCCCGCTTCGCGGACGAGCCAATCCAGCTTGCTCCACGGATCCGCCTTCCAATTGCCGTACTTGTCCATCAGCTCCAGGTACAGAATAGGCACGCTGACCATATTCATCCCCATGTTTTTGATATTGTCCAAATCCCGCGTAGTCAGCCAAGCGTCTTGATACGTTTTGATCAGGCTTTCCGCCGTTTGCGCGCCATGCAGGCTCGTCAACGTTTCACGCAGCGTCCATTCGTCCTTCACGCCAAGCGGTGACATCCAGCTCTCCTGCAACAACCAACCGCCTAGGTTGGTCCCCCGCAGATTGACGATATTGCCTGTGCCGTAGTTGTCCCGCAGCACCGTACCGTTGGCTTTCAGGAAACCGCTTTGCTCAATTCTCGACACATTCATGCCGGAATCTCCCTCTGCGGCTTGGGCAGAAGGAACAAACATGGAGTTACTTAAGGTCAAAGCAGCAAGAATCACACAGAGTAGGAAAGTGCGGAGTATTCTCTGGATGTCACGGACAGCATTGGGTCGGATCATGATCATCACAAATCCTCCTTTATTACAATAATGGTTTATATTTCCTTTTTAAACATAACCTGAATCCGTGATAAAGGTTCTTTGAAAATTAAAGATAATTGAAGGAAAAAGCACCTCCGGTAAAGAAATTAAAAGAAAATCATAACTTTTCCAATTTCACCTGAGAGGTGCTCTATGAAGATCCAATTTGTCCGCTCGAAAGAGTTAATTCTCTCTACTCACGCCGGTCTTGCAACCGTTGGCGCTTTGCTTGCGCATACTGGACTTAGAAAGCGCCTGAATCATACAAAGATCAAAAGTATGAAAACACCGATTCATTCCCACGCCGATGTCATGAAGAGCTATCTGGGCCTGCTCTGCCAAGGCAAGAGCGACTTTGACCATATTGAGCCGTTTCGAAAAGACGATGTATTCACAATCTGCCTTCAGCTCCAAAAAGTCCCCTCCAGCCCGACTCTTCGCCAGCGTCTTGACGCCGCAGCACAGACGCCGGAATGGAACCGGATTTTACTTGAGGAATCCGCTGATCTCATTCGCAAGGTAAAGGCTCCATTAACAGGGCTGACAGCAGGTGAAAAGGCTTATGCGCCGCTGGATATCGACGTATCTCCTTTCGACAATTCCGGCACAAAGAAAGAAGGCGTATCTCGTACTTACAAAGGGACTGACGGCTATGCTCCCATCTTTGCCTACCTGGGCCAAGAAGGCTATGGCGTTAATGTGGAACTGCGTGAGGGCAGTGTGCATTGCCAGAAGGGAACAGCCGCATTTTTAGAACAGAGCATCGCATACGCCAAACGTGCAACGGACCTGCCGCTGCTCATTCGCATGGACGCTGGAAACGACAGCGCCGAAAATTTGCATGTTTGTCATCGCGAGAAAGCCGACTATATCATCAAGGCCAATCTCCGCAGAGAACCGAAGGAAATGTGGCTGCGCATTGCGGAAACGACGGGAATCGCCTGCCAGCAGCGCGAAGGAAAAGTCGAATATATCGGCGCGATAGAATTTCGCGAAAAGGGATTCGACCGCCCCCTTCGCCAAGTGTTCCACGTCATTCATCGAACGATTGATCGGGATGGACAAGTGTTGCTGTTCCCGGAAATTGAAGTGAGCGTCTATTGGACGTCGCTTCGCTGTGCCCCGTCACGAGTGATTGAGCTTTACCGCGATCATGGGACAAGTGAGCAATTCCACAGCGAAATCAAAACCGATTTGGATTTGGAGCGTCTGCCTGCAGGAAAATTCGCAACGAATGATCTCGTACTGCATGCCGGCTTGTTTGCCTATAACCTTCTTCGAATCATCGGCCAGGAGAGTCTGCGTGAGCATGACTCGCCGATTCGAAACAACGTGCAGCGTCGCCGTATTCGTACGGTTATCCAGAATATTATTTACATGGCGGCAAGATTGGTTCGACATGCGCGAGGTATTCGATTCAATTTCGGCTGCAACAGTCCGTGGTTTCCCGTTATCCGTCGTATTTACTGTGCCTTTACCTGACAGGATGGAATGTTATAGGGGTCAATAAGGCCTTGTCAGCCAAGGTCTGTTTGATCATGCGCTCCATCAGAGTGCGATCTCATTAAACAGTTTGTCAGCGTCAAAAATCGCACATTTTACAATAACAACCAGATTTTCAATCGAGCAATACAAAGCGTCACGGATTCAGGCATAAGCTATTATTGTAAGCGCTGTCAATAGAAAGATCATTTCATAGATTCTTTCAGATGATCGCTTCTAGCAGATGTGCGATCCGGGCCGTATCTGCGGCTTCAATCCATGCCTGTGGAATCCGCGCGAAGCGGCACTCACTGCTTTGTAAATAACGGTAGATGATCCGAGCCTCATCAATTTCATCTCGGGTAGGTTTGCCCGTCAGGGGAGGAGAGCTATGGCTTAGACAGGCCAATGCCTTCTCCGCCATTTTCAGAGACAGAGAGGCTCGGGAGCTTCCTTCTGAAATTTCAACCTTCCGGCTATACAGGATCGTATTTCGCCGCAATATGAACCACTTGGCCTTCCGCTCACTCCAACGTTCCAGGACCACGAAATTCCCGTTCTGCTCAACAAATCCGGCGATCTCCTCTTGTCTCGCAAACAGATCGATGGCATGAAGGGCATCCCTGAGTTTGGCTGCGGCTTCAAAATCAACCCGTTCGGAAAAGTCCCGCATTCGTCCCTCCAACTCTTCCCGGAGGCTGGAATCCGAGCCATCCAGCAGCGCAGCAAAGCGGTTCATCACGCAGTTGTTGAGTTCAACCGCCTCCCCGCCCAAACATGCGCCGAGACATAAGCCCAGCGAATGGTTCAAACAGGGTACTCCAGTGGGAGCGGAACGGGGACGGCTGCAAGCGATACGCAAGGCTTCGCGAACGCTCCGGACTGCCGCCTCCACAGAATGTCGGCTCGCCGAATAAGGTCCGTAAACTTGGCGGATTCCCGGGGCCTCCGGCACATCGACGACCTCCAGGTCCCAAATCCCGTCCGTGTCGCGGATCACCAAATAGACATAACCGTGCGGACTCTTCATCTTTTTGTTATACATCGGCTTCAGTTCTCGAATCAGCCGGCACTCCAGCATCAGCGCTTCGAATTCGGTGTCGGTCCTGAGGATCTCCAAATCCTTGACGTTATGCGCCAATCTCTCGACCTTCTTGGAGCGGTGACGGGAGGCATGAAAATAAGAGCGCACTCTTTGCTGCAAGTTCTTCGACTTGCCGACATAAATGACGCCTCCCGCCGCGTCCTTCATCAAGTACACCCCCGGCGCGGCCGGGAGGGTGCGCAGCTGCTGTTCGACCCGTTCGTTTGTCATGGAGCAAACTCAATCCGTTTGATGATCTCCCCGGCAAAATCCTTAACGATAAACGCCCCTGCCTTCAAAATGCCATAGGAATTAGGGAAATTCTCCTTCGGCAAGGCGATAGACCCCGGGTTCAGGACATAGATGCCGTCTTTGACGTCAGCCACTGGCACATGCGTATGTCCCTGAATAAACACGTCACCCGGCGCCAACGGCGGAAGCTGCTCGATGCTGTATCCGTGCCCATGCGTGACGTAAATACGGCGTCCTTCCAAGTAGAGCATGGCATAATCCGCCATCATCGGAAATTCCAGCAGCATTTGATCCACTTCTGCATCGCAGTTCCCGCGAACAGCGATCAGGTTATGCTTATGCTCGTTAAGCGTTGCCGCGACCTGCTTCGGATCATAGCCGTCAGGCAGCGGATTTCGCGGCCCATGATACAGGAAATCCCCCAGCATGATGATTTGATCGGGCTGCTCCTCTGCCGCTTTGGCCATCGCCCGATCCAGCCAAGCGCTTGACCCGTGGATATCCGAAATCAACATCAATTTCATCAAAACCAACTCCTTACCTCTTTCGTTTTAGTATAAAGGAAGAAAGAACGTCTGGCGAAACACACTGAAATTTATCATCGGAGGTACCTTGTATGAAGTCCATCAAGAAATGGGTAGTGATCCTTCTAGTCTTTTGGGGGATGTGGAAAATCTTATTTTTCCTACTAAGAGACGTTCTGTTTGAGGTGCTGACGTTCCCAGATCCCTATGCCAATATCCTTAAGACAGCGTCTGATAAGCAAATAAGACAAGAAAGACGTCCAATCGCTTGAACGTCCTTAGCCTTCTATTATTCAACCAGCGTGTACTGCGGATCTGTCACCTTAAACGAATTTTTGATACCGGACGTGACGTAAATTTTGTTGTCTTTTGTTATAAACATCGCTTCCGTCCCGTCATTCAAGTCCTCGATGTATTGCAGCCCTTCCTCCAGGCCCATCACATAAACGAAGGTCGACAGCGCGTCCGCGTCCGTTGCGTTATCCGCCAGAATCGTGACGCTCTTTAGATTATTTTGCGCCGGCACGCCGGTTCTCGGATCCAGTATATGGTGATACATCACATCGTCCTCGATAAAGTAACGTTCATAGATTCCGGAAGTATCAATGACTTGGTCGCTTAAACGGATCGTTCCCATGGTCGTGCCCCGCGAGCTATCCGGATCTTGTAGACCGACGTTCCAGCTGTCTCCATTAGGCTTGTTTCCAATCACGATGATGCTGCTGCCGCCGAGGTCGACAAGCGCGCTCTTGACGCCTTCCGCCCGCAAATAGGCCGCAACCTCGTCCGCCGCATACCCTTTGCCGATGCCGCCGAGATCCAGCACCATCCCAGGCCGTTTCAGAAAGACGGTGCGCTTGGCTTCGTCGACCACTACGTCTTGATATCCCACCAGGCTAAGTTCCCGCTGCAAATCCTCCGGAGCCGGAACATGGGCTCCTTCATGGCCGATATCCCAAAGATCCACCAGCCCGCCGACCGTCGGATCAAACAGCCCGTTCGTCTCTTTGGCGTAATCAAGCGAGCGTTTCAGCACCTTCATCGTATCCTCCGACACTTCAACCGCCTGTTTGCCGGCTTCCTGATTTACTTTGTAGAGCTGGCTCGTCTCCAAGGTCCGGCTTAACTCCTGATCCAAGGTTTTTAGCATCGTATCGATATGATCCAAATGTTCCTCAGCCTTCGGGTCATCATACAATTTGATGTTAACCACCGTATCAAAAATATAATATTGTTTCGAGGCCGGCTCCGCGGCCGTTGGTTTCTCCTTGTTCCCTGCATTCCCCCCGCAGCCGGAGAGGAGGGTCATCAGCATTGCCGTCAAGCCTAAGATCACGGCCCGTTTGCTCCATTTCTGTGTTCGTTGCATCATTTCACCTCATTTGAAAGTTCACGCAGCTTGTTGTTAACTTCCCGTATTGTATAATTTTCATCACACTTCGTCTAGGAAGTACATCACGATCAGCTGGGTACTGCAAGATAAAATGAGCATGAAAAAGAAGCGAGATCGATCTCGTTCCCAAAATGGTCAACTCCAAGCCAAGGTTGAAAAACCAGGAACAACACCAACAAAATTCGGTAAGCTAACGTAAAATGACCAGTAGCAAAATTCTCCTCGAACGCCGCGATAACCTTTCTCCGGTTCGATCAGCCATTACCGGGAAGGGAATATGAAGCTGCGGCCCGGGGTGGTCGTCGGCTTAACCGTTGCAGCGGGAGCGTGGATCAGCTCGGGCTGGTCATCCCTGATCCCCGAAGATCAGCTGGGATATTTGACCTCCGGGATGCTGTTCGCTTTCCGGATTCGCCCTGTGGTTTCGAATGGCCTATGTCTCCCGGCGGCCGAAGACGCCCGAGATCATGGACGCCTCATCCGGCAAAGGCTGGCGCTTTGGGGTGAATGCACCGCTCGTTGGCTTCATTACCGGCGCTTTATCGGGGCTGTTCGGAATCGGGTCGACCCCCTTTATCCAACTGGGGCTGATGCTGCTCCTTGGAATGTCCATGCGATACGCCGCCGGAACAACCATGCTGGTCATTATGCCAATTGCCCTCGCCGGAGGGGCCGGTTACATTACCATCGGGTACCTGGATGTACAATTGCTCGCCACCGTTGTCATCGGCACGATGACCGGCGCGTATATTGGAGCCAAGCTCACGAAGCGCGTGCCTGCGGCTTGGCTAAAAACGTGCATGGTGCTCACCCCGATGCTGGGCGGCGCAATCCTCTTGTTCTAATTATCGATCCAAAAAAAAGGACCCTTCTGATGAGGGTCCGTCATTTTTATACGTTTAGCACTAGCTGAGCTGCAACGAAGTAATGCAGGTTTGATCTCCATCAAATGTGGAGATTTCCGACTCGGCGGTTTTACCGTCATGACTGACTTGAATCCGGTAGGTTTGATTGCGAGGCAGCCACAAGTCGATAAATCCGTTCGCCTGGGACGTCATCTTTTGGTCCAACACGGTATTCCCATTCGCATCGGTGACGTTGACTTGAAACTCTTGCTCCGTCATCTCGCCGCGGCATCCGGTCAAGCTATGAATCTCGCAAGGATGTGTCTGATTCTCGTAAGGCGCGATCGAGACGAAAAATTCGTCCTTCGGCAGTTCATACGTCTTCGAGTCCGCCGTATCCCCGTCCACGATCAAATGGCTGGACGTAATCGAAGCAGACTTAGCGGTGAGTTTACCCACGCTGTAGTCATGAACCATCTGCTTGATGCTCTGAGCGTCTAGAGCTTTTGATTCCGTTTGCTTATCGGCTTGTCCCGTGATAAGAAAATAACTTCCCAACGCGGCAACCACAATGAACCCGGCCGCCGCCAAGATGGTATTGCGTTTCATTATCGGCACCCTTTCGCTACCTAGTATTCGATTGCTTGTTCCTTTCTGAACAATCCAATTATAGCATAATCCTCACAATGTTTCCCATTGCGACCGGAGGAACAGCTTGTAAATCCGCTTCCAGGCAATTTTTAACAGCATATACACCGGGATGACGATCAGCATCCCAATGATGCCAAACCAATTGCCGCTTCCCAAAACGAGCAAAATGGTCGTCACCGGATGGATGTCCAGCTTTTTTCCGAACACGTAGGGTGAGATCACATTATCCTGAATCTGCTGCGCCAACAAAATGATGACCAACGCCCAAATGCCGGTAGACGGAGACTCGATGAGCCCGATAATGACAATGGGAATGGCGGAGATAATCGCCCCAAACAAAGGGATGAAATTCATAATAACCGCAATCGTCGTCAACAACAGCGCATACGGCAGTCCAATGATCAGGAAGCCGATAAACATCAGTACGCCCAACGCTGCGTTTACGATCACCCGGCCGATAATATAATCGTTCAGCGCCTTGTCCATTTCAATGGTAGCGCGATACACTTCTTTCCGATAACGGATGGGCGAGAGCTTGACCAGGCTGCGTTTGAAGCGATGCCCTTCCTTGAGCATGTAGTAGAGCAGGATCGGGAACGTAAACATCACGATCGCGAACTGGGACAAGAAAGAGAAGAAACCGCTCAAGTAATTCGTCAAGAAGGAGATTCCCTGGCTTAAGTATTCCGAGAAATTGTCGGCTAATCCGGAATCGGAAGGAAAAATGGACGCAAGGAAAGGCAATTCTCCCCATTCCTTTAGTCGCTCTTCAAGCAAGCTTATAAATTGGGGGATGTTTTGCACTAAATTGATCAGTTGGGCTTGCAACATCGGCCAGACCACCGCGATAAAGGCCATGGCCAAGATCGCCATAACGACATAGAGGATAAGGATCGCCAAGGACCGACGAATCTTATGCTTTTCCATGTACTGGACCACAGGGCGGAGCAAATAGTAAAAGAAACCGGACAGCAGGAGCGGAATCAAAAGGGCCCCGATGACGGCCTCCATTGGGCGAAAAAACGGCCTCACTAAGGAGAACACATACACGATGGCCAGCAGAATCAAAACAAATTTCGCTCCGCGCGTCCATCTCTCCAGCAAATTCATTCTCATCATCACCTCACTTTGTATAATTCGTCGAATAAAAAAGATCTCTATTCTATATTATTGGTTTTCAGATCAAAAATAAAATTCAGCGGGTTTCCCCCAGCTTATCGAGGTATGGAGTCCGTTGCGTTGCTGTTTAGCGGTAAAAAAAGGCCTTATTTCTCACACTCGCTTCCAAATCAAATGTGGAAATTGATTCAAGGTCAAAAAAGTTAAAAACCTAGAGTGGACTTATTATGCTTGGAATGTTTAAATATCTATAGCCCTGCTGTGGGCCAAAAAACCAGCAATATGTATTTGATGAGAAATAGACATAAACTTCGAAACTTATTTTTAATACTCGGGGTTCTATTTACACTGAATTCTGTATTACTTCTTTATGGATATCTTCAAACGATGCAAGGAGTAACAGACATTAGCTAGAAGAAGAATCATAGACCCTGAAAGAATGCGATAACGTAAAAACAGGAGAGAAGCGGAAAATCGCCGTTTCTCTCCTGTTACCTCGTACCCTACTGACTCCTTAACTCAACCCGCCTGCTGGCCTGCTGCATCAATTCTTGCCTGCGAGGCGTTCGAGCAATTCTTGCAGACTTTCAGCTGTTGCCCTGCACTTGTGTTTTTGACATACAGCAGCTTGATTCGCGTGCTTCCGCACACTGGACACGTTCCACGACCGCGCGAAGGTAAGTTCCAAAGCGATTTTCCACGTTTATTTTTGGCCATGATCAGATCCCCTTCAACGATAAAATAAGTTCATTTCAAAAATTAGAAGAATTTCTTATGCTCCCGATCCTCTTTCAGAATTTCTACCGCTTCACGGAACCGCAAGCTGTGCACGATTTCGCGTTCGCGCAGGAACTTCAGGCTGTCCTGGATATCCACGTCGTCGGTCATGTCGATGAGCCACTGATATGTAGCCCGCGCCTTCTCCTCGGCTGCGATGTCCTCGTACAGGTCGGCGATCGGATCGCCTTTCGCCTGGATGTACGTCGCCGTAAAAGGCACCCCGCCCGCGTTCTCGTAAAAGAGCGCCTTGTCGTGGTTCACATAATACGGATCCATCCCGGCCGCCTTCAGCATCTCCGGCGTCGCGTCTTTGGTCAGCTTGTAGACCATCGTGGCGATCATTTCAAGATGGGCGAATTCTTCTGTCCCAATGTCGTTCAGGAGCCCGATCACCTTGTCGGGAATCGTATATCTCTGATTCAGATAACGCAGCGCTGCTGCCAGCTCCCCATCAGCGCCGCCGTACTGCTCGATCAGCAGTTTCGCCATCCGCGGATCGCATTTGCTGACGCGTACCGGGTATTGCAGCTTTTTCTCATACACCCACATAATTCCTGTTTAACCTCCTTTAGCTTCCCGTCACGGATGGAAGGCAGGAAAGCTAAACCTGCCACGGCCAAGGGCTTTTCGACCATTCCCACGGGAATTTCGAATACGCGCGCCCGAAGTTTTGCAGCGGGCCATACAACTGTTGAAAATGATTTGCGTGCTGCGTCCGCTCCTGGGTCAGCTGATTAAATTGCTGGATCGCGGCAAGATCATCCGGATGCGTATCCAGATACAAATTCAGCTCTACCAGCGCGAAGTCCAGCGCCTGCAGCTTCTCAAGCTTCTCGTAAAACTCCTGATCGAACGGTTGGTTGTTGGGATTTGTCGACATGGGATCACCGTCCTTTTCCCCATTTGGATTCATAAGGGCTGTACAAAGCCGGCCATAACGTACCGTGTCTCAGGGCATCCATCGGGCTAAACTGCGGCAAATTCGGAGGTTGAAAGTGGATAAACAGCTGCGGAGGGGTGCTGTAGGTTTTTTGCGTGATCGGCGGACACGGATCGAATGGGCCAATATACGGGGTCCACACACGTTCTTGAGGATGGTTCAAAGAAACTTCCTCCTTACTTCAAGCATTGGTCATGCAGGCAAGCCACCAAATTTTCCCTGCATCCTACCTATAACATATGACAATCGCCCAAATAATGAACCAGAAGAGACGTATTTTTACAAAAAAATAAACGCCGCCCCTAAATCCCAGGGACAGCGTTATGCAGCCGGATGAAGCTTGTCCGGCTTTATTCCTCTTCGATTTCCTCTTCCGGCTCCTCGACAACGAGGCGGATGACCTTCACGCGCGTGATGCGCAATCGGCTGGCTTCCTCAACCTCGAATAAGAAGCGGTCAACCTGTTTTCTTTTGCCTTTGGCCGGGGTGCCTTCCAACTCCTTAAACAACCAGCCACCGATGGAGTCCACTTCCTCGTCTTCAATGTCGCTGCCGACCAGTTCATTGACTTCTTCGATCAACAAGCGGCCGTCCACCGAATAGACATCATCCGTTATTTTCTCGATATCCGGACGTTCATCCTCGAACTCGTCATGGAGATCGCCAACGATCTCCTCGAGAATTTCTTCCGCGGTCAGCAGTCCGGCCGTTCCGCCGTATTCATCGACGACAAGCGTTACTTGAGAATGCTTCTTCTGCATCAAGCGAAGCACCTGGCTGATTTCCATCGACTCCGGCACGTTCAGGATCGGGCGAACCATCTCCTCCAAACGAAGCGGCTTCTCCGAATCGGGCAGCAGCAGGTCGGTAATATGTACGAACCCGATGATCTGATCCTTATCCTCGACGGCAACCGGATAGCGGGAGTGCTTCGTGTTGGCTACGATTTTCATATTATCTTCCCAGCTCAAATTCGTGTACAAGCAATCCATATCCGTCCGCGGCAGCATGACCTCACGGGCCAGCATGTCGGAGAAGTCGAAAATATTGTCCACCAGCTTCATTTCATCTTTATCGATGACGCCGCTTTTGGCGCTTTGATCCATGAGAATGCGAATTTCTTCCTCGGAATGCGCCGCCTCGCTCTCACTGGCCGGTTCAATTCCAATCAGCCGGAGCGCGCCGTTTGCCGCTGTATTCAAGAGCCAGATCACGGGAAGGAATAAGCGATAAAACATCAACAACGGCCAAGACAGCCATAAGGACGCCGCTTCCGACTTTTGGATCGCCAGCGATTTTGGAGCCAGCTCCCCCATCACAATATGTAAAAACGTAATGATCGCAAAACCGACCGCCACCGAGACCGTGGAGATCAGAGTGGGATCGGTTGCGCCCATCTTATGCATCAGCGGTTCAATTAACAGCTCGGACACCGCAGGTTCTCCGACCCACCCGAGCCCCAGCGATGCCAGCGTGATGCCAAGCTGTGTCGCCGACAAGTAGGTGTCGAGCCGCTTATTGACCTTCAGTGCGTAATTCGCCCGGCGGTTGCCCTCCCGGGCCAGTTGAGTCAGCCGGGATTGGCGAACCTTCACGAGCGAAAATTCGGCAGCCACAAAGAATCCGTTTAAGAAGACGAGAATTAGGACGATCAGTAAGTTCCATATCAGCTTGCCGATTTCAAAATTGGTATGAGCATCGAGGGCTACCGGCATGTCATACGCCTCTTTTCTAGTTTAGTTCTACTTATAGAGCAGCCGCTTTACGCGATTTAAAATCCGTATCTTGATAATACATGTCCGCAACCAAGAGATTCGGGCCGCAGCAACCAGCCGCATCGCAGTGGCAGTTGACCTTCTGGTTTAATGGATGCTCCGTCAGCCAGCGGCTGAAGATCTCGTCCAGCTTCCCTTCCCGCACATTGCCAAAGGCCGGGATGGCAGCAAAATCCGTTACAAAGACATCCCCGGTGAACATATTCACATTTACGCGGTTACGTCCATCCGGATCATTGCGAACGGTCACGTTAGGCTCTTTCCGCAGCCTGCGCAGCAGCTGCAAGTCTTCTTCATTCCCGTTACAAGCAAAGAAAGGCAGCGTTCCGAACAGCATCCATACGTCCGGATCCCGAGCGTCCAGCAGCGAGTGGATCGCCGCTCGCATATCGCTTAACGCCAGCACAGGCAACCCTTCGGCAAAATCGGCCGCATACATCGGATGGACCTCATGTCTTTTGCAGCCCATTTCTACGATCATGCGATGAATCTCCGGCAGTTTGCGGTGCGTCCGATAGTTAATCATCGACTCGGCAGACACGAACATGCCCGCTTCGCTGAGTTTGCGTGTGTTCTCAATCATCGTCTCGTACATTTTATAAGCGACCTCCGGCTTGACCGGGTGTCCGCTGCGAGCGAATCCGATCTCATGGAAATCGCGTTCGCTTGTATAGTTAAACGAGATGTGCATCACATCCAAATAAGGAAGCAGCTTCTCGTAACGTTCATAGTCTAATGTCAGATTGGAATTGATTTGCGAACGAATCCCGCGCTCCTTGGCGTATTTCAGCAGCGGGATAATTTTCTCCTCCACGGTTTGGCGCCGAAATGTCGGCTCGCCGCCCGTGATACTAATCGTCTGCAAATGTTCAACTTCATCCAGCGCCTTCAGAATCAGCGGCAGCGGAAGCTGCTCGGGTTCCTTCAGCACGAGACTGTCGCCAACCGCGCAGTGCTCGCAACGCATATTGCATAAATTCGTTACCGTCAGCTCGACGCTGGTTAAGGCATGACGACCAAACTCCCGCAGGGACAAAATCGGGTCCCATGGATCATAACTCGGGCTGATCGGCCGAATGCCTTCATTTATCGTTATCGTCTGTTTTCTCATTATCCACTACCACCATTTCTATTCCGTCCGCTCCCGCAATCCGGATGGAGTGCGAAAGCGGACATATCTACTGTCGTAAGATGACGTTTCTCCCGTCCTCATTATAAATCTTTTTCCTGGATTTCATTCCAGCTTGAAATACTGCCCGCCCTTGAAGTGTATTAACGCATAATAAAGATCCAGAACAAGGCGGCCAAAACAAACCGATAATAAGCAAAATGGCGAAGCTGCACCTTTTGGATGAGCTTTAAGAACGCCAGTACGACCACATAGGCCACAACAAAAGCAACCACAAAACCGATCAAGAAATACCCGATCGTTTCGGACGTCAAATAGCGGTACGAATCCAGCATTTCGTAAGCGGACACCGCACACATGATCGGGATGGCGATAAGGAACGAGAAGTCGGCAGCCGCTTTGTAGCTGGCACCGCTCAGCATCCCGCCGGCAATCGTCGAGCCGGACCGGGAGAAGCCGGGCCAGAGCACGGAGATACACTGATACAACCCGATCAGAAGCGCTTGTTTATAGGTCAGCTGATCCATTTCTTGCGCAGTAACCTCCGCTTTGTTCTTATTAAACCATTCGGCGAAGATCATGAATAGGCCGCCAACGACAAGCGCCCACAATACCGTCTGCGAGCTGAACAGGCCTTTGATGAAATCGCGGAAGAAAAATCCGACAGCCAGCGCCGGCACAATCCCCAGCAGAATATGGATTAAATTAAGACGGCCCTTCGGGGCGTTCAGGTCAACGACCGTTATTTTTTTGCTTAAGCCAAGCAGATTTAAGATCCGTTCCCGGTAAACCCAGGCCATGGCAAGGATCGCCCCAAGCTGAATGACGATTTCAAAGGTTTTCATCTCCGGCGACTGATCATCGTATCCCATCAGCTTGGCAGTTAATATCATGTGTCCCGTCGACGAGACCGGAATAAACTCGGTTAAACCTTCCACAATGGCTAAAATAATCGAGACAATAAGACTCATTCGTTCCTCCTGATCGAGTGTGACTTCGCGCTATAGTTATTCTACTTTTTTCCACCGGGATTGAAAACAGGTATCCACTGCGCCGGCCGTCTGCAGTTCAAAGCGGAGCAGATCGCGCAAAAATTCAGGGAGCATATAACGCTTCTCCGTCCCCCGCTTTAATCGTTCATAACCGACGCCAAAGGTGAACATATCCAGCGTGCCTACGAGATACGTCTGGTCGCTCCGCAATGGCTTGCCCGCAACGCTTGCCCGGATGATCCGCTCGAAGGGGGGAGCGTCAGGGTTGTATTCAATCTCCATTCCGTCAACGCAAATGCCGCCAAGCACCTTTCCCCGAAAGCCAAATCCCATAATGAATTTGCCCATCTTCTCCTCAAGCAGCGATTCCTCCAGACTTGCCAAAATATCTTCCCCGGACAGCCGCATCGTACAAGGGTTAATCGGCGAAGGGCAACGTTCATGCAGCATTCCTTCGCTGATCTCTCCAGCCGGCAGGCTAGCGAGCAGCTGACCGCTGTTCACCAGAGAAAATTCGCTGTTGGTATGACGGCGCACCGCTTGAGCCAGCAGATTGCCAAACGGAGATTCTGCCTCGTAGGACACCGGCAGCTCGCGATCCGTCACCGCAACCGTGCGATTCAACCGGAGCTTTGCTGCTTCTCTCTGCAAGGCGATGGCCGTCTCCACCTGCTCCAGCTTCGGCCCTTCCCGGACAGGCAGGCAAACCCCGTCCATCGATAACCGTCCGGTTACGGCCTCCCGGAGAACAACAACCTTCCCTAAGTAGTTGCCGAACTTCCCTGCAGCCGTAACCATCGTTGATCCGATGCGCAGCGGCTCCTCCAGCAAATGATGGGTGTGCCCGCCGATGATCAGGTCGATGCCCGGTACCGTCTCGGCCAGCTGCTGATCCATCGGCAGGCCTAAATGGGACATCACAATGACCAGATCCACCTCATCGCGCAGCTGACTTACATCCCTGGCGATCGTTTCCAGCGGATTCAGGGATTCCAAGCCCAGCAGCTCATAGAACTCAGCAAACGCAGCCGTCGCAGCCACCAGCCCAATCTTAAACCCCTGCTTGTGCACGACCAGACGGCTCTGCATCCACGCTGGGGGCCGTCCCGTCCGCATCTCTACGATATTTCCGCAAACGACGGAGCTGTGCAGGCCGGCGTAGGCCTGGCCCAACATTTCCGGCGTAAAGGTCAGCCCTTCATTATTGCCGATCGTTACCGCATCGTATCCCGTTAGGTTCAGCACGTCCACATTGGCCTGTCCTAAGGTGCCTTCGGTTTCGATCGCCGCCCGGTCCATATGGTCGCCGATATCGAGAAGGAGCGTAGAAGCCGGCGCCTCGGCACGCAACTCATCAATCATCGCCGCGATGCGCCCCATCGTTTCAAAATGGCTGTGAATATCGTTGGTGTAGAGTATCGTTAACGTTTCCTGGTTCGTCTCCGGCATAAGCACTACCTCCTTGCCCTCTCAATCTATTCGGCTTATTCTAAATTTTAGAGTTCAATGTGTATTATATACCTTAAAATTGATCGTTGTCTTGTTATAATGTATATTACTTACAAACTATTCCGAGGAGACTCCTATGAATATTCAAATTGCTCTTTTTGCCGGGTTGGCGGACCGGATCGGTACGTCAACCTTAAGCTTTGCATACCCTTATCCAGAACGTCCAATTACAGCAGCCTCGTTAAAGGAAGCGTTAGCTGAGGCTTATCCCTCAGCAGCTGCGCTGATTTCCGCCTCCTTCGTTGCGGTAAATCAGGAGTACGCTGCAGGCGATACGCCCATCCATGCGGAGGACGAGATCGCACTGATCCCGCCGGTATCCGGCGGAGAATGGAGTTCGAACGATGCTTCGGATCCGGCGGACGATCAACTGTACATCATCACGGAAGAACCGCTGTCCGTGGAGGAGATCACGGCTAAGGTTATCACCCCCGACCATGGCGCCGTTCTAACGTTCACCGGGACTACCCGGGAATGGACGCAAGGTCAACGGACCGTCCATCTCGAATACGAAGCCTATGTGCCGATGGCCTTAGCCAAGCTGCGCCAAATCGGCGCCGAGATCACGGAGCGCTGGCCAGGAACCCGCTGTGCGATCAGCCACCGGATCGGTCGCGTGGATATCGCGGAAATCAGTGTCGTCATCGCCGTATCGGCACCTCACCGGGCCGGATGCTACGAGGCCAGCCGCTACGCGATTGAACGTCTTAAGCAGATTGTCCCGATCTGGAAAAAGGAAATCTGGGAAGACGGTTCGGAGTGGAAGGGCCATGGACTTGGTCCGTGGGACCCTCGTGTACCGGGAGAACACCTCCTTTCGGGTGATTGACAAACCTAACAATTTCGTTGTCAACCCATTTGTTTCCTGATATGATTAAGAAAAACAGGAAGATTACGAGGTGTCATCGTCTTTGAAAGTACATATTATGGAGCTCAGTCCAGGCGACCGTCTCCAACATGACGTATTTAATCATTTCGGCGTTTTTGTTTTGCAGAAAGGCTGTGAATTGAGCAGCGATTCCATCGTTAAGCTAATGCAGCATGGGATTGACTACGTAGATATCGAACCGCAAACCTTAGACGCCGAATTCCCTTCGGATCCTGCCTTCCGGGCCAAGCCATATATGGATGAAGCCGTTGACGGTTTCGAGGAACTGTTCCTGAAAGCGCTAACGAACGGGACGATCGACGAAGCGAAAGTGGACAAGCTGTTAGAGCCGATGATCTCAGAACTGGATAACCAGAAGGACGTCGTCTCTTTATTGCTGATGATTGGTGACGGTGACAATTATACTTACCATCATTCCATGCAAGTCGGCATGCTCAGTTATTATATCGCCTCCTGGTTAGGGTATCCTAAGGAAGAAGCCTACAAGGCTGGGAAAGCCGGCTACTTGATCGATATCGGCAAGAGCAAGGTCCCACAGAGCATTTTATCCAAGCCCGGCAAGCTGACGCCGGAGGAATTCGAAGAAGTGAAGCGTCATTCCGAATACGGTCATGACATTATTCTCAATTCTACCGGAGACGAGCTTTCGGCCTTGGTGGCGCTGCAGCATCACGAACGGGAGGACGGCAGCGGTTATCCGCATGGCTTAACAAGCAAGGATATCCATCCGTTCGCCAAGATCGCCGCGGTTGCAGACGTGTATGCGGCGATGACCTCCAACCGGGTCTACCGCTCGAAGCAGGAGCTGCTGTCCGTGCTGCGCGAGTTAAACAGCCTTAGCTTCGGCCAGTTGAGCCCGGAGCCAACGCAAGCATTGATCCGTCATCTGTTGCCGAACTTCATCGGCAAGAAAGTGATGCTGAGCACCGGCGAGATCGGTTCTATCGTCATGACGAATCAAACGGACTTCTTCCGTCCGCTGGTCAAGACGGATTCCCGATTTGTCGACCTGTCCAAAGAACGCGAAACTTCGATAGCGGAAGTATACTTATAAATTTATGAAGCTTCCTCTAGGTCTTGACCCGACTAGAGAGATCCCTGCAAAAGTCAACCTAAAATCTGTAAAAAACAAGCCCAGTTCCACATAGGTACTGGGTTTGTTATATATAAAAGAAAATGAGAGAGATGAGACCCTTGCTACAGTCTGCCAAACAAATGACGGTATCTTTCCATACCGAACTATACAAACTCATTCCGGAAGACCATCAGCTGCGTAAAATTCATGAAGTCATCGACTTCTCTTTCATTCATGAACTCGTTTGTTCATCTTACTGTGAATATTATCGGAGACCGGCTAATGAGCCTGAGCTCCTGTTTCGTTTGCTGTTTTTGCAGATTCTCTACAATCCGTCCGACGAACGGATGATCCAAGAAGCACAGGTCAACCTTGCTTACAAGTGGTTTCTGGGGCTTAACCCGGAAGATCCACTTCCGGATCCCTCTCAACTATCTCGCTTTCGTAATCATCGTTTAGGCGCTGGAGCCGTAGATGAGGTACTCAAAGCCGTTGTTCGTCAGTGCATCGAGAAGGGATTAGTGAAATCAAAGACAATCATCATGGACTCCACCCATACGCTGGCAGCTTCACAAAAACAAAAGCCTCTTGAGGTGCTACGAGATGCGGCAAAGCGCCTATTCCGTGTCGTAGTCAAAAAGCATCCGAAGCTCGAAAAGAAACTCCCACGGCTACCGGAGCTGAAGAAAGATCAGGAGGATGCGGAGAAGGTCATGCTGCACTACTTGGCGGAACTTGGACAGACTGTCGAGACCCTGTTACCCGATCACGAGGGTTCCATCTCGGAGAAGATCCGGATCGCCAAAGCGATCGTGGAAGATGAGCGGTTGCTTGCCCAAAAAGGCATTTTGTCGGCGATTGACCCCGACGCGCGTTTCGGTTGGAAGAGCAGTACGAAGTCCTTTTTTGGCTATAAAGAACACATTGCCATGACCGAAGAGGAGATGATCACTGCCGTAATCGTTACCGGAGGAAGCTCGGATGACGGAAAGCAATTCAAAGAACTCTTGAACCAATCCCTGGCAACAGGAATTGAAGTCGATGAAATCATTGCCGATACCGCGTATTCAGGTAAAGATAACTTAGCCGAGATGAAATCCAAAGGGATCCGGCCTGTTGTCCCACTAAATCCAGTTGTACATAACGGGGGCCTGAGGCAAGAGGGCTTTGAATACAATAAGGATGCGGATTTCGTGATTTGCCCGGCAGGTGAGCACAGTACTCGTAAAGCTGTACAAGGAAGCAAGAAAAGTGGCGAAAGCCGTTCACTTGTCTTTTACTTCGATACGGAGAAGTGCAAGACTTGCCCGCTTAGAGAAGGTTGCTTGAAACCGGGAGCGAAAAGCAAAACCTACTCCATTCGGATCGTGGCAGAGCACTTCAAGGAACAAATCGAATTTGAGAACAGTAATACGTTTAAAGAACGCATTCGCCGCCGACCGATCATTGAACATAAGAATGCCGAACTGAAAAGATTTCATGGGATGACCAAGGCCAAATACCGTGGTCTATTTCGCATGCGAATACAAGCCATACTTACCGCTTTTGTGGTAAACGTGAAGCGAATGGTGAAGCTGAAAGAACAAATGCAGCCCGCCTCTTAAGGGAGAACGGACTGCATTTATTTGTTTTATGCCACATTTTAGTCGGTTGCCACAGCGTCTTATGCCCTCAACCAAAAATGAGGGTGTTTTGCAGGGATCTCGACTAGAGGAAGCTTTTTTTTGTTACATATCAATATCAATTGAAAAAAAACACTATTTCATGTAAGGCAGGAAAAATTGTAACGTCCAAGGACCATTGATTACATAAGTTGGTTCAGTTATATTGAATGTCAGATATTCTTGTTTTGGATCAATGCTAAAAATTAGATTTTTTACTTCTAAAGTTGATTCATCAAGCTGAGTTTTGTACGTAACGGCATTCCCTGTATGATCAACCACTCTAAAATCACGTAGCTTTTTTGCATGGTCCTTCTCATCATGAAGATCTGTTTTAATGATCACTGTTGAGTCATCTTTACGTTCCACACTCAAAAAATCAATCGAAAAATCTGCTGCTGTTACTGAGACTTTGGTAGTAATTTGCCCTTGGGTGGGTACAGGCAGAGTTACTTTATATAGCAAATTGGACATGTCGGCAACTATTATTTTAGGAATGGTTAATGTAAAGGGACCTTCCTCATTTGCATCAAACAATAACTCATTCGGATTATACTTAGATGTCGAATCATTTTGTATAACGATTTCGTTTCCTTTGGAATCGGTTAATCGTAATCCTCTGGATGAATGGATCCCAAAATCAACTCTATTTGAGTAAGGCAAATCCGATAACAGGTTAACTCGGACACGATGTTTCTCTAGTAGTTTGACCACCGATGTTATTAATACTCCATTTTTATAATTACTTGGTCCTAATTGCTCAATATTTTCTGCAGATTCTGCTTCAGTGAGAATTAAAGGTCCTATAACATTATTATCATAACGTAGCTTAAATGACGGGTTATCCCGAACCTCCACTTCACCTAAGTAGTAATATGAACTTTGCCAGGAATGTTCCGTCTGATTACTTATTGCAAGTTGAAGCTGATATTCACGCCCACTTTCAGTTATTAGTGAAACGGTTTTAGGAGGGTTCCCCCCAGTACCTACCAAGGAAATCTGCACTTCTTTATTTGTCACTACAACCCCATAAATAGTCTGCTTTACGTCAGCTAACATATTTTCAAAAGGTTGTTCTAACACATATATGTGTTGATCTTGTTGCTCTGTCATCTGCACAATTCCTAATCCAGGAATAAAGTTAAGTCGTTTCCGCAGATCTGCTATCACTTCCGGAGACAAAATGGTCATCAGAACTGTACCTAAAAGTAAAACTAAGATTGACGCTTTAGCAATCATTGATCGTCTAGATCGTTTTAATGAAGATCCATATTTTAGCCCAAGGCGGCGAAATGTATTATCTGTTATTCTTGATAATGTTTTAACATCTGGTAACTCATCCGCAAAAAAATTTATGCTTTCAATATCATCCACTCCATACTTATCAATGGAATTTATTAGATTAAAAATCTGTTTTTCCTCATTATTTATGTCCATAATCATCCCCCTCCCTTAGCTTTATAATTTGTTGTTTTAATGACTTTCTTGTACGTATCAATCGGTTCTCGATTGCCTTCACTGACAATCCCATACAATTAGCGATCTGAGTAATTGATTCATATTGGAAATACCGCTTAATTAAAATAGTTCGGTCAGGTTCGGGTAGTTGATTAATTACCTGCACAAGTTCTTTTCTTTGTTCCAAAGAAAATACAATTTCATCGGGACGCTCACTTCCCACAATCCAGTCATTCATTTCTTCTTTTACCCCTTGTGTACGGTTTAACCTCCGGTGATAATCCAATGCTTTATACTTGGTAAGTATAAGTAGCCATGTTCTGAATGTCCCCTTGTTTTCATTGAACTCACTAATTTTTTTCCAAGCAATAACAAAGACGTCACTGATACATTCTTCAACATCCTGATCACTTCCCGTGCCAGATAAAATACGACGTGCAAGTGCATATAGACTCCTACCATATACTTTGATTACATATTCAAGGGCACGAGGATTTTGGTTTCGCATCTCACCAACTACATTATCCTCATTTATTTTCATTTGAACCCTCCAAAACATTCTTCGTTTTCTAATACTACGTCGATAAAAATGAAAATCCCTCAAAATATATGATATAAAAAATTGAGTGCAGTAGTTCAAATTAACCAACCCTGCACTCGGATAATACAAAATATATCCTAAACCTTTTATCAGTACCATGAAACTTCAAAAGAGAGGTTAGAAAAAAGGGAACAAACTAACCATTTGATCACTTATTTATAAAGAACAGTTCCCCTGACCACGGCTGATAATCAATAGTATTTTTTCTGTTTGTCAACAATTGATTTCTAATTGTTTCAACTGTTGCATTGGGATCTGATTCTAACATTAGAGCAATTACTCCAGTCACAACTGCGGCTGAAAAGGAGGTTCCCGAATTTAAACTATAACTATCACCTGAAATATTACTTAGTGATAAGATGTCTATTCCAACAGTAACCAACTCGGGTTTGTGACGGCTCTCTGACCAAGAGGAGAAACTTGCCAATTTATCATCCTCCAAATCATAAGTATAGTTATTGTTTACTGTTCCCACAGTTAGAACATTCTTTATTGTTGCAGGGAATAAGACACTATCCTTATTTGGACCCTCATTACCAGATGGACAAACAATTATGATCCCTTCCGTATTTAATATTTCTACATAAAATTTGATTTTAGAGTTTCCTCTATCTTGTGGAATATATTTACCTGCTGACAAATAGACTAACCTTATGTTATATTTCTCTCTATTTTCGTAAATCCAATTTAGAGCAAGAGATAGTTTATTTTCATCAGTTTCTCCAAACTCATTTATTGTCTTTATTGCTATAAAGTTGACTTCCGGTGCAATACCAACAAGTGCGCCATTTGCACCTATAATCCCAGCAACAAAGGTTCCATGTCCGTAGTCATCATACATTTTGTTATCTTTATTATTAACAAAATCTATCGATTTAATAATTCTATGGCCTTCTATATCGTTATGTGGCGCGATACCACTGTCTACAATTGCTACCGTGACATTTTCCCCAGTAAACTTGTAAAGACTGTTATCCCGAAGACCAATGTACTTTATAATTGAAAGACCTTGTGACGGGATACCATTCGATGCATTAATTTCAACACTCGTTTTAATAATTATTAAAAGAAAAAAACAAAGAATTATAGATAGCATCTTAATTGGTTTTATTTAAATCCCCCCAATTAATTGCTCGACATTAATTCCAGCCGAGATTGTTCTTAAGTCTGTTGTTTTGTTTCTAGGCGAAATAGTATATAGAAGTTCATTGTCATAAACAGAACTTAGAAATTGATTCACTTCCTTTTTTCTTTTCTCATCTAAATTTGACATTAAACTTAATGTTTTCACACCTTTTAAAGTCGAGAATAGATCCGGCTCTCCATTTGGTCGAGTATTATTTTTAAAACCACCGCTAACATATAGATTTTCGATAGCATTATAAACTTTACTTAAATCATTTTTTTCAAAATTATTGGTTCCTAGAAGGTACATAATTTTATAAACATCACAAACATAAATGCTCTGAATTATTTCATTTTGGCTTTGCTCAGCTTGAATCTTATCTTTGATAAAACTCACGATTTTTTTGCGTAAGTTGTTATCTAGATCAACTTTTAATTCGTTAAGTAGTTCTATCCCGAGTGAAATATCTAATATTTTTTGTACATCATTTGTATTATTTTCAGATAACAAAATTGAATCGAGATACATTCCAATACTTTTAGGGAGTTGTTTGTTCTCATTAAATACAACATTTAACAATTTCGCTGATTTTGTTAGAAAATAAATATTTTTAAGCTTATCGCTATCTTTTATGGATATGTTTTCTTCCATAAGAACCCTATGCCATGTAGAAATTAATTGATTTACTTTTGTTTTATCGTATTTAAACCCTGATGATTCAGATAAATATAAACCAAAATAATTGTCATCTACTTTTAATATAGGATTTAAAGTACTAGTAAAACGAGTTGTCACAGAATTGTTTATATAGTCATGCAACTCCGTTTTAAATGGGAACTCATACCTTGAATATAAACATAGCTGTAGTATTATATAAAGATATTGTGGGTCAGCAACCAATTGATTGTTTAAATAAAGATCAGAAAAAGATGATTTTTCAGAAAACATCGAGCTTAAATACGGTTCTATGTCAATCTGTAGTTCAAAGAACTGATTTAATTGAACCAGATTATATATAGTAAGAATTGATAAGAAATCATAATTCATAATTGAAGTTACTTTTTCACTAATTCTAGAAACCGATTCTTTTCTTTTTAAATTTATCGCCTGTGGCAAATTAGTTGGTGTAATATCCAGTTCCTTCAATCCAAGTATAATTACTCCACCGTAATTTAAAATACCGTCGGATACTTCGAATGATTCAAAGAAAGAATCATCAGAATATAGACTAATAAATTTACTTTTCACTTTTTGTAACATAATTGATTTAGGATCTATGTATTTTAGTGCAGAAATTGCTACTACAGTAGCAGATAATTTTTCTTCAAATGTTTCATTTTTTTTCTCCCAAAAGAATAAATTGTCTTTATGATCAAAATGACTCTCTAAATACTTAATGAATTCGTCTGGTTTAAACGCGCTAACATGAACTAATCTATTAATATTTGTAATTGTTCTTATATTTTCTAATTCCCAATCAGTTCTTTGGCTTTGATCTACTAACTCGTTAAGATATGTCAGTGAATCTGCATCAAAATTCATAAGTTCCATCAACTTAAGAATCCATATTATAGAATAAAGTGTTATTTTGCTATTTGCTAAAGCAACAGAATTAAAGCCAGCAATATCGCCAGAGGAAAAGTAACTTTGTTGCAATAACATATCTAGTTTATGATTTGGAATTCTAGATAAATCCTCCGAAAAATAACTTACATCCTTGCTAGAGAATGAATTAGAAGTACATCCAGTAACCAAAAAAACCAAAATCAATATTAATAAAGCACATTTTTTCAAGCATAACACCTCACTTTTTTGGAAATTTGAATTATTATAGTGGTCTTCATTCAGAATTAGGCCATCTATATAGATGGCCTAATCTATTCTGGAGTTTTTCAGAAATTCTGTAGTATTATGATTTTTATATATGCTAATATAAAAGCCCGCCAGTTATCCAAAAAGTTTAATTTACCAAACTAGTTCAGAGTCATTTGTTCCAATCGTTATAGTCGATGTACCGAACAAATAAGTAGCCACATTGCTACGAATAGCAGAGGTAATAGCGTATGCTTTACCAACAATTCCGCTATACTTATGGTCATATCTCCACGCATTTGATAATTCAGGATAAGTAACAGATGCACTTGACCCACCACCTGTAAACCCGATTCCAGGAGGCCAAGAAATAGTAGCGGAGGTTCCTACATAATTATAGGAGAAATTATCGGTGTGATTAATTTTTGTCGCATTTACAGGATTTGAACCTAACCAAGCAGTATATGATGTACCTGAAAATGTAATTTTGTAATCTGTAGTAAGTCCATTACCTTGTTCGACATAAACATTCGTATCAAAAGTGTTGTATAGTTCGGCTCCATTATGCTCATCAGACTGCCAATCATACAAACTAATATTATAATTATCTTGTGCTGAAAAATTCTTGAGTTTAGCTTCATATTTCGATTTATCCTTAACCAGTTTGGATGGAATAAAAGAAGCATTTCCTTTGCCATCGTCGTAGATAAAAGTAACTTCAGGGTCTGACTTAAGTTGATTAATGACTTTTTGATTTTTTGTTACAATGCTATCGGCAACTTCCTTGGCAGTTGGAGCAGCCAAAGCAAACGCTGAAGAACTTCCAACAATTGTTACACTAAGAAATACCGTCATGACAACAGAGCTAATTCTCTTAATATTTCGCATTTTTCCACCTCACTATTTTTTGTTTTTGAAACCTCTTTCTACATCGCGTACATATGATACTACTTACTCTATGAAGTTGATAAATAGAATCGCTCCTTCTTCGGTATATATTTAACCCTTCCATTTTTTATGTATTTTATTTTATGCTGTTCCTTATGAAGGATTACACCTACTCCTATTTGATTTTTATTGTAATCAGGGCATGCCTGCTACAATCTACTGAACCATCTATTTATTTAATAAAATATTATTAATCAAACAAATGTGCTATAATAAATGATAGGACTACTTCTTTGTACACCAAAGAGGCTAGGCCACCCAAACCGATACCAGCTGACCCGCCAAAGCTCACTGGTATTGGTTTTTTATTTAAATATGTAAAATCATAAATGGTGAACAAAAAAATATTCTTTTTTGGTTTTTTTTTACATATTCATCATATCACCATTAAGCGCAATATGTATATAGTTTTTTTGTGATATTTTGTAATTTTTTATTTTAACACTACAAAATTTGACTTCTTTACGCATAACCATATTTATACGTCACTTATTCAATAAAAAATAGAAGCATACCAATTTAAATCCTTTCGCCCAGTCAACGCCAGCCCGCCCAACATACACTAATGGTAAAAATACGGGAGGCTACGCTAAATCATGCCTAATTACCGTATCATCGTGGACTTGTCGGACCGGATGCTGTATCTGCTGGACGACAACATCGTCGTGCGCGGGTTTCCGGTCGGCATCGGCAAAATGCTCACACAAACCCCTGAAGGAACGTTTACGATCGTCAACAAGGCCCCGAACCCCGGCGGGCCGTTTGGCGCCTATTGGATGGGCTTGTCCAAGCCCCATTACGGGATCCACGGCACTGATGATCCTTCCTCCATCGGCAAAGAGGTTTCACACGGGTGTATCCGAATGTATAACCCGGACGTCATCGAGCTAGCCCGGATCGTGCCGATCGGAACCAGCGTAACGATCCGCCAGTAGAGCCCAACCACGCAAAAAAAGGAGAAGTCCCGCTCAGGGGCTTCTCCTTTCGTTTGGCCTAAACTTTTAACCGATCGAGCCTTCCATCTCAAATTTGATCAAGCGGTTCATCTCTACCGCATATTCCATCGGCAGCTCTTTCGTGAACGGCTCGATAAAGCCCATAACGATCATTTGCGTTGCTTCTTCTTCGGTCAGACCGCGGCTCATCAGATAGAAGAGCTGCTCCTCCGACACCTTCGATACGGTCGCCTCATGCTCCAGCGTGATATTGTCGTTCATGATCTCGTTGTATGGGATCGTATCCGACGTCGACTCGTTATCGAGAATCAGCGTATCGCATTTGATGTTCGATTTCGCGCCTTCCGCTTGTCGGCCGAAGGAAGCGAGACCGCGGTAAGTAACCTTACCGCCATGTTTGGAAATCGACTTCGACACGATCGTCGACGTTGTATCCGGCGCCAGGTGGATCATTTTCGCACCGGCATCCTGAAGCTGACCTTTGCCGGCAACGGCGATGGACAGCACGCTGCCTTTCGCGCCGCGGCCTTTCAAGATAACGGCTGGGTACTTCATCGTCAACTTCGAGCCGATATTGCCGTCAACCCATTCCATCGTTGCGTTCTCTTCGGCTACCGCACGTTTCGTAACCAGGTTATAGATGTTTGGTGCCCAGTTCTGGATCGTCGTGTATCGAACGCGAGCGTCCTTCTTCACGATGATTTCCACGACCGCGCTATGCAGCGAGTTCGTGCTGTAAATCGGCGCCGTGCAGCCTTCGGTGTAATGCACAAAGCTGCCTTCGTCGGCGATGATCAGCGTACGTTCAAATTGTCCCATGTTCTCCGAGTTGATCCGGAAATAAGCCTGCAGCGGCACTTCGCATTTCACGCCTTTTGGCACGTAAATGAAGCTGCCCCCGGACCATACGGCGCTGTTCAGAGCCGCAAACTTGTTGTCCGCAGCAGGAACTACCGTACCGAAGTACTCTTTGAACAGTTCCGGATACTCACGCAATGCGGAATCCGTATCCATGAAGATAACCCCTTGATCTTCCAGGTCCTTCTGAATGCTATGGTATACGACCTCCGACTCGTATTGCGCGGAGACGCCGGCCAGGAACTTCTGCTCGGCCTCTGGAATCCCCAGCTTATCAAACGTTTCTTTGATTTCTGCCGGGACTTCTTCCCACGTCTTACCTTGTTTCTCAGATGGTTTCACGTAGTATTGAATATCGTTAAAATCGAGCTCGCTCAAATCTCCGCCCCAACGCGGCAACGGCATTTTCTCGAACTGCTCAAGCGATTTGAGGCGGAAATTAAGCATCCACTCCGGCTCGCCTTTAATACGGGAGATTTCCGTTACGATTTCACGGGTCAAGCCTTTACCGGATTGAAAGATCGCCTTGTGTTCATCCCGGAAACCGTATTTATACTCTTCTAATTCCGGTGCTTTTTTGGCCATGTTCGGCTACCTCCTCAGGGGATTAGATTTCCGCTTGGATTCCTTTTTTCAGCGCATTCCAAGCTAACGTAGCGCATTTGATGCGGGCAGGAAATTTTCTAACGCCGGATAAGGCCTCAAGATCTTCATAGTCGTCAAACTCCACCGTTTCTCCCATCATCAGCCGGGAGAACCGTCCAGCTAGCTCCATCGCGTCCTCGATCGTCCGTCCTTTGACGGCCTCCGTCATCATCGAAGCCGACGACATGCTGATGGAGCAGCCTTCCCCGGTAAAGCGGGCGTCCTTGACGACGTCTCCTTCCACAATCAACTGCAAGGAAATGCGGTCGCCGCAGGTCGGATTGTTCAAATCGACCGTCAGCGCGCCTTCCTCAAACTTCCCGCGGTTCCGCGGATTTTTATAATGATCCATTATGACACGGCGGTATAAATCGTCTAGTTGCATCACCCAAAATACTCCTTTGTTTGGATTAAAGCTTCCGCCAGTCGGTCGATATCCTGTTCCGTATTGTATAAATACAGGCTTGCTCTAGCCGTTGCGCTTGCTTCAAGCCAACGCATCAGCGGCTGGCAGCAGTGGTGACCCGCCCGGATGGCGATCCCGGAAGCATCAAGCACGGTCGCAACATCATGCGGGTGAATGTCCTGCAGATTGAAGGTAATCAGCCCCACTTCGCGCTCGCGCGGTCCATATAGGGCCAGCCCTTCGATCTCTGACAGGCGGTTCATCGCATAAGTGGCAAGCTTGGCCTCGTGCCGGTGAATTTCCTCAAGCCCGATGCCTTCAAGGAAATCGATGGCTGCCGCCAATCCAACCGCACCTGCAATAATCGGCGTCCCGCCTTCAAATTTCCAAGGAAGCTCCTTCCAGCTTGATTCATACAATCCGACATCGTCGATCATTTCTCCGCCGTATTCGATCGGCTCCATGGCTTCCAGCAGATGCTTCTTTCCATAGAGTACCCCAATTCCAGTTGGTGCGCACATTTTGTGGCCGGAAAAAGCATAAAAATCAGCATCCAGCTCCTGTACGTTAACCTTCATGTGCGGGGTGCTCTGCGCGCCGTCAACAACCATAACCGCCCCGTTGCGATGAGCAATCGCCGCGAGCTCCTTGACGGGATTAACAACGCCCAGGACGTTGGATACGTAGGCGGTCGCCACGATCTTCGTCTTGGGAGTAATCGTCTTCTCCGCATCCGCCAAATCGATATGACCGTCCGGCTGCAGCGGGATATATTTCAATACAGCTTTCTTCTTCAACGCCAATTGCTGCCAAGGAATCAAATTGCTATGATGCTCCATCGGAGTAATGACGATTTCGTCGCCTTCACCGACATTCGCCGCTCCGTAAGAGGATGCAACCAAATTCAGCGACGTCGTTGTGCCCCGGGTAAAAATAATCTCTTCCCGGCGCGCAGCCCCGATAAATCGGGCTACCTTCTCGCGGGCGTTCTCGTAAGCATCGGTCGCCCGGCTGCCCAGCGTGTGGACGCCGCGATGCACGTTCGCATTATCCCATTCGTAATAATGCTTTAATGCTTCGATCACGACGGCCGGCTTCTGCGAGGAAGCCGCGCTGTCGAGATAAACGAGCGGATGCCCGTTTATCTCTTGCTGCAGAATCGGGAATTGCTTCTTGAGCTCTTCAGCATGGATACTCATTGTCCCAGCTTCCTTTCCACCAGACCTTGCAGTTGCTTCTGCAACGGTTCCAGCGGGATATCCGAAACCACCGGCGCCAAGAAGCCGTAGATCACCAAGCGTTCCGCCTCTGCACGGGTAATCCCGCGGGACATCAAGTAGTAAATTTGTTCCGGGTTCACCTGCCCAACGGAAGCGGCGTGTCCTGCGGAAACGTCATCTTCGTCAATCAGCAGAATCGGGTTGGCGTCACCGCGGGCTTTCGGGCTCAGCATGAGCACTTTCTCGGTTTGCTGGCCGTCCGCTTTCGTGGCACCTTTCTCGATTTTCGTGATCCCGTTAATAATCGCCGTAGCTTCTTCCCGCATCACCGCGCGGGTAATCATTTGGCTGTTCGAGCTCTTCCCGTAATGTACGGCCTTCGTCGTATAGTTCAAACGTTGTTTCCCCGAACCAACGGCGATGACCTTCGCATCAGAGTTCGAGCCGTTCCCTTTCAAGATCGACAGCGTTTCGCTTGCCGAATCGCCATTGTTCATCTCGCCGATGATCCATTCGATGCTGCCGTCATTCTCAACAACGGCGCGGCGATATGTCACATCCGTCGCTTGCTCGGCCAAATGGTGCACCGTAGCGAATTGGACTTTGGCGCCCGGCTTCACGATTACTTCGGCTGCACCGTTATGCACGATGCTTCCATTCAGATTCACAGAAATATAGTTATCCACGTAGGTGACTTGGCTGTTCGTGTCCGCCACGATCAGGACGTGAGGCGTGAACGCAGAACCTGCATCATCCAACAGGAAAATCGTTTGCAGCGGCGTATCAATCACCACGTTCTTCGGAACGTACAGGAAAACCCCGCCATTCCACAACGCGGCATGCAAAGCTGCCAGCCGATTCTCGTCCGGCTTGATCACGCTGTGCAGGTGCGCCTTCACCAGATCCCCATGCTCCCGCACGGCGGTCTCCAAATCGGTGAAGATCACCCCTTGGCTCGCCAGCTCCGGTGCCAACTTAGTAAATACGGTATCTGCATTCCGTTGAACAAGCAAATTGCTCTGCTCAGTCAAGTCCACCAACGATTGGATGCTGTCAGGCAACTGCTGCGGATTTTCAACCCGAGCTTCAGCAAGCGTTCCAAAGTTGCTCAAATCCCAGCGGTCAATCCGCGTCTTCTCCAATTGAGGCAGTTCCAGTTCCGCCGCCAGCTGCAGCGCCTTCGTCCGGCTGTCCGTCAGCCAGTCCGGTTCGCCGCGCTTCGCGGACAGTTGTTTCAATTGCTCCGCTTCTACCGGAAGTACGGTTTGTGTCGTCATTCTCTACTCCTCCTTCCGTTTAGGCTTCTTGACCAACTGTTTCGTCCACGATACCCAGCTCTTCCTTGACCCAATCGTAACCTTCCGCTTCCAGGCGCTCGGCAAGCTCAGGACCGCCGGATTTCACGATGCGGCCTTGCATCATCACGTGAACGTAGTCCGGTTTGATATAGTTTAACAGACGTTGGTAGTGGGTAATAATCAAGAAGCCGCGGTCTTCGCTGCGCATGGAGTTTACACCATTCGCCACGATCCGCAAAGCGTCGATGTCAAGACCGGAGTCGATTTCGTCCAGAATGACGATCTTCGGATCCAGCAGCAGCATTTGCAAAATTTCGTTCCGCTTCTTCTCCCCGCCGGAGAAGCCTTCGTTCAAATAACGGTGCGCAAACTCTGGATTCATCTCCAGCACTTTCATTTGCTCTTCCATTTGACGAATGAATTTGATCAGGGAGATTTCGTTCCCTTCGCCGCGGCGGGCATTAATGGCACTGCGCAGGAAGTCTGCATTCGTTACGCCAGCGATTTCGCTAGGATATTGCATCGCCAGGAACATACCGGCGCGGGCGCGTTCGTCAACGGCCATCTCCAACACGTCTTCCCCGTTCAGCGTCACTTTACCATCCGTAACTTCATACTTCGGATGACCCATCAGCGCAGAAGCCAGCGTACTTTTCCCGGTTCCGTTTGGTCCCATGATGGCGTGGATTTCCCCGCCTTTTATCTCAAGGTTAATCCCTTTCAGGATCTCCTTCTCCTCGATTGTTGCTTTCAAACCCTCAACTACAAAATGCGTTGCCATGTAACTGCTCCTTCCATTCACGAAAATTAACGTTATTTGCTTAGGGCCGCCGCCCTTGTTCTTGCCATTATATCATAACAATTATCACATTAGAATAATTCTAAGTGATTCTCACTGATTCTCACTTCATTCTAACCTACTTTATTGGCATAAGCAACGTATGGCGGCGGATGTTCACCGTTATGCAATATCGTTGTCACAGAATGCAAAAGGACCCGGCCCGCGTTTGCGGCCAAGCCCTCTTGGAATGCGTGCTGTCTTCGACTCCGGTAAGAGCTATCAATCCAAATACGCCCGGAGCATCCACATGTGTTTTTCCCATTTGCCAAGATAACCGGTTAACAAATCGCTGGTGACGTTATCCTCCACCTGATCCGCGAGACCAATCCCTTCGTTGTACGCCTCCGTTAAGGTCGCCAGGTCCTCAAGCACATGCTGAACCATCGCCTGCGGCTCCTCCTTCCCGGTTGCCTCCTGAATGGTGGCCAGGTCCAGATACTCTTCCAGCGATGCTGCCGGGTTCCACTTCAGCGCCAGCATTCGCTCGGCAATGGCATCCATTTGTTCAGTAACTTCATTATACAACTCCTCAAATTTGGCGTGCAGCCGAAAGAAATTTGTCCCTTTCACATACCAATGATAGTTGTGCAGCTTCACATAAGGCACGTTCAGGTTGGCAACTTGTTCGTTCAGCAGTTGCTCCAGGCTGGATTTCTTCGTATTCTTTGCTGGTTTGGCTTCCGATTTGGCCATCCTTATCCCCTGCTTTCTTCAATAAAATGTTGTCATTATCTTACCCTGATTCAGGCGGGGTGAAACAAAAGATCCATAGATGTATAGATTTGTGTAAATTTCTTGATGTTTGGGCTATGATTGTTGTCATAGTGGTGCTATTATTATTGAGGATTTTCAACAGAAAAAGATGACCTTTCTCTGCCTAACTTGAAATCACTGTGGGGGAATTATGGAAAATCAAACCGGTCAACATCATAATCAAGAAGAAGTGGGCTATTTATTTAACGTCGAAATTCTAGTCAAAGGGACAACGAACCCGCTGGCTCTGCAAGCGCTGTTGAAGCTGCTGAACGACAGCCCTGACATTATAGATTACCGCATCAACTCCGGAATCGAGCTGGGACGAATTATTGAATCTACCTTAGCTTCCCGCACGCAGTCCCGCATCGAAACCGCCCAAGCCGTCAAGGCTAAGAATAACGGCAAAGAAACGTCTAAACAACCCGCTGTGGTGGAGAAGAAGAAAAGCGAGCCGGCTTCGAGCAACTTCAAGGAGCTGGCGACAAGCGATGAATTCCAAGCCTGGATTCAAAACTATATTACAGGCAATAAGCTTGTCCGTTTGTACGTCAATCGTAACGGTAAGCGGACGAGTATGCCGTGCCGAATCTTAAATTTCCTTCCGGAAACCTACGCGGTGAGCGTATACCACGTCGACGAGAAGCAGGTATACACGCTAAAACTGAGCGAGATCATCGACTTTTTGGATACGTAAATCATTTCATTATAAAAGCAGCAAAAAGGGCTGGCGGTTCCTGCAGATGCAGGTTGCGCCAGCCCTTTTAGGGCTTGAATCTCCTTAAGCTTTATGCTCCAGCCCGAGGTGCCGCCTTCCAGGCTTCCAGTGCGAGCAGCAGCCAGCCTGCTAGAAATGATACGCCGCCAAGCGGTGTCACCGGACCAAGCCATCGTAAGTCCAAGGTGGCAAGGCCATATAAGCTGCCTGAAAATAAGATCACGCCGATCAGGAATAACCGTCCGCTCCACAGCAGCCGCTTGGAATCTCCCCACTTCGCGGCAAATAACGCGGTCAGCAGCATGGCGATGCCATGAATCATTTGATAATGGACTCCGGTCTCAAAGGTGCCGATTGCTGCATCCCCGATCCGCTCTTTCAAAATATGGGCGCCAAACGCACCAAACGCCACGGAGAGAAGCATGACAATCGCTCCGATCCCCGCATATTTTCGCTGCACTATCGATTTCGCCCCTTTCTGATCATGTCCCATAGCCTTCGTGTCCATCATACCGCAGGGTTTAGCCTGATTTCCACCACCGTTTCAACCAAAAATATCCTTGCAATTTTCAGGAGGATATTTGAAGATGGTCTTGAATAGGTTTACATTACTGTCTATAGAGGAGTTTTGGGATGGATTATCGTCAATCGGAGCAAGATCCTGTATCACCCTATTTTGCCCCCCACGAGCCAACAAACCGGATGAAATTCTCCGGCCCCGGCATCGCCTCCTTCGTACTCAGCTTACTTGCCGTAATTGGCTATATCGCTGCGCTGGCACTGATTATTTCTACAGCGATGGATCTCGTGGACCAGCCTGCGGAGGTCATCGCCGAAGACCTGATGCAGCGAAGCGGGACCGTGCTTGGCGTTCTGCTGTTCCTGATTTCCGGCTTATTGGACTTGATTGGATTGATTCTGGGCATCGTAGGCTTGGCGATCCGTAATCGGAGGAAAGTGTTTGCGATATTAGGCACGATTTTTTCGGTCTTGCCGTTCGTTCTCTTCATCTTGCTAATCGTGCTTGGAAGCCTCACGGCCTAGGATAACGCGGTACCATGTAAGCTTTCCCTCGAATCGGCGGCGTCCATCGCGGACAGCTGCCGAAAGCCCTAAACCCCGCGGGTCTTTGGTCGGTCTTGGGGCTTTTCCTTGTCTTGTTCTTTTTGATAGAATGTATGAAAGTTCATCTTTTACATTACATGTGATTTGCATCAACTACCCAAGGAGACTGCTTATGTCTAAAGTGAAAATTTTTGCGGATAGTACCTCGGATCTGCCAGCCGGTTGGATCGAACGGTATGACATCGGCCTGGTTCCACTTTACGTCGTATTCGGCAATGAAACGTTCCGGGACGGCATCGACATTACCCCGCTCGATATCTATCGCCGAGTGGAGGCCGAGGGACAATTGCCTAAGACAACAGCACCGTCCCCGAAAGATTTTATGAGCGCCTTTGGCCCTTACATCGATCAAGGAATGGACATCGTGTATATCAGCTTGTCGTCCAAGCTGTCGTCCACCTATCAGAACGCGCTAATCGCAGCAGCGGAATTTCCCGAGGGCCGGATTCACATTGTGGATTCCTTGACCCTGTGCAGCGGAATCGGAATGCTCGTCATGAAGGCCGTGCGCCTAGCCGAGAAAGGATGGGGAGCCGCAGAAATCGCTGGACAAGTTGCCGCCTTACGCCCCCAAGTGGTGACGCAGTTTGTCATTGATACGCTGGAATATTTGTACAAAGGCGGTCGCTGCTCCGGCATGCAAAATTTTATCGGCAGCCTGCTGCAAATTCGGCCGGTACTGAAGCTGGTGGACGGGAACATCATCCCGGCTTACAAAGTACGGGGCCGCAAGGAGAAAGCCGTGCAGCTCATGCTTGATCATGCCCTGGCCGACAAGGATCACATGGACGAGGATCTGATCCTGGTCGCGCATACGCTCGCGGAGGAGGAGGCGCATCGGTTGGCCGTGATTTTGCGGGAGCAGACCGGTGTACGAGAAGTCGCCGTTGCGGAAGCCGGCTGCGTGATTTCGAGCCACTGCGGCCCCCATACCGTCGCGATTATGTATACAAGAAAATCGGCGGCTTCATAAGTCCCATAGATAACCATGACGTTTAGGAGGATTTATATGGGTTCCATTAAAATTTTTGCTGACAGCACTTGTGATCTCCCCGCTGAATGGATTGCGCAGTACGACATCGGCATTGTGCCTCTGTATGTTACGTTTTCGGAACAAACCTACAAGGACGGGATCGATCTGACGGTGCCCGAGCTCTACCGGAAAGTCGATGAGACGGGCAAGCTGCCTAAGACGGCGGCACCGTCACCGGCGGATTTTATCGAAGCGTTTCGTCCCCATATTGAGGAAGGCCGGAGAATTCTCTATATCAGCTTGTCCTCAGAGCTGTCCTCAACTTATCAGAATGCGCTGATTGCCGCAGACGAATTTGCCGAAGGGATGGTGACGGTGTTCGATTCCCTGAATTTATCGACCGGCATCGGTCTGCAGGTGATGAAAGCCGTTAACGCCGCTGCAGAAGGCAAGAGCGTTGAGGAAATCGTTGCCCTGCTGACGGCCGTTCGTCCGCAGGTCGAGACCGAATTTGTCATCGATTCGCTGGATTATCTGTATAAGGGCGGCCGCTGCTCCGGTATGCAGAACATCGTTGGCAGCCTGCTGAAAATCCGGCCCGTCATCAAGGTCGAGAACGGAAAAATGACTCCGGCTTACAAAATCCGCGGCAGCCGGGAAAAAGCGCTGGATCAGCTGTTAAACAATGCGCTTAGCCATCTATCCGAGATGGATAAAGATCTTATCTTCGTGACGCACTCTTTGGCAGATGAGGACGCGAAGGTGCTGAAGGAAGCGTTAGAGGCCAAAACGAACGCCCGCCAGGTTGCGGTGTCCAACGCCGGCTGCGTCATCTCCAGCCACTGCGGCGCCAAAACGATCGGCATTTTATACACGAAGAAGCTCGCCTAGCGGAATATTAAAAAAGGGATGGCCAGAGGGATTCAGTCCTTCTGGCCTTCCCTTTTTGCGTGTGCCCGACAGCAGCTCCCGCAGCAGCTGAAGGTCCCGGGTCAAGGCAACAATCATGTCCTTCAGCTGCGTTTGAGCTCCAGCGCCTTCTCCTGTTCCCCCTACTCAGGCAGCGTGCGAGCAGCTCCGTTAGTTCCTTGGCCTCCTCCAGCACCGCTTCATGAATTAATGCATGGCTGTCCACGTTTCTTAAAGAGGATCCCGATCTCATGCCTACTCCTCCTTTTGGGGTTGATTTTTACTAGGGTTCACTGTGCATTTCCAATTTATTCCGACCTTGGGGCATAAGAAAAACGTCTATCGACGTACATTCAAAGTAGACAGACCGCGTTTAGCGGAAGTTTTTCTTGCGATATCAGGATGCCAATCCCCGTAGTTTATACTTTCTGATATCTTAAGAAAAACGTCTATCGACGTACATTCAAAGTAGACAGACCGCGTTTAGCGGAAGTTTTTCTTGCGATATCAGGATGCCAATCCCCGTAGTTTATACTTTCTGATATCTTAAGAAAAACGTCTATCGACGTACATTCAAAGTAGACAGACCGCGTTTAGCGGAAGTTTTTCTTGCGATATCAGGATGCCAATCCCCGTAGTTTATACTTTCTGGCGTGTAATATAATCAAAATATAAAGAGGAAATCCCCAGCGACTATCGAAGAAAGAAGCACCTGACAGGGAAGCTTCAATCTTACCTACCAACCACAGGAGGTTAAAGTCGCATGGGGAAATCCTCGCACATTCAAGGCCGTAAGGGAACTAAGTTCAGTCAACAGCTAAGGGGCGTTAACCTGGAGCAAGTCCTCATCGTTGCAATCGATGCGGCCAAGCTCCACCAAAAAGCCTTAATATGCAATTATTTCGGCGACATCATTGAAAAACCCTTCTTTTTCTCAGCGAATAATTCTGGTATGGAGCTGCTTTGCAAGAAGATTAATCAAGCGGTTACAGCCACAGAGGCTGTTCGCTTGTTCCTGGGTATTGAGGCAACAGGCCATTACTATGAAGACATCGTCCGCGAGATGGCGAAACGAGGGTACCACGTTCAGATCTTGAATCCGTATACCACCTTCGAGGAACGCGCCGGCGCACTGAATTGGTGCAAAACAGATGATCTTGATCTTGTGGCCATCGCCCATGCCATCAAAAGCAACAAAGCCACTGAAAACCAGCTTTTGAATGGCGTGCAGCGTCAGCTCCATGTCTTGACTCGAGCACGGCGCTCAGAGACACGGAAGCGTGCTTCCTTGCGTACAGAGATTCGAGCACTTATGGACCTCATCTGGCGCGAGTACCAAGGATATGCAGATTATTCAGCCGGTAGAGCTCGAAAAATCAAAGTATTCAGTGACTTCTGGGGGAAAGCCTCGCTCTTCTTCATGGAGCATTATCCACACCCCGCTGCTGTCCTGAAACTAGGGGAGACCGGGCTACGGAAGCTCTCGATTCAGCATAATCTCAAATTGCGAAACACCACCATCCAGAAGCTCTTGCACGTCGCTGAACAAGCGTTATCGAGAAACTTACAGGAACTTCGGCCTGAGCTTATGTTACTGAAAATGAAGCTACGTGACTTACGAACATTTGATGCCAAAATTAATGTTTTGGAACAAGAGATCGAGAACCTTCTCCTTCAGACAGACGGACGACTGCTTCTTACCGTCCCGGGCTTAGGAGTGACTACCGCGGCTGAGCTTTATGCTGAAATCGGCGATGTATCTCAGTACTCGAACGCAAACCAGTTAATTAAGAAAGCTGGCACAAACCCCATTGTTAAGCAAACAGGTGGCGGCAAAGGCTCCTACCGCAAGATTTCCAAACAGGGAAACGATCACCTTCGTTATGCGGTATATCTAGCAGGTAAGAGTCTCTGCATGCATAATAAGGACCTTAAGCCTTTCTATGATCGTCTGAAGGAAAAAGGAAAACATGAACGAGCCATCTTTGTTGCAATGGGTAATAAGATGCTCAAAGTCGCTTTCGCCATGCTGCGAGACCGTTTACCGTTTCAATCGCAGTGCTCTGATTATCACATCCTTGATGAGGTCAATAAGAAGTTGAACTTCAATTGCGTTATGCCGACACTAGCGACGGCCTAACTAAGCAAGATCTTGGAACCGGTCTTTCTGGGACTGAGGGAAGATCGGATCACTTTCTTGGAGACCTTGGATCTCGTATGTCAGCTTTATCCACCTCGCCCTGTGAATGCGAATTGTACGTTAGCGTATACTCTGCACTCAGCCAGATTGCATCGCAGGATTGAAAAAACGAGGCTATTTCCTTTCAAGTCCGAGAAAGGCCGGTTTCAAGCATCGCTTCTCTGTCAGTTGCTAACTTTTTTGAAAATCTGGGGGGTTAGGTGTGTTTGGGTTACCCAGAAACCTAAAAATTCTACTTGACATAGTACGCTGATATCTTAAAAAAACCGGGACTCCCAGCAACTACGCTGGAAACCCGGCTATCATCCTGCACTTATCTAGTTATAATAGCTTGCCTCCTACCGATTGCTGGAACTCCTCAATCGCCGGCAGCTGCGGTTCTACACTGCAGACAAGCCCAAACCCTGCGATCACCGATGCCAGCTCGTCCAGCACTCTGGAAGTACGGGCCACAAGCCGCATCGGCATCACTCTATACGTCTCGATCAACCCCAGCAGACCATCCGCAAGGTTCTCGGACGCTTCCGCCTGTTTGGTCAACCCGTAATGCAGGATCTGCCCGGTCTCTTGATCCGCAATCACGTTCATCGTCGGATAAAACGGACGTTCCTCGTCTTCAATGGGCATGGGGATAAAAAAGCTGTCTACCTCCCAGACCCCCGCATCACCGCTGACTGCACGCCTTGCTTTGACCATGCGCAGCTCGTCCACCATGACCGCTCGTCCGGCTGGCTCCAGCGGCCGATCCGCCTGGTCCGGCTTGAGCCATTCGCTGATCCATTCGGTCGTACCCGCACCCTCCCCGGTAACGGGAATCCGCACGAGAAAACGTTCCCCGTTGCCTTCCAATAGAGCATCGGGATCCTCCCGATAGGAAAGACTCACTTCCATCGCTTGTCTGAGGATCTCCGTCAAGAAGACAATATCGTCCCGGTCCGTTATCGGCCAAGGCACGTAACCCGGCTCGTAGAGACGGAAGGACGGCCAGGCAGTTTTGCCGCGAAAGGATAAACCTAACTCCTTCACCCGTTCATATTCCTCCGGGTACAGCTCGTCCCGGCTGCCAAAGGACAGCATATAACAATGCTGCGCAAACAGCGGATCGCCTATGAATTCCCCATTTAACATGTCAAGCACTGTCTGCAGGCCCTCCGTTCCCAAATAAACGGCCATACCAAACACTTCCTTGCCGCTCCCCATCACGCAGCAATATCCGATACGGTGATCCCATGGACTGCGAACCCCAAACAAATGAACGTTCGAAAGCCATTCCCATGGCTTCAGCTTCTTAAATTGATCCGCGGCTTCATATAGCTCCAGCCAAACCTGATTCATCGGCACCAATTCGTGACCCCCTTCGCAAACCTAACCTAATCTAACTGTTATTAGCTTAACGGGAATCTCCGCCTTTTTCCAGCCTTATTGTTTCCAAACCGGCGCAAGCTCCCTCACATATCGCCCCTCTCCGTGAATATACTTTATTTACATCCACAAATATAGCGTTCCGGGAAATCCCGATATGGAGGTGTTCATCTATGCCAACGCCTGATCGATATCACTTTGTCGTCTCCAAAGAGGACTGGTCGCTGCACCGGAAAGGGTATCAGGATCAACAACGTCATCAGGAGAAAGTGAGAGAGGTTATTAAGCAAAATCTGCCAGATCTCATCACCGAAGAAAATATCATCATGTCAGACGGCAAACAGATCATTAAGGTCCCCCTCCGCAATTTGGAAGAGTACCGCTTCATTCATAACTACCAGAAACATAAGCATGTCGGCCAAGGCGACGGGAGCAGCGAGGTGGGAGACGTGCTAGGCCAGGACAGTCCGAAGGACAGCGGAAAAGGCGGGAAAGGCGGCAAGGCCGGCGATCAGCCGGGCTACGATTACGTGGAAGCGGAGATTAGCATCGAAGAGCTGGAGGATATGTTGTTCGCAGAGATGGAACTGCCTTATATCCAGGATAGAGACAAGACAGAAATGGAAACCGAATCCATCCGTTTTAACGATATCCGCAAAAAAGGCCTCATGTCCAACATCGACAAGAAACGCACCATCTTGGAAAACCTGCGCCGTAACGCCACCGCCGGGACCCCCGGCATTCACGGCATTTCTCCAGACGATCTCCGCTACAAAACGTGGGAGGAGGTCGTTGTCCCCCACTCCAACGCGGTCATTCTGGCGATGATGGACACATCAGGTTCGATGGGGGCGTTCGAGAAATACTGCGCGCGCAGCTTCTTCTTCTGGATGACCCGGTTCCTGCGGCGGCAGTACGAGAAGGTCGAGATTGTGTTTCTTGCGCATCATACCGAGGCCAAGGAGGTCAGTGAGGAAGAATTTTTCACCCGCGGGGAAAGCGGCGGCACCATCTGCTCTTCGGTATATCAAAAAGCGCTGGAGATCATCGACACCCGTTACCCGCCGTCCAGCTACAACATTTATCCGTTCCACTTCTCCGACGGCGACAACCTGACCTCCGATAATGAGCGCTGCGTCAAGCTGATTGGCGAGCTGATGAAGCGCAGCAACATGTTTGGCTACGGGGAAGTCAACCAGTACAATCGCGGCAGCACCTTGATGTCCGCCTACCGGACGATCAAGCAGGAGAAATTCATGTATTACGTCATTAAGGAAAAAGGCGAGGTTTATAACGCGTTAAAACGGTTCTTCCACAAGCGCGAAGGGGGTGCGGCCAGTTGAGCAGCGAATTAGAACAGCTCGAATACGCCATCGCGGAAATTATGGAAATCGCCGACTCGTTTGGACTTGATTATTATCCGATGCGCTATGAAATTTGCCCCGCCGATATCATATATACGTTTGGCGCTTACGGAATGCCAACCCGGTTTTCGCATTGGAGCTTCGGCAAAATGTTTAACAAGATGAAGATGCAGTACGATTTCGGGTTAAGCAAAATCTACGAGCTCGTCATTAACTCGAACCCGTGTTACGCCTTTTTACTGGAAGGCAATTCGCTGATCCAGAACAAGCTGATCGTCGCTCACGTGCTCGCCCACTGCGATTTCTTTAAAAATAACGTGCGGTTCTCCGCCACCAACCGGGATATGGTGGAGAGCATGGCCGCCACCGCCGAGCGGATTAGACGTTACGAATTGGCCTACGGTGCGGAAACAGTAGAGAGCTTCATCGACGCTGTGCTGGCGATCCAAGAGCACGTCGATCCGCAGTTAATCAAGCCGATGCGTTATGACAAACGGCGGCAAATGGAAGAGAAGCTTCGGCGGGCGAAGGAGGGGCGGCAAGGCCCGGTGAAGACAGGGACTTACGACGATCTTTGGACGCTGGATGAACATCCGGGCGGACGCACCGAGGAAGCCAAAGAGGTCACCGTCCACTTCCCGCCCGAACCGGAGAAGGATATCGTTTGGTTTATCCAGGAATATTCGGAAGTGCTGGAAGATTGGCAACGGGATATTATGAGCATGCTGCGGGAGGAGATGCTGTATTTCTGGCCGCAGATGGAGACGAAAATCATGAACGAGGGGTGGGCTTCGTATTGGCATCAGCGCATCATCCGCGAGCTCGACCTGACCAGTGACGAAACGGTCGAATTCGCCAAGCTGAACGCCTTGGTCGTTCAGCCATCGCGGCAAAGCCTGAACCCGTATTACCTCGGGCTCAAGATTTTCGAGGACATCGAGCGCCGCTGGGATAACCCGACCGAAGAGGAGCGCCGCCGCTTTGGCCGTGAGCCCGGAAAAGGCCGGGAGAAAATCTTCGAAGTGCGCGAGCTCGATTCGGACATTTCCTTCCTTCGCAGCTATTTGACCAAGGATCTCGTCCGCGATCTGGACTTGTACATTTTCGAGAAGCAAGGTCCAGAGTGGAAAATCACCGACAAATCGTGGGAAAATGTCCGCGACCAGCTGATCGCCTCCCGCGTCAACGGCGGCTCGCCGTACATCGTCGTCCAGGACGGCGACTACCTGCGCTCCGGTGAGCTGTTGCTGAAGCATCAATATGAAGGGATTGAGCTGGACCTCAAGTATCTGGAGCATACGCTACCCTACGTTTACAAGCTGTGGGGCCGCCCCGTGCACCTAGAGACGGTGGTGGAAGAAAAGCGGGCGCTCTTCTCCTATGACGGGCAGAAGCATACTCGGAAGATGCTTTGAGTTACATGACTTTTAAAGCGAAATAGAAATCGCTTTGGCCTTGACCCATCTGGAATGAATGGCCTGCTGGACATCGGAAGGATCCATCGGCGGTCTCTGCCGCAGGCCAATCGCATAACCGGTCCAGAAAGTGCACGCTAGAATCGCGATTGCAACTATGGTTAACATGAGTTGATCACTCTTTGCCAAGGTATCGCCCCCTATTATTTCTTCTATTAACTAACTAGTTGCTCCTGAAAAAGTCGATTTTCAAAAATAGTTTCGGGTTGCTGGCTGGGTTGTGAGGGGGAACTTTCCCTAATGATCGGTTTCCATGTTAGTTTTGGAGCATTTTTGCCGCTCTTTGCAGGTTGTGGGTCAGAATCCCGAAGCCGACCCAGCATTTTGAGCCGACAAAGCCCCGATACCTGCTGCGGTTCAAACCGTACTTCCGCTTGAGAAGACTAATCTTCGCTTCTCCAGCTGCACGGTAACGCTGCAAGTCTTTGAACCATAATTCGTTTTCGTACTCGGATCGGGCAATGCCTTTTTTGCCCTTTCGCGGCAAGCTAGCTCGCTTCACACCAAGTTCGGTAATGGCCGTTTCGTTCTTCTTGCTTGAGAAACCGCGGTCGGTCGCTACAGCTTGCGGCGCTTTGCCGAATTGCTTGATATGCGCCTGTACAGCGGGAACGAGCAGTTCATCATCCGAGGGGTTCCCCTCGTAGACAGCGTAGCCGGTCACAAAGCCGCTTTCCGTCTCGTCGATTCGCACCTTGTAGCCGAACTCAGTTCCTTTGGCCAGCTTACCTTTCTTAATCGGTCTTGCTTCCGGGTCAAAGAAACTGACGATCCGATCTGCGATGATTCGATTGCCGGAAACGACCTGTTTGGCTTGTTCCAACAACTTGCCGGTTAGCGTGACCGCCTCGGTCAGTTTCGTTTTACTTTGTCGAAGAGCAGCTTTGCCCTTGTCTTGCAGTTTCTCGATAACGGCTTGCGCCTTGTTCACAACGTTCTCGGCTACTTCGATTACGCTCCCAGTGATCCGGTCAACTTCTTCCCAAGATTCACGGGTGCGGCGACGTAGAACTTTCGCGATGGACAGAATCTTTTCCTTGATTTCTGCCGTACGATCTTCAAAGCCTTGAACAGTGTGGGAGGCGACTTTCCGGATTTTCTGAATCGTTCGAGTGATGACTTTTACGCCATCTTGCAACAGCGTAGCGTCTGTCGGGTGATGGATGTCGGATTCCACAACCGTCGTATCCGTGCGCAATTTGCGGGTTTTCAGAACGGCTTTTTCCTCACACTGCTTTACGAGTGCGGCATTGATGTCTTCGACGATCTTGTCGCCGTAGCGTTTGCGGGCATAGATGAGCGTAGACGGGTCGGGCATCGGTTCGTCGATGGCAAACCGGCAGAACATTCGCCATGTGATGCTGTCACCGACTTCCTTCACGAGTGACTCGTAGCCCAAATTGTATTTATGCTTCAGGACCATAAGACGGATGTACTTTTCAATTGCAAGCGTAGGACGGCCGCTTTTCTTGCCTTTCGGGTGCAACTCAGTAAACGGTTGAAGAAAACGGTCGTCGTCCAGTAATTGATCTATGATTGCAAGCTCGACCGGCAACTTTCTAACAGATTCCGGGAGAATGGCATCCCAGATGGTCAATTGCTCGTCTCGAAGTTTCAACATTTTCTTCACCTCTTGGAAGGATTCCCGAGGGCTTCTGTTGAACTCCTATAGCAAAGGAATTCTTCCCTCGGGGTGTGGAACTTTGTTATCTCGTCAATAACAATTTCCATTTTGAGGTGCTGAATTCCTTTTAATTATGCTCAAAACACCCTGACTTTTTCAGGGGAAACTAACTAACGTTATTGATTCCTTGGATGTTTCAATCTGGAAGAAGAGCCGCACGGATCAATTGATCTGGCGGCTCTTGTCTGTTCTGGGGAGCACTTAGGAGCAGCGTGCTGGTGTGTTGAGCCAGACGGAGCAGGTTCTGGTCTGCGAAGCACTTCGCCTTCGTGCAGCCATTCTTTCCTGCGGGTTCTTCAGGGGAGCGTGCTGGTCTGCGGAGCTCTTTAGTGCAGCTTCCTTACCTACGGGCTCCACAGGGCAGCATTCTACTTTGCGGATCCATCAGGACAGCAAAGCGATGACCAGCAGTTCGTAGAGAACCAGCGTTAAAATGGTCTCATCGCTAGGACTTAGCCCCCAATAAGGAGCGCCAATGGCACGCTGCCCCCCTTGCCGCGGAACAGCCAAATGCAGTAACCCGCCTTGGCAGCCAACGATTCGACCAACATGCACATGACCTTCCATCGTTTCAATGCGCACCCGCTGATTGATATGCTGCCGGCAGATGTCGTGTACCCGGTCACGAACCGTCCGCAAATGATGGACGTGTTGCGGATCAGCCTGATAAACGATACGATGCTGAGAATAACCCCATGGTTGAACACTCATTCGTTATTCGCCTCCAACGTTTCAATTCAAATTATCGTATGCGAATACCCAGTAGGCGGTGAAGCTTGGCGTGGGAATCCGGCTCCTCTTGCCAAATGCCTTCGGGCGGCGGAATAAGTTAGTTAGGAGGTTCGACGCTTGGAGTTCGGAGCTCGGACGGGAATTAGTTGTAAAAACTACTGTTAATTTTGCTCATTTTGCACTTGGGAGAAGATTAGCTGTAAAAAGTAACGTTAATTTTGGCGGTTTCGCGGGTTTGGCGAGTTTGATGCGAAATTAGAGGTACTTTTTCCAGTTAATTTACTCAAATGGCCTTCTCGGCTCGAAATTAACGGTAGAAAATCCAGTTAGTTGGGTGGAGGAGCGCGACGGGCGGGAGGTGAATCCAGTTCGTTGGTGGGGGAACGCGACGTGGAGGGACATGAATCCAAATAAGTTAATGGGAGAGCACGACGTGGTGGGACGTGGAGTGACGTGATGCACACCCAAGCACGCCAAAAAAGGTGGAGGGATCTCCCCCCACCTTACAGCTGCCACGCTTTACCGGTTCAACAAACTGCCGACATAACGCAGCAGCTCGTTGGCGCACACCGGGCAGTAGCCGTGCTCGTCGATCAGCCGCTTGCTGACCTCGTTGATGCGTTTCAGTTGGTTTTCGTCCGGCGTTTTGGTTGAGGTTGTGATTTTGACGATGTCCTTGAGGTCGGCGAACAGCTTCTTCTGGATCGCTTCCCGCAGCCGGTCGTGGTGATTATATTCAAATTTCTTCCCTTTACGCGAATACGCAGAGATGCGGATCAAAATTTCCTCCCGGAACGCCTTCTTCGCGTTTTCCGAGATGCCAATTTGCTCTTCGATCGAACGCATCAACCGCTCATCGGGATCCAGTTCCTCGTCGGTAAGCGGGTCGCGGATTTTCGTCCAGTTGCAGAACGCCTCGATGTTGTCGAGATAGTTCTCGAACAAGGTGCGCGCCGATTCCTCAAACGAGTAAACGAACGCTTTTTGCACTTCTTTCTTGGCAATCTCGTCGTATTCCTTACGGGCAATGCTGATGAAGTTCAGGTAACGCTCGCGTTCCTCCTTCGTGATGGAAGCATGCTGGTCAAGACCCTCTTTGATCGCCCGCAAAATATCAAGTGCACCCATGCAATGCAAGTCCTGCTTAATCAGCGCGCTGGAAATCCGGTTGATGACATAACGCGGATCCACGCCGGACATGCCTTCTTCCAGGTACTCGTTTTGCAGCTCCTTCAAATCGGCGTCCTTGTAGCCCTCGACTTCTTCGCCGTCGTAGAGGCGCATTTTTTTCACCAGATCGACGCCTTGCTTCTTCGTCTCCTTTAACCGGGTCAAGATGGAGAAAATCGCTGCGGACCGCAGGGCATGCGGAGCAATATGAACGTGATTCATATCGCTTTGGCCGATCAGCTTGGCGTAAATTTTCTCCTCCTGTGACACCTTGAGATTATAGGGGATCGGCATGACGATCATCCGCGACTGCAGTGCTTCATTTTTCTTGTTGGCAATAAACGCTTTGTACTCCGCTTCGTTGGTGTGCGCGATAATCAGCTCATCCGCCGAGATCAGCGCAAACCGCCCCGCCTTGAAATTCCCTTCCTGGGTCAACGACAAAAGATTCCATAGAAACTTCTCATCGCATTTCAGCATTTCCTGGAACTCCATCAGGCCGCGGTTGGCCTTGTTCAACTCGCCGTCAAAGCGGTAGGCCCGCGGATCGGATTCTGAACCATATTCGGTGATTGTGGAAAAATCGATGCTGCCGGTCAAATCGGCGATATCCTGGGATTTCGGATCCGACGGGCTAAACGTGCCGATGCCAACCCGTTCCTCTTCGGACAAGAGTACCCGCTCGACCCTGACATTCTCGATGTCGCCGCCGTATTCCGTCCTCAGCCTCATCTGGCAAACGGGGCATAAATTGCCCTCAATTCGGACGTTCAGCGTTTTCTCCACCTCCGGCCGGAGCTCATGCGGAACGAGGTGAAGCGGGTCCTCATGCATCGGGCACCCGGCGATGGCGTACACCGCCCCTTTATCGGTCCGGGAAAACTTCTCTAGCCCACGCTTCAACAGCGTCACAATGGTGGACTTGCCCCCGCTGACCGGCCCCATCAGCAGCAAAATCCGCTTGCGTACGTCGAGCCGGCGGGCGGCGGAGTGAAAATACTCCTCGACCAGCTTTTCGATGGCCCGATCGAGCCCGAAGATTTCCTGCTCAAAAAATTTATACCTTTTCCGGCCGTCTTCCTCTTCGATGCCATAGGATTTAATCATTTCATAGACCCGGGCATGGGCGGTCATCGCCGGCGAAGGGTCTTTGGCCAACAGTTCAACATAATCTTTAAATGTGCCGCTCCACGACAAGGAGTCGCTTTCCGCCCGATAAGCCGCTATTCGCTCAAAAATGTCCATGTTAGGTACCTCCTGTACTCCCGCTTTAGGGGTTCTCCCGCGTCCCCATCTTTAGAACTGACGTGACCAGATTATGGAGCATCCACGATAAAAAAGTGTATTACATACCTATGCGCCGGTGAGGGAGAAGTTGACCGTTTTTCCGATGAAAATATTCAGATGGAAAAAGTAGGAATTCGGCTTTGTGATATAATCTTGAACAGGATCATGGGAACGATGAGGAAAAGGGGATCGTCATGGCGGTACAGCATGAGACGGAATTGTACGCTCCGTTGAAGGCTTTTTTTGAGGAGCGAGGGTATGTCATTAAAGGGGAAGTGCGGCATTGCGACTTGGTTGGCGTTCGGCCTGACCGCAACGAGCCGCTGATTGTGGAAATCAAAAAGACGTTTAATCTTCCTCTGCTGCTGCAGGGGTTGGAGCGCCAGCGCCTGAGCCCCGAGGTGTATCTGGCCGTGGAGCGGAACCGCGCCAAAAAGGGGGCGCACAACCAGCGGTGGAACGAAATTACGATGCTTTGCCGCCGGCTGGGACTGGGGTTGATCACGGTAACCCGGTATAAAACGAAACCCGCCTTCGTGGAAGTCCTATGCGAGCCGGGGGACGGAGCCTTATACATGCCGGGGCCGAAGGTGGTTAAACGCCGAGTGGATAAGCTGCTGCACGAGTTCCACGAACGCAGCGGCGACTACAACGTCGGCGGCAGCACCGGCACCAAGCTGGTGACGGCCTACCGCGAACGGGCGCTGCGCGTGGCGCTCGCCATCGAGGAGGGCGGCGGCGAGATGTCGCCCAAGGACGCGCGCGACCGCAGCGGCGTTGGCAGCGCCGCCGCGATCCTACAGCGCGACTACTACGGCTGGTTCCGCCGCGTCGTCCGCGGGCGCTACGCGCTGACGCCGGCCGGCGCGGAAGGGCTGCGCCAGTACGCCCACGTCGTGGACGGGTGGCGGCGGACGGCGGCGACCGCAGAAAAGAAACAGGAGTAGGCACCTTCCCTAGTGGAGGGACCTTAAATAAGCTCAGGACATGTTCCTGAGCTTATTTATTTTGCGCTGGCTCTGGGATGGCAGTCATTTTCAGTCTCGAATCTGCCCGTTTCACTCTAATCCTTATCGCTTGGCTCTTTCGGGTCCGGGATTTGGCTAAGCCCTCTCATGAACAACAGATACACATAGATGGCGAGCCCGATACCGGCAATAAAAAGAACGAATTTACCGATTGCCCACAACGTCTCCATGGTTACTTCTCCTTTGGTAGGATTGGGGTGGTCTGGTTCTGGTTTAGTCCGCAGAGCGCGCCGTGAATTCGGCGAGGGCGGCGGTGAGACGCGCCAGCCCTTCGCGCAGCCGCGCAGGTTCATGCGCGGCGACAGTGAGCCGGATGAAGCGATCATCCGGCTCTTTGGCATAGCACAGCGTCCCCGGCAGGAACGCTGTGCCCTCCAGCAGCGAAGCGCGCAGCAGCGCTTCGCTGGAGACCCCGGCGGGCAGGCGCAACCAGAGGAACAGCCCGCCGCCGGGGTCTTCCACGCAGGCGCCGCGCCAAGCGGGCGCCTGCAGCAGCTCCAGCGCGAGCGCGCGCCGCGCGGCATACGCCGCCGCAGCTTCGGCGGCGGCGGCGCGCCCGCGCCCCGGCGGCTGGGCGAGCCAGGCGTGAAGCCGCCGGGCTCGCTCGGCCACGGCCGCACCCGCGGCGCTGGAGCTGCCAGGCGATGGAACATGGCGCAGCCGTTCCATCGTTTTCGCTTCGCCGCGCAGCCAGGCCAGCGGCAGCTGCGGCGTCAGCGTCCGCTCCAGGGAGCCGAGGCTGAGGATCTCGGCTCCCCACAGTCCCGCTTGCTGGCGCAGCACATATAGCGATGTGGTGGTGTCCGCGCCGGCCCCAGCACCGTCGGCCAAGTACTCAGCCCGGTTCTTTTCCTGGGCTTCTTCACCCTCGAACAGGCTGACTGCCTCGCTCTTGCCATCATCTCCTTCTGCTTTCACTCCACTCGGTTCAGTCCTCGGGTCCACGTCCGGTTCCCCACGTTTGCCTCTGCTCTTGTTGTCCTTCTCACTCCTATTCACCATCTCGTCCTTGTTCCCGGCTTCATTCCAATTGCCCACATCGTCCGCCTGGCTGCTGCGCTCCTGCCTGGCCTCTCTGTCCTCTGTGCTTCTTCTCTCACTCGCCGCACCGATCACTGCTTCCTTCTTTTGCTGACGCTTTGATGCATTATCCTCTAGGATGGATTCCACCTTAGACCCAGCCTTATCCTCGCGTTTGGTCGTCTCCACTACTTGGATATACTCCTGCTTCTGGCTTCCCCGCTCGCCGCCTTCGGGTTTCGGACTTGCCTCTGCAGCAGAACCCCCCATCCGCTTCATCCCGTCTGCCCTTCCTGAGGCAAAAGCCCCCTCCGCGAGCGGCACCAAACACGCCGTATCATCCTCGACGATCGGCAACCCCAACCGCTCGCTGATCTCCAGCAGCGCCAGCTTGCGCTGCCGGCTCCACACCCGGCCGGACGGGTTGGCATAATGCGGCGTCACGTACACGAAAGCTGGCCTCCCCCCGGTCGGCTCGCATTTCCGCCGCAGATCGTCCGGCAGCATGCCGTCCCGGTCACAGGCCACCGGGACCGCCCGGATTCCGCGGCGGCGCATCAGCTCCAGCGCCTCCGGCGCGGCCGGCGTCTCGACGAGCACCGTGCCGCCGCCCGGCACCAGCACCCGCAGCAACAGATCAAGCGCCCCGTCGGCGCTTTCGGCCAGCAACCATTGCTGCGGGTCCGTGCGGATGCCTTCGGCCTCTTCATAGGCCTCAGCCAGCCATTCCAGCAAGGCGCCAGCACCGCGGCGCCCTGCCTTCGATCCGCCTTGTCCTTGGCCGTCCGCAGCGGATTCCCATTCCAGCCGCACGCCGCCCCCGTTCCCTTGCAGCCCAGCCAGTGAAATGAGGCGGCCTCCCCGCACCCCGTCTTCGATTTCCCGGGCGAAGACCGGCGGCAGCCGGCGTTTTAGCATTTCCAAGCCCGTGTCCACAAGAACACCCCGCTTCCCATTCGCTTGTATCTGCAATTGTACTGCAGGACAAATTTTCCAGACAACAGGAGCCAACCCCTGCATCGTGCTTGATTTTGACGAAGGATTGCCAAATCTATCATTTTTGCGAACCTCGTGTCGACATGATAGAATGAAAGCTGCACGAAAAGCGCATGAAAATATGTTTAGAGGTGATTTCCCATGCCTTACTCTACGGAACCTGCAACCGTCACCGAACCAAGTCGCAGCAGGAGAACACGGCGGCCTTCCGTAGCCCTGATTATACTGATTTGGATTCTGCTGATCGGTGCCGGCGTCACTGCGGCCTATATGTATAGCAACCATTTGAAGCAGTCGATGATTGACCAGCTGGACGCCAAATGGCAAAGCGAAGCCGAGCAGATGAAAGCCGATTATACAGCCCAGCTCACCGCTTTGTCCGACGAAGTCCAGGAATTGCAAAACAAAGTGCAAACGTTCAACGAATTGCTCGAATTCACCAAGGACAACACCAGCGAAAAAACGGATAACAGTAACAAATTGTTTTCGCAATTAAGCGAGGTCAAGGAGCAGTTGGCCGCGCTTCAGAAAAAGATGGATCTGCTGAAATGATCACGCCAGTTAAACAAATCAACCGTTTTTTCCTGCTGGCTACTGGCCCCTTGATTGGATTGCTGATCGCTCTCTTCATCAGCGGGGCCGCGATTGATTGGAACCGGTCACCGCACCCCATCACGCCCGAAGCGGACGTCTTCCAAACCACCGCCTCCATCTCGGAAGGATTAACCAAAGCGGAGAAAGACGCCAAGACGACCATTTCCTCCATCCGAAAGACGGCCGAGCTCTACCAGAAGACCACCCAAACCATGAGCGACATCGTCAAAAATGCCAGAACCGCTTCCGCCAAACCCGAATCCATCTACGATCGGCGGATCACATCCAAGTTAGGCGTACCTTTTGAGACGATTCAAAGCGACCGGATTCGCATCGAGCTCTACAAAGTGAACCCCGGCACGTACCGCGGGTATGCGATGAAGATTCGACTCAAGTCGCCGGATGCCATGAAAATGACGCTGGGCAAAGATCGGCTGGGCGGAGCGGAAACGACTATGCAAGCGGTGCAACGCTACGGCGCGGTTGCCGGCATTAACGCCGGCGGATTTGCCGATTCTCGCGGGCAACGTTACCCCTTGAGCACCACGATCCTCAATGGGCAATATGTGAACGGCTTTGAGCCTTCCTATAAGGATTTATTTTTCGTTGGACTTAATCAATCGGGGCAACTGATCGGCGGCAAATTTCAAAACAAAGAGAGCCTGGACAAGCTGAAACCGAAGTTCGGCGCATCTTTTGTCCCGATTCTGCTGCAAAATGGAGTCAAGCTCCCGATCCCGGACAAATGGAAGACATCCCCGCTGCGAGCGCCGCGTACGGTGATCGGAAATTACAAGGATGATCAGCTGCTGGTGCTGGTCGTCGATGGCGATAACGAAAAGGGCCGTTCCGGCGCAACGCTGGAAGAACTGCAAAACAAGCTGGCAAACCTGGGCGTACAGGACGCCTACAACCTGGACGGCGGAGGCTCCTCCTCCCTGGTTGTCAATGGCCGGGTGATCAACCACCCGTCCGACGGTACACTTCGTCCTGTGCCAACGCATTTCTTGTTTTTTAAATGAGTCGCTACCAACCGTCTTCCTCCGATAACAACTCGTCTATGAAATCCATCACATTTTGATTTATTTTTGGACGATAGCCGGGTATAATAGGGGAAGGAGTACAACGTGGAGGTGTTCGGCTTGTCATTCTCTTTAACATTCTGGATTATTGCACTCGTTATGGCGATGTTTTTGTGCGGGATTTTGACTGCATCCTATAACGACGATAAAACCAAAGGCCTTTAGAGGTAACTCAAAAAGGCGGCTTCCCATCACGAAGTTATTCAAAAGAAGAAGGCTCGGCGTCGAATCTTGAATTCAGCCGGGCCTTCCGTTGCTCTCGTAGCACTTTGCTACGCTCCGCTACTCAGTCCCTAAGCTTCATCCAACCTTCTCGGTGCTGAAAACCCGCTCTTTTGACTCTCAATTGAACCGGTAACTCAAAAGGGCGGCTTCCCATCACGAAGTCATTCAAAAGAAGAAGGCTCGGCGTCGAATCTTGAATTCAGCCGGGCCTTCCGTTGTTTTCGAATCGTCTCAAGCAACGCCCACTCTCCCCCAGCTAACGGACATCAGAGACGTTATTGCTCCCATCGGTGGACTTACCGAATTCTAACGGACTGAGAAGGCCTTATTTTGAAGAAAATACGCATCATCTCTGCTCTAAAAGGCCAATAAGGTCATTGGAGTCCGTTATATTGGGAAATAACCGGGAAATCGTCAAATAAGGTCGCTACGGTCCGTTAGGATCAAAATTCCACCATCCTCCGCCCCCTCTGTGGAGACCGACCCCGTATGAGCAAATTCGACAAAATAAATAAGCTTCCCGCACGGGAAGCTTATTTAGGCTTATGCTCTGAGGCCGTTAAACGCATCAAATGTCCTGGATGGAGACTAGGACAGTTGGCTCATTTCGACCAGGCATTGATTGCAAATGGACCGCTCTTTGAAGTCGCTTACGCTTTCCATCGATCCGCAGAATACACATTTCGGCCGGTAACGCTCCAAAATGATGTGATCCCCTTGAACCAAAATCTCGACGGGATCTCCCTCGTTCATTTGATATCTCTTGCGAAGTGACTTAGGCAACACGATTCTCCCGAGTTGATCCACTTTACGGACCACACCAGCAGGTTTCATAAAATTGTACACCTCTCCTGAAAAATAGTTATGTAAGAATAGAACCAAATACCTAATCTATTATAATTCGCTATTTTTTTTGGGATTCCTGCTACAGTTCCATGTTTTTAAATTTTTTCCGGGAATGCCTGCAATGACAACTCCTTTGGCACTCCGCCAATGGCTATTGCGTCGGCCCATTCCCCGCTTGATCGCCAGCAGTTATGCCGTGGGAAAGAGATCAACATTTCAGCTGCCAATCCCTGCAACTTTGCTCTAGGTTCATCATCTGTCCTCTATCCTACACCAAGTTGCATGTCAGCGAAGGTTGATTCTTCCCGCATCAGCCTGCGGGCCCGGGAGCCAAGCAGCCGCTGGCTCCGCGTCCCCCATGCGCAGCCCCTTCCCCGCGCTGCTAATCGTATTTACTGCATCCCTGGAAAATCAAGCTGCCGCAGCGCCTCATACACAATAATCGCCGCCGAGTTGGACAAGTTCAGCGAACGAACCTTGTCGGTCATTGGCATGCGCATCGTCGTGTCGGGATGGGCTTCCAAAATCTCCGGCGGCAAGCCCTTCGTCTCTTTACCAAAGACAAAGAAATCTCCGTCCTGGAACTTGAAATCCGTATACCGCTTCTTGGCTTTGGTCGTGGCAAAGAAAAACCGGCTTCCCGCGTACTTCTCCTCCACTTCCTGAAACGAATCGTGGTATTCAATATGCACCGCATACCAATAATCCAAGCCGGCCCGCTTCAGCGTAGCATCGTCTGTCCGGAACCCAAGCGGACGCACCAGGTGCAAATGTATGCCCGTCGCGGCGCACGTTCTCGCGATATTTCCCGTATTGGCCGGAATTTCCGGCTCCACCAGCACAATATGTAAGGCCATGATGATCGAACTCCTCGTCCTAGAAAAATAAACCCGGCCCGTCATAGACCGGACTTGATCATTATATCAAATTTTGACTGTAAAAAACCCCGAACCGCCTGCGAGCAGGCGAGTTGGGGGTTCTCAGGAATAGCAGGGGTCTTCCAGCGGAAGCCCCGCTGCGATCTTTATCCGTGCGTTTTTTGGAAGTGTTCCATGAATTCGACAAGAGCCTGAATGCTGGCTTTCGGAACCGCGTTATAAATCGAAGCGCGCAGGCCGCCGACGCTGCGATGGCCTTTGAGTCCCACGAAGCCTTCCTTCTCCGATTCCTTCACGAACAGCTTCTCCAGCTCATCGTTCGCCAGACGGAAGGTCACGTTCATGATCGAACGGCTCTCCGGCCGGACACAACCACGGTAGAAACCGCCGCTAGCATCAATCGCTTGATACAGCAGATCGGCCTTGTCCCGGTTCTTCTTCTCGATCCCCTCAAGCGAACCTTGCTCTTCAATCCATTTCAGCACTTCGTTCACCATATAAATCGAGAAGGATGGCGGAGTATTGTACAGCGAGTTGTTCTCAGCATGCGTATCGTAACGGAACATCGTTGGCAGATGCTTTGGCGACTCCCGCAGCAACTCCTCGCGAGCGATCACCACAGTTACGCCAGACGGTCCCAGGTTCTTCTGGGCTCCGGCATACACCATGCCGAACTGGGTCAAATCAAACGGACGGCACAAAATATCGCTGGACATATCGGCGATCAACGGAACGCTGCCGGTGTCCGGGAACTCGCGGAATTGCGTGCCTTCGATCGTTTCGTTGGAAGTGACATGCAAATACGCGGTATTCTCCGGCAGATTCAAGTTGCTCAAGTCCGGGAGGGACATGTACTTATCTTCCTCCGAGGATGCGGCAACAAACGTCTCGCCGATGAGCTTGGCTTCCTTTATCGCTTTGTTCGCCCAGCTGCCCGATTTCACATAACCGGCCGTCTTGCCTTCCGTAAGCAGGTTCATCGGGAGCATGGCGAATTGGGTGGAGGCCCCGCCTTGCAGGAACAGCACCTGATAACCGGACGGTTGGCCGAACAGCTTCAGCAACCGTTCAGCTGCCTCGTTATGAACCGACTCATAGACGGCTCCCCGGTGGGACATCTCCATAATCGACATGCCTGTCCCGCGGAAATCAACGAACTCGGCCTGGGCCCGTTCCAGGACCTCCAGCGGCAACGCGGCTGGGCCCGCATTAAAGTTATAAGCTCTGTTACTCATTTCTCCCCATCCTTCCCTTTACAATCGATGTCTGGTTTCGAATACAATTATCGATTATCATAGCAACTATTCGATCTCCCAGCAAGCCGTTATTTCGCAAAAATTCACCATTTTGCAGAATTGACACATTAACGCTTCATCAAGGGAAAGGGGTGATCGGTTTTTCCAGGTCTTGCTGCATCGCTGGCCATGTGAACTTCACTAAGATCGATCACTCAAGGAATCTCACTAAACTCATAACTTCGCGTCCAGCTTTGCCGTTCCCCTGGTGCCACATGGACCGTAACGAACATTTCCGGGGAAATGACATGGCCGTGCCCCCAAACAGCGGCTGAGCTTAACGGAAGCTTGCTCCGCTCACGTACAGTCAGTCCGCTGGGCCGATGCTGCAGCTCCCACAGCCAAGGGGTTTCACGCCCGTCGAAGGGGGTCATTCGGAAATAGAAGTCCTTCTCTGGACGGCGCTCCCAGGTCACTTGATCCCCCTCAAACACCAAGCCCTCCAGCGTCGATGGATCATCGCTCCAGATCTCCGGAGCAAACGGCAGCTTCAGCACGTAATCCGGCCCGACCGCATATCCGTCAATACCGAGAAAGTTATGGCTGTATTCGTCGGTCATAATCACTCGGCTCCCAGTGTTCTCCAATATGTAAGTGACGGACAGAAGGTTGCCGGAGATTTTGATGCTTTTTTGCATACGCATGGCGTATCCCCGGCATTCCACAGGCTCGGTCGTAAAACAAATCTGCTGCTCACCACTTTGCTCCACCCGAGTCTCAAAACGCTGGCAGGCGTAATCCCTGTAAAAAAAGTACTCCGCATCATCCGGCCGTGTGAGCAAGCCTACACCCAGCTTGGGGAACCGTTCACCCACCTGAGTTTCCTCATACCCAATCGCTTCCTTGATGCCAAATTCGCTGCAAATTCCAATGCCTCCTGTTCCGGTTCCGGGTGTCAGGCTTTCCGGCACGCAGAATTGATGTTGTCCGTCCAGCTTAACGCCTGTGATGATTCCGGCCCCGTCGAACCGGGTGCCTTGGTACACTTCGCCGAGTTCGGCAATTTCAACGTGCAATCGGTCGTTTTTTAAATGATAAGCCATGGGTTCCCTTCCTATCTATTACGCGGTTAACGTAATTTCTATCCGGTGAACGGCTCCTTCCTGCAGCGCCTCGATCTCTTGACGCGGAATAAGGCAGCCCCCCTCACGAGAGCTGGAATCCAGCGATACGCCATTTACGGTAACGTGACCGATTCGATACTTCCCGTATTCGGCACGCTCCAGGTTACGATAAACGATCTGCAACTTACGTCCGGCGAAGCTGGTGATCACCGACGCTTCTCCCGCTGCATCAAATTGCTCTGCAGTCAGCTTCGGTTCCAGACGCAGATCTCCGTAATCGCCTTTGACCCCATATACTTCCGTCAGCAGCGTCAACAGCAGCCAGCTGGCCGATCCCGTTAAATAAGTATACATGCCGCGGCCCCGTTCGTTAATATATTCCGGAATCCCGGGATACATCCGACTGCGTTCAAAATCCGCGGACAAGCGGTAAACGGAATCCAGCACCTGCTTGCCAGCCTGGACGAATCCGCGCTTATAGAGCGCATTGGCGTACATCACCGTCATGTGGCTGAACATCGCCCCGTTTTCTTTATGGCCAAAAGCAAACCCAAACGCCCGCCCCAGATTCTGTTGAATTTCACCAAACCGTGAGTTCAGCCGGTAACCGATGCGCTCATCCTTGAGATACCGATCCACCGCTGCTGTGATTTTGCCAACTTGCTCCTCGGTCGCAATGCCGCCCATGATTGTAAACACTTGACCGGTTAACGTCATACGTACCCCGTTTGGATGGTCTCCTTCCACCCGTACGGCATCGTTGTTGTAATATCCGTTAAACCACTCGAACCCTTCCGCACTGCGGATCCATTCCTGCTTCCGTAAATGTTCAAACGCCCAATCCGCTTTCCGCCGAAGATCCTCCGCCACCTGCTGCACGCTAAACTTCCGCTTCCGCCCGCTGACGGCCGGCACAACGGAGTCAAAATAACGTTCCAGCAGCTCCTGCTTCGCCGGAATGCTGTCGTAGTTAATCGGCGTTCCCAGGCTATCCAGCAACACAGCGATTTCTTCGGCAATCTCGATCGTATCCGTTCCGCCCGGCGCTTGTGCTAACCGAGGAATCAACTCGGAGAGCTCCAGCAAATTGCTGGCATAAAATGCTGTAAACGCAACGCTCTCTCCACGTGCCGGCGCCATATCCAGTCCGTCGTTCCAGTCCGCGCCTTCCAGCTTAATATTGCCATTTTCGCCTACGTTAAAGAACGCCACGATATTTTGCAGCAGAATATGCTCCAAAATGCTCCCTTCGTAAATACGCCCATCTTGCGACAACAGCTTGTTCCCCTGCTCCGGCGTCCAGGCAAGATCACGTTCCTTACAACGTTTGGTGAAAATATCGCGGAAATACGTCTGCGGCTTCAGCAAAAAGCCAAGGTCCCCGCTTTGATGAATATACAGTAGCGTCGTTAACAGCGGCCAAGCCCCATGGTCCATCCATACCCGCGGAATATTGTTGCGGTCAGCGATAAATTCGCCCGGTTTCGCGCCGATAATCGTCGCATTACTGCCGTCGATCCGCACGCCGGCATAGTTGTTGTAAAGCAAATGCCCCACTTCATCCGGCTCCATCACCAGCAAGGCCAGACAGTCCTGCCATAAATCGCGCCAGCCTCGTCCGCCGCGCCCATAATCGTGATACGGGAGGAACGAGTTTCCATATAAACGGCGTAAAATCGGCTGTAGCGTCACCCACTTCAACCAAAGATCATGTTGTTCATCTCCGGATTGAAAAGCGAGCGTATCCAGCTTGCCCCGCCAGTAAGTTTCGTTTTGTTCCAGCAGTTCATCAAATCGGGCCTCTGACAAATATGCTGCAGCAATGCGCTTCGTATCGATCCGGTCATCAGCGATCATCATGGCTACAACATAGGACACCGATTCCCCCGGCGCTAGCTGGGTTGTGGCAAACTTGAGCGCACCAACCGCTTCATACCCCTCGATTTCGGCGCCTGCTTCAACATCCGGCTGACGATTGGCGACCACCGCCTGCGGCCAGTCTAAAGCCCCGCCTTCGCCGATGAAGTCTTCGATCACCGGGAAGAATCCAATCGGAGCAGTCCCATCCTGCGCGGCTCCAAATACGCCGTAGGCCGTTTTGTTCACGCGATGCCCGCGCTCATCGAACGACAGTGCCGGTTGAACCTCTACGCCGTGAGCGGAGGTATATATCCGGTGGAGCAACGAGGTAACATGCCGGTGATCCCGCAGATCGTCAGCAGAACGCGCATACAGCGGAATCGCCGCGGTAGGTGTAATGGTGAGTTCCGTATCCCCGGTATTGGTCAGCCGAACCTTCATCAGTTCGATTTTATCGTCCGTCACGGGAACAAAGCTGGTGCTTTCGGCTCTCAAGTTCAGATTGGCACTTTCCCGCGTGATCTTATGCCATAAGAACCCGGCCTCCAGCAAAGTCTTCTCTTTCTCCTCTGAAAATAACGCCGCGTTTTGCCGCGCCGAATTCCCCGTCACGGACCAGGCCCCATAACCATCAAGATAGATCCAAAAATTCCGCGCCGCTTTAGAGTTATGCAAACTCTCCACCGAGATCGGCTCCAGCAGAAATGAGTTATGCCCCGTTGTCGCTTGCCCATGCAAATTCGGTGATACCGAGGACATCATCCCCGCATCATTAACCAAAGGAAAATACAAATAACTGCTTAACTCAGGCTGTTCAAGCCGAAACACACCCTCCTTCCCATGGAATTTCCAGCCGCTTGTCGCCATTTCCCTCATCCTTTCCGTTGAAATCAGATGTTCCGAAATGATTCGGAACCCCAAATCATCCAAGAGTTCAAAAAACCAATTTCATAAAGCAACGAAACCGGTTTCGATATCTTCATTATCTGATCTATTCCTCGGTTTGTAAAGGGTTTCAGTTCGCAAAAAAATAAACCTCCCCATCCAACGGATAGAGAGGTTGTTCGTATGATAGCTACTCGGCTTACAGATCGTAATAAAGACCAAATTCGTAAGGATGTACACGAACTGCAACAGCTCTGGCTTCGGCGCGTTTCATTTCCACGAAGTTGTCGATGAACGCTTTCGTGAAGACTCCGCCTTGAGTCAGGAACTCATAATCGCTTTCCAAAGCGTCCAGCGCTTCGTCCAGGGAGCCCGGAACGCTGCGAATCGATGCTTTCTCTTCATCCGACAGCTCGTAAATGTTCTTGTCGAACGGTCCGTAGCCCAGTTTCACCGGATCGATTTTGTTCTTGATGCCGTCGAGGCCAGCCATCAGCATAGCGGAGAAGGCCAAGTACGGGTTAGCCGTGGAGTCTGGCGTACGGAATTCGATACGGCAGCCTTTTGGCGTTACGGCAGCAACCGGAATCCGGATAGCAGCCGAACGGTTCCCCTTCGAGTATACCAGGTTTACTGGAGCCTCGAAGCCAGGTACCAAGCGTTTAAACGAGTTCGTGCTTGGGTTCGTGAAGGCGATGATCGCCGGTGCATGGTAGAGGATCCCGCCGATGTAGTTCAGGGCGATTTCGCTCAGGTTAGCATAAGCACCTTTTTCGTAGAACAGTGGAGTATCGCCGTTAAAGATCGATTGGTGTACGTGCATCCCGCTGCCGTTGTCACCAAACAGCGGCTTAGGCATAAACGTTGCCGTTTTACCAAATTGAGCGGCGGTATTATGCACGATGTATTTGTAAACCATCAGGTTGTCAGCCGTTTTCAGCAGCGTGTCGAAACGGAAGTTAATTTCCGCTTGACCGGATGTTGCTACTTCGTGGTGGTGACGTTCAACGCGAATGCCGGCTTCTTCAAGCAAACGGCACATTTCGCTGCGGATGTCTTGTTGCTTGTCGGTTGGTGCTACCGGAACGTAGCCGCCTTTAACCGGCACTTTATAACCCAGGTTGCCGCCTTCTTCTGTACGGCCGGTGTTCCAAATCGCTTCCTCGGAATCTACCGAGTAGAACGTTTTGTTCATACCGCTCTCGAAACGAACATCGTCAAAGATAAAGAATTCGGATTCCGGAGCAAAGTATGCCGCGGTACCGACACCGCTTTGTTTCAAATACTCTTCTGCGCGAACCGCTACGCTGCGCGGGTCACGCTCATAACGTTCGCCGTCCGGCGTATAAATATCGCAAAATACGTTCAACGTCGGATGTGCGGTAAAAGGATCAACAAATACAGAACCATGGTCCGGCATCATCACCATATCCGATTCTTCGATACCGCGGAACCCAGGGATCGAGGATCCGTCGAAAGCAACGCCGTTTACGAAGGTGTCCTCATTCACTTCTTTCGCCGGAAGCGTAATGTGATGTTGACGTCCCGACAGATCAACAAAGCGGAAATCTACCCACTCGATTTGCTTTTCCTTGATTGTTTTTAAAACGATCTCTGCTGACATACTCTTTCCTCCCAAAATCACGAACATTAAATCTTATTTTTGCGTTTAACGTTCATCCTTTAGTATGATTATGTCGTCATTATAGGACTATGAAGGCGAAGTCGTCAATACTTATGTAAGGTATTTTTACATGCGATATAAGGTATTATTACGCATAGTACAAATTAATAGACAAATAGTATAAAAGCCCACTCACCGCATGGCGAATGGGCTTTCGGATTTTGTCTATTCTGTGAAAGCGCTGCACATGTCCGTCTATCTTACACGCGAAGTGCAGCTTTTGGGGTATCAAAACGTTTACCTACCAATGGTGCCAATTTCTCCAAATCTTGCAGTAATGCAGCGAATTGATCCGGGAACAAAGACTGTACGCCGTCACCGGTCATCGAGTTGTCTGGATCGGTGTGCATTTCGATAATTAGACCGTCTGCCCCGGCAGCCACGGATGCTTTTGTCATCGGTTCCACCAGCTCACGGCGGCCCGTGCCATGGCTCGGGTCAGAGATTACCGGCAAATGGCTCAAGTTCTGCAGCACCGGAATGGCCGACAGATCCAGCGTATTGCGCGTGTACGTTTCAAATGTACGGATCCCGCGTTCGCATAACATAACGTTCGGGTTCCCGCCCGCCAAAATGTACTCGGCCGCGTTCAGGAACTCGTCATAGGTTGCGCTAAAGCCGCGTTTCAATAGAACCGGCTTGTTGCAGGTGCCCAGCTTGCGCAGCAAATCGAAGTTCTGCATGTTGCGCGTACCCACCTGCAAAATGTCCGCATATTCAGCACACACATCCACGTATTCCGGCGTCATGACCTCCGTAATGGTCAGCAGACCGTGCTTCTTGCCGGCCTCCGCCATCATGATGAGGCCTTCCACACCGATGCCCTGGAAGCTGTAAGGACCCGTACGCGGCTTAAATGCACCGCCGCGCAGCACCTGTCCGCCGGCTGCTTTCACGAGACGCGCAATCTCGTCGATTTGTTCCGGCGATTCTACGGCACAAGGGCCGCCCATGACAACCAGCTCGTCTCCGCCAATCTTAACGTCGCCGATCGAAATGACCGTATCCTCAGGATGGAAGTCCCGGCTAGCCAGCTTGTAAGATTTCGAAATTTTAATGACGTTCTCAACGTCCTTCATTTGACGAAGGTGCTCAGCAAGCTTTGGTTCAATCGTACCGATCAATCCGATCACAGTCCGATCTTTCCCACGAGATACATGAGTCTGCAGGCCTTCCTTCTCGATGACAGCGATAATTTCCTGAACGCGCTCCTCTGGGGTTTGGTTTGAAGTAATAACGATCATTTCGATCCCATCCTTTCTCCTATTAGGCGATGCGTGTACGAGCTAAAAACAAATATTCGAATGCACAATCACTGTTTCGCTTGAACGCTTGTGCGCTTTTAAGCTTTTAACCACTAAAGTAACTATAGCCGAATTTACCTCGCCCGTCAACCCTAATCGGCGTAGGTATATGTGGAATAAACTGAGCTTTCGCGGAAACTCCTTCATGTTTCAGACTCTTTTACCCTATTATCCCGTTTAATCCGCGTAATCAGATGATCCAGGAAGAGGCACAACACGGAAAACACATCCTCCTACGCCAATCCATTTCTGGCTCCCTTATCGAAAGGGATAATGGTGTAAAAAGGGGGCGGCGAGCCACTTCCCCGCCTCGTTCTCAGCCGCAACCGCACATAAAAAGGCCGGAGAACAATTCTCCGGCCTTTCGCTTATATCCTTATCTTCCTACGAACTCCTGTGCCCAATACCCATTGTAGTAGCCAACCCCAATCAGGTTGTAGTTGGCGTTCAGAATATTTGCACGGTGTCCTTCACTGTTCATCCAAGCTTTTACGACTTCAGCCGGCGTTTTTTGCCCCATGGCAATGTTTTCGCCTGCGTAGCTGAATTGAATACCAAACTTCTTCATCATGTCAAATGGCGAGCCGTACGTTGGAGACGTATGACTAAAGTAGTTGTTATCGCTCATATCCTTCGCTTTAGCCAATGCCATCTTGTTCAGTTCCGCGTCACCGGTGAGCGGCTTAAGGCCTTGCTTCGCGCGCTCCTGGTTCACCAGTTGGATAACCTCCGTTGCAAATTGCGACTTGTCGGTTACCGCACTTTGCGTATTACCGGTTGTGCCTTGCGTAGTACCTTGAGTTGTTCCTTGAGTTGTTCCTTGAGTCGTACCTTGCGTATTTCCGGTTTGCGTCTGGCCGCCCGTAGTGCCTTGGTTACCGCTTTGGACTGGCTTCGTTGAATAATATAGATACCAAGGAATTGTAAAATAGTTCGTCCAAGTATTCGTATTCGTGCCGTAAGTTGTATAAACCTTATATGTCGTATAAGTTTTATTCGTCGTCGTATTCGAGGCCGCCGAGGCCGATGCTGGTACAACAATTGCTGCTGCCAACATAGCAGTAAGTCCACCTGTCACCAAACGTTTCAGTCGATTCGATTTCATTCTGTCATCTCCTTCGTTGTAGTTAATAGCTTAGTTACATTTTTGTAACCTTTCTACAACGAGTATAACATGAATCGACTCCTATTGAACCCCGCAAATGTTGGTAAATGCGCGAAAACCGCGATGGGACGCGGTTTTCAGCTCTATAAATCTATGTTTTATTCTCCTCTGCTTCGAGCTCCGACCTTCACTGGAGGTAACAACTTCGCTAGATTTACCGTACGAACGATTTCCCAAGTTGCCGGGTCTTCCGGATCATATTGTTCCAGATATTGAATGACTTCCTTCGTAATTGGCGTCGGCGTTGATGCCCCCGAGGTGACCGCTACTTTGCGGACCCCTTCCAGCCACTCGCGCTTCAACTCCGTGATATCCGCGATGCGGTACGCCTTCACTCCAGCAATCTCCTCAGCCACCTGGGCAAGCCGGTTGGAGTTGTTGCTTCGCGGATCGCCGACAACGATCACGAGGTCAGCCTGACCCGCCTGTTCCGCAACCGCCTGCTGGCGCAATTGGGTCGCTAGACAGATCTCATTGTGCACCTCTGCGCCCGGATATTTCTCCAGCAATTTTTTCATAATATGCTTAATATCCCACTGGCTCATCGTCGTTTGGTTGGTAATGACGATTTTGTCGGCGGTCAGATTGAGCCGATCGATCTCTTCTTCCTTCTCGATCAAGTGTACCTTACCTGGAGCCACCCCCATCGCGCCTTCCGGCTCAGGGTGTCCTTTCTTGCCGATGTAGATGACCTCATATCCCTCGGCAACCTTCTCCTCGATTAACACATGGGTCTTGGTAACGTCCGGGCAAGTGGCATCCACTGTGGTGAGCCCTTTCTCCCGGGCCAGCTTGCGAACCTCTGGAGACACCCCATGGGCGGTAAAAATTACCGTCCCGCTCTCTACCTTATTCAAAATCTCCAGGCGGTTCGGACCGTCCAGCGTAATAATTCCCTCGTCCTCGAAGGAGTTCGTGACATGGCTGTTATGCACAATCATGCCAAGTATATAAATCGGCCGCGGCAGATCCAGGTTCTGCGCCGCCTGACGAGCCAGAACCATCGCGTCTACGACCCCATAGCAATAACCGCGCGGTGAAATTTTAATGACTTCCATCAAATATCCCTGCTTTCTAATCCCCCAGATTCCTGACGGAGGGGAGCCTCTCTATTATAAACTATTCCGGCAGGGCATTAAAGACAATGGGAAGCCAGATGATAAACGTCGTCCCTTCGCCGCGTTTGGTCAACACTTCCACCGAACCTTCATGCTCGTCGATGATCCATTTGGCGATCGATAAGCCCAATCCGGTCCCTTGAATCATCCCGCGAGACGGATCCGCCCGATAAAAGCGTTCAAAAATATGCGGCACCTCGCTGCGGTCCATTCCGATGCCCGTATCCGCAATGCGGATGCCGATCTGTCCCCCAGATCGAATCGCATCGATGGTGACGCTGCCCTGCTCGGTATATTTAAACGCATTTTCAATAAAAATAAACAGCATCTGCTGCAAATAATCCTTGCTGCCGTTCACTGTCACGCCGTCCAGCGCTTGCAGATCCCCCTGGACCCACTCCGCTTTCCTCGGCAAAAATTGCGCCCGGCGGACCACTTCCTCCACGACCGGGGCCAACTGGATCGGTTCCTTCGTTAACGTTTGCCCGGCATCGGCCCGGGCCAGCGACAGCAGATCGTTCACCAGCCGGCTCATCCGCTCGGACTCCGCAGCGATGTCGTTCACCGCCTCCAATGAGAAGCTGCGAACCCGCTCCTCCTCGCTTGGATCGCGCTGCTCCACATCCTGGGACCACATCCGTTTTAATAAATCAACATTACCGCGAATGGTCGTAAGCGGCGTCCGCAATTCGTGGGAAGCGTCCGACACGAACCGGCGCTGTGCAGAATAAGCTTCATCCAGCTCCCTGTAGAAGCCTTCGGTTCGGGCCAGCATGTTATTGACGGTCCCGATCAGTTGGCCGATTTCATCGTTCGGCCCCTCGTAGTCAATTCTTACACTCAAATCATTCCCGGTCTGGATGCCATTCGCTGCCTCAATGACTTTACCGATGGGTGCCATCGATTTGCGCGCAAGAAAGTAACCCAACGAGCTGGCCGCCAAAATGGTAACGATGGAGCCAAATAACAATACGGTACTCATCCGGCTCATCAGCTTGTCTTCGGCGCCCGTATACGCCGCTAACTGGATTAAACCAATCAACTGGTTATCGAGGGTAATCGGGAGCTGGTACAGCAAGAAGGAATGATTATATAACTGCACCCGTTTAAATCCCGCAATTTTGCTCGCCGAATCCCCGGTGGGAACCGGAAATTTCATATTCCAATTCAGCAAATTTTGCGAATACCGCGTGTGACCGTCCGTATAATTGTGAATCTGCACAAACAGCTGGGCGTCCTCCAACCGATTCGCCTGCATCGGATCCAAATACAAATCCAGTCCCTGGGTGATGCTGTAGCTTTGGGAGTTCTTGATCCGATTGGCCTGATCCTCCAACCGGTTTCTCACTTCCAGATACGTATTGTATCTGACCAACCCATAAATCGAAGCGCTGAACAGGATCAGCGTTACGGCCAAAATTCCGGTATACCATGCAGTCAGCCGCAGCCGGATCGACATACTTAAGCCTCTCCTCTCAGGATGTAACCGGCCCCGCGGATCGTCTGAATAACGCGCTTGCCGCCGTGTTCCTCGGTCTTCTGACGAAGCATGGCAATATATACCTCCAGCACATTCGATTCCCCGCTGTAGTCGTAACCCCAAATTTTATCCATAATTAAATCACGTGTGAGCAGGCGTTTCGGATTTTGCATGAACAGATGGAGCAGCTCGAATTCCTTCGCCGTCAGCTCCAAACGCTGACCAGCCCGCGTCACTTCACGGGAGTCCAGATCCATGATGATGTCCTCAAAAATCAAACGCTGGCTGCCGGATCGGCTGCCCGAGTCCTTACGCCGGAGCAATGCCCGTACCCGAGCCAGCAGCTCCTCCAGCGCAAACGGTTTGACGAGGTAATCATCGGCACCGATATCCAGGCCTTTCACCCGGTTCTCGACCTCGTCCTTGGCGGTCAACATCAGCACCGGTACGGTGCTTCCGCCCTCGCGCAGCCGCCGGCAGACCTCAAATCCGTCTACCTTGGGCATCATCACGTCCAAAATGATCAAATCCGGGTCGGCGCTCAGCATCATCGACAGCCCTTCCGCTCCGTTCTGAGCTGTATACACGTCATACCCCTCAAATGCGAGGCCGCGCCGCAGCATCGACGTAATTTTCTCATCATCATCTATGACCAAAATCGCCGATCTCACGAGCTATCTCTCCTTTGCCTTTCGCTTGCTGGCAGCAAGCTCTACTGTCTCCATTGTACCAAAATAAACGGTAAACCCGCATCTGGAAGCCAAAAAGGCGGCAGGCTGCTCCTGCCTGCCGCCTTTACCGCCTTGGCTGCTTCCCGTGCGAATTAGTTTACGTTGGTAAACTCGTTTTTATCGCCAATCGTAACCTCAAGGTCAATGTTCTTGCCGTTACGTACGACGTTCAACGTCACTTTCGCACCGACCTGCTGTTTCTGAATGAACTCAATCAATTTCTCTTTGGTAGCATATTTGGTACCGTTAGCCCCGACTATAATATCGTACGGCCGAAGATCAGCGTTATAAGCCGGCGATTTGAACACGATGTCCGTAACAATAGAGCCTTCTTTCACGTCGGTTTGCATTTGCTTCGCAACTTCCTCGGTCATCGTCATCAAAGTCGCGCCGATGAATGGTACCGGTTTTTGTGGAATTTTCTCGTTGTTTTTCAGCTTATCCAACACTTCGGTAACTGTGCTGGTCGGGATCGCAAAACCAATGCCCTGCGCATCCGAGCTTACAGCAACGTTAATCCCGATCACTTCACCGTTCAGGTTCAAGAGCGGACCGCCGGAGTTCCCGGGGTTAATCGAAGCGTCGGTTTGCAGCAAATGCTCGTACTCGCGGTCCTTCTCACCGTTTTCCCCGGCGATCGTGATGTCGCGTTCCTTCGCACTCAGCACCCCGGCCGTCACCGTATGGTCAAAGCCTTGCGGGTTCCCGATCGCTACCAGCCATTCCCCAACCTGCGTGTTGTCCGAGTTGCCCAGCGGAATCGACGGGAAGTTGCTGTCGCCGTCGATTTTCAGAACGGCCAAGTCAAGCTCATAGCTGGTGCCAAGTACTTTGGCCTCATAAGGCTTATCTGTGCCTTGGACCGTGACCTGCACAACGTCGGCGTTATGCACAACGTGTTCATTCGTTAAGATGTAGCCCGTTTTATCGAAAATAAATCCGGATCCGATCCCCGTCGGCACCAGTTGGCTCGAGCCGGAGGAGGAGCCGCCGCTGCCGTTGTTGCTGCCATTGCCGCCAGAGCCAAAGAAGTCATCGCCAAAGAAGTAACGGTAGAATGGATCGTTGCTGTACGGGTTGCTGCTTCTTTGCTTGCTGGCATCGGTTAACGTTTCGATTTTAACAACGGCCGGCCCAGCTTGATTCACGACTTTCGTCACCTCACCGGAATCCGTTACCGGGTACAATGCAGTGGTTGCCTTGCCGGACGATTCAGTAGTACCACTGCTATTGGATGCGTTGCTCGATGCCGGCACCGAAGAAGATGCGGCTTGATCCGGCGTAAACAGGTTCGCGCGGTCCGCATAAAACATCGCGCCGGTCATAATCAGCATGCCGGCCAATACACCGGCGATTACCGAACGAACGGAGGATTTACGCTGCGGTTTGCTGTTGTATTGCCAGTTCACACTCTTGGCTGCCGGCAAGCTGCTGCGTCCGTCTCCATTGGAACCGTTCGTTGGTTCAGCTGAGCTGCGAATCATTTCATAGGAAGAAGGATAAGGTTTCAGCGGCTGCGGTCTCGTCACTTCTACTTCTTGAGGTTGGCTTTGCGAGTAGCCGGTTGCTTGGCCGGATTCCTCGTTGTTTTTTCCATAGGATTGAAAAGGTCCGTAAGAATAATAATAGGAAGAGCTCGACTCCGAAGATTCTTGACGCTTAGGTTCATTTGCATTGGCGTTGGCGTCGTCTTCAAAAGGTTGGCCCGATTTATTTCTTTGATCATCCATATTCATTGACCTCCTTCCCCCGAGTGGTTCAGGGGTAACTTGTTTTTCTTGTTTTCTTGATTTTTATTCTGTACCAGAAACCTTAAACATACATTAAAAACAATTAAAAAGGAGATAAAAGCTAGAATTGCTGATCTAAAGCCATTTTCGAGATCTAACCGAGCCGTGCCGAAGCATCAAAAATAGCGCCCCATCAGGCGCTATTTCCGTTAAAGGCGGTCCCAACGTATGGATAACGCCTCATTTTACCGATATGATGATAAATCTATGAACGCCCTACCCATCCTTGCCGGTGGGCATAGATTGCTAGCTGCGTGCGGTCCTCCAGCTCGCATTTCATCAGCAGGTTGCTGACGTGGGTTTTGACCGTTTTAATGCTGATATGCAGCTCCTCGGCGATGTCCTTGTTGCTTTTTCCCTCGGCGATTAACAGCAGCACTTCCTTCTCCCGCTCGGTCATCCCCGAGTCATCCCCTTGTACGGTTCGCTGACGGAGGCCGCGCGTGAGCGCCTGGGCCACTTCGCCCGTCATCACCGGCATCCCGCGGTATGCCCCTTGCAGCGCGTAAATCAGCTCCTCGGCTGAGACCGTCTTCAGCACATAGCTGACCGCACCGGCTTCAACCGCCTGCACGACGAGATCATCCTCCAAGAAGCTGGTGAGGATCACGATTTTCATATCCGGAAACCGGCTCCGCACTTCCTTGGTTGCTTCTGCTCCGTTCATGCCCGGCATCATCAAATCCATCAGAATGATGTCGGGCTGCCCCTCCCGAAGTCCTCGCTCCAATAACTCTACCGCCTCACGACCATCTCCGGCCTCGGCGATCACCTCGAATCCCGGGTCTTGCATCAAATACGTCTTTAACCCCATCCGTACCATGTCATGATCATCGACGATCATCACCTTGATTTTGCTCATCCGCAGCTCCCCCTTTCCCTTCCTCAAACTTCGGAATATGCACCCGTATCGTTGTTCCTGCCCCCGGCTTGCTAATGATTTCCGCATTGCCGCCAAGCTTCTCCGCCCGCTCCTTCATCGTCGTTAGCCCGTAGGAGCCCTGCTTCTGATACGTGCTGCTGAAGCCTTGTCCGTCATCGCTGATGCTCAACACCACTTGACGCGGACCTTCTCGCAACGACAAGCTGACCATACTAGCCCCGGCATGCTTCACGATATTCGCCATCGCTTCCTGGATGATGAGGAACAGCTGATGCTCTTTCGCTTCCGACATATCTCCCTGGATGTCCATATCCTTAATCCCTTTGAGTCCGTTTTGCCGGCAATAGTCGGGAAACCACTGATCGAGCGCCTCGGCCAACGATTTGCCAACCAGCTCCATCGGACGTAACTGAGCGATGAGTGCCCGCATCTGCTTTTGCGCCGTATTCGACATCTGGATCAGCTGATTCAGCACCGTTTCTGCCTGAGTAGCGTTATTCTCCAGCACCTTTGGCAAAGAGGAAGCCGCCATATGAATGGCGAAGAGCTGCTGGCTGACGGTATCGTGCAAATCGCGGGCCAGCCGTCTGCGTTCCTCCAGCACCGCTTTTTCCGCTGCCTGCTCCTTCTCGACAACCTCTTGCTCGCCAAGCTGTTGAAGCAGCTGCATTTTTTTCTCCATGGCATCAATCATGTTGTTAAATTCCTGGTACACTCCGTTAAAGGTTTGGTCCGCCGTTTCCGGCATCCGCACCGATAAGTTCCCCTTGGCGACTTGCAGCATGTTCAGGTGTAAGTGATCGATCTTCCCCTGGATGCGCCGACCGGCGATATAGCCGATAATCAGCGCCAAAACGGCGATGCCTGCCATATCGTAAATCCACACCCAGGAATCGCTGACCACGATCACCCCGGTAGTCGTTCCGATATAGAAGGCAACCGCCGTCAGGCTGCCGGTGAGCAAGAAATAACACAACAGCTCCCACTTCGTATTCATCAAGATCCGCCGCACAATCATGGGTTACCCTACCATGTTCACTTTAACGTCGCCCACAAACACGCTGACAATCAGCTTAATCCGCTTGCTGGCTTCACCGTAATACGGAGATTCGGCGGTGACGCTGCTCATGAAGCCGCCTTGCTTCTGCGTCAGCACTTTCAAATCGCCGATGAACGCGCTGGAGGTGGCCACAATACCGATGTCCATATCGTCGGGGATGAACACTTTCACGTCGCCGATGAAGGACGAAACATTAATTTTCGTTTCCCCGTAAGGAATTTGCGCCTTGGTCAGATCAATGATCGTATCGCCGATAAAATGGGAGATATTCATCGGCTTCAGCTGGAAATAATCCTGACCCAAGTGAACATCACCGATAAATCCGGATTTCTGGATGACCGATCCATGGCCTCCTGAACCACCTTCATGATGGTGGTGCCCGAAATTAGGATGGGAAAAACGCGGTTTTTCCTGCTTAGCTGCTTCTTCCTTCTCTTTCTCCTTCTCCATCGATCCGAAAATCGAATCCAGCGGAGACTCCATCTCCGGATGGAACGTTGGTGGCGGAGGATCGAGCGGCGGCATCGGAGGCGGCGGAAAATCGTCGCGCCGTTTGCGCCGATGCGGATCACGCGGTTTGAACAGGACGAACAACCCGCCGATGATCAACATCACCGGAAAGAAGAAGCGGAAAAAGTCGCCCGGACTTAAGTCAATTAAATTCAGATTGCGGCCCAGGAAATACCCGCCGATCAGCAATAATACGACACTGCCGACAAAGTTACCGCCCCGCCAGCCGCCGTTGCTTAAGTTCACCAACCCTCCTAAAATCAGAAACAAGGGCCAGTATGTCGCGAACATTTCGCCGATGCTGAAATCGGTCACCCCGAACTGATTCAGAAGAAAAACTGCCCCGATACCGATCAGCACCATCCCTCCAATAAATCTTCCAAATAAGCCATTTCTCATCTCGTTACCTCCAATGGACTGCCTCTTACTAATGCCAGTTTACCTGAAGCGTAAGGTGATGAACAGCGGCGCGGGATGGAAAGCTTGATCGGTCCCAAGACCGAGGGGAAAGGGAACTAGAGTAAAGGGCAGAATATTTCTGCCCCTCCTCATCAAACCGTACGTGAGGTTTTCCCTCATACGGCTTTCCGATGTTCGTCATTCATGTGCGTACAGATTACAAAAGCGTCTTGAGTCCATATTGTATGGATAATGATTTCACTTCGCGTAGTGAACTCAACCAACGAGCACGTTGATGCTTCTTGGCATACCACTTTGCGAACCGCTGTAGGATGTACCAATCTAATTTTGCCATCTTCTTTTGGCTGTAGGCTGTGAAGTAATAGTTACGCCACCCTTGTATTTTTGGGTTCAGGTATTCTAGGTGTTCCTGGAATGTTTTGTGGCGCATGCTCGGTGGGGCTAACCGCTCCTTCACGACTTCCCGTATCCGCTCCTCGGCCTTGCGACACAACCATTGTTGTGTTGTGTAGTACACTTGGCCCTTGGAAGTTTCGGCTTTGGTCTTTCGATGGTGCATACCTAAGAAGTCGAAGCCATCTTCTCCTGTCCATAGTCCGACAATGCGCGTTTTCGTTGGATGAAGGGTTAGTTCAAGGCGTTCCATAATCGCTCTTATGAGTTCATACGCCCGGTCCGCATCCTTCTTTGTTTTGCAGATGACCACTAGATCGTCCGCGTAACGTGTGAGTTCCCCAACCTTACTGCCATGCCGTTCCCACAAGAGATCGAAGTAATTCAGGTAGATGTTCGCCAAGAGCGGTGAAATGACCCCACCTTGCGGTGTTCCTAAATCTGAACGTCTGATCTTTCCTTCCTCCATTACTCCCGCGCCTAACCACTTCCTCACCAGTTTCAGGATTCGCCTGTCACTGATTCGCATTTCGACCAGCTTCATAAGCTTCTCCTGATTGATGTTGTCGAAGTAGCCTTGGATGTCGACGTCGACCACCCAATTCCCTTTACGGTTGCATGCTTTCCGGATGCGATCTAGCGCTTGCTTCGCACTTCTCTTTGGCCTAAACCCGAATGACGTTTCTTGAAAGTCTGCCTCGAAGATGGGTTCAATGACTAGTTTAGTTGCCATCTGAATGACGCGGTCTCTCACCGTGGGAATACCCAGCGGTCGCTGTTTGCCATCTTTCTTCGGAATGTAGTGGCGTCTTACAGGTTGCGGATGGTAGTTACCTTCCTTTAGAAGACGTTGACATTCGTGCACAAACAGTACTTCTCCCTGTTTCTCGATGTCTGCCAGCGTCTCTCCGTCAATTCCTGCCGACCCCTTATTGGCTCGCACTCTTTGCCATGCCTCCCAAAGGATGTCTAGCCGGTAGACCTTGTCGTACAGCGCGTGAAACCTTCGCTTCTTGCTTTCCTTGGCCGCATGACCTAGTTTCTCTTGGAGTTGTTGAACGTTTTCCTTTGGTGTGGTTAGCCGTTTGGCATTCACTGACTCGTACCTCCTTCAGAAACTTGAACAAAGCAGGGCTCCTTCCCTCCCGTAGGTTGTGTTGTCCTGCGGTTCCTTGGTAGTATGAGCCCCTCGGACTCCCTTCCTGCAGCACGCTCACTTCACCTTTCGGGTTTATAGAGCGACTCTTTACGGTTTTCAAAAAAAAATTACCGTGCAGGGGAGGGTCTCCCCAGTTCACTGCATCCTCTTTCATACCATGCCGTTCCCTTTACACCGGAGGATTCTTCGCTGTCGCTCCAAGTTCTGAACAGCTTCCATGGCCTTCGTCCATATACACGAGACTCGGCTTCCTCTTTTCCCTCTTGCGAGGCCTTTTTGACGATGCGGCAGGATTCACTTCATGTTACGGCCTGATATGTCGCTCGCCCTGTCTCTGACAGATACTTTCGTCGATACGCTTCTACGCACAGATTTCGCCATACGCAGGTATCCTAGCTACGCGGGGGCTTGGCCCCTCCCGCGACCGGACTTTCACCGGTTAGAAGATGCGTGCTTAGCTGGGCACGCTATATGTAAAAAGCGTCCCTCAAGGGACGCTCTTTTCGCTTTACGCGATCATTATTGTTGTTTGTTCACTGAAGTCGTTGCATTGCGAGAAGCTTTCGCTTTCTGAGCAACGGTTGCTGTGCTTTCTTCAGCAAATTCCTCATTAAACTTCTCGTTCGGTGTTTTGTAACCTGGAGAAGCGGCTTTCTTTTGATTTGCCATGATTCTTCACCTCCCTCTCGCATACGCCAATTTTGTGGATTCGTCGGCGTTTTCGCAGCCCCTAGTCGTGGACCACGAACCTTATTATGCGAACTGGGAAGATGAATTATGCGAGCGAAAAAGCGAAAGTGAGCGAAGCTTAAATCGCCTTATCCCAAAGGTTTTCGGGAATTTCCTTGTTCACTTCCATCGCTTTGCCAAGCTCCTTCAGCATCTCTTCGGTTAACTTGCCGTCTCCTTTGCGGACCACCTGGACCTCAACCTCTTTTTTGCCCCATTCCTTATAAACCTGCTTGATGGTGTCAAAATAAAGGTCGATTTTGTGCCCGCGGATTGCTGAGCCTTTATCAGCAACAACACCGTAGCCATACCCCGGAATATAAAGGATCGTACCAATTGGAAAAATCTTTAAGTCGGCAGCAATCGTCGAGACGGTATCTTTGTCACGCCGCACCCGAACACCTGAATACGTAATGCCGTATTGCGGATGGTTGGGCTTCTTGCCGGTGGATTCATAGCCGGCGGTATAACCGGTTGCCAGTACTTTGACGGTTTTCACCGCTTTTTTCTTGCGTTCAGGCTGAGCTTGTTCAGCCTGTTTATGTTCCGGATTCATCATGATGCCCCGTTGATATTGGTATTGTCGTGTTGTTCTTACCGCTTGCAGTTGCTGCGATTGCTTCAGCTCCAGCCATTCTGCGTAATTCCGATACTGCTGGTTGGCGTATATGCTTTGCGGCTGGAAGCCCCCAGCCGGCAGATCTGCTGCCATCATAAATACAAGCAATCCTGCAAGCAAACAGCGTGTACTAAACTTGTGCCAGAAATGAAATTGGCGCATGAGAAAACCTCCCCCTTATTCGAAAGGTTTTCCACATACGCCCAATTCTATACATCCTGGCTTTTGAGCACGAATCCATTCCATGCTCGCATCTTGCTCCCAACTGCAAAAGTGCAGTTCATTTTACTAAATTCCCTCACTTTGGGCTTCTTAAATGTAAAAACACAGTTCGTTTACGCACAAATCCGCCGATTCAGCCAAAAAAACCTCAATAAACTGCACTTTTACATTTCAGAACCCTAAATACTGCAATTTTGCCCATGATGAACTGCACTTTTGCAGTTAAAGCGTTTGAGGCAGAGGATATTCCAGCGAATCCCGCAAAATAAAGAGGCTAAAATGTTGTACGAAATACAACATCTTAGCCTCTACGTTTTAGCTCACCAACTAAATCACGTGGTTGCGGATTTCCTCCTGCAATTGAGCAATCACTTCATCCACCGCTTTGGCGCCAAGGTCGCCTTGGCCACGTTTGCGGACGGAAACTGTGCCGGCGTTTTGCTCGTTTTCGCCTACGACGAGCATGTACGGCAGCTTCTCAAGCTGAGCTTCGCGGATCTTATACCCGAGCTTCTCGTTGCGCAGATCGCTTTCGGCGCGGATGCCGGCAGCCCGCAGCTTGTCTTCGACCTGACGAGCATAAGCGTCGAAGTTGCTGGACACCGGAAGCACCTTCGCTTGAACCGGAGCGAGCCAGAGCGGCAGATTCCCTGCAAAGTTCTCCAGCAGGAAGGCCGTGAAACGTTCCATCGTCCCGAGGATCCCGCGGTGCAGCACGACCGGACGATGCTTCTGGCCGTCGTCGCCAACGTACTCCAGCTCAAAACGTTCTGGCAACAGGAAGTCGATTTGCACAGTCGACAGCGTTTCTTCCTTGCCAAGCGCCGTTTTGATCTGCACGTCGAGCTTCGGTCCGTAGAACGCCGCTTCGCCTTCTGCTTCAAAGAATGGCAAGCCGGCTTCCTCTACAACCTCGCGGAGCATCCGCTGCGCCGTATTCCACATCTCGTCGTTTTGGTAGTACTTCTCCGTATCTTGAGGATCACGGTAAGATAACCGGAACCGATACTCATGAATCCCAAAATCGTTGTATACCTGTTTGATCAAATCCAGGACGCGCTTAAATTCATCTTTGATTTGATCCAAACGGCAGAAAATATGAGCGTCATTCAGCGTCATAGAACGCACGCGGTGCAACCCGGTTAATGCGCCGGACATCTCATAACGATGCTGCATCCCCAGCTCGGCGATGCGGATCGGCAAGTCCCGGTAGCTGCGCATATCACTCTTATAAACCATCATGTGATGCGGACAGTTCATCGGACGAAGCACGAATTCTTCCGTATCGATCGCCATTTTCGGGAACATGTCTTCTTGATAATGCTCCCAGTGACCCGATGTTTTATACAAATCCACGTTCCCCAGCACCGGCGTGTATACATGCTGGTAACCCAGTCTTTCTTCGATATCAACGATATAACGCTCCAGCGTCCGACGAACCGTCGCTCCCTTCGGCAGCCAAATCGGCAAGCCTTGGCCGACCAGGTTGTTGAACGTAAAGATGTTGAGTTCCTTCCCCAGCTTCCGGTGGTCGCGTTTCTTCGCTTCTTCCAGCATGTGCAGATGATGATCCAGGTCCGCTTTCTTCATAAACGCGGTACCGTAAATCCGCTGCAGCATTTTGTTGTTGCTGTTGCCGCGCCAGTACGCGCCAGCCACGCTCAGCAGCTTAAACACTTTGATTTTCCCGGTCGAAGGCACGTGCGGCCCGCGGCACAGGTCGAAGAACTCGCCTTGATCATAAATCGAAATGACGCTGCCTTCCGGCAATTCGCGAATGATCTCCAGCTTATACGGATCATCCAGCTCCGTATAGATCGCTAACGCTTCTTCACGGCTAACCTCGCGGCGGGTAATCGGCAGGTTTTCACCGATGATGCGTTCCATTTCTTTTTCGATCTTTTGCAGGTCCTCTGGATTAAGCGGATGCTCCAAGTCCATGTCATAGTAGAAGCCGTCTTCGATGACCGGCCCGATCCCCAGCTTCACTTCCTTGTTGCCAAACAAGCGTTTCACCGCTTGAGCCATCAAGTGGGCACTGCTGTGACGCATGATTTCCAGACCTTCTTGGGAATCCCCAGTAATGATCTCAACTTTGGCGCCATCCACCAGCTTCGTGTTTAAATCCACCGCCACGCCATTGATTTTTCCGGCCAGCGCATTTTTGCGCAAACCACTGCTGATCGAAGCAGCGACATCCTCCAGACTGCTGCCTTCCGCATACTCCCGAACCGAACCGTCCGGCAAAATAACAGATACTGCCACCTTGATTTCCTCCCTAAAATATGTGATTGTTTACCGGAAGCGGACAAATCAAAAAACGCCCGTCCCGGAAAGGGACGAGCGTTAAATACCCGTGGTTCCACCCTCATTCGGCCAATCCGCAGCACTCACCCGTGCATCACAACTCGGAAACGGCCCTTAATTCGGCATTCGTTAACGGGAATGAACCGGTATTCCTTACTTCACGAAGGTTCGGGAATACAGCTACAAAGGGGTAAACCAAAAGCGAATCCGAAGGGAATTCCAGCCAAGTTCCCTCTCTCTGTACCGTTCAAGCCTTCTGGCTCATGTCTTTGTCCACGCTATTTAAGGTTGTTCACTTAATGGAAGTAATTATAATGCGAACTTCCCGGATCGTCAAGAAACCTCTTCTTCATGTCAGTGTCAAGCTAGCGTGGGCAGTCATTTAAGATGCCTGGAACGCGAACCCCGAAGGAACCTCTTCCTTGTAAGCGCTTTGCTTCGTTCTTTCATCAAACACAAGTGATTTGTCAGAATTTTTTGCCGTTATCCGCGAAGTGCTTTGAGTGCCATACCCGTTGTGCTGCTTTGCTTCGGTCCTTGCAGCATGCGAATCATTCCAGCGATACAACCCTTGACCGGTTGCGTCACGTTCTTGAGCAATTGCCGCATGTTTATCGACTGCTGCGGCGTTGCCTGCTTACTCGCTTGTCCTTCAACCGTTCTTACCACCGTGCCCGCTTCTTGAATCCTCATCATCGTCCTCAGCATCGCCCTGACGCCTCGCTCACTCCAACTGTACCCGCCACGCTTCGTCCGCTTGGCGAATATACGCATCTGCGATTCCGCGCTTCCCATCGGGCGCATGCCGCTTGTGTCAATCCCCTTCGCCTGGAGTGTTTTTCGGTAGTCGTCCAAATGCTTCTCATGCCGCTTTAGAAATCTTTTATACGGCTTCCAATCCTTCCGGTTCTCTTCCGCTATCTCTTGCTCCGACACGCCTTCCAGGACCGCCATAAGCGCGGCTGCATCCTGTTTGGCCAAAGACCGTCTCACTCTCTCCCACACCTGCGGCAAATGACCGACAAAGCGTTTCAAATCACGCGCCACATGAAAGCGGTCCAGCATGTACAGACATTGGTGAAAGTAGGATGTACATTCCCCGATCCACGCCGCGCCGTCTCCGTTCACCACAAGCCACGTGTTCTCGTCGATTTCGTAACGCTCCACCAGAAAGTCCCCGAACCCTTCCCAGAAGTCGCCGCCGCTCGTATGCAGGTAATGCTGTTTGTTCTTCAGCTGTACCCGCTTGCCGTTCTTCTCCCAGCCTTCGTGTACGACTGCAATTGCGTTCTCCATCCCGCGCTTTTTGCTCCGCTGCAGCTTCGTGTACAGCCCATCCACTTCCACGAACAGCACGCGGGCAGCGCGCCGTTTCACCGCTGGCATCGGCTGTTGCGCACGCTCCATCAGTTTTTCCCTGATCGCTTGGTGGCTCAGCACATTGTAGCCCAAAAGCTGCTCCAGCCGCTTTGCGCTGTCCCGGTACGACGGTCCTTGGCTTGCGAATGCGATGGCTGTCTCTTCCAAATGCGGACTGACTTTCCCGCGCCCTTCGAATTGCAACAGCTGATCCAGCAGATACACGTGTTTGCCGCTTCTGCGGTCACAGTACAATCTCCGCTTGAAGCGCACATTCCCGAACACTGTGTTGACGCTTGTTTCACGCTCGTCCTTTACTCGATAACGCTCTCGGTCCCGTTGCTCCAGGATCTGCTGATCCAGCGCCTCCAGCACCTGCTTCATCGCACGAGCGAATTCCTCCTGCATTTTCCGGAAAATCCATTGCTCAATCTCTTTCATCGTCGGCATTGTTGTGGTAAAGTGGCTCACAGGAGCTTCCTCCTTCTTGGTGTGTTGTGCGCAAACATCACTTTACCAAGGGAGAAGCTCTTTTTCTATATCCGCTTTTTCCAATTCCTACACCCACAGAGATTTTACACTATCCTTCTTCATTACCCTTGATCTAGACGCCGCGTCTCCTGATGGAACAGCTGGCAATGCGGGCAAAGCAAGCAGATTTCCACCCGATCGCCAAAAATCCGCGAGATCGTCGTAATCACCTGGGCATCAGGTTCCTGGGTATGAATCAAAATCCGGTCCGGGGACAGGGAGATCAAGGTGCTGACAATCACGTCCTCCATCTGCATCTCCTGATCGGCAATCCGCGCGACAACCCCGCCAGAAGCCGGCACACGAATCGGCGTAAATTGCTCGTTCAGAATCGCAAATTCATGATCGTGCTTATGCATCAAATGAACTAACGGGGTCAAAGGCTCCTGAAAATACACGAAATACTGCAGCAGCCCAATAAATTCCTCATACTGCTTGTCGAGCAAAAACTCGTCGACGGCATAATCTACGATTTCGCGCAGCTTGTCCTCGTAAGCCTTGAGGCGAAACCAGACGAACCCTTCCAGATGGAGGTCGGAGGAAGACTGCAAATACTCGCGTAGCGCTTCTTGTACCAACGCTTTGCGTTCCTCTCGGGCACAGCCGGTAACAGCTTCTTCGGCCAGAAGCCGGTCCACCATGTCATGAACCTGCTGCGCTTCCTCGCGGGATTCGAAGCTGTAATCCCGTCTCATGACTCGAGCGGCGACCTCTTCTTCCTTCTCGCTGATGATGTATTCTGCGATGCCAAGCGACAAAAGGTCGATCAGTTGTGGATCGCAAGCAGCTTGCCCCCCGCCGCTGGAGTCTGGACGTCCGATAAGCACCGCCTCCAGCATCCCGCCTTCGGCTGCTTGAAAGCTAAGCCGAACCTCGCGGTTATGTAAGCTGCTGACGGCCTCCTGTATCAAAGCTTTGAACCGTTCCTCCGATTCGGCGGAACCACAATTGACGCGTACAGTAAAAAAATCCATGAATCTGGCCCCCCTTCCGCTTCCTTCTCCAAGTATATGGTGGGAAGGTAGCGGATATACGGGAACCGTTCATGGAATGAAAGGCAGTTCTGCCAGCAATATTTTATAGGAGAATCAAGTTAGTTTTGCATAATAAAATCGCGTTCGACCGTAGCTTCTTCATCAAACACACGTAAAATCTCATATTTGGTATTGCGTTGAGCCGGAACTTTGCCTGCGGAACGAATGATCGACAGGATCGATTCGATGTTCACTTTATGCGTCGCACCGGCGGACGATACAACGTTCTCCTCGATCATCGTGCTGCCGAAGTCGTTACAACCGTATTGCAGCGACAGCTTGCCGACTTCAGGACCCATCGTCACCCAAGAGGACTGCAGGTTTTTGATGTTATCCAACACAATTCGGCTAATCGCTACCGTTTTTAGATAGGCTTCCGGCGTTTGCCGTTCGGCTTTCAGGTTCGTGTTGTCCGGCTGGAACGTCCAAGGGATAAAGGCCAAGAAACCTTCCGACGGATAACCGTTCTGGATGCATTCATCCTGTGCTTCCCGCACGCGCAGCAGATGCAGCGCCCGTTCTTCCATCGACTCGCCAAACCCGATGACCATCGTGGCCGTCGTGTTCATTCCGATTTTATGGGCGGTTTGCATTACGTCCATCCAGTCTCTCCAGGAGCCTTTCAGGCGGCTGATTTTGCGGCGTGTCCGGTCGTCCAAAATTTCAGCTCCGCCGCCCGGCAACGAATCAAGACCTGCTGCATGGATTTCGCGCAAGACCTCTTCCAGCGAAAGCCCATCGGACACTTCCTTCATCTTCATGATTTCCGCAGGTGAGAACGAGTGCATCGTGATGTTCGGGAACCGCTCTTTAATCGCCTTCAATAAGTTCGTATAATAGCTAAATGGTAAATTCGGGTTGGTTCCACCTTGCATCAGAATCTCTGTGCCGCCTACGTCCACCGTTTCCTGGATTTTTTGAAAAATCACTTCGTCCGGAAGCACATACCCTTCCTCAGAACCTGGCCGGCGGTAAAAAGCACAGAACCGGCAATATACGTCACAAATGTTCGTATAGTTGATGTTCCGTCCGATCACAAACGTCGTGATCGGTTCGGGATGCTTGCGCTCCATCAAAATGTTGGCGGTATGCCCGATCTTCTCCACTTCGTCAGATTCGAACAACCGGATCGTATCCTCCAAATCCAGGCGTCCGCCCTGCAGCGCTTTGTTTAATATATCATCGATTGCAGTCATATCACTGCCTCCTCGTATAGTATCTTTAAAAAGCTCTTTTAGGTTCATTTCCATCCCCCCGGGGGATGGAAAACAGCCTCCAAATTTCCAGCTTGTTCTTTGAAAATTCCATCAGGGACTGGACTTTCCGGTATGCCTCTGGACAATGGAACGTAGGGTCCATTCGGGGAAATCCTTCTGCCTCCAGTAGCATCGTCTACTCCTTAAGTCTGTTTCTCCGGTACGCGTCTGAGCTTCTTACCCGCTGGCTGTTCCCTTCGGCATCCCATGCCCGGTTTTAGCAGATCCGGGGCAGCTCATGGCCCGAAGTGTGTCCTCATACGCGAGGGTGATAGATCTGCGCGTGCGCCGGAGGCATCCCGGAGCGTCCATTCCCTGAATCCCTAGCGAAAGGAGGAATTTCACTTGAAGCTTTTTGTCGGTATTGACGTGAGCTCGCAAGAGCTCGAAGCGTGTTTCATGAACGCTGACGGTGACAAGCTTGAGACACTCACCGTCAAAAACAATTTGAATGGCGCCTCGCACTTGCGTGACCAAATCGTCGCTGCAGCGGACAAGTTGGCCGTCACCGAGATTCACATCGGCTTGGAAGCCACTTCCGTCTACAGCTGGCACCCTGCCATGTACCTGCATCAGGATCCAGCGCTTCGAGAGCGCAAGGCCAAGGTGTTCACCTTGAACCCCAAGCTCATCAGCAAGTTCAGAGAAGCCTATGCGGATATGGACAAGACCGACCGGCTCGACGCCTGGGTCATTGCGGATCGCCTGCGCTTCGGCCGCCTGACGACCACCATCGTCATGCAGGAGCAGTATGTCGCCCTTCAACGCCTCACGCGCATGCGTTTCCACTTGGTCCATAACTTGGCTCGCGAGAAGCAGTACTTCTTGCAGAACCTGTTCTACAAGTGCAATGCGTTTACAACCGAGGTCGACAGCTCCGTGTTTGGCCATGCGCTCATGGAGATGCTCTCCGAGAAGTTCAGCCTCGATGACATCGCCGAGATGGACGTGGCCGATCTGGCCGACTATCTGCGGGACAAGGGACGCAATCGTTTCCCCGATCCCGAGCGGGTCGCCCGCTGCATTCAGCAAGCTGCCCGCGCCTCCTATCGGCTGTCCAAGGTCGTGGAGGATTCGATTGACCTGGTGCTCGGCACCTCCATCGAATCCATCCGCAGCATCCAGAAGCAGCTCAAGGATCTCGACAAAGCGATTGAGCGGGTCCTCGACGGCATTCAAGGCGCTCAGTGCTTGCTGTCAGTGCCCGGCATCGGCAAAGTCTATGCAGCCGGTCTGCTCGGCGAACTCGGCGATATTGAACGGTTCAAGGATCAAGCCGCCGTCGCCAAGTACGCGGGTCTGACGTGGCGCAGGCACCAGTCCGGCGTCTTCGAGGCGGAGGACACCGCCCGCATCAAATCCGGCAACCGATTCCTGCGCTACTACCTCGTTGAAGCTGCCAACTCGGTTAGGATGCGCGATGAAGAATTCGGTGAATATTACCGGAAGAAGTATCACGAAGTGCCCAAGAATCAACACAAACGCGCCCTCGTCTTAACGGCAAGAAAACTCGTGCGTCTGGTCGATGTGCTGCTACGCAGCGGCCAACTCTACACGCCTCGAAGGAAGGTGAATAGCGCCAAGGATTAACGCCTCCTTTGCCTTAGTCCTTCACGAATTCCCAGTAAAAATCTGGTATCTGACATGGTTTTTGGCTGGGTTTGGTTTGATGCGCCCTTTTTTCGTGACTCCGCGCTCAACAGGCACGGGAAATTTCCAATTCGATTAAATCAACAGCTTGACATCATACCGCTGGACTTAGAACAAATAAATGAATCCCAAGCGATACCTGAAAATTTAAAATGTTAATTCAATCGTAACACAGTCCGCCCAGGAAAAACAGCACCCAATCACGGCGCAGACGCCGAAGAAACGTTGACACATACAGAGGAAAATGCCAAAAAGGCCGCATACCGCGGCCTTTTTATCCGTTCACGAGCCTATTCAGCTATTTGCAAGCGCCTCGTCCAAATCGGCAAGCAAATCGTCGATGTCCTCCAGCCCGACGGAGAAACGCAGCAGCCCGTCGGTAATGCCCCGCTCGCCGCGAACTTCCGGCGGCATCGAGGCATGCGACATCATCGCCGGGTAAGAGAGGATGCTCTCGACGGCACCCAGGCTGACCGCAACGAGCGGCAGCTTCACCCGATTCAGCACCCGCTTGGCCCGCTCGCCTGAACCAACGTCGAAGGAGACCACCGCGCCATAACCGGTGGATTGCTTCTCCTGAACCTCGCGGCCGGGGTGATCCGGCAAGCCAGGATAATACACGGCCGCGATGTCGCTCCGGCGGCTCAGCCAGTCGGCCAGCTTGCGCGCGCTCACTTCGCTGTGCGCCATCCGCGCCCCCAGCGTCTTCATGCCGCGCATCAGCAGCCATGAATCCTGCGCGCCAAGGACGGTGCCCAGCCCGTTCTGCACATATTTCAGCTGACGGGCCAATTCTTCCGTCCGGGCCACCGCCAGGCCGGCCAACACGTCGCTGTGTCCGCCGAGGAATTTCGTTGCGCTGTGCAGGACGATATCTGTCCCCAGCTCAATCGGGCGCTGGTAATACGGCGTCATAAACGTATTGTCCACGATGCTAAGCAACCCATTTTCTCGCGCCCACGCGGAGATTTCCGCGATATCGGTGATTTTTAACGTAGGATTGGACGGCGTTTCCATATAGACGGCTTTCGTGTTGGCTTTCAAAGCCGCCTTTACCTGCTCCGGCTGCGTCATATCGACGAACGTCGTTTCGATGTTCATCCGGGTTAAAATATTGGACAGCAGACGATAGGTCCCGCCGTACACATCTTCGGTCACGATAATATGATCGCCGGCCGAGAGCAGCATCAGCGTTGTGGAAATGGCGGCCATCCCGCTGGCAAACGCGAAGCCTTGGACCCCGCCTTCCAATACCGCAATGTAATCCTCCAGCGCCTGCCGCGTCGGATTGCCGGAACGGCTGTAATCGTGCTGCGGCGGATTAAAAATATCGTGATGATGGAACGTCGACGCCTGATAAATCGGTACACTGGACGCGCCGGTAGCCTCGTCCACCTCGCTGCCGAAGTGAATCAGCTTCGTTTCAAATTTGTTTTCCCGTTTCTCCTGCCCGCTCATGCGCCTTGTCCCCCTTCGACTTCCTGCCGCGCCGCTTCCAGTGCATTACTCAGGTCCGCAATCAAATCATCAACGTGCTCGATGCCAACGGAGAACCGCAGCAACCGATCATCCACGCCCACCGCATTGCGGATCTCCTCCGGAATGTCAGCATGCGTCTGCACTGCAGGATACGTCATCAGCGATTCCACGCCGCCGAGACTTTCGGCAAATGCAATCAGATTTAGATTGCGCAGCACCGGCTCTACGTACCGAGCATCCGTGACTTTGAAGGAGAAGATCCCCGTATTGCCGCTCGACTGCTTCCGTTGCGTCGCGTACCCTGGGTGATCCTCCAATCCCGGGTGGAACACCTCGGCTACCTGTGGATGTGTCTGCAGGAATTTGGCGATCGCCAGCGCGTTGCTTTCGTGCCGCTCCATCCGCAGCGCCAGCGTCTTCATTCCGCGCATCAGCTGATAAGAATCGGACGGGCTGAGCACCGCCCCAATCGAGTTGTGCAGGATCGCCATCTCCTGAGACAGCTCCTCGCCTTTGGTGATGATCAGACCAGCCAGGACATCGTTATGGCCGCCCAAGTATTTTGTCGCGCTGTGAACAACGATGTCCGCACCAAGCTCAATTGGCCGCTGGAAATACGGCGTCATCAGCGTATTGTCGACGATCGTCAGCAAGCCATGGGACCGCGCCCATGTCGATACCGCTTCAAGATCGGTGATCATCATCAGCGGATTGGTTGGCGTCTCAATAATAACCGCCTTTGTATTCTCTTGACGTACACGTTCGAGTGCATCCAAATCGTTCGTATCCACATAAGTTGCGGTTACGCCAAATTTGGACATGATCCGCTCCAGCAAACGGTATGTGCCTCCGTAAAGATCCAACGATACGATGAGATGGTCGCCTTGAGAAAATAACGTAAATACCGTCTGCAGCGCGGCCATCCCGGAGCTACAGGCAAACCCGGCATCGCCGGATTCCAGAGCGGCCGCTGCGTCTTCCAGCACTTTGCGGGTAGGGCTTTTCGTACGGATATAATCGAAGCCCGTGCTTTGCCCCAGACGCGGATGCCGAAACGCCGTGGCTTGATAAATCGGATAATTTACCGCGCCTGTGACCGGTTCTTCGACCGATCCGATTTGTGCCAATCTACTCTCGATGCGCCATTCCTTGTTTCTCTCCCCCACCTGCAATCCCTCCACTTTTAGATCTCATATACAAAATCGGCCGTTTGATCGATATCGTACGGTGTTTCTTGATACACATAGTAGTTTAACCAATTGGAAAATAATAAGTTTGCATGGGCACGCCACGAAGAACGCGGGGTGCGAGTCGGATCGTTATTCGGGAAATAGTTTACCGGCAGATCGATTTCCAAGCCTTTGGCAACATCCCGGTCATATTCCCATTTGAGCGAATCCGGATCGTATTCGGAGTGCCCGGTCACGAAGATCTGTTTACCGTCGCGGGTGGCGACCAAATAAATGCCGGCTTCCTCCGATTCCGCCAGAATCTGCAGTTCCGGCACTCGTTCGATGTCCGAGCGTTCCACGTCCGTATGACGAGAATGCGGCACTTGGAACACTTCATCAAACCCACGCAGCAGCTTTACCTTCGGATCGTTGACCGTGTGGGAGAAGACACCAAAGCACTTTTTCGCCAGTGGAACTTTACGAACGCCATAGTGGTAATACAATCCGGCCTGCGAGGCCCAACAGATGTGCATGGTCGAAGTGACATGGGTTTTGGACCACTCGAAGATTTCCTTCAACTCTTCCCAGTAGTTCACTTCTTCAAAATCCAACTGCTCGACCGGTGCCCCTGTCACGATCATGCCGTCAAAGCGGCGATTACGAATATCGCCAAACGTTTTGTAGAACATCTCCAGATGCTCTGCGGACGTATTTTTCGAGGTATGCGTGCTCGGATGTAGCAGGACGATTTCCACCTGAAGCGGCGTGTTCCCCAGCAAACGTAAGATTTGTGTCTCCGTCGTTTCCTTGGTTGGCATCAGGTTCAGAATCGCGATCCGCAGCGGGCGAATGTCCTGATGGTATGCACGGCTTTCATCCATCACAAAGATGTTTTCGTTGGCCAACACGTCCTTGGCCGGTAAATGGTCCGGTACTTTAATCGGCATGTGGTTTCACTCCTTTAATCGTAGCGTCATCCTTAATTCATCATCCGTTTCGAGGGGCCGTTTATACAAAAATGACCTCTCTCACGGGGAGAAAGGTCATTACGTATTCGGTATGCGCCTCTCTCATCTCTCAGAAGCCGTCCAGCGTTCGAAACGGACGGTCCTGCAAGAATTAGCACCGCTGCGATGGGTTTCATCGCCGGTTGCCGGGTATCATCGGGCTAGTCCCTCCACCTGCTCTTGATAAGATTTCGCTGTATTTAGTTATTTTCGGGGGCCTGGGCCATCGCCCGTACTCCCTGACATTCACTTTAAAGTATCCGATGGTATTCCGTCAAGAACTCTGCGAGAAAAATCACACGGTGTTCATGGACCGCTTGAATCCAGTGCACATAGTATACTTTTGGGTTGAAACATTTCATTCGCTGGCGTTATACTAGACAAGTGCCTTTAGGCCCAGACGGGCCTAGGGTTTGACGCATATTCATGTAACCTGATCATAGCGAGGTGAAACCGAGAATGGAAGGCGACCCGAGTCCGCAGAGGAACACCCAGGTCAAACAATTGCATAGGAAACCGACCCGCTGGGTGCCTGCGGAATGTAAAGGGCACTTTCGTTTCCCGGTATTTGCATAAACGCCTTTTTGACCGTTGCCGGGCGAACCCGCGGTTGGTCCCTTTCCTATGCTGCAACAAGAGCATCCCAGGCCTTCAGGCCCGGGGAAAGGAGTGAAAGCATATGAAAATCCGTCATGTTCTAGCCGGCGTATTTACCCCCGTAGAGGACGTGGAGTTGACAACCACCCCTCCGGAAGAAGGCTTCTATTGGATCGACGCGGGCGTGGATGACCTTGCCCTGCTGCAGCCTTTATTTTCACTGCACGATCTGGCTGTGGAGGACTGCTTAAGCGAAGAAGAGCAACGTCCTAAGATCGAAACCTACGACAACCACTATTTCATCGTCGTGAACAGCATTCGGTATGATGACGAGGAAATTTTCCTGCGTGCATTGAACATTTTCTTGGGACGGCATTATATCATTACAGTTACTAAACAGAAAATCAACGAGCTGCGTGCGGTGAAGCCGATCCTGTGGGAGCAAGAGGTCAGCGAGCCCGACCGGTTCCTGTACCTGCTGGTCGACCTGGTGGTTGATAACTACTTCACCGTCGGCGATCGGATTGAAGTGAAGATCGAGAAGCTGGAAGAAGACATCCTGATGCATACCAAACGTTCGCACCTGAACGAAATCATCGGGCTGCGAAGTGAAATTTTGTGGCTAAAGAAAGTGCTGGGTCCGCAGAAGGAAGTCATCAACATTTTGAACAAGAAAGACCTTCGTCTGATCGACGACCAACTGCAAAAATACTTCAGCGACATCTACGAAAACGCCGTGAAGATCTCCGAGAACTTCGACACGTTCCGCGAGCTCGTCGGCAACTTACGCGAGGCCTATCAGGCCGCCATCGCCAACCGCGCCAACGAAATCATGCGCGTGTTCACCGCGATTACGACGATCTTCATCCCGCTGACGCTGATCACCGGGATCTACGGGATGAACTTCGACTATATGCCGGAGACCCATTCGAAGTACGGCTACTTTATCGTCCTTGGCATCATGGCCGTGCTCGGCCTCGGCATGTACTACATCTTCCGGAAGAGAGATTGGATATAGACAGTAAGGCCAACACGGGCTGGAATCCGCGTTGGCCTTTTTGGTTGGGCGAGACGTTTGCTAGGAAGCCTAACCCTTTGAAGGTGCGAGATGTGTGTGCGCGGGCGTTAGGCTGACGCTTGATAATGCGCCGTTTAAGTTGCGGCTTTGGCCATTTGAGAACGGCAAGACGTATTGCACTAGCCCCTTGTTGGACGTGCGCCTGAATTCCCCTGACCGTTTAAATTAGGCGAGTCGAGCGTGAACTGCAAAAGTGCAGTTATTTTGCCGCGATCCCCCCCTAAATCGACTCTTAACTGCAAAAGTGCAGTCTTTTTTCGATAAATGGGCTGCTTTCCGCAAAATCTCCCGAAATGAACTGTACTTTTACAGTTAAAATGCATTTTGGCGGCATTTTCGGCCGGATCAACTGCACTTTTACAGTTCATCCGGCCGTCGGCGGTCAAACACTTCGAAATTCCCTCATTACCTGCTGCATTTGCGACTCTTGCGAGTAGCAACACGTACCACTCTTACGGCACCAACAGTCACTACCGCACTACTGCACTTACCACTCGTCCCCCAACTTACTACCCTTACCGCACTACCACACTTACCGCCTTACTGCCCAAAAGCATCCCTTGCCGCCTCAACCCGCGTGCCGGGCGTTCTCGCGCTGGCGGCGGTACCGGATGCGGATCAGGCGCAGTCGCTCGTACAGCGTATCGAGGTTGCCGCTGCCGCCTTCACTGGCTTCGGGCCCGTACACCTTTTGCAGAACCGGCTTCAGGAGCGTGTCCCCCAGCTCTTCGTAAGCTTTCCATACGGCCTGCTGCTCCGCTTCGGGCATGGCCTCAAGTTCGGCACTCACCAAATCCTCGGTGTTGTAGCCCTCCTTCTCCAAGCTTTCCAGCAGCTCCACCGCATCCCGCCGCTCGATGCCCGTACGGGCGCAAATATCCTCTACCTTAAGCCCTGCGGCCAAGGCTTCGAGCACCGCTCGACGGACGTTGAACTTTTCCATTTCCGCCCGGTATTTCACTTCCTTCTGCTTATACAGCCAAGTACGGAAAACCTCGTCGTCGATTTCCTGCTCGACCCAATCCAGCGGGAACCCGCGCTTCCGCTCGGCCGCCCGAGTGATCTCCAGCAGCTCGGCGCCATATTCGCCGGCCTTGTTCTCACCAACGCCCGGCAGCTGCAACAGCTCATCCACGTTCTGCGGCAGAAATACGCTGATCATCCGCAGCAACCGATTGCTGGCAATTAAGTAAGGCGCTTTGCGCTCAGACGAAGCTTTTCTCCGACGCCAGGCCGTCAACTCGTTGTATACCGGTTCATTGCTGTTTAATTCGCTATAGCAAAACAGCTTCTGCGCCGCCATCCCCCGTCCGGTTAACGCTTCCTTCTCGTCCCAGATTCCCTCCATTATGGGGCGAAACCCCTCGCCTAGCTTGGCGGCCAATCGATGGCGGTAAATATGAAGCATCTCCGACCATGAAGCCCCTTCGTACCAAAGGTCCTCCTGCTCACTGTCTGCTGTCACCTCATTCCAGCCCATCCGCCAAACGCCGTCCTCCTCTCCAATCCACACCTGGGCCCCCCGAATCATGGCCCCGCCGTCCTTCTTCTCCAGACTGTTCAAAAATACAACCCGCATCAACCTGTCCCTCCTTGAAAAATTTTCAGCTACGAAGGAGTCATTTCATCTTTTTGCGCAAAACAAAAAGCACCTCTTCTGCGAAATTCGCAAAAGAGGTGCTTCCTCCAAACGTAACCTGTTATCCCTAATAATACCATAATCAACCAAGCTGTCAATGCATAGGACCTGAATCCGTGATAAAGGTTCTTTGAAAATTAAAGATAATTGAAGGAAAAAGCACCTCCGGTAAAGAAATTAAAAGAAAATCATAACTTTTCCAATTTCACCTGAGAGGTGCTCTATGAAGATCCAATTTGTCCGCTCGAAAGAGTTAATTCTCTCTACTCACGCCGGTCTTGCAACCGTTGGCGCTTTGCTTGCGCATACTGGACTTAGAAAGCGCCTGAATCATACAAAGATCAAAAGTATGAAAACACCGATTCATTCCCACGCCGATGTCATGAAGAGCTATCTGGGCCTGCTCTGCCAAGGCAAGAGCGACTTTGACCATATTGAGCCGTTTCGAAAAGACGATGTATTCACAATCTGCCTTCAGCTCCAAAAAGTCCCCTCCAGCCCGACTCTTCGCCAGCGTCTTGACGCCGCAGCACAGACGCCGGAATGGAACCGGATTTTACTTGAGGAATCCGCTGATCTCATTCGCAAGGTAAAGGCTCCATTAACAGGGCTGACAGCAGGTGAAAAGGCTTATGCGCCGCTGGATATCGACGTATCTCCTTTCGACAATTCCGGCACAAAGAAAGAAGGCGTATCTCGTACTTACAAAGGGACTGACGGCTATGCTCCCATCTTTGCCTACCTGGGCCAAGAAGGCTATGGCGTTAATGTGGAACTGCGTGAGGGCAGTGTGCATTGCCAGAAGGGAACAGCCGCATTTTTAGAACAGAGCATCGCATACGCCAAACGTGCAACGGACCTGCCGCTGCTCATTCGCATGGACGCTGGAAACGACAGCGCCGAAAATTTGCATGTTTGTCATCGCGAGAAAGCCGACTATATCATCAAGGCCAATCTCCGCAGAGAACCGAAGGAAATGTGGCTGCGCATTGCGGAAACGACGGGAATCGCCTGCCAGCAGCGCGAAGGAAAAGTCGAATATATCGGCGCGATAGAATTTCGCGAAAAGGGATTCGACCGCCCCCTTCGCCAAGTGTTCCACGTCATTCATCGAACGATTGATCGGGATCGACAAGTGTTGCTGTTCCCGGAAATTGAAGTGAGCGTCTATTGGACGTCGCTTCGCTGTGCCCCGTCACGAGTGATTGAGCTTTACCGCGATCATGGGACAAGTGAGCAATTCCACAGCGAAATCAAAACCGATTTGGATTTGGAGCGTCTGCCTGCAGGAAAATTCGCAACGAATGATCTCGTACTGCATGCCGGCTTGTTTGCCTATAACCTTCTTCGAATCATCGGCCAGGAGAGTCTGCGTGAGCATGACTCGCCGATTCGAAACAACGTGCAGCGTCGCCGTATTCGTACGGTTATCCAGAATATTATTTACATGGCGGCAAGATTGGTTCGACATGCGCGAGGTATTCGATTCAATTTCGGCTGCAACAGTCCGTGGTTTCCCGTTATCCGTCGTATTTACTGTGCCTTTACCTGACAGGATGGAATGTTATAGGGGTCAATAAGGCCTTGTCAGCCAAGGTCTGTTTGATCATGCGCTCCATCAGAGTGCGATCTCATTAAACAGTTTGTCAGCGTCAAAAATCGCACATTTTACAATAACAACCAGATTTTCAATCGAGCAATACAAAGCGTCACGGATTCAGGTAGGAATCATTTTCCCATTGTCTTCCGTTTTCCGGTATAATAACTAGAGACATTCCGAAATAAGGGAGGCATTACAGGATGAGCGACCCGCATCAAGAGCTTGATTTCCTGTCCGACAGTACCGAAAACACTTCGACCCGGTTCGTCACGTTCATCGGCGGATCGCTGAAGCGTTATGACCTGGCGGTCACCACGACCAATCGTTTCTATGGGAAGAAGCTGGTCACCGACCTGCACAACGGCCGTACGGCCATTCTTGGCACCGACGACCTGGAGGAGGAAGGGTACCTCGAACATATTTATAACCTGAACGAGGAGGAAGGCACCGAACTGCGCACCTTTCTGTACCAGGTATTAGGTGAACCGTACTTCACGGATTAAAGTTGCACGCAAAACCGCAAAAACAGCAACCTGCGTAATGGACCGTATTGCTCTTATTCACCTATTTCCCGGCAATTTCTCGGTGTAACGGACTCCATTGACCTTAATGGCCACTTTTAAACGACACCCATCCAGGCGCTGATGCTGGCCATCTCCAGTTCCTCGAACTTGGAGATTACCTGCGCCGGATTCAGCTCAAACCGGCAGGTCTCTACATCGCATTCCAGCTCAATGTCACAGCGGATCTTGGCCAGCTGCCGCGAGAGATGCAGCATATCGAGATCCGCTTCGATTTTGGCCCGGACCGATTTGGACAACTGGTCCAGATTGGCCAGGATGCCTTCCACCGAGCCGTGCTCCTGCACGAGCTTCAAGGCGGTTTTCTCGCCGATGCCGCGCACGCCCGGATAGTTGTCGCTCGTATCCCCCATCAAGGCCTTCAGGTCCACGATCTGTTCAGGCCTTAATTGCTTCTCCTCCATCAAGGCCTCCGGCGTATACACCATGTAGTTGCCGTGGCCTTTTTTCATGATGATTACGCTTGTCCGCTCGCTGACCAGCTGCAGCATATCGTGATCGCCCGTCAGCACCAGCACGTCCATCTCCTGACCAAAGCGAGCTGCCAGCGTTCCGATGCAATCGTCCGCCTCATAACCCGGTGAGCTGATGTTCGGAATCCCCAAGCTGTCCATCACCTCGCGGATCATGGAGAACTGCGGAATCAGACCCTCTGGCGCGTCCGCACGATTTCCTTTGTAATCGGCAAACTGCTCCGTCCGGAACGTCTTGCTGCCCAAATCCCAACAGCAGGCGATATGCGTCGGCCCAAACTTCTGCACCGCGTCCCAAAAATAACGCATAAACCCGTACACCGCATTGGTCGGAACGCCCGCTTTCGTCCGCCGGATATACCCGGTTGCGGCCGAAGCGTAATAGGCGCGGAACATTAACGCCATTCCGTCCACTAGCAGAATCGTATTTTTACTGCTTTGCGCCAAATCCACGGTTCACCCAAGCCACCCTTCTCGTTCAAATTTATTGGCCCCAAGCCCGTACATAGGCTTCTTCCTTGTAACCGACAGTTACGGTCTTTCCGTCCGTCACGATCGGGCGTTTGATCAGCATGCCGTTCGAGGACAGCAACTGAAGCTGCTCCTCCCGCGACATCCCCGCCAGCTTGTCCTTTAAGCCCATTGTCTTGTAAACCTCACCGCTCGTATTAAAAAACTTCTTCAATTCCAACCCGCTGAGTTCCACCAGCTTATCCAGTTCGGCAGCACTCGGCGGCGTTTCCTTGATATGATGCAGCTCCAGTTCATGCCCTTTGGCCTGCAGCGATTTAATTGCACTTCTACATGTCCCGCATTGCGGATAATGATAAACCTTCAGTTTGCTCACGTTCCTTATTCCTCCTTACCACTTTCCTAAAAACTCGCCCTGCGCAGCATCGCTTCCAGCTTGAGCATATCCTCTGGCAGCTCTGACTTAAAGGTCAGCGCCTCACCGGTAAGCGGATGGCGGAAGCCAAGCTCTGAGGCGTGGAGCGCCTGTCGCCCGATCGCCGCATCTAAGCGGGCGATTCGTTCGCGTGCAGGTGCCGGCAGCTCCGCGAGCCCCGGCATTCCGTAGAACTTGTCGCCGATCAGCGGGTGGCCGATCGACGTCATATGCACGCGGATCTGATGCGTCCGTCCTGTACCGAGACGCAGCTCAACCCGAGCCCCGTCGCCGTAGGCTTCCGCGACCTTATAATAGGTCAACGAGGGATAGCCCGACGGGGTGACAATCCGGCGGTGAGGTTCGGCAGGATCGCGGTCGATCGGGCCGTCGATCGTTCCTTCCGGCACCGCCGGACAACCGTGCACCAGCGCCGTATATTTCTTGGTGACCTCACCTGCGATCAACTGCTCGGAAATATGCTGGTGCACGTAGGCATTTTTGGCGATGGCGATCAAGCCGCTCGTCTCCTGGTCCAGCCGGTGCACGGGGCGGAAGCGGAATTTCTCGCCTTTCTCCTGCCAATAATACACGACGCCGTTGGCCAGCGTCCCCGTGTAGTGACCATGCGTCGGATGCACGATCAATCCCGCCGCTTTATTGACGATCAGCAGCGCTTCATCCTCGTAGACGATATCAAACGGTATCGGCTCCGGCAGGATGTCGGTTGACGTTTCCTTTTCCAGCGAGACGCTCACCGTATCCCCGGCCTTCACCGGGACGCTGATGTATACCCGCTCCCCGTTCAGCATCACCCCGCGCTCGGTCAGCTTAATCCGCGACAGCAGCTTGCGGGAGATCCCCATCCGGCGTTGGAGCACGCTTTTGACCGTCCAACCGTCCTCCGCTGCAGGGACTTGATATTCAATCGGATCATAATATTCGGAACTCACTTCTTGCCAAACACCTTCCCGCTCCGCACGTATTCGATATCTGCCACCTGCTGGCGATGATTAGCCATGCGAGCCGCTGCAAAGAAATAGTCCGACAACCGGTTCAGATAGATCAGCACCTCGGCATTAATCTCCTTGACCCGGCTCAGCGTAACGACGCGGCGTTCGGCGCGCCGGCATACGGTCCGGCAAACGTGCAGGGCCGAAGCCAGCGGCGTTCCCCCAGGCAAAATAAACTTCTCAAGCGGCGGATTGTCCGCTTCGTAACGATCAATCCATGCTTCAAGCCGCTGTGCGAGCTCCGGCGTCACCTTGTAGCGGCTTTCCGACAGCTTGACGTAGGCGAGATCGGAGCCGCAATCAAACAACTCCTGCTGGATCTCCAGCAGCTGTTCACGAAGATCGCCAAACGTCACCTCGTCCGATAAACTGACTGCTTGTCCCACGAAACTATTCAGCTCATCGATCGAACCGTAGGCTTCAACCTGCGCATCATCTTTTGTTACTCGACCGCCGATGACCGTGGTTAGCCCTTGGTCGCCGGAACGCGTATAGATCGACATTCGTTTTTCCTCCCCGTGACATACTCTCGTACCATCTTACCATAAATCACAGCCCGGCTGGTCATGCAACTGCTGGAACCGCAAAAAGGAGACCCGCAAGGCGGATCTCCTTCAACTTCAAGGATCAAACAAGGTTAACGTCGAATGGATTTTGGAGTGGTTTTCATAGTTTTCATGAATTCATTAATTTTCAGGTCCAATAAGCTGCTGATTTCAATCACGATGTCCGATGTAAAGGATTTTTCTTGCAGAAATAGCCGTTCCATCTTGCTGCGAAGCAAGTGAATTTCATCCTTCAGCGTTACGGCTTGCGGTGAATGCGGCCGTTCCTCTTGATCCATGCACGGGCTCATGACGCGGCCATCAGTAAATAAAGCGTTATTGTAAGGCACGTTGTACTCACCGCACAAAAGAAATCCCTCCCTGAGAAACTAAAACCTTCTTCCAAAATCAAATTATACCATGTCCATTAAAATTAAAGCAATTAGAAAATGAAAGAATTGTTAATTAACCCCATTAACTCCATCTTCTCAGGTAGGTCTTAAGTAATTTGCAAAATCAGCCTTGCTTCAATTTACGGACGAACTGCTCCATTCGATTTAACGCCTCGTTGAGCTGATTCACTCCTGTCGCATAGGAGCAACGTAAGAACCCTTCCCCGCCGGCGCCAAAGACATTCCCCGGAACCGCCGCCACCTTCGCCTCCAGCAGAAGGCGTTGGGCGAATTCCTCCGAGCTGAGTCCGGTAGACGCGATGCTAGGAAACGCATAGAACGCCCCTTGTGGCTCGTGACATTCCAGGCCGATGTCGCGCAAGCCCTGAACGATCAAGCGGCGGCGCTGATTGTAGGATTCAACCATCTGGTCTTTCTCCTCCAGCCCGTTCTTCAGCGCCTCGAGCGCAGCCACTTGCCCCATAACCGGAGCGCACATCACCGTATATTGGTGAATTTTCAGCATGGCATAGATCAAGTCCGGGTGTCCGCATGCATAACCCATCCGCCAGCCGGTCATCGCAAACGCTTTGGAAAACCCATTAACCAGAATCGTCCGGTCCTTCATTCCCGGAATCGAAGCAAAGCTAACGTGCTTCTGCCCATAGGTGAGCTCCGCATAAATCTCGTCGGAAATGACGATGAGATCGTTCTCCTCGACGATTTTGGCGATCGGCAGCCAATCTTCGTACGTCATGATGCCGCCCGTCGGATTGCTGGGATAATTTAAAATTAGAACCTTGGATTTGGGCGTAATCTTCGCTTTCAGGTCTTCGGCCTGGAGCTTGAAATCGTGCTTGGCGTAAGTCTCGATTTCGACGGGCACCCCTCCCCCGATCATGGCAATCGGCGAGTAGGAGATATAGCAAGGCACCGGGACGAGAATCTCATCGCCCGGTTCGATTAACGCCCGCAGCGCCAGATCAATCGCCTCACTGCCGCCCACAGTGACGAGGATTTCGTCTTTCGGGTCGTATTTCACCTGATAACTCGTGTACAAATATTCAGCGATCGCTTCCCGAAGCTCAGGCGTTCCCGCGTTGGACGTATAGCTCGTATACCCGCGTTCCAGGGAGTAAACGCATGATTCCCGGACATGCCATGGGGTGATAAAATCCGGTTCGCCCACGCCTAACGTGATAATATCCTTGCTTCCGCTAGCCAGATCGAAGAAGCGGCGGATGCCGGAGGGTTGAATCTCGCGGACCCGCGGAGCCAAATACGATGTCATCGTTTTACTCGATTGCTCAGCACGCTGTGATTGAATACTCATAACATTACTTCCTTTACGGAGATATCAACAAACGGCGGTCTTCTTCGGGATCTTCGAAGATGATGCCGTCTTGCTTGTATTTTTTTAGAATAAAATGGGTCTTCGTCGACAACACCGACTCCAGGGTGGACAATTTGTCGGAGACAAAGCTCGCCACTTCCTTCAAGTTGCGGCCTTCGACTTCCACCAGCAGGTCATATGCGCCGGACATCAAAAATACCGATTTGACTTGGGGAAACAGGTATACCCGCTCCGCGATCGTATCGAAGCCGCGTCCCCGTTCGGGTGTAATTTGCACTTCGATTAACGCCGTCACCTTCTCGTCTTCCAGTGCACTTGAATTCACCACGGTCGCGTATTTGACGATCACGTGATCTTCCTCCAATTCACGGATCGCTTGCGCCACTTCCTCCGCCGTTGAGCCGACGAGCGTCGCCAGTAAGTTCGCATCCCGGCGGGCGTCCTCTTTGAGGAGGTCCAGCAGTTTGAGCTTTAATTCGCTTAGTTGTTTCATCCCTCATCCTCCAGCGATGCCCCGCAGCCCTTCATTTGAGCGGTCTGCAGAACAAATTTAATACTTATATTACATGAATTTTGGGCGTCTGCATAGAAAAACCGTCCACTCCAAGTAAGCTCTTGGATAGGACGGTTAGGCATTTAGATCGAATACGGCGGAAGTACATTAGGTTGATGCTCCTCCACGTTAGCCTGATGGGCATGGGGCGTCCAGCGGGAAGTTCGCCGTTCGGTAAACTGACGCAGCTCCTGCTGGGTTTTCTCTGCGTCTTGCAGCTTCTTGTCCAACAATTGGCGCGGTGCCGGTGCCGGCGCTGAGTAAATGCCTTGGTGCTTCATCAGTTCATACAGCGTTCCCTGCAATCGCAAGGTGCTGTTCGTCAACTCGGTAAACATCTGCCGTATGGCCGGACAGGACGACTCCGTCGTAGCGGTCGTATATTCTCGAACAGTACGGCGTAAATCGGCCAAAATCGATTTTAACAAATCGTTCTGGGGTAAGAGCTCGTGGATGTCCGTCTGATTCATCGGGATATTCCTCCTCGAAAGCAAAATTAATTTGGGGTTGAAGCCGGAGCCGCCATTTGATGCTGACGCAGCGCATCCGTTAACAGGTGCAGATGATGCTCATGGGCACGGATATGCTCCAGCATCGCCTGTTCGATTTCAAAATTTTGCGAGACGGCGGCTGCCGCTGCGCAAAGCTTCGTGAGCATCTCCTCGTTGGAGATGGAGTCGGCGATATAATCCAGTTCTTTCATCGACAATGGCTGCATTTGTGAGTACAACATCAACATTCCCTCCTGGTGGATGATCCTTCTGATCCTTCTGATTCATCTGATCCTTCTTACGGTAGTATGCCCCGCTCCAGGAACGATATGTTCGCCCTGTTGGAAGAAATCCACAAACGGTTTCCGGAACAGGAGCACCTGTCCATCAGTTACGCCTGGGGGGCCGTATTTGGAGAATCCCGGGACGGCCTTCCCTTTATCGGGCCGCATCCCAACTTGACGCGAACCTCGAAGCCCGTGCCAACTCCGCCGAGTTAGACGCATCAGGCGGCTTTGGCCGCCTCCCGCTTCAACAGCCGGCGCAGGGCCAGCCAGCTCAGCACCGGCGTTGCCCCCAAGGCGAACATCAGCCAGGTGATCGTTGACATGCGCGGAATGAGGGAATAGACCACGATAAACAACAGCGTTCCGCCCAAGCGCCCCACCGTAATGCTAAGCTCGCGAAGCACGATCAGCTCCACCCGCTGCTCCACGCTTTCCGGACTATTGCCAATCAGGTCGAACACTGAAGAGATGACGGGAATCAGGTAAAGCGGCAAAAACAAGGACGTCCCTACCCCCATCATCATCAGGGTGACGTAATTGACCTTCCAGAGCAACGGGATGATCACCGCAGTGATGAGCAAAGCCCCGACCAACATCCCGTAGTAACGCGCGCGGATTTTCAGCCACTTCCCTACCGCCCAGAAGCTGACTAGGGAGACAAGGGACGTGATCAGTGAAAACTGCCCAATCCGCCACTCCGCAGAAGTGCTGATAAAGATCAGCAAATTGATCAGGAACGAAAATACGCCTTCGCGCAGACCATGGGCGGCCGAAGCGGGCGCAGCCTGGCGCCACGGGCTGCCCTTTTTCAGCATTTGCACGGGAGCCAGCCAGTGATAAGGCCCGCCCGTTTTTCTTTTTTTCAGCCAGAAGCTGAGTAAGATCCCTACCCCATACACGATTAACGAGATGGTAAAAATCAGCCGGTATCCGGCCTCGCCGTGTTTCATGGAGATCAGCCAGCCGGAGATCCACGGGCCAAAGATCCCGATCACCGAACCGAGAATCCCCACCCAGCCGTTAAATCGGTCCCGCGTCTCGACATCCGTCACCTCGAAATACACGACATTAAAGGCCAGCCAGAACAATCCCGAACCGGTTCCGAACAACAAACCAAGCGGCCATATGTAGTCCACCGTATGTTTGCCCGTCCACAGCACCAGCAAATAGAAGATGCCCGAGACGATAATGCCGAGCCGCAAAAAGATCATTTTGTCGCGTTCCTTCACCCATTTCCCGGCAATCCAAAAGACAAGTCCCAAGGCCAGCTGCTGGCTGAACGTAAACCAGGCAATCAGGTTAAAATCCGCTTTCACTTTCCAGATGTAGACGTTCAGGAACGTGCCCGACAAGGCGCCGGCAAGCACGAACAGACCGTTCACCGCCAGCAGCAGGATGGATTGGCTGTTCAGCTGTTTTTTCATAGATTCGCTCCTCCCGGCCAAACTTCGAGTTCCCCCTGTAAGATACCCAAAAATGACCGAAGCATGAGGCCTTAGCAAGCATACCCGCAGGCCCCCAAACGCGAAAAAGCCCTGTCCATCAAGGACAGGGCCAGTGACTGCCAAATTTTTTTACTTGTTGTCTTCTTCACCGGCAATCGTGCGAATCATGGCGATCCGGGCGTCTTCACCCAAAAACCGGCTGACATGGAAGCACGCGGTGCAGACGTATACGTTCAGCTCAGCATCGCCCGACAGAAGCGGACGGTCCCCATCGGCAGGAACAAATTCGCCGCCTTCCGGAACCAGCTTCTGCTTCCCGGCATACACCATATATTCCCGGCAATGCGGGCATTCGGGTACCTCGTCTTGCCCGTCAAGCAGCTTCTCCACGCCGGTCTCGTACTTCAGCAAATCGCCGCCCGATGCCGTAAACGCCTCGACCCGGCGGACGCCTCCGAGATGCGAGTCGCCTTCATCCTCATCCCAGTAAAGATCATCATCCGCATCCTCATCATCCTCATCATGGGAATGCTTCCGATCATGGAAGGGATGGTCGTTCTCCTCGTCTTCGAACTCTTCCTCCGAGCCCAGCGTTATATTGATCGTCCGGTAGCCCTTTAGTTCATTTTGGCAGTGAGGACATACCTCCTCAGGCCCTATCTCTTCATCCCAAACGATCTCCGTTTGGCACCATGGGCAAATCGTTGTATCCATTCCAACTACGTCCTTTCGTTACCAAATTAAGCATTCCACAAATAAATAATGCCCGCGGCCAAAAACAGAATAGAGGCGATAAATAGCACCCTGACCAGGTTTTTCACGTCGTTCTACTCCTTCAACTGAAATCCCTAACCGATACAAGCGCCGATCAAAAAAGACACCGACACCGATACGGCCATTGCGATAAAACCAACGCTGGTGTTCCCCGCTGCAATCTCGTCGTCGATGCGAAACACCGGCGTTAAAAATTCAAACAGCAAATAAGCAGCGAACAACAGCAAGGCTCCAACCGACGACCATATCATGAAGTCGTAAATCGAGGGATGTGCCGCCGCATAACGGATAATGTTCGCCAGTCCGAAGATTTTTCCGCCGGTAGCCAGGGACGCGGCCATATTGCCGCGCTTGATCTCCTGCCAGCAGCGATATCTTGCAAACAGTTCGAAGCAAGAAAGAAACACAATCAATTCTAACACCGCCACGGAAAAATACCCGATCATCAGCCCCAGCGGTTGCTCCAAGATCGGATCAATGCTTTCCTTCATAGCGCCCTCTCCCTTTATACCTTGAGGCGATTCGTTCTTACTTCAGCTCAGCGACCGTCACGCCGGTTCCGCCTTCCCCGTAGTTCCCGAGGCGGAAGCTCTTGATATGCTTATGCTTGCGAAGATACTCCGAGATCCCGGACCGCAAAATCCCGGTCCCTTTCCCGTGAATAATGTAGATCTGGCCTAAATTGCTTAAGTAGGCTTCGTCGATGAAACGGTCAACCTCGATTAAGGCCTCTTCCAAATTCGCTCCGCGCAAATCCAGCTCGGTGCGGACGTTCTCATCGCGCGTCCGCTTAACGTTGGGAGCCGTCCGTTGAACCGGCTTGCTAGCCGGAGGCGCAGCGATCAGCTCCATGTCGTCCAGGCTCACCTTCATCTTCATGATGCCGAGCTGTACGATCGCTTCCTTGTTGCCGGAGAGCTCAACGACGTGCCCCTTCTGGTTCAAGCTGTATACCATCACTTCGTCGCCCGGTTCGATCTGCCGCGGCGGTTTGGCCGCCTTGCGGGCCGCTGCACTCTTCTTGCGGCGCTGCGGCTCGGCTTCATCCAGCTGCTTGCGAGCTGCAATCAGCTTGTGCTCCTTCACGGCCGCGCCTTCCTCCATCGCGAGGCGGCGCAGGTCGCTGATAATCCGCTCGGCCTCCTGCCTTGCCTTGGCAATGATCGCTGCCGCTTCTTCCTCCGCCTTCTCCAGGCGTTTATCCCGCTGCTGCTCCAGCTTCTCCAGCTCGGCGGCATGGCGTCTGCGCAGCTCTTCCATCTCGCGCCGCAGCTGCTCGGCCGTTTCCCGCTCCTGCTCCGCCCCAAGGCGGTTCTGCTCCAGCGAAGCGATCATGTTCTCGACGCGCATGTCCTCTTCAGTCACTTCGCCGCGGGCATACTCCAGAATTCGCTCCGGCAACCCCAGCCGTTCGGCGATAGCAAACGCGTTGCTTCGGCCCGGAATGCCCACCAGCAGGCGGTAAGTCGGGCTTAACGTCGCGACGTCGAACTCCATGCTGGCGTTAATTACGCCTTTGCGTTCGTAGGCGTAGGCTTTCAGCTCGCTGAAGTGAGTGGTCGCCACCATCCGGCAGCCCAGCGAATGAATATGTTCCAAAATCGCAATGGCCAGCGCCGAGCCTTCCGCCGGGTCGGTTCCCGCACCCAGCTCATCCAGCAATACCAGGCTCTTCGGCGTCATCTGGCGCAAAATCGAGATAATGTTCGTCATATGGCTGGAGAAGGTACTTAAGCTCTGCTCGATGCTCTGTTCGTCCCCGATATCGGCGTAGATGGCATCAAATACGCAAAGCTGGCTGCCGTCTTCCGCCGGCACGAACAACCCGGACATCGCCATCAAGCTAAGCAGACCAATCGTCTTCAGCGTGACGGTTTTCCCCCCGGTGTTCGGACCGGTGACAATGATCGTCGTGTACTGGTTCCCCAGCTCCACATCGATCGGCACGACCTGGTCAGCCGGAATCAACGGATGGCGCCCCTTCTTCAGCTTGATGAACCCGCGGTCGTTCATCCGCGGCAGCGTCCCCTTTAATTCGCGAGCCAACCGGGCTTTGGCGAAGATGAAATCCAGCTGGCCGAGCACATCCCCGTCGTACAGCAACAGCTCGGCTTGCTCGCCAACCAGGGCGGTCAGCTTCTGCAAAATGACCTCGATTTCCCGTTCCTCACGCAGCCGCGTCTCGCGCAGCTTGTTGTTCATCGCCACAATCGATTCCGGCTCAATGAACAGCGTAGCTCCCGATCCGGACTGATCGTGTACGATCCCGCCAAAATGCGCGCGGTATTCCGCTTTGACCGGGATGACGAAGCGGTCGCCGCGGATCGTGATCAGCTGATCCTGCAGCATCTTCGACACCGAAGCGGAGCGGATCATCGCATCCAGCTTCTCCCGGATCCGCACCTCCCCGCTCCGCAGCTCGCGGCGGATGGTGGCCAGCTCCGGACTAGCCGAATCGAGCACCTCCGCGCTTTCGTCGATGCAGCGTTTGATCGCATCCTCCAACGGCTTCTGATCGCTTAAGGTATCGCTTAAGTGATACAGCAGCGGAACTTCATGTTCTTCGTGCATCGTGGCAATATACCGTTTAATCCGGCGCGAGCCTTCCAGCGTGGTTGCAATGCCCAGCAGCTCGTGCGGATTCAGCGTCCCGCCGATCCGGGCCCGCTTGACCGCCGGAGTGATATCCACGATTCCGCCGAATCCGGGCGCCCCCTTAAGACGGTCCACCTTAAACGCTTCATCGGTGGCTTGAAGCAGCCGCTTGACGTCCTCCAGATCGGTGACGGGCCGCAGCGCTTCGGCTGTTCTTTTTCCAAGTGCCGTTTGGGAAAAAGAGGACAGCTGATCTATAATTTTTTGATATTCCATGGTTTTCAAAATTTTCTCGTCCAAGTACGTTCACAACTCCCCTCGGGCTATGATCCCATTATAACGAAACCGTTCATTTTTCGCCATTTGCCCCCTTACACACATAAGAATGCGATTTGCGGAACATGATAAATGCGTATAGCCAAACGTACTTACTCTCAAAAGGAGGCTATGTAACATGCATTTTCTGGGACACGTCGTGCGATTCATCGTCTCCGCCCTAGTTCTGCTGGTTGTGGGGTGGCTGGTACCGCAATTCAGCATCGGTGGATTCGGCAGCGCCTTGCTGCTCGCCTTGGTCATCGCCCTGTTGGGTTGGGCCATTGAAGGCATTTTCGGAACGAAGGTTACCCCGTTCGGGCGAGGAATCGTCGGTTTTCTTACGAGCGCGCTCGTGATCTGGCTTGCCCAGTTCATCATTTCCGGCGTTTCCGTCTCTGTGATCGGTGCATTACTTGCAGCATTGGTCATCGGGATTATCGACCTGTTCATCCCTGTCGCAACTCCCTTTGACGCTGCCAAAGACAAAAACGATCGTTAATGGCTGTGTCAGGGCTAAGAGGCCTTCCTCCGCAAGTGATCCGTTCACTGCGGAAGGAACGGCCTCTTGACTTATGGGGAAAGAAGTTCAACAATTCTTCAAACCTTGAGCCATCCACCCTCTGCAAAATACGGTATGATATTCTTAAAATTGTCACAAATCTACTGTATCGTGAGGGATTATTGTGAAGAAAAGCATAGCCATCGTCGCAACATCTGTGCTATTGTTGTTTGTTACCGCTTGCAGCGGCAGCAAAGCGGCTGAAACCAACGGCAACGCCGGGAGTAATATCCAACCGGAAGCCGAGCTGGTGATCGAAGCCAGCAACTATCAATTCGATCAAGCCGAGTACCATTTGAAGAAAGACGTTCCAGTCAAAATCGTTTTCAAGAACGCCTCTGGTAATCACGGCATTCTTGTGCCCGGTCTGAAACTGCAATTGGACCGCAAGAACGACTCCGCGGTGATCGTGCCAACGGAAGCCGGCGAGTTCGAAATGGCGTGCTCGGTTATGTGCGGCTCCGGCCACAGCGCCATGATCTCCAAAATTATCGTTGAATAAACGTGTCATCCCATGCAGCAAGAGCCCGCAGCGCACCGCCGCGGGCTCTTGCTCTTATTTTATCAAGCGATCCTCTCGCCACTAACCTTGATCCTGCTCCAGCAATTCAATCCATTCGTTAAATTCCGATTGAAGCTTGGCGTAGTCATCTTTCAGCCGCTGGTACTCTTCATCCCGCGCAGCCTGCCGCTCCTGCTCCTTCTCCCGCTCCAGCTGCAACAGCCGGAACTGATGGGAAATAACCTCGTAACTGTCCGTAACCTCCTGCAGCTGCTCCGCCAGCTTGCGCTTCTCTTCCTCCAAGGCCTCGAAGTCGCTGGCCATGGTGATGACCCGTTCGCTGCCAGCTGCGCTTTCCTGCTGCCATTCCTCCAGTTGCCGCTGCAGCTCAGCTTCCTTCTCACGCCAAGAGCTCAGCTCGCGTTCTGCCGAAGCCCATTGCTTGCGCCACTCCTGCTCCCGTTGCTCCGCAGCCTCACGGTAGCTCGCCAGCTCGGCTTCCAACTCTGCTGCCAACTTGCGGCTGTCCTCAAGCTCCTGCAACCGCAGAGCCAACTCGTCCCGCTCTTGCTCCAGCTGCCGCTTCTCTTCTCCGGCCGCCTGCGCCGCCAGAAGTGCTTGCTCCCGTTCCTCGGCTGCCTGCTCCAACCGGGAGCGAAGAGAATCCAGCTCGGCAGCCAGGGCCGACGCCTTGTCCCGCTCGGCTTGCAGCTCGTTATTTGCTTGCTCCAACCGGCTCACTTCGGCGGCCAGCTGCTCGCTCAGCTGTTCACTCTTGTCCGAAGCCTCGAGCAAGCTGATCTCTAGGCGACTGATTTCCTCGCTGCGCTTCTCAGCCAGCTTCTGCCACGACTTCTCGCTTTGCTGCGCCGCTGATACTTCGGCTCGCAGCTTGTCCTCCCGCTGCTTGCGTTCCTGCAGTTGCTGTTGCAGCTGCTTGGCCTCTGCCTGCGCGGCTTGAAGCGTGCTCTGGAGCTGCTTCGTCTGCTCCTGCAGCTTCCCGCTATGCTGCTGTGCCCGTTGCTCGGCCGCTTTGGCTTCTTGCTCCCGCCGCTGCAGCTCGCTCACCTGCTTCTGCAGCTTTGCGGCCTCCTCTTTCTCCCGCGCCGTCTGCTGTTCGGCTTGGCGCAGCTTGGATTGCAGCTGCGAGTTGCTGCCGCGCTGCTCAGCCAGCTGCCGCTCCAGCTCTTGTACCCGGCTGCGAAGCTTACGCGCCTCCTCCTCCTGCCCCAGCAGGGAGGCTTCCAGCTTCTCCGCTTGCCCGGCAAGCTGACGCTTCTCGTTCTTCAGCTGCTGCTGTTCCTCCTGCAGCGCCTTATACATGCTCTCCTGCTTGGCATGTAAATCCTGCAGCACTGAGTTCTCCTGAAGCAGGACCGTTTTCTCCTGCTTGGCATTCTGCAGTTCGTTCTGCAGCTGATCTACCCGGATCGCTTCCTCCGCCATGCGCACGGCTGCCAACACAGCCAGCCGCGGCGTGTCCAGATGGGGATAGGCCTGGGCGATGCTGCGCATATGCTCATCCACCCGGCGCGCGACTTGCTTCATATATTCCGCGCTGCTTCCAACGATTTTATAAGAAGTTCCGTAAATTTCTACGTTTACGCTAATTCGGCCTTGGTTACTCAACGTTATGTGCCTCCTTCGGTCCTGTAAGTCGTCTCTTAGATGCGGATAATTGCACGAAAGTCACATCGAATCGGTCGTTCTACAAATGATTCGATGTGACTTCGTCCAATTCCTGCTATTTTCTAAGCTCCGCCGCAAAAGTTTGCGACAGCCCTTCGACCACCCGGTCGTGTACTGCGGCAACTTCCTCGTCCGTCAGAGTCCGTTCCATATGGCGATATACCAGCGATAAAGCTACGCTCTTCTTGCCTTCGCCTAGCTTGGCACCCGTAAATACGTCGAATACCTCCACCGATTCCAGCAGCTCGCCGGCCTTTTCACGGATCACGCCGATTAACGCGCCCGCTTCCACATCGGAGTTCACGACAACAGCGATATCGCGCTGCATCGCCGGATAACGCGGCAGCTCTTGGTAAACGTAAGCTTCGCCCGCATAGCGGTACAGCGGTTCAAGCAGCAGCTCGGCAACATACGTATCATCCAGATCCAGCTCCCGCTGCAGCTCCGGATGAAGCTGACCCAGCGTACCGATCCGTTCCTTGCCGGACGTGCCGTTCAGGAAGATGGAAGCCGAACGTCCAGGATGGAAGCCTTGCGGCCCATCCGCTTCATACGTCATCCGTTCAGCAACCCCCAAGTATTCGAACAGGCTCTCCAACGCACCTTTGAGATCAAAGAAATCCACCTTCTCCGCCGGAGCGTTCCAGCGTTTTTCTGCCCGTTCGCCGGCCAGCAGCAAGGACAGCACCGGCAGCTCGCTTGGCTGCTTGGTCAGCTTCTCCTCCTTGGTGCGGAAGACGCTGCCGATTTCAAACAATGCCAGATTGTCCTGCTTGCGATTGCGGTTGTAAACGGCGATGTCGATCATTCCCGGCAGCAGGCTGCCGCGCAGCACGCTGCGGTCCTCGCTCATCGGCATGGCCAGGCGGATCTCCCGATCCCCTTCCCCCAGCTGCGGGAACTTCGCGCTTGCCCCTTCCCGGATGAAGGAGTAACCCATCACTTCCTGCCAGCCGCCATGAGTGAGCAGTTGGCGGATCGTGCGGCGCAGCGCCTGCGGTTTCGTATAGCCGCCGACTGTCGTTACCCCTTCGATCATCGTTGCCTCGATGTTGTCGTAACCGTAGAGCCGCGCCACCTCTTCGATCAAATCCACGTCGCGCGTAATGTCGCCGCGGCGCGTCGGCACGCGAACTTCGATGACCTCCTCCGAGCCGGCACATTCGAAGCGGAGACGTCCCAGAATCGTTTTCGCCTCCAGCGAGGAAATGTTCGTGCCCAGGTATTCGTTCAGCTTCTGAAGCGACAGGGCGATCACTTTCTCTTCCGGCTCTTGATGAACGATCTCCACGATCCCTTCAGCCACTTGGCCGCCAGCATAGGCTGCCATCAGCGAGGCCGCGCGATTCAGCGCCGGGATGACGGAAGCCGGATCCACCTCTTTCTCGAACCGCTGCGAAGCCTCCGAGCGAAGCCCCAGCGTCCGTGACGTGCGGCGGACGCTGGCGCCGGCAAATTTCGCCGACTCCAGCACAATGTTCACCGTTTGATCGGTCACTTCTGTATCGAGTCCGCCCATGACGCCCGCCAAAGCCACCGGACGATCTTCACCGTCCACGATCAATAGTGCGCCGGCTTCCAGCTCACGCTCCTGACCGTCCAGCGTCACCAGCTTCTCGCCAGCTTTGGCTTGGCGCACGCCCAGCATGCCGCCGGCGATCTTGTCAGCATCAAACGCATGCAACGGCTGCCCGTACTCCAGCATCACGTAGTTGGTGATGTCGACGATATTGCTGATCGGGCGAATCCCCGCTGCCATCAGCCGGTTTTGCATCCACAACGGCGATGGGCCGACCTTGACATCGGCGATGTAACGTACCGCATACCGGCTGCACAGCTCAGGTGCGTCGATCTTAACCTGAATCCGTTCCTTGGCCAGTACGCCAGAGGAGGCAAGCTCAGGCTGCGGCAGCTTTACTTCGCGGTTCAAAATCGCGCCTACCTCATAAGCAGCCCCGATCATGCTCAGGCAATCCGACCGGTTAGGCGTCAGGTCGAAGTCCAGCACCTTGTCGTCCAGCCCCAGCAGTTGGGTAATCGGTGTGCCGATCTCCACTTCTTCAGGCAATACGAGAATGCCTTCCTGCTGTTCCTTCGGCAGCAGCTTGTCGTTGAGGCCAAGCTCTTTGGCCGAACAGATCATCCCTTGCGACAAGACGCCGCGCAGCTTGGCTTTCTTGATCTCCAGCCCGCCCGGCAGCTTGGCGCCTACGAGCGCAACCGGTACCTTCTGGCCGGCCGCCACGTTTTTCGCGCCGCATACGATTTGCAGATCCTCTCCCTGCCCCGCGTCAACGACGCAAATGTTCAGCTTGTCAGCGTCAGGATGCTTTTCTTTGCTTTTGACAAAACCAACCACAACGTTCGAAACGCCTTGATTGCGGTTTTCGATCGAATCGATTTCAATCCCGGACCGGGTGATTTGCTCCGCCAGCTCTTCAACATTTACCCCATCCAGCGAAATATAGTCAGACAACCATTCGGTTGATACTTTCATTGTCAGTTCCCTTCCCTCTTTACGTGAAATTAAACTCTGGCAAACTGCTGCAGGAAACGCAGATCGTTGTTGAAGAAGTAGCGGATATCATCAACGCCGTACTTCAGCATCGCGATCCGTTCTACACCCATCCCAAATGCGAAGCCGCTGTATTGCTCCGGATCGTAGCCGCTCATCTCCAGCACGCGCGGATGCACCATCCCGCTGCCCAGAATTTCCAGCCAGCCGGACTGTTTGCACACCCGGCAGCCATGGCCGCCGCACTTCATACACGTTACGTCAACCTCAACGCTTGGCTCCGTGAACGGGAAGAAGCTGGGGCGCAGGCGAATTTGCGTGTTAGGTCCGAACATTTTGCGCGTGAACTCAAGCAAAGTGCCTTTCAGGTCGCTCATCCGGATGCGTTTGCCTACAACCAGCCCTTCAATTTGATGGAACTGGAACGAGTGGGTTGCATCGTCGTCATCCCGGCGGAATACGCGTCCCGGGCAGATAATTTTGACCGGCACTTCCCCTTGCATCGCTTCCATCGTCCGCACCTGTACCGGGGACGTTTGTGTCCGCATGAGCAAATCTTCCGTCAGGTAGAAGGAATCCTGCATATCACGGGCCGGATGGTCCTTCGGCAGATTCAGCGCCTCGAAGTTGTGGTAGTCCGTTTCAACCTCAGGGCCTTCCGCAATCCGGTACCCCATGCCGATGAAAATCTCTTCGATTTCCTGAATCACCTGGTTCAACGGATGGATGCTCCCCTGCTTCAGCGGTCGGCCCGGCAGCGTGACGTCCACTTTCTCAGCGGCCAGCCGCGCTTCGGTTTCTTGGCGTTGGAACACCGCTTGCTTCTCTTCAATCACCGCTTCGATGGCGGCTCTGACCTCGTTGCCGATCTGACCGATCACCGGACGCTCCTCGGCGCTTAAGGACCCCATCCCGCGCAAAATTTCAGTTAATGCGCCCTTTTTGCCCAAATATTTGACCCGAAGGTCGTTCAAATGCCCGGCATCGACGGTTTCCGCCAGCTCTTTGAGCGCCTCCGCTTTTAGTGCTTCAAGACGTTCTTTCATGAATAGCTCCTCCTAAAAATGTTATGAGCGCTGCTTCTCGATTCGGTTTCTTACAAAACCGTTCCGAGTCACAAGCGTCAGTTCAAAAAGTCAGGTTTTCAGCACCGAGAAGGTTGGATGAAGCTAGGGACTGAAAAGCGGAGCATACGTTTGGGGTACGTGAGCACCTGAAATGTTTCCGTAGGAAACATGCATCGTAAGCATACGCTTAGCCCGGCTGAATTCAAGATTCGACGTCGAATCCGCTTCATGTCCTGCTTCGTGATCAAAAGATGACTTATTGAATAACCTCTTAAGGCAAAATAAAAAGGCCTTCTCTCCCGTAAGGGACGAAAAGACCGTGGTACCACCCTTGTTAGAGCACCGCGTAAACCTCAGCCAGCCACATGGCTCGCAAGGTGCGCATTGCTCTCGCTCCAACGAAATAACGGCTCGTAACCGGTATCCCCTAATGTGCCGGGCTGCAACCATACGCCTTGCGGCGTAACGATTCGCAGCGGCAGTTCAAGGAACTGCTCCGGAGCGAACTTCGGCAGCTCCGTTTCCCTAGCGGCGCTCTCAATCTCCGGCGCCCCTTCCCTGTTGGTCGGTTCCTGCTTACTCTTCTCCATCCACGCATTTCATGTCATAATTACCTGCTATTATATGCTAAACGGACAGCCGTTGGCAAGTCAGCGGTGAATTATGGTATCTTAAAGTGGTTATACCAAACGCTACTCCATCACGTCAAGGAGGGACCCGCCCAATGAACGGCAACGAACGCAAGAACATCAGGCCTGGCCTCACCGTGGACATCGTATTAAAAAAAGATCAGCCCACCGGCAAACTAACCCGCGGCATAGTCAAGGACATTCTGACGAACTCCGCGACCCATCCGCACGGCATTAAGGTCCGGCTACAGGACGGTCAGGTAGGCCGAGTGAAAGTGATTCATCCCGGCAAATCCGACTGATCCAAAGTCTTAGATCCGCCTTACCGGATGCCGCAGCACGGTTTTCATCTTCTCCGGCGCGGTTTTGCGCGGGTCCGACAGATAGATTTCATGATGCTTGCGAAGGTCATCGAAATTCTCGGTTAATCCATTCGCTTCCAGGAACGCCCTCATCCGGGCAACCGATTCCGGTTCCCGCTGCGCCAACTCGGCGGCAGTGATCGTTTTACGCTCCAGCAGCAGATAGGCATTTCAAACAGACGGTTCATTTGCACGCGTACCCTCTCCTTTTGATGACAAGTATACCCTGCAAATAAGACATCGCAATGTCATATTAAGAAAAACGTCTATCGACGTACATTCAAAGTAGACAGACCGCGTTTAGCGGAAGTTTTTCTTGCGATATCAGGATGCCAATGCCCCGAAGTTTATACTTTCTGGCGTGTAATATAATCAAAATATAAAGAGGAAATCCCCAGCGACTATCGAAGAAAGAAGCACCTGACAGGGAAGCTTCAATCTTACCTACCAACCACAGGAGGTTAAAGTCGCATGGGGAAATCCTCGCACATTCAAGGCCGTAAGGGAACTAAGTTCAGTCAACAGCTAAGGGGCGTTAACCTGGAGCAAGTCCTCATCGTTGCGATCGATGCGGCCAAGCTCCACCAAAAAGCCTTAATATGCAATTATTTCGGCGACATCATTGAAAAACCCTTCTTTTTCTCAGCGAATAATTCTGGTATGGAGCTGCTTTGCAAGAAGATTAATCAAGCGGTTACAGCCACAGAGGCTGTTCGCTTGTTCCTGGGTATTGAGGCAACAGGCCATTACTATGAAGACATCGTCCGCGAGATGGCGAAACGAGGGTACCACGTTCAGATCTTGAATCCGTATACCACCTTCGAGGAACGCGCCGGCGCACTGAATTGGTGCAAAACAGATGATCTTGATCTTGTGGCCATCGCCCATGCCATCAAAAGCAACAAAGCCACTGAAAACCAGCTTTTGAATGGCGTGCAGCGTCAGCTCCATGTCTTGACTCGAGCACGGCGCTCAGAGACACGGAAGCGTGCTTCCTTGCGTACAGAGATTCGAGCACTTATGGACCTCATCTGGCGCGAGTACCAAGGATATGCAGATTATTCAGCCGGTAGAGCTCGAAAAATCAAAGTATTCAGTGACTTCTGGGGGAAAGCCTCGCTCTTCTTCATGGAGCATTATCCACACCCCGCTGCTGTCCTGAAACTAGGGGAGACCGGGCTACGGAAGCTCTCGATTCAGCATAATCTCAAATTGCGAAACACCACCATCCAGAAGCTCTTGCACGTCGCTGAACAAGCGTTATCGAGAAACTTACAGGAACTTCGGCCTGAGCTTATGTTACTGAAAATGAAGCTACGTGACTTACGAACATTTGATGCCAAAATTAATGTTTTGGAACAAGAGATCGAGAACCTTCTCCTTCAGACAGACGGACGACTGCTTCTTACCGTCCCGGGCTTAGGAGTGACTACCGCGGCTGAGCTTTATGCTGAAATCGGCGATGTATCTCAGTACTCGAACGCAAACCAGTTAATTAGTTGCTCCTGAAAAAGTCAGGGTGTTTTGAGCATAATTAAAAGGAATTCAGCACCTCCAAATGGAAATTGTTATTGACGAGATAACAAAGTTCCACACCCCGAGGGAAGAATTCCTTTGCTATAGGAGTTCAACAGAAGCCCTCGGGAATCCTTCCAAGAGGTGAAGAAAATGTTGAAACTTCGAGACGAGCAATTGACCATCTGGGATGCCATTCTCCCGGAATCTGTTAGAAAGTTGCCGGTCGAGCTTGCAATCATAGATCAATTACTGGACGACGACCGTTTTCTTCAACCGTTTACTGAGTTGCACCCGAAAGGCAAGAAAAGCGGCCGTCCTACGCTTGCAATTGAAAAGTACATCCGTCTTATGGTCCTGAAGCATAAATACAATTTGGGCTACGAGTCACTCGTGAAGGAAGTCGGTGACAGCATCACATGGCGAATGTTCTGCCGGTTTGCCATCGACGAACCGATGCCCGACCCGTCTACGCTCATCTATGCCCGCAAACGCTACGGCGACAAGATCGTCGAAGACATCAATGCCGCACTCGTAAAGCAGTGTGAGGAAAAAGCCGTTCTGAAAACCCGCAAATTGCGCACGGATACGACGGTTGTGGAATCCGACATCCATCACCCGACAGACGCTACGCTGTTGCAAGATGGCGTAAAAGTCATCACTCGAACGATTCAGAAAATCCGGAAAGTCGCCTCCCACACTGTTCAAGGCTTTGAAGATCGTACGGCAGAAATCAAGGAAAAGATTCTGTCCATCGCGAAAGTTCTACGTCGCCGCACCCGTGAATCTTGGGAAGAAGTTGACCGGATCACTGGGAGCGTAATCGAAGTAGCCGAGAACGTTGTGAACAAGGCGCAAGCCGTTATCGAGAAACTGCAAGACAAGGGCAAAGCTGCTCTTCGACAAAGTAAAACCAAACTGACCGAGGCGGTCACGCTAACCGGCAAGTTGTTGGAACAAGCCAAACAGGTCGTTTCCGGCAATCGAATCATCGCAGATCGGATCGTCAGTTTCTTTGACCCGGAAGCAAGACCGATTAAGAAAGGTAAGCTGGCCAAAGGAACTGAGTTCGGCTACAAGGTGCGAATCGACGAGACGGAAAGCGGCTTTGTGACCGGCTACGCTGTCTACGAGGGGAACCCCTCGGATGATGAACTGCTCGTTCCCGCTGTACAGGCGCATATCAAGCAATTCGGCAAAGCGCCGCAAGCTGTAGCGACCGACCGCGGTTTCTCAAGCAAGAAGAACGAAACGGCCATTACCGAACTTGGTGTGAAGCGAGCTAGCTTGCCGCGAAAGGGCAAAAAAGGCATTGCCCGATCCGAGTACGAAAACGAATTATGGTTCAAAGACTTGCAGCGTTACCGTGCAGCTGGAGAAGCGAAGATTAGTCTTCTCAAGCGGAAGTACGGTTTGAACCGCAGCAGGTATCGGGGCTTTGTCGGCTCAAAATGCTGGGTCGGCTTCGGGATTCTGACCCACAACCTGCAAAGAGCGGCAAAAATGCTCCAAAACTAACATGGAAACCGATCATTAGGGAAAGTTCCCCCTCACAACCCAGCCAGCAACCCGAAACTATTTTTGAAAATCGACTTTTTCAGGAGCAACTAATTAAGAAAGCTGGCACAAACCCCATTGTTAAGCAAACTGGTGGCGGCAAAGGCTCCTACCGCAAGATTTCCAAACAGGGAAACGATCACCTTCGTTATGCGGTATATCTAGCAGGTAAGAGTCTCTGCATGCATAATAAGGACCTTAAGCCTTTCTATGATCGTCTGAAGGAAAAAGGAAAACATGAACGAGCCATCTTTGTTGCAATGGGTAATAAGATGCTCAAAGTCGCTTTCGCCATGCTGCGAGACCGTTTACCGTTTCAATCGCAGTGCTCTGATTATCACATCCTTGATGAGGTCAATAAGAAGTTGAACTTCAATTGCGTTATGCCGACACTAGCAGCGGCCTAACTAAGCAAGATCTTGGAACCGGTCTTTCTGGGACTGAGGGAAGATCGGATCACTTTCTTGGAGACCTTGGATCTCGTATGTCAGCTTTATCCACCTCGCCCTGTGAATGCGAATTGTACGTTAGCGTATACTCTGCACTCAGCCAGATTGCATCGCAGGATTGAAAAAACGAGGCTATTTCCTTTCAAGTCCGAGAAAGGCCGGTTTCAAGCATCGCTTCTCTGTCAGTTGCTAACTTTTTTGAAAATCTGGGGGGTTAGGTGTGTTTGGGTTACCCAGAAACCTAAAAATTCTACTTGACATAGTACGCTGATATCTTAAAAAAAGAAGAGCTCTCTAGGAGAGCCCTTCTGCTTTATGGTTGTTTGTTACGCCGTGTGTTTAACGTTCAGCGGTTGCTTAGGCGTCGGGGCTTGCGTTCCGGCATCGCCTTTTTTGTGGAACAACTTGCGGAGGTAAGGCATCACGTAGTAGTCGAGGCCGATTTTACCAGCGTTAGCTGCAGCGACGAGAATCAGTACTTCAAGGATCAACATTTGCGCGTTGGTGCTTACCGTACCCGAGAAGAGGAACGCGGCGTTCATCACGAAGCCCATCAGTGCAGCGAAGGTGGTGAAGGTACCGAGGATCAGCCCCAGGCCAACCAGGAATTCGCCGTAAGGCACCAGGAAGTTAAAGAGTCCGACATTCGGCAAGGCAAAGTGTTCCAGGAAGGCTGCCCACCAGCCTTGTACGGCCGGATGGTCGCCAGTGCTGTTCGCGATCGCTCCGGTCAGGAAGCCTGCGGCATCGAAGCCGCCGGTGATTTTATGATAGCCGGCTTCGATCCATTGGTAGCCCAGGTAGACGCGGATAACGGTCAGGAGCCACATCGCCACTTTGTTTGTTCTCAGGAAATTGTTAAACATAAGAACCACTCCTCTTATTTATCGTTGGTTTTTTGTTTTTCGGATGATCATCTTTGATGTCTTTATTATATGTGATTTATTTCACTATATATGTGATTTAAATCACAAATATCAAAAATTGAGAAAATAAATTTTAAACTACTTCCGCCGCAACAACAAAAAAATCCTTACCGAAGTAAGGATTTAAGCTTCTTCATTATGGAGCGGGTGATGGGAATCGAACCCACGCTACCAGCTTGGAAGGCTGGAGTTCTACCATTGAACTACACCCGCAATGTACAGATCGGGACGACACGATTCGAACATGCGACCCCCTGGTCCCAAACCAGGTGCTCTACCAAGCTGAGCTACGTCCCGAAGTAATGCAGGCCTTTTTGAGAAGGCAGAAATTAATATATCACGTTTCGCATGCGAGCGCAAGCGAAACCTGCCAGCAGTCAGTGTCAAGCTAGCGTGGGCAGTCATTTAAGATGCTTGGAACGCGAACTCCGAAGGAACCTCTGCCTTGTAAGCGCTTTGCTTCGTTCTTTCATCAAACAGAAGTGATTTGTCAGAATTTTTTTTGCCGTTATCCACGAAGTGCTTTGAGTGCCATACCCGTTGTGCTGCTTTGCTTCGGTCCTTGCAATATGCGAATCATTCCAGCGATACAACCCTTGACCGGTTGCGTCACGTTCTTGAGCAATTGCCGCATGTTTATCGACTGCTGCGACGTTGCCTGCTTACTCGCTTGTCCTACAACCGTTCTTACCACCGTGCCCGCTTCTTGAATCCTCATCATCGTCCTCAGCATCGCCCTGACGCCTCGCTCACTCCAACTGTACCCGCCACGCTTCGTCCGCTTGGCGAATATACGCATCTGCGATTCCGCGCTTCCCATCGGGCGCATGCCGCTTGTGTCGATCCCCTTCGCCTGGAGTGTTTTTCGGTAGTCGTCCAAATGCTTCTCATGCCGCTTTAGAAAGCTTTTATACGGCTTCCAATCCTTCCGGTTCTCTTCCGCTATCTCTTGCTCCGACACGCCTTCCAGGATCGCCATAAGCGCGGCTGCATCCTGTTTGGCCAAAGACCGTCTCACGGTCTCCCATACCTTTGGCAAATGTCCGACAAACCGTTTCAAATCACGCGCCACATGAAAGCGATCCAGCATATACAGGCATTGGTGAAAGTAGGATGTACATTCCCCGATCCACGCCGCGCCGTCTCCGTTCACCACAAGCCACGTGTTCTCATCGATTTCGTAACGCTCCACCAGAAAGTCCCCGAACCCTTCCCAGAAGTCGCCGCCGCTCGTATGCAGGTAATGCTGTTTGTTCTTCAGCTGTACCCGCTTGCCGTTCTTCTCCCAGCCTTCGTGTACGACTGCAATTGCGTTCTCCATCCCGCGCTTTTTGCTCCGCTGCAGCTTCGTGTATAGCCCATCCACTTCCACGAACAGCACACGGGCAGCGCGCCGTTTCACCGCTGGCATCGGCTGTTGCGCACGCTCCATCAGTTTTTCCCTGATCGCTTGGTGGCTCAGCACATTGTAGCCCAAAAGCTGCTCCAGCCGCTTTGCGCTGTCCCGGTACGACGGTCCTTGGCTGGCGAATGCGATGGCTGTCTCTTCCAAATGCGGACTGACTTTCCCGCGCCCTTCGAATTGCAACAGCTGATCCAGCAGATACACGTGTTTGCCGCTTCTGCGGTCACAGTACAATCTCCGCTTGAAGCGCACATTCCCGAACACTGTGTTGACGCTTGTTTCACGCTCGTCCTTTACTCGATAACGCTCTCGGTCCCGTTGCTCCAGGATCTGCTGATCCAGCGCCTCCAGCACCTGCTTCATCGCACGAGCGAATTCCTCCTGCATTTTCCGGAAAATCCATTGCTCAATCTCTTTCATCGTCGGCATTGTTGTGGTAAAGTGGCTCACAGGAGCTTCCTCCTTCTTGGTGTGTTGTACGCAAACATCACTTTACCAAGGGAGAAGCTCTTTTTCTATATCCGCTTTTTCCAATTCCTACACCCACGGAGATTTTACACTAACCTGCCAGCAGCTCTTGCTGCCGGCAGGTGGGCTCGCCATCCCCGCGCTCACGAAACGGAGTTATCGTTAATGGTATAAACTCCGCCTTGACCTTCTTCCACGATATAAACATCAAAATTATTGGATCCCCACAGGACAAATTTAAATTCCTTTCCTTTAGGGGCTCTCAAATGTGATGTTTTAAAACGACCGGCTGTAGGATTGATTTGGCCAAGTAGAGAGACTGACCGGTCTTCAGTTGGTAATATCAAACCTTTATCCAAATGTTCTGTATCGTTATAGAACTGAAGTGTATGATGGGTGTCCGTCGTATCGGCTGGAGCCGCTCTGACGGCTACACCACCATCTGCCGTGTTGGCGATGGTAAATCTCTTACCATCTTTCAGTTCCAAGTCATGTTCATGCTCGGAAACATATTTATCTACACGGCCGGTTTCGAGGTTGTAAAATAACTCGGCTGATAATGTATTTGGCCACATCCCATTCACCTCGGAACCATCCGCTAAAGTCGCCTTGATGAAATATAAAATCGTGGTTTCGCTCGGCATTCTACTTGCAGGTAATAGCTTGGCGGTAACCTCGCTAATCCAGTTTTTGATTACGCTATCGCTTACTTCCAAGTCCTTTGAGCCCCATCCTAAACGAAGCAAAGCGATCTGAGCTTGGGATAGAGCATAGTACATTCCAAGCCGAGGAATAATACGTTCAAACGTCGTTATCGTTTTGCCAATATCTGCAACCGCCTCGGAGGCGCCTACCGCTGAAATTCCGTACGTAGAAATAACTTCTGTTTTAAAATGAGAGTCAAGGAACGTATGTTCACCCTCATTCTTATTTAACGTTATCTTCAGTGTAGGGTTTGCAATGCCTTCATGATGAATCTCTATAGCTCTGTTCAAGCCAGAAGATTCTCTATACTTGCCTGTGTCGGAAATTTTACCGAATCGTCTCACCAATAAATGATTTAAATTCTCTAGCAAAAGATTTCGATTCGCCTCATTGCTTATTGAAGCAGCATCAAGACCTAATAATCGGGCAATCCCTTCGGGTTGGAAAGGGTCCACTGGATGGTTAACCGTATGAGCAAAGTGTTCCTTAAGCCGTTCAGATAATAAAATCAATTCTGACTCCAGCAACAAATCGCAAAGATGTGACACATCCTCGTTCAAATACATATATACGAAACTTTCATTTGCAATAATCGTTTTCAGAATGTTCGCAAGATACATGTCGCCTATCAGAAAATCAGAACCGACTTGCAAAGCAAGACGTCCATCATCTGAAAATCCGGCTCTCACCGGTGGAAGAGCAAGTTCAACATGATGATCTAACTTCAAGGCGACCCCAGGTTCCTTGGATATACCGTCATTGTCGTCAATTGCTGACTTTTGTGTCATACGCATCAAAACTCCCTTATATATGACTCCCCGCAGGGAAGGATATTTTAAACGGTTGTCTGCTTGTTTTCTTTTGCAATCTCTTTTCGAACAATCGGTGCAACGCGGGTGCCAAACATCTCGATGGCACGCAGGACTTCACGATGTGGCAACGTGCCGATATTCAGATGCAAGAAGAAACGGTTTGTTCCTAGCTTTTTGCGGACGAGAAGAATCTTCTCTGCAACATATTCAGGATCACCTGCATAGAGGGCACCATTCATCTTGCGAGCATCATCGTAGGATGCAGCGCTGTATGGCGGCCATCCCAACACTCTGCCGAGTTCGTTCATTTGAACGACCGTGTAAGGTCGGTGTAACTCGACAGCCAGTTCTGTGGTTTCTCCGACGAAGCCGTGCGAGTGTGTCGCAATTTTAAGCTTACTTACATCGTGACCTGCACTCGCAGCTGCTTGTTTATACAATTCGACTAACGGAGCAAGCCCATTACTGATGCTGTCCAGCGTTGAAAATGATTGGTAGACGCGAACCGGATCATCCGAGGAAAGGACGGTAACGGCACTCGTGAGCCGAATTCGCTTGGTTAAAGCTGCCGCTGCAGCAAGGATGACGGCTGGAGCTTCGGAGGCAAAATCAAACCGTTGATGCTCTCCGATTCCAAACACATCAAGGCCAACTTGATCGGCAACAACGATCTCTTCGATCCCGTTACGAATCCGCTCGGAATGGCTGATTCTCTTGCCCGTTACAGGATCTGGTGAGGTCTCTAGAAAAGTATTGATGCCTAGTTCAAAATCTATGGATTCAGTCATGGTGATCCTCCTTCATTTTCTGTAATTAACGATGTCCTGCAGCAACGTTTTTGGGCGCGATTTGATTGAGACGTTGAAGGTCCGAATCCGTAAGTTCAACCAGCAAGGCTGCAATATTTTCTTCTAAATACTTTCTTCTTTTCGTTCCTGGAATCGGCACGATATCGTTACCTTGCATCAAAATCCATTTCAACGCCAGTTGAGGGGCGGTGCATCCCTTTTCAGCCGCCATTTCTTGAATCCGAGCAACAAATTGAAGGTTTTTCTGTAAGTTCTGTCCTTGAAATCTTGGGAAATTTCGTCTTACATCGTCGTAATCCAAATCCTCGTAGCGCTGAATTGTCCCGGTTAGGAACCCGCGTCCAAGCGGGCTGTAGGCGACAAATCCGATGCCAAGCTCTCTGAGAGTAGGAAGAACTTCGTCTTCAATGTCTCGGGACCATAAGGAGTATTCCGTTTGCACTGCTGTGATTGGATGAACTGCATGTGCACTGCGGATCAGATGTGCCGGGGCTTCCGAAAGGCCGATATAACGGACCTTCCCTTCTTTAACCAACTCAGCCATCGCCCCTACCGTCTCCTCAATGGGGGTGAAGGGATCGATCCGGTGCAGATAATACAGGTCAATGTGGTCAACGCCTAATCTGCGCAAGCTTGCTTCAGCGGCTGCCTTAACATATTCCGGTCTTCCGTTATAGCTCCAAGGGCCTCCCCATCTGTCGCGTACGACCCCGAACTTGGTAGCCAAAACGACCTCGTCACGCCGATCTTGAATCGCTTTTCCCACCAGTTTCTCATTTTCTCCGATACCGTACAGATCTGAGGTATCCAAGAAGTCTACACCAAGGTCCAATGCTCGATGAATCGTCCGTATCGATTCCTGTTCATCCCGGTCGCTGCCGTAAAAATCAGACATGGTCATGCAGCCTAATCCCATAGCAGAGACTTTCAGCCCGCTTGACCCAAGAGCTCTTTTTTCCATAAAAAAATCTCTCCTTTGTCATTTTGTTTCGTATGTTAAGAAATCAACATTTCGGAATGATTTGTATTGCCGAGTTCTACTTTAGTGCTTTTAAGCCTCACACCACTTTGATCGAACGTTCGTTCAAAATGCTATAAAATTCATTCTTTTTATCGAACGTTCGATCGATAAAGGTTAGAAAAATGGGCCGTTCATGCTTTAATCGCATCCCAGCTCATTTGAATCATTTTGTCGATGTTGGCAGGGCTGAATTCATACTCACCATTGATATACTCTTTGCCCATTTGGACAAATGGCAAGCAGGAGTAAGTAACGAGAAGATTCGTTTCCGAATCCTTAAACAGTCCTTCCTTAATCCCCCTTTCGAATAAAGGATACATCGGCTTGAACACGCCACCGTTTTGATCTTTACAGTGTTTTTGTATAAACGGCGAATCAAGAAACTGTTCCATCAACAGAAAATTTGCTTGATTATTCACGATATAACTGGAATAATTACGCAAGATCTTCTCAAAGGCAGCCTTGACTGACATATCCGCCGTTACGCCAAGAAACATCTTCTCATGCATTTGTTCCTTGAGCTTAAAGTATAGTTTAATCAGCAAGTCTTCTTTACTTTCAAAATAAAAGTAAATGGTCGACGAAGAGATATTCGCCCTCTTCGCAATTTTGGACATGGATATTTCGGATAGTCCAATTTCATTGAGAAGTTCAATCGTTGTCTGATAGATCAGCTCTGTTTTGTTATCGGATTTATTTTTCATGGCCACATTATAATCGAACGTTCGATCAAAAGTCAACACTTACACCCAACTCATCCTTTCTTAAATCATAAGAAAAACGTCTATCGACGTACATTCAAAGTAGACAGACCGCGTTTAGCGGAAGTTTTTCTTGCGATATCAGGATGCCAATGCCCCGAAGTTTATACTTTCTGATATCTTAAGAAAAACGTCTATCGACGTACATTCAAAGTAGACAGACCGCGTTTAGCGGAAGTTTTTCTTGCGATATCAGGATGCCAATGCCCCGAAGTTTATACTTTCTGATATCTTAAAAAAAAATTCCTTAGCCGGCTAACCGGCTAAGGAACTCGCTTTCCAGCACACCGGCAGACACCGGTTTGCTAAACAGATATCCTTGTCCTTCGTGGCAACGTTGGCGCTTCAGAAACTCCAACTGCTCCTCGTTCTCTACGCCTTCGGCCGTCACCTTCAGCTTTAAGTGATGTGCCATAGTGGTGATGGTGGAGACGATCGCCGCGTCGTTCCCGTCGTACATGACCTCTTTGACGAAGGCGCGGTCAATTTTCAACCGATCGATCGGCAGGCTTTTCAAATAATAAAGCGAGCTGTAGCCTGTGCCGAAATCATCGATGCTGATATGTATCCCTAAACGCTTCAAGCGATGAAGCTGATCTAGCGCGGTTTCAATATCGTATGTCATGCTTTCCGTCACTTCCAGCTCCAGGTATTGCGGATCTAACCCTACCTCACGCAGGATCGCGTTCACGTGCTCTGCTAAATTATATTGCCGGAACTGGCGCATCGATAAATTGACGGATACGCAAACCGGTTCAAAACCGTCCATCTGCCATTTCTTATTATACTGGCAAGCCGTCTTCAGCACCCACTCGCCGAGAGGAACGATCAGCCCGCTCTCTTCGGCCAGCGGAATGAATTCACTTGGCGGTATCAGTCCCCGCTTCGGGTGGTTCCAACGGACAAGCGCTTCCATCCCAACCATTTTCCCCGTATCCAAACGAATCTGCGGCTGGAACTCCAGGAAAAATTCCTCCCGCTCCAGCGCCTTGCGCATATCGTTCTCCAGCTCCACCTTCGCTTGGGTACGCTGTTTCATCGCTGCATGATAACGCAGAAACTCCACGCCTTGTTCCTTAGCATGGTGCACCGCCATATCGGCAAATTGGATCAACTCGTTCACTGAGTCGGCGTCATTCGGAAATACGGACAAACCCATGCTCAAGGAAATATGGTATTCGGTGTCGTCGATGAGTACCCCCGGATCTACAGAGGCTAACAGCTGTTTAGCCCGGTCCTCGGCGGCCGCAGCATCCGGCAGCTCGGAGAAGACCACGGCGAATTCGTCCTCGCCCATCCGGTACACCCACTGCTGAGGGCCTTCAAGCACCGCTAACCGACTTCCCAGCTCGGTCAACACCTTGTCCCCCGCGCTGTAACCCAACGAGTCGTTAATCGCCTTAAACCGGTCGATATTGATAACCGCCACGCCGATACAAGCCCGCGTAAATCCCAAGAGCTCGTCCAACTGCTCTTTCATTTGCCGCAAATTCGGCAGTCCGGTTAAATCATCATGGTAAGCCATATGCTTCATCTGGGCTTCCACGAGCAGTTTGCCGCGCAACGGTTCTTCAATCGTCAGCCGGTAAACCCCTTTTAATACGATGTAATACGAAATGCCCATATACCATTGCCCCGCCGCCTGGGTTAACCCCTCAACATGCCCCGGCGGACAGGTCAGCAAGACATGCCCCATCGCCATGAAGAGCAGTGACCGGGTTACCGTCATCATCGCCGACGGGCGCTCTGCCCGATGCCGATAAAGGACAGCCGCAGCCACGAGGAGGTAGAGCAGAGGAATCCCCGCTTGCAAAACCAGTTGTAGAAGCTCCGTTTCAAATAATGTCGGCAAGCGGTCTTGGTACCGGTTTAACACAAACAGACCTGCCAGTGTCACCAAGACGGCACTGACAAACATGGTCACTTTCTGCTGTCCGGACACCTGCTGGTCCGTTGCAGCAAAGATCCGCAGCATCCCAAAGGCCCCTAGCAAATGTGAGATCACCAGAAACCAGGTCGCCAAATTTTCGCTCGGTTCGAAGCCAAGCAGCGAGATGTCACCGTATAAAACGGTATACAGGATATCCAATATCCCGATCATCGAAAATAAAACGGCCGTGTAAAGCCGCTGCTTGGAAAGTTTGTCGGTAAACAGAATCCATCCCTGCGCAAATATGGCGAATGATACGGCCAGGCACATGAGGCCTGCCAAAAGATGCAGCGTCTGAACAACCGCGTCCGTCCCCGGCGGATATCCGTTCCATGCCGACAACTGGACAACCCCGATCATCGCCGCCAATCCGATTACCCCTTGGATGATTGTCGTTCGTTCCTCTGCCCTAATCCTCAATGCGTATCAACCTCCGGAGGTAAGTACTTATCGATCCGTCATGAGTCTACTATTCAACATATTCCGCTTATTTCCTGCCTTCTTCTCAAATTTGTCGAGGAAAAATAGAAGCCCGGACACAAGGCCCGGGCTTAATTTTTATGATTTTTTGGGACGATGAACCGTTGTCTCCGGCGTCGTCAGCTTATCGTAAAAATCGACGACTTTGTCTTTGTCGTCCGAAGCCCGCAGCGCCATCGCGGAACGCGGATGCTCGTCAAGCGTCCCCGTGATCATGTAAGGGATCAGGTACCCCCACTCTTCCTTCTCGCGAAGCGGGATCAAGAGCTCCTCCAGAACTTCTAGTACAGGGCGCAGCTTGTAATTCGTACCCTTCAGATGGGTCACAAGCAGCTCGGTTGGACAGTTGCCGGCCGCGCGTCCCATGCCATACACAGAGGCATCCAGCAGTTCAACCCCATTTTCAGCGGCCACCAGCGTATTGGAAAAAGCCAGCTGCATGTTGTTGTGGGTGTGAACACCTAGCCGTTTACCTGGCAAATGGGTTTTGAACTTGTTGACCAAATGCTCCATGTCTTTATAATCGAGACTTCCGTAGGAATCAACGATGTAGACAACGTCAACGACGCTATCTTTGATCATCTCAAAGGCTTCCAGCAGCTCATGCTCCATCACGTTGGACAACGCCATAATATTCAACGTCGTCTCGTAGCCGCGATCATGGAACAATTGCACCAGCTGCAGGGCTTTGTCCACATCTTTAATGTAGCAAGCAACTCGAATTAAATCGAGCAGGCTTTCGCTGCGCGGTAAAATATCGTTTTCGTCTACCCGGCCGATATCGACCAGTGCGGATAGCTTCGTCGTTCCTTTTTGAGGAATTACCTTGCGCAGGAAATCGTCGTCCAGAAACCGCCAAGGACCGGCTTCATCGGCGCCTTTCAGCAGCTTCGGCGAGTTTTTGTAGCCGATTTCCATATAATCCACACCCGCCTCATTCAGGCCCGCGTACAATTTTTGGACAAATTCTACGCTGAAGTCCCAGTTGTTCACCAGTCCTCCATCACGGATGGTGCAGTCGACGATTTTGCATTTATTGGCTTTCATCTGGCATATTCCTCTCCATCGTTTCGTTTTACTATCCATCTTACTAAAGGTTGTTCGAAAAGTCATCTTTGGATCACGAAGTATATCAAGAAGTTTCTATCGACGTCGAAACTTGAATTCAGCCGGGCCTTCCGGTGCTCACGTACCCAAAACGTACGCTCCGCTCCTCAGTCCCAGCTTCATCCAACCTTCTCGGTGCTTCAAACCTGACTTTTCGAACTTTTATTTTAGCAGTTGTTCGAAAAGTCATCTTTGGATCACGAAGTTTCCATTCTTCGTTATGAAGTAAATCACAGTATGGGCCAGCGGTGCGTGCTATATTACTTGTGAATTTAATTGAGATTGATTCTCAATAGCGTTTAATCAACTAGATTTTTCAGCCGTTTTCGGCTTACTTACATGACGAAGGAGGAAGTTTTCATGAAACCTTGCCGATGCTGCCTGCTAGGTTTGAAACCCGGGACCACTTGTGCCATCACGCAAATTGGCAATATGGACCCGATCCTGAAACGGCGCCTCGCGGATCTCGGGATCCGGGAAGGATCCCGCGTGGTCGTGAAACGGTACTGCTTATGGGGCGGTCCGGTCACGCTGGAATGCGCCGGGCAACTGCTGGGCATCCGCCAGAAGGAAGCGGCCCATATCGAGGTGGCAGTCTCATGAACAACGCCGCACTCATTGGGAACCCGAACACAGGGAAAACCTCACTGTTTAATGCCTTAACCCGCTCTTACGAATATGTCGGGAACTGGGCCGGCGTAACGGTGGAGAAAAAAGTCGGGCACCTGCGAAGCACAACCGGACTGCTCACCGACCTGCCCGGGATCTATACCCTGCATCCTTTGTCCCGAGATGAGGGGATTGCAGCCGAGTACCTGGCCTCCGAGCCCCCTTCCGTGCTCGTGAATATCGTCGATGCCTCTAACTTGGAGCGTAACCTATATCTGACGCTGCAGCTACTGGAATACGGCAAACCGGTAATCATCGGGTTAAATATGATAGACGTTGCCGAGGCCCGCGGGTTGAAGGTGGATCCAGAGAAGCTGGCGGCCCTGCTGGGCGTTCCCGTTCTCCCGCTGATTGCACGTACCGGCAAAGGCAGTAAAGAAGTGCTGCGGACAATCGAACAACAGTCTTCTGAATCGGCGCAAAAGCCGGAATTTACGATCGATTATGGCGAAGTGATCGAGCAAGCCATTCACGACATCACGCGTGAGCTTGCAGCAGACTGGGAGGAACAACGTCCGGCCTTACGCTGGATCGCCTTGCAGGTACTGGAGGACAACCCGGCGGTCATCTCCGCGCTTCCGCCGCAGACCAACTTGCACATGCTGCAGAAGATCCGGGCCGAAGTAGAAGCGAAGCTGGCTGCGAACGATTTGGCTTCCTCCGCGGAAGCGTATATCCGCTCCGTCCGGAACCAGCGGATTCAGAACATTTGCAGTGAAGCCGTGGATGCCTCACAGAAGAAACCGCACTCGATGACCGAACGCATCGACCGTATTGTCACCCATCCGTTTCTCGGCCTCCCGCTGTTTATGGTTTTCATGTACCTCACTTTCCAGCTGACGTTTGATTGGCTCGGCAACCCGCTCTCTGATCTGCTGGACGGGTTCATCAGCGGTCCGCTAATCAGCGGTGTGGAGGGTCTGCTGACCGGCATAGGGGCTTCAAGCTTCACGCAGGCGTTGATCACGGGCGGCATCATCGGCGGCGTTGGCGGCGTACTGGTGTTTATTCCGCAGATTTTCATCATGTTCCTGATCATTTCCTTCATTGAAGACTCCGGTTACATGGCCCGGATTACCGTCATGATGGATAAATTGATGGAAATCGTCGGTCTAAACGGCAAAGCGTTAATTCCATTTATCCTAGGCTTTGGCTGCAATGTGCCGGCGATTATGGCTTCCCGCAGCATCGAGCAGCCGAAGGAACGGATGCTGACCATGCTGCTCATTCCGCTGATGTCCTGCTCCGCGCGGTTACCGGTTTACGCTTTATTTGCCGGCATCTTTTTCGCTGAGTCGCAAGGTCTAATCGTCTTTTCTCTGTATATGCTTGGCATCGTGCTGGCGCTTGGGTTGGCCAAAGTGTTCTCGCTGTTCCTGTTCAAAAACGAACGTTCCTTCTTTATCGTTGAGCTGCCGCCATATCGGATGCCGCAAAGCGTCACCCTGTTCCGCAGCACCTGGGAGAAGGGCAAAGGCTTCCTGCGCAAAGCCGGCACCTTCATTCTCGGCGGTTCCGTGCTGATCTGGCTGCTCACGTACCTTGGTCCGGGTGGCGTCGCGGACAACATGGATGACAGCTTCCTCGCAGCCATCGGCGGCTTGTTCGCGTCCGTCATGCAGCCGCTAGGCTTCGGCACTTGGCAATCCGGGGCAGCGCTGATTACCGGGTTTATGGCCAAGGAGGTCGTGGTATCAACGATGAACATCATTTACCATGTTCCGGATATGGCCGGACTGCAAGGCCAAATTGCCGCATCCTTCACCGGGCTGCAGGCCTACAGCTTTATGGCCTTCGTTCTGCTGTACACCCCGTGCTTTGCAACGGTTGGCGTTCTTCGCAAAGAAACAGCTTCCTGGAAGTGGACGTTATTTGCTATCGGCTATTCGCTGACGCTGGCTTACCTCGTGGCTTTCTTGATCTATCAGATCGGATGGCGGCTAGGATTCGGACTGGCTTAAGCAAAATTCGATAAACGAAAGGAGCTGCCTGTTATGGCCGACATCATCATCCTTACCGCTATTTTTGGATATGCTGCCTTCGCGTTATACCGCGGCTTCAAGAAAAGCAAAAAAGGCGCCTGCGCCTCCTGCTCGCAGCAGAAGTCCTGTTCTGCAGCTTGCGGGAAGTACGCGGCGTCCTCTACGCCATCTGCGGCCAAAGGCCCTAAAGATTAATTTATAATGCCAGCGGGAGCGAAACGGTAAAGATCGTTCTCGCTCCTTTTAAGCTGTCCACGGAAATGTTCCCCCGATGGTTCCGGATGATCCGGTAACTCACCGACAATCCCAATCCCGTTCCCTTCTCCTTCGTCGTAAAAAACGGATCAAACAAGCGGCTTAGCATCCCCTTGTCCATTCCGCCGCCGTTATCTTGTATCGAGATACAAACCGATTTGCCTTCCTTCTCCGCACGGATATCGATCACCCCTTGGTGGTCGCCGCCTACTTCGGCGATGGCGTCCATCGCATTTTTGATAATGTTCAGCAGCACCTGCTTGATCTGCTTCACATCGATGGAGACGAGCAGCTCCTCGTTTGGCTCGTGAAGGATCATTTGGCATCCCTTCATCAACGCCTCGCTCTCCGTAAGCAGAACAACCTCCTTCAACAAGGAAGAAACGTTGACCGTCGATTTCTGCGGAGCCGAAGGCTTCGAAGAATTTAGAAACTCATGGATAATATCGTTCGCCCGGTCGATTTCCGTTAAGATAATCCGGGCATACTCATCCTTGCCCAGCTGCAGCAAATGAGGCCGCAGCAACTGAATAAATCCGCGGATCGCTGTAAGCGGATTCCTAATTTCATGCGCAATCGCCGCGGAAATTTTTCCAAGCATCGCCAGCTTGTCGTTCTGATAAGCCGTTTGTTCGATCCGTTTAAAATCAGAAACATCCTTGACGCTAAGCAGAAAATCCCCATCCATCTGATCCCCGTATGTAACCGTAATCAGCCAATGTCTGCCGTATTCGTCAATTAACTCATGGTACTTTTTGCGGTGAAAGATAGTCTCCCGGTAAATACGCAAGATCTTACGCTTCTTAAATTGGTTGAGATGCGGATGCCGCAGCAGCTGCAATAAATTACAGCCGATCAGGGATTGGCGCGGCATTTCAAGCAGCTTGGCCATCTGTACATTGATAAAGGTTAGAACCCCATCACAGTCAAACAGCATGATTCCGCTGTCCAGGTGTTGGAGTACGTTCTCATACTTGTTTTTTACGAGTTGGGGCGATTGGTATGCTTTGACGGACTGGAGCAATGTCTCTTGAAATTCACTCAACAAGCTTGGTTCCCCCTTTATTCAAATGATGTACTTTGCCTTGCAAGACAACATACCATCACTACCTAGAAGACCTTTACCCTGACGCGGTGCACTCACCTCAACCTTGTTATGCGATCTATGTCATATTTCGCACCAGGCGATGCCATACTTGTCCATGGTTCAATTCCCGATAAGTCAAAAGCCACCTGTTTCAATCATAATCAAGTTTTCCAAATACCGTCAATCAGAGAAACTGTCGAAAAAAGTGGGATCAACGCAAAACGACTACCATAGTCCTAAAAAAATGCAAATAGTCTCCCTTCCGGAAGACTATTTCTAGGATTTAACGATTGTTGTGTAGCAGCCGGGCCCGGCGACGGCTCATGACCGCCAGCCTTTTCTTTAGCTCCTCCGTCCATTTCTCGTCGCCGATTTGTTTGGCAACAGACATGAGGTCCAGCGAAATATCGATTTGGCTCTGCACAATGGCCAAGGGATCTTCATCTTCCCGATTTACGCAATTTCCGAAAATGGAGTCATCGTCCTCCATAACAAAATCCTGAAAATCAATCTCCGCCACTCCGTCACCATGCGCGTATTCGGCCAGAATTTCGTATTCGTTCTCCACTTTATAATGAACCTCAACCCGGTGGCACACCGGGCAAAATAACAGGGGCACATTATGTACCTGCGTGCGATAATGCTTTAAGGTGCCCTTTGTCCCCAGCATGCTGGCTCCGCAGCAAAAGCTCATTCCCCTTCACCCCTTCCCGCGTTTGGTTCATTTCCTCTTCCTGGCTCTACCTGAAGCCGGGATTTTCATATAATTTATTCGTGAAGCTTGCTTCAAATTCCTGCGTATGGATTGTAAATCCTGGGAGTTTGGCCAATCCTTCGCCAGAGAAAGCTTCTGGGCAAAAAACCCCCGATTTGAGCCAGGCTCAAACAGGGGGTCCTTCTTCTTATTTCTTCCCACATGGTAACATCGGCCATTTCCAAAGTCAATCAAACGGCCCCATGCAGATTGATTTATTTCTTCATCGCAGCTACGATCAGATCGCCCATTTCCTTTGTACCAATCGCTTTGCTCTTGTCAACGGCAATGTCGCCGGTACGATGTCCGGCATTCAGCACGTCGGTTACAGCGGCTTCGATCGCGTCGGCTGCATCAGCATAGCCAAAGGTTAAGCGGAACATCAGCGCAACGGACAAGATCGTCGCAATCGGGTTGGCCAGGTTTTGGCCTGCGATGTCCGGTGCCGAACCGTGTACAGGCTCATACAGCCCAAAGCTGCCTTCGCCCAAGGAAGCGGAGGACAACATGCCAATCGAGCCGGTCAACATGGCCGCTTCATCGCTCAAAATGTCGCCGAACATATTTTCCGTTACGATTACGTCGAAGCTGGCAGGACGGCGCAGCAGCTGCATCGCGCAGTTATCCACCAGAACATGCTCCAGCTCAACGTCCGGATATTCCGGTGCGATCCGGTTCACGACTTCACGCCACAACCGCGACGTTTCCAGCACGTTGGCCTTATCTACCGAAGCCAGCTTCTTCCGGCGCTTCTGGGCAATCTCAAACGCTTGGCGAACGATCCGCTCAACTTCTTTTACGTTATATGCACAGGTATCCACGGCTTCTTGACCTTGCTCTGTATCGCGGCGGTATTTCTCACCGAAGTAGATGCCGCCGGTCAACTCACGCACAACGATAAGGTCCGTCCCTTCAAGCACTTCCGGTTTCAGCGTCGAAGCGTCCTTCAGGCAATCGAATACCACCGCCGGACGCAGGTTCGAGAACAAGCCGAGCGCTTTACGAATACCGAGCAGGCCGGTTTCTGGGCGCAGCTCCTTCGGATTGTTGTCCCATTTTGGACCGCCTACAGCCCCGAGCAGAACAGCATCAGCCTTTTGACAAATCTCCAGCGTCTCTTGCGGCAGCGGCGTTCCTTTCTCATCGATGGCGATCCCGCCGAACAACGCATGCTCCGTTTCAAACTGGTATCCGAACAGTTCCTCTGTCCGTTTCAACACTTTCTCCGCTTCAGCCACCACTTCCGGCCCGATGCCGTCACCCGCGATGACTGCGATTTTCTTGACTTCTGCCATTGCTTCCAGCTCCCTTTCGTGAACATCCTCTTCTTCAGTTGTAACACACCGGGTAAGGATAGACAAAGATATAGAATCTATTAAGGTCATAGGTTTTAACTATAAGCAAAAATAAAAACAGCGAAGCTGAATGAATCAGCTCCGCTGTAACCGCACATCCACGTAGAGTTACGCCTGAATCGTAGAGTGGGTTTTTCTCTTCTCAATCAACCGGTTAATAGCATCGACATAAGCGCGGGCGCTTGCTTCCAAAATGTCGGTGCTAATGCCGCGGCCCTGTACGGAGATGCCGTTTTGCGTCAGCACGACATGCACTTCACCCTGGGCGTCTTTGCCTTGGCTAACCGATTTGATCGAGTAGTCCGCCAGCTTGACTTCCTCGCCGGAAGCCAGATCGATGGCGTTATAAATCGCATCAACCGAACCGTTGCCTTCGGCTTCCTTCTCGATAATGTCGCCGCCAAGAGTAACGAGCCGCACCTTCGCTGCAGGTGTAGCCTCGTTGCCGTAAGAGACAAAGATCGTCTCGAGGCGGAATTCCTCCGGCGTATCGACCAGCTTCTCCTCAACGATCGCCAGCAGGTCTTCGTCGGTGATTTCCTTCTTCTTATCGGCGAGCGCCTTGAATTTGGCGAAGGCTTCATTTAACCGCTCGTCGTCCAAGGTATACCCCATATCAACCAGCTTCTCGCGGAATGCGTGGCGGCCGGAATGCTTGCCCAACACCAACTTGCTTTCCTTGAGCCCAATCGTTTCCGGGGACATGATTTCGTAAGTCGTTTTCTCCTTCAGCATGCCGTCCTGGTGGATGCCGGATTCATGGGCAAACGCATTTGCGCCCACAATCGCCTTGTTGCCCGGCACGACCATCCCGGTCAAACGGCTGACAAGTCGGCTCGTACGGGCGATTTCCGACAGTTCCAGCGTGGTCTTGGCACCGAAGAAATCAAACCGGGTTTCCAGCGCCAGCGCTACTTCTTCCAGCGCGGTATTGCCGGCCCGTTCCCCGATCCCGTTGATCGTTCCTTCGATTTGGTCGGCTCCGCCGAGGATCGCCGCCAGCGAGTTCGCCGTTGCCAAGCCTAAATCATCATGACAATGGGCGCTCAGCTGGATTTTCTCGATCCCAGGCACCTTCTCCTTCAGCGTACGGAAGATGTTGCCGTATTCTTCCGGATACAAATACCCTACCGTATCTGGGATATTCACCACCGATGCGCCTTCGCGGATAGCCATCGCCGTCATCTCGCAGAGGAAATCCAATTCAGTCCGGCCAGCATCCTCGCAGGAGAATTCGATCTTGGAAAAGTACTTGCTCGCATAACGAAGTGCCGCCTGCGCGGTTTCCAGTACTTGTTCTTTGCTCATCTTCAGCTTATATTGCCGGTGGATCGGACTGGTGGCCAGGAACAAGTGAATGCAAGGGTCTTCCGCTCCTTGCAGCGCTTCGCGGACCGCATCGATATCCTGGGTGCGCGAACGCGACAAGCCGATCACCGTCGACTTCTTAACCGCACGCGCCACGGCGTTCACGGCGGCCAAATCCCCGGGCGAAGCTGCAGGGAAGCCCGCTTCAATCCGGTCGACTCCCAGCTTCTCCAGCTGATAGGCGATCTCCAGCTTTTCGCGAGTATTCAGGTTGACTCCGGGAGACTGCTCCCCATCCCGAAGCGTCGTATCAAAAATGTAGATTTTGCGCATGCCATGCACCTCCTCCGAAAAGCTCCAATGCGGCTCACGCATTAGGCACGGCCGCATTGGATATTCAGGTTAATACTTATCTTACGTTTTACAATAGGAGCGGTATACCGCTTATTTCTTGATCCAGTGCATCAAACCGCGCAGCTCTTTGCCAACCACTTCGATCGGATGGTTCGCTTCGTTGCGGCGAGTTGCCGTAAGAAACGCACGGTTGGATTGGTTTTCCAGGATAAAATCGCGGGCGAATTTCCCTTGTTGGATATCGGAAAGCACTTCTTTCATCGCTTTCTTCGTTTCTTCCGTTACGATGCGCGGGCCAGTAACATAGTCGCCGTATTCCGCCGTGTTGGAGATGGAATCGCGCATGGTCGCCAAGCCGCCTTCATAAATCAGGTCGACGATCAGCTTCATTTCGTGCAAGCACTCGAAGTATGCCATTTCTGGAGCATAACCTGCTTCAACCAGCGTCTCGAAGCCGGCTTTGATCAAGGCAGATACACCGCCGCACAATACAGCTTGTTCACCGAACAGGTCGGTTTCGGTTTCTTCACGGAACGAAGTTTCGATAACCCCTGCACGCGTACAGCCGATCCCTTTCGCATAAGCGAGTCCGATTTCTTTCGCTTTGCCGGTAGCGTCTTGGTGGATCGCGATCAGACCGGGAACGCCAAAGCCTTCAACATAAGTACGGCGAACCATATGACCTGGGGATTTTGGCGCAACGAGCAACACGTCATTGTCCGGGGAAGGTACGATTTGACCGAAATGTACGTTAAAGCCGTGAGCGAACAATAATGCGGCGCCTTTTTTCAGGTTAGGAGCGATTTCGCTGTTATAAACCGCAGCTTGCGTTTCATCCGGCATCAGGATTTGCACAACGTCTGCACGTTTGGTTGCTTCCGCAACGGACAATACCTCAAAACCGTCTTCCTTCGCTTTGTTGAAGGATTTACCTTCGCGCAGGCCAACGATGACATTCAGTCCGCTTTCGCGCAGGTTTTGCGCATGGGCATGTCCTTGGCTGCCGTAACCGATAATAGCAATGGTTTTTCCTTTCAATACGCTGAGATCTGCATCTTGTTCATAGTACAAAGTAACTGCCATTTCTTATGCCCTCCTAAGATTTGCGGGACAGTCAAGCTGTGCCCTTGATAATTAGTATAATATGGTTTCCTCCGCCTGTAACGAGCGGGTATTTCAACGGACCGACGCCTTGAAGCGGTAAAGTGAACTCTTGGCTTGATCGATCCCCTCAAACACCCGCTCGGCAGCGAGCGGAGAGGTGAAGCCGCGCGCGGCGGCAATTCTACTGTAGTGTCAATGAGCTTTGGTGAAGCCTTGTTTACGTTTTACGCGTTCCCCCGGATCATGGCGGTCACGCCGGTGCGCGACAGCTCCCGGATCCCGTATGGACGGAGCAATTCAATCATTGCATCGATTTTCTCGGTATCGCCCACTACTTGGACGATCATGCTGTGCGTCCCGATATCGACGACTGCGGCGCGGAACGTTTCGACAACGCCCATAATTTCCGGGCGCTCCGCCGGCTCCGCTTTAACCTTGATCAAAGCGAGCTCGCGCGCCACCATCGGTCTGGAGCTGAGATTCACAACTTTGATCACGTCGATCAGTTTGTAGAGCTGCTTCTCAATTTGCTCCAGCGTTTTGTCGTCCCCTTGCGTGACGATGATCATCCGGGACAAGCCTGCTTCCTCGGATTGCCCTACGGTAATGCTCTCGATATTAAAACCGCGCCGTCCGAAAAGGCCGGCAACACGCTGCAGAACACCTGGCTGGTCGTTCACTAAAACAGAGATCGCATGGCTTTTCATCATCATTCACTGTCCCCCATCAACATTTGATCAATGGTGGAGCCTTGGGTAACCATCGGATATACATTTTCCTCTTTGCTGACCACGAATTCCACCAGTACCGGTCCCGGCGTGTCGAGCGCTTCCTGCCATACGCGTCTGGCTTCTTCTTTGTTGGTTGCCCGCAGGCCCTTGACGCCGTAAGCTTCCGCCAGTTTGACGAAATCCGGACTTCCCTCGAGATTGATATGGCTGTAGCGGTTGTTATAAATTAATTCCTGCCATTGGCGAACCATGCCGAGTACCTGGTTATTGATAACCACGACTTTGACCGGAATGTTGTTGATCGCGCAGATCGCCAGCTCCTGAGCACACATCTGCATGCCGCCGTCACCGTTGATCGAGATCACCAGCCGATCGGGATGTCCCATTTGTGCACCAATAGCGGCAGGGAAGCCAAATCCCATAGTTCCGAGGCCGCCCGAAGTGATCCAGGAGCGAGGCTGATTAAATTTGTAGTACTGGGCCGTCCACATTTGATGCTGACCTACGTCGGTCGTGATGATCGCATCGCCGCCTGTCGTTTCGTTCAGCATCTCGATGACCCACTGCGGCTTCAGCACCGTATCCGAGTCCTTATACTTCAGCGGCTTCTCGATTTTCATGCGTTGGATTTGTGCTCTCCAAGCATCCGCTTTGTCCGCCCGGGATACGAGTGGATTCAGCATTTCCAGCACCGTTTTGACGTCTCCCACGATCGGAATGTCCGCATAAACGTTCTTGCCGATTTCCGCTGGGTCGATGTCGATATGCACCACTTTGGCATGCGGGGCAAATCCGTCCAGCTTACCGGTCACCCGATCGTCAAACCGCGCCCCGATGTTGATCAGCAAATCGGATTGTTGAATCGACTGGTTGGCCGTATACGTGCCGTGCATTCCCGGCATTCCCATCCACAGCTCGTGGCCGCTCGGGAAAGCACCCAAGCCAAGTAAAGTCGTTGTAATCGGAATTTGCGTCTTATTAACGAATTCGAACAGCTGTTCATGTCCGCCGGAGTAAACGACGCCGCCCCCGGCAATAATCACCGGACGTTCAGCCTCCTGGATCGCCGCAGCCAATTTATCCAGCTGCAAGCGGTTTGGCACCACCGTCGGGTTGTAACCGCGCAGGTTGATGGTTTGGACGGGCTCGAACAACGTTTTGTTTGCGGATACGTCCTTCGGAATGTCGATCAGAACCGGTCCTTTGCGTCCCGTGTTCGCGATATGGAATGCTTCGTGAATAATTCGCGGCAAATCCTCTACGCGCCGAACCAGATAGCTGTGTTTCGTAATCGGCATCGTAATGCCGGTAATATCTGCTTCTTGGAACGCATCCGTACCGATCAGGCTGGAAACGACGTTCCCCGTAATCACAACCAGCGGAACTGAATCCATAAACGCAGTGGCGATCCCCGTCACCGTGTTGGTTGCTCCCGGACCGGAGGTGGCGATACATACGCCGACTTTGCCGGTAGCCCGCGCGTACCCGTCTGCCGCATGGATGGCGCCCTGCTCATGTCGCGTTAGCAGGTGATGGAAGTCTTTAAATCCGTACAGCGCATCGTAAATATACAACACCGCTCCGCCCGGATAACCAAAGACGCATTCGACACCTTCCAAAAGCAAGCTGCGAAGCAGGATTTCGGAACCCGAAATGACTTCCGGTTTCATCCATTTCTCTCGTAATTGTTCTGTAGACCGCACTTCTGGAATTTGCGCGCTCATCAGTCATCCTCCTTTTCATAGGTTGTTTTTTAAAAGTCAATTTTTGAAACTCTTATTAAACTAAAAAAACCTTCCGTCCGCCGGAACAGTTTCCTGCTCCGAGGGACGAAAGGTTTAATCCTCCGTGGTACCACCCATTTTTACCCAGCACCTCGCAGTGCCAAGCCTTGACGAGTAAAAGCCTAAGCTGCCTTACTCGTGGTCCATAACGCGGACCAGACGATTCCCCCTACTAAGCCTTTGTCGCAAGCGCCACCGCGGATGGCTTGCAGCTTTTCAGGGAAACAGCTCCGAGGTGAGCTCGCAGTTAAGGGATTTTGGTGGTGGTCTCAGCAAATCCATCCACTCTCTGAGCAAAGAGCCCTTAAAGCTTCGTCCTCATCATTGCCGTTTGCAAGATATGCTTCAAATGTTTAGGAACATTATATGATTAGATGACACCGCACGTCAATACCCTAAACAATTAAAGTTTCCAACAGGAACCCTTTCCCTCCTCTCCCTCATATGATAAAAGATAGCGCCCAATCTTATGCACGGTTAGGAGGAGATTCGCGTATGATTCGTTACAGAAGGCCGAAACAGGACGATCCCGTCATCTACGATCTCATCCGCAGGGAGCTTGTCCCCTTCACCCATATGCCTCCTCAGGATATTGAAGCGGTCTTTAAGGATCTCCCAGTGCGGCTGTCACGCGGCGTATCGCTGATTGCGTCACCAACCTACGAAGCGGATCCCGTCGCTTTCATCCATTTTCTTATTTACGGCGACCTGTTATATATCGATATGATGGCGGTGGCAACGGAACACCAACGGCAGCGTCATGGCAAAACGTTAATGGCCCATGCGGAAAACTTCGCGGTCTCCCGGGGATGTCAACGGGCAAAAGTAATGGTGGACCGGGATAACACCCGAGCCCACCTCTTTTACCGCAAATTGGGATATCGGACTCAGCGTTACATCCCGTTGTCCCAATGTTATGAGCTGAAAAAAAGACTGCCCAGCCGCAATTAAGCCAGCTTACCAGAAATACGGGGAAGGATAACCGCCGTACGGTACGCCTCCGCCATACGGATACCCCCCGTACGAATAACCGCCAAAGGCGTATGGAGCGGTGCCGATCGCTAAGAGATCAAACAATACAAGCGGGATTAACGCTTTGGTTTTGACTTTTTTGCCGGGAGCTTGGCGGAGGATCAAGCGATTGCCGCTAATTTTCACCAGCTTCCCTGTAACCACCGTGCCGTCTTTTTTATAAGCCGCGATCTGCTTGCCCAGCCATTTCTCGGCTTCTTTTCTCGTAACCGTTCTGCCCATCCGAATTCCTCCTGTCAGGTTAGATCCTATAGCCGTGAAAACCGCTCTGGCCGAACCGTTTGACTCGGCTATTTTGTGTACACCCTTAGCATATGCGCCTGTCTCCACCCTGGCATACACCATCGCCTTGACCGCTGACAAACGGGCTTCTAACTCCAGAAGGGCAAAAAAAGGATGCTGACCAATGGTAGCATCCTTTCAACTTGAAGCTTAACGTTTCCCCGGATCGTATGGCGTACCAAGCGCCGCCGGCGCCGAGGATCGACCCACCGCACCAACGAGGACGATAATCGTCAGCACGTAAGGGATCATAAAGATAAATTCCTGCGGAATACTTCTCGACCAATCGAACAACTGCACGTAGTTGCGGATCGCCTGCGAGAAGCCAAAGAACATCGCCGCACCAAAGGCGCCCAGCGGGTTCCATTTACCGAAGATCATGGCCGCAATCGCAATAAAGCCTTGGCCGGAGATCGTATTATGGGCAAACGTACTGGTTGTCGTCAGCGTAATCGTAGCGCCGCCGATCCCTCCGAGGACACCGCTGAGCAGCACCCCGATATAACGCATTTTGGTCACGTTAACGCCCAGCGTGTCCGCCGCACTTGGATGTTCGCCGACAGAACGCAGGCGCAGTCCAAACGGCGTTTTAAACAGCACGAAGTAAATGACCACGACGAGGATTAACGCCAGATACGTCGTTGGGTACGAGTTAAAGAAGCCTTCCCCGATGATCGGGATATCGCGCAGAATCGGGATTGGAACCTTATGGAACACGGTAACCAGCGGAGTTTCAGCAGCTCCGTCGAAAATCAATTTGACGATGTACACGGTCAAGCCCGCTGCCAGGAAGTTGATTACGATCCCGCTGATCGTCTGATCCGCTTTAAACGTAATCGTAGCAATGGCATGAATCAGCGCGCCGAGCGCTCCCGCTACCATCGCCGCAATCACGCCAACCCACGGCGAGAAGCTGCCCATCCCTGCTTCTTGGGCATAGTAGGTCCCTACGCCAGCCGCAAACGCACCGAATATCATCAAACCCTCCAAGCCGATGTTAACGACGCCGGAACGCTCGGAAAAGATACCGCCAAGCGCCGTAAATATCAACGCCGTGGAAAAGACAAGGGTGGAGTTCAGCAATTGACCAAGCAGTGTAAGTACGTCCATCTTACGACACCTTCTCTTTCTTGCGCTTCAGGTAAAACGGCTTCAGCACGATTCTTACAATGCCTTGAGCGGCAATAAAGAATATGATCGAACCGATTACGATCTTGATCAGTTCCGGCGGTACACCGGCGCTAAAGCTCATCCCGGCCGAGCCGTACGTCAATACGCCGTACAGGATCGAACCAAGCACCACGCCAAACGGATGGTTCATGCCCAGCAACGCCACGGCGATACCGTCAAACCCGTATCCCGGAGACGCGGCGAACACCGATTGATAATGAAACACGCCAAGCACCTCAAACGTGCCGGCCAGACCCGCAAACACACCGCTGATGAACATCGCTTTCACGATGTTGCGGCCGACGTTCATCCCGGCGTATTCCGCCGCATTTGGGTTCAGACCCACGGAGCGCATTTCATAGCCTTGCTTCGTTTTCCAGAGGTACACAAAGAAGAATACGGCTGTCAGCAAAGCAATTACCGTTCCCCAATGGACCCGTGCGTTATTAAACACATCGTTTAAGAACGTCATCGAAGCGGACGCATCGATGTTCTCCGAACGGTTTTGGCCCTTAAGCAGGTAAAAATTACGAATGATGTAGTTGGAAAGATACAGCGCCGTCCAGTTCAACATGATCGTGGTGATAACTTCATTGATGCCCCGTTTGGCCTTCAGGTATCCCGCAATGGCAGCCCAAAGTCCGCCGCCAATTCCCCCGGCAATAACTGCTAAAGGCACCAGGATGGCCGATGGCAATCCCTTGAAGGACAGCGATACCGCTGTCGCCACCGTCATGCCGATCAAGACTTGTCCATCCGCACCGATGTTAAACATCCCGGAGCGGAAGGCGAAAGCGACCGCTAACCCCGTGAACATCAACGGCGTGATTTGACGGATGGTTTCGCCGAAATCGTACGGATTCCCTACGACCCGCTGCACCAAGGCACCATAAGCTACTAACGGATTGTATCCGCCGACCAGCATAACCACCGCGCCGACCAATAAGCCAAGCACAATGGCTACAATCGGAAGAATAATGCTATCTAGCGTAAATATTTTTCGCAACTTATCCAACGCTTTGACCTCCCCGTTCCAGGCTTCCCGCCATCATGAGACCCAGCTCCTGATCATTGGTTTCGTGCGGAAGCACTTCCCCGACGATCCGGCCTTCATAGATGACGGCAATCCGATCGGACACGTTCATGATTTCATCCAGCTCGAAGGAGATCAGCAACACCGCTTTGCCTTGATCCCGCTGCTCAATCAGCTGTTTATGAACAAATTCGATCGCTCCGACATCCAGTCCCCGTGTCGGTTGAGCAGCAATCAGCAGATCTGGATTCTTGTCTATTTCCCGCGCAATAATCGCCTTCTGCTGGTTCCCCCCGGACAGGGAGCGCGCTTTCGTCTCTATGCTTGGCGTACGCACGTCAAACGCTTCAACCAATTGCTTGGCATGCTCGTCGATCGCCCGCCGATTTAGGATACCGCCCTTGCTGTAAGGTGCTTTGTAATAGGTCTCAAGGATCATGTTTTCGCTGATGGAAAAGTCCAGCACCAAGCCGTGCTTATGACGATCCTCTGGGATATGGGACAACCCGCTTTCGATAATCTTGCGCGCCGGAAGGTTGGCAATTTCCTTGCCCGACAGCTTGATGGAGCCGGAATCAATTTTACGCAATCCAGTGATCGCCTCAATCAATTCGCTCTGTCCGTTGCCGTCAACCCCGGCAATGCCGACGATTTCCCCGGCACGCACATCTAGGTTCAGCCCGTTCAGGATCTGAATCCCCTGCTTGTCCTTCGCTTTCAAATCTCTCAGCTGCAGGACAGGCTCGCCAATCTGCGGTTCTTTTTTATCAACCTTAAAGGTCACGCCGCGGCCCACCATCTTCTCGGCCAGTTCTTGTGGATTCGTCTTTGCTGTTTCGACGGTATCGATCACTTTGCCCCGTCTAATAATCGTAACTCGGTCGGAAATCTCCATGATTTCCTTCAGTTTGTGCGTGATCAAGATGATGGACTTGCCTTCTGCCACCAGCCGTCTCATAATCGCCATCAGTTCTTCGATTTCCTGGGGAGTCAGCACAGCGGTAGGTTCGTCAAATATAAGAATATCTGCGCCGCGGAACAGAATTTTCAAGATCTCGACCCGTTGCTGCATCCCTACGGAAATATCGTGGATTTTCGCGTTGGGATCAACTTGCAGGCCGTACTGCTCCGACAGTTTCGCCACTTGGGCGGTCGCCGATTTATAGTCGATATTAAGTCCCTTTTTCGGTTCCATGCCAAGAATGATGTTCTCGGTCACCGTAAAAGGATGAACTAGTTTAAAATGCTGGTGCACCATCCCAATGCCTAGTTTAATCGCCTTGTTGGGATTGTCGATTGTCACCGGCTGGCCATTCATTTCGATTGTGCCTTCATCCGGCTGATACAGACCAAATAAAATGTTCATCAACGTTGATTTACCCGCGCCGTTCTCGCCTAGCAAGGCGTGAATCTCGCCCTTGCGTAAGGTTAGGCTGATGGAATCGTTCGCGACGATACCGGGAAACCGTTTTGTGATTTGCTTCAACTCGACTACGGGAGCTTCAGCGCTCATGAAACCACCCTCACCATTATGGGATTAACGCAAGCAACAAGGCCAGTAGATCCACTGGCCTTGCTCGCTTGAATGACTTAATTATATTCCACTGTCCATACGGACGTAAATGTCTTGCGCTTGCTGATTACTCAGCAGGAACCGTAATTTCGCCATTGACGATTTTTTGTTTGAATTCTTCGACTTTGTCCAAGATTTCTTGACTCAGGTTCGGATTCTCTTCCGGCAAGCCTACGCCATCTTCTTTCAGCGTCAGGTTCGTTACTTGACCACCTTTGAACGTACCGTCGATCACTTGTTGCGTGACGTTCTTAACGGCAACGTCAACGCGTTTCATCATGGAAGTCAGGGTTACTTCGTCACCGAATTCCAGCGATTGGTCTTTGTCTACGCCGATAACCCACAATTTGTTAGCACCGCCGGCTTGGTTACGAGCAGCTGCTTCGTTAAATACGCCGTTCCCCGTTTGACCTGCAGCCGGGAAGATGATGTCTGCGCCATCGTTAAACAATTGGCTTGCCAAGGATTTACCTACGTCCGGTTTGTCATATGCACCTGCATAAGTAACCGTTACTTTTGCATCTGGGTTAACCGCAGCTACACCCGCTTGGAAACCAACTTCGAAGCGTTTGATAACTGGGCTTTCCATCCCGCCGATAAAGCCGATTTTGTTTGTTTTCGTGGTCAGACCAGCAACAACGCCAACCAAGAAGGAACCTTCGTTTTCGGCAAATGTTACGGACTCTACGTTAGGAGCATCAACCACGTTGTCGATGATTGCCATTTTTGCGTTTGGATTCGCTTGAGCAACTTGTAATGTCGCATCGCCAAGGTCAAAACCGATCGACCAAGTCAAGTCATAACCGCCTTGTACAAACTGGTTCAAGTTTGGCACATAGTCAGAGCTTTGGTTACTTTGCAGATATTTGGTTTGGAGACCAGTCTCTTTATTCAGCTCAGTCAAAGCTTCCCATGCCGATTGGTTAAAGGATTTGTCGTTTACGCCGCCCACGTCAGTAACGAGACCGACTTTAATCTTCGATGCATCGGTTGCCGTTTCGCCGTTGCCTGCTTGCGAGTTGTCTGCTGTATTTCCGGCATTTCCTGCATTAGTTGTTCCGCCGTTGTTTGCTGCATTGTTGTTACCGCATCCCGCCAAAATCAGAGTAAATGCGAGCACCAAGAGTAAAGAAAGTTTGAAGGCTTTGTTCATTGCGGTTAATCCCCCTTAAAATTTTGTGAGTCTTGTCTAAGTTGACCACACAGACAGATTATACCTGTAAAATATTCTAAAATCCATACTTTTAATAACCTTGGGTTAAATAATTTTCGCCTTTACCTTTGATAAAACGCTTACTTTCGACAAATTTATCATCCAATGTTCGCATCATGTGAGATTATCCGGCTAACCACGCTATTTCCGAACATTCAGACCTAATTCACGCGCAAACATTGGTATTTTCCCAGGTTTGTAAGGATCGACGATCGTGTCGTGCGGTTCTTCTATAGCATTCCATATTTCCGACAATTCCATGCCCTAAACTCAAGGCTTTCTGTCGAAGGCACAATCCCCTACCCCGGGAACATTCCATGGATTTCCAGGAAATAGCACTCCGAAAACACCAACACAATCCTGCCGCGTGTTCATCGTTTCGGCTCCAGTCTATGTAATTCCCCTCAGACGGCTCGATTCCCCAAAAAAAGCGCCGTCCCGGAAGATCCGGAAACAGCGCCTTATCGTTTGAGTTTTACGCGTTGATTTTCTCTTTAGCAACAGCTGCCAAAGAATTGAAGGCATTCAAGTCGTTCACTGCGAGATCAGCCAGCATTTTGCGGTTGATGTTCACGTCAGCGAGCTTCAAGCCATGCATCAATTTGCTGTAGGACAAACCGTTCATGCGAGCTGCCGCATTAATACGAACGATCCACAGTTTGCGGAAGTCGCGTTTTTTCGCGCGGCGGTCACGGTAAGCGTACAGCAAGGATTTCATCACTTGCTCGTTCGCAGTTTTGAAAATGCGGTGTTTGGAACCAAAATAACCTTTAGCCAGTTTCAGTACTTTTTTATGACGACGACGAACGACGAATCCGCCTTTTACTCTTGCCATTTAAAAAACCTCCCAATAAGTTGTGTAGATTGTTCCTTCGAAAATTACTTCAGGTTCGCCAGTTGCTGCTTCATGCGGCGAACGTCACCTGCGTATGCAACAGGGCTGTTGGCCAAAACACGTTTTGCACGTTTGGACTTATGGGACAGCAAGTGATTGCGGTTCGCTTTGTAACGTCTAACTTTACCGGATCCGGTAATTTTGAAGCGGCCTTTCAGGCTGCTGTGGGTTTTCATTTTAGGCATTGTACTTCCCCCTCAAAGTTTGTGACGCCCGTTTTCTCTTTCAGGTCATTCCGCTGTTGGAACGATCATATATAGAAAACAAACGATTAGTTTTTCGGTGCCAGGATCATGATCATACTGCGTCCTTCCAGCTTCGGAACTCGTTCAACGTTCGAGATTTCCGCAACCTCATCTTTGACGCGGTCGAGAATTTTCTTCCCGATGTCGGCATGGGTAATTTCCCGTCCGCGGAAGCGAACCGAGCATTTTACCTTGTCGCCATCTTTCAAAAATTTGATCACATTGCGAAGTTTCGTTTGGAAATCGTGTTCCTCGATGTTCGCGCGGAACCACACTTCCTTGATGTCCACAATTTTCTGATTCTTGCGGGCTTCCTTCTCTTTCTTCTGCTGCTCGTAACGGAACTTGCCATAGTCCATAATCCGGCATACCGGCGGCTTGGCAGTCGGCGCAACGTTCACCAGATCCAGATTCAGGTCCATCGCCATCTGCAGCGCTTCGCGCAGCGGCTTAATGCCGATTTGTTCGCCTTCAGCGCCTACGAGACGGACTTCTTTCGCACGAATCTCTTCATTGATCAAATGTTCCTTACTGATAATCCTCCACCTCCAAGTGGTCTTAGTAATGACTTGGACCCTGTACTCACACACATAAAAAGGATGCAGGCCCAATACCCGCATCCCTCATTGATCGTCAATTCTTCATGAACATTGCATTCATAAATGAACGGATCAAAACCAGCCAACACGTGCGTCGGTCAGGTGAGAAGCCGGGGCCTCTGCTTGCAATCCAAAAATATCTTGCAACTTCAAATACTATACCATGTGTATTTTACCAAGTCAAGGGGAGTTGGCAAAAAAACGAATGTCTGATGAGACCGGATTAAACATGGGCGGATTCATGGGCGGGTTGGCGATGTTTTCGGAGTAATAGAGGACATTTTTACCCTTATTTCGCTGTAGGCGCTCTAATGGGTCAAAATAAGACCATTTTATGGCCTTATTTCCACAAACCTGCAGCAAAATCCCTTGTTTTCGCGCCTTCCGGCAAAAATAAGGGAAATAAATTCCGCTATTTTACCGCAAACTCCAATTTCGCAGCAAATAAGGCCATTTTTTGCCGCTATTCTCCCAGCAGGCGCAAAAAGCCAACTTTGGGCAAACAAAGGGCCCGGCTGAATTCAAAATTCGACGCCGAGCCCGCTTCGTAAACTTTGTAACATTTAATCAAAAGTTAAAAAATCGACTTTTCAGCACCGAGAAGGTTGGATGAAGCTGGGAGCGAATCGATTTTTAACTCACCTTGTTGCTTTGGACTTCTTCCAGGCGAACCACCCGCGTATGCTGCGTATGGCTCCATTGCTTGTTGTTCTGGGTGAAGAACGCGTAGAACGTGATTGACCACCAGGAGATCAGGTAAATCGGGAACAGGACCAAGTAAGCGTAGACCTTCTTGGATTTGACCTTCTCCAGGAACATCGCCATCAAGAAAATAAACACGTTTGCGACAACCGCCACATACGACACCCACATCGGCAGGTAGCCGTACAACGTTTGAACATGCGGCCCTTCCAGCAACGATTGGTCGACCCAGATAAACGCCGTCAGCAGGAACGTCAATAACACGATGTACACGTTGGCTCCATAAAGCGCCATGTCCAGCTTCACCATGTTCCGCTCCTTGATGCTCTTCCACAGCAGCGGGAAGAAATAACGGCGAGCGACGGTGAAGTGCCCTTGCATCCAACGCAGACGTTGGCGCGCCGACGCTTTAAACGTCAATGGCTTCTCATCGAACAGCTTCGCGTCATAGTTAAACACCGGATATACCCCGCGTTCAACGCAACGCATCGTAAATTCAAGGTCTTCTACCAAGCTTGTAGCGCCCCAGCCGATTTCTTTCAATAGCTCGGTTTCAAAGCACATTCCTGTGCCGCCAAGGAAGTTCGCCATCTTCAGGTTCGTCCGGGACAGCTGCCACAGGCGGTTACAATACCAGTACGAAATCCCGTAGGAAGCGGTAATCCAGGAATCCTCCGGATTCTTCGTATCGATGTAGCCTTGGATGACCCGCGCGCCGGCGCAAAGATCGTTATTCATTTCCCGCAGGAAGTCCGGATGCACCAAATTGTCGGCATCGAACATCACAACGGCGTCGTATTGACGCGGCATCTTCCATAGCTGCTTCAGCATCCATTCGATGGCATAGCCTTTCCCCCGCAAGTTCGGGTTGGTCCGCACGCAAGCGTTCATCCCGTGGCTGCGAACGATATTTGCGGTATTATCGCTGCAGTTATCGCAAATGACAAACACGTCGTACAATTCTTTCGGGTAGTTCATTTGTTTCAAATTTTCCATCAACGCCCCGACCACTTTTTCCTCGTTATGTGCTGCAACCAGCACAGCAAAGGATTTGCTCGGTTCGTATTGCACCTTGTTCTTCTTTCTATACATGCCAAATAAAGCCAAACCAAATTGATACACCCCAACCACTGCCAGAATGACCTGCAGTGAAATCAAGATGACATCCAACATGATTTCTTGCCCCCTTTTTACCCCGATTGTTTTTTTCTTTATCTCTCGGAGTTTTAGATTGTGAATGACCCTTTCTTTCTTATCTTGCTCTTTCTTTCTAGATCTTTCTTTGGACTCGTTGCCGGCTCTTTTTTCAAACCAAATACGATTTTCCACAACTTGACGTTGTTTGTCAAAGCAACTATGGCCCTTACGTTGCGCAAAAAACTGGAAGACCGGTGAATTTTGGCATACGGGGGCCCCGCACCTGCTTTCAGGTACGGTTACATCCTATTCTCATCACTTTTGGCAATTTTTATTTCTTTTTTTAATTTTTATTGCTCGGCTGGACGCCTTGTTGGCGTTACAATTACATAGACGAACTCACTTGGCAAAAAGTTAACAAATCTGCACCATTTTTTTAAACAGATCTGCTATGATTTGAATCATTGTACAAGGGCGAAGAACGAAAAGTCAAAAAGAGCACGGCCTGCAGCGCAAAAAAACGTCCTTGAAAAGGCCATAGAATAAAAATATGATTAGTCTAACTTGAAAATGCCATGCTATTTGAAAAGAGCAGCCACGGGACAGGCAGTTTCCGGGGACTAGAACGCGGCCAACCATCGTGCGGAGGGATATTATGACTCGTTTATTCCATAAGCTTCAACAACTCGACCGACAGCTCTTTGTAGGAATCAACGGCCGCCTGCACCGCAGTTTTCTGAATTTCTGGCTGTATCATTTAACTCATTTAGGGGGAGCTTGGTTCACCATCCTTTCGTCCTTGCTCATCTGGCTTGCGGCTCCGCAGCCATGGAGCAAAATCGGCTTGCAATCCTGCGTCGCGCTCGCGATCAGTCATCTTCCAGTAGCACTCGTCAAAAAAACCTACCCGCGTCTTCGGCCCTACTTAACGCTGCCGGGCACCAATACGTTCCGGAACCCGCTGACGGACCACTCGTTTCCGTCCGGGCATACGACGGCCATTTTTTCTATAACGGTACCGTTTATGGCCGCGGTCCCAAGCTTGATTCTGGTGCTGTTGCCGATCGCTCTGATCGTGGCAGTTTCGCGTATTTATTTAGGCCTACATTACCCTTCAGACACCTTGGCAGGAGCGGTCATCGGCTCCTCTGTAGCGCTTGGAACGGTTGCATTATGGGCTTAAAGGGGATATTGTAGACAGTAGGAAAACCTTGCAGGAATAAGGTGAAACCAGTGCAAAAACAGAGAGTCTTACTTTTATCCGAGGGGTTTGGAGCCGGTCATACGCAAGCGGCCTACGCGCTCTCCAGCAGTTTACGAAAGATTGCGCCAAACATACAGACGAAAGTCCTAGAGCTGGGCAGTTTTTTGAACCCTAGGGTGGCGCCGATCATCATCACCGCTTACAAGAAAACGGTGTCCTCGCAGCCTCGGCTTGTCCGTATGATGTATCGCAGCAACTACAAAAAATCTTTAAACCGATTGACGACGATGGCTCTTCATCGGATTTTTTATACGCGTACAATTCAAATTATCCGTCAGCTTCATCCCGACGTGATCGTCTGCACCCATCCGATCCCCAGCGCGGTTATTTCCCGCCTGAAACGGCTAGGTATGCTGGACGTCCCGCTCTGTACCGTCATTACCGATTATGATGTGCACGGTGCTTGGGTGAGCCGGGAAGTGAATTGTTATCTCGTTTCCACCGACCAGGTGCAGAAGAAATTGATGGAACGGGGCGTAGACAATAATAAAATCCTGATTACCGGCATCCCGATCCATCCGAATTTCTGGGAGCGCCATCGGAAGGAAGATATCCGCCTGCAATTCCATCTGAAGGATATGCCTACCGTTCTGGTCATGGGCGGGGGCTGGGGCTTCATGAAGGACGAAGCGGTCAATGCACTGCTCGCCTCTTACCGGGAGCAAATCCAAGTCATTTTCTGCCTGGGCAGCAACGAGAAGTCGCTGGAGAAAATGAAAAAGGACCCCCGGTTCATTCATCCCAACATCCATCTGCTTGGGTTCACGAAGGAAATCGACAAGCTGATGGAAGTGTCCGATTTGCTGATTACCAAGCCGGGCGGCATGACCTGCTCGGAAGGGTTGGCCAAAGGCATCCCGATGCTGTTCCACCAGCCGCTTCCCGGCCAGGAAGAGGAAAATTCACATTATTTTGCTCAGCAAGGTTGGGGAACGCCCATGAAATCACTGGACGATATCACCGATTGGATCAAACGTTTGACTGAGCAATACGATGAAGTCGTTCGCAAACGGGAAGAGGTCTTGAACCATATCGCCCGGTTCCGGCCGATGCAAAGTGCTCAAGCTATCATTGATTTACTTGGAAATACGAATTTCATCCGAAAATAACCAGCCTGATCAGGAAGGCGATTTACAAAAAAGCGGAGTCAGGATTCATCCTGCTCCGATTTTTTTGCTATTTAAACATCTCCATCTTCCGCTCATGGTAACGCTGTAAGGCCGCTTCGCCAACCATTACTTCGCAGCGGTAGATCGGCATGCCTTGTCCTACGAATTTGCTTTCGTATTCCGTCATGACATGGGCCTCATTAATCCCGCCTTCATGCAGGCTAAGCGAAATGTCGCTCATCTGCAATCCAACCGCGGCAAAGGCATTCAGCGAAAATTCAAACAGCACGCGGGAGTCAGTCTTGAAGTGAATTTCGCCGTTTTCGTTCAGGAGATGACGGTATTTCTCCAAAAACCGCGGGTGCGTCAAGCGCCGGCGCCAATGCTTCTTCTTCGGCCATGGATCACTGAAGTTCAAATAAATGCGCTCCACTTCCCCTGGCGCAAAAAACTCCTCGATCATTTCAATATTCCCCAGCGCCAGACGAACGGTTTGCGGCTTCAGCCCGCCCTGCTCGTCCCATTTCGCGCGCACCTTCTCGCTCGCCCGGCGAATCAACTCATCATACATGTCCATGCCGATGAAGTTCACGTCTGGATATTTTACACTCATGCCGCTGATAAACTGACCTTTGCCCATGCCAAGCTCGATGTGGATCGGACGGCCGTTGCCGAACACCTCCGCCCAGCGTCCTTTATATTCCCGGGGATTCAGGACAACCAGATCCTGCTGCTCCTCCAAATGCTCCCGTATTCCTTTTCTGCCGCGTAAACGCATGTTATTCCTCCGCTTTCTTGGTATCCATTCCTTGCAATATTGTGCCGAAGTTTGCTGCAAATGTAAAGCGCGCAATGAAAAAGGAACCAACCGTTCGCCGGGGAGACGAGACGAGTGATTCCTTTTTCGATATATTTTGGAATTGGGGTCCAACGAAATTGATATTCTCAAAATAACATATTTCCATACCCTGCCGCAAGGAAACAGGCAAGCAGCATTCCCCTTTTCCAGTGAAATTTGATACAATAAATTCAGTGGAAGCGGCGTACGGACGGGGCTTTCGCCGTTGTATAAATATGCAAAAAAATATTTTGTGACAAAATGAAGGAGCCGCAATGAGTACACTGATGACGGACACTCCTGCTTTGTGGGGAGACAAAAGATTTCATACCTGGAATTTCGAGATGCGCCAAGAGTTCGGAGACAAGGTATTTAAGGTGATGCTAGATGCCGGATTCACTTGTCCCAACCGCGATGGCTCGATCGCAAAGGGCGGTTGCACGTTCTGCAGCGCCCGGGGATCGGGCGATTTTGCCGGAAGCCGCCGGGACGATCTGGTAACGCAGTTTGCCACGATCCGCGACCGGCAGCATCTGAAGTGGCCGCATGCGAAATATATTGGATATTTTCAGGCTTATACGAATACTTATGCGCCGGTGGAGGTGCTTCGTGAATATTACGAAGCGATTCTGGAGCAGCCGGGTGTCGTCGGTTTATCCATCGCCACGAGACCGGATTGCCTGCCGGACGATGTCGTGGATTATTTAGCCGAGCTCAATGAGCGCACCTACCTCTGGGTCGAAATGGGCTTGCAAACGATCCATGAGTCGACGTCCACGCTGATCAACCGGGCGCACGATACGCAATGCTACCTCGATGCGGTGGAGAAACTGCGCGCACGCGGCATCCGGGTGTGCACGCATATCATTTACGGCCTGCCGCAGGAAACGCATGAAATGATGCTGGAGACCGGCCGCGCCGTGGCGAACATGGACGTGCAGGGCATTAAGATCCACCTGCTCCATCTGATGCGCAAGACGCCGATGGTGAAGCAGTACGAAGCAGGATTGCTGCGTTTCCTGGAACAGGACGAATACGTCAAGCTGATTGTGGACACGCTTGAATTTCTGCCGCCAGAAATGATCGTGCATCGGCTGACCGGAGACGCGCCGCGCGACCTGCTGATCGGACCGATGTGGAGCCTCAAAAAATGGGAAGTGCTCAACGCCATCGACGCGGAGCTGAAGCGCCGCGACTCCTGGCAGGGCAAATACTGGAGAGGACGTTGAGCGCTTATGGGCTTCCTCTCCGTATTAAGCTTCGCGCATAAACTGGCCGGCGAACGGCTGAGGCTCGGCGACGCGGCCGTCGACGCCACGGCGGGAACCGGCGCGGACACGCTGTTCCTGGCCAAAGCCTGCGGTCCGAAGGGGCGAGTGTTCGCCTTCGATATCCAGCCGCAGGCGCTGGCCCTAACGAAGGCTCGGCTGGACAAGGAGCCGGCGGATTCCATCGCCGGCGTCACCTTGCTTCAGGCGAGCCACGCGGACATGGCGGCCGTGCTGCCCGCGGACGTGCACGGGCGGCTCGGCGCCGTGATGTTCAACCTCGGCTATTTGCCAGCCGAGGGCGCTGACCCGGCGCTGATCACGCAGCCGGACAGCACGCTGCCCGCCCTGGAGGCCGCTCTGGCCCTGCTGCGGCCGCGCGGGATCTTGACGGCCGTCCTCTACCCCGGCCATCCCGGCGGCGACGCCGAAGCGGCGGCGGTGGAAGCCTGGGCGGCTGCACTGCCCGCTTCCGCCGGACAGGCGATCCTGTACCGGCAGCCGCAAAGGCCGGCTGCCCCGTATTTGATCGCGATTGAAAAGAAATCAACCAATTCGAATTGAACTGGGGGTCATCGGTATGGGCATTCGCAAAATCGAGCATATTGGAATTCGCGTCTCGGCTCTGGAGGATTCCATCGAGTTTTATGAACGGATTATCGGCATGAAGCTGTTATCCACGATCGGTGAGGTGGGAGACCCGCTGCGTCTGGCTTTCCTAACCTTTCCGGGCCAGGAATCCGTTGAGGTCGAGCTGATTAATCTCCCCGAAGGAGAAGAGTTGCCGAATGAGGGCAAGGTGCATCATATTGCCTTTACCGCTAGTGATATCGAAGAGGAATATGCCCGGATTTCCAAATTAGGCTTATCCGGTCTCGACCCGGAAATCCGCAGTCTGCCGAACGGCAGCCGATTCTTCTTCTTTAACGGACCGGACGGCGAACGTATCGAATTTTTCCAGCCTGCGTTTCTCGCTTGAGGTCTTCCCATAATTCCGTGGAAAGAAGGGCTACGCTTGAAAGAGCATACGTTTACGTTCGACAATGACACAAGTCATGGGGTCTTCGTGTATCGTTGGATCGCCGCTGATTCCGCCGACCCGCCGCGCGGTGTGCTGCAAATCGCCCACGGCATGGCGGAAACGGCCAAGCGCTATGAGCGCCTGGCCCGGTTGCTGACCGCCCACGGCTTTATCGTCTACGCGAACGATCACCGCGGGCACGGGCGCACGGCTGGAAGTCCAGAGGAATTAGGCTGGCCGGGCAAACAAGGCTTTACCGGCATGGCGAAGGATATGATTCAGCTTACGAAGATTATCCGTCAGGAGCATCCCGATCTCCCCTTGTTTCTGCTCGGCCATAGCATGGGCTCCTTTCTGACGCAGAAGGTCATGTACCTAGCCCCGGAGCCTTATACTGGATTTATTCTCTCGGGAACAGATGGTCCCCGGGGGCTGCTGGGCCTGGGGCGAAGCCTCGCCCGCTTACAAAGCCTGCTGCAAGGCGAGACCCATCCCAGCCTGCTGATGAACGCGGTGACCTTCGGGAGCTTTAACCGTAACTTCCTCCCGGCGCGGACGCCCTTCGACTGGCTCTCCCGGGACGAGGCCGAGGTGGATAAATACATCGCCGACCCGCACTGCGGCTTCTTGTGCAGCGCCGGCTTCTTTTACGGCTTCTTTGGCCTGCTGCAGGAGATTCACCGCCCGGAGAAGATGCGCTCCATCCCTAAGGATAAGCCGGTTTATATCTTTGGCGGCGACCTCGATCCGGTCGGCCAAAACGGCGCCGGCGTCCGGCGTCTCGCCGGACTGTACCATCAGCTGGGCCTCAAGGACGTTGAGGTGCGGCTGTATCCCGGCGGCCGTCATGAAATGCTGAATGAAATCAACCGCGACGAAGTGATGTCGGATGTGTTGAATTGGCTGGAGTGGCATCTGCCGCCCGAAGCAGCGAACGCAGAATAAACAAATAAAGCGAGCCTGCTGAACCGGCTCCTCGGGAAGAGGAAGCCGGTTTGCAGGCTCGCTTTTTCGTTATTGCTCTCCTCACTTGACCAGGGTGCAATGCTCCAGGGACCAAGCGCTTAAAGGGGCGTGGAAATACACCGGCCGCTCGTCTGCTTCCTGCTGGTAGAGGACAACAAGCAGCGTGCCTTGCGGCTCATCCCCTGCGTTCGCCGGGCTTGCTGGCGCTTCTGACCCTTCCGCTCGCAGTACATCGCCCAGCGCAAAAGGCAGTTCTTCGATGCAGGCATACTTCTGCAGCCCGCGTTCATCCAGGCCGTATGCCGCAAATTGCTCCGACAAGGCAGCCGGCGCTTCGGCCAACGCCCGGAAATACGAGCTGCGCCGGTCTTTGTCCACCCGGTCCTCCCACCAGATTTTCCGCGGCTTATACTTGTGTCCGAGCAGATAATCAAGCTTCATTAGACCAAGCACGACCTCCGGCTCTTTCAAAGTGCGTCCGCTTAGGAACGCGTGAAGCCGAGTGAACAGGTCCTCCAGCTGATGACCGATCCGCTGCCAGCCTTGTTCCTCCCAATAGTCGCCAAACTCCTGGAAGAAGTCAAACGGCGAATCGAACTCGTGAGTGACCAGATACTCCACGGTGTGATCCATGCGGTGCGCATTCCAATACTTCTCCAGCACGTCCTCCAGCCGCTTCAACCGGATTACGTCCTCAAACGGCAGCACGTTATTGCTCAGGATTTCATAAGGCGCATGGTCCATAAACACGTAGTTGTATTTCTCCGCGTCATTCCGCAGCCCGGTTCCGCGCAGCATCTTCAGGAAGCCAAGCTGCAGCTCCTCGGGACGCAAAGCAAACACGTCGTTAAACGTTTTGCGGAACGTGGCATAGTCCTCTTCCGGCAATCCGGCGATCAAATCCAGATGCTGGGCGATTTTGCCGCTTTCCTTGATTTTGGTGACGGTCCGGGTCAGCTTCGTAAAGTTCTGGCGGCGTTTCACCAGCTCGTTGGTTGGATCGTTTGTCGACTGCACGCCAATCTCGAAGCGGAAGATGCCGGGCGGCGCGTTCTCCGCCAAATAGTCCAGCACCTCCGGCCGCATGATGTCCGCCGTGATTTCGAACTGGAACACGCAACCCTGGTGGTTGTTGATCAGAAATTCGAACATCTCCATCGCGTAATTGCGGTTAATGTTAAACGTGCGGTCCAGAAATTTAATGATCTTCGCGCCATGCTCGATGAGGTACAGGATGTCCGACTTCACCCGTTCGATATCGTAATACCGCACGCCCACCTCAATACTTGAGAGGCAAAACTGGCAGCTGAACGGGCAACCGCGGCTGGTCTCGAAATACACGATCCGTTTGCCGAGATTCGGAATATCCTCGGGAAAACGATGCGGCGACGGCAGCGTGTTCAGATCGGATTTTGGCCGAGACGGATTCAGTACGACCTCTTCTCCTTTGCGATAGGCCGCGCCAAACACGAAGTGGAACTTCTGCTCCCCGGACAGTTCCTGCAGCAAATGGTGGAATGTCTCCTCACCGTCCCCCATGACGATAAAATCCACCTCCGGGATGCGCTCCATCCAGTATTTCGTGTCGTAGCTAACCTCGGGGCCGCCCAGTACAATCTTCACTTCCGGCAGCACTTTCTTCAGCAGGGCCACCACTCGAATCGTCTCTTCGATATTCCAGATATAGCAGGAGAACCCGATGACATCCGGCTTCCACTTAAACAGATCCGACACGATATTCATCACCGGGTCCTTGATCGTATATTCGGCCAGATCGATGTCAAACTCGTTGCCGCTGTAGGCTTTGAGCAGCCGGATCGCCAGCGAGGTATGAATAAATTTTGCGTTCAGCGTTGCCAATATGACTTTCACATGCTCACAACCCTACTCCATATTTTGAAAAAACTCCAGAAACGGCTTTCCGTACTTACGGTACTTCACTTCGCCGACGCCCTTGATTCTCAGCATATCCGCTTCGCTGGTCGGACAGACCACACTCATCTCGCGCAGCGTCGCATCGTTGAAAATAATATAGGAAGGCACCCGCTCCTTCTCGGCCAAATCGCGGCGGATCAAGCGCAGCTGCTCGAACACCGTCTCGTTGACGGCGGACGGCCCTTCATCATACTTGCGGCGCCGCGAGCTAGATGACGATGAGGACGCGGCGGCAGTCTCCGGCGCACGGAGCATCACCTGATGGCGGCTCTTCAGCACCTCAACCGCCAACGGTTGCAGCCTTACGACCGGGTATTGCCCTTCGGACAAGGCTAAATACCCTTCCGCAATAAACACATTGATCAGTTCAGAAATTTCCTTCTCGGTGCGCGTGCGCAGCATGCCATAGGTAGGCAACTGATTAAAGCCGTACTGCAGCACCTTTTTGTTCTGCGAACCTTTGAGCACCGAAGCGACCAGCGAGACGCCAAACCGCTCCCGCATCCGGTGGATACAGGAGAAGACGATCTGCGCGTCGCGCGTCATGTCGACGAGCTCCCGTTCGTCCCGGCAGGAGCTGCAAACACCGCAAGGCGTGCGGTCGTGAGCCTCACCGAAATAATCCAGCATTGCCCAGCGCAGGCAGCTCGTCTGGTAGCAATATTCAACCATCTGCTGCAGCTTGCGGTACTCGTTGCGTTTGCGTTCTCCATCCTGCGGGTTTTGCTCGATCAGGAATTTCTGCGTCATGATGTCCTGCGGACTAAACAGCAGGATACATTCGCTGGGCTCGCCGTCCCGGCCAGCCCGGCCCGCTTCCTGAACATAAGCCTCCATGTTCTTCGGCATATTGTAGTGGATCACGTAACGGACGTTCGATTTGTCGATCCCCATCCCAAAGGCGTTGGTCGCCACCATCACGCGAATGTCGTCATAGAGAAAAGCCTCCTGGCTCTCCTCCCGCTCCTTGTCGGACAAGCCGGCATGGTAGCGGCCGGCAGGGATGCCGGCGCGGCGCAGGCGCTCGTACAGGTCGTCAACCTCCTTGCGGGTTGCGGCGTAGACGATCCCGGGCTGATGCGCATGGGTCGTCGCGTAATTCAGGACGAATTCGCGCTTGTTCTCACCGCGCAGCACCGACATCGCCAGGTTATCCCGACCGAGGCCGGTGACGAACACGGCCGGATTCGCAAGGCGCAGCAGACGGACCATGTCGTCCATGACCTCCGGAGTGGCCGTGGCTGTAAAGGCTGCGAGGATCGGCCGTTGCGGCAGCGATTCCACAAACGGGGAGACCGCCAGATAGCTTGTCCGGAAGTCATGGCCCCACTGCGAGACGCAGTGCGCTTCGTCGACGGCGACGCAGGAGATCGATAGACCGCTCATTTCCTCGCGGAACCAGTCCAGCTCCAGCCGCTCCGGCGCAACATAGAGCAGCTTCAGCTCACCGCGGCGCGCCGCCCGGATGCGGTCGTTCACTTCCTTGCCCGACAGCGTGCTGTTGATGTAGGCGGCGGAGATGCCCATCGCCGTGAGCGCATCGACCTGATCCTTCATCAACGAGATCAACGGGGACACAACCAGCGTCAGACCCGGCAACATCAGAGCCGGGATCTGGTAACAGATCGATTTGCCTCCGCCCGTCGGCATAATGCCCAGCGTATCCGCGCCGGACAATACGCTCTCGACGATTCTCCGCTGCCCTTCGCGGAAATCGGGATATCCGTAATATTTCTGCAGCAGCTGCTGCGCATGTTCCATCGTAAGTGCTTCCGTGCTCATTTCGCTTGATTTCTCCTAACTTCCCAATCGGCCGTCGTCCTCCCGGATTTTCGGGACAGACCGGCTTTATGCACTTTTTTAGTTTACCGGGGTTTGGAGAATTGGGCAACCGCCGCAAACGCTACATAAACTTTTCCAAAAAGTCCAACACTCTCTAATAATCCTACAATTCGTCCGGAGGCGGCAGATATGCTGGATTGGAAATCCAAATACGAAGCGTATAAGAAGAAGCATCCTTCAAAACCATCACCTTCGTCTTCTTCCTCGAACAGTTGGGATGCGCTGATTGTCCCGGCGCTGTTCGACCAGTTTTTTCAAACCATTGACGATTATTCATGCGCTTCAATTTGCCTATGTTCACCTGATTTATTGGCCGTTTGTCATCTTCCCCTTCTTGTTTGTTATCATGATGTCGATGAAATCAGTTCATCTCTTAAATTGGCTTGAAGTCGGTCATGCTGGGCATCGCCGTCAGCGCCAGCTTGTACTTGTTGCTCGTGCTCTCCACGATTGGGATCTACGGGGTTCGGGAAACCCTTGTTCTGTTATATCCTAGCACATTCACCAGAAAAGCGACTGGGGACAGATGTATGCGAACATCCCGGGATCCGTGAAACTCAGTGTTTCGATCCGTCGAACCGGCTTAAAAGCGAATTAGGAGGTGCATGTCATGAATCAGGTGCATGTGATGAATCACGTGTTTGCTTTTACCGCTTCCATCTCACTCTTTTCCGGACTTGTCTTGCTTCTGGTGGATCAAACGATTTATAAGGTTCAGCAGAAGCAAAAGGAACAGAAATACGCCAAAATCTTTGGTTGGATCAACCTCTCGCTTGCTGGCACCGGTTTCTGGTTTTTCTGTTATTGCAGCTGCTATAACCCTTCGTCGATGCAGGTCATGGTATCCCTTGGATTCCCATGGTATATTGAGTCTAGTACAAACCTAACAGGATGGAGAATCAGGATTCATGAAAGAACGTAACTATTCCGGCAACCGCCCGGGCAACAAAACGCAATCGCGGCCCAAGCCGCCGATCGCCAAGCGGGAACAGGCCGATGAGGTACGTACCGGCGACCGGATCGTCGTGACGATCAAGCGGCTGGGCATTAACGGCGAAGGCGTCGGCTATTATCGGCGGAAAGCCGTGTTCGTCGAAGGCGGTATTCCCGGTGAGGTCATACATGCAGAGGTTACCCGCGTGGAGCCTAAATATATCGCTGCCGTGATTCGAAAGATCGAGAAGCGCTCTCCGCATCGGTTGGAGGCGCCATGCCCGGTGTTCGGCATCTGCGGCGGCTGCCAGATCCAGCATCTGTCCTACGAGGGACAGTTAGCCGGCAAAGAGGAGATCATCCGGGAGGCGTTTGCGCGTTACGCCGGCCTGCAGGACGTGCGGTTGAAGCCGATGCTGGGCATGGATCACCCTTGGGGCTACCGTAACAAGGCGCAGCTGCAATTAGGCATGTCCCAAGAGGGCATGATCGCCGGCTTGTATGCGGCCGACTCCCATAAGCTGATCGATATTACCGGTTGTCCCATTCAACACCCGAAGGTGAACGAGGTGGTGGACAAGACCCGGGACGTGCTTCAACGACTAGGTATTCCAGTATATAAGGAAAAAAGCAACCAAGGGCTGGTCCGTACGATTGTCGTCCGCGTTGGCTTCCAATCCGGGCAGCTGCAAGTCACGCTAGTCACCGCCAACGACAAGCTGCCGCGCCGGGAGCAGCTGGTCAAGGAGCTGCGACTGGCGATGCCCGAGCTGACCAGCATCGCAATGAACGTGAATCCGAAGAACACCTCGCTCGTATTTGGCAACCGGACAGAGATCTTGTGGGGCGCAGACAGCATTCAGGAATCGCTGGGTGATCTGGAATTCACGCTATCGCCCCGCGCCTTCTTCCAGCTGAACCCGCTGCAAACGGTCAAGCTGTATGAATCCGTGCGTGCAGCTGCGGGTCTGACGGGTAAAGAAACCGTCGTTGATGCCTACTGCGGCACCGGCACGATCGGCCTGTGGCTAGCACCTTACGCGAAGGAGGTTCGCGGCATCGAATCGATCCCCGAAGCCGTCGAGGACGCCAAAGCGAATGCAGCCCGGAACGGCCGGGATAACGCTCAGTTTTACACCGGTTACGCCGAGGAGTTACTCCCCCGCTGGGTCAAGTCCGGATTCGCCCCGGACGTCATCGTCGCTGACCCGCCGCGCACCGGGCTGGATCCCCGCTTCCTCGAAGCGGTGCTAAAGACGAAACCGAAGCGCTTCGTCTACGTCTCCTGCAACCCGTCCACCCTGGCAAAGGATTGCAAAGCGCTGCTGGACGGCGGATATGCGCTGGAATGGGTGCAGCCGGTGGATATGTTTCCGCAGACGAGTCATGTGGAGTGTGTAGTGTCAACACATCGTATTGACAAATAATGGGGCGCCTAAACCAGTTGTCAAAACGAAAAGCAGCCTAACCCTTTAAAAACATCATCGGGGTTAGGCTGGTAACTTCAACAAGATAATTCAAATTGTTGAGAGCGTAGAAAATGCTCAGGGTAATGGACATTTTCGGAGTCTGTCAAGAATTTTCGTATTATGAGGTTAGCCAGCTTAATCTGGTTAGCCTCTTTTTGATTTATGATAGCTGTAGTCGGGAGAGAACGATCAAGAATTGGGGCGAACAAGCCCGTTACACAAACTGTTCACCCACTATTGCGCAAACCATGATTAAGCTGGTTGAGACACTTCTGATCTCGTATAACACGCGAAGCTATGGACGTGCAATGGTTAGTGGGCCACCGGCAAATCACCTGTTAAAGTCACCTTGCTAATCTGGAAAATCGTTGTCTTTAATGAAGGCCTTCACTTGATCTCTGCTGAACTTTGGGGCCACTATGTTCATACTTTCCATCCAACCTTTCTCCTAGTTTAATAGATTGGTTGGAGAGTTTACACAGTTTATTTTACAGCCCCTATTACATAGGTTGTACATACCTCTCATCTCAATTACTGTTTTTCAATGCCGAGTCTTTTTCCGTTCAATGCCTTTGCCCGTTTCCGCTTCTCTTTATACAGCGCAATATTCGCATGTTTAAAGAGTTCCTTTAATGCACCCGAAATATCAGAATTTTCCCAACCTCGTCGTTACTGGTTGCTGGTAAAGCCCAAGATTTTATTTTTAGAATGCCGCAGATCATAAAATTGCCCTTGAAACTCAACCAGCGGATTGATCAAGTCATCTGGATGCAGCATAACTATGCGAGCCACTTGACCATCTGATAAGAGAACTGAATCCCCGATCATTCTGTTCATTACGTTGGTAATAAAACATTGAACAATGATCGGATCGAATAATCCGAATGCACGTTGATAGATTTCTTGAAACACTTGGTATAAGGGAACTGGCTTCTTATACACCCGCTCTGAAACCATCGTATGGAACACATCGGCAACGGCTACAATTTTGCTGAAGTAAGTGATCTTATCACCGCTGACCCCGAAAGGATAGCCGCTGCCATCTTCCCGTTCATGATGCTGAAGGGCAACCAATGCTTGTTGTTCCGACATGCCTGGAAGATTGCTAACCATTTCATACCCAAAGTGAGTATGGCGTTTCATTTCAGAATACTCTTCCACACTGAGTTTGCCTGGTTTTTTCAAGATCGAATCAGGGATCTTGGTCTTTCCAAGGTCATGAAGCAACCCCGCTACGGCGAGGTCATTCAGTTCCTCTTCTTTCAGCCCCAACCATTTACCAATTAAGTAGGAGAGGATTGCAACACCGATACAATGTCGATAAGTGTAATGATCTTTCTTGCTTAAGTCCAATATGACGTTTGAAAGGTTATTATTGAAACAAATTTCTTGAATTTTCGGCATAACAATATGACGGATAACTTGATTTGAAAGTTGACTGGAATTTTGGTGTATCTTTTCATAAATCGACTGAACTTCAGATATCGCTTCATCATTCGCCAAAGTTCTTAAGTCCTTGAGAGTTACCAAAAAGATGTCCCAAGAGGAACTTGCCTTCAGGAGTGACCTTGACCGGACATACATTTCAATGTTGGAAAGAAGTATTTATCAACCGACCCTTACAACGATATTTGCATTGTCGAAGGCTCTTAACACTACGCCTTCAGAGATGATCAAACTAGTTGAAAATGAATATGGCGAGGTTGATGATAAGGAATAACAATCCGCAGCGGAACGACATCTTTAACAGATGGTCGGAAGGATTTTGCTGTCGCCAACCCCTCTCTGGAATAACAGAGAGGACTGGCTATTGCTGTCGTAACCGATACTCAACTTGAATGTCAGAGTCCAACATCAATCGAAGAATCCAAAATAAAGATCGTATTGATAAGGAAAATCCAATATCAAAACGATCTTTTATCAAATTGCCTTATGGCAGACTATAGTAACTCTCTCAACAACTGAACCCCATCCTTTAGTCCAGCAAAGTATAACTGCTGTATTATGAGAGTATTGCGATAATTGATGATCTCTTCCATCTCAAGATATAACTCATACTGGGCTTGTGATAACTCACTTTTTAGTAAATTCTCAAGTTCTCGATGCCTGTTTTGTAATTGATCAATCTCCCGCTGCATACCCGCTTGCCTCACCAATTCATTAAACCTATGATCAAAAGCCGGTTTTAACCATTCTGGACCGAATTGTTGCATGAATACATCTCCTCCATCTAAATGTTTTGAATTAATCGAAGTTTGATGGTACATCGGGAAGGAGAGTATGACAAGCTTCCATCCTATGGTTTAAAGCCTCCATCATGTCACAGCCAAAAGCGGAATCTACGACCTGTCGAATCCAATATTCGATAAAGATCGTGATATGGTACAACAGGCATACGAGATACTCGGAATTTCCAGCAATGAATTGATTGAAGAGAAGAAAAAATTAAGCCGCCTTTGCTTTTTGGTCAAGCCCCCGTTTAGTGGACATTGGAAAAAGCCCCTAGGCTACGAGCTGGCGTCGAAACTCACTCGGCGTCAGCTTGTTTAGTTTTCTTTGTGGTCGTTTGTTGTTGTAAAACTCAATATATTCTTCAATTCGCCTTTGTGTCTCGTCTAGAGTTCGGATATGATAGGGATAGAGCCCTTCTGTTTTGAGATGCGAGAAGAAGCTCTCCATAGAGGCGTTGTCATGACAATTGCCTCGTCTAGACATGCTGATTCGGGTGCCAACCTTCAGCAGCATGTCGTGGTAGGCGTGAGGCGTGTACTGGAATCCTTGATCGCTGTGAACGATCAATCCCGTCACGTCTTTCGTTTGATTCAAGGCCTTCTCAAAGGTTTGAAGTACAAGCTGATTATCATTACGTAGACTCGTGTGATACGCTACGATTTCATTATTAAATAAGTCTTACCCATTTCTGGTTAGGGGCATCCGCCTTAAATTGATGTTGCAGCGTATTCTCAGCGACGCGGCTGCCTACATTCGAAGCATAGTTAAAACGGTGCTTACGTCGAATGTGTGAACGTAGCCCTAATTGTTGCATTAAACGAAGAACCTTTTTATGATTCATCCACACCTCCTCGTCTTGCAGTAGGAAGAGTTGAATTTGTCGATAGCCGTAGATACCACGATAGCGATTATATACGGCTTGGATTAAGGCTTTTGCATCGTGATCCCGATCAATCATCTTCAATTGACGTTTCAAATAAGCGTAGTATCCACTTCTGGAGACACCAAACAACTTGCACAAGCTGCTGATGTTGTACCCTTGTGAGGCTTTCCGAATGGATGCATACCTTTGTTCTTTACCTCCTGTTTCCAGATTTCCAAACACTTTTTTAGCATTTCATTCTCCCGTTGTAACTGCTTCGTATAGCGGTCCTGATCCACATATTCCTTTCGTCTCCCCCTTTGGTCGAGTAGACCAAACTCCCCCTGTTCGCGATATTTTCGCATCCAGCGTTTCATCCGATCCTTATCTTGAATCCCTAAGTGCTCATTAATCTGCCGATACGTCCATTTTGCCTCCAAATAAAGACGTATCGCCTCCAACTTCAGTTCCTCAGAGTATGATTTAAATCGTTGTCCTTTGATTGCCATAAAAAATGCACCCCCTAGAATTCATCGGAATAACCAGGGGGGTTTTCCAATGTCTATTCTAAGGGGTGCACTTCATTAACGGTTTGGGTCTTTTTCATTTTTTACGTATCATGACAGGTGACGAGCATTATAGTACAATGCAAATATTGAATTTTTGCAAAGGGGAATTATCTTGATCAAGAAGGAACTCGCTTATATCCGCAAGCAATTCAAACTGGATCATGAAAGACTAAGTATTTACGACATTCTGAACGTCTATATTATGAAGGAAACGAACGAAATCTATCATTTTGAGCGTACACCGTTTGAGCTGTTGGAGAGAGAAAAGCAGGAATTGCATATGGGCAATTTCAAAAGACTGCTGTCCGGAGAATTGGATCAGAAGCTGTTCGAGCTAAAGTTCCAGGATCACCCGGAAACGGACAAGCCTTCGCAGGAGCTGCTGCATCAAGCTCTCGTGACCGGTGATGCCGACGAATGGCATGATTTGATGCTTCTGCTGGTAGAGAAAATGCTGGAGGATACGACGTATGAACGGGATACGGTAATCACCTTCGTCCGCGGGCAATATTACAAGCCCACCAAGGAGCGCAATGAGGAAGCCGAGGAAAGCGAAACTGATGAGATGTTTGCGAATCCGTTTATTTTGTGCAGCATCAATTCAACCGAACCGCAGCGAAAAACGCTTATGTTCGACTATGTCGAACGCGAGTTCAAGTACAACGTGATCGTTGATCCAATCATCAAGCTGCGCTCGCCGGAGCAAGGCTTCTTCTATCCCAGCATTACGGACGGCTTCTCTGATGTGAATCGGGTACTCTATTGCGCGGGCAAAGCGAATGATCCAAATCAGCATTTTATCGATCAGGTCCTAAACGCCGAGAAGACGGTAACCGCGCTGGAAGAGAGAGCGATCTTTGAGGACATCGTCAAGGAAATTGCCGGAGATCAGCTTGACGCCTCCACGATTGCGAGCGTATACGAAGAAATTCAGCAGGTGATTGAAACCCACGAGGAGGAAGAACCGCCGAAGCTGGATTATAGGGATGTGGAGCGCGTGCTGACAGCCAGCGGCGTGGAGAACGTTACGACGGAAAAGGTGGAGCTGGCGTACCAAACGGTTGTTGACGACAAAAACTATGAGATCAAAGCAAGCAGCGTCGTGCCGAAGTTTACTTCGAAATCGATCAAGATCGAAACGAAGGTAGCCACGATCTCGGTCAGCCCTCAAGATCTAAAGTACCTGAAGCAAGTCAATTATCACGGCAAACGCTGCATTCTGATTGAGGTTGATGAGGACGCGGTGATTGAAGGTTTTACGCTAAGCACGGAAGAACTGTAGAGGTGAAAATCAACAAGTTTTGAGGAGGTTGCTCATGATGAACAAAGAACTCAAGGTTTTAGCACCGGAACAAAGTGAAGAATTGCTCCAGGTTTTAAGCAAGCGTTTTGAGGCAAACATGAATCGCCATCCCGAGTTGGCATGGGCTCAGGTCCAAGCGAAGCTGGAGGCGCAGCCCGATAAACTGTGGTCGCTCCATGAAATGGAACGGACCGGCGGCGAGCCGGACGTTATTGGATACGATGAGCAAACCGATCAAATCTTATTCGTAGATTGTTCGGCGGAATCGCCCAAGGGCCGCAGAAGCGTCTGTTACGACCATGAAGCCCTGGAATCGAGAAAGCAGCATAAGCCGGAAGACAGCGCGATGAACATGGCGGCTGCTATGGGAATTGAGCTGTTAACGGAAGAGCAATACCGGGAACTGCAGAAGCTGGGGAAATTTGATTTGAAGACCTCCAGTTGGGTGCAAACCCCTGCTTCCATCCGTAAGCTTGGCGGCGCCCTCTTCTGCGACCGCCGTTACGACACAGTCTTTGTGTACCATAACGGGGCGGAATCCTATTATGGCGCCAGAGGGTTCCGCGGCATGCTAAAGGTTTAGAAATCAATGTTATCAATAAGCCCAAAAAGAGAGGTGCAGCTGCACCTCTCTTTCCTCGTATAACTCGTATAAAGAACCCGTTTATGACTGATTCACGGCAACCTTCTCCTGGACAGCCTGCAAAACGTCATCGTATGTGGTCTTTAACACGATGGCCATTTCGTTAAATGAAGTGTTCTGTATGCCCAATAACAGCTGGTTGTCTTGATTGCCGAGTTTCTTATGATTTTGCTCAGACCATTGTTTCCTGCGCATCAACGTATTGGCAACCTTCGCGATTCCCTCCCGGTCGCCTGTCTTGACAATCGCACTGTAATTGTGATGCCGTTCATGATTGTTATCGATCCATGGAATGCCCGGTGCCATAAAAGAGTCGATTAACGCCATCGCTTCCTCCGGCCCCATCAATTTCTGCAATTGCAAGGGCGCCCTATCGACCGGAATGCTGATTTTTAAGGTCTCATTGCTCAGCGGATGCAGTTCATAATAAGTCTTGGAAACACCGGCCAGCGATTTTACGCAAACCTCGTCGATGCGGCAAACGCCATGCACCGAATAACTGATCAAATCCCCCTTATCAAACATGGCCGTGATCCCGCCCCTCTATTTTGTCAACTAAGTTGACTATTGTTAATATACTCCTTTTCCGTTAATTTGTCAACTAAATTGACAACTTCCGGCCGTCTTTGTATAGTGTAGGAGAACTAGCAACAGGAACGGAAATGGAGGGATTCCATGCATCCCAAATTTGAATCTTTGAACCTGATCGATCTGATTAGCGAACGTCATGTCCAGCTTCGCTCCCTCTGTGAGCAGGTGTGGAACGAACGGAACGAGATATATATCTCCAACTCAGAATGGTTTATCATGGCAAGGATTTATCAGCAAAATCCAACGATTTCGCAGGTAACAAGACAGGTGGATATTTCGCGGCAGGCGACCCACAAATTCATTAAGAGCTTGGAAGCCAAAGGGTTGGTTGAGGTCATACCAGCCCAGCATAACAAGAAGGAAAAAAGCTTGAAATTAACGCCGTTGGGCGAAAGCTGTTATGAGAAGAACGCCACCATCAAGGCAGCGCTGGAGCAGATTATTGCGGATGCTCTTGGAACCGAGCAGGTCGAATTGTTAAAGAAGCTGCTAAAAGCTGATTGGGGGAACTTAAACGAGCTATTCACAACATGAAGAAAGGAAGGGATTCCTTACTAGCAATTCCCTCCCTTCTTGTTATTATAGTTATTTTCGAAATAACCGGAATTCCTCCATAAACTTCTGGGCTGCAGTCGTAAGCGGCACGTTCCGCATATTCATAATGCCCACCTGGGACGGTGGCAGCTCTACGTCCAGTTTGATTTCAAACAGCGAGCCGTCCTCCAGTTCCTTCGACACGAACTCCCGGGCCACATAAGAAATTCCCAGTCCTTTGCGCGCCAATTCGATCAGCAGGTCGACGCTGCCAACCTCAATTTCAGGCTTCAGCTCGTAGCCATATTCATAGAACAGCTCGGTGATCGCCATGCGGGCGCGGCTGTTGCGCGAGAACAAGATCAGCGGGTGCTCCAGCAGCGTTTCCAGCGAAATCACTTTGTCCTTGAGATTGGCATAGGCACAGCCGGCCACAAAGCAGTCCTGCAGCTGAATGCCCTCCCGCACTTCGATATGCGGATCGACGATCGGCATCCGGGCTACGCCCAGGTCGATCTTCCCCTCCTTCAAGAAACCCATGATCTCCGGAGTTGTCCCGTGAAGCAGCTGAATCCCGACGTCCGGATACCGTCGATGAAAATCCTCCAAATACGGAAGCAAGTAATGCTTAAACAACGAGTCACTGCCGCCGATCCGCAGAACACCGGTCTCGAGGTTTTTGAGCTCGGCCATCTTTTTCTCCGCCAGGGAGATCAAGATCTGCGATTGCTCGATATACGAGTACAAGATCGCGCCCTCCTGCGTCAGCGACACTCCTTTGGAGTTACGGTAAAACAACGAAAGGCCAAAGCTTTCCTCCAGCTGCTTGATGGCATGGCTGACGCTGGGCTGCGTCAGGAACAACGCATTGGCTGCTTGGGTTAAGCTGCCGGTTTTCGCTGCCCAATAAAACACTTTATATAGTTCATAATTGTTTGTCATAAACCTGGTCTATAGCTCCTGTCAAATATATTAATTTCACCTATGGTGATATTCGTATTATATTGGAGTCATTCCAAATAATCCATAGCTTAGAGGTTGGGAATGGGCAACATCCCGGATCCCACAAACAGAGAACCTGTATTCCATTAATGGATAAGAGAAAAGCTATGCTGAGAGGAGAGAACCTAGATGGATGCCAATACGTTTGTATTGTTTGGGGCAACTGGGGATCTAGCGAAACGCAAAATTTACCCTGCCTTGTTTAATTTGTTTTTGGATGGAAAGCTGCCGGAAGTTTTTAGCGTAATCGGCTTGGGCCGCAGAGAATGGTCCGATGAAACCTTTAAGGCAAACATCGAACGATCTCTGCACAGCTTTTCACGACGGGAAGCCAGCGATGCAGAGGCTGTGAACAAATTTCTCAGCTTCTTCCGCTATCATGTCCTGAACGTCGACCGCAAGGAAGACTATCAAAGCCTGCTGAAGCTCGTTGAAGAACGCGAACAGGCCCTAGGGGCGGAGCCCAATCGGTTATTTTATCTGTCGGTTGGTCCAGAGCTGTTCGAGACAATTGCAAACCATATTCAAGACAGCGGACTAGGCGACACGAAAGGCTGGAAACGGCTTGTCATTGAAAAACCGTTTGGCCGCGATCTCCAATCCGCCCGCGATTTCAATGCACAGCTTAGCAAAGCTTTTACCGAAGAGGAAATTTTCCGCATCGACCACTACCTCGGCAAACCGATGGTACAGAAGCTTCATCTGCTGCAGCAAACGAATCCGGTGCTCCAGGCTTCCTGGAATAACCGTTACATCGCAAACGTGCAAATTACGGCCAGCGAAACCGTTGGCGTTGAGGAAAGAGCCGGGTATTACGACCATTCCGGTGCCTTGCGCGATATGTTCCAGAATCATATGCTGCAGCTGCTGATGATGCTTGCCGCCCATCTGCCGAAAGGCGACGATTCGGAGCAAGTGCGCTCGAAGAAGAAGCATGTGATGCAATCACTGGAGCCGCTGCTGCGTCAAGACGTCCCAACCCAAGTGGTCCGCGGTCAATATACAAGCGGGACCATTCAAGGGAAACCGGTTGTCGGTTATAAAGACGAAGCCGGGATCCCGCAGGATTCCCAAAACGATACCTTCATCGCAGCCAAACTGCAAATCGATGACGATTTCTGGCGCGGAATTCCGATTTACATCCGTACCGGCAAACGCATGAAGGAGAAAGCCACACGGATCGTCATTGAGTTCCGCGAGCCGGTGAAGCAAGTCTCCACAGCCAACAACGGCGGTAAACCGAATTTGCTCGTGTTCGAAATCAGCCCGAACGAGAGCATTTACCTGCGTCTGAATACGGAAGGCGAAGCTCAGCAACAGGATCTCACGAAGGTGCTGATCGGCTCCCATAAGAGCGGCAGTGAAGTGCCTGAAGCCTATGAGAACCTGATTTATGACGCACTTCGCGGCGACTCCTCCTTCTTTGCGCATTGGGATGAGGTCGAGTTGTCCTGGAAATGGGTGCAGCCAATCCTGGATGCTTACGCTGCGAATGAGGTGCCGTTATATCCATATCCGGCAGGCAGCTTCGGCCCGCAAGCGGCCTACGAGCTGCTGGCCAAAGACGGGTTCGAGTGGTGGTTCGACCGCGATAGCGAAGCGGCAACCTCCGCAGAGAGCACCGGTAACCCATCGTCTCAAGAGTCCTTGTCCATCAAATAAGGGGGAATACGGAACTTTTTGTCCCTGATCGTTCAAATCTAAAATTTATAAATTTGGAGGGATTACGATGAAATTTTTTGTTGACACGGCCAATCTGGAAGACATTAAAAAAGCCCATAAAATCGGCGTCTTATCCGGGGTGACAACCAATCCTTCCCTCGTCGCCAAAGAAGGCGTCAAGTTCGAGGACCGCATTGAGGAAATCTTGAAGGCCGTCCCCGACGTGGAGTCCGTTTCGGCGGAAGTCACGCCGGATGCAGTCACAGCCGAAGAGATGATTGCCCAAGCGGAAGAGCTGATCAAAATCAACAACCATGATCCACGAATCACGATTAAACTGCCAATGACGCTGGCAGGTCTCGAAGCAACCAAATATTTGGCGCAAAAAGGTGTCAAGACCAACGTCACCTTGATCTTTACGGTCAACCAGGCTTTGCTGGCCGCTCGTGCAGGCGCTACTTATGTATCGCCGTTCCTCGGCCGCTTGGACGACATTTCCGAAGACGGCGTGCAGCTAGTATCGAAAGTTGCGGAGCTGTTCCGTGTGCATACCCTGGATACGCAAATCATCGCCGCTTCTGTCCGCCATCCGGATCACGTTACCCGCGTAGCTTTAGCTGGAGCGCATATCGCTACTATTCCGTTCGCGGTCATCGAACAACTGGCCAAACATCCGCTGACGGATCAAGGGCTGGAGAAGTTCGCGGCCGATTGGAAGAAATCCGTAAAATAAGAGCTTTACCTCATAGATTAGAGAGGATAGGTTTGGAGGTAGGTATATATGAAAAAACAACAAATCGGCGTGATTGGTCTCGCCGTCATGGGCAAGAACCTCGCGCTTAACATCGAAAGCAAAGGCTTCTCCGTTGCATTGTATAATCGTTCGCCTGAGAAAACCAAAGAACTGCTGGAGGAAGCGCCGGGCAAAAATTTCGTTGGCACCTACAGCATCGAGGAATTTGTGCAATCGCTGGAAACGCCGCGTAAAATTCTAATTATGGTGAAAGCCGGCAAGCCAACCGACGACACGATCAACCAACTGGTCCCTTACCTTGAGAAAGGGGACATCTTGATCGACGGCGGGAACGCCCACTTCCCGGACACCCAGCGCCGCAACAAGCTGCTGGAAGCCCAAGGCATCCGCTTTATCGGCGCCGGCGTATCCGGCGGCGAGGAAGGCGCGCTGAAAGGCCCGGCGATCATGCCTGGCGGCCAACGGGACGCCTACGAATTGGTTGAGCCAATCTTGACGGCGATTTCGGCCAAAGTGAACGGCGATCCTTGCTCCACCTACATCGGCCCGGACGGTGCCGGCCACTACGTGAAAATGGTTCACAACGGGATCGAGTACGGGGATATGCAGCTAATCGGCGAAGCGTACCATTTGTTGAAGGATGTGCTGGGGCTGAGCGTTGATGAACTGCACAAGATTTTTACGGAATGGAATAGCGGTGAGCTGGACAGCTACCTGATCGAAATCACGGCAGACATCTTTGGCAAGAAGGATCCAGCTACCGGCAAACCGATGGTGGACGTGATCCTGGACTCCGCCGGCCAGAAAGGTACTGGCAAATGGACGAGCCAAAGCGCCCTCGATCTTGGCGTACCGCTGTCGATCATCACCGAGTCGGTGTTTGCCCGCTTCATCTCCGCAATGAAGAGCGAACGCGTGGCCGCCAGCAAACGGTTGAACGGTCCGGCCACCCAGCCGTATGACGGCGATAAGGAAGCATTCATTGAAGCGGTCCGCAAGGCGCTGTACGCCAGCAAGATCGCATCGTACGCCCAAGGCTTCGCGCAAATGCGTCTCGCTTCCGAGGAATATGGCTGGGATCTGAATTATGGCGCCATCGCCATGATCTTCCGCGGCGGTTGCATCATTCGGGCTCGCTTCCTGCAAAATATTAAAGATGCGTACGATCGCGACCCGAATCTGAAAAACCTGCTGCTCGACGATTACTTCAAGAATGTCGTCGAGAACTACCAAGACGCTTGGAGACAAGTGGTTGCCACTGCTGTAACCCGCGGCATTCCGGTACCGGCCTTCTCCTCCGCTCTGGCTTACTACGACAGCTACCGTTCCGAGCGGTTGCCTGCTAACCTGCTGCAAGCCCAACGCGACTACTTCGGCGCCCATACGTTCGAACGCGTTGACCAAGAAGGCACCTTCCATTTCCAATGGCTTGATAAATAAAGAATGAACTGAAGCCGCGAGGAGAACCTCGCGGCTTGTTTTATGAGCTCATCGCCCTCTTCTTATGGGTGAGGAACAGCCCGGGGATAAAAATCAGAATGAGGACGAGGGTGGAAACCAGGAATCCGGCGTGATAGCCCTTTAAGCTATTTGCCACCGTGGGTTGCAGGCCTTGGACGACTGTTGCAACAACAGTGGCGATCACCGCTGAGCCAAAGCTGGCACCCAGGTTCTCGATGATATTGATCCCAACGCCGGCTTCCGAGAGCTGATGATCGTTTAGTCCCGTATAGGCGTCACTCGTTAACGGGAGATTAATGCCCCCGATGCTGGATCCCCGAATAAACAAGACAAGGGAAATCCATACCATGCTCGTTTGATCAGTGATAAAGATCAGCGGAACGGACCCGATCAGCGATAGAATCAGGCTGACTATCACCACGTATTTCGCGCCGATCCGATCGATCATTTTGCCGATCAACGGACGGGTAACGAGCATCCCTAGGCCTTGGGGAATTAACGCAAGCGCAGCTTCAATGGCCGTGAAATGCCGGAAATTTTGAAAGAACAACGGCAAGATGAGCATCGGTCCCATAATGGCCATATTCGCCAGAAACAGTCCAACACTGGAAGCCAGAAAACTCCGATGCACAAACAGGTTCAAAGGGAGTACGGTTTGATTGTTCGTGAAACGGTTGTACGCGAAATAGATAACGGCTAAAGCAAGGCCGATGCCCACCCATAACAAAGTCTCGGGATTGTTAAACGAGGCATGGTCCGCCGCCTTTGTAATGCCATAGATCAAAGCAGCGCTCATGAAGGACAAGCAGGCGATCCCAATGACATCTAGTTTGCTGTCTCGGTTGAACGGCTCGAAGTTGGGGATTTTTCTCATCATCAGCGGTGCGGAGATCAGAACAATCAACACACTAATGAAAAAAATCCATTGCCAGGACGCCCATTGAACGATGAAGCCTCCGATGACCGGTCCCAGGATGGGGCCAGAAATCATCGGTGTGCTGACGATCGCCATCACTCGCCCCAGATAATCCGGCCCTGCGGTTTTGACTAGAAGCGTGAACATCAGCGTGGTAATGATCCCGGCGCTAAATCCTTGCACCAAGCGAAAAAATATAAAGCTGAAGACATTCCAACTGAAGCCGACAAAGACGGAGATAATGCCAAAAGCAACAACGGCGCCGACAAAAATCTTCTTCCCGTTAAATTGGTTCATCAGCCAGCCGGAGACCGGTACCGCCATCGCAAGGGCAAGCACATAACCAGTGATGGACCATTGAATAATATCCAGCGTCGTCTGAAAATCTTTGGTGAGGATATCGATCGCGATATTCACCATCGTTGAATCAAGCATAGGAGCAATGGCTCCAAGGGCAATTGCCCAGGCAGCCATGAGGATTTCTCTAGGTAACTCTCTTCCTTTCTCTTTTACGTTCTGCATGGGATTCTCCTCTCGGATGTTATTATAGTCATTTTGTTTCTGTGTCAACAAAAACATAACGTATTATTGTTTCCTTGTCAACAATTATCGAAACAAAAAAAAGCAGTCGCTCCTAATCGAGTGGACTGCCTGGAATTTAACTATGTGTTGTGCCAAATCACTTCCTGCTGATGTCGTGCAGGGAGATCCCTTGTTTCTTCATTTCCTCATCTAAGTGTCGGCTATATCGTTCAATAAAGTGCAGCATCTGATCAAATTGCTCCTCCGTCACCTGCTCAAATACGGCTTGATCGCGCGCTTGCAGTTCCTCATGCAACTCTTCGTGGATATCAAAAATGTTCTGACCTTGCGCGGTCAGTTTAAAATAGATTTCTTTCTTGTTGTCCGGCTTCTGATAGCTTTCGATCAGACCTTTGTCCATCAGCTTCTTCGTTAATTTCGTAATGGCTCCTCGCGTCATATAGAGGGTCTCAGCAAGCCGAGTCACATTGGGCTCCGCCTGCTTCCCAATCGCCTCGATACAATGGACTTCGGAAGGCTTAACCCCTTTCAGTCGGTCTTCTATTTTCATTTTATTGAGCCAGACCAGTTTATTAAATAAATTCCTGAATTCCAGGAGTACCTGTTCCTGCTTATTCATCGCCTGTCCTCCCGCCCGTTAGTACATTACCTCTATTATATTGAATTCTAGCACGGTGTTCCAAGCAAGCGAGCGCCTTCGCACGCGTCAAGGAGGAACTAGGCTCGCTGATGTCGAAGTCTACTTAAGCATTCTAGAACTTGCGAGGTGACTCGGCTTGACGATTCTTCACAATGATTGGGCCCCCTTCCTGGAGCCCGAATTCAAGAAACCGTACTATTTGCAGCTGCGCCAGTTTCTGGCGAATGAATACCGTACCCGAACGATTTATCCCGATATGTATGATATATTTAACGCGCTCCATTATACGTCCTTCGCCGACACCAAAGTGGTGATTCTCGGCCAGGATCCATACCACGGCCCAGGACAGGCACATGGGCTCAGCTTCTCCGTCAAACCGGGGGTCAAAGCTCCGCCTTCCCTGCAGAACATGTTCAAGGAACTGCGGGACGATTTGGGCTGCCGTATCCCTAACAACGGCTATTTGGTCCCATGGGCAAAGCAAGGCGTGCTGCTGCTCAACACCGTCCTGACCGTGCGGGCCGATACCCCGAACTCCCATAAGGACATCGGGTGGGAGACATTCACTGACAAGGTGATCGAAACGCTCAACCAGAAGCGGGAGCCGGTCGTGTTCCTGCTGTGGGGCAGCCATGCCCAGAAAAAAGCGGCCCTGATCACAAACCGCGAGCATCATTTGATCAAGTCACCGCACCCCAGCCCTTTGTCGGCTCATCGGGGATTTCTGGGCAGTCGGCCGTTTTCGCGGGCCAATCAATTTTTGCGCTCGAAAGGTTTAGCTGAAATCGATTGGCAGATTCCGGATTTGTAAGGAACTCAAACGATGCTGCGCACCAAGCCTCCGTCGATCCGCAATGCAGCCCCATTGATTGCCGAAGACAGCGGCCCGTCCGCAGCGAGATTCCAGTAACCGACGCCCAAGCATCGCATACGGTATAGGAAGAAGCCTAAACGAAAGGGGAAGTTCTATTGTTTAACTCCCATTATTATCGGCAATGCCCCGCAGAGCACTACCCCTACACGGTGCAGCCTGGGGATACGCTGAACATCATCGCGTTCCGGCTGGAATCAAGCGTCACGCGCATCTTAGCCGCGAACCCGGGCCTTGACCCGAACAACCTGCAAATCGGCCAGGTGATCTGCATCCCCTCCTGCCCGCCGAATCATGTGTCCCGCATCATCGAACGCGGCGATACGCTGTATCAGATCGCGCAGGAATACGGCGTTACCGTCGCCAGCATCCTTGAAGCGAACCCGGGAGTGGATCCGAACTCGCTGCGGGTGGGACAACGGCTCTGCATCCCGCAGATTGGCGGAGCTCCCGATGTGACCGGCCTGCGAGAAACGATCACCGCGATGCAAAGCGACATCAATATGCTAAAAGCGGATAGCAGCGTCCAGCAAACGCATGAGAGCAACTATGGCAACTCCACGCAGACGCCCCGTGTTCTGAGCGTAACCCCCCGCGAGATCCGGTTTGAGATTGTGCCGGTAACGTTTGCCGGCGCGTACCGCGGTCATTTTACCGCCAGCCGCCGTTACCCTTACTACGTCGATGCCTCCATGGGCGGGAGACGCACGATCAACGTCAAGGATAACTTTGGGGTTTGGCATTCCTTCAATTACAGGGAGCAAACGCCGCGATCCTGATCGATGCCCGCACGAATGGGGACAAAAAAAGGCGGAGCCCAGATCTACATCCAGGTTCCGCCGCTATCTCCATTTGACTCGTCTTACCCTTCCCGATTTAACGTCCGCTTCAGGAACTCTCTCGTCCGCTCCTGCTTCGGTGCATTAAAGATCTGCTCTGGCGTTCCCTCTTCGGCGATGACCCCCTGGTCCATAAACACGACCCGATCGGACACCTCCCGAGCGAACTCCATCTCGTGGGTAACGACGATCATCGTTAGTCCAGAGTAGGCCAGCTCCTTCATAACCTTCAGCACCTCGCCCACCATCTCGGGATCCAGCGCCGAGGTCGGCTCGTCGAACAGCAGTACGTCCGGGTCCATCGACAAGGCGCGGGCGATGGCTACCCGCTGCTTTTGTCCGCCGGAGAGCTGTTTCGGTTTGGCATGAATGTATTGCTCCATCCCGACATCCCGCAAATATTTCATCGCGATTTCAGTCGCTTCTTCCTTGGAGCGCTTCAGCACCTTGACTTGTCCCACGACGCAGTTGCTCAGCGCGTCATGATTGTTGAACAGGTTAAACTGCTGAAACACCATCCCCAAATGCCGGCGGTACAACGAGGCCTTCTGCAGATCCTCCAAAATATTGTTGCCATTGTAGATAATCTCCCCGCCGCTCGGCTTCTCCAACAGATTGATGCAGCGGAGCAGCGTGGATTTGCCGGAACCGGAGGAGCCAATGATGCTGACGACTTCTCCTTTGCTGACCGACAGATTGATATCCTTAAGCACCTCGTGGGTACCAAAAAATTTGCTCAAATGCCGAATTTCGATTACCTTGTCCATCCTCACTCCTGCTTTCTGCTAGCGCTGCAGCGTATAGCTTTCGGGGCCGTCCAGCCTTTTTTCGATACGCTGTAAAATTTTCGTTACGGTTAACGTCATGATCAAATACAACACGCTGGCCACAAAGAACGATTCAAAGTACCGGAAGTTGTTCCCGGCAATCGACTTGGTCATAAAGTACAGTTCCGACACGGAAATGACGTTCAGCACCGAGGTATCCTTGATGTTAATAATAAATTGATTGCCCGTCGCCGGCAAAATATGGCGAATGACCTGCGGCAGCACCACGTTGCGCATCGTCTGCCAATGGGTCATCCCAATCGCATGGGCGGCTTCAAATTGCCCTTTGTCCACCGAATAGATGCCCCCGCGCACGATCTCGGCCATATAAGCTCCCGTATTAATGGAAACGATGAAGATCGCCGCAAACGTCCGGTCCATATCGTAATTGAACAGCAGGGACGATCCGTAAAAAATCGCCATCGCCTGAACGATCATCGGCGTTCCCCGGAAGCATTCAATGTAAATGGTCAGCAGGCCGTTAACGATCTTCAGCAGCCAGTGTTTGAGCCCGCGTTCCGGCACCGGAATGGTTCGGATCACGCCGGCCAACAGACCAATCGCCGCACCGATCATCGTGCCGATGAGCGAGATATATAACGTTACCCCGGCTCCACGCAAAAACATGGGCCAGTTATCGGTAATAATTTGGATGATCCACTCGTAAGTCATTTGATTTCCTCCCGCACCGCATAAAACCGACTGCAATCCCATTGCAGCCGGCTTATGTCCCGTGCTTTATTTAGTTCGCTGCAGGTTGGTTCTTAATCGCATCGTTCATAATCGCGGACCGTTCATCTTCGGAAATGCCCGCGAGAATTTCGTTGATTTTCGCCGTCAAGTCGCTGCCCTTCTCGAGCCCAACCGCGATGGCGGTGTCATCATCCGAGGTGGTGAAGCCGTCCTGGAATTCCACGTAAGCGAAATTCTCATTCGCGGTTGCGGCGCTGACGCCTTCCGGAAGCTCGGATACATAACCGTCAATCGTTCCGGATTCCAAGGCCACGCGCATTGCCGGGAAGTTATCCATCGCCGGTTGCTTGTTCACCCCGTTGATTTGGTCGATCACGGAATAGTGGAACGTATTCAGTTGGGCCGTAATTTTCGCGCCGCTGAAATCTTGGATCGAGGTAGCTCCTTCATAAGGGCCTCCCTTTTTCACCACCATAATCAGGTTTGATTTATAGTAGTTATCCGAGAAATCAATCGTCTTCTTACGCTCTTCGGTCGGGGACATCCCGGCAATAATGGCATCGATCTTACCGGAGGTCAACGCCGGAACCAGACCGTCCCATTCCGTCTTGACGATCACCAGCTTCTTGCCGAGGCCGTCGGCAATCTTCTTGGCGATTTCCACATCGTAGCCGCCCGCGTATTCGGAGCTGCCGTCAATCGGAACCGCGCCGTTGGAATCATCGTTTTGCGTCCAGTTAAACGGAGCGTACCCCGCTTCGAGCCCTACTTTAAACGTATTATCGTCTTTGCCGCCGGAGGAAGAGCCGCACCCTGCAAGGATCAGCACCGCCGACAATAACATGAGGATGGATAACGACCAGGTTTTTCTCATTTTTCTTCACTCTCCATACAAAATAATGAATCGATAAAAACAGAAACAAAAAAACGACTTCGGATACACACCGAGGCCGTTTGATGGGTTCATTTCCGTCCTGACACCCACTTTCCCCTCGACGAGATAGCGCAACTTGATAGATCGGGTCATCTACCAAGACAGTCCTGCAGCTATTAACTGCAGGCCCAGCAGCATACAGTGAGCCTGTATACCGCTTCGGCGACATTTCCTTCTCCCCGGGCTCATCGCCTGCTCAAGCTCCACCGAAGACTGTTAAATATCGCGCCTCTACCCCACCATTGCTAGAAAGTGAGGTCTAATTCAATTTGATTGTAGGATACAATATGAATGCTATTTCTGTCAAACTAACATAAGGTGGGAATCATAGGGAAGGAAGACATCTCCAGCAGATTCGATTCAGGACCCGAAAGACTAGACATCGATTCACCAGATGGGGATACAGCAGCAGCGGAACGTTTTATTTCCAGAAGAAAAGGGAATAACCAATAGGGTATACCTATGCTAAGGGGGATCTCTCATGAAGTTGACGCCGGAGCAGCGCATTCAGCTGCATGAGTTCAACAACCTGACCAAAACGTTAAGCTTTAATATGTACGATGTCTGTTACACCCGGACCAAACAGGAACGCGAAGCCTATATCGCCTATATCGACGACCAGTACAATTCCGACCGCCTGACGAAAATTCTCAGCACCGTCTCCGAAATTATTGGCGCTCATATTTTGAATATCGCGAACCAGGATTACGTTCCGCAGGGGGCCAGTGTAACAATGCTGATTTCTGAAGGCCCCGTGGTGGAGGTGCCCACCGAGTCGTTTGACGAATCGCCCGGACCGCTGCCAGAATCTGTGGTGATACAGCTCGACAAAAGCCACATCACCGTCCACACGTATCCTGAATACGATCCGAAAGAGAGCATCAGCACGTTCCGCGCCGACATCGACGTTTCGACCTGCGGGGAGATCTCGCCGCTGAAGGCGCTAAACTACCTGATCCATTCCTTCGAGGCGGACATCATGACCATCGATTACCGCGTGCGCGGTTTTACCCGCGACATTAACGGCCACAAGCTGTTCATCGACCACGATATCAGCTCGATCCAGAACTATATTCCCGATGAAGTGATCGAGAAGTATCAGATGATTGATGTTAATGTGTACCCGGAGCATATTTTTCACACGAAATGCAAGTTGAAGCAATTTGATTTAAACAACTATCTGTTTGGGTACACGAAGGACGATCTGTCTCCCGCAGAGCAAAAGCAGATTACCGAGATGCTGGTCACCGAAATGGATGAAATCTTCTATGGTAAAAACATTCGATAAAAAAGCAGCCCTTGCCTAATGTGGCTTTGGGCTGCTTTGCTTATGGAGCACATATCGTATCCAGTGAAGTTACTCGTTTAACGCAGCTTTCAAAGCTTCAAGATTTTGACGCATCAGCGACAGATAGTCCCGGCCAGCTGCTTCGTCTTCGGCCGTCAGTCCTTCGATCGGGTTCAGGACCGCTGTCTTCGCTCCAATTTCCCGGGCAATCGTCTCGGCTACTTTGGAAGAAACCAACGTCTCGAAGAAAATCGTCTTCACCTGATGCTCCTTGGCGAACTTCACGATCTCCGTCATCTGCGCCGCTGACGGCTCCTGGTCAGGGGATAACCCGGCGATCGGCACTTGAGTCAGCCCGTACTCCTGAGCCAAATAACCAAATGCCGCATGTTGTGTGATAAAATCCTTGCGTTTCGCATTAGCGAACGCGTTGGCGAAATCTTGATCCAATTGCTCTAGCTGGGCAACGTATGCGTCGGCGTTTTGCTTATAGTTCGCGGCGTTCTCCGGGTCAGCCTTCGCCAAGGCGGCTTCAATGTTGCGAACCTCTTGGACTGCCAGCGCCGGTGACAACCAAACATGCGGGTCCAGCCCGCCGTGATCGTGGCCATGATCATGATTGGAGTCGTGAGCGGCTTCTCCAGCTTCGGCTTCATGATCTGCGTCGTGATCCGCAGCGTGATCTGCGTCATGCTCATCCCCGTCGGCATGCTCTTCTTCGGCTGCATGCTCCTCGTCATGCCCATGCTCCTCTTCTTCTCCGCCTTCCATCAGCGTAATCCCTTCACTGGCCTCAATGATCTCCGGCTTGCCGCCGGATGCAGAGGCCTCCACCTGCTCCAGCCAGCTTTCCATTCCGGCACCGTTTACGATAAGCAGATCGGATTCCGTCAGCTTCCGAATATCCTGAGGACTAGGCTCCCAATCGTGGGGTTCCACACCGCCGGGAACGAGCAGCTCCACCGTCGCCAGATCGCCAGCCACCTGCTTCGTAAATTCGTAGATCGGGTAAAAGCTCGTTTGAATCCGCAACGGCTGTTTCGCATTCACCGCTTCGTTATTGCCTGCTGTCTTCTCTGCGGCATTCGCCGAATTGGCAGCATTCCCTGCGGGCTGTCCACCCCCGCCGCAACCGGCGATCACCAGCATCAAGCTCAGGGCCGCCGCAGTGGCGAACCTTTTCACATATTGTAAATTCATTCTCATCTCTCCCTTGATTCCACACTAAATTCTTCCGCCTTCTTCCGACGTTAAGGTTATAGACTCCCCTTGGCTTCTCGCCGCCTGCCTCACGCTGCGCCCGTTCCTCCGAGCTAGGGATCCCCGTACCTTCTGCCCCGCGATGCCGGCTAATAAAAACAGCAGCAAAATCAACGCAATCGTCCCGCCGGGCGGCATATCCAAGTAATACGAAGCGGTCAGCCCGCTGAAAATCCCCGTTAGGCCGGAGGCAACTGCGATGACAATCGCTGCCGCAAACCCGCGGGCCAACCGCAGCGCCAGCGAGGCTGGCAACACGATCAGCGAGGACACCAACAGCACGCCAACAATTGGGATCGCCGCCGCCACCGCCATGCCGGTAAACACCGCGAAGGAGAACGACAGCCACTTCACCGGGATCCCGCTGATTCGAGCGGTTTCTTCGTCAAAAGTCAGGCTGTACAGCGGTCTTCGCAGCACGATGAAATACGCGGCGCCTAGCAAAGCGACGCCAGCCATCAACACCAGTTGTGTGTCGCTCACCGCGACGATCGAGCCAAACAGGTACGCGCTGAAGCTTTGGCTCAGGTTGCTTCGTAAGCTCATCAGCACGACGGCGAGTGCCAGCCCCGAAGTCATGACGATCGCAACCGGCATCTCGCTATACGCTCGGTAGCTCCGACGCAACTGCTCGATGAGCAGCCCGCCGAGGATGGCAGCGACAAAGCCGGCCAAGGCCGGGTTCCAGCCCAGCACAGCCCCGAGGGCTACACCAGCCAGCGAAACGTGGGACAACGTATCGGCCATCAGCGCCTGGCGCCGCAACATCAGGAAGACGCCGATGACCGGGGCGATGCTGCCGATCAAAGCGCCGGCCCAAAACGCACGCTGCATGAACGCGTAGTCAAGCATTGCCATTCCTCGCTTTCCTGTTGCCCCAGGGATATGATGCGGTCCAGATACGCCTCCGCTTCCTCCGGGCCGTGGGTCACCATGATCACCGTCAATCCGTGTTGGTCCGTCATGTGCCGCAGCAGCTGATAAAATCCTTGGCGGCTTTGCCGGTCCATGCCCGTCGTGGGTTCATCCAGAACCAGCACCCGAGGCTGCCCGGCCAAGGCTCGAGCAATGCAAATCCGCTGCTTCTGTCCGCCTGACAGCTCGCCGATTTTCCGGTATCGTTGCTCCCACATCCCCACTTGCTTCAAGCTGCGTTTGACGATCTGCTGCTCCTCTGCACCAAACCGGCGAAACAAACCGAGCCGGGGATAACACCCCGACTTCACCAGCTCCAGCACCCGGCTAGGGAACCCGCTGTTAAACGCGGCGACTTGCTGCGGGACGTAACCTACGTTCAGCCGGCCCTCCACCAACGCTTCCTCGTTGATCTTCACGCTCCCGCTCCACGGCTTCAGCAGACCGAGCAACAGCTTGAGCAGCGTCGTCTTGGCCGCACCGTTAGGTCCGGTAATGCCAACGAACTCGCCGGCATGGATTTCGAGGGACACCCCGTCAATGACCGGTTTGTCGACATACCCAAACACGACGTTTTCCATCGAGGATAAAATCATGTTACCCCTTCTTCTCTAAAGCGTAATTTTTACGATTAACAAAGACGACAAATCGCCCTCCAACGGTACCAACTCTCCCAAGCTCAATTAGCGCGTCTCCCGATGAATCGTGTATTTACGCAGCCGAGGCGAGTATTTCCGCAGTTCCAGACGTTCGGGATGGGTCTTTTTATTTTTGGTTGTCGTATAGTTTCGATCCCCGCACTCCGTACAAGCTAATGTGATGACCACTCGCATGTCTATTCCTCCTCAAGAATTAGTCTTTAGTTGGCGCCCGCCAGCTCTTCCGCCGAAATCCACGGCAGCGGATTGGGGAAGTTCGCCCAATTCATCTGCATCTCTTCGTCGCTTAACAAGCAAGCATTAAGCTCCCGTTCAATCCCGGCGCGATCCATTCCAATGCCGATAAACACCAGTTCATTGATCCGGTCGACCGTCACATCGTCCCATTTACGCCGCAGCTCCGGCTCTTCGTTAAACAGCTCCTCCCGCTCACGATCAGACAGTGAGGCTAGCCAATAACCAGCCGCACCAAATTGAATCGACGGCCCGGCCTGACTCAAATTCGCCGCCATATCGGACTCCGTTGCGATCCAAACGAGCCCTTTCGCCCGCACCACTTCCTCTGGCCACTGGCTCATAAACTGCGCCAATCGCTCTGGATGAAACGGCCGTCTCCGCCGGTACACAAACGAACCGATACCGTATTCCTCCGTTTCCGGCGTATGGTTTTCCAACTCCAGTTCCCGGATCCATCCGGCCGATTGGCTGGCTTTCTCGAAATCGAACAAGCCTGTGTTCAAAATTTCCTGCGGATCCACGCAGCCCATCGTGGAGCGGATAAACTTGGCGGTTGGCTGCAGTTTACGCAGGACACCCTCCAGTTCCTTCAACTCCTCCTCGTCTACCAGGTCGCATTTATTCAAAATTAAAATGTCGCAGGTCTCGATTTGATCGATCAACAAATCAACCACATCGCGATTGTCGCCTTCTCCTGCTTGCTGCCCGCGTTCCAGAAGTGTCTCTCCGGAGGAGAAATCATGCCAGAACCGGTAGGCGTCCACTACGGTAACCAGGCAGTCCAGCTTGGCGATCCCCGTCAAATCAATCCCTGTCTCGGCATCCGCATAAGTAAACGTTTGGGCGATCGGTACCGGTTCACTGATCCCTGTTGACTCGATTAATATGTAATCGAACCGCCCCTCCGCTGCCAGCTTCTGCACCTCTCTGAGCAAATCCTCGCGCAGCGTACAGCAAATGCAGCCGTTCGACAACTCCACCAGCTTCTCCTCCGTGCGTGACAAACTCCCGCCGGCGCTGATCAGCTCCGCATCGACGTTAATCTCGCTCATATCATTGACGATCACCGCCACCTTCAGCCCCTGGCGATTGCTCAAGACGTGGTTCAGCAGCGTTGTTTTGCCCGAACCCAAATATCCACACAGCACCGTAACGGGAATCGGGCGCGCAATATGTTCATTCATTTCGTTTCATCCCCTTTCGTATGCAAGACCAGATGCCCGCTCTGGTTTATTCGTAATTATTACGATTAACAATCAATACTATATCTTCTTTCCCTGGGCTTTGTCAACTATCGATACGAATCTGCGAACGAATCTATCAACTTCGTTCTGAAACGCCTTGGAAAATAATAGTATAATACTGCACTAGATCCTGATTTTGTCTAAAAGGAGTACGCCATGAATAAACAAGCCATCACCCGAATGCTGCCGATTCTTGTGCCGGCCGCTTTCGCGCTCGCCTGCCTGACGGTCCTATACCCGTCGCTGATTCGACAGGTCCCGCTTGACGAGCTGCAAACGTTCAAAACCAGCTTTCTCAGCATCTTGCTGGAAGCGCTGCCTTTCGTGCTGATCGGAGCGCGTTTGGGCTCGTGGTCACCTCCGACCAGCCGCTTGTTGAGCTGACTAAAGACAGCTGGCTTGAGGTGGAAGGAACCATTGAGCCGCAAACGCGGGAGGGCAAGGCGATCCTTACCGTTAACGCGGAGCGCATCCGAGAAATTCCAAGATCACAAACGACCCTACGTCTATCCTAGCGAGGATTCGGTGAAAGCATGGGAGGATCTGTCGGGGATGGAAAACTAGCGGATATAGGCGTCTACGCCGTTATCATCCGGGCCTGGAGCGCCGCTGCGGACGATCTCCACATACACACGGTTGGGCACACAGATGATCGTCTCGCCGGGCCGGGAGATGAAGCCCATCTGCATGGAGATTTTTTTCGGGCAGTCGGCGTACATCATTTGGATCCCCCCGTCAAAGACCTTTAGCGTATTGTTCCCGTATTTCGAGTGGATTTCGATGGTCTCCTCCCCGACGTCCAAGGGGACGCTGCGGTAGGATTCGCCGTCCACCTGGATTTCGGCGCGAAGCGTTGCCGGGTCTACCGTCTCCCGGCTTTCCAGCACCTGGCGCAGGAAGAGCCACGTCGAACCCAACAAGACCAGAACAACGATCAGCAGGACGTCGCCCCGTTTCATTTTTAGCATATCGATCCATCCTATTCTTGGGTATTAAACGTAATCATTACGAATAAACATATCTTAGAAACTAGCGTCTTCTTTGTCAATGATCCACTTATCTCATGTTGATTGGCGATCTCCTTCCCGAGCGCATGATCGCGGAGGAATGGGCGTTGGCCATCCACCGGCAGATCTTGTAAGCTGGCTTGCCGGCTGGCGCTAGACATGAAAAAGCCGTTCTGGCGCATCGGCAAACGACGCGAGGAACGGCCCTCTTGGGTTGGTTGTTTTATTTTTGATTTTGGCTGACGACGAGGTCCACGAGAATATCCAGCTGCTTCTCCAGATTCAGTCCGTCCACCATCCAGAACTCTTTGTAGTTCAGCAAGTACACGTGGTTATTTTTCACGGCAGGGATGTTTTTCCACACCGGTCCATTCATGACTTCCTCTGCGCGTTCCTTCCCGCCGTCCGGTTCATACACCGTCACGAACATATGGTCCGCAGCATATTCCGGAACGACCTCCAAAGAAATATCCGCGCCTGTGGTCGGGAATACCTCTTTCTCGATCTTCTCCTGCGGCTTCAAGCCAAACATTTCGTACAGGTTATAGCCGGCATCCCGAGTTTTTGGCCATACCCAGAAGTTCTTCGCCCAGATCGAATACGTGCCCACGGTTTCGTCGGGTCCGATCACCTCGCTGAGCTTGGCTTTGGCCTCCTCGGCTTTTTGCTTATACCGGGTAATAAATTCCTCCGCCTGTTGCTCACGGCCCAGCATTTCACCCACCGTCTTCACTTCCTCCAGCGGGTCAATTCCCTCCCAGCCTGTGGTGGCCAGGGTGACAACCGGACCAATTTTCTTTAATTGCTCAACGATATCGGCCGGTGTATAGGTCGGGACAATAATCAGGTCCGGCTGAAGCTCCAGCACTTTCTCTACTGAGATATCACCGACGCTTTCCACGCCTTCCAGTTCCTTATTCAGCAGAACCGAGTTTTCCAGAGCAAGCGAGCCCGCCCCAACCGGCTTCACGCCGAGAGCCAGCAGATCACCCAGATGCGTAATGGATACAATCCGCTGCGGATTGGTTGGAATCTCAACCTCTTGCCCGGTATAGTCCTTGTAAACCTTCGTTGCCGCTTGTCCTTCGGCGGAATCGTTGGTTCCGTTGCCGGATTGCGCGCTTCCCGCTGCATTATGGTTCGACGCCGCCGCATCGTTTGCCGTATTGCCGCCGTTTTGGCCGCAAGCCGCAAGCACAACTGTCAGCAACAGAACCGTTGCCACCACAAGAAATCGATGTTTGAACACCTTCATTTGTATTGCTCCCCCATTTTCTACTGATAATGATTATCATTATACACAGGCTAGGACAATTAATCAATCGTCAGCCCAAAATAAAGGACCTTCCCTTTGCCATCATCAGGATAGCTTGGGAAGGTCCCTCCATTATCGTTTTGATTGCACCGCTTATTCTCTAACGATAGTGATCCAACCGTCAGCGTCGAAGTCTACGGATGCGCTAAGCGCCTCTGCCAGGAATCGGAGCGGCACGTAAGTCAACCCGTCCTTATGGACAAAGGCTGGCTGGCTCAGCGTTACCACCTTGCCATCCACCGCCGCTTTCTTCGAGCCGACCTTGAGAACGATCTCCTTGCCGGTCAGGTCATCGATCACGACAATCTGGCCAGACCCCGGCGTCCACTTCACTTCGGCGTCTAACTGCTCAGCCAAGTAACGCAACTGTACAAAGGAGATGCCGTTCTTCGTGATCAATCCATAGTAGTCGCTTTGGGTATCGAGCACAAGCTGTCTATGGGTCAAATTAAGGTCTTCTTTGAGCAATTTGTACAGCGGAGCGGAACCCTGGAAATTGCGCAAAATTTGCCCTGGGGTCAACTCCGTTTCCGTCACGTCGATAACACCGACACTCGTATCCACTTGATCCGCGGTTACTGTCCCGCCGATGTTCCACATTTCGCTGTCGCTGCGCGTAATAATCCCCAATCAGGTCTCTGAGCCCTTGCTCATCCTTCACCGCGCTGGCGAGGAACGGCTTAATCAGCCCAAACAGCTCGTCGCCGCGCACTTCCGCATGCAGGTTCGTCAAGCTCAACGTCTCCCCGTTTACCTGCGAGGAAGTTTGCTTCACGGTCAATACCGAAGGGTTCGGGAAATGCTTCAGCACGAATTCCGCCAGTTTGACGGTCAGCTCCTGCGCCCCGGCTTCCAATTCGCTCGTGTCAGGCAGCGTCACGCCCTCAATGGACTGAGGTATGTACAACGGCTGCTTCGCGCCTTCAACCTGCAGCGCAATCCCCTTGTCGTCCATGAAGAAGAGGAATGGAATCTTCTCTCCCTTCAAGCCGACGGAGCCTTTCATCGAAATATGTTTGGTATCCTGCACCTTTGCACTATCGATATTCAGAGAGAAAGAATTCATAAGATCAATTGCTTTTTGGTCCTCCGCAGTCAGCTTGGCCGATTCAGCCGGAACAACTTCGACGGTAACCGTCTGTTTCGACTCACTGCTCGTCGTCTTTGCGCTGTTGGCCAGCGCTTTGGCCACGTCAAACCCGCCGACCGCCTGGCATCCCGTGAGCGCTACCAGCAGGTAAGGAAAGATATTTGCTGGAAGGAAATCAGTTATGGCATGAAGATGAGAACGGAAGGTATGTCGACCGAGCACAGGAAATGGGCATTCAGCAATCGGGATGGGCCTGGGGAGCTCGCTTCTTCGATGCGGATAACAGCGGAAATATGAGCTTGATGGTGACGAACGGTTTTATATCGGCAGATGAGGAGGAGGAGTACTGGTTCGACATGGGGACGCTTGCGACTACGCCAGGTTATATCGTCGAGGATGTTCAACCGCGGTGTCAACGATCTTGTGTTCGCGAATCAGGGTGCTAAAACGAAGGTATACAAGAGTGAGGTCAGCAATGGGCATCATTGGATCAAGCTGGATCTGATCGGTACCTTTCCGAGCAATCGTGACGCAGTTCAGGAGTCCGTTGATTGAATAAAAGAAGCGGAAGGTTCGATAGGCTTAGCGGGGCGCATTTATGGCGCTCCTATTTTTTCGAAATAAAAGGATTTTATATTTTTTCACATAATTATATTAAGATATCAGAATCTGGGAGGTATTTCGATGGAAAGAAGACATGAGGTATTGTTTGAGCAGCTGCATACATACCGCAGAGAGCTGCTGAAGGTGGTTGAAGACGTGTCGGAAGACGAGGCTGACATTGTACCGGATGGTTTCAACAACAATATCAGATGGAATCTGGGGCATGTGGTTCTGGATCAGTATTTATGGATACGCGTGCTTACGAAAGAGGATATGCCGGTCCCGATGAGCTTTAATCAATGGTTCGGTTACGGAACGAACCCATCGCATTTTACGGACGAAACCCCGTCATTGTCAGAATTGATATCACTGCTTCAGGAGCAGCCTCGCTTCATAGAGCAGCAGTACCGGGATCGGCTGGAGGAGGAGTATCCGCCAACGGATATGGGGATGCATACCCTTGAGCAGGTACTTGTGAGAACGATCTTCCATGAAGGACTTCATATGGGCGCCATTCAGGCCATCAAAAGACAGGCTGCAAACCGCTATCGGTGAGTTTCGCTCGTTTGTGAACCAAATTAGCTCAATTTCATTAAAAATAGTACACCCGACCCTCCCTTCCGTGTCAACTCATTTAAAAATGTTACCGAAGGATAGTGGTTCACTCACGTAATTTTGTTACCCAGTGGAGGCAGACGTTACGGGTTGGCAACCCAGCACCTTCACGGCATTATCAAGGATTACAGATTTTTCATTTCGCGATTTCGCTCTCTTGTATTGATCAGCCAAGGTACGGATCACTTCACGTCGTGTTTTCATGCTCAATTTCAACACACATCCCTTCGGTAACATTTCGATGTGAGTGAACCGATGCCTCCTTAGTAACATTTTAACTGAGTGATCGCGCCTTCACTTCCCCTCTGCGCAAAATATGTTATAATGGGGTTTGTGCCTGGAGGCCCGCTCCCCAGTGCATAACGAAATTGAAGAAGAAATCCGTGCTTATTCCTACGGGAATGCACGGGAGAGGTTCGAGAACTCCCTCTATAAAAAACTATAAATGCCCTGCCTTGATTCGGCGGGTTCTTCGCGCTCGCATGCCCGTTTGCTGAACGGCAACGGAGTCGCAGCGCCAAGGACACCCTGCCGGTCGAAATGGGCTTGTTTTTTTGTGACCAGTTCAAGAACTCTCTTTCTTCTATCACAATGGGCCGGGAACGAAGGATTCCTGCTTCACTATTAAAGAAGACGGAGGGTTTTTTTATGCTTAAAAAGGAAAAAGCGGTTGTTGTGTTCAGCGGCGGTCAAGACAGCACAACCTGTCTGTTCTGGGCGATCCAGCAATTCGGCGAGGTTGAGGCCGTGACGTTTGATTATGGCCAACGCCATAAGCTGGAGATCGAATGCGCGAAATCGATTACCGCCGAGCTTGGCATCAAGCATACCGTGTTAGACATGAGCCTGCTTGGCCAATTAACGGCCAACGCTTTGACGCGCAGCGACATTGCGATCGAGCATCAGGAGGGGGAGCTGCCAAGCACGTTTGTGGACGGCCGCAACCATCTCTTCCTCAGCTTTGCTGCCGTACTCGCCAAAGGCGTAGGTGCCAAGCATATCGTCACCGGCGTCTGCGAGACCGACTTCAGCGGTTATCCCGACTGCCGCGACGTGTTTGTGAAATCGCTGAACGTGACTTTGAATTTGGCGATGGATTACGAGTTTGTGATCCATACGCCGCTCATGTGGATCGACAAAGCAGAGACCTGGAAGCTAGCCGATGAGCTTGGAGCCTTTGATTTCGTGCGCGAACGGACGCTTACCTGCTACAACGGTATCATCGGCGATGGCTGCGGCGAATGCCCGGCCTGCAAGCTGAGAAAAGCTGGACTGGACAAATACTTGCTGGAACGCCAGGAGGCGAATTCACGATGAACCGGACACCGGGGGAATTTCGCATCGTTGAAGCGCTGCAGAAGCTGGACCAGGACATCCGCCGGGACCAGCTACGTTACCACCGCCGCCGGGTGCTGGTGAGCAAGGAATTCACTTTTGATGCCGCGCACCACCTGCATGCGTATGACGGCAAATGCAAAAACCTGCACGGCCACACGTACAAAGTGGTGTTTGGCATCAGCGGCCGGCCGGATGAGATCGGCATGACCGTTGATTTTGGCACGATCAAGGAGATTTGGAAGAACGAAATTGAAGCTTATCTGGACCATCGTTACATTAATGAAACGCTGCCGCCGATGAATACCACCGCCGAAAATATGGTGGTGTGGCTGTTCGAGAAGATGGAGGAGGCGCTGCAATCGGAAGCTTATCGCAATCCGGTGCTGGAGGCCCGGACGGAGTTCGTCCGCCTCTATGAGACGCCAACCAGCTATGCGGAAGCGAGACGGGAGTGGATGCAGGATGAGTAAGGAAGCGACCACACAAGAGCACCGCGAGCTGCCGATCCCCGTCATGGAGATCTTTGGCCCCACCGTACAAGGCGAGGGTATGGTGATCGGACAGAAGACGATGTTCGTCCGCACAGCCGGCTGCGATTATCGCTGCTCTTGGTGCGACTCCGCCTTCACCTGGGACGGCAGCGCGAAGGAGATGATCCGCCGCCTGACCCCGGCGGAAATCCTTGGCGAGCTGCGCGACATCGGCGGCGACCGTTTCTCCCACGTCACCTTGTCCGGCGGCAACCCCGCCCTCCTGCCGCAGCTGGCCAGCTTGGTGGAGCTGCTTCACGCCGAAGGCATCACCGTCGCAGTCGAGACGCAAGGCTCGCGTTGGCAGGATTGGCTGGCCGAGGTCGACCAGGTGACTCTGTCGCCGAAGCCGCCAAGCTCGGGCATGGACACCAACTGGGACGTGCTGGACGATATCGTCGCTAGGCTGGCTGCCCGGCCTCACCCGCTCGCCGTCAGCTTGAAGGTCGTCGTGTTTGACGATGACGATCTGGCTTACGCCAAGCGGGTGCACACTCGCTACCCCAACGTGCCGATGTACGTGCAGGTGGGCAACCCGGACGTGAAGCGGATGGACATCCAGGAGCATGCGTCCGACCTGCTGCGCCGCTACGAAGCGCTCATCGACAAGGTAATGGCCACGCCGGACCTGAACAATGTCCGGGTGCTGCCGCAGCTCCACGCCCTCGTCTGGGGCAACAAACGCGGCGTGTAGCGGAAGTTCAAAAATCGGCTTTCGATCACGAGGCGAATTCGAGGGTGCAGGTTCGACGTCGAATCTTGAATTCAGCCGAGCCTTCCGTTGCTCACATAGCTCCTAGCTATGCTCCGCTACTCAGTCTCTAGCTTCATCCAACCTTCTCGGTGCTCCAAACCCGATTTTTGAACCTTCATTGAAACGGCAGTTCATCAATCGGCTTTCGATCACGAGGCGGATTCGAGGAGGCTGGTTCGGCATCGAATCTTGAATGCAGCCGAGACCTCCACCCCGCGGCTAACGGACACCAGAGACGTTATTTGAGGCTCCGAGGGAGCTTTCCAAATCTACCGGACTCAGTAGACCTTATTTTGATGTAAAACAGCACATCGGCTGCGATAAAAGCCAAATAAGGTCACTGGAGTCCGTTACAACAGGAAATGTCCGGGAAAAAGGCAAATAAGGGCTGTACGGTCCGCTAGATTGCTTTAATGAATATATCTATAAGGAGGGCTTCACATGGCCGGAAGAAAACCCGAAGAAATGCAAGACGTGACCCTGCTGGGCAACCAGGGCGTCAAATACCCTTTTGACTACGCGCCTGAGGTATTAGAGACCTTTGACAATAAACATCCGTACCGTGATTATTTTGTAAAATTCAACTGCCCGGAGTTTACCAGCCTTTGCCCGATCACCGGACAGCCTGACTTCGCCACCATCTACATCAGCTATATTCCCGATATCAAAATGGTGGAAAGCAAGTCGTTAAAGCTCTATCTGTTCAGCTTCCGCAACCATGGCGATTTCCATGAGGACTGTGTGAACATCATTATGAACGATTTGATCAAGCTCATGGATCCGAAGTACATCGAAGTCTGGGGCAAATTTACGCCGCGCGGCGGCATCTCCATCGATCCTTACTGCAACTATGGCCGTCCCGGCACCAAGTACGAAGCGATGGCGGAACATCGCCTGCTTAATCATGATATGTATCCGGAAAAAGTCGATAATCGCTAAATCCTTGTCTACGTGGTGTGCGTAACAATGGATCTATCCCCCTGAGAGAGGAGAACCTCATGAAACCAAAAGTGTTTATCTCCCGGCCGATCCCCCCGGAAGTCGAACATTATCTGGCAGAGCATTGTGAAATCCGCAAATGGGAAGGCGACGAACCGATCACCCGCGCCCAACTTCTAGCCAGCTTAAGCGACGTCGAGGGATTGTTGACCGCGGACCGCAGCATCAATCAGGAGCTGTTGGATCATGCCCCCAAATTAAAAGTTGTCAGCAATATCAGCGTTGGCTACAACAACTTTGATCTCGAGGCGATGAAAGCCCGCGGCGTGCTGGGAACCAACACCTCGGCCGTCCTGAACGACACCGTCGCCGACTTGATTTTCGCCCTGATGCTGGACGTCGCCCGCCGGGTATCGGAACTGGACCGATACGTGAAGGCAGGGAAATGGAAACGCGGTGACGGCCAAAACCTGTTTGGTCTCGACGTCCACCACAAGAAGCTTGGCATCATCGGGATGGGGGAAATCGGCGAAGCGGTGGCCCATCGGGGGCAATTCGGCTTTGGGATGCAGGTGCTGTATCACAACCGCAGCCGGAAACCGGAGGCCGAAGCTAGGCTGGGTGCCGTTTATTGCACCCTGGATGAGCTGCTGAAGGAAGCGGATTTTATCGTGCTGATCACGCCGCTCACACCGGAAACGCGCAAGCTGATCGGCGCTCGGGAATTTGCCTTGATGAAGCCGACGGCTGTGTTCGTCAACGCCTCCAGAGGGGCTACCGTTGACGAGCAGGCGCTGACCGCCGCTTTGCAGAACCGTCAAATCTACGGCGCGGGATTGGATGTGTTCGAGAAGGAACCGATCGATCCGGACCATCCGCTGCTGAAGCTGCCAAACGTAGTGACCTTGCCGCATATCGGATCAGCGACAGACCAAACTCGCCGGCAAATGGCGATGCGGGCCGCTGAAAACCTGGTGGCCGCCCTCGAAGGCCGAACGCCGCCAAGCTTGGTCAAAGAACTGCGGCCGGATGCACCAGACCAAAACTCAAATAGATAAACCTAAAAAAACACCCCGGATACCGTCAGCGAAAATCGCACACGGTGCCCGGGGAGTTTCTTTTATTCCTCTTCGTTTAGCAAATCAACCGGATCGCGGTCCCCCAACCGTCCGGCCTCGGCGTCTTTGAGCAGCCGCCGCAGCCAATTGAGCTCCGTCCGGGCATGCTCGTAACGTCCGACCATCAGGTGCAGCACGCTCCTTGGTACGATCCCCCGATGTTCTTCGTAAACCTGATAGCTCAAATTGACCTCATGCTCCGCTTTCCGAATCCGGTCCTGCAACATGGCGATCAGCTTCTCCCGGTCCCCATACCTGGCAAAGACCAAAGCAACATGCAGCGGATGATATCCGGACACTTCCTCCTGGAACCGATCGATCAGCAACTTCTGAAAATACTCCCGGCCCTTGTCCGTGATCCGATAGACCGTCTTGTCCGGACGGCCCTCGCCATAAATCGTCTCCACCGCCTCGATATGCCCCGATTTGGCCAACTGGTCGACGGCGTAATACAGCGAACCGATTTTGAAATTGCCGTGCTGGTCGAGGAACCGATCCCGGATACGGATGAGCATCTCATAAGGATGCTGATCCTCCTCGAGCAGCAGACCCAAAATACAAAGACGGATCGCTAAAGCTTTCATTGCTGCTTACCCCCGCTGATTCGACGGCTTTAACGCCTTGCGCTCGATTCGGTCCTTCGGCATGGCGAGCACGACCAGCACTGCGCAAACGGTCGGAATGAGGGCCCACATAAACGTATGGGCGATCGAAATGGACAACGCCTCTGTAATTTTGTCCAAAATCGCCGGCGGAATCAGCGCTCTTTTCTCCGGACTCAGCGCTTCCCGGGTATCGCCGAAATTCCCGCCGCCTTGTCCCATTCCAGCAAACGCATCGGCCATGGCCCCCGACATCAGGTTGCGTTGCACGATACCAAAGATCGTAATCCCCAGCGTCATGCCCAGCGAACGGAGGAACGAGTTGGTTGATGTCGCCGCTCCGCGCTGCCGCATGTCAAAGTGATGCACGGACGCCATACTGAGCACCGAGAAGGAGAAGCCAACGCCAAAGCCGGTCAGGATGCTGTAAAGCGTAAGCAGCATGCGAGACGAATCATTCGTTAACGTGCTAAGCGCAAAGATACCGCCGACGAAGCAAACCACCGACAAGGCCATCACCGTGCGGTATGGTATGCGGGAAGCGAGCATCCCGCCCAGCATGCTGCCGACCACCGAACCGATCATCATCGGCATCAGAATAATGCCGGAGTTGGTCGCCGATCCGCCGTAGACGCCCTGCACGAAGATCGGGATATATACCGTAGCAACGATAAATACACTCCCGTAAAATAAAGCCAACAAACAGCTTGTCGCGTAAAGCCGATTTTTAAACATATCAAACGATATGATTGGCTCTTGCGCTTTCGTTTCGAGCAGCAGGAACGCGGCAAACAACACGGCAAATCCCGCAAACAAGCCCAAAATCACGCTGGAATTCCATGCGTATTTCTCGCCGCCCAGCTCCAAGGCAAACATTAGGCACACCACAGCGCCAACCAAAGTAAATGCCCCGCCCCAGTCGATCTGCTGCTTCGCGTGCGTCAGCGACTCCTTATAGTAGAAGATAATCAACACCAACGACACGATACCGATCGGCACATTAATGTAGAAAACCCAATGCCAACTTAGCGAGTCGGTGATAAACGCGCCCAACAATGGGCCAAAAATACTCGACGTGCCAAACACGGCACCCATGAGTCCGGTCATTTTCCCCCGCTGCTCCACTGGGAAGATATCGTAAATGATCGTAAACGCAATCGGCATCAGCGCTCCCCCGCCGATCCCCTGGATCGCGCGGAAAATACTCAGCTGCACGATGCTTCCGGCGAGCCCGCACAACACGGAGCCAAGCAGGAACATCGCGATGCCAAATAGGAAGAAGCGTTTCCGGCCATACATATCCGACAGCTTGCCGAAAATCGGCGTCCCCGCCATCACCGTCACCATATAGGCCGAAGTCACCCAAACGAACTGCTCCATTCCGCCGAGATCGGCAACAATCGTCCCCATGGCCGTCGTCACGATCGTGTTGTCCATCGCTGACATCAGAATCCCCAGCATTAATCCGAACAAGATGAGCCGGGTAGAATTTTTCGTTGCAGTAGCCAACATCTTCTCTCCTTTGTTTCATATTCAAATTTGAATAATCTAACTTCTTCCTATTTTATTGAAAATATTTAAAAAGTAAACCTTTTACCTAAAAAAGCAATCCGTCCCGCCCTGGCCCGCCCGGCGCAACGATCCTAACTATCGTTCCTCCCCGCATTGGCCTATAATAGAACAAGAGACTGAACGAAAGGAAGTTTTTTGCAAAATGAATGATAAATGGACTGCATTAGAACGCAAAATGCGTGAATCCGGCGTCAACACGCTGCTGATCACTGATCCGAAGCATGTGTATTACCTTACCGGCTTTCTGAGCAATCCGCATGAACGCTTCCTCGGCGCCGTCCTTCAGGCGGGAAGCGAGCCTTTTCTGGTCGTCCCTGCGCTGGATGAAGAGGCAGCCCGCAAAGCCGCGGACTTAACGGAGATCATCACCCATAGCGATACGGACGACCCTTACGCCCTCTTGAAGCAACGCCTCGCGGGCTCGCTGGGTACGCTGGGCTTTGAGAAGGAGCAGGTCTCCGTGGCCAACTTCGAGCGAATGCAGGAGAAGCTCTCGTTCTCCGAATCTGTAGATGTTGGATCTTGGCTTCGGGACATGCGGGTGCGGAAAAGCCCAGAAGAAGTCAGCAAGATCAAGCACGCCGTACATCTGATCGAACAGGTGCTTAGCGAATCGCTGAAAAAAGCAACGGAAGGCGTAAGCGAAAACGAGCTTGTTGCGGAAGTCGAGTACCAAATCCGCAAGCTCGGCGCAGACGGGCCTTCCTTCGATTCCATGGTGCTGTCCGGCGAGAAAACTGCCCTGCCGCATGGCGTCCCCGGCGACCGGCAAATCCGGCGCGGCGATCTGCTGATGTTTGACATCGGCGTTTATGCGAATGGCTACGCATCCGACATCACGCGTACCTTCGCGGTTGGCGAGCTGACCGAGGAACTCGTCCGGATTTATGAAACGGTGCTGGCAGCCAATGAAGCTGCGATTGCCGCCATCCGGCCGGGCGTCACCTTCGCCTCCATTGACCGCGCCGCCCGCGAAGTAATCGAAGCTGCCGGCTATGGACCTTATTTTATCCATCGCCTTGGCCATGGGCTGGGGATCGACGTGCACGAGTTCCCTTCGGTTCATGGGGAGAACGAATTTCTCCTCGCAGAAGGCCACGTCTTTACGGTTGAACCTGGCATTTATGTGCCAGGCATCGGAGGAGTTCGTATCGAAGATGATGTGCTAGTCACAGCAACCGGCGTTGAAGTGCTCACATCTTATCCGAAACAATTAACTTATATCTAACATGTAATGTAATATTCATACTCGAAGAGCCCTGGCGATCTCCAAAAAATGATTCGCAGGGCTCTCTTTTTAGCTTTTTCCGATAGATTTAGACGTTTTTTTTTGAAACTTTTTACGAAAACCAAAAAATGTAGGAATTTTTCGTTTTCAAAGGACCTTTTTTCCTATAAAATGATACTTATGAACCGCTGGTTAAAAAGAAAAGAGAGACAGCCAGGCGTATACTTCACATTTTTTAAGGGGAACGGAGAGGATTTTCGTGTTCAAGGTCATTAATCGCTCCATCAGCCGCAGATTGATGAGTACCTATGCGGTGATTATTGTCGTATCTTCACTTTTATTTAGCGTCAGCTTTTATAACATCTCTATGGGGATCATTGAGCAAAATGTGCTGCCACAGTTCGATAAAGTGCTGCAAACTAGTACTCAAGACATCTTCAAACGGTTAGATACGACCCAATCCCTGCAATTGCTCAGCGGTAAAGATAACTCCCGTTTTGCGGTGGAATCGTATTTGACGAAGAGCACTAAGGACTACAACTTGAGCACTGCTTATTTACTACATATTCAAGATGACGGCGCTACAGTTCTGGCGACGAATGAGAACTCGGAGATGACCCCCGGCGACAAGCTGGAGCTTCAGCCGGCCATGACCGCTGCGGCCAATGGCGGGGTACAAATCAGTGAGTTGTATACCGACAAATTCGGCTCGCACAAAACAGCTTTCATCGCGATTCCCGGCAGCAAAGCGATGCTCGCCGTGGGCCTTGACGCTACCTTCATCGATAAGAAGAAAGACCAAATTTTATACATCTGTATCGGCATCACCTTGCTTGTCATTGTGGCGGGCATGGCGGCAGCTTACTTTGTTAGTACGCGAATCACGAAGCCGATCCGAAAGCTCGTGACGGTCACGGAACAAATGGCTGGCGGGGACTTCCGCCATACCATCGAAGTGAAAGGAAATGACGAAATCGCCCAATTAGCCGGGAGCTTCCAAACGATGACTCATCAGCTCAAAGACATGTTCGCTGCCGTGATGCAAACGTCCCGGGCGGTCGTCGACGGCTCAGAGAACTTGTCCCGTTCGGTTACGACGTTTGAGGATCTGATCGCCCGTTCCAATGTAGCGACGAAGGAAATCGAAGCCGGCAGCATGACGATTGCGTCCGCAGCGGCCGAAAACGCCCGTGCGATGGAAGAAATTTCGCAAGGTGTACAGCACATTGCCGCTTCGTCTGCCGAAGTCACCGAACAGATTGGACAAGCTGCGGATGAAGCCGGTGCCGGGAATACTTTGGCACAAACGGCGGTTACGCAGATGCAGCATGTAGAAGATGCGGCTAATCGGACGCTGGGGCATATCCGCACGCTGAATGATCGCTCGGAGTCAATTTCAAACGTTGTCGTAACCATTACGGAAATTACGAAGCAAATTAATATTCTGGCACTGAATGCGGCGATCGAAGCGGCACGGGCCGGCGAGCACGGCAAAGGGTTTGCTGTCGTCGCCGAAGAAGTCCGTAAGCTGGCTGAGCAGTCCCGCCAGGCGATGGAGGAAATCGGTGAGAACCTGCTCAGTATTCGAGAAGAATCGGAAAACTCCGTCAACGCTATGCAACGGGCCAGCGAGGAAATCGTTTCCGGAACAGAACGGGTGAAGCAAGCTGGTCAGGCGTTTGAACAATTAACTAGTTGCTCCTGAAAAAGTCGATTTTCAAAAATAGTTTCGGGTTGCTGGCTGGGTTGTGAGGGGGAACTTTCCCTAATGATCGGTTTCCATGTTAGTTTTGGAGCATTTTTGCCGCTCTTTGCAGGTTGTGGGTCAGAATCCCGAAGCCGACCCAGCATTTTGAGCCGACAAAGCCCCGATACCTGCTGCGGTTCAAACCGTACTTCCGCTTGAGAAGACTAATCTTCGCTTCTCCAGCTGCACGGTAACGCTGCAAGTCTTTGAACCATAATTCGTTTTCGTACTCGGATCGGGCAATGCCTTTTTTGCCCTTTCGCGGCAAGCTAGCTCGCTTCACACCAAGTTCGGTAATGGCCGTTTCGTTCTTCTTGCTTGAGAAACCGCGGTCGGTCGCTACAGCTTGCGGCGCTTTGCCGAATTGCTTGATATGCGCCTGTACAGCGGGAACGAGCAGTTCATCATCCGAGGGGTTCCCCTCGTAGACAGCGTAGCCGGTCACAAAGCCGCTTTCCGTCTCGTCGATTCGCACCTTGTAGCCGAACTCAGTTCCTTTGGCCAGCTTACCTTTCTTAATCGGTCTTGCTTCCGGGTCAAAGAAACTGACGATCCGATCTGCGATGATTCGATTGCCGGAAACGACCTGTTTGGCTTGTTCCAACAACTTGCCGGTTAGCGTGACCGCCTCGGTCAGTTTGGTTTTACTTTGTCGAAGAGCAGCTTTGCCCTTGTCTTGCAGTTTCTCGATAACGGCTTGCGCCTTGTTCACAACGTTCTCGGCTACTTCGATTACGCTCCCAGTGATCCGGTCAACTTCTTCCCAAGATTCACGGGTGCGGCGACGTAGAACTTTCGCGATGGACAGAATCTTTTCCTTGATTTCTGCCGTACGATCTTCAAAGCCTTGAACAGTGTGGGAGGCGACTTTCCGGATTTTCTGAATCGTTCGAGTGATGACTTTTACGCCATCTTGCAACAGCGTAGCGTCTGTCGGGTGATGGATGTCGGATTCCACAACCGTCGTATCCGTGCGCAATTTGCGGGTTTTCAGAACGGCTTTTTCCTCACACTGCTTTACGAGTGCGGCATTGATGTCTTCGACGATCTTGTCGCCGTAGCGTTTGCGGGCATAGATGAGCGTAGACGGGTCGGGCATCGGTTCGTCGATGGCAAACCGGCAGAACATTCGCCATGTGATGCTGTCACCGACTTCCTTCACGAGTGACTCGTAGCCCAAATTGTATTTATGCTTCAGGACCATAAGACGGATGTACTTTTCAATTGCAAGCGTAGGACGGCCGCTTTTCTTGCCTTTCGGGTGCAACTCAGTAAACGGTTGAAGAAAACGGTCGTCGTCCAGTAATTGATCTATGATTGCAAGCTCGACCGGCAACTTTCTAACAGATTCCGGGAGAATGGCATCCCAGATGGTCAATTGCTCGTCTCGAAGTTTCAACATTTTCTTCACCTCTTGGAAGGATTCCCGAGGGCTTCTGTTGAACTCCTATAGCAAAGGAATTCTTCCCTCGGGGTGTGGAACTTTGTTATCTCGTCAATAACAATTTCCATTTTGAGGTGCTGAATTCCTTTTAATTATGCTCAAAACACCCTGACTTTTTCAGGGGAAACTAACTAAGCTGATTCAGAACGTGAACTTGACGATTCAATCGGTCTCAGCATCCACCCAAGAGGTATCCGCCGGTACCGAGGAAGTGACCGCATCGGTGGAGGAATCCGCCAATATTACCGCCAAGTCGCTCGCTAACGTGGAGCAAATCAGCAGCTATTCGCAGCAACAACTGAGCGAAATGGAAAATCACGCGCGTACGGTTCGTTCGCTGCATGAGCAGGCGTTGGCGCTGCAGGAGTCGATCGCAAAATTCCGGATCTGACTCTAAAAACAAAACGTACCCTTCACGCTCCCCTGATCGGGGAAGCGGAAGGGTACGTTTTGTTTTATCCCGTAATGGACACTGCGCTTGCAGCGTCTTCCATTGGCTGATCCGACTGCGTATCCAGCTTCGATTCCGGCTTCTTCCAGTACGCTTCACTGCCTGGCAGATCGTCGAACCAGGTAGCATCATCCGGGCAAGGCAAAATCATAAATTTGCCGTATTCACCGTCCCGGGACTGATGATATTTGAGATAAGCCTGCCCGTTTTCAATGGCCAGGATTTCGATTTTTCCCGAAGAATGGCTCATTGAAAGCCGCACGCGTTTGCCAAGCCCCGATGTACGGGCTTTCGCTTCCTCCACTAGTTGATATGCTCGTTTCAGCGGGATCACGAAATCAGCATTTCCGGCAACGGGACGATTGATAAAGAAATAGTACGGAGTGACGCCGGCCCACGATAAGCGGTCCAGCAATTCGCCAAGCACGGCCGCATCATCATTGATGCCTTTGAGAATCGGCGTTTGATTAACCACGATAGCCCCAGCGTCGTGTAACGCCTGGAACCCTCTTTTGGCTTCAGGGGTAATTTCGCGCGGATGATTGATATGCGCCATGACATAAATCCGTTGGTCTACAGTGGAGAACTCCCTAATCAGATCCAGCAATTCCGGATCTTCATAAATACGCATAGGATTAAAAACAGGAATTTTGGAGCCGAGTCGGATGATTTTTACATGCTCAATGGCTCTTAGCCGTTCGAGAATCGAACGCAGTTTCTTTGTAGCCAAAATCAAGCTGTCACCGCCGGTTAACAGGACGTTGTTGATCTCCGGATGCTGGGCGATATACTCGATGCCAGGCGTGACATCCGCCATCGCTTCCTTCACATCGTTGCGAAACAACCGTTTACGGAAGCAATACCGGCAATAGGAGCCGCAAACCTCGGACACGATCAGCAGCGCGGTCGTGCGGTATTTATGCTGGCAGCCAGGCACCACATAGTTCGCCGCTTCGTCGGAAGCGTCCCAACGCCCGTATTCCTTCAGCTCTCCCGTATTGGGGATCACCAACTTGCGGATCGGGTCCTCTGGATCATTCCAGTCGATCAAATTCAAATAGTAGTCATTCACCCGAAAAACGAATTTGTCCGTAATCGGTTTCAACTCCTGCCGCTCCTGCTCGGACAACTGGCTCACCTTGGCAATATCGGTGATGTACTTCGGACTAGCCATAAATCCTCTCCTCCTTTAATAGTGCGATGCGTAAAGAAGAAGCTCGAAACTTGCAGTGAATGCGAGTACTCCACCGAATGCTCGGGTCAAAGGTCTTGCAGAACGCAAAAAGACCCCGCTTCAAAGAACAGGGTCATTAATTGATGACTGAAATAATATTAAAATGACCCATCCACTGCAAACGAGGTTAGCTGACGGGCTCGGGAAAGATGGTTCCCTACGTTAATCCTACAACGATTCGCCCCAAAAGATTGGTTCCCCCGCTTTTCGACTTTACCCATCGAAAATTAAGCGTACTTTTATCCTACCCTAACATCACCCGATTTGTCAAAGCTTACCTTGGATCCCGGCGATGTCGTAAATGAGATCCATGCGCAAATGCCTGCGAACCTGCTCCGCTAACCGATCGAAGGCTTCCTCCTTCCGCGAGGAAGAAACAAAGGTGACGCTCAAAGGTTCGAGCCCTTTGCTCGTACGCAGTCCGTCCAGCCAAGCACGTCGCCAGGCATCATTATGGAACACTCCGTGCAGATACGTCCCAAACACCCTGCCATCGGCGCGGGCTGCGCCTTCCGGATGTGTTTGCGTCTCAGCCTGTTCTAACTCCGGGGCTGTCCCTGACCCTTGTACTGGCTCCTCATTGACCCGAAGCATAAATAAGGGACGAGTGTCCCGCAGCTGCTGGGTCGAGCCGGCATGAATCTCATAGCCTGAGATCGGCAGCCGGCGGTTCTTAGAGTGCAGCGATATCGGCTGGTCCTCGCACGTATAGCCGTGCACCCGTACCGTTTTTTTGCCTGGGAGGAAGGTTGTTGCCAAGGGGAGCAGGCCCAATCCTAACGCAGACCTCGGTTCATTGGACTCCACGCCTTCGGGGTCATGCAGTTGTTCTCCCAGCATTTGATATCCGCCGCAGATTCCGACCAGCTGGGTGCGCGTCTCCTCTTCAATCAGGCTGCAAATAGCCTCCGCCAGCCCTTGCCTACGCAAAAATTCCAGATCGCTGATCGTATCCTTGGTCCCCGGTAAAATCACCGCATCGGGATGCCCAAGCTCCGACAGCTTGCTTACATAACGTAGCGACACGTCCGGTTCGGCGGCCAACGGATCAAAATCGGTGAAGTTGGAAATATGCGGGTAACGGATGACTGCGATGTCCAGTTCCTTACTTGGCGCTTGCTCTGGATGGGCAGGATAGGTATCCAGGACAACGGAATCCTCTGCTTCGATATCCAGATCAGGCAGAAAGGGGAGCACTCCTAGTACGGGGATTCCGGTCCGCTGCTCCAGCCAATCCAGCCCGGGCTGCAATAGAGACAAATCGCCGCGGAACTTGTTGATAATGAACCCTTTTACGCGGGCGCGTTCGTGTGGCTCAAGCAGCTCCAGGGTACCAACGAGAAAAGCAAAAACGCCGCCGCGGTCAATATCCCCCACCAAGATCACGGGAGCATCCGCCCATTCAGCCAAGTTCATGTTGACGATATCCCGTTGCTTCAGGTTGATTTCCGCCGGGCTCCCAGCCCCCTCGATCACCACAATGCCATGCCTATCGCGGAGCCGACCGAGCGCTTCCATGACCAGCGGCTTGGCATGGGGCAGAAACTCCTCACGATAATCAGATGCGCTAAGGTGACGGTAAGGACGCCCATGCACAACGATCTGCGAGTGCATGTCCCCGGTTGGCTTGATCAATACCGGATTCATGTCGGTGGTGGCAGCGATGCCGCAAGCCTCCGCCTGAATCCCTTGGGCCCGTCCAATTTCTTGGCCGTCCGCCGTAACATACGAGTTCAAGGCCATATTTTGTGACTTGAACGGAGCCGGTCGAAGCCCATCCTGCGCAAAAATACGGCACAGCGCCGTCACGATCACGCTCTTGCCCACGTCAGACGCCGTCCCTTGAACCATGAGTACAGCACCTGATGCTGATGCGCTTTTTTCCTGATCCTGATCCAGAAGCTTCTTATGATTTTCGCCCATCGCGTTCCCCTCCTTTCCAAACCGTGCAGCAGTGTAGTATCTTGCCAGGGCCTTTTACACCATTATCCCCTTCGATCAGGTGGTGGTGATGACGCTCGACCTTTCCACCATTATCCCTCTCGATCAGGTGGTGGTGATGACGCTCGACCTTTCCACCATTATCCCTTTCATTCAGCATACGGTGATAATGCACGATTTTGATTCTCCGCTACTTAACAGTCGACCTGTTTCTCTTAGGATTCTCGATTAATCTGTCCAGCTCTAACCTTCTTCTTTTCTCCTTGGTTCTGATTCAAGGGGATAATGATGCAAAAGCGCTCGCCGTAGAAGGTCCCCTCCCCCAAGAGCACCTCCGCTCCGCGAGTTATCAATGGGCAAAAATCAGCACTGCAAGCAGCAACAGGACAGCTTCCAACCCTTCGCCCAGCGCCCCGTAGGTATCGCCGGTCAAACCGCCGAGCTTGGCATTGATTCGTCGAGCGGCCCAAGTTCCCGCCGCCCAGGCGATAAAGGGAGACAGGCCGATAAACAGCAGCGATCGCAGCAAAGCCGATTCGTCCATTCCTCCCAGCAACACGAGCAAAGTGAGCAGCAACACTACAACGGATATCGTCACCGCCATGATGGTGCTCCCCCAGGCATCCCGTTCGCTGAAGCCGTGGAATTGCGCAGCCAATCCCTCACCTTGCCGGGCCTTGGGCCAGCGGTGCATCGCCCGGGTCATAAACCACCGGCTCCACAGAGGTGCCAGCCATATCGCCAGTCCTGACGTCAGCAGGCCCCCTTGGAAGAGCGAGGTCAGCAGCGAGGCTTTGAGCATCAGCAATAGGACGCAGGCCAGCACGCCCATGGCGCCTACCCGGCTGTCTTTCATGATCTCAAGCATCTTGTCGCGTGACCGGTAGCTCAGCAGTCCGTCGGCCGTATCCATCCAACCGTCCAAATGCAAACCTCCAGTTAATCCAACCCAAATCAATAAGGAAAGGATGGCTGCCGGGTACGAAGGAAGCAGCCAGTCGGCAAGCAAGCCGCCTGCCCAGACGACAGCGCCGATTGCTGCTCCGACAAGCGGATAATAGGGGATACTGCGCCGCAGCAAGTCCGTTGTAAAATCCAGTTCAGCCCGTACCGGAAAGCGTGACAGAAACTGGAAGGCCGCCAAGATCGGCTGCAGAGCTCCATGCTTACCCGCCCCGGAGGGCGCTTTGTGCTCTGGTCCGTTCGTCATAAGCGATACTCCCTGCTTTTCAACTCGATGGGGATGCCGGCGGTAACCAGAAACACCTGATTCGAGATAGACGCCATCGTTCGGTTCAGCAGCCCGGCCCAATCCCGATATTGCCGGCCAAGCGGATACTCCGGCACGATCCCGCTGCCAACCTCATTTGTAACCATCACCAAAGTGCCGGGAAAAGCCTCGGCCGCAGCGGTCAACCGTTCAATTTCCCGCGTCAAAACGGCGTCCACACCATCGGCCTGTTCCGATGCGCTCAGCAGCACGTTCGACAACCATAACGTCAGGCAGTCGACCAGCACAACAGGACCCGCGGCTTCGGCGGCCGCGCCCTCCTTTGCAACGGGCCGCTTACCTAACTCCTGCAGCAGTTCTGCTAGTTCAAGCGGCGCTTCATGCGTCGTCCAGGTGAACCCGCTTTGCTCCCGCTGGAGCTGGTGCAACCTGATACGGGCCTTCATCTCATCGTCAAACGCTTGCGCCGTTGCAACGTAATCAGCGGATGTTGCCTGTTTCATGACCCAACGTTCAGCGAATGTGCTTTTGCCGCTGCGGGCTCCGCCGGTCACCAGGATCTTCATCACTCGGTCCCCCCACCATTTCCTTCACCGGACGCGACGCCCGCGCTTTCGAACGTCGCCATTTCAGCAACGATCCGGCAAGCCGCATCTACAAGATGGAGCGCCAGCACGCCGCCTGTGCCTTCCCCAAGCCGCATATCCAGCTCCAGCATCGGGTTAAGGCCAAGCTCCTGCAGGAGCGCACGGTGTCCTTGCTCGTGGGAGACGTGCGAAGCAATAATATAGTCGGCAACATTCGGCTGTATACGTACCGCCAGCAGCGCGGACACAGTTGAAATAAAGCCGTCGATCACGACCGGGCAGCGATGAGCTGCGGCTCCCAGAATGACGCCAGTCATTCCGGCAATCTCCAGCCCGCCGACTTTAGCTAGCACGTCCAGCGGATCGTTGGCATTCGGGCGATTGACCTCCAGCGCCCGCTCCACGACGGAAATTTTGTGCCGAAGCCGTTCATCGTTGACCCCGGTTCCACGCCCAACGCTCTGCTGCGGTGCGATCCCCGTCAGACTGCTCATGATCGCAGCGCTGGCTGTGGTGTTTCCGATACCCATCTCCCCGGTGACGAACAGTCGAACGCCTTGGGACACCGCATCAGCCACCACCTCGGCCCCAACTCGAATGGCGGCTTCGGCTTCCTCCCGGCTCATCGCCGGTCCCTTGGCCATATTTCCTGTCCCGTAACGCAACTTACGTTGCAGCAGCCCCGGATGTGACATCTCTGCATTCACCCCGATATCCACGCAAACGACGTCAGCCGAAGCCTGGCGTGCCAGCACATTCACCGCTGCGCCGCCGGCCAAAAAGTTATGCACCATCTGCGGCGTCACTTCTGCCGGAAACGCGCTGACCCCTTCCTCACAAACGCCATGGTCCGCCGCCATTACGATTACCGACCGTTTTGGAAACTCCGGACGAATGATTCCCGTGATGCCTGCCAGCTTCACTGCCAATCCTTCCAACTTCCCGAGACTTCCCGGCGGCTTCGTCAACTGGTCCAAATGGACCTGCGCCGCTTTCATCGCTGCTTCGTCCAAAGGAGTAATTGCTTGCGCAAGCTGTTCGACTGAATTGTATGCCATAACCATATTCCCCTTTTCTGTATTACTGACTCGTACCCTTAACCTAAACTTGCCCGGCGCAGCAATAGCTGCGGAACGTCCGAATCCGGATGAACCACTTGGTGGGCCTGAACTCCAAATACGGTTTCAACCAGCTCCGGTGACAAAATGCCGTCCGGCGCGCCTTGCGCCACAATTTGCCCGCCGCTCATCACCAAGAGATGGCTGCAAAACAAGGCAGCCAAATTCAAATCATGCATCACTGAAACGACGGTAAGTCCGGCATCGCGCTGCCATTCGGCCACCAGCTCCATAAATTGCATCTGGTAACGCAAATCCAAATAGGTTGTTGGTTCATCGAGCAGCACCAGCTCGGGCTGCTGAGCCATCACCTTCCCAAGTGCTACCCGCTGGCGTTGCCCCCCGCTAAGCGCACTCAGCGGACGATGCTCCAGCTCCTTCAGGTCGAGACGTTCCATAATTCCATCAATGAGGCGTTCGCCTGCCTTCGCCCCGCCGATCTCCTTGCCGCGCCAATCCTGATGGGCGAACCGCCCCATTTCCACCACTTCACGCACCGTAAAAGCCACAGCCGGAAGCCCGTCCTGCTGAAGGACGGCGACCTTGCGCGACAGCTCCTTGCGCGAATACGACGAAAGCGGTCGTCCGCTCAACGCAATCTCGCCGGCATCCGGCTTCTCCACGCCGGAGATCAAGTTGAGCAAGGTTGTTTTGCCGCTGCCGTTGGGTCCAATCAAGCCCCAAAACTCACCGGAGCCAACCTGCCAGTCCACACCGTGAAGCACCTCCAGCCGGCCAAACGCCTTGGCAACCCCAGACACCTTGATCAACGCAGCTCCTCCTCCCTCTGTTTCTTCTTCCGATACAACAGATACCCAAAGAAAGGCGCCCCCACAAAGGCGGTGACGATGCCCAGCGGGACCTCCGTTGGAGCCAGCAGCGAGCGAGCCGCCAAGTCGCTCCACATCATAAATATCCCGCCGCCCAGCGCCGACAAAGGAATGATCAGCCGATAATCCGGGCCGGTGATCAGACGGATCATATGCGGAACGACCAGGCCTACGAATCCGATTACCCCTGACACGGATACCGCAGCCGCCGTCATCAGTGTAGCAACGAGCAACACAGCTAGTTTGGTTCGTTCTACGGCCATCCCGGAATGGGAGGCTTGACGTTCACCTAAAGTCAGCAGGTTCAAATGTTTAGCCCGGCTCCAAAGGAATAAGGCTCCCAGCAGCAAATACGGCAAAAGGATGGCCGTATACGACCATCCGCGCAAGCTTAAACTGCCCATCGTCCAATAGTAAATTTCATTAATGGTTTTCTTCGACATTGCCGTTAAAAAGGAGACAACAGCCCCTAGGAACGATTGCATCACGACGCCGGACAAAACCAGACTTTCAATCGGCAGCCGTCCGTTCTCTCTAGCCAGCCAGATCACGATCCATAACGTAACCGCCCCCGCCAGGAACGCAACCATCGGAAGCGTAAAGATCCCAAACAGGGAAAACTGCCATCCGAAAAAGATCAGCACCGCCGCACCGATTGCCGAACCTGACGATACGCCCAGTGTAAACGGATCCGCCAGCGGGTTGCGCAGCACCCCTTGGAAGCCGGCGCCCGCTACGGCGAGCGAAGCGCCGACCAGCATCCCAAGCAGCACGCGAGGCAACCGGACCTGGACGACGATTTGCTCGGCTGCCGTCGTCCAATCCGGCGTGATCAGGCGGTCTAACCCCGGGAGCCTGTGCAGCAAGATCGCCGCGATTTCTCCAGCAGGCACATAAACGGAGCCGATGCCGATGCAGAGCAGCAGCGTCACAACCAGGAGCAAGAGCCCGATGACTCCGTATCCGGCGAATTTGCCGCGCTTCATGGCTGGATCAAATCCGGGTGAACCGCCTTGGCCACTTCAATCAGCCCTTGCGTGACGCGAGGGCCCGTACGGCTCAGCAGGTTATCGTCCAGAGCGATAATGCGGTTCTCCTTCACGGCCGTAATTTGGTCCCAGCCTGAACGGCCTTTGATGATGTCCGCTAACGTCTTGTTATTTTCGTCAACAACGCTTTTCGCGTATAAAATGACGTCCGGGTTCGCTTGGATAATTTGTTCCTCATTGATCTCGGACCATCCCTTGACATCGGAAGCAACGTTGATGCCGCCAGCTAACGTGATCATCTCATCCATGAATTCGCCTTTGCCAACCGTCCATCCCGGAGAAAACTCGATGTAGACCTTCTTCTTCTGGTCTTCACTTAGCGAAGCTACCGCATCGGTTACCGTTTGGACCTCTTCCTTCATCTTGCCGACCACTTCAGCAGCTTCAGCCTGATGGTTGGTAATTTCGCCGATCGTCCGAATATGCTCCATTACTTCGTTGATCGTCTTCGGATTGGACTGGAACACTTTATATCCCATATCCGTCAAGTTTTTGACCGTTGCTTCATCGATCAGGCTCGCCGCAAGAATTAGGTCCGGCTGCGCCGCCACGATTGCCTCGACATTCACCTGGAACCCGCCCATCCGCGGTTTGTCCTTCACCGCTTCAGGATAATCATCCAGGTCGGATACGCCAGCGACTTGCTCGTCCAGTCCCAGTGCAAACAGCGTTTCCGTCTCCGAAGGCGCCAGCGAGACGATACGTTCCGGCGCGGCTTCAAACGTAAACTCTTTACCGGTAGAATCAGTGACGGTATAAGGGTAAGTCGTCTCTTGTGCCGCCGAATTGTCCGCCGCCGCGTTCGTTCCAGCGTTTTGCGTCGGTTGTGCAGCGTCCACTGTGTTCCCTGTCCCCGGGGTGACGGCGTTATTGTTACCGCAGGCCGCAAGCACCAGCAGCAACGCCAGCAGCCACAGGCTTCCTAGTCTTCTCCAGTTTTTCATCTCCAGATCTCCCCTTGCTTTATTTTTCAGTAAATAAAGAAACGCCTTGTGTTCCAGCGGTACGTTGTGCAGCCGGCGGCGAAGAAGTCCGGCTAACCCTCTACCGGCACAAAGAAAAAACCCCAATCCTAGCGGATGGGGTTACGTCTACAAAGTCATGCTGTGCGCACGCAAAGCGGAGAGACTCCACGATGGCAGCGCCAAGCCATGATGCTCTTGGCAGAACGTTATCCTTTCCTCGAAGGACCGTCTTGAATTCCCGTGGCAGGTCTCCTGACTTCCAGGTCTCGACGAAAACTCGCCTTCCCATCTCCCTTCGCGGGCGACAGTGGCATCATGAGCTCGTCCCTGTTTACAGTGGCGGGACCGTGCCGGATTTGCACCGGCTTCCCTTTTAACCCGAAGCGGTACGGCATGCTTCACCGTTGCTCCAGGACCTACGGGCACAAATTGTACGCTTGTCTTAAGGCTTTCTTCTCTATTGGATTATAGGGGAAAAGCGGAGGACTGACAATAACTAATCCGTTATTCCTTTGTTTAGCCCCGTTCTAAAGACAAATCGGCTCCCAGGACACCAATGACTTCACCTTCCCGGACAATCGGCACGGCCAGCGTCATGCAACGCCGCTTGGTGATCGCGGAGATATACACTTCGGAGACGACCGTCTCTCCGGCAATCGCCTGGCGGAACCAGTCCCGTCCTTTGGCGTTAAGCAAGCCGGCTTCCGGAATGGATACGATAAAAGAGCCGTCCTTGCGGTTCGACCAGGCCGCTTCTAGACCAGGCTCTGCGGCTAACAGCTGCTCCAGTGCAGCCCGGTGACTAGCCGGCTCCAGCATGCGGAAACACGGCTGTTCGGCTGCCTCCAGCAGCTTCCGGGCATAGGCTTGACCAAGGGCCACCGCGTCTTCGCCACCGGCAGCCGGATCCGCCCCGGAATGGACGGAGTTCAATGATACCATCAGTTCGCCCTGGGCCCGATCCAAGCCCACGACCACCGTCTGCAGCTTGGAAATATGCTCTCGCTCCGATTCCATCCGAGCCAGCGCTCCCTCCACATGGGTGATGCTCCGATTGAGAGCCTCATGCACCTCGCTTAGCATCGCCTCCATATTCCGCGTCAGCTCGGCTTGTTCCCGGCTTCGCTGTCCCGCCTCGGCAACCAGCCCGTTCACTTCTGCCACTTCATCCGCAATGAACCGGATGTCCTCCCCCATTCGCTTCATCAGCGAAATTCCTTCCAGGGCCGAGTCACGTCCCTCTATCAGCGTGGACTTCACACGCTCGACATCCGCCGAGATTTGCTGGAACAACGGGGCGGAGGAGTTGATCGCCCTGGTGCTTTGATCCGCCAACTGGCGCATGCGCACGGCGACGACATCGAAACCTTTCCCCTGCTCGCCCAAACGAGCCGCCTCGATCGACGCATTCAGCGCCAGCAACGCGACCTCTGCCGCGATCTCCTCCAAGCTCCGATACAATGCGCCCAGCTTCCGGGTGTTCCCCTCCAGATCCTCCATCGGCCCCACGATCGACTCTTGGGATTGCGCCAAAGAACGAATGGTGCCGTCTACGGTTTCGAGCGCTCCCGCCATACGCATGGCCTCGGCTCGAGTGTTTTCGCTGCGGGTAAGCAAATGCCCCGCTGCGTCATGGATTTGGGAGGCCGAGGCCGCCACCTCTTCCATTGCCGCCAGGCTCTCCTGCACCTGTTCCAGCGAACGTTCGCTGCTTTGCTTGAGCTTCAGATCCTCGGCCGCTGCAGTATCGGCTAATCGTTGCAGCTGCTCGAGGCTCTCGCTCACTTCGCCAACCGCCGCCTGCAGTCGATCCGCCGCCACTAGCGACTCATTGAATACTGCCGTCCAATCGGTTTCCTCCCGCTGGGATTCACCTGTCCCCGAAGGAGAACGCTTGCCCGCCAGCGCCCCGCCTCCCAGTGCTGCCCGCAGGCCGGTTCCAAAGAACAACGAAGACCCCAAGCTGAGCAAAGTAAATAGCACAAGGCAGGGGATATACCATGGCGTCTTTGCCCATAACGCACAAACAGCCAGGACCGCCGTGAAGCCGACACTAAGCCAAGCAGCGATTCTTCCCAACCTTTCGTTCCGATTCATACTCCCACCCCTGATATGTAAATTTTGCTAACATTATAGAATAGGACTAAAGGTATAGAAAGGAAAAATTTAGGCATTCCGAAGTTGGGTGCAAATAATCGACGGAATTCTGTAAATAAGAAAGAGGAATGTAACACAACACGTCACATTCCTCTTTGAACAACCCATACCATCCTATATCTTGGGTGCAATCTTGCGGCATCCTCTCTCGTCTATTCGTTCATTCTCCCATTGTACACCAGAACAGAACGCTCTTCCCTACTTACTCCGCTTGCCGCTGCTGGCCAGCAAGATGTTAATATTCTGCTGCTGCCGGTATTCATTCGGCGTGACTTGATACTTCTTGCGGAACATCTGCGCGAAATGGCGGATGTCCTGATACCCGAGGTATTCCGCAATCTCCGCGATCTTCAGCTTCGGGTTCAGCAGCAGCTGCTTCGCTTGCTCCAGACGGAGCGAGGTTACGTATTCCTTGTAGCCGAGTCCCACCTTCTGCTTAAACAGCTGGCTGAAATACGCCGGGTTCAGGAAGACGACGGAAGCGACCTTTTCCAAAGAAAGCTCCTCATTGTAGTGCTCCTTGATATATTGGAGGGCAACTTCGATCGCTTTCTCCCCGCTGCCCTTCGGCGGATCCAGCAAGGCAACCGGCGAATCGGAAGCCTGTTTCATGCGCATGACCACCTGCGGCACCGACTTGAAATCGTTGTTTAAGCCTGAATGCACGATTTGAAAAGGCACCTTCAAATAGTGCTTCAAATGCGCCTTCACTTCCTCCTGAAACCGTTCGATTCGCTCCGGCTCCCGCGGCGTGATCAGTCCCAGCAGGCTTTGGCGGTCATAGCTGACAACAAACCCCCGGCCATGGCGCTCGATCAGCTCGGACAACACGTTTTCAACGATAAAATGCTCCAGCCGCACGCTTTTGTCCCCGGCATCCATCTGAACCATCATCAAATAAAAGCTTTGATAGTCCTCCATAAACGGCGTCAAATCCAGGTTCCCGATATCCAGCCCCGACGCCAATCGCTGAAATACGCCCTCGCGCAAATATTTCAGATTAGCTTTTAACAGCTCCTCTTCCTTCGTCAGCTCGCTTTCTTCACGGACCTCCGTGGCCAGGGTACTGATAATTTCCTGCAGGCGCGTCTTCCCGATCGGCTTCAGCAGATAATCGCGAGCTCCCAGCCGCACCGCCTCCTGGGCGTAGGCGAATTCGCTGTGCGCGGAGATGACCACCCACTTCACCCGGGGAAATCTGCGTTTGAAAATACGCATGAATTCCAGGCCGTTCATTCCCGGCATCAAAATATCGGTCAGCACGATGTCGAATCGCTTCTCACCCATCAGCTTCGCCGCTTCCTCAGCCCCTTCGGCCAGTTCCACCCCGTACTCCGGATAAATCCGCTTAATCGTTCGCTTAATGCCCTCGCGAATCGCCCGTTCGTCATCGGCAATCAAAATATTCATGTGGCAACGTCCCCCTCCATCGGAAGCGGCAGCACGACGGCCACCTTGGTTCCTTGATCAGGAATGCTTTCGATCTCCAGACCATAACGTTCGCCGAACATATGTTGAAGGCGGCGGTGCAGATTTTGCAGCCCAATGCCGCTGCTGCCCGTGCCGGATACCTTCGGGATCGGGCAGTTGATCGACTGCTTCAACCAAGCTAGCCGCTCGGCCGTCATCCCGTTGCCGTTATCCTCCACCACGATTTTCAGCACATCTCCAACCTCTTGGGTATATAACTTAAGCACACCTTGGCGTTTGAGCGATTCCAGCCCATATTTCACCGCGTTTTCGATAATCGGCTGAACGGTCATTTTCGGCAGACGAATGTCCAGCCACCGTTCATCGATCGATTTCTCCACCCGAAGCCGGCCCTCCAGCCGAATCAAGATAATCGTCAAATAATGGTTGATCTGCTCCAGCTCTTCGCGCAGCGTAACCTTCGCTCCGTCCTTCCACTCGCTGCTGTAGCGGAACATCGATGACAGCGATAAGACGAGCTCGCCTAACCGGTCGTTCTCCTTCTCATCCAGCATCCAATAAATCATATCCAGCGTGTTATACAAAAAATGCGGATTCACCTGCGACTGCAGCGCATGCAGCTCGGCGTTCTTCTCACTGACCGAGGAGATCTTCACCCGCTCAATCAGCTCCTCAATCCGGCTGACCATCCGGTTAAACGAGGCGACCAGAATATTAATCTCCTGGTAGGAGGAGACGTTCACCATCCCGCGGAAGTTCCCTATTTCCACCTGTCGCATCTCGCGGATCAGCTTCTTCAGCGGATTGGCAATTGTCCGCGACACAATGCTGGCGACGACGGCGGAGACGATGATCAGGATCGAAATGACGATCAGCAAATACCGCTTCGTTTCCAATAACTCTACATTCAAATCCTGCCGGGGAGTCACGCTGACCACCGACCAGTCGGAAAAAGGCAGACGGGACGCCACCGTGATCCCCGAACCCTCCTGCTCTACAACCAAGTTGCGGGCTGCATCCAGCTTCGGGAGGTCGTCCAGCATCGGTGCCGGTTCGGTCAACGAGGAGACAACTTGGCCTTGCTGATTGACGAGATAGACCTCGCTATGCTCGCCCAGCTTGAGATTATCCAAAGCATCCAGCACCGGCCCCGGGTTCACCTCGTAAAGCACGACGCCAATCGGTTTGTGCTCGTTCAAATCAAAAATTTGCCGGCCAAAGGCAAACACCGGGCTGTCCTCGGCTAAATCGATCAGCGAGTGGGAATAGACGCCTAACCATACCAATTTCCCGGACGAATCGCGGAGCTGGCGATACCAGTCTTCCTGGGGATAGGACGGATCCAGCACATTCATCGAGTTGCCGTAATTGTAGATCTTCCCCCGGTTGGTGATAACGTGAATGCCCACCAAATCATCACGCGAGTAAAAGATCGCCCCGATAATGTTCGTAATCGATTGTTCGTTAATATAGGCAACCGCCGGCTCGTCGGTTTTTTCGTTCAGCAGGCGGATCATTTCAAAATTGTTGGTGATCGACTTCGACAAGCTGTCGTACCCTTCATAAAGCAGGCTAAACAGCCCGACGGTTTGAGCTACGTTTTTCTGCGATAGGTCACTAATTTTCTCGTGATATTGCTCAGTCGTCCGGCTGTAGTAGAGCACGCTGACGATCAGCAAAATGCCCGACATACAAAAAAGAAACAGCAAAAACAACCGATGGTTTATGGAATGAAAGCTGTTTCGCAACTGTTTTCTCCCTCCCAACCCCGTGTCCTGCTGCTCCTTCATTATAAGATGGCGTCCTTATTTTGCAAGCGCAATCTTTACCCTTTTACTGCTCCGGCTACCATTCCTTTCGTAATTTGGTTCGACAGGAAGAAATAGATCAAAATGACCGGTAGCGCCCCCATCACAAGGAAAGCGCCGATGGCTCCGTAGTTTACAGAATATTGGCTGACGAATGTATATACCCCAAACGGCAGCGTCTTCAGTCTCTCCGACGAAATGAACGTGGCGGCCAAGATGTATTCGTTCCAAATCGTGATAAAGGTTAAAATACAAACCGTCATCATTGGCGGGACGGACACCGGCAAAATAATGCTGCGGAAAATCCGATAAATGCTCGCTCCGTCGATAAACGCCGATTCCTCGATTTCCGCCGGGATGCTCTTCATAAACCCGCTGAGGATAAAGACGGAGATCGGGGTGGAAAAAGCGATATACGGCAAAATCAGCGACAGATGCGTATTTAGAATATCGACATTTTTAAAAATCACCATCAACGGCAGCAGCGTAGCCTGCATCGGAATCATCATCCCCATCAAAAAGATGGTCATGACCATGTTCCCATACCGCCAGCGGAACCGCGAAATGGCATACGCCACCATCGAGCTGAGCAGGATGACGCAGATCATCGTGATGCCGGTAACGATCACGCTGTTCGATAAATATTTCAAATAGCTCCCGGACTCGTAAGCGTCTTTGTAGTTGTGCCACTGCAGTTCTTTCGGCAAGGCGAAGAAGCTTCCGCCCATGATCTCCTCATTCGTCTTCAAAGAATACAGCAGCAGCCACAACAGCGGGTACAGCTGGGTAACCACCGGAATCGCAAACAGCAGGTATACGATTCCTTTTTTGATTTTTCGCATGAACCTCGCCTCCTTTGCTAGCTGTATTTGCGCTCAAGCTTGTTGAAGATGGAGTTGATGATCGCCGTGCATGTGAGGCACAACAGAACCAGGAACGTGGCAATCGCGCTGCCGTACCCGTATTTCAAGGACAGGAACGAGCTGTTGTACATATGCGTGGAGATGACGTCGGTGGCATGCGCCGGTCCGCCTGCGGTCATCACCATGACGAGGTCGAACGCTTGCAACGAGCCGATAAACGCCAGGACGATCGATATTTTAAAGATCGGGACGATCAGCGGCATTGTGATGTAGCGGTCTGCTTTGAACCCTTCTGCCCCGTCGATTTTTGCAGCTTCATAAATCTCGTCCGGAATGTTCTGCACCCCGGTATATTGAATCAACAAATGATAGCCGAAATACTGCCACAGCGACACGAAATACAGACTGTACATCGCGATTTTCGGCTCGGTCAGCCAGTTATGCGTCCAGCTGTCCAGACCCAGGGCGATAAGCACGCCGTTCAGCATGCCGCCCATCGAGGTCGGGTTATAGATCGTTTTCCAGAGTTGTCCGATGATCACAACCGATAAAATGACCGGCGTAAAATAGATCGACGCCAGCGTGTTCCCCTTTTTCAAATAACGGCTAAGCAAAATCGCAAAAAACAAGCAAAGCGGAATCTCCAGCATGGAGGCTACCGCATAAAGCAGCGTTCTCCGGACCGACGGCCAGAAGACCGGATCGTTCCAGAACATATCTCGGAAATTGGACAGTCCCGTGAACTTCGGGGTGGTGATCCCGTCCCAGTTGAGCAGGCTGGTCCCAAACGATACGAGTATCGGAACAAACACCAAGCACACATACAACAACAGACAAGGCAATACGAAGACGGCTATTGTGCGTGCGGGCACCTTCAGTACTTTCATCTCTCCGCCCCCCAATAGAAATGCGATGCGAAGAAGCGCTCTAGCACGAATGCTTACAAGGGCTACTTCGCATCGATGGAAAGGTAACTTTTTTTAGAAGATCAGGTATGGTTATTGGCTAATGGAATTACTGCTTGTTGGCTTCATAGGCGGTTTGATGCTCTTTGGCCACTTGAGCGGAATCCACTTTCTGCACGAACAGGTTCTGGATGCTGCTGAGGTGGACTTGCGCCGTTGCCGGGTTCATCGTATTGTCGAACGCCAGGTCGCCGCCCTTCACTTTGTTGAACAATTCGGCGACTTCGATGGCCAAGTCGGAGTAACCGGCCGCTTTCAGGTCGCCGTCAACTTTTTGGCCAAGGCCGACAGCGTTTTTGTTCTCAAATTGCTTCTTCGGGAAGTTCAGCGTAAAGAAGTTCAGGAAGTCCTTCGTTTCTTGCAAGTGCTCGCTATTCGCCGATACCGCAAACGCGCTGCCCGGCGCCAGCATGAACTCGTTGGGATCCCCTTTGCCGCCCACCGTCGGGAACGGGAACGCACCAACTTTGCCTGCAACGGACGAAGCGTCGATGGCCCCGGTTTCCCAGGAACCGATCACCCACATGGCGGCTTGGCCGGATTTGAAGATGTTGCCGCCTGCCGTAGCGTCAATGGAGGTTGCGCCGTCCGGGAATGCACCGGCTTGCACCAGCTCTTGGAACTTGTCAACGGCTTCGATGAAGGCCGGATCTTCGAACGTTTTCTTGCCATCCATGACGTCTTGCAGGAAGCCTGGGCCGCCGTTGGTGCGAAGCAGGATGTTCATGAACAGGAACGAACCGGTCCAAGAATCTTTCTCCCCGATCGCCAGCGGCGTGATGCCTTTTTCTTTGAAAATTTTCACGTCAGCCAGGAATTCGTCGAACGTTTCCGGTACTTTCGTGATGCCGGCTTGCTCGAACAGTTCCTTGTTATAGTAAACGACCTCGATGTTGTTCCCGTCTGGCAGCGCATAAACGTTGCCGTCGAAGCTGTAATAATCAAGCAGACCCTCTTGGTACGTGTCTTTCAGCCCGTTTTGGTCCAGCATGTCGTTCAGCGGTGCCAGCAGGCCGGCGTCCACGAACGGTTTCATTTGCGCGGCCGGGTTCACGATCGTGATGTCCGGAACCTCTTTGGATGCCGCTTGCGTTTTGAGCTTGATCTTTTGCTGGTCGGTATTCAGCGTGTCGAGCTCGATGTGGATATTGGGATGTGCTGCTTCATACTCTTCCACCAGTGCATGGATCGTTTTATAGGACGGAGTAGCCGGGTCCGGATAGATGTTCTGGAACGTGATGGTGATCTTCTCTCCACTCCCGCTCTTCCCCCCGTTTCCGGCAGGCTCATTCGCCGCCGCATTATTCTTCGCACCGCCGCCTCCACATGCCGACAGGCTCAGCGCCAATACGGCGGTTAAAGCGATTGCGGAAGTTCTCTTCCATAGCTTCTGATTGACCATTGGATCATACCCCCTGTGTTTAGGATAAACCCATTATTATGCCTTTAAGCGCTTTCAACAAGGCGTGGACTTTGGATATCCGGTAGGTTTTTTTTAGGTGTGTAGATGTTCCCCTGTTTCCTTCCCCAGGAAAAAAAAAGCCCCCTAGCCTATATCTTGGTTGCCAAGGGGAACTTGTATATCGTTATGTTGGATCGGCTTGGAGTGGGTTGAGCGACCGCTTCTCGGGATTATATACCTAACTCAGCCAGTAGCCGATAGGAATGAAGCCGCTCCTCGTAATCGGGGATGGGGGATACGATCAGGAACTCGTCGTTCCTGCACTGGTTTTGCAGGTCCTGCAAATACTCGCGGGCTTGCAAGGCTGTCCCGGCAAACCATTGAAAAGGCGCCCCGCCGCGATCGCGGAACCCTTCCGTCGTCTTCGCCGCCAGTGTCTTTGCATGCGCTTCGGTCTCCGCGCAGATGAGACCCACCGCCAGGATCGTCGACGGCTTGGCCAGGTGAACGGAGGGGCGGAAGGCTTCACGGTACGACCGCAGGATCTCTGCTCCGTTACTGTCGCTCATAAACTGGCCAAAAACGTACCCCGTTCCGAGCTCGGCTGCGTACCCTGCGCTCTTGACATTGGTGCCCAGCATCCACAACTCCAGCGGAAGCCGCGGAATCGGCCGGGCGATCACCGGATGATCGTCGTAGCGGTAATTATCCGCTAGCAAGTCAGCCAGATCCTTGGCCAGCTGCGGATAGCGGCCGACCCGTTCCAGAAAATTGCCGCTTAAAGCCATCGTCACGTGCGCCTCACCGCCGGGAGCTCTCCCGATGCCGAGGTCGACACGCCCCGGATACAGGGCCGACAGCAGCCGGAAGCTTTCCGCAACCTTCAGCGGACTGTAATGCGGTAGCAATACAGCGCCAGACCCAAGACGAATCCGGCGGGTCGCCGCTCCAATGGCGGACAGCAGTACCTCAGGGGCCGCGCTGGCCAGTCCTTCCATCCCGTGATGCTCCGACGTCCAGTAGCGGTGATAGCCCAGCGCTTCCGCCTCCCGGGCCAAACGGATCGCCTGTTCGAGCGCCTCCTCCGCCGAATAGCCCGGAAGCCTTGGAACGAAATCCAGCAGACTTAGCTTCAACTTCCTTTCCCCCCTTCTGATTCTTCTTGCCCTTGAAAATACAAACGTTGAATCCCGCCCGGCCCAACATGGGTATCCCAGAACCCCAGGCCGGGCTGCAGCAGCGAACAAAGCAACGACATAACGCCGCCGTGGGTGACGATCAGCAGGCGCAAAGGTTCTTGCGCTGATGCTGAGGGTTGCGGCGCCAGCCCTAGCGAAAGAGGCTCCGCGGGTTGGTCGCTGGCCCGGCTTAGGGGGCCCGAGACCGTCCCCTTCACAGCTCCAGAACGCTCCAGCAGATCCCGGCATACCTCCGATACGCGCGATTGAAAAGCCTGCCACGATTCGCCGCCGGGCGGCGTTATCGCCTGCGGGTCATCGATCCAGGCTCGGTACCTCTCGTCATCCTTGAGCATCTCATAGGTTTGGCCTTCCCACTGGCCAAAGTTCATTTCCCGCAGCCGGGGGTCGATGTGCACCTTGTCCAGTAGATCGGGACGGGCCCAAGCCAACGTTTCCAAACAGCGCCGCAAATCGCTGGCATACACCGCTGCAAAGTTTACCCCTTCCAGTTCCCGGCGCAGTTCGGTTAAACCCGACGCTTCTCCCGGCAGCAACGGGGGATCGCTGTGGCCTTGATATCGGCGTTCCGTGTTCCATGCTGTAAGGCCGTGGCGAACCAGCCACCATTCCACATTCATCCTCTTTCCACCTCCCCTGCGTGCCCACGATTCCGACTATATCCAACCCCAATTCCCGGTGACCGCAATCCAGATCCCCGTTCCCAGGATCACCGTGGCATTGGCGGCCCAGAACATCAAGCGGGCCGTGCTGGCTACGTCCTCGGGCACCAGCTCGCGGGTTTTCTCCCCCATATAAGCGCGGAACGATACGACGCCGTGGTAGGAATTTTCTCCGCCGAGCCGCACGCCCAGCGCCCCGGCCACCGCGGCCTCCGGGTAGCCGCTGTTCGGGCTCGGATGCTTGGGGGCATCGCGGCGTACCGCTCGCCGCGCGCCGCGGGCATCCAGCCGCAAAGCCCAGGCCGCGGCGAACAGCAATAGCGCCGTCAGCCGGGCGGGGATGAAATTGGCGATGTCGTCCAGCCGGGCGGAGGCCCAGCCGAGATCGATGTATTTGTCGTTCTTGTAGCCGACCATCGAATCGAGGGTGTTGACCGCCCGGTACGCCATCGCCAGCGGGGCACCGCCCAGCAGCGCAAAAACGAGCGGCGACACCACCGCGTCGACGATGTTCTCGGCGACGGTCTCGACGGCGCCGCGCGTGATCTCCGGCGCATCCAGGTGCGCCGTGTCGCGTCCGACGATCATGCCAAGCGCACGGCGGGCGGCGGGCAGGTCACCGCGCAGCAGGTGGCCGGCCACGTCCATGCCCGCTTCCCGCAAGCCTTTGGCGGCGATCGTCGTCCAGATGAGGGCGGCCTCCACCGCGGCCGCCAGCCACGGGCTGACCTGGGCGAGCAGGCGCAGCAGCGCCCAGGTCAGGGCAAAGCTGCCGCCGGCTACGACCAGCGGCAGCAGCACCCCCGCCGCGCGGTAGCGGCGGGGCGGGACGAGGCGGCGGATGGCCGCCTCAAGCGCGGCGATCGCCTTGCCCATCCCCACCACCGGATGGGGGAGCCAGCGCGGATCGCCGAGCAGCCGGTCGAGCGCATACGCGACCGGCACCACCCACCACGCCGCCATCATCGGCGCGCCCCCGCGCCTGCGGCCGCAGCGCGCAGCGACTCGCCTACGGCGGCGTACACCAGGCGGCCCACCGTGCCGCCCAGGTCCGTCGCGGTGCCCGCGTAAGCGTGCAGCAGCGGCCAGTCGGCCCGCTGACTCACGCCAAGCGCGACCGCGTCGGTCGTGGTGCCGGTGGCCGCAAGCCCGTTCTCGGCGTCTTGCACGCCGAGATCGCCCAGCGCGGCCGTCTTGGCCTCCGTCGCCGTCATTACGGCGTTGACCATCGCCGCCGGCGTCAGCCGCCCATCCACGGCCAGCAGCACATTAATCGTTCCCGGCGTCCATGAGGCCGGGAACGTCGTCCGCCGAACGCCCGCCCGCGCGGCGTTCGACGCCCCCGCCGTCGCGCAGCAGAAGACGGCGAAATCCTCGCCGCGTTCCTCCGCCACCGCGGCGTAGCGCATCGGGACCGCCGTCAGCAGCCCCGCTGTCCCCTCGGCCGGGTATCCCCATTGCTCCAGCAACTCCGCAATGTCCCGCGCCGGATCGTCGCAGCGGTATTGGCGGTCTACGTAGATGTTGACCATCCGGCGCAGCCGGCCAGATCCACCGCCATAGACTGCGCTGCTCAGTCCGTCCATCTCCTCCGGCGCCTCCAGCAGCAAATGCCGCTCCCCATATTCCAGCTTTAAGCCGGGCCATACCTTGGATTCATACACTTCGCCCGGACGGGCCGCCATAAAAGGCATTCCCATCGTCATCCTTCCCTTCCTCCCAACATGAAAGTCTACCAACAACAACTTTTAATACACTTAAGTTCAATAGCACAACATCGAACGCTTACCCGTCCTTTAGCCGCGCATGATTGCTTCCAACTCCCGCAGCAGCTTGCTGCAGGCCGGCTCATCCTTCACCGCCAGCCGGATATCCCGCTTCGTCAGCCCCGGATACATCGCGCAGCTGCGCACCAGCACCCCGCGCCGCCCAAGCGCCGTTTGCATCGTTTCGGCCGTCCACGGCTCCGGCAGCCGCACGAGCAGGAAGTTCGCTTCGCCCGGCCAGGTTTGACACCCGAGACGCGTCAGCTCACCCATCAGAAGGTCACGCTGTCGCTTCACCAACTCGATTGTCGCCTGCTCATACGAAGCATCCGCCCTCAAGCAATACTCCCCCGCCAGCAGTGCCAACGAGTTGACGCTCCAGGTCACCTGCTTGTCCCGCATGCGCTGGGCCGTCTCCGGATGCGCGATCGCGTAACCGAGCCTGAGGCCCGGAATCGCATAAAACTTCGTCATCGACCGGATCAAGATGAGATGCGGATAATCCCGAAGCTCCGGCAGCAACGTGCGGCGTTTCGGTTCCGGAATAAAGTCGATAAACGCTTCGTCGACAACCACATACGTGCCGTACCGCTCTCCGGCCGCCGCAAACCGCCGCAGTTCGTCCAAGCTGTATTGCACTCCATTGGGATTGTTGGGCTGACCGATAAACGCCAAATCCGTCTCTCGAATCAGGTCCTCCACCACCTCCGGCGCGGCCTTAAACGCCCGCGCTTCCGTTCCAAATACCAACTGCACCTGGGCACCAAACTGCTCCGAAAGCGTACGGTATTCGGAAAAGCAAGGCTCCACCACCCCAACCTTCTCCGGAGTAAGTCCCAGCAGCGCCAGTGCCATATTTTCCGCCGCCCCGTTGCCAATGACCAGCATTTCCTCCTCGACTTGAAGGTGCTCAGCCAACTGCTTGACCAGCCCGCGGTGCCCGGGATCCGGATACCGCACGATGCCGGGCAACGCCTCGCGCAGCGCATCCAGCAGTCCAGGAGGTGGCCCCAGCGGATTGATGTTCGCGCTAAAATCCGTCCATTCCCCTGCCGCCACGCCGTACCGGACCGAAGCCGTCACCAGATCGCCGCCGTGGCCAAAAATCTCTAACTCCATCGAGCGATTCCTCTTTTCTTTCCAAAAAGTTCAGGTGTCCCCATTATCGGTGTCCCGTCTTTTTCCGTCAACAAGGAAGAACTTTGCGTTCTTTTCCGGCAAAAAACGCTGCTCCCCCTTTGGTTTCGACACCAATTGGTTTACAATAAAATCGTATGCGTGTATGACTACATCCCGGGGCCTGAGAATCAGGCGGCCGGCCGCAAAATAGGAGGATGGAGAACCATGCTGTTTATCGATAACGAAGGCATTACCGATGCGTCCGTCAATTTGGCCATCGAAGAATATGCCTTAAGACATTTGCCGCTGGAGGACGACAGCTATTTGCTGTTTTATATCAACGCACCTTCCATCATTATCGGCAAGCATCAGAACACCATCGAGGAGATCAATCAGGAATACGTTAAGGAGAACGGCGTACAAGTCGTCCGTCGGCTTTCCGGCGGCGGTGCGGTGTACCACGACCTGGGGAACCTGAATTTCAGCTTCATCACCAAGGATGACGGCGAGTCGTTCCATAACTTCCGCAAGTTTACCGAGCCGGTGGTCGCTGCGCTCAAATCCCTTGGCGTGAATGCGGAGATGACCGGACGCAACGATCTTCAGGTTGGGGAGAAGAAGATTTCGGGCAACGCCCAATTTGCTACGCGGGGCCGCATGTTTAGCCACGGTACGCTGATGTTTAATCTGAACCTCAACAACGTACAGGCCGCGCTGAACGCCAATCCGGAAAAATTCAAATCGAAGAGCACCAAATCCGTGCGCAGCCGGGTGGCCAACATCATCGACTTCCTGGATCGCAAAATGACGATCGAGGAGTTCCGCGCTGAGCTGCTGCGGCATATTTTTGGCATGGAACCGCACGAAGTGCCTCAATATAAGCTGACGGAAGCGGATTGGGCAAAAATCCATGAAATTTCCGAGCAACGCTACAAGAACTGGGATTGGAACTATGGTTTGTCGCCGGAGAGCAATGTGAAGCACGCGAAAAAATTCCCCGTCGGCATTATCGATCTGCGCATGAACATCAAGGACGGACATATTCAGAACATTAAGATTTACGGCGATTTCTTTGGTGTCGGCGACGTAGCCGATATCGAGGACAAGCTGAGAGGCGTAAAATATGAGGATTCGGCTGTACGGGATGCGCTCGCCGGCGTTGACGTGAAGCACTATTTCGGCAACGTTGAACTGGACGAATTCATCGGGTTGATTTTCCTTGAAGATTGACGAGCATCCGGCTTCTACTTTTATGCATAAGCCTGCCGCGAACCGCACCCGCCTGGCGGATTTGGCACTGTTGTTCGTGGCGTTCATGTGGGGCTGCACCTTTCTGATCGTTCAGCATGCGGTCCGGGTGCTCCCGCCCCTGGCTTTTAACGGCATCCGTTTTATCGGGGCAGCGCTGCTGCTCGCTTTGATCATTAGCGTGTTCTACCGGCAAGAATGGAAGCAATTGTCCTGGCGCATGATGGGGCATGCTGCGCTGCTAGGGTTATTCCTGTTTTTAGGCTATACGTTTCAAACGGTTGGCTTGCTGTATACCTCAACCTCAAACGCCGGTTTTATTACCGGATTGTCTGTTGTTATCGTGCCTTTTTTGTCCTTTTGGCTGTTAAAACATCAAATTTCGCGTTTCACCTGGATTAGCGCAATTCTGGCTGCCGCCGGGCTTTACCTGCTGGCGTTCGCCGGCAGTTCCGGCCTCGTCTTGAACCTGGGGGATGCGCTCGTGTTTTTGTGCGCGGTTGGTTTCGGTCTGCACGTCGCCTATACCGGCGTATTTGCCCCCCGTTATCCGGCCTTGCCCTTAGCTTCGCTGCAGATGGCGGTCGTGGGTGTCCTCAGTGCGGCGGGTTCGCTGATGTTCGAGCGCACCGCTTCCTGGAGCGAAACAGCCGGTCAACTGATGCAGCCGGAAGTATGGCTTGCGCTGCTCGTTTCCATCGGGCCCACCAGTGCATTTGCGTTTTGGATCCAGACAGTATGCCAGAAATTCACCAGTCCTTCCCGGGTCGCGGTCATCTTCGCCATGGAACCGGTTTTTGCTGCAGCGACCGGCGTGCTTTTTGGCGGCGAGCAATTAGGCTGGGCCACTGGGCTTGGCTGTCTATGTATTCTGGGAGGCATGCTGCTCGCGGAATTGAAATCGGGTGGAGTTGAATCTGAATCCCCCGAATCGGTTGGATAGAGAGATCTTCCTTAAAGGAGAGAAACCATGTATAAACTGATTGCCATCGATATTGATGATACTTTAATTAATGATGACAAAGAGGTCACCCCTGCAACACAGCAGGCGTTGGAGCAAGCGGTGGCCAAGGGCGTCGTCGTCTCACTGGCTACCGGCCGCGCTTACGCATCTGCTCAAGCGATCGCCCGTCAAACGGGACTTAACGTACCGATTATTACGTACCAAGGCGCACTGGTCAAAAACCTGATGGACGAAAAGGTGCTCTACGAGCGTTACGTCCCCATGGAAGCAGCGCGCAAGCTGTTCGAATACTGCATCGAGCGCAACCTGCACCTGCAAACGTACATTGACGATAAGCTGTACGCCCGCGAGGAGAACCAGAAGCTGATCGACTACACCAAGCTGAACCGGACGCAATATTATGTGGAGCCGGATTTTGCCAAGCTGGTCGCCCAGCCAACGCCAAAAATGCTGATCATCGACGAACCCGATTACCTGGACCAAATCGCGCCGGAGCTGCGCGAGCTGCTCGGGGACGGCGTTCATATCACCAAGTCGAAGCCGAACTTCCTGGAAATCATGCATGAGGAAGGCACCAAGGGCCATGCTCTGCGCTTCCTGGCCGCCCATTTTGGTTGCGACTTATCAGAAACGATCGCTATCGGCGACTCCTGGAACGACCATGAGATGCTCGAAGCCGCCGGCCTAGGCGTGGCGATGGGTAATGCCATCCCAGCGCTGAAGGAAATCGCCGACTATGTCACGTTAAGCAACAATGAAGACGGCGTGAAGCATGTCATCGAGAAGTTTGTGCTGAATGCAAAAAACTAACTGGATCCTTCCAGTTAGTTTTTTTTTTTAATATAGCTGAAATTTCGAATATAATTTGCTGTTAAACGCCCAAAACTCGAAATCTATTCGGTTTTTCATATAGATTCAGGGCATTTGCGTCAAAATGGGGTGAATAAGCATGAAATTTCATATACATTTGGTCAAAATGACCCCACGTGGGTGAAATGTATTCGAATTTTCGCATACATTATCATGCCCGCTGGAAACGGAGCTCAGACATCTGCTTGGACAACGGTTGGCAACGAAGTTCAGACATCTGCTTGGACAACGGTTGGCAACGAAGTTCAGACATCCGCTAGGACATTCGCTGGGAAACGAAGCCGTACATCCGCCGGTGCATCCGTTGGAACACAGCTGTACATCTGCTCGTAAATCCCTCGGACATCTCCTTGAAAATCCTTTGGAAATCCCCTCGGAGCCCCTTAGCCTTTACTTCCCCTTCTGCAGCGACATTTGCATTCCCGTCACTGCAAACTCCACTCCCTCTGGCAGTCCATAATCGCGTCGCAGATCGATGTCATGCGACAGATGCGTGAATACCGTCCGCGTCGGCCGAATCTCGTTCAACAGCTCCAGTGCCTCCTTCACGTCATACACCGACCGGGTCGTAAATTCGGCGGTTTCGTGATAAAAGCTTGTGCCCAGCACCAGCAGATCAAGGCCAAACAACGGCTGCTTTTGATCCTCTGGCAAGGCGATGGAATCCGAGCAGTAAGCCCAGGTGAAGCCATCTTTCTCTAATCGATAGGCGTACGAAAAGCCGTTTTTGCCGTGGAAGACCTTCCACGCGGAAATCTGCCACCGGGCTAGGCGAGTGCCCTCCGCGCCAACGGCATGCAGATCTAAATGGCTGCCCAGCCAAGGGAACTGGCGAAGGATCGTGTCCAACACCTCCTGCGGCGCATACAATTGTCCCCGTCTACCCAGCCAGCGGCAGGCATCGGCCCATTCGGGCAGTCCGCCAATATGGTCGAAATGGGCGTGCGTGATCAGAATTTGCTCCGCAAAACGCTGCCCTCGCCGCTCCAACCCGGACCGCCAATCCGGTCCGCAATCGATTAGGAAGCCGCCCTCTTCACCTTCCACCGCCACCAGAGCGCGATACCTCCGGTTCACACCGGAGCTACGCGCTTCCCCGCACACCTCGCAATCACAATACACTCTAGGAACGCCCATCGCATCCCCGGTGCCGATAAACTCAAGCCGATCCATATCGAAATGTCTCCCTCCTGCCGAGCCGCTCGCCTTAGTTTTACGAGTCGTGCCCCGCTCGCCATATCCTGCAACTCTCGCGTAAAAAAGCGAAATTTAGGAAACCTCCCAAATCTCGCTTTGCTTGGCACTATCGCCCCAACAAATCCAACGAGATCGAATTAGAAAACCCGTTCATCTCCGGCGCGCCATAAGCGGGTTCAATCGTCAGCTCTAGGCTGTCTCCATAACTCAGCGTCTTGTCCTTGACGTAGAGATGCGCCCGGTTGTTGTGGTATTGCAGCAACCCTAAGCTGTCGCGCGCCCCTTCCTTCACGATCCATACGCGGACCATCTGCCCTTTATCCGGAACGAGCCCGCCGACCAGCATCAGCACCTCTCGGGTACCTGCATTGTACCACACCATGCCGTTCTCCGGCTCCATGCGGCCCATGGCGATTGGATAAGAGATCGTGTCCGGCTTCGACAGGACCGGCAGCGCTTCAGGCTCGTAGGTTTGCACATAGCGGTCCCAGCTGGCTTCGGGTTGGTTCAGGTGATCGATGACAACCCTCATGCCGACCAGTACGATCAGCGCGGCCGCCAGCGACACCGTCCACTTCCAACGAACGGTGAACAGCCGTAACGCTCGGCGTCGCCAGCTGATCCATCTTACCCGACTCCGCAGGCTGCGCCGTATCCGCTCGGAAGGGGTAGCGCCCGCCCACGGGTCCAAGCGCTGCGCGGAAGGAGAAACGGCCTGCTGATGCAGTTGAGGCTGCGACGGTCCTGGGGCAGCCGCCAGGTTTGGAGTAAGCTCCCGGTTGCCAACAGCCGGTCTCCCCGGCAGTTCCGGCAGCTCCATTTGCTCTGGCTGCACCTTCGTCCCCGGTTGCTCCGTTTTCTTCAGCTGCCCCGGCAATGAACCGTCCTCGCCGTCGATCCCCAGGACGCTCTCCCAATACGTTTTCTGCTCCAGGCAGACCGTGCAGCTATCCAGGTGAAACGCCATTTCAGAGTGCCGCGGTTCCTCCAGCGTTCCCAGCAACCAATCAATCCACTCCTGCTCGGTGTACATCCGAATGCAGACGTTCTCGTTGCCTGGCCCACCGATGTTGCGAACCTTATCGCTGTCTTGCCCGTTCATGCTCATTCCCTCCTTCCAGCGGTTCTCCCCAACCTTGCTTCTCCAGCTGCTTGCGCAAATTGTTCAGCCCGTAACGTACCCAAGACTTTACGGTGCCAATCGGAACGCTCCAGGCTTCCGCCATTTCGCGTTGAGTTTGCAAGGCGAAATAAGAGCCCATAATCGCCTTCTTCTGCGTCTCCGGCAGCGCGTAGATCGCTGTGCGGAGCGCTTCCCGTTCCAGCCGGGACAAGACTTGATTCTCGCCGGAGCTGTCTTCGTCCACCGCATCCCGGCGCAGCGCCTCATCGCCCGGATACTTCAGCCGCGCTTTGCGCCGCAATCGGTCCAGACTGCGGCTGCGGGTCATCACCGCCAGCCAGGCTTTGATTGACCCGCGCGACGGGTCATAGTCTTGCCCCCGCCGCAGCACCTCCAAAAACACCTCATGGCAAATATCCTCGGCCTCCATCCGCTCCCCAACCAGACGGCCGGCCACCTGCATGACAAAAGGAGAATAACAGGCATAAAACGCATCAAATGCGCGGACGGAACCGTTGCACATCTCACGCAACTGCCTGGTCATCTCTTCATTTTGCAGGTCCATACTTGTCCCTCCCGCAAAATTTCTCCTCTTCTTACCTCCCGTTTTATCAAAAATGAATTCGCTTGAAAACCCCAAAAAAATTTCTAGAATCGAATAAATCCAAAGCGTCGTTTCGTGCGTACCTTTGATGAACATCATTATTTTTCTTAGGGGGTACAAGAGATGCTTCAAACCTATCGAAAAGCGGCGTTCTTGCTGCTCATTCTGGTCACGACCCTAAGCGTTGCCTTATCCGGGGTCGGCAAAGCCTCGGCGGCGGGCTCGCTGGAGCTCTTCACGCCATATTTGGAATGGTCCGCTGCACCGGGCGAATCTGTGTCTTATTCGATCGATCTTGTCAACCATGGCAGCAGTACGGCTTCGGCCAATCTCTCGCTGGAGACGCAAAGCAAGGATTGGAAATACGAACTCACCGCAGACGGGCGCGAAATTTCGCGGCTGGCGGTAAAGGCCGGTGAAACGCAATCCTTCACCCTCGATCTTGAGGTCCCGCTGCAAATTAACAAAGGCCGGTACGTGTTCAATCTTAAAGCGGATGATGCAACGCTGCCGCTGGTCGTTAACGTCTCCGAGCAAGGGACCTTCAAAACCGAGCTGACCTTGGATCAAGCCAACATGGAAGGCCATTCGGACTCCACGTTTACGTATAGCGCGGTGCTGCGTAACCGAACGACGCAAAAGCAGACCTACGCCTTCAACGCACAAGCCGAGCAAGGCTGGGACGTTCGTTTCAAAGCTGACGGCAACAGCGTCACTTCGGTTGAAGTGGAACCCAACACCGAGAAGTCGATTACGATTGAAGTGAAGCCGCCGGAGCAAATCAAAGCCGGCACCTATGAAATCCCGATTTCGGCAACGAGCGGCGATACCACAGCCAACGCCAAAATCGAAGCGGTCATAACGGGAACGTACGACATGAAGTTTTCCACGGTGGATGACCGGCTGAGCACAGACGTGGGCGCAGGTTCCGAACGCAAACTGACCTTCGTGGTCCAAAATACCGGCTCCGCTGAGCTGCAAGATCTCTCCTTCTCCTCGGCCGCTCCGACGGATTGGGAGGTGTCCTTCGAGCCTTCCTCGATCACATCGATCGCGCCGGGTGAAAGCAAGCAGGTTCAAGCCACCATTAAATCCAGCAAAAAATCGCTCCCAGGGGACTACATCGTCAGTCTGACTGCCTCCTCCGCGAACAAAAGCGCGAACGCTGATCTGCGGGTTACCGTAAAATCGTCCGTATTATGGGGATGGGTGGGGGTTCTCATCATACTGGCCGTTTGCGGAGGCATCTATTACCTGTTCCGGAAATATGGGAGAAGATAATCCATGGTTACGGAAACCGGCAAGACACCTACCCCATCGGCTACTGGCGAACGTCCGGTCATTGAACTCGTGCAGCTGACGAAGAAATACGGAGAAGCCACCGCCGTTGATCATCTGAACTTAAGCATCGCCCGCGGGGAAATCTTTGGTTTGCTTGGCCCCAACGGTGCAGGAAAAACCACAACGATCCTGATGATGCTCGGGTTGGCCGAGCCAACCTCGGGACAGGCGCGGATTTGCGGCTTTGACCCGACGCGCGAGGCGCTGAAGGTGAAGCGGAAGGTGGGTTATCTGCCCGATGATGTCGGGTTCTATGAGGATCGGACGGCGCTGGATAATCTTGTGTATACAGCAAGACTGAACGGCGTATCGGAGCAAGAAGCTTTGCAACGCGCTAAAGCCCTGCTGGAGAAAACCGGACTTGCAGACAACGCCGGCAAGAAGGTCGGAGCGTTCTCCCGCGGGATGCGGCAGCGGTTAGGTCTGGCGGACGTGCTCATCAAAAATCCGGAGGTCATTATCCTCGACGAGCCAACGCTCGGGATCGACCCCGAAGGGGTGCGCGAGCTGCTTGCCCTCATCTCTTCGCTCAGTCGCGACGAGAAGCTGACGGTGCTGCTGTCCTCGCACCATCTGCATCAAGTGCAGCAAATATGCGACCGGGTTGGTCTATTCGTCCAAGGCCGGTTGATTGCCTGCGGCGACATCCGCACCCTGTCCAAACAGCTGGATGCGGACGGCAACGTCTATGTAGAGGTTGGCGCCAAAGGCTGGACGGAGGAGCTAGCCCGTAACATTTCCAGCATCCAGGGCGTCCGTGACATCCGTTACCCGCAGCAAGGGGACGACGAGATCGAGCGGGGCGTTACCGCAACGGTGGTTTGTGAACGGGACCTTACCGCACAAATCGCCGAAGCCGTGATTCAGAAGGATGCGGAGCTTGTGTACATCCGCCGCAAGGAATACGGACTTGACGATATCTACCATCGCTATTTTGAAAAAAGGGGTGAGTCATGATGCAGCCAAACAAAACCGTGGGCAGCCGTTCTTTCAAAGAGCAGCTGCGCCTGGATGAGTGGCGGGAACGGGCACGCAAGCTATGGGCAGAGCTCCGTCCCGGCGGAGAAGCGAATCCGCCGCGGGAGCGCTCGTCTTCCTCTTTTTGGGTGATGGTCCAGAAGGAGATTGGTGACCACTTGAGCAGCTGGCGCTTTGGGATCCTAATGGGCATCATCGTACTGGCCTGCATCGGCTCGATCTATTCCGCTGTCTCGGCGATTCGTTCGGGCAGCAGTTCAGCTAGCGGCGGGGCGGGCGATACGTTCCTGTTCCTGAAAATGTATACCTTAACCAGTTCTGCACTGGCGGTTCCCTCTTTTTCTACCTTCCTCTCCTGGTTAGGACCGCTGATTGGAATCACGTTAGGGTTCGACGCCGTCAATTCCGAACGGAATAAAGGAACGTTGGGCCGCCTGCTGTCGCAACCGATCTACCGCGATGACTTCATCAAGGCTAAATTCGTTTCTGCTTTGGTGATCATTGCGGTCGTGGTCTTTTCGCTGGGGCTGCTGGTGATGGGGCTGGGGTTGTTTACCATCGGATATCCGCCAACTCCAGAGGAGTTCGCCCGCATCCTCATCTTCCTGCTGATCGCGGTGGTCTACATCGGCTTCTGGCTCTGCTTGTCGATTCTGTTCTCCATCCGCTTCCGGCAGGCAGCAACGTCGGCACTGTCGTCCATCGCCATCTGGCTGTTCTTTACGATCTTCTATGGCATGATCATCAACATGATCGACAGCGCGACGGCCGTCTCGCAAATGGCGGCGCCGGAGGCGCAGCTGCGGCAGATGAACCTCGTGCTGACGCTGAACCGCCTGTCCCCGACAGAGCTGTTCTCGGAGACGATCTCGACGATGCTCTCCCCCGGCGTCCGCGCCTTGGGACCGCTAACGATGGACCAGCTCGTCGGGGCGATCGCAAGCCCATTGTCACTGGGCCAAAGCCTATTGCTCATCTGGCCGCAATTGACCGGTTTGCTGGCCGCCACCATGATCTGCTTTGGCCTGTCCTACGTCCTGTTCATGCGTCAGGAAGTACGGTCAAGAGCATAAAATATGAAGAAGCCGCTGATTGGTTGGATCAGCGGCTTCTTTGTGTTTTTGTCGCGCCAAAATAGCGGTAATTTTTGGCCTTATTTCAGCCTTAACCCCTTGTTTCTGGAAAATAAGGCCATTTTAGGGTCTTATTTTCGCCAAATGGTGCTCAGAAGGGGGATTTCAAGCTCGTTTTCGCAGAATAAGGCCATTTTTTACCGTTATTCGTCCCGGTTATTCGCTCAACGTGAAAATAAGGGTAATTTGTACCCTTATTCTTCTCTTTTTGTCCGAATTAAACTTGGCCCACGGAATTGCCCTTCACCAGCGTCACGTACACCCGCTCATGCTCGACCGGTTCCCCGGCCAGGATCTTCAGCAGCTGCTCGGATGCCAGCGCTCCCCACTTCCGCTTAGAATAGTCGATCGTCGCCAGACGCGGCACCGTATATTCGGCTAACTCGATGTTATCGAAACCGATAATATGGATGTCTTTGCCGATCACATAATCGGTCCGTTTCACCGCATTGTAGAGGCCAATCGCCATCTCGTCGTTCAGGCAGAATACGCCCACCGGTGTGGTCACGTCCCGAAGGATCTGCTCAGCCGCCCGTTCTCCGGCATCCTTATTGAAGTTTCCTTCGATTTCGGTCAGCTCCACTCCATCGAAACGGGCGACCGTCTGCTTCACCGCTTTCAGCCGCTGCTTCGAGTCATAGGAGCCCTTGGGCCCCGTGACGACATAAAGCTTGCGGTGCCCCTGCTCGATCAAGTGCTCGACCGCCAAGGTCGCTCCCGCCTTGTTGTCCAACAGAACCTGATTGATGTTCGGGTGGTTGAGCTCGCGGTCGAGCACCACGATTTTATGCCCAATGTCGGCGTACTTGAGCAGCTCCTGACTAGAGAACGTAGCGTCCAAAATAATCGCCCCGTCTACCATCCGCTCAGGCAGCAGTCGATGGGACTGCTTGCCGCTGCATACGACCATGTCGTACCCCTTCTGGTTCAGCACTTCTTTTACGCCCTGCAACAGGTCGCCGTAGAAAGCGCCGCTGAAGTCGGTCAAATACACGCCGATGATCTTCGACTCACGGGTTTTTAAGGAACGTGCGGCAGCATTGGGCACATAATTCAGTTGTTCCGCGATCGCCAAAATTCTTGCGCTCGTCTCGTCGGTAATTTTCGGACTTCCATTCAGTGCGTAGGATACCGTGGAGATGGAGACTCCGGCTTTTTTGGCAATGTCCTTAATGCTTACCACAACATTACTCCCCTTATCGGTAGTTCAAAAAGTGTTCTTTCCATCACGATGTGTTTCCTAGATGCAATTTCGACGTCGAATCTTGGACTCAGCCGGGAAAGCGTATGCTTCCGATGCATGTTTCCTTCGGAAACATTTCAGTTGCTCACGTAGGTTTTGCCTACGCTCCGCTACTCAATCCCTAAGCTTCATCCAACCTTCTCGGTGCTGGAAACCCCACTTTTTGAACCTCTATCTTATTCGGTAGTTCAAAAAATGGTCTTCCGATCACGAGGTGTTCCCCAGATGCAATTTCGACGTCGAATCTTGGACTCAGCCGGGACTTCCGTTGCTCACGTAGGTTTTGCCTACGCTCCGCTACTCAGTCCCTAAGCTTCATCCAACCTTCTCGGTGCTGGAAACCCCACTTTTTGAACCTCTATCTTATTCGGTAGTTCAAAAAATGGTCTTCCGATCACGAGGTGTTCCCCAGATGCAATTTCGACGTCGAATCTTGAATTCAACTTACATCCAGATTTCAACGACGTTATGATCATTCGACCCGAACGCCGCAAAATCCTGCCGGCTGATCCGAACGCCGCCGCTACGGTAAAATCCCGGATTCTCCCGAATCGGAATCTCTTGGCCGTTGATCCGCACTGCGCGGCCTTGGCCGTTCATGTGGTAGATGAACGTGGTCGGGAGGCCCATCCACGCAAAATCAAACCGCAGCCCATCCAAATGCGGCGGCAACACAGGGTCAATGATCAGGTCCTCCCCTCGCACTCGGATGCCTAGGCAGTTGGAGATCAGCTGGTTCATATAGATTCCAGGGCCGCTGGAATAAATACGCCAGCCGCCTTTCACCGGCACGTTCCCGCTCCGCAACTCATCAAACCGTTCCTCCGCATCGTAACGGGTGGCGAACTTGCCGTCCGAGCTGCTGAAGTAGACGTTGCTTTGCCGCAGCTCCGCATTCGGCACAACGTCCCTAAGCCCCACCGGGTTAATCTTGTGCAGCCCGCTCCAAGCTTCCTCGGCTTTGCCGAGCTTGGCCATCGCTTCGATGAAGCGGATATGGGCATGAACGTACTGCAGCCCGATCTCACGCCCGAAGTTGGACGCCTGCTCCGCCCGCTTGAAGTGTGTGCTAACGCCGCCCCGGTATTTGGCCGGCCGATCCATCAAGCGCACGCCATCCGGATGGTATAGCTTCTCTTTAATGACGCCGTAATGCGCTTCCGCCTGCTCAGCGGTGAGCAGCTCGGCGATCATGCTGCGTGTCATCGGCAGCAGCCGGTAATGGATCCCCGTTTTTGTATCCGTCGGATGCAGCATCAATTCGGCTTGCCCCGGTTGTTCCATATAGACGAAACCGGGGATAACTTCCGTGCCCAGCATATACTTGTTAAAATCACGCTTGATGCCCTCGGCCAGCTCCGCAAGTTCATTTGCCCAATGCTGCTCCTCTTCCGGCAACGCCTCCGCCAGCTGACGGAACGTCTGATACGTTAACGCCACCGTCCAGCTGCTGCTCATAAAGCGCTTGAGTTGGGCATTCGCCGGTTGCAGCGTATCGTCCCAATCCCCGTCGCCGTAGGAAGACAAATAAGTATCATGCAAGAAATGGCTGCGGATATAGCCGATTTCCTTCTTCGCATGCTCGCGGATCGTCGCCGGCGTGGCAGACAGTTCAAAGCTTCCTTTGACCGTATACGGAACCTCTTCATCCAGCAGCCCATAGTCCCCGGTCGCCGTCAAGTAATCACTTAGCACCTTCAGCGGCCAGACGATGATGTCGCCATGGCTCTCCTCCTGCTGAATCCGGAAGTAACGATCAAACATAAACCATTGCGGCCAGTTTCCGTCGTCCTCATATTGGTGAGCATACACCGTCTTCAGGATGTCTTTGACCACCCCGTATTTTTGCGTCGCCAAAAAATATTCCACCGGTCCCTGGCAAACATCGCGGGTGCCCCAAGCGGCCCCGCCATATTGCTCCAGCCCGTGGGGCACCGAGAAATGGACAAGCATATTGTGCGTATACCACCAAGCCAGCGTATTGAGCTTTTGCAGTTCCTGAGCTGCAGGCGCTGACGCTTCCTCCAGCGATAACCGGAAGCCGTTCATCACCCGGCCCAAAAACTCACGGTACCGAACGGCTTCTTCCTGTACTTCCCGAATCGCAGGCTTCGATTCCCCGTCATGCAGCAAACCTTGCACCGTGAGTGTCCAATTGCTGCAAGGCTCCGTTTCCAGCACCACCAGCGACGAGCTGCCCGGCGCTGCACCCGGAGCCAGCCGGCGTTCATCATATACGTTAAAGCCTGTTCCCGACACGTGCATCCGGTAAGCTAGGTCCGGATATACGGAAGCAGACAGCGCTTCGCGGTCGGCCCGGAACGTCAGCACCGATTCTTTTTGCTCCATGAGAAAAGAACGTTGGAACTCCAAATCATTCATAACGATTTGATTTGTCACCAAATAGCGGTACGCTCTGCCGTTCGCAGATACGATGTTCAACGCAAGTTCCGGGGAATCCGTTGCGGTATAGTTGGTGACAACGATCGTATCGTCCGCCATTTTATAGGTCCAGCGGGCGTAGTTAAAGCCCATCTCAAACATCGACGGCATCGTCAACAGCCGGTACACCCCGTCCAATTCCACGTAGATCCGTTGTCCGGACGCTTTGGAGACGTTCAGCGCATTGCGTACGTTGGAAACCCACTTGTGGAATGAGGTGTTGCCCACGACCACCTGGGAATTAAATACGCCGTACATGTACGAAGTAGTCGTAAGCACTTCGCTGCCTACCCGGTCGTTCCCGCCGGACATCAGGATGATGCCGTGCGGCCGCTCGACCTGAAGCTCTTTTTCCTTCAAAACGACATGCTCGTGCGTATCCGTGAAGAAAGATAGCAGCTGCCCGCCATCCCGCTCCTCATGCTGACGATGCGGGAATAGCGCCTCGATTTCGGCGTCGTCCATCGGTAAACCCGACAGCGGCTCGCCCAATTCCGTCGCTAAGGTTACTGGAGCTGCAGCCTCAACCGCATTTACAGGGGCGGCCTCCCATTTACGCCACGCGTCTTCAATCAACTCCTCGAATTCCAGCGTCTCGATCGCCTCCGGATAATCCTCCCGTACCAGTCCGTAGAAGACAAACCGCGCTTGCCCATTCAGCAGTTGACTGCCCGTTTGAAGCGCCGCGTAAGCAAACTCGTATTGATAAATTTCATTTGCCAGCTCCTTGCGCGCCAACGCTTCGGGGCGATCCGTTTCTTTGTAGGACAACCCAAAAAACTGAAAGCCATCGGTCGAATATCCCGCAGCTCCGGTGAGCGCCCCTTGCTGCATATAAGGGAATTTTCCGCGCTGCGGCTGGTTTTGCCGCGAGCAAATGACCGTGCCCCGCCGCTCATGCCGGAATACGGTATGGTCGATGTATTGAGACATATACGCTTCATTGCTGCGTACCGCTCCCGGTTCGGCAAGCCCGATATCCTGACCATAGACAACGTCGACCTCAACCGAGGTTTGTCCCTCCAGCCGAACGTCCCAGAACCAAATGCCCCGGGAATCCAGTCTCAACACGACCTCGTACTGAATCCCTTCGGCTTCCCCCTTCCAAACCGCAGTATCCGCCCCGAAGCTCAGCCGGCTGTTCGAGCGAATGCCAAGCAAGGGAATGGCCCGAATCCCCTCGGGGAAGTGCAGACGTAAATACAGATTGTTCAGCGAACCCTCCACCGGGCCGGATAACAGCTGATTCATCAGGATGTCCCGGTATTTCATTTCGTACAGATCGCCGCTGTTCCATAACGTAAAGGTCAAGTCCCCCGCATGAAGAACTTTCCACGCCTCCGTTGCTGTCGTCATCCTTTCCACTCCTTTGATCCTTATGATTTCTATTTTTGCAAAATAAATCGCACGCCCGCGGCATCCCGGCTGTTGGGACCCACAAAGGCCACAAACTCGCCCGCATCGCTGCTGTATGTCAAATCGCTATGGTGATATCGCAGCTGCGCCTCGGTAATTTCAAAAGTGACTTCCTGAGCTTCCCCCGGCTGCAACAGGATTTTGCGGAATCCCTTCAGCTCCTTGACCGGCCGAACCACGTCCCCCGCGATATCGCGGATATAGAGCTGCACGGTCTCCTCAGCGGCTGCCGATCCGGTATTCGTCACGTTCACCTTGATTGTCAGCGGCTGTTCTGGTGTCATAACCGTTGCCGACAGTTCCGGTTCGCTATACATAAACGTGGTGTAGCTGAGCCCGAACCCAAACGGGAAAAGCGGCTCGTTTGGCATGTCCAGATATTGCGAAACGTATCTAATCTGAGCGTCCGGCGCTCCCTTCGGGCGCCCGGTGTTGAAGTGGTTGTAGTACACCGGAATCTGCCCTGCTGCATATGGAAAAGACATCGACAGCCGTCCCGACGGCTGTACGTCCCCATACAACAGGTCGGCGATCGCATGGCCGCCTTCGCTGCCTGGGAACCAGGCTTCAAGCACGGCACCAACACGATCTGCTACGCCGTGCAGGTCCAGCGGCCGGCCGTTAAACAACACGGCCGCCATCGGCTTGCCGAGCTCAGCGAGACGTTCGATCAACGCCAGCTGCGCCCGCGGCAGCCGGATATCTCCCCGGCTGCCCGCCTCACCGCTCATTTCCGAGCTTTCGCCTAACGCCAGCACGATCACGTCGGCGCCAGCCGCTGCGGCCACAGCTTCCTGAAGCCGGCGGTCATCGGCTTCCTCGATGCCGCAGCCCTCCGCAACAACGATCCGGCTCGCGCCTGCCTTTGCGACTAGGCCGTCATAAAGCCGAACCGCCGCTTCCGTCGACCCCTGCCATGACCACGGGCCAAGAATGTCACCGCTTTGCGCAAACGGGCCAATCAACGCGATCGATTGATCCCGCCGCAGCGGCAGTACGCCTTCGTTTTTGAGCAGAACGCAGGATTTAGTTGCCAGCTCGCGGGAGGCGGCCCGGTGTTCCTCGCAGAAGACGATCTCCGCTTCCCGCTCTGGATCTGCGCCGCGATAAGGATTGTCAAAGAGTCCGAGCTTCTCTTTGAGTTGCAGGATCCGCAGCACCGCTTCGTCAATCCGTTTTTCCTCGACCACCCCGGTCTTCACCAGCTCCGCCAAATGCTTCATATAGCAGGTAGTCATCATCTCGATGTCGATGCCCGCTTCGATCGAGCGGCGGGCCGCTTCCTTCTCGTCGGCCGCAGCTCCGTGCGGAATCAGTTCCTTCACTGCGCCCCAATCTGAGATGATCACGCCGTTAAAGCCCCATTCTTCGCGAAGCAGCTGACGTAATAATCGCCGATTGCCGGTTGCCGGAATGCCATCCACCGTGTTAAACGAGGCCATAACCATTTCGCAGCCTTCTTCCAACGCGGCTTTGTAAGCCGGCAAATAGGTTTCACGCAACCGCCATTCCGACATGTCGACGGTGTTATAATCCCGTCCGCCCTCGGCAGCGCCATAAGCGGCGAAATGCTTTACACAGGCAGCCACCCGGCTTGTATCGTTCCGCAAATCGCGGCCCTGGAAGCCGCGGACAAACGCCCGAGCGAATTCGCTGTTCAGATATGGATCTTCGCCGGTCGACTCCATCACCCGCCCCCACCGGGGATCACGCACCAGATCGACCATCGGGGCAAACGTGACATGAACCCCTGACACTGCGGCTTCTCTGGCAGCAATTTCTGCGCTTCGCTCAGCCAGAGACAAATCCCAAGAGCAGCCGATGGCCAGCGGTACGGGGAAGATCGTTTTAAAGCCGTGAATGATATCGGCCATCATCAACAGCGGAATGCCTAAGCGGTTCTTCTTTAAATGAGCCTGCTGCACGTTGATCGCTTCCTGCGCTCCGGATAATCCGAGAACCGAACCTGTGTTACGCACTGTTTCCTCAGATACGCCCAGCTCCTGCATCGGACCAGTGATTTCTCCCTCGGTCCGGGCTCCTTCAAAGAACGGGACGGCGAGCTGCAGCAACTGGTCGATTTTTTCCTCCAGGGTCATCTGCTTCAGATAATTCTCTATGGGTTGTTGTGTCATGGGTTCCCCACCTTTTTCGATGTAAGATGATTGTTATAGCATGATGGTGAAACGTTTCGATTATTTGAATAGTTGGATTATATATCGAATCAAAAAATCCGTCAATTTTCATGGAATGCGATTTCAAAATTTGTAGAAACGTTTCAATAAAGTCGCTTTAACAAAATTAGCTCCGGGTTATGATCCGAAAAAAAGATATTGAATACGATTACAATCTGTTTTATAATGAATCGAAACGTTTCACTTGGTTCTGATTTTCCGGGAACTAGGTTCATATTTTTCTTAATCGAAACGTTTCACCTCTCTATTGTCGCTGTTCTGCGGCATCATCTTTGGTACAAACAAGGGGACCCATTTCTATGCTTGAGAAGGAGGTGTTGCCTGTCCTCAAGGCCGGCTCATCTGTTTTGCATAAAATCGCTAAATAATGTCTCATATTACTTACAGCTATTATTTTCAGAAAGGACGATCCTTATGTGGAAAAAAACAGCAACTACCCTGATTGCCAGCTCACTGGTGCTCGCTAGCCTTCTTGCTGGCTGCGGTTCGAAAGATAACGCGGCGGATGGCGGCAGCGGGAATGGGACCGCAAACGGCGGTGACAAACAAGTGCAAATCAGCGTATGGGCGATGGGCGATGAAGCCAAATCGCTACCGCAAATCGCCGACGACTTCATGAAGGAGAACCCAAACATCAAGGTGGATGTCCAAGCCCTGCCTTGGTCCAATGCACATGACAAGCTGCTGACCGCAGTCGCTTCGAAGAAAGGTCCGGACGTCATCCAAATGGGGACAACCTGGATTCCGGAGTTTGCGAATGCCGGCGCGCTGATGGATCTGACTTCGGTGGTGGACAAGTATCCGGAGTTTAAAGAGGATCAATTTTATTCGGGCGCCGTAAACACGACCAAATATGACGGTAAAATCGTGGGGATTCCGTGGTATACCGAAACCCGCGTCCTCTTCTACCGGACTGACCTGTTGAAGGAAGTGGGCTATGACCAACCGCCAAAAACATGGGATGAACTTCGCGATGCAGCGAAGAAGCTGGCTGACCGCGGCAAAGGGAAATACGGGATCAGCATCGATATGAACGAGCAATCGCTGGCGTTTATGTTCGCCCGCCAGAACGGCTCCAAGCTGCTCGACGAACAGAACAAGCCGCTGTTTAACCAGCCGGAGTTCGTTGAAGCTGTGGAATATCTGAACGGATTCTTTAAGGACGGATCCGCGCCGATTGACCTCGGATTGGACCCGGTACAAGGGCTTAGCGGCGAGGGCGTTGTTCCGATGTTCATCAGCGGCCCTTGGATGATTAACTCCATCAAGACGCAAGCACCGGATTTGGAAGGCAAATGGGCGGTGGCTCCGCTGCCGGCGAAGAAGAACAATATTTCCGCGCTGGGCGGCTCCGATCTGTCGGTATTCCAATTTACGAAACATCAGGACGAAGCTTTGAAGTTCATTCAATACATGAGCAAGCCGGAAACGCAAATCAAGTGGATGCAGCTGACCAAATCGCTGCCGACCAACTTGAAAGCTTGGGAAGATCCGTCCCTCAAAGACGATCCGAACTATCAGGCGCTGCAAGAGCAGCTGGAGCATTCCGAACCGATGCCGCTGCTCACCACTTGGGAGCAAATTGCTCAAACCTACTTGAAGAGCTTTGAACGTATCGTTCGCGGCGGCGCGGATGTCCAAAAAGAAATGGACGCCTTCAACGCCGAAGCTGAGAAAATCCTCAGTAAGTAAGCGAAAGCTTTACCATACCGCCTCCAGCCCGCCGGCAGCTCCGGCTCCCCGGCGGGCAGAGGTGGTGACGTTAGCTTAGACGCGCTGAATAAAGGAAGTGATCCGAGATGAAAGGCTTATCGCAAAAAAATGCACCCTACCTGTTCATTGCGCCGACCTTGATTTTGCTGGCGCTCTTTTCGCTGCTTCCGATCGCCATTGCCCTGGTGATCAGCTTCACCGACATGGATTTAGCCGGGTTGGCCGACCTCTCCAACATCAGCTTTGTAGGTTTCGATAACTATAAGGAAGTGCTGTTGGACCCATCGTTTCAAAAATCCATTTTTAACACGTTATTTTACGTTATTATCGGCGTACCGCTCGTTATCATCATTTCCCTGTTGATCGCCTTGCTGATCAACTTCGGTAAAGCCCGTATTTTCAAAGCATTTCGGGTCATTTTCTATATGCCGTCGGTTACCAACGTCGTGGCGGTAGCCGTCGTATGGAGCTACCTGTACAACCCGTCGCTGGGACTGCTCAACTATATTTTGAACTCGCTGGAGTTCGGGTCTGTCCCTTGGCTGCAAGATCCGGTCATGGCGAAAATCTCGCTGATTATCCTGGCCGTATGGCGGGCGATTGGCTTAAACATGATTATTTTCATCGCTGCGATCAAAGGCATCTCGAAAACGTATTATGAAGCGGCGCAAATCGACGGAGCCAGCAACTGGCGGCAAACCTGGTCGATTACGATTCCGCTGCTGCGCTTCGCCATCTTCTTTGTCTCCATCACCACGATGATCGGCTGGCTGCAGTTCTTCGAGGAACCTTTTGTCATGACCAAAGGCGGTCCGCTGGATGGCACGATCTCCGTAGCTTTGTTTATTTATAACAACGGCTTTCAATTCAGCAAATTCGGATATGCTGCGGCAGGCTCCTTTATTCTGTTCTTCGCCATTATCCTGATCACGTTGATCCAATTCAGATTTCAAAACAAGGAAGCGGATGTCTGATGTCATCCCGGGAGGTGTACACACATGCAAACCAGAACCTCGGGCGATAAAGCGCTGCAATGGCTGGTCGGAATTCTGCTCGGCGTGATGGGCCTGCTGATGCTGCTGCCATTCGTCTGGATGATCCTGTCGTCGTTTAAACCGGAAAGCGAAGTGGCGCAGATCCCGCCGACCCTGTGGCCCCACCAGTTCACCCTGGAGAACTTCCAAGAACTGTTTGAGAATATGCGGTTTGGCGTTTATTTGCGAAATACGTTGATCATCGTTGTCTTTTCCTTCCTGGGTCTGTTCCTGAACGCCCTGGCCGGCTTTGCTTTCGCGAAGTACAAGTTTAAGGGACGGGATGGTCTGTTCTATCTCGTTTTGGCCACCATGATGATTCCCGGGCAGGTCACGATGATTCCGGTCTATCTGATCCTGAACATGATGGGCCTAACCAACACGATGATTGGGATTGTACTTCCAGGCTTAGTAGGGGCCTTCGGCATTTTCTTGTTCCGCCAATTCATGTCGACGATTCCCGACGAGTTGTTGGAAGCCACCCGTCTGGACGGGGCCGGCGAATTCCGTATCTTCGTACAGATCGCCTTGCCGATCTCCAAGTCGATCCTCGCGGTACAAGGCATCCTGACCTTTATCGCGGGCTGGAACAGCTTCCTGTGGCCGCTGATCATTGCAAACGACGAGAGTCTATATACCCTGTCGGTTGGCCTGCAGCTGCTTAAAGGCCAGTACGGCGGAGACTACGCCTTGCAGATGGCAGGCTCGGCATTTATGGTTGTTCCGATCATCATCATCTTCATCATCTTCCAAAAACATATTATCGAAAACTATTCGATTTCCGGTATGAAATAACAACTAAAGGGCTGTATCGTGGAAAGCCGTTTACGCTTTCCTTGATACAGCCCTTTAGATTTAAATGATCACGCTGAGCGGTTCACGCTTCAGCGGATTCTCAAGAATCCAGCTTCGTTCGTCGTCAAAGAGATAAGCGCGGTGCACCAGCACGCGCACTTCCTGTCCTGCCTTCAACGTTTCCTTCTCCAGGGAGCGGAAGGTTGTCAGCGTATGTCCGCCGACCTCGACCTCCACCAGCCATTCGCTGCCGCGGAAGTGGAGATGCTTCACCACACCTGGAGCGGTTGCGGATAACAGCGTAAACTCGTGCTCAGTGCCCACTTCAATATACTCCGGACGGATCAAGGCTTTCGTCGCCAGCCCTCCGCATTCTTCCTCGAAGCCCTTCAGATCGGCGGCGCGCTCCACCAGCGTCGATTGGCCGATAAACGAGGCGACAAACGGGGTCTGCGGCTCCTTATAAATATCCCATGGCGTCCCTTTCTGCTCCAGCCGGCCTTGATTAATGATCATAATCTCATCGGCAACTTCAATTGCTTCATCCTGGTCATGGGTGACGAAGATGGAGGTGATGCCCACCTGCTCGATCAACTCGCGCAGCCACGACCGCAGCTCCTGGCGGATCTTTGCGTCGATCGCCGCAAACGGCTCATCCAGCAGCAAGAGCTGCGGCTGCGGAGCCAAGGCCCGGGCAAAAGCGACCCGCTGTCGCTGCCCGCCGGACAGCTGATGCGGGTAGCGGTGCTCGAATCCGCTCAGCCCGGTCAGCTCAACCAGCTCCATCACCCGCTTCCGTATTTCTGCCTTCGGTACTTTCTTCACTTGCAACCCAAAAGCAATATTATCGAATACGGTCATATGCTTGAAGAGGGCATAACTCTGGAATACGAAGCCGATTCCGCGATCCTGCGGCTTTAATTCATTGACCCGCTGTCCATGGAACAGAATCTCCCCTTCATCCGGCTGCTCCAAACCTGCGAGCATACGAAGAATCGACGTTTTACCGCCGCCGCTCGGCCCCAGCAAGCCGATTAATTGCCCCTTTTCGATGCCAAAACTAACATCTCGAACGGCATGGAAGCTGCCAAAATGCTTATTTAAGTTCCGCACTTCTACATGCATGCCAAACCCCACATCCTTTCCAGTTTCGAAAGCCCAAGTCAAGTTGCTGCCGTTCCTCTCAATGCTGCCCGAATCCGTTCAATCATTCGTTGAATTCTGATAAATTTACTTGGATTAATGTTAAGAATAGATTACCAAACCCTAGGCATTCCGTCAATCTGAAAAAAAGTAGCAACCAAGCGGGGAGTACGGCTTTTTTTCGCCAAAACCCAAACGAAAACCGGCACTTCCCGATGAACTTCAGCTCGGAATGGCCGGTTTTGTCAATTAGTGTTATAAAGTATTGATGCTATACTGGTGTAATTGGATAAAGTGCGAAGTGAAAACAAAAACGCCTTATGACGTTATACGGTAAACGCTGTGGCTTAACAACTTTACGTGGGCGACAGCAGCCGGCTTAATCTCTTCAAAGGTCAGCCGATCTTGGATGTAGTAAGAGATAAATCCATGCATACCCAAAAACATACTGAGCGGAAGAGACGGATGCTTCTCCAGCGGATGCTTCTCTTCCTGCAGAAAACTGCGAATGAGCGACTCGAACATATTAAAACATTTAGCTTGTTCGTTGCGACAGTATGCTAGGATCTCCTCATCCCTGAGCATAAACATGATTTCGTATTGGTGCGGATGCTCCAAGCCGAATTTGATAAACTCCAGCATCAGCTGTTCCGCTTTGGTGAGCCCGTCGGCTGGCGGTCGTTTTGTCACTTGCTCGCACAGGTGGGTAAGCGACTCGAAATCTTTTACCACGATGGCGTAAAACAATTCGGCCTTTTCCTTGAAGTGATAATATAGCGAGCCGTGGCTGTATCCCAAATGCTGACCGATGCTCCTCATGGATATTCCGCGGTACCCTTTGGTAATGAACAAATGACGGGCCGCTTCCATAATTCTTTCTCTCGACAACTCCTGATCAACTGCTCTTCTTGCCATAGGCCTTATTCCCCTTCAATAAAATAAACCTTGTCACCTTCCGTCATCACGGCCTGACCCCCCGTCAAATCGGTCATCCAATCCATGAAGGCGCTTGCCTCCGGATGAAGCGGCAGACAGCATAATGTCACCTTATCCGCAAACACCGTCTCTCCCTTACGGATGCCGCGGTTCCGCAGTTCATTCTCCACTTTGCCCAGCCAGGTGTAATCCAGTTCAACAAACACTTCTTGATGCAATACGCGGGTGATCACTTCTCCTGCTTCGAGCGCTGCGACAGCTCCGTCGGTGTACGCACGGATGAGGCCGCCCGCCCCCAGCATAATCCCGCCAAAATACCGGGTTACGACGATTGCCACGTTCTTGAGGCCCTGATTTTTGATCACCTCCAAAATCGGCTTCCCGGCCGTACCGCTTGGCTCTCCGTCGTCTGATTGCTTCTGGATTTCGTCCCGTTCCCCGATCATATAAGCGGAACAGTTGTGCGTAGCGTTCCAGTGCTTCTTCTTGATTTCCTCGATAAACTGGAGCGCCTCAGCTTCGGTTTCCACCGGCTTCACGTGCCCGATAAACCTTGATTTCTTGATGACGATTTCCTTTTCTCCGGATTGCCTGACCGTCTTGTACTTTTCTAGCATATGAGACCATCCTTATGAATGTGCCAAGAAGCAGCTCCTCCGGAACTTGCCGGTGAACTGCTTCTGGCGCTGATAAACATTTAATAGAAATTACCTATATTACTTGGAAAGACGCGCTTCGAGTTCGGCCTTTTCCTTCTCGTACCCCGGTTTGCCAAGGAGCGCAAACATGTTCTTCTTGTACGCTTCTACACCCGGTTGGTCGAACGGATTTACGCCCAGCAGATATCCGCTGATACCGCAGGCTTTTTCAAAGAAATACACCAGGTAACCAAAGGAGTACGGTGTCAAATCCGGCACATTGACAACCAAGTTAGGTACTTGACCATCCGTATGCGCCAACAGCGTACCTTGGAACGCCTTCTTGTTCACGAAGTCCAGCGTTTTGCCGGCCAGGAAGTTCAAGCCGTCCAAGTCCGCCGGATCGGATTCGATCGTGATGTGGCTAGGCACCTCAGTTACTTGAATGACTGTTTCAAAAATGTTCCGGTTGCCCTCTTGGATAAATTGGCCCATGGAGTGCAAATCGGTGGAGAAATCAACCGATGCCGGATAGATACCTTTGTAATCCTTACCTTCACTTTCACCGTACAGCTGCTTCCACCATTCCGATACGTAGTGGAGGGAAGGCTCGTAGTTCACGAGAATTTCCGTGACTTTCCCTTTCCGGTACAAAGCGTTCCGGACAGCCGCATATTGGTAGCTTGCGTTCTCTGCCAAGTTCGGGTTGCTGAATTCCTTCGCCGCGTCGGCAGCGCCTTGCATCATTTCTTCAATATTAATACCTGCAGTCGCAATCGGCAACAGGCCAACCGCAGTTAATACGGAATAACGTCCACCAACGTCGTCCGGAATCACAAATGTTTCGTAGCCTTCTTCGGTAGCCAGCTTCTTCAAGGCACCTCTCGCTTTGTCGGTCGTCGCGTAAATGCGTTTGCGCGCTTCTTCCTTGCCGTACTTCTTCTCTAATGCCGCACGGAAAATACGGAAAGCGATCGCCGGCTCCGTGGTCGTCCCCGATTTGGAGATGACGTTCACGGAGAAGTCTTTGCCTTCGATCAGTTCAAGCAAGTGATTCACGTAAGTGGAGCTGATGTTGTTCCCGGCAAAATAAATTTCCGGCGTCTTACGCTTGTCCTTCGGCAAGAGGTTATAGAACGAATGGGACAGCGATTCGATTGCGGCGCGCGCACCCAGGTAGGAGCCGCCAATCCCGATGACGATCAGGACGTCGGAATCGCTTTGGATTTTGGCCGCAGCCTTCTTAATGCGGGCGAACTCTTCTTTATCATAATCGGTCGGCAGGTTGATCCAACCCAGGAAGTCGGAACCTGCCCCGGTGCCATTATGTAATTGCTCATGAGCAACGCGAACAGGCTCGGCAAAATAATCGATTTCATGTTGTCCAACGAATTGCAGGGCGTTACTGTAGTCAAAAGTCACTTTTTTGGACATAGCTGATACTCTCCTCCGTCTAATATTTATCTTAACTGGCCCTATCCAAGAGGAAACGTTCAATATCTGCTGGTAGCTGCAATCTGGTAAATATATCCGGATGAACGCCGCCTCAAATAACTTAAACCTAGGATACTGTAATTTCCCAGCGATGACAAGGGCACAATATACAGGTTTCCACAACCCGTGCTAAAATAATTAAATGATGTTCAATTCTTATGGGAAGTTGGTGACGAACTTGAAAACAATCGGATTTATCGGCCTCGGGACGATGGGTGCACCGATGGCTTCGAACCTGCTTCGCGCAGGTTATCCTGTAACAGTATTTAACCGGACCGCCTCTAAAGCAGCGCCGTTAGCCGAATTGGGTGCCGCCGTTGCCCCTTCACCAAAGGAAGCCGCCGCCGGAGCGGACGTTGTCATCACCATGGTCAGCAACGATGATTCCATCGCTGAAGTATACGAAGGGGAAAACGGCGTCTTAGCCGGAATCCGGCCCGGAACGACCGTCATCGACTGCTCCACCATCTCACCGGCGCTCGTGCAACGTCTGGCTAAACAGGTAGCCGCACTTGGCGGCGCGTTCCTTGACGCCCCGGTCACCGGGAGCTCGCCGGCAGCGATCGACGGCACGCTCGTCTTTATGGTCGGCGGCTCGGCGGAGACGCTGGCGCAAGTAACGGATCTGTTTGACACGATGGGCAAAAAAGTGCTGCACATGGGTGACAACGGCAGCGGCGCCGTCGCCAAGCTGGCCCACAACACCATCGTTGGCATCAACAACCTGGCGCTGGCCGAAGGCTTTGCGATCGCCGCCAAGTCGGGTCTGCCGGCCGACCGCTTCCTGGAGCTCGTGCAGCTGGGCTCCGCCGGCAGTAAAGCCGCAGAGCTCAAAGGCCGCAAAATCATAGAGCATGATTTTACGAATCAATTCTCGCTGGCGTTGATGCTCAAAGACTTGAAGCTCGCGTCTGCGCTAACCGACGGCTCCGGCATCCCGGCCCCGATGCTGAACCTGGCCAAGAGCCTGTTCCAAGCGGGGCAAACCCAAGGCTTCGGCGATGAGGACCTCTCCTCCATCGTCAAAGTGTATGAAGCCTGGATTGGCAAGCAAATCGGCGAATAATCAGAAAGACGCTCCAACAGGAGAGGAACATAAAGGCAGGTTCAGCGTTGTCGTTCATTCGCTGATACCTGCCTTTTTGGTTATCCCGCCAGGAGGCTGCTACGCCTCGGCTCCTGCCCCGTAGGAGCAGCAGTAATCGGTGACGCTGCGCACCTCCAGCTTGAAGGAAGACTTGGCGGGAACGGTGAACGTTCCACGCCCGCTAATTTCGCGCCACAGCGTTTCGCCCGGAAGCAGCACCTTCAGGTCCCCGGACAAGATGTCCATCACTTCCAGCGAATCCGTGCCGAATTCGTACTCCCCGGGGAGCATGATCCCCAGCGTCAGTTTGCTTCCGTCTGGAAGCCATACGGTCCGGCTCGTGACTTTGCCGTCGAAATAGATGTTGGCTTGCTTATCTACAGTCACATTTTGCAGTTACTGGGTCACGTTCCCCTCTCCCTTCCATCCCCTAACAAGAGGTTGTTCAACAAGTCGGCCTTGACCCGACTTGTTGAACTTACACTAAAATTATTTCAATTGAGCTTTCACGTGGCTAACGACGTTCTCAACCGTAAAGCCATACTCTTCGATCACTCTGTCGCCAGGCGCGGATGCCCCGAACTTGTCGATGCCGATGACCGAGCCTTTCTCGCCGACAAAACGTTCCCAACCAAATGGATGCGCCATTTCCACGGCTACGCGGGCTTTGACATCCGGCAGGATGACGGAGTCCTTGTAAGCTTGATCTTGCTTGTCAAACAGATCCCAGCTTGGCAAGCTGATGACGCGTACATGGATGCCCTCTTCAGCCAATGCGGCTTGGGCTTTGATCGCCAGCTGAACTTCAGAGCCTGTAGCAATGATCTGAGCCACCGGCTTGCCGTCCTTCGCATCGGATACAACGTAACCGCCGCGCTTCACGCCTTCGCGTGCTTTTTCAGCCGTGTTTTCCAGGATCGGCAGGTTTTGACGCGTCAGCACCAGGGCCACCGGATTCGCTTTATTTTCTACTGCATAAGCCCATGCTGCGGATGTTTCGTTGGCGTCTGCCGGACGGATTACCGTCAAGCCTGGGATGATGCGCAGGGAAGCTAGTTGTTCAACCGGTTCATGCGTTGGGCCGTCTTCGCCAACCGCGATACTGTCATGTGTCAGCACGTAAGTCACCGGCAGCTTCATCAGAGCGGACAAGCGTACAGCTGGACGCAGGTAGTCGGTGAACACGAAGAACGTACCGCCGAATACTTTCAAGCCGCCGTGCAGCATAATGCCGTTCATCGCCGCAGCCATGCCGAACTCGCGCACGCCGAAGTACAGGTTGCGGCCATCGCGGGTTTCCGGCGTATACATGGCCAGGTCGTTCAGATGCGTCATCGTCGAGCTTTCCAGGTCAGCGGAGCCGCCCAGCAGCTGAGGCACGTTCGGAGCCAGTCCGTTCAGCGCGTTACCGGAAGCGACGCGAGTCGAAACGGCTTTGTCCGAAGGGCTGTATTTCGGAAGCTTCGCATCCCAACCGGAAGGCAGGTCACCAGCGATCGCACGCTCGAATTGAGCAGCCAGCTCCGGATATTGTGCTTTATATTGCTTGAACGTTTCTTGCCAAGCTTGATATGCCGCAATACCGCGTTCTTTGACTTTGGCAAAATGCTCGCGCACTTCTTGGGGAACATAGAAATCTTCTTCGTAAACCCATTTATAGTTCTCTTTCGTCAGCTTCGCTTCTTCAGGTCCCAGCGGGGAGCCGTGCGTACCGCCGTGCCCGCCTTTACCTTGCTTGTTCGGGCTGCCGTAGCCGATAATCGTCTTCACTTCGATCAGCGTTGGGCGTTCGGTGTCGCGTTTCGCTTCTTCGATCGCCGCTTCGATCGCAGCCAGATCGTTGCCGTCTTCGACGCGCAGCGTTTGCCAGCCGTAAGCTTCGAAGCGTTGACGCACGTTTTCCGAGAAGCTAAGGTTCAGCTTACCGTCCAGCGAGATGTCGTTGGAGTCATACAGGAAGATCAATTTGCCCAGCTTCAGGTGGCCGGCAAGCGACGCGGCTTCGCTGGCTACGCCTTCCATCAGGTCGCCGTCGCCGCAGATGCCGTACGTATAGTGGTCGATTACTTTCAGATCGCCTTTATTATAGGTCGCAGCCAGTTGCGTTTCGGCAAGCGCCATCCCTACAGCCATCGCCAACCCTTGGCCCAGCGGACCGGTTGTTGCATCAACGCCTGCAGTGTGACCATACTCTGGATGGCCTGGCGTTTTACTGCCCCATTGACGGAATTGCTTGATTTCTTCCATTGGAAGGTCATAACCGCACAGGTGCAGCAAGCTGTACAGCAGCATGGAACCGTGGCCGGCGGACAAAACAAAACGGTCGCGGTTGATCCAGGTTGGTTCGTCTGGATTGTGGACCATCGTTTTGGCGAACAATTGATAACCCATCGGAGCAGAGCCCATCGGCATGCCCGGATGACCGGATTTCGCTTTTTCGATCGCGTCGATCGCCAGCGTACGAATTGTGGTGATCGAGAGGTTGTCGATCGAATTGTTGTCTGTAAGTGGCATTCGTATTTCCTCCTTAATGATGAAAAAATCTTGAAACTCATGAAACCTAACGCTGCGGTTACAAAACAATCATTTTGAATAAATCATTTTGACTTTATCTATTGTAGCACTTCCTTCTCCCCTTTTCCATACCATTATTCCCAAACCTTCTCTCGCGAATGAAATATTTTGAGTTGATTTAGTTACTCATCCGCCGTTTATGCCGGTGACTATGTATTACGGGGAGCGTAATCATAGCAAAAAACCGGCACCCATGACAAGCCGTCTGGGATGCCGGTTTTTCTTTGCTCGAATGGAACTGCACGGCCGGTTAGTTAAACACAACCGTCTTGTTTTGATGCACCAAAATCCGATCTTCGATATGCCATTTCACTGCCCGGGCTAACACGACCCGTTCGATGGTGCGGCCGATGCGCTTCAGCTCGCTCACATCGTCACGGTGGCTGACACGCTGCACGTCTTGCTCAATGATTGGTCCGCCATCCAGCTCCTCCGTCACGTAATGCGCGGTGGCACCGATGATCTTTACCCCGCGGTTATACGCTTGGGCGTACGGTTTTCCCCCGACAAAAGCAGGCAGGAACGAATGGTGGATGTTGATCAAACGATTGCGGTACGGCTCGATCAAGGCCGGAGAGAGAATTTGCATGTATCTCGCCAGCACGATCAGGTCAACCTTGCCGCTAACGATCTCGAGTTGCTTTTGCTCCGCTTCGTGTTTGGTCTCCGGCGTCACAGGGATATGGTAATACGGAATCCCAAACGACTCGACGTACTCCTTCATATCCGGATGGTTGCTCACCACCATAGAGATTTCAGCGTCCAGGTCGCCGGCCTGCCACTGCCAGAGCAGCTCGACGAGGCAATGATCCTCCTTCGACACGAAGATGGCCAGCTTCTTTTTGCGGCTGAGCTGATAGATGTTCCACTGCATCCGGAACTGCGAAGCAATCGCTTCGAAATCGCTTTTGAGCGCGTCGATCCGCCCGTCCAATCCGTCCAAATCAAATTCGATCCGCATAAAAAACATCCCGCCCTCGGGGTCCATCGTATATTGGTCCGATTGCACGATATTCGCTCCATGCTCATACAGGAAGCGGGATACGGCCGCAACGATCCCCGGTCCGTCCGGACAGGAAATCAGCATGCGCGCACGATTGCTTTCATAAGGCTTTACGGGTTGTCCGCCCGTTTTGACATGTGTATCCATTGTTCTTCCGATCCCCTTGCTTCTTGTGTTATCTATATCTTATTTACCGCTGGCGAACCAGGCCACCAGGCGATGGTTGATCTGCTCTTCCGTCAGATCCGGGAATAAGCTTGCTTCCACGGTAAGGTCGTATAAGCGTTCCATCGGTTCACGCGGGTCCGCTTTTTTCGCTTTGGCGTCGTTTTTGAGCAGATTCCACGTGTCTAACACAAAGGAACGCGAATGGATGTCCTGCTTGGCGAAAAAGTCAGCCAAACGCTCCACATCGCTCAGGAAGGCATCGCCAAACCGTTCGGCAACGTTCCCCCGCAGCAGCGCGATTTCCACTTCGTACATCGGACGTTGCGTCTTCGCATCCTTCCCGACCCAAGGCGTCTCCAGAATGAACGGCCGGCCTTGCAGCGCATCGTGGTGCACAACGCGATTGATCGCTTCGAATCCGATCCAGCCGGAGCCAATCGGTGCATGGCGGTCTTTGGCCGCGCCTACCGGATTTTTGCTGTCATTGATATGAACGACTTCAATCCGCTTTAATCCGATCGTGTCATCGAACTTCTTCAGTACCCCGTCCAAATCGTTGACAATATCGTACCCCGCATCATGGATATGGCAGGTATCGAGGCAGATCGTTAACCGCTCGTTGTGTTGGACTTTGTCGATAATCTGCGCGATCTCCTCGAAGCTCCGCCCTACCTCTGTGCCTTTGCCGGCCATCGTTTCCAGGGCGATGCACACATCCGTTTCGTTGGTTCCGTTCAGGACTTCGTTTAGTCCCTCTGCAATGCGGTTCACCCCATATTCGGCATCCTTGTCCGTAAAAGCGCCGGGATGAAGCACGATGTTACGTACACCAAGCGCATGCGTGCGGCGGATTTCCTCCTGCAGGAAGTCAACTGCGAGCTGATAGGTGTTGGATTTATAAGAACCCAAATTGATAATATAAGGCGCATGGACCACGATTTCGCCGATCCCGGCTTGCTCCATCGCCGCTTTGCCTTCTTCAATATTCATCGATTCAATCGGTTTACGCCGCGTGTTTTGCGGTGCCCCGGTGTATATCATGAACGAGCTGGAGCCGTAGCTCACCGCCTCGGCCGTAGCGCTGGGCAGGCCCTTGTCCGAGAACGAAACATGGGAACCAATTTTCAGCAAAGTGTTTTCCCCCTTTTGGACATTAAATCGCTAAACAAACCTATTTTAGCTTGAATGCTGAAATAAATAAAGAAATAAGGTATAATTTTAGCTGATTATCTCTGATTTGAAAGATTTAATTTCTACTTTTCATAATAGCTGAATTTTTCGCGAAAAGCGAAATCCGTTCCGAGGTGATGAATGTGCTGCAAACGACCGTTTACATATTGACCGCCCAAGGCCCAAACCGCTGGTTTATGAACAGTATTGCGTTTTGGGGCTTCGTGCTGCTAGGCATGATGGCGATCGGCGGTTACTTTATGTTCCGCAAATTCCTGAAAGTGCTCCCGAAGGCGGACGGCATGTCGAAGCTGGATTGGCAGAACTATTGGGTTGAGAAGAGCCGCCATCTCTGGACCGACGAGGCCAAGGCATTCCTCGACCGGTTGGTTGAGCCGGTTCCGGGGCCGTTCCGGGATATCGCCAAGCATTCGATTGCCGCCGAGATCGGCAAAATCGCGGTGCAGGAGAACGCCTCCGAGGTTACGCAGGAGCACTGCATCCGAGGCTATATCATAGCCACGCCGAAACGCGACAACAAGTTCCTCGTCAAGTTTTTGGAGAAAAATCAGATCGATTATCGCCCTTACCAACATCTAATGAACAAATAAACATCTACCCGCGCAAAATCACATCCGGCACCTTGTCTTGCACTAGGTTGCTGGATGTTTTTGCATGAAGGAGGTTTTGCCGCATGAAAGCGGTCATTTTCGGGGGATCGGGGTTTATCGGCCGGGCTTTAGCCGAGTATTGGCTGGACCTTGGACATGAGGTTATGGTCGTTACGCGGAGGACGGCCAAGGGAAATCGCTGGCTGCGTGAGGCGACCTATAGGAATGAGAGGCTTACCTCGGTGACATGGGCGGAGGTTGAGCAGACCCCCTCGTTGCTGGATGGCGCCTCAACGATCGTCAACCTGGCCGGAGCTACGCTGAACCAGCGGTGGTCACAGCAGGCGAAACGGCGGATATTGGAATCCCGCCTGGAGTCCACCCGGGCGGCAGCACGCGCCGTGGAGCGAATGAAGCGAAAGCCCGAGGTTGTCGTGCAAGGCTCCGCTGTGGGGATCTACGGCCTCTCGTTCACCGAAGCGTTTGACGAGAGCACCGCGATCCCATCGCCGCCTCCCGATTTTCTCGCCGAGGTGACTGCGGCCTGGGAAGAGACGGCGGACCGGGAGTTCCGTGGAGTCCGCCTTGTTAAGCTGCGCACCGGAGTCGTGCTGGGGCGGGATGGCGGCGCTTACCCCTTGATGCGTCTGCCCTATTTGCTGGGCTTTGGAGGTAGCCTCGGCAGCGGCAAGCAATGGGTCCCATGGATTCACCTGCGAGACATGGTAAGGCTGATGGATTATTGTGCAACGCATCCGTCCATTCACGGGCCGGTGAACGCGGTAAGTCCACAGCCGGTGACGAACCGGGAATTCGGACGCACGGTCTGCCGCGTGCATCACCGTCCCTTCTGGCTGCCGCTCCCGGCACCAGTGCTCCGAACGGGTTTAGGCGAGATGTCCTTGCTGCTGCTCGAGGGGCAGAAGGTCATCCCCCAAGCTATGCTGGACGCAGGATTCACCTTCGCTTTCCCCGATCTGGAATCCGCCGTCGCCGATCTGAAGTAATCCAAATGAAAAAAAACGGCCCGGAGGACTGGAACATCCAGTTCTCCGGGCCTTTATCTTGCTTCTCTCTATCTATTACACTCGAGACTTCGTTAACAAGTACAAGAAATACGGTGCACCGATGATCGCCACCACAATCCCCGTTGGGATCTCGGCCGGCTGCAGGACCCATCGGCCCAGCGTGTCGCCCAGGATCACTAGCAAGCCGCCGGCCAGCGCGGAGGCCGGGAGCAAATACTCATGCTTGGGCCCGACCAATCGGCGGGCCAAGTGCGGCGCAATCAGCCCAACGAAGGAGATACCGCCGCCCACCGCAACGCAGGAGCCGGTCAAGCCAACCGCAGCCGCCAGGAGGCCCAATCGGGAGCGTTCCAGCGAAGTGCCGAGGCCTGTGGCAGTTTGATCCCCCAGGTTAAGCACATTCAGCGCGCGGGACTTCAAGAACACGTAGGGCAGCAACACGATCAGCCAAGGCAGCAGCGCCAGCACGTACTTCCAAGACGTCCCCCAGATGCTGCCAACCAACCAGATCTGCAGCATCTGGAAGTTCTCGGGACGCAGCCGCAGCTGCAGCACGATCATCGCCGCGTTGATGCCAGCGGCTACCGCGATCCCGACCAGCACCATCCGAATCGGGAGCAACCCGTAATTTTTTTTGAAAGAGAGCACGTAAATTAATGTTGCTGCCCCGGCCGATCCGAGGAAAGCCAAGACCGGCATCAAATAGACGGGCGCACTGGCCGTCGTCGGATAAAAAGAAATAAACAGCGTTACCGCCAGGCCGGCTCCGGCATTAATCCCCAGCACGCCGGGATCGGCCAGCGGGTTCCGGGAAATCCCTTGGAAGATACAGCCCGCAACCGCCATGCCCATCCCGATGAGCACGGAAATGACGATCCGCGGCAACCGGAATTCGTAGAGAATCAGCTCTTGTTTGTCCGTCCCCATTCCAAACAAAGTCTTAAATACATCCATTGGCGACAGCCGGATATACCCGGTGTTCATGCTAAAAATGAACACCGCAATGATCAGTATCGCAAATACGGTCATTACGATATAAGCTTTGCGGGCTTTTTGCCGCAAATGCAAAGGAGCTTCGATCCGGTTCATTCCAATCCCCCCTTCTGCTTCATCGCAAGGTAGAGGAAGAACGGTACCCCAATGACAGCGATGAGCGCGCCAATCGGCGTTTCATGCGGCGGATGAACCAGTCGTGCCAAAATATCCGCAAACACCATCAGCAAGCTGCCAAGCAGCGCTGAGGAAGGGATAACCCAGCGGTAATCCACGCCAACGAGAAAACGGGCGACGTGCGGAACCATCAGGCCCACAAAGCCGATCGCGCCAACGATTGAAACAGCGCTGCCGGCAAGGATCAAGACGATGATCATGCCAAGCACCTTGATTAAGCCGGTTCTTTGACCCAAACCGGTTGCCACCTCTTCGCCAAGGCTCAGCAGGGTAATGGATCTTGACAGCAGCAAGGCGCAAAGCAAACCTGCGAATACCCAGGGCGAAACCATCTTGATTTGCAACCAGTTGGCACCAGCAATCGCACCGGCGTACCAGAAGGCAAGATCCTGTCCAATCTTAAAATAGATGGCGATGCCTTCGCTGATCGCGGTCAGCAGCATGCTGACAGCCGCGCCTGCCAAGGTCAGCCGGACCGGGGACAGGCCTCCTTTGGTCAAAGAGCCGATGCCAAATACGAGCCCAGCGCCCAGACCAGCCCCGATAAACGAGTACAGCATGGTCAGCAGGAACGGAGTTCCCGGCATCAATGCGAAGCAAATAGCCAGCGCCAGGCCGGCCCCGGAGTTAAGCCCCAGCAAGCCCGAATCGGCCATCGGGTTGCGGGTCATCCCCTGCATAATCGCACCGGCTACCGCAAGCGCCGCACCGATCAAAGCAGCGGCTAATGCGCGCGGGAGACGCAGCTCCATAATAATTTGATGCTGGGTTTGTTCCGCTTGAAAGTGGAACAACGCATCCCAGACGGTCGCGAGTTTAATATCCGCCGCCCCGACGGAAATCGAGAGGCTGATCGCAAATAGCAGCAACGCCGCGCCGCCGATCAGAATCAACGTTGCCGCCAAGGGACGGGAGCGCAAGCGAGGCTTAGAAGATTGGGTTAATGCAGACATGTCGAGAACCATCCTTTAATCAATTTTCCAGTAAGCCGTGTATATAAGTTGTAATTGAGAATAATTCTCGTTCATTATACCTGCTTTTCCGGTGAGAATCTACGGTCATTTCAAATTTGAGTTCAGGCCGCTTCCACTCCAAACTTAAACCTCGTTTCCGCCAACACGAACACGTCATCAGCTTGCAAAGGATATTCTTTATAGGGTGCCACATTTTCCCCGTTGAGGTAGGTTCCATTGGTTGAACCGAGATCCTTTAAGGTACAGCCGTGCGAAGTCACCAAGATCTCCACATGGGCACGGGAGACACCAGAAGTATTCTCTACGTATTGCGCAATGTCTTCGGAGCGGCCAATCACAAAGCTGCCCGGCGTCAGTGGAATTCGCTCCGCCGCACCGCCGAAAGACTCGTACCGCTCCAAGTAATAGCGCGGAACGCGTTCACGGGCCGGGCTGTCCTGTCCTGCCAGGCCGGTCCGGCTCAGCAGAACCGTAGGCGGCGATAACCTCGCTTCGGATTCCGGCTCAGGCATGGCGGAACCGGAGGGCTCCATCATCATGTCCGGAAGGCCTAGCCGGGGCACAAACGACTCCATCGAGGCCTCCGCCGCAGAACCCGAACGTTCCGACATTGCGGCATTTCTGCCGAAGAATGATGAGCCAAAATGCCGTTCGTCCGTGAAGTCCAACGAATGCGAAGTTCCGAGCGGCCCGGAGGCCACCTCGTGATCAACTTCCGCCTCTTCTTCCTCCAAGCTGGCGGAACTGCTGCAAAATTTACGCCATAACACTACCCCCGCCGCCCCTAACAATACAGTAAGCATAGCGCCAAGCGCTAACCCCAATGTTCCGGGACGATCGAGATAGAGAAACTTCCAACCTAAAGCATCGACCAGAATGAGACCTAGTACAAGGTAGGTTGGTTTAATTCGCGTCTCTCCCGTTGCCTCCGCGTCATCGAGACCTGGCCAAGCTTCCCTTATTGAACTTACATCAGGTGCATCATGGGCATTCGATGCAGCGGCCCCGGCCCATTTTCCCGATTCGGCCTGATCCCCAATAGGAACATATTCCTTAACGACGGCAGAACGGGGGGACGAAAGTGGTGATGACATTGCCAATCTTGGAGACGGATCGTTGAGAATAGATTTCCTCTCCCCAACCCGCTCACCGCCCATGGACTTGGCGTCCGGCTCCTCCGACAATAAATTGAGCAGCATTTTTTTTAGTTCTCCCAATGAAAAAAGCTCATCTCCGCATAATCGGACCAACTGCGGGATTCCATCCCCCTCGACCCGGGAGACACAGGTCAGCATCCGGGTTATCAGCGATAGCAGCGACTGAGACAGCGGGGGTTCGGGCGGCGCTTCCTTCCAAGGGATATATGTAAAATACATGGCCCCGCTGGACAACGGCTCCTCCACAAAAATATACGTCTCATCCAATAAAAAACCGGATGGAGACAGCATATACCTCTTGCTGTCCTCCAGTACAGCAACCACCTGGAGCAGTAAACCGTAAAACTCCGGCATACTGATCTTGTCGCTGCGAAGGCACTGGGAGAGCATTCTTTTTCCGGTGATATCATAATGCAGGCTGATTTGATAATCGATTTCACGGATATCAAGCCGCAGCAGATTTGGTACGGTTACCGCGGCCAGCATGGAGCGTTGAACGCGGTTCAAATCTTCCGGCCTCAGCCCCTCCTGCGTCTGCAGGATCATGTAGGTACCGCCGTCCCGGACAAAATCAGTAATCAGCTCCGGCATGTTCCATCCCTCCCCATACGTTACATATAGTAAATCGCCAGTAGTGCTCCCGGCACCACAGCCAGCATAAACGGAAACTGAAGTTGGTGTTTGGCGACTGCCTGGATGGGGGCCGGGCTGCGCAGCATCGCCGCTCCAAGGAGGCTGCCGGCAATCCGGCGCAGACGATGCCCGGTTTCCCGGCGCCAAATCAAGAGGATCAGACCGATGCACCCGGCGGCCAATATCGAATACATCATCGTCGATAAAGTTAAAGCGATGCCCGTCCAGGCCCCAATTCCTGCAAACAGCTTGACATCGCCGCCTCCGACCGCACGAAGCAAATACAGCGCAAACATCAGCCCAAACCCGGTGGCCGCCCCGGCCGCTGAAAACCAGGCACCTTTCCACCCGTCCGTTAACAGGTGATAAGACAGTCCGGTGAAAATGCCCGTAACCGTAATCACGTTAGGAATTTTCATCGTTCTTAAATCCGTTACGAAGGCTGCAAGCAACATCAGCAAACAACCCCAAATCTCAATCATCCGTTCCTCACTCCTTTTCCTATTGCGAACGCGGGCTTACCACCTCGAACGTGGCCGTCGTACGTATGCCTTCCTCCGTTTCAATCACGAAACTCCACGTCCCCGGCGTGGTGTTTCCTCCGACCAGCCAAGTCCAGCTGATTTGGCCTTGGTCATCCGCCGTCGCCTCACCCAAATATTTCGCTTGGCTGACCCCGCTTTTGTAATACACGGTCAGCTTGGCGGTTGACCCCGGAGCAACCTGAGCCAGAACCGTCGCTCGGTGTCCGGCGTACGCCGGGTCGGGCTTAGCGATCACGACCGCCGCTTGACCCGTTTGATCTTCACCGCTTCCAGCTCCGGGATCCAGCTCCCCGGTGTCGCCGATCCACAACCGCTCCTCCGCCCTTGTCTGCAGCACCAGTTGCCGGCCGATAAGCGGTACCTTTAAAGGCAGCTCATAGCTTAACTCGAGGCCAAAGTAAGGTTGCTTCCCCGTCTTCAAATCCGGAACCGTAACGCGGGTGACATGCAGACGTTCTTCTTCCAGCAGGGTGCCGCGAAGAAAAGGGCGCAGCATCGGCTTGACCAACGGGTCCAATACGGCCTCGGACACTTTCGTTTTAAGCTCCTGCAGCGGTTCGTCACCTTTAAGTGCAGCATCCATTACCCATGTCGACAGCGGCTCCGGCAAGTTGGACGCATATTGCTTCGCCCATTCCTCCAGGGACAGGGACGGGATCTTCCAGGAAAACGGACCGCTTTCCGTTGTACTCTCTGGGACATCGGATCCCCCAGCCGAAGAAACTCCTGAGTTCTCATCACCCGGCTTTGCGGCTGGAGCTTGCACCTCTTGTCCCTCACTATGCTGAGCCTGGACTGCGAGCGCTACCGGATAAATATGAGCAGAGATCTGTTTCACAGCATTTGCTGCGGTCAGATGCAGTTGTCCGTAAAGCAGCGTCATATGGACGAGAAAAACAAACCAGAATACAACCAGCACAAACACCGGAGCGACTAGGGCGGCTTCCAGAGTGATGCTTCCTTCCGAAAATCTCTTCCGGAAGCGGCGCGACATCGTTCCCTTAATATGAAAAATCCGCTTGCTTGGCCACATAATACTGGCTTCCTTCCACATGACCTTTCAATATGCCGACTTTCCCCAGCGCTTTGCTTACTCCCGGCAAAAACCATAACGGCATCGCCACGGTTACCTTCCCTTGGACATATGTGGACCGTTCCGCCGGATCCACCCCGGTATTAAGCGCGATCACGGCCAGCATCCGCGACAATCGTTGTTCGCTCCGGCCATGGAGCAGCAGAAATAATCTGAGATAATCCCGGTAGGTCAGATCGACCTTCAGATAGTCGCTTAATTGAATCTTTCCGTCCCGGGTTAAAGAAATCATGTCCTGCAGCGCATGTTGCGCTCCGTACAGCAAGGCCGCAGCAAAAACCAGCAACGGATTGCCTTTTGCCGCATTTTTCACTAAGCCCTCCATCGTCCGAATGGCCAGCCGCATGGCAAAAATCTCCCCGAACGCAGCCGCGATATTCCCCGCCGGATTATGCGCGCCGTACAGAATATACTCAACCTCTTGGCTCTCCGGTGCCAGCTGGCCGCGAATCGCTTCCAGCGCATCAGCTTGGTTCTTGCCCTCGAACAAACCATTTAAGACACTGACATCCAGGAAATGAAAATAACTCGCAACGTATTCCGTTTGATAAACGTTGTCCGACATGCCGCCCATCAGGCCCGCCAGCCCGCCATAAATGTTGTCCATAACCCCCATAGAGGCGCGCCCTGCCTCGCTTGGATCATCGTTTACGCTCGTAGACCCAGCCTCCTCGCCAGCCACGGAACGGTTCAACGAACGGTTCGCTTCCATCTTCGCCTTCAGCTGATCGAATTTCGCTTGATGTTCACTTAATCCGTTTTTGAGCTGTTCGATCTTGCGGATCCAACTGGCTGCATCCTTCAGTGTTGCACTTGCCGCCTGCTCTGTGGCCTTCCGCTCCTTGTCAGAGGACCGATGGGCATCCAATCTCCATGCACTCGCTTCTAAAACATTGCTTGAGCCGGAAGTAACGAATTGACGCAGATAGGCATCACTTACTCTGACAGCACTATTCACGCTCGAAGAGAAAGAGCTGGGCGGAGTTGTGGCGGATAATACGGAACCGCTTTGGGCCTGCAGCGTGTTCCCCGTGCTCCGGAGTTCAGCGAAGGCCGTTGTCTGCCGATCAATATCCGAGGCCAGGCTGGCGAATAACTCCTCGGACAGCAGCAAAGCATCGGCTTGGCCTCGAATCTCGGTGATCGCCGCGCTTTCACCAACCGGATCTAAGTTGCCGCTGCGGGTGCTTAGCCCGGCAGACACCTCATTATAAGCCGCTTGTTCTGGACGATGTTTCGCCTCCGCGATCGTTTGCCGCATCTGCTCATTGATCCGCCGCGCTTCATCGAGCAGCGACTTCGCCTGCGGCAGGTACGATGCATGCCTCTGCTCTGCAGTACGCAAAGCGCGATCCAATGCAGCAAACAACCCGCTGGTTGCAGAACGGTAGCGGCTGATTTCCGCTGTATACATCCGATCCTCCGGCTCCAGGCCCTCATCCGCCTCAACTTGGCTCACAAATTCAGGATATTCGGCTGTGGCATCGGCCAACGTGGAGAGACTGCCGCTCCCGCCGCCTCCCGACAGCACCTTCGCATAAGACTCCACCGTCTTGGCGGCTTGGCGCTGCAGCTCCAAGAGCTCATCAAGCTTGGCCTCCCGCTGGTCGTAAAGCTTCTGCAACTTCCCCAGCAAATCTACCGTATTAGAGGCTTCCTTCATCACTCCGGCCATCGGTTTAAAGCGATTAAGCAGCTCGATGGTAACGTCGATGGGCGCCCGATACTTCATTTGCTCGCGAATTTGCTGCTCGAACACCGGGTAAGTCCCGATTGGATGCATGAAGCTGGCGGTGGAGGAATCCAGCCTTGCGTTTAGCAAAGGGAACCCGTCCTTTTGCCGGACCAGCTCAAATTGGTCTTGAAGCACCTTCGACATGATGTAATTCCCGTCCGTTTGCCCGTATGCAAATATGCCGTACCGTTCAGCCAACTCGCGATCATATGCGGACAGGACGGATCTCGAAGCCGCATGCGCCAAGGTCTCCACCTGTGCTTGCAAAGCGAACATGCGGGCGAAATCGATAAACAGGGCGACAAACGCAAACACCGCGGCAAAAATTACGATAAAAAATACCGTAACCGCCCCTTGCTCCGAGCGATTCCGTGAAAACACCGACATCTCCGCCTCCTTCTCCTTCCGGTTATTTTCCAAACCGTATCAACGCTTCCTGCGCTTCCTGCTTGTCCATTCCTTCTTCACCTTTGCCGCTTCGGAACTTCTCGCCATAATATCGCGCAAGCTCAACGGTCCGAATCCATTCCGTCGGCTCGACCACATAAGACTCCGCGCGGCTGCGCTGATGGATATCGTCAATCCAAGCCTCCAACGGAGCCAGCGGGACGAACCGATCCAGCGCAACACTTACCTTGCGCAGCAGCAGCCGGTTGTCATAGCGCATCTCCCCGTCGATGCCTTCAGGCAGCCTGGCCCCTGTCCGATTCAGCTTCTTCAGCGGAAGCGACTGAGCCTCTCCATCACCTGCATCCGCAGGCAAGGCCAGCTTCACTGCCCTGTCGCCGCCGTCCCCGCCAAAAATCGCCTGCAGCAACCCGTCATCCCCCAGGCGCCAGTAGAGGGAGTCGTACTTCCCATCGGCATAGGCTCCGGTTAAGCCGTCCCGGTAGCTGTTATCCCAGGTATAAGCGGTTCGCTCCGCCGCAACGATGGCAGCCTGCCCCAACAACGCCTGTTGGTAAAGGTAAAGACAGAAGAACAGAAGGATCAGCACCGTGTAAAAAATCAACGGAAGCACCAAAGAAGCTTCAACCGTAAAGACCCCGCGTTGATCCTGCCACAGCTTCATTCTTAAGTCTCGTCCATGAAGTTTTCCGTTTTCGTCTTGGCTTTATCGAGCAAGCTCTCAATAATCGCCTTCAACTGTTTGCGGAAGATCGCAGCGATAATAACGATCACCGCGATAATCAAGATCATTTCCAGCATTCCAAGCCCCTCTTCATTACGCCAAAAACTTCTCATCTCTTTGCGAATTGCCGTTAACATGTTTTCTCCTCCTCTGTGTGCATTACAAATTCATAATCATAAAGGCCGGTGCCCCAACCAAAATCAGTACTGCCATAAACAGCAGCACCATCGGAAACACCAGCTTGGACGAGGCTTGCTCGCCCAGCGTTCTGCCGACGGCTTTGCGTTTCTCCCACAATGAATGGGACAAGTCTCGCAGGGCCAGGGCAAAATCCTCCCCGCCGCGGCGGTAATTTAACAGAACTGCCGTCGTAAAAGCCGACACCTCCTGAATGCCGCAGCGTTTGCTGAATCCTTCCATCGCCTGCTGAAATGAATCCCCCCCTTCCCATTCCTTCTGCATCTGCAGCAGCTCCCGGTATAAGGGATGTCCGATTTGCTCCCGCTTGCGCTCAAGGCATAACTTCATCGCCTGCTGGACGGTTGACCCAGCACCTACCAGCAGCACGATTTTGTTCAGCAGCTCCGGCAGCTCCAGCAGGACAGCCTGTTCCCGCCGCTGAACCTTGCGATGAAGGTCATTGAGCAGCGCCATCGGCACCAACACAGCGAACAGGACGCCGATCCCTAAGCCGGCAGGGCCGTCGCTCAGCAACGTCATCAGACACCCGAACAGGAGACAAATGTAACTGTACGTGAGCGCCTCCGATAGCCAGAGCAGCGTCATTTCGCGGCTGCGCCGGCTGCCGCCGATTTTCTGCACGGCACGCTGAACTTTAAAGAAGAAGCCGGGAAATCGCTGAGATACCTTGATCCGCTCCAAAAGCAGCAACATTGGCGGCGAGAGGCGAACAAGCTTTAATCCTTCCAGATGCAAATCCAGATCTCCCCGGTAGAGGAAGCGAGATTTCTGGTAAGCATATAGCCAGCCTCCGCTTAATACGAACAGCAGCAATCCCGAAACCACAAGGTACAATCAGCCAACGCCCCTTTATACTCGAATATCGATGATCTTTAACATCAGCCAGGCGCAGATTGCATATAACAGCAACGCCACACCTGAGATCAGCAACCCAGCGCCATGATGCAGCGGACGCATATAATCCGGGGAAGTGAATTGCATAAAGAGTAAGAACAAGACCGGTGCCGCCAGCATCGCTTTCGCTTCAAAACGTTTCTGGGCGATCATTACGCTGATTTCCTGTGTGATCTCCAGCTTCTCACCGATCAAGTTCGATGTCCGCCGGATCACTTCCACCAGATCTCCACCGGAACGCTTGCAGGTCGTAAACACATCGGCAAAGTTGTCGATATCCTCCATTGCCGCACGTCGGCTGAAATCCAGCAGCGCCTCCTCGATCGGCTGACCGTAATCCATCCGGGCGCAAATGATCGCAAGCTCTCGCATGACATCATTATCCCCGTCTGGATACAGCAGCCTTAGATCGTCGATCGCCTCGCGAAAACCGTTCTCCACCGAGCGGCCAGCGGCCAATGAGGAGGACAGCGAATACAACGCTTGCTTAAAATGCAGGCTCAGGTTCTCCCTTCTCCGGCGCAGCAGGTAACCGCTCCAATACTTCGGCGTGTATAAGCCGCCTAACGAAAGCAGCAATGCCAACGGGAGAGCATGGAAGAAAATATAGCCTAATGCAACGAAAGCTGCTCCTCCAACCAGCGTGCAGATGACCTTCTGTCGCGGAGACAAAGGATACACCCGATAGTCCGCAAGACTTGCTGGGTCTGCCGTCGGTTTCAGCCCGGACTTCCGACGCTGCAAACCGGATCCTGCTTTCAGCAACAAACCGCATCCTCTCCTTCCTGTGCATTAATCAACTGGTAATCCCGACATACGCAGCTTGTCCGTATGGATTAACTTTGCGCCGCTGCTTTGCAAGTGACCCACGATTCGGCCGTTCTGCTCCCCTTCTTCCTGGAACGTAAACAGCGGCTGAAGCACCACCTCCCCGTCCCTCAGACCAACAACCTCGGAGATTTCCGTCACTCGGCGTGAACGGTCGCGCAACCGCGACAAATGAACAAAAACATCGATCGACGAAGCGATCTGTTGACGAACAACCGGAAGCGGCAATTCGGCTCCGCTCAGCACCATCGTCTCCAGCCTGCTGATCATATCCGCTGTGCTGTTGGCATGCCCAGTCGAAAGAGACCTATCATGGGGGTTGTGGTATTAAAATAGTCTCAGCTATATGGGACTGACCTCATAGTGTGAGACAAATATAAGACGAGGAATCAACTCTATAATGCTCATAAGATCGATCAAAATTATTCATATCAACAAAAGATCTTACATATATTCCGGTGCCAATAAGCTTAGAATTTTAGGAGTAACCTGTGTATATTAAACATAAAAGACACTAGGGCGTTGAATTAGGTGGCTAAAATTTACGATTTTCTTTCTTACAGATCTCAAATCGAACTTGTCCAGCATGATTTCAAACATAATGACGAGGTTGTTGAAAACATGGTAAATATATCGGTGTATTGACCAAACAGAGAACTGATTCTCTAAGGAGAACTATAGATATGATGGAGTTTAGAAAGAAGAAAATAGAAAAGCTTATGTCGGAATATCAGAATTACGGTGTGGGTACGAAGAAATGGTGATGGAAGCGGTCAACTTTCTTTGGGTGAAAGATAATGGCGTCGATTACAATCCTGAGGTCTGGGACTTCTATGTTGATATGAAGGGGCATTGTTGGGTAGTAAATAAACGAAAAAAAATTAAAGGGGTTGTCGAAAGTCCATCTTTTGGGGAAATGAAGCGAAATGAAAAGCCCATGAATGTTGATATCATGGCATTCTTAGAGTCTGTAAAATAGTTTGTGTAAACTCCTAAACCCAGTAAAATGGAAGACATAGAAAGGTTGGGGAGAATACATGGGACTTTGGTCAAAGGAACAACTGCGGGCGTTCATCAAGGAGAACAAACTGGTTACGGCACAGGATGCGCAGAACGCTCTGAAAGAACTGTTTGCGGAAACGCTCCAGGAGATGCTGGAAGCCGAGATGGACACACACCTGGGCTACGAGAAACATGAGGTCAAGGCCAAGCTGACGCCAAACAGCCGTAATGGCAAAAGCAAAAAGACAGTCGTCAGCGAATATGGAGAGCAGGAGATCCATGTTCCCCGGGACCGGATGAGCGAGTTCGAGCCAGTTGTTGTGCAGAAGCACCAGAAAAACGTGACGGGCATCGAAGACCAGATTATTGCTCTTTACGCCAAAGGCGTCAGTACGCGTGAAATTCAGGATCATTTACAGAACCTGTACAGTATTGAGGTTTCGCCTACGCTCATTTCCAATGTCACGAATAAGATCGTGCCGCTCATTAAAGAATGGCAGAACCGGCCTTTGCAGGGCGTGTACGCGGTTGTCTACATGGATGCCATCCACTTCAAAGTGAAGCAGGACGGGGCCATAGTTAACAAAGCGGCCTACATGGTGATTGGCATCGACTTGGACGGAAACAAGGATGTACTCGGTATGTGGATCGGGGAGAATGAATCCAGTAAGTTCTGGCTCAGCGTGCTAAATGACCTGCGAAATCGTGGTGTCCAAGACATTCTCATCATCTGTATGAAAGAAAAGTATACCCCGGTTCAGACTAAACTTGTGCAACCTCCGGACGTCCGTCAGTCAGTGTGAAAACTTGCTCCGATATGAGTGTCGAGTCATCATATAGGACCTTTTCACTTTGGGAAACAGGAGTTCTGTAATTTACCACTTTGAGACCCCCTCCTTTGTTTTTAATTTTATAACGATACGCATAAAGGATACCTGACGCTTTTAACAAAAGATTGATTGCCAGTTCCGTTCCTTTCCCCAAATTCGTCGCGGTCGCTCCGGACGCTCCTGGCTCACACTGCTCCTGCAGCTCGGCCGGCTCCGGTGCAACGATCGATGCGTCCATTCCCAAGCGCGCTACAGCTCGCTCACCGCCAGACCGCTGCTAACGAGTTTATCCGATGCAGCAGTTCTCCGAATGCGCGGGGCACACCGCAACGTTTATAAAAAAACGAGGTAGAGCAGACCTTATTCTGCTCGACCCTGTGTTTAAAGTTTCCGTTTATAAAATCACAGCAGGGATTCTAAGTATTGCTCCCATCCCACAATTGAGTTATTTGGTCAGCCAACTCATCGTTCGGCATGATCTTAGTACGATTTATTGAAGTGGGTGTCAGTCGAAACTTCTCTTGCTCACTCTCAAATAATGTTACAGTAAATAAACTTCCACTGTGATCTTCACGATTGGGGTCTACAGTCACATTCAATTCCCCAATTCGGTCCAGCCACTGCTCAATAAGTTTTTTATTCTCGATTTTCTTACGTTCTCCTGCCGAACTAAATATCTCAATCCGATTTACATTATGAATATCTTCTGGATAGAACGACTTGATCTGCTTCACTGTATGCCCACCGACACTTGCGTTATTCTGATTGCAACCTGCCGGGACTGTGGCGATCAATATCAGAATGAACAACATGGGTAAATGAAATTTCATTTGCCGCTCCCCCTTTCTCTAATCCAGACGGATTTAATTCCCTAATGTTGCAAATCGACAGGAAAAGACGCCGGGGAAGTCCCCCGAGCGTCCTTTGGTCAAGAGCTGATTAGTCGCGAACTTTCCAAATATCAGTCATCGAACCGAACTGCCCCATGAGAAGATAAACTGTTTTACCGGTCGTTTCCCAATTGTCTTGGACAAGCGCATACTGAGGAGTCGACCAGTCTTCTGTATCCGTGTATGTCTCATATCCGACCAGTGTAATCATGTGCCCACCGTCCGCACCTGTAGGATCATTATAGTCATACCCTACCACACGGAGAAATGCAGGACTGTCCGAGCTAACTTCATTCTTGATGTCGCTAAAACTAACGCTGGTATCTCGGGTAACAGTAAAATCACCGGAATATCCCTTCTCTGAAATATAGTCATTGAACCCAGGTTTAACGTTACTGCTATACACACCATAGCTATCGTCATGGTCCATCAGGACACCCAATCGGTTTGCCACTTGCTTCCAGTCACTCGACGACGACAAATTGGGGTATCCATGTGCATCGTAATACATAATGATCGCTGCGCCTGTTGTCGGTACACAGTCGTTTTCCATGCTATCGTTATCATTTTGCTGGTAGTCCGGAACACCACTAATAAGATCGTATTCATAGTTGATAATGGTACTAACCCCAACCTCACCATTGGTTCGGTTCGAGGGGACCGGTACCTTAATCGGTGCACTTTGTTGCGCCGCTTCTTCACGTTCTTTTATTAATTGATTCAACATTTTTTTATCGAAGGTAATTGCAAGGAGCTTTATGATTGATGGATAGGGGAGGGGAATAGGTAGGGGAATAGAAAAAGCCGTTCGATACCCCTGAGGGGGAGGGAACGGCTATAAATTGAGATTAGCGGTCTACCAAAGATGCTTGCTCGTTGATGTAATTAATAAGCGCGGCGGGCGGTTGCTTCATCATCCCAAGAAGCTCTTTCAATTTAGATAGGGAAGTCGGATTAGCCCACTTCAATTGCTCGCCAACAACATCATTTAGAATAGTGACTTTAAACAGCCCACTTTCATCTTCATCATCGTAATCGATGTAGACATCAAGGTCATCTTTTTGAAATCGAATGCTCTTGTAGAAGCCAGGATTCTTCGTGTAGCTGCCGTATTGACCATTGTGATACCCTTTAAAAACAAGAATAATATGGTTCTCCCTTGCCACTTGTTTACCAACAAAATCATATCTTCTGTTGAAAGCTGAAGCATTAGATCGCCTCCTGATTTTTGATATACCTATATAAATCTGATGGCGATCCGGCTCCAAAAAGTAAAAAGGTCGACCCCTGAATACGAAGTCGACCCCATATGGGGGATAAGACATGATGAACCTTGGTTACTCCTCGATTAAAACCAATACAACAGAATCAAGATGTATGGATGTCTCCATAGATTTTCAAACAAAAAGCAGGGGTTCATTCCCCTGCCCGAACCCCATAGAAAAATCAAACTTCCTCAAAAGACTCCATAAACTCTTCCTCTCGCTCTTCCGCCATTGATACTCCATAACGGCGATATTCATCATAAATAATGGTTCCCTCTAGGTCAATAATGCCAAGATTCGTTTGCCCATTCACTTGACTTTCGAGAGCCGTTAGACTTGGATGGAAAATAACCCCTTGTTCCACCCAGTAATTCAATATTGCTGTGACCTCTTTATCGAAATTATAAGAGGACTTTACCCCAAGGACTCGAACATCAAGGTTCTCCCTATACGTGTAGGGAATCACGTAAAGATACACGTAGTTACCATTTTGCAAGGCTAACTTACAACCCTTGAAATAGACCCTACGCTTGTTCGGAGTCAAAATCAAAGCACACATGTTTAGACGGTAAACATGTTTTCTCGGGAGAATATAGATGTACTTACGTCCGAAACCGGTATCAATGTAATCCACGTACTTAAACCCCTCAGATGGCTTATGCTCCCTACCATCCACAAACCTTCTCAAACCAATCGAAATCTTACTCACCACCGCTACACAATCATGACTAACCGGGATTTGATCGTAAACATAATTACCCGAACTATCCCGACGAAATGACCCATCCGAAAGAACTTGACGCTTCTTCAGAGTCGTCCGACCGACTAACTGAACTTCTTGCTCATTCAAACGGTCAAAAAACATCTCCGTTACCCCTTTAATGAAAGCCATACGACCCTTAGGAATGCCGTTAATCATGGTATCCAATCGAGGTAATGGTAAATCCGTAATCTTAAAGGAATGTGCCATGCTTCTACGACCATTCATCATATCCCTAAACTCTTTCGCAAAGACTGCATCGTTTGTCTGCATAAAACTCCCACCTCCTTATAGTAGAAGGACTTTAATCACTAAAGAAGGACTTAATGAAGTATAATAATTTCTGAAGAAAAATAAACTCCGATCAAAGCTTTTTGGATATACCCCAAGGAAAAGCAAATTTGAGGAAGCGTTGTGATTACCAACTCAATTACCTTCGAAAAGAGTTACCTCATTAGGGCATTTACGTGCTATTTGATAAATACGATATAAACCTTATCCAACTTCAAAGGCTGACCTTCCTCGTAAATCGTTACCCTATCCTTCATTTCAGCCGATAAATTCTTGATTAAGTGCTGCGCGGCGGATAAAGTATGGTCGCCAAAGTCATAGATCACCAAAAATTTATAAGCTTCGGTCGGATCAAGCGACTTCATTTTGGTTTTGCCTGTAAGCAACCCCTTAATATCATCAATGATACCCCTTTTCTGGTTGGAACCAAATACGTAGCCGTTATTGATCGGTTTATTACATTTGATCTCGGCTACGATCTTTATATCTCCGATGACCATTAGATCATAACCATTATTGCTTGGCTTGGTGTTAAGCACCTGATCCAAGTAAACCTGATAATTCTCCTTAACATAAGGGAATCGGTCGCTCAGCCATTCGATGAAACGGATCGTTGTCTTATATGTAAGGATGTTATGTATGTCCTTCAGAGCGGTCTTGATGTCCTCGAAATCCTCAACTGATAGCCTGGAATAGTAATCGTCGTTACTGCCGGTTATTTTGTCCGCGATGAATCGGTTGAAGCGTTCTTTCAGTTCGGCTTCTCGATTATAATGTTGGCTCATGAATAACAACCCCCGCTGTTTCAATTAAGACCATTATACAAGAGATGCAAAATTCCTGTAAGTAATTGGGGATTGTGATTGAACTGTTGTGGGTCAGTGATAGTGACAACCCTAATATCGTTCTCATTGTCCCAAATGTCGAAACCACTTCAAAACTTTCCCAGTTGTCATGCGGATCACGACTTACTTTTCCTGCCGTTTAGTGTTTGAAACGAAAATAACAGAACAACTGAAATAGCCCCCCCCCCGCCGGAAGGAGCTATTCCACGTTCATCTTGACATCAAACAATCATCTGTTGCATTAAACCTTTTTTCAAAGTTTCTAATTGATCAAGTTTTTCAATCTCTTTTGCTAACTTAATATCAAGTTTCACAAAAAAATCTCTAATCAACTTTTGCTCTTCATTCACCGGAATAGATAGTTCCATTTTCATCAGGTTCGATTTCGATAAATTGTAACGAGTCGACCCTTGAGCCAACATAGTGATGTGTTTCCTATAACCTCCAGATCGCAATAAATATGCTAGAAATATGGGATCTATAGGCTTTGACAACCTAAACCCAAAACAAAAGCTATTCAGATAGACGTTAGGAATTTCATGACTCCACACTGAAGCCATACCAACCTCTTCGGGTGTTTCAGAAGAAGTCGTAAATAGAATGTCCCCTGCTAGAACTTTATGTTGATTTTCATTAGCACCAATTGATACTTTCTCAAGACCATCAATTTTGGCAACGGTATTCGTGAAAACATTCATATAGGTTATAAACGAACATTCTCCATCACCAAAATCATCTTTTGTCTTACCACTTAACCCTCCGTATGTTTCACCGAGATCGCCAAGCTTCACTGTCCCCCACTCAGGAAACTCTTGCCCATTCTCATCTTTGAATCGAATCTCCTGCGAAAAAATCTTCTGGAGCATGCCTTTCTTGAACAACTCCAACTGTTTGATCTTCTCCTCTTGCTTCACGATCTTTTGATCGAGGAGGGAGAAAAACGAAGAAATCTTCCTTTGCTCATCAATTGTGGGAATATAAAATTCAAAACCTGAGTATTCACTGGCATTTATCCCTGGCTGCCCCGACCTCATTGACATCAATTTTACCCAACGATTGTAGTGAGATCTCCAAGTTTGATAGTAAACAAATCGATGATCTACTGTCTCCTTAATCCGAAGACGTATAAGGAAACCTGCAAAATACATCTTCCCATCTTCACTTCTGTACATATAACTTTTTCCTGTACTTGCCCCAGTCCTGGCTAACAAAATGTCTCCTTCTTTGAGCAAATATTCATCGGTCATAGATCCTTCAGGAGAAACTTTATTTTGTTCAATATAAAGATGACTTTCTTCATCTATATCAGTAATCCTGATGTACTTATTTTCACCGTCAAAATCAGTTGCAGCAACGTTTAAGCCGTAATCAATAGATTTCGATACAGCTCCAATAGTGGTAGGCATCCATTGCTCGGAAAACCCTTTAAATCTAAGACTTGGGTACACTTAGTTAACCCCCAATTCCTTCAGATACTTCTCAAGCTCCGAATCAATCTTGTCAAGTTCATCATCAATTTCCTTAAGTCGAGTTTGAACCACTTGAATATCTATCGCTTCTTCTTCCTCAAAAGTATCGACATACCTAGGAATATTCAAGTTATAGTCATTGGATCTGACTTCGTCTAGACTAGCGGCATACGAATACTTCTCGATGGTTTGACGTGTCTTATAGGTTTCTACAATCTTCTCAACATCTTCGTCACGCAAGCGGTTCTGGTTCTTGCCTTTCTCGAAATCATTGGAAGCATCAATAAACAGAATATTATCATTCGCTTCTCGGCATTTTTTGAACACCAAAATGCATGTTGGAATTGAAGTGCCAAAGAAGATGTTGGCAGGCAAACCGATCACGGCATCCAAGTAGTTCTTCTCTTCAATCAAGTATTTGCGAATAACCCCTTCAGCCGCGCCGCGGAACAATACCCCATGAGGAAGGACAACTGCCATTGTTCCATTATCGTCAAGGTGGTGAATCATATGTTGAACAAAGGCGAAATCAGCTTTGGACTTGGGAGCCAGCTTACCATAAGCACTGAAACGCTCGTCTTGCAGGAACTTCTCATCCGCACTCCATTTAGCAGAGTAGGGGGGATTCGCTACTACAGCTTCGAAGCGCATACCAAGATGTCGCGGCTCCTCTAAACTATCAGCATTCTGAATATCGAAGTTATGATAGGACACATCATGTAAAAGCATGTTCATACGAGCTAAGTTATACGTAGTCGAGGTTTTCTCTTGTCCATAAAACTTCCGTACTTTCGCTTCCTTGGCAACCCGCAAAAGCAACGATCCCGAACCACAGGTAGGGTCATAAACATTTCGTATATTCTGCTTACCTAGTGTTACTATCTTGGCAATGATTTTTGAAACTTGCGGTGGAGTGTAGAATTCACCAGCTTTTTTACCCGCATGGGCTGCAAACTGACCGATTAAATACTCGTAAGCGTCTCCCAAGACGTCAATATCCGCATCATCATGTGAGAAAGGTATGCTGTTGATATTAACCATTACTTTAGCAATAACTTTGGAACGAGACTTCACATCACGCCCTAATTTTGACGAAGATAAGTCCATATCTTCAAAAAGGTTATGAAATTCTTCTTGGCTTTCTGCCCCCAACGTTGAATCAGTTACTTTATTAACTGCATTTTGAAGCATCTCAATATCGAATTTTCCTTGCTCGCCCTTACCTATTTCCTCAATCATGCTTGAAAACAGATAGTCAGGTTCGATAACATAACCAATCTCCTGAATAAGTTGATCCTTTAATCCTTCACGATAAGCCTGATCTTTCCAAGCATCCTTATATGAAATGTTATCTTCTTCGAGCAATTTGTTTGCCCGATCCTCCGTTTTTTCAGACAAGAAACGATAAAAGATCAAGCCGAGAATATAGTCCTTGAACTCGTAAGCTTCAAGTTGACCCCGAAGGTCATTTGCCATGTCCCAAAGCTTCTTATGTAATTCACCTTGTTGATAACGCTGCAACTCAGTCGTTGTCATTTGTTTACCTCCTCCTTTAGATACCCCATTAGTATTTGTTTGATATATTGCTGTTCCCATGCGATTCTCTCCTGAAGTAGACGATTTTTTCGATGTAATAATCTGTGGACACTACCAATTCTCACTTGATCGTCCATAGGTGGCAAAATAACTTCCAAAGTCCTAAGCATTTGAATCGATAAAGCTGCGATGCTGGAACCTTGTGTTGCGATCTTCAATTGTTTGCGACAATCTGGATGTTCATTTATAAACCACTCCAGATAGTCAGGATGTAATTCGTTTGTAGGCTCAATAATGGCAAAGTTAGAGGGAATCAACTTACCGACATGCTCTTTCTGCAATGCCATTGCTCGTTGTCCGGTTAAGCTGATTAAGACTAATCCCTCTTTGGCAAGCGGTAAAGTACTTAAACGAGCTTGCTCTACATGAACATCTTGTTGATTTTCTACCGATGTAGGATCAAGACTTAACCACTCATTCATTTCTTTCATCGTGTAAACCGAAAGCTTTACTGCTTTCGGTGATGGTGATATTTGGATACGAGAAAGAAATGCTCCTTGCACCACCGATGCACATTGTTCTAAATTCAAACCAACCCTCCCCCTTGCTATTTTTTCAAATAGCATCAATATCAACAAGATCATCATAATAAAAAACAGCAGAAAAGGCAATCCCTTTTCTGCTATTTTTATAAATAGCACTACGAGTATCGTTTGGTATGCTCGGTGATGAACTCAATTATTCGTTGGATCATCGCTCTTTTTTGTAAGAACGGTAACTTTACTGCATCACTAATCTCTTGTTGATTAACAAGTCCACCATACTCATACTCCTGAACAAAACCTTGGACCTCTTCAGGTGACAACCCCACTTCACCTGCGAATGCCTCAATTTCCTTCATACGTTCTTCTTGTTCGAACGCATTGTAGCTATCGTCCACCGAATCGGCATTCGTTAATGTCGGTACGACTTTACGTAAGAACTCCTTCAACAAATTCGCCTTGAGACGGAGTTGCTCATTGTCAGCCCGATCAATCTCATCTTCAATGTTCTTTATCGACTTGTCTCGATCTTCCTGATTATCGAAATCGATGCTCCTGATTAAATTCATGATGTAACTAACATTGATCCGATCTGTGTGCATCAGCTCGATCAGGAAGTCAACATTAGCCAAAATCGATTCCTTCCCCCCTCCGCGCTTAACTTCATCATAAATACGGAGGTACTTACTCCTGTAGTCCTGGTACTCCTGCTCATGAATACCTAACCTAACTGGATCGAATTCAAACTCGGTGAAAGTTTGGAGGCGAGTCAAGTACTTAGTAAGATCACGGAAGCTGACTACAAACTCCTGCTTTTCCTCTTCCTGCTTCAGCGCATCCACTGCCGCTGGCGTTAAGGCAAGGGCTTTTACTTTTGACAGTGCTGCCCTAAACATTTGAAGGTACTCTTCGTAGCTCTTCATCAGGACATCGTCAATATTGTCAGTCTTCGAGAACAACTTGATCGCTTCATCGGTATCTTCCTTCAAGTTGCGGAAGCAGACAATATTTCCATAGGGTTTAGTCGCTTTTTCCGTTCGATTGGTGCGTGAGAAGGCTTGAATCAAATTATGATACTTCAAAAAACGATCCATGTAGAGGATGTTCAGGGTCTTGCTGTCGAAACCTGTTAAGAAAATGTTGACCACCAACAGAATATCGATTTGGGCAGTCTTGACTCTTCTGGAGACATCAGCAAAATACCCCTGATACTTATCAGTAGAGAAATTGGTGCCGAACATGACATTGTAGTCTTTAATGATACGTTCAAGACTGTCCCGCGAATGCTCGTCTTGTCCGTCACCCTCACTATCTTCATTCTGCCCATAGGTGAAGATACCGGCAATCTTCAAGTTATGAGACATTGATTTAAAGGTATCGTAATACTTAACCAGCATCGGAATGCTGTCCACAGTAAATAAACCGGTATACCCCTTACTGCGGGACTTCCGATCATGGTGGGTGATGATATGTTCGGCAATCATACGGATACGATCATCGTGCATCCAAACTTCATCGGTTAAAATTCCTTTTACACGGGTTTGATCCTTTTCATCAATCGAGACATCAACCGTTTGGATATACTCCACCGAAAACCCCAAGACATTACCATCATGAATAGCATCTTTAATCAAATACGTATGTAAGCACTTCTCGAAAATATCGGCAGTTACCCGACCATCTTGACTTTTATTCTCCTCGAACAGAGGTGTCCCCGTGAAACCAAAGTACTGAGCTTCTTTGAAATGCTTATTGATCAAAGTATGCATCTTACCGAATTGACTACGGTGACATTCATCAATGATAAAGACAACCCGTTCATGCTGATACGGTTTCATGATGTGCTCATAACGTGGATTTTTAATAGCGTTTGCCATCTTTTGAATCGTAGTAACGATCAGCGGCTTAGTTAAGTCCGAAATTTGTGCCACCAGTTTGTCCGTATCATCCGTCATATCCACTGAACCGGGTTCAAACTTGTTAAATTCAGCAAGGGTTTGGCTGTCCAAGTCCTTGCGGTCAACGAGGAAGAAAACCTTCTTGATGTGTGGTTCATTAGCAAGAATCTGACTCGCCTTAAATGAAGTTAACGTCTTACCGCTACCAGTGGTGTGCCAGATATAACCGTTGTTCTTGGTTTCTAAAGCCCGCTTAATAAGTGCTTCAACAGCATAAACCTGGTAGGGGCGCATAACCATTAACAGCTTCTCGGTCTCATTCAATACCATGTATCGAGCGATCATCTTCGCGATGTGACATCTTTCCAAAAAGCTGGCTGCGAAATCACTTAGATTAGTGATGCGATTGTTTTCTGCATCCGACCAAAAGAAGGTATGCGAAAACAAGATGTCACCATCTGAGTTAGCAAAATACTTCGTGTCGACCCCATTACTGACTACAAACATCTGCAGGTAACGATATAACCCTCGGAACGAGTGCTTTCGATACCTCTGGATCTGATTGAACGCCTCTTTAAAATCTAAGCCGCGGCGCTTTAGCTCGATCTGAACCACGGGTAGTCCGTTAATGAGGATTGTTACATCATACCGGTTTTTATAAGTTCCTTCGACAGTTGTCTGATTGGTGACTTGAAAGAAGTTTTTACACCACTCTCGAGTATTCATCAACTCAAGGTAAATCTCGGTTCCATCATCGCGTTGGAACACTTGCTTATCCCTGAGAATTTTTGCAGAATCAAAAATACTCTTACTGTCAACCTGAGTCAAAAAGCGGCTGAACTCAGCATCGGTCAGTGGCTGACCGTTCAACTTCTTCGCGTTGAACCTATTCAGTTGCTGTTTAAAGTTTTCGAGAAGTGAATCGTAATCATTTATGGTTACTCGTTCGTAGCCTTGACGAACAAGTTGCTCGATTAAATTTTTCTCCAGTTGGGCTTCCGATTGATAGGACAAGTACGAGGCCTCCTTTTTGCTATTCATACATACCCCTTATACACAGGGCTCTTACATAATTCTGCTAACGCTTGTCGATATCCTTCTAAAGAACCAAATACTAGAGATGACCGTAGAAAATGTGCCCCTGTCATATACCAATCAGGATCTTTTTTCAACAATAAAATAAAATATAAATTGGGCTTATCCACCCTAATCCAACACCACTCTCTGCACATAAAGAAATATGCTACAATAGTCTTAATATTTCGAGTTTGTTTTAGGGGGGTCTCTATGTCAGAAAAACATGCTGACAAATTACTTCATGTGCAAAACGGAGTAATTCGTCATCTGCTATATTCAAAGGTAGATGAAAAAGATTTAATCAATCGTTATCGCACAGTTGTCAAGCGTGAAGTCAAGCATGATTTGAAAGCTGCTTTTGAGCGATTAGACAAACAAAAGCTTGTGGAAATCATCGCTATCTCTCCAGAAATAACTGAATCAGACATTGAAACCTGTTTTGAAGAAAACAGATATAGCCGTAGACCAAATTTCCGGCTATTTATGTTACGTCCACATGACCCCCAAGTGAACTCGGCATCGTTTATATCCGGTCATAAGAATGATGCTGGCGTAACCAAAATGAATGAGTTGCTCAAACCCGTCATATATCCCAAGGATAATGTTTTTGGTCTAATCGCAATCGACCAAACTGTTGTCAACCATGAAACCTTAGAAATCGCATTACAATATCAAGAGAGATATAACTATATAAGTCCTGAAACCGAACAGTCTGAATTTATTTACGAACTGAAATTCGGGTTCTTATGGATCAACTTCGACCAACGCTTTGTAAGTATCAGTATTCCCACTGAGTCCCTAGTTGGAATAATATCCAGAACAATTCAAGTAGCCTTTAACTGCTTTGTGTCACCAGTGAACATCACAAAAAATATTGTTGACAGTGTGTTTAGCAAAGAATTCATGAAACGAACCACTTTGAACAACCCTGATCCTGCTTCGGGTAAGCCAAGCAAAATTACTTTAGTTGATAGCGATCTGGGCAATAAAGTAGGGCAACTGACTGAATTTGACGGGTACGATTCGCCAAGTTCAGTTTACCAAGAAGCCATCGATGAGGATGGCGACTTCTTCTCAACACTTGGGGTCAATAATGACAAAGGGAAGATCTACCTTACTCGTCAGCTTAAAGCCTCTGAGATGAGACGTTGGGGAATCTGGCGAATTGAACAAATCATGAATTACATTAACTCCGTACATGACAATGGTGAGATCGATGAAAAATTCGAGTCGTTTGGTCTCGATGTAGATCCCGATCTTGTTACTTTCACTACTACAAATGACGAGAGAAAAGTAATCTTAGAGGTCATAAAGGCAGTTGTTACCTGTAAGGTCAAGAAAATTGAAAGTTTCAAATTGCATGACTTAAATGTCCATAAAATTGTAACTTCATTGAAGAAGCACACTATTGCCCGGTTTTATCCTTATTGCGAAAGTTGCGACCACTATACGGATATCAACTGCAATCACTGCGGAAACACCGATTTGTTAACGATTTCTGTGAAGAAGGGACAAGCTCCGAAGGTCGTATGCTCATTCTGTTACACTGAGCTCCAGCAAGATAATGTTCGTTGCCTTATGGATCATAAGGTTAGAATTGATTCCTGGTACGATGGGGCTATGATCAATCCCAAATCAGCATTAGTCGAACTTACCGAGAAGATCATTAGTAAGTATTTTCCAGATGTCGCCTTCTCGCATGAAGAAGAGTCTTTCTATCTTCAAAACAATGTTGTTCACTATTCTTCCAGAATCGCATCCAAAGTTATGTTCAAAGTAAGAGAACTCGAACAGTTTAAATCGGTCTGGGATCGAAGAATAACCCCGAAACCCCGTGAAGAACTGCATGAAGTACTAAGTCTGATTACTGAAAAATGTTCGTATCATAGTGTGGATGCTTGTCAAGCCTGTCAGCATGAAAAAAGTGTCCGCTGCATCATGAAACCATTTGTAACTTTTACTGATCATAAATTACATCCGCATCATGGCCAAGAATTTGGCGATATCAGCTTTACTATAAAAATGCTTGATATGGACGATGCCGTATTTGTAGGTATAGCCAAGAGTTATGAGAAGAAGCCGATAAAACCCACAGACAAAAAAGCATATGAAATGCTTCAACAATTCGTGTATAAATGTAAGGATACTACTGTCAATGTTCTAGGGATTGTCGTAGCAGGTGAACTAGAACAGGGTTTTGTCGCCGTACTCCAAGATCTTGCTGGAAGGTACAGAAAGAAAGTCGTTATGTGGACATACGAGGAATTGATTCTTGCGGTCGATTATGCAATCAGGAGCTATAATCTGTCAGTTTCAGACGTTATTGAAGAACTGAAAGCAGATATTACTAGAAGGAAAAAACAAAAGCCTGCAAGTTAATAGCAAAGGAGAAGCTATCTCAATAATTGGCTTCTCCTTCCCCTTGGGATCACGATATTAAAATTAACTTACTAAACATTATCATTACCCACCGTCAACGTCCATAATCAAAGGCTGATCTTCCTCGTAAATGGTCACCTTGTCCTATGTCGAATAGATAATTCTCAATTAGGTATCACGCGGCGGTTTCAATGTCGACTCAAAAATAATAATTCGAGTTAATCAAAAGGCTTGATGGTCAAAAATAAAACCCGACTATTGTCGGGTCAGCCTGTTGAAAAACTTTCAACAGGCTGAGGACAGATATAATATGCCCTGCTCATCTCATATTTCAAATACCTGATGCACTGATTCATCTTCAAACGAAGAAGCTGTAACAATCCGATCCGAGAAGTCTTCTACCCCTTGGATAGATTCCCTGCCTAGCAAAAGAGATAAGACTGAAAAACCCTTTTTATCCTTCAGTTCATTCCATGTCTGTAGGAAATGCTCACTCACATGAGACTCTCCGTCTGTCACAAACACAATATCCGCTTTATTAAAGCGGCTCTGTTTAATGATTTGACTTGCTGCCCTAAGTGGAGGTTCAAAGCTTGTTCCCCCACCCAAAAAAATAGTGGCCAACTGAATCATATCCTGAACTGTTATTTTCCCACGCTCATAGATCAACGGAGTATCTGCATGTGAAGAAAACGGAATCCATGCAAAGTCTCTTCGCTGCTTACGGGCAATACTCATCAAGGCAAGAGCAAATCCTTTGGAGATGGTGTCTTGTCCACTCATGCTTCCGGATTGATCTAGGCACAGGATGATTGGCCCCTTGCCTAGCTGTTCAGGCCCCTTTGTATCATACTGAAGCGTTTGACCCTCAACATAACGGCGTAGGAAATCTATTTTCGTCATAGGGCTGGCGTAGCTCCCAAGTTCCATCGGAAGTAGTTGTTCCATATCATTTCCCTGCTTAATCCCATTACGGTTAATAGCATCCTTATGCTTCGAACGCTGCTTCCGATTAGCAATCACTTTCATACGACCAGCCCACCTTGCAATGTCCTTCATCTTTCTATCGTGGCTCAACCTTTCAGCTAGGATGAGTTGATCTTTCAACGGAACCTTTTTCAGTTCACTATCGCCACTTCCTGCCTGCATACCCCCCAAAAGAGATTTTACATTCTCCTTGGCTTCTGTTGCTTCTTGTGCAGCCTTTGCCAGCATCTTAGATAGTTCGTTGCCGTTCTGATTCAAGGCTGAAGATAATGCCTCTGACGCTTCCTGTGAGGCGCCTGGCTTTCCCTTCATAAAGTTTTGCAACGCATTCGCCAAGTCCTGATCCTTTTGCGCTTGTTCTTTAACCCATCCAAGAACCGTCTCACTATATTTCGTTGTTCCAAGAGCAGCAGCTAGGTCATCCAGTCGAGTAAACTCACGAAACTCCTGATAGCTTTCGTCTGACATCACCCGTTCCATAAGCTGATGATTCATCTCTAGCCCTTCAGGAACCTCTTCCAGCAATTCAGGCTTCATTTTAAAAAGGCCTGCCCACATGTCACCCATTAAAGGTTGGAAAGAGGGAAATAATTTACTTCCCTCTTTACTAACCTCTCTGAGCTTCTTGGACATCTCTAAAATCTGCCCGAAGCGTCTCCGATCATATGAATCTGTGTTTAAAACAGAACCTTTTTGCTCCTTCATCTCCTACACCCCCAACACTTGAGATGCGATATCCGTCAATGACTTTTGAACAAGAGCAATAGCTTGCTCGACTTCTGGTCGGTTCGGATTATCCTTTTGAAGCTTTTTAAGTTCGATGACTAAGCTTTTAAGCTTCTTCGTGCTTTCTACAGCCACATCCGTTGAGTTGTTAGACTGTTCAAGACTCTTCAAGATATCAGCAGCTTCAGTTTTAATCTCTTCCACACGTGTCTTCACCGCATCCTGAGCATGATTGCGAACGATCTTTGCGACCTTATCACGCTGCTCCGGCTTTTCCCACAGACTATGCTTGAGAATCATGAGGTCTTCAAGTTCTGCGTGATCTCTTCCGGCTAACACAGCCTTAGCACGAATTACTGAAAGAACTTGCTTGAATCGGCGATCAGAAGGACGAATGCCTTCATCCATCAGTTCCCTTCTGATCTTGCTTAGTGCATCAAATACCTCATCAGGAATAGTGACTGTATCACTAAAGAACTGGAGTTCAAATAATTCATCTATGCTCATATCGGCTGGAGATGGTGCAGAACCTTTCAACATGGAAACAAAGGACTGATCTTCGCCGATGTAGTCCACTTCATATCTCAGCAAGAAGCGGTCAAACAAGGCTTCTAGTCCCTCACCTTCTTCTGGATATTCATTTGAACTACCGATCAAGGACATTAAGGGAACCTGTGCCGGACTGCCATCGTTGTAGAACACTCGTTCATTGATGAGAGTCAGCAAGGCATTCAAAATTGCACTGTTAGCCTTGAATATTTCATCAAGAAATGAGGTGTGTGCTTCCGGCAGCTTTCCCGTCGTATTCCGCTTGTACACGCCTTGTTCCAGTTCTTTCAACGAGACAGGTCCGAATAACTCCTCTGGTGTACTAAAACGTGTCAGCAGCCATTGGAAGTAATTCGCGCCTGTAATCCGCTTAGTTAGATCACTTACAAGGGCGCTCTTTCCTGTTCCGGGCGGCCCGATCAACAAAGCATGCTGACGGGCGATCATAGCCACCATCAGCCCCTCAATCACTTCTTCTCGTTCAGAATATTGACTATTTAATGCATTCTGGATATCCTTGATTTTCATTTTTTAGCTACCTCCACATTTTTAGATAAAATAAAAAGAGCCAACGCTTCTTATGAAGAAGTCATCAGCTCTTTATTTTTATAATGTGGGGTCAATCGCAGGAAGTCCAAGATGCCCACGTCAACTCCACATTCAACCTCCGAAAAAATAAAAGCCACGAATCCCGCAAGGGAAACTCATGGCTTTTAATAGTGTTTTTGTTTTTACACCGTGACTGGCAACCCGATCCATTCAAGCAGATCGATGGCTTCAGGCACCGGACGACGATTCTGGATGCATTCCAAAACCATTTCATTCACTTCTTCTTCGATGCTCGCGCGGAGCATCAAATCTGACACCGTTTCGCCATCGTCAAACATGTATTCCGGTATGTTCGTAACCGTCACTGTGTAGATTTCATTCCCGACCTCCACAGTGTAAACTTCCGATCCATACCGGAGATGACCAGTTCGTCCGGCCAGTTCAATCGTTTCCGGGATTTTCTCGCGGTACGCTTCCATGGCCATGCGCGAAAACTTCGCCAAGCTGCCGTTCGCAAATATTCCCGCTTTAAGCTTAAACATACGGTTTTCCTCCCTGTTCACCCGAACGGCTGGAAAGGTAAAGTTGCGCGGATGATCAGCCTTGGGTCGTCCGACTTTGGACATGACGATCACACCCCTTTACCCTTTATTATATCCGTTCAGATAAATTTTTGCATTACAAAAATTATTTTCTTCTTTGGAAGTTGTCTCTCCACTCCCCGCTTCGGGGGTCGTATGTCGTTTTCACCGTCCACGATTCTGGATGGACAACATTAAAAACGCATACGACATGGAGCGGACGGTATTGCCCTTTTCCGATTTTAAGAAAATACATCAGAACGATGGTAACATCCGCACCGTCCTGACGCCTCTCAATCGGCCATCCGTTCAAGACGGCGTTTCGTATGTCTATTTCGGAGATGCCGCGCTCAATTTGTCTGTGAAGCGCATGTTTGGAAATCACAAGCTTTCCATCTCCCTCTTCAAGCAGTTCAACAAACTTTCTATGCTCAGTTTCGGCATTCATTTCTTTTCTTCTCCTTTCTGGAGAATTACACGGCCATATTCACTAGCGCTTCACCCACTTTCATGCGAAGCGCCGACACCAGACGTTCCATTTCCTCCAGATCGCCGGTGGCAATTTCGCGATACTGCGCAAAATCGTTTGCCACCGACCGAGCGTTTTCTATCAACTCTTTCATCTGGCCTTTGGTCAGCTGTCTTTCCGTGCTTTCTTCGCATGCAGCGAGAGTGTCACGGAGATGATCTAACAGCTTGCGTGTCACCATGTTTTTCATATCCATGGTGTTCATTACAGGAACCTTCTCCGCTTCTCCTTTTTCAAGAGATGATACGAATTTGACCAATGCATCCAAGTTGCTCTCAAACTGTGCCGGTATGAAGTAAACACCACCTGATGGTCTAACCGGTGTAGGTGACATACTTTTTAAGACGTTGGTAATCAACGTACGTAGTGTAGTAGAACCATAATTGTTTCGATAAATTTCAAACTGCAACGCAGCATTATTAACTAGTTGCTGCGCCATTGATGAAATATAGCTGGTCTCTACTGTCTCCGTTTTTCGATCTAATACCAGCGCTCCTACGTCTGGAACATATTTTAATCTTCTACCTTTTGTATCCTTGGTTTCGCAAACTAGGTTTCGTTGTACGAAAGCGCTGGTAGAAGCCACCTCGCGGAACATATAGTTTTCATAAACTCCTGGTGACACTTCTCTTTTGAATTTTTCACTTGTGGCTCTTCTAAAGGCATCCGGGAGCCGGATATCCTTCGGCATCCAACCAGCCCCTAATCCGGAATCAACAAGCTTTTGTTTTAGGTCGTCCGGGGTAATCAGCATGTTGGATAGAGAATTCCAGGTTAAAAATCCAATCGCGTTGTCTTTACTGGATGGTACAGCAACTACATCCTTTAAAATGGCATTCATAAGAAAAACCTCCTCATTTTTAATAAAAAAAGACCAATTCCTAAAAGTAAGGAACCAGCCTTTGCTTAACATTTAAACTGGTTAACAGCCTACACCCGAAATACTTTCACATTTAAGTCAGAGATAATGAGGCTATTTTTCATCTGTTGAGTCAGACTAGCCATTTCGGTTACGAGTCGATTTCTTCCCGTATCTCGCTCCTTAATGTCTTCGATCATGTCTTTGGCGTAATTCATGATTTCCTGCACGCTTCTCCAGTATGATTGTCCTTTTAACCTCTCAACTTCTTGTATTGTGTCGTTTATCTCTTCCATGAGGTAAAATCGTTTTTCCTCTAACTGAAAAACAATATTGTCGCCAACAGTCAGTTCTTTATCTCGCAGCCCCCACACTTCTTCTGCAACATATGAGATAGCTTCTGAGAGCATCAGAATAAACTCATCCGCCTTTTTACGCCGATATTTTTCTTGTTGTATAAAAGAAGTGATCTCGGCTTGAATAGAATTCTCTTTTCTAAATAACTTGAACATGTTCATTCATCCTCTCTTTTTTTTTAATAAAAATAAAAAAGCCGATATTTGCATGAAAATCCATACAAAAATCGGCTTTTAGTAACAGTATCAAAATTTCTAAAGACGCACGCGAATGCGCAAAAGTAAAACTTTTATCAGAGCCTTTCGGTAGTCTTTCAATCCTTGTCTTCTGCAAACGGAAGTGACGGATCAAGTGAAATTGTCCTGCATTTTTCCTCTCTTCATATCTGGAATTTCCAAATAGAAGCTTACAGGGGAGGTAATAAAACTACTTGTCCTTTCGGGACGACAAGCTCTTGTCTCCAGCAAAATAGGGAGTACAGAGGTACATATAATTACAAAATTATTATAACATTCGCCCTTCATAAATACAATCATATGTTCGCTAAAAAGTCCGCTGAACTCAATAACAGTTATTACTTTTATAATGTATCACGCCTGATGATTAACCACTAAATGGTAGAAAAAGAGCCCGTAACTCGATAAAATGATTGTACCCCTACAAACGCAACCTAAAGGTGACAACGCCATGAAAAAGTCTATCACGATCCAGTTTACCCTTCAATCGATTTTGACAGCAGAAGAAGTCTCAGTCGTAGCTGAAACGGTGGATTACTATGAAAAGTCGCGAAAATTCACATTTACTCCTTACTTTCTGGCAACCACGACTGTCCTAATATTAGACAATACCTCATGTGCAGCTTTATCCCCTCTGCTCAGACATTTTTCGCATTGAACTCCTCTTCATGTACTAGGTCTACATTGTCGTGATGGAGGGCTCCATATTAATTAGGAGGCTGTGGAGGTAAAGGCTTGTAAGAAAGTAAAGAGGCAAAAAAACGCACCATCACATCCTTACTTTCTTGGAATAATGTAATCATATCTGACAACTCTTTATGCTAGAGTCCACTATATACTTACAATTTGGATGTTAGTAAAGCCACGTCTTTTACACTTGTTTTTTTCTCCAAACTAGTTAATATCTTGTTCTCTGTCTCAGGCGTCCAATATATTTTTAACCTATTTTTCGCACGGGTTATCGCGGTATAAAAGATATTATGTGAGATCATTTCTTCAATCTCATTTGTAATAACGACTTTGACTGAGTCATACTCTAACCCCTGTGCTTTATGAATTGAAACAGCATAAGCAACCTGAAATGGAATCACAGCCTCAGAGGATAAATCATCATCTTCGTCAGTATTTCTATACTTGTTGACATAAAATCGGATTACAGAATATCCATTTTCAGAGTTCTCCATCAATTCAAAATTAAATCCTTCTGCCTCTAACTGATTAATTGCTCTATCGAGTTCAATATCGAATTGTATTTTGTCATCAAAAACCACTATCCCTACTATTCTGCCCTTCAGATTATTATAAATTATAGGCGCAAACCTCTCTGACTCATTAAATAGAATTGGGTCATTAATTTTATAAGTTTGAATTCCCCATTGAATAGGAGGATTTGGGTTGCTTTGCTGCAAGAATCTATTAATATTGTTTATTCCATAAAGTCCGTCATAGTTAAGACATAATATTATTTCATCGTCTTCGAAATGTTCAAAGATTGATGCATCTAAAGAAACCGAATAATTATTTTTGGTAATATGCTCCAAAATATCTTCGTCTAAATTTCTTACTTTAGTCCATAAATCGAGCAGGTTGGAATTCTTACTTCGATAGGGTTCCTTTAATTCAAATACTGAGGAAGTTGGAAGAAATGATCGTGCAATGCTAAACCAATTTCCAAAAATTATTGACTCGATCTGAAAAACATCCCCAACCAAGACTAACAACGTAAACTTAGCCTTATTTAAAACCTTTAACATATCATCGTTACTAACCGTACTAGACTCATCAATAATCAACACATCATAATCAACTTCGATATTTTTATGAGATAGAAACTTAGCCACAGTTTTAAAGCTACTATTTGCAGCATTAACCTTTCGTCTTCAAATTATCTACTGCTGGATTAGTGTTAGCTAAATATAACTTGTTCATATGACCAAAAAAACTAGACAAATGACTTATTAAAGTAGATTTACCTGTTCCCGCAGAACCATAGATTAATGCTACCCTTGAGTTTTCAAACATTTGTTGTAATGCGGCCCTTTTTTCATCACAGTCAATCTGATAAGCAGATGAATTTAGCCAAGAGATAACTGAGTTCGAGTAGTTTTTAATGCCAGTTGAAGATAGTTTCTTGAGCCTATCAATGATTTGAAGCGTATCTTCTTCATACCCTTTTATATATATATTATTTTTATAGTTCTCTAATTTTCGATTTGCATGTTTATAATATAGTTTTTGGTTGTATAAATTCATTAACTCAGGAACCTTTTCAGAATTGGGAATTTCTTTCACAGAGGTGTATAATTGCCCTTTTATTTCTGTATTATTTTTTATATACCTTGCAAACAACTCATGTTCTCTGCCAGATGCGTCTATACAATCAAAAAGATCGTAAATTTTGGGATTGTGATTTACCAATGATGTGTTGAAGGGGATCTCATCAAAAGGGATACATTTATAATTAAGATTCAAGTTTGATAAATACTGACAAGTGGAAGAACTATACTGTTGCTTTAAAACTTTGTTGTTCATTCTATACAGTAGATATCTTATTACATTACTTCCTGGCCTATTCTCCTTTATTAGATTACGGCAATCGTCCAATACCCGAAAAATTAGTGGCTCAACTGTTAATTTTGCTCTTTCAATTATTTGATTTTTAATTAATTCATATGAATCATCATCGAGTTCTACAAAATCTACTAAATTTGACTTGCTAACGGTTAAAGACCTCATTAACTCTCGATATCCGCTAGAGTTTTCGCTAAATTTATAAGGGAATCCCATTATCCTCCCTAAATTAGTGAACTCACATGGTCGAATAGATACTTCCCAAGCATCAATAATAAAGATAGGCATCTCCTTGCCCAAAATATTAATTGTATCATTTCTAACAGAAAGCCTCACAGAATAATTGGGGAGTAAGTCAGCATTTGTGAAGGCGATAATTCTCTCATGCTTGCTACTTTTATCATTAGCTATTGTAAATGTTACTTCATAGTACACTCTGTGCTCAACGAAGATGGGCTTAACTTTCTGAATATAATATCGATCATTGTAAGAGTTTCTAGTGCTACTTGAACTTGGCTGAATTATCCTTTCGGTAATTTTCTCATAATATTCTTTAAGATTAGGATCGATACGAATAGGGAATTGATCTATATTCTCAAGCACCTCAATATCGAACGTTGTCTTGATAAATTCCTTCATTTTCAATAAAAACTCATAATACTTCAACATTAGTCTCTCTGAATTTTCTTCATCCAAAGTATAGTGAGAGGCTGTTATTTGAAGCAACTTATGGAACTTAGTTAAAAACTTTAAGTTGCCTTTTGTACTGACATAAGTATTTGCCTTTTTGATATTATCATATGTAATTTCAATATCTTTCCCGTTACTATATGCTAATAATGAAGTATATTCAACGAAATTCCGAAGTTGGGAAAAGTATGTTCTGTGATAAAAAACCTCTATTTCTACCATCAAACATGTTAATGTTTTTGCAAATAACTTTACTAACTGTCAAAATTTCAATTCGAATTCTATCCATTACCTTCTCCTCCATATAGAAATCAATATGACTATGATACATATATTCGCTAAAACCATTGGATCACCTCCAAATTTTTCTCAAACAAATATTATTCTATATCTTGACACGATTTTCTAAGCTCTACCTACTGATCTCTGATCTTGGTCGGCTGAACAAGCCGATTAACTGCACAGGGAGGATAATAATTCCTTGTGCAGTAGGGCTTTGATTAAAAAAAGAGTGTTTTAAGCCACCTATTTGACCAGCGACAATTCTCCACGATTTACTGAAGTATATCAATCCACGTACCCGCAAAGGGTACGACCTATAATGGAAAGAATTCTTTGAATAGATAGGAATTTCAATCCACGCACCTATGTAAGGTGCGACAGGTGGATGTGAATTGAGCGGATAGCTTTAGATTTAGCCACATCCGCTCCTGTACCCCCACCGGCGAAAACTTCAACAAAGCGCTTTGTCTGATAATAATCCAACAAATCGGCGATTAAATGTCCTGAGCAGTTTCCTCGAGATTCGCTGCTTCCATACGGACCACGGTTAGGGTAAGAAACAATACTGCTGTTCATTCTCCATTCCCCTCTCATGTGAAAAAAGCAGCTCTCCAATTCCAGGGAAAACTGCTTTCATCTTTGAATTATCTATTCTCTACGACTATTTTCATTCCAGCGACTTTCTCACCCTTCGAATCTGAAACCATAAAAGATGGAGTACAAACCATGTCCACATTATGCACAATTGATTTCTGAGCAATAGCTACAGCTTTCACAGCCTTACTGATGGCGTTATCTCCTACGGCTTGCAGTTCGATCACGCCACACTTGAGAATTACATTAGCGATTCGCTGGGCTGCGTCAACTGGATTGGCATGAGCAGAAATTTTGCAAATACTAATCATTATGCCAAACACCTTCTCCCTGAATTTCATTAGCTATTAGAAGCATTCATAACCGCCTTTCCTTCCTTGCGCAAAGTTTTCACCGTAACTGTACTCAAAACTTCAGGAGGGGCAGCAAGCAACAACGCAGCTACCCACCGTTCCTTACCATCCCTCTTCAAAAGCTCAGTTAAAAAGCGATCCTTGGCTGTCATATCATGCCCTGCTCCTTTAAAGAAACATATCCTTCCGTTCCGATAACAACATGATCCAGGACATCGATGCCAATTATTTCACCAGCTTGTATTAGTCTTTCGGTCAATTTCTTATCTTCAGAACTAGGAGCAGGATCACCTGAAGGGTGATTATGCACACAAATAATGGATGCAGCTCCTTTAATGATTGCAGGTTTAAAGACTTCACGAGGATGCACGATTGCAGAATTTAACGTACCGATAGAGATAACCTCTTTAGACAAAATTCGGTTCTTTGTATTTAAAATAAGGATCATAAAATGTTCCTTATCTAATCCAACTAAATCGGTAGCCACAGCCTGAAAAACATCGGCTGGTGTATGGATATAGTGATCTTTCTCCCCCTCCATTACTTTTCGAATCAGTTCAAGCAACTTCTCAGCCTGTTTGCGTCTTCTAGGTGGCAAAGCATTTAACTGAGATTCCATCACCATAAAATCTTTCATTTTTACTCCTTCCCGTTTACCCCGAGCCGCCTTACGGCGGTGTCGGAAATAAACACCGCCGTTTAACGCCGGGCGAGAGGCGAAATTATTTATAACTATCTCGAACCATAATTTACTCTGAGAACTAAAGATGCAATTAGACTTTTCTCGAATCGAAACGCTTCGTTTCTTTCAGCGTGCCATATTGAGACAACGCAGCTTCTTCCCAACCGAGCTTCTTAATGGAAGTAGCCGGAAGACTCAGGAACTCCCAAGCATTCTTTCCCTCTGCTGTAATCGCTACGGCCAGTTCCTTCAAACTATCGGCTCCAAACTGCCAAGAAGTCGAAATGCTGTATCCCCAAACTTTGTCTCCTGCATGAAGCGGCCCATTATCATCAACATAAGCCTTTAAATTTTCTTTCATTTTCTTCAGCGCTGCTTCAGTACGTTCTATTTCCAGTGCTAACTCGATTGCTTTTTCCTCTGTCAACTTCTCAATTACTCCTGTAGTCATTTAATACACTCTCCTCATTTTTGGCCTGCTTAATAAAATAAAAAGAAAAAAAGACGAACAAATTCCCCGAAGGAAATCGTTCGTCTTTTTTAAATTATACAGTCAAACAAACATTGAACTTGCTACATGCAATACACTTTCTAAATCAGTGGATTGCAATGTACCTATCTTCACTTTTAAAAATGTCTTATGAAAAGAAGTTAGCTTAGAAACACGAATACACGAAGCGCGATCCAAGCCAGCGTCTTCCCAATAATCTATAACAACATCATAATCATTTCGAGGACGCGCACTGGTGATCGGCGCTAAAATAATAACATCGTCCGATTCATTTAGCATATCGTTTGAAATGATAACTACAGGTCTCATTTTATATTGAGTTGGATCTTCATAGTACGAAAACTTAGCCACCCAAATATCTCCACGACAATACCTAGTCCCGATACTTCTCGTCATAAACATCGTCCTCAGTATTTTCAAACCACCACTCATAGCCTGGTCCTAATACAGTGACATCTTTCGGAATAGGTGCACTTTTCTTAGCAACGTTGCCCGTGTTCTCCACTGACTTTTCCTCCTTGTTCATGACGATCCTCCTTCCGCTCGGTATTGTTAAGCTCATTGTAACCAAACGGAAGGAGAACATCAATGTATCAGTAATTAAATGTGGCAATCCACTACGACCAGATAGTGGTTAGGATTAGAGGATTTAATAAACGTTTCATAGTATGACTTGTTGAAATTGCGCGCTTCTTCTGGCGTTTCAGAACCCATACCAAACCATCCCATATCCCCTTTGGCATGCCACTCTCCATCCGGTGTAATCACCGCGTAGGTTGAAAAACTCAACATTTCACGAATATAAGATTGCTTATCTCCGTATCTTTCAAAGATATATTCCGGACGGTAAAGGCTTTTTCCAGCCAGCATTTCTTCCCAAGCTTTAGTTGCCTCAGCCACCATAATTTCGAATTTTGGTGCAAGAGATGCTGGTACTTGATACCCCTCAACCTCTACGGTGAGGCCCTCATGATCGGTTTGCTCAATAAAGAAGATATCCTTAATTTGAGCAGCATCCGCTCGTTCTCCCGACTTCAGCAAAAGTGAACCTGACCATCTGCCACCAATGGAATACCAGTCCCATTTAGCATTAGGATTCTCCCAGTAACCGTACTTTCCTGTTTCTTCATCACGTGATGTGTATCCTCCGTATTCGACCATGAAATCATCAAAAGAAGGATACACTTCCGTATGCCGAATTTGAACTCGTTTTAAGTGATCAGGTACTTCATATCCGATTACACTGCCACTTGGAGTTACTTTTCTGAATACCTTATCATATGGCGATACAATACGCCCGTCTTCTAATTGAATTCGTACTGAAGACTCATTTTCATAAATCTTGCGGTACTCTTCTTCAACATCATAAAATTCTAGGTACTCTTTCGGACAATCTCCCATGTTGTTTTCTTGATAAGGAGCCAACAAATCCTCAACTTTGTCCAATGACTCTGTAATCACCGCAACTGTAAAATGACTCATTTATGTCATCCTTTCAACTTAATTTTTCGATTTTTGATAACACTCCATCACAAACGGACAATGCTTACAATGGCCGCCTGGTGTAGGTGGAAACAAAGAAGAAGCCATATCCGGGAATGATTCCAGACAAGACTTCTTCATTTCAATCTCTTCCGCCAAACCATGCGCCCATTTTCTAGCTTCATTCGCGTCAGACTCGTTATATACAAACGATTCTGCTTTCCTGAAGCGTAGAAAGTACAATGTCCCCTTGACTTGCCGAAGTCCTCTTCTTTTCATAATTGCCCAAGCATACAATGCAAGCTGCCTTGTATCATTTGCTCGGTACAGTCGCCAATTCGATTTCCAATCCCAAAATCGTTCTTCTTCCAGAAGATCAATGTAGCCTTGAAATTGAATGCTATCTCCAAGTGGAAGTACAAAATGAACTTCCGTTTGTCCCCTGACTTCCGGAGCACGCTGCACCAATGAAGCAATCTCTTCATAAGTCACTTCGGGATGAAAATCTGATTCAATAATTGCCTCTATAATGGCTTCATGCTCAGATACTCCATTGATCTTTAGCTCAATCGCTTTATGAACTGCTTTTCCAAGAGCTAGTGGTTTGGTAACTGGCTCTTTTTTACCTAAAATGTACTTTTGGTAAAATCGATAAGGGCAAGTTTCATAAAGCGAGAGCCGGGAATAAGAGTACAGCATTAGAATGGCAAATCTTCATCAGAGATGTTCCATCCATCTCCGGCTGAATTGGTCCCTTGATTATTTGTCGAATTTTGACGATCGCCGGTTTGAGAAGTCCCGTTAGATGTGTTAGTAAGGAATTGAACATACTGTCCAACTACCTCCGTTACATATACACGGCGCCCTTCATTGTTCTCATAGTTGCGAACCTGAATTCGTCCTGTAACTGCAACCTGGTGGCCTTTCTTCACATAGTTAGCTACATTTTCAGCGACTGCCTTCCAGACCACAATAGGAATGAAGTCCGCTTCTCGTTCTCCATTTTGATTCGTAAAGGGACGATCTACAGCCAATGTGAATTGTGCCACTGCTACACCAGAAGGTGTATAACGTAACTCAGGGTCCTTTGTCAGTCTTCCGATTAATACTGCTTGGTTCAAGCTCATTTTTTATCCTCCGTCTTCATGCCTGCCCTTTCAGGCTCAGGACTTACAGATTTAAAATTGCAAACAAATCTTTCCGCGTCTTCCGTCCACCTAGGACGTACTGAACATGAATAAATTTGGAGCACATCGTCCAATAAGGGAGCTTCAATTTCTTTCTCGCGTTGTCGGATACGCTCAATGTACTTTTGATATTTAAAGTTCTTTATCCCGATGATCAGCCAGAGATAAGCACCTTGCCGTTCTGTTTCCAGAAACTCATTCCACTGCTCCCAAAGAAGATCCATAGAACGCATGTAATAGGCAAAATCTCTTTCTCTCATCAGCTTCCAATTAGGCTCTTTGCCTCCTGTGTGTTGCCTCAATAACTTTCGTTGATTTCGGCTGAGTCGTTCAGCTGGATGCACAATTTTCCGCTTACGATATCTCTGCCGCACCTGTTCTTCCGGAACTCCCTCCAAAAGAGAAATAAAGCGAAGCACTCCCCCACTCTCCCCACAAAACCAGCATTTGAATACCTGGTCTTTGGTGTTAAGAGAAAGGTAGTATCTTCGCTTTTTTCCCGGTTTAGAATCCTCATGGCAAAATGGACATTTACAGAGAACTTCCTCCCTCGATTGTGAGGAAGGCTTAATAATGAGTCCGTTCTGGTCTGCAACGTCCAGAATGTCAGGAAGCATGGTCGATCACTGCCCTTAATTGTTCTTCTTGGCTGGGAGGAAGTTGTATCTGCTCCCACTCCGACGAAAGAACAATTTTGCGCGTAACCGTGTGAATCTGCTTTTTAGGTTCCCACCACTGCCAACGCTCGTAAACTTCCGCAGCCATTTGAACATGCTTGCATTGCTTGTGTCCGAAATGACATGCAGGGCAGTCATGCGTAATAATCAAATCGTTGTAATGAGGCTCCACTTTCACGAGATACACGCCATTTTGCTTACTGGATGGAACGCACAGATTAGTGCCTTCCCATCCGTAAAGGTTGTCAGACTCATGCAGCTTCACCCACTAACTGAATCGATTTCACAATTTTGAATCCATTGCTCATTTCAAAATCAAGTTTAAATTGCATGTTATTTGAAATCGCATTGACCTGATCAAGCGTTTCAGCTGTATTGGCAAGCACAATGGATTCTTCACCCGTCCCTACATTGACTACTTTCAACTTGGCGAATGTTACTCCGCCCGGAGAGGTTCCTGTTGCCATATCCAGCATCTTGTATACTTCTCCCGAGTTCTTTGGATTCGAGTTTGAAGGCTTTCCACCCGAATTGTTTTTCTTACCTTTACTTTCAGTAGTCTTAGGATCAGAACTGGATGCAGTGCTATCAGAAGACAGCTTTTTCGGAACTTGATTATTCGTTTGAGCAAGCTCACCCACTTCAATCCGTTCTGCACCTTCAATGGTTTCAATCTCACTTTCGTCCATCATTCCAAGGCCGGATAGTGACAGCGTTACCCGACGCTTCGCTTTTGTTTCGGCTTTCATAATGGCATTGGCAAGTTCATCTGCTGTCAACGGGAGAATCTTTCCTGTAGGGACTTTGCATCGTACGCATCTCGTCCCAGATCTTCTCCTCTTTCATTAAGGAAACAGCACCTATGGATTCATCAGCACGACCGTCTTGAGTCGTTCCACGAGCTGTCACACAGTAAACATCACCAATGCGTTCACGGCTGGTTATTGTGATACTGATTTTGTGAATTTTACGAAGCTGATCCGTAGCATCGCGCTTAGCATAAAGCACTAGCTTTCCATCCAGTTTCAGATAATCAAACGGCTTGGTGAGGGGATTAAGTCCAACGCTCTCACAAACTTTCGTGTAGTAGATCAAACGTTCCTCGGGTTTCAATGAAGAAAGATCACCTTGAACTACTACCTTTTCCATAATCGACAAGTCCATTTTTTAACCTCCACCCGTCATTTGACGTCTGTGCTATTTATACCCGCACAGAAAGGTAAAATAAAAAAACGTCCTTTCTCTTTGAGAGAAATAACGTTCATTCACATTTTTATTATTCAAGCGTATAGGTCTTCACAAGCTCATCCAGATCAGTCCAGATTTGTCGAAGCCTCACCTTGAGCATTCCTTCTGATTCAATGCAGGCATCATCCAATAGCGAAAGAGCCTCCTCAAGCATCCCCCTTACTCGTTCAAAAGCTTCTGCTTCTTCCTGAATAAGACTTTGCTCTAAAGGGCTATGCTTATTTCTGGATTTCTCCCACATTAGCTTGAGCTTAGTCCACTCACTCTCATTGGGAAGAACCGGGTTATAATGTGAAACTGATGAATCTTGACGTTTGTCCTTTTTGAACCAGTGTTTAAACATGCTTCGATCACCCTTTCATTTTTTTGAAAATAAAAAAGCCGATTTCTGCACGGACGAATCCATGCAAAAATCGGCTTTAATTCATTATCAATACTTTAAATTACACATGCGGGTGCGGTTTAACCTTTATCAGAGCCTTTCGGTACTCTTCTTCCCTTGTTCTCAGCACAGGAGATTTCGGGGGGTAATGACTTTATCCTACTTTAATCCTCAGCTATAAAGCTTTGTAGGGGAGGTACAGCACTTATCGCCTATACAGGCAACTCTTGTCTCCGGCAAACGGGAGTGTAGAGGTAAAGATAATTACAGGAATATTATAGCATTGTGATTATAAAAGTGCAATCATACGTTCTCATTTTATCCGGCTGCAAATTCCCGATCTTCCGCTTCTTCCAGTACCGGTTTCAGCTCTACCTCAGATCCGCGGATCTCACTGTCGATTTTGAAAGCTACCTCCGGATGTTCCTTTAAGAACTGCTTAGCATTCTCCCTGCCTTGCCCTAAACGATCACCGGCATAAGAAAACCACGAACCTGATTTTTCAACTACATTCAGTTCAACTCCGAGATCAAGAAGGGTTGCTTCTTTCGAAATGCCTTCACCATACATCATATCAACCTCAACCTGCTTAAACGGTGGTGCAACCTTATTCTTAACGACCTTAATACGTGTCCGGCTTCCCACCATCTCATTACCTAATTTGATCGTCTCCATACGACGTACATCAAGACGAACCGATGAATAGAATTTCAATGCACGGCCCCCAGGAGTTACTTCCGGACTTCCAAACGATACACCGACTTTCTCCCGGAGTTGATTAATAAAGATAGCTATCGTCTTGGATTTGCTAAGCGAACCGGATAATTTTCGCATCGCTTGAGACATGAGTCGGGCTTGAAGTCCTACATGAGAATCCCCCATCTCTCCCTCGATCTCTGCTTTAGGAACAAGGGCCGCTACGGAATCAACAACCAAAATTTCTACCGCTCCGGTTCGTACCAAGGCATCTGCTATTTCAAGCGCCTGTTCACCGGTATCGGGCTGGGACAACAGTAATTCATCAATGTTAACGCCTATATTCTTCGCGTAAAGTGGATCAAGTGCATGTTCGGCGTCAACTGAAAGCAGCTTGTCCTCCTAACTTCTGTACTTCAGCAATCGCGTGTAGTGCCACTGTTGTTTTACCGGAGGATTCTGGACCATAAACCTCAATAATTCGCCCTCTTGGAAAACCTCCTACACCTAAAGCTATATCAAGAGCAAGATTGCCGCTCGAAACGGTTTCAACTTGGACATGAGCTGCCTCCCCTAATTTCATGACAGCCCCTCTCCCATAAGACTTCTCAATTTCCTTCAAAGCCTTTTCTAGTGCCGCCTGTCTGTTTTCTTGATTGTCCATAGTCTAAAACTCCTTCCTATAATACGAATGTATGTTCTGTTTTATAGGAACAATTTACCACACATATGTTCGTATTTCAATAGGAAAGGAGATTTTTCCCAAGACATTTACTTAATTACCCATTCTCCCTTGATCTGCCTGTAGAAACGATAATCTTGTTTCAGGTCAGTGTCCAGTAGTAACTTCGCTTCCTTCAAAAGTTCATTCAACGGCATAACCGCTTCAAGAGATTCTGAGATTACAATAATGGGATACGATGAGTGCCGTAATGAAGCAGGCAAGTAACTGGTATCTCCACGGATCACCAATACATTTCTGGATTCCGCTCCAATCTCAACCCTGCCCGTAAAGGGATAAGGAGCGGCATGAATTTGAAACGCTTTTTGTTTATCCCGCATGGCGCAGCAAAACTGAAAAAACACTAAATGGGACAAAATCTGTTCCATTGTCCATGTTCTCCAGAATTCATGTGACCATTCCAGGTTGAGTAATTGCGCTGTTCGTGGGCCAATCGTATAGATTGGGATCGTGTTCTTGTTCTTGAGAAGCAGGTGCTGAATCAGCTTCTTCTCAGCTAACATGCGCCGGACTTGATGTCGTTTCCACTGGAATAGACGCCCCATTTGAACACTTCCCATGCAGCCAATCAAACCAAGCGATCTGAGACCGTCTGCTTCGGTAGCAGCTCGTAATGGAGCATATCCCGGTACAAGCTCCTCCGGAAATGAAGCAGGTTTAAACGTCCATTCATGTGTAATCGAGAAGGGTGATGTTTTCATACAAAGCTCCTTTCTAAAACTAAGTGAGGAAAGAGGCGAGAATCGCCCCTTTCACTTTTTGGGAATAATCCGCCCATAAATCCGCTCTTGCTTTGGATCAACCCCGCGGACCCGAATATAGACTGTGTCGCCCCGCTTCACTTTTCCAAACCGGATATGCGGAACCAGAGCATCGACTCCGCGCTCAAGATTAACGAAAATGCCGTACTCCATTACACCGGATACCTTACCTTTGTAGGTTCCTTTGGATACATATCGTTTTACGCAATCCGGCCATGGACTTTTCTCTGTTGCCTTCTTGCTAACCTTCACGATTTTATTTTCTTTATCCAGTTCTACCACCTTTACTTTGAGGTGATCCCCGGCGGTAACTTCTTCACGAAGATCATCTACCCATCCATAACCATATTCCTGAACCGGCAGCTCCGTTGTAATACCGCCAATATCCAGCATCAATACCTTGGGAGTAACATTACGTACTACCGCTGTAATTACCGCATCTTGCTCCAGCCATTTCCACGTCAAACCTTCCATATGTTCCAGGGCTGCTTGACGGGATGCGATGAAGGTATCTCCATCACGATCATAGCTCAGGATTTTAAAGGCAACTGGTTCTCCAAGTAAACGCCGAAATTCATGGGCATCCTTCGTACCAGAGAAATCCTGTGGGATATATCCTCTGACTCCACCGACTAATACCACGCCACACAGCTTGTTAAGCTTTGGCTCAAGACCAATTAGTTCAGCTTGCAATACAAGATCATTCTGCCGGGCACTATAAATCTGTGCCCAGCCTTCATCATAGCTGCTCTGCTCCAACTTTTCCTCGTTATAACCTTCAATCAACACTTTCTTTAACTCTTCACTCATGTTCATTACCTCCATAAATTTGTTTTTGGATGTTTTTGGATATTTGAAAAACCTCAACACAATTAGCGCTGAGGTTCTTACTCAAATGGATCTTCTTCTGTGTTTGTCGTTGTGTGATCGAAATCATCTTCGTCTACATACGGTTCATCTTGGATAGGGTCAGATATAAATTTCAAACGAGAAGTAAAAGTTTCTTGATTAGGCTGCGCATCGAATGCCACATTTCCATGTTCAAGTTTAGCGCCCCTGCTCTTGATTACGGCACCAAATCCTCTCCACCATCGCCGCTTTACTTCCCATTCCCGCCGCTCTTTCCAGTCCCTCGGAACAAATGAACCTTTGCCTATTTTCGGCGGTAAAGGTGTGCCATCGTCCAGCAGCTTCGCCACGTAATGGAATTTGGGTAGTCCATCCATCATCTGCGTGTAAAAAATACGGTCTTCTTCCTTTTCCGTGTCCCGGTAGTTCTCCGGCAAAAAGTTAGGGAGTAATAATTGCTGTTTAAATGTGCTTTGACGCATTATGATTTGTTTTTTCCCAAATTCCCGACTAAATTCAACAGCATCTTGATAAGATAGCCCGCCAAAAGCGATTTTGTTTCGGCAACTCGTCATAATGGATTGCTTCATGGCCTTAGCGTTGATCTTGCCAGATTCGACTTCTAGCTGCCCCAAAGACTGGATAGCAAATATTCCGGCTGTTCGATACTCCGCTGCAATGGATAAGAACAACTCCACATCGGGATTAATATATCGGGAATACTCATCCACGATCATAAAATGCGGTACGCGCGTGCGCTCTGTGCCCGGCCTGCGGAATGTTCCGCTCTGCAAATGCATAACGACGAACTGACCAAAGGCATCCCCGGCTTTCCGCAATTTACCCATGGCCGTATTTACGGCTAATACACCGCCAGAAGCAAAATGCTTGTCCATGTCGAAATCGGATTGTCCAGTCAAGATTGGCTCCAGATGCCGGTTAGACGTTAAGTTCTCAAGCTGGGCGCGAAGCCCGATAACAAACTGCTGATATTTTTCCTTCTGTGCCCCAAGCAGTTCCGATTGGAAAAACTGAACCAGATCGGATTCACCCTCTTTAAAACGAAGTTCCTGTACCTTATCCTCCAGCATTCGTTGATCTCGCATCGTTCGGAGTACATCGCCCAGGTTAACATCATCCAAGTAAAGACGTTTTAAAAGCTTGGTAATATTCCGTCCGGCAAGCTCCTGCACTGTAGCAAAAAATGCTTCCTGTTTCCCGAACATAGATTTAAGGACAGTAACCGTAGCTTCTGCTACGTCGTCCTCGTCGCCTTTCATCACCGGAAACCGCGCGCTATGAGTTATTGTGGGATCAACATGGACACAGGGCATATCCATTGCATCACACATTTCTGCTACCATTGCCGCAACATCACCTTTAGGCTCCACAACAGAAAGTCCGAGTGGAACCCCCTTCTTCTTCAGAAGCAGCAACTGATAAATCATGGGCTTGAGTAAAGTGGCTGTCTTTCCACAGCGGGTAGGGCCAACAACAAGCATATGCGTGAACATATCACTGCCTCCCCATTGAATCATGCTCTCACCTTCCTTTCTATTGATTAATTTATTCAATAATTGTGGTATAATAGATTGCAAAGGGGGGTGATTTCCTTGCTTTGCACGATGAAGATCAAACTGTTGACGGATAGTGAACAACATCGAAAGTTATTGGACACCATGAAACGATTCAATGAAGCGTGTAACTACATCAGCAAAGTTTCTTTTGAATCCAAAACGTTCGGTAAAATTGGTATCCAAAAGCTTTGTTATTACGACGTCCGCGAGCGCTTCGGTCTGTCGGCGCAGTTGGTTGTCCGCTCTATCGGAAAGGTTGCAGAAAGTTACAAAACTGAACGCAAGTCCGTCCATGCCTTCCGCGAATTTGGGGCCGTCGTGTATGACCAGCGTATTCTGTCCTTCAAAGGGCTGGAGTACGCATCTATACTTACACTTGAAGGACGCATTGACGTCCCTATGATTATTAGCGCCTACCACAAAGGCGTATTGCAGGGCCGCAGGGTTCGCGGGCAAGCCGACTTGATTTTACAAGACGGATCATTTTATCTCCTCCCACTATAAATTAATGTTTTCTTTCATTTGCTTACGATTTCTTAGATTTTCAACTTCGACGTTTTCGAGAGATGGAGATATTATGTTTATATGACATATTTTTCTGGTGGAGCCGATGGCAGGAATAGAGTTTGGAACCCATTTTCCAATCTATGGATAACATCGGTATGTTCGCACCTTGGATATCCACACCATTCCCTTGACGGCTTACCCTCCCATGTCACACTGGGTCATAGCCCTCACATTCCTTCGTCCTGCCTCTCAAGGGGTGGACGCCGCTTCTTGCTCCTTTACTGGGTCGTTGCCCTTATGGAATAATTCCTTGCGGCTGCTCCGTGCTTCTGTTGTCGTTGTTTATAACCTATTCGTCGTATGCAAACGCTGAAAGTTTGAATCTCGTTTTACGCTGCCATCCGAAGCTGAGACTGGCGTACCGGCCCCAGAACATCCATAGGGTTGTAGCACATTTGTTTTGTCCCCAATGTGAATAAGACTCGAATGAGTTTTCCACACAGGGCTACAATGGACTGTTTCTTCTTTAACGGATTGTTTGTGCGTGTCGTGTAATATTGATGTAATGCCTTAAACTCCGCGTTTTTTGCCACCATCGGCATGACAGCCCGGAACAGCAACGCCCGTAGCCGGGATCGTCCACGTTTGGTGATCGTGGACTTGCCCTTCTTCTTGCCGGAGCTGTTTTCCTTC